>NZ_VOPY01000004.1 GCF_007995095.1 Flavisphingopyxis soli | reverse complement strand
TTGGAAGGCGCGCTTCTTTACTATTGGCTTGAGAACTTGGCCGCCGATTTAAGAGCGCCGCCACTGCGCGATTAGCGTATTGTCCGCTAACCACCCAAAAGCGGTCGTTCAGCGCCCTGCCGCTCCCATCAGATGATCCCGACCGCCTTGCCGCTCTTCTCAAAAATGCCGAGAATCTCGCTCACCTGTTCGGCGGTGTGCTCGGCGCACAGCGAGCAGCGCAGCAGCGTCATGTTAGCGGGCGTTGCGGGCGGGCGGGCGAGGTTTACGTAAAGGCCGTTCTCGAGCAGTGCCTGCCACATTGCGGCGCCCTTTTCGAGATCGGGCATGATTACCGCGATGATCGCCGATTGCGGCGTATCGGTGCCGAGCGTGAAGCCCAGATCCCTGAGCCCGCCGTGCAGGCGCTTGGAGTTTTCCCACAAATGCGCGCGCTTGTTCGATCCGTGCATCAGCTTGCGGATGCTTGTCTCGGCGGTCGCGACGACGCTCGGCGGCAGGCTGGCGGTAAAGACGTAAGGGCGGCAGACGAGGCGCAGGATTTCGAACTTGGGATGGTTCGAAACGCAAAAGCCGCCGACCGTGCCGACCGATTTGGAAAACGTGCCGATGATGAAATCGACGTCGTCGATGACGCCCTGGTCCTCGGCGACGCCGCGGCCGTTCTCGCCGATGAAGCCCATCGAATGCGCCTCGTCGACCAGCACCATCGCGCCCGCTTCCTTGCAGACGCGGACCATCTCCTTGAGCGGGGCCACGTCGCCGAGCATCGAATAAACGCCTTCGAGGACGACAAGCTTGCCCGCATCGGCGGGGAGGCGCTTGAGCCGCTTTTCGAGCGCCTCGACATCATTGTGGCGGAAGGCGACGATCTGGGCATTGCCCATCGCACAGCCGTCATAGATCGAGGCGTGGCTGTCGGTATCGATGACGACGTAATCGTCCTTGCCGGCGAGCACCGAGATGATCCCGAGATTGGCCTGGTAACCCGTCGAGAAGACCATCGCGTGGTCCATGTCGTAGAAGTCCTTGAGCGCCTCTTCGCACTCCTTGTGACCCTGGTACGTCCCGTTGAGCACGCGGCTGCCGGTGGTGCCCGCGCCGAATTCGTCGAGCGCCTTCTTGCCCGCCGCGATGACGTCGGGATCGAAGGTCATGCCCATGTAATTGTAGGTGCCGAGCAGGATCGTCCGATTGCCGTTGCAGATCGCCACGGTCGGCGATTCGACCTTTTCCATGACGAGGCTGAACGGGTCCTGCTGACCGGTCGCGAGCAAATCCTCGCGCTGCTTGATCAGCGGATCGAACTTGGTGAACAGGTCGGGCGTGCCGCCTTCGCGGACCACGGGCTTGTCGGGCATCGGGGCGTCGGTCATCGGATCAGGCCTTCAGTTTCTCGACCGCATCGACGAGCTGGCCGACGCTTTCGATCTCGGCCTGCATGTTCATCGTGATGATGATGTCGAATTCGTCCTCGATCGCCGCGACGAAGTCCATCACGGTCAGGCTGTCCCATTCGAGATCGCCGGCAAACGTCGTCGCGTCGCTCAGCGCGACGCCCTTGGCATTGAACGGTTCGATCTGGGCCTTGACGGTTTCGAACGTGGCGGCGCGGTCGGTCATGGGTGCATCCTTATGGGGTCGCTTTGGCGGGCTAATTGCCCGACGCGCGTTCGCCTTGGCAAGTGAATACGGCGGGAGAATGGCAGGCCTGGCGCTAAAGCCAGCCCTCGGCGCGGTACCATTTGGCGGTATCGGCAAGGCCGCGCTGCGTCTCGACCGTCGGGGTCCACAGGTCGCTCGGCGGGCGCCGGCTGGCGCTGGCGGTCCAGTCGGGATGGCAGAAATAGGCGGCGCGGTCGGGGGTCAGCTTGGCCTTGTCGCGGCGGACAATGCGCGCCGTGCGTGCGGCGACGCGCACCAGCCAGCCGGGCATCGAAATCGTCGAGACGCTGCGCCCGACGCCCTTGCCGAGCGCGCGCGCAAAGCCGCGATGCGACCAGCCATTGGGGCGCCCGTCATCGGGTTCGAACACCTGGCCGACATAATCGCGCCCGCCGTCGACCAGCGCGAGCAGCAGGTTGGCGAGGTCGGCAGCATGGATCACCGACATGCGTCCCGCGGGGGGCAGCAGCACGAGCCCGCGCGCCGCCATCGTGAACATCGCGAGCATTTCGGTATCGCGCGGGCCATAGATCGCGGGCGGGCGGACGATCGTCCAGTCGAGCCCGCTGCCCATCACGACGGTCTCGGCGCCGGTTTTCGACCAGCCGTAATCGCTCAGTGCAGGTTCGCGCGCGGCGAGCGAGGAGACGTGGATGAAGCGCATCACGCCGGCGGTGCGCGCGGCGTCAACGACCGCTTCGGTCCCGGCGATATTGGCGGCGGCGAAACCGGCGCGATCGCGCGCATTGACCGCGCCTGCGACATGGACGACCGCATCGGCGCCATCGACGAGCGCGGCCAGCGCGGCATGATCGTCGAGCGCACCGGCGATCCAGCTGACGCCGTCGCGGTGCGGCTGCGGTCGGCGGGTCAGCGCCCGCACGTCATGACCCGCCGCGAGCGCACGATCGAGCAGCGTCGATCCGACGAAGCCCGTTGCGCCGGTCAGTGCGATCACTTTCATCGGATCGGCAGTCATCAGGTCAGATCGGCGACCACGCCGCCGTCTCGCCATCGTCGTCCTGCGTCTCGGTCGGCATTTCGATCGAGCTCGAATCGGGCAGATAGCCGAGCACCTGGTCGAGGATCGGTTCGAGCCCCGCACCGGTCGCACCCGACAGCGGATAGGGATCGGGCGCGCCCGCCGCCTTGAGGTCCTGCGTCACCGCGGCCATCAGCTCGTCGTCGAGCAGGTCCGATTTGTTGAGCGCGAGGATCTGCGGCTTGCTCTCGAGGCCTTCGCCATAGGCGGCGAGCTCGGTCTGGACCGTCTGCCAGGCGAGGACGGGGTCGTCGCCATGCGCATCGACCAGGTGGATCAGCACGCGGCAGCGCTCGACATGGCCGAGGAAGCGGTCGCCGATCCCTGCACCGTCGGCCGCGCCTTCGATCAGGCCGGGAATGTCGGCGACGACGAATTCGCGGCCCTTGTGCCCGACGACGCCGAGCTGCGGGCGCAACGTCGTGAAGGGATAGGCGCCGACCTTCGCCTTGGCATTGGTGATTGCGTTGATGAAGGTCGACTTGCCCGCATTGGGCAGGCCGACCAGGCCGACATCGGCGAGCAGCTTCAGCCGCAGCCAGACCCATTGTTCCTCGCCCGGCCAGCCCGGCTCGTGCTGGCGCGGGGCACGGTTGGTCGAGCTCTTGTAGCTGGCGTTGCCGCGGCCGCCATCGCCGCCGCGGAGTAGCTTCACGCGCTCGCCGACCCGCGTCAGGTCGACGATCAGGCTGCGCTCCTCGTCATCGGCGAGCACTTGCGTACCGACCGGCACCTTGATGACCAGGTCGTCGCCGCCCGCACCGGTGCGGTCGCGGCCCATGCCGCCCTTGCCACGCGGCGCCTTGAAATGCTGTGTGTAGCGAAAGTCGATCAGCGTGTTGAGGCCCTGGACCGCCTCGAAGATGATGTCGCCGCCCTTGCCGCCATTGCCGCCGTCGGGACCGCCATACTGAATGTACTTTTCGCGGCGGAACGACACGGCGCCGCCACCGCCCGCGCCGGAGCTGACGAAAATCTTGGCTTGATCGAGAAAATGCATGGCGCGCGTTTAGGCCAAGCGGGCGGTTTTGACCAGCGATCCGCGCGTTGGCGGACGATGAGCGGGCAAGCCCGGCGATTTTCCTAGGCTGCGCGGAAACTTTTGCCGCCATGCTCGTTGAAAGGAGAGATACTAAGCCATTCACTACAGGAGCTATTCACCATGATGACCGACCATGACACGCGCACGCTCAACTCGTTGATCGCGACCACGCTCGACAGCGTCGACGGCTATCGCGAAGCCGCCGACAAGGCCGACCATGCCACGCTCGCCGAGACCTTCCGCGCGCGCGCCAACGAACGCGAAGAAGTCGTCCGCACGATGCAGGCCAAGGTCCGCGCCGCTGGCGGCAACCCAGAGGACGACGGCACGATCCTGGCGGGCGCCCATCGCGTCTTCCTGTCGCTGCGCGATGCCGTTACCGGCGAGCGTGACGACGACGCGGTCGTTGCCGAAGTCGAGCGCGGCGAAGACCATATCAAGTCGAAATTCGATGACGCGCTGAAGGACGACGATCTGTCGGCCGATACCAAGACGTGCATCGCCGACTGCTACACCTCGGTAAAGCGCGGCCACGACCAGATGAGCCAGCTCAAGCACGCGATGGACGCGCATTGATCGCAACCGATCAACAATAGACAATGAAAGGGCGGCCTGCAGGTCGCCCTTTTCTTTTGCGCGAGAGTTAGGCCGCCTCTCCCTTCCAGCGAACCAGCGACGCTTCGAGCTGGGCGGTTGCCAGTTCGCGTGCGCGTGTGCGCGGCAGCCCGAGCGAGGCGGCCATCGCCTCCCCCATCAGCGCGTCGCCGAGCGCAGTCAGGACGAGCGACAGCGTGTCGTCGTGGAGCGCGACGTCGTCATGGCCGGTCTCGGCAAGGTCGTCGACCAGCGCATGGATCCGCTCGACGATCGGATCGAGCGCGTCCTCGTTGCCCGATACCAGCATCCACGAAGCCAGCGCCCCGGCGCCTTCCTTGTCGAACGCGTCGAAGGTGAGATCGACGATATCGCGCGCGCTGCCTTCGCCGCTGCGCGTGCGCAGGACCGCCGCGCCGATCGCCGCGCAGACCGTCTCTCCGATATAGTCGGCCAGCGCCTTCTGCAGCCCCGATGCCGAGCCGAAATGGTGAAGGAGGTTGGCATGCGTCCGGCCGATCCGCCCGGCGACCGCCTTCAGCGTCACCGCCTGCGGACCAGTCTCGATCAAAAGCGCGCGCGCCGCAACCAACGCAGCAGAGCGGCTTTCGGCAGGGGTCAGGCGTTTGCGCTCTATTGACATTGGTGTCAGTTAACTCCACATTCGAAAGATGAGCAGAGCCATGACCCCCGCCGACCTTATCATCACGCCACGCGACCGTCGCTTCGGGCGCGACCAGGAGACCGTGCAACAAAGATGGTGGCATGGCAACGATCCCTTCGCGACGGCCTTTTACAATGCCTTGTCGCTAACCTTTCCCAAGGGCGAGGCGTTTTTCGTCGAGAGCGTCAAGGCATTCCGCGACGGCACGCCCGATCGGCTCGGCCAGGAAATCCGCGCCTTCACCAAGCAGGAAGTGATGCACAGTCGCGAGCATGTCGCGTTCAATCGCCGCGTCATCGATGCCGGCTATGACGTGACCCGGATCGAACGGCAGGTCGCCGAATCGCTCGAACTGACCAGGGACCGCCCGCCAATCGCCAACCTGATCGTGACGATGGCGCTTGAACACTTCACCGCGATCATCGCGCAGCAGCTGCTCGCCAATCCGAAGCACCTCGCCGGAGCCGATGCCGAATCGCGCCAATTGTGGCGCTGGCACGCCGCCGAGGAAATCGAGCACAAGGGCGTCGCCTACGACACCTTCCTCCACGCGACGCGCGACTGGACGCGCTGGCGCCGCTGGAAGGTCAAGTCGATCGTCATGCTCAAGGTCACCCAGCAATTCACCACCAAGCGGATCACCGGAATGCTCGATCTGCTCGCGCAGGATGGCATTACCGGTCCTCGCGCGTTGGCCGGGATATTGCGCTATGTGTTCGTCTCGCCCGGCATGTTCCGCAAGGTCGCGGGCGCGTGGCTGGCGTGGTTCCTGCCCGGTTTCCATCCGTGGAAGCACGACGACCGCGCGCTGATCGGCCTGTACGAAAGCGATTATCAGGCCGCAGTCATGTCGCATGAGGGCGCCGCAGCCCCGGTCGCTGCACACGCCTGATTGACTCTGCGGCACAGCGGCGGTTTACCCGCGCAATGTCGCACCTTGCCCCCGAGCTCACCACCGAACGCCTGCGCCTGCGCGGCTATGCCCGCGACGATTTCGACTGGTTCGACACGACCTGGCAAAGCGAGGCGGTCAATCGCTACATTGGCGGCAAGCCGCGCACCCGGGCCGAGAACTGGCCGCGCTTCCTGCTCAATTTTGGTCAGTGGGAACTGTTCGGCTATGGCTATTGGCTGATCGAGGAACGCAAAAGCGGGACGCGCGTCGGGATCGCCGGGCTGATGCACGCCATGCGCGATATCGCGGCGATCGACGCCTATCCCGAGGCCGGCTGGGTGCTTGCCGAAACCGCCGCGGGCAAGGGCTATGGCACCGAGGCGATGCGCGCGATCCTGGCCTGGGCCGATGCGACGCTTGATGCGCCGCAGACCGGCTGCATCATCGATCCCGGCAATGCCGCCTCGGTCAACGTCGCGGGCAAGCTGGGCTATCGTTCAACCGGCATGGCGACATACCAGGACGGCGAAATCGAGACATTCGCCCGCCCGCGCGGCGGCGTCCCGATCGCATCCTAGGACCGATCAGGCCGCCAGCAGGCGAATGTTTTCGCGATAATCGGGCATCGCTACGTCGCCATCCCCACCGGCACCTTCGTCCTCGGCCAGTGCATAGAGGACGCAATCGGCATGGCCGCCGCGCGCCTGGCTGAAGCGCGGTTCGATCCGGCCGGTAGCGCGAAAGCCAGCCTTGGCGAGAACGCGGCCCGAGGCGGGATTGTCGGTGAAATGCCCGGCGTGGATATTGGCGAGGCCCGTCGCGCGGGCGATCCCGATCACCGCGCGCGCCGCCTCGGTGGCAAAGCCGAGACCCCAATAGGGCCGCGCGATCCAGTAGCCCAGCTCGACGCCGCCTTCGGGGTCCTCGCCGATCCCGCACATGCCGACGATTCGTGGGCTGCCGCGCGTCCTGAGCGCGAGCACGAAGCTGGGCAGCAAGGCGGGCCGTTCGATGGCGAGGAAGGCGCGCGCATCGCCTTCGCCATAGGGCCAGGGCGCGGTCGCCAGATTGCGGACGATGGCCTGCTCGCCGATCGCCCGCGCGAGCTCGGGCGCATCCTCGGCAAAGCCAGGCCGCAGCAACAGCCGCTCGGTCCGGTGGAACATCTCACTCACTCCCTCTTCTCGCCGCGCCCGTGCCACCGCCAGGTGACAGGATCGCGACAGCGCTGAGAGGGAGTCTCGTTTTGCCTTGGGTCCCCGCGCATCGGCGACGCGCATGAAAAAAGGGAGGCGGGGCGACCCGTCTCCCTCTCGGTGAGGATTGTCTGCCGGCCTTGGTGCCAGCGGTACGATCCCGGGTCGTCCTGTGGACGATCCCGGTATCGAATCGTCCTATTGTGCGGCTTCGGCCATTTCCACCGAGACGAATTTGCGTCCCAGCTTGCCGTCATGAAACATGACGCGACCTTCGGTCAGCGCAAATAGCGTGTGGTCTTTGCCCATGCCGACATTGCGGCCCGGATAGACCTTGGTGCCGCGCTGGCGCATGATAATGTTGCCGCCAATGACGTTTTCGCCACCGAACTTCTTCACGCCAAGGCGACGGCCCGCCGAATCGCGACCGTTGCGTGACGAACCGCCTGCTTTTTTATGTGCCATGCTCGGTTACTCCTAGTCTCTCTTGCCTGGGCGCGATGCGCTGTCTCAGGCGTCTTTCTTGGGTGCGGCCTTCTTGGCAGCAGGCTTCTTGGCGGGCTCGGCCTTTTTGGCCGGAGCCTTCTTGGCCGCGGCAGGCTTGGCGTCGGCCTTGGCTTTCGCCGGAGCAGCCTTCTTCGCTGCGGGCGCCTTAGCTTCCGCCTTGGGAGCCGCTTCGGCCTTGGTCGCGGGCTTGGCGTCGGCTTTCGCCTCTGCCTTCTTCTCGACCTTCGAATCGCCGACCGAGACGATCTTCAGGATCGTGTGCTGCTGGCGATGGCCCATCTTGCGACGGTAATTGTGACGGCGACGCTTCTTGAAGACGACGACCTTGTCGGCCTTCGCCTGCGCAATGATCTCTGCGCCGACCTTGAGGCCCTTGGTCGATTTCATCTCGTCGCCGTCGCCGGCGAGCAGGATATCGTCGAACGTGATCGAATCGCCTGCCTCTCCGGCAAGCTTCTCAACGACGATTTTGTCTCCGGCAGCAACGCGATACTGTTTGCCGCCCGTGCGCACGATTGCGAACATCGGTTCCATCCAATTCAAAACTAGTATTGCCGCGCAACTGCGTGGCCGATCCCGTTATAGAATCGGTCGCGGGGGCGCGGAAAGTCAGGCCAACTAGCCCCGTCATGCCGCGCTGTCAATGGATCACGGGCGGAATGCCGAGGATATTGGCGATGTTTTTTACCCGCCAGCTTTCGTCCCGCTTGCCCGGGCCCGCGCGAATCCATAGAGCCGGACACGATGAAGCGCACGCTCCTTTCATGCACTCTGGCGAGTCCCGCGCTGCTCGTGCTCGCCGGCTGTGCGACGACGGGCGATGACGGCTATCCCGATCTCGGACCGCGCGCGGTCGAAGGCCGGCTCGACACCGTCCCGCCCGAAGCCGTCGCTCTGCCCCCTGCACCGCCGCCCGCCGCCGACCTTGCGGCGCGCATCGTCCAGCTCGCCGAGCAGGCTGAGGCCGCGCAGCAGCGATTCGACGCCGCGCTTCCGGCGACGCAGGCGGCGGTCACCAACGCCCGCGGCGCGGCGGTGTCGAGCGAGGCCTGGGTTGTCGCCCAGTCGGCCATTTCGGTCCTCGAGAGCGAACGCGGCCCGGCCAGCGATGCCCTCGCCGAGGCCGATGCGCTGATCATCGCGCGCGCCGATTCGGGGGAGCGTGCGGGCACCGACGAACTGACCGTATTACGCGACCGGCTCGTGACAATGGTGGCAGCGCAGCAGGCAGTGATCGACCGCCTGCTCGCCGCGCTCGAACGGGCCTGATCAAAACCGACCTGATCGAAACACAACCCGCTTGTCCTGAGTAGCGCCGCAGGCGTGTATCGAAGGGCGGTGGTAATGTGTTCCTGGCCTGCCGCATGCCAACGCACCCGAGCTTCGACAGGCTCAGCCCAGACGGACTGGGGTCAGGCCGCTTCCGCTCAGCCCTCGTCCAGCGCGGCGCGGTGATAGCGGCCGTTTTCGACATAATGGGCCACGCCTGCGCGCATCTCGGCAATCGCCCGCTCGGGCAGGTCGCGGAGATATTTGGCGGGGCGCCCGGTCCACAGCTGACGCGCCGCGATCGTCTTGCCGCCGGTCAGCATTGCGCCCGCCGCCAGCATCGCGTCGCTTTCGATCCGCGCCCCCGACATGACGATCGCGCCGAGCCCGACAAAGGCGCGGTCTTCGAGCACGCAGCCATGGACCATCGCGAGATGGCCGATCAGGACATCTTCGCCGATGATCGTGGGATAGCCTTGCGGGTGGCCCTCGTCGGCGCTGTCGCAATGGACCACGCTGCCGTCCTGGATGTTGCTGCGCGCGCCGACGACAATCCGGTTCACATCGCCGCGCATCACGCAATTGTACCAGATGCTGACATCGGGGCCGATCTCGACATCGCCGATGATGCGACAGCCCGGCGCAATGAACGCACTGTCGTCGATGCGCGGGGACTTGCCGTGGATCGCGATGATCGAAACGTCGGGCCGATGGGTCATCCTGCCTGCTCCTGTCGCTGCGCCGCCCAGGTCTCGCGATCGATGGCGTAGACGATCGTCGGGTTGAGTTCGGCGCCATAGCGCGGATCGGTGAAATCCAGATCGGCGCGGCGCGTCATGCCGAGCCGCTCCATCAGGCCCCAGCTCGGCGTGTTGCCCGCAACGGTCAGCGCGATGACCTCTTGCGCAGCAAAGCGGGTGAAGGCGAGATCGAGGCTGGCGAGCGCGCCTTCCTTCGCATAGCCGTGGCCCCAGGCATCCTCGCGCAGGCGCCAGCCGACCTCGACCATGCCGAACACCTTTTCGCCTTCGACATTGGAACGCTTGAGGCCGCAAAAGCCGAGCATTTCGCCCGCCAGGTGGCCGCCATCGTCCTTGCGCTCGACGATCCAGAAGCTGTGGCCGTAATCGCGGCGATAGCCCTCGATCCGCGCCACCGCCGCGTCGAACACGCTGCGATCCTGGACGCCGCCGAGCCAGCGCATCACCGCCGGGGTATTGAGCAGCGCGTAAAAGCGATCGGCATCGCCGTCACGCCAGTCGCGCAGGATCAACCGGTCGGTCTCGTGGCGGAACTCAGCCATGGAGCAACCTCGCCGCATGCGCCGCATGATAGGTCAGCACGCCGCTGCAGCCCGCGCGCTTGAAGGCCATCAGCGTTTCGAGAACGAGCGCGTCGCGGTTGCCGGCCCCCGCCGCGGCGGCCGCCTCGATCATCGCATATTCGCCCGACACCGAATAAGCGAAGACGGGCACGTCGAACGCTTCGCCGACACGCGCGACGATGTCGAGATAGGCCAGCCCCGGCTTGACCATCACGCTGTCGGCACCTTCGGCGATATCGATGGCGACCTCGCGCAGCGCCTCGGACCCGTTGGCGGGATCCATCTGGTAGCTTTTCTTGTCGCCCTTGAGCAGCCCGGACGAGCCGACCGCATCGCGGAACGGGCCGTAAAAGGCGCTGGCATATTTGGCCGCGTAACTCATGATCTGGACGTTGTGGTGGCCCGCACCTTCGAGCCCCGCACGGATTGCGCCGATGCGGCCGTCCATCATGTCCGACGGGGCGACGATATCGGCCCCCGCGTCGGCCTGGTTGAGCGCCTGCGCGACGAGCGCATCGACCGTTGCGTCGTTGGCGACATAGCCATGATCGTCGAGCAGCCCGTCCTGGCCGTGATCGGTATAGGGATCGAGCGCGACGTCGGTCAGTACACCGATCTCGTCGCCGAGCGCGTCCTTGATCGCCCGAATCGCGCGGCACATCAGATTGTCGCGATTGGCCGCCTCTTCGCCATGGGCGCTGCGCCGGTCGGGCGGCGTGTTGGGGAACAGCGCGACGCACGGAATGCCGAGATCGCGCGCTTCGCGGGCGCGCTCGACGATCTGCGCGACGCCCCAGCGCGAAACGCCGGGCAGGCTGGCGACCGGCTGTTCGCCCTCTCCGTCGCAGACGAACAGCGGCCAGATCAGGTCGGCGGGGGTCAGGACGGTCTCGCGATGGAGCGCGCGGCTCCAGGCGGAGACGCGCGTCCGGCGCAGGCGGGTGGCGGGATAGGATTGCTGGGTCATCGGCGCGGACTTAAGCCGCCGCGCACGCGCATGCAATCATCGTCGGCGCCAGGCCCCCGATCAACCGGGCAGGCGGTCGGCTTCGCTGGGCGGAGCCGTGTTGGCGGCCTTGGCAATGTGCATCGGGGCGAGCGCGGCACCCGGGGCGACTCGCGTCACCGTGTTGAGCTTGGCGCGGAAGGCGGCGAGCGCGGAGCCTTCGAGCTGTGCGCGCGTGACATAGCGCACCGACGACGGATCGACCGGTCGACCGTTGCGATAGATTTCGAAATGGAGATGCGGTCCGGTCGACAGGCCCGAATTGCCGACATAGCCGATCACCTGTCCGCGTTTGACCGAAGCGCCCGAGCGCACCGCGATGCGGCTCATATGGCCATAGCCCGAGCCGAGTCCGCCGCCGTGCTGGATGCGAACGTAATTGCCGTAGCCGCCCTTGCGCCCGGCATAATCGACGCGGCCGTCGGTGACCGCGAAAATCGGCGAGCCATAAGCCGCGCCGTAATCATTGCCCGAATGCATCCGGACATAACCGAGGATCGGATGGCGGCGCATGCCGAAATGCGACGACAGGCGGCCGTGGACCGGTGCGCTCATGCCCTGACGCGACTGGCCGACGCCCGACGCTTCGAACCATTGCTGGCGGCCGCCCTGCGTCCAGGCGAGCATGCGCAGGTCCTTGCCGCTGGCGCGATCGAGCCCGGCATAGATCAGCTTGCCCGCTTCGGCCTCGCCCGTTTCGGCGCGGCGATAATCGATGATGATGTCGAACTGGTCGTCGGCACCGATGTCGCGGCCGACCGACAGCTGTGTCGCGAGCACCTTGAGATAGGCCTCGATCGCCTTGGCCGGTGCGCCTGCCGCGCGGGCCGAACGATAGAGGCTGTCGCCGACGCGGCCGCGAATCCTGAGCGGCGTCGTATCGACCGCGATCGGGATGCGGTGCAGCGTGAGCGCGCCGTCGACCCGTTCGATCTCGAGCCTGAGGTCGAAGCGCGCGCGCAATGCCAGCGCGTCGACCGGGCGGGCGAGCGCCTTGTCCATGCGTCGGCCGAGTTTCAGGTTGAGCTGCGTGCCCGCTTCGAGATCGCCCAGCGGCATCGCCGAAGCGACAAGGTTGGCGATCGTGGCGGCATCGCCTTCGCCGACGCCCGAGCGCAACAGGACGCGTTCGAAGCCGTCGCCCTGGCCGAGCGTCGCGGTGAGTTCGATGTGCGGGCGTTCGGGGCTCGCTGCGAGCGGCTGGACGCTATCGGTGGCGGCCATGTGAAGGCCGGTATCGCCGCCATAAGCGAGCGGCATGATCGCCTGCGCGCGCGCCATTTCCCAATCGTTGGCATCGAGCATCGGGCCGCTCGCGCCAGGCAGGGCGCCCATGCCCGGGAAGGTCGCCGCCGCCGAGAGGATCAGCACGCCAAGCGTCGCGAAGCCGCGCCACCAGCTGCGCGAGCCGATATCGCAACCGAGATCGGGTACAAGGTCGAGGCTGTGGATCGTCGCCTGCCAGCGGTCGCGCCAGGGCAGCGTATCGCCGTCGCGCAGCGGCGCAACGATAGCGTCGGTCAACGACAGCGTCGCCGTACCCGAAGTGCCGCCGTAGCTCAGCTCATGCTGCTTGAACACACCCTACCCCTTGCGCATCCCGGTGTGGTGCGCGCCGTGCGCGCAGAAACCTGCCACCGATGGATGCCCCGCTAATCATCCAGAATCTGTAGGGCGTTGAGGTTAATGTCAAATAAATCGCCTGCTGCAGCGCGCGCAAATGCGATGAGTGGACGACTGGTGGCGACGAGCCGCATAAACCAGGGGCGGACACGCAAACCGGGTTGCACCGCGCATATCAAGCTGCGACCAGATGCGGATGGCACATTACGATCGCCCAGCGGTGACCGCCGTGCTGGGACCCACCAATACCGGCAAGACGCATCTCGCGGTCGAACGATTGTGCGGCCATTCGAGCGGCATCATCGGCTTTCCGCTGCGCCTGCTGGCGCGCGAGATCTATGACCGCGTCGTTGCCATCAAGGGTGGCAACCAGGTCGCACTGCTGACCGGCGAAGAACGGATCGTGCCGCCGCAGGCGCGTTATTTCCTCTGCACCGCCGAATCGATGCCGGTTGATATCAAGGCATCGTTCGTCGCGATCGACGAGGCGCAGCTCGGCGTCGATCCCGAGCGCGGTCATGTCTTCACCGACCGGTTGCTCAACGCGCGCGGCCGCGAGGAGACGATGATCCTCGGTTCGGAAAGCCTGCGCCCGCTGGTCAAGGCACTGGTCCCCGAGGCCGACATCGTTACCCGCCCGCGCTTTTCGACGCTGAGCTATGCCGGCCCCGCCCGGCTCGCGCGGCTGCCCAAACGATCGGTCGTCGTCGCCTTCTCGGCCGAGCAGGTCTATGCGATCGCCGAGACGCTGCGCCGCTTCAAGGGCGGCGCCGCGATCGTCATGGGCGCGCTCAGCCCCCGGACGCGCAACGCGCAGGTAGCGATGTTCCAGGCGGGCGAAGTCGATTATCTCGTCGCCACCGACGCGATCGGCATGGGGCTCAACCTCGACGTCGGCCATGTCGCCTTTGCCGGGCTGACCAAGTTCGACGGCAAGCGGACGCGCCGCCTGACGCTGCCCGAAATGGCGCAGATTGCGGGGCGCGCCGGCCGGCACCAGCGCGACGGCAGCTTCGGATCGATCGGCGGCGAGGCCAAGCCGGGCTTCACCCCCGAAGAGATCATGGGGATCGAGGAGCATCGTTTCGCCCCGCTCGAACATCTCTACTGGCGCTCGAGCGATCCGCGCTTCGACGATATCGCGACGCTGATCGCCGACCTCGAAGCACCGCCGGGCCGCCGCGAGCTGCGCGCCGCCCCGCTCGCGACCGACCTTGCCGTCCTCAAGCTGCTCGCCGACGATTCCGCCGCCGCCGATCGCGCTACCTCTCCGGCGCTGGTCGCGCGCCTGTGGGAGGTCTGCGGCCTGCCCGATTTCCAGAAGACCGGCGCGTGGCACCATGCCCGCACCGTCGAGCAATTGTGGCGCTTTCGCAGCAGCGGCAACGGCACGATCGATCGCGGCTGGTATGCCAGTCGGCTCGAACGGCTCGATTCGGTCGAGGGCGATATCGAGGCGATTGCCGCGCGCATCGCCGCGGTGCGGACCTGGGCCTATATCGCGCACCGCGCCGACTGGCTCGACGATCCCGCCGAAATGGCCATGCGATCGAGCGAGATCGAGGCGAGCCTGTCCGACGCGCTGCACGAAAAACTGACGCAGCGGTTCGTCGACCGGCGCACCTCGGTGTTGCTGCGCGACCTCGGCAAGGGCGCCGCGGCCTTGCCCGTCAGCGTCGCCGCCGATGGCGCGGTCAGCGTCGACGGCGAACCGATCGGCAGCCTTGCCGGGTTTCGTTTTTCGGTTGACGCGAGCGTTCGGGCAAGCGACCGCAAACTGTTGCTCGCCGCCGCCGACCGGCATCTGGCGAAGGAATTGCGGGCCCGCGCACGTGCGCTGGGCCAGGCTGGGAGGGAAGAGATGGCATTGGCGTATCAGGCCGGCGAGGCACCGCGCCTGACATGGCGCGGCCATGCGGTCGCGACATTGGCCAGGGGCCGCGACCTGCTCCATCCCGAAATCCGTCTCGACGCATCGGTCGCGGCGCTCGACAAGACTGAGACCGCGGCGATCGCACAGCGGCTGCGCGAATTTCTCGATACCGAGATCGCGCGCCTGCTCGCCCCGCTCGCTGCCGCCGACGCGCTGTCGCGTTCGCCCGAAGCAGCGCCCGAACTGCGCGCCGTGCTTGCGCCATTGGTCGATGCCGGCGGGATATTGCCGCGCACCCGGATCGAGCCCGCATTGCGCGCGCTGGGCAAGGACGGACGCGGCGCGCTGCGTCCGCTCAAGCTCGTCATCGGCACGCTCGACGTCTTCATGCCGCCGTTGCTCAAGCCGGCCGCCGCCGAACTGCGCGCCGCCTTGCTCGCCGCGCAACGCGAAAAGCCGCTGCTGCCGCTCCCCGCCGCCGGGATCGTCATCATGGCGGCGGGCGAGGCGAATGAGCGCATGGGCGCGCAGGTCGCGGGTTTCCGCAGCATCGGCGACCAGCTGCTGCGCATCGACCTCGTCGAGCGGCTCGCCCGCCAGGCGCACGACCATCGCGTAAAGGCGCAACCACCCAAGCCGCCAAGGCCTGCGGCGGCACCCGCCGCGGCTCCGGCCCCCGACGCGAAAGCCGACGAATCCTCGGCCGCCGAAACGCCAGCCCCGGCGGCGGCAGTCGACGCCAAGCCCGCCGAACCCGCCGCCGCTGCTCCCACAGAAACCAAGCCGGACACCGCTACGGTCGAACCCGCCAGCGAAGCCGAGAGCTTGCCGCCCGGCCAGTTCGACGTGCCGACCGATCTTGCCACCTCGCTCGGGCTCAGGCCCGAAGCCTATGCGGCGCTGATGCGCGACATGGGCTTCCGCCGCGTCGAACGCGCGCCGGCCCCCGCCGCCGAACCTGCAGCCGAACCATCGGTCGCAGCCGAAGGCCAAGGCGAAGGCCAAGACGAAGGCCAAGGCGAAGCCAAGCCCGAAGCCGCGACTTCGGCCGACCAGCCACCTGTCGACAAGACAGCCGTGGACAAGACACCCGTCGAGAGCATCATTCGCTGGACCTGGCGCGGATTGCGCGCGCCCGCGGTCCGCACCCGAGCCCCGCGTCCCGCGAAGCCCGCCGCAGCGGCCAAGCCGCCGCGCCGCGGGTCCGAAGCGCGGCCCTCCTCGCCGCCGCGCCCTGCCCCGCGCCCCAAGCCCGCGCCCAGCTCGGCACGCGCCACCGCCAATCCGTTTGCCGATCTCAAGGACATGCTCAAGAGTGCGCCGAAAGACCGCTCGCGCTGATCTGGCCGAGGTCGCGGTCGCTGGGGGTGCGATCCCCGGGGGCCTGCGGATCGACCGCCTGCTCTATTGCCTGCGCCTTGCCCGGTCGCGCTCGTTGGCGACGCGGATTGCGGCGAGCCAGCACCTCAGGATCAACGGGCAGCGAGTCGGCACCGCGCATCGCCCCGTTCGCGCGGGCGATATCCTGACGCTGCCGACGCCGACCGGGGTGCGTATCATCCGCATCGTCGCGATCCCCGCGCGGCGCGGCCCGGCCGACGAGGCGCGCCGCCATTATGCGTTGCTCAACCCGGTTGAAGCCGTGCGAACGATTCGCATCAAGACGCCCGATATTGACGCGCGAATCGCGGACGCATAGCAGTCGCTGACAATCAGGCCGCGCGCCGCCAACGAAGGCAAGAGAGAGAACCGTCCATGACCTATGTCGTCACCGAAGCCTGCATCAAATGCAAATTCATGGACTGTGTCGAGGTCTGCCCCGTCGACTGCTTCTACGAGGGCGAGAACATGCTCGTCATCAACCCGAGCGAATGCATCGATTGCGGCGTCTGCGAACCCGAATGCCCCGCCGAGGCGATCCTCCCCGACACCGAGACCGGGCTCGAGAAGATGCTCGAGATCAACACGACCTATTCGGCGCAATGGCCCAATGTGACGACCAACAGCGGCCAGACCCCCGCCGACGCCGAAGAGCACAAGGGCGAAGAGGACAAGTTCGAGAAATACTTCTCGCCCGAGCCCGGCGAAGGCGACTAATTCGCCGACCTTTCGGCGCGACCGTCGAGCCGACTTCCGGGCACAATTGAGCCTATCGAACTCGCTCCGGCCATAGTTATGCTTGCCGTTGTAATTTTATTGCAAATGTGCTATATAATTGTCGAAAGCGCGGGTTTGTGCCCGCTTGGCTGGAGATTTTCGGAATCACATGCGACGGGGGTTGCGGCATTTTGACTGCCGTGCCTTGGCTTTGTGCACTCCACTGCACCGGCCCTTACGTCGCCCTACCCCTGAAAGGTTGACCCTATGAGTGCCAGTGACCTGTTGTTCGATGTTGGCGATTACGTTGTCTATCCCAAACATGGTGTCGGTCGCGTCATCGAGCTGCAGAACAGCGAGATCGCGGGCATGCAGCTCGAGCTTTACGTGCTGCGCTTCGAAAAGGAAAAGATGACGCTGCGCGTTCCGACCAACAAGGCCGAAGGCGTCGGCATGCGCAAGCTGTCGTCGAACAAGACGCTCAAGGAAGCGCTCGACGTCCTCAAGACCAAGCCCAAGGTCAAGCGCACGATGTGGTCGCGCCGCGCCCAGGAATATGAAGCGAAGATCAATTCGGGCGATCTCGTGTCGATCGCCGAAGTGACGCGCGACCTGTTCCGCGCCGAGGACCAGCCCGAGCAGAGCTATTCCGAACGGCAGATCTTCGAAGCCGCCTCGTCGCGCCTCGCGCGCGAACTGGGCGCGATGGAGGAAACCGACGAAAAGACCGCGCTCGCCAAGATCCACGAGATTCTCAACGAATACGCGCCGCTCTATTACGCCGAAAAGACCGACTGACACCGGCGTTCAGAGCAAGAACGAATGGCCCGCCCTGCCCAAGGCAGCGGCGGGCCTTTTGTATTGATCGCGGGTGGGCAATGGTGTATTGCCATTGCAACACAGTAGGAGATTATCGATGCGCCATGTTCTTATCGCCACGCTTTCGGCGCTCTCGCTCGCCGCTTGCGGCCATGCCGAGAGCGGTCAGGCCGACAACAGCCAGGCCGATCGCGCCGCCGCCCCTTCGGTCCAACGCAGTTTCGCCGCGACCGACTTTACCAGCGTCACGCTGGCAGGCCCCTTTAGCGTCGAGATCCGGCCGGGCGCCGCCTTCGCGGTCTCCGCATCGGGCCCGCAGGACATGCTCGACAGGCTCAAGATCGAAGTCGATGACGGCGATCTCGAAATCGGCGGGAAGAGCAAGTCCGACTGGAGCCTGTGGCCGAGCAGCAAGAGCCGCAAGGGCGTGACCGTCACCGTCACGATGCCGCGCGTCGACGCGCTGACGCTCGCCGGATCGGGCACGCTGTCGAACGCCGCGCCGACCGGTGAAAGCTTTCGCGCGACCGTCGCCGGATCGGGCGAACTGACGACCGGCGCGATCGCCGCGCGCAAGGTATCGTTCAAGCTCGCCGGCTCGGGTGATCTCAAGGGCGGCACACTCGATGCCCGCGAAACCTCGATCAATATCGCCGGATCGGGCAATGTTTCGGCCAGCGGCAGCGCCGGCAGGACCGACATCAATGTCGCCGGATCGGGCGATATCGACGCGCCCGAACTCGTTGCCAGCGACCTTGCCGTCAGGGTCCTGGGATCAGGCGATGTCGCGATCGGCGCAACCGGCAAGGCCAAGGTAACGACGATGGGCAGCGGCGACGTCACGGTGCGCGGCACCAGCGACTGCACCGTGACCAAGAACGGCAACGGCAGCGTCGATTGTAAATAAGGCGCTACCCGGGCGATCGATGGCGACACCGTCATCGATCGCCTTTCACCCGAATTTACTTTGTTTTTATCGCTGCGGGTGCAGGATGGCCCGATGAAAACCATATCCCGGCTCATCGTCGCGCTCGGCATCGCCGTCCTCGCCGCCGCACCTGCCACCGCCGATGACCGCGTCATCGGCCTGACCAGTTTCGACTCAATCCAGATCGAAGGCGACTATATCGTCGAGGTGACCGACGGGCGAAGGGTCTTCGCCACCGCATCGGGCACCCGCGACGCGCTCGACATGCTCGAGATCGAGGTGCGCGATCGCAAGCTCGTTGTGCGCCGCAAGCAGTTCGGCCGTTGGGGCAGCAACGACGGAACGCTCGCCCCGGTAACGATCAAGATTGCCAGCCAGGGCCTCAAGGGCGCCACGCTGACCGGCGGCGGATCGCTGACGCTGCGCGGGCTCGACAGCCCCAGCCTGTTCGTCGCGCTCGACGGCCCCGGCCGGCTCGAGACCGAGGACATCACCACCGACACGCTGATCGCCAGCCTCAATGGCGCCGGAACGATGCGGCTCGCGGGAGAGACTCGCGACCTGTCGGCCTCGGTCAACGGATCGGGCCGGCTCGACGCGCGCGACCTCGCCGCGCTCACCCTGACGCTCGCCAGTTCGGGTTCGGCGGCAAGCAGCTTTACCGCCAGCCGCACGGCCAAGCTGGCTTCGCGCGGCATCGGCCGGATCGAGGTGTTCGGCGATGCGCCGTGCACCGTGGTCGGCAAGGGCACCGGCAATATCAGCTGCGAACACGGTGCACCGATGCGCGACTGAGCCGCGCTGGCGGTCCTCGATCGGGTCAGGCGCGCTCGGCCTGCGCCACCGCGTCGGACGCGCGAAGCGCCGACAATATCCGCATCAGGTGATGGATGTCGTCGACCTCGAGGTCGATCGCAAAGGTGTGGAAATCGCCTTCGCGGTTGGTCAGGCGCAGGTTGATGATGTTGGCGTTGTTGAGCGCGAAGATCGTCGAAACCTCGGCCAGCATGCCCGGCTCGTTGCGCATCACGACGCTGAGGCGCGCGGTGCCGCCTTCCGAATCCTCCGACCAGCTCAGATCGACCCAGTCGGCATCGTCGCCATTGGCGAGGACATCGCAGTCGATCGCGTGGACCTGGATCCCCTCGCCCTCACGGCGCAGTCCGACGATGCGGTCGCCCGGCAACGGGTGGCAGCATTCGGCAAGGCCGAAGCCGACCCCCGCCGACAGGCCCTTGATCGAGATCGCCGAGCCACGGCGCGACGGGCGCTTGGCAATATTCTTGTCGTTGAGGATGCCCGGAACGAGCGCTTCCATCACCTGTTCGTCGCTGAACTGGTGCTTGCCGATGCCGTAATGCAGCGCGGCGGCATCGTCGACCTTGAGCCGTTCGCGTGCGGCCGCCTCGGCCTTCTTGCCGATCCGCGCAGGAATCCGGTCGATGATATCCTCGTACAGCTTGCGCCCGATCGCGATGATCTCGACGCGCTCCTTCGAGCGGATATGGCGACGGATCGCCGAGCGCGCCTTGCCGGTGACGACGAAGCTGAGCCAGCCGGCCTGCGGAACCTGGTTTTCCGAAACCAGGATTTCGACGATGTCGCCGTTCTGCAGCAGCGTGCGTAACGGGGCGATGCGCCCGTTGACCTTTGCCCCGACGGTCTGGTCGCCAAGGTCGGTGTGGACGTCATAGGCGAAATCGACCGGCGTCGCGCCCTTCGGCAGCTGGTGCAGCGCGCCCTTGGGGGTGAAGGCAAAGATACGATCCTGGTACATCGCCATCTTGGTGTGCTCGAGCAGCTCGTCGGCATCCTGCGTCTGGTCGAGAATCTCGATGAGATCGCGGATCCACCCCGCCTGGCCGTCGGGCTTTTCGCCGTCGCGCTTGTAGGCCCAGTGCGCGGCGAGACCGAACTCGCCCTCGCGGTGCATCTTTTCGTCGCGGATCTGGATTTCGACGCGCATGTTCTCGCGCGTGATCAGCGTCGTGTGGAGCGACTTGTAACCGTTGCGCTTGGGCGTCGAAATATAGTCCTTGAAGCGGCCGGGGACCATTTTCCAGTGTCGGTGGAGCACGCCCATCGCGCGATAGCAGTCTTCGGGGCTCTTGGTGATCACGCGAAAGGCGATGATATCGGTCAGCTGTTCGAACGCGACATGGCGTTCCTGCATCTTCTTCCAGATCGAATAGGGATGCTTTTCGCGCCCCGACACCTCGGCCTCGACGCCGCCTTCCTCAAGCACCTTGCCGATCGCCTTGGCGATCTTCTCGACCTTCTTGGCGCCGCCCTCGGTCAGCTTTTTGAGCCGCGCGCAGACGGTCTCATAGCCGTCGGGCTCGAGCTCGCGAAACGCCAGCAACTGCATCTCGCGCATGAACTCGTAGAGCCCGATCCGCTCGGCGAGCGGCGCGTAGATGTCCATCGTCTCCTTGGCGATACGCCGCCGCTTTTCCTCCTTGGGAATATAATGCAGCGTGCGCATGTTGTGCAGCCGGTCGGCCAGCTTGACGAGCAGCACGCGGATGTCGTCGGACATCGCGAGGAGGAACTTGCGCAGGTTCTCGGCGGCCTTTTCGCTGTCGCTGGTGGCCGAAATCTCCTGCGCCTCGATTGCCGAAAGCTTGGTGACGCCGTCGACCAGCCGGGCGATTTCGGGGCCGAAATTGCTCTCGATCTCTTGCGGAGTCGCGATCGTGTCCTCGAGCGTGTCGTGGAGCAGCGCGGTGACGACGCTCTGGTCGTCGAGCTTCAGTTCGGTGAGGATTCCCGCGACCTCGACCGGATGACTGAAATACGGATCGCCCGATGCGCGCTTCTGCGAGCCGTGCTTTTGCACCGAAAAGACATAGGCGCGGTTGATCAGCGCCTCGTCGGCGTCGGGGTCGTAGCTTTTGACCTTCTCGATCAGTTCATATTGGCGCAGCATCGCTCGACTCTGGGGGATCGCGGCGGCAATGCAAGTGGGGATTTGCGGTCAGTGCGATGGAAAAGCGCGATCAGGCGACCAGTTCGCCCTTTTCGCGTTCCTGCGCCTGGCGTTGCCACATTTCGGCATAGAGGCCGTTCGCGGTTAGCAGCTCGCGATGGCTGCCGCGTTCGACGATCCGCCCGGCGTCGAGAACCAGGATCGCGTCGGCATCGACGATCGTCGACAGCCGGTGCGCGATGGTGATCGTCGTCCGGCGCCGCGCGACGCGATCGAGCGTGTCGAGAATCCCCGCCTCGGTACGCGAATCGAGCGCGCTGGTCGCCTCGTCGAGGACGACGATCGGCGGATCCTTGAGCAAAGTGCGGGCGATCGCGACGCGCTGTTTCTCGCCGCCCGACAGTTTCAGTCCGCGTTCGCCGACCTGCGTGTCGTAGCCGTCGGGCAACAACGCGATGAAGTCGGCGATCGACGCGCCCTCGGCCGCCGCAACGACCTCGTCCTGGCCGGCGCCTTCGCGGCCATAGGCAATGTTGTAACCGATCGTGTCGTTGAACAGCACGGTGTCCTGCGGGACGATGCCGATCGCCGCGCGCAGGCTGGCCTGCCTCACGCCCGCAATGTCCTGCCCATCGATCGCGATTCGCCCGGCTTGCGGATCGTAGAAACGGAACAACAGCCGCGCGATCGTCGATTTTCCGCTGCCCGACGGGCCGACAATCGCCAGCGTCGAACCCGCCGGGACCGAGAACGAGACGTCGTCGAGGATCGTGCGATCGTCGTCATAGCCGAAGGTCACGCCTTCGAAGGCGATCGCGCCATGATCGACCGCGAGCGGCGGCGCGTCGGGGGCGTCGACAATCTCGGGCGCACGATCGACGAGGCTGAACATTGCATCCATGTCGATGATCCCCTGGCGGATCATGCGATAGACCATGCCGAGCAGGTCGAGCGGGCGAAACAGCTGGGCGAGCAGCGTATTGACGAGGACGACGTCGCCGACCGCGAACATGCCCTTGCTCCAGCCCCAGACGGTAAAGCCCATCGCGCCCGCCATCATCGCGTTGGTGATCAGCGACTGGCCGATATTGAGGATCGACAGCGAGTTTTCCGATTTGACCGCGGCGTCGGCATAGCTTTGCGCGGTCGTCCCGTAGCGCTCGATTTCGCGCGCCTCGGCGTTGAAATACTTGACCGTCTCATAGTTGAGCAGGCTATCGACCGAACGCGATACGGTCAGCGTGTCGAGGTCGTTCATCTGCGCACGCAGCGCGTTGCGCCAGTCGGTCACCTTGCGCGTGAAGAAGATATAGACGGCGACCATCGCCAGAGTCGCAAGCGCCAGCCAGATGCTGAACTTGAGCCAGAAAATGACGAGTACCGCGATCAGCTCGACAATCGTCGGGGCGATGTTGAACAGCAGGAAATAAAGCATCGTGTCGATGCTCCGCGTGCCGCGTTCGATGACCTTTGTGACCTCGCCGGTGCGCCGCGACAGGTGGAATCGCAGGCTCAACGCATGGAGATGCGCAAAGACCGACTGGGCCAGGTGGCGCGTCGCCTGCTGGCCGACGCGTTCGAACACGACGTTGCGCAGATTGTCGAACAGGACGCCCGAAAAGCGCGCGCCGGCATAGGCGATGACCAGCCCGATCGCGATGGCGACGCCGGGTTCGAGTCCCGGCTGCATCCGGTCGATCGCGGCGCCATAGACGAAGCCCATCGACAGCTGGATCGCCTTCGACGCGGCGACCAGCAGCCCCGCGCCGACGATCCGGACACGCTGGCCGGGCGCATCGGCTGGCCAGAGATAGGGCAGGAACCGCGCGAGCGTCGGCCATACCGGCGCATCGGCACGGCTGGCGGTCTGGGCGGAGATGGTGAATGGCGGCGACATAGCGTCCCCATCTAGGGATTATGGCGCCGATTGCGAGCGATCACGCGATCGCGCAGCATATCGCAGGGAGGATGTTGCAGGTTCGGCGGTCAGCCCTTGCCCGGCGTCCAGCACGACGGCGTATACGATCGCGCCAGCGCGCTATCGCCCGAGGCGCGCAATATCTGCCTGACGACATCGAGCGACTGCGCATCGATGTCGACGAAGCGCTGATCGCCCTCGGGCGTTGCCGCAGCGGCGGTGCCGATCATCGGGCTCTTTTCGGAATTATGCGGCATAATATGTTTCCGGGTTTCCTGCGATTCTGGCCCGCAGGCGAGGCCTCGTATGAGAGACAACGAGGCCAGGGAAGATTGTTTCCAGTAATTTCAGAGTTTTGACAATCAACGGTTAACCATGCCGCGCGGCTTTGTGGTCGCTCTTGGCGACGTACATGTTGCGATCGGCCTCTTCGAGCAGCGCGTCGCTGTCGACCCCTGGTCGGATCGCGGCGATGCCGAACGCGGCCGATAGCGGGATCAGGCTCTTGCCATATTTGCATTGCTCGTCGAGCGCGCAGGCCAGCGCCACGATCTTGTCGCGCGCCGCATCGGGCCCGGTCTTTTCAAGGATGATGCCGAACTCGTCGCCGCCAAGCCGGGCGATCGTGTCGGTCGATCGCACCGCCCCGGCCAGCCGTTCGGCGAGCCGGATCAGCGCGAAATCGCCTGCTGCATGGCCATGGTTGTCGTTGATTTCCTTCAGTCGGTTGACGTCGCAAAAGACCAGAGTGGCCTCGTCGCCATAGCGGCTCGCGCGCGAAATCGCGGCGTCGAGCGCGGCGAGGAAATAGCGGCGGTTGTAGAGCGGCGTCAGCGTGTCGCGCTCCGAGATGCGCTCGAGTTCGGCGACCGCGAGGCGCAGCGCCCGGTTCTCGCGCTCGAGCACGCTGAGCCGCTGTTCAAGTGTCGCGTCGGCGGCGGTGTCTGCCGCGCCATCGGTTCGCTGTGTCCCCGTCACCGCTATCACTCCCCATGTCCTACGCCACAGTTACGGCAGTTAAGGCAAAAAGACTTAGCAAAATAAATGTTTAATGGGAATTTACTCCCGCCAACGGAGACTTGCTCGCCGCACAACGGCGTCCACACGGCGGGTGCCAGAGCCGATTGCGGCGCGCCCCAATCATCGCTAGAGCGCTTGCATATCGGTCGATCGAACGGCCGCGGACTAAGGGGCAGACGATGGTCGAAACGGCCGCGAGCGTCAGTATCGTAATGGGTAGCCGGTCCGACTGGCCGACCATGAAATGCGCTGCCGAAGTGCTCGATACGCTCGGCATCGCGCACGAAACGCGCATCGTATCGGCGCACCGCACACCCGATCGCATGGCCGATTTCGCCAAGACTGCGGCCGATAACGGCATTCGCGTCATCATTGCCGGTGCCGGCGGCGCGGCGCACCTGCCCGGCATGATCGCATCGATGACCTGGCTTCCCGTCCTCGGCGTGCCGGTCCAGTCGAAGGCGCTGTCGGGCATGGATAGCCTGCTCAGCATCGTCCAGATGCCCGCAGGGATTCCCGTCGGCACGCTGGCGATCGGCGAAGCGGGGGCGACCAACGCCGCCCTGCTCGCCGCCGCGATCCTAGCGACCAACGACGATGCGCTCGCCGGGCGGCTCAAGGACTGGCGCCAGGCACAGACCGACGCCGTTGCGGACCAACCGGAATGAGCATGCGCGAATGCCCCTGACAGCGCCGGGTTCGACGATCGGCATCCTTGGCGGCGGTCAGCTCGGCCGGATGCTCGGCGCCGCCGCGGCGCAACTGGGCTATCGCATCCACGTTTTCGCGCCCGCCAGCGGCCCCGCCTGCGATGTCGCCTCGGCCTTTACCCGCGCGGCGTATGACGACACCGAGGCGCTGGCACGCTTCGCCGAGACGGTCGATCTCGTCACGATGGAATTCGAAAACGTCCCCGCCGAAGCGCTCGAAACGCTGGCGCGGACCTGCCCCGTCCGGCCCGGCGAGCGCGCGCTCGCGATCGGCCAGGACCGGCTGGCGGAAAAACGCTTCGCGCAAGGCCTCGGCATCGCCACCGCACCGTTCGCCGTGATCGCTGGCGCCGACGATTGCGCCGCCGCGATTCCCGAGACCGGCCTGCCGGCGATCCTCAAGACCAACCGGCTCGGCTATGACGGCAAGGGGCAGGCGCGGATCGCCGATAGCGACGCACTCGCCGCGGCATGGCGCGAGCTCGGCGAGACCGAATGCGTGCTCGAAGGCTTTGTCGACTTTTCGTGCGAATATTCGGTCGTCCTCGCGCGCGGCGAGGACGGCAGCTGCGTCTTCTGGGACAGTCCGCACAACGTCCATGTCGACGGCATCCTCGCCACGTCGAGCCTCCCCGCCCCCGACATCGTCGTGGCGCAGCAGCCGCGCGCCCGCGCCGCGGCCCAGGCGATCGCCGACGCGCTCGATTATGTCGGCGTGCTGACCTGCGAATTCTTTGGCCATGAAGACGGGCCGGTGTTCAACGAGATGGCCCCGCGCGTCCATAACAGCGGCCACTGGACGATCGAGGGCGCGGTCACCAGCCAGTTCGAAAACCATATCCGAGCGATCTGCGGCCTGCCGCTGGGATCGACCGCGCTGACCGGCGCCGGGGTCGAGATGCACAATCTGATCGGCGACGACGCCAATCGCTGGCCCGCCTTGCTCGCCGAGCCGACCAACCATCTCCATCTCTACGGCAAGGCAGAGATCAAGCCCGGCCGCAAGATGGGCCATGTCACGCGTGTGACGCCGCACAAGGACGCACCGTGAACCATCCCGAGATCGTCCTGATCATCGCGCGCGCCGCCAACGGCACGATCGGCCGAGACGGCAAGCTGCCGTGGCACCTGCCCGCCGACCTGCGCCGCTTCAAGCGCCTCACCATGGGCCTGCCGATGGTCATGGGGCGCAAGACCTTCGACAGCCTGCCCGGCCTGCTCGACGGGCGCCGGCACATCGTCCTGACGCGCGATGCGAACTGGAGCGAAGACGGCGCCGAGCGTGCCGGCAGCGTTGCCGAGGCGGTCCGCATCGCCAACGCGCCGCACATCGCGGTGATCGGCGGTGCCGAAATCTATCGCGCCTTTCTCGATCGCGCCGACCGGATCGAACTGACGCACGTTGCCGACGACATCGCGGGCGATGCCGCGATCGACCTGCCCGACCCCGCCGACTGGAAAGAGATCGCGCGCGAAGACCATCCCGCCAGCGACGGTCGCCCTGCCTTCTCGTTCATCACACTGGTCCGGAAGGCGAGCGCCAGGACGTGAGCGCGATCCGCCTCGACAGCACGGGTCCAATACCTGAGAACTTGCGTGGCGGGATCGTCGCGCTGGGCAATTTCGACGGCTTTCACCTCGGTCATCAGGCGGTCGCGGGTGCGGCGATCGACTGGGCCCGCGAGGACGATCGCCCCGCGATCATCGCGACCTTCGACCCGCATCCGGTGCGCCATTTCGCGCCGCACGTCCCGCCCTTCCGCCTGACCAGTCTCGACCAGCGCCAGCGCCTGTTCGGCGCGGCGGGGGCCGATGCAATGTACGTCTTCCACTTCGGCGATGCGCTGGCCAATGTTTCGGCGGACGACTTTATCGGCGACTGGCTCGGCGAAGCGCTTGGCGCGGCAGGCGTCGTCACCGGCGAGGATTTCACCTTCGGGCACAAGCGCGGCGGCACCGTCGATGTCCTGCGCGAAACCGGCGCGCAGCACGGCATCGAGGCGCGCGCGGTTGCGCCGGTGTTCGACGCAGGCCAGCCGGTCAGCTCAAGCCGCATTCGCGATGCCCTGAAAGCCGGTGACTGCGCCGCGGCAACGCACCTGCTGACGCGCCCCTTCGCGATCGAAGGCATCGTCATTCACGGCGACAAGCGCGGCCGCGAGATCGGCTATCCGACCGCCAATATCGACATGGGCAGCTATCTGCGTCCGCGCTACGGCATTTACGCGGTGCGCGGGCAATTGGCCGACGGCCGCGTTATAGACGGCGCCGCCAATCTCGGCATCCGCCCGAGCTTCGACCCGCCCAAGGAATTGCTCGAACCGTATTTCTTCGATTTTGCCGAGGATCTCTACGACCAGTGCGTCGAGGTCGAGCTGGTCGAATTCCTCCGACCCGAGGGCAAATTCGACACGCTCGAGGCGCTGACCGCGCAAATGGAAAAGGATTGCGGACGGGCGAGGGAAATTCTGGGGCAATAGCTCCGTCATTGCGAGCGAAGCGAAGCAATCTCCCGTGAGGGTAAGTTAGCCGACCACGCTGGGCTGGTGGGAAGGGCTAGGTTTCGGCTTCGCGGAGATTGCCGCGCGGCTTCCCCGCTCGCAATGACGATCATAGACAAGCTCGCCTGTTCCCAAGCCCGCGACTCCCCGCTAAACGCACCGACAATGACCGACACACCAGCCAAGCCCGACTATAAAGACACCGTCTTCCTGCCGAAGACCGACTTTCCGATGAAAGCGGGCCTTGCGCAGAAGGAACCGGCGATCCTCGCCAAATGGCAGGCCGACGATGTGTACGGAAAGCTGCGCGAAGCCCGCGAAGGCCGGACCCGCTTCATTCTCCACGACGGCCCGCCTTACGCCAATGGCGACATCCACATGGGCCACGCGCTCAACAAGGTGCTCAAGGACCTCGTCACGCGCACGCAAAGCCTGCTCGGCAAGGATGCACCGTACGTGCCCGGCTGGGATTGCCACGGCCTGCCGATCGAGTGGAAGATCGAGGAAGCCTATCGCAAGAAGAAGCTCGACAAGGACGCCGTCCCCGCCGCCGAGTTCCGCGCCGAGTGCCGCGAATATGCTGCCAAATGGGTTGCGGTCCAGCGCGCGCAGTTCGAACGGCTCGGCATCCAGGGCGACTGGGACGATCCGTACCTGACGATGAAGTTCGAGGCCGAGGCCGCGATCGTCGCCGAACTGCTCAAGTTCGCCGAAACCGGCCAGCTCTATCGCGGCGCCAAGCCGGTGATGTGGAGCCCCGTCGAAAAGACCGCGCTCGCCGAGGCCGAGGTCGAATATGAGGACATCGTCTCGACGCAGATCGATGTCGCGTTCGAGATCGTCGAGGCGCCGAATGCGCCCGAATTGGTCGGCGCGCATGCCGTCATCTGGACGACGACGCCGTGGACGATCCCGGTCAACCAGGCGATCGCCTATGGTTCTGAGATTGATTACTGGTTGGTCGTCGCCGACGTTTATCGCGAAAGAACAGATTCGAGCGACGCATTCTCCAAGCCCGCATGGGCAGGGAAAAAATTCTTGGTGGCCTATGAGTTGCTGCCTCAGTTCAAAGCCCGCCTGCAGGCCGATCTAAAACGACTCCCGAACTCGGGCGAGTACGAGGTAGAAGTCGAACTCTCGCAGATGAACTCCGAAGATGTGGTTAGCGGGATCGAAAAGACCGGCGAGCAAACCGTGCAAGGAAACTTCGTACCGCGGGAGTTTGGACCCGATCGAAAAACGTCCATCTTCCGGGACTCCGACCTCGCTGGAACAATCGCCCTCCATCCCATGCACAAACTCGGCGGCTTCTTTGCCAAGCCGCGCCCGTTCCTCGACGGTTCGTCGTTCGTCACCACCGAAGCGGGCACGGGCCTCGTCCACATGGCGCCCGACCATGGCGAGGACGATTTCCTGCTGTGCCGCGAAAATGGCCTGAGCCCCGTCTTCGCGGTCGAAGGCGACGGCAAATATGCCGACGACTGGGCCTGGCTCGGCGGCCAGGGGTCGGTGATCAACAAGGCGTTCAATTCGCCCGAGGGGCCGATCTGTTCGGACCTGCGCGCCGCGGGCGCACTGCTCGCCGCGTCGGACGATTTCAACCACAGCTACCCGCACAGCTGGCGCTCGAAGGCCAAGATCATCTTCCGCGCGACACCGCAGTGGTTCATCGCGATGGACGTGCCCGTCGACCGCCAGGTGCCGCGCTGCGCCGACGAGGCCGAAATCCGCGCCGTACAGGGCAATGGCGAGACGCTGCGCGAGACCGCACTTGACGCGATCGAACGCGTCCGCTGGGTCCCCGAACGGTCGAAGAACCGCATCCGCTCGATGGTCGAAGGCCGCCCCGACTGGGTGATCAGCCGCCAGCGCGCCTGGGGCGTGCCGATCGCGCTCTATATCAACGACGATGGCCAGTATCTGCGCGACGACGGCGTCAACGCGCGCATCCTTGCCGCGTTCGAAAACGCCGGCGCCGATGCCTGGTTCACCGCCGACCATGCCGCCCTGCTCGGCCCCGACTACAGCCTCGACGACTGGACGCCGGTCACCGACATCCTCGACGTCTGGTTCGATTCGGGCAGCACGCACGCCTTCGTTATCGAGGCACGCTACGGCAAGGGCGTGCGCGCCGACCTCTATCTCGAAGGCAGCGACCAGCATCGCGGCTGGTTCCAGTCGAGCCTGCTCGAAAGCTGCGGCACGCGTGGCCGCGCGCCATACGACGCGGTGCTGACGCACGGTTTTGCATTGGACGGCAACGGCCGCAAGATGTCGAAATCGACCGGCAACGTCGTCGATCCGTTGAAGGTCATGGACGAAAGCGGCGCCGACATCCTGCGCATGTGGGTCGCCAGCACCGACACCTTCGACGACGTCAAGGTCGGCAAGGAAGTCTTGAGCGGCGCGAGCGACAGCTATCGCAAGCTGCGCAACACCTTCCGCTACCTGCTCGGCGCGCTGTCCGATTTCGACGAGAGCGAGCGCGTCGCCCCCGCCGACATGCCCGAGCTCGAACGCTATATCCTCCACCGCCTCGCCGAGGTCGATGCCGAGCTGCGCGCGAGCGTCGACGGCTTCCAGTTCAGCCGCTATCTGCGCGTCCTGACGACCTTTGCGCAGGACGATCTGAGCGCGTTCTTCTTCGATATCCGCAAGGACTGCCTCTATTGCGACGTCGGCCCCGCGCTGCCGCAGGGATCGGCCAAGCGCCGCGCCTATCGCAGCGTGCTCGACACATTGTTCCACGCGCTCGTCCGCTATGCCGCGCCGGTGATCCCCTTCACCGCCGAGGAAATCTGGCAGACGCGCACCCCCGACAGCGACAGCGTCCATCTGCTCGAATGGCCCGAGGTCGACAGCGCCTGGCGCGACGAAGAGCTTGCGACCAAATGGGGCCGCATCATCGCCGCGCGCGAGGCGGTCGTCGAGGAAATCGAACCTATGCGCCGCGAAAAGATCATCCGCTCGAGCCTTGAGGCCGATGTCGTCTACCCGTTCGCAGAGCTGGGCCTGTCGTCCGACGAATTTGCCGAACTGTGCATCGTTTCGGTCGCCGAGGAAGGCGCCGCGAAAATCACCCGCACCGACAACGCCAAATGCGGCCGCTGCTGGCGCCTTCTCCCCGAGGTGACGCAAGACGGCGCTTTGTGCGATCGCTGCGACAGCGTATTGGCCGACACATGAGCGAAACAATGATCGATTCGACCCTGACTCCCGCGCGCATCGCGCATTCGCGCTGGATCGGCGCGTTCGTCACGATGGCAATCGTCGCCGCCGACCAGCTGATCAAGCTGTTCGTCACCGGCCCGCTTGCGCTGCAGGCGCGGATCGGCGACCCGATCGAGCTCGTCTCGTTCTTCCGCCTGCAATATGCCGAGAACTACGGCGTCTCGCTCGGCATGCTGCAGGCCGACAGCGAGGCAATGCGCTGGGGTCTCGTCGCGCTGACCGCGGCGATATCGCTCGGCGTCGTGATCTGGATCTTCAAGGAAAAACTGCGCGGCGACATCATCGCGCTGGCGATCATCCTCGGCGGCGCGATCGGCAACATCATCGACCGCGTCCGCCTGGGCTATGTCGTCGATTACGCCGATTTTCACGTCGGCGGCTACAGCCCGTTCATGATCTTCAACCTCGCCGATGCTGCAATCACGATCGGCGTGCTGCTGCTCGTCGCACGCGCGCTCTTGCATGATCGCGCGAAATCTAAGACGATAGACCCAAGCCATCCGCCCGCCGCATCGGCGGGCCAGGGAGATTGAATATGCGTAAACTTGCCACCGCCGTCCTCGTCACCGCAGCGCTCGGCCTTGCCGGGTGCGCGATGGGTGGCCGCAACACGCCCGACGAATATGCCGTTGCGCGCCAGGCGCCGCTCGTCGTGCCGCCCGATTTCGCGCTGGTCCCGCCGCAGCCCGGCGCGCCCGCCGGTGTCGATTCGTCGCAGCAGCAGGCGCTCGAAGCCCTGTTCGGCGGCAGCGCCCCGCGCAGCGCGACCGAAGCCAGCATCATCAGCCGCGCCGACGACGGCCGCAGCGACCCGGGCATCCGCAGCAATGTCGGCGATCCGCAGACCTTCACCGTCGCCAAGGGCACGCTGACCCAGACGATCATCGCCGCGCCCGAAGGCGCCGGCCAGGAAGCCACCGCGGCAATCCCCGCAGGCTAAGCCTCGCTCACGATTGAAAAGCCAAAAGGGCGTCGCGCTTGCGACGCCCTTTTGCTGTCACCCTTTTACGTTCAGGCGATCGCGCCCGCTTCGCCGACCGCGGTGCTGTTGTGGCGCAGCGCCTTCAATACGGTGTCGACAATCCCCGCCGCGTCGAGCCCCGCATCGGCATATTGCTTGTCGGGATTGTCCTGGTCCTGGAAGATATCTGGAAGGCGCATCGTGCGCAGCTTGAGCCCGGCATCGATCAGCCCGGCGTCGCTCGCCATTGTCAGCACATGCGCGCCGAAGCCGCCGACCGCGGCCTCTTCCACGGTGACGCAAACTTCGTGACTTGTCAGTAGCTTGCGGATCAATGCCTCGTCGAGCGGCTTGGCGAAACGCAGGTCGGCGACGGTGGTCGAGAGGCCCTTGGCGTCGAGCGTGTCGGCGGCCTTGAGCGCTTCGGCGAGGCGCGTGCCGAGCGACAGGATCGCGACCTTCTTGCCCTGGCGAACGATGCGGCCCTTGCCGATTTCAAGGACTTCGGGAACTTCGGGCAGCGCCACCCCGGTGCCATTGCCGCGCGGATAGCGCACCGCGATCGGGCCGCTGTCATGCTCGACGCAGGTCTTGGTCATGTGAACCAGCTCGGCCTCGTCCGACGGCGCCATGACGACGAAATTGGGCAAGGTGCACAGATAGGCGAGATCGAACGATCCGGCGTGCGTCGCGCCGTCGGCACCGACCAATCCGGCGCGGTCGATCGCAAAACGGACCGGCAGGTTCTGGATCGCGACGTCGTGGACGACCTGGTCATAGGCGCGCTGGAGAAATGTCGAATAGATCGCGCAGAACGGACGCATGCCCTGCGCGGCGAGGCCCGCGGCAAAGGTCACCGCATGCTGTTCGGCGATACCGACGTCGAAGGCGCGGTCGGGATGCGCCTGGTTGAACTTGTCGACCCCGGTGCCCGACGGCATCGCCGCGGTAATCGCGCAGATGCGATCGTCGCTGTCGGCCAGCTTGGCGAGCGTTTCGCCGAAGACGTTCTGATAGGCGGGCGGGCCGCCGCCCTTGCCCTTGTCCTGCTTGCCGGTGACGACGTCGAACTTGGCAACGCCGTGATATTTGTCGGCCGACGCCTCGGCGGGGGCATAGCCCTTGCCCTTCTTGGTCACGACATGGACGAGGATCGGGCCCTGGTCGCTGTCGCGGACATTTTCGAGGACGGGGATCAGATGGTCGAGATTGTGCCCGTCGATCGGCCCGACATAATAAAAGCCGAGCTCTTCGAACAATGTCCCGCCGGTCGCCATGCCGCGGGCGAATTCCTCGGCCTTTTCGGCGGCGTTGTAGACGCGGCGATGGATCTTCGAGGCCAGCCGCTTGGCGAGACTCCTGAGGCCGAGATATTCGCTCGATGACACCGCGCGCGCGAGATAGGCGCTGAGCCCGCCGACCGGCGGCGCGATCGACATGTCGTTGTCGTTCAAGATGACGACGAGGCGATTGCCCGCCTGTTCGGCATTGTTCATCGCCTCGTACGCCATGCCCGCCGACATCGCGCCGTCGCCGATTACAGCAATGCCCTTGCCCGGTCTGTCGGTCAGCTTGTTGGCGACGGCAAAACCGAGCGCGGCCGAAATGCTCGTCGAGCTGTGCGCCGCGCCGAACGCGTCATATTCGCTCTCGGAGCGCTTGGTGAAGCCGCTGAGGCCGCCGCCCTGGCGCAGCGTGCGAATCCGGTCGCGGCGTCCGGTCAGGATCTTGTGCGGATAGCATTGGTGGCCGACGTCCCAGACGAGCCGATCCTCGGGCGTGTTGAAAACATAGTGAATCGCGGTCGTCAGTTCGACGACGCCGAGTCCCGCGCCGAGATGCCCGCCGGTCACCGAGACCGCAGAGATCACCTCGTCGCGCAGTTCGTCGGCGAACTGGCGCAACTGGCCGGGTTTGAGTTTCCTGAGATCGGCCGGGACATCGACCGTATCGAGCAATGGAGTATCGGGGCGGTGGGTCATGGCAGCGACCTTATCGGCGGTTATCCGCCAAGTCGATGAAAACCCGTGCCTTCGTGCGTCACTCGCAATCGTCGCAGCGGCCGTGCACTTCGATGACCGGCCGCGCCGGGGCAAAGCCCTTGCGCTTGGCTGCTTCGCGCACACCACTGGCCGCATTGTCGTCGTCGATATGCGTCGTCTGGCCGCAATTGTCGCAAATCAGGAAGATGCAGTCGTGCAGGCAGCCGGGATGTTCGTTGGCGATGAACGCGTTGGTGCTTTCGACTCGCCGGACGAGGTTGGTCTCAACGAACAGGTCGAGGATGCGATAGACGGTGTTGGGCGCGACACGCTTGCCGCGCGCGCTCGAAACGATGTCGGCAATGTCATAGGCCGAAGCGGGCTTGGCATGATGCGATACCGCATCGAAGATCGCGCCGCGCATCTCGGTCCACTGCTCGCCCGCTGCTTCAAGCGACGCGCGCGCCGCCGATGCAAGCGATGCGCCGCCATGGACGTGGTGCGTGGCCGTCGGCGAGGAAGGTTGCGGATTTGCCATGCGACCCATTTAGGCCTGCGCGCAGCGATCGGCAAGCTTGGCGCCAGCCGCGTAGCGCCTCAGTCGCAGGCGGGCGTCGCGTTGAGCCCGTGTGCCAGCGCGACCGTCGCTACCCCGAGCAGCGTGAAGAAAATCTCCGCGCTGTGCGAATCGTAAACGATGCTCATGACGAGGCCGATGCCCATCAACGTGATGCCGACGAGGCCGATCAGGCCCGGCATGCGCGTGTCGGACCGCATCAGGCCGGGGCCGAGGCTCGCCGCGCCGAACAGGATCGCAAGGCCGAGGCCGAATTCGTGAATGCCGGGCGACAGCAGGACGCTGCCGGTCGACGCGACCATCGCGAGGAGCAGCGCGCTCAGCACGCAATGGACAAGGCACAGGCCCGACAGGGTGATCGCCATCTCGTCGAAATTGCGCGCGAACCGGCTGCGCCGCCAGCGGTCGGCGAGCGGGGCAAATGCGCCATTCTGCAATTTGGCCATGACAAGGCGCAAAAGCCGTTCCTTCGGGGTCAGATCTTCGTGGTGGGCGCTATATGGCACGGAGCGGTCGAAGTTACAATATATCATGCGGGCCAATGCTGCGGCCTCGTCGTATAAGGGAGTCGTCGAAGGGAAACACTTGGCCGCGCGCGTTCGCGGCGATAAGGCGCAATCGTGAAAACCGCCGCCCAACCGATCGAACCCATGGCCCTGAACACGGCAACGCAGCCGTTGCAGCTCGCGCGCTGGTTGCTTGCGGTCGCCGCTCTCGTCGTCACGATGGTCGTCGTCGGCGGGATTACCCGGCTGACCGAATCGGGCCTGTCGATCACCGAATGGAAGCCGATCACCGGCGCGTTGCCGCCGCTGTCGCAGGCCGACTGGCTGCACGAATTCGCGCTGTACCAGCAAACCACCGAATATCAGACGGTCAACCAGTCGATGACATTGGGTGCGTTCAAGGCGATCTTTTTCTGGGAGTGGCTCCACCGCCTGCTCGGCCGCGTGATCGGCCTCGCCTTCGCGCTGCCGCTGATCTGGTTCGCGCTGCGCCGCGCCATCCCCAGGGGTTACGGCTTGCGGCTGGTCGCGCTGCTCGCGCTCGGCGGACTGCAGGGCGCGATCGGCTGGTGGATGGTCAAATCGGGCCTCGTCGGCCGCATCGACGTCAGCCATTATCGCCTCGCGGTGCACCTGATGACCGCGCTGTTCGTCCTCGGCGGGCTCGTCTGGACCGCCGCCGACCTCAGGGCACTGGCGCGCAACCCCGCCGCGCGCCCGGCGCGGATGACCGCGATCGCCGCGATCGTGCTCGGCATTTTCGCCCTCCAGTTATTGTGGGGCGCGTTCACCGCCGGGCTCGACGCCGGCCACGCCTCGGCCGACTGGCCGGCAATGTCGGCTGGCGGTTTCCTGCCTTCGATTGCGCCATGGGGCCTCGGTGCCTTCGTCGACAGTCCCGTCTGGGTGCAATTTGTCCATCGCTGGTGGGCATGGGTCGCCGCCGCCGCGCTCGTCGTCCTCTCAATCCGCGCGATGCGCGCCGGTGCGCGCGGCGCGCCGATCGCACTCAAGACGCTGCTCGTCATCCAGATCGGCCTCGGCATCGCGACGGTGATGAGCGGCGTCGTGATCGACATCGCGGTCGCGCATCAGCTCGTCGCCGCGCTGTTGGTCGTCGCGGCAACATTGTGCGCGCACCGGATCGGCAACCAGACCCGGATGGCATGATGGCCGCCAATATGCCGATTGCCATCCTGATCGCGGGACTTGCGGCGTGTTCCCCCGCCGCGGTGGCCGCGCACGAAGCGGGCGATGCGGCCGCCGCGCCTGTCGCCCCGATCAGCCTGCCCTTCGCCCCGCCGCTCGACCGTCCGCTCGACTATCGCATCGACCAGGCCCAGCCCGGCCCGTCGGGCGAGGAGCTGAGCTTTTCGCGGCGCTACCGGCTGCAATTCGCACGCGCCGGACGCGGCTTTCATCTCGACGTTACGCTGACCGACGTCTCCGCCGACGCCCCCGCAAAGATGGTCACGGCCTTTCGCGCCGCGCTGCGGCCGCTGCTCGGCATGACGATCGGCTATCACCTGTCGGCGGACGGTCACACCGTCTATCTCGACGATCCGGTCGCAGTGCGGGCTGCATTCGACCGCCTGGTCGACGAGATCGCGCGCAACGGGGCCAATGGCGGCGACGTCGCCATTGCGCGCGCTGCGGTCGCACGCATGGCCCAGCTCGACGACGAGGCGATGACGCAGCTCTTGTTCGAAGAGGTCCGCCCGCTTCTGCAATTCGCGCAAAGCCAGGTCGGGCAAGCACCCGCCGAGCTCCAGACCAGAGGCCGGGACCTGACCGATGCTCCGGTCAGCGCCAAGACCCATCTCGAGATCGTCGCCAGCGATGCCGCGAGCATGCAGATAGACGAAACGACGCGTACCGTCCGCGCGGGCGACGACGGCAACCAGGCTTTGGCCATCGTCAGCGCGATCACCTATTCGATCGATCGCGCAACCGGGCTGGCAACGCGGATCGAACAGCGCGACACCGCCGGCCGGGCCGACGGTCGTGCGCTGAGCCGCAAAACGCGGACATTGACCCCGCTTGATCCTCAAGGTATTTGAATACCTGTCAGCAAAGCCGCTTCCAGCTTGACATAGCAGCGAACGAGGGCCATTGGCTCGCTCAACAACGCGCCGTCCGTTCCGGGCGGCGTTTGTTTTGACCGCCCGGCGCATACGCCTGACGGTCGCGATATCATTTTTGAGGAGTTCAGGCCCATGAAGGCGCTGATGAAAACGACCAAGTCGGCCAATGCCGGTACGGTCGAAAAGAACTGGGTGTTGATCGACGCCGAAGGCCTCGTTGTCGGCCGCGTTGCGACGATCATCGCCAACCTGCTGCGCGGCAAGCACAAGCCGAGCTTCACCCCGCACGTCGATTGCGGTGACAATGTCATCGTCATCAACGCCGAAAAGGTGCGCTTCACCGGCGATAAGCTGAAGAAGAAAATCTATTACAAGCACACCGGCTATGTCGGCGGCCTGAAAGAGACGCCTGCCGGCAAGATCCTCGAGGGTCGTTTCCCCGAGCGTATCCTTGAAAAGGCGGTCGAACGCATGATCCCGCGCGGCCCGCTGGGTCGCCAGCAGATGCGCAACCTGCGCGTCTACAAGGGCTCCGAGCATCCGCATGAAGGACAGGAGCCAACCGTGCTCGACGTCGCTTCGATGAACCGCAAGAACAAGGTGGGCGCATAATGGCCGACAAGATCGAAGACACCCGCCAGTCGCTGGCGGACCTCAAGGACATCGCCGGCGGCACGCCTGCCGCAGCCGAAGCACCTGCAACCGGTGGCGATACTGCCGTTGCAGAGGCCGAAGCGCCTGCCGAATATAACCCCGCGACCGATGGCGGCGGCGGCGCTCCTGCACCGATTCGCGAGCAGGAACTCGACGCCCAGGGCCGCGCTTATGCGACCGGTCGTCGCAAGGACGCGGTCGCCCGCGTCTGGGTCAAGCCCGGCACCGGCAAGATCACCGTCAACGGCCGTGACCAGGCGGAATTCTTCGCCCGTCCGACGCTGCGCCTGATCATCAACCAGCCGTTCGACATCACCGACCGTCGTGGCCAGTACGACGTCGTCGCTACGGTCAAGGGCGGCGGGCTTTCGGGCCAGGCCGGCGCGGTCAAGCACGGCATCTCGCAGGCCTTGAGCAAGTTCGAGCCCAAGCTTCGCGCGACGATCAAGACGGCCGGGTTCCTGACCCGCGACAGCCGCGTCGTCGAGCGCAAGAAGTACGGCCGGGCCAAGGCGCGCAAGAGCTTCCAGTTCTCGAAGCGCTAACGCGAACCGATACGCTACAAGAAAAGGGCGGTCCCGCGGGGCCGCCCTTTTTCTATGCGCTGCGATCCTCGACCAGCGTCGCGGCCGGGGCGACCCGGTCACCCGCCTCCGGCGGCTCTGCATCGGGCGGGATGTCGTCGATCTGGACTGCCGAAGTCTCCAGTTCCGCGACATTGCGCGCGCGCACCTTGATCATGCCGTTCTCGATCGTCAGCTCGTTGAAGCTCGGCGGGGTCGAACGGACGCGGCGCGACAGCGTGCCCGCGCCGATCATGCGGATCGGGCCGTCGGGGGTCGGGTGCGTGAGGTCGAAGGCGTCGTGGACATGGCCGGTCAGGATCGCGTGGACCCCTGCCTTGGCGAGTGCGCACAGGGCATGTTCGCCATGGCGCGTCAGCACCTCGCCCTTGGTGTTGGTCTCAACGAGCGGATGGTGGGTGCAGACGATGATCATGTCGCCCTTGGGCACCGCAGCGATTCTGGCGAGCGTCCCGGCGAGCGCGGCGGGGCGAATGATCCCGCGCGACCAGTTGGTCCGCCACTGCGCGCGCGACGTCGATCGCAGTGAAACGAGCGACACGCCGGGCAGGTCGATCGGCCGTTCGACCGCTTTCTGCAACGTCAGGAAACGCCGATAGGGCGCAAAGGCGCGCTCGACCGGGTCGTAATAGGGCATGTCGTGATTGCCGATCTCGACCTTGACCGGCGCTTCGAGCGAGGCGATCCAGCGCGTCGCGGCGGCGAACTGGCCCAGCGTCGCGCGCTGCGTGATATCGCCGGTCAGCGCGATGCCATCGGGCTTTTCGCGCGCAACGCACTCCTTGAACCAGCCGTGCGCCATCGGGTCTTCGACGCCGAAATGGATGTCGCTGACATGAAAAAGTTTGATCATGGTCAAGCGGTGTCGGTCGCCAGCAATCCAAGGTCAAGCGTGCCGGGGGTAAATTTCGTCCCCGAGACGATCTCGCCGCGCTCGCCGTCGTAGAGCATGCCGATCTCGCCCGATCCTTCGATCGCGACCTCGCCGTGATGGCCCAGGTCGTCGTGCGGGCCGTTGCGAAAATCGCCGCCGAGCCAGGCAAATCCGTGGCTGAGCACCTGCGCCGCATTGTCGGTCAGAAACCCCTGGACGAAAATCCGGTCCTCGAGCGGGGTCAGGTTGAGCGCCGGATAGCCTTGCTCGGCCCCGGCAAGGCGAACGCTGTCATCGCCAAAGGTTTCGGAAACCGCATTGGGCACCGTCTCGACCAAGGCCGATACGTCGAGATGGCGGGCCTGCTCGCGGACCTCGCCCCAGACGGTCGTCGGGCCGACGATGACGCCGACCAGCGCGGTTATGCCGCCGCCGCGGATGACCGGCGGCCGCACCGTTCGCGCGCCGTCGAGATCGGCGACGATATCCTCGACCGAGCGGTCGCCGTGGAGCTTTTTCGACAGCAGGTTGAGCGTGCCGCCGGGCAGGACGAGCAGCTCGCCCGCCCAGCCTTCGAGCGCGCTCGCCAGCGAATTGATCGTGCCGTCACCGGTATAGATCGCGATCGTATCGACACCTTCGCGTTCGAGCATCGCGCGATCGGGCAGATCGTCCTGCGGGAACTGCACGACGCGATCGCACGGCCAACCCTTCGCGGCGAGCGCGTCGCCGACGCGATCGCACGCCGTCGCGTCGTAGCTGCCACTGTCGATGTTCACGATAAGCCAGGTCTTGCGCATTGAAGGGATAACGTCATGATCGCGCGAAAGTGCCATGATCAAAGGAAGAAACATGCTGCGTATCGCGATCGCCCTCATCGTTGTCGCGGGCGCGGCGCTGGTCTGGCTGCTCAGTCACGAGCCGCCGCGCCAGCTCGATATCATCGACAGCGCCTGGGCGGGCGATGCGGCCACGCGCAAGGTCGCAAGCGATGTCGCCTATGGCTCCGATCCGCGCCAGAAGCTCGATATCTATGCCCCCGCCGAAGCGACCGGAAAGCCCCGGCCGCTGCTCGTCTTTTTCCACGGCGGCGGCTGGTACCAGGGCAACCGCGAAAGCTATGGCTTTGCCGGGCGCGCTTATGCCGCACAGGGGTTCGTTGTTGCAGTGCCAAGCTATCGGCTGGTCCCCGACCACGTCTTTCCCGACTTTCTCGAAGACGGCGCAGCGGCAGTCGCCAAGGCCCGCAGCCTTGCCGCGCGCTACGGCGCCGATCCCGACCGGATCGTCCTCGCCGGCCATTCGGCGGGCGCGCATATCGCCGCGATGATCGCGCTCGATCCCGAATATCTTGCCGCCAGCGGCGTACCGATGTCGGCGATCAAGGGTGTGGCGGGCCTGTCGGGCCCCTACAACTTCCTACCGCTCGACAAGGAATCGTCGATCAACGCGATGGGCAAGGCGCGCCCGGCCGAGATCACCCAGCCGATCCATTACGTCTCGGCCGCATCACCGCCGATGCTGCTGATCACGGGCAGCGCCGACACCACGGTCAAGCCGCACAATGCCTATGATCTCGCCAAGGCGCTCAAGGCCGCCGGGCGCGACGGCGAGGTCAAGGAGTATCCCGGGCTCGACCATGAGGATATCATCATGGCGCTGTCGCGGCCGTTCCGGTCGAAGGGCCGCGTCCTCGCCGACAGCGCAGCATTCCTCCACCGCGTCGCGGACCTCCCCGCACAGTGACGGCGACCGCGATCGTCCTCGCCGGAGAGCGGCCCGGCGGCGACCCGTTCGCGCGTTCGCTCGGTGTCGATGCCAAGGCGCTGATTCCGGTTGCGGGCGAAGCGATGGTCTCGCGTGTCGTGCGCGTTCTCGCCGATCATCGGGACATCGGCCGCATCGTCGTCGTCGCGCAGGATTTCGCGGCGCTGCAAGACGATCCCGCCTGCGCCTGGATGGCGAACGATTCGCGCATCGTCTTTGCCCCCTCGCTGCCGACGATCGCGGCGACGATCGCCCGGCTGATCAATCAGGGGGCGGCGCCGATGCTGGTGACGACCGCCGACAATGCCTTGCTGACCGGCGCGATGGTCGACCATTTCCTCGCCGCCGCGCAGCCGCACGACCTTGGCATCGCGATGGTCGAGCGGTGCACGCTGCTCAGCGCCTATCCCAAGTCACAACGCAGCTGGCTCAAATTCCGTGGCGGCGCCTGGTCGGGTGCCAACCTGTTCTGGATCGGCGGCGAGGCGGTCCTGCCGCTGATCGCGATCTGGCGCGACGTCGAACAGGATCGCAAGAAGGGCTGGCGCGTCATATCGGCGTTCGGGCCGGCCATATTGATCGCCGCAGTGCTGCGCCTCGTCACCCTGCCCGACGCGATTGCACGGATCGGACGGCGCCACGGCATCGACGCGAAACTGGTTGCGATGCCGCAGCCCGAGGCGTGCATCGACGTCGACAAGCCCGCCGACCTCGCGCTCGCCGAGACGATCCTCGCCGCGCGCTAGTCGCCGGGAATCGTGCCGAGCGCGATCCGGACATGGCGATCCCAGGTGAAGCGCGCCGCGCGCGTCCGCGCCGCCGTGCCGATCGCCCGGCATCGCTCGGTATCGTCGAGCAGCATCCTGAGCGCCGCGCCGACCTCCTCGCCGTCATGGCCATCGACGACTATCCCCGACACCCCGTCTTCGACGAGTTCGGGGGTGCCGCCGTCGCGCCCGACGATGCACGCGCATCCGGCGGCCATCGCATCGGCGATCGCGATACCGAAGCCTTCGAAATCGCGCCCCTGCTCGACCGCGATCTGCGGGTGGAGGAAGATCGCCGCGCGGTGGTAGAGCGTGGCCATCTCGTCATCGGAGACGAAGCCCGCGATCCGGATCGCCTGCCCTTGCGACAACCGCTCGGCCTGCGCGCGGATCTTGGCGAGGTCGGGACCCCGCCCGGCGACGATATAATGACAGCGGATCGCGGGGCTGTTGCACGCCGCCACCGCGCCTATCGCCGTCGCGACATTCTTGCGCGGCTCGATCCGGCACAGGGTCAGGACCAGCGGCGGATCGGTGTCCTTGGGGCCGCACGCCGAGGCCGGATCGCTGTCGCAACCGTTCCACGCAATGACGGTCCGCTCGGTGAGTTCGGGAAAACGCACGAGCAGGACGCGGCGCGTATAATGGCTGACCGCGACGATCCGCTCCGCGCGGGCGAGGACATGGCGCATCACCATCGCCGCAAGCCCCTGCGTACGCGCCATCTCGCGGCCATGGACGGTGACGGCAAAAGCCAGCCCCGCGAGCCGCGCGATCACCGCTGTCCGCCAGGTCGTCGCATGGACGAAATCGGGCGCACCGTTCGCGCGCATCTCTCGCCGGACCGCCGCGCGCAGCCGCGCGATCACCAGCGGCGACTTGCCCGGCCCGATATCGACGAGCCGCAGGCCATCGGCTTCGAAAACGCGCGGGCCGATCGAGGTCTGGCTAAAAACGGTCACGCTTGCCCCCAGCGCCGCATAGCCATGCGCTACGCCTGCGGCGTAGGTCTGCATCCCGCCTTCGTCGGGGGCGAAGCCCTTGGCGAAAACGAAAACGCGCCGCCCGGCAAGATCGGGCGCAGTCATGACGACACCTCGGGCGCATCGTCGGGCATTTCGGGCGGATCGGCGAGCAAGCGCCGCACCAGCCATGTCAGCGCCGCGATCGTCGCGACGGCCTGCAGCAACACCTGCAATCCCGCGCCCTCGACCCCGAGCCGCGCGAGCAGCAGCGGCAGTACCGCAAGGAAAACGAGGCTGGCCGACAGGTTGACCATGATTGATCGACCCGGCCGCCCGAACGCGGTCAAGGTCGCGATCAGCACCGGCGCGCCCGCCTGCAGGGCGCGGCCCGCCGCGACGATGATCAACAGGACCGCGCCGCCGGCAAAGCTCGCCCCGCCGAGCAGCGTCAATATCGTCGGCGCGAACAATGCGATGACCGCAACGAGGACGCCCGCCAGCGCGGTCGCGATCGCGACGCTGCGCCACACGGTTTGCGACAGTTCGGCAAAGCGTTTGCGCCGGATGAGGTCGGCGATCACCGCATAGCTCGCCTGGCCCATCATCCGCGCGGGCTGCATGATGACGTTGCTGACGCGCAGCGATAGCGCGAACAGGCCGACTGCGGCGGGGCCGAGCACCCAGCCGATCACCAGCGGCACCGCGTTGGGCGCGAATTCCTGCAGCGTCAGGTCGGCATTGGTCGTCGCGATAAAGGGCAGGATGCCGGGATTGTCGCGGCGAATCGCACGGGGCCTGAGCGACGAGCCAAGCGGGCGGTCATAATCGCGCACGAGTCCGGGCAGCCGGCCCAGCGCGAACAGCCACATCGAAATCCCCTCGGCCAGCGCGCCTGCCAGCCAGACGAGGAAGAAGGCGGTCAGGCCGCCGCCCATTGCCCAGGCGATCAGCGCGCCGACCAGCCGGACGACCGGCATGACGATCTGGTGCAGGCCGATCAGGTCGAAGCGGTCGGCGAGCTGGAGAATGCCCTGCGGCGTCGCGCGCACCGTCGCCAGCACCGCGATGCAGTAAAATGGCGCGAAGCGGATCGCGTCGGGCGGCCAGCCGAGCCGCGGCCCGACCAGCGGGACGAGCAGCACCGCGAGCGCGATCGCGACGATCGCGAAGCCGAGCTCGATCAGCGACAGGAATCCGACCAGCCGCAGGAAGCGGCCATGATCGCCGCGATGGAGCGCCTCGCCGCCATAGCGCACCAGCCCGTGCCAGCCCGAAAACGCAACGACGCTGCCGATCAGCGTGACATAGCCGTGGACCAGCGTCAGCACGCCGTAATTCTCGACCCCCAGCCGGCGCGCGACGATCGCCAGCGTCACGACACTGAGCAGCCCCGCCCCCGCCTTGCCGGTGACCAGCGCGGCGATGTTGCCGCCGACGCGCCTCAGGCCGCTACGGTCGCTCATGCCGCAGCCGCCTGTCCGTCGCACAGCGCGAGATAACGGCCCGCGGCAAGGTCGGGCCGATGGCGTGAAACAACCGGTGCGGCGGCGTCACGATCGAACGCAACACCGTCAAGCTGGGCCGCGACCGCAAGCGCGAAGTCTGCCGGATTAAGCGACCTCACGATGCAGCCAAGCGACGGGCTCGGAAGTATTTCGTCCATCGCCGGGGTGCAGTCGGTCGTTACGACGCCGATACCTGCTGCGAGCGCCTCGATCGCGACGGCGGGATAGCCTTCGTAAAGCGAACTCAGCAGCAACAGCGCCGAGGCCTCCATCATCGCACTGACATCGTGCCGGATACCGACGAATTCGATTCGGTCCGCGATGCCCAGCGTTCGGGCCCGAAGTTCCAATACGCCGCGTTGCGGGCCGTCTCCGACGATCAACAGATGTCGCGCGGCCAGGCTGGGTTGCGCCATGGCGTCGACCAGCAGCACGATGTTCTTCTGACCGACGAGCCGCCCGACGGCGATCAAGCCAGTTCCCGGTGGATGGCTCGGCGCAGGAACGGCGGCCGCGCGGCAGGGATCGAAAGCAACCACGATCCGTACATCCCGACCGAAGACCGTTTCGGCGTCGGCGCGGAGCGATTCTCCCAGGACGGTGATGACATCGACGCCCGCCAGCCGCCGGCGCGTGATCATGGCAAAGCCGCCGCGGCGCCAGGCGGGTCGATCGGGCCGGTCGAGAATATTGCTGATCTTTGCAATGATGTGGAGGTCCGGATTGCGTGCCCGGATCGCTCGAATCGCCGGGAAATGATAATTGCCCGGTATGAACAATGCGGTCACGTCAGGCCGGTCGGCCAATTCTTCGGCGGCCCAGCGGCCCAGCCGGGCGACCTGTCCGCGACCGCGCCGCATGGGTCCGGGTGCCGTGACGATCTCGATATCGGGATCGACCATTCCCGCGAAGGCGCCGCGGTCGTGGCCGAGCAGCAGCACGACCTTGCGCCCTGCCTTGCTCCATTCGTGCGCCAGCTCGAGCGCGACGCGTTCGGTCCCGCCGAGCGAACAGTCGTGAAGCAGGACCGCGATCTTGCTCATGCCAGCGCCTCGATCGCGTCGGCGGCCCGCTCCGACGCAGGGCGATCACTACCCGCAAAGGTCGCCGCGAGCAGTTCGCGCTGGCGGGCGAGATAGTCGGGATGGCTCGCCACGGCGGCGTCGGTAGCGGCGATGATATCGCCCACGTCGTCGATGACCGGGCCCGCCTGCCAGTGGAGGTAGTTGGGATCGCCGCGCCAGTCGGTGTCGTGCGCATCGAGGAACAGGCACGGGCGCGGGCGAGCAAGGAATTCGTACACCTGGCTGCTGACGTCGCCGAGATAGATATCGGCGGCGCGGACATAGCTCATGTCGACGCTGCGCGTGCTACCCAGGTCGATATGCAGGTTGGGCAGGTCGGTAAATTCGCGCCCCGGCGGCACCGCGCGCGCTGCCGACAGCCGGTCGAGCGCGAAGTTGAAGCGGCGCTGGAACAGCATGACATGCGGCGCGAAGATCAGGTTGTAGCGATCGCTCGCGGCAAACTGGCGCAGCACAGATGGTCCGAAACGATACCATGACGACAGATGCGGCGAGGGATGCGGATTATAGATGACGGTCGGACGCGCCGGATCGGCAAAGCCCAGATCAAGGGGCCGCGGTTCGATGTCGAACTTGACGTAGCCGATGAGCGCGATCTTGGCGGGATCGACCCCGGCCTCGGCGATCAGCCGATCGCGGATCTTGGGACCCGAGACGAGGACGAGATCGAAGCGGGCGCTCGCCTTGTCGAAACCGATCGCCCGATCACCCGCGCCATGGCGGCTGTGGACCATTTTTAGCCGATCGAGCCCATAGCGCGACTTGAGCACGAGCGACGTCTTTTCGGAGACGACGAGCACGTCGAATCCCCGAAAGAAGTCGAGATTGTCGCGATAGATCGCCAGCCGCCGCGCAGGAAACAGCGGGTCGAGCAGGCGCGCCGCCGAGCGCCGGACCAGCCCCCGGGTCCGCAGGCTGATAATCGTCACGCGCGCCTGATCGGCGCCGAGCAGGCGCCGGACTTCGCGCTCGACCGCGTCGTGAGTCACAGCCAGCACGACCTCGTGCGCCCCGCGCGCCGCCATCGCGCGCGCGATCGGCAGGCTGTGCGCAACCTGGTGCGGCTGGTCGTGGTTGAACAGGAAACAGATACGCAAGGGTGCTCCCCACGGGTGATCGTGAACCGCGCCCCGCACGCTGGTCGTGCCGATCCATAACCCGGCAGCCGCCAAATGAAAGCATTTGGTCGTTGAGCCAGGCGGCGCTTTTGGCTACCCGCATAGCTCGCACCCTATCAGGACGATCGAAGACATGGCCGAATTCACTTTGCCCGCGAACAGCAAGATCAAAAAGAACGGCAAGCGTCACGCTGCCGCCAACGGCGCGGGCAAGACGCGCGGCTTCAAGGTCTATCGCTACGATCCCGACAGCGGAGAGAATCCGCGCTACGACACGTTCGAGATCGATACCGACGATTGCGGCCCGATGGTGCTCGACGCGCTGATCAAGATGAAGTCCGAACAGGACCCCAGCCTGACCTTCCGCCGTTCGTGCCGCGAAGGCATCTGCGGATCGTGCTCGATGAACATCGACGGCAAGAACGGCCTCGCCTGCACCACCGCGATCGAGGACTGCAAGTCGACCGTCACGATCACGCCGCTGCCGCACATGGAAGTGATCAAGGACCTCGTCCCCGATTTCACGCATTTCTACGCGCAATATGCGTCGATCCAGCCGTGGCTCAAGACCGTCACGCCGCCGCCTTCGGGCAAGGAACGGCTGCAGAGCCCCGAGGACCGCGCCAAGCTCGACGGGCTTTACGAGTGCATCCTGTGCGCCTGCTGCTCGACCAGCTGCCCGAGCTACTGGTGGAACAGCGACAAGTTCCTCGGCCCCGCGATCCTGCTCCAGGCCTATCGCTGGCTCGCCGACAGCCGCGACGAAATGACCGGCGAGCGGCTCGACGAGCTTGAGGATCCCTATCGCCTCTATCGCTGCCACACGATCATGAACTGCGCCAACGCCTGTCCCAAGGGCCTGAACCCGGCGCGCGCGATCGCCGAGACCAAGAAGCTGATGGTCGAGCGCCAGCTCTAAGGCGGGAGAGGTCCGTTGACCGGTCCCGACATCGATCCGCGCTTTGCGTTCGGGCCCGATCCCGATCATCCCGGCTGGTTCCGCTGGGAGATCAGGGAAGGCGAGCGTTTCAACCACTTTCTCGGCCCGATGCGGATCCAGCCGAACGGCAAGACGACCGCGCGCGTGCGCATCGTGCCCGAACGCAAACACAGCAACCTTGCCGACAACGTCCATGGCGGGATCAGCCTCGCTTTTGCCGATATCGCGCTGTTCGCGGCGGCGCGCACGCTCGGCATCGCGATGGGGCCGCGCACCGTCACGGTCGACCTGTCGATGCAGTTCGTCGGCGCGGGGCGACTCGACGAGCCGCTCGATGCCGAGGTCGAGATCGTCCGCGACACCAAGCACCTCGTCTTCCTGCGCGGCCGGCTGGTCCAGGCGCCCGCGGAGGCCGGCAGCGACAGCCCGCACATCGTCGCGAGCTTTTCGGGCATGTTGAAGAAGGGCGGATGACCGGCCTCGCCGCGCGCTATGCCGCGCTGATCGAGGCGGGCGAGCTCAAGCCCGACGCACAGCAGGCCGCCGCAGTCGCGACGCTCGCCGACCTGCAGGACCGGCTCGAGGCGACCTGCGCCGAACGCGGTTTCATCGCGCGGCTGCTGGACCGCAAGCCAGACCGCACACGCGGCGCCTATCTGTGGGGCGCGGTCGGGCGCGGCAAGTCGATGCTGATGGACCTGTTCTTCGAAACGCTGCGAATCGAGCGCAAGCGCCGCGTCCATTTCCATGCCTTCATGCTCGACGTCCACGCCGCGCTCAAGACCGCGCGCCAGACCGAACAGGGCGATCCGGTCAACGCCGTCGCCGGGGATATCGCCAAGGGCGTGCGCCTGCTCGCGTTTGACGAGATGGTGATCAACAATTCGGCCGACGCGATGATCATATCGCGGCTGTTCACCGCATTGCTCGGCCAGGGCGTGACCGTCGTCGCGACATCGAACCGGCCGCCGCGCGACCTCTACAAGGACGGCCTCAACCGAGAGCATTTCCTGCCCTTCATCGCGACCATCGAGGCGGAAAACGACATCATCGCGCTCAACGGCCCGACTGATTACCGCCGCGACCGGCTGGGCGATGCCAGCCTGTGGCATGTCCCCAACGGTCCGGCCGCGACCACCGCTCTGAGCGAGGCGTTCTTTCGCCTCACCGACTATCCGCCGAGCGACAAGGCGCACGTCCCGAGTTGCGAACTGGCGGTCGGCGGCAAGCGCACGCTGCACGTGCCCAAGGCGCTCAAGGGCGTCGCGGTGTTCAGTTTCAAACGCCTGTGCGGCGAGGCGCGCGGGGCAAGCGACTATCTCGCGATCGCGCGGACCTTCCACGCCGTCATCATCGTCGGCATTCCGGTGATGGGGCCCGACATGCGCAACGAGGCGGCGCGCTTCGTCACCTTGATCGACGCGCTCTACGAATATCGCGTCAAGCTGCTCGCCAGCGCCGATGCCGAACCCGACGGCCTGTATCCCGCGGGCGACGGCCGGTTCGAATTCGACCGCACCGTCTCGCGATTGCTCGAGATGCGCTCGGAGGCCTATCTCGCGCTGGGCCACGGCGTCGGGGACGATGTCGGCTGAAGACCATCGCCGGGTGATTCACGCATAGGCATCACCAACGCCGGTGATCCTGCTAAGCTGTTAACTGTACAGTGAAGTCTTGCGCGTACGGCAGCATCCATGGCAAAATTTGCCCGATCATTAAACATCTTGGCGGCAGGCGCGCGCTCGCTGGGCAGCGACGCGCTGTCCGAGCGCGTTCGCCGGATGCTGGTGCGCACGCTCTATACCCAGCCTGCCAGTCTTGCGATCGGTGCGTTTACCGGCAGCGTCGGCGCCTGGGTCGCCGCCTATGTCAGCGGCAAGATCGAGATCGTCTTCCTGAGCGCGCTGCTGTCGGTCATCGCGATCGCCCGCGTCGCAGGCGCTCTGAGCCTCGCTTGCGACGACCAGTCGCGCAGCACCCGCTTGCTCGAATTCATTTATGAGATCGGCGCGTTCAGCTATGCGTTCGTCCTCGGCGCGACCGCCGCCGTCGCGCTGCTGATCCGCGCCGGCCCACAGGTCGAAATTCTGCTGATGGTCAGTGCGCTCTGTTATGGCGTCGGCATCTGCGCCCGCAACGCCGGGCGACCCGTGATCGCGATGGGCCAGCTCAGCCTCGTCGTCCTTCCCGTCGTCATTGCATTGCTGGTCATCGGCACGCTGCCGTTCGTGTTTCTCGCGGCGAACCTGATGCTCCTGGTCGTCGCGATGATGACGATCACGATCAACCTGTTCAAGGTCCTGCGCGAATCGATCGGCTCGGCCGAGACCAACGAGCGCCTGGCCGCCGAAATGCGCCATCTTGCGAGGATCGACGTCGTCACCGGTCTCGCCAATCGCGCCGGCCTTGACCACGACATGACCGAACGCTTGCGCTCCGCCGGCAAGGATACGATCCTGGCCCTGTTCTGGCTCGATCTCGACCGATTCAAGGAGATCAACGACCTGTTCGGCCATCCCGTCGGCGATCAGGTTCTCGCGCAAATTGCTGCCCGGCTCGCCGAAGTTTCGCCCGACCACGCCACCGTCGCCCGCTTCGGCGGCGACGAGTTCATCGTCTTTTGCGAAGTTGCCGATCGCCACGAAAGCGAGCGGCTGGCCAGCGAAATCCACGCCGAGATCATGCGGCCGGTCGGGATCGATCGCAAATGGCTCGAAGTCCACGCCTCGATCGGGGTCGCGCTGCTCCCCGAGGACGCGTCGAGCGCGGCAACGCTGATGCAGAACGCCGATCTCGCGCTGTACCATGCCAAGGTCAACGGCCGCCGACAGACCTGTTTTTACGCCCCGTCGATGAACCGCGATCTCGCCCGCAAGCGCGAGATCGAGGCCGAACTTCGCGCCGCGATCCTGAAAGACGAATTGTCGGTCTATTTCCAGCCGGTGGTCGACCTGGAATCGGGGCGGATCCGCGGCTTCGAAGCGCTCGTGCGCTGGTTTCACCCGACCCGGGGCGAACTGATGCCCGACGAATTCATCCCGCTGGCCGAAGAAACCGGCGTGATCGTGACGCTCGGCAACTGGATCACCGCGCAGGCGGCCAAGGCCGCGGCGCGCTGGCCCGACGACATTTCGCTCGCGGTCAACCTCTCGCCGCTACAGATCAAGGCGCCCGGCGCAGCGCTCGGCATCATCAATGCGATCCGCCAGGCCGGGCTCGATCCGTCGCGGCTCGAACTCGAGGTCACCGAAAGCCTACTGCTCGACGACCACGACGCGACCGAGAACTTCATTCACGACCTGTCGGCGATCGGCATCAAGTTCGCGCTCGACGATTTCGGAACCGGCTATTCGTCGCTCAGCTACGTGCAGAAATATCCCTTCAGCAAGATCAAGATCGATCGCAGCTTCGTCTCGGGTCCGAACGTCGGCCGCAAGACCGACGCGATCATCCGCGCCGTTGCCGAACTTGGATCGAAACTCGGGATGGACATCGTCGCCGAGGGGGTCGAGACCATCGAGCAGGTGCGCGCGGTGCGCGAGGCAGGCTGCACGCTCGGCCAGGGCTATTATTTCAGCCGGGCGGTGCCCGACTATGCCGCCGCGATACTGCTCGCCCACGACGCTGAAGAGCATAACCCGCGCCGCGCGCGCGCCTGATCGGTCAGAGCCGTTCGCACCACAGTCGAGCGGCGCGCGCGCGACCCGTTGCACTATTTATCCTGTCGGCGACTGCGGTTAAGGCAATCCGGGAACGTCAGACCCGACGAGAGCAGCAAACGGAGCATGACATGATCGCCAGCCGCGACGAGTTCGACCACAAAGCCGCTTTGTCCAAGGTTCCCGCGATCACGCTCGGCTTCTGGATCATCAAGATCCTTGCCACGACATTGGGCGAAACCGGCGGCGACACGGTCTCGATGACGCTCAGCCTGGGCTATCTCGTCGGCACCGCGATCTTCGGCGTGATCTTCCTCGCGCTCGTCGTTGCGCAGATCAAGGCGCGTGGCTTTCATCCCGCGCTCTACTGGGCGACGATCATCGCCTCGACGACGTTCGGCACGACGCTCGCCGATCATGTCACCCGCTCGATGGGGATCGGCTATACCGGTGGATCGGCTCTGCTGCTCGCGCTCGTGCTCGGCACGCTGGCGCTGTGGCATGTCAGCCTCGGCCGCATTTCGACCGACAATATCGCCACGCCCAAGGCCGAATGGTTCTACTGGATCACGATCACCTTTTCGCAAACGCTCGGAACCGCGCTCGGCGACTGGGTGGCCGACACCAACGGGATTGGCTTCGGCGGCGGCGCGCTCATCTTCGGCGCGCTGATCCTCGTCGTCGCCGCGCTCTATTACTGGACGCGCGCCAATCACAGCGCGCTGTTCTGGGCAGCATTCATCCTGACGCGCCCGCTCGGCGCGACGGTCGGCGATTTCCTCGACAAGCCGCTCGATCACGGCGGCCTCGCGTTCAGCCGCCCGCTCGCTTCCGCCGTGCTGACGGTTGCGATCGTCGCTCTGATCCTCATCCTGCCGCAACGCGCGGGCAAGATGCCGGCCGAGCCCGACGCCGCACCGCTGCCCGATACGGCGTAAGCGGTTCGCGACTTGACGCACGGCCGGGCGCGGCGCAGCTTCGCCGGCGAGTTATCCTGTCCTGGAGAGAAGTCCTATGCGTCCCAAGTTCTCGCTCGCGATCCTGCTGAGCTGCGCCGCCACCATCACGGTTCCCGCCCATGCGGCGAACGATCAACAGGCGCAGACGCTCGAAATCTACCAGACCGCGATCGAGACCGCGACGGTCAAGGGCCGCGGCGAAGTGCCCAAGCTCGCCAATTATCTCGCGGGCAAATTCCGCACCGCAGGCTGGGCGGAAGACGATATCCATGTGATTCCTTATGAAGGCGATCCCGGCGACCAGACCGCCGCATTGATCGTCCGCTGGCCCGCCGCGAAGAAGACCGATCGCAAGCCGATCCTGCTGCTCGCGCACATGGACGTCGTCGAGGCGAAACGGTCCGACTGGGAGCGCGACCCGTTCAAGCTGATCACCGAAGGCGGCTATTTCTACGGCCGCGGGACGAGCGACGACAAGCAGGGCGTGACCGAAATCACCGCCTCGCTGCTCGCGCTCAAGGCGGCGGGTTTCAAGCCGACGCGCGACATCGTCGTGCTGTTCACCGGCGACGAGGAGACCGGCCAGAACGGCGCCAGCCTCGGCGCAAGCGACTGGCTGAAATGGACCAATGCCGAATATGCGCTCAACGCCGATGCCGGCGGCGGCGCGTTCGACCGCGACGGCCGCGCGCTCGGCTTTGGCATGCAAACCGCCGAGAAGGTCTATCAGACCTTTACGCTGAGCGTTCACAATCGCGGCGGGCACAGCTCGCGCCCGCGGCCCGACAACGCGATCTATGAACTGGCGGGCGCGCTCAAGCGGCTCGAGGTTTATCGCTTCACGCCCGCGCTCAACGAAACCACGCGTGCCTATTACATCGAGCGCGCCAAGCAGGAGACCGGCGCGCTCGGCGATGCCATGCGCGCCTGGGTCGCCAATCCCGATGATGGCGCTGCCGCCGATATCATCGAGGCGAGCGAGCTCGAGGTCGGCACGACGCGGACGCGTTGCGTCGCGACGCGCCTCGCGGGCGGCCATGCCGACAACGCGCTGCCGCAGCTTGCCCAGGCAACGGTCAACTGCCGCATCCTGCCCGGCGAGGATCCCGCGCTGACGCTCGCCGCGCTCAAAGCGATCGCCGGCGAAGGTGTCGAGGTCGAGCCGGTCAAACCCGCGATTGCCAGCCCGCCGTCGCCGCTGCGTCCCGATGTCGTCGCCGCCTATACCAAGGCGGTGCGCGCGCGCTTCCCGACGGCGCCAATCGTGCCGCAGATGTCGACCGGTGCGACCGACGGCCTCTATTTCCGTGCCGCGGGAATCCCGGTTTACGGCATCGACGGCACCTGGGGCGTCTCGCCCGACGATGAACGCGCGCACGGCCTCAACGAGCGGCTGCCGGTCAAGGCGCTCCACGACGGCGTCGCGATATGGACCGAGATGCTGCGCGATCTGGCCGGCTGAGCGCAGGGCAACACGGGCTAAAGCTATTGCGAATGATGTGCAAAGATAGTTTGACGCCCGAGGTTGCCCGAAGGGAACAATCGGCCTAATCGCGCCTTTCCTATTTCATCCCCCCGTGCGTGTCGCTCGTGGCGCGCCTCGACTCTTTTCGAAAGGTTCGCCCATGGCCCGCAAGAAGCTTGCGATGATCGGTTCCGGAATGATCGGCGGCACGCTCGCCCATCTCGCCGCAATGAAGGAGCTCGGCGACGTCGTATTGTTCGACATCGCCGACGGCCTCCCCCAGGGCAAGGCGCTCGACCTGTCGCAGGCCGGCCCCGTCGAAGGCTTTGACGCAAAATTGAAGGGCACGAGCGATTACGCCGACATTGCCGGTGCCGACGTCTGCATCGTCACCGCCGGCGTGCCGCGCAAGGACGGCATGAGCCGCGACGATTTGCTCGGTATCAACCTCAAGGTCATGAAGGCGGTCGGCGAAGGCATCAAACAGCACGCGCCCAACGCCTTCGTCATCTGCATCACCAACCCATTGGACGCCATGGTCTGGGCGCTGCGCGAATTTTCCGGGCTGCCGCACAACATGGTCGTCGGCATGGCCGGCGTGCTTGATTCGGCGCGCTTCCGTCACTTCCTCGCCGACGAATTCAACGTCTCGGTCGAAGACGTCACCGCCTTCGTCCTCGGCGGCCACGGCGACACGATGGTCCCCGTCGTCCAGTATTCGACCGTCGCGGGCATCCCTGTTCCCGACCTCGTCGAGATGGGCTGGACCACGCAGGACAAGATTGACGCGATCGTCAAGCGCACGCGCGGCGGCGGCGGCGAGATCGTCAAACTGCTCGGCAACGGCAGCGCCTTCTACGCGCCCGCCACCAGCGCGATCGCGATGGCCGAGAGCTTCCTCAAGGACAAGAAGCGCGTCCTGCCCGCCGCAGCGCACCTCACCGGCCAGTACGGCGTCGACGACCTGTATGTCGGCGTCCCCGTCGTGATCGGCGAAGGCGGCGTCGAACGCATCGTCGAGATCAAGCTCGACGCCGAGGCCAAGCAGGGCTTCCAGGTCAGCGTCGACGCGGTCAAGGAACTGCTCGACGCGTGTAAGGAACTGGATGGCAGCCTCGCCTGAGACCGGAGCATCAATCAATGTCCCTGATCCGTATCGATACCTTTACCTTACCACCCGCAGCTTTCGACAAGCTTCACCGGATGATCTGCGTCACGCTCGAATGTCTGGCCGGGATCGACGGCAATGAGGGTGCGGAGATTTTCTTCGCCTCGACCAGCCGCGATCGCATCGCGACAATCGTGCGCTGGCGCGACGCATCGGTTGCGGGCGCGGCACGCGACGCCGTGATGGCCACGCACCGGGAACACGGCTTCGATGCGACGGCGTTTTATGATGAGCACAGCATTCAGCTTCAACGCTCCGATTACGACACGTCCGAACCCTTTACCGAACAAAAACACGCCTGAGGACCAGCATTTATGAGCATTCTCGTAGACAAAAATACCAAGGTCATCACCCAGGGGATGACCGGCGCGACCGGCACCTTTCATACCGAGCAGGCGATCGCCTACGGGACCAAGATGGTCGCCGGCGTCACCCCGGGCAAAGGCGGCACGACGCATATCGGCCTGCCCGTTTATGACACCGTTGCCGAGGCGCGCGACGCCACCGGCGCCGACGCTTCCGTCATCTACGTCCCGCCCAAGTTCGCCGCCGCCTCGATCATCGAGGCGATCGATGCCGAGATCCCGCTGATCGTCGCGATCACCGAGGGCATCCCCGTGCTTGACATGGTCACCGTCAAGGGCCGCCTCGAAGGATCGAAGTCGCGCCTGATCGGGCCCAACTGCCCCGGCGTGCTGACCCCCAATGAATGCAAGATCGGCATCATGCCCGGCAGCATCTTCAAGAAGGGCTCGGTCGGCGTCGTCTCGCGTTCGGGCACGCTGACCTATGAAGCCGTGTTCCAGACGACCGCCGCTGGCCTGGGTCAGACGACCGCGGTCGGCATCGGCGGCGATCCGGTCAACGGCACCAACTTCATCGACGTGCTCGAACTGTTCCTCGCCGACGACGAAACGACGAGCATCATCATGATCGGCGAAATCGGCGGCAGCGCCGAAGAAGAGGCCGCGCAGTTTTTGAAGGACGAGGCCAAGAAGGGCCGATCGAAGCCGACCGTCGGCTTCATCGCCGGCCGTACCGCGCCGCCGGGCCGCCGCATGGGCCATGCCGGGGCGATCGTCTCGGGCGGCAAGGGCGGCGCCGACGACAAGATCGCGGCCATGGAATCCGCCGGCATCCGCGTGTCGCAGAGCCCCAGCGAACTCGGCACGACGCTCGTCGACCTGCTCAAGGGTTGAACAGAAACTTGATTGCACCGTTCCATCATCGTGCCCCTGCGCAGGCAGGGGCCCATCACCCAAAGTGATGATCGATGGCGGGCGGCGCGGTTTACATGATGGCCAATCGCAAACAGGGCGCCATCTACACGGGATCGACGTCAAATTTGCTGGCACGGATATTCCAGCATCGCGAGAGGTTGGTTGAAGGCCATAGTAAGACTTACGGCTGCACACGCTTGGTCTGGTTTGAAATACACGACGATCTGCAAAACGCCCGTCACCGCGAGCTGCAGATCAAGAAATGGAAACGAAGCTGGAAGATCAGATTGATCGAAAGCGGAAATCCGGATTGGAAGGATTTATGGTTCGATATTCGCGCATAGCAGATACCCGGCCGATCGTTCCGGTGATGGGCCCCTGCCTTCGCAGGGGCACGAGAGGTAGGACATGAACGCCGAACCGCAGACCTTCGCAACTGACGAACCGCAGGCCGGACCGAGCTGGGCGCGCCCGAACTGGCCGCTCGAGGATCTCGATGCGGTCAATGCGGCGATGGACCCGACGCAGATGGCGGTTGCCGCGCGCGATGCGGTTCGCGCCGACGCGGCCAAGAGCGGCGCGCCGCTCGACGATGCCGCGGTCGAGCGCGCGGCAAACGATTCGATCCGCGCGATGCTGCTGATCCGGACCTATCGCGTGCGCGGCCACCTCGCCGCCAATCTCGATCCGCTCGGCCTGTCGCACCGCGATGTACCCGCCGACCTGACGCCCGAATATCATGGCTTCACCGGTCCCGACCTCGACCGGCCGATCTATTTGGGAGGCGTGCTTGGGCGCGAGCGCGCGACGATCAAGGACATCGTCGCGATCCTGCGTGCCAACTACTGCGGCAATGTCGGCCTCGAATACATGCACATCGCCGATGTCGAGGAACGCCGCTTCCTCCAGGACCGCATGGAAGGCGCCGAAAAGGGCATCGAGTTCACCCCCGAGGGCAAGCGCGCGATCCTCAACAAGGTGATCCAGGGCGAACAGTGGGAAGGCTTTCTCGCCAAGAAATATGTCGGCACCAAGCGCTTCGGTCTCGACGGCGGCGAAGCGATGATCCCTGCGCTCGAGGCGATCATCAAATATGGCGGCCAGTACGGCGTCCAGGACATCGTTTACGGCATGGCGCATCGCGGGCGTCTGAACGTCCTCGCCAACGTCCTTGCCAAGCCGTATCGCGCGATCTTCCACGAATTCCAGGGCGGCAGCGCCAACCCCGACGACGTCGGCGGTTCGGGCGACGTCAAATACCATCTCGGCACCAGCACCGACCGCGAGTTCGACGGCATCAAGGTGCACATGTCGCTGGTCCCCAACCCGTCGCATCTCGAGGCGGTCGACCCCGTCGTGCTCGGCAAGGTGCGCGCGCAACAGGTGCTCGCCGGCGATATCGGCACGCACGAAAAATCGCTTCCCGTGCTGATCCACGGCGATGCTGCCAATGCCGGCCAGGGAATTGTCTGGGAGTGCCTCAGCTTCTCGGGCATCCGCGGCTATAACACCGGCGGCTGCATCCATTTCATCGTCAACAACCAGATCGGCTTCACGACCAGCCCGCAGTTCGCGCGCTCGTCGCCCTATCCGAGCGACGTCGCCAAGGGTGTCCAGGCCCCGATCCTGCACGTCAACGGCGACGATCCCGAGGCGGTCACCTTCGCCTGCAAGCTGGCGATCGATTTTCGCCAGCAGTTCAAGCGCGACGTCGTCATCGACATGTGGTGCTATCGCCGCTTCGGCCACAACGAAGGCGACGAACCCAGCTTCACCCAGCCGTTGATGTACGACGCGATCCGCAAGCACCCCAAGGTCAGCGCGATCTATGGCCAGCGGCTGGTCGACGAAGGCGTCATTGATGATGCCTGGGTGGCACAGACGACCGCCGATTTCGTCGCCCATCTCGACGGCGAATTCGCCGCTGGCAAGGACTATACGCCCGACAAGGCCGACTGGTTCTCGGGCCGCTGGACCGGCCTGCACACCCCCGCCGATCCCGAAACCGCACGCCGCAATGTCGAGACCGGCGTCAGCAAGAAACTGTTCGACGCGATCGGGCGGACGCTGACCACCGTTCCCGACGACCTGACGATCCACAAGACGCTCGGCCGCATCCTCGATGCCAAGCGCGAGATGTTCAAGACCGGCGAGAAGTTCGATTGGGCAACCGGCGAAGCGCTCGCCTGGGGCACGCTATTGTCCGAAGGCTATGCGGTGCGCCTGTCGGGGCAGGATTCGGGCCGCGGCACGTTTTCGCAGCGCCACGCGGTCTGGCTCGACCAGAAAGAAGAGACCAAGTACATCCCGCTCGCGACCGTCCCGCATGGCCGCTTCGAGGTCTATGACAGCCCGCTTTCCGAATACGGCGTGCTCGGCTTCGAATACGGCTATGCGATGGCCGATCCCAAGGCGCTCGTCATGTGGGAAGCGCAGTTCGGCGATTTCGCCAACGGCGCGCAGATCATGATCGACCAGTTCATCGCCTCGGGCGAAGCCAAATGGCTCCGCGCCAACGGCCTCGTCATGCTCCTGCCGCACGGCTACGAAGGCCAGGGGCCAGAGCACAGCTCGGCGCGGCTCGAACGCTTCCTCCAGCTGTGCGCGGGCGACAACCTGCAGGTCTGCAACATCACGACCCCGGCGAACTATTTCCACGTCATGCGGCGCCAGATGATGCGCAATTTCCGCAAACCGCTGATCATCATGACGCCCAAGTCGCTGCTGCGGCACAAGATGGCGGTGTCCGATCGCGCCGACTTCCTCGACGACCAGCATTTCATGCGGATCAAGTCCGATCCGTCGAAACCCGCTGACAAGGCGGTCAAGCGCCTCGTATTGTGTTCGGGCAAGGTCGCCTATGACCTGATCGAGGCACGCGACGCCGCGGGCGACAGCGATGTCGAGATCGTCCGGCTCGAACAGCTCTACCCCTTCCCCGGCGAACCGCTCGCCGTGCGGCTCGCGAAAATGACGAATGTCGAAGACGTCGTCTGGTGCCAGGAAGAGCCCAAGAACCAGGGCGCGTGGAACTTTGTCGAACCGTATATCGAGGAGTGCCTTGCGACGCTCAAGCTGACGCCCAAGCGTCCGCGCTATGCCGGCCGCGCCGCCGCTGCATCGCCCGCGACCGGGCTGATGAGCCGCCATCAGGCCGAACAGGCGGCGCTCGTCGCCGACGCGCTCGGCCACAATGTCCGCAAGGAAATCCGCCGCACGCGCAAGAAAGCCGGGGCCAAGTCCGCTCCGGCGACCGACTGACCTCAAGGAACGAGAATCATGGCAAGCGAAGTCAAAGTCCCCACCCTCGGCGAAAGCGTCAGCGAAGCGACGCTCGGCGAATGGCTCAAACAGCCGGGCGACGCAGTTGCGGTCGATGAACCGATCGCCAGCCTCGAAACCGACAAGGTCGCGGTCGAGGTGCCGAGCCCGATTGCCGGCGTGATGGGCGAACACAAGGTCGCCGAAGGCGCGACCGTCGAAGTCGGCACCGTCATCGCGGTGGTCGAAGAAGGCGGCGCCGCGGCTAGCTCTGCGGCATCGAGCGCAGCCAGCCCCGCCCCTGCCGCAAGCAAGGCCGACGCGCCCACCAAGATTGCCGAACCCGCCGGCGACGGCGATCCCGACGATGCTCCCGAAGCGCCCGACGACCAGCGCCGCGCGATCGACGGCAGCAGCGGCAAGGACGGACCTGCCGACCGCGAGATGCCGACGCTGTCGCCCGCGGTGCGCCGCCTCGTCCTTGAACACGGGATCGACCCGAGCCGCGTCCAGGGCACCGGCAAGGACGGTCGCCTGACCAAGGAAGATGTCCTCGCTGCAGCGAAGAAGCAGGGCGAGGCCCCCGCTCCTGCTCCCGCCGCCGCATCGCCTGCGCCTGCTGCAGCCAAGTCGGCAGGCGGCGAGCGCGCCGAAGAGCGCGTCAAGATGACGCGGATGCGCCAGACGATCGCCAAGCGGCTCAAATCGGCGCAGGACACTGCCGCGCTGCTGACCACCTTCAACGATGTCGACATGACCGCGGTGATCGCGGCACGCACGCGCTACAAGGACCTGTTCGAGAAAAAGCACGGCGTCCGCCTCGGCTTCATGGGCTTCTTCACCAAGGCCGCGTGCCTCGCGCTCAAGGACATTCCCAACGTCAATGCGCAGATCGACGGTGAAGAGATCGTCTATCACGATTATGTCGACGTCTCGGTCGCGGTGTCGGCGCCTGGCGGTCTCGTCGTTCCCGTCATCCGCAATGCCGAGGCACTGAGCTTCGCCGACATCGAAAAGACGATCGGCGACTTCGGCGCGCGCGCCAAGGCGGGCAAGCTGACAATGGAAGACATGACCGGCGGCACCTTCACCATCTCGAATGGCGGCGTGTTCGGCTCGCTGATGTCGACCCCGATCATCAATCCCCCGCAATCGGCCGTGCTCGGCCTGCACCGGATCGAGGACCGCCCCGTCGCGATCGACGGCAAGGTCGAAATCCGCCCGATGATGTATCTCGCGCTCAGCTACGACCACCGCCTGATCGACGGCCGCGAAGCGGTGACATTCCTCAAGATCATCAAGGACGCGATCGAGGATCCGACGCGCCTGCTGATCGACCTTTAACCCCAGCCCCGTTCGGGCCGAGCTTGTCGAAGACCTGTCCTGTTTCTAGATGCGGGACTCACGTATACGACAAGGACAGCCTTCGGCGTAAACGGGGCAAACGGAGCAAGACATGACCGACCAGACTTACGACTATGATGTTCTCGTGATCGGCAGCGGGCCCGGCGGCTATGTCGCGGCGATCCGCGCCGGGCAGCTCGGCCTCAAGACCGCCTGCGTCGAGAGCCGCGAGACGCTGGGCGGGACGTGCCTCAACGTCGGCTGCATCCCGTCGAAGGCGATGCTCCACGCGAGCGAGTATTTCGACGCCGCAGCCAACGGGACGATGGCCAAGATGGGCGTCAAGGTGACCCCCGAGCTCGACCTCGACACGATGCACGCGCAGCGGCTCGACGCGGTCAAGCAGCTGACCAGCGGCATCGCCTTCCTGTTCAAGAAGAACAAGGTCGACTGGCTCAAGGGCCGCGCCACCTTCACCGGCGCGCACAGCGTCGACATCGCGGGCAAGACCGTCACCGCCAGGGACATCGTCGTCGCGACGGGATCAAGCGTCACCCCGCTGCCCGGCGTCGAAGTCGACAACGACAAGCAGATCATCGTCGATTCGACCGGCGCGCTCGAACTCGCCAGCGTTCCCGAGCACATGGTCGTGATCGGCGGCGGCGTCATCGGGCTCGAGCTCGGCAGCGTCTGGCGGCGATTGGGCGCGAAAGTGACCTGCGTCGAATTTCTCGACGAGATCCTCCCCGGTTTCGACGGTGACGTCCGCAAGGAAGCCCGCAAGATATTCAAGAAACAGGGCATCGAGTTCAAGCTCGGCACCAAGGTTACCAAGGTCACGGTCAAGGGCAATTCGGCCAGCGTGACGGTCGAACCCGGCAAGGGCGGTGCCGCCGAGACGATCGCCGCCGACTGCGTACTCGTATCGATCGGGCGCCGGCCCAACACCGCCGGCCTCGCGCTCGACAAGGCGGGGCTGAAGACCAACGAACGCGGGCAGATCGACATCGATCACGAGTTCCGCACCGCGGTCGACGGCGTCTGGGCGATCGGCGACGTGGTTCCCGGCCCGATGCTCGCGCACAAGGCCGAGGACGAAGGCCTCGCGGTTGCCGAAAACATCGCCGGGCTGACCGGCATCGTCAATCACGACGTCATCCCGTTGGTCGTCTACACGCTGCCCGAGATTTCCGGCGTCGGCCTGACCGAGGAAGCCGCGGCCGAGAAGATGAAGGACAAGGGCGGAATCAAGGTCGGCAAGTTCCCGATGCTGGCCAACAGCCGCGCCAAGACCAACCATGAGCCCGAGGGCTTCGTGAAGGTCATCGCCGAGGCCGACAGCGACCGCGTGCTCGGCGTCTGGGCGATCGCCAGCGTCGCCGGCACGATGATCGCAGAGGCGGCAGTGGCGATGGAATTCGGCGCGACGAGCGAGGACATCGCTTACACCTGCCACGCCCACCCGACGCATGCCGAAGCGATGAAGGAAGCCGCGATGGGCGTCCAGGGCAAGCCGATCCACATCTGAACAACCGGCGAGGGTGCGATGGCATCACGGCCGGAGGGGGCACTGCCATGAAAACCTATCGCCAACTCCATCGCTGGCACATCTGGCTCGGCTGGCTGATCGGCGTGCCGTTGATCCTGTGGACCGCCTCGGGGCTGTTCATGGTGCTGAAACCGATCGAGGCGGTCCGCGGCGAGAATCTGCGCGCGGAACCCGCCGCCCTCGTAGCGGCCGAGGCGCTGCCCATGATCGACCCGGCCTTGGGTCCGCTCAAATCGATGCGCCTCGCGCCATCTCCTTCAGGCGGCCAATGGATCGTCGAACAGGGCGAGTCGACGACCCGCTTCGATTCGCGCAGCGGAAAGAAGCTCGCGGCTGTCGATGAAGCCGAGGCGCGCGCGATCGTCGCGAAGGCCATCGTCGCCAACCTACCGATTACCGCGATGACACGTTTTGCCGCCGCCGATGCGCCGGGCGACTTCCGCCGCCCCCGCCCTGCCTGGCAAGCCAGGCTGTCCGACGGCACGCACGCCTATGTCGATGCCGATAGCGGAGAGCTGCTCGCGGTGCGCACGCCGTTCTGGCGCGCCTATGACTTCATGTGGGGAATCCACATCATGGATCTCGACACGCGCGAGGATTTCAACAATCCCGTGCTCAAGATCTTTGCCGCGCTCGCCTTGCTGTCGCTGCTCCTCGCCTTCCCGATGCTGATCATCCGCCAGCTCCGGATATCGCGTAACCGAAGCCCGCGATGAGCCCGACCGATCCGCCGCTTGTCCAGACTGCCCTGGTCTGGCTCGACCTTCTCGGCATTGCGGTGTTCGCGATCTCGGGCGCATTGCTCGCCGCGCGCAAGCAACAGACGCTCGTTACCTTCGCTTTTTTCGCGCTGGTCACCGGAGTCGGCGGCGGCACGGTACGCGACCTCCTGATCGGTGCGCCGGTCTTCTGGGTTCACGACAGCATGATCGCGCTCGCCTGCCTCGTCGCCGCGATACTCGTCTGGCTGGCGCCCGGTACGCTGTGGCAACGCGCGGCGATCGACTGGTTCGACGCGGTCGGGATCGCCGCCTATGCCGTGTTCGGCGCGGCCAAGGCGCTGCGCTATGGCATCGACCCGGTGCCCGCCGCGATGATGGGCGTCATTACCGCCTGCGTCGGCGGCGTGATCCGCGACGTCATCGCGGGCGAACCGTCGATCATCATGCGGCCAGAGCTTTACGTCACCGCCGCCGCCTTGGGATCGTCGCTGTTCATCGCGCTGACATTGGTGGGCATGCCCTTGGTCGCCGCCGCCAGCATTGCTTTCGTTGCAGGTTTCGGATTGCGCGCGCTGGCGATCTGGAAGGGGCTGGCCCTGCCGAGCTACGGCCTAGCGCGCGACGAGCAGCCATAGCCGCGACCACAGGCCGGACAGGCGTGTCGCATCGGGTGCGGCGGTCGCGACCAGCGAGCGGCATTCGAAGCAATCGGCCTGGACCGATCCGCCCTCGGCAACCAGCCGTTCGACGTCGCTGACCGCGCGCGCGGCAAGCAGCGTGTGGCGCGCGCCGAGCACCGCGAGCATGCCGCGCGCCTCGGGTTCGTCGTCCTGGTCGCTGGCGAACAGATCGGCGAGCATCGCGGCAAAGGCATCGGGCTGCGGTTCGTAATAGGTCGCATGGACCTTGGCCGGATCGAGCTTGGCAAGCTTGGCCGCCGCCGCCATCGCCTCGTCGAGTCCGCCGAACGCGTCGATCAGGCCAAGCTGGCGTGCCGCGCCGCCCGACCAGACGCGCCCCTCGGCGATTTCGCGGACGCGCTCGACCGGCAGCTTGCGGTTGGCCGCAACGATGCCGGTGAACTTGCCATAGATATTCTCGATGCTCGCCTGGACGACGCGATCAAACTGTTCGCTGGTCCCGCCGAAGATATCGGGCTGGCCCGACAAGGGCGTGGTGGTAACGCCGTCGGCGCCGATGCCGAGCTTGTCGAGCGAACCGGAAAAGGTCGGGATGATCCCGAACACACCGATCGATCCGGTGATCGTATCGGGCTCGGCGAAGATCCGGTCGCTCGCGGTCGAAACCCAGAAACCGCCCGATGCGGCGACGTTGGCCATCGATACGACGACGGGCAGGCCCTTGGCCCGCGCCGACATCAGCGCCTGGCGGATTTCCTCCGACGCCAGCGCCGATCCGCCCGGCGAATCGACGCGCAGGACGATCGCCTTGGCATCGCCGCGCGCGACGACATCGAGGATCTGCGTGGCGATCGTCGTACCGCCCGCGGTCCCCGCCCCCGCCTTGCCGTCGACGATCGTTCCGACCACCGGCACGACGGCAATCTCGTCGCCGCTATCATCGGCGTCGTTCGCGGCGAGGTAATCGTCGAGCCTGATCGAAGCGAACTTCCACGGACGATCCTTGTCGGGACCGACGCCTGCGAGGTTCGCCACGCGCCGGCCAAAGGCGATGCGGTTGCCCGTCTTGTCGACCAGCCCGGCGGCAACAACCGCCTTGGCCAGGTCGCCGCCGGCGCCTTCGACCGCGCCCGCCGGATCGCCGGTGAACGCGGCGATCTTCGCCCTGGGCCGTGCCGCGACGACGTGCGCCAGCCATTGCTCCCACAAGGTATCGGCATAGGCCTGGTTCATCGTGCGCGCGGCGGGCGACTGGTCGCTCCTGATATAGGGTTCGACAGCGCTCTTGAACGTGCCGACGCGATAGACCTTCGCCTCGATGCCGAGCTTGTCCATCAGCCCCTTGTAATAGAGGCGTGAGCCGCCGGGTCCGGTGAACAGCGCACCACCCATCGGGTCGACCCAGATTTCCGAGGCGTGCGCGGCGAGCGCATAGCTGTCGTCGCTATAGGCGGTGGCATAGGCAAGGACGGGCTTGCCAGCCTTGCGCGCGGTGTCGAGCGCGGTGCCGATCCGCTCCAGCGTCACCTGTCCCCCACCAAGGAAGCGGTCGAGGTCGAGGACGATCACCTTCACCTTGTCGTCGCTGGCGGCGTGTTCGACCGCGCGGACGATATCGCGCGCGCGGAATTGCCTGGTCACGGGACCCTGCAGCGCGGCAAAGGGTGCGGGATCGGCGGGCTGTTCGGACACCACGCCGGCAAGGTCGAGGACCAGCGCACCGTCGCGCACCGCCGCGGCATTCGGGCGGCCCGACAGGATCGCGAAGATCGCAATGAAGAACAGCAGCATGAAGACGAGGACCAGCGCGTCCTTGATCCCGACCAATATCCCCCACGCCTTGCCGAGAAAACGGCGGTTCGATGTCGTCGCGGCAGCGCTGTCGGCGACGGGGCGGGCGGTAGCGGGTACGGTGGATGCTGTGGTCATCCGCCCACCCTATTGATCCGCCAAACCGTTGTAAACGCCTAACACACCCCGACGTTGCCCGATCATCCCGCTTTCAAATTTTCACGCTGTCGGCCCTTGAACCTGCGGCCCGCGCCCATCATATGGCGGGGGTTGGCACTCTCCCAGAGCGAGTGCCAAGACATTCACTCATTCGCTTTCAGAAAGCACCAGAAAGGCAAGGTTAGCGCGTATGAATTTTCGTCCGCTTCACGACCGCGTCCTCGTCCGTCGAGTCGAGGCTGATCAGAAAACCGCCGGCGGGATCATCATTCCCGACAGCGCCCAGGAAAAGCCGCAGGAAGGCGAAGTCGTCTCTGCAGGGACCGGCGCGCGCAACGATGCCGGTGACATCCACCCGCTCGAGGTCAAGGCCGGCGACAAGATCCTGTTCGGCAAATGGTCGGGCACCGAGGTCAAGATCGACGGCGAAGACCTGATCATCATGAAGGAAAGCGACATCCTCGGCATCGTCGGCTGACGATCAAAGGCGCTTCCACTCACTCGAATTTAGACAGAAAGCAGAGGTAGATAGCTTATGGCTGCCAAAGACGTAAAATTCTCCCGCGATGCGCGCGAGCGCATTCTCAAGGGCGTTGATATCCTGGCCGACGCGGTCAAGGTCACGCTCGGCCCCAAGGGCCGCAACGTCGTCATCGACAAGTCGTACGGCGCGCCGCGCATCACCAAGGACGGCGTTACCGTCGCCAAGGAAATCGAACTTAAGGACAAGTTCGAGAACATGGGCGCACAGATGGTCCGCGAAGTCGCTTCGAAGACCAACGACATTGCCGGCGACGGCACCACCACCGCGACCGTGCTCGCCCAGGCGATCGTTCGCGAAGGCATGAAGTCGGTTGCCGCCGGCATGAACCCGATGGACCTCAAGCGCGGCATCGAGCTCGCCGTCAAGAAGGTCGTCGAGAACCTCAAGGCGCGTTCGAAGGACGTTTCGGGGACCAAGGAAATCGCCCAGGTCGGGATCATCTCGGCCAATGGCGACGTCGAAGTCGGTGAGAAGATCGCCGAAGCGATGGAAAAGGTCGGCAAGGAAGGCGTCATCACCGTCGAGGAGGCCAAGGGTCTCGAGTTCGAACTCGATGTCGTCGAAGGCATGCAGTTCGATCGCGGCTATCTTTCGCCCTACTTCGTCACCAACCCGGAAAAGATGTCGGTCGAACTCAACGATCCCTACATCCTGATCCACGAGAAGAAGCTGTCGAGCCTGCAGGCGATGCTGCCGATCCTCGAAACGGTCGTCCAGTCGGGTCGTCCGCTGCTGATCATCGCCGAGGACATCGAGGGCGAGGCTCTTGCCACGCTCGTCGTCAACAAGCTGCGCGGCGGCCTCAAGGTCGCAGCGGTCAAGGCGCCCGGCTTCGGCGATCGTCGCAAGGCGATGCTCGAAGACATCGCGATCCTGACCAAGGGCGAGATGATCTCGGAAGACCTCGGCATCAAGCTCGAGAACGTCACGCTCGGCATGCTCGGCGAAGCCAAGCGCGTCACGATCGACAAGGATAACACCGTTATCGTCGACGGCGCAGGCGATCATGACGCGATCACGGCCCGCACCGATGCGATCCGCCAGCAGATCGAGAACACCACCAGCGACTATGACAAGGAGAAGCTCCAGGAGCGTCTTGCCAAGCTCGCCGGCGGCGTTGCCGTGATCAAGGTCGGCGGCGCTTCGGAGGTCGAGGTCAAGGAACGCAAGGACCGTGTCGATGACGCGCTCCACGCGACCCGCGCCGCGGTCGAAGAAGGCATCGTCCCCGGTGGCGGTACCGCCCTGCTTTACGCCACCAAGGCGCTGGCAGGTCTCAAGGGCGACAATGACGACCAGACTCGCGGGATCGACATCATCCGCAAGGCGATCGAAGCTCCGCTGCGCCAGATCGCGCAGAATGCTGGCCATGACGGCGCCGTGGTCGCGGGCAATCTGCTCCGCGAAAACGACGAGAACATGGGCTTCAACGCGGCAACCGACGTGTACGAAAACCTCGTCGAAGCCGGCGTGATCGATCCGACCAAGGTCGTTCGTGCAGCCCTGCAGGATGCCGCCAGCGTGGCCGGCCTCCTCATCACCACCGAAGCTGCGGTCAGCGAGCTGCCCGAGGACAAATCGTCCGGCGGCGGCATGCCCGGCGGCATGGGCGGCATGGGCGGTATGGGCGGCATGGACTTCTAAACCGTCCACCACTTGCCAACAGGCACCGAGCGGGGCCGGAAGAGCGATCTTGCGGCCCCGTTTCTTTGTGCTTTCGCCGGCCTCCCGAGAGAGTCATAAAAGCGGTTCGATCTTGCTCGCATTCGAAGGCCGTTGTCCGCTGGAATCTCGTTCTCCTCTCGAACGCCTGATGACCGCCGCGCTGGCCGATGAGGGCGTGCAGCGTGCGCTGGTTTCGGCGTCCGATATCGCGGCGCTGGCGGACGTTGGCGGCGCAATCCTGTCCCGGATGGGTGCCGCTTGCGACCGCGCGTTGCTGACCAGTGCCTTGCGTGATGCTCGAATCGATGCAGCGCCGACCCACCGGCTCGATACGCCGCCGCCGCGCCAGTGGTTGCCGGTCCAGATTTATTCGGAAGGCTCGGACCTTTCGGTCGAATGGCTGCATTTCGCTTCCGCCCCGCTTGTCGAACCGTTTTTCGAACAATCGGTCGCGCGCGCTCGCGCACTCCCGGCAAACCGGCTGCTGCGATGTACTACGCCGCTCGCTGCACTCGAGAGGCTGGCTGACGAACCGATGCCCGACGGATTCGTGTTCCACATGTCGCGCTGCGGATCGACGCTTGTCGCGCAGATGCTGGCGGCGCTCGACCGCACCGTCGTCGTTGCGGAGGCGCCGCCGTTCGATTTCGCCTTGCAGCTCTATCTCAGCGGTCAGGTCCCAGCAGCGGTCGTGCGAGGCATGATCGGTGCGCTGGCTCGGGACCGGACCGGCGACATCGAGCATCGCTTTGTCAAACTCGACGCCTGGCACACGCTGGCGCTCGATCCGCTTGCGTTGCTGTTTCCGGCCGCCCGGCGCATGTTCGCGTTTCGCGACGCCAGCGAAGTGATCGTTTCCCAGATGCGCAGGCCCGGGCTCCATGTCGTTCCCGGCGCTATTGCGCTTGACGCATTCGGCGTCATAGGGGCCGATCGCATCGCCGAGGACGACTATCCAGCATGGGTTCTCGACCGGATATGTAGGGCCGCCGCCGATGCGGCGAGCCTCGATCCGACAATGTTGCTGCTCGATTATGCCGATCTTCCGGGCGCGGTCGCGCAGGCGATCCTGCCGCACTTTCGCGTAACACCAAGCCCCCGATCCTTGACGGCAATGGCCGAGGCGAGCGACCGCGATACGAAAACGGCTGGTCGGAAATTTACCCCTGACGCTGCGAACAAGCGCGCGGAGGCGGATCGCGTAATGGCTGGTCGCTTTGCGACGGCTCTCGCCGCGACCATTGAGCGCTTGCGAAATATCATTCGCGCCTCGCCAGGCGATTGCCCGACGCCGCCGGGTTCGGAGCGCGCGAATGTAAGGGTATCGTTTAATTTCTAGCGCGACGTCCGCGGGCCCCCACCCTGTCTCGGCCCGCAAAGAAAAAGGGCGCGCCGTACGAAACGACGCGCCCTGATCTGTTTGAACGACCCGAGGGTCGCCGCATCCCGTAATTAGTCGGCAGCAGCTTCGTTCATCGATTCGTCCTGAGCGGCCGCTTCGACAGCGGTGCCTTCGTTGGCAATCGCTTCGCCGGTGTTGTCGATCGCTTCGCCGGTTGCGTCGGCAGCGTTTGCGACATCATTGCCCATCGAATCAGCCGTCTCAGCAGCATTGTCCTGGGTCTTTTCCGAGCAGGCGGCCAGGCCGAGTGCGGCGGTAGCAACCATGGCTACGGTGAAAAACTTACGCATGAAATTCCCTCCAATTGAATCCAGACCCGCCTCCATGGGCGAAGTCCAGCGGGTTATTTAGGGGTTCGCGGTCGCGAGCGCAAGCGACTCGGCTCCGATGCTGGCCAGTAGCGCTCGGCAACCTGTCATTCAGGGGCATGAACATCGCTTCCATTTTGCGCTTGCGCCTGACGCAGGCGTTCGGCCTGTTCGGCATTGGCGTCGGCCGGGGAGCGTCCCCGCTTTTCGAGCATTTCAGCGGCCTCGTCGAGCGCCTTGGCCTCGCCCACGGTCACCCCGCCCGGACCGGGATCGTTGTCGTTCGCGCCGCACGCGGACAGCACGACCGGCAGCAAGATTGTCACCAGGCGTAGCCGAGCGGTCATTCGGCCTTCGCGTCGGCGGCAATCCGGTCGGCCTGCTCGGATGCCGATCCGACAGCATCCTTTGTCGCATCGCCGACCGCGGCACCCGCGCGCCCGGCCGCGGTGCCGACCTTGTCGCCAGCCTGCTTGGCGGCTGAAGCGCTCGCATCGATCGCCTTTTCGGCTGCCATCATCGCACGATCTGCGGCCGCTTCGGTCGAATCGCCGACGGCTTCATCATTTGCCAGCTGGTCCTGGCCATCGCCCGATGTGGACTTGTCACACGCCGCGAGCGGCAACGCGCCGGCGGTAAGCAATAGAATAGCGGAAATACCCGTTTTCATGACAGCGATGTCCCCATGTGCTTGAGCCTCGCGATCATCTACCCGCGAATCCGTTCGGGTTTCAACCGGTACGCATCGCGCGCATGCAGACCAAGACGCAAAGCGTCGATTGACGGGCATATAAAGAATTCTTTATATGGCATCCATGACCGCCGTTCTCGACATTTTCCGCGCGCTTGCCGATCCGACGCGGCTCCGTATCCTGGCGCTGCTCGGCGATGTCGAACTGGCGATCGGCGAAGTCGCACAGGTTATCGGCCAGAGCCAGCCGCGCGTATCGCGCCACGTCCGCATCCTGATCGAGGCCGATCTCGTCGAACGGCGCAAGGAGGGCGGTTGGGTCTTTCTCAAAATGGCCGACAGCGACGCCGCGCGTGCCTATCGCGTGTTTGTCGCAAAGGTCGAGCAATCGCCCGAAGAACAGGCCGTGATCGCGGCCGACCACGCGGCGCTGGGCGAAGTCCATGAGGAACGCAACGCCGCCGCACGGCGCTATTTCGCCGACCACGCCAAGGAATGGGATGCGATCCGGTCGCTCTATGCCCCCGACGGAGAGATCGAAAAGGCGATGGCGAAACTGCTCGGCAGCCGCCCGCTCGGCCGCTTGCTCGACATCGGCACCGGCACCGGGCGCATGGTCGAATTGTTCGCGCACCAGGCCGATATCGCCGTCGCCTTCGACCGCAGTTCGGAAATGCTGCGGATCGCGCGCGCCAAGCTGGTGCCAAGCGCGCAGCCGGTCGAATTCGTCCAGGGCGATTTCAACGCGCTGCCGTTCGAGTCCGGCGCGTTCGATACCGCGATCCTCCACCAGGTTCTGCACTATTCGCGTAACCCGCAACGCGTAATCGCCGAGGTCGCGCGTGTCCTCACGCCTGGCGGCATCGCGCTGTTCGCCGATTTCGCCCCGCATATGCGCGAAGACCTGCGCACCGGCAGCGCGCATGCGCGGCTGGGCTTCGCGCACGAGCAGATGCGGGCATGGCTCGACGAAGAAGGCATGCAGATCGAGAGCCAGAGCGAGATCGGCGGCGGCGAACTCACGGTCTGCCTGTGGCTTGCGCGGCGCGGTGCCGCCGACGGCGCAGGCAAGGGCGACGGCGAAGCCTGGAACAGCAAGGCCCATCAAAAAAGGCACGCGGCATGACCCCTTCGTTCACCGACCTCGAAGAAGCGAGCCGCGCGCTCGGCGCCCCGATGTTCGCCGACCTGTCGGGCGATATTGCGGTCAGCTTCGAATTCTTCCCGCCTGCGAGCGACGCGATGGCGACAAAATTGTGGAGCGCGATCGAAACGCTCGCGCCGCTCGGCCCGCGCTTCGTTTCGGTGACCTATGGCGCCGGCGGATCGACGCGCGAGCGCACGCATGAAACCGTCAAACGGATCGTTGCCGAAACCGATCTCACTCCCGCGGCGCATCTGACCTGCGTCGGGGCCACCCGCGCCGAGGTGGACGAAGTCGCGCGCGGATACTGGGAGGCAGGCGTGCGCCATATCGTCGCGCTGCGCGGCGATGCACCCGACGGCCAGGCCTATGCGCCGCACCCGCAAGGCTATGCCAATGCCGCCGATCTCGTCGCGGGTCTCCGCAAAATCGCCGATTTCGACATTTCGGTCGCCGCCTATCCCGAAACGCACCCCGATGCGGGCGACAGCGCGGTCGATCTCGACAATCTGAAACGCAAGATCGACGCCGGCGCCAACCGCGCGATCACGCAGTTCTTTTTCACCCCCGAATGCTTTTTCCGCTTTCGCGATGCAGTTGCCGCCGCCGGGATCGATGCCGAGATCGTACCAGGCATATTGCCGGTGTCGAACGTCGCGCAGACACGCCGCTTCGCCGGCCTGTGCGGCACCGCGATCCCCGGCTGGATGGACCGGTTGTTCGAAGGCCTCGACGACCGCCCCGATGCGCGCAAGCTCGTCGCCGCGACGTTGGCGGCCGAACTCGCCCGCCGATTGTATGCCGGCGGCGTCCGCGAATTCCATTTCTACACGCTCAACCGCGCCGAACTGTCCTATGCGATCTGTCACCTGCTGGGTCTCAGGCCGAAGCCCGACGCGAACGCCGCCCTCAGCCAGGATCAAGCCGCATGACGTCGCGCGAAGCCTTCCACGCCGCAGCCGCCGAACGAATCCTGATCAAGGACGGTCCGTTCGGCACCGAATTGCAGCGCCGCGACGCCTATGCCGGTGACTTCGCCAGCGACCTCGGTCTTTCCGCCGACCAGCGCGGTAATGGCGACATGGCCAATCTGGCGCGGCCCGACATCGTCGGTGCGGTGATCGACGATTATCTCGCCGCGGGCGCCGACCTCATCGCGACCAACACCTTCAACGCCAACCGCGTCAGCCAGTCCGAATATGGCGCCGAACACCTGGTCGGCGAGATCAACCGCGCCGCCGCACGGATTGCGCGCGAACGCGTCGATGCCGCGACCGCCAGCGACGGGCGCCCGCGCTTCGTTGCCGGCGCGCTGGGGCCGACCAACAAGACGCTGTCGCTGTCGCCCGATGTCGGCGATCCGGGCTTTCGCGCGATCGATTTCGATACGCTGAAAGACGTTTATCGCGAACAGGCAGAAGCGCTCGCCGAGGGCGGCGCCGATTTCATCCTGGTCGAGACAGTGTTCGACACATTGAACGCCAAGGCAGCGATCTTCGGCACGCTCGAGGCCGAGCAGGCTCTGGGACGCGAACTGCCGCTGATGCTGTCGATGACGCTGACCGATCTGTCGGGTCGCAACCTGTCGGGTCACACGATCGAGGCATTCTGGTACAGCGTCCGCCACGCCCGCCCACTGACGATCGGGCTCAACTGCTCATTCGGCGCCGAACAATTGCGCAGCCACGTCAAGCAGTTGAGCGCGATCGCCGACACGCTCGTCATGGCCTATCCCAATGCCGGCCTGCCCAACGATCTCGGCGAATATGACGAGGAACCTCAGACGACCGCGGGGCTGGTCCGCGACTGGGCAGCTGGCGGCCTCGTCAACGTGCTCGGCGGCTGCTGCGGATCGCGCCCCGACCATATCGCCGCGATGGCGAAGGCCGTTGCGGGCCTCGCGCCGCGCGCAGTTCCCGCCCAGCCGGTCGTGACGCGCCTCGCGGGCCTCGAACCCTTCACCCTCGTCGCCTGAGGCCCCTGTACAGATGACCAATTCAGCCTCGAGCGCGCGCTTCGTCAATATCGGCGAGCGGACCAACATCACCGGCTCGGCCCGATTCAAGAAGCTGATCCTCGCCGACGATTACGACGCCGCGGTCGAGGTCGCGCGCGACCAGGTCGACAACGGCGCGCAGATCATCGACGTCAACATGGACGAAGGGCTGCTCGATTCCGAAGCCGCGATGACGCGCTTCCTGCTGCTCGTCGCTGCCGAACCCGACATATCGCGCGTGCCGGTGATGATCGACAGCTCGAAATGGTCGGTCATCGAGGCGGGGCTGAAATGCGTCTCGGGCAAGCCGATCGTCAATTCGATCAGCATGAAGGAAGGCGAAGCGGCGTTCCTCGATTCGGCGCGCAAATGCATGGCGTATGGCGCCGCAGTCGTCGTCATGGCGTTCGACGAGAGCGGCCAGGCCGACACCAGGGAGCGCAAGGTCGAAATCTGCCAGCGTGCGTACAAGCTGCTGACGGGGATCGGCTTTCCACCCGAGGATATCATCTTCGATCCCAATATCTTCGCGGTCGCGACGGGGATCGACGAGCATCGCCGCTACGGCCTCGACTTCATCGAGGCGTGCCGCGCGATCAAGGCGAGCTGTCCGCACGTCCACATTTCGGGCGGCCTGTCGAACCTGTCGTTCAGCTTTCGCGGCAACGAACCCGTTCGCCGCGCGATGCATTCGGTGTTCCTCTATCACGCGATTCCTGCCGGGCTCGACATGGCGATCGTCAATGCCGGCCAGCTCGACATATACGACGAGATCGACCCCGAACTGCGCGACGCGTGCGAAGACGTCGTGCTCGACCGCGCGCCGACAAATGGCGGCGATGCGACCGAGAACCTGATCGCACTCGCCGAGCGCTTTCGCGGAACCGACGCGGTCGCCGAAAAGGCCGCCGCCGAATGGCGCGGCTGGCCGGTCACCGAGCGACTGTCGCATGCGCTGGTCAAGGGACTCGACGCGTATATCGTCGACGATACCGAGGAAGCGCGACAAGCCGTGGCTGATAACGGCGGCCGCCCGATCCATGTCATCGAGGGGCCGTTGATGGACGGCATGAACATCGTCGGCGACCTGTTCGGGTCGGGCAAGATGTTCCTGCCACAAGTCGTCAAATCGGCGCGCGTGATGAAAAAGGCGGTCGCTCATTTGCTGCCCTATATCGAGGCCGAAAAGGACGAGACCTCACGCGGCAAGGGCCGCGTCGTCATGGCGACGGTCAAGGGCGACGTCCACGATATCGGCAAGAACATCGTCGGCGTCGTCCTCCAGTGCAACGGGTTCGAGATCGTCGATCTCGGCGTCATGGTCCACGCGCAGACGATCCTTGATGCCGCGCGCGAACACGATGCCGACATGATCGGCCTGTCGGGGCTGATCACGCCCTCGCTCGACGAGATGGTGACGGTGGCGAGCGAGATGGAGCGCGGCGGTTTTACCATGCCGCTGCTGATCGGTGGGGCGACGACATCGAAGGTCCATACCGCGCTGCGCGTCGATCCCGCCTATTCGGGGCCGGTGCTCCACGTCAACGACGCCAGCCGCGCGGTCGGCGTTGCCACCGCATTGGTCAGCGACACCGGGCGCGATGCCTATCTCGCCACCTATGTCGCCGAATATGAAGGCCTTCGCGTAGCACGCGCACGCAAGGGGCAGAGCGCGCTCGTCCCGATCGCCGAGGCGCGCGCCAATGGCGGACCCATCGACCCGCGCCTCGCCCCGCCGCCGCCGCGTGCTCCTGGCGTCCATCATTTCGACGCGTGGCCGATCGCCGAGCTGATCGAGCATATCGACTGGACGCCGTTCTTTCGCAGCTGGGAGCTGGCGGGCAATTACCCCGCGATCCTGCAGGACCCGATCGTCGGTGCGAGCGCACGATCGCTGTTTGCCGACGCCAGGGCGATGCTGACGCGGATCGTCGAAGAGGACTGGCTGACCGCCAAGGGCAGCGTTGGCCTGTGGGCCTGCCGCCGCGACGGCGACGACGTCGTCCTCGACAATGGCACCCGCCTCGCCTTCCTGCGCCAGCAGGTGAAAAAGCGCGACGGCGTGCCCAATCGCTGCCTCGCCGATTTCATCCTCGCCGACCGGCCCGACACGATTGGCGGTTTCGCCGTCGGCATCCACGGCGCCGAACCGCATCTCGCGCGCTTCAAGGCCGACAATGACGACTATTCTGACATCCTCTTGAAAGCCCTCGCCGACCGGCTTGCCGAGGCGTTTGCCGAAGTGCTCCACGCGCATGTCCGCACGACCCTGTGGGGCTATGGCAGCACCGAACGGCTGAGCAACCAGGCGTTGATCCACGAGGATTATCGCGGCATCCGCCCCGCACCGGGCTATCCCGCCTGCCCCGACCATAGCCTGAAACCCGCGCTGATCGATCTGCTCGGCGGCGAGGACGCGACCGGGATTACGCTGACCGAAAGCTTCGCGATGCTGCCGACATCGGCGGTGTCGGGGTTCTATTTCGGTCATCCGCAGGCCGAATATTTCGGCGTCGCGCGGATCGGTCCCGACCAGGTCGCCGATTACGCCGTGCGCCGCGGCGTCGATATCGAACAGGCCGAAAAATGGCTGCGGCCCAATCTCGACTGAGCGAGCCGGGCTGACATGGTTAAGCCGCTCGACCGCGCCGCCCGCGCGGTGGTAATATGATCGCATGACCCGTTTCGCCATCGCGCTGACCGCGCTCATCGCCCTCGCCGCCCCAGCCTCCGCGCAGCGCGCCGAGGGGCCCTTCACCATCGAGAAGAGCGGGCGCAGCTATGCGCGTCTCGCCGACGCGGTCGCCGCGATCGGCGACGGCGCGGGGACGATCCGCATCGCGCCGGGAACCTATTCCGACTGCGCGGTGCAGGATGGCGGGATCATTGCCTATGTCGCCGCCGAGCCGGGCACCGCGATCTTCGACGGCGGCATCTGCGAGGACAAGGCGACGCTCGTCCTCCATGGCAGGGGCGCGCGGGTCGACGGCCTGGTCTTCCAGAACCTCCAGGTCGCAGACGGCAACGGCGCGGGCATCCGCATCGAGACGGGCAATCTCGAGGTCGCCAACTCGCTGTTCCGCAACAGCGAGGAAGGGATATTGAGCGCCGACGATGCCGCCTCTTCGATCAGCGTCACGCGTTCGACCTTTTCGCGGCTCGGCCGCTGCGACCGCGGCCTGTCATGCGCGCACAGCATCTATATCGGCGATTACGGTTCGCTCAACGTCACCCAGTCGCGCTTTGAAAAGGGCAATGGCGGCCATTACGTCAAGAGCCGGTCGCGCCGCACCGTCGTCACCGATTCGACCTTCGACGACACCGCCGGGCGGGCGACCAACTACATGATCGACCTGCCCGAAGGGTCGACCGGCGCGATCACCGGCAACCTCTTCATCCAGGGCCGCGACAAGGAAAACTATTCGGCCTTCATCGCGGTCGCCGCCGAAGACCGGACGTACAGTTCGGCGGGTCTCAAGATCGACGACAATGTCGCGGCGATCGCGCCCGGGGTGACGCGATCGACAATCTTCATCGCCAACTGGAGCAAGGACAAGCTCGCGATCGGCGACAACCGGCTCGGCGACGGACTGACGCTTTACGAGAAACGCTGACGCGCAGCGCTTCGCCCGCTATAGGCGCCGCATGACCCGCACGATCCTGTTCCTCCTCGGCGCCTTGGCGTTGCTCCTGCCCGCCCCACTGGCCGCACAGGGCTTCGGCGCCGGCCCCGCACATATCCAGGCTTCGCTCGAAGCCGAGACGATGCGCCCTGCGCCCGGCGGCGAGACGACGTTCGCCTTCGTCATGAAGCCCGATGCCGGCTGGCACGGATACTGGAAGAACGGCGGCGATGCCGGGCTGGGCATGGACATCGACTGGTCGCTGCCGACGGGCGTCAGTGTCGGCGAGCTCGCCTATCCGGTGCCCAAGACGCTCGTCATCGCGGGGCTGATGAACCATGTCTATGAGGCGCCCTATGCGCTGACCGTCCCGCTCAAAGTCTCGCGCGCAATCGCACCGGGGACGATGATCGCGATCGAGGCGCGGGCGCGCTGGCTGGCGTGCACCGACAAGGTCTGCGTCCCCGAAAGCGGCACTTTTACCCTGCGACTGCGCGCCGGCGACGGCACGATCGATCCGGCCAGCCGTGCCCGCTTCGACGGCTTTCGGGCCCAGCTGCCGCAACCGCTCGGCTCGCCCGCATCCTATACGATCGACGGCGCCGACATCCGCTTCGCCATCCCCTTGCCCGCCGCCATCGCCGCAGCCGATCCGCACCTGTTCGTCGCGACCATCGACGCGGTCGAGGCGGGCGCGCCACAGCGCTTCGCGCGCGACGGCGACCGGCTGATCGTCGCGACGCGCGCCGCACCGAACCTTACCCCCGGCACCCGGGTCGATGCGCTGATCCGGCTCGCCGGGTCGCGCGGCCTGTCGTTCAGCGCCGCGCCCGGCGACGTGCCGCCGATCGCTGAGGGGTTCGATATCGGCCTGCTGCTCGCCGCATTGGGTGCGGCAGTGCTCGGCGGGCTGATCCTCAACATCATGCCGTGCGTCTTCCCGATCCTCAGCCTCAAGGCGCTGTCGCTCGCGCGCGCCGGCGGCGACGAGCGCCGCGCGCGCCACGAAGCGCTCGCTTATGCCGGCGGCGTGATCCTCGTCTGCCTCGCGCTCGGCGGTCTGCTCATCGCGCTGCGCGCCGGCGGCGAGAACCTCGGCTGGGCATTCCAGCTCCAGGACCGCCGCATCGTCTTCATCCTGCTGCTGCTCGTCGTTGCGATCACCGCCAACCTTGCCGGCCTGTTCGAACTGCCCGGCTTCGGCGGCGGCGAAGCTTTGGCGGGGCGTGGCGGAACGCGCGGCGCCTTCTGGACCGGCGCGCTCGCCGCCTTCGTCGCGACGCCGTGCACCGGCCCGTTCATGGGCCTGGCGCTCGGCGCGACGCTCGTCCTGCCCGCCGCCGCCGCGCTGGCGATTTTCGGCGGACTGGGGCTCGGCCTGGCGCTGCCCTTCCTCGTGATCGGTTACGTCCCCGCGCTGCGCAACCGCCTGCCCCGGCCCGGCCCGTGGATGGAGCGCTTCCGCCGCTGGATGGCGTTGCCAATGGGGCTGACCGCGCTGGCGCTGCTGTGGTTGTTCTGGAAACAGGGCGGCAGTGCGTTGCTCGCCTTCGCCGCGATGGCCGGACTGTTCCTCGTCGCCGCGCTGTGGAAGGCGGGCCGCGACCAGCAGCGCGGAATATCGGCAGGCCGTGCGCTGGCGCCCGCGCTGCTCGTCGGCCTCGTCGCGCTCATCGCGCTGGTCCGCATCGCGCCGCATATCGCCGCCACCCAGAGCGCCGCCGATGCCGATACGCCGTACAGCGCCGATGCGATCGCCGCGCTGCGCGCCAGCGGCACCCCCGCCTTCGTCTATTTCACCGCCGACTGGTGCGTCACCTGCAAGGCGAACGAGGCCGCGACGATCGATCGCGAGGGCGTGCGACAGGCATTCCGCGATAACGATGTCGCGGTGCTCGTCGGCGACTGGACCGACGGCGATCCCGCGCTGACCCGCGCGCTGGCGCAGTTCGAGCGCAACTCGGTGCCGCTTTACCTCTGGTATCCGCGCGGGCGCGGCGAGGCGGAGATCCTGCCGCAGGTGCTGACGCCGTCGATGCTGATCGAACGAGCCCGCGCGCGGTGAGCAAGACCCGCGCCGACCAGCGGATCGTCGATCTCGGCCTGGCCGAGAGCCGGACGCGCGCGCAGGCGCTGATCCTCGCGGGACTGGTCTTCACCGGCGACCGGCGAATCGACAAGGCGGGGCAACAGATCGCCGACGATGCGCCGATCGACGTGCGCGGGCGCGACCATCCGTGGGTGTCGCGCGGCGGGCTCAAGCTCGACCACGCCATCGACCATTTCGCACTCGATGTGGCCGACAGCGTCGCGATCGACGTCGGCAGCTCGACCGGCGGCTTTACCGACGTCCTCCTCTCGCGCGGAGCAAAACGCGTTTACGCGGTCGATTCGGGGACCAACCAGCTCGCCTGGAAGCTGCGACAGGACGACCGCGTCGTCGTCCATGAACAGACCAGCGCCCGGATCCTGACGCCGGTGCATATCCCCGAACCGGTCGACCTGATCGTCTGCGATGCGAGCTTCATCGGCCTCGCCAAGGTGCTCGAGGTCCCGCTCGGCTTCGCGCCGGCAGGCGCAACGCTCGTCGCGCTGATCAAGCCGCAGTTCGAGGCGGCACGCCACGAGGTGGGCAAGAAGGGCGTCGTGCGCGATGCCGCGGTCCACACGCGCGTATGCGACGAGGTGCGCGAATTTCTGGTCTCGGTCGGATGGGACGTGTTAGGCATTACCTCCAGCCCGATCACCGGCCCACAAGGCAATGTCGAATTTCTCATCGCCGCGCGCAAAGCCGCTTTAACTCCACTGGAGACGTCATGAACGAGATCGCATCCCCGGGCCAATTGCGCATGTCCTACCTGCGCTGGGCCCTGTTCACCGTACCGCTGATCGTCGTGATCGGCAGCGCGATGGGCTATCTGTCGAACTCGGGCTATCAGAACAACTGGTTCGCGCTGCTCGCCAAGCCCGCGCTTACCCCGCCGGGCTGGGTCTTCGGCGTCGTCTGGCCGATCCTCTATGTCATGCTTGGGCTGGCCATTGCGATGGTCCTCAATGCCCGCCGTGCCCGCGGACGCGGGATCGCGATCGCATTGTTCAGCCTCCACATGCTGCTCAATTTTGCCTGGTCGCCGGTATTTTTCCGGCTCCACCAGGTCTGGCCGGCGTTCTGGATCATCGCCGCGATGCTCATCTCGGCGATCGTCATCACCGTCCTGTTCGCGCGGATTCGCAAGGCCGCGGCGTGGCTGCTCGTGCCATACATGATATGGCTCGGCTTTGCCGCGATGCTCAACCTGACCATCGCGCTCGACAATCCCGATGCCGCAACCCTTCACACGCCCGCCGCGAGTACCCAGATAGACCTCTGAACGCGCTTTAAGGAAATACGACATGCAATCGCAGAACCGATTTTTCGACGACCTCGCCAAGGTCATCAACGGCGCCGCCGGGACCATCGCCGGGGTCGGACGCGAGGCCGAATCCTCGGCCCGCGACCGCGCGCGCGAATGGATCGGCGGGCTCGATTTCGTGGCCCGCGACGAATTCGACGCGGTCAAGGACATGGCAGCCAAGGCACGCGCCGAGGTCGACGTCCTGAAAGCCCGGCTCGACGCGCTCGAGGGCAAGACCGCCGCGAAGCCCGCAGCACCGCGCAAGGCCGCCGCCAAGCCGAAGGGAAAGCCCGCCGCCTGAACGGGCGCATCGAGGCAACGACATGAGCGACGAACTTTTCCCCGACGATGAAGACGATGCCGCCCCGATCGACATGCTCGGCGTCTATTTCGAGGCGCACGGCTGGTCGCACGAGCACGTCAGCGACGACGAGATCGTCGCGACGACGCAAGGGTCGTGGGCGAATTACGAACTGCGCGCGATCTGGCGCGAAGAGGATCAGGTGCTGCAATTGCTCGCCTTTCCCGACGTCCGCGTCGTCGAGGACAAGCGCGCACCCGTCTGGGAAGTCATCGGTCTCGCCAACGAGCAACTGTGGCTCGGCCATTTCGAAATGTGGTCGTCGAGCGGCATCGTCCTGTTCCGCCACGCCGTTTTGCTCGGACCCGATGCGACGCTGACGCTCGAACAGGCGCAGACGCTCGTCGAGACCGCGATCGATGAATGCGAGCGGTTCTATCCGGTCTTCCAATTTGTGCTATGGGGCGGCAAGACGCCCGCCGAAGCCTTGAGTGCATCGCTGATCGACACGCGCGGCGAGGCCTGACGCCCGCCGCACTCCCTTTCCGACAGGAACCCAACATGACCACTTCTCTCTCCCGTTTCGGGCAGCACATCGTCCTGTTCGGTTGCGGCAACATGGCGAGCGCGATGCTCGGCCGCTGGCTCGATGCAGGCCTCGATCCGGCCCAGGTGACCGCAATCCGGCCGAGCGGAAAGGCCGTCGCCAACGGCGTGAAGGTCGTCACGACGTCCGCCGAGGCTCCCGCCAATCCCGACATCCTGATGATCGGCGTAAAGCCGCAGATGCTCGGCGACGTCGCCGAGGATATCGCCCGCCTGATCGGCCCCGACACGATCGTCCTGTCGATCCTCGCCGGCGTCACGATCGACGATTTGCGTGGACGCTTTCCCGGCGCCGCCGCGCGGATGCGCGTCATGCCCAACATGCCCGTGCGGACCGGCAAGGGCGTTGTGGGCCTCGCCGGAGCCGACGGCAAGGACGCCGCGCGCAAGACGATCACCCGGTTGATGAAGCCGCTCGGTCATGTCGAATGGATCGACGAGGAAAACCAGTTCGACGCGCTGACCGCGCTGACCGGATCGGGTCCGGCGTTCGTCTACCGCTTCGTCGATGCGATGCGCGCCGGCGGCGAACGCCTCGGTTTCGATGAGCCGACCGCGCTGCGCCTCGCCCGCGCGACGCTGGCAAGTGCCGCCGCCCAGCTCGAGGTCAGCGAGCTGACGCCAACCGAACTCGCCGCGCAGGTCGCCAGCCGCGGCGGCATGACGCAGGCCGGGCTCGACGTGCTCGACGAGGATGCGCGGCTCGCCAGCCTGATGGCCGAAACGCTGCGCGCCGCGCGCGCGCGCGGACGCGAGCTCGCCGCCCTGGCGCGCGAAGGCCAGGACTGACGATCAACCGAGTCGCGCGCGCCAGGCGTTCGCGTCGAAGCCGACCAGCGGCTTGCCTTCGCCGGTGGTTACGACCGGGCGTTTGATCATCGAGGGATTTGCGATCATCAGGCGCAGCGCCTTGGCCGCATCGATATCGGCCTTGTCGTCCTCGGACAGCTTGCGAAACGTCGTCCCGCGCCGGTTGAGCAGCACCTCCCAGCCGAGCGCATCGACCCAGTCGGCCAGCGCGCCCTCGGGCACGCCAGCCTTCTTATAGTCGTGGAAATCAAAGGCGATGCCTTGCGCATCGAGCCAATTGCGCGCTTTTTTGACCGTGTCGCAATTGGGAATGCCATAGAGCGTCAGCATGATCATTCGTCTCCGTACGTGATCGTGACGGCGTCGGCCGCCGCCATCGCGGAGCGGCGCGCACGATCGACATCGCCGCCGTCATGCCGCGCGAGCGCGACGCCCATGCGGCGATAGGGCCGCGTCACGGGCTTGCCGAAGATGCGGACATCGATGTGGGTTTCCTCGTCGGGCGCAACGAGCGCGTCGGCCAACCCCTCGATCGCGAAATCTTCGGCGTCGCGGTCGGCAAGGATCACCGCGCTGGCCGCAGCCCCGCGCGCGACGATCGGCGGGATCGGCAGGCCGAGGATCGCGCGCGCATGGAGGTCGAACTGATTGAGGTCCTGGCTGATCATCGTGACCATGCCGGTGTCGTGCGGCCGCGGGCTGAGTTCGGAGAAGATCACCGCGTCGCCGTGCACGAAGAACTCGACGCCGAAAATGCCGTGGCCGCCGAGCGCGGTGACGACCTTTGCCGCCATCTCCTGCGCGGCCGCGAGCGCGGCGGGCGACATCGCCGCCGGCTGCCAGCTTTCGCGATAGTCGCCGCGCTCCTGGCGATGGCCGATCGGGGGGCAGAAATGAATGCCGTCGGCGGCGCTGACGGTCAGCAGCGTGATCTCGTAATCGAAATCGATAAAGCCCTCGGCGATGACGCGCTGGCGGTCGCCGCGCATGCCCTCGGCGGCATAGGTCCAGGCGGTGGCGATCTCGCTGCGCTCGCGCACCACGCTCTGCCCCTTGCCCGACGACGACATCACCGGCTTGACGACGATCGGCAGGCCGATCGCGTCGACCGCCTCGGCCAGTTCGGCGGCATTGCTGGCATAGCGATAGGGTGAGCACGCCAGGCCAAGCTTGCCGGCGGCCAGATCGCGGATCGCGTCGCGGTTCATCGTCATCTGCGCCGCGTGTGCCGACGGCACGACATGATATCCCACCGCCTCGACTTCGGCGAGCACCGTGGTGCGGATCGCCTCGATCTCGGGGACGATGAAATCGGGGTGGTGCCTGGTGATCGCGGCCCGCAGCGCGACGCCGTCGAGCATCGAGAATATCTCGCGCGCATCGGCGACCTGCATCGCAGGGGCATCGTCATAGCTGTCGCAGGCGATCACCTGGCAACCGAGCCGCTTGGCCGAAATGACGAATTCGCGGCCCAGTTCGCCCGAACCGAGCAGCAGGATCTTGGCGGTCGGGGTCATGCGTTCGACCCCCCAGAGTCAAAGCGGCGGCGGCGCGGCGCGCCTGCCTTGCTCGATGGCTTAGTCAAAACCCGCTCCCCCCAATAGTTATGCCCCTAAGAGTAACGAAAAGCCGTCCCCCCGACGGTTTTGCGTCACTCCCACTCGATCGTCCCGGGCGGCTTGCTCGTATAATCGTAAACCACGCGGTTGACCCCGTTGACCTCGTTGACGATGCGCGTCGCAACGCGCGTCAGGAAGCTCGCGTCGAACGGATAGACGTCGGCGGTCATGCCGTCGGTGCTGGTCACCGCGCGCAGGCCGCAGACGCTGTCATATGTGCGCGCATCGCCCATCACGCCGACGGTCTTGACCGGCAGCAGCACCGCGAACGCCTGCCAGATCGCGTCGTAGAGGCCGGCATTGCGGATTTCCTCGAGGTAGATCGCGTCGGCCTTGCGCAGGATATCGCAGCGCTCCTTGGTCACCTCGCCGGGGATGCGGATCGCTAGGCCCGGGCCGGGGAACGGGTGCCGCCCGACGAAGATCTCGGGCAGGCCGAGCTCGCGACCGAGATCGCGGACCTCATCCTTGAACAGCTCGCGCAACGGTTCGACCAGCTGCATGTTCATCCGCTCGGGCAGGCCGCCGACATTGTGGTGGCTCTTGATCGTGACCGATGGCCCGCCGGTGAAGCTGACGCTTTCGATGACGTCGGGATAGAGCGTGCCCTGCGCGAGGAAGTCAGCCCCGCCGATCTTGCGCGCTTCTTCCTCGAACAGGTCGATGAACGCGCCGCCGATGAACTTGCGCTTCTTTTCGGGGTCGGTCAGCCCGGCGAGACCCGAGAGGAACATCTCCTCGGCATCGACGTGGACCAGCTTGATGCCGTAATGTTCGCGGAACAGGCCGAGCACCTGTTCGGCCTCGTTCATCCGCATCAGCCCGTGATCGACAAAGACGCAGGTCAACTGGTCACCGATCGCTTCGTGGATCAACACCGCAGCGACCGCCGAATCGACCCCGCCCGACAGGCCGCAGATGACGTTGCCGTCACCGACCTGTTCGCGGATCTCGGCAATCTTGGCAGCGCGGAATTCGGCCATCGTCCAGTCGCCGGCACAGCCGCAGACATGGCGGACGAAATTGGCGATCAACCGTCCGCCATCGGGCGTGTGGACGACCTCGGGGTGGAATTGCGTGCCGTAATAGCGCCGCGCATCGTCGGCGATCAGCGCGAACGGCGCGCCGGGCGTCGTCGCGACGATGCGAAAACCGGGTGCGAACTCGGCAACCTTGTCGCCGTGGCTCATCCACACCTGGTGCGTTTCGCCGACCTGCCACAGGCCGTCAAACAGGACGCATTCCTCGGCGACCTCGATGAACGCGCGGCCGAATTCGCCGCTGCGTTCGCCATCGCCCGATCCGCTGCCGCTGACGACCTTGCCGCCGAGCTGCTCGGTCATGACCTGCTGGCCGTAGCAGATGCCGAGCATCGGCAGGCCCGAATCGAACAGGCATTGCGGTGCCCGCGGGGACCCCTCGTCGGGGACCGAGGCGGGGCTGCCCGACAGGATGATTCCCTTGGGTTTGAGGCGGGCGAACGCCTCTTCGGCCTGCGTGAACGGCGCGATTTCGGAATAGACTCCCGCCTCGCGGACGCGGCGCGCGATCAGCTGGGTTACCTGGCTGCCGAAATCGACGATCAGGATGGTGTCGCCGAACGGGCTTTGGGGCGGCTGGTCGCCGGCATTTTGATGCATGGTCATGCGATGGCCGGATAGGCGGCAGGCAGCGCGCTGTCCAGCCGACACGAAAAAACCGCCGGGTGCACACGGCACCCGGCGGCGGTATTCTGCGTGTCGCTATCGTTTAGCGGATGCCGCGGATATCGACATCGACGACACGGCCGTTGCGGACCTTGCAACGGAACGATCCGTTGTCGACGCGCGAACGACGATCGTAGCGATTGTCGTAACGGCTGTCGTAGCGATTGCCGTAACCGCGGTTATAGTCCTGCACCTGCAGGCGTCCGTTGATCGTATAACCGCCGCGGTTGCGATCGATATCGGTGATATCGGTGATCCGCACGCGGCCCTGGCCGTAACGGCGCGCCTCGTTCTGCGTCGCGGCTACGCACTGCTGCACCGCTGCACGCGATCCGCCATAGGACTGCTGGTCATAGCCGTCGTTGTAGCCATTATTGTAGTACGGATCGTCATAGCCGTTGGTGCCGCCGCGATAGTCGCGATCGCGGTTGCCGCTCGACAGGATCGCGGCGAGACCGCCAAGGATCGCCACGCCGGCGATTATTTCGCCGACGCCGATGCCGTCGCCGCGACGATCATAGCGATCGGCGGCCTGGGCCGGAACTGCAGCGGTTGCCATCATGCCCGCAGCAGCGGTGCCGAGAGCGATTTTCGTGAATTTGCTCGTATAAGTCATTATCAGCCTCCTGGTTTGCGGGCGTTGAAACACTTCGCATGAGACCGGACCTCCGATCTCTGAGACTGGTATAGGTGATTCGCAATGAGGCCCTGCTGAACCCCTTGCTTATCTAAGGTTCAGTTGCCTGACGTTCAGCAATGGCGCGGCGAGCTACCGGGTCAGGCCGGTATGATAGCCGATAAAGGCGTACATATCGGCGAACTCGTCGATGATCTTGGTCGTCGGCTTGCCCGATCCATGGCCCGCACGCGTCTCGATCCTGATCAGCTTGGGCTCGGGCCCGGTATCGGCATGCTGCAACGCGGCGATATATTTGAAACTGTGGCCCGGCACGACGCGATCGTCGGTGTCGGCGGTGGTAACCATGATCGCCGGATAATCGCGCCCGCTCTTGATGTTGTGATAGGGCGAATAGGCATAGAGGTTGCGGAAATCGGCCTCCTTCGACGGATAGCCGTAATCGTCGACCCAGTAGCGCCCGGCGGTGAACTTGTCGAAGCGCAGCATGTCCATCACGCCGACCCCGGGCAATGCCGCGGCGAACAGGTCGGGGCGCTGGTTGACCACTGCACCGACGAGCAGCCCGCCGTTCGAGCGACCCTCGATCGCCAGCTGGTCCTTGCCGGTAATCCCTTCGGCCTTGAGATATTCGCCCGCGGCGATGAAATCGTCGAACACGTTCTGCTTGTTGGCGAGGCGGCCGGCATCGTGCCACGCCTTGCCGTATTCGCCGCCGCCGCGCAGGTTCGCGACCGCAACGACACCGCCGGCATCGAGCCACGCCATGCGCGTCACCGAATAGCTCGGCGTCAGCGAAATGTTGAAGCCGCCATAGCCGTAGAGCAAAGTCGGCGATCCGCCGGTGCGGTCGATACCCTTCTTGGCGATGACGAACATCGGGATCCGCGTGCCGTCCTTCGATGCGTAAAAACGCTGTTCGACGCTATAGTCGTCGGGGTCGAAGGCGACCTTGGGCTGCGCCCAGACCGCGACGCCGCCGGTCTTCACATCATAGCGATAGACCGTCGTCGGGCGTGCGAAGCTGGTGAACGAAAAGAACGTCTCGTCATCGTCGAACGTGCCGGCAAAACCGCCCGCCGAACCGATGCCCGGCAGCGCGATCTTGCGCTCGAGACTGCCGTCGAGATTGTAGACGCGCACCTCGGTCTTCGCATCGACGAGATAGTCGGCGATCAGCTTGCCGCCGACCAGCGAAACGCCGTCGAGCGTGGCCTTGTCTTCGGCGATAATCGTCTTGGGCTGCGGCTTGGCCTGGCTGATGTCGAGCGAAACGACGCGCAGCAGCGGCGCATCCTTGTTGGTCTGGAAATAGAAGGTCGACCCGCGGTTGCCGACATACGACCAGTTGTTGTCGAAGCCGGGGATCAGCAGCCGCGGCGTGCGATCCTTCGACGCGAGGTCGATCAAATTGAGCTCATAGCGGTCGTCGGTCCCCGAAGAGCTCGTCACGGTCAGCCAGCGGCCGTCGTCGCTGACCTGCCCGACATGGTTGAGGTCGGGCTTGGACGGCGTCGCATAGAGCTTCACGTCGGCGCTCTGCGGCGTGCCGAGGCGGTGGAAATAGATCGCCTGGTTGGTGTTGAGCGACTGGAAGGTGCCTTCGGCCTTTGGCTCGGGGAAGCGCGAATAGTAAAAGCCGCTGCCGTCCTTGGCCCAGTCGAGCGCCGAGAACTTGACCCATTTGACCTCGTCGGACATCGGCTTGCCGGTCGCGACGTCGAGCACCTTGACGCTGCGCCAGTCGGTGCCGCCGTCCTGAACCGAATAGAGCAGTTTGGTCCCGTCTTCGCTCGGCGACCATTCGGCTAGCGCGGTGGCGCCGTCGGCGGACCAGCCATTGGGATCGATCAGCACGCGCCCCGGTCCGTCGAGCGAATCGCGGACATAAAGCACCGACTGGTTCTGCAGCCCGTCATTGCGGCTGTAGAAATAGCGGCCGCCCTTTTTGGTAGGCGTGCCGATCCGCTCGTAATCGTAGAGTTGCGTCATCCGAGCCTTGAACGCGTCGCGGCCGGGCAGCTTGGCGAGATAGGCGTCGGTCACCGCGTTCTGCGCCGCGACCCATTGCGCGACTTCGCTGTCTTCGCGCACGTCGTTCTCGAGCCAGCGATAGGGATCGGCGACCGCCACGCCGAACTGCGTCTCGACCACATCGCCGCGGCGCGTTGCAGGATAGGTCAGTGCTGCGGCTTTTACGGGCGTGGCGTCGGCCTGTGGCATATCGGTCGGGGTACCTTCCATCGTCGCGCAGCCTGACAGCATCAGCGTCGATGCGGTGGCGAACAGAATCATGCGGGTCGAAATCATAGGGGCGCTCCTTGGCGGCGATGAATTGACGCCACGCTAACAGCGATGGGCGTGCAATCAAACGGTTTCATCTGAAACCTTGACCATCGAGTCGCGCCGATTTGCCCCAACGCAAAAGGGCCGCGACATGCGCGGCCCTTTCGGTATCAAAAGGCGTGCCGATCAGGCGTCGGCCATGTCCTCGTCGGTCATCACCGGACCCGAATCCTGGCCCTTGGCCGAAACGTCGCGGTCGACCAGTTCGATGATCGCCATCGGTGCGGCGTCCGACGCGCGCGGGCCGATCTTGATGACGCGCGCATAGCCGCCGGGGCGACCTTCGTAGCGCTTGGCCAGCGTATCGAACAGCTTGGCAAGCTGCGTCTCGTCGAGCAGGCGCGACTGCGCCAGGCGACGGTTGGAAAGGCCACCCTTCTTGGCGAGCGTGATCAGCTTTTCGATATAGGGGCGAAGCTCCTTCGCCTTGGGGACGGTCGTCGTGATCTGCTCGTGCTTGATCAGCGCGGCCGACATGTTGCGGAACAATGCGGTACGATGCGAGCTCGTCCGCTGCAGTTTCCTGCCACCCATTCTATGACGCATGATTTAAGTCCTTCGTTCGTTAAGGGCCCGTATGAGGTAGCCCAGACCAGGCGGCGTTGAGGGGCGCCGCCCAAACCCCGGATGCAATCCGAAGATTGCGGATTGGTTCAGCCGAGCAGCTCTTGCTCGAGCTTCTTGGCCATTTCCTCGATGTTCTCGGGCGGCCAGCCGGGGATGTCCATGCCGAGGCGCAGGCCCATCGACGAAAGGACTTCCTTGATCTCGTTGAGCGACTTGCGGCCGAAGTTCGGCGTGCGCAGCATCTCGGCTTCGGTCTTCTGAACGAGGTCGCCGATGTAGATGATGTTGTCGTTCTTGAGGCAGTTGGCCGAACGAACCGACAGCTCGAGCTCGTCGACCTTCTTGAGCAGGTAACGGTTGAGCTGGTTGGTGTCGGCTTCCTCGGTCGACTGGCCGGGTGCGGCCATGCCGATCATCGGCGAGCTCTGCGACAGCGCTTCCTCGAAGTGGACGAAGACCTGCAACTGGTCCTGCAGGATGCGCGCGGCATAGGCCACGGCGTCTTCAGGCGTCACGGTGCCGTCGGTCTCGACCGTCAGGTTGAGCTTGTCGAAATCGAGCTCCTGCCCGACGCGGGCGTTCTCGACCTTGTAGGCAACCTGGCGAACCGGCGAATAGAGCGAATCGACCGGGATCAGGCCGATCGGCGCGTCGGCCGGGCGGTTGGCGGTGGCGGGCACATAGCCCGAACCAATGTCGCAGGTCAGCTCCATGTTGAGCGTCGCGCCCTCATCGAGGTGACAGATGACGAGATCCTTGTTCATGATCTCGATATCGCCGGTGACCGAAATGTCGCCCGCCTTGACCTCGGCAGGACCCGTTGCCGAAAGCTGCAGCCGCTTGGGGCCTTCGCCTTCCATGCGCAGAGCAACCTGCTTGATGTTGAGGACGATGTCGGTGACATCTTCGCGCACGCCGGCCAGCGACGAGAATTCGTGCAGGACGTTCTCGATCTTGATCGAGGTGATCGCGGCACCCTGAAGCGACGACAGCAGAACGCGACGCAGCGCGTTGCCGATGGTCAGACCGAAGCCACGCTCGAGCGGCTCGGCAACGAACGTCGCCTTGCGTTTCTTGTCGCCGCCAGTCTTGATCTCGAGGCTGTTGGGCTTCTTCAATTCCTGCCAGTTCTTGATGTTGACAGTCATGGACTTCCCCTAATGTGTTGGGCGGGAACGCTGCTGACCCTGCTCGCCTCGGGTCAAATGCGTCCGGCCGAAAAACGAAACCGGCGCCGGGACGGAGCGGTCCCGGCGAGAAATTCTGCGGTCAGACGCGACGACGCTTGGAAGGGCGTACGCCGTTATGCGGGATCGGCGTGACGTCGCGGATCGAGGTGATGGTGAAACCCACCGCCTGCAACGCGCGCAGCGCGCTTTCGCGACCCGAACCGGGACCCTTGACCTCGACTTCGAGCGTCCGGACGCCGTGCTCGGCGGCCTTCTTGCCCGCGTCTTCGGCGCAAACCTGCGCCGCATAAGGCGTCGATTTGCGCGACCCCTTGAAACCCATCGTGCCAGCGGACGACCAGCTGATCGTGTTGCCCTGGGCATCGGTGATGGTGATCATCGTGTTGTTGAAGCTCGCATTGACGTGCGCGACGCCCGACGAGATGTTCTTGCGCTCGCGGCGACGGATGCGCTGTGGTTCGCGTGCCATGTGTGAATTCCTGCCTGAATATCTTTAATGCTGTGACGGAGGATTGGTTGCCTCCGGCGGAGAAGAATAGTCGAGTCCCGAGGACTGATTACTTCTTCTTGCCCGCGATCGGCTTCGCCTTGCCCTTGCGGGTGCGCGCATTGGTGTGCGTGCGCTGGCCGCGAACGGGAAGGCCCTTGCGATGACGCAGGCCGCGATAGCAGGCCAGATCCATCAGGCGCTTGATGTTCATCGCGGTGTCGCGACGAAGATCGCCCTCAACGGTGTGCTCGGCGTCGATCGTCTCGCGGATCTGCAGGACTTCGGCGTCGCTCAGGTCCTGGATGCGGCGCGCGTGGTCGATGCCGAGCTTGTCGGCGATCTTGACCGCGGTGGTGCGACCGATTCCATGGATATAGGTAAGCGCGATGATCACGCGCTTGTTGGTGGGCAGGTTGACGCCCGCAATACGTGCCATGTTCGTTTTCTCCCGGCTCCACGGGACCGCTGGCGTGGGGTCCCATCTCAAAGCGTTAATATCCGTACGTCACAGTGTCGGTCATACGCATTTTCGGGAAAAACGAGTGATCGCCCTGCCCGGAATGCACAAATACGGCGGGCGCAAGAATTGCACCGCCGATCGGCTCCGTGGTTCGGAATAGGGTTCAACTAAGGCGAGTCGCCTGTCATGTCAAGCGGTCCGGAGGGCGTATCCCCCGCAATCCGTGGCGCATTCAGCCTTGCGGAGCAATCCGCGCGGCGCGCTCGGCGAGCCGCTCGACCGCATGGCCATGAATGCCCGGTGCCGAGGCGAGCACGCCGAACGCGCGCGGGTCGCGCTTGTTGAAGCTCAGTGCACCGCCGAACGCGTCGGTGACGTTCGCGCCGGCCTCGCTGGCGATCAGCGCGGCGGCGGCGACATCCCATTCATGGCCCCAGCGCAGCGTCGCGACGAGATCGGCGGCGCCCGCCGCGACCATCGCGATACGCAGCGCGATCGAGTTGGGCTTGGCGATCATCTCAAGGTCGGCATCTTCGCGTGCGAGCTGGTCGGCGGGCACGCGTGCGCCGGCGAGCACCTGGCAATCGGCAGCGGTCAGGCGGACCCCGTTGCAGGTCGCGCCCTCGCCCGTTGCCGCGCACCACATTTCTTCGCGGGCGGGGGCATAAAGAACGCCGATCACCGGCGCGCCATCCTCGACCAGCGCAATCGATACCGCCCAGCCGGTTCGGCCGCGGACGAAATCGCGCGTCCCGTCGATCGGGTCAACGCACCAGATCCGTCGCCGGCCGAGCCGCGAGGGTTCGTCGGCAGTTTCCTCCGACAGCCAGCCGGCCTCGGGGTCGAGCCGGGCGAGATGATCGCGCAGCGCAAGGTCGGCGGCCAGGTCGATATCGCTGACCGGGTTGCCCGGGCTCTTGTCCCACACCTTGTAGGCGCCGCCCTCGCCCTTGAAGCGGCGCATCGCCATGTCGCCGACGCTGCGCGCGGCCGCCTCGACCGCATCGATCATGGCGGCCGGGGTCAGCGCGGGCGGGACGCGATCAGGCACCGGCCACGGTCATCGCGTCGCAGCGCAGGCTCGGCACATTGGTGCCATAGCGGAAGACGAGGTCATCGGCGGCGACCAGGCTCGCGTACATGTCCTTGAGGTTGCCCGCGATGGTGAATTCGGCGACCGGCCCGGCGATTTCGCCGTCGACGATGCGAAAGCCCGACGCGCCGCGGCTATAGTCGCCGGTGACGCCGTTGACGCCGTGCCCGATCAGCTCGGTGACGAGCACGCCGTCCTTGATGTCGGCGATCAGCGCGGCGCGCGATACCTCGCCGGGGGCGATGTGAAGATTGCCGGTCGAGACGCCGGGCGAGCCGTGCGTCCCGCGCGAGGCATGGCCGGTCGGAGCAAGGTCGAGCTGGCGCGCCGAAGCGCTGTCGAGCAACCAGCCGGCAAGCACGCCGTCGTCAACGATTGCTGTGCGCTGCGTCGGCAGTCCCTCGCCGTCGAACGGGCGCGAGGCGAGTCCGCGCAGCCGGTGCGGTTCTTCGATGATGCTGATCCCGCGCGCGAATACCTGGCGGCCCGCCGCGTCGAGCAGGAAACTCGTCTTGCGCGTAATCGCCGACCCCGAAATCGCACCGATCAGATGGCCGATCAGGCTGCCGCCGACGCGCGGATCGAACACGACGGGCATCGCCTTGCTTGGCAATTCGCCCGGCGACATCCGCGCGACCGCGCGCTCGCCCGCGCTGCGACCGATCGCTTCGGGCGTGTCGAGATCGGCAAGGTAGCGCGCGCTGTGCCAGTCGTAATCACGCTGCATGTTGCTGCCGCTGCCCGCGAGCACGCTCGCCGAGATCGCGTGGCTCGACTGGCCATAGGCGCGGGCGAAACCGTGGCTGGTCGCGAGCGCGAGGCGGACGCGGTTGTGGCTCGCGCTGCCGCCTTCGGAATTGGTCACGCCGTCGACCGCGCGCGCGGCGTCTTCGCAGGCCAGCGCGCTGGCGCGTAGCGCTGCGGGGTCGACATCGCTGTGGTCGTCGAGGTCGAGGTCGGGAGCGTCGCCGTCGAGCAACCGGTCCTCGGGGGCAAGGCCGGCGAAGCGATCCTCGGGCGCCTCGCGCGCCATCGCGACGGCGCGCGCGACGAGCGCGGTCAGCCGTTCGGGCTCGAAGTCGGAGGTCGACACGCTGGCCGAGCGCTGGCCGACGAAAACGCGCAGGCCGATTTGCTCGCCCTCGGCGCGCTGGACGTCCTCGAGCACGCCGAGACGCACGTCGACCGAGGTCGATGCGTCGCAGTAATAGAGCGCGTCGGCCGCATCGGCGCCTGCCTTGCGGGCTGCGGTGGTAATGTCGGTGGTGCGATCGATCGCCTGGTCTAGGGTCAGCATCGCGCCGCCCTAGCCGCGCCGCGCGAGCGCGTCAAAGCGCCGACTCGCCGCTTTGCAGCGAAATCAGGAAATGACGCGCGCCGCCGCGCTGGCCCCGACGAACGCGCCGACCCATATGAACGGGAGGACGATCGCGGCAACCCACAGGCGCAGCGCCTCGAGGCGATAGTTCCGGCTCAGCTGGCGCGACGGCAGCGCGGTCTGGGCAAGGCGCGCCCAGCGCTGTTCGATCTTGCGCGCAAGCGGCACCACCGCGACGAGGATCAGGCCGACCGCGACATAGGGCAGCAAGCGCGTCGCGCCGCCCGATACCGCTCCGATGACGAGCCACAGTTGCAATCCGGCATAGACAATCAGCGCGGCGGCGACATGCCAGGTCATCCGGCGCGACAGCGCGCGCGCATCGGGCTGGTCGCCCGGCGGAAACGCGCTTTGGCGCGATGTGAAACGTGTTGCCATTGACCCTCGCCCGATGGGTGCATGTCGCAGGAATCGCGAGCACGCGTCAACGGCTGCACGGGGATAATGCGATCATTTCAGCCGAAAGCGCGTTCGTCTCGTCGAATTCCCGGGTTTTCCAGCTTTTGCGCGCGCCTCGGCAGCGCGTCTGCTCGCGCTTGGCTTGCCAGCGGTCGAGCTTTCGCTAAGCTCGCCCGATCCAAGCGCGCGCGTCGCGATAACCGACCCCTCCGGAGACAGAATATGGCTGCCAGACCCCTGTTGATTGCAATGCTGCTCGCGACCGCGGTGCATCCATCGCTCGCCACCGCGCAGCCGGCATCGACCGACGCTGCCGCGACCGATCCGGCCGCCGCGCTCGCCACGCTGATCGACGACGCATGGCGCTATAACCTGTCGCAGAGCCCGACCTTTGCCACCTCGCTCGGCGTGCGCGACTATGACGACCAGATCGGTGATCCCAGCCTTGCCGCAATGGACGCGCAGGCGGCGCAGGCGGCCAGGTTCCTCATCCGGCTCAACGCGATCCCGCTCGACCGGCTGAGCGCCACCGACCGGACCAACGCGCTGATCCTCAAGTGGCAGCTTGAAGCCACCGTCGATGCCAACCGCTTCGGCCAGCGCGAGATGCTGTTCACGACCTACTCGGGCTGGCACCAGAATTTCGCCGGCATGTCCGACAATTTGCCGTTCAAGAATCAGGCCGATTATCGCAGCTACCTGACGCGGATGGCCGAATATCCTGCCTATAACGACGCCGCGCTGAAGGTCAGCGATCGCGCCATCGCCGACGGTTTTGTCCTGCCATGCGCGGTACTCGGCAACAGCGAGGGGTCGATCACCGGGGTGATCCAGCAGGACCCGACCAAGAGCCGGTATTACGCCCCCTTCACCAAGCCGCGCCCGATCGACATGACCGACGCCCAGTGGAGCGCAATGCAGGCCGAGGCGCGCGCGATCATCACCGACAAGATCAACCCCGCTTATGCCAAGCACGCCGCCTGGTTCCGCGACACGTACCTGCCGCATTGCGCCAAGGCGGTCGGCATCTCGGCGCAGCCGGGCGGCGCGGCCTATTATGATTTCCAGATCCGCCAGATGACGACGACCGATCTCACCGCCGACCAGATCCACACGATTGGCCTGGGCGAAGTCGCCCGGATCCGCGCCGAAATGGACACGGTCGCGAAAAAGGCAGGCTATGCGTCGCGCGAGGCGTTCATCACCGAACTGCGCACCGACCCCAAATATTATGCCAAGACGCCCGGCGAGCTGATGGCCGCCGCCGCGCTCGAAGCCAAGAAGCACGACGGGCTGATGCCGCAATATTTCGGGCGGCTGCCGCGCCTGCCCTATGGCGTGAAGGAAATCCCCGCCGAGATCGCCGAAGGCACGACGACCGCCTATTACAGCCCCGGCTCACCCGAGATCGGCGTGGCGGGCAATTATTACGTCAACACCTCGAAGCTCGACCAGCGTCCGCTCTACGAACTGCCCGCGCTGACCGCGCACGAAGCGGTTCCCGGCCATCACAACCAGATCGCGCTCAACCAGGAGCTCGACCTGCCCGATTTCCGCAAATACGGGGCGTTCTTCACCGCCTTCGTCGAAGGCTGGGGGCTGTATTCGGAGCATCTCGGTATCGAAATGGGCATCTACGATACGCCCGCCAAGGACATGGGACGGCTGTCGTACGAGATGTGGCGCGCGTGCCGCCTGGTGGTCGATACCGGGATCCATTCCAAAGGCTGGAGCAAGGAGCGCGCGGTTGCCTACATGAAGGACAATACCGCGCTGAGCGACGCCAATATCGACGCCGAGGTCAATCGCTACATCAGCTGGCCGGGCCAGGCGCTGGCGTACAAACTGGGTGAGCTCAAGATCCGCGAACTGCGCAAGCGGGCTGAAAAATCACTGGGAACGCGCTTCGACCTGCGCGCCTTCCACGACGCGGTGCTCGGCCAGGGCGCGGTGCCGCTGTCGGTCCTCGAACGCCAGATCGACGAGTGGATCGCGGCGCAACAGGCAACGCCCGCCAAGGCGTCCTGAGCGGTTAAAGCCTAATTCGGCTTTTGCGGGCTGTCCTCGGCCCCCGGCGGGACGGCCAGCGAGCCGTCGGTGGGCGGCAGCGGCGCGACGGTCTCGCCGCGTTCTTCTGCTTCGAGCCGGGCGCGCGCAGCGGCCATCTCGGCATCGCGCTCGTCCTGTGTCGCAAGCTGCTGCTGGTACGCCTGTTCGGCTTCGCGGGCATTTGCGTCGATCGCGTCGATCCGCTTCTGCCGCTCGGCCGCGATCGCCGCCGACCAGTCGACCTTCGAATCCTGGCGACGTGCCGCCATCGCGGTATCGATCAGCTGCTGGGTGCAGCCGGTAAAGCCGCCCAGCCCGCTCGGCGAACAGCTGTCGGTGCCGAACTTGCTGATCCGGCTGATGCTCTCGATCTTGGTCGCCCAGGCCTGGTTGACCGGCGCATTGGGGTCGCTGCGCAGGATCTCGGGAATGCGGAAGCGTTCGGCCTCGTTGAGCTTCACGCAGACGATAATCTCGTCGTCACGTGACGGCTGCGAACAGGCATCGTCGCCATAGACGGTTTCCTGGCGGATCGTTTCGGTGCCGGTTTCCTGCGCGCTCGCCGGAGCCGCAGCTCCGAGAACGAGAATGGCAGCAAGGGCGAGCGACGGGGCGTGGAAAGCTTTCATGGCGATACCTTGCGGGCAAATGGATTGACGGTCAATGAACCGTCGCGGCGGGCATCGGGTTCCGCCACGACGACCGGTAGCGTTCAGATGCGTTTCGACAGGCCGATCGCCAGCCGGCAACCGGCGCGGATCGCACCGGCGAGCAACGGATAGCCGTGCGCATTTTCCGCCCCTGCGGCGAGCGCAGTATCGTGGTGTTCCTGTTCCTCGGCGCGGAATTCGGCGACCGCCGCAGCAAGCTCGGGTTCGCGGTCGCCGAGCGTGTCGAGCTGCTCGCCATAATGGCGGTCGATCTCGGTCTCGACCGCGACGGTGCACGCCATCGCTGCCTCTGGGCCCATCGCAGCGGTCACCGCGCCGAGCGCATGGCCGGCGGCACGCCAGAACGGCTGGAGCAAAGTCGGGCGAACCCCGCGCCGCGTCATTTCGCGATCGAACCAGGCGAGGTGGCGGTCTTCCTGTGCGGCCATGCCGGCGATCTGGCGCGCTGCGGGCGATCGGTCGCCCATCACCGCGAGTTGCCCGGCATAGATATGCTTGGCGCCGTATTCGCCCGCCTGGTCAACGCGGATCATCGCCTCGATCGCGCGGCGGCTTGGCGGAATCCGGCTCGCTGCGGTCATCGCGAACGGCCCTTGCCGCGCAGCAGCCACAGCACCAGCGCCGCCCCGGCGAACGAGAAGATCGCGTTGAACCCGGCAAGCGAAATGCCGAACATCCGCCACTGCGCCACGTCGCATCGGATGATCGGTGTGACATCGGCCGACATCATGTCGAACCCGCCCGTCGCGGTGCAGCTCGTCAGGCCTTGCCACCAGCCATATTCGACCCCGGCGTGGAAGACCCCGATCGCGCCGCTGACCGCGATCGCGCAGGCGGACAGGAAAATGAACACGGGACCCGCGCGGTTGGCGAGGAAGGGCAGCGAGAACAGCGCGAGGACGATCGCGACCTCGTGCGGCCAGCGCTGCCAATAGCACATCTCGCACGGCACCAGGCCGAAGACGAACTGGCTGATCAGCGCCCCGCCCCACAATGCGCTAGGGACCGCGAGCGCGACGAGCGCGGCCTGCAGGCGGTGCGGCAGACCGGCGGATGTGCGGTGTATCATGCCGTGATCACCGTTTGCCCTGCGCCGTCGCGAGCTTGCCCGCGCGTGCGGTGCGCGCCACCGTCTCGAGCGCATAGTGCATCTGGAAATCCTCGATGCCCTTGGCCTTGAGCTCTTCGGCGGTTGCCGAGAAGCGCGGATCGTCCTTCACGTCGTCCTCGAGCACGTCCTCCTTGACCGATTTTTCATTGATCAGGTGGCGCCGCAGATCAGCTTCGCGAAAGCGCGGGCGCGACTTGTAATCGGGATCGCTCAGCTGCGGCACGCGGATGTCGGGGGCGATGCCGCCTTCCTGCACCGACCGGCCCGACGGCGTGTAATAGCGCGCGGTGGTCAGTTTGAGCGCGGTGTCGGCGGTCAGCGGCAGGACGGTCTGGACCGATCCCTTGCCGAAGCTGCGTTCGCCCATGACCAGTGCGCGATGCTGGTCCTGCAATGCACCGGCGACGATTTCGGCGGCCGAGGCCGATCCGGCATCGACCAGCACGACCAGCGGCAGGCCGTTGGCCTGGTCGCCGCTGCGCGCATAATAGCGTTCGATGTCGCTCGCGCGGCGGCCGCGTTGCGAGACGATCTCGCCCGAATTGAGGAACACGTCGCTGACCGAAATCGCCTCGTCGAGCAACCCGCCCGGGTTCGAGCGAAGATCGAGCACGTAACCGGTCGGTGCATGGCCCAGTTGCTTGGTAATGCCGCTGATCGCCGCGCGGACGTCCTTGCCGGTATCGGTCGAAAATCCGATGATCGTGATGACGCCGACATCGCCCTCGACCGTCCACTTGACCGGCTTCAGGTCGATGATCTCGCGGACCAGCTTCAATTCGATCGGCTTGTCGCGGCCCGGCCGCACGATCGTGACACTGATCGGCGTGCCCGGCTTGCCGCGCATCAGGTCGACCGCCTCGTCGATCGTCATGCCATAGATCAGCTGGTCGTCGACCTTGGTGATATAGTCGCCGGCCTTGATCCCGGCGCGATCGGCGGGCGTACCCTGCGTCGGGGTGATCACCTTGACCGCGCCGTCTTCCATCGTGACGGTCAAGCCGAGGCCGCCATATTCGCCGTCGGTCTGCAGCTTCAGGTTATCGAAGTCGTGGATATCGAGATAGCTCGAATGCGGATCGAGGCTGGCGAGCATGCCGTTGATCGCGCCTTCGATCAGCTTGCCGTCATCGACCGGTTCGACATAATTGGCACGGACCGTCATGAACACGTTCATGAAACGCGCCAGGTCGTCCTGCGTGCGCGAATCGACCGCCGCCATCGCGCTCGTCGCAACGGGCACGAGGGCGATCGCCGAAAGCGCCAGCAGCGGGCGCAACGCCTTCCACTTCGATGGTTTGGTGCGCGGCAAATCGGTGACCATAAATGTCTTTCCGTAGCGGGCCTGTGGCCCGTTCAAATTCCCGAACACTTTAAGCGCGCTCGGCGAGGCTTGCAAAGCCCGCATTTCACACGCCTGGCATGCGCCGCTCGGGTTGAAGCGCTGCTGAACGTGCCGGGCGTCCGCCGATCAGACGTCAACCGAGCAGCGCGACGATGTCGATCGGCTTGCCCGCGCGGCGCAGTTCGACCGTGATCCGCGGCGATCCCGGCCCGGCGCGGCCGACCGGATCGCCCTGGCGGACACGGTCGCCGACCGCGACGCTGACCCCAACAAGATTGGTGATCAGGCTGGTCCAGCCGCCGTCATGTTCGATGATCAGGATCGATCCATAGCCGCGATAGGGCCCGGCAAAGGCGATCCGTCCGTCGGCCGGCGCGACCGCCTGGGCGCCCGGCTGCGCCTCGATCGTCAGCCCGCGCGAGCGCACCCCGCTCGGCGTCGGCTCGCCCAGGCCGATGACGATGTCGCCGACCACCGGCAGGCGATAGGCGGGTCGCCCCGTGCTGCGCGCGACGGCAGGCGGCGGAGTTCGCACCGCAACCGGTTGCGTCGGGTCGCGCGGCCGGGCGATCGGGCCGGGCAGTTCGGCGAGCACGGCGCGGCGATCGGCAGCGTCCTCGAGCGAGCCGAGCAACTGGGTGATGTCGCGCGCGTCCTCGCCGAGCGCAATCGCACGATCCGATTCGATCCCCGCGCCGCGCGACAGCCGCCGCGAGGTCAGCCGCCGCTCGGCCTCGAGCCGCGACAGCTGCGTGCGCTGCTGCGTCAGCCGTTCGCGCCCCGCCTGGAGCGAGGCGACCGCGCGCTTGGCCTCGCGGTCGAGCGCCCGCATCCGTTCGAGCTCGCGCCGCAGGTCGGCGGTACGCCGCTCGATTTCAGGCAGCACCGCTTTGAGGACGCTGCGGATATGGACCATGTCGGTCATCGATCCGGGCTGCGCGAGCAGCGCGACCGCGGGTTTGCGCGCGAGCGATTGCAGCGCGGCGGTCAGGCGGATGACGGGCAGTTGCCGCTCGGCGAGGCGCGCCTGCTGCAGCCCGAGCCGCCGGCGAATCAGCGAAAGTTCAGCCTCGCCCGCGCCGATATCGGCCTCGGCCGCCTGGATCCGCGCGGCGATCGCGGCGGCTTGCGTCCGGGCGCGATCGGCCGCGGTGCTCGCGGCGGCGGCGCGCTGTTCGAGCACGCTGCTGCGCCGCTTCGCCTCGAGCGCCTGCGACCGGGCGCGGGCAAGCGCGGTGCGTTCGGCGGCGAGGACAGGATCCGGCGAAGCCGTGACAGGTTTTGCGGGGGTCGGGGCGTACGACATGGCGGGCACGGCGAGCGCCAACGCAGCCATTGCGACAATCGCGATCCAACTGCCCCTGCGTGCCATTATCCCTCCCGGTGATAGGGATGGTTAGCAAGGATGCTCGTCGCCCGCCACAATTGCTCGGCGAGCATCGCGCGCGCCATCAGGTGCGGCCAGGTCGCGCGACCGAACGAGATCAGCAGGTCGGCCTCGCTGCGTTGCGCCTCGTCAAAGCCGTCGGCGGCACCGATCAGGAAGCGCGCTTCGCGCATGCCGTCGTCGCGCCAGCGTTCAAGCCGCCGCGCGAGCGTCATCGACGATAGCTGCTCGCCTTTTTCGTCGAGCAGGACGGTGACACCCGGCGTAACGGGAGCGGGTAGCTTGCCGCCGGTGTCGGGCAGTTCGGTGATCTTGTGCGGCCACGCCAGGCGCTTGGCATAGCGATCGACCAGTTCGGCCTCGGGACCGCGGCCGATCTTTCCGCGCGCGATGATGTGGAGCAGCATGGGTGCAGGGGCGGCGCTGGCGCGCGCCTAATGCGTCGATTCGGCGGGCGCGTCCTCGACCTGCCACATGCGCTCGAGATTGTAGAAGCTGCGCACCTCGGGACGGAACAGGTGGATGATGACATCGTCGGCATCGACCAGCACCCAGTCGGCGGTCGGCAGGCCTTCGATGCGAACGTTGCGCTTGCCCTCGCGCTTGATCCGCTCGGCGAGCTTGTTGGCCATTGCCGCGACGTGGCGCGTCGAACGGCCCGACGCGATCACCATATGGTCGGCGATGCTCGATTTGCCGGCGAGCGGGATCGTCACGAGCTCGATCGCCTGGTCGTCGTCGAGGCTGGCGAGGACGAGCGCGTGCAGCTCTGCAACCGCGGCGTCGGAGGCAGCGCGGGCGGCAGCGGCGCGATCTTTGGCCGGGGCTTTCGCAGTCGGCGCGGCGGGGGTCGTAGGGCTCAAAACGGTTCCTCGGGGTTGATGACGGCATGCGTCACGGGATCGCGCAGTGCGCGGCCCGCGTAACGGAGATGCCAATGGGGATCGGACTGCCTGAGCAGCGTGGCCGAGCGCGGATCGGGTCGAAAGCGCAGCAGCACGAGCGCGGGCGGTCTCCAGTCGGTCCAGTCTTTGGCGGTGGCGGGTTCGTGGACGAAGCGATCCAGCCAGGCCATGGCGGGGCTCGCCATAGCGTCGTCATCATAGCCGGGTCGGGCGATAACCGCAATCGGCATGATATGCGCGATGTCGCGCCAGTCCTTCCACTGGTCGAACTGCGCCAGGTTGTCTGCCCCCATCAGCCAGATGAAATCGTCTTGGTGATACCGCGCACCAATCGCTTGCAACGTATCGACGGTATAGCGCGTGCCCAGCTCGCGCTCGATCGCGGTCGGCCTGATCGGCGCGCGGCGCGCCTGTTCGATCGCCGATGCCATGCGCGCGGCGAGCGGTGCCATACCCGCCTTGGGCTTTAACGGATTGCCCGGCGAGACCAGCCACCAGACCTCGTCGAGGGCGAGCGCGCGGCGCGCGAACAGGCTGATCGCGCGGTGCCCGCCATGCGCGGGATTGAACGATCCGCCGAGCAGGCCGATGCGGCTCATGGGCCGGGATTCACGAAATGCGCCGATGCGTTCACAGCCGCCGACTAGCAAGCGCAGCGGACCGACGCAAAGCCCCTATGCGATTGCTGACAGCCTTGTTAGGAGTATGCCCATGACGGGGGACATCGACGGCATTGGCGATATCGTGACGGGCGGGCTGGCGGCCAGCGCGGTGTCGCGCGCCGGACGCCGCGCAAGCGCGCGCCATTCGCCCGATGCCGATATCGAGCACGGCCTGTGCCTCAATTGCGGCGCGGTGCTGACCGGCGACTATTGCGCGAGCTGCGGCCAGTCGGCGCATATCCATCGTTCGGTAGCGGCTTTCTTCCACGACCTGCTCCACGGCGTCTTGCACTTCGAGGGCAAGACGTGGCGCACTCTGCCGCTGCTCGCGTGGCGGCCGGGCGAACTTACCCGCCGCTATATCCACGGCGAGCGCGCGCGCTTCGTCTCGCCGATGGCATTGTTCCTGTTCGCGGTGTTCCTGCTGTTCGGCGTCGCCAGCTTCGCCGGCGGCGACCCCGACCTCGGCAATGCCGGCCCCAGCGTCACGACCAAGATGGCCGAGGAGGTGCAGACGCTCAACGCAGAGATCGAAACGCAGCAGGCGAAGATCGCATCGGGGACGCTCGATGCTGACAAGCTGGCCAAGGCGCGCAGGAGTCTTGCCGAAGCCGAACAGTCGCAGCAGGCGCTGATGACCGGCTATCGCACGCTGACCGGCAAGGGCGTCGGGCCGACCGGCGCATCGCGCGAGGATGACTATGCCGATTTCATGCGCAACGCTGACAGCGATTACCGCAAGGCGCTCGACGATGCGCCGCTGTCACAACGCCCGGTCGTCAATGCCTCGGCCGACGAACTCAAGTCTCTCGAGGGCAGCTGGCTCGGCCGCAAGGTCGTCCACGGCGTCGAAAAGGCCCGCGAGAATCCGACACTGGTGTTCTACAAGATCAAGACCAACGCGTATAAATTCGGCTGGGCGCTGATCCCGCTGTCGGTGCCGTTCGTGTGGATCATCATGATCGGTCGGCGGATGCGCCAGCGGCACATCTACGACCACATGATCTTCACGACCTATTCGATCGCCTTCATGATGCTGCTGCTCGTCACACTGATGGTGGCGCTGATGCTCGGGACGCCGACCGGGTGGATCGTCGCGGTCGGCTCCCTCTATCCGCCGTTTCACATGTACCGCCAGCTCAAGGGCGCCTATCGCCTGTCGCGCATCAACGCGCTGATCCGCGCGACGTTCTTGGTCGTGTTTTCGCTCATCGCGCTCACGCTGTTCGTCCTCCTCCTCGTGACCGCCGGCCTCGTCGCCTGATGCGCGATATCGACCGGCGCCTGCTGCTCCAGCTCGGCACCTTCGGGCTCGCCGCGCTCGCCCTGCCCGGCGCGGCCAACGCGGCGTTCTTCGCGCGCGGCTTCACCCACGGCGTCGCCAGCGGCGAGCCATCGCCGAACTCGGTCCTGTTATGGACGCGCTATGTCGCCAGCGGCGATACGCGCCTGACCGCCGAGCTTTCCGAAACCGCCGACTTCGCGCGCGTCGCCGGCGGCGGTTCGGTCGATGCGCGCGGCGATGCCGACCACACGGCAAAGCTCGTCGTCACCGGCCTTACGCCCGATCACTGGTATTTTTACCGCTTCGTCGCGCCCGACGGCACCGCCTCGCCGACCGGGCGCACACGTACGCTTCCCGACGACCGGGTCAGCGATTTCCGCCTCGCACTGTTCTCGTGCGCCAACCTGCCGTTCGGCTGGTTCAACGCCTATGCCCACGCCGCCGCGCGCGACGATATCGACCTCGTCCTCCACGTCGGCGACTATTTCTACGAATATCGCGTCGGCACCTATCCTTCGCTCGCCGAGGCCTTACCCGGGCGCGTCATCCAGCCGAACAGCGAGGCGATCATCCTCGCCGATTATCGCCTGCGCTACGCCAGCTACCGCGCCGATCGCGATCTCCAGGCGCTCCACCAGATGGCGCCGATGATCGCCCAGCCCGACGATCATGAGTTCGCCAACGATGCGTGGAAGGGCGGCGCCGAGAATCACGATCCCGCCAACGAGGGCGACTGGGCGCTGCGCAAGGCGGCGGCGGCGCGCGCATACGCCGAATGGATGCCCGTCTCCGACGTCGGCGCGAAGGAATATCGCATCGGCGACCTGGCCACGCTGACGATGCCCGAAACGCGCATCACCGGGCGCGACGCGCAGCCCGACCTCGGCGCAGCGCTGGCAGGCGGCGGCGACATCGGCGCCAAGCTCGTCCATTTCCGCGACGCGATCTGGTCCGACCCCGCGCGCTCGATGATGGGCGCTCCGCAGGAAGCGTGGATCGCCGAACGGCTCAAAGCCTCGGTCGCTGCGGGCACACGCTGGCAGATCGTCCCGCAACAGGTGCTGATGGGCAACATCGTCTCGCCGCCCGAGACCGGCCAGTGGATCGCCCCCGACGCCCCCGATTACCTGAAATCGCGCGTCGCGATCGGGCTCGCCGCCGCCAAGGTAGGCCTGCCGTTCAATTTCGACAGCTGGGACGGCTATCCGGCAGCGCGCGAACGCCTGCTCACCGCCGCGCTCGACGCCAATGCCAATTTCGTCACGCTGGCGGGCGACAGCCACAACGCCTGGGCGTTCGACCTCGCGCACCAGGACACGCCCGCCGGGGTCGAGATCGGCGGTCACAGCGTAACTTCGCCCGGGTTCGAGGCGAACCTGCCCAATTCGACCGAAGAAACGCGCGTCGCCGCGCTGCACCGCGTCAATCCCGCGCTCAAATGGGCCGAAACCACGCGCCGCGGCTATGTCACCGTCGCCATCGGCCGCGACCGCATCGACAGCGACTTCGTCTTCATGGACACGATCCGCGACCGCAGCCTTGTGGTCGCCAATACCCACCGCGAAACCGTGCGCCACGGCGCCAACAGTCTGGATTCTCTATGACCGCAATCGCCGATTCGCCGACCCAGTCCCCGCGCCGCCGCAGCCGCTGGCTCACCGGCCTGATCGGCCTGCTGATCGTCCTCGCGCTGATCGCCATCGGGCTTGCGATCTGGGAACCATTATCGGTTGAAACGCGCGCCGCGCCCGCACCGATGACGCACGACGTCCGCATCGTCCGCGACGATCACGGCGTCCCGCATATTTTCGGGAAAACCGACGCCGATGTGTCGTTCGGCATTGCCTATGCGCACAGCGAGGATGATTTTTCGACGCTGCAGGACGTCGTCGCGATGACGCGCTCGCGGCTCGGCGCGATCAGCGGAGCCGAAGGCGCAAAGACCGACTTTGCTGCCAAACTGCTCGACACCGACGGCACCGTCGCGCGCCATTACGACGAACTGCCCGCCGACGTCCGCGCGCTGCTCGACGGCTATGCGCGCGGGATGAACCTCTACGCCGACCGCCATCCCGACGGGATCCGCCTCGCCAGGCTCTTCCCCGTCAACGGTCGCGATATCGCCGCCGGCTTCGCCCTGCGCTCGCCCTTCTTCTTCGGGCTCGACAGCGTCATCGGCAAGCTCGTCGCGGGCGAACCGCTGCCGCAGGAAGGCGGTCCCGCCCTCCCCGCGCCCAACAGCTCGCCGACCGGGCCCGATGCCGACATGGCGGGGTCGAACGCCTTTGCCGTCGGCCCGTCGCGCGACCCCGAAGGAAAGACCAAGCTGATCAGCAATTCGCACCAGCCGTGGCGCGGCGGCGTCGCCTGGTACGAACTCGTCGTCCACAGCCAGCAGGGCTGGGATTTCGCCGGCGCGACCTTCCCCGGCTCGCCCTACCCCTTTCTCGGCCACAACAAGACGCTCGGCTGGACCAACACGGTCAATCGCCCCGACCTGATCGACGTCTACAAGCTGGTCATGAACGACGACGCGACACAGTACCGGATGGATGGGAAATGGCTGCCGCTCGAGAAAAAACGCGTCTGGCTCCACGTCCGCTTCGGCCCGTTCGTCCTGCCCGTGCCCAAGACGGTGCTACGGTCGATCCACGGACCGGTGATCGAAAACGACAAGGGCTTTTTCGCCATCCGCTATGCCGGCATCGATACGCTGACCCAGCTGACGCAATATTACCGCATCAACAAGGCCAAGAATTTCGCCGAGTGGCAGCAAGCGATGGCGATCCAGGGCGTGCCCGCGACCAATTTCATCTACGCCGATGCGGCGGGCAATATCGCGCATATCTATAACGCGATGTTCCCTGCGCGCGTCGCCGGATACGACTGGCGCCACGTCCTGCCGGGCGACACGTCGCGCGACATCTGGCACGATTATCTGCCCTATTCGGCCTACCCCAAGAACATCAATCCCGGCTCGGGCTATCTCGTCAATTCGAACAACACGCCGTTTGTCGCGGCGGGACCCGGCGACGAGCTCGACCCCAAGGCCTTTTCGCCCCTGATGGGCATCGAGCTCGACATGACCAACCGTATCCGCCGCGCGATCGACCTGTTCGAGAGCGTCGACGGCCCGATCACCTGGCCCGTCCTGTGGCGGATCAAATACGATACCGGCTACAGCCGCGCGAGCTATGCCGGCGACTGGATGAAGACGCTGCTCGCGCTCGATCCCAAGGGGAACAAGCGCCTTGCCGATGCACAGAGGTTGCTATCGCAATGGGACTGGAAGCTCGACGGCAAGGGGCGCGGCGACGCGCTCGCGCTGACCGTGCTGCGCCCGGCGATGCGCAAGTCCTATAACCGCGAGACACCGCCCGACGCGCGCGAGGAGCTGACCGCCGCCGCCGATCACCTCGCGAAAACCTTCGGCACGCTCGCCCCCCCGCTCGGCACCGTCCTGCGCCTGCGCCAGGGACCCGAAGAGGGCGCGATGAAGGGCACGCCTACCATCGACCTGCCGCTCGACGGCGGCTCCGACACGCTGCGCGCCGCAACGCTATGGAATGTCGATCCTGACGGCCGCTATTCGGTCTATCACGGCGACAGCTTCATCATGGCGGTCGAATGGACCAGGGACGGCAAGGTCCGGTCGCGCTCGATCCAGCCGTTCGGCCAGGCCACGACGCGGCCCGACAGCCCCTATTACACCGACCAGGCGAAGCTGTTCGTCGAGCACAAGACCAAGCCAGTCTATTTCGACGCGGCGAGCCTCAAGGGGCATGTGTCGAGCGACGAGCGCGTAACCAACGCGCGCTAACCCTCTTCGTCCTATTTTGAGGACTCCGCCGTCTGCTCAACCGCGTCGAGCACGCGCATCAGGTTGCCGCCCCAGATCTTGGCGATGTCATCGTCGCCATAGCCTGCCGCCTTGAGCGCGGCGGTGATGCGCGGCAGTTGCGACACGTCCTTCATCCCCGCGACGCCGCCGCCGCCGTCCCAGTCGGCCCCGATGCCGACATGATCGACCCCTGCGACATCGATACAGTGGAGCAAGGCGCGCATGAAATCGTCGAAGCTGTCGGTGATCGGCGGCTTGGCTTCCATCAGCGCAGTGCGCCGCGCAATCAGCGCCGCCTGGTCGGCCGGTGCCAAATCCTCGACATGATCCATTGCGTCGAGCACGTCGCCGAACTCGCCGCCGAAATTGACCGGGCCGAGGAACACCGAATTGACCAATATCACCCCGCCGTGCTCGGCGAGCGTCTTCATCCGCGCGTCATCGATGTTGCGCTTGTGATCGAAGATCGTCTTGCTGCCCGAATGCGACAGGACGATCGGCGCCTTCGACCATGCGATCATCTGGTCGAAGGTCGCGTCGGACGAATGCGACCCGTCGACGATCATGCCGAGCCGGTTCATCTCGGCGAGCCATTGCCTGCCCAGCGGGCTGAAGCCGCCCCAGGTCGCCTCACCCGTTGCCGAATCGGCGAGCTGGTTGGTGCGGCTGTGGACCGGCCCCGCCATCCGCACGCCCAATCCATGAAACAATGCGAGCCGCGACAGGTCCTGCCCAAGCGGATAGCCGTTCTCCATCGAGATGAAGACCGCGCGCTTGCCCGCCGCCTGCGCGGCGCGCGCATCGGCCGATGTCGTCGCAATCATCATCGCGTCATCATGGCGCGCAACGGTCTGGTGGATCGCGGCGGCCCGGCGCAGCGCATCGGCAAAGCTGTTCGCATAGCCTTGGGGCGTCAGTTCGCCCTGCGGCATGTAGATGACGAAAAACCCGCCATCGAGCCCGCCTTCGACCATCCGCGGCAAATCGAGCTGGGTGCCGTCGCCTGCTTCGCTGTGCCGCTGCGTGATGTCCCAGCCGACGCGGCCGAAATGCATCGGGCTGTCGAGATGGCTGTCGAGGACGAGCAATCGCTCGTGCAGCGCGCGGATTTCGGGTGAAACCGGCGCGCCCGGCGCGGTCTCCTGCGCCCCCGCACAGGCACTCGTTGCGGCCAGCAGCGCCGCTGCCCAGGCTATCGTCACACGCTTGATCATTGCCATTCCCCTTAGGCCGAGCAGCCTAGCGTGATTGCGCCCGCGCGCAATTGCGCTATCGCAGGGGGCATGAGCGAAAAATTCGAACGACACCGCCAGCCGTGGCGCAGCGACGAGATCGCCGGGCTCCACACGCTGGCCAAGAAGGGCATGGGGCTGAAGGCGATCGCCAAGGCGCTCAAGCGCAGCGAGGAATCGGTCAAGGATCGTGCGCGCGCCGACAAGATCACGATCGCCAAGCTGCGCTAGGTGCCCGACAGAAGCGAAACCTATGACGCGATCGTCCTCGGCGGCGGTGCCGCGGGCCTGTTCTGCGCTGCGATAGCGGGACAGCGCGGACGGCGCGTGCTCGTCGTCGAACACGCCGACACGCCGGGCAAGAAGATCCTCATCTCGGGCGGCGGGCGGTGCAACTTCACCAACCGCAACACCGCGCCCGATCGCTATATCTCGACCAATCGCCATTTCGCCAAGTCGGCGCTGGCACGCTATACCGCGGCCGATTTCATCGCTTTGGTCGATAGTTACGGCATCGCCTGGCACGAAAAGACGCTCGGGCAATTGTTCTGTGACGGCCCCTCGCGCCAGATCCTCGACATGCTGCTCGCCGAATGCGCCAAGGGCGATGTCGAGATATCGCTCGGCCAGCCGATCGAGGCGGTCGATCACGCCGATGGGCAATACTCCGTGCGCTTCGGCGATCGCAGCGCGAGCGCGCCGTCGCTGGTCATCGCCACCGGCGGGCCGTCGATCCCCAAGATGGGCGCGACCGCCTTTGCCTACGACCTCGCGCGCCAGTTCGGCCTCAAGGTCGTCGAGCCGCGCCCCGCGCTCGTCCCGCTGACGCTCGGCGGCGACGACGTGTTGTTCCGCGAACTGTCGGGCGTCTCGGCCGACGTCGTCGCGCGCTGCGGCAAGACCGAGTTCCGCGAAGCGGCGCTGTTCACGCATCGCGGCTTGTCGGGGCCCGCGATCCTGCAGATCTCGTCCTACTGGCGAAACGGCGATGAGGTCGGCATCGACTTCCTCCCCGACGCGCCGCGCGGCTGGCTGGCCGAGGCCAAGCGCGCCACGCCCAACATGACGATCCAGCGGCAGGTCGCGGCGCAGCTTCCCGAACGGCTGAGCGAGGCCTTGATCGGGCGGCTCGCGCTCGACGGTCCGCTCAACGCGATCACCGACCGCAAGCTCGAAGAGGCCGAGCGCCGCCTCGCCGACTGGCGTTTCACCCCCAATGGCAGCGAGGGATTTGCCAAGGCCGAAGTCACCATCGGCGGCATCGCCACCGCGGGCCTGTCGTCGCAGACGATGGCGGGAAATACCGTGCCGGGCCTCTATGCGATCGGCGAAGCGGTCGATGTCACCGGCTGGCTCGGCGGCTATAATTTCCAATGGGCCTGGGCGAGCGCGCACGCCGCCGCGCAAGCGCTCTAGGCTCCGCCGCTATCCTTCAGACATTGTGAACGGCGCGGTCGAACGGCGATAGTCGTCGGCGAGCAGCGTCCGGCCGATCGGCGGCGCGGCGCGCGCGATGCACGCGGGGCGCTGGCACAGGCGGCAGGTCACCCCGATCGGCGTCGGCTCGGCATTCTCGCCATCGGCATAGACCAGTTTCGCGGCATGGTCGTGCGCGCAGCACAGGGCGATCGCGCGCGTCATGCGCGGCGCACCGTACGTCCCGCCGCCGCTCGTCACCGTCCGCGCGATCGAAAAGAAGCGCTGGCCGTCGGGCAGTTCGAGCCATTGCGTCACGATCCGCCCGGCATCGCGGAAGGCGTCATGGATCGACCATAATGGGCACGATCCGCCGTGGCGCGCAAAGGGAAAGCCCGCGCCGTCGAGCCGCTTCGACACATTGCCCGCCGGATCGATTCGGACGAAGAAGAACGGCACGCCCTCCCTGCCCGGCCGTTGCAGCGTCGTCAGCCGGTGCGCACTCTGTTCGAAGCTTGTCCCGAAGCGCCGCGCGAGCACATCGATATCATAGCGCGCCTTGTCGGCGGCCTCGGCAAACGCGCCATAGGGCATCAGGATCGCAGCGGCGGCATAGCTCGCCAGCGCGCGGCGGACGAGCGCGCGGGCATTGTCGCTCGACAGCGCGGCCCCCGCCATCGCATCGGCGATATCCGCGTCGCATTCGAGATAGGCAAGCTGGATCGCGAGCTGGAAGGCGCGGCTCGGCGCGTCGAGCGTATCGTCGATCAGCAGCTGGTCGTGATGGCGATCGAAACGCCGCGCCGAATCGATCATCACGCTCGCGGGCAGCGCGCGGACCCGGATGTTGTGCCGCTCGGCGAGCCGCCGTTCGATCCTATCGGCGCCGATCCCGCCCTCGCCAATCTCCCCAGCGAGCGCTTCGCAGGCCGCGTCGAGTCGCGCGAAATGGTTGCGGTGCGCGGCGATGAAGGCGCGCGCCTCGACCGACGGATCGCGCGTCGCCGCGTCCTCGCTACCACCCTCGCCCGCGCGATGATCGGCCAGCACGCTTTCCGAGGCGCGATAGGCGGCGTGCAGCCTGAGCAGCGCATCGGCAATGCCGGGGAAGTTGGCGACGACGTCGGTCGCCTCGAGCGGGTCGACATCGCAATCGGCGAAGATCGGATCGCGCAACACCGCGCCGAGCCGCGCCTGGTGGTCGTCGCGGTCGTCGGGAGCTAGGTCGTCGAGCGCGAGCCGGTAGGTCCGCGCGATCCTCAGCAGCATCTCGGCGGTGACCGGGCGCGTGTTGCGCTCCATCAGCGCGACATATGACGGCGATATCGCAAGGTCGCTCGCCATCTCGGCCTGCGTAATCCCCAGCTCGCGGCGCAATCGCCGTAGCCGTGGACCGAAATAAACGCCGCGTTCCCTGCTCATGACGCAAGCCTAGACCTCTCATTACAACATAACAAACATTTCTTGTAAGGATTTACAACTCGACCCCGCATCCACTCGACCGGTAGCCGTGATGGCCCCACAAGCAAGGCCACATTCCAGCACATGAGGCCGACCATGACCTATCACGAGCATCAATCGCACGCCGCCACACTGATCGACGCGCAGGGCGCGCCGTGGGCGGCGATCGACGCCGATGCCGTCGCGCGGATGCAGGCGCAGAACCGTTTTCGCACCGGCCTCGACATCGCCCGCTACACCGCGGGCATCATGCGCCGCGACATGGCCGCCTATGATGCCGACCCGGCCAACTACACCCAGTCGCTCGGCGCCTGGCACGGCTTCATCGCGCAACAGACGATGATCGCGGTCAAGAAGCATATCGGTTCGACCAAGCGCCGCTATCTCTACCTTTCGGGCTGGATGGTCGCCGCGTTGCGCTCCGATTTCGGGCCGCTGCCAGACCAGTCGATGCACGAAAAGACCGCCGTTCCCGCGCTGATCGAGGAGATCTACACCTTCCTCAAACAGGCCGATGCGCGCGAACTTGGCGGCCTGTTCAAGACGCTCGACGCGGCGCGCGATGCCGGCGACATGCTGCGCGAACGCGAAGCGCTCGCCGCGATCGACGCGCACGAAACGCACGTCGTGCCGATCATCGCCGATATCGACGCGGGCTTCGGCAATGCCGAGGCGACCTACCTCCTCGCCAAGCAGATGATCGAGGCGGGCGCCTGCGCGCTGCAGATCGAGAACCAGGTGTCGGACGAGAAGCAATGCGGCCACCAGGACGGCAAGGTCACCGTCCCGCACGAGGACTTCCTCGCCAAGATCCGCGCCTGCCGTTACGCCTTTCTCGAACTCGGCGTCGACGACGGGATCATCGTCGCACGCACCGACTCGCTCGGCGCGGGCCTGACCAAGCAGATCGCCTACAGCCGCGAGCCCGGCGATCTCGGCGATCTCTACAACGGCTTTCTCGATTGCGAGGATGTCGACGGCGCGGGCAATCCCGGCGACGTCCTGATCAACCGCGACGGGCGCATCGTCCGGCCCAGGAGGCTGCCGAGCAACCTCTACCAGTTCCGCCCCGGCACCGGCGAGGACCGCTGCGTGCTCGATTGCGTCACCGCGTTGCAGAACGGCGCCGACCTCATCTGGATCGAGACCGAAAAGCCGCACATCGAACAGATCGCCGGCATGGTCGACCGCGTTCGCGCACGTGTCCCCGATGCCAAGCTCGTTTACAACAACTCGCCCTCGTTCAACTGGACGCTCAATTTCCGCCAGCAGGTCTACGACGCCTGGATCGAGGAAGGCCGCGACATGGCCGCCTACGACCGCGCCGGGCTGATGGCGCAAAGCTACGACTCAACCGATCTCGCGGTCGAGGCCGATAGCCGGATCCGCGATTTCCAGCGCGACAGCGCCGCGCGTGCGGGCATTTTCCATCACCTCATCACGCTGCCGACCTATCACACCGCCGCGCTGTCGACCGACAATCTCGCGCGCGACTATTTCGGCGAGGCGGGCATGCTCGGCTATGTCGAGGGGGTCCAGCGCGAGGAGATCCGCCAGGGCATCGCCTGCGTCCGCCACCAGAACATGGCGGGCTCCGACATCGGCGACGAGCACAAGGGCTATTTCGCCGGCGAGGCCGCGCTGAAGGCCGGCGGCGGCGCCAACACGATGAACCAGTTCGCCGCCTGAGCGACCAAAGCATAATCAAACGGAGAGTGTGCCATGACGACGACCAGCCAGCCCGAACGATCACGCGCGGTGTTCAGCCAGGAGGATTTTGGCCTGATCCGCACCGCGATCGGCCATTATCTCGAACACACCAAGGATGAGACCGAGCGCCGCAAGTTCGGCAATCTCTATCACCGCCTCGGCCGGGTAGACTGACCCGCGCGAGGAGCGTCAGCGCAGCTGGCTGTCCTTGCTGCCGCGCCGGTTGATCCCGGCGCTACGCTGGCTGGCATCGCGGCCCGACTGGCACGGCACGCAGGTTCGCGATCCGGGCAGCGCCTTGCGCCGCGCCTCGGGGATCGGCTCGCCGCACTCGACGCACAGGCCCGACCCCTCGCCCGCGGGCAGGGACGAGCGCGCCTTCGACACCGCATCGGCAACCGAATCGTCGATCTGATCCTGTACCGCGCCATCGCGCGCCCAACCTCCGGCCATCGTCTTTGCTCCTTCTTGTTGATATATTGGAAAGAACCCGCTTCGTTTCAATAGTATCGCCGTACGCTCGCGCGCCATCACGGAACGGATCGGCCCCGCCGCGCATTGCACTAGCGAAACGATCGAGGAGAGCATCGGTGGCGGCACGCGCATATTGGAAGGGTCAGATCCGCCTCGCTTTGGTCTCGATCCCCGTCGAGATATACCCTGCGACCAAGTCGGGCGCGTCGATCAGCTTTCGCCAGATCCACGAACCCTCGGGCAAGCCGATCAAGTACGAAAAGGTCGTCGCTGGCGTCGGCCCGGTCGATCGCGACGAGATCATCAAGGGCTATGAACTCAGCAAGGGCCATTACGTCCTGCTCGACGACGACGAGATCGAGGCGGTCAAGCTCGAGAGCGAGAAGACGTTGGAGCTTGTCCAGTTCGTCGACGCGCACGAAATCGACGTGCTCTATTACGAAAAACCCTATTACGTCGTCCCCGCCGACGACCTAGCCGAGGAAGCCTATGTCGTCCTGCGCGAAGCTTTGCGCCAGTCGAAGAAGGTCGGCGTCGGACAGCTGACATTGCGCGGGCAGGAACAGCTCGTCAGCCTCAAACCGTGCGGGCGCGGTCTCGTCCTTGAAATCCTGCGCTATGCCGACGAGGTCAACAGGGCGGCGAACTATTTCCGCGATATCGGCGATGCCAAGCCCGACAAGGATTTGCTCGAACTCGCCACCACGCTGATCGACAATAAGAGCGGCAGCTTCGACGCGTCGGATTACCACAACAATTATATCGACGCGCTCAAGCGGCTGATCGACAAAAAGGCCAAGGCCAAGGGCAAGCGCGTCCTCGAGGATGTCGACGAACCCGGCGAGGTCGCGGGCAAGTCGAACGTCATCGACCTGATGGCGGCGCTGAAGGCATCGGTCGACGGCAAGAAAGCAGCGCCGACGAAGGCCGCCGCCAAGAAGCCCGCCACCAAGGCCAAAAAGTCCGCCTGACATGGCCAAGACCGCCGATCCGCTCGCCCAGTATAATGCCAAGCGCGACTTCGCGCTGACCGACGAACCCGCGGGCAAGGTCGCCAAGGGCCAAGGCACCAAAAACGGGGGGCGCTTCATCGTCCAGAAGCACGACGCGACGGGGCTGCATTACGATTTCCGTATCGAGGTCGACGACGTGCTCAAGAGCTGGGCGGTGACCAAGGGACCGAGCGCCAAACCCGACGACAAGCGGCTCGCAGTGCGGACCGAGGATCATCCGATGAGCTATGCCGATTTCGAAGGCATCATCCCCCAGGGCCAATATGGCGGCGGCACGATCATGCTGTGGGATCGCGGCAGCTGGGCGCCGATCGCGGGCAAGAGCGCCAGCGATATCGACAAGGGTCACCTCCACTTCACGCTCGACGGGACACGGATGAAGGGCGAGTGGATCCTCATCCGACTGAAACCCCGCGGCAATGAAAAGCGCGAGAACTGGCTGCTGCGCAAGATCGACGACGCCTATGCCGGCGGCAGCGACGATCTCGTCGCGCGCGAGCTGACCAGCGTGCTGACCGGCCGGACAATGGCCGAGATCGCCGCCGACGAAGACGGTGCGCAATCGCTGAAGGGCAAGAAGGGCCAGGCATTCAACGCCGCGATGACCGAGGCCGCCGAACACAATGCGAAGGTCGCGAAGACGCCCGGCAAACTGGCGCGCAAGAAAAAACCCGGCGGCAAGCCACCCGAATTCCGCCAGCCCCAGCTCGCGACGCTCGTCGACGATGTCCCCACGGGCAATGGCTGGTTCCACGAGATCAAGTTCGACGGCTATCGCGCGCTGGTCGCTGCGTCGGGCGACGACGTCCATGTCTACACGCGTAACGGCAAGGACTGGACCGACAAGTTCGGTCCGCTGGTGCGCCATATCGCCGCGCTCGACCTGCCGCAGTGCCTGATCGACGGAGAAATCGTCGCTTATGGTAAGGACGGAAATCCCGATTTCTCGTCGCTGCAGGAGGTGCTCAAGCGCGGCCACGGCGCGCAGACCGAGGCAACGCCGATGCACTATTTCGCGTTCGACCTGCTCGATCTCGACGGCACCGACCTCACCGGCCTCGGCAATCTCGAGCGCAAGGAGCGGCTCGAGGCGCTGCTCGCCGATGCCGCGCCGCCGATCCATGTCGCCGACCATGTCATCGGCGCGGGCGAAAAGCTCTACGCGGCGATGTGCGCCGCGGGGCAGGAAGGCATTATCGCCAAGCGCGCCGACGCGAAATATGCCGGGCGGCGGAGCAAGGCCTGGGTCAAGGTCAAGTGCACGCGGCGACAGGAATTCGTCGTCATCGGCTGGAAGGAATCGAGCGCCAAGGGCCGCCCCTTTTCCTCGCTGCTGCTCGCCCAGCACGAAGGCGACGAGCTCGTTTACAAGGGCAACGTCGGCACCGGCTTCAACCAGGCGGTGATGGACGACCTTGCCGATCGCTTTGCCAAACTCGCGCGCAAGACGCCGCCGGCCGAAGTCGACAAGGCGAGCGCGCGCAAGGTCCACTGGCTGACCCCCAGGCTCGTCGCCGAGATCGCCTTTGCCGAATTCACCGCGGGTGGTTCGGTCCGCCATGCGAGCTATCTCGGCCTGCGCGACGACAAGGAGGCAAAGGACGTGACCCCCGAAGTGAAACAGCCCGTACCCGACACCCCGGCGAGCGACGTGACAATCTCGAGCCGCGACCGCGTCATCTTTCCCGAGGCGAAGGCGACCAAGGGCGATCTCGCCGATTATTACGCCGCAATTGCGCCCGTCATGCTGCCGCACTGCGCCAACCGACCGATCAGCCTCGTCCGCTGTCCACAGGGGCGGGCGAAGAAATGCTTCTTCCAGAAACACGATTCGGGTTCGTTCGGCGACCATGTCAAACACGTGCCGATCCGCGAAAAGGACGGCGGCCACGAAGACTATCTCTACCTCGACGACGCCGGCGGCCTGCTCGCCTGCGTCCAGATGGGGACGATCGAATTCCACGGCTGGGACAGTCATGTCGAAACGCTGGAACGGCCCGACCGGATGATCTTCGACCTCGACCCCGACGAGGGGCTCTGCTTCGAAGAGGTCAAGAAGGCGGCGGCCGACATCCACCAGCACCTCGCCGATATCGGCCTCGTCAGCTTCGCGATGCTGTCGGGCGGCAAGGGCGTCCATGTCGTCGTCCCGCTCGACCCCGGCCACGACTGGGACACGCACAAGGATTTTTCCAAACGCTTCGCCGAAGCAATGAGCCTCGCCGAGCCCGACCGCTTCGTCGCGACGATGTCGAAGGCCAAGCGCAAGGGGAAGATCTTCATCGATTATCTGCGCAACCAGCGCGGCTCGACCGCAGTCATGCCCTATTCGGCGCGCGCGCGCGACTGCGCGCCCGTTGCCGCACCCGTCGGCTGGGACGAGCTCGCCGATATCGACAGCGCCGGCCGCTGGACGATTGCCGATACCGACGAACTGCTCGCGCGCGCCGCGTCGCGCGACCTCAAGGGCTGGGGCTTCGCCGCCCAGGTCCTGCCCGGCCTGTGACCGCGTCTTAGCGGGCGCAGCGTTTGGCGCGGCGCGGCCTCTCTGCTAGGAGGCACGCCCGCCTGCCCCGCGATTCCCGGACCCCAATGCAATGAGCCTGCCCCTCCCGATTGCTGTCGCCGCGCTCTACCGCTTTACCGCGTTCGACGATTGCGACGCGATCCGCGATAGCCTCGCCGCCGCCTGCACCGCGCACGGCATCAAGGGCACACTGCTGATCGCGCGCGAAGGCATCAACGGCACGATCGCCGGGTCGGACAAGGGCATTGAGGCCGCCCTCGCCGCGATCGCCGCCCTGCCCGGCTGCGCCGACCTTACCGTCAAGCGCTCGCGCGCCGCGACAATGCCCTTCTACCGCATGAAGGTCCGCGTGAAGGCAGAGATCGTCACCATGGGGCAGCCCGATCTCGACCCTGCGCGCGATGCCGGCACCTATGTCGCGCCCGCCGAGTGGAATGCGCTGATCGACGATCCCGCCACCATCGTCATCGATACCCGCAACGATTACGAGGTCGCGATCGGCAGCTTTGCCGGCGCGATCGATCCGGGCACACAGCGCTTCGGCGATTTCCCCGCCTGGTTCGAGGAAAACCGCGAGGCGCTGACGCACGGCGAGGCCCAGCCGAAGATCGCGATGTTCTGCACCGGCGGCATCCGTTGTGAAAAGGCGACCGCCTTCCTCAAGCGCGAGGGGCTCGAGCAGGTCTATCATCTCGACGGCGGCATCCTCGCCTATCTCGAAAAGGTCGCGCCCGAGGACAGCCGCTGGCAGGGCGAATGCTTCGTTTTCGACGAACGCGTCGCGATTACCCACGGCCTCGCAACCGGCACGCACGGCCTGTGCCGCGCCTGCCGCATGCCCGTCGGGCCCGATCAGCGCGCGTCCCAACTCTATGTCGAGGGCGTCAGCTGCCCCGCCTGCCACGCGACGCGCAGCGACGCCGATCGCGTCCGCTATGCCGAGCGCCACCGCCAGAGCGAACTCGCCAGGGCGCGCGGCCTCGCCCATGTCGGCGCGGTGCTCCCCGGCGGCGATGACTGAACCCGTCCTCTACAGCTTTCGCCGCTGCCCCTATGCGATGCGTGCGCGCATGGCGCTGATCGCCAGCGGCATCGCCTGCGAGATCCGCGAGGTGAAGCTGCGCGACAAGCCCGAAGCCATGCTTATCGCCTCGCCCAAGGGGACCGTTCCCGTCCTCGTCCTGCCCGACGGCACGGTGATCGACGAGAGCATCGACATCATGCGCTGGGCGCTCGGACAGAACGATCCCGAGGACTGGCTGGCGGGCGACGACAAGGGCCTCATCGCAACCAACGACGGCGCCTTCAAACACCATCTCGACCGCTATAAATATGCCGACCGCCACGACGCCGATCCGGTCGAACACCGCGCTGCAGGTCTGGCCATTCTCCGCGATCTCGAGGCACGGCTTGAGCGCAACGCCTATCTCTGTGGCGGGCGGCCCACGCTTGCCGACATCGCGATCATGCCCTTCGTCCGCCAGTTTGCCGAGACCGACCGCGGATGGTTCGACGCGCAGCCGCTCCCGCGCGTCCAGCAATGGCTCGCCGAACTGCGCGCCTCGGCATTGTTCCAAACCGCGATGGTCCGCCGCGAGCCGTGGCGCAGCGAGACGAGCACCGCCACGCACTAATGGAAATCGCGGCTTTTCGGCAGGATGCGCACGTTGCGCGGATGGCCCGATACCGCGGGCGGCAGCGCGCGCCCGCGCGGATCGGCGCGCGTCGCGGGGACGCGGATCGCCTGCTTCACCCCGCTCATCGTGCGGGCCGGGCGATTGACCTCGTCGGCGCGTGCGACCGACGGGGCGAGCAGGTCGTGCGACAGCGCGGCGAGCCGCTGCGTCGCATCGATCAGTTCGGTGACGATGACGTGGATCACCTCGTCGTCCATCTCGACGCGGCCCTTCACCTCCATGAGGCGTGCGCCCATGATGACGCGGCGGTATTTCTCCATCGTGTCGGGCCAGACGACGAGGTTGACGACGCCGGCCTCGTCCTCGAGCGTGATGAAGCACACCCCCTTGGCGCTGCCCGGCCGCTGGCGAATGAGGACGACGCCCGCCACCTGGACGAACTGCTTGAACCTGAGGCTCCGCAGCCGGTCGGCGGGGGTAAAACCGCGCCGCGCCAGATCCTGCCGCAGGAAGCTCACCGGATGGGCTTTGAGGCTGAGGCGTGTCGTCTGGTAATCGGCGACGACATGTTCGCTGAGCGGCATCGCGGGGAGCAAATGCTGCGCCTTTTCAGCCCCCTCGTCGCGCGCATCGGCGGCAGCGAACAGCGGCAGGTCGATCGCGGGCTTGAGCGCGCGCGCATCCCATAACGCCTGACGCCGGTCGAGGCCGATCGAGCGAAAGGCGTCGGCGGCGGCGATCCGTTCGATCACGCTCGGCGACAGGCCCGCGCGGGCGTGGAGGTCGGCGACACTGGCGAACTGCCCGCCCTGCTCGCGCGCCGCGATCAGCCGCGCCGCCCACGCTTCGCGCAAGCCATCGACCTGGCGCAGGCCGAGCCGCAGCGGCGGCGAGACATCGCCATAGGCTTCGAGGCTGTTATCCCAATTGCTCTCGTTGACGTCGATCGCGCGGACCTCGACGCCGTGATCCTGTGCATCTCGGACGATCTGCGCGGGCGCGTAAAACCCCATCGGTTGCGAGTTGAGCAATCCGCAGGCGAAGGCGGCGGGATAATGGCATTTGAGCCAGCTCGAGACATAGACGAGATGCGCAAAGCTCGCCGCATGGCTTTCGGGGAAACCGTATTCGCCAAAGCCGCGGATCTGGTTGAAGCAGCGCTGCGAAAAATCGGGATCATAGCCGCGCGCGATCATCCGCCCGACCATCTTGTCCTGCAGTTCGTCGACCATCCCGCGCGAACGAAACGTCGCCATCGCCTTGCGCAACTGGTTGGCCTCGGCAGGCGAGAATTTCGCCGCGTCGAGCGCGATCTTCATCGCCTGTTCCTGGAAGATCGGCACGCCCAGCGTCCGGTCCAAGATACTGGTCAGCTCGTCGGGGGGGCCGTGCGCGGGGCCCGGCCTGGGGATGTCGACGCTCTCGGCGCCGCGCCGGCGTTTGAGATAGGGGTGGACCATGTCGCCCTGGATCGGCCCTGGCCGGACGATGGCGACCTGGATGACGAGGTCGTAGAAGCGCCGCGGCTTGAGCCTCGGGAGCATGTTCATCTGCGCGCGGCTTTCGACCTGGAACACGCCCAATGAATCGCCCTTGCGCAGCATCCCATAGACCGCCGGGTCCTCGCGCGGCACGCTCGCCAGTGTCTCGCGCCGATCGTGATGTTCGCCGAGCAGGTCGAGGCATTTGCGGATGCAGGTCAGCATGCCGAGGGCGAGGATGTCGATCTTCAGGATCCCGAGCGCGTCGATATCGTCCTTGTCCCATTCGATGAAGCTGCGATCGGGCATCGCGCCGTTGCCGATTGGCACGGTTTCGATGAGCGGACCCTGCGTCAGGATGAAGCCGCCGACATGCTGCGACAGGTGGCGCGGCATGCCGATCATCTGCTCGGTCAGATGGAGGACGCGCTTGAGCTGCGGATCGCCAAGGTCGAGCCCGGCTTCTGCGGCGTGCTTTGCGGCAATCTCGCGCCCGTGCGATCCCCACACCGTCCGCGCCAGCGCCGAGGTAACGTCGGCCGACAATCCCATCACCTTGCCGACCTCGCGGATCGCCATGCGCGGGCGGTAATGGATCACCGTCGCGCACAGGCCCGCGCGATGCCGGCCATAGCGCGCATAGATATACTGGATCACCTCCTCGCGCCGCTCGTGCTCGAAATCGACGTCGATATCGGGCGGCTCCTTGCGCTCCTCCGAGATGAAACGGTCGAACAGCAATTCGTGCGCGGCGGGGTCGACCGCGGTGATTTCGAGGCAATAGCACACCGCGCTGTTGGCCGCGCTGCCGCGCCCCTGGCACAGGATCGGCGGATCGCAGCCGCGCGCGAAATCGATGATGTCCTTGATCGTGAGGAAATAGCGCGCGATTTTGAGCTTGGCGATCAGCGCCAGCTCGCGCGCGATCACCGCATCGACCTTCTCGGGCACGCCATCGGGATAGCGGTTCGCCGCGCCCTCGCGAGTCAGGATCGCGAGCTGTTCATCGGGGCTGCGGCCCGCGGGCACCGGCTCGTCGGGATATTCATAGGCCAGCTCGGTGAGGCTGAAGGCACACGCATCGGCGACATCGCGCGCGGCGTGGATCGCGTGCGGCCAGCGCGCAAACAGCCGGATCATCTCGTCGGGAGATTTCAAATGCCGCTCGGCATTGGCGTGGAGCGTAAGGCCGGCGCGCGCGATCGTCGTCTTTTCGCGGATACACGTCATGATGTCCTGCAACGGGCGGCGTTCGGGCGCGTGGTAATGCACGTCGTTGGTCGCAAGGATCGAGAGGCGATGCGCCGTGGCCATCGCGTCGAGCCGCACGATCCGCGCGACATCGTCGCCGCGATAGAGATAGGCGGCGGCGACATGGCGCAGGCTCGCCAGCCGCGCGGCCAGCGCCGCGAGCGTCGCCTCGGCCCCGTCCCCGCTATCGAGATCGTCGGGTGGCAGCCAGACCAGCTGCACGCCCTCCTGGTGCGCGGCGAGCATGTCGAGCGTGATGTCGCAGCCGTCCTTGGCCTGCCACGCGCCCTCGGCGGTCGCCATCTTGGCGTGCGACAGCAAGGCCGACAGTCGCCCATAGGCAGCGCGATCGGTCGGATAAGCGAGGAAGTGATGGCCCTCGATCGTAACGAGGCGGCACCCGATCACGGGGGTGAGGCGTGCCGTCGTCGCCTCGTTGTGGAGCCGCACGACCCCGGCGAGCGTGTTGCGGTCGGCGATACCGATCGCATCGTAACCCAGCCGCAATGCCGTCAGCACGAGGTCGACCGCATCCGACGCGCCGCGCAGGAACGAAAAGCAGCTCGCCAACCCAAGCTCGACGAAATCGGCGCGCGGATTGGGCGCAAAGCCGCTGTCGTCGACCTGCGCCAGCGTCCGCCGGTCAGGGGTCAGCGGGCCTTCAGGCATGACGCGCCCGGCTCACGCGAACAGCCCGTGCAGATACCAGTCAGGTATGCCGCCGCGCCCGTCGCCGATCAGCCCGTGGCGATAGATCCAGTAGCGCCGTCCGCTTTCGTCCTCGATCCGGTAATAATCGCGCAGCCTCGCGCTCGACCGCTCGCGCCACCATTCGGGTGCGATCCGCTCGGGCCCTTCGACGCGGACGATGTCGTGCAGTCCGCCGCGCCAGCGAAAACGGCGCGGCAATCCCTCGGGCGTGGCATAGATGACGGTGATCGCCTCGGCGCGGTCGAGCAGCTTCAATGGCCGGTGGTGAAAGCCCAAATCGAGCTGGAGCGCCGCCGTCGCCCCGATCGCCGGCCCCACCGACGCCCAGCGCTGTGCGCGTTCGGGCAAATGGCTCGCCTGCGCGCGCGGGCTGCGCACCGCCTGCGCGCCGAGCCGCGTCACCAGCCGGTCGACCAGCCGCGCTATGTCGCCCTCGTCCTCGTTCTCGCCGTCGAGCCGGACCTGGCCGTGGACCAGCGGCTCGGCCCAGATCGCGACGAGCCGCGCCTGGTCGATGCCGAGCCCGGCATCGATATCGTCCAGCCGCTCGTCGAACAGCGCCGCGATATGCGCCGGATCGCGCGACGGCGAGGCGAGCTCGACACGCCGGTCGATCGCGCCGCCGTCGACGCGCCACAACAGCAGCAGCAGGCGGCGCGCGCCCTGCCGCTTGGCCTCCAATGTCCGCGCCAGATCGCCGGCGAGATCGCCGATGACACGCTTGACGAGATCGCTATGGCGCAGCGGCTCCATCAGCCGCCGGTCGGCCTGCGCGGGCGGATCGGCGATAATCGGCACCAACGGTTCGGGCAGGCGGCCGGTCAGCTGGTCGATCCGCATCAGCGGGTTGGCGTCGGCCGAGCGGCGGTTGCGAAAGCGCCGCGCCAGTCCGGCGCGCGGCACGCTGAGGATGTCGCCGATGCTCTTCAATCCCAGCCGCGTCAGCAGCACGATGAGGTCGTCGTCGAGCCGCAGCGCCGCGACGGGCAGCGGCGCGAGCGCGGCGGCAATCGCATGGGGGTCGAGCAGCACGGTGTGCGCCGCGCCGTAATGCGACAGCGCCCATGCCGCGCCCGCGGTCGGCGCGATCGCGCTGCGCGCATCATAGCCCTGCGCCGCATAACGCGCCTCGATCTCGGCCAGCATTGCCGCTTCGCCACCCGCCAGATGCGCCGATCCGGTCGCGTCGAGCAGGATCGCATCGGGCCGGTCGGGCGCGCTCCACGGTCCCCAGCGCTGCGCCGCCAGCGCCATTTTCTCAAGCGTGGCATCGTCGCCCATATGGTCCGACGGCACCGCGACGATGCCCGGATCGAGCATCCGCGCGTCGGTCAGCCGCGCCCCGGCACGCGCGCCGATCGCCGCTGCGGGCGGGTTGGCGGCGTCGATCCTGGGACCGTGCGCACCCTCGGTGACGAGCACGGTCGGCGCGTCGGCAAGCGCCGCTTCACCCCGTCGCGAGACGATCCGCGTCCAGCGGTCGATCGCGAAGTTCGGGAACCAGATCGAGACGATCGCCCGGCCAGGCCGCTCGCTCCGCGTCATCGCCGCCGATCCCGTAGGCAAGATGGAATGCTCCGGGCCTCAGCCCGCGCGCGCGAAACAGCTCGGCGTGGCAGGTCGGCGCGCCCGGCGCGCGCTCGTTCCAGCGATGCGCCAGGCTCGGTGCCGCCGCCGCCCGCCAGCGCATCCGCGCCGCCGACAAATTGGCGTGCCCGTCCTTGCGAACGAGGATCAGCGGCACCCCGCTCGCCTCGCTCGCCAGCACCAGCCGCCGCGTCGCGGTGAAATCGAGCGGCTTGGGATCCTCGGCGAGCTCGCCGATCACGAAGGACAGTGCGCGGCATCTTACGCCCTCCTCCATTGCCCACAGCGCATCGACGGGGCGCGGCGCGGCGATATGGATGAGCCCGCTGCGCAGGTGCGGCGACAGGCCGTGGAGACAGGGCCGGCCCGAGCGGCGGATGCTGGCGCGGTCCTGGACCCACAGCCACGGCTTGGCGGGCATATTCTCGCCCGCGAAACTGCGCGCACAGGCGAGCGCGAACGCCTCTGCCGAGACGTCGTCGCCATGTCCGAAAATTTCCCACAAAGAGGCTGGCAAGGCGAGGTCGGGCGACCAGTCGCCGCCGTCACCGCGCGCCAGCGCGCCTGCGGGAAACGCCGCGCGCAGGCGCTCGAGCGTCGGCAAGACGGCAGCGGAAGAGGCGATATGCGGAGCATGAGACACAAGGACAATAAACCCGAATCGGTTGAATGTTCCTATTATGTTCTCAATTGCTCCAATGCTCAAGTGGAGAACAGGTCGCGACCCTCGCCGGACTTGTAACCACCCCATGGCTCGGCGGTCGGATCGACCGTCATCGCCTCGCTCGCAAAGGGCTGCTGCAGCGCCAGTATCTCGTCGAAACTGCCGTTGAGCCAACGCTCGTGGTCGTCGCGCGCCAGGATCACGGGCATCCTATCGTGGGCCGGGGCGACTGCCGCATTGGCTTCGGTCATCACCCCGGCATAGACATCGCCCCACTGGGCCGAGGGACGCCACAACCCCGCCCAGGCGAACACCGGCTGGTCGGTCACCGAAAACCAGGTGCGCGTCTTGCGCCCCTTGTCGCCCGCCGCCTCGGCAAAGCTCTCGACCGGAATCAGGCAGCGCCGCACCGGATTGGCCGCCGCCGATTTCCAGAACGGGCTGGCCAGGTCGCGCGCGTTGTTGACCGGCTTGGGCCTAGCGACCTTGCCCGCCTGCTCGGCGCGGGCGCGCATCTCGCGCGTCACCAGCGGAAAGCCCCAGGTCATCGCCTCGATCCGCCGCGCGCCCGACAGCTCGCGCACGACCATGCCGGGCAGGCCGGGAAACACCTCCTCGGCCAAATTGGGCAGCGCCGCGTCCTGATCGAACGCGGCGTCGAACAACCGCGCCACTTCGGCGAGCGACTTGCGCGTTTTATAGAGGTTGCACATCGTCCTATTAGGCCGTGCGATTTCGCCACGCGTCAAGCCCCGCCCGGGGCCGACCGGTCAGCGGCCGACGAAGACCGACGAGCCGTTCTTGCGCTCCTTGGCACTGTACAGCGCCTCATCGGCGGCAATGAACAGCTTGTGCGGATCGCGTCCGTGCGCCTCGGCGTCGAAGGCGAGGCCGACCGACACGCTCAGCGGCAGCAGGTGACCCTGCCATACCACCGGCGCGAGAAGATCACCGATCAGCGCATGGACCGCGCCCTCGGTCTCGCTGCGCGATCCCGACAACGGCAGCAGCACCGCGAACTCGTCGCCACCGATGCGCGACACCAGGTGTGCCTCGCCGAACGCCTCGCGCAAGCGCCTGGCAAACGCGATCAGGCAGGCATCGCCCGCGGCATGCCCCCAGCAATCGTTGACCAGCTTGAAATCGTCCATGTCGAACAGGATCAGCGCGCCGGTATGCGCAGTCCCCGGCCCGCCATTGGGCTGGTTGAGGAAATTCTGGAAGCGCGACCGGTTGGCGACGCCGGTCAGCGGATCGCACTCGGCCTGCGCGCGCAAGGCGTCCCATCGCGCGCGCTCTTCGGTAATATCCTGTTTCATGCCGAAGAGAGTCCTGACGCGCCCGTGCGAGGCGCGCGTCGCCGCGGTGATCCGAATCCAGCGTTCGATGCCGTCGGGGCGGATGATGCTGGCATCGAGGGTGAAACCCGCACCGGTCTCGATCGCCTGCAGGCGTTTGCGCTCGAGCTGTTCGCGCGATTCCTCGCTGTACATTTCGATCGTCGCGCGGCGGTCGGGCGTCCGTTCGCTCGACAGGCCGAACATGTCGAAAACCCCGTCGGTCCAGCTCAACCGGTCACTGGCAAGGTCGCACGACCACGCGCCGATCGGTAGCAGCGCCGCCGCGAGATCGTAGAGTTCCGATGCATCAAGCCCGATGTCGTTCGAAGCCGCAAAATCGGTGCAGAGGGCCCCTCTCGCGACTGGCTGATTCATCGATACCGCCCCCATTGCCACCCGAAATTCCACGCATAGCGGGTCGAGTTCGTCCGGCGTAGCATGTCGAGGTAAACGCGCATTAAACGCCGCCGCAAAAGATCTCGCGAAGGCGATGTCGCATGTCTGGCTGAATGGTCTGGCTCAGGCGCGAACTATCGCACTGACGAAAGGGTTATAAACCTCTCGGCGGCATCTGCCGCTCAATTGTCGCGCGACAGGATCGCCAGCGTGGCAAAGCTCGCCAGCCAGTGCTCGCCCATGTAATCGCCTGCGACATGCGGCAACGCCGCGTCGAGGTGCGCGCCGATGGCATCGTCGATCGCGGACCACGCCGCCGCGTCGAAGGCGGGGCGCAACGCGCGCCAGCACCACGCCCGGCTCAGGTTGAGGCCGTCGAGATGCGCGATCTTGCCGTCGCTGCGATCGCTGACGCTGACCGGGACGAACAGGCTCGCCGGACGGCCTTGCGCCACGTCGGGCAGGAAGTCGCGCAGCCAGGCTTGCGCCGTCGCGGCGGGCTGCGTCCGTAATATGCACAGCGCCTCGGTCAGCGCCGACGAGAGGAACTCGTCGCCGCCCGGCTCCCATGCCTGACAGTCGCGATCGCCGGCGTAATAACGGTGCGCAGCTGCGGAGATCGCATCGGCCAGTTCGGGGTCGAAGATGCGCGCCCATTCGTCGGCGAGGATGAGCGCAAAGGCGGTGTTGAAATGCGTGCCGGTGCGGATCGGATAGGTCAGGATCGACAGATAGTGCCGCAGCCGCAGCGCAAACGCTCGCGCCAGCGGCTCGAGCAACCGATCCCAGGCGCTGGCGGCATCGCGCGAGGCCTCGAGGTGAAGCGCGAGCAGCCACGCCCAGCCATAGGGGCGCTCGAAGCCCGCCGATCCCGGCCGGTCGAGATAGGCCAGCTCGATCGCCAGCCGGTCGGCGGTGAAGCTCTCGTTCGCCAGCGCCTCGATCTCTGCGGCTTCGGCCATCTCGGGATAATGCCGCCGCAACGTCAGCAGCATCCACCAGCCATGGACGCAGCTGTGCCAGTCGAAGCTGCCGAAAAACACCGGGTGGAGAACGCGCGGCGTCAGCGCATCGGCGTCGCCACCCAGGACGTGGTCGAGCTTGTGCGGATATTCGCGCGTGACGTGACCGAGCGCGATGCGGGCGAAGTTCGCCGCGATCTCGGGGGTCATCGTACTCACAGGAAACTCGCGAAATAGAGGATCGCGATATTGCACGCGAGCAGCGGTATCGCGGTCCCCACCTGCGCGCGGATGACGCCGTACTGGTCCTTGAGCTCGAGCAGCGCGGCGGGCACGATGTTGAAGTTCGCCGCCATCGGCGTCATCAGCGTGCCGCAGAATCCGGCGAGCATGCCGACCGCACCGATCACCGCCGGGTTTGCGCCGTCGGCGACGATCAGGATCGGGACGCCGATCGCCGCCAGCATCACCGGAAAGGCGGCAAAGGCATTGCCCATGATCATCGTGAACAGCGCCATGCCGAGCGCATAGACGAGCACCGCGAGGAATACGCTGCCTTGCGGTATTACGCTGCCCGCAATCCCGCCGATCACCTCGCCGACCCCGGCCAGCGCGAAGACCGCACCAAGCGCGGCGAGCATCTGCGGCAGCAGTGCCGCCCAGCCGATCGAGTCCATCAGCCGGCGGCCTTCCTCGATCGGCGCCAGCACCGGCGGCTTGAGCCATGCCATGCAGACGCCAAGCGCAATCAGCACGCCGATGCCGAGCAGGATCAGCGTCACCCAGCGCGGCTCGATCAGGCCCGCGTCCGTGAGCGGCGTGTAATTGAACAACAGCGTTCCGGCAAACGCGGTCACCGGGATGACCAACGCGGGCAGGAACAGCCGGTTGCCCAGTCTTTCCGACAGGATTTCGCGCTCGGCGAGGTCGGTCGTCGGCGGATTGCCCCGGCCAAGCAGGTGAAAGCCCGCGATGCCGACCATGACGAGCACGAGCACGCCGTTGCCCAGATCGCCGAGCGCATCGCCGAAGAAGAAGCTGATCGCGAGCAGACCCCAGAACGCGGCATTGCCGAACCGCTTGGCATTGGTCCGGTCGATCGCACTGGTCAGCGCGAAGGCGGCGAACACCGCGCCGGCGAGGACATAGAGCCAGGTGAGCGTGATCATCGCCTGGCCCTCCCGAGCCGGGAATCGAACAGCATCAGCCGCGCCGCATGGATGACGAAGGCGCACACCGCGGTCGGGATTGCCCAGACCGAAATCTGCAACGGCGTCAGCGCGATACCGTATCCCGACATGACGCCCTGGATGAGCAGGATCGACGCGATCGCGACGAAGATGTCCTCGCCGAAGAACAGCCCGACATTGTCGGTTGCCGCGGCCATCGCCTTGACACGTTCGATGCTGGATTCGTCGAGTGGACCATGCGTTTTGAGCGCCGCGGCCTCGGCCATCGGCGCAACGAGCGGTCGCACCGTCTGTGCATGACCCGCGACCGACGTCAGCCCGAGCGCCGCGAGGATCTGGCGAAAGGCAAGATAGGCGATCAGCAGGCGCCCGACCGTCGCGCCGCGCATCCGCTCGATCGCGGCGCGGGCGCGTTGCTGCAACCCATAGCGTTCGAGCAGGCCGATCACCGGCAGCACGATCCAGACGATCGAGACATAGCGATTGTCGTTGAACGCCTTGCCGAGCGCGGCGACGACCGCCAACGGGTTAAGCCCGCCGAGCAGCCCGGTCGCGATCGCGGCGACCGCGACGACCAGCAGCGGATTGAACTTGAGCGCGAACCCCACGACCACCAGCGCGATGCCGAGCAAGACCCAATAATCGCTCATCCCGTCATTCCTTCTGTGCCATTGTCTTCGGCGATCGGGCCGAAGCCGCCACCGCCCGGTGTCTCGATAACGAACGCGTCGCCAGGGGCCATGTCGGCCGATCCGGTCGCGCCGAGCGGTTCGATCCGCCCGTCGGCACGTTCGACCCAGTTGCGCCCCGGTGCCGCATCACCGCCGCCCTTCAGCCCGCGCGGCGCGATGCGCCGCCGGTTGGCCAGAATGTTGGCGCGCATCGCTTCGAGAAACGTGATCCGCCTTACGACGCCATTGCCGCCGTGATGCGCGCCGGTGCCGCCCGATCCGGGCCGGATCGAAAACGCATCGACCCGGACCGGCAGCCGCGTCTCGAGGATTTCGGGATCGGTCAGCCGGCTGTTGGTCATGTGCGTCTGCACCGCGTCGGTGCCGTCATGGTCGGGCCCCGCGCCCGAACCGCCGGCGATCGTTTCGTAATATTGGTGGTCGGCGTTACCGAAGGTGAAGTTGTTCATCGTTCCCTGGCTCGGCGCGAGGCGCCCGGTCGCGGCGAACAGCGCGTCGGTAACGACCTGGCTGGTCTCGACATTGCCCGCGACCACCGCGGCGGGGAATTCGGGATTGAGGATCGATCCATCGGGCACGATCAGCGTGACCGGCCTGAGGCAGCCGTCGTTCATCGGGATGCTGTCGTCGATCAGCGTCCGCACGACATAGAGCGCGGCGGCGCGGACAATCGAATGCGGGGCGTTGAAATTGTCCGCCGTCTGCGTCGAGCTCCCGGTGAAATCAAAGGTCGCCGCGCGGGCCGCGCGATCGACCGAAATGGCGACGCGGATCTCGGCGCCATTGTCCATCGCATAGGTGAACGCGCCGTCGTCGAGCCGTTCGAGCAGTCGCCGGACCGATTCCTCGGCATTGGCAAGAACGTGGCGCATATAGGCATCGACAACCTCGGCGCCGTAATCCTCGACGGTCGCGACGAGCGCTTCGGCGCCGCGCATGCAGGCTGCCAGCTGGGCATTGAGATCGGAGATGTTGCGCTCGATATTGCGCGCGGGGTGCGGCCCCGAAGCAAGCAGCGCGCGCATCTCGTCGGCGCAGAACCGTCCCTCGTCGACCAGCAGGACATTGTCGATCAATATGCCTTCGTCGGCGATCGTCCGGCTTTCGGGCGGCATCGATCCCGCGGCAATCCCGCCGATATCGGCATGGTGGCCGCGCGCCGCGACGAACGCCGACGGGCGCGCGACATCGGTGTCATAGAACACCGGGACGATGACGGTGATGTCGGGCAAATGCGTGCCGCCGCGATAGGGGTTGTTGAGGACATAGGCATCGCCGCGCCTGATCCCGCGCCCGTCGGCGGGTACGCCCTCGGCATTCGGGCCGCGCGCATCGATGATCGTCCGGATGCTTTCGCCCATCGAGCCGAGATGGACGGGAATATGCGGCGCGTTGGCGATCAGCGCGCCCCCGGCGTCGAACAGCGCGCAGGAAAAGTCGAGCCGCTCCTTGATGTTGACCGACCGTGCGGTCGCCTGCAGCGCGACCCCCATTTCCTCGGCCACGCCCATGAACAGGTTGTTAAAGATCTCGAGGCTGACGGGATCGGACTCGGTGCCCGCGGCATGGCTGCGTTCGAGCGGCGCGACGCGCGTCACGATCAGCGTACCGTCACCGCTGCGCTCGGCGCTCCACCCGCTTTCGACAAAGGTCGTGCCGGTATCGTCGAGGATGATTCCCGGCCCCGCGACGGGCTCGCCCAACGCCATGTCGGCGCGGCGATAGGCAGGCCAGCGACCCGTCGTGTCGGGCCTGGCACCCGGACCCGCAGGCGCGTCGCGCGCGGCAATGCGATCGGGCTCGGCGCTGACCGCTTCGGCAATGATCGCATCGACGATCACCGTCGCACGGTCGTCGCTATAGCCGAACCGCTTGCGGTGTTCGGCGTGGAAGCGCGCGCGCAGCGCCTCGGCCGAAGCATCGGGAAACTCGATCGTCGTATCGCTCCCGGCGACGCGCAGGCGAACGCGCCGGGCAACGGCGATCCGGTCGGACGCGATCCCCTGCTCGGTCAACGCGTCGCGCGCGTGCCCGGCGAGCTCGGCGATATCGGCGGCGTAATCCTCGCCGAGTGGGCGCATCAGGCTGGTCTCGCGGATGGCCTTCACCTCGGCGAGGCCGATGCCATAGGCCGAGAGCACCCCGGCGAGCGGGTGGATCAGGATCCGCGTCATGCCGAGCGCGTCGGCAACGCGGCAGGCATGCTGGCCGCCGGCCCCGCCGAAACAGGCGAGCGCGTAGCGCGTCACGTCATGGCCGCGCGCGATCGATATCTTGCGGATCGCGCCCGCCATATTGTCGACCGCGATGGCGAGAAATCCCTCGGCGATCGCATCGAGCGCCATGTCCTGCCCGAGCGTGGCCTTGACCCGGTCGGCGACCTCCTGGAGCCGCGCCCGCGCCGCCTCGGGGTCGATCGGCTGCGTCCCGTCGGGACCGAAAACGTGCGGGAAATGCGCCGCATTGATCCGCCCGAGATGGACGTTGCAATCGGTCACCGTCAGCGGTCCGTTCTTGCGGTAGCAGGCGGGGCCGGGATCGGCCCCCGCGCTTTCGGGCCCGGCGCGAAAGCGCATCCCGTCGAAGCGACAGATCGATCCGCCACCCGCGGCGACGGTGTGGATCTGCATCATCGGCGCGCGGATCCGCACGCCGGCAACCAGGCTGTCGCCGGTCAGTTCGAACGCCCCGGCATAATGCGACACGTCGGTCGATGTGCCGCCCATGTCGAAACCGATCAGCTGCGAATCGCCGTGCGGCGCGCTGGCGGCGACCATGCCGACGACGCCCCCGGCCGGCCCCGACAGGATCGCGTCCTTGCCGCGAAAGCTGCTCGCCTCGGTCAGCCCGCCGTTCGACTGCATGAACTTGAGGTCGACCGCATCGCCCAGCCCGGCCGCGACGCGGTCGATATAGCGGCGCAGGACCGGCGACAGATAGGCATCGGCGACGGTCGTGTCGCCGCGCCCGACCAGCTTGATCAGCGGCGCGACTTCGTGGCCGATCGATATCTGGGTGAAGCCGAGGTCGCGCGCGATCGCGGCGAGGCGCGTCTCGTGGTCGGGATAGCGCCAGCCATGCATCAGCACGATCGCGACCGCATCGATGCCGTCGTCGCGCAGTTCTGACAGCTGCTGGCGCGCGGCAGCTTCGTCGAGCGGCAGGAGCACCGTGCCGTCGACCGCAACGCGCTCGGCGATCTCGACCACCTCGTCATAAAGACTATCGGGCAGGACGATGTGCCGCGCGAAGATGTCGGGGCGCGCCTGGTAACCGATGCGCAGCGCATCGCCGAACCCGCGCGTGGTGACAAACGCGACACGCTCGCCGCGCCGTTCGAGCAGCGCGTTGGTCGCGACCGTCGTGCCCATGCGCACCGATGCGACGTGCGCGCCGCCGTGCCGATCGGCCTCGCGCGCGACGATGCGCCCGATGCCTTCGACCGCGGCGTCGACATAACGGCCGGGATCTTCGGACAGCAGCTTCTCGACATGGCGCGTGCCGTCGGGCGCGTGCGCGATGATATCGGTGAACGTGCCGCCGCGATCGATCGCAAATGTCCACCCCGTGTCCACGCCCGCGACCCTAGCCATATTTCTCGCGCCCTCAATGGCCCTCATCGATCACGACGATGAAACCCACATTTTCGCTGCCGCCTGTCGCAAGCGGCACTTGATAATGCGGCATCGGTCGATGGAATTCGCCGGTGCGATTGCCATCTATTTGCGACACGCCTAGCCCTTACGAAACGCAAAGAGGTGCAAATGATCGATCTATCCCGGCTCCAGGCCACCAGCGCAATCACCGACGAATGGGAATATCCTGCCGCCGACCCCAGCCAAAGCGGGCTGCTGCAGGTCGATAGCGATCCCGATCACAAATTGTACTGGGAGGAATATGGCAATCCGGCGGGCGAGCCCGTCATGTTCCTGCACGGCGGACCGGGCGGTGCCTGCGCACCGGTCATGGCGCGCTTCTTCGATCCCGCTCGCTATCGCGTGATCCTGTTCGACCAGCGCGGCTGCGGCAAGAGCCAGCCGACCGTGGCCAGCGCCGGTCCCGAGATCGCGCTCGTCAACAACACGACCGACTATCTCGTCTATGACATCAACGCATTGCGCACCGCGCTCGATATCACCGGCACGATGCATGTCTTCGGCGGCAGCTGGGGCAGCACGCTGGCGCTGGTCTATGCGATCCGCCATCCCGAAAACGTCGCCTCGCTGATCCTGCGCGGCATCTTCCTCGGCGCGCGTGAAGACCTGCAGTATATGTACCAGGGCAATGCCGCGACCTTTGCTGATGCGCCGTTCGCGCTGACCGAACCGGGTAGCTACATCGCCTATCCCGACGAATGGAAAGCCTTCGTCGAAGTCATCCCTGCCGCCGACCGCACCGACATGATGCGCGCCTACAAGGCGATCTTCGACATGGCGGCGGCAAGCGACGCCGACCGCGCGCTGCAACTGCGCGCCGCGGTCGCCTGGTCGGTCTGGGAAGGGACGATCTCCAACATGATCCCCAAGGACAGCGATCCCGGCAAGTTCGGCGATGCCGAGTTCGCGCTGTCGTTCGCGCAGATCGAGGCGCATTTCTTCGCGCACGACCTGTTCCTCGAGCCCGATTACATCCTCGACAACATCGACCGGATAGCCGGCATCCCGATGCATATCGTCCACGGCCGCTTCGACCAGGTCTGCCCGCTGACGCAGGCATCGCGCCTGATTGCGGCGCTCGCCGACGCCGGCGCATCGCCCGCCAGCTATGTCCGGACCAATGCCGGCCATAGCGCGATGGAACGCGAGACCGCGCTCGCGCTGACCGCGATCATGGATGGGCTGGCGCCGATCGGCTAGGCACCGGCGGCGGACGCGACCCATGGCATCCAAAGACCCCGACATCGCTCGACCGCGCGCCCTCGTTATCGGAAGCTCCGGTGGCATCGGTGCCGCGCTCGCGCGGGGCTTGCAGGCGAGAGGGTTCGCGGTCGAGGGATTGTCGCGTGCGTCGGGCACCGACCTGGAGGGCGCTCGACCCTCGATCGACCTGGCCGACGAAAACAGCATCGCAGCAGCTGCGGCAAGCTTGCGCGATAAAGCCCCGTTTTCGCAGATCCTGATTGCAACGGGCTTGCTCCACAGCGCCGATCTTGCCCCCGAAAAGGCGCTGCGCGATCTCGATCCGGCGAGCCTGGCCCGGCTGTTTGCGGTCAACGCCACCGGGCCGATGCTGGTCGCCAAACACTTCATTCCGCTGCTGCCCCGTCGCGGCCGCGGCATCTTTGCCGCGCTCTCGGCGCGCGTTGGCAGCATCGGCGACAACCGGCTCGGCGGCTGGTACGGCTATCGTGCGTCGAAGGCGGCGCTCAACATGCTTATCAAGACGCTGGCGATCGAACTCGCGCGCACCCGGCCCGACGCCATTTGCGTGGGGCTTCATCCCGGCACGGTCGATACCGGCCTCAGCCAGCCATTCCAGCGAGCCGTCGCCCCCGGCCAGATCTTCTCACCCGACCAGTCGGCGGCGCACCTGCTCGACGTCCTCGACGGTTTGACGGCTGTACAATCGGGGGGCTGCTTCGCCTGGGACGGTCAGGAAATCATCCCCTGACCTGCGCTGCACGTTTGGATCGAAGCATTGCCAAGCCCTTGAAGTGGCTCTCCGGATCGACTGTTCGAGATGAAGCGGCCCGACTGATCAAACGCCTTTTACCTCGGCGCTTTCACGGCTCGTTTTGGGCCGGTAGCGGACATTTCCCTGAGCGCTTCTGGACAGGTGTATCCTGCCATGGGACACCGCCAATTAACCATTTGCGAACGTTGCCCGGTTGCCAATCTCGAGCACAGCTCGCGAAAGCAATCCCACAATTTTCGGCAATGCAAGGTCGCTATTCGCGGTCAGGCCATGCGTCCCGGCAAAAAAGTAGACCGGAATTATGAAATCGGTGAGCTGCAACCTGTGATCGGATTCAAGAAACTCCGACCAAAGAAACTAGACCATAGGTAATTGGTGAATGGCCATCACGGCGCCATCACGATCAAGGCCAAAGCGGTGCGATTGCGCAGGTACAGCTTGTTGTAGATCGAGTTGAGATAGACCTTTACCGTTCCCTCGGTAATACCCATCGCATCGCCGATCTCTCGATTTCGAAGACCCTTGCCGACATAGCCGGCAATTTCGCGCTCGCGTGGCGCCAGGCATGACAGCGGATCGGCCGGGGGCGGCTTGAGCGACTCGGCGAGGGCCTGGTTGAGCAGTTCCTGATCGACGAAACGCCGTCCTGCCGCCACCGCCTCGAGACATTCGACCAACCGGTCTTCGGCGCCGTCCTTGAAGACGATGCCACGCACGTTGCAACGCAAGGCCTCTATGAGCTGCTCGTCGGTCAGGCCCGCGGTCAGGAGGACGACCGGCGTGGTGTCGCCATCCGCATGCATCGCCGACAGCACTTCTATGCCGTCGCGACCGGGCATCTTGACGTCGAGAATGACGATATCGGGGCGATGTTCGGCAACTGCTGCAAGCGCTTCGTCGCCATTGGCGACGCAGGCGGCAATCGAATGTCCCGCCAGCTCGAGCACCTGGCTGACCGCCGAGCGGATGAACGGGTGGTCGTCGGCCAGAACGATGCTGCTCATGTCAGGCGTCCCTTGGGTAGGTCGATACATAGCGACGTATAGTCGTCGTCGGACGACAACGCCATGGTGCCGCCCAGGCTGGTCACGCGCTGGTCGATTGTCCAGGGTATCGTCACCCTGTTTTCGATCGAAACGCGTCGGCCGTTGTTCCGAATCCGCAGGGTCAGTATATCGTCGCTCGCAAAGGCATCGATCTCGACCAGGCTGCACTGGCCATGCCGGACGCCGTTGGCGATCGCCTCACGGATGATCTGCTTGCATTCGTAAACCAGCGGCGCGGGCACTTCGATCTCGTCGCTCACCGCCAGGTCAATGCCGATGTCCCAGCGGCCACGGCTTTCGACGACGACGCGGCCGAGCTCGGCCGACAGGCTGACCGATCGCCGATCATCGGATGCCCGGCGCAGGCGATCGATCATCTCGCGGATATTGGCCTGTTCCTCGCGCAGCGACTGTTTGAGGTCGGTCATGATTTTAAGGGCACGCGTTTCGCCGGGTGAGAGGCTGCGACGCAAGGCCTCAAGGCCGAACGAAGCGCCGGCAAGCGACTGCGCGACGCTATCGTGCAGGTCGCGCGCCAGTGCTTCGCGCGTCTGGGTCACGGCGCGGTCGCGCGCCAGTTCGGCGAGGCGGCGGCCTTGAATGATCCCGACCACCTCATGCGCGATTGCCTTGGTCCGATCGAGATCGTCGATCCCGAACGACGGCAGGTCGGCCAGTACGAGCGTGCCGACCACCTCGCCCGACGACATGAGCGCGCTGGACAGGCCTTCGTCGATACCCGCAGCTGCAGCGAGCGCGCCGTTGCCCGAGCCCTTTCGCGCGATCGGCATCCAGCGGCCAGGTAGCAGGATCAGCTCGCGATTCCGCAATCGGTCGAACAGGCGCGTGGCTGGGTCCTTCGCTGCCTCGTCGGGCAAGGCTGGCAGGACCGAGAAGTCTTCGCCGCGCAGGACGGCCACCACCGCAGGCTCGTCACGATCTTCCCACAGGATTATGCCCCGACCACCGCCCGACTGCTGCAGCGCGTAACGCAAAGCCGCCTTGAGCGCGTCGCGCCCAGGCGCTTCGCCGGGAGAGTCGACGCGGGCAGCGCCTCGCTGCATCGCGAATGTGACGAACACCATCCCGATAACGAGCATGTACGAGGTTCGCCGCGCGAATTTGGGACCATTGAATTCGAGGCCGAAGATATTCAGCGCTATCCCTACGCCGATATAGGCGAGCAGCACCGCGCTCGCGGCGAGCGCGGTCGCACGCCAGTGCCAGCGCAATGTCGCCGAGACCATCAGGAATACGAAAAAGGCGAGAAAGGGGCTGTTGAAGTCGGCGGCGCCACCTTCGGTCGCGACAATCGAGGCAGCAAACACGCTCACGTCGACCAGCCAGGCGGGCCAGGCGAGACGGAAATCATACCACCAACTGCGCCAAGCGATGACGAAGGCCGCGATCGAAAAGATCAGATAGCCGACGAGAAGAAAAATGGCGTACGGTGCAAACCGGACCGGCTGGGTGGGTTCGAAATAGACTGCAAGCAGGAAGATTGTCGCCAGAACCAGTCTGAGGAAAGCGATGACGCGCCCCGAACGGTTTTGGAATATCCTTGCTAGCACCGTGGTTCTATCCCCCGGGTCCAGCCATTGCAGGAAGATTTCGGTCAAGCAATCCTCTTCGTTCGCCGGCGCATGTGGGCGCAAGTCGGGATGAGCGAGCGCTGGGCCGAGGTTTTGGCTCGGCGGGTCACCCGCTTCAGAGGTGCGATCCGGCCGAGGGTGCCAGCGGGATCAATGGCTTGTAGTAAACCCGGCAGGCCCCTGGAGGAGGGGCCTGCCGGGCAGTATGGTTGGATTGACGCTTAGAACCTGGCGCGGAACCCGGCGTAGTAATTACGTCCGCGGAACGAATAGATCGCGCTTCCCGCGCCTGTTGCGGTCGCCGCACCGCGCGGTACGCCTTGATCCAGGACGTTATCAACCCCGACGTAGAACTTGATCGCGTTACCTCTGGCATCCTTCGCGACATCGAAGTCGAACCGGATGTCATGATAGGTTATCGCGGGGAACTGCGTGCTCGGGAACGCATCGATATCGCTCGGAGCGATCCCGTTGATCGTGAACAGGCTGGCGTAAGTGTTGAAATATTGCGGCCCGATATAACGGAGGCGATATCCGAACGTGACCGGCCCCGAACCGAAGTCGAAGTCCCAGCGGAATTCGTCCTTCGGATCGCCCAACTGACCCAACACCCGTGTTTCGAAGGTCGGATTGGTTGGATCCTGGTAATTGCTGCTCTGGAATACGTGCGTGTAGATCAGGTCGGTGCTGAACGATACCGGACCGATATTCGTCTTGTAGTTCAGGTTGGTATCGACACCGCGGCGCTTGCGATTTGCGAAGTTGAGCGGTGCGTTGATCAGCGAGTTGCCCAGGATACGGCCGGGATCTTCGCCAAGCGGGCCAGGCCCGGTTCCACGATAACGCGTGAACTGCTTGCAGAAGATGTTGTCGAGCGAGGCCGAGTCGTAGCACGAGTTTACGATACCTTGCGCGCCGACGCTCGAAATGACGCCCTTCACGTTGATATTGTAGTAATCGACCGACAGGCTCAGGTTCGGTATCCAGCGCGGCTGGATGACGACGCCATAAGTATAGGAGTCCGATTTCTCGACCGTGAGGTTGGGGTTCGATCCGCTGACGATCGGCAACGACTGCGCGACGTTGTTGAACGTAGCAAGAAGTGCGGGACCAACGTCGGCGAGGCAGTTTGCCGCGCGCACCCCGGTACCGATGACCGACGGGTTGCACGGATCGACGAAGCCGTTGGAGAAGTTCGGCACCAGCGGGAAGCCGGTTTCCGAAACGTTCGGAGCGCGCACCGCCCGGCTGTAATTGGCGCGGAACCGAATGTCCTCGAACGGCGCGTAATCGACACCCGCATTATAGGCATAGACCGTGCCGACATTGCCCTGATATTTTGACACGCGGCCCGCACCGCTCAGCGTCAGTTCTTCAAAGAACGGCATGTCGCTCAGGATCGGTATGCGGACTTCTCCGAATGCTTCCTTTACCTCGAAAGCATCGGGAGCGAATGTGGGAATCGAGACCGCATTGGTGAAGCCGTCGGTAACGAACGGGTCCTGATTGAAATATGCGTTTTCCCTTCGATATTCGCCGCCGATTGCAAAGCTGATCGGACCGGCGGGCAGTTCGAAGACCTGGCTGAGATCGCCCGACACGAAACCAGAGAACACGAGTTGGTCGATCGAGGCCGTGTTCTTGTAATCACGAGAGAAATACGCGATCGATGCTGCGTTGTCGGGGGTGCCGAACGGATTGTACGGTACGCACGCGGCAATATCGGCGGCCAGTCGCGCCGCATTGGCGGCAGCCGGTGCAGCAAAACCGACCAGCGGCACCGCCGAGGCGGGATCATACTGCGAACGGCACTGGATTTGACCGGTGATGGGGTTGCGTCCGGCATCGAGTGCCAGCGCAAAACGCTGCCGATCGATAAAGCCTTGGTTGAGCGTGTCTTCCTTGAACTTGCCGTAGTTCGCGGAAATCTCGTAGTTCCAGTCGGTGTTGAACGATCCTCGCAGACCGCCGACGATACGATAGGTGTCACGCTGATAGATCGCGTCGCGCAACCCGACATCGAGCAGGTTGCGCGAATTGACGAAGCGGAAGCTGCCATTATTGACTGCGATTATGTCAGCAGCGGTAAGGTTGCCAGCGGCCGGACAGGTCACCGTCAAGCTCGGGCGACAGCCGGAGGCCAGGATGAGATTGGCCAGGGTCGTCCGGTCGGCCGGGTTCAGGAACGGGTTGTCGAGACGCTGCCGTTCGCGGAAATCGGTCGTTCCGCCGGTACCCTGGTTGAACGAAGGGCCGGCATTGTTGCCCACGGCATTCACGCGGTTCCACTTTGCCTCGACGAAAAGTTCGGCAGCCGGTGAAAACTCGAAATGCGACAGGAGGTTGAAGTTGTAGCGTTCATTGAACGGCAGGACCGAGACGGTGTTGCCTTCGCGGCCAGTCTGTCCGTTTCCGCCGATGATCGCACTGTTGAGACCGGTACCGAAACGCGTACCGGTCTGCTGGACCAGGCGGCCCTCAGGCGTGAAGATATAGGTGCAGTTGAACGCCGTTCCGGCGGTGTTCGGCGGGCCATTGTTGGCCGTCGTTGCATTGCCGCACAGGCCCGCATTCGCGACGTTGCGCTGGTTGATCGGGACCAGGCCGGTGAAATGGATCGTCGAGCTTCTGATATCCTCGAAAAAGTTGCGATCGGGATAACCGTCACCGCCATTGACGATACCCGTGCCGCCGTCAGCATCGACGACCAGGTAGTTGTCGTTGCGACGGAAAGCCGGAACGTCGGATGCGAACACGCGATCGGTGCGCGAGTACTCGCCATGCAAGGTCACATTGCCGCGACCATCCGCGAAATTCTTGCCGAACATCGCCGAAAGATACTGGTTACCGCCGAAGCCGGCTTCGGTGATGCCGGCCGAACCGCGTAGCTGCAATCCGTCGAAACTCTTGCGCAAGACGAAGTTGACCACGCCGGCGATCGCGTCCGAACCGTAAACGGCCGAGTTGCCACCCGTGACGATATCGACGCGCTCGATCAGGTCATTCGGGATCGAGTTGATGTCGACCGACACCGCATTGTTCAAAATATCTGCAGGAACATGACGGCGTCCGTTGACCAGAACCAGCGTGCGCTGGGTGCCGAGGCCGCGAAGGTCGAGCAGGTTGAGCCCGGCAATACCGATGCCTAGGCCAGGATTCTGCTGTGCAAAGGTGCTGCGCAGTTGGGGAAGATCATTCAGCGTGTCACCGATACTGGTCTGACCCTGCTGGAAGAACTGTTCGCCACCAATCGACGTGATCGGCACGGTGGAGGCGAGGTTTGGTCGCCGGATGCGCGAGCCCGTGACGACAATTGAACCTTCTTTCGCATCAGCGGTAGCAGGACCAATGGTATCCTGATCGGCGTCGCATACACCATTGCCATCGACGTCGGCGCAATCCAACGTGTCCTGCGCCATGAGCTGGGGCGCCATTACGCCGCTGGCCCAGGCCAGGCTCAAGGCGATGGACGTACCGCGCAGCAAGAACTTTTTGTCAAACCTGTTCATTATTTAAACCCCTATAGCGCGTCGTACCATCGCCTTTACAGGCGGCGCTTTGACGCCGGAAACCAGACCAGCCTTGGGGCTAAGGCCACGCCAAAAAGGCGGTTACTGCACAAAGTTAGGGGGTACGGAAAAGTTCATGTCTGTTGTATTTTTACGACACCCAGGTTTTGCGCTCTCCAACTAATTAATGTGACGACCGGTCATAACTCTGAAAAGTCTGTGGTCACCTTGTCCGGAGGGCTCATTCGTCGAGATGGGGGAAATAACGGTTCGGAGTGCGAGGGAACAGCGGCGCCAAACCGGAGTGAGTGGCAAAAAAGTCCGGCTCATCGGACGAGCTCAATTCCAGCAAATACTATTACAATGTGTACATCTGGTCCCTAAATGCTGCTGTCACGGATGGTCTACGGCAACAACGCCAAGTGCTAGCGCGAACGTCAGATGCCCGCATTTCGCACTCTTTCCATCTCATTGTTGGAGGCCGCGCCGCTGACAGGCGCCAAGGCAGTGGCCGTCGTCGACGAACTGCCACGCAACACGATGGGCAAGTTACAAAAGGCGGAACTCCGTGTGACCTATGCAGGGAAATTCGAAGGCGAATAGGAGCAGCTGCCGATTAGCGTTCCAACCCCGGCACGCTATTGTGCTCGGAGCGACTGCCGCGCCCTGTCGACTGAGCCGCTTAGTACGATCGGATCGCCGACCGCCCAATCAGAATGGCACCCTAAGCACGCACGGTCCTTCACTAGGCCCTTTGACGAAGCTCGTGTCGCTGCTGCCAAACGCAAACAGAGCGCATGGCACCCGAACCTACGCTCCCACTTGCTTCATAAACTCCAGGAGCCAACGACAAAAACCCCACTGGATACAGTGGGGTGAATTGGTTCGGGATCAGGATGCTATGGTGGTTGCGGGGGTTGGATTTGAACCAACGACCTTCAGGTTATGAGGGCTCTAGCACAACCCTACGCATAGTTACGCTTTAAACCGCAATCACCCTTTATTTCAGCGTCTTAGCTTGACTGTTAAACGGTCTGACGGCTGTGTGACTACGCACGGTTTCGCAACGGTTCGTTCCCGCCTGCTTCCTATATGCTTCCGGATCGGACCTCGAAATCGCCGCTGGTAACAGGAGGCGTAAAATGGCCAAGCTAACCAAGCGTCAAATCGAGGCTCTGGAGCCCCGCAGTAGCGACTATTTTGTCTGGGATGGAGACCTATCTGGCTTCGGCATTCGCATCTTCCCAACGGGGCGAAAACAGTTCGTAGTTCAGTATCGCTATGGACGCACCTCACGTCGGATGAGCCTGGGTCGGTTTGGAGCAATCACTCCGGACCAAGCCCGCGGCCTTGCGCTCGAAGCCTTGGTTAAGCTGCGAAAGGACGTCGATCCTCAACTGGAGAAGCGGGAACGGCGAACCGCTCTGCTAGTTCGCGATTTGGCTGACCGCTTCGATGAGGAGCATGTCGCGGTCCATCTCAAGGCGAGCACCGCCAAGGAGTATCGCCGTAATCTGAAGTTGTTCATTCTGCCGGCCATTGGTCATCTCCGGATCATCGATGTCACCCGCGCCGACGTCGCGAAATATCACCATGATTGGCGACATCGGCCATACCAAGCGAACCGTAATCTCGAGATAATCTCCAAGATGTTCAATCTTGCCGAGCTTTGGGGGCTGCGACCCGACGGCACAAACCCGCGCAGGCACATCAAGAAATATCCCGAGAAGAAGCGCGAGCGGTATTTCTCATCCTCGGAACTGCATTCGCTCGGCCGGATCCTGATCGACATGGAGGAAGAAGCGATCGAGCTGCCATCGGCAATCAATGCGGTCCGCCTACTTCTATTCACTGGCTGTCGTCTCAATGAGATCATGACCCTACAGTGGTCTCACGTCGACACCGCGAACAAATGCCTTCGCCTTCCCGATTCCAAGACGGGCGCGAAGGTGGTTCATATTGGGCGTGCCGCGCTTGAAGTCCTCGGCCAGGTCGAAGTACTGCCCGACAACCCGTTTGTGATCACCGGCCGCAATTACGGTCAGCACCTGACGGATCTCCAGCCCTTTTGGCAGCGCGTCCGAGGACGAGCGGGGCTAAAAGACGCACGCATCCACGATCTTCGACATACGTTTGCCTCGATCGCGGTGAGCAACGGTCAGAGCCTGCCAATGATCGGGAAGTTGCTCGGCCATACGCAGGTGCAAACGACCGCGCGCTATGCGCACCTCGCCACCGATCCCCTTCTCGAGGCTGCGAACGACATTACATCTCACATATCAGCGAGCTTGGCTGGCCAAGGACGGTAGCTAGTCAGGTTCGGTCCCAATGTTCAATCGGGACCGTTAGGCTACTCAACCCAAGAGCGTGGCCTGACCTAGCATCCCGCAGCCACGTCAGCATTGCATCTTAATGTCGACCGGCCCCGTGCCAAACCGCTGAGGCCAATATCCGCCGTGGTGAAACATATTTTTTGCCATCGGAACGGAGCTGCCACGGGTTCAAAGCCAGCATAGAATTCCTTTAATACCAATGGCCTATAGCTCAACAGAGTTGCCTACACTGCCGGTCAGGAAGACCGGGGCTGGACGCATGCGTACGAAAGTCGGAACTTAGATTTTTCGTTTTCGTTTATTTCATATATTGCGGTTATTTCGTTTATCGCTATATGGAGTTTGTCGAGAAGGAGATCTGACATGGCAGCATTGGCTGTAAATATGGAAAGCCTGCACGAGCCCAGCGTTGAGGAAATTGACGCTGCACGGCTTGCTGCTCGGCAATTTTCCAAGCTAGATCATGGGGTCCCTATTAGCTTCACGCCTCAAGCTCGCAAAGATGCTAAAGGCGAAGGTGGAGCGAAGGTCGAACCCATCACAATTCCAGCGAATATCTTTCGCACGATGATCAAGATGCTAGTGGAAATGGGCAATGGCAACGCGGTGGCGGTTGTTCCCGTGAGTGCCGAATTGACCACGCAACAGGCAGCAGATCTACTAAACGTTTCGCGACCCCATCTTGTAAAGCTTTTAAAGGAACGCGTTCTTCCTTTTCGAATGGTTGGAACGCATCGAAAGCTGCTCGCAAAAGACGTTTTGAACCATCGGGAAAAGTTCGTTCGCGATCGTCGCGACGCCTTGGCTAAGATGGTTGAACTAGATGAGGAACTTGGCCTTATCGACGATGAAAGCGTGGGGTCGAAAGACTGAAATGCTAGTCGGACGTTACTCCGCATTCTTAGACGCCAATGTGCTCCACCCGGCGTTTCTCAGAGCATCCCTCTTATGGTTTGCGGATGCGCGGCTGCTCAGACCTGTATGGTCAAAGGATGTCCTAAAAGAGTGGCGGCGCAGCGTGCAGCGCCGCCACTCCGACATTGACGATGCCAAACTGGACGCGCTTCAAGCTACATTCGTTGACCAATTCCCAGATGCAGAAGTTTCAGAATACGAGCCATTTATCGAGGCGATTCAGCTGCCCGATAAAGATGATCGCCACGTCTTAGCTGCCGCAATTGTAGGGCGTTGCAACGGCATTATAACGTCAAACTTGAAACACTTTCCCCCAGATGCGCTCGATAAATTTGGCATCGAAGCAGTTCACCCTGACGATTTTATCGTGAACATCATCGACCTAGATAGCAACAAGGCGCTTGGCGCTTGTAAACGACACCGCGAGGCGATGACAAAGTCAGCGCCAACAGTGGAAGAGTTTTTAGAACGCTTTAAAATTGCCGGATTAATTCAAGCGCATCACCGGCTTTGCCAAAACAAGGAGCTATTATGAAAAATGGGAGGTGCAGCTAAAGCCGCACCCCCCAATCGTTCCTCGTGCAGAACGCGGTCCCTGTGCGGGAATGCGCAACATCAAGGCTAAGCACCGTGCTATTAGCACGGCTTTGGTTAAGCGCAAATTTCTGGACCGCTTTTTAAGTCGGGTAGATGCCCGCATTCAAAGAAGTGGAAAATTAAATGCCTAACGCCAAAGTGCCCAAGCAAACGTCACATCGCAGTTCGCGGTCCGGCCGCTTCGTAACCGAGCGTTACGCCAAAGGGCACCCTAGCACCACCGAGCGGGAACGGATTAAGCACCCCGAGCGGAAATGAAGAGTAGAGCGAAAATAGCTCGCTGAATGCGAATGCATCGGTCCCACAACGGACCGATGCATTCAATTCGCAAGAGGCAAGAATCGTGAAATCTACGTGATGCCATTTTTCTAAATCAGGCATTGGCGAGCATGGCAGTGCTCCCATTTCCCGCAACTCGTCAGTGACCGCCACAAGCCCCACACCTGCAATGCCAGGACGGCAGAGGCTCGCAGGCAGGAAATGAGAACCTAGGTAGGGGTGCACAGCACACACTCGATACCATACTCTGTCGCGGCCTGATCGAACTTCGGGAGGACCCGGCCCGGCAAGGTCGCGATGGCCCGGCGCTGTAATCCTGCTTGGCTTGTCAGTTTCCAGTTTCGCTAATCGTTACTTCTGAGTCTGGAGCTGTGAATTTATCCAGCAGTCTGCGACTGGCCAAAATCCGAATTTTGTTCTTCTCGACCCTCGGAATCCGAGAGAAGATTTAGGCTGCCAGCTAGAGCAAAGCGAATCCGCACGATGCTAAAAATTTAAAGATAGAATCGTAAACTGACGGTGGCCGAGTGTGATCGCTTTCATCGCCATTGGGGACGAAAATCACGAGCCCTTGCCGCGCCCTGGTCAAAAGAACTCTATAGGAATTCGCGATATACGCCTGGCGCTCGGGATCGTTGACGGATTGCCATTGCGAACCACGAAACTGCAGCGTGCGCCACTCGCCATCGATCCAGCGTAAGTTCGCGTCCCAGCATAAACAGGCCCAATCAAGTTCTAATCCCTGAACATCAAATTCAGTGGCGGCATCCTCCAACGCATCTGATGATCGCACGTCATCGACATCAGCTAGAAACCACTTTTCAGGTTCAATCTTAGCTTTGACGAAAATACCGTGGGGCTTGAGCCGCGCGGCGTTGGACGAGGCAAGCAGGCCCGCTCTCTCGTTCCCCCTTCGGCGAGACCTAAGCCAATTGCGCGCTGCTCCAAGGTCACGGGTGATCAATAGAGGATACTCTGACAGCTCCTCATGAATTTGCTTCGCCGCCGCCGCATCCCCATCGATCAGATGGCCCACAAAATCCGATAACTTCTCAGCCCTGAAAGAGCGGATTGAGGTGGCGAGATGGAGTGCGGGAGCATGGACTTGTCGCGGCAGCTCAACGCTTGTTTGCAGTGCGTCAGGGATATGCGCTTCCCAATGAGGAAACGACCTTTTCAACGCCCTTAGCCACTCGTCGATGCCGGCTTCGCCGGTGTTAATCTCCTGCCCGCCGCCGACCAAACAGACTATCGCACACCAGCCTGGATGTCGGTCCATTACGCTGAGCAGGAATTCAGGCTCTGACATGGCAAAGCCTACCTGCCCCTTCTTCTGCTGCATAAATTTCGATGTTTGTTCAACATCCCAAGCTCGCTGAGCCTCATCAAACACAGCGACCTTCTCGTCAGGTGGTAGGTTCGATGTGAGAGCTTCATCGCGAAAATGGTGGATGTTCTGAATGAAGGCGGACGCCTGCCGCTTCTCTAACGTCTTCGAGGTGGACTTACCTTCGGCGTTCGCTCGAGCCACTGCATCAAGGGCGAGGGCTTCGCGAAGAACAGCTACGAGAGGTCCATTGCCCGACAGGAAAACAGCATGCTCATCGGAGTGTGCTCGTTGCCGCGCGGTTGCTAGATTGAGGCCAGCGAGGGTCTTTCCAGACCCAGGGACGCCGGTGATAAAGCAGATGATCTTCTTCCCGTCAGCCTTCGCGCTTTCAATTGCTGCCGAGACATAGTCAGCAGTTTTTGTTAAATTTTCCGCGCCGGCTTCCGAGCGTGAGATCTCCTCGACGTCGTGTCCACTGTACAGTGCTTGTGCAGCTTCAACGATCGTAGGGGTCGGGCGGTACCGGCCGGCCAACCAAGCCGAAGGATCGATTTCCTGACCCTGTCCCCAGACCCGACAGATGAAGTTAATGGCCGGAGCGAGCTGATCGGAATTTACCCGAAGGGGCTGTGCCAGGCTGTCCTCGTCCCATTCGAGAGGTGCAACGATGGACTCTTCAGCCTCCGTCGCCACCAGAATTGGTACCACAGCGAGATCGTGACTTGGCTCGTGAAAGTGCTTGAGATCGAGGCCATAGCCATATGCCTGATTGAGGCTTGAGCGATCGAAGCTTTTTGACCCGACCTTATATTCGACGACGAATATAATTCCCGAGTGAAGGATTATGAGGTCAGCCCTTCTCCCCATCCTTGGGATCAGAAACTCCATCGAGAAATGCGCGCCGGGCAATTCTCGCGCAAGCTCGCGCAAATGCCGAATCTGGTAGTTCCAGGCAAAGCGCTGAGCCGGCTCTACGGGAAAGGAAAGCTTTCCAGCCAACTGACCATACAGCTCATGGTCGCTTACAAATTGGAGATCGGAAGCAGGTAGGGAAACAAAGGTTCGATGCATCATCTTCGATTGTCTCATAGTCCGCTAGGAGGCAACTCATCATAGAGTCTAAGATGAGGCTTCAGCCATGGCCGGCATGCGCGAGTTGGCTTGGAGCCCGTCCCTGCTTTTTGTATTTCGCTTAGCCGTTACAGGCGCAGCCTTTGCCTTTGGTGCAAGTCTTTTCGCGAGCAATACAGCTGTCACCGCATGCTTTTCCCTTGTGACAAGTCTTACAGCATCCGACCGCCGCGCCCGCTACTCCGCTCCCGCATATGGGAACCGACGCGGGGATAGGCGCGAACGCTAGCGCGGCACCCAACATCATCAACGTCTTCATAGACTTTCTCCCTAGCAAATAGCCCCAGCAGATTGCCGCTGGTGCGGAGCCGGTCCAACGAGCCTTCTAGACATCTGGGATCGCTAGACCGTAGCGTTGCAAGATGACTCCCCAGCAAGAATTGTGGGCTTGTGCTTCGACCGTTCTGAGCCAGCATGGTGGCGATGCCCCTCTATTCGTCGCCAATCGAATTGGAGAATTGGCGCTTGCTGGCGACACAGACGGGATCCGTGTTTGGAAGGCTATTGCGGCGCGGATCGACCAACTCACGAAGGCCGATCCCACGCCGCATTAGCTTGTAGTTATTCGCCCCCAGCGTCGGCTTCAGACGCTGCCTCAACCGCTACAGGAGCGGCAACGACCATCGGCTGTGCAGCAGGCACCTCAAGCGGAGCTACAGCAGCAGCTTGCATGGCAAGCGGCACATCTTCGTCGATAAAGCCTTTGACCGGACCGTTCATTGGCAGCGTGGCACTGGTACCGGTGACGAAGAAGCCCGCGACCGGGACAAATGCAATCGCTCCAACGACGCCCGCGGTGCCGGTGACCCCTTTGTCGTCAAAGGTGCCTGTCAGACGGATCTGGCGTCCATTTACGCGAACGAACAGAAGCTTGGCTTCAAGCTTGCCAGACTTCCCCCACATGCCTTTATTGCGGACGCTAGTGATCTCGCCCCAAGCGGGCGAACCAGTCGGAATGACGGTCACGCCGTTGACCTCGACCGGCGCGGTCACCGTGAGCTGAAACCGCTGTCCGACCTTTGCAACCTTCTTCTTGGTCGTAACCTCTTCCGCCATTGCGAGCGAGATTTCGGTGCCGGCGCGTAGAACTGCCTGACCGTTCGCCGCCGGTGCCAGTGCGGCGACAGGCTGGATAGCAATGGGCTGCAGCTCAGAGGGCTGCGGCGCTACCGGCTGAATAGCTACGGGAGCTGGGACAGTCTGCGCGTGCGCAATGGCGATCGGCGACGCGCAAAGCGCCGCAGCAGTCAAATATCGAATCATTATAAAACCCCTGTTTAGTTGCCGTCGCCCCGACGGCTTCGCTAAACTGATGATAAAATGCGATAAGAGTCAACTGTCAGGGACGATTACCATTAACCGTCTGTCTTTACGTTCAGTAGAACGAGGCGAATTTTGGGAGAAGCAACTGTCGGATGAGAGTGCCTCACCGAGCGCGGCCCTGAGCCCATTCTCGACATTCGGTGGCGAACCACGATAGTAACCAGGAATGAAACTATGGCCGCACCCCCTGGACCCCGAGCCTAAGTCGGGGTGGATAACGATCGCTGTGTGGTTGGTTGGACTTTCCTTAGTCGTAATGCTCGCTGCATCGCTGGTTGCCTGTGCTGCGGTCTCACCAACCACGCGAGATCGCGAGCCCCTTTCGGCATGCTCGGTGACTGATGGCGACACATTGCGATGCCAGGATGAGCGCGTTCGTTTGCTGGGGATCGATGCACCGGAAATGCCAGGCCATTGCCGACAAGACAGGACATGCGTTGAAGGCGATCCACTCGAGTCAAAGCTCGCCCTTGAACAAGCCATCGCTCAAAAGCGCCTCACGATCGAGCGCGTCGCTAAAGATCGATACGGCCGAACGCTGGCGCTCGTGTTCGCAGACAAGCAAGACGTATCGTGCATCCTGTTGGCTGGTGGATACGCTGTGTACGTGGAGCGATGGGACAACGGCCGGCGCATTCATAACGACTGCCCTGCGGCTGCTCAATGACGGCGAGATCTGCGCAAGGTCAAGCTCGGCGAAATGACGCGCCTCTGTCAGCATCGCCCGTTCTAACCTGTCGGACAGCATTCGCATTGCCGCGCTAGGCTGCGCTGCAGACGAAGCAGGCCGAAATCTTACCCCCCCTACGCTATCTTGATCTCGCGCTTTTTTTTGAACCACGCCGGTCTCAGATCGAAAGGCTGTAGGGTTTCAGATCCCCCCCCCTTCGGTCACCCAACGCTTCGCTTCGTAATGCGCCTCGGCACCATTGCCGGCGCTCCGATTGGTTCTCAAAAGCGTGATCCAAAAAGCAAAAGCTACCCAAAACTGGTAGCCTTAGCTTCCGTAGGATTCTCTTTGGATTCCTAGTTTAGATTCTGTCGGACAATCTGTCCGGTTCATTTGGTCTCAAAGTCCTATTTGCCGGACTTATTGGCCGGGATAAAGTCATCCAGAACACGAAACCTGTCAGTCGGTCTGTTGCTTGGGATGCGACTTATCAGGCCGTTATCCAAAAGAGATTGCGTTGCCCGTCGAACTGTACGGACATTACAACCAGCCTCACGTGCGGTCCGAGCCTGGGATTGGAAGAACTCACCGGTCACGTTTGCCCTCCTTGCCATTACTAAAAGGATCGCTCGATCGCGCATGCTGAGATCTGGATAGTCGAATGCGAGATCGAGACGCCGGACTGCACCCTCACGCACCGGTAAAGTCCGAATGGGTAAACCAGTTCTCAAACCGCTCGATTTCTGAGCGAGGATATCGAACGGACCCTCCGATCTTTACCCAACGCGGACCGACATTCCTCTGGCGCTGTCCCTCCAAGCTTCGGGGGCTAACGCTCCAGCGCTTCGCCAGCGCTTTAGTGGTCATAAAAGGTGGTATTTGCTCGTTCATAAAAACCTCCTGGTAGTTGGAGGTTCGCTAGAGATACAAACCGTAGCGGCTTAATAAGATCTAATTAGAAGCGAGATTAGACCTGTTCATCCTTACCAAGCCGAAATGGAGGGCCAGGCTTCCTATAAGCTGGATCGATATCGGCCTTTTTCCAAGCCTTTTTGAATTCACCAATCTCCAATCCGCCTATGATGGCGAAAACTTTATGGTAGATATCTTCGTACCTGGATCCGGGCTGCTTCGGAACGCAGGACCGACAGATCCCCTCAATCTCTTCGATGATTTTGTCGTCGCGGGACGGTACATAGACATCCAGCCGAACATCTGAGAATGGGCCAATAATGTTGGACGTGAGGCTGATACGGTTAGCCGAAAAGCTGGCGATATATTCGCCCAAGATCGTTTCGCGCTGATTGCCAATCCGCCCAGATACGACCCATTTCTGAGAATTTATTCCTTCGATCAGCGCTTCGATCAAACCTTTGCGTAAATCTATGTATTTCTGATAGCCCTTTGATGCGGGCGTTACGATTACGCGGTGCCCCTTCCAATCTTCTGGCAATGGTTCTCGTCGCACGCTTGCAGGTTTCAGTTTGATGCCCGCGGCAAGTTTGGCGAGATCGCCGCTTTTCCCCAGAAACTTCTCTACTGCTTCAGATAGGTAAATAGGATCGTTGCTCATTGGGTGACATTAGCTCGCTTACGTTGTCACACAAGAATGGTGGACCTACGATTAGGAAGCGAGGGTTCGAAACATGATTGGCTAACCTGAACCAGGCTCTCTTTAGGGGCTTTCTGTTGGGGCAGGTTCAAACGATAGGCTCGTTTTCCCGGATCCATCAGAGCTCATCGGTGTAACTAACCGTCATCGCCTATGATCGCTGCAGAGGTTTTGGCGCATTTGTTCTCGATCGCGAGGGCATGACCAACTCTCAAATCGCAGCCACCGCTTCGACGGGAGCATCCGCCGCCCTTGAAGTAGGCCGCTGGCCGAGCATATTCCTAATATGACCGAATATCACTTCTACGAGCCCGCCGACGGGCACCGGCTGCCGCACGATCCGCTCAATGCCATCGTCGCGCCGCGCCCAATCGGGTGGGTGTCGACGGTAAGCGCAGATGGCGTGCGCAACCTGGCACCTTACAGCTTCTTCAACCTGATCAACTATCGCCCGCCGCTGATCGCTTTCTCGTCGACGGGTTGGAAGGATTCGGTCGCCAATGTGAAGGCAACGGGCACCTTTGTCTGGAACCTTGCGACTATGGCTCAGGTGGAGCAGATGAACGCGAGCTCGGCAAACGTGGCCTCCGACGTCGACGAGTTCGATCTAGCTGGTCTAGACGCGTTGCCCTCTTCGCTCGTCAAAGCCGATCGCGTGGCAGGCAGCCCGGTCCATTTTGAGTGTCGTTTGACCCAGCTCATCCAGCTTCAGACCAAAGAAGGTCGTGAGCTCGACCAGTGGCTCGTGATCGGCGAGGCGGTCGGTATCCATATCGACACGGCCACGCTCGAAGATGGTGTCTACCAGACTGCGCGTCCGCGTCCGATAATGCGTGGCGGCGGCCCGGCCGATTATTTCGAGTTCACCGAGGATCAATTGTTCAGGATGAGGCGGCCGGACTGATCAAGCAGAATGGACATCATTGCTTGTAAGCCGGTCCTAGGCCCTCACCCACCCGGCCGGCTGCACGCGGACTACTCTAGACGAACACGACTTCCGCTTCGCCAGCCTTTACCGCGCCCATCAATTTGCGCGCGTCCCAGTTGGTTAAGCGAACACAGCCATGGCTCGCCGTTTTGCCTATCAATTTTGGATCGGGCGAGCCGTGGATGCCGTAGCCGTCCTTGCCAAGGTCGATCCACACGCCGCCGACCGGATTGTTCGGACCCGGCGGCAGCGTCAGTGCCGTGTCGCCACCCCATTCCTGGTCGGTAGGATCGAAGGTGTAATTGGCATCGGCGGCGATGGCAGCCACCTTCATCTTGCCGCTCGGCGAGGGAAAATCGTTGCTCCCCACCGTGGCAGGATAGCTTGCGACCATCTTGCCGTCTCCGTCATATGCCCGCACTTCGGATTTGGCCTTATCAACCTCGATCCGCGCAACTGCAGGCAACTGCGAGTTTCGTACTGCCGCGACCGTGATCTGCGTTCCGGCCTTGGCAGTGGCGAAGTCGACCTCCGGATTGAGCGCTTCAAGCAGGCCCTGTGCCATGTGGAATTTCTCGGCCAAGGCCTCGACGGCGCTCGCGTAACCCAGGCGGTCCTGTTTCGCCTGTGCCGCCATGCCGCCTGGAACCGTCTTATACGGACCCGCAACATCGGCTTCGCTCAAGGCATAATGGCGCAACAACCCACCCTCTGACCCCTTCCGCAAAGCCGCGCTTGTCTTCGCGTCGATCTTGCCGTCGGAGTTCAACCCGTTAGCCAGTTCGAATGCCGCAATTGCGCGCGACGTGTTGCCGCCGCCGTAGCCATCGATCACGCCAGGGGAATGGCCCGCGGCATCAAGCAAGATCTGGGTGACAAGCATCTCTCGTGTACGCTCGCCGGCGAAAAGCGTATCTGGAATGCTGACCGAGAACGACGCTTCAGCCGCTTTGCCCTGCTTGGCATCATTCGTTTGGCTTGCGGCGGGGGTGATCGATAGCGCGAGCGCGGCGGTCGAGAGCGATAATATTTTGATCATTTACAACGAACGGGTGAGGAGCCGATAAGGTTGCGAACCAGCGGTTTCTTCAAGATTTGGCGCTTGCGCTTAGCAATCCTTGAATAAATAGCATTTGTGGCAGAGCAATCCAGGGGGTCAATTATAAATCGGCCGATCGGTTCTGGTCGGGCTGCTGGCATGATGGCTTCAATTACCGAAAAGCCGATCGGTAGATTTCGAGCGCGCGGTCTTGGCGGCGGATTTTCAATTCATAGCTGCGTTATTGGTGAGGCGACACAAGAGGATTTCATTTCCGTTATGAAACAATAGCGCGCTCTAGCGGTTACCCTTTGCGACAATAGCGAGGGCCACGATGCCTACAGATCATCCAATATTATGGCGCATACAGCGCGGCGATGACCCGGTTCTGGCGACCGCTATCCACGACGGCAACGGCCTGCGCGACGAGGTTCGTGCGGCGATGAAGCTCGACGATGCAGGCCGGCTGCGCGAGGAGGATCCACACACCGGCCAAGCAATCGAAGCCATTGCGACGCATATCGTAGCGGCGCGATCGCGTTTTGAATTCGACCTCAATCGCGCGTCGGACAGCGCGATCTATCGCACCCCCGACATGGCCTGGGGACTCGACATCTGGCACGCGCCGCCGACTGAAGAGGTCGTCGCCCACTCGCTCGAACTGCATACCAGCTACTACCGGATGCTCGGCGGATTGCTCGACGATCTGGCCGAACGTCATGGCCGCTTCGTCCTTCTAGACGTACATAGCTACAACCACCGACGCGACGGCCCCAATGCCGAACCGACGCCGCAAGACGACGCGCCCGACATCAATATCGGCACGTTTTCGATGCCGCGCGATTATTGGGCACCCGTGCTCGACCCGGTGATCGAGGCAATGCGCGACTTCAATTTCAACGGCCGCCGGCTCGACGTACGCGAAAATGTCGCGTTCCAAGGCAAGGGCGAACAGACGCGCTTCGTCCACGAACGCTATCCGCACGTTGGCTGCGCCATCGCGATCGAATTCAAGAAGTTCTTCATGGACGAATGGTCGGGCACCCCCGACCCCGCCGAGCTTGCCGCGATGCGCGGGCTGATCACGCACGCTGCCGAGGTCGCGCGGGACCGTCTCGATGCTCTCTGACAGCGCAACCGAGCCGGGCGACGCGGGGGCGAACGACGCCTTCATACCCGAATTCGGCCCGACCGGCGCGTTGCGGCAGGGGTGCGGCTGCGAGGGCCGGATCCATATCGACCGGCCCTTGCCTTTCCTCGTCCTCAACCGGTTCGACCCCGAACATCCCGACAGCCTGGCCAAGCGGATCGCGGTGACGAGTTCGGCCTACGCCGTCTGGCCAGAGGGAATAGACGACGCGGCTGCGCTCGAAGCGATCGATGCGGTCCTCCGCCACCAGGCCGAAAGCTGCGAGCGGATATTGCTCATTTCCGTCCACGATCGTGAGCCCGCCGAGCAGGTTTTAGCCAAAGCCGCCAAACTGCCCGAGTTTACCGCGACGATTTCCTCGAGCGAAGACATTGCTGCGCGCGCCGCCGCCGATACGCTAGCCGCGACACTCGCCAAGGTGAAGGTCGATCTGCGCCACTGCACAATCGAGCGCGACAAGCCGCAGCACTGGGAGCCCGGGATCGAGGCGATTGTCGCGGGCGATCCGCGCTTCTCGCATCTTTCGCTCGCGCTGCCGCAAAACTATCAGCGCCCCGACGGGAACGGCATCTATCCGCAGCTGTTCCACGACCTGTCGATCGAGATTTTCGATGCGCTGCTGAAGGCCGCCAAGGCCTTCATGGCGGCGGCCGGCGAGGCTGCGCCCCAACACCATCGCGCGCTCGGCCGCAGCTCGTTCATCGATGCGGCCAAATCGGCCGATGGCAAGCTCGACGAGATTTGCCGCAGCTATGATTTCCTCCTCAGCGTTTCGCCGATCAACACCGAAAAGGCGTTCGCGAAGTTCAGCGAGAGCGGGTTCGAAGAGACTCCCAAGTTCCGCTATCGCCCGCTGACGGTCGATCCCGATCTGGCCAAGCGCGCGCTCTATGCGATCGACCTCAAGAGCGTCGAAGCGCCGATGCTCGAAAACCTGTTTTCCGAAAAGCGCCAGGAGGTCGATTACCAGTTGACGATGCTGGCGGCGCGCAACACGCCTAATTTCCGACACGCCTCGATGCTGCTCTATGGCACCGTCGAACGCGACCTGCGCGATTCGGCGATCGACATATTGGCGAGCAAGCGGCCCAAGTCCGATTCCGACGGCGGGAGCGTCGATTGCTACGCGGTCGAACGCGGCGCGCGTACGCTGGTCGGTGCCTATCGCGCGCAGGATGATCGCTTCGACGTCGCGGTCGAACTGCGCGAGGATATCGCCGCCGGGCTGATGGTGTCGGGCAACAAGGTGCTGATCTCGACCGCGACCAACATGCCCGCGCACCGACTCGAGCCGCTGCTCCACCACGAAATCAGCATCCATGCGCTGACCTGGGTCAACGGCGCGCAGCAGGGGCTGGCGATGTTCCGCACCGGCCTTGCCCAGTATGAAGGCGTCCAGGAAGGCCTTGGCGTATTCGCCGAATGGGCGGTCGGCGGACTGACCTGGGCACGGCTGCGCGCGCTCGCCGCGCGCGTCGTCGGGGTCGATGCGATGATTGCGGGCGCGAGCTTCGTAGAATGCTTCCGCCTGCTCCACGACACGCACGGATTTTCGGCGCGCGGCGCGTTCAACATCACCGCGCGCATCTATCGCTCGGGCGGCTTTGCCAAGGACGTCATCTACCTGCGCGGGTTCAAGACCGTGCTCGACCTCATCGCCGCGGGCGGCGACCTGACGCCCTATTGGTACGGCAAAATCGCGCCGCAACATATCGCGGTGATCGAGGAGTTCGCGCTGCGCGGGCTGCTGCGCAAACCGTTGTTTACCCCCGCCTTCCTGACGCGCGACGACGTCCGGGACAGGATCGCGGCATTCCGCCAAAACCCTTCGCTTTCCTCGCTCCTATGATCGGAACACATCCATGAAGATCGCCTTTTTCGTCAATTCGATGGCCGATGAATTTCCCAATTATGCGACCACAGTGCTGGCCGCGCAGGCCGCCGTGCATGGTCATGACGTCTATTATATGACGCCCGAGGATTTCGTCCTCGAACCCGGCGGCGGCATGTCGGTCCATGTCCGCGCAGCACCGACCCCGCCCAAGGGCGGCTATGAGGACCACACCAAGTTCTTCGCCGAACTGAAGAAAGTCGCGAACAAGACGAGCAAGCTCGACATCGCCGAGCTCGACGTGCTGATGCTGCGCAGCGATCCGTCGAACGATGCGCAGGACCGCCCCTGGGCCGAGGACGCGGGCATATTGTTTGGGCGCGAGGCGGTGAAGCGCGGCGTCATCGTCCTAAACGATCCCGACAGCCTAGGGCGCGCAATCAACAAGATGTATTTCGAGAGCTTCCCGACCGAAGTCCGCGCCGAGACGCTGATCACCAAGCATCCCGCCGACATCAAGGAATTCGCCAAGAAGCACGGCGGCAACATCATCCTCAAACCGCTGCAGGGTTCGGGCGGATCGGGCGTGTTCAAGGTCGACGGCAAGTCGGCGTCGAACATGAACCAGATGATCGAGGCGATCGAGCGCGACGGCTACATCATTGCGCAGGAATATGTGAAGGCCGCGACCAAGGGCGATATCCGCCTGTTCATGATGAACGGCGAGCCGCTCAGCATCGACAAGAAGTTCTGCGCGCTGCGCCGCGTCCAGTCGCCCGACGACATCCGCAGCAACATCCATGCGGGCGGCAAGGCGGTCAAGGCCGAAGTCGGCGAGACCGAGCTGCGCGTTGCCGAGCTGATCCGCCCCAAGCTGATCTCGGACGGCATGTTCCTTGTCGGGATCGACATCGTCGGCGACAAGATTCTCGAGGTCAACGTTTTCAGCCCCGGCAATCTGCACACATGCAATAAGCTGGCGGGGAAGAACTTCGCCGAGAAGATCATCAGCGCGATCGAGCGCAAGGTTGAAATCCAGCGTGAATTTCCTGGTCAGTTTGACAACCGCGCTCTTGCAAGCCTTTAGACAGCTTCGCCGTCTCAATAAACAACAGGTACATTAGTTTAGCAGTGGGCCCGTTCGCCGCTGCTCAACAATCGTTCGGCTGCTATCTGGCTTCGAGTGGCTACCTTATAATGACCGCGGCTAGGCGCGTTTCAATACAGTGGTTAAAGTCGAAGCCCAACAGGCAGCTAGTGGGCCGTTTGCGGAACGGCGGCTTGAGGATCCCAAGGAGGAAAAAACGGACGCGCATTCCGTGTGCGTTGCATATCGGATCGGCGGTCCTATCTGTCAGCGATGACAAACGACCTAGCCATCGTCTACGAACATCCCCTGTGGTTCGAACCGCTTTTTGCCGCGCTCGACACGCGCGGGATTTCCTACGTCAAGATACCAATGGCCGAGCTATCGTTCGACCCTGCGAACCGTGAACCGCCGGCGCGGGTCATTTTCAACCGACTCGCCATGTCGAGTATCTTGCGCACAGGCGACCATGGCATTTTCAGCGCGATGTCGGCGTTCGAGCATTGGGAGCAGTGCGGCGCGGCGCTCATCAATGGTGCCTCGGCGCTCGGTTTCGATGCCAGCAAGGCGCGCCAACTCGCCAAGCTCTCGGCTCTCGGCATCGATTTTCCAACAACGCGGATCGTGCATCGGCACGATCAGATCGCTCAGGCCGCGGCAGAAATAGGATTTCCGCTGCTGATCAAGGCCAATATCGGCGGCGCTGGGGCAGGCATCGTGCGTTATGACGATGCCGAAGGGCTCAACGCGGCGATTGTCGGGCGAACGGTCCCTAATAGCGTCGACGGCGTCCTGTTGGTGCAGCGTCTCGCCAGTCCGCGCGGTGGCACGATCACGCGTATCGAGACGCTCGCCGAACGCTATCTCTATGCCATCTCGGTTACCAGTGGCGGCGACAATTTTGATCTTTGCCCGGCCGACGCGTGCATCGCGCAACCTGGGCGGCCGGTCGTCCAAATGACGAAGGTCGAGCCAAGCGATGAGCATATCGCGGCGGCCGAACGCATTGTTGCGGCATGCGATATCGATGTCGGCGGAGTAGAGATGATGATTGATGACGCGACGGGAAAGGCACTGTTCTACGACGTCAACGCTTTGTCGAACTTCGTTGCCAATCCGCTCGAAGTGCTCGGCTGGGACCCTCACGAGCGCCTTGTCGACTATCTTGAAACGCGCATCGAAGCGAGGAATTCGGCATGAGGTTTGGCTATTGGATGCCGGTTTTTGGCGGCTGGCTGCGCAACGTTTCCGACGAGGGCATGGAGGCGAGCTGGGACTATGTCCGCCGCTTGACGCAGCGCAGCGAGCAGACTGGCTGGGACCTGTCGCTGATTGCCGAACTCAACCTCAACGACATCAAGGGCATCGAGGAACCGGCGCTCGACGCATGGTCGACCGCTGCCGCGCTCGCCGCGGTCAGTGAGACGATCGAGCTCATGGTCGCAGTGCGGCCCAATTTTCATCAGCCCGCTTTGTTCGCCAAGCAGGCGGCAAACATCGACAATATTGCGGGCGGTCGACTGGCGCTCAACGTCGTGTCGTCGTGGTGGGCTGACGAGGCGACGCAATACGGCCTCGAATTCGACCAGCATGACGATCGCTATGCGCGAACGCGCGAGTGGCTCGACGT
>NZ_VOPY01000003.1 GCF_007995095.1 Flavisphingopyxis soli | reverse complement strand
TTGGAAGGCGCGCTTCTTTACTATTGGCTTGAGAACTTGGCCGCCGATTTAAGAGCGCCGCCACTGCGCGATTAGCGAATGTCAGCTTTCCACCCATTAGCCGACCTTGGAATTTTCTAAGTTAGAGCATGTCATTCCGTAAATTCTCCGCGCTGTGACGAGTGAGCTTTCGCTTAGCCCAGCCACGTCTCGAGCAATGTCCGCGCGATCGCGATCGGCGGGGGCGCGAGGAAGCGGGCACCCTCTTCGCCTGCCAATGCCGCGGCGACCTCTTCGCGCGTGACCCAGATCGCCGCATCGACTTCTTTGGTATCGAGCGTCAGCGTCGGGTCGGCGACTTCGGCGAGGCAGCCGATCATCAGCGACGATGCGAACGGCCACGGCTGGCTGGCGATATACTCTACCGTCTCGGCGACCACCCCCGCCTCTTCGAACAGCTCGCGCCGGACCGCTTCCTCGATGCTCTCGCCCGGCTCGACAAAGCCCGCCAGCGCCGACATTCGTCCCGAGGGAAAGCCGACGCCGTGCCCGACGAGGACGCGCTCGACACCGTTTGCATCGCCATGGCGCGCAAGCATGATGACGACAGGGTCGGTGCGCGGGAAATGCTGCGCTCCGCAACCGTCGCAATCGCGTTGCCAGCCGCCCTTGGCGATGACGGTTCCACTGCCGCAATTGGCGCAAAAGCGGTACGAAGCATGCCATGCGACAAGGCTGCGCGCGCTGGCATAGAGCGCCGCCTCGTCGGCCGCGAGCAGCGTCAGCGCGGCCCAGGCGCTGCGCGATCGCCCGTCGATCCGCGAAACATCGGCGGGCAAAGGCGCGAAATGCGGGATGTCGTCGAGCAGCCCGAGGAACAACGGCTCGGCGCCATCATCGATCAGGCCGAGGCTGGTCCAGCCGAGTAGCCCGTCTTCGACGACCGGATCGAGCGCGTCGAGCAGCAGCAATCGCGCACGCCGGTCGCCGAGCGCCGCGGCGAGCCGGTCGGCGTCGCCGCGGACATGGTCGGCGCGGTCGATCCGCGCGCCGGTCAGTGCGGGGGTGCGAGTACGAGTCACAGGCTTGCGATCAGACCCAATAATCAGACTAGGTCCCTGGCGATCGCTTCGGGCAGGCCCGACTGGAACGGCATCGCCTCTGCGGGCATATATTGCGCGTAACCGCCGACGCGCATCTTGCGCGTTGTATCGACCCAGGCGATCGTGCCCGCCGCGCCGCCCCAGCCATAGACGCCCGGACCGCGCGGCGAATTGGGCAGGCTGACGCGCCCGCCCGCGCCGAAACCCTCGCCACCGGCAAAGGTCCCCGCGGTCGATACGCCCGGCGGCAACAGGTTCGACATGCCAAGCCGCGCGGTCGCCGGCGCCATGATCCGGACATCGCCGATCGCACCTTCGCCGAGCAACATCATCAGGAAACGGTCGTAATCGCGCGCCGAGGTCACCAGCCCCGCGCCGCCAAAGGGGAAAGCGGGCGCGTCGAGATAAATCGAATTGCTCGCCACATCGACCGGCAGCAGGACCGGCCCGAGCGGCAGGTAGTTGGTCGTCAAACGCGCGACCTGGCTCTGCGGCACGCGGAAATACGTGCTCTTCATGCCCAGCGGCGCAAAAATGCGCTCGGACAGGAACTGGTCGAACGGCTTGCCCGAAACGACCTCGATGACGCGCCCCATCAGGTCGAGCGCGACCGAATAGCTCCATTTCGTGCCGGGCTCGTAGACCAGCGGCAGCTTGGCCAGCCGCTCGGCAAATTCCTTCAGGCTCGGCGCGGGCTTGGGATTGGGGATGCCGGGCAGCGACACGCGGCTCAGCTGCGCGGGGACGATCCCGTTGCTTTCATACGCTGCCTTGATCGGCCCCGACTGGATGATGTTGTAACCAAGCCCCGCGGTATGCGTCAGCAGGTGGCGGATCGTGATCGGCGTTTTCGCCGGCACCGTCTCCGAAAGCGGACCGTCGGCCGATTTGAGCACCTTCATGTTGGCAAAGGCGGGCAATATGTCGGCGAGCGGCTGGTCGAGCTTGAGCTTGCCCTCGCCGATCAGGATCATCGCCGCCATGCCGGTGATCGGCTTGGTCATCGAATAGATCCGCCACAGGCTGTCGATATCGACCGGCTTGTTGCTGTCGTTGGCGAGCGTGCCCGCCGACAGGACGGTGGGCGCGGCAAACCCCTTGCCGACCGTCGCGAGCGTCCCGGCGAGCTGCTTGCGCGTGACAAAGCCGCGGATGAACGCGTCGAGCGCCGGATAGGCATTGGTTTCGCGCAAGAAAGCGTGCGCGGGCGTGGCGCCAAGTAGCGCGCCCGATGCCAGAGCGCTGCCGAGAAAGGCGCGCCGGGCGATGATCGTTTCGTGCAGCATTCAGGATCCCTCCATTGGTCCGGCAGCCGCGATCGCGCGCGCCGCCTTGGCGTATAACGTAGGCAATCCCGCCCCGTCGAGGCTTTCGATGGGCCACCATTCACCCGCAAGCTCCCCTGCCAGTCGCGATTGGGCGGGCAAGCGGGCGAGATGCAGTTCAAGCGCGAAATGGGTGAAGACATGCTGAACGGCGATGCCGGTCGGGTCTGTTTCGACCGGCGCCGGTCCGAGTTCGTCGTCCCACGCGCCCCCGGGCAAGGCACGCATCCCGCCGAGCATCCCCTTGCCCGGCCGCCGGACGAGCAGGATCGCGCCGTCGCGTTCGACCCAATACGCCCAGCCGCGCCGCTGGGGACGGGGGCGCCTGGCGGGTTTGGCCGGTAGCGCGGCGGCGATGCCGAGGCGATGGCCCGCGCAGTGTTCGGCCAAGGGACAGGTGGGGCAATCGGGGTTGCGCGGTGTGCAGATCCGCGAGCCAAGATCCATCATCGCCTGGGCGAAATCGCCCGGTCGCCGCTCGGGCGTGATGCTTGCCGCCGCCGCACGGATCGCGCGCTTGCCCTGCGGCAAAGTCTCGCGAATCGCGAACAGCCGCGCAACGACGCGCTCGACATTGGCATCGACGACGGTCGCGGGTCGATCGAAGGCAATCGCCGCGATTGCGGCCGCGGTATAATCGCCAATCCCCGGCAGGTTGCGCAGCGCCGCCTCGCTGTCGGGAAAGACGCCGCCATGTTCATCACGAACGCGCCGTGCACAGGCAATCAGGTTGCGCGCACGGGCATAATAGCCAAGCCCTGCCCAGGCCGCCATCACCTCACCCTCGTCTGCCTCGGCGAGGGCGACGACATCGGGCCAGCGCGCAGTGAACTTGCCAAAATAGGGAATCACCGCCGCGACGGTCGTCTGCTGTAACATGATCTCGGACAGCCAGATGCGATAGGGATCACCGCGTTTCGCGCTGCCGGGAAGCACGCGCCACGGAAGCGCACGCGCCGATCCGTCGTACCAGTCGAGCAATCGGACCGCGATATCGCCCCGCTTCGGATCTGGCTGCTCGACTGTCATGGGTTGGCTATGGCATGATGCACCGCATGGCGAAACGACCCGCAGACCCCACGAAGTCGAAACCAGCGGCGCCGGCGAAAAAGCCGCGCGCCAAGGCCGCGCCCAAGCTCGTCCGCCAGGAGCGGCCGCGCGGCGGACCGGCGCGCAATATCGCCGATCTGATGCCCGAAATCGGCCGCGCCGCCTTTCGCCGTTTCGGCTTCGTGCAAAGCTCGATCGTCACGCGCTGGCCCGATATCGTCGGCGACCGCTATGCCGAAGTGACCGCGCCCGAATCGCTGCGCTTTCCGCACGGCAAGCGCGAAGGCGGCACGCTCCACCTCACCGTATCGGGTGCCCACGCGCCGATGCTCCAGCATATCGAGCCCGAGCTGATCGCGCGAGTGAACCGCTTTTTCGGCTATGCCGCGGTCGAACGCATCCGCATGACGCAGGGCCGCGTGACGCCGACCCGCGCCGCACCGAACCGCCCGCCACCGTCGCTCAAGCCGATCCCGGTCGAAATCGGCGACAGTTTGCGCGACATCGGCGATCCCGAACTCAAAAAGGTTCTCGAAGGATTGGCCAGCGGCCTTGTCAACAGCAGCGGACCGCCTAAAATCAGCTGAGACTTTGCTCAAAGGACGCTACCCATTTCGATCTCGCGCATCCTCTTCGCCACCCCGCTGTGCACCCTTGCCCTGGTGGCAGTCGCGGCAACGGCCACGCCCGCCGCAGCAACCGCGCCGGCCCGCGCCGACTGGTCGAAAAACATTGTCGCCGCGCCTGCGGGAGGCGTGCTCATCGGCAATCCCGATGCGCCCAACAAGCTGGTCGAATATATCAGCTACACCTGTCCGCACTGCGCCCATTTCGCGGACGAATCGGCCAAACCGCTCGCCAGTGGATTCATTGCGGACGGATCGACTTCGGTCGAGATCCGGCCCTATCTGCGTACCACAATCGATTACGCGATCTCACTCGCGGTCACCTGCGGCACGCCCGAGCAAGTCTTTGGTAATCACGCCGCGGTCCTGGCCGCGCAACCCGATTGGCTCGTCAGGCTCGAATCGGCATCTCCGGAGCGGCAAGCCCAATGGGATGCCGCGGGCGCAACGGGCGGGATGGCGATGGTCATCGCCGATAGCGGACTGCAACCGCTGCTTGCCAGGCGCGGCATCGATGCCGAACAGCTTTCGGCCTGCCTCGCCGACGGTGCCAAGCTTCAGGCGATCGCCGACAGCACCAACTATGCCAGCCACGTGACCGGCGTCGAAGGGACGCCGAGTTTCACGCTCAACGGCCATTTGTTGTACGACGTCTTCGACTGGGCGGGAGTGCGCAGCGCGCTCATCGCCGCGCGTTCCGCCCACAACTGATCCATCTTTTACCCGGAGAACTTCATGCGCAATCTATCGACCCTCACCCTGATCGCCCTCGGCAGCGCTCTCGCGCTCGGTGCGTGCGGCAAGTCCGACACCGTCGGCAATGAAACGCAGCAGGACGCCGTCGCCAAGGTCGCCGCGCCGCAAGGTCAGAAATGGTCGGATGTCATTACCGCGACCGCCGATGGCGGCTTCGTCATGGGCAATCCCGACGCCAAGATCAAACTGGTCGAATACGGTTCGCTGACCTGCAGCCACTGTGCCGAATTTGCGCAGGAGGCCGAGCCCAAGATCGTCGACGAGTTCGTCGACAGTGGCCAGGTCGCCTATGAATTCAGCAATTTCATGCGCAACCAGCTCGACACGCTCGCCGCCGCGGCGATGCAGTGCGCCGGCAAGGATCGCTATTATCCGCTGATGCACAACATCTATGTCAGCCAGGAAGAGCTGTTCAAGGGTGCCGAGAATCTCGGAAAGGCAGCGCAGGCGATGCAGTCGCAGCCTGACAACAAGAAGTTCATCACCTACGCCAAGGGTATCGGCCTGTATGATTTCTTCAAGGCACGCGGACTGAGCGAGCAGCAGCTCGACCAGTGCTATGGCGATCCTGCGAATGTCCTCAGCGTTCAGTCGCGATCGGACGCGGCAGGCAAGCAGTTCGATATCCAGGGCACACCGACCTTCGTCCTCAATGGCGAAGCCTTCTCGCTCGTCCAGGGTGTCGACCCCGTCGTGACGGTCAGCGAGAAATTGCGCGCGGCGGGCGCCCGCTGATTGAACCGATGACCATCCCCAGGCGCCAGCGCCCTCTTGTCCGGGCAACCGCCCGGTGAAGATCAAGCGCCTGCGCCTGACGGGCTTCAAGAGCTTCGTCGAACCCGCCGAACTTCGAATCGAACCGGGGCTGACCGGCGTCGTCGGCCCCAATGGCTGCGGCAAGTCGAACCTGCTCGAGGCGATCCGCTGGGTAATGGGCGAATCGAGCCCGAAATCGATGCGCAGCGGCGGGATGGACGACGTCATCTTCGCGGGGACCTCGTCGCGCCCGGCGCGCGATTTCGCCGAGGTCGCGCTCGTCGCCGATCTCGAAGGCGCAGCGCTGACCAGCATCGGCGATGGCGACAGCGACGGCGAACTCGAGGTCATCCGACGGATCGAGCGCGGCCAGGGATCGGCCTATCGCGCCAATGGGCGCGACGTTCGCGCCAAGGACATTTCGCTGATCTTCGCCGACGCCGCGACCGGCGCGCACAGCCCGGCGCTCGTCAGCCAGGGAAAGATCGCCGCGGTCATTTCGGCCAAGCCCGCCGAGCGGCGCCAGATGCTCGAGGAAGCCGCCGGGATTGCGGGCCTCCACGTCCGCCGCAAGGACGCCGAACAGAAACTGCGCGCGACCGAGGCCAATCTCGAACGGCTCGACACGATCATCGGCGACATGGCGCAGCGCGCCGGTCAATTGCGCCGCCAGGCGCGCGCCGCCGAACGCTATACCGGGCTCTCCGAACAGATCCGCATCGCCGAAGCGCGGATGATCTATGCGCGCTGGCGCGATGCCGCCGCCGCCGCCGATCGGGCGCGCGAGGAAGCCGAAGCGGCGAGCCTCGCGGTGCGCGCGGCTCAAGAGGCGCAGGAGGCGGCGAGCGCCTATCGCGTCCAGGCCGCCCAGGCACTCGAAAGCCGCCGCACCGCATCGCGCGAAGCCAACGACGCCGCCTCGGCCGTCGCGCAGCGGCTCGCGCGCCTCACCGCCGAGGCCGAAGCGCACGACCGCCGCGCCGCCGATCTCGCCGAACAACTGCAACGCATCGCCGACGACCGCGCGCGCGAAGGATCGCTCGCCGAGGACGCCGCCGAGGCGATCGCGCGGCTCGACCGCGAGGGCGAGGAACTCAGCGAGCAGCACGCGGCGGTCGAAGCGAGCCTGCCCGAATTGACCCAGGCCATTGCGACCTCCGCCGCGACGCTGCGCGATGCCGAGGTCAAACTCGCGCAGCTCCGCGCGGATCTCGCCGGACAGGCCGCCGACCGACGGATCGCCGAAGCGAACGCGACGAGCGCGCGCGACGCGCTGGCGCGAATCGAGAGCGAACGCGATGCCGTCGCGGCGCGCATCGCCGCGCTCGGCGACGAGGCCGCGCTGATCCACGCCCAGCAGGATGCAAGCGCGCGCGTCACGGCAGCGGCCGCGGCGGCCGAGACCTCCGAAACCGCGCTCACCGACGCGCAGGCCGCACTCGACACGGCGCTCGCCAGCAAGGCCGAGAGCGAACAGGCGCTCGCCGCCGCCCGCACTGCGCTGGCGACGATCGAAAGCGAACACGGCGCACTCGCCACTGCGCTCGCCACGCCCGGCGACACGACGCGCGCGATCGACCGGGTCACTGCTGCCAAGGGCTATGAACATGCGCTCGCCGCCGCGCTCGGCGACGATCTCGACGCGCCGGTCGGCGGCGCGAGCGGCTGGCTCGGCGCAGCAACGACTGCGAGCGATCCCGGCCTCCCCGCCGGAACCGAGCGGCTCGCCGACCATGTCGATGCACCACCCGAGCTGGCGCGCCGGCTCGCGCAGGTTGCGGTCGCCCAGAGCGACGAGGGGCAAGCGCTCGCGATCGGCCAGCGCCTCGTCACCCGCGAGGGCGCGATGCGCCGCTGGGACGGTTTCGTCGCCAGGAGCGGCGGCGCGGTCGGTGCCGAACGGCTCGTCCGGCGCAACCGGTTGAACGATATCGAGCGCGAACTGCCGACCTTGAAGGCCGCGCTCGATACCGCAATCGCCCGGCGCACCGCCATCGCCGCGGAGGCCGACGCCGCCCAACAGGCGCTCGTCGCCGCGCGCGCCGCGCGCACACACAGCGACGAGGAACAACGCACCGCCTTGCGCGACGCCGACCGCGCGCAGGCCGCGCTCGATCGCTGGCGCGAAGGCGTCGAAGCGCTCGGCGGCCGCCGCGCCGAACTCGACACGCGCCTCGCCGACGCGCGCGCCACGCTGACCGAAGCCGAGGCGGATCTCGCCGCCCTCCCCGCCGCCGATGCATCGTCCGAGCGCCTCGCCGCCAGCGAAGCGCGGACCGATGCTGGGCGCCGCGCAGCGAGCGATGCGCGCGAAGCCGAACAGGCGCTGCAGAGCAAACTCGCCGCGCTGCGCGAGCGTCGTGCGGGCATCGCCGCCGAAGCCGAGGCCTGGCGCGCGCGCTCAGGCGAAGCAGCAACCCGCATCGCCAAGCTGGCCGAGCGCCAGGAGAGCCTCGCGGCGCAGCAGGCCAAGGCGAACGACACCCCCGCCACGCTGCGCGACGATATCGCCAGGCTCGAGACGGGCCGCGACGAGCTCGCCGCACGGCGCGACGCGATGCAGGCCGAGGAAGAGGCCGCGACGCACGCGCTCGCCGAGCGCGAGGACCGGCTCACCGCCGCGCGCGAGACGCTGTCGAGCGCCCGCGAAGCCCGCGCCGGCGCCGATGCGCGCGCCGAGGCGCAGGATCTGCGCCGCGTCGAAATGGGCCGCGTGTCGAACGAGCGCTTCGAATGCCCGCCGCCGCTGCTGCCGCGCGTCGCCGATTTCGATGCCGACGACGTCGCCGACCCCGGCGAGGAATCGCACCTGCACGAGAAGCTCACCGCCGATCGCGAGCGGATCGGGCCGGTCAACCTCGTCGCCGCGCAGGAACTCGACTCGCTCGACACCGAACACGCCCAATCGCTTACCGAGGCCGAGGAGCTGCGCCAGGCGGTCGCGCGGCTGCGCGGCTCGATCGGCAGCCTCAACCGCGAGGGCCGCATCCGCCTCAAGGCCGCGTTCGAGGCGGTCGACACGCATTTCCAGCGCCTCTTCACGACACTGTTCAACGGCGGCGCTGCGCATCTCGAGCTGGTCGATTCGGACGACCCGCTCGAAGCGGGGCTGGAGATCATGGCGCAGCCGCCGGGCAAGAAGCTCGCCTCGCTGACGCTACTTTCTGGCGGCGAACAGGCGCTGACCGCGATCGCGCTAATCTTTGGCCTGTTCCTCACCAACCCTGCGCCGATCTGCGTCCTCGACGAGGTCGACGCGCCCTTGGACGACGCCAATATCGAACGCTTCTGCGACCTGCTCGACAAGATGGTCGCCGAAACGCGCACGCGTTACCTCATCGTCACGCACAACGCCGTGACGATGAGCCGCATGCACCGCCTGTTCGGCGTGACGATGGTCGAACAGGGCGTCAGCCGACTGGTCTCGGTCGATCTGGAAGCGGCGGAGGAATTGGTCGCGGCGTGAGGGTGGCGGTGATAGCACCCAGCTACGAAAGCGTCCCAATCGGTTCTGATTTTGTGGCAAGTTTCGCGATATCTCGACATGGTTGGAGATACGACTACTTTTGTAGACTTTGTGTATTGACAGACTAATGCACCTACCATATCGACGCGTGATGATCAATCGTCTCACTGCGTTCACGTCACCGCATCGCTCGGGTGGTTTCCGGTTTGGTTGGGCGTTCGCGCTTTTGCTTCTCGCCTCTTGTACGACGCCCAGCCAGACCTACCGACCGTCCTTCCATCCGGAAGCATTGAAAGGGCCTGCAATAGGCGCCCACAATGAGGTGCTAGTGCTTGGGACGATGCACCTGTCAGGCCTGCCCGATACCTTTTCTGCTGAAATGCTGTCGCCGCTTATTGATCGGCTGGCAGCCTGGCATCCGACGGGGATCGCCACCGAAGACCTCTCCGGCCTCCAGTGCGACAACTTGCGGCGCTACCCGTCGCGTTACGAGGAAACGGTGAAGGCATACTGCTTTGATCCTGCGCCGGCATTTCGGACCACTGGGTTGGACGTTCCCGCGGCCAATGCCGAAGCCGAACGGCTACTTTCTGCGTGGCCTGTCACGCCATTGCCCGCTGATCGACGCCATCTGGCAGCGGTCTTTTTGGCAGCCGGAGAACGTGGCTCGGCGCTGGTCCAGTGGCTCAGGCTCACCGCGTCGGAACGACGCGCTGGCGAAGGCCTGGACGACGATTTGGTTGCTTTGCTCGATAAATACGCCAAGCGACGCAACGAGACGTCACTCCTGTCCGCCGTGCTCGCGGCCCGTCTGGGTTTGGAGCGGTTGTGGAGCGTCGACGATCATTCGGCCGACACGCCCGATAGCTCCGACCCAGCTGAGCGGGAGGCTGCCGCCAAGGCGATCGCACAGGCATGGGACAATCCTGCTACGCATGCCCGACAGACCGAATCCGACCGGTTAACGGAAGGATTGTCGAAACCGGATGGGCTGATGGCTATGTACCGCGCATATAATGCGCCGAGCGCGCCCGCCCTTACCTACCGATCCGATTTCGGTGCAGCTCTGGAAGAGCCGTCTCGTAAACGATACGGGAGAGGTTATGTCGGATATTGGGAGACCCGCAACTTGCGCATGGTCGCCAACATCCGGGACGTATTGGGCCAGCAACCCGGCATGCGCCTACTGGCGATCGTCGGTGCTTCGCACAAGGGATATTACGAGGCCTACCTCAACCAGATGCATGACGCGCGGCTTGTCGATCCCGCCACCGTTCTCGAATAACACGCGCTTCGGACAGTTAGTATCGCCGCCCCTCTCGGCGCGAGCCGCCGTTGCGCATGCAACTGATGCGCGATTAGAGTGACGATGGTCGAACAGGGCGTCAGCCGACTGGTGTCGGTCGATCTCGAAGCGGCGGAGGAGCTGGTCGCAGCGTGAGGACCTAGGTAGGTGGAGTTCGAGTGTCCGCTTTTGGGTGGAAAGCGGACACTCGGGCGCGCTATCTAAGGCTATGGCATTTTCCGAGTCAGAAGACGAACCCTCATACTTCGCTTACAGCGCAACGCTCCGTATCCACGGCAAGGACTTGCCATTCGAAGACATCGAGAGCGCACTGGTCGTAGCTCCTAGCCATAAACATAGGGCCGGTGATCGACGCCGCCCCGGCGCCCGTCCATACAAAGACGACGCTTGGCACTTCACTGCTCCGGTCGCCGAGGAAGCTGAGTTAACCGAGCACCTTCGAAGGCTATGGCAGACAGTAGAGCCTGCCGTTCACTATCTTAATCAACTCGACGCCACCGTGGATGTCTTTTGCGGCTATCGATCAAACCATGGCGCGGCTGGCTTGGCCGTCGAACCGGACGCGCTCCAGATTTTCACAGCGCTCAACGTGCCCTTTGGGCTGTCAGTGATTGTTGATAGCTGGCTCGGAGAGCGTCTATCGGAGCCAACGGCGCACTGAGCCAATGTCCGCAATTGGGTCGCTAGCGGTCACTTTTGCCGCCAAGATATAAAATTTCGCGTGGTTGAAATTTTCGGCTGACCATGCTACACAATGGCCATGACCAAACTCGACAACACCAAATTCTACATTTTCGACAAGTCGCAGGAAACCGCTTTGCGCGGCGGACTGCTCGACGACATCAAGACCGCCGGTCCTGTCGTCCCGACCGATTGCGGCCCGATGGTCCGCATCGAGGACGAGGCCGACGCGGCCTTCCTCGAAAAAGCGCTCGCTTAAGCGCTTCCCACCGCAAGGCAGGCCAATGCGATCAGCAGGCCCGCCGTCCGGTTCGAGCGAAATTTGGCCAGGGCATCGTCCCCGCTTGCGGGGTCGAGCGACGCTGTCTGCCAGAAAAGGTGCAGCGCGGCGGGGATGAGCGCGACGAGTGCGATCCAGTCGCTGCGAATCTGCCAGAACGCCAACAGCCAGAACGCCAGCGCGGCGGCGTAGCACGATGTGACGCCGAAGCGGACGTTATCGCCCAGCGCGCGTGCGCTTGATCGGATGCCGGCCAGCGCGTCGTCTTCGCGATCCTGCAGCGCATAGATCGTGTCGTAACCGATCACCCAGAAGATGCTGCCGGCATAAAGCAGGATCGCCGCGCGCGGCACACTGCCCGTGATCGCCGCCCAGCCGACCAGCGCCCCCCACGAAAATACCAGCCCGAGCCACGCCTGCGGCCACCAGGTGATCCGTTTCATGAACGGATAGGCGGCCACGAGCGCAAGGCTGCCCAGCGCGACGATCTGGGCAAAGCCGCGCAGCTGCAGCAGCACGACGAGGCCGATCGCGCACAATAACGCGAGCCAGATCCACGCATTCCTGACCCGCACCGCACCGCTCGCCAGCGGCCGGTTCGCGGTGCGCGCAACGCGCGCGTCGAGGTCGCGATCGACGATATCGTTATAGACGCAGCCCGCGCCGCGCATGGCAATCGCACCGAGCAGCATCCAGCCGAACAGCGGCCAATGCTCGTGCACGCCGCCCGCCAGCGCCAGCCCCCAGGCGCACGGCCAGTACAATAGCCACCAGCCGATCGGCCGGTCGAACCGGGCTAGCGAGGCATAGGGACGCGCGGCGCGCGGCAACAGGCCGATCAGCCCCTTGTGCTCGCTGTCGGGAAGGTCGGTATCTGCTGCCATGGCGCCTTCGTAGCCGCGCGCGCGACCTTGTCCAGCGTGGCATGCCCTGCACCGCCTATCGAGCGCGCTTGGATCGCGCGCGCAGCCGCGTTAGAGCGTCGCCATGCCCGCAACCCCCGCCTGGCCCCCGCTCAGCGCCCCGCGCCTGTTCGTCGATTCGGACCTGTCGGCGACGGCGAGCCTGACGATCGACGGCGCGCAGGCGCATTATCTGATCAACGTCATGCGCGTGAAGGCGGGCGATGCAATCAAGCTGTTCGACGATATTTCGGGCGAATATGCCGCGCGCGTCGTCGCCACCGGCCGGCGCGACCTGTCGCTCGCCATCGAGAGCAAGTTGCGGCCCCGCGAACCCGTCCCCGACCTGTGGCTGTGCGCTGCGCCGATCAAGCGCGCGCGATACGATTCGATGGCGGAAAAGGCGTGCGAGCTTGGCGTCGCGCGCTTCGTCCCCGTCGCGACCGCACGCGCCGTCGTCGACAAGATCAAGCCCGAACGGCTGCGGGCACGGATGATCGAGGCAGCCGAGCAATGCGAGCGCACCGCGCTGCCCGCACTCGACGATCTGACGAAGCTCGACGCGCTGCTCACCGGCTGGCCTGCGGCGCGCATATTGTTCTTCGCCGACGAACGCGGCGGTGCGAACTTTGCCGACGCCCTCGCCGCCCATTCCGGCCCCGCGGCGATCCTGATCGGCCCCGAAGGTGGCTTTACCGACGAAGAGAACGCCGCGATCCGCGCCTGTTCGGCAGCAGTGCCGATCTCGCTCGGCCCGCGCATCCTGCGCGCCGAAACCGCAGCAATCGCATCAATCGCGGTATGGATGGCGCACGCTGGCGACTGGTGAGCCTGCAGTCCTCGCACGCGAATGGGGCTGGTCGCTGCCCGTTTCGCATCCTAAAGCCTCGCCATGAGCACACGTGGCGCAGCAAGCGAATCCGACCCCGTCATCGAAACGCGCGAGCAACTGCTGGCGCCAATGATCGGCGGCGAAAAGCCCCCGATCGACTGGCGCATCGGCACCGAACACGAGAAGTTCGTCTATGACGTGAAGACGCATGCCGCGCCGAGCCACGGCGAGCCCGGCGGGATCCGCGACCTGCTCGTGGCGCTGACCGATTTCGGCTGGCAGCCGGTCGAGGAACGCGGCCCCGATGGCGCGTTCAACATCATCGCGATGAGCGGCCCCGACGGCACCGTCAGCCTTGAACCCGCAGGACAGCTGGAGCTATCCGGCGCACCGCTCGAGACACTGCACCAGACGTGCGCCGAGACGGGCCGCCATCTCGACCAGGTCAAGACGATCGGCGCGGCGACGGGCAAGGGCTTTCTCGGCCTCGGCATGTGGCCCGACAAGGCGCGCAGCGACCTGCCGATGATGCCCAAGGGGCGGTACAAGATCATGGCCGATCACATGCCGCGCGTCGGCACGCTCGGCCTCGACATGATGCTCAGGACCTGCACGATCCAGGTCAATCTCGACTATCAATCCGAAGCCGACATGGTGAAGAAATTCCGCGTTGGCCTCGCGCTGCAGCCGCTCGCCACAGCCCTGTTCGCCAATTCACCGTTCACCGAGGGCAAGCCCAACGGTTACCTTTCGTACCGCAGCCACATCTGGTCGGACACCGATCCGCAGCGCACGGGCATGCTGCCCTTCGTCTTTGAAGACGGCTTCGGCTATGATCGTTACGTCGATTACATGCTCGACGTGCCGATGTATTTCGTCTTTCGCGACGGTGTCTATCTCGATGCCGCGGGCCTCAGCTTCCGCGATTTCCTCGCCGGCAAGCTGTCGATCCTGCCCGGCGAATTGCCGACCGAGAGCGACTGGATCGACCATCTCTCGACCGCCTTCCCCGAGGTTCGCCTGAAGAGCTTCCTCGAAATGCGCGGCGCCGACGGCGGGCCGTGGAACAAGATCTGCGCGCTGCCCGCTTTGTGGGTCGGCCTGCTCTACGACCAGGGCGCGCTCGATGCGGCATGGGATCTCGTCAAGAACTGGAACATCGACGAGCGCGAGAACCTGCGCAACGCAGTGCCCAGGCTTGCGCTCGATGCCGACGTTCCGGGCGGGCGCAAATTGGGCGAGTTGGCCCGCGAAGTGCTCGCCATCGCCGACCGCGGTCTTGCCGCACGCAATCGCCTCAATTCGATGGGCGACAATGAAACCGGCTTCCTCAATCCGCTGCACGAGATCGTCGCCAGCGGCAAAGTCCCCGCGCAGCGCCTGCTCGATCGCTACCACGGCGAATGGAATGGCGATGTTTCGCGGATCTATGCCGAGGAAAGCTTCTAGCGTTCGGGGATTGCGGGCACCGTCGGTGCCAGCGCGACCAGCGGGCGCGGACGCCGCGTAATCCATGCAAACAGCCGCGGGACCGCCCCGTGCGCCTGCATCCATTCGTAATATTCGCGGTAGACCGGGTCGCCGAGCAGGTGTTTTTCCTCGGTCTTGGCGCGCCAGTAATAGATCGCGTTGACGCCGAGCAGCAGCACCGCGTTGCGCGCGCCATCGGCCCAGCTGCCCGTTACCGTCAGGAACGGGATCGTCGCCAGCCACCAGTACAGATTCTTCGACACGTAAGCGGGGTGGCGGCTGACGCTGTAGGGCCCGTGCGTCAGAATGCCGCGATGCGTCAGGTTCGAAAAGCGGATGCCGAATGACACCGTCGCCCAGCCGTAAACGCCGGTGAGAAATACCAGCGCGGCACCGACGCTCCACAGCAAGACGGGATAATTGGCGAACCAGAACGCCCAGTCGCGCGTATCGACCTGGTAGAACAGGGGATCGGTTGTCGCGACCATGATCTGGAACGGCGGATAGCACATCAGCGCCGCGACCCAGCCGACCAGATAGGGGTTGGCGGTGCGGATATGCGCGTCGAGCGGACGCATCGTCAAAAGGTATCCGACGGTGGCGAAGTGGACGTCGCACAGGAACATCAGCAGGATCGAATAATGCGCCAGCTCAACCGGGCCGCGCAGGACCTGGTCCATCGGCAGCTCGACGAGCTCCATGAAGCCCCACGGCACGATCGAAATCATGAACGCGAGGAAGAAGCCCTTGACCGCCCAGGCACGCAGGTGCCGCGCGATCGCCTGACGGTCGGCCTTGGCCGCCTGTCCGGTGAACAGCTGGCCGAACGACCAGGCGCCGTCGCGCGGATGGACGAGATAGCGGTCGAGCCATATGACATAGGGGATCGATGCGATCAGCAGCACCGGCGCGAGATGCGCGAAAATTTCCATCGAGACGAGATAGGCGCCGCTCCAGTACCAGCGACCGATCGCATAAATCAGTGCGATGATCCCCCAGGTGGCCCACAGGCCGGCGAGCTTGACGATGCTGATGTCGAGGATCTCGTGAACCGGGCGCGGGTTCGACCAGTCGATACCGGTCGAGGCGCGCAGATGGACCTTGTCGACCAATAGCGACCACAAGATCATCGGCAGGCCGCAGGCGATCAGGCTCCAATAGGCCGCGACCATCGCCGGGTCGGCATTGCCGATCGCCAGCATCGGCGCGATCGGCGACGTCGCGAGGTCGGTGCCGACGGTGCGCGCGAAGACGAGCCAGCCGAGCAGTCCGACCAATCCCGCAAGCCCGACGCCATGGCTCACCGCCGATCGGGGTCGAGCGGGCGGGACTGTCGGTGAAGGGGCGGTTTCAGGAAGCGTCGAACGGGTCACGCCCGACGCCATAGCCAAAAATGGTAAGCGGGTCGTAAACTTTAACGCACGTGTTCAGACCGCGTCAGAAGGGGATTACGACGAGAAATCGGCCAATAATATTACGCCAGATGAACCGCGACCAACGAAGCCGACTCACAAACGTTCCATCGACTCATCGCAAACTTGCTTCGACTCGTCATAATATTGCGGGTGCCGATTCGATATAACCCCCTTCACCTGCTACCCCCCGAGTCGAATTTCATCGGGTGGGTAGCAAAACGTGGCATTTTCCTTACGCGACACGGCGTTTCGCGAACGCTGGTCTGCGATGTTCCAGGATCGCGAGATTTTCGTGCGCACTGGCGGTCACGTCAAATTCGTCAAGCTGTCGGCAAAGCTGCAGCGCCGCATTGCAACCGCGTTCGCAGCGGCATTTCTCGTCCTTCTGACGATCACCGGTGTTGCCGTCGTGCGCGACATGCTCGGCGCGTCCGAGCGCGCCGAGCTGGCGCAGCAACAGGCGCAGGTCGATGCGGCGCAGGCACGGGTCGCGGCCTATCGTAACCGCGTCGGCGAAGTCGCCGCCGAGCTCGACGCGCGCCAGACCTATCTCGAACGACTGACCAGCGAAATTCGCGGCACGAGGGTCGCCGCGCCCAAGCCCGATGCCACCGCCGAGCAGACCGCCCCGCGCAAGATCGGCGCGCTCGGTGTCAAAGGTGTGCTCCGGAACCTCTTTACGCTGCGCGATCGCCAGAACGACTATGCCGTCGCGCTGACCGAGACGGTCGATCGCCGCGCGGCGCGCGCCGAGGCGGCGATCCGCAATTTCGGTATCGATCCGCAACGCCTGACGAAACAGCCCGCAGCACTCGGCGGTCCGTTTGTTGCGTTCCGCAGCGAAGGCCGCACGGTCGGCCAGATGGGCGCTTCGATCGTCCGCCTCGACACCGCTCTCATCCGCATGGAGCGACTTGAACGCGCACTCGTCGCGATGCCCTCGGCGCGACCGGCCAATGTCGACATGGTCACGTCGAGCTACGGCTATCGCCGCGATCCGTTTACCGGCGCCGCCGCGTTCCATTCGGGGCTCGATTTTCCCGGTGCACGCGGCACGCCGATCCATGCCGCCGCCGCCGGCCGCGTATCGTTCGTCGGACGCAAGTCGGGCTATGGCAATGTCGTCGAGATCGACCACGGCCAGGGCATCATCACCCGCTACGCGCATTTGTCGCGCTTCGATGTTAAGGTGGGCCAGCGAGTCGCGACCGGCTTCACGATTGCGGCAATGGGATCGACCGGCCGCTCGACCGGTCCGCACCTCCATTTCGAAGTCCGGTTGAACGGAACTGCCATGAACCCCCGCATTTTCCTGGAGGCAAAAAAAGATGTTCTCGAAACCAAAGCCGTCGCCGCACGCAGGATCGCCGAACTTGCCGGAACCCAGAACGGACAATCGTAAGATGGCGAGCAACACCACCACCTTCTCGGTTCTCGGCGCCGACGTCGTCGTCACCGGCAATATCAGCTCGACGGTCGACCTGCACATCGACGGTTGCGTCGAAGGCGACCTCAAATGCGCCAATTTCGTCCAGGGCGAAGGCAGCGCGATCAAGGGCGCGATCGTCGCCGAGACGGCGCGGATCGCAGGCACGGTCGAAGGATCGATCGAGGCACGCGACCTCGTCATCCAGCGCACCGCGCGGATCACCGGCGACGTCGTCTACCAGAACCTGACGATCGAGAATGGCGGCAAGGTCGAAGGCAAGTTCAGCCACAAGCGCAACGCGGGCGAACGCCGTGCCGAAAACGCCGCGGGCAAGACGCCGCTCGAACTCGTCGCCGACAAGCCACAGGGCATGGCCGGCTGACGCCAGACAGAGATACCGGACATCAGGTTCGGGAGAGGATGGGCGGCCTGCGGGTCGCCCTTTTTCTGTACGGAGGCATCGCAGATTCGCAGATCTACAAGAAAACTGTGACCTACGTGACCTATTCGCGTGGCATTGTGGCGTGGCTGCCGGTGGCGCGCGGAGGTCGGTTAGCGCTGCCGCACGAGCGGGCGAAATTGTCGATTGAGCGATCATCGCGCGAAAAGGCTAGCGGCGAACGATAAATGTAGGACAGCCCGAAATGGATAGGCGCGGTATAATTCGCGAGGAGATGCGTCCTATCGGCAACAGCGGCACCGGGCACGATCAGCGTTTCTTCTTCGCCGTAGTCGCGGTGAAATCGGGTTCCTTGTTGGCGACCCAGTCGACGAACTTGCGCACGTCAGGATTGGCGAGCAGCGCCTCGACGTCCATCGCGTGGCGCTGCAGCTCGGCATTGGTGAAATTCGCGATCAGCGTCTGCTGGCAGATCGGGTGCATCGGCACGACGTCGCGCCCGCCGCGACTCTTGGGGACGGGATGATGCCAGATGATCGTCTTGCCCGTCGGCCGCCCGCACAGCCAGCACGGCACCGCGACCTCCGCGGGCTCATCGGCGGCATCGAGGTCTCGATAGGGATCACGTTTCTTGCGCGCCATGGGCCTGCCTGACTTGTGAGAAGTTGCGCGGACCTCCGTAGGGCGGCGCGCACCGCAATGCCACAACGCGGTGATATTGTTGCGGGACGTTTGCGGAGCGGTTTGTCGATCGATCAGTCAGCCGCCAACTCATGCCGCGCGGCGCGCTCAAGAAAACCCGAGCGGTTATCGGTGACGGCGTCGATCGCGGCGAGCAGACCTTCGTCCAGCGACACATTAACCCGGCGTTTCCTGCCGGGGAGCGTGACGGGGACCATGGCGACCGCCACGATCGCGGGATCGCGCTGCGCGGGAAGCTTGCTCGCGGACGGGATGCGTTCCCCGTCCTCGATCATGCCCGAAATATGCAATGCCAGCGCTTCGCGTGCGGCCAACAGCGCATCGTCGATCGTCGTGCCCGCGCTGACGCAACCGGACAGGTCAGGAAACCAGACGCCAAAGCCGGTTTCGCTGTTTTCGATCATCGCGGGATAAAAGCGTTCCTGCATATCAAGATCCCAATGTCAGGCCGCTTTGGCGTTCGATGCTCTTGAGCGTGCCGGTCGGCAAATCGTGCTTCGGATGCGGAACGGTCACGCGGCCTTTGCGCGCCGGATGTTTGAATTGAACATGGCTACCCTTTTGGCCGACCTGTTCCCATCCTGCCGCTTTGAGCGCCCTGATAACGTCTCGACTTCTCATGCTTTATATACACACGGTTGTGTATATGTCAAGAATTTGCAAGTCCGCACGATCAATTCCGCGGCGCTTGTCGCCGATAACTCAACGCCTCGGCGACATGGATTCGACCGACGCCTTCGGCACCCGCGAGGTCGGCGATGGTGCGGGCGACGCGCAGCACTCTCGTATAGCCCCGCGCGCTGAGCCGCATTGCCTCGGCCGCCTGCGCGAGGAGCGCCCTGCCCGGCTCGTCGGGCGTCGCGTGCGCCTCGAGGATATCGCCGTCGATTTCGCTGTTGGTGCGCGGGCCGCCGTCGCCATAGCGCTCGGTCTGCCGTTGGCGCGCCGCCGCGACGCGCGCGGCGACGTCGGCCGATCCTTCGGCGGGTGGCGGCAGCGACAGGTCCGACGCGCTGACCGCCTGGACCTCGACATGCAGGTCGATCCGGTCGAGCAGCGGTCCCGACACCTTTGCCTGGTAATCGGCGGCGCAGCGCGGCGCGCGGCTGCATGCCAGCGCGGGGTCGCCGAGATGCCCGCAGCGGCACGGGTTCATCGCGGCGATCAGCTGGACCCGCGCGGGAAAGGTGACGTGCGCATTGGCGCGCGCGACGCTGACCTCGCCGGTCTCGAGCGGCTGGCGCAGGCTGTCGAGCACCGGGCGCTGGAATTCGGGCAGCTCGTCGAGGAACAGGACGCCGAGATGCGCCAGGCTGATCTCGCCCGGGCGGACGCGCAGGCCGCCGCCGACGAGCGCGGGCATCGAGGCCGAATGGTGCGGATCGCGAAACGGGCGCGTGCGGATCAGCCGCCCGCCCTCGAGCTGGCCCGCGACGCTCGCCACCATCGACACTTCGAGCGCCTCGCCCGGCGTCAGGTCGGGGAGTATCCCCGGCAGGCAGCTCGCCAGCAGCGACTTGCCTGCGCCCGGCGGCCCGATCATCAGGATGTAGTGCTCTTAGGGACCCCTTGAAGGAGCCCCTACAGTGCGCCATAACTTCCCCATGCCAAAGGTGTATAGCTACACTCGTTTCTCAACGCCCGAACAGGCGAAAGGCGATAGTTTTCGCCGCCAAACCGAGGCGGCCGAAGATTATGCAAAGCGACATGGCCTAGAGCTGGATGCAAACCTTGCGATACACGATGCGGGGGTGTCGGCTTTCAAAGGAGCGAACCTCGCCCCGGAAGCCGGACTGGGTCGCTTCATAACAGCAATAAAGGAAGGTTTGGTCGAGCCCGGGTCTATTCTGCTGCTGGAAAGCTTGGATCGGCTTAGCAGGGGCGTCCCGCGCCGAACCACCCGGTTATTGGAGGAGATAGTCGACGCAGGGGTCGTGGTCGTTACGCTTAGCGATAATCAACGTTACGATCAGGAACGCTTAGATAACGATCCGACCGGGTTGATTGTCGCGCTTCTAGTTGCCCAGCGCGGCAACGAAGAGAGCAAAACCAAAGCTGACCGCGTGGCTAATGGATGGGCTGAAAAACGGCGCAGGGTGCGTACAGGGGAAACCGCTAGGTTAACCCGGAGGGGTCCGGCTTGGCTGGTCGCCGCTGGCGATGGCTGGCAGATCGACGAGGCGAAGGCGGAGGTCGTGCGCCGAGTGTATTCACTCACCCTTGAAGGCGTGGGCGAGCATAAGATTGCGGAAACGCTCAACCGTGAAGGGGTCCCCCCGCTTGGGCGGGCTAACCTCTGGCACCGTTCCTCAATCGCCAAGTTGCTCTCCAATCGCGCTGTGATCGGAGACCTAACGCCGGGCCGGATCGTGTATGTTGGCGAAAGGAGGCGCCGGGAACTTGAAGAGCCAATCCCGGGCGCATTCCCCTCCATAATCTCGGAAGCCGATTGGCTCGCCGTAAGGTCACTTAAAGACGGACAAAGCGGGGCCGTTAGGGGCCGGGCGGCTGCCGCCCCGTTGGCCAATCTGCTAGCGGGCCTAGCGCGCTGTCCGCTCTGCGCGTCTGCCATGACACGGGTGAATAAGGGAAGCGGCCCCAAAGGCGGGCGGCCAAAGCTAGTCTGCACCAAAGCCAAGGCAGGGGCGGGCTGCCACTATCATTCCGTTCCGCTCGATGAGGTGGAAGGTGCGCTGGTACGCGGCGCGAGCCGCATAGTCGAAAACATACCCGCTGGCGAAGGCTCGGCGGGTCTCGATAGGCAGATACAAACTTTGGAGGGTAGCATCGCCGGGGCAACTCTGCACCTTGAGGACCTTGCGGACGCCTTAGAGGCGAGCCCCTCTGCCTCGGGCGCGAAGCGGCTGACAAAGCTTGAATGTGAGATCGACACTATGCGGGCTGAACTAGAGGCCCTTCAGGAGCGGAGTAGACAGCTTGACGGCGGCCTTATCCAAGCCCGTACGGTGAACCTTGCGGAGGCTCTTGAGGGAGCCTCTGAGATCGACCCGGAGGCGCTAGACAGGGGGCCAATCAATGCCGCCTTGCGTATATTGTTCTCAGGGATAACCGTTGATTATCGGACAGGGAATTTGCTGCTTCACTGGAAGCAAGGAGGGGAAACAGGCTTGCTCTATGCATGGGTCAAAACAGGCTGATTTGCGTGCCTTGCCCCCGTGTCCGTAAGTCTCTGATTTTACGGCAGGATAATATAAGCGGCACTCTTAGAGAAATTCAGACCTAAGAGGTCCCTTAGGGATGCTCTGAGAGAGGCCCAATGATTTTCGCTGAAGGTAAGAAGCAGAGAAAGATAAATCCTTCAGGATATCTTTAGGGTCACCTTGAAGGGTGAGCCCGTGGAAGTTTTCCTTCGCTGCTGCTGCCCTATGGGAGGTGGTCTCAACGCCTTAGGCGTTGGCTGGTCTGCCCGCCCTTGGGCCGGCCTTAGGGTTCCCTAACGTGTCCGCACGGCTGCCGCTAGCGAACAGCCAGCGAGCTTGCGGCGCACCGCTCCCGAGTCTCGAAACATATCCTATTTTGCCCTAAATGGCCCCTTAGAGCGCGAAGACGCATTCTAGGCCAGTCGGGTAGCCCAATTGCTCAGATGCCTCTTAGAGAGCGTCTCCGGGGCAAATTGGCAATCACTGCATTGTGCGGGCTGCCTGCCTTCGCACATGGCCGCTCCCCTGTTTGTCGGTTTCGTGGGGGAGCGGCCCCTCTTAACCGAAACCGCAATCTAATGGAAACCTACACATGAACGAAACCAACGACGAATTTACCGGCATTCCCGACATGCCGAGCGCCGATGCGATGCGCTCCGAACTGCTGCGGACCGGCGGTCCAAGTTTTTGGCGGCCCCATGGGACCCCTGACGGGACCGCCTCCAATCTCTCCGAGGCGGACCCCACGTTGGCCTATAAGGCGATGGAAGCGCGAATTGCGATAGGTCCGGGGCCGCATGGAAATCATTACCAATGGGCATTGTGGCACCACCACCAAGCGGTCGACAAGCTTGAGACCGAGCAGGATGCGCTACTCGCAAAAATCTCTGAGGTCCGGTACGATGCCGAGACAGGAGAGCCCGCCCCGGTTCTTACCCCCCAAGAGCGCGAGCGCATTGCCGTTCGGATAGCGGCATTGACCGGCGAACTTGAACGCAAGCAAGGCGAGCCCGGCAAAAAGGCTATGGCCGGGAAGCTGGAAGAAGCGGTCCGTAAGGAGCGGCAGAAGTATGCTGAGGTGTACATGCTGCGCGAAGCCGAGCGTCGCGCCGCTGCCAACGCAATGGAAGACAGGATCAATGACCTTGCCGAAACTGTCTTCAAGCAAGGCGCGGCCAAGCTGACGAACCGCAAGTGACGATCAAACGTCTCCGCAATGGGGCCCGGGTTTTTAGTCCGGGCTCCTTTGGCGGGGGTTCCCCCGTCCCGGCGTTCGACCCTTGGCAGGGAGTGCCAGCAAGCGCGCGCCTGACAGAGACAGAGAACCTTGGGAATGGCACCGTGCTGACGACCTACATCGGCACCCCTGAGTCCGATGGAGCGCATCGGAAACAAGCATCGGCTGCCCCTGCCGCGCCCGCTCCTATGCCGCCGCCTCTCGAACCGCTGAAGGTCCCTGAGGGCGGGATAGATCGTCTGGGGCGTTGGCGGCCAGTTGAGCTGCGGGTGCACTAGGATCAAATTCGCTACAAAATTCCGAGGCCCTAACACGTCCGTTTCTTCGGCCGCCTTCCCCCCATGGGGTAGGCCCTAGAGGGAGCCGAAGAGGGTTGAGCCGGGCCGCTATTCTCTCTTGGGTCGGCCCGGCTCCCCGCGCCGTGCCTTGCTCCAATTGCCGCGCACCCCATCTTGACAATACCGTTCCATATCGCCTAACGCTCGTTACGCCGTATGATACGGCAGGGAGAGCTGACGTGGTTAAAGAGGCAAACAACGTGATCGACGCGGCGGATCGCTTCCGGGCGCGGGCTGCTGCCCGGCGTGTCGATGCTGAGGAAGCGCGGGCGATTAAGATGCTCCGGCGGGTAGAAGAAGCGTTGGAGGGACGGCCATGAAGGCCGTTGCCTACTATCGGGTCTCCACGGCCTCACAGGGGCGGTCCGGTCTAGGTCTAGAAGCGCAGCGGCGAGACGTAGAGGCACTTTGCACCGCACGGGGTTTCGACATTATCGCGGACTTCACTGAGGTCGAGAGCGGCAAGCGAAATGACAGGCCGCAACTGACTGAGGCTTTGCGCCGCGCCAAGCTGACTGGCGCAACCCTTGTAGTGGCAAAGCTGGACCGCCTCTCGCGGTCACTCGCCTTCGTGTCGGCATTACAAGAGAGCGGTGCGCGTTTCATTGCGGCGGATATGCCTGAGGCTAACGAACTGACCGTCGGAGTGCTTGCGGCGGTCGCCAGACAGGAAGGCAAAGCTATCTCTCAGCGAACGCGGGATGGCCTTGCGATTGCCCGCGAACGGGCGGCGTCAGGTGGCACTAACAAGTGGGGCCAACCATACAAGGTTGCGCGGCTAGGCAATCCCAACGGAGCCGCTCCCCTCCGCCGTGCCGGTAAAGGTAACGCTGCTGCTATTGCAGCGAAGGCAGCCGCCGTGGATGCTAAGTGTGTCGAACTTGCGGGAGAGGTCGCTTCGCTCAGGAAGGCGGGAGCGGTGAGCCTCAGGGACCTAGCGGGCGGACTTAATGAGCGCCGCATCGAAGCGCCTCGCGGGGGTAATTGGCATCCGTCGGGGGTGAAGCGGCTCCTCTTCCGTTTAGATCGTTTGCGTTTGTCTTAGGCTCTGCTTTTTTTGGTTGATTAGGCCACTAGACTTGTTTGGTTAGACCCGGCAGGTTGGCAACTATGCCTGCCATTCCTCAATTTTGCTCGCAGTGCGGCCGCGCCAGTCCCGGGCCTATATTTGTAGGGACCGGCTCTAAAGTCATAATCAGAAATGCCACTTTAGAGTCACTTTGCCCATTTTGCGGAGGTCCTGCTTTCGTTCTTGAGGGCAGTTATACAAATCTTGTCGCTGGCGTGGTCTCCGCGATACGCGAAGGGGCCTCCAAAGCGAACCTTTTGGAGCTTCGCGATATCGCCGTAAGCGTCCGGAAGGGCCAAACGACGCCGCGTGAAGCTAAGGCTGAATCCGCAGCAATAAATCCGGCACTCGGAGCAATATGGTCCGGACTTGGAGCGCCACAGGCTGTGCTTCTGGTCGGCATTCTGACCATTATTCTCACGTTTTATTACGGGCAGTCCGGATCGGAAGAGGCGGCCCGGCAGACGCTTTTGGGCGAAAAATCTCTGCAAGTTCAGGAGAGAATTCTCAAGGAACTGCAAAAGGCCGTGCCCCCAGTGCCCAGTGGCGATGCGAATTCCGGGCGAGCACCTGACAGCGCCGCAGTTCTCCCTCCTAAGTCGATCCGCGGTCCCAGCACAGGAAAATCAAATCGCAAGGAGCGGCGGAAGCAGGCCGCGCTAAAACGCAGGTCAGGAACGGTAGTCGAATTACCCTAGCCTCGTCTCAGGGTCTTTACGTATCAACCATCAGCAGATTATGCCCGCCAGCCGCGGCGATTTCGAGCGCACGCTTGGCGGTCTCCTGCCCCTTGACCATCCTGAGGTCGGTCGCCCGTGCGGGTTCGCTCACCTCGCCCGGTTGCGGCGGCGACAGCAGCGCTGTTCCCTTGAAGTGGTTGAGCAGCGCGAGCAGGTCGGGCGCGGCGATCACCTCGACGCTGCCCGCCCATGCCGCTTCTGGTCCCTGAGCGGCAGGGCAGACCAGTCCTTTCCCTTCGCCGCCCGCATGGAGCGCGGCGAGCAGCACACCGGGCGACGACGCGACGCGTCCGTCGAGCCCCAGCTCGCCGACGACGACGTACTCGCTCAGCGTCTCGGCATCGATCACCCCCATCGCGCCCAGCAAGGCGAGCGCGATCGGCAGGTCGTAATGCGATCCTTCCTTGGGCAGGTCGGCGGGCGACAGGTTGACGGTGATGCGCTTGGGCGGCAGCGACAGGCCGATCGCGGCTATCGCGGCGCGGACGCGTTCGCGGCTTTCGGCGACCGCCTTGTCGGGCAGGCCGACGACGATGAAGGCCGGCACGCCCGGCGCGACCTGGCACTGGACCTCGATGACGCGCGCCTCGAGCCCCAGATAGGCCACCGTCGATACGATCGCGACCATGCCGCCCCCTTTCGTCCTGCCCCCCTTTTGTTCTGGACGAAAGCTTGCCGAATCAACGCGGAAGAGTCGAGCAGAGAATTATCGTGGGCGCGGCATCGGTGCCTTGGGCGGCAGCGTGAACATCGCATTGAACGCCGCAAACGCCTCGCGCGGTCCGGTCAGCGTCAGCAGCCCCGCCGCGGCGAGATCGTCGAGCGGCACGTCGCCATAGATCGCGGCGGCGAGGCCCGCGGGGTCGCCCGCCAGGACGATGTCGCCCGCGCCTGCATCGCCGCGCGCGATATCGATCGCGCCATCGGCGACATGCGCGACATATTCGTCCTCACCGAAGCGGAAACCGACGCGCAGATCCATGTCCCTAGCCAGCGTGCGATCGATCATCGTGCGAAACGACAGCAGGATCGATACCCCCGATATCGGCAGCGTCGCGTCGTGCATTGGCGATCGTGCAGCCCATCGGCCGAGCACCTGGACGATCTCCTCCGCCTCGTACCCCCATGGCGTCAACTCGTAGACCTGGACCGACGCGGGCGGCGCCAGCTTGCGCTTGACCAGCAATCCGCGCGCTTCGAGCTCGCCGAGCCGCTGCGTCAGGACATTCGCGCTGATTCCCGGCAGGTCGCTGCGCAGTTGCGAAAATCGCCGCGGTCCGAGCATCAGCTCGCGCAGCACGAGCAGCGCCCAGCGGTCGCCGACGAGCTCGAGCCCATGGGCGGTTCCGCAAGCATCGTCATAGCGTTTGGGGGTTGATCCGGTACTGGTCATATTTTTTGTGACTGCATGGTTGTTTTTTCTAACCAATAACGGCAGGATTGTCAAATCCCGAGTCGCGGCAAGCGGCCGTACCCCAGGAGACATTCCCGTGACCCAGATGATTTTCGTGAACCTGCCCGTTAACGACCTTGCTCGCTCGGTCGCCTTTTACGAAGCGATCGGCCTGCACAAGGAAACCAAGTTCAGCGACGACACCGCCGCGGCAATGAAATTGTCCGACACCATCAACGTGATGCTGCTGACCCACGACAAATGGCGCAGCTTCACCAGCAAGGCGATCGTCGATGCGAAAACCAGCGCCCAGGTGGCGCTGTGCATTTCGCGCGACAGCCGCGCCGGCGTCGATGCCATCACCGAGGCGGCGGCCAGGGCGGGCGGCGTCGCCGACGTCAGCCCGCCACAGGACCATGGCTTCATGTACGGACGCAGCTTCGAGGATCCCGATGGCCATGTCTGGGAACCGATGTGGATGGACCCCGTCGCCGCCGAACAGGGGCCCGGAGCCTTCGCGCAGCAGGACGCATGAGCGCGAACCAAGCTGCGCCAGCCGATCATCAAGGAGAACCGACATGAGCTATATCGATGGATTCCTGATCCCCGTGCCGCGCGACAAGCGGGCCGAGTACGAGGAACAGGCGCGCAAGGCGGCGCCGATCTTCATGGAGCTCGGCGCCACGCGCATCGTCGAGACGTGGAGCGACGATATCAAGCACGGCACCACCACCGACTTCTATCGCGCGGTCAAGGCCGAGGACGGCGAGGACGTCGTGTTCAGCTGGATCGAATATCCTGACAAGGCGACGCGCGATACGGCCAACGAAAAAATGATGAGTGATCCGCGTTTCGAGGAAATGGGCGAAATGCCATTCGACGGCAAACGCATGATCTTTGGTGGTTTCTCGCCGATCCTGGACACGGCGAAGGACTGAAACCATGGCCCGCAACACGATCTGCCTGTGGTACGACGGCACCGCCGAAGACGCCGCGCAATTCTACGCCGACACCTTCCCCGACAGCAGCATAGAGGCGGTCCACCGCGCGCCGGGCGACTATCCCTCGGGCAAGAAGGGCGAGGTCCTGACCGTCGCATTCACCGTCGTCGGCGTGCCGTGCCTCGGCCTCAATGGCGGGCCGGCCTTCCCGCAGACACAGGCGTTTTCGTTCCAGGTCGAAACCGCCGACCAGGACGAGACCGATCGCTATTGGAATGCCATCCTGGACAATGGCGGCGAAGCGAGCGCGTGCGGCTGGTGCAAGGACAAATGGGGGGTCAACTGGCAGATCACGCCCAAACAGCTGACCGATGCGATCAGCGACCCCGATCCGGCGGCCGCCGGGCGCGCGTTCGAGGCGATGATGGACATGGTCAAGATCGACATCGCGGCAATCGAAGCCGCGCGGCGGGGAGCCTGATATGGCACGCAAGATTACCGGCGCCGCCTTCGTCTCGCTCGACGGCGTGATCCAGGCCCCCGGGGGCCCGACCGAGGACCCGACCGGCGGCTTCGATCAGGGCGGCTGGGTCTTCAAGCTGTGGGACGAGGGCATCAACGAGACGCTCGGCACGCTGTTCGCAGGGGATTACGGCCTGCTGCTCGGGCGGCGGACCTACGACATTTTTGCCGCCTACTGGCCCTATGTCGAAGGCGAAGAGGCGGCGATGGGCGAAGCCTTCACCCGCGCGGACAAATATGTCCTGACGCGCTCGGACGCTTCGCTCGACTGGGACAACAGCCACCGCCTCGGCGATATCGATGCGGTCGCTGCACTCAAGCAGACCGACGACCCAGATCTCGTCATCCAGGGGTCGAGCACGCTTTACCCGCCGCTGCTCGCCGCGGGCCTGATCGACCGGCTGATCCTGATGACCTATCCGGTCGTGCTCGGATCGGGCAAGCGCCTGTTCGGCGACGACACGCGTGCGGGCCAACTGGAAATGACCGATCACCGGGTCACCGACAAGGGCACCGTGATCGCGACCTATCGACCCGGCGGCGCGCTGCCGCCCTATCCCCCCTTCGGCCCCAAACCGAGCACCAGCGATCGCGAAGCCGAACGCCAGCGCCGGATGAAACAAGGGACATGGTAATGCTGAAACTCTACGGCCACCCGTTCTCGTCGTACACGTGGAAGGCGCTGATCGCGCTCTACGCCAACGACACGCCGTTCACCTTCCATACGCTCGACGGCGACCAGCCCGAGGCGGCGGCGATCGTCGCGGCGGCAAGCCCGCTCGGCAAATTTCCGTTGCTCGTCGATGGCGACATCAAGATTTTCGAAGCAACCGCGATCATCGAATATCTCGCCGCGCTCAATCCGGGCTCCGCGTCGCTGATCCCCGCCGGCCTGCTGGCGGCCACGCAGGCGCGCATGTGGGACCGCGTGTTCGACAATTACGTCATGAACATCATGCAGATCGCAGTGAATGAGGCGATCCATTCGCCCGGCAATCTCGACGAAGTGCGGATTGCCGCGATGGAAGGCCAACTCGACCGCGTCTACGACTGGCTCGAGGCCTGGCTCGCCGATTACGAGCGCCCCGATCACATCACGATCGTCGAATGCGCTGCTGCGCCGTCGCTGTTCTACGCCGACTGGGTCTATCCGATCGGCCCGACACGCCCGCGCCTCATGGCATGGCGCGCGCATCTTCTCGCGCTCCCCGAAGTCTCGCGCTGCGTCGAGGATGCGCGCCCGTTCCGCCATTATTTCCCGCTCGGCGCGCCCGATCGCGACTGAACCCCAGACAAGGTAAACGATTCCCTAACTGCATCCGAACACCGCTGCGAAAGGCGGCGACGCGCAAGACCGTACCGGTATCTTCCGGAACGATCGGCATCGCATGGCCTTACGTCCTCAGTTTTCAACGATCATCGGCAGCGTCGCGACGCTGGCGCTGCTCTTCGCCGCGCCCGCCGGCGCCGATACCACCGTCGAAATCTATGTCGAAAACGGCGTTACCGTCACCGTCGAAACGACGTGGGAGACCGTCCCCGCAGCGACCGCACCCGAATTCGCGTCCGTTCCGGGCAACTACCTCGCCCGCTTCGGCCCGTTTTATGTCACCGCGCCCGATCGTGCCGCGATGGCGGGCATCGTCGACACGCCGACCCCGCGTCAGTTCGCCGCGATGATGAAGGCCTATCCGGGCATCCACACGCTCGATCTCATCGACCTGCCCGGCACCTATGACAGCGACGCCAACCTCGTCCTCGCGCGCATGGTCCGCAAGGCGGGCATCGATACGCACGTCCCCGCCGGCGGATCGGTCCGTTCGGGCGGCGTCGAGCTGTGGCTCGCGGGCGCGCACCGCAGCGCCGACGAAGGTTCGGAGTTCGCGGTCCATAGCTGGGAAGACGAAACCGGCCGCGAGGCAACCGATTACGCCGCCGACGCGCCCGAGCATCAGCCCTTCCTCGCTTTCTATCGCGATGTCGGGATGAGCGCGCTCGAGGCGAAGACCTTCTACGCGATGACCAACAGCGTGCCGTTCGAACAGGCGCGCTATCTCGGTCGCGCTGACATGGCCGCGCTGCACCTGCTCAACTGACCTCCAACAAAGCAAATAGCGCGGGCCGTCTTGCAGCGGCAATACAGTTTCCCCATATTGCCATGATGGACGAACCGCCCAAGACCTTGCTGTGGAAACACCCGGTTACGCGCGGCATTCTCGTTGCGACCGGCGTGTTGCTGATGATCGGCGGGGTCGTGATCGGCCCGCTGCCCGGCCCGGGCTTTCTCGTCCTGTTCCCGATCGGCCTTGCGCTGGTCCTCAAGAACGCAACGTGGAGCAAGCGCATTTACCTGCGCCTGCGCCGCCGCTATCCCGATTACGGCCGCTGGACCGACTGGGCGCTGCGCCGGCCGCGCCATCGCGCGATGCCGCCGCCGCCGCCGTGGCGCGAAGGCCTCGTTTCCTTGTGGCGCGGGATCAGGAAACCGCCCGAAAATCGCCCCCGCGATGATTGACATGCCGGGCCCCTTGGCCTATCGGGCCTGCCATACGGCGGCCGCCCAGCGATGGCGGCCCTTTTTATTCGAACCAGTTCATATTCGGGATATCAGCGATGAAGCGCACCTTCCAGCCAAGCAACCTCGTCCGCGCACGGCGCCACGGGTTTTTCGCCCGCAAGGCGACTCCGGGCGGCCGCAACATCCTGCGTGCCCGCCGCGCCCGCGGCCGCAAGAAGCTTTCGGCCTAACGCCGCCGCGCCCCCACCCGGGCGCGACTTCAGCCATGGCCGAAACCGAATCGGCATCCCCGACCCCCGCCCTTCGCAATCGAAGCGGCGGGGTTCGTGCGTCTGGTCCCGAATCGGTCGCCGTGTCGTCCGATGGGGACAAGCCCTCGGTTCGAAAGCTCCACGTCCGGCGCGAATTTCTCGCCGCCAATCGCGGCAAGCGCGCGCACGGTCCCGCCTTCGTCCTGCTCATCCATGACCGCCGCGACGATGACCCGGCGATCGGCATCGGCATCACCGTGACCAAGAAGGTCGGCAACGCGGTCGTGCGCAACCGGATCAAGCGCCGCTTTCGCGCGCTCGCCCGCGACGTCCTTCCCGACCACGGCATCGCCGGCGCCGATCACGTTCTGATCGGGCGCAAGGACGCGCTGACGCGCGATTTCGCGCATCTGCGCACCGACCTCGTCAAGGCGATCGCCAAGGCGAAGGGGCCGCGATGAAGCGCCTCCTCATCCTCATCGCGCGCGGCTGGCAGCTCGGTCCGTCGCGTATCCTGCCGCCCAGCTGCCGCTATGCGCCGAGCTGTTCGGAATATGCCATACAAGCGCTCGAACGCCATGGTGCGATCAAGGGTGGCTGGATCGCGGCAAAACGGCTAATGCGCTGCCATCCATGGGGTGGGCACGGATACGATCCGGTGCCCTGACGCGCTCCGACCTCCTCTTCACGCAGACAAACGGGAACTTTCAACGGTGGATGACAAACGCAACATGGTGCTGGCGGTGGTTTTCGCCGGCCTGATTCTGCTCGGCTGGCCGTACGTCGCCAACCATTTCTTCCCCACTGCGACCCCGCCATCGACGCAGATTTCGGGCGGCAAGCAGACCGCCCTGCCTGCGCCCGAAGCCGATCCCGCCGCCGACAGCCCGAAGGCGATCCGCGATCGCGCCGTGGTCATCGCCGAAACGCCGCGCATCCCGATCCAGACGCCGCGCATGACCGGCTCGATCAACCTCAAGGGCGCGCGCATCGATGACGTGGTCCTGACCGGGTACAAGGAAACCATCGCGCCCGATTCGCCGCCGATCCACCTGTTCTCGCCTGCCGGGACCAAGAACGCCTATTATGCCGGCCTCGGCTGGACCGGACAGGGGCTCAACGCACCCGACACCAACACCGTGTGGAAAGCGAGCGGCGCCAAGCTGACGCCCGAAACGCCGGTCACGCTGTTCCACGACAACGACCAGGGGCAGACCTTCACGATCGAGCTGTCGATCGACAAGAACTACATGATCAGCGCCAAGCAGACCGTGACCAACCGGGGCACGTCCTCGGTCGGGGTTGCGCCCTATGCGCTGGTCAACCGGATCGGCGCACCGACCGACAAATCGACCTGGACCAATCATTCGGGACCGATGGGTGTCATCGACGATGCCGCCGATTACAAATGGAACTACAAGGACCTGGCCGAACAGATGGGCACGCCCGAAACGCGTGCAACGACCGGCGGCTGGGTCGGCTTTACCGACAAATACTGGCTGAGCGCGGTCATTCCCGATCAGAAGACGCGCGTCGATGCAACGCTGCGCGCTGCCAAGGGCGACCTGTTCCAGGCCAACTGGGCGGCCAAGCAGGAAGTGCTCGCACCGGGCAAGTCGCTGACCACGACGAGCCGCATCTTTGCCGGCGCCAAGGAAACCTCGCTGCTCGAAGATTATGCCGACAGCGGCATCGTCAAGTTCGACCGGGCGATCGACTGGGGCTGGTTCCGCTGGTTCGAAAAGCCGATTTTCTACCTGCTCGACTGGCTGTTCAAACTGTTCGGCAATTTCGGCGTCGCGATCATCGCGCTGACCTTCATCATCCGCGGGCTGATGTTCCCGATCGCCCAGAAGGGCTTTCGCTCGATGGCGCAAATGCGCGTCGTCCAGCCCAAGATGAAGGCGATCCAGGACAAGCACAAGGACGACAAGCCGCGCATGCAGCAGGAGATCATGGAGCTCTACAAGCGCGAAAAGGTCAATCCGATGGCCGGCTGCCTGCCGATCTTCCTGCAGATTCCCGTCTTCTATGCGCTCTACAAGGTGTTGATGCTGACGATCGAGATGCGCCACCAGCCGTTCTTCGGCTGGCTCAAGGATCTGAGCGCGCCCGATCCCTTGCACGTCCTCAACCTGTTCGGCCTGCTGCCGTATCAGGTGCCGGGCTTCCTCGGCATCGGCGTCCTCGCGATCCTGCTTGGCGCCTCGATGTGGCTCCAGTTCCGCCTCAACCCGCAGCCGATGGACGACGTCCAGAAACAGATTTTCGGCTTCATGCCGTGGGTCCTGATGTTCGTCATGGCGCCGTTCGCGGCCGGGCTGCTGCTCTACTGGATCACCTCGAACGTGCTCACGATCGCGCAGCAGAAGTTCCTCTACAGCCGCTATCCGGGGCTGAAGGCGGAACCCAAGACCGCAGACGCGAAGTGACCGAGGAAGAAGCCCAGGCCGACCTGATCGAGCGCGCGCGCAAGCTGTTCGCGGGGCCGATGGCATTCCTGCTCTCGGCGCCCAAGCTCGAGTTCCTGCCCGAACCGACCGTCCCCGAGGTCGCCTTTGCCGGCCGCTCCAACGTCGGCAAGTCGTCGCTGCTCAACGCGCTGACCGGGCGCAAGTCGCTCGCGCGCACCTCGGTCACGCCGGGACGCACGCAGGAATTGAACTTCTTCGACATCGGCGATCCGGTCTCGTGCCGCCTCGTCGACATGCCCGGCTACGGCTTTGCCAAGGCGCCCAAGGATGTCGTCAAGAAATGGCGTTTCCTGATCAACGACTATCTGCGCGGCCGCGCGGTGCTCAAACGCTCGCTGGTGCTGATCGACGCGCGTCACGGGATCAAGGATATCGACCGCGAAGTGATGACGATGCTCGACGAGGCGGCGGTCGGCTATCGTCTCGTCATCACCAAGGCCGACAAGATCAAGGCGAGCGCGCTCGCCGAAGTCCAGGCGCGGACCGAGGCCGAGGCGCGCAAGCACCCCGCCGCGCATCCAGAGATCCTCGTCACCTCGAGCGAAAAGGGCATGGGCATCGCCGAGCTGCGCGCGGTCGTCCTCGACGCCTTCGAAAGCTAGATCGCCCCCTTGCGCTCGCGCCCGAGCGGAAACAGGATGAGATGATACGATGAAACTGTTTATCGGCAACAAGGCCTATTCGAGCTGGTCGATGCGCGGCTGGCTGGCGTGCAAGCAATCCGGCCTGCCATTCGAAGAGGTCGTCGTGCCGTTGTATTCGGACGAATGGGACCGGCGCCGCGAAGGCAACGAGTTCGCGCCCGGCGGCGGCAAGGTGCCGATATTGTGGGATGGCGAGGATTGCGTCATCTGGGACAGCCTGGCGATCATCGAGTATCTCAACGAAAAGACCGACAACAAACTCTTCTGGCCCGACGACGTCCACGCCCGCGCGATGGCGCGCTCGATGGCGGCCGAAATGCATTCGAGCTATGCCGCGCTGCGCCGCGAATGCACGATGAACATCCGCCGCATCTATCCCGACGCGAAGATCGGTCCCGAGGCGCAGGCCGACGTTGCACGCATCCTCCAGATCTGGGCCGAGGCGCGCGCGCGTTTCGGCGGCCTGGGCGGCGGCGACGGCGATTTCCTGTTCGGCGCGTTCGGCGCGGTCGACATCATGTTCGCGCCGGTCGTCACGCGCTTCATCAGCTATTCGATCCCCGTTCCGCCCTTTGCCGCTGCCTATATGAAAGCGGTCATCGAACACCGCTTCGTCCAGGACTGGATCGCATCGGCGCAGGAAGAGGAATGGGTCATCGACCAGTATGAGATCGCGCCCGAAGGCTGATCCCGCCTAGGCGATCCGGTTGGTCGGATAGGGCGTGCCGTCATTGTGGACATAGCCGTCCTTGGTGAAGCGCATGTCGATGTCCGAATAGCTCCCGCCGCCATCGCGGTCGCCCGCGCTGATCGCGACAAACGTGCAGTCGGCATCGCTCCGGTTGATCAGATGATGACCGTTCGGCGCGCCCTTGGCCCAGGCCGCGATGTCACCCGCGCGCATGATCGTTTCGCCCGTATCCTCGACCAGCACTGCTTCGCCGGCGATCATGATCACCATCTCGTCTTCGCCCTCGTGCCAGTGGCGCTGCGAGGACCAGGCGCCGGGCTTGAGCACGACGTGGCTCGCGCCCATTTCGCTGAGTCCTGCTGCCGGGGCGAGGCGGCGATGCCAGCGTCCCTGCACCGGCCCGTTAAAGGGCGGCGGATAGCCCGTCGTGTTGGTCTGTTCGATAGCGTCCAGTTCGATCTTGGGCACGGTCATTCCCCTCTTCGTCGTCACCCTGAACTTGTTTCAGGGTCGATATCCTCATAGGTCCGCCCGAACGCGCGGCGCCAGTGTCTTTAGCGTCGAGACGCGCTCAGATTGACGAGATTAGTATGACCCAGAGCACCGACCCCATCGACCTCGCCACCCGCCTCATCGCCGCAAAAAGCGTCACCCCCGCGACCGGCGCGGTGTTCGATGCGATTACGCCGATGCTCGAAGCGGCGGGCTTTGCCGTGACGCGCTTCATCGATGGCAGCGACGACCCCGATCCCGAAAACGGCGGCCCGGTCGAAAACCTGCTCGCCACGCGCGGCAGCGGCGGCCGTCACTTCGCCTTTGCCGGCCATCTCGACGTCGTCCCGCCAGGCGAAGGCTGGGAAAGCGACGCGTTCGCGCCCGAAATCCGCGGCGGCCTGCTCTACGGGCGCGGCGCGGTCGACATGAAGGGCGCGATCGCCTGCTTCATCGCCGCCGCCATGCGCGTCCCGGCCGATGCCGGCACGATCAGCCTGATCATCACGGGGGACGAGGAAGGCGCGGCGATCCACGGAACGCGCGCACTGATGCGGCACATGGCCGACGCGAGCTGCACGCCAGAAATGATCCTCGTCGGCGAACCGACCTCGGTCAACCGGCTCGGCGACACGATGAAGATCGGCCGGCGCGGATCGGTCAACATGTGGATCAGGGTCGACGGCACGCAGGGCCATGTCGCCTATCCGCACCTCGCCGACAATCCGATCGCGAAACTGGTGACGATCCTCAACGAGATCGCTGCGATCGAACTCGACCAGGGCACCGACTGGTTCCAGCCGAGCAATATCGAAACGACCGATATCGCGGTCGGTAATCCGGCTCACAACGTCATTCCCAAGTCCGCCTCTGCGCGGCTGTCGTGCCGCTTCAACGATCTCCACACGGGCACCGAAATTGCGGACCGCTTGCGCGCCATCGCCGAAAAGCACGGCGGCACGCTCAAGGGAGTCGTCTCGGGCGAGGCCTTCCTGACCCCGCCGGGCGAATTGTCGAACCTCGTCCAGGACGCGGTCGAATCGGTCACCGGCGTTCGCCCCGAAGCATCGACCAGCGGCGGCACGTCCGACGCGCGCTTCCTTTCGGCCTTGTGCCCGGTGGTCGAATTCGGCCTGATCAACGCGACGATGCACAAGCTCGACGAGGCGGTCGCGGTCGCCGACCTCGAAAACCTCACCGATATCTACGAAGCGATGCTCAACCGCGCCTTCGCCTGAGGATCAGGTACACCGCACCCGCCCCGCCATGGCGCGGGTGAGCGCCGCGAATCGAGGCAATCGACGATGCGTGGCGCGACGCGGCGATCCAGTCTTCGAGCTTGGCACGGATCATACCGCGCGGACGGATGACGCCCGCCGATGCGCGCCCCGCCGAGGGATCGGCAGCGCCGCGCCCGGTGACGACGAGCACCACGCGCGTGCCGATCGCATTTGCCTCTTCGAGTGCGAAGTCGAGCCGCCGCCACGCCTGGTCGAGCGTCAGGCCGTGGAGGTCGATCGTCGCATCGGCTGACAACCGCCCGCGTGCGATCTGCCGTTCCCAGCTGCCGTCGAGACCGCCATTGGGCGGCGCAACCTTGGCGGACGGCGCAGGGGGAGCGGGCGGCGGCACGCGGCCGATGCGCGGGCCGGCCTTGGCCTTGGGCGATGCGGTGGGCGGCGGCGCGGGCGCGGGATCGGCAAAGATGTGGCGTCCCGGCAGCGGATCGACCGAACGCGCGACGCGGTTCCACAGCGCGCGGCCATCTGCGTCGAGCGCGGCATCGCGCGATTTGCGGGTCATTGCGCTGGACGGGTGGCGAGCCGCTCGGCGGCAGCGCGCGGCAACAGGATCAGCGCGCTGCCATGGCCCGACATTCCGCCCGCGATTGTCCGCGCCTCGGCGCCGGCGCCCCAGAAGGTATCGAAGCGGTTGGCGCCCTTGATCGCGCCGCCGGTATCTTGCGCGATCCACAGGCCATCGGCGATATCGGCATCGAGATCGAGCAGCACGGGCGCACCGAGCGGAACGAATTTCGGATCGGCGGCAACGGTAGCGCGCGGCGTGACGGGCCGCCCGAGCGCACCGAGCGGACCGGCACCGGTCAGCTCCTGGAAGAAGATATAGCTGGGGTTTTCGCGCATTACCGCCGCGCCGCGCGCGGGGTCGGTACGGAGATATTCCATGATCCCCTGCATCGATCGCTTGTCCCTGGGCAATACGCCGCGATCGGCGAGGAGTTTGCCGATACCGACATAATCGCGCCCGTTCTGCCCGGCATAGCCGATCCGGATCACCGACCCGTCGGGCGCTTGCAACCGCCCCGATCCCTGGACCTGGAGGAAGAACAGTTCGACCGCGTCGGCGGCATAGCCGATCACCGGCGCATGCCCTGCTATCGCACCCGCCTCGATCGCCGCGCGGTCGTAATAGGGGACGAGGCTGTTGCCCTCGACCCGGCCCCGGATGCGTTTGCCCTTGAGCGTGTCGCTGAATTGACCGAGATCGACGTCAATCAGGTCGGTCGGTACGCCATAAACGGGGATCTGGTAGCCCGGCGCCTTGCTTCGCTGCCCGGCGATCTGCGGTTCGAAATAGCCCGTCGCAAAGGCGCTGCCGTCGCCGACGCGGACGGCGCGGAAATTTTCGGTGAAGAAGGTCCGTCCAGACGACGCTCCCGCCGCGGCCGCGCAGGCATCGTCCCAGTCGCCCGCACGCGTCAGGCCGCTCGAATCGCTGCGCTTGACGAGCGACGGGCAGCTGATCCGGAATGCCGCCAGCGCAGCATCGAGCCGCGCATCGGACAGGCGCGAAAGATCGGCTGAAGCGATTGCGATACCGGCCTCGCTGGCCGTTTCAGCTTCGGCTTTGGTCGGTGTGGGGACGGGCTGGGCGGTAGCCGGCGGCTCACTGCCCGCCTGGCGTTCGACCGTACACGATCCAAGCAGCATCAGCGCCGCCGATGCGGTCACAACCAGCGCGGCACGCGTCTGCCATAAGTGCGAATTGTCCGCGCGGCGGTGGCGTCGAAGGGTCACCGCCCGCGCCCCGTCAGGCGACGTCGGTTTCGTCGAGCACCCAGTTGGGATCGTTGCTCGCCAGGTCGCGGGTAAAGGTCCAGATGTCGTGCGTCTGGACGCCGTCGCTGAGCGATCCGGCGATAACCTGCTTGTCGGCGTCGCGCGTCACTGCCGAGATATCGGCGTCGAAGCGGACGATGACATCGGCGATCGACCCGTTGAGGCTTGCCCCGACGATCGTTGCTTCCTCGATCGCGACAAGCCGGTTGTCGAGCGTCTCGCCCGCTGCCTCGCGCGCGGTGATCGCGCCGTCGAAGGCGGCATAGACATCGTCGTCGCACAGGTCGCGCAGCGTCTCGCGGTCGCCCGCCCAGAACGCTTCCAGAACCATGCGATAGGCAGCCTGCGCACCGCCAAGAAACTTGCCGACATCGAAGCTGCGATCGGCATTGAGGATCTTGCGGATGCCCGTCTCGGCGGCGGGGTGATAGACCGTGTCGGGAATACCGACGGGATCGACCACGCGGCCTTCGATGACGTCGTCCTTGGGCGCCTGCGCGACCGCGCGGGGATGCTCGTCGGGACGGCGCAGCACGGGTTCCTGCTCGTGACCGGTCCGTTTGCCCAGCACCGAATAGAGCCTCAGGCCCAGAAAAGCGGCGATCATGGCCAGAAGGACGATGGTGATATTCACAGGCGCGCGGTTCCTCTTTGAATTGCTGTGTCCCCAACATAGGCGATCATGGTCGTGCTTTCAAACCGATAGCGCTCAGTTCGCCCCGGCAATGAGGGTGTGCCTACAGATTGTGCTTTGTCCGCAGGGCTGCTAATCGCGCCAACCAACGCCTTCCCGCGCGTCGCCGATGACCTCGCCGTGCGCCGGGATCGCTCCACTCACTCAAGCGAAAGTACCGATAGCAATGGCTGAAGACGCACCCAAGCACGACAGCATCGAGCCCATGGCCAATGGCGAAGACACGTCGCCTTCGGTCGGCATGATCACGCAATATGTCAAAGACCTGTCGTTCGAGAATCCGAGTACGCCCGAGGTCTTTCAGTGGACCGGCCAGCCGCAGATCGACGTCCAGTTCAACATCGCCTCGGCCCAGCATGGCGAGGACATGCACGAAGTTATCCTCAAGATCGACGTCCGCGCGACGATGGACCAGGGGACGCAGTTTGTCGTCGACCTGAGCTATGCCGGTCTGTTCGGCGCGCGCAACGTCAGCGAAGACCAGATGCACCCGTTCCTGTTCGCCGAAGCGCCGCGCATCCTGTTCCCCTTCGCTCGCCGAGTCCTGGCCGATGCCGTGCGCGACGGCGGCTATCCGCCGCTGCTGCTCGAACCGATCGATTTCGGCATGCTCTATGCGCAGCAGCGCGCCGCCCAGGCCGAAGCCGGCGAAACGCCGGGCGATCAGCCGGTCGGCACCGCCTAACCCTTAGGCAGAGACCGTCATGAAATTGGGGCGCGCATTCGGTTCGGTCGGGGGCCTCACCCTGATCAGCCGGGTGCTCGCGCTCGTTCGCGACACCCTCCAGGCGAGCTATGTCGGTGCGAATTTCGCGTCTGACGCGTTCCTTGTAGCCTTCCGCCTGCCCAACATGTTCCGCGCGCTGTTCGCCGAAGGCGCGTTCAGCGCGGCGTTCATCCCGATGTTCAACCGCCGGGTCGCCGAAGGCGGCGGCCTGGTGGCGGGCATCGATTTTGCCGAGCGCGCGTTGGCGATCCTGCTCCCGCTGCTGGTGATCTTCACCGGCGCGATGATGATCGCGGCCTGGCCGGTCACCTATCTGTTGTCGGGCGGGTTCAACGATCCGAGCGCCGACCAGTTCGCCTATGCGGTGACGCTGTCGCGGATCACTTTGCCCTATCTGCTCCTCATTTCGCTCGTCTCGCTGCTCGGCGGGATATTGAACTCGCTGCACAAGTTCTGGCTCAACGCCGCCGCGCCGATCCTGCTCAACGTTGCGATGGTCGGCGGATTGTGGTTCTTCCACGGCGCCAACCCGTACGAGACCGCGATGGTCCAGGCCGGATCGGTCACCGTCGGCGGCATCCTGCAACTCATGCTGATGGTCTGGGGCGTCCGCCGCGCGGGCGCATCTTTGCGCCTGCGCCGGCCGCGCATCGACCCCGAGATCAAGCGCCTCGCCAAGCTCATCCTGCCCGCTGCGATCGGCGCGGGTGCGGTCCAGGTCAATTTGCTGATCTCGACCGCGCTCGCCGGCCGCCTGCTCGACGAGGGCGCGATCAGCTACATCTACTACGCCGACCGCCTCAACCAGCTGCCGCTCGGCCTGATCGGCATCAGCCTCGGCACGATCCTGCTGCCGACGCTGTCGCGCATGCTTGGCGAGCGCAAGGATGCCCAGGCGCTCCATCTGCAAAACCGCGGCGTCGAACTGGCGCTGCTGCTGACGCTGCCCGCCACCGTCGCGTTCATCAGCATCTCGCTGCCGATCGTCACCGGCATTTTCCAGCACGGCCAGTTCACCCGCGAAGCAACGATCGCCACCGCCTGGACGCTGTCGGCCTTCTCGCTCGGCCTGCCCGCCTATGTCCTGATCAAGGTCCTGATCCCCGGCTATTACGCCCGCTCGGACACGCGCACCCCGCTCAATTTCGCGCTGGTCTCGGTAGCGGTCAACATCGTCGGCAACATCATCCTCATTCCGACGATCGGCTATCTCGGCCCGCCACTGGCGACCGCGGCATCGGCGCTGGTCAACCTCACCTTGCTGTGGCGCACGCTGTCCAGGCGCGGCCATTTTCATATCGATGCCAAGCTGGCACGCCGCCTCCCGCGGCTGACGCTCGCGGCGCTGGCGATGGGCGTCGCGCTCTATGTCCTCGCGCCCTATTTCGGCACCTTCACCGGACCGCTGGTCGGTCGCGCGATATCGCTGGCCGGCCTTGTCGCTGTCGGTGTCGCGGTTTATGCCGTGGCTTGCGTCGTGCTTGGCGCTGTCAGCCTGGCCGAGCTGCGCGCATTGGTAAAACGCGCGCCGGTCGCGCCGACCGCAAATCCAGATACCCTCTGAAGGACATAGTCATGCGTACCGTTTCGGGCATCCAGCCCTCCGGCAATCTTCACCTCGGCAACTATCTCGGCGCGATCGTGCAATGGGTGAAGATGCAGGACGATCCCGGCGACAGCCTGTTCTTCCTCGCCGATCTCCATGCCGTCACGGTGTACCACGAACCCGCGCAGCTGCGCGCCAATGTCCGCGAGCTGACCGCCGCGCTGATCGCCAGCGGGCTCGACCCCGACAAGGCGATCCTGTTCAACCAGGCGCGCGTGCCCGAGCATGCCGAGCTTGCCTGGCTGTTGTTCTGCGTCGCGCGGATCGGCTGGCTCAACCGGATGACGCAGTTCAAGGAAAAGTCGGGCAAGAATCGCGAGGGCGCGAGCGTCGGCCTCTATGCCTATCCGGTGCTGCAGGCGGCCGACGTGTTGCTTTACAATGCGACGCACGTGCCCGTCGGCGACGACCAGAAACAGCATCTCGAGCTCGCCCGCGACATCGCTGTCAAGTTCAATGCCGATTACGGCGCCGACATTTTCGTCGCGCCCGAACCGCTGATCGCCGGGCCGATGCGGCGCGTGATGAGCCTGCGCGACGGCAGCGCCAAGATGTCGAAGTCCGACCCCAGCGACATGAGCCGGATCAACCTGACCGACAGCGACGACGCGATCGCGCAGAAGATCCGCAAGGCACGCACCGATCCCGAACCGATCCCCGCCGAACCAGAGGGACTCGACGGGCGCGCCGAGGCGAAGAACCTGATCGACATCTATGCCGCGCTCGAAGGATGCGATCGCCAGGCGGTGCTCGACCAATTCGCGGGGCAAGGCTTCGGGGCGTTCAAACCGGCGCTCGCCGATCGCATCGTCGCGACGCTGTCGCCGATCCGCACGCGCTTCGAAGCGCTCAAGGACGACGCCGCGACGATCGATGCCGCGCTCGAAAAAGGCGCTGCACGTGCTCGCGAACTCGCCCGGCCGCAGATTGCTGCGGCGACCGCGGCGATGGGTTTGTTCGGGCCTAAGCCGGTCAACTAGCCCCCTGTTCGCAAAGGCGTTTTTGCTTTCGTTCAAGCAACGTTCAGCGATCGCGCGATACTGTGGCTGTCCGTTATGGTATGAAGAGCGCCGTGCTGCGCTAACGAGGACCCCAAGATGACGATCAAGACTTTCCTCAAATCGGCGATGGTGGCGGGCGCAATGCTCGGCCTCGGCGCCTGTGCCCAGGGCTTTCAGGCCGACGTGTCGCGCTTCCAGCAGATGCCCGCGCCGCAGGGCCAGACCTTTGCGATCGTCGCCAGCGATCCGGCGCTGTCGAACAGCCTCGAGTTCGCGCAATATGCCAGCCTGGTGCGCGGTGAGCTTGCCCGGGTCGGCTATATTCCCGCAACGAGCGATCAGGCCGACCTCGTCGTCCACCTCGATTACGGTGTCGACAACGGCCGCGAGCGCATTCGCCCGTCGACCAATTTCTACGATCCGTTCGGCTATGATCCGTTCTATTACGGAACCCGAGGCGGCTTCTATCGTCCGCAGATCGTTCGTACGCGTCATGGCTATCGCTATGTCGGCGGCTTCTATGATCCGTTCATGTGGGGCCCGGGCTATGGCGGCTTCAACGACGTCACCGCGTACACCGTCTATACCGGCCGGCTCGACATGACGATCGATCGCCGCGCCGACGGCCAGCGCCTGTTCGAAGGCAATGCGATGGCCCAGTCGCGCGACAACGACCTCACCTATCTCGTCCCCAACCTGGTCGATGCGCTGTTCACCGGCTTCCCCGGCAACAATGCGGAGAAGGTGCGGATCACGCTGCCGCCGCGCCAGACGCGCTGACGCACACGACAACCGACACGAAAAAGCCCGGCGTCCGATGTGGACGCCGGGCTTTTCCTTGCCCCCTGGCAATCTCGATCTAGCTTTCGAGCGCGCGGCGAATGCGCGCGATATCGGCGTCGATATCGGGGTCGCGCTGGCGCATCGCGTCGATCGTGCGGAATGCGTGGATGACGGTCGAATGATCGCGCCCGCCGAACTTGCGACCGATCTCGGGATACGAACGCGGGGTCAGCGTCTTGGCGAGGTACATCGCGATCTGGCGCGGGCGGGCGACGACGCGCGTCCGGCGCTTCGAACTCATCTCGATCCGGTCGAGCTTGAAATGCGCGCAGACGGCTTTCTGGATATCGTCGATCGAGATACGCGCCCGCGCCCCGCGCAGCGTCTCGGCGAGCCGGTCGCGCGCGAGATCGAGCGAGATGTCGGTGCCGGTCAGCGAAGCGAAGGCGACGAGCTTGTTGAGCGCGCCCTCAAGCTCGCGGATGTTGCGCGTGAAGTTGCGCGCGAGGAAGTCGACGACATCGTCGGGCACCGCGACATGGTGAACCGAGTCGCGCCGGTGTTCGAGGATCGCCTTGCGCAGTTCGAACGACGGCGCGTCGATCTCGGCGACGAGGCCACCCGACAGGCGCGACAGCAGGCGCGGATCGATCCCGTCAAGCATGTGCGGGCTGCGGTCGGCGGCGACCACCAGCCGCTTGCCGGCGGTCAGGATGTAGTCGATCGTGTGGAGCAGCTCTTCCTGCGTCGAGGCGCCCTTGCCGACGATGAACTGGAGATCGTCGATCATCAGCAGGTCGGCGACGCGCAGCCGCGCCTTCATCGCGAGCATGTCGTTCGACCGAATCGCATGGACGAATTCGAGCATGAACTTTTCGGCCGACATGATGACGACATTGGCGTTGGGCGCGACGCGCAGGTGCGCGTGGCCCATCGCGTGAAGCAGGTGCGTCTTGCCCTGGCCCGTCGCCGAACGAAGGTAGAGCGGGTTGAATTCGGGGCTCTCGGCCGCCGCCATGCGGATCGCCGCGCCGCGGGCGAGCACGTTCGACTGGCCGGCAATGAAATTGTCGAAGGTCAGCCGTTCGTCGAGCGTCGGCAGCGGCAAGGTGCGGACGGGTTCGGCGGGCACGTCGCTCGTCGCGGCATCCTTGGCGAACAGCGTCGTCGGCTGGATCGCGGCGCGCTCGGGATCGGCGATGACGCGGACCGCCTGGACAGCGCAGCGCGTCTTCCACGCGAGCAGCAGACGATCGAGAAAGCGTTCGGAGATCCAGCTGGCGGAAAAATGCGTCGGCGCATGCAGCGTCAACGTCCCCGTCACCGCACAATAGTCGCCAAAGCTTACTGGTTTCAGCCAGTGATCGAAGGCGCGCGCGCCGAGGTCCTTGCGCAGGCCCGCGGCAACCGCAGTCCACGCCGCAGCATCGGGCGTCATCGCCAATGCTGTGTCATCGCCCCCATCCTGCGCCATACCGCCCCACCTCTTCAAATCGACCACCCGCCACGCCGCCCTGTTGAGCGTGCGCCGACCCGATGATCGTCGCCAGGACCCGAAATACGCGGCCCACCCAGGCCACAGAAATCCCGTCTTCGGAAAAAGCGGTTTCCGGCTCGAGAATTCGATTTTTTCAGGACACCGGCAGCGACAGCCACGGGTCGAAACACCTGTCTAGGCAGGCGCACCCGAGTCGATCAACCCGACGACTGCAAAAAAACTGAAATAAACCGCCTTGACTCACGACGCGCTGGAGAAAAGCGTTAGCAACCCGTTAATCGCTTGTTTTTGTTGGCTTTATCTCGAAGGCCGATTGTTCACCTGCGGGCGAATCGCGGACCTAGCGTCATTGCACCATTATGACATTGAACAGGCGATCGGCGTCGTCCCGCGTCACGCCAGAGCGCGCACAGCAAAATGGCCCGCCGAACCGGCAGGCCATTTGGTGGTGCAGGACGACCGGGCCGCGCCGGCGCGAAAATTCTACAGCGCGGCGACGCGCTTGGTCAGGCGCGAGAACTTGCGCGCTGCGGTGTTCTTGTGGAGCACGCCCTTGGCGACGCCCTTGGCCATTTCGGGCTGAACCGCCTTGAGCGATTCGCTTGCAGCGGCCTTGTCGCCGGCGAGCGCTGCGGCCTCGACCTTCTTGACGAGCGTGCGGATGCGCGAGGTGCGCGCTCCGTTGACTACGGCGCGCGCATTGTTGCGGCGGATACGTTTCTTGGCTTGCGGCGTATTGGCCATGCGTCAGGGAACCTTCGGGTTGTTCTTTAAAAAAATGGGGCCCGGAATCACGTCCCGGCCCTCTTCGGAGGCGGCATATAAGGCTAACCGCTCGCGCGGTCAACTCACCGCTGGCAACTGGCGCAGTAAAAGGTCGATCGGCCGCCGTCGACGCGGCGCCGGACGCGCCCCTCGCCGCACGGACATGGCTCGCCCTCGCGGCCATAGACGCGAAAGCTCTTCTTGAAATAGCCCAATTGTCCGTCGGGCGCGGCAAAATCGCGCAAGCTCGAGCCGCCCGCCGCGATCGCGTCGAGCAGCACCGCCTTGATCGCGGCAACGAGTCGTTCGAGCCGCGCCTGCGAGATCGATCCGGCGGCGCGACCGGGGTGGATGCGCGCGATGTTGAGCGCTTCGCAGACGTAGATGTTGCCCAATCCGGCGACGATTCGCTGGTCGAGCAGCAGCGGCTTGATCGGCGCCTTGCGGCCGGCCAGCGCGGCCGCGAGCGCACGCGCATCGAAGGCGTCGGACAGGGGTTCGGGGCCGAGATCGACAAAGCCGGCAAAGTTCGCCTCGGGGTCGCCGTCGACGAGGTCGACCGACCCGAATCGGCGCGGATCGTTGAGCGCGACCCGCCGCCCCTCGCCCGTCGTCAGGACGAGATGGTCGTGCTTTTCGAGTGTGTCGGGATCGACTCGCCAACGCCCCGACATGCCGAGATGGAAGATCATCGCGCAATCGCGATTCGTGTGGATCAGCCCGTATTTGGCGCGCCGCGACAGGTCGATGACCGTTGCGCCGGTCAGTCGCTGGACGAACCCTTGCGGAAACGGTCGGCGCAGCCCCTCGCGGCGGAGCTCGATTCGCGCGAGGCGCTGGCCCTCGAGGACCGGCGCCAGGCCGCGGACGGTGGTTTCGACTTCGGGAAGCTCGGGCATGGCGGAGGAGATGTGCGCGGCGCGCGCGACTTGCAACCATGGCCTTTGCGCGCGCCGCGCCAGCGGCTAAGGCGCATGCCATGAACGACACCGTATCCTTCGGCTATCAACAGGTCGATCCCGCAGAGAAAACGCGCCGCGTCGGCGGCGTATTCTCCAATGTCGCGCGTCGCTACGACGTCATGAACGATGCCATGTCGGGCGGCATGCACCGTCTGTGGAAGAACCGCTTCGTCCGCCGGGTCAAGCCGCGCGCCGGCGAGGACATCCTCGACATGGCCGGCGGCACCGGCGACATCGCCTTTCGCATGGCCGATCTCGGCGCCAGCGTCACCGTCGCCGACATCAATCCCGACATGCTCGCCGTCGGCATGGAACGTGCCGCCGACCGGGCACAAACCGGGCTCGTCTGGACCGAGCAGAATGCCGAGACGCTGAGCTTCGATGCGGCGATGTTCGACGCCTATACGATCGCCTTCGGCATCCGCAACGTCACCGACATTCCCGCCGCGCTCGCCGAGGCGCACCGCGTCCTGCGCTATGGCGGGCGGTTCTTCTGCCTCGAATTCTCGACCACCTTGTGGCCCGGCTTCGGCGAGATCTACGACGCCTATTCGCACAAATTGGTCCCGCAGCTCGGCAAATGGATCGCCGATGACGAGGACAGCTATCGCTATCTCGTCGAATCGATCCGGCGCTTTCCCGACATGGCGCGCTTCGAGGCGATGATCGCCGAGGCCGGCTTCGTCCGGACAAAGGTCGAGCCGATGCTCGGCGGCCTCGTCGCGATCCACAGCGGCTGGAAGGTCTGAGCGGACCACATGGCACGCCCACGCACCCACCTCTGGCGACTCCTCAAATGGGGCCGCACGCTCGCCCGTCACGGCGCGTTGCGCGGGATCGAGCGCGATCCGCTGACCCCGCCGCCGGTCGCGCGGCTGATCCGCATTGCGCGCTTCGGTACGATCCAGCCGCGCGAGCCCGATTACGCCGCCGCCTTCCAGGAGATCGGCCCCGCCGCGATCAAGCTCGGCCAGACGCTCGCGACGCGCCCCGACCTTGTCGGCGAACTCGCCGCGCGCAACCTGCTGACGCTGCAGGACAGCCTGCCGCCGCTGCCCTATTCCGACATCGAACCGCAGATCGAGCGCGGCCTCGGCCAGCCGATCGCCAATTTGTTCGCCTCGATCGATCCGGTGCCCGTCGCCGCAGCGTCGATCGCGCAGGTCCATCGCGGCATCACCACCGACGGCCGCGAAGTCGCGATCAAGGTCGTCCGGCCGGGCATCGCGACCAAGCTCGCTGCCGATATCGAGACCTATGAATGGGCCGCAGCGCATGTCGAGGCGATGGGCGGCGAAGCCCAGCGCCTGCGCCCTGCGCTCGTCATCGCCAACTTCAAGCGCTGGACGATGCGCGAGGTCGACCTGCGGCGCGAGGCAGCGTCTGCATCGGAACTGGCCGAATCGATGGCCGCGACGCCCGATTACATCGTCCCGGCGATCGATTGGGACCGCACTTCGCGTTCGGTCATGACGATGGAGTGGATCGACGGGATCAAGATCTCCGACCGCGACGCGCTGATCGCCGCGGGCCACGACGTCAAGGGAATCGCCGGACGGCTGGTCAACGCCTTCCTGCGCCAGGCGATTTCCGAAGGATTCTTCCACGCCGACATGCACCAGGGCAACCTGTTCGTCTGTCCCGACGGCAAGATCGCGGCGATCGACTTCGGCATCATGGGGCGGATCGACCGGCGCGCGCGGACCTGGCTCGCCGAGATCCTCTACGGCCTCATCACCGGCAACTACCGCCGCGTCGCCGAAATCCATTTCGAGGCGCAGTACGTCCCCGCGCACCACAATGTCGCCGAGTTCGCGACCGCGTTGCGCGCGGTCGGCGAACCGATGCGCGGCAAGCCCGTCAGCGAGCTCAGCGTCGGGCAGATGCTCGACGGACTGTTCGCGATCACGCGCGATTTCGACATGCAGACGCAGCCGCACCTGCTCCTGCTGCAAAAGACGATGGTGATGGTCGAAGGCGTCGCCACCGGGCTCGATCCCGATATCAACATGTGGGACACGTCGGGGCCCTTCATCCAGGAATGGATGCGCACCGAACTCGGCCCCGAAGCGCAGCTCGCCGACAAGATCGTCGAGAATGTGCGCACGTTGCGCCGCCTGCCCGATCTCGTCCGCCGCATCGAGGACGCCTTCCCCGCCAAGGGCGCCGCCCCGCCCCCGCCGCCGATCCCGACGATCCCGATCATCTGGGAACGCCGCAAGCGTCCGTGGGTGGGTTATGCGGCGGTCGCGATCCTCGCTGCCTTGGCAGGAGGAGCGGGCACGTGGGCACTGCTGATCTATTAGCTATGCTGCATTTGACGTGTCACGATAATGCGCATATGATATGCGCATGAACCATAGCCCCAGGATGTCGCGCGTATCGGGCGCCATGAAGCGCGCCACCAACGTCTCGCTGAATGCAGAGTTGATCGTCCAGGCCAAGGAGCTGGGCATCAACATCTCGCAAGCGTGCGAAGCCGGGCTCGAGCAAAGCATTCGCGCAACGACCGCCGAAGCCTGGTTGGCGGCCAATCGCGACGCGCTCGAATCCTCGAACGATTTTGTCGCGCAGAACGGGCTTCCGCTGGCACGGCACCGCCAGTTCTGATGGCGCGATTCGACGTTTTCGAGCGGCAAGGCGAGCCGGGCTATCTGCTCGACTGCCAGGCCGATATCCTGTCACAGCTCACGACCCGCTTCGTCGTTCCCCTGCTCCCGCCCGATCGGGCTCCGCATCCCGCCGAGCGTCTCAATCCGACCTTCGAGGTCGCGGGTGCGCCGATGGTCATGGTGACGCAATTCGCCGCGGCGGTGCCGATGCGCGAAATCGGAGAGGTAACGACTTCGCTCGACGATCAGCATATAACGATCATGAACGCGCTCGACATGCTGCTGACGGGATATTGATGACCGATAAACACATTCTCCTGATCGTCGGCGGCGGGATTGCCGCTTACAAGGCGTGCGAGCTCGTCCGGCTGATCCGCAAGGCGGGGATGACCGTGCGCTGCGTCCTTACCGAGGGCGGATCGCATTTCGTCACGCCGATGACGCTCGCCGCCCTGTCCGAAAACGAGGTCTTCACCTCGCTCTGGGACCTCAAGGACGAGGTCGAGATGGGCCATATCCAGTTGAGCCGCGAGGCCGACCTGATCGTCGTCGCGCCCGCCACCGCCGACCTCATCGCCAAAATGGCGGCGGGGCACGCCGACGACCTTGCCACCACCTTGCTGCTCGCGACCGACGCGCCGGTGCTCGCCGTACCCGCGATGAACGTGCGCATGTGGCAGCACGCCGCGACGCAGCGCAACGTCGCGCAGCTGCGCCACGATGGCATTGATGTCATCAACCCCGATGAGGGCGAGATGGCGTGCGGCGAATACGGCCCCGGCCGCCTGCCCGAACCCGCCGCGATCTTTGCCGAGATCGAGAGCGCGCTCGCCAATCGCGGCAAGGACGTGCTCGCCGGACAGCCCGATTTCGCGCCCGGTGAGCATCGCCCGCTGCACGGCTCCCGCGTCCTCGTCACCGCCGGGCCGACGCACGAACCGATCGACCCGGTGCGCTATATCGCCAACCGATCGTCGGGGCGGCAGGGCTTTGCGATCGCCGCCGAGGCCGCGCTCGCGGGCGCCGACGTCACGCTGATCGCGGGTCCGGTCCACCTGACGACGCCCGCAGGCGTCACCCGGATCGACGTCGATACCGCCGAGGAGATGGCGCAAGCGGTCGAGGACGCGCTGCCCGCCGACATCGCCTTCATGGTCGCCGCGGTCGCCGACTGGCGCGCCGCCAGCACCGACGCGCAGAAGATCAAGAAGTCGGGACAGAAAGATGGGGGGCCTGCCCCGCTCGAGCTCACCGAAAATACCGACATTCTTGCGCGGCTCGCGACCTCGGATCGGCGCCCTTCGCTGCTGATCGGCTTTGCCGCCGAAACGCAGAAGGTCGTCGAGCACGCACAGGCCAAGCGCACGAAGAAAGGCGCCGACTGGATCGTCGCCAACGACGTATCGGGCGGCAAGGGCAAGAGCGTCATGGGCGGCGCGACCAACGCGGTCCACCTCGTCACCGCCGACGGCGTCGAGAGCTGGGACAGCCTGCCCAAGATCGAGGTCGCACGGCGACTGGTGGCGCGCGCCGCGCAGGCATGGGACGACAAACATGGAGACCGCGGCGATGGCGAATAACGTGAGCGTCAGGATCAAGCGCCTGTCGAACGGCGGCAACCTGCCGCTGCCGGCGTACAAGACGCCCGGAGCGGCGGGGATGGACATCGTCGCGGCCGAATCGCTGACATTGAAGCCCGGCCGCCGCCATGCGGTCAGCACCGGCTTCGCGGTCGCGATCCCCGAAGGCTATGAAATCCAGGTCCGCCCGCGCTCGGGCCTCGCGATCGAGCATGGCATCACCTGCCTCAACACGCCCGGCACGATCGACAGCGACTATCGCGGCGAGGTGAAGATCATCCTCGCCAATCTCGGCGAGGAATATTTCGAGGTGAAACGCGGCGACCGCATCGCGCAGCTGGTCGTGGCCCCGGTCACGCTGGCGCAATGGGACGTCGTCGAGGAACTGTCCGATACCGAGCGCGGCAACGACGGCTTCGGCTCGACGGGGCGCTGATGCCGCTCAGCGACGACGAGCTCGACCGCTATGCGCGCCAGATTGTCCTCAAGGAGATCGGCGGCGCGGGCCAGGTCGCACTGACCAGCGCGCATGTCGTCGTGATCGGCGCGGGCGGCATCGGCGGCCCGGTCCTGCTCTATCTCGCCGCTGCCGGGATCGGCCGGCTGACGGTGATCGACGACGACGCGATTTCGCTGAGCAACCTGCAGCGCCAGATCCTGTTCGACAGCGCCGAGGTCGGCGCGCCCAAGGTCGACGGCGCGGCCAAGGCGATCGCGCGGATCAATCCCGGTGTCTCCTTCATGCCCGTCGAAACGCGCGTGACGCGCGACAATGTCGATGCATTGCTGGCGGGCGCCGACGTCGTCGTCGATGGCAGCGACAATTTCGCCACGCGGCTGGTCGTGTCCGACGCGACCGTGCGGCTCGAAATCCCGCTCGTTTCGGCAGCGATCGGCCAGTTCCAGGGCCAGATCGGCACCTTTTCCGGCTGGCGTGAAGGCGCGCCCTGCTACCGCTGCTTCGTCGGCGATGCGCACGACGCCGACGATTGCGACAGCTGCTCCGAAGTCGGCGTGCTCGGCGCGCTGTGCGGGATGATGGGCAGCTGGGCGGCGATGGAAGCGATCCGCGTCATCGTCCCCTTCGGCGAGGACCAGACGGGCAAGCTCCACATTTTCGACGGCCTCACCCCCATGATGCGCACGATGCGCATCCCCAAGGACGCCGATTGCAGAGCATGCGGAACGCCGAAATAATAAGCCGCGCCTAGAAGCTCGCCCCATCGACCAGTTCGCGCGGCAGGGTCTCCCAGATTTCGGGCGCAAACATGCGCATGTTGACCGCCATCCGGTCGTAATCGGGATCGATCGCGGTCCAGTGCGTCGTGCAGCCGCAGGTCGGGCAATGCCAGTTGGTCAGCATGCAGTCGCCCTGGACATAGCCTTTCGCCTCGCCCGTGACCGCAACCTCCGCCGGCGTCAGATAATGCCAAAATCCGCCGATCCTGCGGCACAGCGAACAGTTGCACTCGGACACCGATGTCGGCGCGCGTGCGATACGGATCGTGATCGCGCCGCAATGGCAGCTGCCTTCGATCGTCGGTTCACTCATCGCAATACCTCCTCGACCCATTGGGGGACCAGCTGCGTTGCCGGGCCGTGGCGCGCCTCGTCGAACCAGTCGCTGCCCTGGCTCGGCTCCATGTTGAGCTCGAGCGTCGCCACGCCGAGCGCACGCGCGTCGCGGACGAAGCCGGCGGCGGGATAGACCGCGCCCGACGTGCCGATCGACACGAACAGGTCGGCGGCGCGCAACGCGTCGTAGATTCGCTCCATCTCGTATGGCATCTCGCCGAACCAGACGACATCGGGTCGCAGCGCGCTCACGCCGCATTCGGGGCAAGGCGGCCGGTCGCTCAGCGGATCGCGCCATACGGGCCGCGCGTCGCAAGCGGTGCACCACGCGGTCAGGTGCTGGCCGTGCATGTGGAGGACGCGCGTTTTCTCCAAGCCGAATTGGACCCCCGCGCGCTCGTGCAAATCGTCGACATTCTGCGTGACGATGAGGAGATCGTGACCATCTCTTTTGGTCCATTCACACTCGAGCCGCGCGAGCGCATCGTGCGCCGCATTGGGCAGCGCCTGCTGGATCGCCGCGCGGCGCATGTCATAGAAGCGGTGGACGAGATCGGGATCGCGCGCGAAGGCCTCGGGCGTCGCGACATCCTCGACGCGATGCTGCTCCCACAGCCCATTATTGTCCCTGAACGTGCCGATGCCGCTTTCGGCGCTGATCCCCGCGCCGGTCAGCAGGACGATGTTGCGGATTGGGCGGTTGCGTATCGTGGCCATGAACGCCAACATGGCCGCAGCGCGCAGCGCGCTCAACAGGGAAAGCACGCGTCATGACGAGCATCGGCATATTGGGCAGCGAAGGCCGCATGGGCCGCGCGATTGCGAGCCTGATCGAAGACGCTGGCCTGCGCCTCGCGGGTGGGATTGATCGCGGTGGCGACGCAGAAGCTCTTGCCGAGAAAAGCGACGTGCTGATCGATTTCTCGACCCCTGATGCACTCGAAGCACATCTTGCCGCCGCGGTGGCGAACGCCACGCCGATCGTCATCGGCACCACCGGACTCGAGGAGCGCCATCACTGGCTGATCGACGAGGCGGCCAGCGAGATCGCGGTGCTGCAGACGGGCAACACCTCGCTCGGCGTGACGATGCTCGCGCATCTTGTCCGCGACGCCGCCGCGCGGCTCGGCAACGACTGGGATATCGAGATCGTCGAAACGCACCATCGCGACAAGGTCGATGCGCCTTCGGGGACCGCGCTGTTGCTCGGCGAGGCCGCCGCCGCCGGTCGCGGCATCGCTCTCGCCGACGCCTCCGAGCGCGGCCGCGACGGCCATACCGGTGCGCGCACGCGCGGGGCGATCGGCTTCGCATCGCTGCGTGGCGGGACCGTCGCGGGCGATCACAGCGTCGCGCTGCTCGGCGATGGCGAACGCATTGTCCTCAGCCATGTCGCCGAAAGTCGCGACATCTTCGCGCGCGGCGCGTTGCGCGCGGCGGCGTGGCTCGTCGGGCGTCCGGCGGCTCGATACGACATGCAAAGCGTCCTCGACCTGTGAGCAGCGTCACTGCCGACGCGTGCCGCTGGCATGAGGAAGGCGGAGGTGCCGCAGCCGCCGAGCGCTGCCTCGCCTTTCTCGCCACCGTCGGGATCGACGTCGACTGGATCGGCGATGCCGAGGTCCAGCTGCTCGACGGTCTGGCGATCGTCGGGGGCCGGTTGCTGATCGATCCGGAGGTGCCCGTCTGGCCCGGCGACCTGCTCCACGAAGGCGGCCATATCGCCGTGGCCGATCCCGCGATCCGCCCGACGCTCGGCCCGCTCGAACCCGATCCGACCGACGAGATGATGGCGATCGCCTGGTCGTATGCCGCGGCGGTCGAGTGCCGACTGCCCCCCGCCCAGCTGTTCCATGGCGGCGGCTATCGGGGCGACAGCAAGTCGCTGATCACGAGCTTCGCGACCGGTCGCTATGTCGGCGCGCCGATGCTCGGCTATTACGGCATGACCGCCGACCTGCGCACCGCGCTCGAACAGGGCCTGCCCTCCTATCCCCGCCTTAGCCGCTGGCTCCGATGAAGCGCGCCGACATCTTCGAATTCTTCTCGCGGCTGGCCGAGGCGAATCCCGACCCGGTCACCGAGCTCGAATTCTCGAACCATTTCCAGTTGCTCGTCGCGGTCGTCCTGTCGGCGCAATCGACCGATGTCGGCGTCAACAAGGCGACGCGCGCGCTGTTCGACGAGGTCAGGACCCCCGCCGAGATGGTCGCGCTCGGCGAGGCTGGCCTCAAACAGCACATCAAGACGATCGGGCTGTTCAACACCAAGGCGAAGAACGTCATCGCGCTGTCGCAGGCGCTGATCGTCCATCATGACGGCGAAGTGCCGCACGATCGCGGCGCGCTCGTCGCGCTGCCCGGGGTCGGGCGAAAGACCGCCAATGTCGTGATGAACTGCGCCTTCGGGGCCGAAACCTTCGCCGTCGATACGCACGTCTTTCGCGTCGCCAACCGGACGAAGCTCGCGCCGGGCAAGACGCCCGAGGCGGTCGAGGCCAAACTCGACAAGCTTGTCCCGCCCCCCTTTCGCCGCGACGCGCACCACTGGCTGATCCTGCACGGTCGTTATACCTGCAAGGCGCGCACCCCCGAATGCTGGCGCTGCCCGGTCGACGACCTGTGCCCCTATAAACCCAAGACGCCGCCGCCAAGGACCACGACGCCCAAGACCGTCGCCTAGCGGTCGGCCGCGACCGGGTCCGGGGTCCGAACCAGCTGGGCCCGCAACCCCGCCGCCACGAAATTCGCGACGAGGTCGCCGTAATCGACCGGCCTGCCGACGAGCCTTCCTGCCAGCCATTGCCGCGTTACCGCTTCGGCCGGCCCCAGCGTCAGCGCCTGGAACAGCGAAGGCGCCAGGAGCGGCAATCTAGCCGCGGCGAAATGCGGCACCGCCCAATCGACAACGGGCTGTTGCAGGTCGCCGGCAAGTTCGATCCACAGCTCGGCATTATCGTGCATCCAGTCGGAAATATTGAACTCGACGATGAGCCGCTGATACCGCTGCCGGTGGTCGGTGTGATAGCGCAGCGCAGCCCGCGCGCCCTCGCCGAACGCCCTCACGGGGTCGCCGTCATAGCCGAGGATCGCCTCCCCCACGGCACCCAGATAGGCACGTCTTTCGGCGACGAACAGCTCACGCAAGATCCCGTCTTTCGAACCGAAATGGTGGAAAATACTGCCGTTAGAGACGCCCGAATGCTTTTCGATGTCCTTCAGCGAGACCGCGGTGAAGCCGTGTTCGAGCGTCAGCTCAGTCGCCGAATCAATCACCTTTTGTCGAGTCGTACGGGCGGTTTTGGGTTGCATGAGAGCTCCATTCCAGGGGGTGGTCCGACCGGCGCGTTAGCATAAAATCCGCATAGAACAACCCTCTAGATTGTTGCTCTAGACTTATAATCTAATACGTCCTATCGAGAGACTGTCAATGTGTTTCAAAGGGAGAATGTTCATGAAGAAAATCGTGTATCTATCCGCCGCCACAATTGCGCTGGGCCTCTCGGGCGCGGCGCTCGCCAACGTCTCGCTAAGCTCGCACGGCACCGCCGGATCGCGCGCCGAGGGCATCGGCATCGCCGTCGATGCGGGCATCATCATCATCAATGTCGCCAATTCGTCGCAAAGCACCGCACCCGCCAAGCGCAAGCTGGCGCATGACAGCAAGGGCTTCGACATCGATGTCGAAGGCGGCGTGCGCTGCAAGTTCGGCAGCGGCATCACCCGCGCCGGGGCCTTTATCGGCGGGACCGACGCGGGGGCCCACACCCCGTCGGGCAAGCCGCGCGAGCGCTATTACGCCGACACCATACCAATCCCCGCCAAGGCGCTTCACGAAGGCACCGGCGGCATCGCTCTCGATCCGGTCGCCATCGTCGAGCGTGCACTGAAGGACCATGTCGCCAAGGGCGGCGATGCCGCCGCGTTCCTGCGCCACGACCATGCGTTCAGCATCAACGTGCCCGCCGAGTTCAAGGGCGTGTGCCGCAAGAAGATCGGCGGTGGACCCGATACCGGCGGCTATTGGTACCAGGCCGCGACCGCCGCAACGACATTCAAGGTGACCGTCAACTATGTCGGCGATCCCGATATCGGCAAGGCCAAGGGTGTCGCGGCGAGGCCATCGGCTGCGCCCAAGCCGGGTCAGCGCGTCGCGCCCCCCGCCAAGGAACCGCAGGCTGCCGTTTATATGAAGTACGACGGCATCAAGGGTGAGGCCGCAGCAGACGATCACGACATCGACAGCAGGGGCGACGGCGACGATGGCGACGTCGCAACCCGGCGCGTCAGGCCGCCCGAAAACGACGCGGCGCAGCCCGAAGCCGGCGGCGGCCTGCTCCGCGGCGCCAAATCGCTGTTCGGCGGGATCCTCCGTGGCAAAAAGGTCAAGGACGCCGTCATCGACGCGGCGCTCGGCGAAACCGAAAATTCCGACGGTTGATGGTGCGATAGAATAAGGCGCGCTGCTTGCGGGCAGCGCGCCTTGTCATGCCCGGCGCAACAACCCCCGAAGCGATCGCGGCGAAACGCCCAATGCGCGCAGTCCCGAATGTGGACGCTGCCGGGTCACTGACTTGTGCCCCTACAAACCCACGACACCGCCGCCAAAGACCGAGACGTAAGCAACCGCCGATTCGCGCTGGCGAACCGCGACGCCCTTTGCTAAGCGCCGCACGGCACGGATGCACCCGTAGCTCAGCTGGATAGAGTGCTGCCCTCCGAAGGCAGAGGCCACTGGTTCGAATCCAGTCGGGTGCACCATAATATCAAATACTTGCGCGGCGTGGCGAGCGCCAGTATGGAATCGGTACGTAAAACAGGGGGTCGACATCTCTTCGATCTTGCCTCACGACCGCCTGAGATTCGCCGGAGCAATTTTTGCGATGGTTTGATCAAATGTGAGACCTCCCACAGCAAAAGGGGGCGCAACTGCAGAGAGGCCCCAAGAATGCGATGGCCAGTAGGTAACTGTTGCAGAGCCTGCATCTCTTGGTTGGCGCCATCCGCCTGGGGTAGGGCGATGCGGTTCGCGTGGGTTCTGTGAGCGATCAACTTCACGGGGCAACGCACGTAATCGTCCCGAGAAGAACCTTTCACGTTTTGAACGGCCTCCGAGGGGTGGCGGCCATTGCGGTCGTACTGTTTCATTCTTCCGTGGTGCTTCGAATCGATCTAATCCCGAACGGCGCGCTCGCCGTCGACTTCTTTTTCCTGTTGAGCGGCTTCGTAGTGGCACATGCCTACGATCGGCGGCTGGAGGCGGGGCTCACCCACACTGAATTCTTCAAGTTGCGAATCAATCGCTTCTATCCGATCTACCTGATCGGCGTACTCATCGGTTGCTTCATCGTCGCCGGCCTCTACCTAGCGGGCGATCCCGAGTTCCATCTTTGGGAGCCCGCACTCGCACTCGCCCTCGCTCTGCTTTTCTTGCCGATGATCCCGAGCGGTTATAGCGGCTCGAACGTCTATCCCATGAATGGCCCTTCGTGGTCATTGGCCGTCGAGCTAGTCGTGAATTGGGTCTACGCGGTCTTTCAGCGGCACCTCACCGTCAGGCGGCTAGCGGCCATAAGCGGCGCTGCGGCGGTCGCCCTGGTCGTTGCCACGGCCTTGAGAGGCTCTCCCCTGGGCGGCCCCCTGTGGGAAGATATTGAGCTCGGCTACATTCGCGCACTCTTCTCGTTCCCTATTGGGGTAATCATCTACCGAGTACGGGACCGCATCGGGAGCGCTGGTTTGCCGTTCCCGATCGTCGCGGCACTTCTGACGGTTGCGCTTTGTGTCCACGCTGGCACTTGGAACGGGCTCTACCAGCTCGGCTTCATATTCCTGATCTCGCCAATGCTCGTTGCCGTAGGTCTCGGCGAAGTATCGGACAGATCGAGGTCACTCTGCCAGTTCCTCGGCCGCACATCCTATCCGATCTATGCGATCCACTTCCCTCTGATCATCCTCCTAAACGCAGGAGCTCCTTTGTTCGGGATCGATCCGATGATCGCCGTCGCTGCCGGTTTGGCCGTACTACTGCTAGTGAGCGCTCCGCTCGACGCGATCGACGAACGCCGAAGAAAAGGGCAGCTTTCTTGGCGAGCGCCGACATGGCCATTGCGCAGTGCTCCTTAGCAGCGGTCGGGGGTGAAGCTTAACAAGCCCTTTCATCCAAACCCGCCCGGGCCACGATTCCGTCGCTGTTGAATTTGGTTTAGCTTCCGCAGTAATGTGCTCGCTTGCTTCTTTAGTGCCACCGCTTCGTTAATGTCGCCTCAGTTGTGCGAAACTTGGAGCTTTCAGACTAAGAATAACGTCCCGCAAGAATCTCTATTTGATTTGGAAGTCGAGCAATGTGAACTGAGGCGGTCCCGTCGCATAGCTTTTTCATGCGATCGGCATATGCCGCCAGCGCTTGCAGACGACTGAGACTGTCGGTTGGCTCTGCTTCATCTTTCGCAACCCTACGAACTGCCGCCGAACCTTGCTAATCGCCGAAGCGGTCACACCGCGCTAATTCTCGTAGAAAGCGAGCCGCTGCCATCGCTTCGGCTGATCGCCCGCCATGCTTCCAAGCGTTTCGATTAGCTCTAGGTGCGCCGGGATTCGTCCCGCCGTGCATCCTGCATCGCCGTCTCCCCTCCACGGCTGGCGATTGGCACTCCGTTCCCGAGCGGGTCCGGGCTAGGCAGCGTGGCGCTTGCGCCAGCCGCTCCGGTTGCATGGGATTGTTTGACTGATTTGCCATTTTTGGCAGCCCCCGTGTGATTGTGAAAATGATCCGCGACAACGGCCTGCCCACCCTCGTTTACGTGGACATGGCGCACGGTTTGCTCACGCGGTTGGTGCAGCTTGGCCAGCGCCTCAAGGGTGGTTCGGCAATTGCTCTGGGCCTTGAGCGCAAGCCGTCCGTAACGCTCGGCGGCATTGATGTAGTCGCCCATGTTCATGGCGGCGCGCCGGGCCAGTTCCGCAAACATACTATCGAGGGTGACTGCCTGAGCGGCGAGGATCTTGCTGGCCATGGCAATGTCGCCGCCCGCCGCCGCATGGGTCACGGCATGGATATGATCCGCGTAGTCTCCGATGCCCGGCAGTTCCACGTCGCTGCCGATCATCTTGTTCGTGTAGGCCGATGCTGCCGCCGCATTTTTAAAGGTCGGCTGGAGTAGCTTTCTCGCCAATGCCTGACGGGCCGACAGCTTTCCCGACCTGCTGATCGCCCGCGCCCGCCGGCCCCATTCTGGACCGCGCGCGAACGTGCCGGGGTTGGCGCCGTGTTCCGCGCCAACTAGCGCTTTCGTTACATCTGCTTATTTGGCACAGTCGCCCGGGCGGGTTTGGCGAGTCCATCGCTGACCGCTTGGGGGAGGGCTGATGCCAAGTTCTCAAAATGCGAACCATGGAGTCGCCGCCGCAGGTTCGCGCCGATCTTCGATCGCCGGCTTCGCGGTGCGGGCAACGCGCGGGCAAACGCCCTGATGAACCTATCCACCGCGAACGCCAGCGACGCCAGGACGATCGCGCGCGAAGCGTCGGCGGGGCGGCATTTGCCCTATGCGCGCCACGTCGACGATGCGACGATCGCGACGCGCGACGGGCTTTTGATGCAGGTCATCCAGCTGCGCGGGTTGCTGTTCGAAACCGCCGACAGCGAGGAGCTCAATTACCGCAAGCGGCTGCGCGACGCGATGTTGCAGACGATCGGCACATCGCAGTTCGCACTCTATCATCATATCATCCGGCGCGAAGTCTCTCCCGAACTCGGCGGCGACCATCGCGACGATTTTTCACGGCGGCTCGACACCGCATGGCAGGGACGGCTCGCGTCGAAGCGTCTCTATGTCAACGACCTCTATCTGACGCTGGTCCGCCGCCCAATGAAGGGCCGCGCCGGATGGCTCGACATGGCCCGCCAGCTCGTCGGGCGCGCAGGCGAGGACGATGCCGGCCACGCGGCGCATGACCTGCGCCAGCTCGATGTCGCGCGCGAGGCGCTGGTCGCATCGCTGGGCAGCTACGAGCCGCGCCTGCTGGGCGTATACGAAACGCGCGACGGCGTCTGTTCCGAACCGCTCGAATTCCTCTCGCGCCTGTACAATGGCGCATCGCGTCCGGTGCAGCTGCCGATGCAGGATCTCGGCGAATACCTGCCGTATCGCCGCGTCAGCTTTGGCCAGGAGACGGTCGAACTCGGCGCGTCGGGCGACCTTCCGCGCAGCTTCAGCGCGATGATTTCGATCAAGGACTATGCCGGGCAGACCAGCGCGGGCATGTTCGACGAGCTGTTGCGCCTGCCCTTTGAACTGACCGTCAGCCAGTCGTTCGGCTTCGTCGATCGCCAGGCAGCGCTCGGGCGGATGAACCTCGCGCTCAGGCGGATGCGCTCGGCCGAGGACGAGGCGCTCAGCCTGCGCGCCGAACTGGGCCAGGCAAAGGACGAGGTCGCCGCCGGGCGCGCGGGCTTCGGCGAACATCACATGAGCATCGCGGTTCATGGGACAAGCCCCGGCGAGGTCGACCAGGGCGCCGCCGAGGTCCAGGCGTCGCTGGCCGATCTCGGCATCGTCGCGGTGCGCGAAGAGATCGCGATCGAACCAACCTTCTGGGCGCAGTTTCCGGGCAATTTCAAATATATCGCGCGACGCGGCCTTGTTTCGACGGGCAATTTCGCAGGACTGGCGAGCGGCCACAATTTCCCCGTCGGCAAGCGCGACGACAATCACTGGGGCGACGCGGTGACGTTGCTCGAAACGACCGCCGCGGGCCCCTATCATTTCAATTTCCACCAGGGCGATCTTGGCAACTTTACCGTCATCGGTCCGTCGGGGTCGGGCAAGACGGTGGTGCTCAACTTCCTGCTGGCCCAGGCGCGCAAGTTCGCACCGCGGATCATATTTTTCGACAAGGATCGCGGTGCCGAGCTGTTCATCCGCGCGATCGGCGGGCGCTATGATGTCCTGCGACCGGGCGCGCCGTCGGGGCTCAACCCGCTGCTGCTGCCCGACAGCGCCGCCAACCGCCAGTTCCTGATCGACTGGCTGGCGCAGCTCGCCGGCGGCGCCGATGTCGAGGAGCTCGACCAGATCCGCGACGCGGTCGATGCCAGTTTCGCCCAGCCCGCCGAGCACCGGCAGCTGCGCCATCTCGTCGCGCTGTTCCGCGGTGGGCACAAGGCGCACCCGCACGACCTGTGGTCGCGAATGGCTCCGTGGTGGGGCGACGGCACGCGCGCCTGGCTGTTCGACAACGCTGCCGACCATACCGATCTCGAGGCCGAGACGGTCGGGTTCGACATGACCCAGCTGCTCGACGATCCGGTCCTGCGGACGCCGGCGATGATGTACCTGTTCCACCGCGTCGAGGAACGGCTCGACGGCAATCCCGCGATCATCGTCGTCGACGAGGGGTGGAAGGCGCTCGACGACGAGGTCTTCGTCACGCGGATCAAGGATTGGGAAAAGACGATCCGCAAACGCAACGGCATCGTCGGCTTTGCGACGCAAAGCGCGCAGGACGCGCTCGAAAGCCGGATCGCCAGCGCGATCATCGAGCAGGCGGCGACGCAGATCTTCATGGCCAACCCCAAGGCGCGCGCGGTCGATTATATCGACGGCTTCGGCCTGTCCGAGCACGAATACGAACTCGTTCGCGCGCTGCCCGACAATGCGCATTGCTTCCTCATTCGCCACGGCAATGAAAGCGTCGTCGCGCGGCTCGATTTGTCGGGCGAGCGCGATCTGCTGACCGTCCTGTCGGGACGCGAATCGAGCGTCCGCCTGCTCGATGCGATCCGCGCCGAAACCGGCGATGACCCGGCCGACTGGCTGCCCGTGCTGCTCGAGCGCGGCTGATGTTCGCGGCGTGCCCGACGCTCGAAACCGGCAGCCCGTTCCTCGCGAACATGCTGGGCCAGGTCGATTGCCAGGCGCAGAATCTCGGCAGCTTCGGCTATCAGGCGCTGGCCTCGCCCGGATCGCCGCTGTCGTCGCTGCTGACGCTGGCGCTGACGATCTTCGTCGCGCTGATCGGCTATCGCCTGCTGATCGGCAGTCCGCCGCAGGGGCGCGAGCTGGTGCCGACCGCGATCAAGGTCGGGATCGTCCTGTTGCTCGCGACCAGCTGGCCGGCGTTCAACATCGTCGTTTACGACGTCGCGATGCGCGGGCCCGCAGAACTCGCCCAGTCGATCGGCGAGCCGGCGGGGATTCCGGGCGCGACCGGGGGGCTCATCGACCGGCTGCAGCGGGCCGACGATGCGATGGCCGAACTGCTCGTGCGCGGCCCTGGCCAGATGAACGGGGTCGCCGGGACCAACCCGTCGCCGACGGGGGCCTGGGTGCCGTTCGACAGCCTGCGCGCGGGCAACCGGCTCGAACAGAGCCGGACGCTGTTCCTGACATCGAGTATCGCGGCATTCGGTTCGGTCCGGCTGGTGGCCGGGCTGTTGCTGGCACTGGGGCCGCTGTTTGCGCTGTTCCTGCTGTTTGACGGTACGCGCGGCCTGTTCGAAGGCTGGCTGCGCGGGCTGGTCGGCGCCGCGCTGGGCGCGACCGGCACCGCGATCGTGCTCGGCATCGAGCTGTCGCTGATCGAACCCTTGCTCGCCGGTGCGCTGGCGCTGCGTCGCGCCAACGCCGTGGCGGCATCGGTTCCGGTCGAACTGCTGGTCGTGACTTTGGTCTTTGCGCTTGTCCTGCTCGCGGTGCTCATCGCAAGCGCCAAGGTGGCCTATGGCCTGCGCTTGCCGGTACGGTTCGCCCAGATTGCCGATCGCTGGAGCCGGCCGCGCGCGTTTTCGCCGGAGCAACGCGAACGCATTGGAACCGGCGGCGCGGTCGCGCTCGACGATCGATCGCGCGCGCTCGCGGTCGCCGATGCGGTTTCCGCGACCCAGCGGCGCGAACAGCAAGCGACGACGGCTAGCGCGGCGAGCGGGGTGAGCCGCGCAACCATGGTTTCGTCGCGCCTACAGCAGGGCGAGCGGCCAGCGGCGATGGCAGCGGGGCAGTCAATGCAGCGCCGGACGCGCGGGCGCGTTTCGGCGAGTGCCAACCGCCGCAGCCTGCGATGACGGTCACATCTGCGCATCGCGCGACTGGCCTTGGCAAGCGGCGCGACGGGCGTATAGTTAAGAACGGTTAAGGGGAATTCTTGAGATGCGGGGATCAAGACTGAAAAAATTCTTTGGCGCAGGTGCGCTGATGACGCTGGTCTGGCCAGCGATCGCGCAGGCGCAGGATGCGTTCGGCGATCCCGAAGGATCGGGCGTGCTGGTCGGCGCGGTGCGCTGGGTGCAGGGCACGCTGCTCGGCACCTTCGCCACCGTCGTCGCGGTCATTGCGGTGGCGGTCGTCGGGTTCATGATGCTGACCGGCCGGATCAACTGGCGCTATGGCGCAACGGTGATCCTGGGCTGTTTCATCCTGTTCGGCGCTGCCAGCATCGTCGCGGGGATCCAGTCCACCGCGGGCATGGGCTGACCGGGCATGGCGGGCATCGAACGCGATCCGTTGTTCGTGGCGCTGACGCGGCCGCAGATGTTCGCCGGCGTGACCTACAGCTATTTCATCGCCAACATGATCATCGCGACCGAACTGTTCCTGGTCTTCCATTCGTTCTGGGCACTGGTCATCGCCGTCGTCATCCATGTCGTCGGCATGGCGCTATGCCTGCGCGAGCCGCGCTTTTTCGACCTCTGGCTGACGCGCGTCGGCCGCTGTCCGCGAGTCAAGAATTACGGCTTGTGGCAATGCAATTCGTACCTTCCGTGATGGTGCGGCATGGCTGAACGCGATCCCATCGGGGCCAAGAGCCGCAAGGCGCTCGACGCGCATTTCGCCGCGGCGGGGAGCTGGGCCTATGACCGCGACCAGGCGCTCATCCGCTCGCGCCGCATCGCCTGGATCGTCGCCGGCGTCGCGGTGGCCATCGCCTTTTTCGTCGCACTGGCACTGATCTTCGTCACCCCGCTCAAGACCGTCGTGCCGTACACGTTGATGGTCGACCGGCAGACCGGCTATGTCGAATTGCTCAAACCGCTCGAACCGCGCGCCGTGACCGCCGACAGCGCGCTGACGCAGTCGTTCCTCGTCCAGTATGTCATCGCGCGCGAAGGCTTCGATGTGAACTCGCTGCAGTCGGACTATCGCAAGGTCGCCTTGTGGTCGACCGGCGGTGCGCGCGCAGCCTATCTCGCCGCAGTCCCCGCTTCGAACCCGACGAGCTACCTCGCGACGATGCCGCGCAATAGCGTGATCGATGTCCAGGTGAAGAGCGTCACCCCGATGGCCGACGATGTCGCGATGGTGCGCTTCGATACCGTCCGGCGCGACGTCGGCGGGCAGGTTTCGGCGCCGCAGCCATGGGTCTCGGTAATCCGCTATCGCTATTCGGGCGAGCCGATGAAGATCGAGGACCGGTTCGTCAATCCGCTCGGCTTCCAGGTCGTCACGTACCGCCGCAGCCAGGAGGCCTTGCCCGTCGTCGAGCCGGTACCTCAGCCGGTGGTCGAACCGGCAACCGGCGCGCGCCCCGGCGACACGCCGCCTGCGCCTGGACGACGCGGTGCAGTGGTCGCTCCCTCGGTCGAGGTTACGCTGTGACCCTGACTGCCGGCTGGGTCGCCGCGTTGGCGATCATGCTGCAGGGGCCGGTGCCGCCGGGCTATGGCGACACGCGACTGCAAACGATCGACTATCGGGCCGAGCAGGTGGTGCGGGTCGAGACCGCGCCGGGCTATCAGGTCACCGTCATGCTGTCGCCCGACGAACGGATTGAAAGCATCGCGGTGGGCGACGGCGGCGGCTGGCAGGTCACCGCCAGCAAGGGCGGCAACATCCTGTTCGTCAAGCTGACCCAGCCGGGACTTGCGACCAACATGACCGTCATCACCGATGTGCGCATCTACGCGTTCGACCTCGTGCCGCTCGATTACGCCTCGACGGCGATGCCCTATACGCTCGAGTTTTCCTATCCGCGTCCCATCGACAATGGCGGCGAACCGCTCGCGATCGTCGCCGAATACCGCATGTCGGGAAGCAAGAGCCTGTGGCCCGACGCGATCGGCGACGATGGCGCGAAAACCTACATCGAATGGCCGCGGAACGCGGACTTGCCCGCAGTATATGCGCTCGACCAGAGCGGCCATGAAGTCCTTGCCGACGGCATGATCCGCGACGATCGCTATGTCATCGACAGTGTCGCCGCGCGGCTCGTCTTCCGCATCGACAAGCGCGTCGCACGGGCGCAGCGGCGGCCGATCGCACCGAGCGCGCCATGAGCGCCGCGACGGTCGCGCCCGCACCTGCCCCGCCGCCCGATCGGGACGGCGAACAATCGGTCATGCCGCGCGTCACCCGGCCCCGTCGCGGTCTTTCGGGGCTTGCCATCGCGATCATCGCGGTGGTTCTCGGCGCGATCCTGTTCGCCGCGCTCGACGCGCGTCGCCGGGCCTATCTGGCGCCGGCCGTATCGCCTCAGGCGCTGTCGTCGGCACGGATGCCGGGCGCCCCGCCTCCGCTCGACATTCCGCCGCCGCCCGAACCGATCGCTCCCGTCGTGATCGAACCCGTTAACCCGCCGCCGCCTGCCGCGATGTCCTATCCCCGTCAGCCGCCGCAACCGGTCCAGCAATATCCGTCGCCGCCGCAACAGGTCTATGCTCCACCCCCCGAGCCGGTCCGCGCGAGCAGCGGCCCCGCGGTGGTCTTCGACAGCAGCGCCAATAGCCCGGCGGACTCGCCGACCGCGATCGGCAACAGCAAGGCGACCACCGACAATACCGCGCGGGCGCGCGCCGCGATGATTTCCAACCGCGCAACGACGGTGGCGCAAGGCACGATGATCCGCGGCGTGCTCGAAACCGCGCTCGATTCAACGCACCCCGGCTTCGCCCGTGCGATCGTGTCGCGCGACGTGATGGGCTTCGATGGCACCCGCGTCCTTATTCCGCGCGGCAGCCGCCTGATCGGCGACTATTCCTCGGACGTCGCGCAGGGGCAAAAGCGTGCGCTGATCAACTGGACGCGGCTGATCCGGCCCGACGGCGCGACGATCGCGATTGGTTCACCCGCGACCGACCCGGTCGGCCGCGGCGGGGTGAAGGCCGATGTCGACGGCCATTTCTGGCAACGATTTTCTTCGTCGATCCTCCAGTCGGTGCTCGACCTCGGCGTCAATCTCGCGTCGCGCAAGGCGGGGGGAACGGTGATCTATTCGCTTCCCGGCAGCACGGTAAGCGGGGTTGGCGAACCCAGTGCGTCCGATCGGATCGTCCCGACACTCAAGGTCAAGCCTGGCGCCAGCATCTCGATCTTCGTCGCGCGTGACCTCGATTTCTCGTCGGTCGAGACACGCCGGTGAGCCTGGCCCGGCAGCGCGACGACACCGTCTATCTGCTGAGCTACCTGGCCCCGCTTTCGCCATGGCTGACGCGCGACGACGTCACCGATATCTATGTCAATCGCCCCGGTGAACTGTGGGCCGAAACGCTGGGCGGCGAAATCGAGCGGCACGAAGTCAGTGCGCTCGACGAAAAGCTCGTCATGCGGCTCGCGCGGCAGATCGCGGCATTCAGCCACCAGGGCGTCAGCCGCGAACACCCGTTGCTTTCGGCGACGCTGCCCGACGGTGCGCGCGTCCAGATCGTCGCCCCGCCGGCGACGCGCGATTTCCCTGCGCTGGCGATTCGCAAGCACGTTTCGGCCGACCTGACGCTGGCCGACTACGCTGCCGCCGGCGCGTTCGATGCCACTGCGGTCGGCGCGCTCGATGCCGCGCAAGGCACGCGCGACGCGCTGCGCAAGCAGCTCGAGGCAGGCGATATCACGGGGGCATTGTCGGCGGCGGTCCGCGCGCGCCTGACGATCCTCGTCTCGGGCGGGACGTCGAGCGGCAAGACGACCTTCCTCAACAGCCTGATCCGCGAAATCCCCGAGGACGAACGGCTGATCCTGATCGAGGACACGCCCGAGCTCAAGATTCACCACGCCAACGTCGTCGGCCTGCTCGCCGCGCGGAGCGGCCTTGGCGAAGCGGAGGTCACCGCCAACGACCTTGTCGCCGCCTCGCTGCGCATGCGGCCCGACCGCATCATTCTCGGCGAGCTGCGCGGTGATGAGGCCTATGCCTTCCTGCGCGCGGTCAACACCGGCCATCCCGGATCGATGACAACGGTCCATGCCGACAGCCCGACCAGCGCGATCGAGCAGATCGTCCTGCTCGTCATGCAGGGCGGTACCCGGCTGAGCAGCGATGATGTGCGCAATTATGTGCGCAACGTCGTCGGCCTCTATGTCCAGCTGGGCCGAAAAGGCGGCAAACGGATCATCGAAGAGGTACGATTGGCGGATTAGTCGGCCGGCGCGGCCAATCGGGCATTTGCGAAAAATGACGATTTGCTGGTAAGGGAGTGCAGCCCCCCTTCGTCAGGAGGGCTTCCTCGTTTTTTGCCGGAGAGACCCCGCCCTTGTTCGCCAACCTCCCTTTGTTGCCCGCCGACCCGATTCTCGATCTCGGCCGGGTCTTCGCGATCGACAATCGCCCGCACAAGATCAATCTCGGGATCGGCGTCTATCTCGACGAACAGGGCGTCACGCCGATCATGGCGGCGGTGGCCGAAGCCGAAGCGCGCGTCGAGACCGCCGAAGATACCAAGGCCTATCTGCCACCGCGCAGCGTTCCCGGCTTTGCCGATAACATCGCGCGCCTTGCGCTCGGTCAGGACAGCGACCTGCCTGGCAGCGGCCGGCTTGGCGTCATCCAGACCCCGGGCGGCTGCGGCGCGCTCGGCGTATCGGGCGGACTGATGCGGCGATCGGGGATCAAGACCGTCGTCATGGGAACGCCGACATGGTCGAACCACCGGCCGGTCTATACCGCCGCCGGCCTTGCCGTGCGGATGATCCCCTATCTCGATCGCGCGACCGGCGGCGTCGATTTTGCCGGCTATCGCGCCGCGGTCGAACAGCTCGGCCCCGACGATGTCCTGCTGCTCCACGGCGCCTGCCACAACCCGACCGGCGTCGACCTGTCGCCCGAACAGATCGACATCATCGCCGACATTGCCGCCGCGCGCGGTTTCCTGCCGATGATCGATACTGCCTATCACGGGCTGGCGCACGGTCTCGACGCCGACGCCTATATCCTGCGCAGCTTTGCCCAGCGCGTGCCCGAACTGCTGATATCCTATTCGTGTTCGAAGAATTTCGGCCTGTACCGCGAACGGACCGGCGCGCTGATCGCGATCGGCAAGAGCCCCGACCGCGCCGCCGTGCTCGAATCGCACATGCTCGACCTCGCGCGCGAATTCTATTCGATGGCGCCCGCGCACGGCGCGCTGATCGTCGCCGACATCCTCGGCTCGCCCGAGCTCGAGGCCAACTGGCGCAGCGAACTGGCGACGATGCAGCGATCGATCCAGGCGCGCCGCAACCTGCTCGCCGATGCGCTCGAGAAAACCGAAGTCGGCGACAGCCTGTCGTACGTCCGCGACCAGAACGGCATGTTCTCGCTGCTGCCATTGAGCCCCGAACAGACGCAGCGGATGCGCGACACGCACGCGGTCCACATGGCCGCATCGGGCCGGATCAATGTCTGCGGTATTCGCGCCGACAATGTCGATTATCTTGCCGGCGCGCTCGCCAGCACGATGATCGAGGACCGCGAGATGCTCTCGGCCTGATCAGTCGCGCGGCCAGCCCTCGAGCACCTCGACGAAGCGCGTCAGCCAGCCATTGGTCTGCGCGCCGTCGAGCACGCGGTGATCGATCGTCAGAGAGACATAGGCCATCGGCCGGATCAGCATCGCGTCCTGCCCGCCCGCCGTCCGCACGACGACACGCTTTTCAAGCTTGCCGACGCCGAGGATCGCCGATTGCGGCTGGTTGATGATGATCGGGCTGGCGAGCAGCGATCCCGACGTGCCGTGGTTCGATATCGTGAAGGTGCCGCCGCGCACCTCATGCGCGTCGAGCGCGTTGTCGCGCGCCTTGGCGACCAGTCCGTCGAGCCGCTGTGCGATACCGAACAGGTCGAGCGCCTGCGCCTTGTGAACGACAGGCACGATGAGGCCCTTGTCGCCGAGCGCCGTCCCCACGCCGATATTGACGTCGCCGAACAGGTCGAGCCGGTCGTCGTGCCAGCGGCTGTTGACGCTCGGCACCTTTTTCATCGCCTCGACGCACGCGGCTATCAGATAGGCGGTATAGGTGAGCTTGACGCCTTTGGCCGCAAAGGCCTCCTTGTGGCGCTTGCGGTGGGCGATGATCGCGCTGAAATCGGCTTCGAACACCGCGGTGACGTGCGGCGCGGTGGCGACCGAATGGCTCATGTGCTCGGCAATGCGCAGCCGCATGCGGTCGTGCGGGATGCTGCGATCGGATAGCACGGCGTCGGCGGATCGCGCCGGGGCCGACGCGGACCCGCCCGAAGCGACATGCGCCTCGACATCGGCCTTGGTCAGGCGCCCCGATTTTCCGCTGCCGGCGATGTCTTCGACCGCGATGCAATGTTCGCGCACCAACCGCCGAACCGCGGGCGAAAGGCGGCGCTCGGTCTGCTTGTCGGCGGGCTGTGCGCGCTTGGCGGTCACTTCGGGTTCGGCGACCGGCCTCGGCGCCGGGCGTTCGGTAGCGACTGCCGCGTCGGCCCCGCCTGCGCTGAGCCGCCCCAGCACCTCGCCGGGGATCGCCTCGCCGTCGGCTGCGACGAGGATCTCGGTCAGCACGCCGCTCGCCGGCGCGGGCACCTCGACCGAGACCTTGTCGGTTTCGAGCTCGACCAGCGGGTCGCCTTCGTTCACCGATCCGCCGACCTCGACATACCAGGCAAGGACGACCGCCTTGGTCCCCTCCTGCTCGATCGGCGCGATTACGTCGGTCACTGTCTCGCTCATCAGAAATCCACCAGTTCGTCGATCTTAGCCGCGATTTCCTCGACGCTCGGCACCACCGCGTCAAGCAGGACCGCGTTATGCGGGCTCGGGATATCGGGCATGGTGAGCCGCGCGACGGGCGCGTCGAGGTCGAGGAACGCCTCGTCGGCGACCACCGCGGCGATCTCCGCGCCAAAGCCCGCGCTGCGCAAATCCTCATGGACGATGAGGCAGCGGTTGGTTTTGGCGACCGATGCGAGCACGGCATCCTTGTCCCACGGCATCAGCGTGCGCAGGTCGATCACTTCGACGCTCTTGCCCGATGTGTCAGCGGCCTCCTCGCAGCGTTCGACCATCGCGCCCCAGGTGACGATCGTCAGCTCGTCGCCCTCGCGCGTCGTCTTCGCCTTGCCGAATTCGAGCACGTAATCGTCGCCCGGATAGGGCCGCCGCGCCCACACCGCATCGAGCATCGCGCGATGCTCGAGAAACATCACCGGATCGTCGCCGCGCAATGCCGCGCGCAGCAAACCAACCGCATCCTCGGCGTTCGACGGCACCGCGACCTTCCAGCCGGGCGAGTGAACGAACTGCACCTCGTTGGTCTGGCTGTGCCACGGATCGCCGCATTTGAAGAAGCCGACGGGCATCCGCACGACCATCGGCGCAGCGAAGCGGTTGTTGGTCCGCCAGCGCATCGTGCCGCAATCGTTGATCTGCTCCATCGCCGGATCGGCGTATTTGCGGAACTGGATCTCGGGCACGGGGAGCAATCCGTTGACCGCCATGCCGACCGCGCGGCCGATAATGCCTTCCTCCGACAACGAGGTATCGAATACGCGATCGTCGCCGAATTTCTCCTGCAGGCCGAGCGTGACGGCGTGAACCCCGCCCTTGGGTCCGATGTCCTCGCCGAAGATCAGCATCTTGGGATTGATCTCGAGCTCGGCTTCGAGCGTGCGGCGGACCGCGGTGACCATGTTGATCCGGCTGCCCTCGGGCGCGGGCTCGCTCGATCCGCTCGGCAGGTCGATCGATCCGCGCACGCCGCCCATCGCCTGGGGCTGGTCGCCCGAAAAGACGTTGGTCGCGACGGTGGCGGGGTCGGCAATCGCGATTCCCTCGGCCTTTTCGCGCACCGCCTCGACCTCGGCGGTGGCATCGGCCTCGATCGTATCCCACTCGGCCTCGTCGAACAGCGCGGGGACGAGATGCGCCTTCAACTTGGGCAGCGGATCGCGCGCCCATTCCTTGGCGACCTCGGCCTCGGACTTGTAGGTCTGCGTATCCTGGAAGCTGTGCCCCTGGAGGCGCGGCACGGTCAGGCGGATGAGGCACGGCCCCTGCCCGCTGCGCACATGCGCGACCGCATCCTTGATCATCGCGGCGGCCTCGACCGGCTCGGTGCCGTCGCCGTTGAGGACCTTTAGCCCAGAGAAGCTGGCGAGGTTGGCGGCGATGTCGGCACCGGGCGTCTGGAACGTCGAGGGGACCGAGATGCCGTAGCCATTGTCCTCGATATAGAACAGCATCGGCAGCTGCTGCGTCGTGGCGATCGTCAGCGCCGACCAGAAACCGTTGGTCGCAACCGACGCCTCGCCGCCCAGCACGACGCCGATCGCGCCGTCATAGTCGGGATCGCCCAGCGTCTCGGCGCGGTACTTGACCGCCTGCGCCCAGCCTGCGGTCGGGGTATATTGCGCGCCGACACCGCCGCACATCGGCAGCGCCGACGGTCCGTCGGGATTGGGGTAATTGAACACGACGCCGATATCGCGACCGTCCGAATAGCCGCCCGATCGCGCCATCGACGATCGCAACGCCTCGACCAGGTCGACGCCGAGCGACAGCAGGATCGGGCGCGAACGGTAATAGCCGCAAATCGCGTCGTGCTTGTGCGTCAGTTGTGATCCCAGCAGGACCTGCGCCATGTCGTGGCCGCGCGCACTGAACTGGTAGAGCACCTTCTTTTCGGGGACGAGCCGTGTTTCCTCGAGATGGTCGAGCTGGCGCGACAGCTGGACAAAGCGCGCAACGCCGCGCCAGTCGATATCGGTATCCACGTGGTTCTGGCCCGCCTGTTTCGGATCCTGCGTCTTGCTCTTCACGGCGGTTTCGCTTCCCATCATATCCTCGTTCGTCATCGCCTTAGCATGGCATGATTACTGATCGTAATCGACCTTCACCGTGTCGGTCACCGGGTGCGCCTGGCAGGTCAATATATAGCCCGCCGCGACCTCGTAATCCTCGAGCGCGTAATTGGCCTCCATGTCGACCTCGCCTTCGATCAGCTTCGCGCGGCAGGTCGAGCAGACACCCGAGCGACAGGCATAGGGTGCCTCGATATTGGCGAGCCGCGCGGCCTCGAGGATCGATTGCCCGCTGCGCGGCATCGGGAAGCTGCGCGTGACACCATCGATCACCACCGTCGCTTCGACAACGTCACCGGCGGCGATCTCGGCGTCGGACATTGCCTGTGGCTTGGGCGTCCCGCGCTGCGCCGACTTGAACAGCTCGAGCTTGATCTTCTTGTGGTCGAGACCGTGGTCCTGGAGCGATTCGGACACTGCCAGCATCATCGGTTCGGGGCCGCAGACAAAGGCGAAATCGGCGTTGTCGACGTCGATCCAGTTCGCGAACAGCGCCTCGCACTTGGCCTTGTCGACGCGGCCATGGAACAGCTCGATATCGGCGGCATCGCTCTCGAGGATATGCGTCACCGAAAATCGGCCCATATAGATGTTCTTGAGGTCGTCGAGCTCTTCGCGGAACATGATCGAACTGGTCGAGCGGTTGCCGTAGATCAGCTGGAAGGTCGATTGCGGCTCGCGCGACAACACCGTCTTGGCGATCGAGATCATCGGCGTGATCCCGCTACCGCCAGCAAAGGCGAGGTAATTGCGCCCGCCCTCTTCGAGGATCGGCACGTGGAAATTGCCCATCGGGCGCATCGCCTCGATAGTGTCGCCGATCTCGATTTCGTCATTGGCATAGGTCGAGAACCAACCGCCATCGACCTTCTTGATCCCGACGCGCAGCACGCCTTCGTCCAGCCCTGCGCTGATCGAATAGGAGCGGCGCACCTCCTCGCCGTCGAAATCCTTGCGAAAGGTCAGATACTGGCCCTGGACGAAGTCGAACTCGTCGGCGTGTTCAGCGGGCGGTTCGAGCGTCAGCACGACCGAATCGCGCGTGTCGCGACGGATGTCGACGACCGTCAGCGGCAGGAACTGCGATTTCGCCACCTGCGCGGGATCCTGTGCGATTGCCGCCCCCGTCATGCTTGAATTCCCCATCAGATGCTCTTGAAATAATCGAACGGCTCGAGACAGTCGGTGCAGCGATAGCTCGCCTTGCACGGCGTCGATCCGAACTGGCTGATCCGCTCGACCGCCTTCGACGCGCAGCGCGGGCACGCGATATCCGCCGCCGCAGCGCCGGTCATCTTGAGCGCGCCGACGCATGCGCTGCCATCGACCGGCGGGACGATGCCGTAATCGTGGAGCTTGCGCCTGCCCTCCTGGCTGATCCAGTCGGTCGTCCAGGCGGGCGAAAGCTGCGATTCAACGCGCACCTTCTCGACACCATTTTCAAGCAAGGTCGTTTCGACATCGATCGCGATCACCGCGGTCGCGGGACAGCCCGAATAGGTCGGCGTGACGGTGACGACCAGCGTGTCGTCGTCCCAGGCAAAGCCGCGCACGATGCCCAGATCGACGAGCGATACGACCGGAATTTCGGGATCGGGCACGGTTTCGAGCCACGCCTGCACCTGCGCGTCGGAGGGTCGGTCGGTTACCGCTGCCATCGTTACCATTTCACCCCGGGATGCGTGCGTTGCAGCACCTGCATCTCGGCGAGCATGAAGCCGAATGCCTCGCTGTGCACCCCCGCCTTGCCGCCCTTGCGCGGGACGGCATCGGTCGGCGCGGTCAGCGTCGCCTGCGACAGCGCCTCGCTGCGATAGGCCAGCGCCTTTTCGGCAACGCTCGCGAGGTCGGGGCCTATCCCGGCGGCGGCGATGGCGCGGTCGGCGTCGTCGGCGACGTCGAGTTCGCGGGCGAACGGCCAGAGATAGTCGAGCGCGTCCTGCATCCGCTTGTGGCTCTCGTCGGTGCCATCGCCCAAACGAATAACGAGATCGGTCGATCGTTCGAGATGATAGGCGACCTCCTTGGCCGATTTCTCGGCGATCTCGACGATGCGTTCGTCGCTCGATGCCTTGAGGCCTTCGAGCATGAAATGGTGCCAGCTATCGTAAAGCCACTGGCGCATCGTCGTCTGGCCGAAATCGCCATTGGGCGTCTCGACGAGCAGGACGTTGCGAAACTCTCGCCCGTCGCGCAGGAAGGCGAGATCGTCGGCGCTGCGTCCTTCACCTTCGAGTTCACCGGCATAGCCGAGCCACAATTTGGCCTGGCCGATCAGATCGAGCGCGACGTTGGCGAGCGCGATATCCTCTTCGAGCGCAGGCGCATGGCCGCACCAGGCGGCGTTGCGCTGTGCCAGGATCAGCGCATTGTCGCCCATCCGCAACGCGAGATCGAACGCAGGCTTCACCGCGACGCGCGTATCGGCAGGTTTCCTGATGGTCTCGACGCCCATCACATATGCCCGATTTCGTCGGGAATGTCGTAGAAGGTTGGGTGGCGATAGACCTTGTCGTTGGCGGGTTCGAACAACGGCTCCTTGTCGCCGGGCGACGTCGCGGTGATCGCGTCGGCGGGAACAACCCACAGCGACACGCCCTCGCTGCGCCGCGTGTAGACGTCGCGCGCATTGTTGATCGCCATTTCGGCATCGGGCGCGTGCAGGCTGCCGACGTGGCGGTGGCTGAGGCCGTGCTGTCCGCGGACGAACACCTCCCACAAGGGCCATTCCTTGCGCTTGTGCTCGCTCATGCCGCGATCTTCCTTGCTGCCTGCTTGTCGGCGTGCGCCATCAGCCCGTCACGGAACCAGGCGCCGTCTTCCCATGCCTTGACCCGCGCGCCGAGGCGTTCGGCGTTGCACGGGCCGTTGCCCGCGAGCACGTCGAAAAACTCGTCCCAGTTCACTTCGCCAAAGTCGTAGCCGCCCTTGCCGTCGTTCTTCGCCTCGTTCCAGACGATATCGTCGTCGGGCACTTTCAGCCCCAGATATTCGGCCTGCGGCACGGTCTGGTCGACGAATTTCTGACGCAAATCGTCGTTGCTGTCCTGCTTGATGCCCCACGCCATCGACTGCGCGCTGTGGACCGATTCGGCGTCCGACGGGCCGAACATCATCAGCGACGGCCACCACCAGCGGTTGAGCGCGTCCTGCGCCATCGCGCGCTGCTCTTCGCTGCCCTTCGACAGCACCATCATGATGTCGTAGCCCTGGCGCTGGTGGAAGCTTTCCTCCTTGCAGACGCGGATCATCGCGCGGCTGTAGGGGCCGTAGGAACAGCGCTGCAGCGGCACCTGGTTCATGATCGCCGCACCATCGACGAGCCAGCCGATTGCGCCGATATCGGCCCAGGTCAGCGTCGGGTAATTGAAGATCGACGAATATTTCGCCTTGCCCGAAAGCAGTTGCTCGGTGAGCTGGTCGCGCGTCACGCCGAGCGTTTCGGCGGCGCAATAGAGGTAGAGCCCATGGCCCGCCTCGTCCTGCACCTTGGCGAGCAGGATCGCCTTGCGGTCGAGCGTCGGCGCGCGCGTGATCCAGTTGCCCTCGGGAAGCTGCCCGACAATTTCCGAATGCGCGTGCTGCGAAATCTGCCGGATCAGCGTCTTGCGATAGCCCTCGGGCATCCATTCCTTCGGCTCGATCTTGATGTTGGCGTCGATCCGCTCCTGGAAGGCGCGTTCCTGCGGATCCATCTCGTCGAGCGATTTGGGCCTGGCGCCGGTCGATTCGACCTTTTGTGCGTACATATCCGTCTCTCCGTTCTGCGTGGCAGAATAGAATAAATTGACCGATCGGTCAACGAATTCTATTGTATGTATCAACCTCGGTCCATCCTCCATACCGATATCCGAAAGGCCTCCGAATGACCTTCGAAACGATCGAATATTCCAGCCAGAACGGTCTTGCGACGATCACGCTCAACCGGCCCGACCGGCTCAACAGTTTCAACGTCCGGATGCACGAAGAGGTCCGTGCCGCGTTCGACACGATCAAAGCCGACGACACCGTTCGCGCCGTTCTCCTGACCGGAGCCGGGCGCGGTTTCTGCGCCGGACAGGATCTCGGCGACCGCGCGGTTTCGGCCGATAATGCCGCGCCCGATCTCGGCCACTCGGTCGAAACCTACTACAACCCCCTGATCCGCCGCATCGCCGCATTGCCGATGCCCGTCGTCTGCGCAGTCAACGGCGTCGCCGCAGGTGCCGGCGCAAACATCGCCCTCGCCTGCGACGTCGTCATCGCGGCCAGGTCGGCGAAGTTCATCCAGTCGTTCGCCAATATCGGCCTGATCCCCGATTCGGGCGGGACATGGATCCTGCCGCGGCTGATCGGCCAGGCGCGCGCGATGGGCCTCGCGCTGACGGGAGAACCGCTGATGGCAGAGGCCGCCGCCGAATGGGGACTGATCTGGAAATGCGTCGATGACGAGGCGCTGATCGCCGAAGCGACCGCGCTCGCCGAGAAATTCGCCGCCGGACCGACGCGCGGCCTCGCCGAGACCAAGAAGCGCGTTCGCGCCGCCTGGACCAACGACCTCGACACCGAACTCGACGAAGAGCGCGATGCGATGCGGATGCTCGGCGGGACGCACGATTATGCCGAGGGCGTCGCCGCCTTCACCGAAAAACGCAAACCCAGCTTCACGGGACGCTAGATTATGAAAACGCAGGACCTCCTCAATTACGCGCGTGGCGAATGGATTGCCGGAACCGGCGACCGGCCCCAACTCGTCAGTGCGATCGACGGCGCGCCGGTCGCGACGACCGGATCGGGCGGGATCGATTTTGGCGCGATGCTCGACCACGCCCGCACCGTCGGCGGCCCAGCCCTGCGCGCGATGACCTTCCACGAGCGCGCCCACATGGTGAAGGGCCTCGGCCTTGCGATCCTTGCCGCCAAGGAGGAGCTCTACGCGCTCAACTACCTGACCGGCGCGACGCGCAAGGACGGCTGGATCGATATCGAGGGCGGCGCGGGCACGATGCTGTCGATTTCTTCGAAGGCGCGGCGCGAACTGCCCGATGCGCATGTCCTGCTCGACGGCGCGGTCGAACCGCTGAGCAAATCGGGCAGCTTCATCGGCCAGCATATCTACACGTCGCTGCAGGGTGCGGCGGTGATGATCAACGCGTTCAACTTTCCCGTCTGGGGCATGCTCGAAAAGCTCGCTCCGGCGCTGGTCGCGGGCGTTCCGGCGATCGTCAAGCCGGCCAGTTCGACCGCCTATCTGACCGAGGCGGCGGTGCGCGTGATGATCGATAGCGGCCTGCTGCCCGATGGCGCGCTGCAGCTGATCGTCGGCGGCGTCGGCGATCTGTTCGACCATCTGACCGGTCAGGACATGGTGAGTTTCACCGGTTCGGCGGCGACCGCGCGCAAGCTGCGCTCGCATCCCTCGATCGCGCGCGAATCGGTCAGGTTCGTCGCCGAACAGGACAGCCTCAACTCCGCGATCCTTGGCCCCGATGCCGCGCCCGGCACGCCAGAATTCGACCTGTTCGTTGCCGAGGTCGTCAACGAGATCACGGTCAAGGCGGGGCAGAAATGCACCGCGATCCGGCGTGCGATCATCCCCGCCGCGTATCTCGACGCGGCGCAGGACGCGATCGCCGGGGCTCTCGAAGCCAAGACGGTCGGCGACCCGCGCGACAAGGCAAGCGGCATGGGCGCGCTGGTCAGCTGCGCGCAGCGCGACGACGTACGCGCGCAAATCGCCAAGCTCGTTGCATCGGGCGCGCGCGTCGTGTCGGGCGATCCTGCCGCAGCGACGGGCCCCGAAGGCGGCGCCTTCATGCCGCCGGTGCTGCTGCGCGCGGACGATCCCTGGGCGGCGACCGCGATCCACGATATCGAGGCGTTCGGCCCCGTGGCGACGATCATGCCCTATGACGACATCGCCGATGCGGTCGCGCTGGCCAATCGCGGCATGGGCAGCCTGGCGCTGTCGATGTTCACCCACGACCCGCAGGCCGCGCGCGACTTCGTCGTCGGCGCGGCGGCCTATCACGGCCGCATGCTCGTCATAAACCGCGACAATGCCAGGGAGTCGACCGGCCACGGCTCGCCGCTCCCCGTCCTTGTCCATGGTGGTCCGGGCCGCGCAGGCGGCAGTGAGGAACTGGGCGGCACGCGCGCGGTAAAACATTACATGCAGCGCACCGCGATCCAGTCGACACCGGCGATGATCGCGGCGATATCTGAGCAATATGTTCCCGATGCGCCGAAGCATTTCGTCGACACCCATCCGTTCCGCAAACGCATGCGCGACCTGAATATCGGCGACACGCTCAAGACCGCGAGCCGCACCGTGACGATCGCCGATATCGAGCATTTTGCCGAGTTCACCGGCGACAATTTCTATGCCCACATGGACGAAGAAGCGGCCAAGGCATCGCCGATCTTCGAAGGCCGCGTCGCGCACGGCTATCTCATCCTGAGCTTCGCCGCGGGCCTGTTCGTCGATCCCGATCCGGGTCCGGTGCTCGCCAATACGGGCCTTGAAAACCTGCGCTTCCTGACCCCGCTTTACCCCGACGATGCGATGCGCGTCGAGCTGACGGTCCGATCGAAATCATTGAAGTCCGACGACGAGGGCGTCGTCAAATGGGCGGTCGAGATCTTCAACCAGAAGGACGAACTCGTCGCGACCTACGATCTGCTCACTCAGAACGAGGCCTAGGCCGGAAGGACCAGCGATGGCGCGAATCCAGGCCGCCGATTACGATGCCAAGCGCGCGGCGATCACCGCGCATGCCGCGCATCTGTTTGCGGCACGCGGGTTCGGCGGCGCCTCGATCGCCGATCTCGCGGCGGCGGGCGGCTTCTCCAAGTCGCTGATCTATCATTATTACGCCGCCAAGGAGGATATCCTCTACGACGCCATGCGCAGCCATATCGATGCGCTGCTGGCGGTGAAGGACGCCGTTGCCGCAAGCGCAGATCCGCCCGAAACGCGGCTGCGGAAATTGGCGCGCGCCTTGCTCGATCACTATGTCGGCGCGTCGGACAGCCAGAAGGTGCTGCTCTACGAACTCAACCATCTGACCGCGGCACAGCGCGATGATATCGTCACCAAACAGCGCGCCATCGTCGATTTCACCCAGTCACTGTTCACCGTGATCGATCGCCACGCCAGTGATCGCGACGCGCTGCGCGTCAAGGTCATGCTGTTTTACGGAATGCTCAACTGGACGCACAACTGGTTCCGGCCCGACGGCCCGATCGGCCGCGACCGGATCGCCGACCAGGCGGTCGACGCCATTCTCGGCGACCTTGGCCACCCCGGCACCTGACGCCTTGCACGTCCGCCGACTTGCGCTAAACCATGGAAACAGCGACGAACACTGTCGCTGGTCGCAGGGGGCGGTGACGGCTGATGAGCGCTGATGGCGGAGCAATCGACGCAGCAACGCTGGCGCGCGCGCATGCCGAATTGATTGCCGATCGGTCGATCCAGTTCAGCCTCGCCCCGCCGCCCAAAATCGAGCCGTCGGGCCTCGCCAAGATGATCGCCGAATTCATCGCCGCGCTCGCACCCTTCGCAACCTATATCTTCTGGGCCGGGGTTGCGCTGATCGCCGCCTTCGTCGCCTATCTCGTGATTGCGCAACTCGGCGGATATGGCTGGGCATCGCGGTGGAAACGCGAGCATATCGAGGATGACGATGCGGACTGGCGACCCGAAGCGCGCGTCGCACGCACGCTGCTCGCCGAAGCCGATGCGCTGGCCGAAGCCGGCGATTACGAAGCGGCGGTCCACCTGCTGCTGGTGCGCAGCGTCGAGGACATTGCACGCCGCCTGCCCGATTTCCTCCAGCCCTCTCTGACCGCGCGCGATATCGCCGTCGACGCGCGCCTTCCGGCGCGGCCACGCGATGCGTTTTCAAGGATTGCGGGCATCGTCGAACGCGCGCTCTTCGCCCGCCGCAGTGTTGGCAGTGACGGCTGGCACGAGGCGCGCCAGGCCTATGAAAACTTCGCCTTCGCCGAAGGATGGCGGAGGCACGTGGCATGAGTGAGAGCCAGCCATTCTCGCCCCGGGCGGTCGCCTGGGGCATCGCCGCGAGCATCATCGCGCTTGCCGGGTTTATCGTGCTGGCGACCTATGCCCCCGATTTCCGGTCAAGCCCGCCGGGCGCGGCAACCGCCGATGCCAAGGGCGGCAATGGCTATGCCGGGATCGTCAAACTGCTCGAACTGGCGGGCGAAGATGTCGAACTGCGCTCGATCCCCGCGACCGACGCCGATCTTCTCGTCGTTCCGATCGACGCCGGTTTCGACATCGACCGGCTGGCCGAACTGGCCGAGCTGCGCCGGTTCAAGTCGACCCTGTTCATCCTGCCCAAATGGCAGGTCGCACGCTATCCGAACAAGCCGGGCTTCGTCTACAAGGCCGGGCGGATCAACCGCAAGCGCTTGAACGAATTCGCCGCGGCGCTCGACGCACCGCTCCCGACCGAAGGCAACAGCGCGGCTGCGCAACGGCCGATTGCCACCAAGGGGCAACCGCACTGGATGCTGGTCGATGCCGACATGCTCAACAATGCAGGGCTGGCGAAGCGCGCCAACGCCGTCGCCGCGGTCGCGCTGCTGCGCGGCCTCAAGACCGACCCGAAGAGCAAGATCCTGTTTGATCTCAGCCTGGCGCGCGCGCCCGTCTCACGCAGCCTCGGGAAGCTGATGCTCGAACCGCCCTTCCTGGCGCTCACGCTCAGCCTCGTCTTTGCCGCCTTGCTCGCCTTTCTCGGTGGGCTGGGACGCTTCGGCGAAGCCGCCCGGCCCGAGCGCGTGCTGCGTTTCGGCAAGCGCGCGCTGGCCGATGCGACCGCGCGGCTGATGCGGCGCGGCGGCAAGATCGGCGGGCTGGGCGACCATTACGCCGATATCGTCGAAATGCGCGCCGCGAGCCGGTTGCGCGCGCCCGCCGGCCTGCACGGCGAAGCGCTGTTACAGTGGCTCGACCGCCGTGATGAAGAGGGCGGACAAGGCTTCAGCGCCAAGCTGGCGGCGTTGCGCGCGACCACGAATGAACCGTCAATGCTCGCTGCGAGCGACGACCTGTATCGCTGGATAAAAGGGAAAACCCGTGAAAATTGAAGAGATCAAGCCGCTCGCCGATGCCATCCGGGGCGAGGTCGCGCGCGTCATCACCGGCCAGGACGACATGATCGCCCTGATGCTGACAGCGCTGTTTGCCGGCGGGCACATCCTGCTCGAAGGCCCGCCGGGGACCGCCAAGACGATGACCGCGCGCGCGTTCGCCGCTTCGCTCGGCCTCGATTTCGGGCGCATCCAGTTCACCCCCGACCTGATGCCCGGCGACATCATCGGATCGAACATCTACAATTTCCAGTCGGGCGAATTCGCGATGACCAAGGGGCCGATCTTCTGCGATCTCCTTCTCGCCGACGAGATCAACCGAACGCCTGCTAAAACGCAGGCCGCGTTGCTCGAAGCGATGCAGGAACATGCGGTCACGTTCGATGGCGAGACGCATCGACTGGGTCGCACCTTCATGGTGGTGGCGACGCAGAACCCGATCGAACACCAAGGCGTCTATCCGCTGCCCGAAGCGCAGCTCGACCGCTTCCTGTTCAAGCACAGCGTCGACTATCCGACCGAGGCGCAGGAAGAGATGATCATCAAGACGCATGGCGGCGGGGCGATGCGCGACGATCCGGCGAAGTGGGAAATTACCCCGCAAGCATCGCGCGAGACGATTGAAGCGGCGATCGACGCGGCAAGTTCGGTGACGCTGATCGATGAAGTCGTCACCTATATCGCCAGCCTGGTGCGCGCGACGCGCATGAGCGGCGATCTCGAGGTTGGCGCCAGCCCGCGTGCAGGCGCGATGCTGGCGCGCGGCGCACGCGCTCGCGCCGCGCTCGACGGACGCGATTATGTCCTGCCCGACGACGTGAAGGCGCTCGCGGTGCCCGCGCTGCGCCACCGCGTCATCCTGTCGGCGACCGCGCAGATCGACGGGCGCGAGGTCGAACCGATCGTCGCCGCGCTGGTCGAAGCGGTCGAGGCACCGCGGTGATCTATCCTGCGCGACGTGCGGCGTGGCTGGCGGCGGCCGCCGCCCTGCCCGCGCTTGGCGTCGCGCTGTTGCTGCCGGCGTCGTGGTATCTCGGCCTGCTGCCTTTGTGCCTGCTCACCGCGTTCATCGTCGTTGATGCGGTCAGCGGCGTCGCCCCGGTCAGCGTCGCGCCGCGCGTCGCCTTGCCCGCGATGATCGGTGTCGGGACGCACGGGCGCGTGATCCTGGGGGCCGATTTCGCGCGCGGCGTTCCGCGCCGGATCGAAGGGCGGATCGCGACCGACGCGCGCTTGCGCACGATCGGCGACAGCGACGCGATGACGATCGACGACCGGTCGGCGACGCTGGCGATCCCGTTCGAGGCGGTACGGCGCGGACAGGCAGCGGTGGCGCGGCTGTGGCTGCGCTGGCCGGGCGCGTTCGGACTGGTGTGGAAACAGACATCGGCGCCGGTCGATCGCGCGATCGCGGTCATCCCCGATCTCGAGACATTGCGGTCGCAGGCGCTGCGCTATTTGCAGGAAGCCGCGCCCGGCGAGCAGGACCGGCGGCGGCGCGGCCAGGGACGCGAGTTCGAGGCGCTGCGCGAATATCAGCCGGGCATGGGACGCCGCAGCATCGACTGGAAACGCAGCGCGCGCCACGGCGAGCTGCTCGCGCGCGAATATCGCACCGACCACAACCAGTCGGTCGTGCTGGCGATCGATAGCGGGCGGTTGATGTGCGAACCCGTCGCGGGCATGCCAAAGGTCGATCGCGCGGTCGGCGCGGCGCTGCTGACCGCGTTCATGGCGTTGAAGGGCGGCGACAGCGTGCGCCTGTTCGGCTTCGATTCGCGCCCGCGCGTCGCCAGCGGGGCGATGAGCGGGGTCGCCGGATTTTCGCTGCTGCAACAGCGCGCCGCCGAGATCGACTATTCGCCCGAGGAAACCAATTTCACGCTCGCGCTGACGACGCTCGGCGCGCGGCTCGAACGGCGTTCGCTCGTCGTCATCTTCACCGATTTCGTCGACAGCATCTCGGCCGAATTGATGCTCCGCAACGTCGGCGCGCTGACGCGCCGCCACCTCGTCTTGTTCGTCCTGATGCGCGATGCCGAGCTCGAGGCGATGGCCGACGCCGAACCTGCAAGCGGCGAAGACGTCGCGCGTGCGGTCACTGCGGGCGCGCTGTTGCGCGAACGCCAGCTGGTGATCGAACGCCTGCGCCTGCTCGGCGTCGAGGTGATCGAGGCGACGCACGACGAGATCGGCCCGGCGCTGCTCGAACGGTATCTGACGCTCAAGCGCGAGGACCGATTGTGAACAGCAGCGGCGAAATCAGAAGCAATATCGGTGCAGTGCGCCAGTCGCTCGCCAGCTTTCGCGCCGAGCGCGAGGACCAGTGGGCCGCATTCGAAGCGCTGCTCGACCACGCCGAGAAGAAATCGCCGCGCAAGCTGAGCGAAGAGGAACTCGTCCAGCTGCCGTTGCTCTATCGCGCGACGCTCTCGTCGCTCGCGGTTGCGCGCAGCGCGGTGCTCGACGCGCAATTGCTCGCCTATCTCGAGGCGCTGTCGCTGCGCGGCTATCATTATCTCTATGGCGCGCGCGGACAATTGGGGCCGCGGATCGGGCGTTTCTTCCTGACCGACTGGCCCGCCGCGATGCGCAGCCTATGGAAAGAGACGCTGGTCATGTTCGCAGTGCTGGCGATCGGCATCATCGCGGGATGGCGGCTGGTCGCGCTCGATCCGGTCTGGTTTGCCGCGATCGTCGGCGAGATGGCGCAGGGGCGCGGGCCCGAGGCGAGCGCGGCATCGCTGCGCGAAATTCTCTATGGCGGCGGCGACTTCCTCTCGGGTTTCGCCGCCTATCTGTTCGTCCACAACGCGCAGATCGCGATCCTCGCCTTTGCGCTCGGCTTCGCCTTCGCCGTCCCGACGGTGTTGCTCGTGGCGACCAACGGCGCGCTGATGGGGGCGATGGCACAAGTCTATTTCGCCAAGGGGCTGGGCTGGCAGTTCGTCGGCTGGCTGTCGATTCACGGGACGACCGAACTGTTCGCGATCGTGCTGGCCGGCGCGGCGGGCCTTCGGATCGGTACCGCGGTCGCCTTTCCCGGCGAATCGAGCCGGATCGACGCGGCGGCGCGCGCGGGGCGCACAGCGGGCGTCGCGATGGTCGGGGTAATCATCATGCTGCTGATCGCCGGACTGCTCGAAGGCATCGGACGCCAGACGATCACGAGCGATCTTGCCCGCTATGTGATCGGCGGCGGCATGTTGGTCCTTTGGTGCGGTTATTATTACGGCCTGCGCATCCGTCCGAAAGAGGAAGTGCCGCAATGAGCAGCGCGCGGGTCGCCACCACCGACGGCAAGCGCCGCCGTGCACTCGTCACGCCCGAGGGGTTCGACCTCGGCGTAACGATCGGCAGCGCCGGCGCTCGCCTCGCCGCGCTGACGGTCGATCTCGGCCTGTTGCTGCTGATGTTTATCGCGGTGATCCTGCTCGCGGTATTCGGCGTGATCTCACTGGGGTTCGAACGCGGCGAGCCGCTGATGATCGGCGTGATGATCGCGATGTTCCTGTTGCGCAATTTCTGGTTCATCGGGTTCGAGGCGGGCAAGCGCGCGGCAACGCCGGGCAAGCGCCTGCTCGGCCTGCGCGTCGTCTCGCGCGACGGCGACGCGCTCAATGTCGACCAGGTCATCGCGCGCAACCTGATGCGCGAAATCGAACTGTTCCTGCCGCTGACGATGCTCAGCTTCCGCGGTGCAGGCGGCGGGCTCGACGGCTGGGTCGTCCTGTTCGGGGTCGGCTGGGCGCTGCTCTTCACCCTGTTCCTGTTGTTCAACCGCGACCGCATGCGCGTCGGCGACCTGCTCGCGGGGACGTGGGTGATCGAAACGGGCAAGCAGAAGCTCGGCGAGGACCTGTCGGCACCGCAATATGATGCGCATCGCTATGTCTTCACCCGCGCGCAGCTGGCGGCCTACGGCGTCGCCGAACTGACCCGGCTCGAAGAGGTGCTGCGATTGAAGGACGACGCGCAGATGTGGGTCGTCACCGACGCGATCGTCGGGCGGATCGGCTGGGCTGAGCATGTCTCCGACGCCGAGGGGTTCCTCAGCGCATACTATGCCGGCCTGCGCGGCCACCTCGAGCGCGACCTGCTGTTCGGCTGGAAACGCGCCGACAAGCACGACAGCGTGGCGCCAGGGATGCCGAGCATCGGTTAGCGGTCGTGAAAACCACATTGCTTCGTTTGCAAACTTCGATGTCTGCAATTGGGTGGGGAGCGGACTTCACCAGCGCCGCTTGAAGACTGTCCTGCCGAGCCAGATGGCCGCTGCGCCGAGTGTAAGCAGAATTATGGGAATAACTCCGCCGAACAGAATGGCGGCTGGCATAGCCATCTCCGTGTCTGGCACACTCGCCGTAAGATAGACGTAGGTCCAGTAGCTCTCCCAGAGAATTAGAGCTGCAAAAGCCAATTTGCCCTTGGCCATCTTCATCTCGGCGATCATAGTCCCTCGCGACAATGTCGGCAATTGGGTCGTTAGCCCTCCGACAGATCCTCGCGTTGCTGCCGCACCTCGCCGCCGGCCGAAATTGGGTGGGAAGCCCGCATAGATTACTTCAAGTCTAAATAAGTTCGGTATTGATGTAATGGACTTCGATACGTTCCACACGGCCATCGCTAAAATGAATTGTCATCCCTCCAAGCAAGTCCGCTTCGTCGTGAAAATTCAGATGCGTCTGTCTGAGCATGGTCGCAAGAAGGTTTGGTCTCTCGTAAAGGCTTGCGCCTCCCGCTCGGTTATCCCCCCATCCGCTTGGCTCTACCGTTAGGCCCGCAAGTTCCGCCGCTTGAATTGCGTCAGCTTTTGTTGAGCCGACGGCCACTCCCAGCACCGAGCCACTGACGTAGGTTTCGAAGAAATTGAACAAGGGCGGGCGATACTTTGCGGCCTGCTTTGGATCGCTCCTTCCGATCTTTGGCACGTCGATCAATGCCAGCACAAGCGACACCGCCAACATTATGACAAGTCCCGTCGTAACACTCCCGAGAAATACTTTGGCGCGAGTCTCCATTTTCTGAGCGTAGCGAGATTACAAACGTCCGCAAGTGGGTCGTTACTGGTCATTCATCCTTTCCTTGGCCCACATGGTGCGCCTTGGATCACCCAATACCGTGATCACTCGATAAACGCGCGCAGATCCGACATGAATGCATCGAACGCGTCGTGGTGGAGCCAGTGGCCCGCGTCTTCGTAGAGCGTGACGTGCGCGTTGGAGAAATAGGCATCGCGGCCGTCTTCGGCGGGGTTCGAGGCCCAGCTCTTGCCGCCATAGGCGAGCCAAGTCGGGCAGGCGATCTTGCCCCACAGGCCATGGATTTCGTCCTGCGTGATGTCGAGCGGGCACCAGGCGCGGATCATCGGGTCGAACTTCCAGCGCCAGCCGCCCTCACCTTCGCCATCGCTTTGCTGCCGCAGCCCGTGTTCGGTCAGGTGGCGGACCTGGTCTTCGGACAGGTGCGCGTTGGCGGCGCGCATCCGCGCCTCGGCATCGGCGACGCTGCCATAGGCACGATGGCTCCGCCCCGAGGCGGTGCGAACATCGTCAAACCAGTCGCGCAGCCGGTTCTCGATGCCTTTTTCGACGCGCTTGGCGAGCATGTCGGGCGACGGGCCGAGCCCCTCGATCGAGACGAGGCGCTCGATCCGGTCGGGAAACAGCCCCGCATAGCGCAGCGCGATATTGCCGCCGAGCGAATGGCCGATCAGCGTGAAGCGATCCCAGCCGAGCTGGCGAACGATCTCGCCGAGATCATAGACGAAGTTCATCATCGGATAGCCGCTACTGCTCGCCCAGTCGCTATCGCCATGACCGCGCAGGTCGGGCGCGACGACGTGCCAGTCGGCGGCAAGCTCTCGCGCGATCCAGTCCCAGCTGCGCGCATGGTCAAGCCCGCCATGAACGAGCAACAGCGGCGGGTTGGCGGGATCGCCCCAGTGCCACGCGTTGAGCGAGAGGGTCTGGGACGAATAGGTGGAGCGGGTTGGCTGGATCATGGTGTCACGCCTAACGCGCTTCGCAAGCGCGTGTCATCATGCAATAGCTGCGCCCATGGAAAACGCGTTCGACCTGATCGTCATCGGCGGCGGCATCAACGGCGCAGGCGTGGCGCGCGATGCCGCGGGCCGCGGGCTCAAGGTGGCGTTGGTCGAGCGCGACGACCTTGCCGCGCATACGTCTTCGGCGAGTTCGAAGCTGGTCCATGGCGGCATCCGCTATCTCGAACAGTACGAGTTCAGCCTCGTCCGCAAGGCACTGAAAGAACGCGAAGTGCTGTTGCACATCGCGCCGCACATCGTCTGGCCGATGCGGTTCGTCTTGCCGCACGATGCGCGGCTGCGTCCGGCGTGGATGATCCGCATCGGGCTGTTGCTCTACGACTGGCTCGATATGCGCCGCAGCCTGCCGGGGTCGAAAGGCGTGCGGCTCGACCGCCCGCCGTTCGCGGGGCTGCTCGCGGGTGATTATACGCGCGGGTTCGAATATTCGGATTGCTGGGTCGACGACGCGCGGCTCGTCGTGCTCAACGCGGTCGATGCCAAGGCGCACGGGGCAACGATCCTGACGCGGCACGCATGCGTCGGGATTGCGCGCGACGGCGATCTCTGGCGCGTTGCCGTGCGCGGCGATGGCGAAGACTTCACGCTGACCGCACGCGCCGTCGTCAATGCGGCGGGGCCATGGGTCGAACAGGTCATGGCGCTGACCGGAAGCGCAATGGCGTCGAGCGCGCCGGCTGGCCACGTCGTTCGGCTGGTCAAGGGCAGCCATATCGTCGTTCCGCGGATCCACGACCTCGACCGCGCCTTCATCTTCCAGAACGACGACCGGCGGATCGTCTTCGCACTGCCCTATGAGCAGGATTTCACGCTGATCGGGACCACTGATGCAGACCCGCCGCCGCTCAGCGAAATGGGCGAGGTCGCGATATCGGATGGTGAGACCGACTATCTGATCGATGTCGCCAACCGCCATTTCGCCAAGGCGATCGATCGCAGTGACATCGTCTGGACCTACGCCGGCGTGCGATCGCTCTACGACGACGGCAGCACCGATGCCGCCGATGTGACGCGCAACTATGTCCTCAAGCATGACGGTGGCGGCGACGTTCCACAGGCCGTGCACATCATCGGCGGGAAGATCACCACCTATCGCCGCTTGGCCGAGGATGTGCTGGCGCTGCTGGCGCCCGAAATCGACGCAGGCCGCGGAGACTGGACAGCGGACTCACCTCTGCCTGGTGGAACGATCGGGGCGGGTGGGCCCAGTGCCTATGCCGCGGTGCTGGCGAGCCAGTACCCCGCCCTGCCGCCTGCGATGCTCGCCCGATATGCGCGCAGCTATGGTAGCGCGAGCAACGCGATCCTGGGCGATGCGAAACGGCCGTCCGACCTCGGCCAGCATTTCGGCGCCGACCTCTACGAGGCCGAGGTACAGCACCTGATCGACAATGAATTCGCGCGCACCGCCGACGATGTCCTCTGGCGGCGAACCAAGCTCGGCTTGCGATTATCAGCGGGTGAGGTCGAACGGCTCGGCGACCATATCGCCGGGGCATTGGCGCAAATCAGGCGTCCTGCAGCGCCCTGACCGTCGCGCGCAGCTTGGCGCAGGGCGTCGGCGCGGTCTTTCCCGCGCTCACCACCATCCGCGACCAGCCGTCGGGGCCGAGACGTTCGAGCGGCTGGTAGCGCGTCTTGTACTGCATGCGTGGGCTGCCCTCGACCCAATAGCCGAGATAGACGTAAGGCAATGCGCCCTCGCGCGCCTTGGCGATGTGGTCGAGGATGATGTACGTGCCCAGCCCGTCAAAGGCGGGATGGTCGGGTTCGAAGAAACTGTAGACCATCGACAGGCCGTCGGCCTGGCGGTCAGTCAGGCAGGCGCCGATCAGCTGCCCCGGCACGTCGCCGACACCGGGTTCGCGATATTCGATCATGAAGCTGTCCACCGGGCTCAGCTCGACCATGTCGGCGAAATCGCTTTCGTCCATCTCGGTCATCCCGCCGTCGGGATGGCGAGCGGCAAGATAGCGACGCAGCAGCGCGAACTGTTCCTCGGTCGCCCATGGCTTGCACATCGTCGTGGTGATCGCCCGGTTGCGCTTGATCGTCCGCCGCTGGCTGGAGGAAGCGGTAAAATCGTCGGCGACGATGCGCACCGATACGCACGCGGTGCAATCGATGCAGCTCGGCCGGTAGGCGACATTCTGGCTGCGACGAAAACCGATCCGGCCCAGCGCGTCGTTCAAATCGTGCGCCTGATCGCCACCCAGCTCGGTGAACACCTTCCGCTCGGTCTTGCCCGGCAGATAGGGGCACGGACCAGGCGTGGTGACGAAGAACCGGGGAAATTTAAAGGGCGCAGTCACCGCGTTTGTTAACCTCTTTGCATCGATCACCCTCTGGGCAGAGCCGGTGTTATGCACCCAGCGGCCCGTCGCGCAAACCCTCTTTACCACGAAATAGTGCAGTCTGCGCGCCCCGATCGGCTTTGACTCGCCAAGGTGAATCAGAACGGGACAGGCAAGGGCCAAACGTTAACGGCCCGGCGCGAAATCGACTCGCCTCGCCGCATTGTTCGCATCTCTGGCGTCGGGGCACCGGCTTGGCTAAAGACCCCCCATGGCAAAAATAGCATTTATCGGTACCGGCGTGATGGGCGCTCCCATGGCGCGGCACCTCGCGACCGCGGGCCACACGCTCGCTTTGTTCAATCGCTCGCGCGACAAGGCCGAACGCGCGGCGGGCACGTTCGCCGCAACCGTCCATGACAGTCCGGCCGACGCGGCGCGCGGATGCGACATCGTCATCAGCTGCGTTGGCAATGACGACGATCTCGCCGAGGTCATGCTCGGCAGCGACGGCGCGCTAAGCGCAATGGCGAAGGGCAGTCTGGCGATCGATCATACGACGGTCTCGGCCGACCTCGCGCGGCGAATCGAGCGCGAAGCCGGCGACCATGGCGTACTGGCCCTCGACGCGCCCGTGTCGGGCGGCCAGGCGGGCGCCGAGAACGGCAGCCTCGCGATCATGTGTGGCGGCAGCGACGCCGCCTTTACCGCCGCCGAACCGGTGATGGATGCCTATGCATCACGCATCGTCCATGTCGGCGCGGCGGGTGCGGGGCAGACCGCCAAGATGGTCAACCAGATCGCCATCGCCGGGGTAATCGAGGGCCTGTCGGAAGCGATCGCCTTCGCGCAGGCGGCGGGCCTCGACATGGACAAGACCTTCGAGGCGGTCTCGGGCGGCGCGGCCGGCAGCTGGCAGATGAGCAATCGCTGGGCAACGATGGCCAAGGACGAATTCGATTTCGGCTTCGCGGTCGACTGGATGCGCAAGGACCTCGGTCTCGCGCTCGACGAGGCGCGCCGCAACGGCGCCTCGGTCCCGGTCGCGGCGCTGGTCGACCAATTTTATGCCGACGTGCAGGCGATGGGCGGCGCGCGGCAGGACACAAGTTCGCTGATCCGGAGACTGAAACGATGATGATGACCCGTTTTGCCCGCGCCGCGCTGGTCGCGCTGCTTGTAACGACAAGCGCACCCGCATTTGCCGACGGGCTGGTCGACAATGTCGATGGGTTCACGCTCGACGATGCCGGTCAGGTCGTCCGCTTCACCGGCATCGTCGTCAGCGACGACGGCCACGTCAAGAAGCTGCTGGCTAAAAAGGACAAGCGGCCCAAGGACGGGCTGACCTATCGCTATGACGGCGAAGGCCGCCACCTGATGCCGGGGCTGATCGACGCGCACGGCCATGTCATCGGGCTCGGTTTCCAGGCCCTTCTACTCGACCTGTCGGACACCAGTTCGCTCGCCGAAGCGCTCGACCGGATCGCCAAATATTCGGCCGCAAATCCCGATGTGCCGTGGATCCTCGGGCGCGGCTGGAACCAGGAGAAATGGGGCCTCGGCCGCTATCCGACCGCCGCCGAACTCGACGCCGTGACGGGCAATCGTCCCGCCTTTCTCGAACGCGTCGACGGCCATGCCAGCTGGGCCAACAGCAAGGCAATCGCCGCCGCGCAGGTAACTGCCAAGACGCCGACGCCAGAGGGTGGCCGCGTCGAGATGGCGAACGGCAAGCCCGCCGGGGTGTTTGTCGACAATGCCCAGTCGCTGGTCCAGCGCGTCGTGCCACAGCCGCTGCCGCGCGATTACGACCGCGCGCTCGCCGCAGCGCAGGCGATCCTGCTCGAGAACGGCATCACGGCGATTGCCGACATGGGCACCGACATGCCCGCCTGGCAGGCATTCCGCCGCGCCGGCGATCTCAACCGGTTGAATGTACGGATCATTTCCTACGGCATGGGGATCGAAAACATGGTCGCGATCGCCGGGCCGCACCCGACGCCGTGGCTCTATGAAGACCGCCTCAGGATGGTTGGGGTTAAGCTGTACCTCGACGGCGCACTGGGATCGCGCGGCGCATGGCTCAAGGCGCCCTACGCCGACGCACCCGACCAGACCGGCCTGCCGATGCTGAGCTATTCGGAGCTGCGCAACAAGCTGGTGCGCGCCTCGATGGACGGGTTCCAGGTCGCGGTCCACGCGATCGGCGACCGTGCCAACCAGGAAGTGCTCGACGCGATCGACAGCGTCGTCGATCGCTTCGGCGGCGACCGGCGCTGGCGGATCGAACATGCCCAGATCGTCGATCCCGCCGACCTGCCGCGCTTTGGCAAGAACGGCATCGTCGCCTCGATGCAACCGGTCCACCAGACCAGCGACTGGAAAATGGCGACGGTGCGGATGGGTCCCGACCTTTCGCCGACCGGGCGGCTTGGCGGAGCCTATGCCTGGGGTTCGATGCTGCGCAACGGCGCGCATCTCGCATTCGGCTCCGATGTGCCGGTCGAAAGCCCCAACCCCTTCCCAGGAATTGCCGTGGCGATGACCCGGCTCGACGCCGAAGGTCAGCCGCTCGGCGGCTGGATCCCCCGCGAACGCGTCACGCGCGAACAGGCAATTGCAGCATTCACGACGGGCGGTGCCTATGCCGGCTTTGCCGAGGATCGGCTGGGATCGCTGACCCCGGGCAAGCGCGCCGATTTCGTCCTGCTCGACATCGACCCGCTGACCGCCGACCCCGAAACGATCCGCAATGCCAAGGTCGCCGAGACCTGGATCGGCGGACAGCGCGCATACGTTCGCGGCAACACCCCACGACCCGCCGAAGAAACCAAGGCGGTACGTGGCGCGAACGCGGCCCCCGAGGGCCGCTGACTAACCGTTTTCGCCGAGCAGCCGCTCGACATCGGCCCTGTGGACCAACTCGGTCGCAGGGGTGAGCAACGCTGCCGAACCGACGATCGTGCCGTAATGCACTGCCTCGTCGATACCCATGCCGCGCTGTGAGGCGAGGACGATACCCGCGACCATCGCATCGCCGGCACCAACCGCGCTGTCGGCCTCGACCGGCGGCGCGGCGAAGCGTCGATGACGATCGGCTGTGACGAGCAAGGCGCCGTCTGCGGCGAGCGAGACGACGACCATATCGCTGATGCCAGCTTCGATCAGGCAGGCACGCGCCGCCGTCGCGATCGCATCGTCCCCCGCTAGGCTGCGCCCGGCCATCGTTTCGAGCTCGAGCAAATTGGGCTTGGTCAGCCAAACGCCGCGGATCGCCTCGAGCGCGGCTCCCGATGTGTCGGCCACGACGCGCACGCCGAGTTCCTTCGCCCGCTCCAGCAGCGGTCCGAGCAACGCGGCATGCGCCTGGGGAACGCCGCCGCCGAGCACCAGCCAGCCGCCCGGTTCGAGCGCATCGACCGCCGCTGCGACCAGCGCCTCGGCTTCGACCTCGCTGAGCACCGGCGCGGGCATGACGAAGCGGAACTGTTCGCCGCTTTCGGTCGCGTTGACGGTGATGTTGCGCCGGGTCCCTTCGCGCATGGCGATGGCGCGGCATTGCACGCCGCGTTGCTCGATCATTTCGGTCAAGAGTTGCCCGGTCGGGCCGCCGGCGGGAAAAACCGCGAGCGCCTCTCCACCCAGTTCGGTGACGACGCGGGCAACGTTGATGCCGCCACCGCCGGGATCGCGCCGTGGCTTGGTGCAGCGCAGTTTGTCGGTCGGGACAACGCGCGGAGTTGTGGTCGTCATGTCGACGGCTGGTTCGAACGTCAGGGTGATGATGCGGTTCATCGCGCGGGGCTAGCCGATCCGGCGCCGTGTGGACAGATGGCGAAGACGCCATTGCGATTTGCTGCGCCGACAACCATCTGGTGGCCATGACCAAATTTGCCCTGCTCGACCTCGTCCCCGTCACCGAAGGCGGCAGCCTCGCCCAGGCCTTTGCCAATGCCGCCGATATCGCCCGCCATGTCGAGGATCTCGGCTTCAACCGCTACTGGGTGGCCGAGCATCACGGCATGGCGGGGATCGCGAGCGCGGCGACGAGCATCGTCATCGGCCATGTCGCCGCCGCGACCAAGACCATCCGCGTCGGCGCGGGCGGGATCATGCTGCCCAACCACAGTCCGCTCGTGATCGCCGAACAGTTCGGCACGCTCGACGCGCTATATCCAGGCCGGATCGACCTTGGCCTCGGTCGTGCACCGGGCAGCGATCAGCGTGTCGCGCAGGCGTTGCGCCGCACGCTGGCAAGCGACGCGAGCGAGTTTCCCCGCGACGTCCTGGAGCTGCAGTCCTATTTCGCCGGCCCTGATACTGATTTGGGGGGCCAGACGGGGATCAGCGCGACCCCCGGCGCGGGCGCCGATGTGCAGCTCTATATCCTCGGATCGAGCCTCTACGGCGCGCAGGTCGCCGCCGCGCTCGGCCTGCCTTATGCCTTTGCCAGCCATTTTGCACCGCAGGCGCTCGACGATGCGCTCAAGGTCTACCGCGACCAGTTCCGCCCCTCGGCGGTGCTCGACAAACCTTACGCGATGGCGGGGTTCAACATCATCGCCGCCGACACCGACGACGAGGCCGAATATCTGGCGACATCGATGCAGCAAAGCTTTGTCCGGCTCCGGACCGGCAATCCGGGCAAAATGCCGCCGCCAGTACGTGGCTATCGCGACACGTTGGGCGACCAGGGCAATGCGTTGCTCGACGGCGTGCTGTCGGCGAGCGCGATCGGTTCGCCCGACACGGTGCGTGAAAAAGTCGCGGCGTTCATCGCGCGAACCCAGGTCGACGAGCTGATCGTCGCCAGCTCGGTGTTCGACCATGCGGCGCGCAAACGCAGCCTGGAGATCGCGGCCGTAATCGCCAAATTCGCGTAACCGGCGGTGGGCCGTTTACCGAATTTTTCGGCTTTACCGCATAAAGGTCCTCTATCCGCCAATTGGGCGTTTACTGGAACGCACTTGTTCGACAAAGACGTTAACATGGATAAACCTTTTCCGTCTCCCGGCCGCGAAGCGCGATTGCAGCCCCGGTCGAGCATGTTTGTCGCCGCCGTGCTACAGGCTGGGGGCGAGCATGCTCCGGTCAAGGTCCGCAACATGTCGGCCAATGGCGCGATGATCGATTCGCCGATGGTCCCACCGCCGGGGACCAACGCGCACCTCATCCGCGGTGCTCTGCGCGCACACGGGACGGTGGTGTGGAGCCGCAACAACAAATGTGGGCTGCATTTCTCATCCGAGCTTTCGGTGCGCGAGTGGCTTGCGCCCCCGTCGAACGTCGAACAGCAGCGGATCGACGACATCGTCGCGCTCGTCAAATCGGGCGCTTCGGTCCCTACGACGCTGGGCGTCACGCCCGAGCCGGCGTTCCTGCCGCGATCCGATACCCCGCTGGTCGATGATCTCGAGACGGTGATCAAGCTGATGGACGATCTCGAGAGCGAGCTGATCTCGTCCGAAGAGACGGTCGCACGTCACGGGATGAAGCTGCAGAACCTCGACATCGCGATGCAGATGGTCCGCGCCATCGCGCGCGAGATAGCGCCCGCCGGCAGCGGCGATACATCCAGCCTGGCCAAGCTGAAGGACCTTCGCGTCGCCTGCGCCCAGGCGCTGGGCACGTAAGAAACCTCGCAACGCCTGCTCAGCGAGCGATCAATACACCCGCTTCTTGGGCTCGATATATTTGATATCGTCGCTCAGCGTGTATTCGTGGACCGGGCGATAGTCGATCTTGACCGATCCGCCCTTGCCGCCCCAGCCTTCGAACCAGATCGCAGTGTGCTTCATCCAGTTGGCGTCGTCGCGCTCGGGATAATCCTCGTGCGCGTGCGCGCCGCGGCTTTCCTTGCGATTGGCGGCGCCTTCGATCGTGCAGATCGCCTGGCCCATCAAATTGTCGAGCTCTAGCGTCTCGACGAGGTCGGTGTTCCAGATCAGGCTGCGGTCGCTGACCGAGACGTCCTTGAGGCGATCGTTGACGCCCTGCATCTGTGCCTTGCCCTCGGCGAGCGTCGCGGTGTCGCGGAAGACGGCGCAGTGTTTCTGCATCGTTTTCTGCATGTTGATGCGGATATCGGCGGTCGGCGATGCGCCTTTGGCATAGCGGAAATGGTCGAGGCGACCGAGCGCAAGCTCTTCCGAACCCTTGGGCAGCGGCTTGTGCGGCGCGCCGGGCTTGTTGATCTCGGCAAGTCGATGGCCGGTCGCGCGGCCGAAGACGACGAGATCGATCAGGCTGTTCGAGCCAAGGCGGTTGGCGCCGTGGACCGAAACGCACGCTGCTTCACCGACCGCGAACAGGCCGGGGACAACCGCATCGGGATCGCCGTCGCGGATCGTCACGACTTCGCCGTGATAATTGGTCGGGATACCGCCCATATTGTAATGCACCGTCGGCGTGACGGGCAGCGGCTGGCGCGTCAGGTCGACGCCGGCGAAGATCTTGCCGGTCTCGGTGATGCCCGGCAGGCGCTCAGCGAGTACTTCTGGCGCGATATGGTCGAGGTGGAGGAAGATGTGATCGCCCTCCTTGCCGACGCCGCGGCCTTCGCGCATTTCCAATGCCATCGCGCGGCTGACGACGTCGCGGCTGGCGAGGTCCTTGGCCGAAGGGGCATAGCGTTCCATGAAACGCTCGCCTTCGGAATTGGTGAGATAGCCGCCCTCGCCACGCGCGCCCTCGGTGATGAGGACGCCGGCGCCATAGACGCCGGTCGGGTGGAACTGGACGAACTCCATGTCCTGCAGCGGCAGGCCGGCGCGCGACACCATGCCGCCGCCGTCACCCGTTACGGTGTGCGCCGAAGTCGCCGAGAAGAACGCGCGGCCGTAGCCGCCGGTGGCGAGGACGACCGCGTGGCTGCGGAAGCGGTGGATCGAACCGTCGTCGAGGCACAGCGCAATGACGCCGCGGCACTCGCCGTTTTCCATGATCAGGTCGATCGCGAAATATTCGATGAAGAAATCGGCGTCGTATTTCAGGCTCTGCTGGTAGAGCGCGTGAAGCATCGCGTGGCCGGTGCGGTCGGCCGCGGCGCAGGTGCGCTGCGCCGGCGGGCCTTCGCCCATGTTCTGCATCATGCCGCCGAACGGGCGCTGGTAGATCGTGCCCTCGTCGGTGCGGCTGAACGGTACGCCGGCATGCTCGAGTTCATAGACCGCTGCAGGCGCCTCGCGGCAGAGATATTCGATCGCGTCCTGGTCGCCGAGCCAGTCGGAACCCTTGACGGTATCGTACATGTGCCAGGTCCAGTGGTCGGGACCCATGTTGCCGAGGCTGGCAGCAATGCCGCCCTGCGCCGCGACGGTGTGGCTGCGCGTCGGGAACACCTTGGTGATGCACGCGGTCTTGAGACCCGATTCGGCGCTGCCCATCGTCGCGCGCAGGCCCGATCCGCCCGCGCCGACGACGACCGTGTCGTAATCGTGATCGATGATCTTGTAGGCGGGCGTGGCAGTCTTGCTATCGGCCATCAGGCGGGAACTCCAGTCACGGCGGCGGTGGCGGTAAAGGCGATCTTGGCGACCGAGAAGATGCCAAACGCGGCCCCGGCCACACAATAGAAATTGACGATGACGAGCGCGAGAATGCGCGGTGCATCGCTATGGACGTAATCCTCGATCAGCGTCTGCAGGCCGAGACGGATGTGCCAGAAGACGCTGATGATCAGCAGGATCATCGGCACCGCGGCAAGCGGCGAACCAAGCCATTCGCGCATCGTCGCGAAATCGGCGAGCGGCAGGCGCACGAGGCTGACGATCAGCCACAGGAAGAGCGCGAGGTTGCCGACCGCGGTCAGCCGCTGGTGGATGAAATGGCCGGTGCCTTCGCGCGCCGAGCCGAGGCCGCGAACGCGACCCAGTTCGGTTCCGCCCGAGGCGACTTTCGCAATGCCGGTACGCTCGCTCATCAGATCGTCTCCATGAAGATAAAGCCCCACAGCGCCGCGGTCGCGACGATCGCGGCGACGAAGACGAGGATCGAGAACATCTTGTTGGTCTTGAGTTCGTACCCTGCACCGGTGTCGAGGACGAGGTGGCGCAGACCCGAAAAGAGATGCTGGAAGAACGCCCAGCTGAGGCCAACCAGGATCACCTTGCCGACGATCCCGCCGGCGCAGGCGATAAACGCCCCATAGGCATCGGCACCACTCGCCATTGCACCGAGCCACCACAACAGCGCCAGCGTGCCGACGATCGCCAGGCCATCGCCCGTTGCGCGATGGAAAATCGAGACCGCCATGTGCGGTCCCCATTTGTAAACGCTCAGATGCGGTGAAAGCGGTCGGTCGGGATGGTGCGCCATAAAGTGTCCAGTCAGGATGTCGGGGCCGCCGGGCGGCAGGTCCAGCGGTCGTTTAGCGCAAAGCGCGTGCCATGCAAATGCGCCCGCGCGCTATTTTCGCCCGCTTTTGGCGTAAAGCAGTGCGGCAATGATCGCCGCCGAGCCGACGCCGAGGCCGGCGGCGGTCTTCCAGCCCATTCCGCCGACCTTATCGGCCGCGGCATCGCGCAACGACGCGGCGAGGCGGCTCGCCCGAAGCACTTCATTCTCTTCGCCCCCGTTCTTCTCGCGACGCCCGGCGTCCTTTTCGAGTTCGGACACGGGGTCGGGGACGCGCGGTGTTTTATCGGCCAAATTGACTTCCTCGGCGGTTGAGACGTTCGTTCAGGCGAGCGCCTGCTCGACAGGAACATGCGGCAGATCGAGCGCTTCGGCAACCGGCGCGCAGGTGATGTGCCCGTCCCATACGTTCAAACCCGCAGCAAGGTGCGGGTCCCGGCGCAACGCCTCTTTCCAGCCGAGCCGCGCGATCCGCAACGCATGCGGCAGCGTGACGTTGTTGAGCGCGTAGGTGCTCGTGCGCGCGACCGCACCGGGCATGTTGGCGACGGCATAATGGACGATGCCATCGACGACATAGGTCGGATCGGCGTGCGTCGTCGCGTGGCTGGTCTCGAAACAGCCGCCCTGGTCGATCGCGACGTCGACCAGCACCGCGCCCGGCGACATCGTCTTGAGCATGTCGCGCGTGATGAGCTTGGGCGCGGCGGCGCCGGGGATCAGCACCGCGCCGATGACGAGATCGGCCTCGGCGATCGCCTCGGCGAGATTGGCCTTGCTCGAAAAGCGGGTCGATGCGCGGTTCTCGAAATGGGTGCCGACGCGTTCGAGCACTTCGGGATTGCGGTCCATGATCGTGACGTGACCGCCGAGCCCGACCGCCATCTGTGCCGCATTGAAACCGACGACGCCGCCGCCGATGATAACGACCTTGCCGGGCATGACGCCGGGAACGCCGCCAAGCAGGACGCCGCGACCGCCATGGGCTTTTTCCAGCGCCGAGGCGCCGGCCTGGATGCTCATCCGCCCGGCAACCTGGCTCATCGGCTTGAGCAACGGCAGGCCGCCATGGGCATCGGTAACGGTTTCATAGGCGATGCAGACCGCCTTCGACTTGATCAGGTCGCGCGTCTGTTCGGCATCGGGCGCGAGGTGGAGATAGGTATAGAGGATCTGCCCCTCGCGCAGCATCGCGCGCTCGCCGGCCTGCGGCTCCTTGACCTTGACGATCATGTCGGCGCGTTCGAACACCTCGGCAGCGGTATCGACGATCTCGGCGCCCTGCGCGCGATAATCGTCGTCGCTTGCGCTGATGCCTTCGCCCGCGCCGCTTTCGATGATCACCTGATGGCCGTGAGCGACGAGTTCGCAGGCGCTTTCGGGCGTCAGGCCGACGCGATATTCATGATTCTTGATTTCCTTGGGGCTGCCGACCAGCATCATATTCTCCTGTGAGCCTCGAAAATATCCGCGCGCAGCACATGCCGTCGGCGGCACCTCGTCGTCAGTCGTGTTCGATCCTGACGTAGGCGACGCCCCTGAACCAACGTCACGCGAAGGGCAAGGGGCTATCGCGCCGCTGCGGCGGACCGGAATACGGTACAAAAATCCTTCCAAAAACTAACGCGCTTTTAACCAGTTTCCTTCTAGCACGGCGGCATGAGCGTAGTCAGAAAAGGGTTTTAGGCGTGTCGGCACTATCGCAAACACCGGCGGCGGCCGCAGAATCTCCGATTGATCTTCGTTCGCTCATCGATCTCGACCGGCGGATCGCCGCGTTCGACCACCGCGACATGCTCGTCGCCAACGCCAAGAAGCTGTGGATATTTGTCGAGCCGCATGCCGACCGAGTCGCGACAATTTATCGCGATGCCTGGCTCGCCCACCTCGAAGGCGCCGATCTCAGCGCCTATGGCGATTCCGCGAGTATACACAAGATCGCGATGGTGTGTCTCGAACAGTTGCTGTCCAACATCGACGACTATCGCTGGGTCGAAAGCATGTATGCGGTCACCAGCTTTGGCTTCGCCCATGGCTGCAGTTCACACGAGGCGCTCGATCCAATTGCGAAGCTGACCAGCGCGATGCTGGCCCTCGCCCGCGAACATCGCGACGATGATCGCGACCTGTTCGTCGATCTCGCCGAAACGATCTGCCGCGTTTCGATGCTTGCCGGTGACGTCACTTCGACACTCTATGCCGCGACGCTCGAACATCGCGACAAACGCATCCGCCGGGATGCCGCCGCCGCCTATCAGCGCCGCTTCGAAACGACGGTCAAGGCGATGGCTCGCGCCGGCGCACCTTTGCGCACAATCGCTGCTTCGGCCGCCGAATCGGCGCGCGGCATGATGGGCAAATCGTCCGAAGTCGCTGCCGCCGCCGAACAGTCGGCGCTGGCGATGCGCGAAGCGGCATCGACCGCGGCCGGCCTGATCCGGACGATCGACGAAACCCGCAACGAAGTCGACGGAGCCGCCGACATTGCCGAACAGGCAGCGAGCCAGGCGACAGCTGCGGTCGCAACGTCGGAAAACCTGTCGCAGCACGCCGAATCGATCGAATCGATCCTCGGCCTGATTCGCGACATTGCCGGCCAAACCAATTTGCTCGCGCTGAACGCGACGATCGAGGCGGCGCGAGCGGGCGACGCGGGCCGCGGCTTCGCCGTGGTCGCGCAAGAGGTCAAGAGCCTCGCCAACCAGACTGCGCGGGCGACCGACGACATCGCCAACAAGATCGCTGCAATCCAGGCGGCAACGCTGGAAACAGTCGAAACCAACGGTTCGATTCGTGATACGATCGTTGCCGTCCAGGGGTCGGCCAATCGCATCCGCGACGCGATGGAGCGGCAGGCGCAGACCGTTACGATGATCACATCGGCGGTCGACGAGACCGCGCTCGCAGCCGATTCGATGGCCGCGACGATCGCTTCGATCAGCAGCGATACCGATCTGGTCACCAGCGAGATCGACGAACTCAATCATCATTACGACGAAGTCGAAAAACAATTCACTGCGCTGCGCGGCTCTAACGCCCGCTTTACCAGTGAGGTCGCATGATGACGCGACGCGAACACGGTGGAACACGACGATGAACGAACCTTTTGTAATCGACAAATATGCCGAAGTGCTGCGAATCAACGACAGCCGCGGGACGCTGGCGGACAATTGTCGCGAGCTGTGGGAGGTCATCCAGGACCAGATCGACCGGGCCAACACGATCTATTGGCAGGTTCTCGACAAGGAATATCTCCAGAAGCGCGGAGACGGCCTCGTCGTCAACGACGAGTTGATCGCCAAATCTGCAGAGGTCATGCGGCAGCGTTACACCCACCTTGAATCGCCCGAATGGTTTGCCGGGATGCTGGAAAATGCGCGCGGCAACCTTGGCTCGGGCGAGATGATCCTTGCGGTGATCGCGGCCAGCTCGATCCGCACGCGCGAGCTTTCGCAGATTCTCATCGAGACGCTGGGCGACGAGCCCGAACGCCTCACCAGGATGATCGATACGCTGATCGCGCTCAGCAACGTCGAATCGAACATGATCACCTATTGCTACGAACGCGCGCTCGCCGAACGGACCGAGCTGACCAATCGCGAACGCCGCGCGCAATTCGAAACCGACATTTCGAGCACTGTTTCGCGCCTCAGCGATGAGGGCGGCTCGCTGCGCAGCCAGGCGGCTGCCGCATCGCAGTCGACCCGGGGCATGCTGGGCAAGACATCAGAAGTCGCCGCAGCGGCCGAACAGTCGGCGCTCGCAATGCGTGAGGCGGCATCGACCGCGGCGGGCCTGATCCGTGCGATCGAGGACGCGCGCGGCGAGGTCGACAAGGCTACCGAGGTCGCCGAACTCGCCGCCAACCAGGCGGGCGAGGCATCCGAAATGTCCGAAGCGCTGTCGCAACATGCCCAGTCGATCGAATCGATCCTCGGCCTGATTCGGGACATCGCCGGACAGACCAACCTGCTCGCATTGAACGCGACGATCGAGGCGGCCCGCGCAGGCGATGCGGGGCGCGGCTTTGCCGTCGTCGCACAAGAGGTCAAGAGCCTCGCCAACCAGACCGCGCTCGCCACCGATGATATCGCGGCCAAGATCGGCGCGATCCAGTCCGCCACGCGCGGTGCGGTGTCAGCCAATGGATCGGTCCGCGAAACCGTCGCCGAAGTCCAGCAATCGGCGGCGCGCATCCGTGCGGCGATGGAGTTGCAGGCGCAAACCGTGACGATGATCACCGCAGCGGTCGACGAAACCGCGCTGGCAGCCGATTCGATGTCGTCGACGATCGCGTCGATCCGGCAGGATACCGGCGATGTCGCGAGTGAGATCGACCAGCTCGAAAAGGGCTTCCTCGACGTCGATTCGAGCCTTGGACAGCTGCGCGAGAAATCGATCGAGTTCATCCAGGCCGTCGCCTGATCGCCACCGTCCCGCGGCACGGACATCAAATCGACCGTTTCCGGCGCGCGCAGCGTGCGCTAGAGGCGACGCATGACGATCAACATCCTGACCACCGGGGCGACCCGCGGCATTGGCCGCGCGATCGCCGACCTGTTTTCCGCATCGAACGACGTCCGCCACTGGGGTAGCGGCAGCGCCGATGCCGACCTTTCGCAGCCCGACGGCGCCGACCGCCTGTGGCAGGCTGCGCTCGACCAACTCGACGGCCGGATCGACATATTGGTCAACAATGCCGGCGTGTTCGAAGCCGAGCCGCTCGATGGCGACGATGCCGACTGGCTCGCCGGATGGCAGCGGACGATGGCAATCAACCTCACCGCCTCGGCGCAACTGTGCCGCCACGCGGTGCTCCACTGGCAGCAGCGGCAATCGGGCGGGCGGGTCGTCAACGTCGCCAGCCGCGCCGCGCACCGCGGCGACAGCCCGGCGCACTGGCATTACGCCGCGTCGAAGGGCGGCATGGTCGCGATGACCAAGACGATCGCTCGCGGCTATGCCGGCGAAGGCATATTGGCCTTCGCGGTCAGCCCCGGCTTCACGATGACCGGCATGGCCGAAGATTATCTCGCCAGCCGCGGCGGCGACAAGCTGCTCGCCGATATCCCGCTCGGACGCGTCGCGAGCCCTGAGGAAATCGCGCGGATCGTAGGCTTTTGCGCGCTCGAGGCGCCGCCATCGATGACCGGCGCGGTGATCGACGCCAACGGTGCGAGCTATGTCCGCTAAACCATTCACGATGCTCGCGGCGCTGGCCCTGGCCGGATGCATCGCCGGCCTTCCCGAGCCCGTCTCGTTCGCCACACCTGCCCCCTTTTCTGCGCTTCAAGAGCAATGCGAGGGGAAGGACGGATGGAGCGATCCGGCGCCGCCAGTCCGGATCTACGGCAACGTCTATGATGTCGGCACGTGCGGAATCGTCGTATTGCTCATCACGTCCCCCGACGGCCATGTCCTCATCGACGGCGCCACCGCCGAAGCCGCTCCCGCAATCGCCGCCAATATCGAGCGCCTGGGGTTCGCTTTGGGCGATGTGCGCTTCATCGCGGCGAGCCATGAGCATCTGGACCATGTCGGCGGGCTGGCCGATCTGCAGCGCCTGACCGGCGCCGAAGTCGTCGCGCGCGCACCGGCCAAGCGCGTGCTGGAGAGCGGCGTCGTCGCGCCCCAAGACCCGCAAGCTGGCCTCCATCCCCCCTTTACAGCGCTTCGCGTCGAACGCGTTATCGGCGATGGAGAGCAGGTCCGTCTTGGGTCGCTGGTCCTGACGGCACACGCGACGCCGGGCCATTCGCCGGGTAGCACCAGCTGGTCCTGGCGATCATGCGCCGACGCGGTTTGCCTGATGATCGTCTACGCCGATAGCATCAGCGCCGTATCGAGCGATGCATATCGCTTTCTCGACCATCCCGATTACGTCGCACCATTCCGTGCCAGCCTCGACAAAATCGCCGCGCTCGATTGCGACTTGCTGATCACACCGCACCCGGGTGCCAGCAATCTTTACGCGCGTCTGGCGGGCAAGGCGCCGCTGATCGATCGCTCCGCATGTCGCAACTACGCTCAAAAGGCGCGCCAAAACCTCGACAGGCGACTGGCGACAGAAGCAGCGGACCGTCGATGAGCTGGAAAATGACCCTGCCCTGCACGCGGCACGAGGCAGAGCGGCTCGACGAGGATCTAAGCGCATTCGTCGAACTCGATCCGCTGCCGGTGCTGGTGACAAGCGAAATCGATGAGGCGCGCGACGCGTGGCGGGTCGATGCCTATTTCGAAAGCGCGCCCGATGCAGCGACGATTGCCAGCCTGGTCGCGCTGATTCCCAGTGCAAACGCTGCCCACGCGCAGGTCGAGCGGATCGCCGACGAGGACTGGGTGACGGTCAGCCAGCAAGGCATCGAACCGGTTCGCGCCGGACGCTTCTTCGTCCACACCGGCACCAACGCCGATCGCATCCCCGACGATGCAACCGCCTTCCGCATCGACGCCGGGCTCGCCTTCGGCACCGGCACGCACGAAACCACCGCCGGCTGCCTCGCCGCGCTCGACCGGCTCAAGCGCTCGGGTCGGCGCTATGACGCGATCGCCGATATTGGCACCGGCACCGGGCTGCTCGCCTTTGCCGCGCTGTCGCTGTGGCCGCGCGCCTATGCGCTGGCGAGCGATATCGATCCGGTCAGCATCGACGTCACGCGAGAGAACGCCGCGTTCAACGGCGTGGCAGTGGGGCATGGCACCGGCGCGCTGACGCTCGTCGTCGCGAGCGGCACCGACCATCCCGAGATCGCCGCGCGCGCGCCATACGACCTCCTCATCGCCAACATCCTCGCGGGGCCGCTGATCGAGCTTGCCCCCGCCTTCGCCGCGGTCAGCGCGCCGGGTGGGACGCTGATCCTCGCCGGGTTGCTCGACCACCAGGCGCGCCGCGTCGCCGCAACCTATCGTCGTCACGGCTATCGGCTCGACCGCCAGATCGACAACGGCGCCTGGCCGACGCTGATGCTGACGATGCGCCAGCGGCTCGGCTGGCGGCGACCGAGCCGCGGCAGCGGCGGCACGACACAGCCGCCGGGCGATTTCGGTACGTGGTGAAGGCCCGACGCCTCGCGATCATGCGCGGCGTTCTGGGCTGGCTGGCGGCAGCGGTTGGCGCAGCGTTTCTGATCGCTGCGGCGGGTGCGCTGATCCCCGTCAATCGCGACTGGGTCGAACCCGATCACGGCATTGCGATCTACGTCGAGAGCAATGGCATCCATACCGGCCTCGTCCTGCCGATGCGCGCCGCCGGGGTCGACTGGAGCGAGTTGGTGCGGCCCGACGATCTTGCCGATCCGCGCTATTACGGCACGCACCTGCTGTTCGGCTGGGGCAATCGCGACGTCTATCTCAACGTACCGCGCTGGCGCGACCTGACACCCGGTGTCGCGCTGGCGGCGGTGTTCGGCGGCGGCGATGGCCTGGTCCATGTCGATCACGAATATGATCCCAAGCCGACCGCGACGCGGCGGCGGATCATCGTCAGCCCGGCGCAATATCGCATCATCGCCGATCATGTCCGGGCGAGCTTCGTGTTCGACAAGCAAGGGCACGCCCAGCCACTGCGCGGGCGCGGCTATGGCCCTGCCGATAGCTTTTACGAAGGCACCAGCGGCTATACGCTGTCCAATAGCTGCAACGAATGGACTGCGCGCGGTTTGCGCAAGGCGGGGATCCGTACGGGACTGTGGACGCCGTTCGCCGACGGGGTCATGCGCTGGGTGCCGACCGACGATTGAAGCGCGATACGCTTAGCCCGCCGCCGCGACGATTGCGGCCCAATCCTCTTCGGTAGCGGTGCGCACGCCGAGCTCGGCGGCTTTCTTGAGCTTCGATCCCGCGCCCGGCCCAGCAACGACGAGGTCGGTCTTGGCGCTGACCGATCCGGCAGCGCGCGCGCCCAGCCGTTCGGCCTGCGCCTTGGCCTCGTCGCGGCTCATCGTTTCCAGCTTGCCGGTGAAGACGATCGTCTTGCCGGTCCACTCGGTCTCGCGCGCGGTCGAGACATAGGGCGCGGGTGCCACTTCGCCGAGCAGGTCATCCCACGCGACGCGGTTGTGTTCTTCATGGAAGAAATCGCCGAGCGCCTCTGCGACTGCACCGCCGATCCCGTCGATCGCGGTGACCTCGGCAATCGCGTCTTCGTCGCCCACGGCCAGCCGCTTGCCGGTCTCGGCGACTGCCTCGATGGTCGTGAAGCGCTTCAGGAGATCGCGCGCAGTGACGCTGCCGATGTGGCGAATGCCGAGACCGAAGAGGAAGCGCGCCGGGTCGGGCGTGCGCTTCGCCTCGATCGCCGCGAACAGGTTGTCGACCGATTTGTCCTGCCAGCCCTCGCGCCCGATCAGCTCGGTGCGGTGCGTCTTGAGGCGAAAGATATCGGCGGGCGAATGCAGCCAGCCGAGTTCGATAAACTCGGCGATGCTCTTTTCGCCGAGCCCGTCGATGTCGAGCGCGCCGCGTGCAACGAAGTGCTTGAGCCGCTCGAAGCGTTGTGCCGGACAGACCAGCCCGCCGGTGCAGCGAACGTCGACCTCGCCCTCTTCGGCGACCGCCTCGCTGCCGCATTCGGGGCAGTGATCGGGAAACACATAGGGTGCGCGGTCGTCGTCGCGGGTCAGATTCTCGACGATCTGCGGGATCACGTCGCCCGCGCGCTGGATCACGACGCGGTCTCCGGGTCGCACGCCAAGCCGCTGGATTTCATCACGATTATGGATCGTTACATTTGAAACGATCACACCGCCGACCGACACGGGGGTCAATCGACCGACCGGGGTCAGCTTGCCCGTGCGACCGACCTGGATGTCTATCCGCTCCAGGGTCGTCTGTGCGCGCTCGGCGGGGAATTTGTGCGCGATCGCCCAGCGCGGGGCCTTGGCGACGAAGCCGAGCCGGTCCTGCCAGTCGAGCCGGTCGACCTTGTAGACGACGCCGTCGATGTCGAACGGCAGGTCGGCGCGCTCGGCCTCGATCTCGGCATACTGCGCCAGCGCGTCCTCGACGCCCTCGCAGCGGATGAGCATCTCGCTGACCGGCAGGCCCCATGATGCGATTGCCGCCATCACGCCTGCCTGCGTGTCGGACGGCAGTTCGGACACCTCGCCCCAGCCGTGCGCGAGGAAGCGCAGCGGACGCGCCGCGGTGATCGCGGGGTCCTTCTGCCGCAGCGAGCCGGCGGCGGCGTTGCGCGGGTTGGCGAAGAGCTTGTCGCCTGCGGCCTCCTGGCGTGCATTGAGCGCGGCGAAATCGGATTTGGCCATGTACACTTCGCCGCGGATTTCGAACACGGCGGGCGCGTCGCCCGCGAGCCGCTGGACGATATCGCCGATCGTCGCCACGTTGGCGGTGACGTCCTCGCCGGTCGTCCCGTCGCCGCGCGTCGCCGCCTGGACGAGCGCACCGTTCTCGTAGCGCAGCGAGCATGACAGGCCGTCGATCTTCGGCTCGGCGGTCAGCGCGACGGGCTGGTCGTCGCCCAGCTTGAGGAAGCGCCGCACGCGCGCAACGAATTCGCGCACCTCGTCGCCGTCGAACGCATTGTCGAGGCTCATCATCCGTTGCGCGTGTTTGACCTTGGCGAGATGGCCCGCAGGCGCCGCGCCGACCGCCGCATTGGGGCTGTCGGGGCGGACAAGATGCGGGAACGCCGCCTCAAGCTCAGTATTGCGGCGAACGAGCGCATCGTATTCGGCGTCCGAAATCTCGGGTTCGTCGTGCGTATGATAGAGCCGGTTGTGCTTGGCGATAGTCTTCGCCAGCCGCATCAGTTCGTTGGCGGCATCGGCTTCGATGATGTCGTTGCTCATCCGCCACCACCCCAGCGATCGGGTTTTTCGTTCAATGCGGATTTCAACGCGCTCAGCACCCCGTCGATGTTGTGCATCACTTCGCGGTTGGTGAAGCGAATGGTGCGAAAGCCGGTTTGACATTCGACCATTGCATCGCGCTTCAAGTCTGCGTCTCGATCATGCGTGTCGCCATCGATTTCGACTATCAGCCCTTTGCCAGGGCAAAAGAAATCGGCGATCCGATTGCCGATAGTCGCTTGGCGGCGAAATTTGTGTCCGAAAAAACCGCTATTGCGCAGCTCGTTCCACACCCGACGCTCGGGTTCGGTTGGCTCACGACGCATTTTAGCAGCGCGTGTGAGCAGAAATTTGCGCGTCGCACTACCACCCCCAACCCCCTCCTCTGAAGAGGAGGGGGCTATTACGCCGCGTACCTTCTCCCCCTCCTCTTCAGAGGAGGGGGTCGGGGGGTGGTGCAGGCCGGAGGCGGTCATCACACTACCTCCAGCAACCGTTCTGCCTGCGCCCGCGCCTCGTCGGTCACACTCGCACCCGAGAGCATGCGCGCGATTTCTTCGCGGCGGGCCTTGGCGTCGAGCGGGGTGACGCCGGTGCGGGTGACGGTGCCGTCGTGGCTCTTGGCGATCAGCAGGTGGTGCGCGCCGCGCGCCGCGACCTGTGGGCTATGCGTGACCGCGAGCAGTTGCTTGCCCTGGGCGAGCCGTGCGAGCCGGTCGCCGATCGCACTTGCCACCGCGCCGCCGACGCCGCGGTCGATCTCGTCGAAGATGATCGTGTCGGCCCCGCCCTCTTCGGCGAGCGCGACCTTGAGCGCGAGGATGAAGCGCGACAGTTCGCCGCCGCTGGCGATCTTGATCAGCGGCGCGAAAGGCGCGCCCGGGTTGGTCGATATCTCGAACGCGATCCGGTCGATTCCCGCCGGGCCCCAGGCCTCTTCGGGCAGTCGGTCGATCGCGGTACGGAATTTGGCGGCGTCGAGCTTGAGCGGCGCAAGTTCGCTTGCCACGCGCGCGTCGAGCCGCGTCGCCGCCTCGGTACGCGCATCACTCAGCGCCCCGGCAACGGCGCGATATGCCGCCACAGCGCCCATGGCGGCATCTTCAAGCCCCTTGAGGCTGATCGCGCCCTGGTCGAGCGCATCGCGCCGTGCGGTCAGCGTCGCGAGCAGGTCGGCGAGGCCCGACGCCTCGACGCGGTGTTTGCGGGCGAGCGCGCGCAGGTCGAACAGGCGCGTCTCGGCGTTTTCGAGTTCGGCGGGATCGAAGCGCATCGCCTCCTTCGCGCGCGCCAGCGCTTCCTCGCCCTCGCTCGCCTCGATCACCGCGCGGTCGATCGCCGCCAGAGCCTCGGCGAGCAGCGGGTGATCCTCCGCGATCCGGTCGAGCCGCCGCGCCGCGCCGCGCAATTGCGCAGGGCCGCCCTCGCTGCCGCCGAGCAACCGGTCGAGTTCGGCGAGTTCGTCGGCGAGCCGCTCCCCCTTCTGCATGTCGCTGCGCAACCCCGCGAGCCGTTCTTCCTCGCCGTCCTCGGGCGCGAACGCCTCGATTTCCTCGATCGCATGGTCAAGCCACTCGCGGTCGGCAGCGTCGGCTTCGAGCGCGGCACGTGCGGCCGATAGCGCGGCCTGTGCAGTGGCCATCGCGGCATGCGCGTCGGCAACCGATCGGGTCGCGAGACCGCCGAAGCTGTCGAGCAACGCGCGGTGGCCGCTACGGTCGAGCAGGCCGCGGTCGTCGTGCTGGCCGTGGATTTCGACGAGGTCGGTGCCGATCTCGCGCAGCAACCCGGCAGAGACCGGCTGATCGTTGACGAACGCCTTGCTGCCGCCACTGGCATCGACCTGGCGGCGGACGATCAGCGGTTCGCCTGCGTCGATCTCAACCCCGGCATCGTCGAGCGCGCTGCGCGCGGGGTGGTCGGCGGGGAGCGGGGCGAAGGTGGCGGTGACGCGGGCGCGGGCGCAGCCGTGGCGGACGAGGCCGCTATCGGCGCGCGCGCCGAGCGCGAGGCCGAGAGCGTCGAGCAGGATCGACTTGCCCGCGCCGGTTTCGCCGGTGAGCACGCCCAAACCACCCGAAAATTCGAGGTCCAGCGCCTCGATAATCACAAGGTCACGAATGGAAAGCGCGGTCAGCATCGTTTTGCGTCTTAACGCGAAACTATGCGATTAAGAAGCACCGAGCGGATCAGCCCGTGCCGCGAAATGCGATCAGGCGTCGGGGGCGTGCTTCTGCATCAGATCGAAGGCACGCTTGTACCATTTCGAGCCGGGATAATTGGCGCCGAGAACCGCCGCCGAAGCCTTGGCCTGGTCCGGGATGCCGAGCGAGAGATAGCTTTCGGTCAGGCGGAACAACGCCTCTGCGGTGTGGCTGGTTGTCTGGTAATTGTCGACGACCTCACGGAAGCGCAGCGATGCCGCAAGCCAGTCGCCGGCGCGTTCGTAATAGCGGCCGACTTCCATTTCCTTACCTGCGAGATGGTCGTTGACGAGGTCGATCTTGAGCTTCGCATCGGCGGCGTAGCGCGTGTCGGGATAGCGCCGCATGACCTCCCCGAGTGCATTGAGCGCGTCGCGCGTCGTCTTCTGGTCGCGCTTGATATCGCTGATCTGCTCATAATAATTGAGCGCGACGAGATACGATGCATAGGGCGCATCGCGGTTGCCCGGATGGATCGACAGGAAGCGGTTGGCCGCGTCGATCGATTTGGTGTGATCCTGCGCCAGCCAGTAGCTATAGGCGCTCATCAGCTGGGCGCGGCGGGCCCAGGGTGAGTAGGGATGCTGGCGCTCGACCTCGTCGAACAGCGCGGCGGCCACCTTGTACTGACCGCGTTCAAGCCGGTTCTGCGCAGCCAGATAGAGCGTGTCGACGTCGCGCGCGACATAGCTGGTATCCTTCACGCCTCCGCCTTTTCCGGCACAACCGGCAAGCAGGCTGGGAACGAGGAGGACAGCCGCGGCAAGGCGAAGCGAACGGGTAAGGTGCATGGTCATGACGGTCGCTATAGACACCGGCAAATATGAACGCAAAGCGAATGATGCGGGCGCGTCCGCGTCTTATTCGGGCACTTCGGCAGCAGGCGTCACGCGCGCGGTGCGGATCGTGATCTTGGGCGCGAGCATCTGCCCGATCATCGCGCCCTCACCTGCAGTGGGCGACGTCGGCGCGGCGAGGATGCGGTGGACGACGTCCATTCCCGACACGACATGGCCGAACGCGGCGAAGCCCAGCGTGTCGCCGGTGCCCGCGGTATCGGTCGAGCCGGCATCGAGGCTGGTGAGATTTCCGACGATGATGAAGAAATCCCCGGTCGCACTGCCCGGTGCGGCGCGCGCCATCGATAGCGTGACATCGGTGTGTGTCAGGCCCGTCTGCGTCGTCGGTTCGTGCGCGATCGGCGGCAGCGTCTTTTTCGGATCGCCCTGCGTCCCGCCCTGGACCAGGCCATAGCCGTCGGCGACGTTGACCGCGCGATAGAAGCTCATCCCGTCGAAGCGCTTTTCCTTCACGTAGCGCAGGAAATTGCCCGCCGTGACCGGCGCGTGGACGGTATCTAGCTCGACGACAACGGGGCCGAGATCGGTGTCGAGAGTCACCTGCGGCAGTTCCACCGCGACGACGGGCGAAGGCGGCACTTCGGCCTGGCTCTGGGCGGCAGTGGGCGCGGCGGCGAGAAGCGCGGCAGCGATGGCGATCAGCGGGTGCAAGGTCATGCGGGCGTTATAGAAAACCGTGCCGCGATGAAAAGGGCCGACGGCGCGGACCCAAGAAAAAGGGGCCGCCGAAGCGACCCCTTTTCCGTATCGATTATCGGATGCGCCGATTATTCGGACTTGAGGAAGTCGGGCACATGGCCCTGATCTTCGTTGCTGTCCTTGGCACCGCCGTCGGCATTGCCGCTTTCGCGACGCGGACCCCGATTGCCGTCGCGGCCGCCATCGCGTCCGCCGCCGTCACGGCGTGGGCCACGCCCACGATCACCGCCGCCTTCACGACGCGGGCCGCGATCGGGACGATCGCTGCGCGGTTCGCGTGCGGGACGCGTGTCCTCGAGCTCTTCGCCGGTTTCCTGATCGACTACGCGCATCGACAGGCGAACCTTGCCGCGCGGATCGATCTCGAGAACCTTGACCTTCACTTCCTGCCCTTCGGACAGGACGTCGGAGACCTTCTCGACGCGCTCGTTCTTGATTTCGCTGACGTGGACGAGACCGTCCTTGCCACCCATGAAATTCACGAACGCACCGAAGTCGACGAGGTTGACGACCTTGCCGTTGTAGACCTTGCCGACTTCGGCCTCTTCGACGATGCCCTTGATCCAGTCGATCGCGGCAGCGATCTGGGCGCGGTCCGAAGACGACACCTTGATCATGCCTTCGTCGTCGATGTCGACCTTGGCACCGGTCTCTGCGACGATCTCGCGGATCACCTTGCCGCCGGTGCCGATAACGTCGCGGATCTTCGACTTGTCGATCTGCAGCGTTTCGATGCGCGGAGCATGGTCCGAAAGCTCGCCCGACACTTCGCCGAGTGCCTTGTGCATCTCGCCGAGGATGTGCGCGCGGCCTTCGCTCGCCTGGGAGAGCGCTTCACGCATGATTTCCTGCGTGATGCCGGCAACCTTGATGTCCATCTGCAGCGAGGTGATGCCTTCGCTCGTGCCGGCCACCTTGAAGTCCATGTCGCCGAGGTGATCCTCGTCGCCGAGGATGTCGGACAGCACGGTGTAGTCGTCACCTTCGAGGATCAGGCCCATCGCGATGCCCGAAACCGGACGCTTCAACGGAACGCCCGCGTCCATCATCGACAGACAGCCGCCGCAGACGGTCGCCATCGACGACGAACCGTTCGATTCGGTGATGTCCGACAGAACGCGGATCGTGTACGGGAAGTCTTCCTTGCTCGGCAGCATCGGACGCAGCGCGCGATAGGCGAGCTTGCCGTGGCCGGTCTCGCGGCGGCTGGTGAAGCCGAAGCGACCCACTTCGCCGACCGAATAGGGCGGGAAGTTATAGTGCAGCATGAAGGGCGTGTACGACAGGCCGTCGAGGCCGTCGATCATCTGCTCGGCGTCCTTCGTGCCCAGCGTGGTGGTGCAGATCGCCTGCGTCTCACCACGGGTGAACAGCGCCGAGCCATGCGTGCGCGGCAGGAAGCCGGTCATGCATTCGATCGGACGGATTTCGTTGGTCTTGCGACCGTCGATCCGCTGGCCGTCCTTGAGGATGGCGCCGCGAACGATCTCGGCTTCGAGCTTCTTGACGAGCTTCATGCCCGCCATCTGCGTCTGGCCGTCGGCGTCGGCGAAATGCTCTTTCGCCTTGGCGCGGACGAGGTTGAGTGCGTCCGAACGCTTCGACTTGTCGGTCAGCTTGTAGGCAGCGGCAATGTCGTCGCCGACGACGTCGCGCAGCTGCGCCTTCATCCCCGACAGATCGGCACCGGTGTCGACTTCCCAAGGATCCTTGGCAGCCTGTTCGGCCAGCTCGATGATCGCATCGACGACGGTGCGCGATGCGTCATGCGCGAACATGACGGCGCCGAGCATTTCCTCTTCGGAAAGCTCCTTGGCTTCCGATTCGACCATCATCACGGCATCGCGCGTGGCGGCGACGACGAGGTCGAGACGGCCTTCAGCGCACTCTTCCATGCTCGGGTTGAGGCTGTATTCGCCGTCCTTGAAGCCGACGCGTGCGGCGCCGATCGGGCCCATGAAGGGAAGACCCGAAATGGTCAGCGCAGCCGATGCGGCAATCATCGCAACGATATCGGGCTCGGTCTCGCCGTCATACGACAGGACCTGGCAGATCACGTTGATTTCGTTGTAGAAACCTTCGGGGAACAGCGGGCGAACGGGGCGATCGATCAGGCGGCTGGTCAGCGTTTCCTTTTCGGTCGCGCGGCCTTCGCGCTTGAAGAAGCCACCCGGAATGCGTCCGGCGGCGGAGAATTTTTCCTGATAGTGGACGGTGAGCGGGAAGAAGTCCTGCCCCTCGCGGACCGACTTGGCAGCGGTCACGGCGCACAGCACCACGGTTTCGCCGAGCGTGGCGAGTACCGCGCCGTCGGCCTGGCGGGCGATGCGCCCGGTTTCGAGCGTCAGCGTCTTGCCGCCGAGCTCGGTCGTTACAGTCTTGATATCGAACATTTGGTTTCCTTCCACCCGGCCGCCCAATGCGTGTCCGGGGTCGTGTCGGCAGGCGAGACCGGCCTGCGAGCGGTACGGGGCCGACTTGCCGGTCCCTTGAATGACGCCGACGCACCGGATTGTGCGCGACATCGTTGATAAACGAACGGCCCCGGAAGCCCGGAGCCGTTCATTCGACGAAGCTTACTTGCGCAAGCCCAATTTGGCGATGAGGTCGGTATAGCGGCCTTCATCCTTTTTCTTGAGATAGTCGAGCAGCGAGCGACGCTTGTTGACCATCATCAGGAGACCACGGCGGCTGTGATTGTCCTTGTGGTTGTCCTTGAAATGGCCGGTCAGGTTGTTGATGCGCTCGGTAATGATCGCGACCTGGACTTCGGGAGATCCCGTATCGCCTTTTTCGCGGCCATGTTCCTTGATCAGCGCTTCCTTGCGCTCTGCGGTAATCGACATGCAATTCGTTCCTTCGACATCGAGTCAGTGATTGAAATTGAAGCCTCGAACGACACGGACATTCCCGCGGCTTAACTCGACCAACGCTACCGGACCGTTATCGTCCTTCGCGCAATAGAGCCCGTCTTCGGCTTGCATTCCGGCCAACACGCGACCCTGTCGGATCGCCCCTGCGTCGCCGGAAGAAAGGGTTAGGGCCGGGATGTCGTCCAGCCCCGCCTCGAACGGCAGGATAAGCGTGTCTAGGGCGCGCGCATTAGCGGCATCGGCCCAATTGTCCAGTGAAATCGCGTTTTCGAGATCGAACGGACCCGCCTTCGTACGGCGTAACATGGTGACGTGACCGACGCTATTCAAGGCAAGGGCAATGTCGCGCGCGAGGCTGCGGATATAGGTCCCCTTGGAAACGTGAGCGGTCAGCGTGACGCTATCGAGCCGTTCGCCCGCCCCCGCCGGCATGATGATATCGAGCGAATGGACCGTCACGCCGCGCGCCTTCATCGCGACGTCCTGGCCCGCGCGGGCGAGATCATAGGCGCGCTGGCCATCGACCTTGATCGCCGAATAGGCGGGCGGCGCCTGTTCGATCGGGCCGGTGAAGGATGGGAGGACGGCGGCGATGTCGGCCAAATTCGGGCGAACGTCGCTGGTCGCGATTACCGCGCCTTCAAGATCAAGCGTATCGGTCTGCGTGCCGAATTCTATCGTGAAATCGTAGGTCTTGCTCGCATCGAGCATCCGCCCGGTCAGCTTGGTCGCCTCGCCCAGCGCGATCGGCAGCACGCCGGTCGCGAGCGGGTCGAGCGTGCCGCCATGACCGACCTTGATCCGGTTCGCCTTCGATCCGCGCCCGCTCGTCATCAGCCCCGCATCGCGCAGCCCGCGCTTTATCGCGCCGACCGCCTGCGTCGAGCCGAGGCCGAGCGGCTTGTCGAGAATGACCCAGCCGTGGACGGGGTTCACGCCGCACCCGTCCCCGCCAGCTTTTCCATGAAATGGCGGCGACACAGTGCCTCGTAGCGATCGTTGCCGCCGATCTCGGTCTGCGCGCCAGCCTTGACCGCGTTGCCGGCCTCATCGACGCGCAGGTTCATCGTCGATTTGCGCCCGCACGTGCACACCGCTTTCAGTTCGACCAGCGAATCGGCGATCCCGAGCAAGGCAGCCGAACCGGGAAACAGCTCGGCCTGGAAATCGGTGCGCAGGCCATAGCAGAGAACGGGAATACCGAGATCGTCGGCGATCCGCGCCGCTGCAAACGCCTGCTCCTTCGACAGGAACTGCGCCTCGTCGATCAACAGGCAGGCGAGCGGGCGCTTGGCATGTTCGGCCGCGACATCGGCAAACAGGTCGGTCTCGGGGCGGAATTTGTGCGCTTCGGCGGTCAGGCCGATGCGGCTCGTCACGACGCCCGTGTCGTAACGATCGTCGAGCGCGGCGGTCCACAGCATCGTTTCCATGCCGCGTTCGCGATAGTTGAAATCCGCCTGGAGCAGCGTCGTCGACTTGCCCGCATTCATGCTGGCATAATAGAAATAGAGCTTGGCCATGCGGCTGTCCTAGCGAGGCAGCGCAGACCCTTCTAGTCGTCGCCGACAATATCCTGTGCGACCTTGGGCTGCTTGAGCAGCTTTTCGACGTGGGTCGCCTCGTCGAAGCTATCGTCGGACAGGAATTTGAGCTTGGCGGCGTATTTCATCTGGACGCGGCTGGCGACTTCACGCTGGAGGAACGCGGTGTTGGTCCGCAGCGCCTTCAGCACCGCCTCCTCGTTCTGGCCGAGCAGCGGTTTGACGAAGACGGTGGCGTGCCTGAGGTCGGGCGACATGCGCACCTCGGTCACGCTGACCAGGTGCGATTGCAGCAAATCGTCATGGACGTCGCCGCGCATCAGGATTTCGGACAGGATATGGCGCATCTGCTCGCCAACGCGCAGCAGGCGAACCGAGCGTCCTTCGGACGAGGTGTCGTTGAATTTGGCCATGTCTGTTCCTCAACCGTAACCCGGTGAAAGCGCCGCTTTCACCGGCAGTGTTACAGCGTCCGTTCGCGTTCCTCGACCTCGAACACCTCGAGCATGTCGCCCGCCTTGATGTCGTTGGTGTCTTCGAGGACCACACCGCATTCCATGCCGGCGCGCACTTCGGCGACGTCGTCCTTGAAGCGGCGCAGCGAGGCGATGACGGTCTTCGACACGATGACGTCGTCGCGGGTAAGACGGGCGTGGAGGCCCTTCTTGATGACGCCGTCGGAGACGAGCAGGCCGGCAGCCTTGTCCTTCTTGCCCGCGGGGAAGACTTCCTTGACCTCGGCGCGGCCGACGACGGTCTCGATGAACTCGGGACCAAGCTCGCCCGCCATTTCCTTGCGGATGTCGTCGGTGAGATCGTAGATCACGTCGAAATACTTCAGGCGCGTCTTCTCGCGCGCGACAAGCTGGCGCGCCTTGGGGTTGGGACGGACGTTGAAGCCGATGATCGGCGCGTTCGACGCCGACGCCAGCGTGACGTCGCTTTCGGTGATCGCGCCGACGCCCGAATGGAGCACGCGGACCTTGATGTCGTCGGTCGATATCTTGTTGAGCGCGTTGACGATCGCCTCGACGCTGCCCTGGACATCGGCCTTCACGACGACCGGATATTCGATCACCTTGGCCTTGTCGGCCAGCGCGGAGAACATCGTGTCGAGATTGGCGGGAGCGATCGCGGTGCGGCGCGACGTCGCCTGTTCCTGGCGGTACGACGCGACTTCGCGCGCGCGCGCCTCGTTCTCGACGACGCTGAGCGTTTCGCCCGCCGAAGGAACGCCCGACAGGCCGAGCACTTCGACCGGCGATGCCGGGCCGGCGGTCTTCACCTGCTTGCCCTTGTCGTCGATCAGCGCGCGGACCTTGCCCGATTCGGTGCCGACAACGAAAACGTCGCCGACCTTCAATGTGCCACGGTTGACGAGGATCGTCGCAACCGGACCGCGGCCCTTGTCGAGCTTGGCCTCGACCACGGTACCTTCGGCAGCGCGATCGGGATTGGCCTTGAGTTCGAGCAATTCGGCCTGCAGCGCGATAGCATCGAGCAGCTTGTCGAGATTGAGCTTCTTGAGCGCCGATACCTCGACGTCCTGCACGTCGCCCGACATCGCCTCGACGATGACTTCGTGTTCGAGCAGGCGTTCGCGGATCTTCTGCGGATTGGCGCCGTCCTTGTCGATCTTGTTGATCGCGACGATCATCGGAACGCCCGCCGCCTTGGTGTGATTGATCGCCTCGATCGTCTGCGGCATCAGCCCGTCGTCGGCCGCCACCACGAGAATGACGATGTCGGTGACGTTGGCGCCGCGCGCGCGCATTTCGGTGAAGGCTTCATGGCCCGGCGTATCGAGGAAGGTGATCTCTGCGCCGTCCTTGGTCGTCACCTTGTAGGCGCCGATATGCTGCGTGATGCCGCCGGCTTCGCCCGCCACGACATCGGTGCCGCGCAAGGCATCAAGCAGGCTGGTCTTGCCGTGATCGACATGGCCCATGATCGTGACCACAGGCGCACGCGGCTTCAGCGTCTCTTCGGGATCGACGTCCTTGTTGGTATCGATCTCGACATCGGCTTCGCTGACGCGTTTGACGATGTGGCCGAATTCCTCGACGAGCAATTCTGCGGTGTCGGCGTCGATCGTCTGGTTGACCGTTACCATCATGTCCATCTTGAACAGCGTCTTGACGAGATCGGCGCCCTTTTCGCCCATCCGCTTCGACAGTTCCTGGACGGTAATCGCTTCGGGCACGACGACTTCGCGCGTCTGCTTGGGCTGCGCAACGCGCGGGCCCATGTGCGAACGCTTTTCCTTTTCGCGGGCGCGCTTGAGCGCTGCGAGGCTGCGGGCTCGCGCGCCGCCATCGCCGCCTTCGAGCGCGCGCGTGACAGTCAGCTTGCCCGACTGGCGACGCTCGTTGCGATCCTTGGCGGGCCGCTCGGCGCGCTTGGGTTCGGGACGCTTGCTCTCGACCGGCGTGAACTTACGCGCGGGCGGGAACTTGTCGCCGGCGGGCTCTGCCGGCTTGCTGTCGTCACCCGAGATATCGGGTTCGGCGCGCACTTCGACCTGCGGATTGGCTTCAGCTGCGGCCTCGGCCTGCTGCTGCGATTCCTCGGCCTTGCGGTTTTCCTCGGCGCGGCGCTTTTCCTCGTCGACCGCGGAGCTGCGCTCGCGATCCTCGCGGCGGCGCGCTTCCTCGAGCTGGTTGAGACGCGATTCCTCGGCCTCGCGGAGCAGCTTTTCCTGCAATTCCTTGCGCGTCAGCGTGGCGTCGGCCTCGCTCTGGCGGCGCGGCGCGGGTGCCGGGGTCGGCGCGGGCGCGGGCGCCTTGGCGACCGGTTCGGGAGTCGGCTCGGGCGCAGGCGCAGGCGCCGGCGGGGCCTCGCCGGGCTTGCCGATCATGCGACGGCGCTTGACCTCGACCACGACGGTGTTCTTGCGCCCGTGGCTGAAGCTCTGCTGGACCTGGCCGGCATCGACCGTGCGCTTAACGCCCAGTGGTTTGCGGGCCAAGGTCGGTTTTTTGTTATCGCTGTCGCTCATCTTTAGCTTCTATCGTCCTTAAAAAACTCATCGGCCCCGGGTGCATCGACACCGGACGCATCAATCGGTCCGGCTCCGGCGACGTCCGGGGTCGGTCCCGAATTTCGCGTATCCTTACCGCATCCTAGATAATTTCGCCAGCGATCGAGGATCGCCGCCACCCGTGCCGCCGCGCGATCGTCAACCAAGGCGACGTGCACGACATTATCGCGGCCCAATGCCATAGATAGGGCGTCGCGGTCCACCGGCAAGATTTGCCCGGCAAGCCCGCTGCCTTCGGCGCCGCGCCCGACGCGCCATGACTGGTCGCGTTTCGAGCGGCCATCGGGTGAGGCATCGGCGGCATGAAGCAGCATCGCAACCTGGCCGCCGCGCGCCGCGCCGTCGACGCGATCGGCGCCGGTTAGCAACGTGCCCGCACGCGCCTCAAGACCCAGCCGGTCAAGCATCGCGGCCTGCAGGCGGGTGGCGATATCGTCGGCCAAACTCTCGGGAACGATCACCGGTTCGCCCTTGAAGGCGCGCGCGAGCGCACCCTTGAGCTTGCCGTTGAGCCGCGCGGTTTCGAGTTCGTCGCGCGTGACCGCGATCCACGCGCCGCGTCCGGGCGCCTTGGCAAGAACGTCGGGCGCAAGACGGCCGTCGGGGCCGAGCGCGAGGCGAATCATCGCGCCGCGCTCGTCCCGTTCACCGGTCAGGATGCAACGCCGCTCGGGCGGCGTCGCGATCTTGCCCTTACGCGTTACGCGTTGGGTGTCATTGGGAAGGGTCCGCAACCGCGTCCTCCCCTTCGGCCTTGGCTGGCACGTCCGACGACTCTTCGTCCTCGAACCAGTGTGCACGCGCCGCCATGATCGTCTCGTTGCCCTGCTCTTCGGTCAGGCCGTACTCGCCGAGCACTCCGCCCTTGTCCTCGGGGCGCGAACGCTGGTCGGGACGGCGGCGCGGTTCGGCGCGCTTTTTCTGGACGAGTTCGTCGGTGGCAAGATCGGCGAGATCGTCGAGCGTCTTGATCCCTGCCTTGCCGAGCGTGACGAGCATCGCTTCGGTCAAATGCGGCATGTCGGCGAGCGCATCTTCGACGCCCAGTTCGCGGCGTTCGGCGCGAGCGGCTTCCTCGCGGCGGTCGAGGGCTTCCTTGGCGCGGTTCTGCAGCTCTTCGGCGAGCTCGTCATCGAAGCCTTCGATGCTGGCGATCTCGTCGGTCGCGACATAGGCGACCTCTTCGAGTTCGACGAAGCCTTCGGCAACGAGCAGCTGCGACAGCGTTTCGTCGACGTCGAGCTCTTCCTGGAACATGCTGGTGCGCTCGAGGAATTCGCGCTGGCGCTTCTCGCTCGCATCGTCCTCGGTCATGATGTCGATCGCGTGGCCGGTCAGCTGACTGGCGAGGCGGACATTCTGGCCGCGACGGCCGATCGCCAGGCTGAGCTGGTCCTCGGGCACGACGACTTCGATCCGCGTTTCTTCCTCGTCGATGACGACGCGGCTGACGGTGGCCGGCTGGAGCGCGTTGACCGCAAAGGTCGCGGTGTCCTCGCTCCACGGGATGATGTCGATCTTCTCGCCCTGCATTTCCTGGACAACCGCCTGAACGCGGCTGCCCTTCATGCCGACGCAGGCACCGACCGGGTCGATGCTGCTGTCGTGGCTGATCACGCCGATCTTGGCGCGGCTGCCGGGATCGCGGGCCGAAGCCTTGATCTCGATGATGCCGTCATAGATTTCGGGGACTTCCTGCGCGAACAGCTTCTCCATGAAATCGGGATGCGCGCGGCTGAGGAAAATCTGCGGGCCGCGGTTTTCGCGACGGACGCTGAGGATCAGCGCACGGACGCGGTCGCCGACGCGGGCGACTTCGCGCGGGATCTGCTGGTCGCGGCGGATAACGCCCTCGGCGCGGCCGAGGTTGACGACGACATGGCCGAACTCGACCGACTTGACGACGCCGGTGATCAGCTCACCGCCGCGATCCTTGAATTCCTCGAACTGGCGCTCGCGCTCGGCGTCGCGGACCTTCTGGAAGATGACCTGCTTGGCCGACTGGGCGTCGATACGGCCAAGGTCGATGGCGGGCAGCGGATCGACGATGAAGTCGCCGACGGCGGCATCGGCCTGGAGCTTCTGCGCCTGTTTCAGGTCGACCTGCTTGAAATGGTCTTCGACTTCTTCGACGACCTCGACGACACGCCACAGGCGAAGATCGCCGGTCTGCGGATCGAGTTTCGCACGAATGTCGTTCTCCTGGCCGAAGCGGGCGCGCGCGGCGCGCTGGATCGCTTCTTCCATCGCCTCGATGACGATCGACTTGTCGATGAGCTTTTCGTTGGCGACCGAGGTCGCGATCGCGAGCAGTTCGGCCTTGTTGGCGGAAATGGCATTGGCCATGTCAGTCCTGTCCTTCTTCTTCGATGAATTCCGCGCCGTCTTGTGCGAGCGGAGCGGTGGAGGCGATCAGCGCGTCGGTCAGCTTGAGCTTCGCGCTATGGATATTGTCGAACGCGATTGTCTGCGTTCCGTGCTTGTTGTCGGCGATCGTGACGATGTCGCCGTCGATCCCGACGATGTCGCCCTTGACGGTCTTGAGCCCGTCGACTGCCTCGACGACCGATATGCGCGCCTCGTGGCCCGCCCAGTCGCTAAAATCGGCGCGCCGCGTCAGCGGGCGGTCGATCCCCGGCGAGCTGACTTCGAGCCGGTAGGTCCCGTCGATCGGGTCCTTGCCCGCCTCTTCGAGCGCGTCGAGCCGTTCGGAAATCGCGCGCGACAGCGCGCCGCAATCGTCGATCGTCAGCTGGCGCGTGTCGGGCCGTTCGGCCATCACCTGCAGCGTGCGATCATCACCGGCGAACAGCTTGACGCGCACAAGGTCGAAACCGAGCGCTTGCGCCTCGGCGGCGATCATCGGGGTCAGGTCATCGGTCAGTGACAAATTGCGTCCTTTGCAGGGTCGATACGGTTCGAATGGCAGCGAGGCTCCCTGCCGGCCCCTTGCGGCGCCAGCCTGAAAAATCGTGACCATTTCAGGATGGCGCCTAGATAGGGCGCACAAGCGGCATTGGCAAGCGGATTTGTCGGGATGCGGGCTTGCCATGCGGGGCGCGGGGCGACAGGATCGCGGCATTGCCACGGCAAGAGGGACGATCGCATGACCGATGCCACGGCGAGTAGCGCCCCCGCCGCGAACACCGCGATCGAATTCCTCTGCGATCCCGCACTGATTGGCAAAATCCCTTCGCCCGAACGCGCGATCCGCTTTGCCCCCGACTGGTTCAAGCGGCTTGAACGCGAGATGGGCATGCCCGACGCGCACGGCCTGCCGGGACTGACCGTCAAGGCATGCCTGCCGATGACCGACGCGTTTTCGCTCGGCTTCGTCATTCCCCTGCCCTTCACCGTCCGGATCATGGTGCCCGAGGATCGCGTATCGATCCAGCTCGGCTGGGATCCCGCCGCGCCGTTCCAGCCGATCGAACAGCATCACCCGGGCCAAATCGGCGCTCCCGCCGATCCGTTCGCCAGCACGATGCCATTGAAGTTCATCAATCCGTGGCGGATCAAGGTGCCAGAGGGCTATTCGCTGCTGTTCACCCAACCGCTGAGCCGCCCCGACCTGCCCTTCACCTGTTTTTCGGGCGTCGTCGATGGCGACCGGTTCGATACCACGGTCAATCTGCCCTTCGTCTGGTCGGGCCCGGCCGGGACCTTCGACCTGCCCGCCGGGACGCCGATCGCGCAGGTCGTGCCGATCGCGCGCGATACGCTGATCAAGCACGCCGTCGCGCGCGCCGCGACCGACGCCGAACTTGCCGAACAGGCCGCGGCGGCGGCGCGCAAATATGGCGAGGAATCGACCTACGCGCGCGAATGGCGGGTCAAGAAATGACGACTTATCTGCCATCGTCATGCAACCGTCTGGAGATAAAGTTCGTTCTCCTTCAAACCGTCTACGCGCCTTCGACCCCGCAGAATTCAGGAACCGCCTTATGAAGATCGCCACCCTCGTCGCCCTGCCCCCGCTCGCCATCGCGCTGGCTGCCTGCAACGGAAACTCGGCGACCGCCAATGGCGGCACCGCGAAAGCCTCGGGCGACCAGCCTTCGAGCGGCCAGCCGTTCGCGATTGCCGAACAGGCCGACTTCGACAATCCGTGGGCGATCGTCTTCCTCCCCGGCACCAGCCAGGCGCTGGTCACCGAAAAGACCGGGCATCTGCAACTCTATGACACCGCAACCAAGACCAAGCGCGAGGTCGCAGGCATCCCGGCGGTCGATTACGGCGGCCAGGGCGGCCTGCTCGATGTGGCGCTGGCCCCCGATTTCGTCAGCAGTCGCCGCATCTATCTGAGCTATGCCGAACCCGGTGACGGCGGTTCCGGCCTCGCGCTGGCACGCGGAACGCTTGCCGCCGACGGATCGAAGCTGAGCGATGTCACCGTCGTCTGGCGACAGCTGCCCCGCGGCAAGGGCGGCCAGTTCGGCGGCGTCATCGCCTTCGCACCTGATGGCCAGTCGCTCTATCTGACCTCGGGTGAGCGCCAGCGCTTCACCCCGGCGCAGGATCCCGATCAGGCGCTCGGCAAGATCGTTCACCTGACGCTCGACGGCCAGCCGGCAGCGAATAATCCGATGGCTGGCAAGGTCGGCGCACAGAGCGTTACGATGACCGATCCGCCGCGCAATACCGGCGCAGCCACGACCGCCAAGGGGCGCAGCGTCGCCATGACCGGGACCAACACTGTACCCGCCGAAACGTGGTCGAGCGGCCATCGCAATCCCTATGGCCTGACCTTTTCGCCCGACGGCAGGCTGTGGGAAATCGAGATGGGTCCGCGCGGTGGCGACGAGCTCAACCAGATCGAGGCGGGCAAGAATTATGGCTGGCCCAACGTCTCGTTCGGCGACAATTACGACGGCAGCCCGATCCCCAGGCCGGCCGCCAATGACGGCTATGCCCTGCCCGCGCTTTATTGGGTCCCGTCAGTCTCACCCGCCGGGTTGCTCTATTATTCGGGCGACATGTTCCCCGCGTGGAAGGGCTCGCTGCTGCTCGGCGCGCTATCGGGCGAATCGCTGATCCGCGTGACGATCGATGGCGGCAAGCCGCAAAAAGCCGACCGCTGGGAACTCGGACGGCGGATTCGCGACGTCCAGCAGGGACCCGACGGCGCAATCTGGCTGCTTGAGGACGGCGACGACGGAAAGCTGCTCAAGCTGACGCCGCGCTGATCCGCGGCTAGACGAAATCGGGTAGCATCGCGCCGTCAGCCTCGAGCCAGTCGGGCACCGGCAGGCCTTTTTCGCGCAGGAACTCTGGGTTGAACAGTCGCGACTGATAGCGCGTGCCGGGATCGCACAGGATCGTCACGATCGTATGCCCCGGCCCCATCGCGCGTGCCATCCGCACCGCTCCGGCAACATTGACCCCCGACGAGGTGCCGAGACACAGGCCTTCGTCGCGGACGAGATCGAACACCGTCGTGACCGACTCGGCATCGGGGATCTGGAAGGCGTGGTCGACCACCAGTCCCTCGAGATTGGCGGTGATGCGGCCCTGGCCGATCCCCTCGGTAACCGAGCCTCCCTCGCTCGCCAGTTCGCCCGTCGTATAGTAGCTGAACAGCGCCGCGCCTGGCGGGTCAGCGAGCCCGATCGCGATGCCGGGCTTGCGTGTCCGCAGCGCCATCGCGCAGCCCGCGAGCGTTCCGCCGGTGCCGACCGCGCAGATGAAACCATCGATCTTGCCCCCGGTCTGCTCCCAGATTTCGGGGCCCGTCGTGGCGATGTGCGCGGCACGGTTGGCGACGTTGTCGAACTGGTTGGCCCAGATCGCTCCCGCCGGGTTATCGCGCTTCAGGCGTTCGGCCATCCGCCCCGCGACCTTGATGTAATTATTGGGGTCGCGATACGGCACCGCCGGCACCTCAACCAGCTGCGCACCGAGCGCCCTGAGCGCATCCTTCTTCTCGCGCGTCTGCGTTTCGGGAATGACGATGACGCTCTTCATGCCGAGCGCGTTGCCGACGAGCGCGAGGCCGATGCCGGTATTGCCCGCCGTCCCCTCGACGATCGTCCCGCCGGGACGAAGGTCGCCGCGCGCCATCGCATCGCGGACGATCGACAGCGCCGCGCGGTCCTTGACCGACTGGCCGGGATTGAGGAATTCAGCCTTGCCGAGGATTTCGCAGCCGGTGTCGTCGGACACGCGGTTGAGGCGGATCAGCGGCGTGTTGCCGATGGTGTCGAGTACCGAGGATGTGATCGTCATCGCGCCAGACTAGACGTCGCGTAGCGTCACCGCCAGCACCTATCATTCGCCGCCGCGGCCTAGCCTTCCATGACGAAGCGAAAGCTGGTGCCTTCCGGACCGCTGTCGCGCTCCACCTCGGCCCCTGCCTGCTTGGCCAGCGCGGTGATCAGCGACATGCCGAGGCCACCGGGCCGCTCGGTCTGCGCCATGCCGCTGCCATTGTCCGACACGCTAAGCACGATCTGGCTGTCGCGGTGGTCGAGCTTGACGCTGATCAACCCTTCGCGCGACTGGCCGAAGGCGTGCTTGGCGCTGTTGGTCGCGACCTCGTTGACGATCAGCCCCAGCGTCACCGCCTGGTCGCGCGGCAATGCAATGTCGTCGATCCAGCAGCGGATTGCGGCGCCCGATACTTCGGACAGCACCGATTCGAGCGCGGCACACAGGTCGCCGAGATAGCTCGGCATGTCGACGCGCTCGTCGCTTGCCCCGTCGCGATAGAGCGACTGGTGGGCGCGCGCATAGCTTTCGACGCGGCCACTGGCGGTATCGAGCGCATCGCGCACCGAGGCATCGTCGACCCGGCTACGCTGGAGGCGGAGCATCGACAGGATCGAGGCGAAATTGTTGGCAACGCGATGGTCGATTTCGCGGATCAGCATCTCGCGATCTTCGACTGCAGCACGGACACTCCGACGGAACAGTTCGCCAAGCCCGACGATCGCCAGGCCCGAGAAGAAATTCACCGCGATCCGCGGGCCATCATTGGGATTGTCGAAGGCGAAACTGCCGGCGATGGGCAGAATATAATACCAGGTGTGGAGCACGAGGAACAAATGCGTTGCCAGCCCCGATTGCCAGCGACCGAACAGTGTCGCGACGAGGACAAAGGGCATGATCATGCCGAACGGACCTGCGCCAGGTGCAACCATGTCGATCAGCGACCGCACGACGACTGCGCTGATGCTGCACAGCACTGCGAACAGGAGCTGGGCGAGCAGCGGCGGGATAAGCGGGTGGAGGCGGTCGACGATATCGAGCTTGACCAGCTGGTTGCGAACGGAGGCAGGTCTGACAGGGGCCAAATTCAGTTCCGATAATGCAAAACGCCGTTCGTTGCGGCAGCGCAACTAGCGACCGTTTATCAGTGCCTTGTCGCGAACGCCAGCGTCATCGTTGGGCCGGCAAGGTGCCAGCGATCATCTCCGCAATCCGTTGCGCATAGCCGCTTTCGGCGAGCGCCATGATCTGGCGCGCCTGCGCCTCGACCTGCCCGGCGATCGCCGCATCGGTTAGCGGTGCATCGGCAGCGCCGTCGGCATAGGGCCGCTGCGCCATCGCATTGACATAGATGCCAAGCGGCGTCGGCCAGCCGCGCAGCGCATGGACGATGTCGCGAAACGCACTCATCACGACGCCAGTCGCCTGCCAGCCCGCGGCGGTAACGACGAGCCCGACCGGGCAGCCATCGAAATAGGCGCGCGTGTCGGTGCGCGTATCGTCGATCAGGTCGATCGCGTTCTTGACCAGCGCAGAAACGCTACCGTGGTAGCCCGGCGTGCCGAGGACGAAGCCGTCGGCGGCGCGCACTGCCTCGATGAAGTCACGCTGCTGCGGCGACCGCTCAGCCGCCTCGGGGACGTAATGCGGCAGCGCGAGCAGGTCCGCACCGCCGAACATCCGCGTTGTTGCACCCATCGCGGCGCAGTCGGCCAGGACCGAGGCGACGAGCCGTTCGGTCGTCGATCCGGCGCGCGTCGTCCCGCCGATCCCGACGATCATCGGGCGCCGCTTCGTGCCGGTGGAAGAAGGTGTCTCGGTCATAGGCAAACAGCGCTAGATGCCGTCACCGCGCCACGCAAGCCGCACGGGCAAACTATCACGACCAAGCGGCGATCGCCTCTGCGGCCGAAATCGAGCGCGCTTCGCCGCTCTGTCCCGGCGTCGCCGAAAATCGCGGTGCCGGCGCACCATGGTCGATGCCGCCGGTCGATACGAAGACGTCGCGCGCGACATTGGCGGGGTGATCGAATGCCTCGCCCAATGCCAGGACCGGCGTGACGCACGCATCGGTGCCAGCGAAATGCGCTTCCCATTCGTCGCGCGAACGCGCCCCGAACGCCTCGGCAAAGGCCTCAGCCATCGCCGGCCAGTCGTCGCGGTCGTTCTGCACGAACCGGTCGCGGGCAATGCCGAGACCGTCGAGCAAGGCGGCAAAGAATTGCGGTTCAAGCGCACCGACCGCGACATGGCCGTCATCGGCGCAGGTGTAGCAGCGATAAAAGGGCGCGGCGCCGTCGAGCAGGTTCGCCCCGCGCTCGTCGCGCCACATGCCGTTGCCCAGAAAGGCGTGGAACAGGCCGAGCAGGCTGGCGACGCCATCGACCATCGCGACATCGACGACCTGCCCCCGCCCCGTCGTGCGCGCCGACAGGATCGCCGAGACGAGGCCGAGCGCGGCGAACATGCTGCCGCCGGCATAATCGCCGATGATGTTGAGCGGCACCGTCGGCGGCGCACCCGGCGCACCGATCGCGTGAAGCGCGCCGGTCAGCGCGATATAGTTGATGTCGTGCCCGGCGCGGTCCGCCAGCGGCCCGTCCTGCCCCCAGCCGGTAACGCGCGCAAAGACAAGCTTGGGATTGCGCGCGAGGCATATCTCGGGGCCGAGGCCGAGCCGCTCCATAACCCCGGGGCGGAACCCCTCGACCAGCGCATCGGCGCGATCGACCAGCGCGAGCAGCGCGTCGCGGTCGGCCGCGTCCTTGAGGTCGAGTTCGATCCGCGCGCGCCCGCGGTTCATCACCGCGCCACCAATTTCGCCCCACGTACCGCCGCCCTTGCGTGCAACGCGAACAATATCGGCCCCGAGCCCGGCGAGGATGGCGCACGCCAGCGGCACCGGACCGATTGCATCGATTTCAATTATGCGAATGCCGCTCAGCGGTCCGGCGGATTTCTGGTAACTCTCGGTCATCGATCCTGATTGGCCGATCGGCCCGCACAGCGCAAATATGTTTGACAGTTCGGCGGCGCTGCGCGATCTGCCGCGGCCTGCCACCCGCGGGTGTAGCTCAATGGCAGAGCAGCAGCTTCCCAAGCTCCCGTAGTCAACGGTTTTCTACCATTCCCGCTGTAAACTAGGCAAAAAACGGCGCCTGGCATTTCAAACACTTGCTGAAAAGCTGTAAACTGAAATGCAGGTATAAGTGTGCAACGGGTTGCACTTTGCGGCATCACAGCGAGGCGAGACAGATGGCACTCACATTCAATATGGTGTTGTCCGACAGCGGGATTGATCCAAGCGAAGTTCGGCTCATGCGTCACCAACACGTCGCGAAGGATGGCCTCACCCCATACGCGATCTGGCGTGACAACCGCGATGAGTTCGAGCGATATCAAAGCGCCCAACGCGAGGATCGACGCTCCTACTTCGCCAGCAGGTTTTGGGCTGGCTTTGTTGTGCCCCCGGATGGCAGCACCATGTTTGCCGGATTGTATGAGGTTTCAGGCCATGGCCCTGTTCAAGCGGGTTGGGTTGACCCTCTCATGCGCGAGACGGCAAGTCAGATGGGTCGCGCGCTAGATATTTATGAGTATCGCCGCTTGCCGGAGTTCGACCAGCTAATCGGCTGCCTCAAAATTGATTGGGGCCCGGGAACTCGATCATGGGCGCAGCGGGCAGACAGCAACACAGGTAACAAGCCTATCGTCGAACTGACCCAGTCGTTTCAGGAGCCTGACTTTCCCGGTTTCACCCGCTTCATCGGCAATCTCGGGAGCCTGCCCAGCCTACCATTGTCATGGATCGCGGTTTTGTCCGCGACCAAAGGCATCTACCTTCTGACATGCCCGCGCACTCGCGAGCAGTATGTCGGTTCGGCCTACGGAGCGGACGGATTTTGGGGGCGTTGGCAGGCTTACGTCTCTACCGGACACGGAGGCAATGTTGGCCTAAAAAGTCGTGACCCCTCGGACTATCAAGTCAGTATTCTGGAGGTCATGGGATCAGCGGCGACAAGCGACGAAATATTAGCAACCGAACAGCTTTGGAAGGCCAAGCTCCAGAGCCGAGACATGGGTTTGAACCGCAATTAGCTGGTGTAGCTACTTGGCTCTTCGCCTTTGATGCGCTCATATACTTCACGGGCAAGGTGGTCCTGTGCCGCTGTCCTAAATCGCTTGTCGCTCATCACACGATTGAAAATCTCGTCGTTGCCTTCCATCCTCTGAATGAAAAGGTCGTCGAGGATGCGTCCGAAGAAGGCCGAGAAGTTTGACAGGTTGTTCGCTTGCGCAGCCTCGACGATCTTCTCGTTTTTTTCAGCAGTGGCGCGGACTTGATCGAAAAAGAGCTGATCGGCTTCGGTGAAGTCAGTCCCGAACTTTTCGTTCAGGTTGTCGACTAAGGTTGAGAGTGCGACTTCCACATCTTTCTCACTTGCGGTGCCCACATCGGTGGGGCCTTTGAGGGGGTCTGCATCGCTATCCGAGAGATCGATTGTGCCTTCGCCGACTTGCTGAAGACGAAAGAACTTGAGTGCGACGTCATCGTCCAGTGTGAACTTCGACCCGTCGCCGAGACGGGGGAGTTTCGGTGCGAGGTTCCGTAGGAAGGCATAAAGCTGCTCTAGCCCATCGTCGAAATAAGGCATGATTTGCGACAGGAAAGAATACAGGTTGCGGAAAGCTGTAAGCTGCCCCCGAAACTCCTCCTGCACCGGCTCATCGAGGTTCTTGAACCGTTCGACTGCCCTGTCGAGTACGGCGTTTATGATCCGGTGATCCTGTCCGGTCGGCTCCCGGCGCTTCTTAAACCAGACTTCCGAAAACTCGATGATCTCAGCAGAAGTAAACACGGCGGGTTGCAGCAGCTTGTGGTGTAGTTCGTTGAGCTTATGAGGGTCGGCGTTCTGGCCGACCGGCGTTGCCTCGAAATAGGGTTTAAACGCCTTGAATATGTCCGCTTCTTCGTTCTTGAAGTCGAGCACGAACGTGCGCGTCTTGCCCGCTGCAATCCGGTTGAGGCGTGACAGGGTCTGCACAGCCTGCACCCCAGCGAGCTTCTTCACCACATACATGGTCTGGAGCATTGGCTGGTCGAACCCGGTCTGATATTTTTCGGCCACGATCAGCACACGATATTCATCGCCGCCGAACCGTTCTGGTAGCTCCCGCTCGGACAGACCATCGTTCATGCCGACTTCGTTGAAAGCGGTGCCCGGCGCGTCAGGGTCATCTACGGTGCCGGAGAAAGCCACCAGGGCCTTGATGCCATGATATCCACGCTCGCGGATGTAGGCGTCGAAGGCTTGCTTGTATTTCACGGCGGACAGGCGCGAGCCAGTCACAACCATCGCCTTCGCACGTCCGCCCAGCTCATGCATCACTTTCAGGCGGAAATGCTCTACGATGACGGCAACTATCTGTCCCACGTTGACCGGGTGCAGCTCAAGATACTGCCCCAACGCCTTCGCAGCCGCCTTCTTCGGCACATTGGGATCGTCTTCGACCTTTTTCACCAGCCCGAAGAAACGTTTATAGGTGGTGTAGTTCTCCAGCACGTCGAGGATGAAGCCCTCCTCGATGGCCTGCCGCATTGTGTATTCGTGGAACGGCGAAGCGCCGCTTGGCCCCGGCTCGTCGAAAACGGCCTTGGTTTTGAACTTCGGGGTCGCTGTGAAGGCAAAGAAGCTCAAGTTGGGCTGGCGGGCGCGTTGGAGAACTTCCTGCCTGATAGCGGCTTTGGCGGCTTCAGAGAGGTCGTCATCTTCCTCATCTTCAATCTGGTTGGCGATAGCGTCAGCAATGCCGTCCTTGTTCAGGATGCCTTTGAGCGCCTTCACAGTCTCACCAGACTGCGAGCTGTGCGCTTCGTCCACGATCACCGCGAAACGCCGGTTCCGCGTCTCCAGCGCAAGCGTTTCGCCCTTGCCCTCCATCGTCTTGATGGCTTGGCTGATGAACGGGAACTTTTGAATGGTGGAGATGATTATTGGCGTGCCGTTGGACAGGGCGCGGGCGAGCTGCTGCGTATTCTCGTCGATTTTCTCGACCACGCCAGTCTTGTGCTCGAACTGGTAGATCGTATTCTGCAACTGTTGGTCGAGCACGCGCCGGTCAGTGATGACGATGACAGAGTGAAAGACCTTCTCGTCAAAGGCATCGTGCAGCGACGCCAGCCGATGTGCCAGCCATGCGATACTGTTCGATTTGCCCGACCCAGCCGAATGTTGGATTAAGTAGTTCCGTCCAGCGCCGTGGTGGCGTGTATGATCGACCAGCCGTCGCACGGCATCAAGCTGATGGTAGCGCGGGAAGATCATGGTCTCTTTCCGAACGATACGCGGGCCGTTCGGCGTCTGCACCGTCCGTTCTTTCACTTCTAGGTGCATGAACCGTTGGAGAATATCGAGCAGGCTGTCAGCCGCCAGCACCTCATCCCAAAGGTAGTGAGTTTTCCAGTTGCCTTCGACCGGCGGATTGCCCGCTGCGAAATCGTGACCCCGGTTGAACGGCAGAAAGAAGGTATCGCTACCCTTCAGTTCGGTAGTCATCCACACTTCATCGGGATCGACCGCAAAATGCACGAGCGCTCGCTCTTTGAAGCGAAATAGCAGGTCGCGCCCGTCACGGTCGGTCATGTATTGCTTGCAGGCATCCTCCGCCCGCTGATGGGTCAACTGGTTTTTCAGCTCCGCCGTTACGACCGGCAGGCCGTTGATGGCGATCACCACGTCGAGGATGCACTTGCGCTTGCCGCCATCCGGGCGCTTCAGCACGTCCGAGACGAACTCGACCTGCCGGGTGATGGTCAGACAGTTGGCGGCATAGCGCGCAGCCGCCTCGGGGTTCATACCCGAGTTTGGCTGAAAATATGCGAGGCGCAGTGTCTTGCCATAACACTTGAAGCCGTGCCGCAGCACGCCCAGCGTGCCCTTACTAGTCAGCTCTTTGGTTAAGCTGTCGAGCACCGTCGAAGCGGTGCGCTCTTTGAGCATTGCTTCAAGCTGTCCCCAGCGCACAGGTTGGCTCGCCCGGACGAAGGCGATTATCTCATTAGGAAACAGCGCGGTGGCTGGATCATAAGTCTTTGGATCGCCCTTACGGTAACGCTTGGTCTGAAGCAGCCCATGCTCGATAGCGCGTTCGAAATCAGCTTCGGTGTGTCCTGCCATAGTTCCCTCACACCGTCCGTATCGAAGTGTTGTCCAGTTGATCCAACGTTAGCCCGGCGAGGGCATCATAGTGATAATGACGTATCGAAGGATCACGCGCCAGATAATGCCCGGTTCCATCAAGGTAAGCAGCCGGGTTATCGTTTTCGGTGCAGACGAACTTGCGCAAACGCAGCTTACGGTCATCGCCCGTATATTGATGCACAACCTTGCGCAGACAGGCGCACCAATGCTCGCCAGACTTGAGTTGGTCGATGATCGAGGACGGGTCCAAACTCTTTGTCTTGAACTCGAATAGATATGCGTTGACTACCTTGCGAGTGCACTGAAAGATGACGAAATCACACCGTTTCGACCATGGTTTGCCGTTGTCGTCGAGAAAGTGAAACAGCCGGTCCGGCATGCCATCGAGCTTGATGGCGAAAGCCTTACCCTTAAACGGCAGCACTACCTTGCGGGTCCGCTTCTTCGTCTCTCCTGCGAGGAAATATTTTTCTGTCAGTGTAACCGCCCCGCTACTGCCATCGTCAATGACATAATCGGCAAACAGGTATGTTCGCAGGTGATTGAAGTAGCTGGAGGCATCGAGGCTCATTGAAGCCCCTCGATTTGGCCGGTGACTGCGTTGGTCACGAGAGCCGATCTGCGCTCAACCAACAATTTTATGCTTGTCTCGACCTTCTCCACTACCGCTTCGATCTTCCGATCTTGTTCGCGAAGAAATGCGCCGATGGCAGCTTGTTCGGCGTAAGGCGGTCGTGTCATGATAATCGCTTTGGTCTTTTCCTGATTGAGGATGGGCAGCGTGTTTCCGCTTGCAGACATCCGGACCTCGGCACGGAAGGCGTGGAGAGAGTAGGCCAGAAATATGGGATCCGTTTCTCCATTCGCCGTGATTGCATTGATCTGCTGGTTTGACGAGCACGTCATCGGAGCCACGGCGACCTTCCCGAGCGTTGCGCCAATGCCGACCAACAGCACAGAGTTTGCGGGGAATTGAACAGCGTAGCCCTCGCTGAAGGCGTCGGCAGTCAACGACTTCTCAGCATCAGCCAAAAACAGTCCCTCAAAATCTCCGGGGGTATACCACGGCACGTCACTATCCGTGAAAAAGTCTCCAGCAGCAGCAGGTGGCGTCCGCCCTGTAACAACCCGATCTGCCAGCCGCCGCAACGGCAAGGCGTCCCAATGTGCGGGGATTTGGCCGAGCCAGTCGATGCCGCTGTCTTTCGTGGCGGCGGCGGGTTTCAGGCCCTTGGTGACGGCCTGTGTAATGATCGCCTGCCGCTTTTCTGCCAGCCGCTCCAGCAGAGCCTTCTTACGCGTAATCAAGCCGTCAATCTGCGCCGTCCTTTCATCTAAAAGCGCCACGATGCGGCGTTGGGTAGTGAGGGGCGGCAGAGCAAATGGAGCCGCCTTCACTTTTTCAGCCGTGAAATGGGCGATGGTTGCCACGTTGCAAATCAAATCGACGTAGCCAGCCAGTTTTAGATAGGTGAACCAATAGAACAGATAACGACTTTCGATCTGTCCGTTGTTGAGCGGACGGACCCGATTTATCGCGTTTTGAAAATAATACTCGCCCTCGGATTTGAAATGCGCGGTGCGCCCAGCGTCTCCACCTTCGCTCACTAGAACATCATCAGGTCGAAGTCGGTACTTAGCCTTTTCGTGCGGCTTGATCCACATCGCGAACTGGTGCGAAAGGTCCACGCCATTTTTAGAGATGCTGATTGCCCGCAGGTATGGCAGCAATTCGTCGTCTTCGCCGCTAGGGTCATTCTGGAGCATCTTTCCAAGCTGCACCTGGCAATACTTGGACACCGAAGATCGCGGCCAATCGCCAGGTGTGACGATGTCGAAGCTCACGTCACCATCCCCTTGAGCAAGTCTGCAATCTCGTCTTCAAGCGTGGTGATATCGGCTTCGATCTCGCCCAGCAGACGCGGTGGTTTGTACATGTAGAAATGCCGGTTGATGGGGATTTCATAGCCGACCTTGGTCTTGGCATAATCGACCCAAGCATCGGGCACATGCGGCAGCACCTCGGCACGAATATAGGCGTCGATCACGCCGCGCATAGTCGCAACCAGATCGTCATTCGGGCTGTCGGGCCCGAAGAACATGGGTAGTTTTGCTCCGCGATGGGCGGAGTTTTCCGCCTTGTTGATAGCCTCTGTAAAAGCTTTGGGCAGGTCAGGGTAGGCAGGCAGCGGAATATTCTCGGTATCGCGAAGTTCGCTATCTGGTTCAGCTCGACCCTTGCTGTCACGGCAGATCTCAGCTTGCGGATCACGTTCACCCAGCGCGGCGAAGATCGCTTTCTTCATAAGGCCGGAGACCTTGCGCCCGAAACGCTTGGCGGCACTGTGTAGGTCAGCCTCGAACGCTTCCCGGTCCAGATACCGCCCCTTGCCTTCCAGTGTAGTGAGGATGTCGCGAATTGCCTGTTGCTCGTCGCGTCCATCGGCCTCCTCCAGCGCCGCAGCTGCAGCATCCTTGCGCTTCTTGGAAACGGCAAGGTTAGCGAAGGTGGATTGATCGTCGAGACGGGAGATCCGTTCTGGCGTCACCTCGAAGTTCAGGCGCAGCGGGCGCTCGACCGTAACCTTGAGAAAACCAAAATCATAATTATGGAAAATGCGGCTGACAACGCGCTTTTCCAGTTGGCCGTCGATAGTGACAACGGCAGTCTCACCCTCCTTGTTGTTACCGTAGAGCCGGGTCAGATCGGCAATTTGATCGTCGCCCGGCGCGTCGCTGATCTCATTGCGCTTATTGTTGAGACTCTTCTTCATTTTGCGGAAGAAGCGGGTGCCGTCAATCAACTGAACCTTGCCCTGACGTTCGGGTGCCTTCCGATTGGTGACTAGCCAGATGTAAGTGAAGATGCCTGTGTTGTAGAAGAGCTGGTCGGGCAGGGCGACAATCGTGTCGAGCCAATCATTTTCAATGATCCAGCGCCGGATGTTCGACGGACCGGACCCGGCGTCGCCGCTGAACAGGGGAGAGCCGTTGAAGATGATCGCGATTTTCGACCCTTCGCCGCCCTGCTCTGGCGTGCGGTGCATTTTGGAAATCATGTGCTGAAGGAATAGCAGCGAGCCGTCGTTGATAGCGGGCAGTCCCGCTCCAAAGCGCCCAGAGAAGCCTAGCTCCGCATGTTCCTTCGCTACGACCTTCTGCTGGTCTTTCCATTCCACACCGAATGGTGGGTTGGCCAACATGTAGTGGAACTGGCGGTCGGCAAAACCGTCGCTGGTCTTGCCGTCGCCCAGCGTATCACCCAGCACGATGTTGTTGGTCTCTTCATCTTTGATAAGCATGTCGGCGCAGCAGATCGCCCAGCTCTCGGCGTTGTATTCCTGCCCGAATAGGGCGAGGTTGGCGGACTGATTGCCGTGCAGAATGGCCTCTTCCGACACCGACAACATGCCGCCCGTGCCGCAGGTGGGATCGTAGATTTCCTTGTAGACGCCTGGCTTGTAAACATCGTCTTCGCCCGTGTAGATCAGGCTAGTCATCAACCGGATGACCTCGCGCGGGGTGAAGTGATCCCCGGCCTCCTCGTTCGCCTGCTCATTGAAGCGCATGACGAGGTGCTCGAAGATGTAGCCCATCTGGATACTGTCGATCTTGTTCGGATGCAGATCGACGCTCGCCATTTCCTTGACGATATTGAACAGCCGGTTGCTGGCATCCAACTTCTCAATCTGCTCACCGAACTTGAACTTCTCGAAAATGCGGCGCGCGGTAGCGGAGAAGCCGTTGATGTAGGAGACGAGGTTGGGGGCGATGTTCTCGCTGTCATCAAGCAGTTTGGCGAAGGTGAGCCGGCTAACATTATAGAGCGGCTGTTTACGGTCGGGATCGACGACCTTGGTCAGGAGCTTGGGAATGGCCTTTTCTGACGTTCCAGCCGCAATCAGGCGTTCATGCTCTTTGACCACGGCATCCTTGGTGGCCTCCAACACACAATCGAGCCGCCGCAGCACGATCATGGGCAGCATCACCAGCCGGTATTGTGGCGGACGATAGGGGCCACGCAATCGGTTGGCGATTTCCCAAATCTTTCCAGCGATTTCTTTGTGATATTCGGTAAGCAAGTTATTCCCCAATTTCGAACTTGATCCGCTTCATGCCAACGTCGCGACAACAAGTCACTGGCGGAGTGCAGTTCCATTGGGCATCGTTAACCTGTGGTGCAGCGCGGAGGCAAACAATCGGCGCTATGCAAATACCAGTGAGGCACGGATATGACTTTTGCCAATCATAACGCATTTCGGGACTTCAACAGGTCTGTGCGCGGTGCGTTTCGCTACGCACGAACGCCAGACCAAGCGGCCTTTTTAGATACTGTGAGCCTGACCAGCATGAGCCGTGTGCGAAAGCTCAAGGCAGGCGCTTATTTCTATCGAGCCCAATTAGGCCACGGATGGCATAAGCAGGAGTTGGCCCCCGGCGAGTATGAAGATTTTCCGGGCGCGCATGAGCCAAAGCATATGATCCCCGATCCACATCTCGTTGGCGAAGGTAGGGTGAACGTAAAGGGGATTGCTTGCCTATATCTCTCGACGAACGAGGAGACCGCTGCGCTGGAAGTGCGACCTTTGATCGGTTCATACGTGTCGATTGCGCAGTTCAAGATCGTTCGCGACCTGCGGATCGTTGATTGCTCGGAGAAGCTAGTTAAGAACCTGTTTGCTTTCCTCAATCCCAATATGACGTCTGAGGAAATCGAGCTACACGTCTGGACCGAGATAAACGATGCCTTTTCTGCACCGGTTGAGCGGGCCGACAGCGGCCTCACATACGTTCCCACACAGATCATTGCTGAAACTCTGCGTCTGCAAGGGTATGACGGCATCGCATACAAGAGTGGCTATGGCGAAGACGGCTTCAACGTGGCGTTGTTCGACGTAAGTGCAGCCGAACTGCGGTCGTGTGGCCTGCACCGTGTTGGCCAAATGCGTGTGAAGCTGGAAATGGCTGACAACCCCTATTTTGTTACCGACACCGGGCTCGCTCGAAACGAGATTGTGGACATCGAACCGTGGTCGGAACCCGAAGCCTGATGTCTCAGCTTGGTCTCGAAAGGCCCTGCCTATGTGAGACAATTAGATTGGCAGGATGTTTTCCGCAAAGCGTCCCACAGAAGTTGGCCCCGGCTTTTGGAACATGCGTCTCGCAAGACCTATAATCTATGTGAAATGTGGCTGGTCCTATTATAGGATTGATAGTTAAAATGTGGAATGTCCGCTGTTGGGTAGGGAGCCGACTGGCGGATCTCGGTAATGGAAAGCTGCCGCTCGACTGCCTTTTATCTTTTCCAATAAAGGCCGCTCGGGATCCCGTTGCACATATGCGCTTGCACAATAAGTCTGTGGGAGGTTAAGTTAACCCCCGATCATGATTTCGGGGAGGGAGGCTACTTGATCTTTATCATCGATCTGATCCAGTCGGCTTCCTCCCCTTCTGCATTGTCTGGTAGCTTGAGAAATCCTTCCTTCAGCAAGACCCCAATCGCGCCACCACTCCAACCTTTTTCGTCCTCGTTCAGACCCTTTCCATAGATTGATTGGAACAGCACATCGAGTTGTTGCGTCACTAGAATTATGTAATGGATGTGTTGGCCATACAGCGCAAACGCTAGGTCTTTTTCGTAAACCGGAACGATACTTGCCCCGGTTAGGTTGCCAACAGATCCCGAAACGATGTTCTTCGCGATTTCATGGCGTCCAAGGTGCGCAATATCATTGAGCTGCCCATACACAGGTCCGAAGCCCGCAGTGACACCCTTGCCAATCAGAGGCGTTTTCTTTTCCTTCCGCTTGTCAGTACGATATTCTTCGATACCAGATACTATCTCAACCTCTTGTTTCAACAGCGCCGCAGCCTGCGAGTAAAGACCTTCGGAGATTGAGCTTTCGCAAAGTTCAATCCCCTGGACAAAATGTGATATTAAGCAGATTTGGCCTTCTTGTGCCTTGCTGACATCCTCAACCTTACGTCCCAGATTACGTTTCAATACCGACGCCAGGGCACTAAACGCAACTTGATGGACATCGATCAAAATGGCCGCATCGCGCTTCCATTTCTCTCTATTAGCCATCCGGTGTTCCATTTGGTCGGCTAAAAGAAGGACCGCAGGTGAATACTTTTCATCAGTCATTTTACGTCCTTCTGTAATAGCGGGCAAAACTGGTTGCCGAACGGACTTCGCGTCGGCGCGCTCGGGATGCTGGAGCGCAACCACCTAACCACGGTAACCTTGTAGCCAAATAGGCTTCGGCGCAAGCTGACCGAGCGACCGATTTCAGTTGCATGTATCCAATCGCGGACGACCGCAGTTATGGCGAATGCGGTGCCGGTTATGCCGGCCTGCCCATGGCCCGTCGAAGTTCAGGCTGCGATAAAAATTGCTTCCAGTCGTCAGCGCCATTTGATCGCACAAATATCTTGCCAATTCCGCACTCGTAGCGAGCACTCTGATAAGTCGGAAAGTAACAATAAAAGTGGTCGTTTTCTCGTGACTTCCTGAACCGTCTTGGTCAATGTAACCTGATAATTGATGAGGTTATTCAGATGCTTATAGGCTATCGACGGTCATCTACCAGCGAGCAGGTGGCCGGATACGACGCGCAGGAAGTCCAGTTGCTTGCGGCGGGGTGCACCCGATTATTTGGTGAGATGACTTCATCTGTTTCTCAACGGGATGAGCTTTGCGCTGCAATAGAGTTTTCTCGTGACGGAGACGTTTTAGTCGTCGCCGATTTATCTCGACTGGCAAGATCGATCTCTGACTTGTGCAGCATCACGGAGCGACTGGAAGCCAAAGGTGTCACACTCAAGATCTTTGCAATGAACCTCGACACATCGACCGCGACTGGCAAGTTACTTTTGAACCTAATGGGGTCTTTTAGCCAATTCGAGCGCGAGATAATGTTGGAACGGCAGCGCAATGGTGTTGCTAAGGCCAAGGCCGAGGGGCGGTATCGAGGGCGTGCACCGACCGCCCGGCGCCAGAGCGGGCGCGTCGCGGAACTACATGCCACTGGCAAAGGGGCGTCAGCAATCGCGGCAGAGATCGGAATATCGAGGTCTTCAGTGTATCGCATCCTTTCGTTAGGCCAGACGGCATGACGGACGGCGTCCCTCACCTGTTCGCAGCCATCACGTCTATACTGGAGGATATGCACGGCCTCGCCATTGAAGGTCAGCGCCTCGATAACGCTCCGGACATGCAGCGTGTGCTGGTTTCGCAGATGCGGATGGCTATCGCTGCGGTTGACTGCACTGCCGGCGAGATCACGCAGCAGATTGGAAACGGCCCTGGCTGAACTTCACTCGCAGTTCGATATCGACGGCTACATTGAGGCGCTTCCCCGTCATGTCTTAGGGTTACCTCGATCCAATGCGCCGCCGCGCTATCAAGTCTCGCGCTTCCCGCTTCTTAAGCCCTATAATGGCTTCACTGGCATTGAGCGGCGACGCGGTGGGCATCTAGCCGGATGGCTTCTGGCGGCGGGCTGCATCAGGTTGGCATCGAAATGTAACATCTGCGGCAGTTCGGGGCCACTCTCTTTACACGGGGATGTCTATTACGATATCTCCCGCGATCCGACCCTCTGCCAACCTTGTCACAGGGCAATTCACCTCCGCTTTTATCGCTGGGATGAATGGCGCAAAGTTGTGGATGCGTCGGCGGTTACCGGGCGTGAGTGGTTTGCCCAGATACCTCCCCATAGCATCGACATTGCGCAGCATCTGCGCGACCGTTGGGGATGGCATGCCGCCGACCTCGAACGGTCGCCGATCTGCCCGTTTCCTGATGCTATCGCCGAAGTGCTTCCTAACAACATGCTACCTCATCCGAACCTGTGAGCGACCTGCACGGCTTCAGCGTATTCGCTGGCAGGGTGGCTCACTGTGCCAGTAGGTCTGGACGTGTGGCTCGTTGCCCGACCGCCCGATCCCGGCTCTCACCGATGACTGTTCAGGAACCTGGCCCCTATCGCTCTGCTCCGGGCGCGCTCGCCAACGACGCACCCCGGTGCTCCCCATTTCGTGATGGCCGCTTGACCCGTTTGCCCGATAGCAACACTCTGTCTCTACAGACCTCCGCGAACGTCAAAAGTAGGGGACACAGTGCGAATGGCACTAGCATCGACAAGCTGGCGAGGCAGGCCGTTGCAGCGGTCCCGGTTTGGCATCAAGGCTCTTGATATTAGGCATCGCCCCACCGCATCGGAACTGGGCTTCGACAGACTGGTCGTCGCGGTGCCCGGCGAAGTGCATTTTATCCGGCCCGATAGCGATCCTTTCGAAGATCCGCCCGAGACAACGACGACATTGATGAAAAGCTATCGCTCCCTTCTGGAGAGGCGCGGCGCGTCCACTCGAAGCTGGGGGCTTCCGGGAAGGGGTCCGGATTACTTCAGGACGAACCTGTTCCACCACCCCGGCACGATTTCTGCAAAGACCGGCTTCATTACGAAGGGCACCCAGCGTGGGCTGGGGGTCAAGCTCACGATGACGCTCAACCCGACCCGCACGCTGATCCACTCGCTAGAGATGGTGCGCCATACGCCCGATGCGCTGGCCGCGCTTATGGACCTTCCGGTAGACCAGTTCTTCGAGCGTGCGTTGTCTGTGGAAAGGGTGCCGACCCTCGACGCATCAGACAATATTATCGGCAACCTTACCGAAGTCGTTGATCGGCTTGGCGTCGACTGGGCCGGTGCGTTCATCCGCATCTTCGAGGAGAAGCTCAAGCTCTGGGCCTTGGAGGCGGTCGCTCCGGTATCCGAAGGGTTCGCACATGGATATGCCGGGGAACAACTCTACGCCAGCGATGCGCTGCACCGCGTTGCACTTAACTGGGACCGGCTCTATCCCGCAGAAGCAGAAGTTTACTTTGAGCGGCGGCATGGAGATGCCCTTGATTTGATGGATAGGCTTACAACCGCCATCATGGCGTCGCACACTAACTGCGAATGGCGCAGATATCCCATAAGCGAGATAGGTGGGCGGCGAAGCGGATCGACGTTCATCGGGGTCAAGCCGACCAAGCGGACCAAGATCGTGATCTATGCAAAAACGTCAGACCGCATCAGGATTGAGACGCGGTTCAGCTTTAAGGTAAAGGACAACCTTCGCGGAACCCCTATATCAGCGGACAGCCCTCTGTCAGACATCCTGATTGCCCTTCGGACGGTAGCGGTTACGCGCCTTGACTGGGACAGCTTGTGTGAGATGGCATCGGATGTGCCCGAACCGCGCATCGAAGATTGCGCCGACCTCGTCACGCGCATTTCACGATGCTGCACGAAGGTCCACGTTCGGCCCGAGCCTGTGCTTGAAGCACTGATCGGGGCGGGCAGCTTTGCTGCAACGGACCGCCACGGGGCGTTTACGCCGGAACTTGTAAGCAAGCTCCATCGCGCGGGATTGATCAGCGATGCGAATATAATTCGGCGATCCCGCCCCGGCGAGGAGCGGCGACACCACCTCGTTGAACCGTATGCGACCGTTGCGAGAGCAATGCGGCAAGGCTTCGCACAAATGGTGCGAGGCGTCCGCCGACGCTAGTATGATGGGCGAGAGCGAACCGTTGCTTATCGGCGTCAGACCATTGTTCTGACAGCACCCAACAAAAACCAACACGCGCATATGGACCACTATTCGCATCCCGCGTGATCGCCCAATGGACCGGTGGCGTGGCGAGGGAACGCTGCTCCTCCCGGCCAAGGTGGTCCCTCGTCACGCCACCGGTCCATTGGGTGGGCGCGCGGGGTGCGAATGGTGGTCCATATGCTCAATCGACAGGATCGGTAGTCGCCACTATCCAGTAGGCTCCCATAGAAACGCCTAGTACTCTGGCTAGATACCGGAAAATCTCAATCGGATTGACCCACTGCGTGCGATATCAAGCTGCCACTGGCATCCGTCAAGCGGGTGGCGCTGAACACGTAAAAGGTGAATACGATTGGCCAAAGTTCACCGATGCTAGTATCCAAGTTGCTAGCGTCGTTGACAATTAAATCGCGACCTGTCGACCCTTCAACTTAAAGATACCCCTAGCTGAGAAGACAGTGCTGCTTAGATTACCAACCAAATAGGCTTGCAACGCGTTGCACAATTCTCTTGTTGCCAACATTATTTATGGCTTTATTGTTGATGATCGTCAAAAAAGAGGCGGTTATGCTAAAAGTAATGCCTAATTCCGAAAAACACTCGGTGAGCGTGAGGCCACGAAAGAGGTTTATCGTTTCAACTTCATCCGTTGACGCTCGGATTGATACAATCATTCCGCCCGCGCGCTCCCGTAAGGCAAGCTTCCGGAAAAGCGACGTTTGGCGCGCGATAAGTGCCGCTCAAAAAGGCGGAGTTGCAGTGAGTGAGATGGAGATCGGAAACGACGGTTCAATTCGGTTAAAGTTTGTTGGCGTTCATCCGGACACAGGCGAGCAGGCAAGCGATAACGAGTTCGATAAGTGGTCAGACAAACTGTGACTGCCGGGGAGCACATCGTCCGAAAGCAACTCCAGGAGGGGCGAGCTTGGTACGTCTATGCATGGCGCGGCGGCCCGATGGTCCACAGATTTATCAGCGCGAGGCGGCCGAAACTAACCCCTGAGGTGATGGGTAAAATTGCTGCCGCTTGGGAGGCGCGGAATGAAAATCATGATCAAACGCTCCAATCGCTCATTCGCCAATGGCGATCTCGGAACCCAAGCCGCCCATCCAGCCCGGAATGGACTGCCTTAGCAATTAGTACGAAGCGGACATGGGGGTCCGCGCTGGACATGATCGAGACAAAATGGGGCGAAGTTCCCCTCGCAGTTTTCAACGACCCTCGGATGAAGGCCAAGGTTTTTGCTTGGCGGGACAGCCGAAGGAATACGCCGCGCGCTGCCGATATCGGCGTAACCGTTTTGCGCGCACTATTGAAGTTTGGAGTGCAACGAGGCCGCCTTACAATCAACATGGCTGCGGATATCCCAGCTATTTATAGGAACGGTCAGCGCGCCGACATCGTTTGGCTATCCGATGATTTAGAACGATTTGCGAGTGTAGCGAACGCCGCAGTCATTGACGCCGTTCGACTAGCATGTCTGACTGGCCTGCGCTGCGCCGACCTCGCTGATCTCCGCTGGAATGAGGTTGGGGATAAAGCCATCATCCGGATGGCCCAAAAGGCCAGCAAGGGAAAGCGGCGGCGGGCGATGGTTTCAATGACAGCGGGTCTTCAGAGCTTACTTCAGGAGCTTCGTGCGCGACGCCGAAAAGTCGATGTCGATACCGTTCTCGTCACCAGTGAGGGTAATTCGTGGTCACCGGGTGGCCTTGGCAAGCGCGTTGGAGAAGCATCAAAAAAAGCTGGCATCATACATTCGGATGGCCGGAAAAAGCACCTCCACGACTGCCGAGGTACATATGCCACGCACCTGATGATCGCCGGAGCTACCGATCAAGAAATTGCGAGAGCTATGGCATGGTCACCAGAAAAAGTGGCCGACATCCGACTGGTCTACGTTGACCAAGCCCGAACCGTTGTGGCACTTGGCGAGCGTCTTGCCGCGAAGGCTGTAAACTGACCTGTAAACTGACGGGTCAGTGCATCCCGAAAATGGCGGAAATGCGGGTGTAGCTCAATGGCAGAGCAGCAGCTTCCCAAGCTGACGACGAGGGTTCGATTCCCTTCACCCGCTCCAGCACCCGCGCTTCAGATCCCGTCAGCAACCGTTTCGAGCCCCGTCGCCTCGATCGCCTTGGCGAGATCGACCGCACACGCACGCACATCATCCTCGCTGGTCGAGCGGACGACGAAATTGGCGCCCACTTTCCCCTCGCGAAAGAATGGATAGCTGCCGATTGCGCAGCCGGGATGGTCGCGTTCGGCGATGCGCAACAGGTCGGCGACCTCGCTTTCGGCGACCCACGCGCCGAGCGTGACCGAGACGAGCGGTGCGCCGCCTTCGAGCGTGCCGGTCAGCGCGTCGAGCATCTGCGCGGTAATGTGCGGCACGCCGGCCATGATGAAGACGTTGTCGATATGCATTCCCGGCGCGCCCGACATGCGGTTCTCGATCAGCCTGGCGCCCTCTGGCACGCGCGCCATGCGGAGGCGTGCGTCGGTGATCCCGCCCTTGTCGGCGTAATAGGCCTCGAGCACCGCGCGCGCCTTGGGATGGACGACGACGGCGACGCCGAGCGCGGCAGCGATCGCATCGACGGTGATGTCGTCGTGCGTCGGGCCGATGCCGCCGGTGGTGAACAGGTAATCGTTGCGCGCGCGCAGGATGTTGACCGCTTCGGCAATGGCAGCGCTGTCGTCGGCGACGATGCGAACCTCCTTGAGGCGGATGCCCTGGACGTTGAGCCAGGTGGCGATCTGCGCGACGTTCCTGTCCTGCGTGCGACCCGACAGGATTTCGTCACCGATCACGACGATCGCGGCGGTCCAGATGCGTTCAGAGTCCATCGCCGCGTCCTGCCGCAAATCGGCGTGCGGCGAAAGGGTCAAGACTGGCGCAGGCTGCGATCGTAGAGGATATTCGATCCGACCTGCGCCGCCATCCGCGCAGCGGTGCGTACGCGGTTGCCGGCGAGCGGTTCGCTGCGATCCTGACAGGCGACGACGCGACCGGGGTCGATCCCGGCAAAGCCGCGCGAGACGAGCGCGGGGTTGCGCGCGATCTCGGCGCACATCGCCTCGAAACGGCGGATCACCATGCGGTTGGGCCGCGTGCGCGCACGATTGAGCATTTCGAAACTGTGCGTGACGATCGTCTGGGCGCTCATTGCCTGATCGGCGGCATGGCGTAGCATCGCGCGCATTTCCCACACCGACATCGCGCAGATTTGCGCAGGTCGCAGCGCGCCGCCCGCGCGTCCGACGACCGACACGGGCATCTCGACAACACCCTTGTGGCGCAACGGTTCGATCGTGTCGCCGGGCAGATCGATGGCGCACACCGCATCGTCGATGACGCCGTTGAAGCTGCTGTCATAGGTTATATCGAGCGCCTTGAGCGCCGCTAGCGTCGCCTCGTTAGCGCCGAAATTGCCTGCGCGAAACGCGACGGGCCACGGCGCACCAGCGGCGACGAGCAGCTTGAGCGCGGTACCGAGCAGCTTTTTCTGGTCGGCGCGCGGATAATCGCCGATATTGCGCCGGACTTCGCCCGATACCGGCGTCAGCCTGGCCCATTGCAGCCACTCTGTGTGGATATGCAGCTGGACCTCATGGCCGCGCGCAACGATCGGCCCGACGATGTCGGCCAGGAAGTCGGCACCATAGACAAGCGCGGGCATCGGATCGACGAAGAAGACCCCGGTCAACCCGTAGTCGTCGAAGCGGTCCATCATCCAGAAGATGCCGTATTCGCCGCCCGGCGTGCGCCCCAGGATCGACGAGGCAAAATTGTCGGCGAGCGAAACGCCCTGCTGGTGGAGCCCCGCCGACAGTTCGGTATCGATCGTGATCAGCACGCTGGTCATCGCGGGTGCCCCTTCCCCCTCGTCCGAGAGCCTAGTGCGGTAGCGCAAAAGAGTTAAGACCGCGTTGGACCGGTGCCGCACACCCTCGCAATCGCGCGCCGAGGGCGCTATATGACGCCCCATGAACAAATATGTGACGATGACCGATGCCCATGCGCCTGTGCGCGACGGCGCTATCAAACTCTATGGCGAAGACGGTTTCGTCGGCATGCGCAAGGCCGGACGAATCGCCGCCGAGGTGCTCGACGCGCTCGTCCCGCATGTCGTCCCCGGCGTCACGACGGGCGAAATCGACGACCTCGTGCGCGAACATTTCCTGCGTCAGGACGTGCTGCCCGCAACGCTGGGCTATCGCGGCTTCACACACAGTTGCTGCACGTCGATCAACCATGTCGTCTGTCACGGCATCCCCGGCGATCGCGTCCTCAAGGACGGCGATATCGTCAATATCGACGTAACCGGCATCGCCGACGGCTGGCACGGCGACACCAGCCGGATGTTCCTCGTCGGCGACGTCAGCGTCAAGGCGCGCCGTCTCGTCGATGTCACCTACGAATGCCTCATGCTCGGCATCGAACAGGCGCAACCCGGCAATACGATGGGCGATGTCGCGCACGCGATCCAGCGCCACGCCGAAAAGCACCGCTATGGCATCGTTCGCGATTTCTGCGGCCACGGCCTTGGTCGGCTGTTCCACGATTCGCCCGAAGTCGTCCATGTCGGCGAACCCGGCACCGGGCCCGAATTGAAGCCGGGCATGTTCTTCACGATCGAGCCGATGATCAATATCGGCAAGGCGGCGGTCAAGGTGCTCGACGACGGCTGGACCGCAGTCACGCGCGACCGCAGCCTGTCGGCGCAGTTCGAACATTCGATCGGCATCACCGAGACGGGCCACGAGATCTTCACCAAAAGCCCCAAGGGGCTCGACAACCCGCCCTACTGAAAATCCTGCGCGCGGGCTAAGCCGCTGCATTTGCCCTCACCGGCATGTCGCTCTATCGTCCGGGCGACGGACATGAGCAGCGGGAGCAACGAGTGACGGGTAAGGGCCAGCACGGCGGGCGGATCGATCGATGGGCGATAGCCGGCCTTGCCGCGCTCGCGATGCTTGGCGCATGCAAGGACAAGTCCCCCGAACCCCGGCCGGTTAAACAGGAAACGCGCCTCGCCGCGGGCGCCGCGCGCGTCGATGCCGATTATCTCGCCAGCGGCGGCGACGGACGCGACTGGCCCGCAACCGGGTTCAACTATGCCGGCCAGCGCTTCAGCCCGCTCGACACGATCGATGCGCGCAACGTCAACCGGCTCGGCATCGCCTGGTATGCCGACCTGCCCGACCATATGGCGCAGGACGCAACCCCGGTCGTCGTCGACGGCGTGATCTATGTCGCCGCCGCACGATCGAAGGTTGCCGCTTTCGATGCGACCAACGGCAAGCTGCTGTGGGATTACGACCCGCGGCTCGCCTCCGATTTTCCCGCGCTCGACCCGTGGCGGATCGCCAATAACGGCATCGCGCTGTGGAAGGGAAAGCTGTTCACCACGACGCTCGACGGGCGGCTGACCGCGCTCGATGCCAAGACCGGCATTCCTTTATGGAGCATCCAGGCTGCCGAGCCGGGACAACGCGTCACGAGCGCGCCGCTGGCGGTCAAGAACCTCGTCATCATCGGCAGCGGCGGCGGCGATACGCGCGGATCGATTGCCGCCTATGACATCGTCAACGGGACGCTGCGCTGGCGCTTCTTCACGACGCCCAATCCGACCGGCGAGGCCGACGGTGCGGCGAGCGACCCGATGCTCGCGGTGGCGACCGCGACCTGGTCGAAGGACGGCGACTGGCGGATCAGCGGCGGCGGCGGCGCGGTCGCCGACGCGATCGCGTACGACGCCGATCTCGACCAGCTCTATTTCGGCACCGGTGCCGGCGTGCCGAACGATTACGCGCGCCGATCGGGCGGCAATGGCGACAATCTGTTCGTCTCGTCGATTATCGCGGTCAAGCCAGAGACCGGCGAATATCTCTGGCATTTCCAGGAAACCCCCGCCGCCGCGCACGATTTCGGCGCGACCGATCCGATCATCCTCGCGACGCTTCCGGTCGACGGGACGCCGCGCAAGCTGCTGCTGCACCCGTCGAACAATGGTTATCTCGTCGCGTTGGCCCGCGAGGACGGCGCGCTGGTCTCGGCCGTGCCGCTGGCCAAGGACGTCACCTGGGCAAAGGGTTATAGCGCAGCAGGACGTCCGATCGCGCCTGACCCGGCCAAGCCCGATCTCAAACCGAAAAAGAGCCAGATGCCGATAACCCCGATCGTTGCACTGCCATCGCTTGGCTGGCGCGACGGCGCTGCGGCGAGTTTTGATCCTTCAAGCGCGCTTGCCTATGTCGCGGTGCAGCGGCCGCAACCCGCGCCTTCGCCGGCGAACGACGAGAGCGCGCCCCCCGCCCCGCTCTATGGCAAGGGCGGGCTCATCGCGCTGTCGCCACTCTCCGGACGAATCGCCTGGTCGTCGGACCGCGCGATGGGCGGCGGCGTGCTGTCGACAGCGGGCGGACTGGTCTTCCAGGGCGCGCGCGACGGCAGCTTCATCGCCTATGGTGCCGCCGACGGGAATAAACTGTGGCAAAGCCGGCTGCGCGGTCAGATCACCGGAGCGCCTGCCACGTTCCTATCGGGCGATACGCAGATGGTTGCGGTCGTGACCGGCGCGCCGGCCATCGTGCCCGACGCGGAACGCTCCGCGGCGGGCGACGACGCCGCAGACTCGATGCGCTCGCAAGGTCGCCGCTCGCGGCTCGTCGTCTTCGCGTTGAACGGCAAGCGCCAGCTGCCACCGCTGCCCGAACCCGCTCCCGTTCCGAACCCCGCATTAGTCCCCGGCGAGGCGCAGCCACGGACCAGAAGCGATTAATCGTTAGGCAGCTGCACAGCCTTCTGCCTTCGAATTAGGCACCAGTCCGCGCAGCATCAACGCATGGCCGCGCAACACGGCTTGGCATCGATCTTGCTCATCCGCGGGCAAGGGCGCACGACGCACATCATCCGTTCGCGCGCCGAATGCGCAGCAAGGTAAAACCGAATGAAAAAGATCGAAGCGATCATCAAGCCGTTCAAGCTCGACGAGGTCAAGGAGGCGCTGCACGAAGTCGGCGTCAGCGGCATCACCGTCACCGAGGCCAAGGGCTTCGGTCGGCAAAAGGGCCATACCGAACTCTATCGCGGGGCCGAATATGTCGTCGACTTCCTGCCCAAGGTGAAGCTCGAGATCGTCGTCGAATCCTCGCTCGCCGAGCGCGTCGTCGAGGCGATCGCCGCCGCCGCGCAGACCGGCCGGATCGGTGACGGCAAGATTTTCGTGACCAATATCGAAAGCGCGCTTCGCATCCGTACAGGCGAAAAGAACGAAGAGGCGCTCTAACCGATTTTCTACATCAATTTCAGACACTTCAAGAACCGAGGACAACTCAATGGCCGATACCGCAAAACACATTCTCAAGCGCATCAAGGACGAGGAGATCGAGTGGGTCGACCTGCGCTTCACCGATCCCAAGGGCAAGTGGCAGCATCTCACGATGTGCGCGAGCGTGATTGACGAGGACAGCCTCGAGGACGGCCTGATGTTCGACGGATCGTCGATCGCCGGGTGGAAGGCGATCAACGAATCGGACATGATCCTGATGCCCGATACCGATGCCGTTTATGTCGATCCGTTCAGCGCGACGCCGATGCTCGTCGTCATCTGCGACATCGTCGAACCTTCGACCGGCGAAGGCTATACGCGCGATCCGCGCACCACCGCCAAACGCGCCGAAAGCTATCTCGCGTCGACCGGGATCGGCGACACGATCTATGTCGGCCCCGAAGCCGAATTCTTCATGTTCGACGATGTCCGTTTCGAGGACGGCTATGCCGGATCGGGCTACAAGATCGACGATATCGAACTGCCGACCAATTCGGGCCGCCAGTATGACGGCGGCAACATGGGGCACCGTCCCGGCGTCAAGGGCGGCTATTTTCCCGTCGCGCCGGTCGACAGCGCGATCGACATCCGCGCCGAAATGGTCTCGACGATGGCCGAAATGGGCCTGCCGATGGACAAGCACCATCACGAGGTCGCCCCTGCGCAGCACGAGCTTGGCCTGACCTACGGTACGCTGACGCAGACCGCCGACCGCATGCAGGTCTACAAATACGTCGTCCACCAGGTCGCGCACGCTTATGGCAAGACCGCGACCTTCATGCCCAAGCCGATCAAGGACGATAACGGCTCGGGCATGCACACCCACATGTCGATCTGGAAAAAGGGCGACCCGCTGTTCGCCGGCAACGGCTATGCCGGCCTAAGCGAAACCTGCCTGTTTTTCATCGGCGGCGTCATCAAGCACGCCAAGGCTTTGAACGCCTTCACCAACCCGTCGACCAACAGCTACAAGCGCCTCGTCCCCGGCTTCGAAGCCCCCGTCCTGCTCGCCTATTCGTCGCGCAACCGCTCGGCATCGTGCCGCATTCCCTATGGCACCGGATCGAAGGCGAAACGCGTCGAGTTCCGTTTCCCCGACGCGATGGCCAACCCCTATCTGTGCTACGCCGCGCTGCTGATGGCGGGGCTCGACGGGATCCAGAACAAGATCCACCCCGGCGACGCGATGGACAAGAACCTATACGACCTGCCGCCCGAGGAGCTGACCAACGTACCGACCGTCTGCTCGTCGCTCGCCGAAGCGCTCGACAGCCTCGACGCCGACTATGAGTTCCTGCTCAAGGGCGACGTCTTCTCGAAGGACCAGATCGACGCCTATGTCGATCTGAAGCGCGAAGAGGTCCAGCGGCTCAACGTGACCCCGAGCGCGGTCGAGTTCGAGATGTACTACAGCGCCTGAACGCGAAGCTATTCGGACAAAGAGAAAAGGCGTCCCGGCAACGGGGCGCCTTTTCGAATACGGATATAAAACCGGCTTCGTCCGTTGATCGCGCAGAGGAGATTTCATGGCCAAGCCGCTCAACGCGATCGCGATCAACTGCACGCTCAAATCCGATCAAAAGACCAAATCGTCGACCGACGCGATGATCGGCGTCCTCGCCGAACATTTCGCCGAGCTCGACGTGACGCTGACCGAAACGATCCGGATCGCCGCGCATAACGTCAAATGGGGCGTCTCGTCGGACGAGGGTGATGGCGATGCCTGGCCCGCAATCCGCGCCAAGATCCTGGCCGCCGACATCCTGATCTTCGGCACGCCGATCTGGATGGGCCAGCCCTCCTCGGTCGCCAAGCTGGTGCTCGAACGGATGGACGCTTTTCTCGGCGAGACCGACGATCAGGGCCGCATGCCGAGCTATTCGAAGGTCGCCGTCATGGCGATCGTCGGCAATGAGGACGGCGCGCACAACGTCACCGCGCAGGTCGGCCAAAGCCTCAACGATACCGGCTGGACGATCCCCGCCGTCGCCGCCTGCTACTGGGTCGGCGAGGCGATGCACGGAACCGATTTCCAGGACCTCGAACACCGGCCGCAAAAGGTCACGCAAACCGCCAAGATGGTCGCCGGCAACGCGGCGCATCTTGCGCGCCTGCTCAAAAACGCGCCTTATCCGGGTTGAAGATAGTACCGTCCCTCGCCAGGTGACCGGTAACGGGAGACAGAGCATGCCGATCGAATGCGCCACAACTAAACGCGCTCGTGCTGCGCTTCCGATTGCACTTGCGGGATGCCTCGTGCTCGCGGGCTGCAATGGTGATAACGCCAACGGCAACGCCGCCGCAGCCAATGAGACCGTCGTCATCAACGACCAGCCCAACGACATGGCGATGGCGGGCAAGGACGACGTCGCGGTCTATTCACCCGACGAAGTGCGCCGCTACCTGTCGGGCGACGAAGCGGTCGGCAAAAGGTTCGAACTCGACCGCGTCACCTTCGCCTCGGGCTCGGCCACGCTCGATGCCGCCGCGAAGGCACAGATCGCCGATGTCGCAGGCGTGCTCAAGGACTTCCCCACCGCAGCAATTACCGTCACTGCGTTCGCCGATCCCGAAGGCACCGTCGAGGCTAACCGCAAGCTCGCCGCCGACCGCGCGCTCGCGGTGCAACAGGCGCTCGGCGCCGCAGGCATTCCGGACACCGCGGTCAACATGATCATCGGCGGCGAGATCGGCACCAGCGTCAACCGTGATAAACGCCGCGTCGAATTCATGGTCGAGCGGCGCTGAGGCCGCACCGACCCTTTTCCATTCATCCAGTACCAAGGACCCAATCATGCGCGAACAGCTTCAGAACTATATCGATGGCCAGTGGACCGACAGCGACGGCGGCGAGCGGATAGAGGTGATCAACCCGGCGACCGAAGAAGCTTGCGCGGTCATCACCGCGGGCACGGCTGCCGATGTCGACAAGGCGGTCGCCGCAGCGCGCAAGGCGTTCGAGACTTTCTCGCAGACGACGCCCGAAGAACGCGGCGAACTGCTCGGCCGGATCATCGAAGAGTATAAGAAGCGCATGCCCGACATCGCCAAATCGGTGTCGGAGGAAATGGGCGCGCCGATCAGCTTCGCCTCGACCGCACAGGTCGGTGCGGGCCTGTCGCACTTCATCGGCGCGGCGAAAGCGCTTGCCGATTTCGAATTCGAAACCGACGTGCGCGGCAACAGTATCCGTCACGAACCGATCGGTGTTGTCGGCATGATCACGCCGTGGAACTGGCCGCTCAACCAGATCACCGCCAAGGTCGGCCCGTGCATCGCGGCGGGCAACTGTATGGTTCTGAAACCCTCGGAAGAATGCCCGACCAACGCCGCCATCCTCGCCGAGGTGATGGACGCCGCGGGTGTCCCGCCGGGCGTCTTCAACCTCGTCCAGGGTCGTGGACCCGAGGTCGGCGCGGCGATCTCGGCGCATCCCGATATCGACATGGTGAGCTTCACCGGATCTACGCGCGCCGGCATCGAGGTCGCCAAGGCAGCGGCAACGACGGTCAAGCGCGTCCATCAGGAGCTCGGTGGCAAGGCACCCAATTTCGTCCTCGAGGGCGCCGATATCGAGACCGTCCTGCCGCCAACGCTGCAGGGCGTCATCGCCAATTCGGGCCAGAGCTGCATTGCTCCCACCCGCCTGCTCGTCCACGCCAGCGACGCCGAGCGTGTCGAAGCGTTTACCAAGCAGGTGTTTGAAAGCGTCAAGGTCGGCGACCCCGCCAGCGAGGGCGGCCATATCGGCCCGCTCGTCAACAAGGCGCAGTTCGACAAGGTCCAGGGCCTGATCCAGTCGGCGATCGATGAGGGCGCGCGCGTCGTCACCGGCGGCACCGGCCTGCCCGAGGGCACCAACCGCGGCTATTACATCCGCCCGACCGTCCTCGCCGACGTTACGCCCGAAATGCGCATCTGGCGCGAGGAAACCTTCGGTCCCGTCGCAACGCTGACCAGCTATGCCGACGTCGACGAAGGCGTGCGCCTCGCCAACGACACCGATTACGGCCTTTCGGCGACGATATCGGGTGACCATGACGCCGCCCGCCCGATCGCCAAAAGACTGCGCGCGGGCAACGTCACGATCAACACCTGGGGCCCCGGCGCCGGCCTGCCCTTCGGCGGCTACAAGGCCAGCGGCAACGGCCGCGAAGGCGGGGGATCGATCGGTCTCGACGAGTTCATGGAAGTGAAGGGCGTCACGTTCGGATAACGAAAAGCGAGGCTATTCCCTCCCAATCCCGCTCAGGCTGAGCGTGTCGAAGTCCAAGCGCGCGCTGACCCTTCGACAGGGTCAGGGTGAGCGGGATGGGGGTATGCTGGACACCCGATCAGCTCACGTCACCGCCGATCGCACGGCATATTCGGGCTTCCGCCACGTCTCGTTCGCCATGATATCGGCGAGCACATCGACCGCGCGCCAGACGTCCTCGAAGCTCGTATAGAGCGGCGTCAGGCCGAGGCGCAGGACGTCGGGCGCACGAAAATCGCCAATCACTTGCGCGTCGATCAGCGCGCGGTTGATCGGCCAGGCGTCGGCGTGCGCGAAGCTCGCATGGCTGCCGCGCCGCTCAGCATCGGTCGGGGTGACGAGGGTGAAGTCGGGGCAGCGTTCGGCCATCAGGCCGGTCAGCATGTCGAACAGTTCCTGCGACTTGGCCCACAGCGCGTCGCGATCAGCGGCGAGCATTGCATCGACGCCGCATTCGAGCGCGAGCAGCGACAGGACCGGCGCGGTGCCGATCAGCATCCGGCCCATGCCCGGCGCGGGCTCGTACGCGTCCTCGAATGCGAACGGGCGCGCATCGCCCATCCAGCCTTGCAACGCGGGCCGCAGCGCCGCCTGCCGCTCGCGCGCGACATAGACGAACGCGGGCGCGCCGGGACCGCCGTTGAGATATTTGTAGCCGCATCCAACGGCATATTCGGCGCCCGCTGCAGCGAGGTCGAGCGGCACCGCGCCGGCGCTGTGCGACAGGTCCCAGATCACGGGCACGCTCGTCGCGCGCGCGGCTGTAGTCAGCGCCGCCATGTCGTAGCGCGCGCCGCTCTTGTAATGGACATGGGTGAGCAGCAGCGCGGCGGTGTCGTCGGCGATCGCCCCGGCGATGTCCGCGCGGGTCACGAGGCGCAGATCGATCCCCGCCGCGCGCGCAGCACCGGCGGCGATATGGACATCGGTCGGGAAATTGCCGCTTTCCGAGAGGATATGCGTCGCCTCGGGGCGCTGCGCAGTCAGCGCGGTGAGCAGCTTGAAGATGTTGATCGAGGTCGAATCGGCGACGATGACCTCGCCGTCCTTGGCTCCAACCACTCGTGCGATCTTGTCGCCGATCCGCTGCGGCGCGCCGATCCAGTCGGCCTCGTTCCAGCTGCGGATCAGCCGTTCGCCCCATTGCCGCGTCACCGCATCGTGCATGACCGCGACCGCCGCCCTGGGCAGCGCTCCGAGCGAATTGCCGTCGAGATAGATTGTCCCGGCAGGCAGCGCGAAACCGTCGCGATGGTGGCGCAGCGGATCGGCCGCATCGCGCGCGCGGGCTTCGTCGAGTGTGATCATTTCATCCCCAGCAGCTGCTTGATCAGCGCCTTTTGCAGCGCCCAGGTCTTCCCCTCGGGCGCAATGTGTTCGACATGGCCTTCACCCGCGGTCTGCGCGAGGACGACCGACTTGCCGCGCTTTGCCATCGCATCGCGATACGCCTCGCCATAGGCATAGGGCGCGACCCAGTCGGCGCTGGTGTTGAACAGATATTGCGGCGTGTCGGTCAGCGGCATTTCCTGCGGGGCCGTCTCGGCATAATGGCCCGCCGCCATTGCCCGCGCGCCTGCATCGCCGCACGGGTGGTCGGGCAAGGTTTCGCCCTGGCGCAGGTCGGGGATGCCCGCCTGGCTGATCGCCGCGTCGAGCGCGATCGGACGGGCGCCGCGGATCGGCGAAGCGGTCGGCAGCGCGGGCCGCTGCGCGAGCCACAGCGCGAGATGCCCGCCCGCCGAATGGCCGATCGCAACGCGTTTGGTCGTATCGAACCCGAACCCGGCGCCGCGCGCGGCGAACAGGTCGGCGGCCTCGCCAACATCCTGGTAGCTGCCGGGATAGCCGCCGCCGGCGCGATCGACGCCGCGATATTCGATGTTCCACACGCCGATGCCGTCGCTGCGCAGGTCGGCGGCGATGTAGTTCATGATGTCGCGCTGCGCGATGTCGGTTTTCCAGCAACCGCCGTGGATCATGATCACCGCCGGATGCGGCCCTTTGCCCGCCGGTTGCCAGATGTCGACAACGTTGAGCGGATCGGTGCCATAGCTGATCGTCGCGTCGGGCGCGGGCTTTGCGCGCTCAAGCAGGTCACCCCACTGCATCGGGACAGCAGGCGCGGGTTCGGCGATCTGGTCGGTGGGCGTGGTGTCGGTCATCGGCGCGGTCTGGCATGCCGCGAGCGAGCCTGCCAAGGCCAGATGTGTGGCCAATATAACCGTGCGCATCAATAATCCTTCGAAACGCGCACGTTGGCGCTTTGCCGCCCGATCGTCGAAATCGTCGAGAGGATCGACAGCCAGCGGAAGATCTGGAACTCGGCGCGCGTCGCTGAATAGCCCTGCCCGTCGGTGATGACTTCGACATAGAGCCGCCGGGTGATGTATTTGCCAGCCGCAACCGCGGTTCCCTGTCCGATCGTCGCGTCGGCGGGAAGGATGCGCAGCCGGTCGAGCCCGACCGCCTTGCGCAGCGAGTTGATCGGGTCGAGCCCGCCGCTACCGCCGCGCAGGCTGGCCAGCGCCGCACCAAGCTGCGCCGCTTCGGCGACCGAAATGTCGGTGATCGAACTGCCGAACAGGATCCGGCTGAGCAATTCGTCCTCGGGCAATGCCGGCACGCTGGCAAAGCTGATCTCGGGCCGCTGGCCGGTGCCGCGGACGTTGATCGTCGCGTTGATCCCGCTGACTTCGCTGACCGCGACAATGTCGAGCACCGGATCGACCGGGCTGCGTCCGACGAACCGGATATCGCCGGTGTCGAGGCGGAAATTGCGCCCCGCAAAGCTGTAGACGCCGCGCACCAGCGTCGCGGTGCCGACGATCCGCGGATTGGTCACGGTCCCCGAAATCGCGAGGTCGGCGCCCCATTCACTGTCGATGCCAAGACCCGTAACGGCGAGCTGGTTGCGCGCTTTGGCCTTGAGGTCGAGCCGCCACGGCGCCGCCGGGTTGCCGAAATCGGGCATGTCGGCGCGCCCGTTGATCTCGGTCACCTTGACCACCGGCAATGCTTCGGCAGCCGCCGCCTGGCCGAGCCTGAAGCGCGCCTTGTCGAGCGTCACCTCGCCCGAGATCAGCCCGCCGGCTTTGTTGTCATAGGTGATCCTGAGCGGGCCCGACACGGTCGCGCCGATATCGTCGCGATTGAGCACCTCGGCGTCGCGCGCGTCGAGCTTCATGTCCATGCCGAAGCCGCGCGCCGAGGCGAGATCGAGCGTACCGCTGCCGGTCACCGTGCCGCCGCCACGCGTCCTGCCCGATATGCCGCGCAATTCGAGCCGCGAACCGTCGAAGCGGCCGACCGCCTTGGTATCGGTCAACACGATGCCGGCAAGGACGCTTTCGATCCGCGCGTTTTCGGTCCGCATCGTCCCGCGGATCAGCGGATCCGACAATTTGCCGCGAACGTCGGCGGCAAGCTGGATCGGCCCTGACACATCAAGCGCATCGACTCCGGTCAGGCGCCACAGCGTATCCGACGGACCGGCATAGCGCAGCTGCGCGAACAGCGGCGCGCTGGCGATCCGCTGGATGATGTCGCCGCCGCTGGCGAGCGGGCTGACGCGCCCCTGGATCCGCCCGACCGTCTTGCCGCTGCCGTCGCCGATGATGCCGCGCATCGCCGCGCTGCGCGCGCTCAACGCGGCGGTGAAGGCCAGGTCGATCGGCTCCGAACTCAGCGCGACGCCCGAACGACTGAGGCGCCGAACGCGCAGATCGGCCTTGCCTGTCGGCAGTTCACCGGCATGCGAGCGGTACTGGATCGTGCCCGTTGCGCGCCCGCCCAGGCCGAGTTCGGGATAGCCGATATCGAGCAGCGCGAGCGGCAGGTTGTTGAGCCCCGCGTCGAACTCGATGTCGCGCCCGAACTGGCCGGCAAGACGAAGCGTGCCGCCGTTATGCGCCAGCTCGGCCGCGCGCAGGCGCCAGCCGTCCTCGCCCTTTATGAGCAAGGCTGGCCGCGTCAGGCGCAGCGCGCGGCCATCGACCGAACCGCCGCCCGAGATGCGGACGCGCCCGGGCGCGATCGCGGCAACCGCTTCGAACACGAACTCGCGTCCGCGTGCGCCCGATATCTTGGTCCGGACGGTGCCCGATCCGTCGACGAGCTTGGCCGATGCCGAGACATTGGCGATCGAAAGCGACCCGCGCCGGATCCCCTGCCCGTCGAGCTTGGCGTCGATGCTCGTGCCGGCGGGATCGAGCAGCGCGACGATGTCGAGCTTGCCGCGACGGATGGTGATCGCCGGCGGCCCCGGGAAGCTGGCATCGCGCGCCACCAGCGCCGCCGCGATCCGCTGGACGCCGCCGACCATGTCGAGATCGACCTCGCCGGTCAGGCCGCCTCCAGATACCGCCAGCGCCCCCACCAGCCCGCCGGTCACTGGGCGCAGCCGGCCGCGCGCAACGGTGTTGGCGACGGTCAGCCGTGTAACCTGGATGATCGCATCGGCGCCCTTCGGCAGCAGCACCGCGCCCTCGGCGGTAAACGGACCGAGCAGCGATTGCCCCCCCGCGACGAAGACATAGCCCGAATCAGTCGGGTCGAGCGAAACGCCGACGTCGGCGAGACCCGCGGCGTCGAGCGGACTTGCGAAGACGAGCCGGACCTTGGGTCGGTCGATCGCCCCGTCGAGTGTCAGTGTGAGCGGGCCATAGCGCGCATGGCGGCCACCGCCCTCGAAATGGAAGCTGCCGTCGCGACGGCGATAACCGCTCGCGGTGAGATTGAGATCGGGCGCCGACAGGCGCAGGTTGGTGAAGCTGATCCGCCCGCCGGGATCGAGCGACAGGTTGGTCGTGATCTTCGGCAAGCCGCCGGCAAGGCCGCGCAGGAAGCCGTTGTCGAGCCGCCGAAGCGTCGCCGTCGCGGTTCCCCCGACACCGGTGCTGCCGTCGCTGCGCGGCTGCACCTTCAGGTTGCTGATCAGATCGACGCGACCGAGCCCCGGGATTTCATAGCCCGGCAGCGCGCCGTCGAAGCCGATGGTGAAATCGCCGGTCTTGAGGTTGGCGAGCAGGACGATCTTGCCCTGGACGCGGCGCGTGGTGACGCGGATGAGATCGCTCGTCAGGATCGAGTCCTTGAGCTGCAACACGCCCTCGGCACGCAGCCCGTAGAGGATGTCGGCGCCCAATTTGCCCATGCCGGTCGCGCGCGCGGCGGTCAGCAGGACCGGGATCTGCGCCACGCTCTTGCCGATCCGGCCGCGTCCGCGCGCTTCGACCTGCTCGAAACCCGACTGGCCGAAAGCGATGGCGGGCGAGGTCAGGCGATATTCGAATCGCGGCGCGGACATTGGACCATCGAGCAGGAGCGATCCGCGAATATCGCGGCCGCGCATCGACTTGACCAGCGCGCTCGGTTGCAACAGCCGCGCATCGAGCCTGAGGTTGGAAAAGCTGTTGCGGCCAAGATCGATCCGCCCCTTGCCGTCGAGCGTCATTGCGGCCGAGCGCAGCGATATCGTGCCGTCGAGGCGGCGGTCGGCGAAGGTCGTCTTGCCCGTGACACGCAGCGCGGGACCGCCCAGACGCGCGGGGAGCCCGCTCAGCAGGCGCTGCGCGTTGAGCGTTCCGTCAAAGCTGTACAGTCCGCGCCGTACGCCGAGCGACACGCGCGCAAGCTTGCTGCCCGCGCTGTCGGCAACGAGCCGGCCGTCCCATTTGTCGTAATCGCCGTCGCCATCGAGCGTCGCGGTAAAGCCGTTCTTATAGCCGGTCATCGCGGCCAGAACGCCGCCCGCCGACGCCGTCACCGCAAGGTCGATGTCGAACCGCCGGTTGGCCGGGATGCTGACGAGCTTGAGCCGTGCCTTGTCGTCACCGTCGCGCAGCGCGGCGGCCAGGTCGACCTCGGCCCGGCCCGAGCGGATATCGACATTGCCCTTGAGCGACGCGACGTGGCGTTTGCCCGAAATCGCCTCGCCAAGGACCAGCTGCTCGACATCGAGCGCGCCGATGCGGATATCGAACCCGGGCAGGATCGGCTTTTCTTCCTTCGACGGGACGAGCGCCGGCAGCCGCCACAGCATCGCGCGCGGAATTTTGAGCCGGTCGATATCGAGCCGGTTGGCGGTAAGATAGAGCAGCGGCGACCAGTCGAGTTCGGCGGTCGATGCGCGGAAAAACAGACCCTTGGTGTCGTATAACCGCACATCGTGCAGCACCGCCTCGCCATAGAGCGAGCCGTCGATCCGCCCGATCTTGATCTTGAGGCCCGACGCCGGAGCCATCGCTTCGATCCGGTCGATCAGCGCGCGATGGCCGGCATCGGTGTCGATCGCGACGAGCGCGATCGTGACCAATGCGACGATCGCGGTGGCAATGCCGACCAACCAGGCGAGCGCCTTGCGGAACCGCCAGCGACGGCGCGCGGCGGGCGGGTCCTCGCCGGTGTCGGCGCCTGCTGCCATCAGAATGCCTGGCCCAGCGAAACATAGACTGCGACGCGCGGGTCGCCCTGGCGCGGATTGAGCGGCGTGCCGACATCGACCCGGATCGGGCCGAAATTGGTGTAATAGCGGATACCAACACCGGCACCCAAGCGCAGTCCGGAGAAATCGGGAAACTGGCTGTCATAGACGTTGCCCGCGTCGACGAACGGCACGACGCCGAAATTGCCACCGAACATGTCGAGCCTGATGCGCGCCTCGCCGCTCAGTTCGATGAGGCCGCGTCCGCCGATCGGATCGTTGAAGGCATCGCGCGGACCGATCGCCTGATAGCCATAGCCGCGCACCGATCCGCCACCGCCCGCGTAATTGCGCCGCGACGGGGCGATGTCGGCGGTCGCCGCACCGGCAATCGTCCCCAGACGGACGCGTGCGGCGAGCACGACCTTGTCGTTGACCGGACGGTAATAGCTGCCGTCGAGCTGGACCCGTGCATAGCCGACATTGTTGCTGGCGAGCGAGAATTCGGGCGACAGCCGTCCGCCGAGACGAAAACCGGTCTTGGGATCAAGCAGGTCGTCGCTGCCGTCGTAATAGAGGCTGCCGGGCAAGGCGGCGATGTAATAGGTCGTGCGCGGCGGCGGATTGACCGCATTGGGCGACGGTCGCTCGGCAGTATAGACGACCTCGCCGCCCAGGCTCCACGACCATTTCTTCTGGAATATCAGCGTCGTCTTGCGTTCGAGCACGCCTGAAATCAAAGCGGTGCGTGCGTCATAGGCATCGAACTGCTGGTTGCTGGCGAGCGCCTGCGCGGTCAGCACCTGGTCGCGGCGGAGGAAATTGTTGCGGCGATAGACGATGTGACCAAGCTGTTCGCGCGTGCCCGCCACAGCCCGCGCCCGGACCAGGCCCTCGGGCGGGAAGAAGTTGCGGTGCTCCCAGCTGACCTCGGCACGGAACCCCTCGCCGGTACCATAGCCGATCTCGCCAGCGATTGTGCGCGGCGGCGCCGGGATCATCTTGACCGCGACATCGACGCTCTTGCCGTCGCCGCTGTCGACCGGATCGATCGTCACCTGCGACACCAGGCTGGTCGCAATGATCGCGCGGCGCAGGTCTTCGATGTCGGACGCCTTGTAGAGGTCGCCGGGCTCAAAGCGCGCGATCAGCTGCGTATGGCGTGCGTCGAAAGGCTTGCCTCCTTCCACGACGATCTGGCCGAAATTGCGCTTGCCGCCCGGCGTGACGGGCATGGCAAGAACGCCGCTGATGGCCTCGTGGTCGATCGTCAGCGCCGGATCGTCGACGCTCGCAAAGGGATAGCCATTTTCCTGCAGCGCGGTCGACAGCTCCTCGCGCCCGGCAACGACATCGTCCTGGTCGGCCGGGTCGCCGACCGCGAGGGGGAAATCGGCACGGAACTTCGCGCTGTCGCCGTCGGCCGCCGCGTCGAGCCCGGCAAGGTTCACGTCGGACAGGGGATAGCGCTCGCCCGGTGTGACGGTGAAGACGACTTCGACCCGCTGGGCGGTGATGTCGGGGACGAAATCATATGCGACCAGCGCATCGTAGAAACCGTCGATCTTGAGCAGGCGATAGAGCAGTTCGGCATCGGCTTCCGAACGGCGGTTGATTTGCGCGACCAGCGCCGGGTCGCCATCGCGCGCGTCGAGTTGCGACAGTTCGCCAAAGCGCCGGTTAACCGCGATCCCCTCGCTCTCCGAATCGTCGATGCCGACCACACGCACCGAATAGGGGCGCTCGATCCCCGCTTCGCCAAGAAAGGCGTCATCCTCCTGCTGGCGGGTGTCGAGCGTCAGGTCGACCTCGTCGATCGTCTCGTCGCTGCTATCGCCAAGGTCGGCAACCGCGCCCGGATTGGCAGCGCGTGCGGCGTCGGCTTCGGCCTGTCGCGCCGCTGCATCGCTGGCCATCGCCTCGTCGCTCAGCGTCGCCAGCGGCGGCGGATCCTGGTCGAGCTCGGGCCAGTCGATCTCAAGGTCGGGGAGCGGTGCCAGGTCCTGGTCGGGGTCGATCGGCGCGAGATCGTCGTTCGCGTCGGGTTGCGGCGGCGCAATCTCCTGGCCGTGCGCGGCCACGCCATGGCCCAGCGCCAGGGCGACCAGCGCAGCGGGTAACAATCGGGCCCGACAACTGTTTGAAACTGCTCGCATCGCACATATTCAGTAGCAAGTTGCCTGCGCATTGCCACCGCTTTCGCAGGGACGGCGGGGATCGCGAGAGCTATCCCACCATCGCCTGGACACGTTCGATCAGCGCGCGGGCCGGACCCTGGCCGACGGGTCGAGGCGACGCCAACGCATCCTGCAGGCGCAGGGCGCGGGCAAAAAGCTGCTCGCTCGCCGCGATCAGCAACCGTGCTTCGTCGGGCAGGCTGCGGCAAACGGCAGGATCGGATGGAATCGCCTCGCCCAGCATGCGGTCATGGAGCTTCGCCTGCGCCTCGGTCAGTTCGCCGACATTGACCGCGCGCTGGGTCAGCAGCCAGGCGATGACGTGCATCAGCCGCGTCGTCGTCTTGAGCCATTCGCACGACATGCCGATCCGCGTGATCGCGTCGATCTCTCCCGGTGCGCGCTCGGGGTGCGTTTCGAAATAGTCGCGCGCCTCGTCGGCGAGCAGCATCGATTCCGCGTACAGGCTTTCGACCAGCTTGCCGCGGATCAGCGCGGTATTGCCGCGGCCAAGGGGGTCGTTTTCGTCCATTGCGACCATGTTGCACGCGCGCCGCGAAACGCCAATCGCCGATCGCCCTAAAATCTGTGCCAAATCTGGATTGGGGCACGCGCCCCCGGCGAGTCGCGCCCCGCGATTGCCGTCAGGCGATGATGTCGGGGTGGAGGTGGTCTTCGAGCCAGCAGATATGGTCGCGCAGGAACAGCTTGCGCTTTTTCAGCCGCGCCATTTGCAGCTGGTCGGTAACCGGCCGCGCGCTCAGCGCGTCGATCGCCGCATCGAGATCGCGATGCTCGGTCCGCGCGTGCTCGAGCCGTTGGGCAATGTCGCTGACGATCATCGCGTTGATATCCCATGCCCTTGGGCCGTGCGCAAGACGCTCACGCGCCAACGGTTCGTCGCACCGTCGGCGGCGACCGGCGCATCGCCGAAAACTCGAGGGAGACAAATGCGCCGTCCTGTGTTTTAATTTGACTGTCCACCAACCAAAGCGAGGTTAGAATGACGCACCCTCATGTCGCAGCACTCCAGGCCAGGCATCATGAAATCGACGATCTGATCGCGACCGAGGAACGCCGTCCCGCGCCAGACACTGCGCGGATAGCCGAGCTCAAGAAACGTAAGCTTAAGGTCAAAGAGGAAATCGCCCTGCGATAGGCGGCGCGCGACAAGCGGGTTGCCGCCCGGCGCTTGGGCGCAGGCTTAGCGCGTGTTCACACCGGGCCGCGCATAATGCTCGACCTTGCGCAGCGTATAGGGTTTTTCGACCTCGGCCGCGCCGATCGGCCGGCGGACGATCTTGGGGTCGATCGGCGTATCGAAGGCGATGCCGAACTGCCGGTCGTTGGCCCAAGCAACGCGGCCTGACACCAGCCCGAGGGTGCGCAGTTCGATCCGAACGTTCTGGCCGTTGACGACCGAGGCATTGGGTTCAGCCATCAGCCCGCCCGCCGAAAGATTGCGGATCCGCACGTCGATCGGCTTGGTCGAATCTTCGAGGTAGAGCTGCCCGGCCATGAACAGGCTGTCACGATCGACCTTCCGCGCACCTTCGCCCTCTTGGACAGGCGCCGGTTCGGTCTCGATTTTGTCGTGAAAGCTCATGGTGTGTTCGGTGCCCTCATACTCGTGCAATACGGGTCTAGGCCGGGTCATTTTATAAATGGTAAACTCGCGGCGAATAAGCTCGGGTTTTGCGCTCGTCAGATGTCGCGCGAAACGCGCTCGTTGCGCTCGTGGCGCTCCTGCGCCTCGACCGTCATCGTCGCGATCGGACGCGCAGTCAGGCGTGCAAGCGAGATCGGCTCGCCGGTCACCTCGCAATAGCCGAACTCGCCCTGATCGATGCGGCGCAGGGCGGAATCGATCTTGGCGATCAGTTTGCGCTGGCGATCGCGGGTTCGCAATTCGATCGACCAGTCGGTCTCGCTCGACGCGCGATCGGCAAGATCGGGCTCGCGGAGCGGTCCGTTCTGGAGCTCGGCAAGCGTCGATTCGGCCTCGACGAAAATCGACTTCTTCCACTCGGTCAGGAGCTTGCGGAAATATTCGAGCTGGCGCGGAGCCATGAACTCTTCGTCGGCCGACGGAACATAGTCGCCGCCGATATCGGTCGGCACTTCAGGTAATGTCGCGCCGTCCTTACTCACCGCAAATTCCGCTCCCATTTCGCTCTCCCCGATCGCCTGGATACGCCGGTTTTCCGGTCGTGTAGTCCCTCTGCAGCGCGCCTATAGCCTTGTGATTCCAACAGTTCAACCGGCGAGCGCGTTCGCCTCCATAGTCGAATGAAATTGACGCCGCGATGAACAGGCCACGCAATCGCGCGACTCGCCTTTGATCTGCAAAATTCGGACTATCGTGTGCGGCATGCGGCGATGTTCAAACAGGCGTCGGGGGACAATAACTGTGCATCGTGACGTCCGGTTTTGGCACAGCGATTGCCGCCGATGCACTTAGCGGGTGCAATTGTTAGGGTTTTCGAGCAACAAGACGGTTAATGACGTTGCAGTCATGATCCGGGGGGGGCATCGTTTAGTCCCAATCAACCGCGGCGACGGTGATCGGACGCTCTCTTGGCGTCTTTGCGATTACCCGATCCGCCAAAGCGAGTGGTGAACCATGTCAGTACGGATGGCCTTGGCGAAATTATGCGCCTGCACATGCGGCGGGGCGCTGATCGGTGGCGGCGCGGTGCATGTTGCTGACACGCCGTCGGCGCAGGAACGCCCCTATAATACGAAGGGCTCGGTCAAGAAGGTTCGCGTCATTCGCAAGGGTACCGCGCCACGTCAGGCGAAGCGGATTCGCCGGGTGATCGCGCGCCAGCCGGTAACGGCCTGCCCCGCTCCCAAGGTGACCGTGGTCACGACAGCGCAGCCAATGCCTGCCCCCATTCCCTATGTCCCGCTCCCCCCGCCAGGCAATTTCGACTATAGCGGCGGCGGCACACCGATCGTGGTCGGCGGTAGCAGTGGCGGTTTCTTCGGCGGCGGCTTCTTTGGCGGCTTCTTCGGCGGATCGTCGGGTGGCGGCAACAGCGTTGTCATCTCGTCCTCGTCGACCGGCGGCGTCAGCACCTCGACCTCGGGCGGCAGCACGTCGACATCGGGCGGCAGCACCTCGACTTCGAGCGGCGTCAGCACATCGACGGGCGGCGTTTCGACGTCGACCGGCGGTGTCAGCACCTCGACCGGCGGCGTTTCGACCTCGTCGGGTAACGTCAGCACATCGAGCGGCGTGAGCACCTCCTCGGGGGTCAGCACCTCGTCGGGCAATGTCAGCACGTCTTCGGGCAACAACGCTTCGACCTCGTCGGCGTCATCGAGCTCGGCCTCTTCGGCAAGTTCGTCTGCCTCGGGTGGCTCGTCGAGCTTCGGCGGTTCGTCGGGCTCGTCGGCGAGCAGCAGCGCCTCTTCGTCGGCTTCGTCGTCGGCCAGCTCTTCGGCATCATCCTCAGCTTCATCGTCGGGCGGCAGCACATCGACCGGCGGACCGCCGACCGACGTACCCGCTCCGCCAATGGTCCTGCTGTTCGGCGCGGCCGCAGCGGCGCTGGTCGGGCGTCAGCGGCTCAAGGCACGCAAGGGCGCCGAGGGCGCCGTCGTCTAGGCCCTATCATATCGCTTTCACGGCTCTTTCACTGGCAGCCGCGAATCGGAAGGGGAGCGACCGACAGGCCGCTCCCCTTTTTTTGTCGAAAGTCTATTCGATCAGCTGGCGGCGATGATCTTTTCGATCTCGCCGAGCGGGTGGCCGGTGAGATCCTTGTCGATCTCGCCGACGAGGCGCTTTTCGACCTCGCCGTGATAATGTTTGCGCAATTCGCCGAGCGTCTTCGGCGGCGCGACGATGATCAGCTTGTCGAAATCATTGTTGAGCGCGCGCGTCTTGAGCAGGTCGGCGGTCTCGCTGGCAAAGCGGTCCTCGGCCAGCTGGTGGAAATCGGTGTCCTCGTAGCTGCTCCCGCCGGGCGCGCCCGAACTGCCGACATGGCCGCTGCGATTGGCCTTGAGCTCGCTGTTGGCGGGATTGTCCTGGCTGCGCTTGCGCTCGACCTGAAGGTTGGGATGTTCCGAATCGCCTTCGTTGCGCAGGAACAGCATCTTGGCGCCGTCGGCTACGACAACGAATCCGTCATGGGGTATTTGCATTCTGGTCTCCTTCTGAAGCACCAACGCGCAAAGGGGCAGCGGGTTGCACCCGCTCGCGTGCGCGGCCATAGCATTGGCTATGCACGACATCCGTTTCATCCGCGAAAACCCCACAGCCTTCGACGCCGGCCTTGCCCGGCGCGGGGCCGATCCTGCCTCGGCCGCCATTGTCGAAATCGACGCCGCCTATCGCGCGGTCGTGACCGAAGCTCAGGAAGCGCAAGCTGCGCGCAACGATGCATCCAAAGCGATCGGCGCGGCCAAGGCAGCCCGCGACGAGGACCGAGCAAGCGCGCTGATGGCCGAAGTCGCCGGGCTCAAGGACCGGCTCGCCGATCTCGACGCGCGCGAAAAGGAGCTTCGTGCACGCCGTGACGCTGTTCTCGCCGCACTGCCCAACCTGCCCGCCGACGATGTGCCGCAGGGTGCCGACGAAAGCGACAATGTCGAGGTCGACCGCTGGGGCACGCCGCACGCGTTCGATTTCGCTGCCCGCGATCACGCCGATCTCGGCCCGCCGCTCGGTCTCGATTTCGAAACCGCGGTCGCGATCTCGGGTGCGCGCTTCGCGCTGATGCGCGGACCGATGGCGCGACTTAACCGCGCGCTCGGCCAGTTCATGCTCGACCAGCAGACCGGCGAGCAGGGCTATACCGAATGCGTCCCGCCGCTGCTGGTGCGCGACGAGGCGCTGTTCGGCACCGGCCAGCTGCCCAAGTTCTCCGAAGACCTGTTCCACACGACCGACGGCCGCTGGCTGATCCCGACCGCCGAGGTCAGCCTGACCAATATCGTGCGCGAAAGCATATTGGCCGATGCCGATCTGCCGCTGCGCTTCACTGCGCTAACCCCGTGCTTCCGCTCCGAAGCCGGCGCAGCGGGCAAGGACACCAAAGGCCTCATTCGCCAGCACCAGTTCGACAAGGTCGAACTCGTCAGCATCGCCCGTCCCGAGGACAGCGAGGCCGAGCACGAACGCATGACCGGCGCCGCCGAGGCGATCCTCCAGGCGCTCGAATTGCCCTATCGCAAGATGCTGCTGTGCACCGGCGACATGGGCTTTTCGGCGAAGAGGACCTATGATCTCGAAGTCTGGCTGCCCGGACAGAATGCGTATCGCGAGATTTCGAGCTGCTCGAACTGCGGCGATTTCCAGGCGCGGCGGATGAACGCGCGCTACCGGCCAGAGGGCGGCAAGGGCACCGCCTTCGTCCACACGCTCAACGGCTCGGGCCTCGCGGTCGGCCGCACGCTCGTCGCGGTGCTCGAAAACTACCAGCAGGCCGACGGCAGCGTTGTCGTTCCCGATGTCCTCACGCCTTACATGGGCGGCATCGACCGGCTCGTGCCCGACGCGAAGGCCGGCTGATGCGGATCCTCCTGACCAACGACGACGGCGTCCACGCTCCCGGCCTGAAGGTCCTCGAAAGCATTGCGCGCCAGCTGAGCGACGACATCTGGATCGTCGCGCCGGCCGAGGAACAGTCGGGCGCGGGCCATTCGCTCACGCTTTCTCATCCCTTGCGCGTGCGCAAGCACGGCGAGAGGCATTTCTCGGTGACCGGCACGCCGACCGACGCGGTGATGCTCGCGCTTGGCGAGATCATGGACGAAAAGCCCGACCTGATCCTTTCGGGCGTCAATCGCGGCGCCAATCTTGGCGACGACGTGACCTATTCGGGCACCGTCTCGGCCGCGGTCGAAGGTAGCCTCGCCGGCATCAGATCGATCGCGCTGAGCCAGGTCACCGCGCGCGAGAATATGGGCAACGCCGTCCCCTTCGCCGCCGCCGAACACTGGGGCGCCGATGTCATCCGCAAGCTCGTCGACATGCCGTTTGCCAAGCGCACGCTGATCAACGTCAACTTTCCCGCCCTCGCCGCCGCCGACGTCAAGGGGATCCGCGTCGCGCGCCAGGGCTTTCACGACTACAGCCGCGGCAGCATCGTCAAGGGCCGCGACCCGCGCGGCTTTCGCTATTACTGGTTCGGGCTGCAGGCGGTCGAACATACGCCGGGCCGTGAAAGCGATCTCGAAGCGATCGCCGACGGCTATATCGCGGTCACCCCGCTCCACCTCGAACTGACCCATTACCCCTCGATGGACGCGCTCGCCGAGAGGTTTGCCGACTGATGCCGGCCCCGCGCAAACGGCCCGTCCAGGGACAATATGACACGCTGTCGCGCTCGTCGAACACTCCGGCCTGGATCGCGATTGCCTGGCGCGTCCTGTCGGTCCTTGCACTGATCGGCATCGCGATCGCGGTCCACTGGTTCGACAAGGAAGGGCTGCGCGACAACTATGACGGGCACGTCAGCTTCCTCGACGTTGTCTATTTCACGATGATTTCGATCACCACGACGGGCTATGGCGACATTGCCCCGGTTACCGAACAGGCGCGGATGTTCGATGCGCTGGTGGTAACGCCGATCCGCATCTTCGTCGTGCTGATCTTCATCGGCAGCGCGTACAATTTCGTTTTCAAACGCACATGGGATAACTGGCGCATGCGCAATATTCAGAAACGTCTCGACGGCCATGTCGTCGTCGCCGGCTTCGGCACCTCGGGCTCCGAAGCGGTCAAGGAACTCATCGCGCGCGGCACGCCTGCGACCGATATCGTCGTCATCGACAGCAACGAGGATGGCCTTGCCGTCGCCGAGGCGATGGGTTGCAACGTCATCGCCGCCGACGCGACACGCGACGAAACGCTCAACAACGTGCGCATCCAGACGGCGCGCGCGGCGATCGTCTCGGCGGGGCGCGACGATACCTCGATCCTGATCGTGCTGACGATCCGCCACCTCGCCGAGAAACTGCCGATCAGCGTCGTCGTGCGTTCGAGCGACAACGAACTGCTCGCGCGCCAGGCCGGCGCGACCAACGTCATCAACCCGGTCAATTTCGCCGGGCTGCTGCTCGCCGGATCGGCGCATGGCGAACATATCGCCGAATACATGGCCGACCTTGCCAGCGTCACCGGCCGGGTCAAGCTGATCGAACGCGTCGTCACCGACGAAGAGGTCGGGAAGTCGGTCAGCGACCTCAGGCGCAAGCTCGTCGCGCGCGTCTATCGCAACGGCGTGCCGTACGGTTTCTGGGAGCAGGAATGCCACGCGCTGCACCCCGGCGACCTGCTCGTCGAAATCGTCCCGGGCGAGGATTTCGAATAGGGATATCGGCCTGTCGCAAATATAGTTTGGTTGATCGCACTAGAGCGCATGTGGAATCGACGAAGAAGTGCGGCGGTTCTTCAAGGTAAGTCGAACGCGAACAGCCCGTTACGCCGATTGGAAGACGGTTAACGGGCGATTTTCACTCGCCAACAGGTTAATTCTTCGCAAGCCTTGGTGGATATTTTCGAACGTCTGGCCGTTTGTTTGGCAATCGAAAGGAATCACCCGATGCCCACCGATGCCGCATTACAGACGTCACGAGCCAAGCACGCGCCCTGGACCGCGAGCGACATGTACCAGCATATCCGCTGGCTCATCGACGCACAGGCGGTCGCCATCGTCTATCAGCCGATCCGCGCATTGGCGACGGGCCGCGTCGTCGGCTACGAGGCGCTGTCGCGCTTCGGCGGTGCCGATCACGGACCCGTCGAAGAGATCTTCGTCTGCGCGCGCAGTCTTGGCCTGGGCCTCGAGCTCGAACTCGCGGCGGCGGCCGAAGCGCTCTGCGACCTGCCCGACATTCCCGGCTATCTCGCCGTCAACCTGTCGCCCGCGACCTTGCTCGACGATAACGCGCTGTCGTTGCTCGAGCGTGCGCCGCCCGAGCGGCTGGTGATCGAGCTGACCGAGCACGACGCCGTTGCCGATTATGGGCGGCTGCGCGAACGACTCAGCATATTGCGCAGCCGCGGCGTGCGCATCGCCGCCGACGATATCGGCGCGGGGTTTGCCGGCCTGCGCCATATTGCCGAGCTCAAACCCGACATCCTCAAGCTCGATCGCTCGATGATCGGCGGGATCGTCTCGGGCAGCATCCACCGTCATCTCGTTTCGGCGATGGTCGCATTTGCGCGCGACGAAGACAGCCAGCTCGTCGCCGAAGGCATCGAAACGCACGAGGAACTCGCCGTGCTCGGCGATCTCGGTGTCGAACTGGGCCAGGGCTATCTGCTCGGACGTCCATTGCCGCTCGACCGCCGCTCGCACGCGCCCGGCACCGGACCGGTTGGCGATAGCGCCAATGTCATCCGCTTCCCGCCATGGCACAGCCGCGTCACCGCCCCGATCGATCGTAGCGCCTGACGCCGTCGGGCCGCTGCTGCGCCGCCACGTAGCGCCGATGGACAACGCGGCTCCGTTGGTCTAGAGGCGCTCGCCTCACATGACAGACACCCTCACCCGCTTCCCGCCCGCCCCGCGCGTCGGCATGGTTTCGCTCGGCTGCCCCAAGGCGCTGGTCGATTCCGAACGCATCCTCACCAAGCTGAGGAGCGACGGCTATGCGCTGTCGCCCGATTACGCCGGCGCCGACGTCGTGCTCGTCAACACCTGCGGCTTTCTCGATTCCGCCAAGGAGGAAAGCCTCGACGCGATCGGCGAGGCGATTGCCGAGAATGGCCGCGTCATCGTCACCGGCTGCATGGGCAGCGAAGCCGACCTGATCCGCGCGCGCCACCCCGGCGTCCTGGCGATCACCGGCGCGCACCAGTATGAGGACGTCGTCAACGCGGTTCATGAGGCGGTGCCGCCTGTACCAAATGCGTTCGTCGATCTCGTCCCAGAAGGCGGGCTAAAGCTCACTCCGCGCCACTACAGCTACCTTAAGATTGCCGAGGGCTGTAACCACGCGTGCAGTTTCTGCATCATTCCCGACCTGCGCGGAAAGCTCGTCAGCCGCCGCATCGACGCGGTCCTGCGCGAGGCCGAAAAGCTCGTCTCGGCAGGGACCAGGGAACTGCTCGTCATCTCGCAGGACACGTCGGCCTACGGGGTCGACGTCCGCCACGAGGACCGCCAGTGGCACGGTAACACTATCCGCACGCACATGACCGACCTCGCGCGCGAACTCGGCGGGCTGCGCACCCCCGAAGGCGCGCCGCCCTGGGTCCGGCTGCACTACGTCTATCCCTATCCGCACGTCGACGCTGTCATCCCGCTGATGGCCGACGGGCTGATCACGCCCTATCTCGATATCCCCTTTCAGCACGCCGCGCCCGCGGTCTTGAAGCGCATGCGCCGCCCGGCGAACGACGCGAAAGTGCTCGAACGCGTCAAGGCGTGGCGCGACATCTGCCCCGATCTCACCATCCGCTCGAGCTTCGTCGTCGGCTTCCCCGGCGAGACCGAGGAGGACTTCCAGTATCTCCTCGACTGGCTCGACGAGGCGCAGCTCGACCGTGTCGGCGGCTTCCGCTTCGAACCCGTCGAGGGCGCACGCGCCAACGCGCTGCCAGATCCGGTACCCGAGGAACTTAAGGAAGAACGCTTCGCGCGCCTGATGGAAAAAACTGCTGCGATCAGCGCCGCGAAACTCCAGGCCAAGGTCGGCCGCACGCTCCCCGTCATCATCGACATCGTCGGCGATGCGGACGAGGACGGCGACATCGGTGCCACCGGCCGCAGCCAGGCCGACGCCCCCGAAATCGACGGCCACGTCTACCTCCGCAACGTCCCCGCGAGCCTGAAACAGGGCGACATCATCGACGCGCTCATCGAGGACGCAGACGACCATGATCTGTTTGGAGCGATCGAGGCATAAGAACTACGTCTCGTTGGAATTTAATTGTCCGCGATTGGTTCGTAAGCGGCCCTACAGCTGATCTTGAGCCAAGATGGCAGACAGCTCGGTGAAACCATTCGGGGCGTCCTTCCAGAACTCCGACAATTGCCTTGGAAATCGCTTCTTCAGGTCGGCGAGAACGGGTGCCGCGTGCGGATCTTGCAAGCGACCCAGCAAGCGATGCAGCGGTAGCCCTGCAATTGCTACTCCGCAAAGCACGCTTTCAGCCTCCGTGCCAATCCAGTCCTGATCGGCTTCGGCAAGATCGCGAGCCAATGCCCGGTCGAACCAAGCGTCCAAGAACTCCTCGATTACCTGCTGCTCCGCTGTGGTCCAATTCCGCAAATTGGCTAATCCGAGCTTTCCGATGACAATTTGCGGATCATTCGCGTTCGCTGGGTCATTCACCGATATATCTAGGATTCGCGGAAGCAGATAGCGGAAGTCAGCTTCGTCGCCGACCGTAAGGAATGCACCCGACACATATCGCCAGAGTTGCTGGCCACTAATTTGGCGTAATGAAGTGCTCAGTAAAACATCGCAGCCCCGCGTCGAAATGCAGCATGGGCAACCTGCGATTACCGGCGGCCTCGGCAAAGCGAATTCGCGATAAACTGCCTCTAGAGCGTCACTCATCGGCCCAATAGCTGGAGAAGTCATGGACGCGTTATGGCAACAAACCAAAACGTCCGCAATTGGATCAAGAGTAGTCGAGCGAAACCTTGTCCCTATTAAAGCTTCCTACTCCGCCGTCCTCTTCACCGCACTCACCCGCCACACTGCGTTCCCAACATCATCGGCAATCAGCAGGTCGCCCTTGGCATCGAACGCCACGCCGACCGGCCGCCCGCGCGTGTGGTTGTCCTTGTCGAGGAAGCCGCCGACGAAAGTCTCGGCCTTGCCTGCGGGCTTGCCGTTCGCGAAGGGCACGAAGGCGACCTCGTAACCATTGGGCACATCGCGGTCCCAGCTGCCATGCTCACCGACGAACGCGCCGCCCGCGAACCGCGCTCCGAACGCGCCGCCGACGTTGAACGCGAGGCCCAGCGCCGCGACATGCGGGCCGAGCGCGTAATCGGGTGCAATCGCTTTCGCCACCATCGCCGGATTGCGCGGCATCACGCGGATATCGACATGCTGGCCATACCAGCTCCACGGCCAGCCGTAGAAGGCACCGGGCTTCACCGAGGTCATGTAGTCGGGGACGAGGTTGTTGCCGATCTCGTCACGCTCGTTGACCACCGTCCACAGCGTATTGGTCCCCGGCTGGAAGGTCAGCCCGTTGGGGTTGCGCAGGCCGGTAGCATAGGGCCGGTGCGCGCCCGTCGCGATATCGACTTCCCAGATTCGCGCACGCTCATACTCGGCGCCGATGCCGCGTTCGACGATGTTGCTGTTCGATCCGATGCCGACATACAGCTTGGTCCCGTCGGGGCTCGCGGTCAGGCTCTTGGTCCAGTGATGGTCGATCGGCCCGGCGGGCAATTCGGTCAGGATCGTTCCCGGCCCGGTGATTTTCGCCTGCCCCGGCGTGAAGGCATAGCGGACGATCTTGTCGGTCTCGGCGACGTAGAGATTGCCGCCGACCTGCGCGATGCCGAACGGCGAATTGAGCTTGTCGATCAACACCGCGCGCTGGTCGGCAACCCCGTCGCCGGTCGTGTCACGCAACAGGACGACACGGTTGCCCGGCTTGACCGGGCTGTGCGCCTTGCCCTTGACGATGCCGTAGATCAGGTCCTTGGGCCGCGTCACCGGCTCGCCGCCGGGTCCGCCCGCCTCGACCGCCAGGATGTCGCCATTGGGCAGCGGCAGGACATTGCGCGGCCCCCTGAGGTCGCGCGCGACCGCGACGATGCGGAAACCGGCGGGGACGGTCGGCGTCTCGTTCGCCTTGAACCCGACCGGCGTCGTGATTTTCATCGGCGGCAGCAGGTATTGCGTTGCCGACGGCAGATTGGGGTTCGTGCCGACCTGCCCGTCGGGCGGTGGCGGCGATGAACTGCAGGCGGCGGCGAGCAGTGTCGCGGTCAATGCGGCGGCAAAACGGGTGCGGGTCATCGTACGGTCCTCCCGATATGCGTGTAGGCCATGCGGTGGCCAAGAAAGCCCGAAACGGTCAGCAGCAACACGGTAATCACCGACAGCGTCAGCCCCGTCGGCACGACCGACGTCCAGCCGTCGCGCGCATGAACGAAGCTGTTGAGCAGGCCGAGCAGCAACACGAAGATATTGATGATGCCGTGCCACAGGCCGATCGCGGGGCGCGCCGCCTTGGCATTACCGAAATAGTCGATCAGCCCGCCGAGCGCGGCGATGCCGCCCATGAAACAGCCAAAGGCGAGCAGCCACGCCGAAAAATTCGCCCACTGGATCTCGGCAGTCTGCGCATAGATGATGTCGGTAATCATTGCACCGACAAAGCACGCAATCGGAAAGGGCACGATCATCGCGTGCAGCGGCACGCCCCCGATCGCCAATCTGGGTCGCATCGTGTCACGTTCCATAGCCTCCACCTTTTCTGTCACAGACCTCGGTTTCGGTAATACTACGAAACACCGCGCATTTGGTTGCGAGCGAAACGATTGCAATTTGCACCAGTGTCAATAAGCTCGCCGCCATGAACGCCCCGGCCCAAGCTCGCTCCTCGTCCCATACCGACTATGTCGACGTCCTGATCGTCGGCGCCGGCCTGTCGGGAATCGGCGCGGCGGTCCATCTCGGCCGCGATTGCCCGCAAAAAAGCTACGCGATCTGGGAAGCGCGCGATGCGATCGGCGGGACGTGGGACCTGTTCCGCTATCCCGGCGTCCGCTCGGACAGCGACATGCACACGCTCGGTTACGCGTTTCGCCCGTGGGTCGGTGACAAGGCGATCGCCGACGGCCCGTCGATCCGCGACTATGTCCGTGCCACCGCGCGCGACCATGGCATCGACCAACGCATCGCCTTCGATCGCAAGGTCGTCGCCGCCGACTGGTCGAGCGCCGAGGCGCTGTGGACCGTCACCGCGCGCGATGGCGACGGCGGCGAACATCGCATCCGCGCCAATTTCCTCTTCATGTGCTCGGGCTATTACGATTACGAAAATCCGTATGACGCGGGCTTTGCCGGGCGCGCCGATTTCGCCGGTCCGGTCGTCCACCCGCAATTCTGGCCCGAGGATCTTAATTATACCGGCAAGCGCGTCGTCGTCATCGGATCGGGCGCAACCGCGGTCACGATCGTCCCCGAAATGGCCAAGACCGCCGCCAGGGTGACGATGCTGCAACGCTCGCCGACCTATGTCGTCAGCCGCCCCGGCGCCGACGCGATCGCCAACGGCTTGCGCAAGATCCTCCCGGCCCGCGCGGCCTACGCGCTGACACGGTGGAAGAACGTCACGCTCGGCCGCTTCTTCTTCCGCCGCGCGCGCGCCAAGCCTGCCAAGGTCAAGGCGACGCTCGTCAAATGGGTCGGCGAGGCAATCGGCCACGACACCGCCGCCGCACACTTCACCCCGACCTACAATCCGTGGGACCAGCGATTGTGCCTGATCCCCGACGGCGACCTGTTCGAAGCAATCAAGGCGGGCAAGGCCGACGTCGTCACCGACACGATCGAACATTTCGAGGCGGACGGCATTCGCTTGTCGTCGGGCGACCTGCTGCCCGCCGACATCATCGTCACCGCGACGGGCCTCAGGCTTCAGGTCGGCGGCGGCGCAGACTTTTCGCTCGACGGCGCGCCGATCGATTTCGCCAAGACCTTCAACTACAAGGGCGTGATGTTTTCAGGCGTGCCCAATTTCGCGATCACCTTCGGCTATACCAACGCCAGCTGGACGCTGAAGGCCGACCTCACGAGCGAATATATCGGCCGCCTGCTCAACTGTATGGACGCCAAGGGCGCGCGCGTCGCGACGCCGATCGCCAGCAGCGATATCAAGCCCGAAGCGATGCTCGACTTTTCGAGCGGCTACGTCACCCGCGCGCTCGATTACCTCCCCAAACAGGGTGACCGCATGCCGTGGAAGCTCAACCAGAACTATCCGCTCGACCGCAAGATCCTGCGCAAGGACCCGGTCGAAGACGGCGTCATCGCCTTCACTTCACCGAAAACGCCGGTCGAAAACGCGGCTTGAGCGCAGCGATCAGCGCCGCCGTCACGGGCAAATCGACTTCGTATGTTCCTTCGGCATAGGGCCCCGCTTCATAAGGCGGCACCATCACGGTGATGCGGTCGAAGCTGCGCCTGTTCGATGAACCGAACAGGATCGGATAGGGCGACGGGTCGATGCACTCGTTGAACATCGCGGTCTCGTCGCCGATCGGACCGCCACGCTTCTTGGTCCGCTGCGCATTGAGCGCCTTGCAAAACGGCGCCTTGATCGCCCCGTCGATGGCGGCTTTCGACTCGAACGCATCGGTCGGATCGATCGCCGCGCCCGCCGACTTGTCCCACAGCAGCGCGTCATAGACCGTCATGCCATGCGCGCCGCCGGTGAAGGTGTAGAGGCTCGCCGACAGGCTCAGCCAACCGGGGATGTCGGCAACCCGCTGCCATTCCTTCTGATAGTCATAGGCGCGATAGGGAAAATCGCCGGTCTGCGCTCCCTTGCGCGCGCTCGCGGTTTCGCGCTTGAGCTGGGCCAACGCGGTGTCGCGCTCGGCGTCGAGGCGTTTCGCAAGTGCCGGGATCGCCGCCGCCTCGGCGGGATAGCTGTAATCGAACGCGAAATCGTCGTTCGCAATCTTGACCGCGCTGGCGCCAGTCGCGGCGGGAGCAGGCGGCTCGGGCGCGACTGGCGTGGCCGACGCCCCCGCCTGCGCGTCGACTTCATTGCCCCCAACCCGCGCCGGCTCGGCATTGCACCCGGCCAGCAGAATGGCCAGCGACAGCGTGATTACGAACGGTCTCATCGCAAAAATCCTTTCAGGCCATGGTTCGCCATTAGACAAATCGGCGAGAATCCCTATCAGTTCCGAACATGACCGAATTCAACGAACTCGTTCGCCCCGACAAGGGCGAAGACGCGCACCTGATCCACATCGTCGATGAAAAGACCTATGACGGCTGGCTCAAGGATCAGCCGCCGCGCGTCCGCGCCGCGCTCGCCGCGCAGCAATTGCAGCCCAAGGGCTATGCCAACGCGATCCTGCCCGGCGAAAAGCACGATGACTGGGCGGTCGTCACCGTCGTTGCCAATGTCGACAGCCTGTCGAGCTGGTGCCTGGCCAAGCTGCCGACCGCGCTGCCCGCTGGCACCTATCGCCTCGCCAACGGCACGCCCGGACCGGCACCGTTCGGCTGGATGATCGCGCAACATCGCTTCGACCGCTACAAGAAACCCGACGACAAGGCCGATCTCGGCGCGCGCGTCCTGCTGACCTCAGAGCCCGGCAAGGTCGCCGGCATCGCCCGCGAGGCAAAGGCGACCGCGCTCGTCCGCGATCTTGTCAACACGCCCGCTGCCGACATGGGGCCAGCCGACCTAGAGGCGGTCGCCAGGCGCATCGCCAAGGCGCACGATGCCGATCTCACCGTCACCGCCGACAGCGATCTCGCCAAACACTATCCGATGATCCACGCGGTCGGTCGCGCGGCTGGCAAAAGGCACGCGCCCCGCCTCATCGAAATCGAATGGGGCAATCCCAAGCATCCGCGCGTCGCGATCGTCGGCAAGGGCGTGACCTTCGATTCGGGCGGGCTCGATATCAAGGGCGCGAGTGGCATGCGGCTGATGAAAAAGGACATGGGCGGCGCAGCTCATGCGCTCGCGCTCGCCGAGATGATTATCGAAGCACGCCTTCCCGTCCGGCTCCACATGCTTGTCGCGGCGGTCGAGAACGCGATCTCCGAAGATGCCTTCCGGCCGGGCGATATTCTGACGAGCCGCAAGGGGCTGACCGTCGAGATCGGGAATACCGACGCCGAGGGGCGGCTCGTGCTCGGCGATGCACTCACCCGCGCGAGCGAAGACAGTCCCGAGTTGATGATCGATTTCGCGACGCTGACCGGCGCCGCACGCGTCGCGCTCGGGCCCGACCTGCCCAATCTGTTCTGCGACGACGATACGCTCGCCAACGACCTGCTCGCCGGCGGAACCGATCACGACGATCCGTGCTGGCGGATGCCGCTTTGGGACGGTTATGCCGAGATGCTCTCGTCGGATATCGCCGACATCTCGAACGCGACAGAAGGCGGCTTCGCCGGCTCGGTAACCGCCGCGCTGTTCCTCAAGAAGTTCGTCGGCGAAGACATCGCCTGGGCGCATTTCGACACCTTCGCCTGGCAACCGGTGGCCAAGCCGGGACGCCCCAAGGGCGGCGCAGCGCTCGGCCTGCGTGCGGCATGGGCAATGCTCAACGCGCGCTATCCGCGCGACTAGGGCCGAGGCGGAAATCTCCCCAACGCCGATTGACCCGTGCAACCCAAAGCCAAGTCGCGCGTTACCCCCAGAACAGGCGATCCTATCGCGACTTGCCCAGCGCCCTATCGCGACTTGCCCAGCGCATTGTCTGCTGAACGACTGTTTTTTCGAAAGGGAGCATTTGTGGCTCACGATTGGCTTGAAAAATGGATGGGTACGCTGGTCGGGTATGTCCGCTCGGGCGATCCAGACCTGACCAACCGCCAGATGGCCATCCTCCTGCTCGTGGGGCAGACGCAGGGGCCGCATACCGTGCGCGGTCTCGCCTCGCGTCTCACCGTGTCGAAACCCGTCGTGACCCGCGCGCTCAACAAGCTCGCCTCACTGGGCTTCCTGCGCCGTCAGCGCGACGAAGCCGACAAGCGCAATATCTTCATCTCGGTGACCGAGCGTGGTGGGCGGTTCCTCGAGCGCTTCCAGGCACTGATCGAACGCAGCCAGCCCGATCCCGCGCCGCGCACCGGCGCGCTTGCCAATCGGTCGCCCGCGTCGGGACCGTTGCAGCAGGCATCGTCGTTCGAACGCCGCATCGCCTGAACCCCTGAGCAGGCCCCAAAGCCAGATTTAGTGGATGCGGCCGACGGTGTCGGTGTCGCCCAGCATGGCAATCACCCGCTCGACCTCGCGCCAGCGACAGAAATGGATGTGATTGCCCAGATCGCGGCTGCGCGCGGCACGCGCCGCGGCCTCGTAAGCGGCATGGTCGCCGAATGTTTCGATCAGCTCTGACGCGTCGTCGAACGCGCGCCGGTCATGGATCGCGGCAAAGGTCACGCCTTCAGGATTCATCGGTTCACCTTGCAGGAGGGGCAGCGGCACCCGAATAGCGTGGCGCGGTGACCAAGCCGTCTAGGGCCACGGTCAACGGCGCGTTAGGGATAATGCCGATCGATCTCGCCCGGCCAATGCCCCCCTTCCCACGGCGCCCGCGACCTGCCAGAACCGTGCTCATGATCGCATCGCCACCTCCCCCGCCCCGTCGCACCACGCCCAGCCCGATGGCAGGCGGCATCTTCATCGCCGTGCTTCCCATCGTCGGTGCCTGGATCGGCGGCGAAAAAGGCCAGCCGGTGATCGGCCTGCTTGCCGGCCTTGCGGCGGGTATCATCGCTGCGCTGGTCGTCTGGGCCGTCGATCGGCTGTCGCGCGATCGCGATTGAGCGCGCGAGTCTTCGGTTGCCAGCCGCGCATGCCCTCGCCACACTATGACGACACGATGCAGTAACGGGATTTTGACCCTATGAAAAAGCGCTGGCGCATCATTCTAGTCCTGGTCGTCCTTGGCCTGGTCCTGCTCGTCTGGTACCTGACGCGGCCGGATGTCGCGCGATTTACCACCGATCAACTGAGCGGGCGCGTACCCGCCGAGGCCGCGCTCAACGATCCACGGCCCGAGACTGTGCCGACGGTCAACATTGCCAAGATTTCGGGCTGGCCCGACGGCGAAAAGCCCGTTGCCGCGCCAGGCCTGACGGTAAGGCGCTTTGCCGACGACCTCGACCATCCGCGCTCGATGCTTGTCCTGCCCAATGGCGACGTGCTGGTTGCCGAAACCAACAAGGCGCCAAGTGACACCTCGGGCATCACCGGCTGGATCATGTCGCGGCTGATGGCCAAGGCAGGCGCCGGCGTGCCCAGCGCCAACCGTATCACACTGCTGCGCGACGTCGATGGCGACGGCGCCGCCGATCTCAAGCTCCCCTATATCACCGGGCTCAACTCGCCGTTCGGCATGGCGCTGGTCGGCGACACGCTCTACGTCGCCAATACCGACGCGATCCTCGCCTTCCCTTATGTCGCGGGAGAGACCAAGGTCACGGCCAAGGGCCGACGCGTCGTCGGGCTGCCCGCCAAGGCGCCCAATTACCACTGGACCAAGAACCTGCTCGCCAGCTCCGACGGGTCGAAACTCTACGTCACCGTCGGATCGAACAGCAACTATGGCGAAGGCGGCGTCGAGAATGAGAAATGCATCTGGGAAAAGGGCTTCCCGCCGGTCTTCTGCCGCGCTGCGGTGCTTGAGGTCGACGTCGCGACGGGCAAATGGCGGCCCTATGCCTCGGGCATGCGCAACCCCGTCGGCATCGCCTGGCTGCCCGGCACCGACAATATGTGGGTCGTCGTCAACGAACGCGATCAGCTTGGCTCCGATCTCGTCCCCGACTATCTCACCGACGTCGTCGAGGGCGATTTCTACGGCTGGCCCTGGTATTATTGGGGCGGCTATTTCGACAAGCGGATCAGCGACGAAGCGCCCTCGGACATGCGCCAGTACACCAAGCGCCCCGCTTACGGTCTCGGCAGCCACGTCGCGCCGCTCGGCCTGACCTTCGCGCAGGGCGCACGGCTCGGCGACAGATGGACCAACGGCGCCTTCATCGCGCTGCACGGTTCGTGGAACCGCGAACCCGCGGCGGGCTACAAGGTCGTGTTCGTCAAGTTCGGCGCCAACGGTCGCCCGGCCGAAGCCAAGCCCGTCGACGTCCTGACCGGTTTTCTCGGCGACAAGGGTGGCGAAGCCCATGGACGCCCGACCGACGTCAAGATCGCCAAGGACGGCAGCCTGCTCGTCACCGACGACGTCAGCAACATCGTCTGGCGCGTCAGCGCGGCAGCAGCGAAGTAAAATCGGCAAGTTTCGGCGCGGAGCTGGGCTGCAAAGCCTCTATTCAGCGAGCGCGTTTCCGACCTTGGACAAGTTGTCGCCCATCTCGTCGATCTGCGGCAGGCAGCGCTCACCGATCTCATCAATATGTTCGGCGACGAAGTTGATCAGCGTGGCATCGAACGTCTCGACGATATCGAGCTCGGGCTGGCGACCGATTGCGATCCCCAGGAAATAGGTCATCGCGAACTGAAGCCCGGTCGCCGCTTCGGCTTCTTCCATCTGGTCTGACTTTATCGCCGAATAAGCAGCGCACTCAAGCGCCTGACGTGCAGCAGGCGTCACCGATTGCTGGGCCTGGGCAGGCGTCACGCCCAATGCCACCGCTATTGTGGCGGCGATCGAAGCAGTTCGCAGCAGCATCGGCATCGCCTTACACCCGCATCGGCATCAGTACGTACAGCGCCGGGTTCTTGTCGCCTTCGCGGATCAGCGTCGGCGCGGCAGCATCGGCGAGATGCAGCTCGACCGTATCGCCCTCGATCTGCGCGAGGATATCGAGCAGGTAGCGCGCATTGAAACCGATCTCGATGCTGTCCGATGTGTATTCGCCGGGGACCTCTTCGGATGCCGTGCCGTTCTCGGGGCTGGTCACCGACAATGTCACCTTGCCATGGTCGACCGCCATCTTGACCGCGCGGGTCTTTTCCGACGCGATCGTGGCGACGCGATCGACGCCTTCCATGAACGCCTTGGGATCGATCTTGAGCAGCTTGTCGTTGCCCGTCGGGATGACGCGATTGTAATCGGGGAAGGTCCCGTCGATCAGCTTCGACGTCAGGATCGCATGGCCCAGCGTGAAGCGAATCTTCGATGCCGACAGGCTCACCTCGACATTGCCGTCGCTCTCGTCGAGCAACTTCCTGAGTTCGGCGACGCATTTGCGCGGCACGATGACGTCGGGCATGCCCTCGGCGCCATCGGGGCGCGGGACGGTGACGCGCGCCAGCCGGTGACCGTCGGTTGCCGCTGCCTTGAGCACCGGACCGGCGCTGTCGTCATCGGCGACGTGGAGGAAGATACCGTTGAGGTAATAGCGCGTTTCCTCGGTCGAGATCGCGAACTTGGTCCGGTCGATGATCTGCACCAGCGTCTGCGCGGGCAGTTCGAAATTGGTGCCGAGGTCGCCCTCGGCAATGACCGGGAAATCGTCGCGCGGCAGCGTCGGCAGGTTGAACCGCGACTGGCCCGACTGGACCAGCATCTTGCTATCGGCGGCCGACAGCAGGACCTGCGAGCCTTCCTTCAGCTTGCGTGCGATTTCGAACAACAGGTGCGCCGACACCGTGATCGTGCCCGGCGTTTCGACCTGCGCGGCGATCGTTTCGACGACCTGCAAATCGAGATCGGTCGCCATCAGCTTGATCGACCCGTCGGCATGCGCTTCGATCAGGACGTTCGACAGGATCGGAATGGTATTGCGCCGCTCGACCACCGACTGGACATGGCCCAGGCTCTTCAGCAGTGTCGCACGCTCGATTGTCGCTTTCATAGACCCCATTCGCTCCCTCTTCGAACCTACTGCCGGTCGCTGCGCCGGTCCTCTTGCGAAGACCGGGAATCGCCAAGAAAATGCGCCGGAAATTCCCCTCCTTCCTTAACGAGAATCTCGGGTGCCGCAAGCGCGAGCGACTCCCTTCGCGGCGCGCCCGCTTGCCAAAGCACGCCATTTGCGCGAATCACCGCGCCATCGTGCCGATCCGTACCCTCCTCCTTGGCCTCAGCCTGTCACTCGTCGTCGTCCCCGTCGCCGCGGCGGAATCGCTCGGCATCTTCGACGGCTGGGGCGCGTTTCGCGATTCCGCCAAGGTTTCGCGCTGCTATGCGATCGCGCGTGCCGACGGCCAGCGCGGCAAGGCCGAGCCAGCTTATGCCAGCATCGGCTATTGGCCCGGCTCGCGCATTCGCGGCCAGTTCTACGCCCGGCTCGGCCGCGCCGCCGCGCCCGGTCGCGACATCGTCATCGGCATCGGCGCCGCGCGCTTCGCGCTGGTCGGCGAGGGGCGCAACGCCTGGGCACGCGACGCGCGCACAGACGCCGCGATCATCGCCGCAATCCGCTCGGCGAGCACGATGACGATCCGCACCAGCGACACGCGCGGCAACCGTTTCAGCGATCGCTATGCGCTCAAGGGCGCCGCCACCGCGATCGATGCCGCCGCTCTGGGTTGCGCCCGCGCACGCTGATCCGAACGCACGGGGTGACGGATCGCTCGGGCGCGCCTATATGCGCACCATCATGCAGATTCCCGGCCATATCGACCCGGTGCCCGTTCCGCGCACCGTAACCCCGCGCGAGGACGGTCGTATCGACCTGCTCGGCCTGTCGCGCGCACAGATCCAGTCGGTGCTCGCCGAAGCCGGGCTTGAGCCCAAACAGGCGAAGCTGCGCGCCAAGCAGCTGTTCCACTGGACCTATCATCGCGGCCTGACCGATTTCGATGCGATGACCGACATGGCCAAGACGATGCGCCCGTGGCTCGCGACACGCTTCGTCATCGGCCGTCCCGAGGTCGTCGAGGCGCAGGTCAGCGAAGACGGCACGCGCAAATGGCTCCTCCGCTCGGCCGACGCGCAGGATTACGAGATGGTCTTCATCCCCGACGAAAGCCGCGGCACGCTGTGCGTGTCGAGCCAGGTCGGCTGCACGCTCAACTGCACCTTCTGCCACACCGGCACGATGCGCCTCGTCCGCAACCTGACCCCGGGCGAAATCGTCGGCCAGGTGATGCTCGCGCGCGACGCGCTCGGCGAATGGCCCAAGGGCAACATGGCCGGCCTCGGCAGCGATCCCGAAGACGATCTCGCCCCCGATGACGACGACGAGGACGATCAGCCGGTCGCCGAGTATAATTCCGAATACGGCACCGGCGCGCGCATGCTGACCAACATCGTCATGATGGGCATGGGCGAACCGCTCTACAATTTCGACAATGTCCGCGACGCGCTCAGGATCGTCATGCACGGCGACGGGCTCGCGCTGTCAAAGCGCCGCATCACGCTCTCGACCAGCGGCGTCGTCCCGATGATGGCGCGCTGCGCCGAGGAGATCGGCGTCAACCTCGCAGTATCGCTCCACGCGGTGACCAAGGAGGTCCGCGACGAGATCGTCCCGATCAACCGCAAATACGGCATCGAGGAGTTGTTGCAGGCGTGCGCAGACTATCCGCGCGCCAACAACGCCCGGCGGATCACCTTCGAATATGTCATGCTCAGGGACAAGAACGACAGCGACGCCGACGCGCACGAGCTTGTTCGGCTGATCAACCACTATCGCCTGCCCGCCAAGGTCAACCTGATCCCGTTCAACCCGTGGCCCGGCGCGCCGTACGAATGCTCGTCGCCGGCCCGCATTCGCGCGTTCAGCAAGATCGTCTTCGACGCCGGCATCTCGGCCCCGATCCGCACGCCGCGCGGCCGCGACATCGACGCCGCCTGCGGCCAGCTCAAGACCGCCGCGGTCAAACTGACCCGCGCGGAGAGAGATCGGGCCGAGGCAGAGGAAGCCACAACGCTTGGTTGATATCGCGACGCTCGCGCTGGCGGCAGGTGCAGGCCTGATCGGCGGCGCGATGAATGCGCTTGCGGGCGGCGGGACCTTTGCCACGCTCCCCGCGCTGATCGCGATCGGCCTACCCGCCAATGTCGCCAATGCGACGAGCAATTTCGCGCTGCTCCCCGGCGCGGCGACAAGCGCCTACGGATTTCGCGATGAACTCGGCCCGGTCGGCGGCATCGATATCCGCTGGCTCGGCGCGATCACCTTCGCTGCGGCGCTGATCGGCAGCACATTGCTCGTCCTGACGCCGAGCGCCGCGTTCGACCGCATCATTCCGTGGCTGCTGCTGTTCGCGCTGGTCGTCATGGCGTTCGGCCGCAGCGCGAGCGACCATCTCCACAGCCGCGTCACGATCGGACGCCGCACGCTGTTCGTCACCCAGGGCCTGCTCGGCATCTATGGCGGCTATTTCGGCGGTGGTGTCGGGCTGATGATGACCGCGCTTTACGGCCTGCTCGCCAATGTTACGCCGCGCAGGCTGTTCGCGCCGCGCACGCTGATGCTCGCGATCGCCAACAGCGCGGCGGCCTTCGTCTTCGTCGCAACGGGCCTCATCTCATGGGCCGCGTGCCTGCCGATGCTCGCAGGCGCGGTCGCCGGCGGCTGGGTCGGCGTGCGGATCGGCAAGCGGCTCCCGCCACTCGGCGTACGGATCTGGACGCTCGCCGTCACCGCGGCGACCACAATCGTCTTTTTCCTCCGCGCTTACGGCTGAGCGCGACGCCGCCGCTCGATGTCATAGATCGACACGGCCAGCAGGAAGGTCAGGCACAGCATCGCGAATTCGCCGCCGTCCTCGATGAAGGTCTCGATCTCGCGTAGTGCCGGCGTGTGATAGCCCCACACCACCATCAGGTCGACAATCACGCCGAAGAACGCGGTGGACAGGACGCCCGCGGCGAGGATCAGCGAATAGATCGCGGGTCGCAGCTGCGCCTTGCGCAGGCTCAATCCCAGTGTGACGAGCCAGACGAAGCCGACGCCGGCGAACAGCGCCGCCTCGCCGATATCGTTGGGCCTCACCGGCAATGACCAGTCGGCAAAGGCATTGCCTACGGCATAGCCGAATTGCTCATGGATCTGGAGGCTGTTGTCGAGCGTCAGATAGACGAACAGCGCCGCATTGGCGAGGTAGACGCCCACCCGATCGCGCCGCCACATCACGAACAGCAGCACCGCGACCGCGGTCGTCATCGAATATTCGAGCCATTCGCCAAAACCGCCGTCGGTTGCGAAAAAGAACTGGCGTGGCAGCGGCGCGTTGGTCAGCTCGCCATAATGCGCCGCGACGCACAGACCGGTCAGGAGGCCGGCATAGGGGAACAGGAACATCGCCGCGCGGCGCCACGCGGGCGACGCCCATATCTCGCCGACGACGGTCCAGAATTCGGCCCACAAAGCTTTCGTCCCGTACAACATCGCGTAATGCCCTTCCCACTATGAGCGCATAATTTACTGCGTTCCTGCAGAGCTGTCGCGCAACAAGATGCTTAACGCCGCACCCTCCCGGCGATCATCCCGCGACGGGACAAATCGCCGGTAAAATGTTGCATTGCCCCGACCGCCGCATTTCATCGCCTGATCGGAATGAGGCTTGGCGGCCTGGTCCGCTACGCATAGCTGACCACCTCGAATTCGATCCCGTCGGCGTCGATGAAATAGAACCGCCGGCCCGGGTCGTAATCGCCATGGTTGACGGGCACGAACCCCGCGGCGATCACCTTGGCTTCGACGGCGTCGAGATCGTCGACCTCGATGCCGATATGCTGGAGCGGCTCGCCCTTGGGATAGCGCACGCCATTATGTTGGCCGTCGGGCCCGGTGTAGAGCGCGATATAATCGCTCTTGCTGCCGACATGGACGGTATGGCCGCCCGCCATTGCCGGCCCCTGCCAGCGCACCTGCCAGCCGAAGATTTCGCTCAGGCTGCGCGCCGAGGCGGCGGGATCGGAGACGCTGATGTTGACGTGTTCGATACGCATGACTTCGCCTCCCGTTACGATTTGAAACTGAGCATGGTGGCGAGCGCTTCGCCAAAGCCGATGATCGAGCGCTGGCGTGCGTCATCGCTCGCGTCCTTTCGCGGTCGTGGCAGCTCGGCGTCGGAGTCGTTCGAAATTCTGGTCGGTGGCTTGGTCATCATCGTGTCCTTCCGTTGGATCGCGTCGTCACTTGCGACGGTCGGACAATCTGATACAACCTCAAGCTAAGTTGAGGTCAAGCTATTGCGTGACGGGAAAATTCGATGAGAGCAAGCGACGTACTGACGATCGGGCAACTTGCGGCGCGGACCGGCCTGTCGGTGTCGGCCATCCGGTTCTACGAGGAAAAGGGCCTCGTTCACCCGATCCGGAATGCGGGCAATCAGCGCCGCTTCCTGCGCGCCGATCTTCGCCGCCTGTCATTCGTGCTGATCGCGCAGCAGCTTGGTTTTACCGTGCGCGAAATCGCCGAAGAACTAGCGGCGCTGCCCAAGGACCGCGCACCGAGCCTGGCCGACTGGCAGCGCAGCAGCACCAGGTTCCTCGCCGAAGTCGATCGGCGGATCGCGTCGCTGCAGCGGCTGCGTAATAATCTGAATGGCTGTATCGGGTGCGGCTGTCTCAGCCTCGACAAGTGCGCGCTGTACAATCCGCAAGACACCGCGGCCGAGCTGGGACCCGGGCCGCGCGTTCTCAAATCTGTCGAATTGGCTTAGGCGGCGATCAGCAGGCGAAGCTGATCGTGAAGCTCGAACCCAGTCCCTCGCCATCGACGCGCAGCTTGGTACCGCAATCCGCGTCACCGGTGCGCGTGTCCTTGCCGACGCCCGTCACCGGGAAACCCATCGCATCGAGCGTGCCGACGACCTGGCCCGGTGCATCGGCAAAGTGCAGGACATAGGATCCCACGCCGCTCTGCGGCATGCCGTTGAGGCTGAACCCCGTCATGCGAAGGCCATGCCAGTCGCCGCTGATCGGGACGTCGTTGGCGACCCAGCCGTTACCCGCGGCGGTGGTCGAAACCTTGGTCAGGCCGATGCCGGGGACGGCGAGCTGCGTCGATGCCTTGGTCCAGACCGAGCTGAAGATGCGGTCGCTGGCTTCCGACAGCCACGGGTCCGACGGGTTGTCGAACGCGATGACAGTGTCGAGCGCGACGCTGGCGCGCGCTTCGGCAATGGCGGGCTGGACCGCAGTCGCGACGAGCGCGACGGCGGCAAGGGCATGAAGGGCGTGTGACTTGGTCATGCCGGTTCAATGCACGACGGCGGGCCAAGTTCCCGCAACCCATCGAATTGTCGGTTAGAATCCGATCGTCGCCGACACCACGACGCTGGGGTCATAGAGCCGGTCGACCGCCTTGACCCCCGTCTGGGCGAGGCTGGTGTCGACATATTTCGCGCCGAGCGTCAGCGGGCCGAGGACATAATCGGCGCCGACCGACCAGTCGGTGTAGCTGCCCGCGCCGGGGGCCAGCGATCCCTCGCTGCGGCCGAACTTGGCGTTGATCGTCAGCGGCGTCATCGGCACGCCGGCGCTCGCCTGGCCATAGAGATAGAGGTTGTCGCCGCCGATGCTGTCCTGCTTGGGCGCATAGGCCGCGCCGACCTTCGCCTGGACGGGGCCGAGCGTGTACGACAGCGCCGCATAGGGTTCGACATAGGAGCCGAGATCGCCGAGCCCGTCGATGCTGTGCGGCGCGCCATTGCCGTTGAAGGTAAAATACGTCGCCCCGACATCGATGTTCACGCCCGACGCGATGGCGCCGTTATAGCCCGCGATCAGGTCGATCTCGATATCGCCCGCGCCCTGGTCGCTGCCACCGAGCGTCGATCCGAACACCCCGCCGTACAGGCCGCCCGGTAGCTCGACATAGGCCTGTCCCTGGATCACCGGGTCGCCTTCAGACCGCGACAGGCCGCGATAGCGATAGTCGCTCGCGGCGGTCGCACTGGCCGAAAGTGTGACACCGTTGCCCGGCCCGTAGGTGGGGCCTTCGTCCTGCGCAAAAGCGGGTGAAGCGACGGTGAGCGTGGCGATCAGCATCGCCGCCTGGATCATTCTGGTCATAATCGCGCTCATTGCTGCCGGTTCGCGCGCTTGGCAAGCACCGATACGCCGACCCGTTGCACGCCCGCCTTGGGTAACGGCCCGTTAACCATCATGGGCTACACACGATCGTCATGAGCCATGCCGCCCACATTTCGAGCGAAACGAGCGCGCCAGCCGCGTTCGACCTGTTGCTCGGCCTTGCCGGCCCGGTCGAACTTGCCGCCAAATTCGCCGGCCGCTCGACCGACGATACCGGGCTCGAAGCGCTCGCGATGCGCGTTGTCGAAACCGGGCGCGAACAGGATGAGGCGGTTGCCGAACGCATCCGCGATCTCGTCTCGATTACCCAGGCGGGGCTTGAAATGGTGTCCAAGCTGTGCCGCGCCGACGCGCCGCCCGCGATGGTCCGCGCCGCAGGCAATGCGCTGGTCGACGAACTTGCCGACAGCATCGCGGTGATCGCTCGCCGGATCGCCTGACGCATTTCGGCGCTGGCACGTTGCCAGCCGCCCCCTAACACCCCTATATTCATGCCTCTGTCATGCGGACCGCTTAGAACGGCCGCAAACAAGGCGATTATCTATGTCCATCCGCCCCTGGCGCGATATCGAACGGCGCGTCTCGCGCCAGATCATGGTCGGCAACGTTCCCGTCGGCGGCGATGCGCCGATCAGCGTCCAGACGATGACTAACACCCCGACCAGCGACGCCAAGGCGACGATCGAACAGATCCGCCGCTGCGAAGAGGCGGGCGCCGACATCATCCGCGTATCGTGCCCCGACCAGGACAGCACGGCCGCGCTCAAACAGATCGTCCGCGCCGCGCGCGTGCCGATCGTCGCCGACATCCATTTCCATTACAAGCGCGCGCTCGAGGCCGCCGATGCCGGCGCCGCGTGCCTGCGCATCAATCCGGGCAATATCGGCAGCGACGAACGCGTCCGCGAGGTCGTCAACGCGGCCAAGGCGAACGGCTGCGCGATCCGTATCGGCGTCAACGCCGGCAGCCTCGAGCGCGACCTGCTCGAAAAATACGGCGAGCCCTGCCCCGAGGCGCTGGTCGAAAGCGCGCTCGACCATATCCGACTTTTGGAAGACCACGACTTTCGCGAATACAAGGTCGCGGTCAAAGCCAGCGACCTGTTCCTCGCGGTCGCCGCCTATCACCAGCTCGCATCGGCGGTCGACTGCCCGCTGCATCTTGGCATTACCGAGGCGGGCGGGCTGATCGGCGGCACGGTCAAATCCTCGATCGGCATCGGCTCGCTGATCTGGGCGGGGATCGGCGACACGATCCGCGTCAGCCTCTCGGCCGAACCCGAGGAAGAGGTCCGCGTCGGCTACGAGATCCTGAAATCGATGGGCGTTCGCACCCGCGGCGTCCGCGTCGTCAGCTGCCCCAGCTGCGCGCGCCAGGGCTTCGACGTCATCCGCACCGTGCAGAAGCTCGAGGAACGCCTCGCGCACATTTCGACGCCGCTCTCGCTCTCGGTCCTCGGCTGCGTCGTCAACGGCCCCGGCGAGGCGCGCGAGACCGATATCGGCATCACCGGCGGCGGCGCGGGCAAGCACATGGTCTATCTCTCGGGCGTCACCGACCACCACGTTGCCGACAGCGACATGGTCGATCACATCGTCCGCCTCGTCGAGGCCAAGGCGGCCGAGATCGAAGCGGGCACGAGCACCAGCGCCGACACGCGCGCCCACGCCGCGGCGTGAGCCTCCGACCCTTTCGATGGCAGCCATGAAAGCCGCGCAATGACCCCGATCCCCTTCATCGCTGTTGTCGCGCTGCTCACCGCCGGCGGGCTCGAGGAATATGGCCTGCCCGCGGTAGCGCCTGTTGCCGCAGACGCGCCGGTCGCGGCGGTCGCAGCGCCCGAGGCGCGGCCCTATGACGAGACCGCCGACGCAAGCGAAGCTGTCGCCGCCGCGATGACGCGCGCCGCACTCGCCGACAAGCGCGTCGTCGTCGTGATGGGCGCCAACTGGTGCCACGACAGCCGCGCGCTCGCCGGCTGGTTCGCCACCCCGCGCTTCGCCGAGATGCTCGATTCCCGATACGAGGTCGTTTTCGTCGATGCCGGCCATCCCGCCACCGGCGACCTCCACAATGCCGCGATCGCGCGGCGTTTCGGCCTCAAGACCCTCAAGGGCACGCCGACCGTGTTCGTCGCCGCCCCCGACGGCACGCGGCTCAACAGCAAGAAGGACGCGTCGAGCTGGCGCAACGCCGCGAGCCGCGACGAAGACGCCATCTTCGCCTATTTCGACAGCTTCGGCGCCTGATCGGGCGAACACGCGGTCGTTTCGTCGAGAGCCCTGACACCGATGCCAAGCTTGCCAACGGTCGGATGGTTGCGCCCATACGGAACTTGCCAGTGGCTGCCGGACCTGCGTGACGACCGGCGCGCGGCGCACTATAGGCTTGGCGCGTGAGCAGCACCGCATCGAAACCCCTGATCGCCTTTGCCGTCGCGGTTGTTGCGATCGGCAGCCTGTCGGCGATGGACGCCGCGATGAAGGGGCTGGTTATCGCGCTCGGAACATGGCCGACGATGTTGTGGCGCAGCGTTCTGGCGATCGCCGTGATCGCACCGATATATCTGCTGCTGCGCGCGCGCTGGCCGACACGCCGCGCGCTGCGCTTTCACATCATTCGCGGCGTGCTCGTCGTGCCGATGAGCGTGCTGTTCTTCTGGGGCCTGGCGCGCGTGCCGATGGCGCAGGCAATCGCGTTGAGCTTCATCGCGCCGCTGATCGCGCAATGGCTCGCCGCAGTGCTGCTGGGCGAAACCATGGGTCCGCGCACGCTGGCGGGGTCGCTGCTTGCATCGGCTGGCGTCGCGGTGATCTTTACCGGTCAGGCCAAGGCCGATCTCGGCGTTGATGCGCTCAAGGGATCGATCGCGATCATCGGCTCGGCGTTTTTCTACGCCTATAATATCGTCCTGATGCGGCAGCAGGCGCTCGCCGCCAAACCGCTCGAAATCGCCTTCTTCCAGTTCGCCGTGACCGGTGCCGCGTTCTGGCTGCTGACCCCGCTGATCGGCCTGCCGCCACTGCCGCAAGGCCATTGGGGCGCGCTTGCCATCGCCGCCTTGCTCTCGATGAGCGGCATGCTCTTGCTCGCCTGGGCCTATGCCCGCGCGGGTGCGGGCTATCTCAGCGCGAGCGAATATAGCGGCTTCGCCTGGGCAACGCTGTTCGGCTGGCTGGTGTTCGGTGAGCGTGTCTCGCCGTTCACGCTCGCTGGCGCCACTCTGATCCTCGCGGGCTGCTGGATCGCCGCGCGCGCACATAGCGAGCGGCCCGATGCCGCGCCGGTTGCCCCCGACATGATCCCGCCGCAGGCCGAGGCCGCGCACGACGCCTAGGCCAACCGCCGCCCCGTCCAGACGACGCGCCCGACAATCCCGACATCGCTCAGCGCCACATCGTCGAAACGCGGATAGGCGGGGTTGTCGCTGACCACCGACACGCGCCCGCGCCCCGGCGCGCGGCTCAGCCGCTTGACCTTGATCGCGTCGTCGATGCGGATGACGTAGATGCCGTCGCGCAACCGCTCGGCCCTATCGCCGGTATCGACCATGATCTCGTCGCCGTCGGCCAGCGTCGGCATCATCGAATCGCCCTCGACGCGGACGACCGAGAGCCGCTCGGGGATCAGGCCTTCGCGCCGTAGCCAGCCGGGATCGAATCCGATCGCGCCGACGCGGATCTCCTCGCCGGAAAGCGCGCCCGCCCCCGCCGACGCCCCGACGGCGAGCCGTGGCACGCCGAAAAACGCGCTCCCGCGTCCGCTGGCGGGACCCTCGCCACCGCCGAGCAACGCCTCGTCGACCCCGAAATAGCGCGCCAGCGTTGCGCGGTCGCGCTCGTCGAGGCGGCGCGGGCTGCCGCGCTTGATGAACTGCTGGACATAGGCCGGATTGCGCCGGAGCAGCCGCGACAGCGCGGCGTAATCGTCGCCGCGCTGTCGCGCCAGCCGGTCGAGCACGACACGCGGATCGTCGGGGGAAAGGCGGTCGAAATCCATCTTTCGACTATACTATAGGATTTTTCCTAGACAAGTAGGAAATCACTTAGCATCGTGGCAGCTCGAACCGAATCGAACGACGCACCGGAGGCCGCGATGGACATGCCGATCACCCGTAGAATAGAACAGTTCCTGCGCGATACGGGGATGCCGCCGACCGTGTTCGGGCGCCGTGCGCTGCACGATCCGCGCTTCGTCTTCGACCTCCGCCTCGGTCGCGAACCCGGCGCTCGGGTCCGGAACAGGGCAGAACATTTCATGAACAAATGGCACGCCAGCGGGGCCACCTACACTGCGCCGCCGCGCGGACGGCGCCACCTGTGACCGTCATGCGCCCAATTGGCTTCCGTTCGGCGCGCCACGATGTCCGGCTGGCGACGCAGATCGCGGCGCGGCTCGGGGCGGGCTGGCAGTGTCTGGCGATGCGCCGTGAAGGCTGGGCGAGCGCGACCTTCACCGGCGCGCGCCACCATCTCGTCTTCGCCGGCGCGCCCGATGCCGACCGTCGCGGCGCCGATCGCCTGGCGCGCGGCATCGCCGAGATCGACTTTGCCCTGCGCCACGCCTTCGTTGCCGATGCCGCGCTCAGCGACCGGCATCAGGATGCCGCCGGCTGGTGCCGGCTGCGCGTTGAATTGCTGGTAATCGACGACGCCTGAGCGCCGCCCGTCGTTGAGGCCGGTCAGCCCGCCGAGCGCTGCTGCATCCGCGCGAGCGTGCCGAGCGCCGCCTGCAACGCGGCGTCCATGTCGTCGCCGTCAGTGCCGTTTATCGCCTGTTCGACCGGAGCTTCGATCGGAGCTTCGGCCTGAGCTTCGGCCTGAGCTTCGATCGGCGCAGCGTCCATTTCGGCGGGCGGGCGCTGGGCTGGCGTAGCGACACCCTGCCGCGCCGCCATCCGCCGCTCGAGCTCGTCGATCAGCTCGCTGGTGCTCAGCCGTGACAGGTCGCGCCGCGAACCGTCACGCGTGTCGTCGTCGCGATCACCGGGCTCGAACATGTCGGCGAATTTCGCGCGAACATCGACCAGCGGGTCAATCTCTTCGTCGGGTGCGACCAGCGGCGGCGTGTCGTCTTCCTCCACTGCGGCGGCAAATTTCGGGCGCGCGTCGAGCGGATCGATCGCGGCGACATCGAACACGCCCCGCTCGCCCGCATCCTCATCACCCTCATCGCCCGCCTCGAACCCGCCGAGGTCGAACATCTCGTCGTCGGCGTCGTGGTCGGCCCTGTCATCGGCCCAGTCGTCGGCATCATCGTCAGTCATTGCGGCAGGATCGTAGCTGCTTTCGGCGCCGTAATCCTCGTGATCGCGGTTATCCTCGTCATAGTCGGCGTCGAACCGGAACGGCGCGCGCGGCGGCGCGTCGGGATGGCTGTCGGCGCGGCGCAGGCGCGGTTCGGCGACCTCGCCGTCATGGCCCAGTTCGGGGGTGCGTTTGCGCCGGCTCAGCAACCGGCCGAAATCGACCAGCCGCGCGATGGCAAAGGCGACGATCGCGACAAGCGCCGCCGCAACGAGCGCGACGACCGCGTGGCCCATGTCGCCGATTGGCAGCTTTGCGGCGGGTATCACCGTGTCGACATAGAGTTCGAAGACCGCGCGCTCGACCCAGCTGCGCGGCATCGCCATCACCAGCGCAATCGTCGCCGCCGCCGCGACAGCCGCAGCAATCGGCGCCTTGCGCAGGCGGTGCACGGGCGCATCCTGATATTCGGCCTCTTCGAGCCAGACCTGTTCGTCGTCCATCACAGTCTTCCCGTCATGCGCAAATTCGGCATCGTATCCGCACGGCTTTCGCCCCTATTATCATCTGCCGTCTATCAACTTTTGGTAAACAGGTTCGTAACGCAACACGTTCGCCGACCAGTCGCGCTCGCGCTCGACGAACGCGCGCCCCGCCGCGCGCATCGCCTCCCAGTCGCCGCGGCGCGCCAGCAGGTCGGCCAAGGTGGCGGCAATATCGGCGGGATTCGAAGGTTTGAACAGCGTTCCCGTCACCCCGTCCTTGATCAGTTCGCGATGACCGCCGATGTCCGATGCCGCGACGATCCGCCGCTGCGCCATCGCCTCCAATGGTTTCAGCGGCGTTACCAGCTCGGTCAGCCGCATCTTTTTGCGCGGATAGGCGAGGACGTCGATCAGCGCATAATAGCGTTCGACGTCGTCGTGCGGCACGCGGCCGGCAAAGACGATATGGTCGCGCACCGGCGATGCAGCCTGTGCCCTCAGCGCCGCCTCGCACGGCCCGCCACCGACAAGCAGCAGTTTCGCCTTGGGCCGCGCCGCGACGAGCGCGGGCATCGCCGCGATCAGGTCGTCGATTCCTTCGTAATCGTAGAAGCTCCCGATAAATCCGATCACCTCGGCATCGTCGAGGCCGAGCGCGCTGCGCAGCGTCGCGTCGGGCTGCGGCGGCGCCCCGAACAGCGCCAGGTCGACGCCGTTGGGCGATACCGTGATCTTGTCCGCCGCGACCCCGCGCGCGATCAGATCGTCGCGCAGCCCGTTACAGATCACGACGACCGCGTCGGCGGTATCGACCGCGCGGCGTTCGAGCCCGCGGATCAGGCGGTATTTGATGCTGCCCTCGCGCCCCGTACCGTTGCCGACCGCGGCATCCTCCCAGAAGGCGCGAATCTCATAGACCAGCGGCAGGCCGCGTTTTTTGGCGACGCGCGCCGCCGCCAGCGCATCGAGCACCGGCGAATGCGCGTGGAGGATATCGGGCCGCTCGATCGCGCACAGTTCGTCGATCCGCGCGGCGAGCGCACCGATTTCGCGCCATTCGCGGATCGGGCTCGGCAGCTTTGGAATGGCAGGCGTGCGATAGAAATCGATCCCGTCGATCCGTTCGTATGGCGGACCCGGCAGCGGATGGCGCACGCCGGTAACCCCGGCGACGTCCCAGCCGCGCGCCTGCTGCGCCTTCAGGATCGCGCGCGTGCGAAAGGTATAGCCCGAATGCGCGGGCAGGCTGTGGTCGAGGATATGGAGAACGCGCGTCATTGGCGCAGGCCCTAGCGCAATTCGCTTAACGGCGCGTCAACCGAATGCCATTATGGCGGCGACATGGTCGACAATTTCTCCATCCTGCTGTCGCACGGCCTGCTCGCTTTTGCGCTGTGGCGATTGCTCGGCCGGCCCGACCTCGACCAGGAAAGCGGCCGATGGGCCGACGCGCCCGAGGTGACCGCCCCCGCACCGTCCAAGCCCAAGCCCAAGCCATGGGGCGCGCGCGATGCGTGACATCTTCTTCGTCCTGTTCCTCGCCGGCTTCCTCGGCCTCGGGCTCAAGCGCCCGTTCCTGCTCGTGCTCGCCTATTGCTACGTCGACATCGTCGCGCCGCAGAAACTGAGCTATTATCTCGTCAACGCGATTCCCGTCTCGCTCGTCTGCTTCGTCTTCGCGCTGCTCGGCTGGCTGATCGCCGATGCCAAGCGCGACGTGCGCATATCGGGACGCCAGATCCTGCTCGTCCTGCTGCTGGTCTATTGCGGCCTGACCACGCTACAGGCCGATTTCCCCGCCGAGGCGCTCGTCAAATGGGACTGGGTGTGGAAGGCGCTGCTGTGGGCGATCTTCCTGCCGCTGACACTACGCACGCGGCTGCGCATCGAATCGCTCGCGCTGGTCATGGTCCTGTCGGTCGCCTCGATCGCGATTTCGGGCGGTATCAAGACGCTCGTCTCGGGCGGCGGCTATGGCTCGCTGCAGCTGCTGCTCAACGAGAATTACGGCCTCTACGAAGGCAGCATCATGTCGACCGTCGGCATCGCGGTGATCCCGCTGATCGTCTGGCTCGCGCGTTTCGGCACGGTCTTTCCCAAGTCGAAATACGTCACTGTGTTCGCCGCCGGGCTCGTCTTCGCCTGCCTGTTGCTGCCGATCGGGACGCAGGCGCGCACCGGCCTCGTCTGCGCCGCGGTGCTCGGCATCTTGATGCTGCGCACCGTGCGCTATCGCCTGCTCTATCTCGGCGGCGCCGCGCTGCTCGTGCTGGTCGCGGTACCGTTCCTGCCGGCGAGCTATACGCAGCGGATGGGGACGATCCAGAATTACGAGGCCGACCGCTCGGCCTCGACGCGCATCGCGGTGTGGCAGTGGACCTGGAACTACGCCAAGGATCATCCCTTCGGCGGTGGTTTCGACGCCTATCGCGGCAACCGGATCAGCTATGAGACCGAGGCGACGACCAGCGTCGGCAGCCAGACAACGGTCGAAAGCGACCGCGTCGTCGATCAGGCGCGCGCCTATCATTCGAGCTATTTCGAAATGCTCGGCGAACAGGGCTATCCCGGCCTTGCGCTGTGGCTGCTCCTCCACCTCACCGGCATCTGGCAGATGGAGCGGCTGCGCGCGCGTTATCGCAAGACGACCGACCCCGACAAGCTCTGGGTCGCCCCGCTCGCCACCGCGCTCGAAAATGCGCAGATCGTCTACATGGTCGGTTCGCTGTTCGTCGGCATCGCCTTCCAGAGCTTCATCTACATGATGCTCGCGCTCCAGATCGGTCTCGCCACCTACATCAGGCGTCGCGAAAAAGAGGCGGAATGGCGACCGTTGATGGGCAAGGCGAAGGTGCCCAAGCCAACCGAGCCGGTCGCATCGGTCTAATCTGGGATTGACCGCCCCCCTAACGACCCAATTTGCGCCCTTCCAGGCAACCAGCTAGCATCCCGAAACCGACCGTTCAGTCAGACAAGAGTGAGCGGATATCGGCGCGACCCAATTCTCCTTATCCTGACATAAAGAGATCCGACCATGCATCCTGAAATTCCGTATCTGAGGGAAGCGATGGTCTTTCTGGTTGCGGCCGGATTGATAATCCCTCTGGTGCGCAAGCTCGGGATAAGCCCGGTTCTCGGCTTCTTGTTCGTAGGCTTGCTGATTGGCCCGCATGGTGCCGGGCAGCTGGTCGGCGCCGCGCCGGTTCTCGAATATGCAGTTTTCGATGATCTCGACGGAGTCAGACGGTTCGCCGAATTGGGGGTCATATTTCTCCTCTTCACGATCGGGCTGGAGCTATCGACAGCGCAGCTCTGGGCGATGCGGCGGCTGGTATTCGGTTTAGGGGTAGCGCAAGTTGTCGTAACCGCGTTGACAATCGGCGTCATCGCTTACCTGTTTGGCAATTCGCTCGTCGCATCAGCAATCTATGGGCTTTGTCTGGCGCTTTCCTCCACCGCCCTCGTCATGCAGCTACTCACCGAAAACCGGCGGCTTAACACGCCCCCCGGGCGAAGCGCGTTTGGAATATTGCTGCTTCAGGATCTGGCGGTAGTCCCAATCCTGTTTTTTGTCGGATTTGTTGGACCCAATGTCGAAGGGTCGCTTGCCGGAGCGGCTGCGTGGGCAATCGGGGAGGCCGCACTGGTCATCACGGCAATCTTTCTGGCTGGCCGCGTGATTGTCCGGCCTTGGCTGAAATTTGTCAGCAGCACGGGCAGCCGAGAGGCATTCATGGCAGCCGTGCTGCTGCTTGTGCTGGCGACTGCCGCGCTCACAGCTCAAGCTGGGCTTTCGATGGCACTTGGGGCGTTCTTGGCTGGTCTGCTATTTGCTGGAACCGAATATCGCCACCAGATCGCGACCGATATAGAGCCCTTCAAGGGGCTGCTGCTCGGCCTGTTTTTCATATCGGTTGGCATGAGCCTGGATATGGCTGCGGTGTGGCACGATATTCTATGGGTGGTGACATCTGTCATTGGGCTTCTGGCGCTGAAAACCGTGATAACATTTGCTCTCGCCAAGGCGTTTCGCTTGCCCACCGCAGTGGCGGCGGAAACATCGATAATGATGAGCCAGGGCGGGGAATTTGCCTTTGTCGTGATCGCAGCTGCGCTGTCATTCGCCCTGCTTGATCCTGATGTCGCCCAGTTCATGTTGATGGTCGTCATTGTCACCATGTTCCTGACCCCCGCGCTTGCGGCTGTGGGGCGCAAACTGGCTGCGGGTCTTCGCGAAGCCAGCGCAGAGGCGCCCGATTTGGTGGCGACATCAGATGGAAGCCAGACAGTCATCATTGGCGGATTCGGCAGAGTTGGAAAAGTGTTGGCACATGTGCTGGAGGAACAGCGAATACCGTTCATTGCGGTCGATAACGATCCCGAGCTTGTTGCTGAACAGCGCGCGCACGGAAGGCCGATATATTTTGGCGATGCCAGCCAGCCTGATGTCCTGCGACATTTGGGGATCGAAAATGCCGCGGCCTTTGCCACCACAATGGATGCGCCCGAAACGGCAGAACATGTCATAAAGGCGATCCACCAAACATGGCCGCACGTCCCGATCATCGCGCGTGCCCGCGATGTCGACCATGCTGTGGTGTTGCGTGGCTCCGGCGCTAGAAGCGCCGTCCCCGAAACCATGGAAGCCAGCCTTGAGCTTTGCGAGCAATTGCTCACAGGAATCGGATTTCCAGAAGATGTCGCCCGCACATTGGTTGATGCCCAGCGCGTATGGCAAATGGGAACCATGGACCGTGAGCGGGCGGTCTAGACCAGCAACCATCAGGCCAAGGTTTGTCAAAACCTGACATCTGCCTCTTACTGGCTCGCTGTTCGTCGGCGTCGCTTTCCAGAGCTTCATCGACATGATGCTCGCGCTCCAGATCGGCCTCGCCACCTACATCAGGCGTCGCGAAAAAGAGGCCGAATGGCGCCCGCTGATGAGCAAGACGAAGGCGGCGGCAGCGGCGGAGCCGGTCGCATCGGCATAGATTTGGATTGAGCGACGGCAAACGGCCCAATTGCGGAGATTGGCGCTGTCGTATAAAATGCGGAAATGTCAGACGAACATACGCTCGACCGTTACTTGGCTCCCGGCACAAAAGTGAGCCTAAAAAGTCCAACGGACGGTGAATTCGAACACGGTGTGGTAGTTCACTGCTGGGGTGACGACGAAATTGACGCCTATGACTGCTACGTCGCTTTTTTTGGTGCCGAGGCGCCTGTCCGCACGCCGCGAGAGAAGCCCTATATCCTTCGCTACGCTGCAAGTTCGCTGCGAGTTACGGAACCTTCACCTCATGCCCTGATGCTGCGCGATACCGTATTAGAAATGAAGGAGCACCTTGACGAACTAACAGGTGATACGGACTTCGACCGTGGCTATGCCATGGCATACGACTTCGCGACGAAAACGCTCAAGCAGCAATGCGAAGCTTTTGGTCTGCGCGAAGATTTAGGCTGGATGAAGCCTGATGTGTCAAAGTGGCTACGTGATGACTGATGTCCGCTTCCCACCCGACTAAGGACAGTGGCGGTCATTAAGGCTGAGCTTTAACAAAGAGCTTGGCGCAGCTCCCCACCGCGTCGATCACTCCCTACGCATCGACATCCGCCTCGATCAGCGCGTCCGAAATCGCGCGGCTGAATGCGGGGATATCGTCGGGCTTGCGGCTGGTGATGAAATTGCCATCGACGACCACTTCGCGGTCGACCACGTCGGCGCCCGCATTCTCAAGATCGGTGCGCAGCGAGGGCCAGCTGGTCGCCTGGACGCCGTCGATCACGTCGGCCTCGACCAGCAACCACGGCCCGTGGCAGATCGCCGCGATCGGCTTTTCGGCCGCGGCGAATTCGGCGACGATTTCAACCGCGCGCGCGTTCATCCTCAGCGCATCGGGATTGGTCACGCCGCCCGGGATCACCAGCGCGTCGTAATCGTCGCAATCGACCTCGTCGATCGTGATATCGGGGGTCACCTTGCCCTGTTTCTCGCCTCCGCTTTCGCCCTGTATCGGGTCGCTCTTGGGCGATGCCAGAGTCACCTCGGCGCCCTCGCCGGTCAGATAGTCGCGCGGTTCGGTCAGTTCGGAATATTCGAACCCGTCGGTCGCGATGAAAAGGATTTTCTTGCCGCTAAGGTCGGCCATGGTCGGCTCCTGTCATGGTGTCGGGGGATAGGAGGAAAACCATCGGCAGCGGATTTTGTTGCGCATTATTTAATCGTCCCGTGCCCCCAACCGCGGGAACGAATGGCCGCTGCGAAGGTTTGGAATCGCACCGATTACGCGTGCGAAAGCAAACCGATGGCCGACAAGCTCATCTACATCGACGACGACCTGCCCGGCATCACGCGCAAGCGTGCCGGGACCGGCTGGGCCTATTACGATGCCAAGGGAAAGCACATCGACGACCGCGAGGAGATCGACCGGCTCAACGCCATCGCGCTGCCGCCTGCCTATGTCGACGCCTGGTTCTGCCCCGCGCCCAACGGCCACATCCTCGCCACCGGCTATGACGACAAGGGCCGCAAGCAGTATCGCTACCATCCCGATTTCCGCGCCGCGCGCGAGGCCGAGAAGTACGAGGCCTGCGCTGCGTTCGGCCGCGCGCTGCCGCTGCTGCGCCAACGCCTCGAAAAGGATCTGCGCGCGCGCAGCCTGAGCCGCGAACGCGCCGTCGCCGCGGTCGTCCGCCTGCTCGACCTGTCGGCGCTGCGCGTCGGCAACGAAAGCTATGCCGTGCGCAACAAGAGCTTCGGCGCCACCACACTGCGCCGCCGCCATGCCCGCCTCACCGGCACGACGATCAAGCTCAAGTTCCGCGCCAAGTCGGGTCAGCTGCGCGAAGTCGCGATCACCGACCGCAGCCTCGCGACGATCGTCACGCGGATGCAGGACCTGCCCGGCCAGAAGCTGTTCCAGTATGTCGATGGCGACGGCGAGCCGCACCCCGTCACCTCGACCGACGTCAACGATTACATCCACGAAGCGATGGGCGACGATTTCACCGCCAAGAACTTCCGCACCTGGTCGGCGAGCCTCGCCGCGTTCCAACGGCTTGTCGATGGCAAGGGCGAGGTCGCGATGAAGGAGCTGCTCGATCACGTCTCGGGCTCGCTCGGCAACACTCCGGCGATCGCGCGCAAGTCGTACATCCATCCCGCGATGCTGCAGGTGTGCAAGGCCGAGCAGGCCGAATTCCGACAGGGGTTGCGCCTGCCGCGCGCGACGCGCTACCTCAACCGCTACGAACGCGGCCTGATCGAGTATCTCGAGAGCGCACCGTGCGCCGAGGAGCTGCTCGCCGCCGCCTGATCCAGACCCTAGGGGGCCCATTTGACCACCGGCACCACCGCCGACGCCATCACGTCACAGTCGTTCGCCGCCGCGCTCACGCGCACCTGGGACGGCGCGATCGCCTGGATAAGCGCGCATACGACCGAAATCCTCATCGCCTTCGCCGTGGGCACCGCGATCTATTTCGCGCTCCACGCGATCAAGCGCTTCGCCACCGCGCGCGCGCGCAAATCGCCCGATCGCTATCGCTTCAGCACGATCGTCTGGCGCGTCCTCGGCAAGACCAGCGAGCTCGTCATCCTGATCTCCGCGATCCGGCTCGTCTCGAGCTACGCCCAGGCGCCCACCGCGGTCGAACGCACGATCGCGGTGCTGTTCACGATTGCCGCGGTCATGCAGGTCGCGATCTGGGCGCGCGAGGCGATCCTCGGCTTCATCCAGCGCCGCGCCGGCGCGGGCGAGCACGACACGCTCGAAAACGCGCTGACGCTGATCCGCCTGATCGTCAGCGTCGTCGTCTTCGCGATCGCCTTCATCGTCGTCCTCGACAATCTTGGCATCGACGTCACCGGCCTCGTCGCCGGCCTCGGCATCGGCGGCATCGCCATCGGCCTTGCCGCGCAGGGCATCTTTTCCGACCTGTTCGCCGCATTGGCGGTGATCTTCGACAAGCCGTTCCGCCGCGGCGACGTGATCCAGGTCGACGGCATCGTCGCCACGGTCGAAACGATCGGCCTCAAATCGACGCGGCTGCGTGCGACGACGGGCGAAGAGGTGATCCTCGCCAATGCCAAGATGCTCGACCAGCGGATCGACAATTTCACGCGCCTCAACCGCCGCCGGACGCGCTTCGGCATCGGCGTCATCTACCAGACCAAGCCCGCCGAGGCGCGGCGCATTCCCGACATGCTCAAGGACATCGTCGAGCGGCACCACGCCAGCTTCGTCCGCGCCGGTTTTGTCGGCTTCGGCGACAGCTCGCTCAATTTCGAACTCGATTTCGACATCATGAGCACCGATTTCGAAGTCGTCTTCGCCGGCCGTCACGCGATCGGCCTCGCCATCGTCGAAGCGTTCAACGAAGCGGGTCTCGAATTCGCCTATCCGACGCAGACCACCTTCACCTCGGCCCCTGACGGCACGATGATCATGCCCTATCCGCACGTCATGCCGGTAGTGAACGCGAAGGACTGATCGGCGCCGCGAACTTGCCCCTACGGCAACCGCACCGCGCCAAGCTCGCCCTTGCAAAGCGCGGCCGATCGCCGCAGATCGGGGGCCAACCGAAGGATCCGCGATGACGCAAATCACCCCCGAAGACCTCAAGGCGAAGATCGGCGAGCATCTCGGCACGTCGGACTGGGTGCTGATCGACCAGCCGATGATCGACGCCTTTGCCGACGTGACCCGCGATCCGCAGTTCATCCATATCGATCCCGTCGCCGCCGCGCAGACGCCGTTCGGCGGCACCATCGCGCACGGCTTCCTCACCCTCTCGCTGCTCTCGCACATGGTCGCCGCGTCCGACCGGCCAGAGATCGCGGGGGTCAAGATGGGGGTCAATTACGGCTTCGACAAAGTCCGCTTCCTCGCGCCCATCCGCTCTGGCAAGCGCGTGCGCGGCCATTTCCTCCTCCGCGACCTCGTTGAAAAGCGCCCCGGCCAGTGGCAGCAATGCCTCGAATGCACGGTCGAGATCGAGGGCGAGGACAAGCCCGCGCTGATCGCCGACTGGATCGGCCAGTTTTTCGTGTAAGACAGCTTTAAAACCATCAGAGACTCACAAAGGAATTACCCCATGCGCAACGCCGTCATCGTATCCACCGCCCGCACCGGCCTCGCCAAGGCCGGACGCGGATCGTTCAACGCCACCATGGCCCCGACGATGGGCAGCTTCGCGGTCAAGGCTGCGGTCGAACGCGCCGGGATCGATCCTGCCAGCATCGATGACTGCATCATGGGCGCCGCGCTGCAACAGGGCACGCAGGCGCCCAACATCGCGCGCCTCGTCGGCCTGCGCGCCGGCCTGCCCGTCACCGTGCCGGGCATGTCGATCGACCGCCAGTGCTCGAGCGGCCTCATGACGATCGCGACCGCGGCGAAACAGATCATCGTCGACCGGATGGACACGATCGTCGCCGGCGGGCTCGAGCAGGTGTCGATGGTCCGCGGCGAAAAGCTGTGGATCGAGTTCGACCGCGAACTCATCGCGATGCACAATGCGACCTACATGCCGATGATCCAGACCGCCGAAGTCGTCGCCAAGCGCTATGACATCAGCCGCGAAGCACAGGACGAATATTCGCTCCAGTCGCAGCAGCGCACCGCCGCCGCGCAGGCAGCGGGCAAGTTCGACGACGAGATCGTCCCCGCCACCGTCATGATGAATGTCCAGGACAAGGCGACCGGCGAGATCTCCCAGAAAGAGGTCACGATCGACAGCGACGAATGCAACCGCCCGGGCACCACGCTCGAAGGCCTGGCCGGACTGCCGCCGGTCCTCGGGCCGGGCAACTGCATCACCGCGGGCAACGCCAGCCAGCTTGCCGACGGCGCCTCGGCAGTCGTCGTGATGGAAGCGAAATCGGCCGAAAAGGCGGGCCTCACCCCGCTCGGCCGCTATGTCGGCATGGCCGTCGCGGGCACCGAACCCGACGAAATGGGCATCGGTCCGGTCTTCGCCATCCCCAAGCTGCTCGAACGCTTCAACCTCAAGATGGACGATATCGGCCTGTGGGAACTGAACGAGGCGTTCGCGGTCCAGGTTCTCTATTGCCGCGACAGGCTCGGCATTCCCAACGATCTGCTCAACGTCAACGGCGGCTCGATCTCGATCGGCCATCCGTTCGGCATGACCGGCGCACGCTGCACCGGCCACGCGCTGATCGAAGGCAAGCGCCGCGGCGCGAAGTACGTCGTCGTCACGATGTGCATCGGCGGCGGCCAGGGCGCGGCAGGCCTGTTCGAAGTTCTCTGATGGCTTAACCCCAGTGGGAAGGATCCCCCAATGACCGATGATCGCATAGAGACTGTCCGCAGGCTGTACGATGCGTTCGCCACCGGCGACATGGCGGCAGTGGGGGATCTGCTGGGTGAGACCGACTGGCACGAGGCCGAGGGCATGCCCTATGGCGGGCGCTACACCGGCTTTGCCGAGATCGCCGCGCACGTCTTCGGCCCGATCGCCAACGACGTCGAACGCTTCACCGCCGTCCCCGACGACATCGCCCTGTTGGGCAAGACGCGCGTCGCCGCCTTCGGCAACTATCGCGGCAAGGGGGCCAAGGGAGAGGTCGACGTGCCCTTCGCGCACATCTGGACCGTTATCGAAGGCAGGCTGGAACGGTTCGTCCAGTATGTCGACACCTACCTCTTCCGCCAGGCCACGGGACTTTAAGCCGATCGCCCCCCGCCCAGCCCCCAGCTCCAGGCCCAACCGCAAACCCAGCCTGGCGCACCAGCTGCGCGTCAACGGCCACGCCGTCTGGCTCGCCGCGCGCGATCCGCGCTGCCCGTGGTCGGCGCGCATCGTCGGGCTGATTATCGGCGCCTATGCGCTCTCGCCGATCGACCTGATCCCCGACTTCATCCCGGTCATCGGCCTGCTCGACGACGCGATCCTGGTGCCCGTAGGCCTGTGGATCATGGCGAAGCTGATTCCCGACGCGTTATGGGCCGAGCACCGCGCCGCCGCCGAGGCCGCATCGCAGCACCCCGTCTCGCGCGGCGGCATCGTCATCGTCATCGCCGTCTGGCTGACCGTGCTCGCCGCATTCGGCTGGTGGATGTACGCGCGCTACGACTGAGCGCGGAACCACGCGGGGGATCGGGGGGTTGGTCAGGCAAACCCCAAAAGGAGAACCCCGATGACCGACGACACCGAAATCAAGGCGAAATTCTGGAAAGCGCTCAGGGACGACCGCACGATCATGCTCGGCCTCGCCGACGAACATGGCCACACCCGCCCGATGACCGCGCAGCTCGACGAAGAGGTCCATGGCGAGGAAAACGGCCCGCTCTACATCTTCACCTCGGTCGACAACGGCATCGTCGAAAAGCTTGGTAATGGCTCGGGCGCTGATAGCCACCGGGCAATCTCGACCTTCGCCAGCAAGGGCCACGACATCTTCGCGACGATCGACGGGACGCTCTCGATCGATACCGATCGCAGCAAGGTCGACCGCCTGTGGAACCGCTTCGTCGCCGCCTGGTACGAAGACGGGAAAGACGATCCCAACCTGCGCCTGCTGCGCTTCGACACGACCCACGCCGAAATCTGGGTCGACGCCAGCTCGACGATCGCCGGCATCAAGATGCTGATCGGCATCGACCCCAAGCAGGACTACAAGGACAAGGTCGCCGACGTAGCGCTGTAACTTCCATCACCCTCTCCCCTTTTTGGGGAGAGGTAGCGAGACTTGGCAGCTTGCTGCCTTAGGCGAGCGGAGAGGGGCTGATCGCCACGCAACCTCACACCCCCGGATAATCGAAAGGCCGCGCCGCTCCCTCGGATCGCGGCCTTTTCGCTGCACGCTCGCAATCCTACGAACTTGCTGGCGCGGCGCTGCTGTTGCACAGTTTGCCGTGAGTGCGACAGGGAGGGCATGATGACCACGGTCACAAACGATCTTACGATCGGCGATCTGCGCGCAGCGATCGCCGCCGGATGGGCCGATTTCCGGGCCTGTCCTGCCTTCGGGCTGTTCTTCGCCGCGATCTACATCGCTGCGGGATTATTGCTGTATTACGCGCTGTTCGTCCGCGCCGAGGCCGCTTGGCTGGTCCCGGCCGCTGCGGGCTTCCCGCTCCTCGCCCCCTTTGCCGCCGTCGGCCTGTACGAAGTCAGCCGCCGCCGCGAGGCAGGCCTGCCGATGAAATGGGGACCGGTCCTCGGCGCATTGCGCGGGCATGACGACGGGCAGATATTGACCATGGGCGTCATCGTGTTCGTCGCCTTCGCTTTCTGGATCGGCATCGCGCACGGCATTTTCGCGATCTTCATGGCGCAATCGGGTGTCGGATCGCAGTCGCTTGCGCTGTTCGGCACCGCCACGGGGATCGCGATGCTCGTCGTCGGCGGTGCCGCCGGGGCACTGATGGCGCTGGCGCTCTTTTCGATCACGGTCATCAGCCTGCCGATGCTGGTCGATCGCGAGGTCGATTTCATCACCGCGATCATCGCCAGCCTGGCGACGATCCGATCGAACCGTTTCGTCCTGCTCGCCTGGGCGATCATCGTCGCCGTTTCGCTGTTCGCCGCGATCGTCCCGCTCTTCCTGGGCCTGCTCGTCGTGCTGCCGGTACTCGGCCACGCGACCTGGCACCTCTACCGCCGTTCGGTTCACTAGGGCGGCATTGCCCGGATAATCGAAAGGCCGCGTCCCTCCCGGGATCGCGGCCTTTCCATTGTCAGCCGGAGCTAACGGTATCTCAGGCGAGCGCCCCCCTGGAGGCCATGCTCAAACCCATACCGACCTGCGGCATTTGACAATGAGACATCGGACCACCTCCTTTCGCTTGTTGAACTTGGGATACAATGTGAATCGGTCGCGCCCGAAGGTCAATGACAAATTTCATTGCGTGAAAAGACCGCCGATGGCGCGCGCTCGAACGTCATGGCCGCCAGACGCCGCTCGCGTTCCGCGCAGCGCGCCCCTTCGGGCTCAGCGCGCGGGTTCGATCGCGCTGACCATGACATGATAGCCGTCGGGATCGCGCAGCGCGAATTCCAGCATCCCGGTGGCAGAGTGGTCGCCGCGACATCGGCAACCCGATGATGGTCCAGATGCGGCGCACCGCGCTATCCCCGGCGTCTCGCGACAAACCGGTCGATCACCCCGCCGAGCACCGTCATCGGCACCGCGCCGCCAAGCACGACGGAATCGTTGAACCCGCGGAAATCGAACTTCGCGCCCAGTTCGGCCTTGGCCTTCTGGCGCAGCGTGTTGATCGTCGTGTGGCCGACCTTGTAGCCGCACGCCTGGCCTGGCCAGCTGCAATAGCGGTCGACCTCGCCCGACACTTCCTCGACCGTCGATCCGTTGTTGGTCGCGAACCAGTCGATCGCGTGGTCGCGCGTCCAGCGCTTGGAATGAATGCCGGTATCGACGACCAGCCGGCACGCGCGAAACGCCAGGCTCTGCAGGTAGCCCAGCCGCTCGACCGGGTTGGCGTCGTACACGCCCAGCTCGTCGGCGAGCTGCTCGCCATACAATGCCCAGCCTTCCGAGTAGGCATTGAACGCGAGCAGGCTGCGCACCAGCGGCAGCTTGTGGGTATATTCGCCCTGCCAGACATGGCCCGGGATCGTCTCGTGATAGGCAAGATCGGGCAATGCGTAGCGCGGCCAGATCTCGGTCGTGCGCAGGTTGATCCACAATCGCCCCGGCACCTTGCCGTCGATCGATCCGGAACCGCCATAGGCCCCCGGCGCGCCGGGTTCGACCTCGGGTGCCATCCGCTTCACCTCGGCATTGCCCGGCACCAGCGTATGGAACGCCTGCGGCATCCGCCCGCGAATGTCGGCGATCCGCTCGCTCAAAAAGTCGATGATCTGCTTGCGACCCTCGTCATTGTTGGGGAACAGGTATTTGGGGTCCTTGCCGAGCGCCGCCATCCGCGCGCCGACGCTGCCCTTGCTGTACCCCTCGCCCTTCAGGATCGTGTCCATCCGCCCCTGCAGCTCGGCGAGCTGGTCGAGGCCCATCTGGTGCACTTCGTCGGGGGTCAGCGTCGTCGTCGTCCCCGCGCGCAGCGCCCAGGCATAATAGGCATCGCCCTGCGGCAGGTCCCACACGCCGGCATTGCTGTTGGCCAGCGGCACATGCTGCTCGATCTCGGCGAGCTGGCGCGCCAGTGCCGGGGCGATCGCGTCGCGCGCGATCTTCGCTGCGCGCGCCTGGTAATCGCCGCCCAGTTCCTTGGCGCGATCCGCGAGCGAGGAAACGATGCTCCAGCTTTCGGGGGCCCCCTTCTGCGCGATCGTCAGTTGGTTGACCGTCTTCTTGAGCAGGAAATCGGGCGCCACCACGCCCAGCCCGCGGTCATGGCGCAGCCGCTCGGTCTCGCCGTCGAGATTGCGGGCATAGGCGCGCATCCGGTCGAGATAGGCCTCGGCATCGTCGCTCGTCTCGATTGTGTGCGAACTGTCGAGGAAGCTCGGCACGTCGAGGAACTGGCCGACATTCTGCGCGACGACATAGGGCGAGTTGCGATAGCTGCCGAAGGCGACGTCGCCATAGGGGAATTTCCAGCCGTCGAGCGCCAGCTCGTGCGCCGCGATCACAACCTCGGCGTCGAGCGCATCCTGCCCCGCCAGCGACGGCATCATCGCCTGCGTCGCCGCGAGCCGCGCCTTGGCCCCGGCAACCTGCGCCGCAACGCCGCTTGGCGTCAGGTCGGTGAGGCGATGCTTGAGCGCGGCGCGCGCACCATTGTCGATCCCCAGCCCCGTCGCCTGCTCGGGATATTGCCGCATGATCGCTTCGGCGAGCGGATCGAGCGGCGAGGGATTGGTGTAGGTAATCGGGCCCGCCGCACCGGCCCCGACCGCGCCAACCGTCCGCGCGCACCCCGGCAGCAAGGCCACCCCTGCGCCGAGCGCGGTCGTGGCGAGAAACTTGCGGCGGTCGATCGGTGCGGTCATTGGGCGGGGCCTTTCGGAAAGAGCGTGGAGCCCTCACCTTAAGGCGGGATTTCTCCGCGCGCCACACCCTGTCTGGCGAAGCGCGTTTACCCTTCGTGTGCCGCGATCCAGTCCTCGACAACCGGCGCGATCTTGGTCCGCCATTTCGACCCGTTGAAGATGCCGTAATGGCCGACATCCTTGGCGAGCAGGTATTTCTTCTGGTCGGCCTTCAGCCCGTCGGCGATCGTCAGCGCCGCCCTGGTCTGGCCGATGCCCGAAATATCGTCGTGCTCGCCCTCGATCGCCAGCAGCGCGGTATCGGTGATGTCGCTCGCATCGACGACATGGCCGTTGTGGACGTACTCGCCCTTGGGCAGCGCGTGCGTCTGGAACACGACCTCGATCGTCTGGAGGTAGAATTCGGCCGACATGTCGGCAACCGAACGATATTCCTCGTAGAAATCCTTGGTCTTGTCGGCGCTGTCGTCGTCGCCTTCGACGAGATGCTTGAACATCTCCCAATGGCTGGTGAGATGGCTGCCGAGGTTCATCGTCATGAAACCGGCAAGCTGGAGGAAGCCGGGATAAACCTGGCGGCCCGAGCCGGCATACTGGAACGGGACGGTTGCGATGACATTCTGTTCGAACCAGCTGTGCGGCCGCTCGGTCGCGACGGTGTTGACCGACGTCGGTGCTTTGCGCGTGTCGATCGGGCCACCCATCATCGTCAGCGTCAGCGGGCGATGCGGGTTCTTGTCGCGCCCCATGCACGCGGTCGCGGCAAAGCACGGCACCGACGGCTGGCACACCGCGAGCATATGCGCGCGCGGGTTGCTGTCCTTGCCGCCAGCCCCCTTCGAACCAGCTTGGCCGATATGCTCGAGCCAGCCCATGACGTAATCGACATAGTCGTCGAGGTCGAACTTGCCCTCGGAGAGCGGCACGTTCTTGGCATCGCGCCAGTCGGTGACATAGACGTCGTGGCCGGGGATCATCCGCTCGACCGTGCCGCGCAGCAAGGTCGCGAAATGGCCCGACATCGGCGCGACGATCAGCAGCTTGGGCCCCTGGTCGGCGACGCCTTGCTTGGTGAAATGCTTGAGCTGGCCGAACGCATGGCGCGCCTCGATCGCTTCTTCGACCGCGACCGGCTTGCCGTCGACTTCGACGCTGTCGATGCCGAATTCGGGCTTGCCGCGCGGGGCCGACGCATGTGCGAACACCTCGAGCGCAGCCGACAGCACCGGACCGCCGCCGATATAGCCGAACGGGTTGGCGGGATTGGCAAGAAACTGCGCGCCAATATCGGCAAACGCGCTCGCGCCCGCCAGCAGCGATCGCTGCACTTCATAGGCGCTGTATAACATTGGTGATGGCCCCCCAAACGGCATGTACTCTTGCACCGGAAAATATGGTGCCGATCTGATCCAGTCCACTCTACGGTCCTCCTGTCATGTTGCAATGCACTATGCACGCAAAGGTTGCATATTGAGGCGCATTGCCGCGCCTGCTACGGGGCTGCATGGCCGACGCACCCCCTCCCTCCGCACCGCTTTCCCCCACAGCCACGCGAGAGGATGACGCGCCGCGCCCGATCGGCAATCTGCGCATGGTGTGGGACTTTGCGCGCGGCTATCCGGGCAGGATCGCGATCGCGATGTTCGCCCTCGCCACCGCCGCGGGCGCGACGCTCGCCATCCCCGCGGGCCTCAAGCGCATCGTCGATGACGGATTCGAAGGCGGCAGCAGCGATATCGCACCCTATTTCCATTACCTGTTCATGATCGTCGGCGTCCTCGCGCTCGCCACCGCGATCCGCTTCTATTTCGTCAGCTGGATCGGCGAACGCGTCGTCGCCGACATTCGCGAGGCGGTGCAGCGCAACCTGCTGCGCCTCGCCCCCGCCTTCTTCGAGGAGAACCGCCCGTCGGAAATCTCCTCGCGGATGACCTCGGACACGACGATCATCGAACAGGTCGTCGGCACGACGCTGTCGGTCGCCCTGCGCAACATCGTCATGGGCATCGGCGGCGTCGCCTATCTTTTCACGCTCGCGCCAAAGCTGACCGGCATGATGCTGCTCGGCATTCCCTTGGTGATCGTCCCGATCGTGTTTCTCGGGCGCAAGGTGCGGACGATCTCGCGCGACAGCCAGGATCGCGTCGCCGATGTCGGCTCGATGGCCTCCGAGGTGCTCGGCGCAATGAAGATCGTCCAGGCATTCGGCCAGGAAGAGCGCGAGGCGACGCGCTTCGCCGGCGCGGTCGAGGCGACCTTCACCACCGCCAAGCGCCGCATCCTGATCCGCGCGCTGATGACCGCGATCGTCATCGGCCTGATCTTCGGCGCGATCACCTCGTTGATGTGGTACGGCGCGACCGAGGTCCGCGCCGGGCATATCAGCGGCGGGACGATCCTCGCCTTCCTCTTCACCGGGATCATCGTCGCGGGCGCGTTCGGCGCGCTGACCGAAGTCTATGGCGACCTGCTGCGCGGCTCGGGCGCAGCCGGGCGGCTCGGCGACCTGCTCTCCGAACAACCCGCGATCGCGCCGCCAACCCACCCGACGCCGCTGCCCGAACCGGCGCAGGGCCAGCTGTCGTTCGACGCCGTCACCTTCCGCTATCCGACCCGTCCAGAAGTCGCCGCGCTCGACGATTTCAGCCTCGACGTCCGCCCCAATGAACGGCTCGCCGTGGTCGGCCCGTCGGGCGCGGGCAAGACGACATTGTTCCAGCTGATCCAGCGCTTCTACGACCCGCAGGCGGGCGAGCTGCGCCTCGACGGCGTGCCGCTGACCGCCGCCGACCCCGCCGACATTCGCGGCCGCATCGCGATGGTGCCGCAGGAAACCGTGATCTTTGCCGCCAGCGCGCGCGACAATCTGCGCTACGGCAACTGGGCGGCAACCGACGACGATCTGTGGGAGGCCGCGCGCGCGGCCAATGCCGAGGGGTTCCTGCGCGCGCTGCCGCAGGGGCTCGATACGTTCATGGGGGAAGGCGGCGCACGCCTGTCGGGTGGCCAGCGCCAGCGGCTCGCGATCGCCCGCGCATTGCTGCGCAAGGCACCGCTGCTGCTGCTCGACGAAGCGACCAGCGCGCTCGACGCCGAATCCGAAGCCAAGGTGCAGGACGCACTCGACCACCTCATGGAAGGCCGCACGACGATCGTCATCGCGCACCGTCTCGCCACCGTCCGCGCCGCCGATCGCATCGTCGTGATGGACGCCGGACGCATCGTCGAACAGGGCGACCATGACACGCTGATCGCCAAGAACGGCCTTTACGCGCGTCTCGCCAGGCTCCAGTTCGAAAGCTGACCCGCCCGGGGAAAGGCCCGATCATGTCCCGCCCACGCGAAATTGCGCGCACTTTATCTCGCCCACTGATCGCCGGGTCGGCGCTGCTGCTCACCGCCTGCGGACCGACGTCGGGACCGCCGGCCAATCAGTCCGATGCAACGCGCGACGCGCCGGCGCCGACGCCGGTGCTTGCCACACCCCCCGCTCCCGAAGCCGCGCCAGCGCCGACGGCGGGCACGAGGCATTTCACCGGCCCCAAGGGAAGCGTCCGCCTCGATTATCCCGCCGACTGGACGCCAGGAACCGATTTCGCGGGCCATGCGATGATGACGGGCGGCTGGCGCGTGCGCTTCACCGGCACCGAAAATGTCAGTGGAAAGGGGATCGTCAGCTTCACCCGCACCGCGCGCCCGAGCGAGGGTCCGGGTGAGGTGATCGAGATGCTGCGGATCGGCGCCAGCGACGCTGTCGCGGCGCGCACCGACTGCGCTACCGCGGGCCTGTCGACCGATTTCGGCAGCCGCCTGCCCGACCGCACGATCGGCGGACGCAGCTGGGCGGCATGGCGCCAGTCGGATGTGGGGATGAGCCAGCAGGCCGACGTTCTCGCGCTGCGAACGCTCGTCGGCAATACATGCTATGCGGTCGACCGGATCGGCTATGCGGTCAAGGCAAAGGAGCCGGCACACGGCCTGCCGGCACAGGCCGCCGTGAGCGCCGACCTCGACGCGATCCTCGCCAGCCTCGTTATCGGGTCGAACGGCTCGCCACCCGGCGGCTAGCCACCCGGACTTTACCCGGGCGAAGTTCAGCGACGCTCAGGCGCGCCGCGCGAACCTGCTCTGCACTGCCGGGCCATTCGTTGCTTGGGCCAGCTTGCAGCTTTCGACAAACCTGGCGCACTTCTCGATGGCATCGTCGACCATCGCCTCAATCCGTGCCAACGCGACCTGCTCTTCGCCTGCCGCGGCCAGCGTCCCGCCCTGTCTCTGGCGGTTGCGGGTCAGCGCTTCGATCGTCGCCAGTGTATGGCGTCCCCAGCCGATCCGGTGGATCTGGAGCGCGCGCGCACGGCGCGACACGTCGTTGCCCATCGCGCGCACCGTCGGCGCATCGAAATCGCTCGCGTGTAACGCCGCGCTCAGCGCGAGGTCGACGCTGTGAAGACAGAGCAGCTCAAACGGCGCGCGGACGAGCGTGCTACCGCGACCCGGGCGCGTGCGCGCCGCAGCGGCGCGAAACCCCTGCGCGAGGTTGAGCAATGCGCCCGCTTCGTCGGCATTGGCCGGATGATTGTGCTGAGCCTTGGTCCCCATCGCGCTGTTATTGACGCAGATAAGTTGAAGAACGGTCAACGCGCTCTGGCGAGGCCGAGGGATGCACGTCCTGCGCTGCGGACAAACAAAAAGGGCGGCCCGCGAAGGCCGCCCTCTCGTTCATCGGTATCGCCGAAGCGATACGTGTGATGATTACATGCCCGAACCGGGACCGTAGGTGATTTCCACGCGACGGTTCTGGTCGTTGCGAACGCCGTCGAGCGTCTGAACGCGCAGCTGCGTCTCGCCGAAGGCTTCCGACGAAATCATGCCGTCGTTGATGCCACGCGACGTCAGGTACGAACGAACCGAGTCGTTGCGACGCTGCGACAGGCCGACGTTGTACTGCGCAGTACCCGACGTATCGGTGTGACCTGCGAGCATGACCTGCGTACCCGAACAACCGCTGTTGTAAGCCGAGACTGCGTTGTCGAGCGTCGACGCGGCGTCAGGCGTGATGTCCGACTTATCCCAGTCGAAGAACACGATGTACGGTCCAGGCGTGCAGACCGGCGGCGGCGGCGGTGCGACGACCGGCGGCGGCGGCGGTGCAACGACCGGCGGCGGTGCAACGACTGGCGGCGGCGGCGGAACCGGACGACCGAAGTTGTAGGTCAGGCTGCCGAGAATCGAGTGCGACCGGAAACGCGTGTGAACATCGCGACCGAGCGAGTCGACGAGGTCGACGCCCGAAGCGTTGAAGAAACGGTATTTCAGGCCGATGTCGATGTTATCGGTCAGCGGCGTACGAACGCCGGCGAGTGCCTGCCATGCAAAGCCGGTATCGCTGTCATTCAGGAAGTTGTTAGCAAAAACATAGTCGAGCTTGACGCGCGAAACGCCGGCACCACCGCCGACAAAGCCCTGAAGACCATCGTCATCACCGAAGTCGAGCAAACCATTGACCATGAAGGCCAGGGCCTGTGAGCTGCCGTTGATCGGATAGGTGCCGACAACAGGCGTGCCGGTCGTTCCCGAGGGAATCCCGGGAGCTGTAGCAGCAATCGATTCAACGTCGGCACGACGATACGAACCTTCGGCTTCGAGACGGAATGCACCGAAATCGTAACCGATCACGCCACCGAAGTCATAACCATAGTCATGGTTGACCGATGCAGCGTCCTTGGTGCCCGAAATATCGAGACTGATGTCTTCGACGATCATAGGACCGCCCTCAAGACCTACGTACCACGCGCCGTCCGTCGCCAAGGCGGGGGACGCCATGGCGGTGGAAGCGAGTGCCACAGCGATGGCAAGCTTCTTCATATTATTTCCCCTTTCAAAAGAGACTGGAACTCTCGCTGAACAACCTAAACCCATGAAAGTTTCCATGCAACCCAGCAATTTTACTATTGTTGCACAAAAGCCGCACTCTTTCCCGGTGAAAGAGAACAGAGTTTTAGTTCGCGATAATCAGCCCGGCCATAGCGAGCGCGGATGCCAGCGTCGAGAGCGCATTTCGCGCTTCGGCGTCGACGACTGCGCCGCCGTCGGGAGCGGCATAGACCGGTGGCGCGCTCCATGTGCTCGCGCTGAAGACTGCCCGCGCGCCCGACAGCCATGCCTGCATGCCTTCGACCGGCGTGACAAAGCGCCAGCCGCCACCCGTCATCAGCGCGATCCGGCCGTCCTGCCCCGCCCATTCGCCGCTCGCTCCGGGACCTACCAGCCAGGCCTGGCCCGCTACGGCATCGACCGGCGGCGCGCTTTCGCTGTCCGATTCGATCACCGGATGGATGATCCCGTCGATCAGCGCGAGCGCTTCGTTGTGCGTGATTTCCTTCTGCGCCTGCGCCGCCGCGAGCAACGGCAGCGCGAATCGCACGCTGTTAAAGTCGCTGTCCATCATATTCTCCCGATTGATTTTTTCAGTTCGCGATCGATATTTCGAGCGCTTCGGACGCTGCCAGGCTGCCGACCTGCCGGATTCGCAGCGTCATCGCCCCGCCCGCGGCGGCAAGGACCGCAGACGCAATCGTCGCCTCGGGCGATGCGCATTCGAACAAGACGGTCTCGCTGCCAGCCCCGCTCAGCTGCGCGATCCGGTACAGTTCGCGATCCTCGCCGATCGGCGCGTCGAGCCCGTCGCTCCACGCCCAGCCGGCGCGGCTGCGCCGCGTCCAGCCGATCGTCACGCTGCCATCTGCTGCGGGGTTCCACCAGCCATGGACCGGCGACAGCGGGCGGTCGGCGCGCAGCGGTGCGGGCGGCACCATCGCGACGGGATCGGGATCGCCCAGCCCGGCGACCGCTACGCCACCGCCGCCGACCAGCATCGCCGGATCGATTGCGCCAATTGCCGCCGGATCGACCAGCACGAACGCCTCGCCCGCCGCATGGCCAGCGATCGCTGCCTCGCTGCCGCCGCGTCCGCGCAGCAGCCGCGAGAGCCGCCAGCGCGTCGGCGTCAGCTGCACCGCGCTGCCGAACTGCAACGCCTCGCCACCGATCATCGCGATGTTGCGCCCGGCGAGCAGCGCGGCATCGTCGGCGCCGCTCAGCGTCATCTCGGCGTGGAGCAGCTCGATCTCGACGCTGCTCGTCGTGTCGAGCATCGCGGCGCTTGCGGCGGGCAGCACGCTCGCCGCCGTACCCATCACGCTCTCGACGCCGATCCGCGCGACCGCCGCGCCGTCATACGAACCGCCGACGATGGTGACGTCGGCGCCGCGCCAGCCGACCGCTTCGCCCGCCGCCGCGATCCGTACCGGGCTCGGCGCGCTCGCACTGCCGCTCGGGGGAAGATCGGCGAACAGCCAGCGCGTCGGCGGGATCGGCAGGTCGCGCTCGAGCACGGGCAGTCCCGGTGTCGCGCCCTGGCCGGGAGCGAGCGGCTCGCCCGTCGCCAGCCGCGTCAGGCTCAACATGACCCCGCTCGCGTCGATCTCGCTCGCCGCAATCGTCCACCCGCCGGCGAGGCCGGGCACGACCACCGCGTCGCCCGGCCGCAGCGCCAGCGCACCCAGACCGCTGCGCAGCTCGCCATGGACGCCTTCGGACAATCGCGCGCGAACGATCCGCTCGGCCGCGCCTTGCGCCTGCCCCGCATCGAGCGCGGCGGGCAGGTCGATCGCAAATCCCCGCTCGGCATCGCCCGCGACGTTCGCGCTCTGCGCGCCGGTCTGGAAATCGCGCAGCGGATCGTAATAGTGCAGCGTCACCGGTCGCGGCAGGCCGGCATCGGCGGCGCGCTCGACGACGACCGGGGTCGCAGGCGTTACTCTGATCGCCCCTGCCCCCGTTGGTGCGCCCAGCACCGGCGTCTCGGCGCTGCCGCCGCGCCTCAGCCCGCCGAGCGCGACCAGCGGACCGATCGCATCGGCAATGCTCGCCCCGCTCGCGGCATAGCCGATCAGTCCGACCTCGCTCGCCGCATCGAAGCGCGCGGGCAACAGGTCGCGCGCCACCGACCCGACGGTCACCGCGCCCTCGTCGGCGACGATCTCGAAGGTCAGCGACGGGATGCGATTGCCATATTCTGCCAGCGCCATGTCCTCGAACACCGCATAGGCGACGTCGCGATGCGCCGGGCATTGCGCGATCCCGACGGCCGAGGCGATCAGCGGATCGACCGGCTGGTCGGCGTCGCCCGACCAGAAGCGGAACCGGGTCGCGGTCTTGAAATCGCCCGCGCTGCCGCGCAGCAACTTGCCGTCGGCCCAGATCCGCGCGATCCGTCCCGCCGCGCGCGACGACAGCGCCACCGCGAACGAGGCCGAATAATTGTAGCTGACGCTCTTGGGCGCGCCCTTGCCGCCGCCGCTGGTGGTCTTGCTTTCCTTGAGGTCGGTCGCCCAGATCACCGTGCCCGCGACGCGCACGCTCCCGTAAATGCGCGGGATCGCGCTGCCATAGGTCGACGTCTGCAGCCTGAGGTCGGTCAGCCGCGGCCCCTCGCGCGGCTTGGGGGCAAAGACCGCGCGGTCGATCACGCCGCCGACGACCGATCCGATCAGCCCCCCGACCGGCCCGCCGACCGCCGTCCCGACCGCGGTAAGCACCAAAGTCGCCATGGTCTACTCCTTCACCGGCACCCTTGCTGTCTGGCAACCAGCCTTCGACACGATCCGTGGTTCGCTGATTGCACGATGCGAGCTGTTCGGCCTTTTGCCAGAGGTCGCCATCACTACGGACGGAAACACCCGGCTGCTCTCGTTTTCAACTGCCGATGGGCAACCACAATGGCTTTTGACAAATCGGCGCGATGGCCAGGAACGGTGGTTCACTGTGCAAAACGGACAGTTGCACGTTGGCGACGGAACCTGCAGCCTGCGCGGCAGCTAACCACCCAAGCGATGTCCAGTCGCCGACTGACCCAGTACCTGCCGTTCGCCTGACGACCCAAAAGCAGCCATCCGATGCCGCCGCACTCCGCACGGGTTGGGGGCCCGCTTGCACTATTCCACTGACCCGCACTGTGTGTTATTTTGGCTGGGCAATGGGTGAACAGTTCGGGGGGCAGTTCGCAATGGCCACTTTAGCACAAGAACCGCTAGCATACTCGGCAGGGGACGAGCGGTTTTTCGTACGCAGCGCGATCATCATGGCCGCTGTCATCGCCATCGGCTTCTCAATGCAGTTAGCGATGGGCCGCTCGACGTTCGCCTCTCCGGTCCGGGTCCACGTTCACGCCATTTTGTTCATGGGCTGGGTTGCGATCTATCTGGTGCAAAACCTGCTGGTCGCCACTGACCGCATTGACCTTCATCGGCGGCTTGGTTGGCTTGCTGCGGTGTGGATGATCCCGATGGTGGTTTCGGGGTTCCTCGTTGCTGCCATCATGGTTCGGAACGGCAACGCTCCCTTCTTTTTCCAGCCGCTGCAATTTCTCATATTTGATCCGATGACGATATCGGGTTTTGCCGGCCTGACTGTCGCGGCCATCTTGCTGCGCCGTCGCACCGAGTGGCACCGACGGCTGCACTTTTGCGGCATGGCGCTGCTGCTTGCTCCGGCCTTCGGGCGGCTACTCCCGTTGCCACTGTTTCAGCCTTGGGCTTGGGAGGCCACCTTCGCCGCCTGCTTGCTGTTCCCGCTCGTGGGCATCTGGGCAGACCTGCGCCGCAGCGACCGGGTACACCCGGCCTGGTGGTGGGGAATTGGGGCGATGGCTGCAATTTTCGCCATGACGCAGGCGATTACCTACAGCCCCATCGGCACCGCAATTTACGCGGCAGTGACGCGAGGCACGCCTGGCGCTGACATCAGTCCCCTCGGTTTCGCTCCGCCGCCGGCCGGTCCACTCAGGACCGGGCGTCCTCACTCGGCTCGGTAATGTCTGCTTCCGACCCTGGTCCCGACATAGGCGCTGACCTTCTTATCGCCTAGGACGCACGGGCGACTCACGCCCCTTCAAGTCTGCGGAAGCAGCCACAATCCACCCAGTTTCGGCCGGTGGCCGGTTGCGGTGGCAACGCCAGGTCCGGCCGGACGGCTACCGGCCCAATTACGGTTATTCAGCCAATCCGGGATGTTTGCTAAGTGCGGATAAAGCGGCACACCGCCTGGACGAGACGGATGACCATCAGAGGAAAAGGCCAAAAAAGAAGCGCTAGAACAATCCAGGTGATGGGGCTTTCGTAAGGGTTCTCAGCACCAAACGAGGCACCTGTGCAATTAATGAGGCATCCTTCGTCGGCCGCTATCGCTACGATGAGTAATGCGATCGCTGCGTAAAGAGCCGCGTACATCCACAATACCGCGCTTATTGTTTTCATGCTGACCCTTTTGGATTCCAACTTAACCCGCATCTGTTGGACCTTCTGCAGAATGAGTGCGTCGAGGGCAATGACGGCTGACGACCCAGTTGCGGACATTGGGCAAAACTGGCAGTCTCGTGATCGCAATAATGGGTGCCTCTTATGAGCGAAGACGGGCGAAATTCAGTTTATTTGTGGATCGGGTCGCTTGCTCTATTCGGTGCGTTCTGGGCGAGCCTACATTTCAATTTGTTTGATGGCATTTCGGACACCTGGCTATGGCCAATTGTCATGGTTTTGGTAGCGATAAATGTCGCCCAAACGATTTGGGGGTTCTGGCAGCGCCGTGCCTCCAATCCCGACAATCCCAATCGCAACTAACGTCCATTTTCCACCGAATTACCGAATGTTCGTCTATCATGTGTCGGAATGTGGCCATCGTTCCCTTTTTGAGCGGTTATTACTATGCCTCCCGGCGCAGGCTGGGGCCTATCCCGACGCGCGTCCTGCGCCGACGCAAGATGACGAACCGCGATCGGTCATCCGCATCGGCGAACAACCGCTCCGCCACCCGCCACACCCCGGCGACCGCGCCGTCGGGCAGTCCCGGCGTCTCGACGACGCGTCCCAGCCCGCGATGCGCATGGACCGCGCTCGCCGCTCCCGCGACGGCGAGATGGAACTGCCGCCGCCCGCAATCGATCAGGACGATGTCACCAATCGCGACCTTGGCAACGCGGACAAGCCCGCACCGCGCCAGCGCCGCATTCCACGCCTCGCTTCTGCCGCCGATCAGCGCATAGCGATCGGGCACTTCCACCACCGCCCCCGCGCGCCGCGCCGCGACCCACGCCACCCCGACACAGTCGAGCCCGAGCGCGGGATCGCGCCCGTGCAAACGAAAGCGGCAGCCGACGAGGCCCTGCGCCTCGGCAAAGATCCGCGTGCCACGCTCATCCACCGGGATAGCGCGTCAGCAGGTCGTTCCCCGGCAGATAAGGCTCGCCGCGAAAATTCGCCGCATTGCCGAACCGCCCGCTGCACGTCGCCAGCGCACCGTCGCAGCCCTCGGTCAGCTCGACCGCGAGCGGCAGTGTCATTGCGGCGATCGGCACCGCCGGCAGCTCGACCCGCGCCCCGTCGTCGCCCAATATCGCCTCGCTCAGTCCCGCGCACGGCCCGTCGCGCCAGCGCAGCCGCCCGCGCGCAAAGCGCCCGACGGCAAATCCCTCGGCGAGCGTCACCAGCGCCCCGTCGATCGCCACCGCCTGCGTCATCCAGCGCCGACCCGCCAGGTCGACGCGGCACGCCTTGTCACCCAAAATCGCGCGGCAGCGCGGCGAGGTCGCGGGCACGACCGCATCGCCCAACCGCGCCTCGAACCCCGCCAGCTCGGCGGTGAACGCGGCCCCCTCGCGCCGCACCGCGCCCAATGACCCGGCCGCGATCACGATCGGCAGCGCACCCGGATCGCTCCAGTCGAGCGCGCCGAGCGTCACCAGCGCGCCGTCCCAGCGTCCCGCGTCGAGATCGGCGGCAGTGATCGCCGCATCGCTGATCGCCCCGCCGACATCCATTGTCGTGGCATCGAGCTTCGCGCTCAGCCGCACCGCCGACGGCATGATCCCCGGCGCCGCGCGATAAAGCACGCCGCCCCTGACCAGGTCGCAATCGTGCGTCGTGAACCCCAGCACCGCCCCGTCGCGCCGCGCCAGCCTCCACGTCCACGCCAGCGTCACCACTTCGCGCGACAGCCACTCGATCATATCCCATCCCTCCCCATATAAATGGGGAGAGGGACCATGCGCAGCATGGTGGAGGGGTCATGCGCAGAGATCAGCATTCCCCCACCTCGACCAGCGGCACGCTCGCCAGCTCGCCCGCGAGGAAGGTCGCGCGGCTTACCCCCAGGCGCTGTTCGGCAAAGCGCACCGGCACGTCGAAATCGAAACTGGCCGACAGCGCCGCACCCATCGCGGGCGCCTCGTCGAACGCGATCCAGCCACCGTCCTCGAGTGCCCAACCGTCCGCCACTTCGGCTCCGTCAACGAACACCCGCACGCTGCCCGCAACCGGCCGCGTGATCCGCCGCACCTGTGCCTCGTCGCCCGCGCCATAACGCCGCGCCAGGCCAAAGCGCGTCACGACCCCGTCGCCGGTCCCGATCGCCTCATCGCTGCCGTGATGATCGAACGGATCGCGAAAGCGGAATCCGCGCACCGGCCCGCGCCGCGCACGAAAGAATTCCACCAGCGCGACGACGTCGGCTTCCGAGCGCAGCCCCGCCCCGACATCGTAGCGCATCCGCGCGTCGGCCCAGTGGAGCACGCGCTGTTCGTGCCCCGATCCGGTCTCGATCACGTCGGCCGAAAACTCTGTCACCACCTCGGCCGCGCGGCCGATCGCGATCGGGAAATCGACCTCGTCGAAAACCTGCATCTCCTCGCCCTCCTCTTGCCCCGTCGCGAAATGCGTGAAGCCGTCGCGCGCGACCTGCGGCAGCGCCCAGACGTACGTCGCCGCCACCCCGCGCCCGCGCGCCACCTCGGCCGCCGCGTCGATCCTCGCCCATTGCTCGCTGTCTTCGCCGCTCGGCACGAAGCCCGAAAAATAATGCTGGCGCTCGGCCGGATAACCCAGCCGCGCCTCGATCGCCGCTACGCCGCGCGCGCTCTCGCTAACGCGTCCTGCGGTCACCCAGTCGTAATCCTCGAGCTGGAGCACATCGAACGCCGGATCCGCCCAGGCCAGCGGCACGTTGGCGCGCTTGGCCTCGGGCGCCGCGCGGTCGAGCACGGTGGGCAAATAGGTCAGCAAATGCGTCACGACATCGGGATGGTCGGCGCGCACCGCATCGCACATTGCCTGCGTCGATGCGCCAAGCAGCGCGCCGGCCGCATCGAGCATCGCGATCTGGTCGGCGTCCTTGGGCCCGTCGATGCTGTCGATCGGCACCGACAGCGCGCCGAGCGTGACCGTCGTTCTTGCATCGTACAGGCAGATCTGCCGCTCGGGGGTGATCCACCACCAGGGCTCCGACCTGGAACTTCGCCGCCAGCCCGGCATCGACGCCGATCGCGACGAACGCGCACGCGACGCCGCGCAGGTAGGCCATCGCACCGGGATGCGCGGGGCTGAGCAGCGTCGACGGCGGCTCCCATCCGGTCAGCGCGGGCGATCCGTCGGGCGCGAGCTGCTTCCACCCGGCCTTGCAATGCGCGTCGAACAGTTCGTAGCTCAGCGACCAGATGATGCCGAGGCCGTGCCGTGCGGCCGCCGCGGCAAAGCCCTCGTGCCACGCGCGGCACGGCGCGTTCAGCGTCTCGCCAGAATCGATCAGGCCATCACTCGCCAGCACGAAATAATGGCTCATGCCGACATAATGGACGATGTCGCCGCGATAGCCGAGCGCGGTGATGGCGGCGACGACGCGCTCGGGCGTCTGGTTGTAGAGGTCGTCGTATCCCGTCGCCATGGCGAGGCCGTGCGGCGCGATCATCGCATCGCCGCGGCGCAGCACCGATCCCGATCCGTCGCAGGCGACCGCGCTCAGCTCGGCCCAGCCGGTCTCGCCCCCCGCCAGCGCGCCAGCGCTGCCGTCATATTCGGGCGGCACCAGCGAGATGAACATCCGGTCGATGTCGCCCGCCCAGACCGGATCGGCTTCGCCCGGCAGCAGGAACCCGCCGTCGAGCGCGGCGAAATCGATCGTGATCTCCGCGTCCTCGGGCGAACCGCTCGCATAGTTCCATAGCCGGACATACCATGCGCGCGGGGCCCCGCCGGCGTCGCGCCCCTCGATCGTCAGCGTCGGCCCGTGCAGCGCATCGAGCGGCTTGACGCCGCCCGATCGCCAGCGAAACGAGAGCGTGCAGCGCCGGAAATCGCGCGCGGTCTCGTAGGCGTGGCTCGGATGCGACCAGCGATCGGCCGCCTCCCAGATGATCCCGGCGAGGTCCTGCTTGTTGTAGAACACCGCATCGATCCGCAGCGTATGCGCATCGCCGCACGTCGCCGACGCCATCATCGGGCGCGGAAAATCGACTGTCCAGTACGCCGGATCGAACCGCTTGAGCCAGGTCGTATCAACCGGCTCCGCCACCGCATCCGCCCGCGGCACGAGGGTATAAGGCATCGTGTTCTCCCAATCACCCTCTCCCCTTCAGGGGAGAGGCAATGGAGCTTGGCAGCTTGCTGCCTAGCGCAATGGAGAGGGGCGCGTCTGGGACCAGCCTCACCCCGCCTCGACCAGCGCAGACCTTACCGCGCGGGCAATCTGCCGCCCCGATCGCGCCATCCGTTCGGGGCTCGCATCGCGGCCGCCCTGCACGTTAACCGTGATCCGGATATCGCGCGCGCCGGTCGCCAGGCCGCCGCCCTCGATCCGCCCCGCCGCTGTCGGCACGAAAATCTCGGGTCCGCGCTCGCCGACGATATAGCCGCGCCCGCCCGACACCGGCCCGCCCGTCGCGCGCCCGGGCAGGCCGAGCAGCGCACCCAGCAGGCTGCCGACGGCTTGCCCCGCCCCGCTGCCACCCTTGCCGCCGACCAGCGCATCGAGCCCCGCCGACACCGCCTGGCGCGCAATATCGGCGATCACCGACAGGGCGACCCGGCGCAGATCCTCGAAGCCGAACGTGCCGCGCGTGATCGCGCGCGTCAGCGCGCCCTCGAGCGCGCGTCCGGCGCGGTCGAGCCCGTGCGCCAGCGGCCCTTCGAGCTCGGCGCGCATCTTGGCGACATCGCGCGAAAATCCCGCGGTGTCGGCGCGCACACCGATCACCAAAGTCTCGATCTCATCACCCATCGGGAAACCGCTCCTGCATTGCCGTCAGGTCCGCGCGCGTCACCGCGGCTTCGCCGTCTTCGCCCGCCGCCGCGCGCAGTACCGCCGCCAGCTCGGCCGGCGTCGCCGCCCAGAAATTGTCGGGACACCAGTGCAATAGCCAGCCCGCCGCCCCCGCCAACCGGGCCGCAGTGGCGGCGAACTCAACCGCCATTGCGTGTCCCTCCTTCCCCCTTGATGGGGGAAGGATGTGCAGTCTTGGCGAGGAACGAGCCTAGACGAAGCTGGATGAGGGTGACGGCGCTATCGCCCGGCCCGCAAACCACCCTCACCGCCCCTGCAATATCTGCGACAATATCGCCCCCACCGCAGGCGTCGTCGCCGCCAGCCCGCGCGTCGCAATTTCCTCGCCGACGTCCTCACGGCTCAGCCCAGCGGGGCGCGCATCAATGCAATGCCAGATCAGTGCCGCGGTCTCGGCCAGCGTCAGCCCGCCCGCCGCCGCGCGCTCGACCAGCGCGAACAGCGGCCCCAGCTCGGCTTCGGCCGCGACCAGCGCCGCGAAACTCGGCCGCAGCACATAGCACACCCCTGCCACCGCAAACGCCGCCTCTCCCCGCGCAGCATTGGCCACTTTGTCTCCTCCCCGCGCGCAGCGGGGGGAGGGGGACCGCTCGCCGCAGGCGAGGGGTGGAGGGGTCTCTGCCGGTCCAGGGGTATCCCCACCCCCGCTCATAAACTCGCCACCGCACCGCTACTCTCCAGGCTCAGCGTGTAATTGCGCTCGCCATTGTAATCGCCGGCATAATCGAGCCGCGTGATCAGGAAGCGCCCCTGCATCCGCTCGCCGCCTTCGAAGCTCAGTTCGTAATCGTCGATCACGCCCGCCAGCGCGTTGCCCTTGATCCGTCCCTCAGCGGCCGAGCCGGTGAAGATCCCCGCGCCCGACACGCTGACCGATCGCACCCCGGCACCTGACAGCAATTCGCGCCAGCCGCCCGAATCCTTGGTCGTCACGTTGACGCCCTCGCCGTTGATGCTGAGCTGCGTCGTGCGCAGCCCCGCGATCGTCGCATAGGCTAGCGGCACCCCGCCATCGCCGACCTTCAACAGGAAGGCACTACCGCTCTCGATACCCATCTGCTATTCTCCTCGATGCTGATAAAAACCCGGGCAAACCGGGACGAAGGGAGTGGACATGGTCATCTCGCCTATCCTTCTGATGCTCGCCGCGGCGCAGGCCGGGGCGTCGGTTCCAGCGACCCGCGACCGCTTCGCCGCATGCCTCAAGAAAGAGCTCATCGCCGGGCTCAAGGAAAAGGTCGAACCCGACGCGTTCCGCACCGGTTTCGGCGCCAAATGCACCGCCGAAGAAGGCAATTATCGCACCGCAATGGTCTCCGCCGATCTCAAGCGCGGCAGCTCGAAAGCCGACGCCAACGAGGTTGCCGACGACGAGATCAGCTATTGGCGCGAGAAATTCGAAGACGATTACCAGGACTATTTCGACAACAAGGAAATGCCGACCGAGTAACCGGGTCGGACCGTATCGGTCCCTTGAGCCTCTTCAATCAGCCCGCCAGCGCGCGCACCCTGAAATCCATTGTCGCGATCCACTCGCCGCTCGTCGCCCGCGCAATCGCGCACTGTCGCAGCCGCAGGCTGCCGATCGCATATCCCGTCCCGACGCGCGGCATCGCGGCGATCGCCGCCGCGACCAGCGCCGCCAGCGCGCTGACGCCCTCGCCTTCGCGCGCGGCATCGTGGACCCGCAGCGTCGCGACGATCTCGCGCCCGTCGCGATCCTTGGTGCCCCAGTCGCGCGCGGTCATCGCACCGACCTCGACATACGGCGCATGCGGACCCGCCGCGCCGGGTTCGAACACGCCGTTGATCGCCGCGCCCAACGCAGCGTCGTCGTTCAGCGCAGCAATGATCGCGGCGCGCAGCGCTGCCTCGATCCCCTCGCTCATCGCGCGCCTCCTTCCCCGTCGAGCCACAGCTCGGGCAGCCGCAACCGCACGTCGCGCCGCGCCAGCCCGCGCAGCGCCGCGCCCGATACGCGCAGCGCCGCGATCTCGCGTTCGATCGTCAGCGCGGGATAGTCTGCCCCGATCGCCGCCGCGATGCGATCGATCGCGCGCCGCGCCGCGGCATCGCCCGCCGCTTGCGCGCGCCGCGCCAGCTTCGCTTCGTCCAGTTCATTTTTCCGCTCACCCTGAGCCTGTCGAAGGGTCACAGTCGCATCCGCCGCCACGGCCGCCACAGCGCGATCACCGCCGCCGGCGGTGCGCTTTCGCCGCCGTCGCGCGTGCCATAAAGATGCGCGACGAACCTCAGCAGCCCCTGGCGCAGCGCCTCGGGCAGGCCGCTCGCCTCGACCGCGAGACCCGCGCGATAGTCGACGCTCAGCCGCACCGCCGCACCGCCGGCAAAGCGCACCCAGCCCTCGCCATCGGCGGCAATGTCGCGTTCGAACGCGTCGTCGGTCAGCGCACTTGCCGTGCCATCGCGCGCGATCGCCTCGGCCGCGGTGATCGACCGCACCGGCGCCGCGCCAAGCCTTTGCCAGCGCCCGTCGGCGGCCACCACGCTGCGGCACACACGCTCGACCAGGTACTGGCCGATGAACGCCTCGCACATGTCGCTTGCCGCGCGAACCAGCGCGGCGATCACCGCGTCGTCGTGCGGCGTCGTGATGCGCAGCCAGTCCCTCGCCTCGTCGAGCGTCAGCGCGGGCGCACCCGGCTCGAGCGCACGCGTCTCGCTCGCCCCGCTCATCGCGCCACGCCCCGCAAGAGGGGCACCGCATCGGCGAAAATCAGCTCGCTCATGCTTCACCTGCCAAATCTGAAAGATAGGAAGACCCGGCGCGCCCGAGGGGACCGAACGCGCCGGGTCTTAGCCCCTCCCCTTCAGGGGAGGGGCTGGGGTGGGGCAGTTCTTACGCCAGCCCGAACTTGAGCAGCTTGATCGCCTCGCTGTTGGTCACCGCGCCGCCGACGCGCTTGGTCGCATAGAAATGCACGAACGGCTTGTTGGTGAACGGATCGCGCAGGATCGCGGTCTCGCCGCGGTCGGCGACGATATAGCCTGCCTCGAAATTGCCGAACGCGATCGACAGGCTATCCGAACCGATATCGGGCATCTCCTCGGCCTCGACGATGCGATAGCCGAGCAGCGTGTCGGGCCGCCCTTCGGCAAGGCTCGGCTGGAACAGGAACGCACCGTCTGCGGTCTTGAGCTTGCGAATGACGCCGAGGCTCGCCGCATTCATCACGAACGCAGCGCCCTGGCGGTACGGCGCGCGCAACGACTGGACGAGGTCGATCAGGTCGTCCGCCCCGCTGCCGAAATCGCCATCGACCCCCGTCGCGAGATGCTCGATCGTGCCGAAGGCGCGCGTCGCATCGCCCTCGTCGGCGGTCGGGTACGTAAGGAAACCCTTGGGCCGGCCGATCCCCGATCCGGCGACGAACGCCGCCCCCTCGGCGGCGGCGAACTCGCGCGCGATCTCGCCCGCCAGCCAGTCCTCGACGTCGAACATCGCGTCGTCGAGCATTGCCTGCGATGCCGCCGGATTGGCGTACAGCTCGCCCATCGGCGGCGCGATCTCGGCGAAATCGGGCGTCGCGGTCTCGGCCCGCCCGGCAGTCTCGGCGACCCAGCCCGACGCCATCCCGCCCGTTGCGACGAGCTTGCGATACCCGCTCGTCCCCGTCGCGACGACGTTGGCAAGGCTGCGGATCGGCGAGATGTCCTTGAGGATCGCATCGATCTTCGCGTCGATCTCCTGCGGCACCGCATAGCCGCCCTCGGGCCCGGTCAGCGACGTCAGCGCCTTCATCTCGAACCCCGCGTCGATCCCCTTGCGCAGATAGCGCTCGGTAAACGCACTGCGCGCCGGGGCATGCGCCTTGACCCCCTCGAGCATCGGCCGCTCACCCAACGCGCCGCCCTCGCCCGCCGCGCCCGCAAACGCATCGAAACTCGCCACCAGCGGATCGCCCGCCCCGCTGTCCGCTGCCGTCTCCACCACCTGATCGCTCATCGCACCATCTCCTTGCAAAAATTCCATAAAAAAGGCCGCCTTCCGGTCCCCCGGAAAGCGGCCGCGCAGCCACGTTCAATCTTCGCCGATTACCTCCCTGAAAGTACCACTTTCAGGGACCCAGCGTGTGCACCCGCGCCAGTCGCTGCATCGGCACGCTGACCAAACTCACCTCGACCAGCTCGAGCGCGACCAGTTCGCGCGTTCGCGCCTGTCCGGCCCGCGCGTCCTTCACCCGGTATCCGAACGACAGCCCGTCGATCCGCCCCGACCTGAGCGCGCGCGCCGCCTCGGCTCCCGCCGCGGTTTCCGCCAGCCGCCCGATCACGCGCAAGCCCCGCGCATCCTCGGCGAGATACTCCACCTCGCCCACCGGCACATCGCCGCGATGCTGCCACAACAGCGGGATGTTCAAACCGCGCTCACCCTGAGCCTGTCGAAGGGCCGTCTGAAACGCCCCCGCGCGCACCACGTCGCCGCCGCGATCGGCCACCCCGAACACCGCCGCATAGCCGGCAAACCTCATAAATCCTCCCCGCGCGAAGCGGGGGGAGGGGGACCACCGAAGTTGGTGGAGGGGCCGCTTGCCGGACACAAAAGCCTCACACCAGATCCCCCAGCCCGAACCGCACCGCCAGCCCGACGAGCAACAGCGCGAGCAGCCCGTGCAGGACCCAGCCGATCGCCGACTTCACCGCGCTCTTCTTCGCCGCGCGCCATGCCCCGAGCAGCTCGCGCAGTTCCTCGATATCCTCGCCGGCATCGGCATCACTCAAACCGATACTTTTAAGCGCGCGCTGCGCCCCCATCTCGCTCGCCTCCTCGATCACCGCGCGCAGCGTGACCATGTCCTGTACCGCCGAATTGGGCGGCCGCTCGGCCTGCGCGACCAGCGCCGCCAACACCCCTGCCCGATCCATAAAACCTCCTTCCCTCGCCCCTTCAGGGGAGAGGGCAACGCAGACTTGGCAGCTTGCTGCCTAGTCGCAGTGGGAGAGGGGCGCGTGACGCGCCCACCTCACCGCAAAACCTTCACCCCAGCCCCAGCATCGCCCGCTTCTCGGCGCGCGTCAGGAACTCCGCCCCCGCGACCTGCCCCCAGAGCCGCTCGCGGTCCTCGGAGAGCGCCGGGACCTTGTCGAGATCGACGACCAGTTCGCCGCCTAGCGCCTGCCCCAGCGCGCCCAGGATCTTCCCCGCGAGCGGCAGCACCGTCTGGCGCCACAGCGCTTTCGACGCCTCGCGATAATTGGCGTAGGTCGCATCCCCGGGCAGCCCGATCAGCATCGGCGGCACCCCGAACGCCAGCGCGATCTCGCGCGCCGCCTGGTGCTTCAACTCGATGAAATCCATGTCGGCCGGCGTCAGGCTCATCGCCTGCCATTTCAATCCGCCCTCGAGCAGCATCGGCCGCCCCGCATTGCCCGCCCCCGCGAACCCCGCCTCCATCTCGGCCTTGAGCCGCGCGAACTGGTCGGCCGACAGCGCGCTGCCGTCGCCCGCGTCGAACACCAGCGCGCCCGACGGCCGCGCCGCATTGTCCAACAACGCCTTGTTCCAGTGCGCCGCCGCATTGTGGATCGCGATCGCCCCCGACGCCGCCCCCAGGCAGCCGAGCCCGTAATGGTCGTCGATCGGATGTGTCAGCCGGATATGCACGATCCGCGGGTGCCCCGGCCCGCCCTCCGCCTCCAGCCGCGTCACCGACTGGCCGACACGATAGAGATACGCGACCGGCCAGCCTCTCGCGTCAGCCTCGACCGACACCCGATCGGGCCGCAGCGCATAAAGCTCGCTCACCCCGCCCGCACCGTCATCGAGCAGCTGCACATAGCCATTGCCATGCAACAACAGATGCACCGCCAAAGTCTCGAGCAACGACTGCCCGCCACTCGACGCCCGCACCAGGCCAAGGAGACGCGCCGCATTCTCCTCTCCCTCTTCAGGGGGAGAGGATACGAAGCCTTGGCCGCCAGGCCTAGGCGAAGTTGGAGAGGGGGCAGTGTGAGCCCCCACCACCGTCACCGGCACCCCCGCCACAGCATCGGCCACCACGCGCACCGCGCGCTGCGCCACCGCATTGGCGAGATAGCCCTCGCGCAGCTGCGCCTCATATCCCTGCGGGAACGCGCCCTGCGCCTGTGCGCCACCGATCACGCCCAGCCCGATCCGCGAGATTCCGCCCGCGTAACCCGCCCGCGCCAAAACCGGCCGCGCAGCCTCGCGCGCAGCCTTCCAGCCGAATAGTTTCATGTCATGCTCCGCAGAAAAAATCCCTCTCCCCTTGTGGGAGAGGGTTGCGCAGACTTGGCAGCTTGTCTGCCTAGTCGAAGCTGGGTGAGGGGTATGCGCCTGGACGCTTCCGCCTTAATTGGAGAGGGGGCCGCCCGGACTCTGCGCTCTTGAAAAAGGTGCCCTAACAGCCTGAATGGCAATGACCGTTAACGACCCAGTTGCGGACATTATGGTTCATGATGGGGCCGACCTTTCAAGACGCGAAAGAACGTTAGCCCAGCGACACAGCCCGCTATGACGGAGGCGGGCACCGTTGCAATTGCCACAATCTGACGACCCGAGTCGGTCATTATGAAACCGCCCCACGTGCCCAACGCCCGTATTATGTCCGCGAATGGATTGAGCGGCCCGACGTAATTGTCTGCGATGCGTAATCCCCACCCGACTATTGAATGGGCGAAACCAGCGAGACCGCCCGCGACGATCATTAATGTTTGGGAGCCCTTTCTAATCAATGGGAAAAGGGCGATTGAGAGAAAGAGAGCGGCGCCGATAAACCCAAAAAACACGGCTAGAGCAGCCGTGCCGATCACAGAGAAAATTAGGTCTAGCGGCCAATGGGAGATGCTTTGTCCATTTTCCAGCAGCCAGATGAGATCGTCGATACTAGCTGCGATAGAAACAATGCCAGTAGTCAGTGCTGTCGCGACTATAGTCGCGCAAATCAAGCTGATGCCGGTTTCAACGAGCTTACTCATTGCTCGTTAGTCGCAGAGTTTCAACTGCTCGGCAATGTCCACTTCCCACCCATTAGCTGCCATTCAAGGCTCGCAGCAATCGCTCGCTATATCGGCCCTCACTCCCGCTTCCCCTGCCACGGCCACCGCCCGTCGATCTCGACCTCGAGACTGAAGCTCAAAAACGTCCGGATCAGCACGATCAGCCCGAGCACGAGGACGCTCTGCAGCGTCGGCTCGACCGCCACCGTGCGGATGATGTCGGCCGCCACCAGCAATTCGAGCCCGGTCAGGATCGACCGCCCCAGCGTCTTGCGGAACGCCGGCACGACATCGCGCTCGCCCGCCGCGCCGCCATCACCCAGCCCGCGCGCGACCATCGCGCCCGCCTTGGCAAAGGCGATCAGCGTGCCGATCACGATCACCGCGATCCCGGCGAATTCGAAGCCTTTGGCGACCATTTGCGCGATTGCCAGCATCGTCGCATCGGTCAGCATGATCGGCGCACCGCGCTTGTCCGGGGAATAGCCTGGATCACCATCTTCGCTCCTCTGTCCGCACCGCTGCCACGCTAGGGTGCCGCACCGCTTGGCGCGACCCCTTGAAAAAATGACTCAAAAGGGAACTATCATCACTGATGTAAGTTGTTTAGGTCCAAGTAACCACGCCAAACCTCGTCGAAGGAGTTCGTTGTGCCTGTCCGTGTCCTGATCGTCGAAGACGAATGTTTCGTCGCCGCCGATATCTGTGAAACCATCGAAGACGGCGGCTATGTCTGCGCCGGAATCGCTGACGACACCGCTTCGGCAATGCAGCTGGCATCGCCCGACATCGATATCGCACTCGTCGACGTCAACCTGTGCGACGGCGCGACCGGCCCGATGATCGGTGAACTCCTCTCGCGCGAATACGGTATCAAGGTGATCTTCGTGACCGCCAACCCGGCCCAGCTCGGCGGCGGCATTCCCGGCACGCTCGGTGTCGTGACCAAGCCTGCCGACGTCCGCCTGATCGACCAGGTGCTCGATTATGCGCTGCGCCGCGATTCGTCCCCGACCCCGACCCCGCCGCCAGGCTTCGTCGCCTTCGCCCACGCCGCCTGATCCGCCGCGCCGGCCCGCTTCGGGCTGGCTTCGTCCTTACCGCAGGCTGGTCTGGACCTTATCCTTCCGACACCGTCCAGGTAAACACACCGCCCTGGACCACTTCCGCGCCGGGCTGCGACGCCGAACGCCCGTCAACCGTCTGGATCGACAGTGTATGCACGCCGACCCGCGCCTGGACCGTGCAGAAAAGTCCCGCCAGCGCACGGCATCCATAATCGCCGTCGACATAGAAATCGGCGGCGGCCGTTGTCCGGTTTTCAAAGCTGATCTGCCCCCAGCCCTCCTGCGCGTCGGTCGCGACAGGGGTGGCAAGCACCATCGCGGCGATCAGGATCTGCGTCATACGCATGCCCGTTCTCCCGTATCCGCTCGGCCAGATCATAGCACTTTGCGCCGGCCGCAGCCATCGTGCGGCATCGCGCCGCGCTAGAGCAGGACCATCGCGCATTCGTACATGTTTTCGCGCGCCTCCGCGATCGTCCCGACGTCGAAATCCGCCGCCACGCCGAGCTCGGGCAGCTCGAGCCCGATCACAGTCCGGTTCGCTAGGCCCTCGATCACGCTGTCGGCGATCGGCACGCTGACCAGCAGCTCGCCCTCGGATTGCGACAGGTTTGCGCTCGATGTCGTTGCCTGCCCGCCGATCGTGACATGCGCCGGGGTCGACCCGGTCCGCAGCGGCCATCCCCGCCGCATGAACAGCATGCGATCGCTGCCGTCCTCGAGCAGTTGGAACTCGATGCCCTGCTGGCCGTCGCCGGTGGCGCGCACCATGAAGCACCGGTCGCTATCGTAATCGACTTTCCAGCCATCGATCATGAATGGCCCAATCGACTGGGCGGCGGCGGCCGGCGTCATGCCGATCAGCACCAGTCCGGTAAAAAAACATGTCAGAAGCCACGTCACACCAGCGTCAGGATAAGCTTTCATGCCATCCTCCCGTGTCACCGCCCACAGGCGCTGCCATACGCTTTTTTTCGTCGTCGCGCCATCGCCCTGCGGCGACCGGATCGGCTAGGTCGTCAGGCGCACCCGCTTGGCGCGGATCGTCATGTGCAGCCCCTCGCGCGGCCATTCGCGGTCGAAACTCCCGCCGAGCTGCTGCCTGACCGCCAGCTCGGTCAGCTTCGATCCGAAGCCTTCGTGGCTCGGCGCCTGTTCGATCGGCGGCCCGTCGCTCTCGGTCCACTCACACACCACCTCGTCGCCGACGCTCGCGACGGTAATCGCGACGCGTCCGTCGTCGTTCGACAGCGCGCCATATTTCATCGAGTTGGTCGCCAGCTCGTGGAACACCAGAGAGATCGGCGTCGCGCCGCGGTCGCTGATCTCGAAATCGTCGCCGTCGATGCTCAGCCGCCCCTCGATGAACGCGGGATAGGCAGCGAAAATCTCCCTGAGCATCCCATGCAGCGTCACCGCGACCATCTCGGGCCGCGAAAACTCGCTGTGCGGCCGGACGAACTCGTGCGCCCGGCCGAGCGCCGCGATGCGGCTCTGCAGGTCGCGCGCAGGGGCGCGAAATTCGGTGTTCGATCGTGCAGTCATCCCGATCAGCCCCGATATCACCGCAAAGATGTTCTTGATCCGGTGGCTCAGCTCGCGGCTCAACACATCGTTGTGCTGCGATATCGCCTTGGCCTCGTCGATATCGGTGCACGTCCCCATCCAGCGCAGGATCGTGCCGTCGGCATCGACGATCGGCGATGCCCGGCCGAGCACCCAGCGATAACCGCCGCTATGGTGGCGCAGGCGATACTCGACTTCATAGGGCTCGCCCGTCGCCAGGCTGTGGGTCCAGCGTTTCCACGCTTCGGGCTGGTCGTCCTCGTGGAACATCCCGGCCCAGCCTTCGCCGTCGGTCGAATCCATCGGCGCACCGGTAAACTCGTACCAGCGCGCATTGTAATAATCGTGATGCCCGTCGGCCAGCGTCGACCAGACCATCTGCGGCACCGAATCGGCGAGCGCGCGGAACGCGTCGCCGCCTTGCTGCAACGCGCCGACCTCGCCGAGCCGCCGCGCGAAGCTGCCGTCACCCAGCGTATCGGCACGCGTCGTCGCGTTGGTCGCGGTGTCATTTGTCGTCGTCATCGTTATCCGCCAGTCCGTCGCATCTGCGCCGCTGGGAAAGCGGCCTTGCGACAATTACTGGCAAACAAGCCCTTGCGATAGACGATTAATCCAACAATCGCGGTGCGCGGTCATAGCGGCCGCACGCGCGCCTCGCCTCTCCCGTTCCCGGCCAGCTCGCTGACCGCCCAGACGAGCGCGTCGGCGCGATCGGGCGAACGGCCCGGCCCGGCATAGCCGCCCGCGATCAGCATCCCGCACAATTGGTCCTCGAGCTCGGCAAAGCCGCCGACATGGACGACGCGTCCGGTTTCATAGAGCGCCGATACCGGCTCGGCGCGCGCCACCTTGCCGCGGCTCGCATGGACCAGCCGCACCGGCAGGTTCGCGTGCACCGCCTGCAGGACCGACTTCACCATGTCGCCGCCCTGGTTCGCCTCGGCCACCACCCGGTCGGCGCCGTGTCGCGCCGCGCACAGCGCAACCGCATTGGCCCATCCCTCGGGACTCAGGCCGCCTACGCTCGCATCCTCGATCACCGCGATCCGTCCGTCGCGCAACAGCGCGGCGGCAACGATCCCGCAGGCATCACCGCCCGCGCTCGCCGGCGGATCGACCGCAACGGCGACACGGGTTATGTCGATTATGACATTTGAACCAATTCGGCACTTCTCGATCATCGCGCGCGTCCATAACGCGCCTTCGACATCCTCGATCAGCTCGCCCAGCAGCTCCTGCCGCCCCAGCCGCGTGCCGCCGTAATCGCTCGCCAGCCCCGCAAGATAGGTCGGCGGCAAATTGGCCCGGTTCGCCCAGCTCGCGCCGCGCGTCACGATCGTCCGCCCGTCGCCTCTGGCCGCTTCGGCAACCAGCCGCCGGATCAGCGCCACCGGGCGCGGCGTGGTCGTCGCGACCGCCTGCGGATCGCGCCCCAGGCGCAGCGCCATCTTGAGGTTGTCCCACGCCGCTTCGGCTCCCGACCGCCCCTCGGCGTCGCATCCGCCCGCCCATTTGCCGATCTCGTCGGCCCAGGCATAGTGAAACTCGGCCCCGCGCAGGCTGTCGGGTTCGCCCGCCGAATAGAGCATTGCGGTCGCGCCCGACGGCCAGCTCAGGCGGCGAAGCGACGGTTCGTAACGCGGTTCTTCGCCCGGTGCGGCGATCCCCAATATGCCGCTGCGCCCTTCGACCATCACCGCGCGCGCCTCGTCGAGGCTGGCCGCGACCAGCGCGATGCGAAGGTCGCTCGACCGGCCGAACGCGCCGCGCCGCTCGGCCAGCGCGCGAACCCATTCGGCGCCCGCGCGCGTCTTGCCGAAACCGCGCCCCGCCATGATCAGCCAGGTCGCCCATGCCCCGTCGGGTGCCATCTGTTCGGGACGGGCATTATAGTCCCACAGGTTGAGCAGCCGCAGCATCCCGTCGCGGCCGAGCGCGTCGGCATACACCTTGTGTTGCGCCTCGCCGCGGATCGCGATGCCTTCGATGGTCGACCGCGTCGCGGCTTCACCGCGCAACGTCACCCCGTTCAGCTGCATCGCCGCACCCGCTGCGCAATCATGCCCCACCCGTTAGGCGATCGTGGATCTCCTGCAGCCGTGCGAGGAAGCGCGCGCATAGCTCGGCCTCGTCTTCGCATGCGCGCACCCTCGCCGCCTCGATCCGGTCGTGCGCCTCGCCATGCCGCTTGAGCAGTGCCAGCCCGACCGCGTCCGAATATTGGCGCACCGAACCGACCTGTTTCGCCCCGCGCCAGACGGGCTTTTCGACGCCTTCGATCGCGCGCCTGAGCAACTCGGCCTCGAGCACCGCATAACCCTGGTGAAGCGCCGCCGCCCATGCATCGCGAAACGCGCGATGGCTCTCGCGCCGGGCATAGATCGTGCTCGTCGCCAGCCCCGCTGCGCGCGCCGATGCCGATACGTTGGCGCTGTGCGCAAGACCCGACAGGAATATCCGTTCGGCCGTCTTGCTCCATGCGCGGTGGCGGCGCGGCGACACCACCGCGCGCGCCGAATGCTCGCCCGCGTCCTCCTCGCCGTCCACCGTGTCCGTCTCGTTCACCATAGGCCCCCGCCTGCTCCTCGCCCGTTCGCGCCGTCGCCGCACAGCCAAATGCGAACGGGCCGGACGTTGCCGCCCGACCCGTTCGCACCGCTTCAATGACTGCCCCCCGGCGACTCGCTTTTTCCCGATGTTCCTCTTATGTACCCAAACAGCGTGACGATGTCAACCTGTTTTTACCAGATAGGTTATATATTCCCTCTCCCCGATGGGGAGAGGCAACGTCGCCTTGGCAGCTTGCTGCCTAGGCAAGTGGAGAGGGGCCGCGACAACCACGCCCCTTCACCCCGCCCGGCCGGAACCGTTACGCCGCCGTTCCGTTATTCCCGCATGGACAACCACGATGCCAAGAACGGCAATCAGCTCGCCGCCGATCGCACCGATCTGGCCGAGGACCGCACGATCCTCGCCAACGAGCGGACCTTTGCCGGCTGGATGCGCACCGGCCTTGCCTGCATCGGCATCGGCGTCGGCTTCAACGTCCTGTTCGACACGCTCGCACCGACCTGGGTGCCAAAGGCGGTCGCGACCGCGTTCATCCTGATCGGCGTGTTCATCTTCTGGGCGGCCGAGCGCCGCGCCTGCAAGGTCCTCGCGCGCCTCGACACACACCATGTCAGCGAGTTCGGCGGCATCGACCTGCGCGCCATCGCCACCGTCCTCAGCGCCGGCGCACTCGTCGTCGCGATCGGCCTATGGCTGCTCAACTAGCGCGTTCGGCAATGCGAGCCGCCGCCTGAAGGCGCCCTTGCGCGGCACCAGGTCGGCCAGCACATAGCTGTCGAGCCGCTTGAGAAAATCCCCGAGCGCGAGCGTCAGCGCGCCCTGCAACCCGCACACCCCGGCGACCGGGCAGCCGTTTGCGCCCGCGTCGAAACATTCGACGAAGCCGCCCAGGCTCTCCATCTCGCGGACCAGCGCGCCGACGTTGATGGCTCCCGGGTCCTGCGCCAGCGAGATCCCCCCGCCGCGCCCGCGCCGCGCCTCGACCAGCCCCAGCTCGCCCAGCCGCCGCGCCACCTTGACGAGATGGTTGTGCGAAACGCCGTAGGCGCGCGCGATCTCGTCGACCGACGCCTGCCGCTCTTCGGCCGCCAGGAACATCAGCACGCGCAGCGCATAATCGGTGTGGAGGCTCAATCGCATAAAACATGCATATCATATATTGCTATTAACGCCAGCGCGGTTTAATTAGGTATCTCCAATACCACTTAACGAGTCGCCGCCATGTCCGCCACGCTCCCGTCCCCCAGGCCCGCCCATACCGACGCGCACCGCCACGCGCTCGCCGCGCGCACCGCCAAGCGCGACGCAGCGCTCGCGATCGGCATCGACGCGGCCTTCATCTCCGACCTCGTCGATCGCTTCTACGCCGCCGTCCGCGACGATGCGCTGCTCGGCCCGATCTTCGCGACACGGATCGCCGACTGGCCGACGCATCTCGGGCGTATGAAGGCGTTCTGGAGCTCGGTGCTGCACAACAGCGGCACCTATTCGGGCAGCCCGATGCGCAAACACCTCGCCATCCCCGGCCTCGACCGAACGCATTTCGATCGCTGGCTCACTTTGTTTCGCGCCACGCTCGATGGTCTCGCGCGCGATCCCGCAGCCGCCCCGCATGTCGAGGAGCGCGCCCGGATGATCGCGACCAGCCTGCTCAACGCCATCGTCATCAACCGCGACGGTCTTGCCGCCGCCCAAGGCCTGGAGGATTTCTGACATGCTCTACGAACACGATATCGCCGCGCTCACCCGCGACCATGGCGAGGTCGATTGCGCCCCGCCCGCCGATTTCACTGCGGCCGTCGCGCCCGCTCCCCGCATGGGCGAAGGCAGCAGCTTCGGCCTGCCCGGCTGGATCTGGGTCCTGCTGTTCGGCGCCTACGCCACGTTCTTCGGCGCGCTCGCGCTCGCCACCGCGCACGACGGCAGCACGGTCTTCGCGATCGTCGTCAGCGTCCTCTACACGATGATGTTCTTCGGCACTGCCGCCGTTCTCCAGGGCCTCGGCAAGCGCGGACGCCAGGGTTTCGAACGCGGCGATGCGGTGCTCGAAACCTGTACCGGCCCGATGGGCACCGCCAGCGTCGCGGCACAGGTGCTCACCGTGCCGGTATTGTTCGCGCTCTTCGCCATCGCGCTCGTCGTGATGCGCGCCAGCATCGGCTTCTGATATGACCCAGCCCGCTCCCGCCCCCGCGCCCGCACCCACGCCCGCTCCCGTGCCTTATGCCAGCTCGCCGGTGTTCGACGAGACCGACCTGCCCGCCAGCCTGCGCGCCGAACACCGGACGAAGCCCGGCACCTGGGGCGTCGCGCGCGTCATCTCGGGCAGCGTCGTCATGGTCTATGACGACAGCGGCGATCGCCTGACCCTCACCCCCGGCACCCCCGCCCTGCTCGCCCCCGACCAGCCGCACCACGTCGAACTCACCGGCCCCATGCAAATGCAGATCGACTTCTACCGCGAGCGCCCGGAGCTTTAGCGGGGGCGCCGCCAAACCCCTTGCCCCCGCCCCCCGCCATCGGGCAGGAGTACGCCAATACGGCGGAAAACTTCATTTCGATCTTCAAGCGCGGCGTGATCCGCACCTATCACCACGTGAGTGAAGCGCACCTTGCCCGCTACACCGCAGAGTTCGACTTTCGTTATAACACTCGCACAATCAGCGATTCGGAGCGCGCCGACCAAGCCCTTAGCGGCATCATCCGCAAGCGCCTGACCTATCGGCGGACTGACAGGCTCGCCGCCTGATTGGTTTGACCCGCCCCGTCAAATCGGCCAGCCTCGTAAGCGTTGGAGCCGCTAGGGAGCCATTATGCAGGTCATGGAAGCCACGCTTGCTTTTGTAGGCGGCAATAAGATCTTCAAATGCGATGTCGTGCGCCACGAAGGCGACTTGTGGCTCGTTCCAGAATGGCTCGACAACACCAGCGAAGGATGGAGCAAGCCAGCCCGAATAATTCGCCTACCTCACCCGCGACAGGAGAGCGGGAAAGGCCGCTATACGATACAGAGGCCAATACCCAAATGGTATCTGGACGGCCCTTGGCCGGAAGAATTAGCTGACAAACTGGTCGTCCATGATCCACCAATCCGGATCGTGGGCGGAACGGCATAGTCAGGCCGGTTTCTTCGGTTCGGTTTGAGGTGGCGGCCTATCTTTCGCCTTGTGCGGCGTTGGCGGTGTCGCCAGCATCCGCTTTAGAACCTCGTCCATCTCTTTTTGATCGGTGTCTGTCATGGAAATCCCTGTCGATGAAAACGACGCTCGCGACCAGTTCTTTATTGCCAGGGCAGAAGCGCTCAACGCCTACGCATTGATGGAAAAGGGCCTTACCTTCTTATTCGCACGAACCCTAGGCACCAACCCTCGCTATGCGACCCTGATCATATCCAAGATCAACAGTGCGCGCACCCGCAATGAGATTGTCCAGCGAGTGACGGACGATCACACCGCAAAAACCTTCCGACCATTCACAAATTCGATGTTCAAAATGATCGGAACAGTGGACGAACTCCGCAACCACTTGGTTCACTGGCATGTGGGAGAGCGGAACTCAGAGTTAATGCTGGTTCCGTCTGACGTTCTTACGAAATCAGAGGCTTGCATGACGGAAAATGAAATCGACGCGCTGAGAGCGAAATGCCTATTCATCGCTAACGCGCTCTCGGAGTTTGGTAACCACCTCGAAAATTGGGGCGCATCGCCAGCATTGCATGAAAGATTTCTTCTACCGTTAGTATATCCGCCGGAACCTGATGATCCACTAGGCCAGATGCATAAAGCACTCTTAGCCCCGCAGAAGCCATCTGCGGAGTAACCTCGATCTCAGTAAGCGCCGGCCTGTCGCTGCAAGATGTGGTCACGAGTCGCTCCTACGTGAAGTACATAACCCCATCCCCTCGACACGCGCGCCCTAACCCGCCACAACCCCCTATGCGCGAAACCCCCGAAAAACCCGTCTTCGGACCCGAGACGGCAAAGCTCGATCCGCCCAACCCGCCGCGCATCAAGTGGTGGCGCTCGGTCGCCAAGGCGATTTCGTGGCGCACCGTCGGCACGCTCGACACGCTCGTCCTGTCGTACCTGCTGATCACCTATCTCGGGCCGCTGCTCGGGCTCGCGGTGGCTCAGGGTGACGCGATACAGACCGCGAGCTATATCGCGCTGACCGAAGTCGTGACCAAGATGGTGTTCTATTACCTCCACGAGCGCGGCTGGGCGGCGGTCGCCTGGGGCAGCTTCATCGGCCCCGCCGGGCGCCGCCGCGAAACGCTGCGCCGGACGACGACCAAGACCGTGTCGTGGCGGACGATCGCCTCGCTCGACACGATCGCGCTCGCCTGGTTCTACACCGGCAATATCGGCACCGCGCTGTCGATCGGCGGGCTCGAGATCTTTACCAAGATGCTGCTCTATTTCGTCCATGAGCGGGTCTGGGGGCGGCTGCCCTTCGGCATTACCCACCGCCCGCCGGTGCCGCCGCCGCCGCATGCGCTCGCCGATGCCGCAGTGAAGAAAGCGGCCCCGCGCTCGGTCATGGCTGGCAGGCCCGCCTAGCCAGCCAGGATCGCATATTCCTTCGCGGTCCATTTGGCGAAGCTCGGGCGCGCCTTGATCCGCTCGAAATAGGCCTTCACCGCGTCGTGGCCGTCGCACCATTTCGCGCCGGCATGGTCCATGTTGTGCAGGCTCGACACGACCGCGAGGTCGGCGAGCGTGAGGGCTTCACCGACGAGGAATTCGCGCCCGTCCGCCAGCTCGCCCTGCAGGTAATCGCAGATCTTGGGCCATTGCTCGGCCTCGGCGGCATCGGCGGCTTCGCTGTCGCCCGCGCGGCCGAGGAATTTGGGCGCGACGATGCGGTTGAAGAACATCGCCCCGACGCAGGCGCCCATCACCGTGTCGGCGAACTCCTCGAACCAGATCGTCCGGCCGCGCGCCTGTGGCTCGGTCGGGATCAGCGCGGCGCCGTCCCTGGCCTCGAGATAATGGATGATCGCGCTCGAATCGGCGAGGCAGTAGCCGTCGTCGTTGATCGCGGGCATCTTCTTCAGCGGGCTCGCCGCGGCATAGCCCGGATCGGGGTCGCCGATGCCGACCGACTTCAGCTCGAACGCAATCCCCCGCTCCTCGCAATAGGCCAGCAACTTGCGCACAAAAGGCGAAAAACTCGAACCGTATATGATCATGGCAATACTCCCCGATAGGCGCGCGACGCTACCGTACAAGTTTTCTTTTGCAACTCTTTTCTAGCGATTGCGCGCGCGCTACGCGCCCTCTAATCCCGCGCGATGACCGAAGCGCCCTTCATCTCGCACAATCCGCCCGGCTTCCTGCGCCGCATCTATAACTGGACGCTCGAAAAGGCCGAACATCGCCACGCGGTGTGGTGGCTCGCGCTGATCAGCTTCATCGAATCGAGCTTCTTCCCGATCCCGCCACACCCTTTGCTCGGCCTGATGTGCCTCGCGCGCCCCGAACGCGCGGTCCGCTATGGTATCGTCTGCACGATCGCCTCGGTGCTCGGCGGGCTGTTCGGCTATGCCATCGGCTATTTCGTGTTCGAGGCGGTCGGCACGCAGATCCTGGGCGCGCTCGGCCTCGCGTCGAGCTTCCCGAGCGCAGCCTGCTATCTGCGCGAATATGGCTGGGAGCTCATCCTGATCAAGGGCGCGACGCCGATCCCGTTCAAGCTGATCACGCTGACCGCGGGCTTCATCCACCTCAACCTGTTCACCTTCCTGTGGGCGAGCATCGCCAGCCGCGGCTTCCAGTTCCTCCTCGTCGGCGTGCTGTTCCGGCTGTTCGGCGCGCCGATCAAGATATTCATCGACAAGTATCTCGGCTGGGTCGCGGGCGGCTTCATCGTCATCGTCGTCGGCGGCTTCTTCCTCGCCAGCGCGCTTACCGGCGGCAGCGGCGCAGCCGACACATGCAGCCGCGTCACCAGCATCGAACAACTCGACGCGATGAAGTAACGCCGTCTCCCGCCTGCGGGAGGGTCAGCACCCCTTGTCGGCGTGCAACCGGCAGCGCAGCTCGTCGCACTCGACCTGCAGCGTCGCATGCGCGATGCCGAAACGGTCGTGCAGCATGTCGGATGCCGCGCACAGGAAGGCATCGTCGCTCGCCCCATCGCCCCTCGCGCCGGGCCGGACGAGATGCGCGGTCAGCGCGGTCTCGGTCGTGCTCATCGGCCAGATATGGAGGTCGTGGACGCGCGCGACGCCAGGCATGGCGAGCAACGCCGCCTCGACTTCGCCGGTGTCGATATTGGCGGGCACCGCGTCGAGCGACATCGTGATCGCATCGCGCAGCAGGCCCCAGGTGCTCCACAATATGACCGCGACGATCGCGAGGCTGGTCACCGGGTCGATCCACGTCGCGCCGGTATAGACGATCCCCAGTCCGGCAATCACCACGCCGGCCGACACCACCGCATCGGCGGCCATGTGGAGGAACGCGCCCTTGATGTTGATGTCGCTCTTGCGCCCGCGCACGAACAACAGGGCGGTCGCGGTGTTGATCGCGATACCGATCCCCGCAACGATCATGATCGTCGCTCCGGGCACCGGCTGCGGATCGCCGAAACGCTGCACCGCCTCGAGCGCGATCGCACCCGCGGCAACGAGCAACAACACCCCGTTGAACAGCGCCGACAGGATCGAGCTGCGGCGATAGCCGTAAGTGAAGCGATCGGTCGCCGCCTTCTTGCCAAGCACGACCGCGCCCCAGGCGACAACCAGGCCGAGCACGTCGGACAGATTGTGCCCGGCATCGGCGAGCAGCGCGAGCGACCCGCTGAAGAATCCGTAGCCCGCCTCGATCGCGACGAAAACGATGTTGAGCGCGATGCCCAGCGCAAAAGCGCGCCCGAAACTGTCGGGCGCGCCATGCGCGTGGCTATGTCCGTGGTTGCCGCTCATGCCCCTCGCCCCACTTTGCGTTGCATCACACCCTCATCCAGCTCCGGCTAGGCGCACTGCGTGCGCCAACCCTCCACATCCTTCTCCCGCCTGCGGGAGAAGGATACGAAGCGTTCGAGCGAAGCGAGTTACGCGAAGTTGGATGAGGGGAAAAGCGCAACGCGATTCCGCATCCCGATCACGGCGCCTCGATGGCGATCCACACCTCATTGCGGCGCAGCGGTCCAGGCACGATCGGCGCGTTGTAATAGGCGTATTCGGGATCGCCGATGCTCTTGTAACCGCGTTCGGCAACCCAGGCCTTGAGCTCGCTGCGCTTGGCCGCGACGAGGTCTGCATCGCTGCCACGCCCGGCAAAACGGATGGCCGCGATGTGCCGCTTGGGCTGTTTGGCGAGGGCAACGCCGGCCGCGGGCTGCGGCAGCGTTTCGCGTGTATGCGCCTCGGGCATGACAAAGCGGACGCGCCATGACCCGTTGTCTTCGCTTGCCGCGCTCACCGGCACCGTCATCGCGATCTTTTCGTCGCTCTCCTCGCTCGGCGCGCGACCGCCGGGCTTGGCAAAGATATAGTTGGCCAGTGCACGGAAGCCTGAACCAAGCGCCTCGTCGCGACTGCCCGGCTGGACCGTCTCGGCAACGAGGTGGGCCTTGTAGCGGCGCAATTCGAAATCGCCGTCCTTGGCGAGCAGGTCGAAATCGGCCTCCTCCTGGTTGCGCTCGCGCCAGTAATAGAGGGCAAGCGCACCCGCCGCGATCGTTGCGGCACCGGCGAGAAACAGGCCGGCACCGACACCGGTCTTGGCGGCCGGGCTGCGCGACGGGGAAAGGCTCCCGGCCTTGACCCCCTTGGCCCTGGTGACCAGCCGGTCGGTGAAACCGTCGTCGATCTGGTTGAACAGCGTGCCGACCTTGTCGGCGGCGATCGCGGCATAGGCGCTCGCGGTTTCGCCGACCGTCCCGGCAATCTGGCCGGCGGTCTCGGTGGCGCTCTCGGTTAATTCGGATATCGTCTGTTTCGTGCTGCGGGTCATCGTCGCGCTCCTTGGCTTCGGTTGGAAAAAATCCTTCACCTCACCAATGGTTTGACCCGGCTATTCGTTCCGTAGCCTGGCTTCAGTCGACGGCGAACAGCGCCGCATCGTCGGCGAACGCCTTGAACTCGAGCGCATTGCCCGCCGGATCGCGCAGGAACATCGTGTGCTGCTCGCCGGCCTTGCCGGCAAAACGCACCGTCGGCGGGATGACAAAAGCCAGCCCCGCGCCGACCAGGCGTTCGGCGAGCGCCCGGAAATCCTCGAGCGTCAGCACGACCCCGAAATGCGGCACCGGCACGTCGTGTCCGTCAACCGGGTTGGCGATAGGGTCCCCCGTGTCTCCCAGGTGCGCAACGATCTGGTGGCCGAACATGTCGAAATCGATCCAGCTATCGCTCGATCGTCCCTCGCCGCAGCCGATGACATCGCGATAGAATGTGCGTGCCGCGTCGAGGTCATCGACGACGAAAGCATAATGGAAAGGTCGTAGGGTCATGACGCGCCTATGCCACCGACGGCGCGTCTTCGCCACACCCTCATCGACAGAAACACCTCCCCATTGCACCGCGCCCGTGAACCCGTCAAAAGCGCAGCGATGATCACCCCCACAAGCCAGGCCGCCGGCCCCACTTTGCTCACCCGCGCGGCGACCGCGATCCTCGCCCGCGCGCGCAGCGCCGCGCTCGTTGCGGGCGTGATCTCGGCGACCGGCTTCGCGCCGCTGTCGCTTTGGCCGCTGACGATCGCGGCTTATGCCCTGCTCATCGCCTTGATCGCCGATGCTAAAACCTGGCAACGCGCCTTGCTGGTCGGCTGGCTGTTCGGCCTCGGCCAGTTCACCCTCGGCAACAACTGGATCGCCACCGCCTTTACCTATCAGGCAGCGATGCCTGCCTGGCTCGGCTGGGTCGCGGTCGTCGCGCTCGCCATCTACCTTGCCATCTATCCCGCGCTCGCCACGCTCGGCGCATGGTCGATCGAACGCCGGTTCGGCGGCCTGCGGGTTCAGCGCGGCTGGCCGCTTGTGTTCGCCTTTGCCGCGATGTGGATCATCACCGAATGGCTGCGCAGCTGGGTCTTTACCGGCTTCGTCTGGAATCCGCTCGGCGTCGCGCTCGTCACGCCAGGACTTGCCGATGCCAGCGCGCTGCTCGGGACCTACGGGCTGGGCGGCGTCTTCGTCCTCGCCAGCGGCGGCTTCTGGCTGCTCGGTCGCGGTCGCGGGCGCGACGCGCTCGCACCCGGGCTGCTCGCCGCCGCGCTCATGATCGGCGGCTTCGCCTACCGCGTCTCGGCGGCGGACCTGCCGTCCCGCGCACCTGGCGGACAGCCCGTCGCCGTCACCGTCGTCCAGCCCGACATTCCTCAGGAAACCAAGGCGGACCAGAGCTTCGACGCGCTCAACTGGAGCAAGCTGGCAGCGCTCAGCGTCCGAAACCCCGACGCGCCGCCGCGCCTCCTCCTGTGGCCCGAGGCCGCGATCCCCGACTTCCTCGAAGGCGGCTATCCGGCGCGCTATTACGACATGGTCAATCTCGGCGGGAGCAGCGCAGCGCAATCGCGCGACCGTCTCGCCGCGCTGCTCGGTCCCCAGGACCTGCTCGTCACCGGTAGCGAGGATCTCGAGATCGGCGGCGGCCCGGGCGGCGCGCATGCGATCGGCGCGCGCAACAGCGTCACCGTCCTGACCCCCGATGCGCGCGTCATCGGCAGCTACGACAAGGCGCATCTCGTCCCCTATGGCGAGTATCTCCCGATTCGCCCGATCCTGTCGGCGATCGGCCTGTCGCGGCTCGTCCCCGGCGCGCTCGATTTCTGGCCGGGTCCCGGCGCGCGCACGATCGACCTGCCCGGCTTCGGCCGCATGGGCGTCCAGATCTGCTACGAGATGATCTTCTCGGGCCGTGTCGTCGATCGCGCCAACCGTCCCGATTTCATCTTCAACCCGTCGAACGACGCTTGGTTCGGCGCCTCGGGTCCGCCGCAGCATTTCGCCCAGGCCCGCCTGCGCGCGATCGAGGAAGGCCTGCCTGTCATCCGTTCGACCCCGACCGGCGTCAGCGGCATCATCGACGCGCACGGTCGGGTCGTTCACAAGCTCGCAATGGGCAACGCCGGCCGCATCGACGAGGTCATCCCGCCCGCGCGCACCGCGACGCCGTTCGCCCTCTTCGGCAATATCATCCCGCTGCTGTTCGCCGGCCTGTTGTTGCTGCTCGCGCTCGTGCCGACCATGCGACGGACTGCGACAAAAAACCCCTAGCCGTCATATAAAGCTTTCTTTATATGACGCGTGACCGGCTCGCCGACGGGCCGCACGATCAGCCAGACAGGACGGTTTTCCCAGCATGCGCGACAATTATCTCTTCACCTCCGAATCGGTTTCCGAAGGCCATCCAGACAAGGTGTCGGACCAGATCAGCGACGCGATCGTCGACCTGATGCTCGCCAAGGATCCCGAATCGCGCATCGCCTGCGAAACCATGACCACCACGCAGCGCGTCGTGCTCGCCGGCGAAATCCGCTGCAAGCCGATCTACGACACCGCCCGCTGGCCCGAAACGCACGGCTGGGCGCCCGGCGCACGCGACGAGATCGAGGCGACGGTACGCAACGTCGTGCGCGACATCGGCTATGAACAGGACGGCTTCCACTGGGAGACGCTCGAGTTCGAAAACCACCTCCACGGCCAGTCCGACCATATCGCCCAGGGCGTCGATGCCAACGGCAACAAGGACGAAGGCGCGGGCGACCAGGGCATCATGTTCGGCTTCGCCTGCGACGAGACCGAGGAACTGATGCCCGCCGCGCTGCACTACAGCCACCGCATCCTCAAACGCCTTGCCGACGATCGAAAGTCGGGCGCCGCGCCCTTCCTAGAGCCCGATGCCAAGAGCCAGGTTTCGCTGCGCTACCAGGACGGCAAGCCCGCCGCGGCGACCGCGATCGTCGTCTCGACGCAGCACGCCAAGGGTTACGACACCGGCGCCAAGGAAACCGAACTCAAGGATTACGTAAAGCGCGTCGTCGGTGAGATCCTTCCCGACGGCCTCATCTCCGACGAGACCGTCTGGCACATCAACCCGACCGGCAGCTTCGAAATCGGCGGCCCCGACGGCGACGCCGGCCTGACCGGGCGCAAGATCATCGTCGACACCTATGGCGGCGCCGCTCCGCACGGCGGTGGCGCGTTTTCGGGCAAGGACCCGACCAAGGTCGATCGTTCGGCCGCCTACGCTTCGCGCTATCTCGCCAAGAACATCGTCGCCGCCGGCCTCGCCAAGCGCTGCACGATCCAATTGAGCTACGCGATCGGCGTGTCCGAACCGCTGTCGCTCTATGTCGACACGCACGGCACCGGCACGGTCGACGATGCTGCGCTTGAAACTGCAATCGGCAAGATTACCCGCCTCGGCGGCCTGACCCCGCGCGGCATCCGGACGTTGCTCGGCCTCAACAAGCCGATCTACCGCAAAACCGCCGCCTACGGCCATTTCGGGCGCAAGGCCGAAGGCGACTTCTTCCCGTGGGAAAAGACCGACCTGATCGACGATTTGAAGGCGGCCTTGGGTTAAGCGCCCTACGCGGTCCCCTTATCCAGCTACGGCTAAGGCTCCTCCGTCGCCAAGCCTCGACATCCTTCTCCCGCTTGCGGGAAGTGTGTCTGGCTCTGGCACCCGACAGTGCCCCGCACTGTCGGCAAACATGCCGGGGGCATGTTTGGCCTGACGCTAGCCACACTGATACGAAGACTGTGAGCGAAGCGAACTAGTCGAAGTTGGATGAGGGGAAATGCGCAACGCCAGATTGATGTCAACCGCTACCCCTTGCGTCGCCCGCCGCGCTTGTGACCTGCGGTCATCGGATCGGGCTTCGCCGGCGGCGTCCAGCCATCGGGCGGGGTGCGTTTCGGCACCTGGCTACCGATCCCCATTTTGCCCGGCTCCTGTCGGCTGAGCCCGGCGAAATCGGCTTCACCTTCGGGCGCGCCCGCTAACCCGGCCTCAGCGGCGGCCATCCCCGCCTGTTTGGCGATCTGGATCGCGTTACGCAGCCGCGCAGCCTCCTCGTAATTTTCTGCCGCCGCGGCCTCGGCCATCGCGATCTCGAGATCGCTGAGCTGGCCGGGAAGCCCCGCGCTTGGGGGCGCCGCCTGCGGTGCTGGGGTCTTGGCCATGGGAATATCCTCTTGAACGATGGACTGCGCGGCGATCCGCCACGCGTCGCTAGGGCAACCATCGATGAGAACAATTGGGTCCGTGCGCCCCGCCTTAATATGACACCCGCCGACGTTATCGATGCGCGATGTCAGGCGACGGCGCGCAGTTCGAGCAAGCCATGGCGTCGCTCGACCTCGAAAGCACAATTCCGTCCCGCAGCCTTGGCGTGGTACATCGCCAGATCGGCCGCGCGCAGCGTGTCAGAAAGCGGCTGGTCGATTTCGCGAAACGCCAGGCCGACACTCGCAGTCACCTCGATCTGGTCGTGCGGATCGGGCAAGCGAACGCTGGCGATCGCCTGCCGTGCCGACAGGGCCAAAGCCGGTCCCGCCGCAACATTTTCATTCGTCAACAGCACCGCAAACTCTTCGCCGCCCATCCGCGTGACGGTGCCGAATCGTGACAGCTTGGCATCAAGCTCGCGCGCCGCGGCGATCAGGATCTTGTCGCCGACATCGTGCCCGTGATGGTCGTTGATCCGCTTGAAATGGTCGAGATCGACGACCAGCACCGCGCCATATCCTCCGACGCTGTTGGCATCGGTCAACTGGCGGTTGAGCGCACGGCGATTGCGAATTCCGGTCAGCGCATCGATCTCGCTGTCGAGCCGGTGCCGCTGGACGATATCGGTCCCGATCGCGAGCAGCAGAGCCATCGAGAATGCGACACCCAATATCCCGACCATCGTGAAGATCAGGAGCATATATTGCGACACCAGTTGGCCGCCCGGTGTCGCTTCGGGTGGGAACCAGAAATAGACCGCCATGCGAAACGGATAGAGCAACAGGACGACGACGATGATGCTCCGCATGATCTTGTCGAACGCGTCGATCGGTCCGCGCAAGCAGACCACCAGCGCTAAGGCAAAAATCGCAAACGCGCCCGAGTTGACGGCCAATATCCGCACCGGCGGCACATCGCCGATCCAGATCGACCACAGATGGATCGGCACCAGCAGCGCGAAAATGGAGATCAGGTAGATGCGTGGCAGCGACCGCTCATGGCGAACGAGCATCGCCTGCAGCATGCAGCCCGCTGCGACCCAGTGGCCAACACCTGCGACCCACAAGCTCAGTTCAGTCGAATCGGGTTTGGCGAGATCGGCGCTGATCGCGACAGCCAGCGCGACGACCCCCGCCGTCGCCCATCGCGGCGCGACCTCCGACTTGTACGCCATCGCAATCGTCGCGAAGGTAACCCCGAACAAAACGGAGAACGCGGGAATAAGCCACAAGATCGCCGAAACGCCCAACATCACCCCCTGCTAGAGTAAACAGACGAACTTTTGGTAAAAATTCGTCTGTTTTGTTCATTTTAGCCGCTGGCGGTCGCGCCTTCGGCCTTGCGCAAGTCATTATGGATTGTCGTTGCGGCGATGGCCGCCTGGCCCATCGCTACGCTGATCTGGTCAAGTGCGACGACGATGTCGCCCGCGGCATAAAGCCCCTTCATCCCCAGCCGCTGATGCTTGTCGGTCATGAGGCAGCGATCATCGTCGAGGTCGAGGCCGAGCTGCTCGGCAAGCTCGCTGTTCGCGTTCGAACCCAGCGCGGGATAAAGCGTATCGAACCGCTGCTCTTCGCCGTCGTCGAGCGTCACGGTGACCCATTGTTCTTCGAAGGCGAAGCCGGACGCGGGGCGCGTCTCCCACGTCACACCCGCATGACGCAGGTCGGCGCGATCATGTTCATCGAGGTCGCAGGCGATCAACGTCATCAGCGTCACCTGATCGGAATAGGTCTTGAGGAACAACGCTTCGGCGACCCCGTGGCCATCGGCGCCGACCACCGCGATGCGCCGCTCGCCGCCGATCTCGGACTCCCAGCCGCCCGCCTCATAGCCGTCACAGATCGGGCAGTAGCGCAGCGTTCCCGCTGCCAACGCGGCGTCGTGCGCCTCATCGTCGATCGGCGGCCGGCGATTGACCACACCGGTGGCGATCAGAACGGCACGCGCCGCGACCGAGTCGCCTTCGGCCAGCGTCAGGACGAAGCCGCCGTCGTTGCCGTTGTCATCCCCGCTGGCAATCTTCGCGACGCACCCGTTACGCAATTCGGCACCGAACTGCGCCGCCTGCAGCGCCATGCGCCTGAGCAGCTCGACGCCTTCAATGCCGTCGGGATGGCCCGAATGGTTGTGGCTGCGCGGGATCATTGCTGCGCGGCTCTTGCCTGCATCGATCAGGAGGACGCGTCGGCGATAGCGCGCAAGGTAGGTCGCGGCGGTCAGCCCGGCCGGTCCGCCGCCGACGATGATACAGTCATATGTCTGGGTCACTCGACCGTTATAGCTCACGCTCGCTTCGGCGACAGCGTTTTCGCCACCCGATCAGTCCTCGTCGCGATCCTCGTCTTCGCCGCCGACGAGGCGCTTGGCCAGCCGCTCGGCGAGCCAGCCGATCGCGGCCCCCATCAGGAAGTCGCTGATTGCGTTGGCCTTGCGCGGCGTGTTTTGCCCGGTGATCGCCATGCCCGCGAGCCGCGCAGGGATATAGGGAATAGGCGTTGTCGCTGACACCGCGCGCGCCACCGCGACCGTCGCCGCCCCGCTTCCCGTTGCGACCCCCTCGCCGTCGTCTTCGCCAGGACCTTTGGCCGACTTGGCGCCATGCTGCGACGCCTCTTCGGCCGTCTCCTCGCCGTGCGCGTGCACACCTTGCGAAAACAGCGTCCGCGCCCCGAATGCCAGGCCCTGCGCAATCACCATCCTGACGCCGGTGCGCGTCAGTTTCGCATTGCGCGTAACGAGCCCGAGGCCGAGCACCGCGCCATTGACCATCAGCAGCCGGGCATGATCGCCGCCATCGGCTATGGCTTCGGCGGTCTCGCCGACATCGGTATCTTCGGGTTCCACGTGCGAAGTGGCGACGCGGCTGGGCGTCGCCGTCGTTGCTGCTCGGTTATTGTGCGTGCGCGTTGCTGTTCTGGTCATGTATTCTCCTTACACGTTCAACGGATCGTCGTCCCGGCGCGTTCCCTTGCTATCCGTTTATTCCTCGACCTCGTCGCTGCGCCACGCTACCCGCGCGCCCCATGAGTGCAAACAAACCCGGTGATCCGACCACCCTGAGCCGCCTTTACGGGCGCGCCAAGGGAAAGAAGCTACGCGACCGGCAGCAACAGCTGGTCGACGAGCTGCTTCCCGCGATCGCCGTTCCTGCCGATGGCCCCGTCACCGCGACCGCCTTGTTCGGCCGCGACTGCCCGCTCCATTTCGAAATCGGCTTCGGCGGCGGAGAGCATATGGCGGGCCGCGCCGACCTGCTGCCCGATCATGGCTTTATCGGTGCCGAGCCCTTCATCAACGGCGTCGCGCAGGCGCTTGGCCATATCCGCGACGGCCGCGATGTCGGCACGCACGGCAATGTCCGCATCCATCACGGCGACGCGCTCGAGATTCTCGCGCGCATCCCCGACGGCAGCTTGAGCTTCGTCTACCTGCTCCACCCCGACCCCTGGCCCAAGGCGCGCCACGCCAAGCGCCGGATGATGAACCCCGGCCCGCTCGACATGATCGCGCGCAAGCTCAGGCCCGGCGGCGAATTTCGCTTCGGCACCGATCATCCCGTCTATCTTCGCTGGGCGCTGATGCAGATGCAGCCGCGAATTGGCGAAGACGGCGCCTTCGAATGGCTGGCGAACACACCGCAGGATTTCCTGCGTCGCCCCGGCGGCTGGCCCGAAACCCGCTACGAAGCCAAGGCGCGGCGGTTAGGGCACGAGGTCTGGTATTTCCGCTATCGGCGGCGTTGAGAGGGACTGGGCGGGGAAGCTGGGCCAAAAGGCTGACCGAACGAAAAAGAGCCGGCCACCCTCTCGGATGACCGGCCCTCGCCCCCAAAAAGGCTTGATTCGATGATGCAACGCTTCAGTTCGCTGCCTTGCTCATGTCGATCTTGTCGACCCAGGCGGGAAAGAAGGTGGGTTCGCGGTTCGACCAGCCGGGCGCGGTTGCGGCGGCCTCGCTGATCGACTGGAGCAGCGCGCGGCGCCGCTCGGGGTGGATGTGCGGCAAGGCGGCGGCGGCGCAGAATGCTCCGGGCAACCATGGCCGTGCCGCGGCACCGATCAGGCGCTCGTAGAGAAAGCGGAATGCCGCGAAATTGTCGATCCGGTTCTGGCCGAGGTCGAACGCGGCGACCGACACCAGCGGCGCCATGAAGGTCTCGACGGTCTCGATGCCGCTGTCGTCTGGGATCTCGCCGCGGATGCGGTCGAGCTTGCGATAGACGCGCGCCTGGACCTTGATGCTGGTTTCCTCGATGACGTCGCGCGACCACAAGGCGATCGCGTCGTCACGGTCGAGCCCGACGTCGAGCGCGCGGCGGATATAGCGCTGGGTTCCCTTCGGAAAACTCGCGAATTCCTTCATTTCCTCGAGGGCTCGGTTGCCCATCGCCGGCCTTGAACTGGTGGTCATCGTCGTACTCCCGCTCGTCTCACGTCCATCCCCATCGCCTAACAACCATGGCACGACGATGGTTAGCAAGCCGTTAACGTGATGTTTTCTGTCGGTTCAGGATAAGTTTGCGACATGTTGTTTCGATGCAACAGCGTTCCGACGCCTTGCATTGCCAGTGACAGGCTGCACGGTTAACGCGGGCGCATGCCCCATTCGACTCCCCGCCCCGTGATCAGCGCGACCGGCCTGTTCACCCCGCCCGACAGCATTTCGAACGAAGAGCTGGTCGCCAGTTTCAACGCCTGGGTTACAGCCGACAACGCCGCCCATGCCGACGCCATCGCGGCGCGCACGCGCCAGCCGCTCGCGCCAAGCTCGGTCGAGTTCATCGAAAAGGCGAGCGGGATCAAGGCGCGGCACGTCCTGTCGAAGGACGCGATCCTCGATCCCGAACGCATGTGTCCCGCCTTTCCCAGGCGTCCCGACGACGCGCTCTCGGTCCTTGCCGAGATCGGCGTCGCGGCAGCCCGCGATGCGCTCGCGCGCGCCGGCCGCGACGCCGGCGACGTGGGCGCGGTATTGTGCGCCGCTTCGAACATGCAGCGCGCCTATCCGGCGATGGCGGTCGAGATCCAGGACGCGCTCGGCATCGGCGAAAAGGCTGGCGGCGGTTTCGGCTTCGACATGAACGTCGCCTGCTCGTCGGCGACCTTCGCGATCCAGGTCGCGGCCGATTTCATCCGCGCCGGGACCGTTCGTTCGGTGCTGATCGTCAATCCCGAAATCTGCTCTGGCCATCTCAACTGGCGCGACCGCGACAGCCACTTCATCTTCGGCGACGTCGTCACCGCGATCCTCGTCGAGGCCGCCGACATCGCGCCAGCGGGTCACTGGGAGATCGTCGGGACCAGATTGATCACGCAGTACTCGAACAACATTCGCAACAATTTCGGCTTCTTGAACCGTGCCGAACCACCTCAGGAGGACCGCGACGACGGCGCCACCGACCGGCTCTTCGTCCAGGAAGGGCGCAAGGTGTTCAAGGAAGTCATCCCGATGGTCGCGCAGATGATCGCCGACGAACTCGATGTCCACGGTCTCGCCGCAACCGATATTCGCCGGATGTGGCTCCACCAGGCCAATGCAGGGATGAACCGGCTGATCGCCCAGCGCGTGCTCGGTCACGAGGCGAGCGACGATGAAAGCCCGACGGTGCTCGACCGCTATGCCAATACCAGCTCGGCGGGATCGATCATCGCCTTCCACGAACACAATGCCGACCTTGCGCCCGGCGATACCGGGATCATCTGCTCGTTCGGCGCGGGCTATTCAGCGGGTTGCGTCACGCTGCGCAAGTCGGTCTGACCGGCCAGGCGCTTTACGATCCCTATTGCGGCACCGGCTCGGGGTGCGGATCGGTCATCATCACCGGCGGCGGCTCCCGCCCAGCCTTTCTTGCGGCCTCGGCAGCGCGCTCGGCCGGGGTCTTCGCGGGGCTGTCTATCGCCTGCTGATTGGCGGGCTTCGGAGCATCGTCGCTGGCTGTCGCGGCCCGATCGTCAGGAGTTGCGACCCGGGCCACTGTCTGCGCATTCGCATCGGCGTCTTGCGGCGGCACCGTACCGCAGGCCGCCAGCGCGCCCGCCATTGTCAGCGCCGCGCAATAGTGCCTCGTCGCCGTCATCCGCATCAGTCGTCCTTCCGCTCGCTGTTATCGTCGAGGAGCAACTGGCTGCCCTTGGCCGCGACCGCCTTACGGATAATGTCACCGAAAAAGCCGAGCATCGGCGGCAAGTCGATCGTCACGTCGAGTGCATTGTCGAGTACGACGATCCGCGCCTTGACGTCCTGCCCCATCGCCGCGACGTTGAGCTGCATGACATCCTCGCCCGCCCAGTCGCTCGACACCGTCGCCATGCCACCGGGGATATGCCCCGGCAGTTCGCCGACGCGCGACTTTAAGCGTCGACGCGCCTCGTCCTTGCCGAGCTTGTGGGGGATCGCGACATGAACGGGGGCGCTCATCGGGCCACCTCCCGATTCTGGACAACACCGGCGCGATCGAGCTCGGACGCCAGCCGGCCGGTCAACCACAGGCCCCACATCCGGTAATCCGCCGCGAGCGACCACAAGGGATAGGTAAAGGTCGCCGGACGGTTCTTCTCGACTCCGAAATGCGCGCCCCAGGCAAAGCCGTAACCGACGACGGGCAGCGCGATCAGCCACAGGTAATGGCCGGTTATCGCAACATAGACGACCAACGCGATCGTCAGCGTCGTGCCTGCATAATGCAGCGCACGCGTTGCCGGGCGCGCATGCTCGCGCAGATAGAACGGCCAGAAATCGCTGAAACTGTCATATTCGCGCGCGCTCATCGCTTTCTCCCGACCTGTGGTGTCGGCAGGCTAGCCGCAATCGCCACGCCAGGAAAGCCGCAGGGCCAAATCGTGCATGCTACCGCATGGCGGTCGCGGCATCAGGCGCAATGGCGACTACGGCCTGATCCACCGTCTAAGGCTGGGTCGACGAGGGCGGATCGGATGCGTCCATCGAATCCTCGATGCCCTCTTCCAGATTCTCCTCGTCACGATCGGCGTCTTTGAGCTCGTCCTTGGGCGTCTGCGCCATGCCGTCGTCGTCGGCGCGCGTCGGCGCTTCGCCCTTCTCGCGTCGCGTCGCGGGTTCACCGGGCGCGACAGCCATGTCGGCCATCCGTTTTTCTTCGATCAGTTGCGTGTCCTTGGACTGCGTCGTGTCGGTCATGCTCGTCTCCTCTTGCAGGTACCAACCCGCCAAAGGCAGCGCAGTTCCGATTTTGCCCTGATGGCGCGAGTTGGGCGCTGCACTTGCATCGCGGCGTCAGTCCCCTTACCCCCGCGCTCCATGGAAAACGGTACAGTCATCTCGCTCGTCGGTTATTTCGCACTGATGCTCGCCATCGGCGTCTACGCCTGGCGCAAGTCCACCGCCAACGCATCGGAATATATGTTGGGCGGGCGCCGTCTCGGTCCCGGCGTCGCCGCCTTGAGCGCGGGTGCCAGCGACATGTCGGGCTGGCTGCTCATGGGCCTGCCCGGCGCGATCTACCTCGCGGGACTGTCGCAGGCGTGGATCGGCATCGGCCTCGTCATCGGCGCCTACGCCAATTACCGCCTCGTCGCCCCGCGCCTCAGGACCTATACCGAAGTCGCCAACGACGCGATCACCATCCCCGATTTCCTTGAGGAACGCTTCGCCGACAAGAGCCACGCCCTGCGCATCCTCTCGGCGGTCGTCATCATCGTTTTCTTCACGCTCTACACCTCGGCCGGCATGGTATCGGGCGGCAAGCTCGCGGCCTCGGCATTCGGCATGGATTACACCACCGGCGTCGCGATGACCGCCGCGGTGGTCGTCGCCTATACATTGTTCGGCGGTTTTCTGGCGGTCAGCCTGACCGACTTCGTCCAGGGCTGCATCATGTTCGTCGCGCTGGTCCTCGTGCCGGTCGTCGCCTTCGATCAGTTTGGAACGTTCGCCGACCTTGCCGCCTCGATCGGTCGGGTCGAAGCCGACAAGGGCATGGCGCCCGGCGCCTTTTCGAGCCTGTTTACCGGCACCACGGTAATCGGCATCATCAGCGCGGCAGCCTGGGGCCTGGGTTATTTCGGCCAGCCGCACATCATCGTGCGCTTCATGGCGGTCCGTTCGGTCCGCGACGTTCCGACGATGCGCCGGATCGGCATGGGCTGGATGATCGTCGCTCTGTTCGGTGCGCTCGGCACCGGCTTCGTCGGGGCCGCCTATGTCCGCAACACCGGCGGCAGCATCTTCGATTCCGAAACGATCTTCATCTATCTCAGCCAGGTATTGTTCAGCCCGCTCATCACCGGCTTCCTGCTCGCCGCGATCCTCGCCGCGATCATGTCGACGATTTCGAGCCAGTTGCTCGTCTCGTCGAGCTCGCTGACCGAAGATATCTATACGCTGATCAAGCGCACGCCCGCGTCGGATCGCGAACTGGTAACGATCGGGCGCGGCGCAGTGTTCGTCGTCGCCGTCGTCGCAGCCTTGCTCTCGTTCGATCCCGACAGCTCGATCCTCGGCCTCGTATCGAATGCCTGGGCAGGTTTCGGTGCCGCCTTTGGTCCACTGATCCTCGCCTGCTTGCTGTGGCGTCGCACGACGATGGCCGGCGCGCTCGCGGGCATCGTCGTCGGCGCGATCGTCGTCATCGCGTGGATCGCGCTCGGCCTGAGCGACACGATGTACGAGATCGTTCCGGGCTTCATCGCTTCGGGCTTCGCTATCTGGCTCGTCAGCCGCGCCACGCCTGCGCCATCGCCAGCAATCGACGCGACCTTCGACCGCGCGCGGCTCTATGCCGAAACCGGTGAGCTGCCCCATGCGCCGGGCGTGTCGGGCCATGCCGCGGTCGCCGCCCCGCCCGAGGCCATGAAGGACGCATGAAGAACCGACCGCTGCACCAGCGCACATTGTTCGGTATCGCCGGACTGTGCGATGGCTGGCGGCGCGAAAAGGCGTTCCGCAGCCAGGCGATTGCACTCGGCCTTGCGATCATCGTGCTGATCATCCTGCAACCTCCAGCCTGGGCGGCGGCGTTGCTGATCGCAGGGCTTGTCGTCGCGCTCGCAATGGAAACGATGAACGGCGCGGTCGAAGCGCTCGCCGATCGCCTTCATCCCGATCGCCACGAGGCGATCCGGATTGCCAAGGACATGTCGAGCGCCGCGGTCCTCATTCTCAATATCGCCAATGCGGTCCTTGCCGCGTGGCTGGTTCTCGAAAATATTACGCTTGGTTAACGGATTGGACACGCTTAGAAATTTCTGATAGCGCGCAAGATTGCGATGACTGGAGACTCCTCCGCAGACGAATCGATCACTGGCGGCCATGATGCTGCATGATCCGGTCTTGCGCCAGGTCATGGCCTATCTGCTGATAGCGTTGGTTTTTGCCGGAATGATCGCCTGGATCGTCGTCCACAATCGCCGCAAGCGCGAACGGCGGCGGACTCGCCGCTATTTTGATATCGATGACCGCACCGGACGTTAGCCGAAGATCGACCAGCCGGTCTTTTCGGCGATCAGCCTGAGCGCCGCCGATCCGAGCAGCGAGGTTCCTGCATCGCCCAGCCCGGGCGACCAGACCGCGATCGATGCGCGGTTGGGCACCACCGCCAATATCCCGCCGCCGACGCCCGACTTGCCGCAAAAGCCAACCTCGTAAGCGAACTGGCCCGAATTGTCGTAATGGCCGCAGGTCAGCATCAGCGCGTTGATCCGGCGGCAGCGCTCGGATGACACGACCGTCTGGCCGGTCACCGGGTCGGTCCCGTCGCAAGCGAGGAACAGGCCCGCTTCGGCAAGGTTGCGGCAGCTCAGCGCCAGCGCGCATTGCCGGAAATAGCCGTTGAGGATATCGGGCACCGCGTTGTTGAGGACGTCGAAGCTGGCCATGAAATACGCGAGGCTGCGGTTGCGGTCGCCGGCGGTCGATTCGGACATCGCGACCTCGCCATCGATCATGATCGTGTCGTCGCGGGCGATCGTGCGCAGCAGGGCGAGCAGCTCGGCGATCGCCTCGTCGACCGGGCGGTCATCGATCAGGTGGTCGGTGGTGACGATCGCGCCGGCGTTGATGAAGGGATTGCGCGGGATACCGTGATCGCGTTCGAGCTGGACGATCGAGTTGAACGGGTCACCCGACGGTTCGCGGCCGACGCGCTCGAACAGTTTCGGGCCGTGCCGGTCGAGCGCCAAAGCGAGGACGAAGACCTTCGAAATGCTCTGGATAGAGAACGGCTCGGCGGCATCGCCAGCGCAGTGCGTCTGCCCGTCGGGGGTGGCGAGCGCGATGCCGAACTTGGTCGGGTCGACGCGGGCCAGCGCGGGAATATAGTCGGCGACCTGTCCGGCGCCGCGGCGCGCCGCCAGCTCGGCCCAGGTCTCGTGTATGATTGCGGCAAGGTCCATCCCCGCCTGCTAGCCGTCCGCGACCCCCATTCCAACCCGTCGCCGCGCCCGGTGAGGCGATGCAGCGTGGTTCAGGCCGCCTGTCCGGGCCGTTCGACGATCCGAAACGGCGCGGTGCCGCGCGGCGGCGCGTCGGGGACGAATGGCGCACCGTCGATCCACTGCGCGGTCGCGACGACGAGCGCGGCGCCTTCGCTCTTGGCCTGGTACATCAGCGTGTCGGCAATGCGCAGCTCGGCGTCGAGCGCGACGGGGCCGGGCGGCAGCAACAGCACGCCGAGGCTGCAGCGCATTGCCCCGCTGCCCGCGCGCGGCACCGCGTTCATGCGCAGGTGGAGCCGCTGCGCGACCGATCGCGCGTCGGCTTCGCTGGCGGTCTGGAGATAGATGACGAACTCGTCGCCGCCGATCCGGGCGAACAGGTCGCCGTCGCGAATCGCGCGGCGGACATCGTCGGCAAAGGCCTTGAGCACGGCGTCGCCGGCGGCATGGCCGTGAATGTCGTTGAGCGCCTTGAACCCGTCGATATCGGCATAGGCGAGCAGGCTCCAGCTATCGGTCCGCGCCACCTTGGGGACGATTTCGAAGAACGCCTGGCGGTTGAGCGCGCCGGTCAGCGGGTCGGTCCGCGCGAGCAGCCATTCCTGGGCGTGCGATCGCCGCAAGCGGACGAGCAACAGGGTGATGAAGCTGATCGCGAGGATACGCATCGCGACGTTCCAGGCGACCGTCATGCCGCCCGAAGGATAGATTTGACCGCCGTTGATGACGAAACCCGCGCCGAGGAAGCCGAAACCGAGGACGAACGCCTGGCGCCCGCCGATGGTCAGCGCGGTGATTCCGATCAGGACGAGGTAAATCGGCCCGAACCACACCTGCGTGCCGGTCAGCGCATCGGCGGTGACGGCGAGCACGCTGCCCGCGCCGACGATCGCCCAGCCCTGCAAACGGGTCAATCGACCCGGCGAACCCAGACGCGTTGCGATCGCGTCGTGGAACCCGCTCCTGCGTTCGAATGCCGTTGTCATGCCGGCGCGATAGCACGCGGTACCTAAACATGGGTTAATCGCACGAAACGATTTTGCCGCGCGAAAGTTCGCAGGACAGCGCTAAACTGGACCGGTCCCCTGTGGCACCGCCCGCTCGCTGCGGTAATAGGCGAACAGCAGCCACAGCGAGAGCGCGCCGAGCAGGTGCCAGACGGCGTGGCCCTGGACCAGGCTGTGCGGCGCGCAGAGCGTCCCGTTCTGGTCGAGGATCCAGATCACGAAGGCGACGGTCATCGCGAGCAGGCCATAGAGGAACAGCCGCAAGCGCACGCCGGGGCGCAGCGGCCTCGCAAAGACCAGCTCGACGCATATCGCGACGAGCAGCAGCACCGCGAACAGCCAGCGGCGCACTTCGGGCGCAACGATCAGCAGCGCGATCAGCACGACGCACAGCGACGCGAACAAGGCTATCGCCCGCCCCTCGCGAATCCGCCGCCAGCGCGCCAGCGCCCAGACCAGCTCGAACGACCCGATCAGGTACATGCCGACGACGTCGAGGAACTGCCCCCACAAGGTCAAAGTCGCGTGCATCAGCGCCGACCCGACGCCGACGATGATCGCGGTCACGCCCAGGGCTCGCATCGCCAGCGGAGGCATCGCCGACCCCGCCTCCCGCGCGCCAGCCGCCCCGAAGGCCCCCGCCGACCCGATCATCAGCCAGCCAACCAGCACATAGGCAAACGAAGACCACGTCGCCGCCGGCTGGACGACGAGCGCGCCGGGGCGCGGGAATTCACAGAAACAATGCGTCGCGGTGCACGAAGCGGGAAGATAGCGCGCCCAGTCGGGGCCAAGTGCGATCAGCGCGGCGTATGTCGCGAGGGCGGAGAGGCCGGTGAAAATGAGGGCGATCGTTAACGACCGCCGTGTAATTCCGTACATCTTGCCCGCTCCCCTGCTGTGTGGAAAGCTAGCGCCACGACAGCGACTTAACAACGGTCGATAGTAAGGCGAGCGCTCAACTGCCTGGAAGCCAAAGCGACGAACTGACCACGTATCTTTTTACAGCGTTATGACCGCGATTGGGTCGCCAGCTGAAAAGGCTGCTTCGAACACATAATGTGCTCGAATCCGGCGGTCGACACCAAATGATTGCAGCAACCATTTCTGGAAAAGCGTGATGGAACCTGTCAGTTTGAGCGTCGGAAATACGGGAGCCAAAGAAATGACTGGCGACAACAGGAAGAGTGCGCTTTCGCGGTGGGATGACGAGGGTGGCGCGACGCCTTGCGGTCCTCAGGAAAACTTGGCCGCGGCGTGCGATAAATGGGATATCCCGCCGCTTTCGGATGCCGAGCTAATCCAACTGCGGATACGGGTCATCGCTTTGGAGAACATCCTGATTAGCCTGCTGTCGACCGCGTCAGAGGACCAACTGGGGCAGATTGCCCAGATGGCCGAATTCATTTCGCCGCGTCCTGAAAACACACAGCATCCCTTGACCATTCACGCGGCGACGCAAATGACCCAGCTTGTGGAACGGACCAGGCATTTTCGGCCGTAATGGAAAGACAGAGACGAACGGTCGCGGCGGTTTAGAGGGGCGCCGTGAATTGGCCCCAACATTCCGGCGATCTGAGTGCCCATCTTTGTCGTCGACGGGGCACGATATTTGAGGTTTCGAGCGAAAACGGGCATTTGGCTAAACGCAAACGGAACAAATCCGGGCACAAAATGGCTGCTTCTGGGCCGCCAGCTGCTGTGCGCCTAACGATCCAGATCCGGTCATCCAACGCCCGCAAAAAGCATAAGATTAGTTGGCCACGCAGTCCTTCTTGCTATCTTCGAAACAGCAGAGCGATTGCGGCGACCAGTTCGTCATCGCCCAAGGTCAGGCTTGATGTGCCCATGGAAAGTTCGGTTCGCATCGCCGTCTCCCCATCGATCTGCTTCAGATTACCAAAAAGCCAAATGCCCAATTCTCGCGCAACGCGGTCACGAGCCTCCAGTAGCTCATCCTCCTCGCCTTCCAGCCTGAGATGAAACATGCTCGTTTGCGGAGCGTCAGGTATCACGCATGCGCGCGCATGGACGCTAAAGAGCGCCGCGACCTTTCGGGCACGTTCAATCAACAGCGGCATACGTTCGAGGCAATCGGCAAGGTGCATGCGTGCAGAAACGATGTTGGCCACAGCCGTGTATAATGTTCCGCCCTGCCGTCTCTGCCAGGTTGCTGCCTCGTCGATAAAGTCCTGGGACCCGAGCAGCATCGCACCAGGAAGCGCGCCAACGTCCTTGTAAAAAGAGATATAAACGGAATCGAAAAGAGCGGCGATCCCAGACAGGCTGCGCCCGTAAGCTGGCCCTGCTTGCCACACGCGCGCACCATCAAGGTGCAGGCGAATGCCCTGGTCTCGACAAAGCTCACTTAGCTCGACCAATTCTTCCCACGTCGGCAATTGGCCGCCGATTTCGCGGGCTGGAAGCTCGACTAGCAGGCTAGCGAGGCCTGTTTCGTGAGCAGCACCGCCGGGAGCGAGGACTGCTTGCACATCGGCTGCTGTCGTTGGTCGGCCTGGATCGCCAATCAAGTGCGCGCTGAGGCCATGGAGATATCGGTAACCGAGCTCTTCGTGCAACTGGAGGTGCGAGGTCGGATGGAAGGCTGTGGTTGGGTTACCTGCCCGCTCGCTCCAGATGCGAAGAGCGATCGGCTGAGCCATGCATCCCGAAGGCATGAAGCGCGCGGCCGGCATGCCAAAGAGCGCAGCGACTTCCGCCTCGAAGTCTTCAACAAGCGCGCCCTTCCCGTACACGTCTGGCTGCACCCCAGGCGTCAGGTCTTCCTTGGAGCCCTGGTCGCCATGTTCGCGCAGCCACGCAGCGATCGCGTCGAATTCGTCGGCTGGATGTGTTGGCCCGCCACCAGAAAGATGGCGGCAGGTGAGACGCAAGCGCGTGCGCTCTGTCTCCAGTGTCTTGATTTGGTCCATCGGCAGGTCCTTGCGGCTCGCCAGCGCTGACCGCAAGACCTCGCTCTCTTTTAGCTCAAGCTCTGTACGCTTTTGCTCAACCTCGTGCGGGATGGGTCGCGCTTCCCCTTCGCCGCGCTAGCGACCGGGGCGTCCTTCCGATGCCGCCGCGCTCGGCGGCGGTGCAGCGAAGGGAGATGCCCGCCTAGACAGCATTCATCACCGGCATCGGGTCAGCGCCGGTAATGCTGGGGATCTCATGGACGATGAGGACGCTGGTGCCCGGTTGCCGGTCGGTCATGACGATCCGCGCCTGGAGCTGGCGTGACAGGGCCTCGATGATGCTCGTGCCGAGGCCCGCCCTGGCCGGGCCCTTCTTCTTGCGCATGCCAACGCCGTCGTCTGCAACCTCCAGACTCCAGCAGCCGTTCGCGACCGTGTAGCGGACGGTGATCGTGCCGCCCGAATCGATCGGATAGGCGTGCTTGAGCGAATTGATGACCAGTTCGGTGACGATCAGGCCAAGGCTGACCGATATCGCCGCGGGAACGCTGACGTCGTCGACATCGGTCTCGATCGAGAGCAGCTCCGGATCGGCGATCATCGACGCCCCGAGGCTGAGGCAGAGCTGGGCAAGATAGGGCCGCAGCGCCACATCGTCGGCGCCCTTTTGCGACAATTGCTCCTGGATCGCAGCGATCGACAGCACGCGATTCTGCGCCATCTGCAAATGGCTGCGAGTTTCGTCATTGGTCACCCGGCGCGCCGACTGCATCAACACCGAGGCGATGATCTGTAGGCTGTTGGCAACCCTGTGCTGGACTTCCTGCAACAGGAGCAGGTTATCGGCGACCAGCAGCTTCAGCTCCTTCGCAGAGGCGCGGGCGACGGTCGTGTCGGCAACCGAGAGCAGCATGCGGATGGTGTCGGTCTTGCCGTAATCGAGTTTATGCGCCGACAGTTCGAGACTGCGCGCCTCGCCACCGTCGCGACCCTTCAGGTCCATCTCGTATTTATCGACATCGGCGCCGCCCGAACTGGTCGCGGTGAGCAGCGATTCGAGGCGCGGCAAGGCCCATTCGCCGTCGCCCATCGCGAGCACCGAATTGCCCACGACCCGTGCCGCTTCGAGCCCGAACGCACGGCAAAACGTGCTGCTGGCGGCAAGCACTGTCAGATCGCCGTCGAGCATCAGCAACGGCGTATCGGACGTCGTCACCATGGCCTGGGCGAGGCTGACCGCCGGGTCGAGAAATGGCGTGAGATCGGAAGGCATAACAGCCTCTCTGGGGCGGGCCGGGGGACCGCGGTGCGCGGAAAAGTCCGGGTGGGTCGGCAAGATCGGAGTGGCGCAAAATTGGGTTTTTGCTTCAGGCGCAGGACGTTCTCTGCTGGCGCCTGTCGTAGCTACCACACTTAAGGTCAGGTCTTGCGCGAAATCGCCGCGATGCCGGATTAAACCGACGTGGAATGCCTCGCATGCGCGGTTCGCTCGAAGGCAGGTGGTCCAGCCGGGCGGCGCGGATTACCCGTACCACCCCCTTCCCCGATCCCCCTCCCCCTGCTAGAGCGCGGGCAACTCACGAATCCCTTGCTTTCGTGCCGGATGGGTCGCCCTTCCCTTCGCTGAAACAGCGACCGGGTCGCGTTGCCGATGCCACCGCGTGCGACGGCCCAACGAAGACAGGTGGCCCCTCATGACCGATACCCTCAACACCCGCGACACCCTCACCGTCGGCGACGCATCCTACGGCTATTACAGCTTCGCCAGGGCCGCCGCGGCTCTGGGCGGAAACGCACAGGCCAATATCGACCGCCTGCCCTTCTCGATGAAGGTGCTGCTCGAAAACATGCTGCGCTTCGAAGACGGCGGCGCGACGGTTTCCACCGAAGACGCCGCCGCGGTCGTCGCCTGGGCCGCCGATCCCAAGAGCACGAAAGAGATCCAGTATCGCCCCGCGCGCGTGCTGATGCAGGATTTCACCGGCGTACCGTGCGTCGTCGATCTGGCAGCGATGCGCGATGCGATCACCGCGCTTGGCGGCGATCCGGCCAAGATCAACCCGCAGGTCCCCGTTCACCTTGTCATCGATCACTCGGTCATGGTCGACGAATTCGGCACGCCCAAGGCCTTCGAAGACAACGTCATCCGCGAATATGAACGCAACATCGAACGCTATGAGTTCCTCAAATGGGGATCGAAGGCGCTCGACGATTTCGCCGTCGTGCCCCCGGGCACCGGCATCTGCCACCAGGTCAATCTCGAGCACGTCGCGCAATCGGTATGGACCGGCAAGGACAGCGCGGGCGCGGCGATCGCCTATCCCGACACCTGCGTCGGCACCGACAGCCACACGACGATGGTCAATGGTCTGGGCGTGCTCGGCTGGGGCGTCGGCGGGATCGAGGCCGAGGCCGCGATGCTCGGCCAGCCGGTATCGATGCTGATTCCCGAAGTCGTCGGCTTCCGCCTGACCGGCGCGATGGCAGAGGGCATCACCGCGACCGACCTCGTGCTGACCGTCACGCAGATGCTGCGCGCGCACGGCGTCGTCGGGCGCTTCGTCGAATTCCACGGCCCCGGGCTCGACGTCCTCAGCCTCGCCGATCGCGCTACGATTTCGAACATGGCACCCGAATATGGCGCGACCTGCGGCTTCTTCCCGGTCGATGCCAAGACGATCGAGTACATGCGCCTGACCGGCCGCTCGGAGGAACAGATCGCACTGGTCGAGGCCTATTGCCGCGCACAGGGCATGTGGCGCGAAGCCGGCGAGGACCGCGACTTCGTCTTCACCGACAGCCTCGAGCTCGACATGACCGACGTCGTCCCCAGCCTTGCCGGACCCAAGCGGCCACAGGACAAGGTCGCGCTGACCGGCGTCGATGACCTGTTCAACCGCGATCTCGCCAGCGTCTACAACCGCGAGAAGGCGGTCCGCGTCCCCGTCGAAGCGGGCGCGGCGGCCGATGGCGCCAACAGCGGCGCCGATCCCTATGGCGCATCGACGCACGACCGTGTCGCGCCTGCCGGACAGGAAGGCACGATCGGCGACGGCGACGTCGTCATCGCCGCGATCACCAGCTGCACCAACACCTCGAACCCCACCGTCCTGATCGCTGCGGGCCTCGTTGCCCAAAAGGCCAACGCGCTCGGCCTCACCGCCAAGCCGTGGGTCAAGACGAGCCTCGCGCCGGGATCGCAGGTCGTCACCGATTACCTCGACAAGGCGGGATTGTCGGAAGAGCTCAACACGCTCGGTTTCAACCTCGTCGGCTATGGCTGCACGACGTGCATCGGCAATTCGGGGCCGCTCGCGCCGCCGCTGTCGAAGGCGATCAACGACAACAACCTCGTCGTCGCATCGGTCCTGTCGGGCAACCGCAACTTCGAAGGCCGCGTTTCACAGGACGTCCGCGCGAATTTCCTCGCCTCGCCGCCGCTCGTCGTCGCCTATGCGTTGAAGGGTTCGGTGACCACCGACATGGTCTCGACGCCTCTCGGGCAGGACCGCGACGGCAACGACGTCTTCCTCGCCGACATCTGGCCGACCAATGCCGAAGTCCGCGCCAAGGTCGACCAGTTCGTCAACCGCGACATGTTCATGGCGCGCTATGCCGAGGTTTACACCGGCGACGACAAATGGCGCGCGATCGACGTTGCGGGATCGGCGACCTACGCCTGGCGCGCGGGTTCGACCTACATCGCCAACCCGCCCTATTTCGACGGCATGGAAATGACCCCCGCGCCCGTCGGCGACATCCGCGATGCCAGGTGCCTTGCGCTGCTCGGCGATTCGATCACCACCGACCACATCTCGCCCGCCGGCGCGATCAAGGTCGCCAGCCCCGCGGGCCGCTACCTCATGGAGCACCAGGTCGCGCGAACCGACTTCAACAGCTACGGTTCGCGCCGCGGCAACCACGAGGTCATGATGCGCGGCACCTTTGCCAACATCCGCATCAAGAACGAAATGGTCCCCGGCGTCGAAGGCGGCATGACCAGATACGACGGCGAGACGATGGCGATCTATGACGCCGCGATGAAGCATAAGGCCGATGGCACGCCTCTCGTGGTCGTCGCCGGCAAGGAATACGGCACCGGCTCGAGCCGCGACTGGGCCGCCAAGGGCACGATCCTGCTCGGCGTGCGCGCGGTCGTTGCCGAAAGCTTCGAGCGTATCCACCGGTCGAACCTCGTTGGCATGGGCGTGCTGCCGTTGCAGTTCGCCGAGGGCGTGACGCGCACAACGCTCGGCCTGACCGGCGACGAGAGCTTCACGATCGAAGGCGTCGCCGATCTAAAGCCGCGCCAGACGCTCAACGTACGCGTGACCCGCGCCGACGGCACGAGCGAAGTGTTCGAGACGCTATGCCGGATCGATACCGCCAACGAGCTCGAATATTACTATAACGGCGGCATCCTGCAGTATGTGCTGAGGAAGCTTGCGGCTCAGTAAAATGGGGGGGCGGATTCGAACGACTCTGTTTGGACCGGAGGCATGGGCTGCTATCGCGCCTCTCGTTATCATCAATCTTATAAATGAGATTGGTAGCCGGACGGGCATGTTTGAATTTTACGAGACAACAGGTCTCACATATTTGCTCGCCGCTGTATACGTCATCGGTGTCGTTTTCGGTATGTTAAACGACTGGCGTGACCATCGTCGTAACGACGATGGTGGGCGCTGACGGGCTCGAACCGCCGACCCTCTCGGTGTAAACGAGATGCTCTACCAACTGAGCTAAGCGCCCCTATCGGGAAGCGCCGATTAGCCGTGCGGCGCGCGCCGCGCAAGGCTTACGCGGGCAGCAGCGATCCGATTGCCAGCATGTCGGCGAAATAGGCATGCATGGCCTGCGCGGTTTCGTCGCTCAGCGCGATGAACACCCGCCGCCCGTCGCTCGGGTCGCTGCGCCGTTCGAACAATCCGGCCTCGGTCATCGTCTTGATCCAGCGCAGCGCGGTCGTCGCGGGCACCGCCGATGCGATGCACAGGCTCGACACCGAAACCGGCAAGCGGTCGATCCGCGCGACCATCAGGTCTAGCAGCATGTCCCACGCCGGATCGCCGAACAGGTCGCTGGGGAAATGCTTGTCGCGCAGGCGGCGCATCCGGATCATCTTGCGGATATCGAGCGAGGTGACCCCCGCCCGACGCTGACCGCTGAATGAATCGAGGGCGGGCTGATAGCCATAGCCGCGCGCGGGATCGGCGACGCTGCCGTTGCCATTGCCGGCGAGACCGGACCCATCGGCCGATGCGCCGGTCGGTCCCGCGCCATCTCCCGCCATGCGATCGGCCGCCGCGTCGGTCAGATTGGCCAGCGCATGGGCGATCCGGCCGACTTCGTCGCGCAGGCGCGCCAGCTCGTTCGCGTGCGTTTCGCCGCCGCTGTCGAACGCCGCTGCAGCCAACCCGCTCGACGCCGCTTGCAGTGCGAGCGAGCGGTCGAGCGCAGTGGGATCGGCAAGGATCGTACAGCGGCTGTCGCCGAGCGCATCCCACGCCCAGTCGAGCGCGGCAGCTCCGACCGCTTCAACCACGAACGCCGTCGCGGGGCGATCCGCGATCTCGGTGCGGAGCGCATGCGTCCATGCATCCGAGGGCGCGTGCGTAATGCCAATCCACACCAAAGCGCTTTCGAGCATCGCGGCGGGGGCCGGCGGCGGTCCGTCGATCGCGATCGTTCGCACGATGCGAATTGCGTCGGGCAGCGGTTGGTCGAGCCGCGGCAGAAAGGCGGCGTCGGCGATGACGATCACCCCGGTTTCGTCGCTTCGCGGAAAGTCGCGTTGGTACATATCGAATGCCGGCGCGCCCATTACATCCTCCCTGTGTTTCGACCCTGTCTTTCGACCTTCCTGTGTTTCAAACCACCGTTTCGGCGCCAGCGTGCACATGACAAGCACGAGTATGGCCGCTTCGGACCGGGGCCGGCGAAGCAAAGTCGCCGTAACAAACAGATATCGTCCGCTTCGGGAACATATCCGGAACGGATGAGGTTTTCAAGATGGCGCTTGGTTGAGCCGATCTGGCGCGGATATGGCCTAGTCTTCCGCCATCGCCAGGATCGTGCGCCATTCGTCGGGCGAGACCGGGCAGACCGACAGGCGCGACTGGCGCAGCATCGCCATCTCACCGAGCCTGGGTTCGGCCTTCATCTGCGCGAGGCTGACCGGGTGGGTGAGTTTCTCGACCGGCTTGACGCTGACCGCGACCCATTTGTCGGGCCATTTGTCGGGCTGTTCGGCGGTCGGGTCGGGATAGGCGGCGCGGCTGACCTGCATGATCCCGACTGCGGCCTTGCCGGTGATGCTGTGATAGAACAGGACTTGGTCACCGACGCGCATTTCGCGCATGAAATTGGCGGCCTGGGCATTGCGGACGCCGTCCCACCTGCCCTCGCCCTCGGCGACAAGGTCGTCCCAGCTATAGGCGTCGGGTTCGGATTTCATCAGCCAGTGGCGCGGTTCGGTCATGGCAGTCGCCTAGCCCAAAGCGGCCCTCGATGGAAAGAGGGCCGTCCCCGGGCCGGTTGATCCGGCCAGGGAGGCGGCCCTCAGGCGATGCGCGCCGTGAGCGGGGGGATATGCGCGCGCCGCATCGGCAAGACCTCAAATATCATCCAGGACCAGGCGAAAGCAGCTTGTCGATGGGGTGGATCATCCCGTTCCCCGCGGCAATGTCCGTCCCGCCAATAGTGGCCACTTTGCCAGTAGCGTCGGTAACAGTGATCATATCACCTTCTGCCTTGACTGTCAGGTCCGAACCCGCGAGCGTCTTAACAACTGCAGATCCCTCGCCTTTCTTTACCAAAGCACGCAAATCCGACACTTGCAGCGCCCCGTTGACGACATGCGAATTGACGATGCCGGCCAGCCGCGCCTTGTTCTCGGGCATCGTCAGCGTATCGAACTGGCCATTTGGCAGCTCGTCGAACGCCGAGTCGGTCGGCACGAACAGCGTATAGGGTCCGCCGTGCGTGAGCACCTCGCCGACCCCCGAAGCGGTCAGCGCCGCCATGAATTTCGTCGTGTCAGGGAGTCGCCGGATACTTTCGACGACGGTGTTGGCGATCGCCTCTTCGTTGGCGGCAGGCAGCGCGAGCGATTCGACATCGGAAGCAATGACCGCATCGGCCTCGTTGCGCGCCGCCTTGTCGCCGCATCCGGCCAGGGCCAGTGCACAGGCCAAAGCGATGCCAATATTCCCACGTGTCGCGCCCATCGATCGTCCTTCTCTCTATCGTAATCGCGCCCGATCGCACGTCGAGCCAACGTCTCTATATTCCGCCGGGTCCCGAACGTCGCCTGAACGCATCGCCTCTTTTTCCGGTAACGGCATTGCTGTAGCGGATATGGCACAGCAACCCAGAATTATCGAATAGGATATCATCATGTCGGATCAGGTGCCGGTCATCTCCATGCGCTTGCCGCAACGCGAATTCGCCGAGGCGTTCGGTGCCTCGTTCGAACGCTTCGGCTTTGCGATGGTCGAAGATCACGGGCTCGATCAGGAACTGGTCGACCAGGCGTGGGAAAAGACGCGCGAATTCTTCGCCCTGCCCGACGCCGAAAAACGCGCCTATGTATTGCAGGGCCGCGCTGGCGCGCGCGGCTATACGCCGTTCGGCACCGAGATCGCCAAGGACGCGCAGCACGTCGATCTCAAGGAGTTCTGGCACGTCGGTCGCGACCTGCCCGAAGGCCATCCGCTGTCCGACAGCATGCCGCCCAATATCTGGCCCGATCGCCCCGCTGGCTTTCGTGATGCGCTCGAACCGCTGTTCGGCGAATTCGACCGTGTCGGGGGGCAATTGCTCGCCGCGATCGCGATCTATCTCGGGCTCAACGACGACTGGTTCGAAGGGCCGGTCAGCGACGGCAACAGCGTGCTGCGGCTGCTCCATTATCCCCCCGTCGACGGGACCGCGCCGGGCATTCGCGCCGGCGCACACGAGGATATCAACCTGATCACGCTGCTGCTCGGGGCCGAGGAAGCGGGCCTCGAGATCAAGGGGCGCGACGGCGAATGGCTGCCGGTCAATCCGCCGCAGGGCGCGCTGGCGGTCAATGTCGGCGACATGCTCCAGCGGCTGACCAACCACCGTCTTCCCTCGACGACGCACCAGGTCCGCAATCCCGACGCGGGTCGTGCGAGTAAGGCACGGTACTCCATGCCTTTTTTCCTTCATCTGCGCTCGGATTTTCCTATTCGCACGCTGCCCGGATGTATCGATGCCGAGCATCCCAACCGCTATCCAGACGCTATCCTGGCCGACGATTATCTGCGCGAACGGCTGATCGAGATCGGCCTGATGAAGGCCTAGTCCTCGAACATAGACGCCGTCACAGATAGACGAAATCGCGGTCCCATGCCTTGAGCCCGGCACCGCCATCGACGAACACCGTCTGCCCGGTGACGTGCTCGGCACGCGCGAGATAGAGCACGGCATCGGCGATGGCCGCGGGCGTCGGGTGATCGGCCAGCGGCAGCATCGCGCCGACCCGGCGCCATTGCTCGGCATCATAATCGTCGGTCGGCAGCGTCGGCCCGGGGGCGACTGCGTTGACGCGGACATGCGGCGCAAACGCGACCGCCATCGTCCGCGTCGCCTGCCACAAAGCCTGTTTGGCGATCGTGTAGGCGAACTGGTCGGGCACCGGGTTGGCGACCCGCTGATCGAGGATATTGACGACCGCGGCGGGTCGATCGGCCTGCGTCGCCGCCGCGGCAACGGCTTGTGCCAGCGCAACGGGGGCGAGGCAGTTGACCTGCATGTTGCGGCTCAGCGTTGCAGCATCGGCGGCGCGCCAGTCTCCCTGTTCGAACAGCGAGGCATTGTTGACCAGCAGCGTGGGCGCGCAGCCGAAATGGTCGCTGACCGCATCGAACAGCGCGGCGACTTCGGCTGGCACGGCGAGGTCGGCGTAGAACTGCGCATGGTCGGTGCCGCTTTTGCCCAGCGCATCGCGCAACGGCGCGTCGGGCTCCCCTTCGCTGCGGCCGTGCAGCGCGAGGCGATAGCCCGCCGTGGCGAGCTGCGCAGATATCTGTGCGCCGACCCGGTGCAATCCCCCGGTGACGAGGGCGAGCGGCGGCGCAGCGACCATCAGCGCCGCGTCCGCCGCATCGTGATGCCGATCTTCTCGCTCGCTTCGGCGATCGCCAGCTTGACGATGCTGACCGTCACCGCGGTGACCTTGTCATCCTGCAGGAAGATCGTCTCGATGATATGCTCGGCGACCGATTCGATCAGCGTGAAGTGCCGGTCGCGCGGGATCGCGCTGGTCGCGGCGTGTTTGAGATCCATATAGTTCTTCGACGCCGACAGCGGCGTGTCGGGGGCATAGCGATCGGCAATCGCAAGCTCGGCGCGCACCGCGATGCGCAGCGGCTGCGGCAAATGCGTCTCTTCGGAATAGATGCCCGTCAGCACGTCGATTTCAAGGTCGTCGACGGCGAGGATCAGCGTGTCGGATTGGGTCAAGTGCGGGACCTTTTGGCGTGGGCGGTGCGACCAGCGCATAGCCGGGCCGACGCGCGCGGTCGAGGGGCTGGCACGCCGGAGCGTAAGCGCCTTTGCGTCGCCGCGCGCTTTTGCGTATTCGCGTGAACCATGGCCCAGCCGATCCAGCCCCCGCCGCCCGAATTTGCCGCAAGCTCGCTCGCCGAGCTCGCGCGCTTTGCCGAGGCGGGAACGCTACCGCCGGTCGATCGATGGCAGCCGACCCATTGCGGCGACAGCGAGATGCGGATCGCCGCCGACGGAACGTGGTTTCACCAGGGATCGCCGATCGGCCGCGCGGCGATGGTGCGATTGTTCTCGACCGTGTTGCGGCGCGAGCCCGACGGCAGCCACGTCCTCGTTACGCCTGTCGAAAAGCTCGATATCGTCGTCGATGACGCGCCGTTTACCGCGGTCGAACTGCGCGCCGAGGGCAGCAGCAAGGATCGCCGGCTCGCCTTTCGCCTCAACACCGGCGACATCGTCGTCGCGGGTCCCGAGCATCCGCTCCGCTTCGCCGAGCACGACGATGGCCCGCATCCCTATCTCCACGTTCGCGGGACGATCGGCAACGGGCTCGAGGCGCTGATCGTGCGCAGCGTCTATTACGAGCTTGTCGGGCTGGCGCTGGCAGATGACGACGATGCGCCCGCACTGTGGAGCGACGGCGCGCGATTCTCGCTGGATCCAGCCTCGTGAGCCTGCCCGAAGCGCTGCGCCGCGCGCTCGCCGAGGGCGCGCACCGGGCTTCGCCGCAGGTTGGCGACGAGCGCCGGTCGATCGCGCCGCCGAGCGTCGATCCGGTCGCGGCGGCGGTGCTGATCGCCTTTATCGACCGGCCGCGCCCCGCGATCATCCTGACGCGCCGGACCGAAATGCTGCGCAAGCATCCCGGCCAGGTCGCCTTTCCCGGCGGGCGGATCGACCCCGGCGAGGATGCCGTCGCCGCGGCACTGCGCGAGGCCGAAGAGGAAATCGCGCTGCCGCGCGACCGGGTCGAGGTCATCGGGCTCGGCCCGACCTACATCACCGGGACCAATTTCCACGTCACCCCGGTGATCGCGACGGTCCCCGACGGCGTCATTCTGAGACCCAATCCCGACGAGGTCGCAGCAGTGTTCGACATCGATGCCGACGCGCTGTTCGCCCCCGCCAACCGCGAAAGCCACGAAGGCGAATGGCAGGGCGCGACGTGGCGCTATTACCGCATCGTCGGCCATGCCGAGACGGTCTGGGGCGCGACTGCGGGCATCGTCATCAATGTCGCAGCCCAGCTCGGCCTCGACAGCGACCCGGCGCGGTTCAACCGCGACGCCGGGCAGCGGTTGCAAGCATGACGGCGACCAAGCTTCCCGCCGCCGATTGGACGCACGACCCGCGCCTCGCCCGGCTCGTCGCCGCGCTGAGCGCCGATGGCGGCGCGGTGCGTTATGTCGGCGGCGCGGTGCGCGACACGATCGCGGGGCTTCCGGTGAGCGACGTCGATCTGGCGACCCCGCTCGAGCCGGTCGAGGTCGTTGCACGCCTCAAAGCCGCCGACATCAGGGCGGTCCCGACGGGCATTGCGCATGGCACCGTCACCGCGGTCGTCGAGGGCAAGCCGTTCGAAGTGACGACGCTGCGCCGCGATGTTGCGACCGACGGACGGCGTGCCACCGTCGCCTTTGCAACCGACTGGCGCGACGACGCCGCGCGGCGCGATTTCACGATCAACGCGCTCTACGCCGACCCGCAGAGCGGCGCGATCAGCGATTATTTCGGCGGGCTCGACGATCTTGCCGCGGGCCGCGTCCGCTTCATCGGCGACGCCGCCGCGCGGATCGACGAAGACCATCTGCGGATCCTGCGCTTCTTTCGCTTCCATGCCCGGTTCGGCACGGGCGCACCCGACAAGCAGGCACTGGCAGCGGTTATTGCCAAGGCGGAGACGATGCGCGCGCTGTCGCGCGAGCGGATCGCGAGCGAAGTGCTGCGCCTGCTCGCATTCGACGATCCGCGCGCGACGCTGGAGCTGATGGTCGGGCATCGGATCTTTGCGCCGATCGTGCCCGAGATCGACGCAGCATCGCTCGTGCGGCTCGATACGCTGATCAGCAACGAGCGGGCATCGGGGTCCAAGGCCGACGGCGTCCTGCGCCTGATCGCACTGGCGCCGATCGCCCCCGACGAGGCCGCATCGATGGTCGGGAGGCTCAAGCTGTCGACCGCCAACCGTCGTCGCGCCAAGTGCGCGCGCATCGCCGGGGCGCGACTATCGGACGATCCGCGCCACCTCGCCTATCGCATGGGCATCGAGGCGGCGCGCGACGGCTGGCTGTTGTCGGACGATCGGTCGGCCGCAACGCAGGCGCTTGCCCGGCTCGCTGGCTGGACGCCGCCGGACCTGCCGATCAAGGGCGGCATGATCGTGGCGCGCGGGATTGCCGCCGGGCCGTTGGTGGCGCAGTTGCTGGCAGAGGTCGAGAATCGGTGGGTCGCCGAGGATTTTCCCGATGATACGCGCGCGCGCGAAATCCTCGATCAGTTGCTCGAGGAAAGCTTCCAGTAGGTGAACGCCTTGTCGGCGCTGATCGGCTTCGAATAATAAAAGCCCTGTCCGTAGGTGCAGCCGAGCAGCGACAGCGCGCGCGCGATTTCCTTGCATTCGATGCCCTCGGCGGTCGTTTCCATGTCGAGCGAGTCGGCGAGACCCTGGATCGTCCGCAGGATCGCTGCCTGGTCCTGATCGTCGGTCAGGCCGCTGACGAAACTCTGGTCGATCTTGAGCACGTCGATCGGCAGTCGCTGGAGATAGGCGAGGTTCGAATAGCCGGTGCCGAAATCGTCCATCGCGACGCGCGCCTTGAGCGACTTGAGTTCGGCGAGCACCGCCATCGCGCGGTCGGGATCGCCGATGATCGCGCTCTCGGTCAGTTCGAGCATCAGCCGGTCGCCGGCAATGCCCGAGCTGGCGAGCGCACGACGAACGACCTCTGCGACATCGTCGCGGGCGAGCTGGATCGCCGAGACGTTGACGCCGACATAGACGGGAATTTCATGGCCCAGCTTGCGGTCCCATTCGGCGAGCGTCTTCGCCGCGGTCTCGATCGCCCAGCGGCCGAGGGGCACGATCAGGCCCGAATCCTCGGCGATCGGAATAAAGTCGACGGGCGCGATTGCACCGTCCTTGTGGTCCCAGCGCGCCAAGGCCTCGAAACCGGCAACGCGACCGGTCTTGAGTTCGACGAGGGGCTGGAAGGCGAGTGTCAGTTCGTCGTTTTCGATCGCCTCGCGCAGCTGCGTTTCGAGGCTGAAACGGTCCTTGGTAACGGTCCCGACCTGCGGTTCGTAGATCTCGGTCCGGTCGGTCTGCTTGGCGCGCTTCATCGCGATCTGGGCGTGGCGCATGACATTGTCGACATCGACATCGCCGTTGCGCTGGATCGCGCAACCGATCGCACAATCGATGCTGATCTGCAGTTCGGACAGGCGGCACGGATTGTCGAAACAGCCGCGCACGCGCCGGGCGATTTCGCGGACATCGACGCGTCCGTTGGCCACCTTGGCGAAAATCGAGAATTCGTCGCCGCCAGTCCGCGCGAGGAAATCGCCGGCGCGCAGGTTCGACTGGAGCCGGCGCGCGACGGTGATCAGCAGTTCGTCGCCGGCGAGCGGCCCGATCGCCTCGTTGATGCGGCTGAAGCGCGCAAGGTCGATCGCGAGGATCGCGAATTCCTGTTTCTGCATCGCCGGTCGCTTGAGCATCTTGTCGACCGCGTCTTCGAAGCCGCTGCGATTGGGCAGGCCGGTCAACGCGTCGGAGACCATTTCGCGCCGCAGATTGCGTTCTGTGCGGACCTGGTTGGTGCGGTCGAGCAACGACAGCACGACGAGGTCGAGATCCTTTTCACCGCGCGGCAGGCGCGCCGCGGTGACATCGTAATCGCGTCCGGCGACATCGCCGCCGCCGCGCCAGGTAAACTGGGCGGTGGGGACGTCGCCCGAGGCGAACATCTTGAGCAGGGTCGTCAGTTCGGCGAAATGCTGCGTCCCGGTCGTCTGGAGATCGAGATCGCGGAAGTGATCGTTGGGAGAGACGACATCGAAATGGCCGTCGGCATGGAGCTCGACGACCGCCGCCGCAATCGGCAGCGCATCGAGCAGGCGATCAGAATATGATTCCTCTCGCGCCGAGTAACCCGCTTCCGGATCAGGCAAAAGATGCTTTATGGACGCCTTCTTAGGCACGTACCAACCCCGTTTTGCCGCCGGAAAGTGACTTCCGAGCGACGACCCTAGGGCGAGGCCGTAAAATAAGCGTTACGCGGGGTGGGTTATTGTCACCGCCCTATTCAAAGCGATTGTCGCGGGGAAAGCCGTTGGGCGGCATCCGCCCCCCCGCGCCGCGTGCAACCCGCCACGCGGTCAGGTCGGCCTCGGTCCGCGTACGCCCGCTGTCGCCGCCCATCGCCCAGCTCAACCCGTCTTCGAAACGGAAAGTAATCGCGTCGGACAGGCCGCCGTCGCGATAGCGTTGCAGCATGACCCCCTGGCCGCGCGCCATTTCGGGCAGTTCGGCAATCGGGAAGACGACCAGCTTGCGATTGTCGCCGACGACCGCGACGTAATCGTCGGTTGCGCCGATCGGGCGGACGCATTTCAATCGCACCTTGGGCTTGAGATTGACCGTCTGGCGACCCTTGCGCGTTTCGGAAACCGCGGCTGACACCGGCAGGACGAACCCGCGCCCCGCGCTCGATGCGACTAGCAGCCGTTCGGCCGCGGCGACCGGCAGCATCGCGACGATCGCCGCATCGCTGTCGATATCGACCAGCAACCGCAAGGGTTCGCCGAACCCCCGGCCACCGGGCAGCCTGTCGGCGCCGAGCGTGTAGAAGCGGCCATTGTCGCACGCGAACAGGATCTTGTCGGTGGTCTGCGAATGCACCGCGAAGGCGAGCGTGTCGCCATCCTTGAACTTGCCCGCGTCGAGGCTGGCGAGGTCGGCATGGCCCTTCATCGCGCGAATCCAGCCGCGCTGTGACAGGATCACCGTCACCGGTTCGCGTTCGATCATCGCTTCAAGCGGAATTTCGCGTGCCGGCGCGGCCTGCTTGATCGTCGTGCGGCGCGCACCGAGCGCGGTTTCGGGTCCGTAGGTCTTGTGCAGGGCGGCGAGGTCGCGCTTCATCCGGGTGCGCTGACGGGCGGGGCTTTCGATTAGCTTGACGAGCTCTTCGCGTTCCTTTTCGAGCGCATCGCGTTCCGAGCGGAGTTCCATTTCCTCGAGCCGACGCAACGAGCGCAGCCGCATGTTGAGGATCGCCTCGGCCTGGCGGTCGTTGAGCTCGAATTCGGCCATCATGACGGGCTTTGGCTCGTCCTCGGTGCGGATGATCTCGATGATCCGGTCGAGGTTGAGAAAGGCGATGATGTACCCGCCGAGCAGCTCCATCCGGTCGTCGATCTTGCCGAGCCGGTGGCGCGAACGATTGACCAGCACTTCGAACTGGTGCGCCAGCCAGTTCGCCAGCACCTCCTTGAGGCCCATCACGCGCGGCGTGTGCGTCGCGTCGAGGACGTTCATGTTGAGCGAGATGCGCGTTTCGAGATCGGTCAGCCGGTAGAGGCTGTCCATCAGCACCTGCTGATCGACGTTACGGCTTTTCGGCACGAGGACGATGCGGATTTCCTCGTCCGATTCGTCGCGCACGTCCTCGAGGATCGGCAGTTTCTTGTCGACGATCAGCTGGGCGATCTGTTCGATCAGCTTGCCCTTCTGCACCTGGTACGGGATTTCGGTGATGACGAGCTGCCAGCTGCCCGTACCCGAGCCCTTTTCGACCTCGCCAAAGCGCGCGCGCACACGCAGGCTGCCGCGCCCGCTTTCATAGGCCGCGGCAATCGTTTCGGGACCGTCGACGATGAGGCCGCCGGTCGGCAAATCGGGGCCCTGGACATGCTCCAACAACTCGGCGGTCGAAGCATCGGCGTTGTCGATCAGCAGCATCGCCGCGTCGATCAGCTCGGCGGCGTTGTGCGGCGGGATGCTCGTCGCCATGCCGACGGCGATACCGCTGGCGCCGTTGGCGAGCAGATTGGGGAACAGCCCGGGCATGATCTCGGGTTCGTGTTCTTCGCCGTTATAGGTCGGCTTGAAGGCGACGGTGCCTTCGTCGAGCCCGGCCATAAGGTCGACCGCGACGCGCGTCAGCCGCGCCTCGGTATAGCGGAAGGCGGCGGCGCCATCGCCGTCGATATTGCCGAAATTGCCCTGGCCGTCGACGAGCGGGTAGCGCAGCGCGAACGACTGGGCGAGGCGAACCATCGCGTCATAGACCGACTGATCGCCGTGCGGATGGTATTTGCCGATCACTTCGCCGACGACGCGGGCGCATTTCTTGTAGCCCTGCGCGGGGTCGAGCTTGAGGCCGCGCATCGCCCATAACAGCCGCCGCTGGACCGGTTTCAATCCGTCGCGCAGGTCGGGCAGCGAGCGCGCGGTGATCGTCGACATCGCGTAGACGAGGTAGCGCTCTGACAGCGCACTATCGAACGGGGCGTCGACGATGGCGTCGAACGGGTCGGGAGCGGTATCGGTGATCGTGTCGGACATGATCGGCGGTTAGCAAGCACGGGCTGCGCTGCAAAGGGGAAGCCGCCGAATTGACATCGGTGTGGCAAGCTGGTCGACACTGTCGCCATGTTCGCCGAACTATCGATTGCGACCGTGATGGTCTTGCTGACCGTGGTGATCCACGGTGCCGGGCTGTTCGGCCTGTCGCGCGTGCTGCGCCTCGAGGCGCGCGAAGAGGCGGCCGCGCATATCCATCCGATGTCGCCGCGCGGGATGGCGATGACGCTGCTCCTCGTGTTCGGCCTGATCGCGCTCCATGGCGTCGAGATATGGGCCTATGCGCTGCTTTACCTGGCGATCGATGCACTCGACCTGCTGCGCGAGGCGGTCTATTTCTCGACCATCACCTATGCGACGATCGGCTATGACGACCACAGCATCGCACCCGGCTGGAAGCTGATCGCGGCGATCGAAGGCGTCAACGGCGTCATCCTGCTCGGCTGGTCGACAGCGTTCTTCGTCCGCGTCGTCGCGCGCATGGGGCGCGACTGAGCCGCGCGGGAACGCGGTCCCGACTGCCGGGTTATTCCTCTGTAGCCAATGGCGAGACAAAGGAGATGGATCATGCCGGCAACATCAAAGGCCCAGCAGAAGGCGGCGGGCGCCGCCCTTTCGGCGAAACGCGGCGAGACCGACACATCGGAGCTGAAAGGTGCATCGAAATCGATGTATGAATCGATGAGCGAAGACGAGCTCGAGGATTTTGCCGAGACCAAGCGCAAGGGCCTGCCCGACAAGAAGGGCGACTGAGCCGACACCCCGTGCGCTAATCGCTGGTCAATCTCGAAGCGATTTGCCATGTCCGGCTCTTGACCCGCGCAATGCGGGCTTGGGAGAGGACATGGCCGACCAGACCGACCGAATGGAGGCCCCGGCCCCGATCGCCGAAACGACCGCGCCCGCGCGCACCCCGCTTTACAGTTATTACGTGCTCACCGTCCTGATGGTGATCTACGCGTTCAACTTCCTCGACCGCCAGGTGATCACGATCCTCGCGCCCTCGCTCAAGGCCGACCTCGGACTGAGCGACGCGCAGCTCGGCCTGTTGTTCGGCACTGCCTTTGCGCTGTTCTATGCATTGTTCGGCATCCCGCTCGCGAAGCTCGCCGACGGCTGGCATCGCGTCCGGACGATCTCGCTCGGCCTCGGCTTCTGGTCGGCAATGACCGCGGTCAGCGGCATGGCGGGCAATTTCGCGCAGCTCGGCAGCGCGCGGGTCGGCGTCGGCATCGGCGAGGCGAGCGCGGGCCCCGCGGCCTATTCGCTGATCCAGGATTATTTTCCCAAGGCCAGGCGCGCGACCGCGATCGCAATCTATTCGGCGGGCATCTATCTCGGCGTCGGGGCAAGTCTCGCGCTTGGCGGCGAAATCATCTCCTACTGGGACGCCACGTACACCGAGGCGACGCGCCCGTTCGGCATTGCCGGCTGGCAGGCGACCTTCCTCGCATTCGGCATTCCCGGGCTGCTGCTTGCGTTGCTCGTCCTGACGACGATCCGCGAACCCGTGCGCGGCGCGATGGATGGCATTCCCTCCCCTGCGGTTGCACCGCGACCGTTCCGCGCGGTCGGGCGCGAGATGGCGGCGATGTTCCCGCCGTTCAGCATGATCGCGATTGCGCGCGGACGCGAGAATGCGCGCGGCGCGCTGATCGCAAACATCGCCACGTTCTTTGCGATCATCGTCCTCGCGGTCGTCCTGATCGGCTGGACCGACGGGATGTTGCCGGTCGCCAAACGCGCGGTCATCGCGACCATCGGCGGCGCCGGCATCACGACCAACATGGTCCAGTGGGGCGCGATCGCGATCGGCGTCTATGGCAGTTTCAGCTGGCTGCAGTCGCTGTCGCATCGCGACCCGGTGGCGAACCGGTTGATCGGCAACCGCACATTCGGCGCGCTCGCGCTGGTCGGCGGGCTCGCCAGCTTTGCCAGCTACGGCCTGTCGCCCTTCATCTTTGTCTACATGGTCAACGTGTTCGGGGTTGGCCCCGAAGAGGGCCGCACGCTCGGCTGGATCCTTGCCAGCGCGGGTATGCTCGGCGTGTTCGTCGGCGGCTGGGCATCGGACCGCGCGCGGCGCATGCATCCCGCCGGGCGCCTCTACATGGTCATTGCCGCGCTCTCGATCAGCGCGGTCCTGCTCTATTTCCAGTTCACCACCGAATCGCGACAGCTGTTCCTGACCTTGCTGTGGATCGTCAACTTCCTCCAGATCATGTGGCTCGCGCCGATCGCCGCGACGACGCAGGACATGGTCTTGCCGCGGATGCGCGGGACCGCCGCCGCGGTGTTCTTCCTCGGCACCAACATCATCGGCCTGGGCATGGGGCCCTATACCGTCGGGCTGATCGCCGACGTTACGGGTGACCTGCGCTTTGCGATGCTGTCAGTCTTGTTCGTCGCGCCGGTGACGATCGGACTGCTGCTCTATTCGGCAAGGCGCCTGCCCGCGGTCGAGGCGAGCGTGATTGCCCGGGCACGCGAGGCTGGCGAAGCGGTCTAGCCTAAGGGTTCGCCCGCGTCAGGGCGCGCCGAGGACTCCGCAGGCAATCCGCGCGCCGATGTCGCCGCTTGGGTCGGTCTTGAGGTCGTCGGGACCGGCATGGACGACGATCGCTGAACCGTCGGCGTCGAGCAGACCGGAGGCGCTGGCACCGGCTATCGCGAAATCGACGATACCCTTGCCGTCGGCACCGATCGTCAAATTGGGCAGGTCGCCCTGATGCGGGCCGGCGGGATTGTCGAAGCCGTGCTGCGCCCCGGTCGGGTTCCAGTGACCTTCGGCAGTCTTGAAATCGGGCGCATCGCACTTGCCGACGCTGTGGACGTGCAGCCCATACTGGCCGGGCATCATTCCCGTCGCCTGGACGTTGACGACCAGGCCGCCGGTTTTTTGCGTCACGCGAGCCATGCCGCGGGGCGTTCCGTCGGCAGCAGCCAACCGAGGCTGCGCGACGACCGGCGCCGCCATCTGCGACGCCGCATTGCCGGGGTTTGCAGCGGTGTCCTCGGCCGAGGGCTGGCAGCCAGCGACGATGTCGAGAATCGGTGCGAATGCGACAGCGGAACGGATCTTCATGGGGAGTCTCCTGACATGGTTCAGCCGGTCAACGCCTCAAGCGCGAAGTTGGTCCCTCGCCTAGAAGCTATGGGCATATTGCTCGTTGCCGATGAAGCCCATGCTCTCGATCGACTTGCCCTTGATGATCGCCAGCGCGCGGTCGACGACGATGAAGTCGGCATCGGGATGCGGCCGGACCTGCAGTTCGGGCTGGATCGTGAATCTCTTGGTCTGATCGAGATAATAGCCAAGCTGATCGAGCGCGATCGGCACGCCGTTCCACGCAAGCGCGTTGGTCCGGTCGATCGTCAGCGTGTTCTTGAACGGAAGGGTTGGCGCGGGATCAATCGGCACGGTTGGCAAATCGATTTTCACCGCGTGCGTCTGTGGCGGGATCGTGATGATGAACATGATGAGCAGAACGAGCATGACGTCGATCAACGGCGTCGTGTTCATCGCGAACATGGGGCGATCGGATTGCGGTTGTGCGCTGGCCATTTTCCACCTCCTCTGCAGTGTATGTTGTTATAACATATCGCAATTAGACATGCTTGCATAACAATAATGCAGGCCCGCCATTGCCCCCCGGCTGCGGGCACAAAAAAGGGCCGGTTTCCCGGCCCTCTCGAGTAGTCGTCAGTTGCGTCTAACTAGAAGACGCGACCGTATTGTTCATTGCCGACGAAGCCGAGCTTCGTGACGTTCTGTTCCTTGATCACCTTGAGCGCGCGATCGACGATCAGGTAATCCGACTCGGGATGCGGCTGGAACTGCAGCTCGGGCTCGACCGGGAACTGCTTGGTCTGGGCGAGATATTCGCCGAGCTGCTGCAGGTTGATCGGCGTACCGTTCCACGCGAGCTGGTTGCTCTCGTCGATCGTCAGCTTGTTCTTGATCGGATCGATGTCGGGCGCGGGCGAATTGTCCGGCGTCGGCAGATCGATCTTCACCGCGTGCGTCTGCGGCGGGATCGTGATGATAAACATGATGAGAAGGCAGAGCATGACGTCGATCAACGGCGTCGTGTTCATTTCCATCATCGGTTGGTCGGGATCGCCGCCCATTGAAATTGCCATGGTTCAGTCTCTCCTGAAATTCTTCAAATGCGATCAGTCGCGGGCGCGCAGGGCGGCCGCGCCGGTCGGCTGCGAGATGAAACCGATCTTCTGGAAGCCGGCATATTGCATGGTGTAGATCACGCCGCCGATGCACTTGTACGGCGTCGCGACGTCGCCACGGATATGCACTTCGGGGAAATTCTCGTCGGTGATGTTTTCGACACCGCCGATGGCTTCGAGAAGATCCTTGAGCTTCTTCTGTCCCTTCTCGAGCAGCTGCGTCGAATCGATCGGCGTGTTGCCCCAGAACACCTGGCATTCGCCGGAACCGTCGGGCACGCCGTCGCCGTTCGAATCGGGCGTACGGACCGAAAGCAGGACATTGTCAGGCTTGGTCGTCGTCGGCTCGAACGCCACGTCGGGCAGCCTGAGGTCGACCGTTTCCAACACGACCGGAATGGTAATGAGGAAGATGATGAGCAGAACCAACATGACGTCGACGAGCGGCGTCGTGTTGATGTCGGACATCGGGCCGTCTTCGGCCCCTCCCATACTGATTGCCATGAGCGCTCTATCCTATTCTTGCATGCCGCCACGGCACCAGTCGGGCCAATGGCTGTACTAGTAGCAGCGGAGCCGCGAGAGCCTGAAAGGCACCTCGCGGCTCGCTATAACGGTCGATCAGACCTTTTTGGTCGGCACGCCACCAGTGGTTGCCTGGCCGACCGGCTTCGGTGCGGCGGCAGCCGTGGTGCTGCGTGCGGGGGCTGCTGCACTCGCGGCGACAGGGCGAACCTGCCCATTCGACATGATGCTGCCCTGGATGTCGTTGGCGAAGGTCGACAGATCGCGTGCGATCTTCTTGTTACGCGCCTGGAGCCAGTTGTAGGCGAGCACCGCGGGAACCGCGACGATCAGGCCGACGGCGGTCATGATCAAGGCTTCACCGACCGGGCCGGCAACGGTGTCGATCGATGCCTGGCCGCTCGCACCGATCTTCACGAGGGCGCGCAGGATGCCGACGACGGTACCGAACAGGCCGACGAACGGTGCGGTCGAACCAACCGTAGCAAGGAACGAAAGGCCGCCGTTGAGCTTGGAGTTCACCAGGTTCTGCGAACGTTCGAGGCTGTTGTGCATCCAGTCATGCGCTTCGACGGGATCGGTCAGCTTGGTGTGCTCCTGCTCGGCGCGCAGTCCGTCGTCGACGACCTGGCGATAGGCGCTGTCCTTCTCGAGCTTGCTCGAGCCGTCCTTGAGCGACGGCGCGCGCCAGAAGCTCTGCTGGACCGAACGGCCCTGCTTCAGGATCTTGTTCTGTTCGAACAGCTTGGTGAACAGGACGTAGAGCGTGCCTGCGAACATGATGACGAGCACGCCAAAGGTGATCCAGGTAACCGGGCCACCTTCGATGAGAGCCGGAATCAAACCGTATTGAGGGCCAGCGGCCCCGGCGGGCGCGGCTGCGGCTGCGGTAACGATAGTGGTGAACATTAGAAATTCCCTCTCAGGTCAAAATCAGTTGAAAACAAAGCGCGGACTAGCCGTCGATGCGCCAGGTTATGCGGTTGGAATAGCTACTGGTAGTGGGATTGCCATCGCGGTCGAGTGCCGGTTTGAAGCGCGCTCGCCGGGTTACCAGCTTGCAGGTTTCGGCATCGAGATCGCTATGGCCACTCGACGATGTCACCGTGCAGCCGCTGACGCGACCGTCCGTGCCGATCGTAACCCGAAACCCGGTCGTACCTTCACGCTCTTCACGCTCGGCGCGGCTCGGATAGTCGGCATTGGTAGCCCAACTGCCGGCATTGTTCGACGGAGCCGCAGCACGCGACTTGTCGACGGTCGGCGCTGGCGGCGCGGGAGGCGCCGGCGGCGTGACAACGGGCGTCGGCACGAAAATGCGCGGCGGCGTCGGCGTCGTGTCGCGAATGACGTTCGGCGTCGGACGCGCGATCGGCGACGGTGGAATGACCACCTGCGGCGGCGGCGGCTGCTGCTGCTCGGGCGGCGGCGGCGGCGGCTCTTCAGGCGGTGGTGGCGGCTCTTCCTTGACGTCGACAACGTCGAGCTTCTCCGAGATTTTCTTGATGACATTCACATCAAGTCCGACCGCCAGTCCCCAAATAACGAGGGAAACCAGAGCGGCCATCATCACGAGCGAAGCCGCGCGGCTCTTCGGGTCTACGCGATCTCCATAAGCCATAAGCGTACGCTACTCCTCAAATGTCCCCAACGGGCCGTTGCGAATCAACGCCCCGAATCGCGGTAAGTTTCCGTTTAACGACCCAGATGGCCAAAAACAGCGGTCTTGCCCACCGCATGTTCGAGCGATGGTTCCTATCGCCAGCGTCACGAGTTCGCAAACGCTTTATCGCAGGTTCAGACTTGCCGCTCTATAAATCGTTGAAAGACGCTATAGATTAAGCGCTCATCGCACAGGCCAGCCTGCCATTTTACCAGCCATAAGGATACTCGCCCGGCATGATCTATCCGCTTACCCTCCTCATCGCGGCTGCTTTCACGCCCGGACAGACGGCCGTTCAGGGGCCCCGGCCGGCGCCTGTCGCGGGGTTGGAGCCGCGCACGGTCGCTGCGTCGGGACCAAGCTATGCCGACCTCGTCGACCTGTCGGATGCGGCCCGCCTGGTCGCCATGGCGACGGTGCGATCGGCCGTCGCGGTCGAGCGCGAACGTTCGCCGGGGCTGCGCCCGGGGACCGTCAGACTCTATATCGAGGCCGATGTCGACAGCGTGATTCGCGGAACTGCAGGGCTGCCGAAACGGATCGTCTATCTCGCCGACGTACCGCTCGATTCGCGTGGCAAGGCACCAAAGATCAAGAAACAGCGCATGATATTGTTCGCCACCGGTACCGCGCCGACCGGGCAGCTCCAGCTCGCCGCACGCGATGCGCAGATCGCCTGGTCGCCCGCGACCGAGGCCATGGTCCGGTCCATCCAGCGCGATCTCGTGACCGCCAACGCCCCGCCGATCGTCACCGGGATCTCAAGCGCCTTCTTCGTTCGCGGATCTTTGCCCGGCGAAGGCGAAACGCAGATTTTCCTCAACACCGCCAGTGGCGACCCCGCTTCGCTCAACGTCCTTTCGCGGCCCGGACAGGCGCGCCGCTGGGCGGTTGCGTTTGGCGAGATCCTCGACGAATCGGCGAGCGTGCCGGTGGCCGGCACGCTCGGCTGGCAGCGGCTCGCGTGCGGGCTGCCGGCGAGCCTGCCCCCCGGCAGCCTCCAGGGCCTCGAACCCGCCCAGGCCCAGGCAGCCCGCAGCGACTATCGCTTTATCCTCGATTCGCTGGGACCCTGCGGGCGAACGCGTCCGACCGAGTGAGCCCGCGAGTGGGCTGGTGGGCATGGCGGCGCACCCCTGCTCTCGACACCGTCGGCGTGCTTGCCTAAGCGGGCGACGCACATTGCGTTTCGCCTCATGACGGGGCGTTTCGCCTCACGAAAGGGAACCCTATGCCTGCCGCCACCCCGGTATCCGCCAGCAAGCTGCTCGACCGCGTTCTCGTCCTCGAAATGGTCCGTGTGACCGAAGCGGCTGCGATTTCCGCCTCGACGCTGATCGGGCGCGGCGACGAGAAGGCCGCCGATGCTGCGGCGGTCGAAGCCATGCGCGCCGCGCTCAACGAGCTGGCGATCCGTGGCACCGTCGTCATCGGCGAAGGCGAGCGCGACGAAGCGCCGATGCTGTTCATCGGCGAGAAGGTCGGCTGCGGCGACGACGATGCGCCCGCGATCGACATTGCGCTCGACCCACTCGAAGGCACGACGATCACCGCCAAGGCGGGCCCCAATGCGCTCGCCGTCCTCGCCATCGCCGAAAAGGGCGGGCTGCTGAACGCGCCCGACGTCTACATGGACAAGCTCGCGGTCGGCCCCGGCTATTCGCCCGGGATCATCGATCTCGACAGGTCGGTGCGCGAGAACGTCACCGCCGTCGCCAAGGAAAAGGGCGTCGATCCGTCAGAAATCATCGTCTGCGCGCTCGACCGCCCGCGGCACGCGAAGCTGATCGCCGAACTGCGCGAAATCGGCTGCGGCATCATGCTGATCCCCGACGGCGACGTTGCCGGCGTCATCGCGACGACCGACGAGGAAACGACGATCGACATGTACATGGGCACCGGCGGCGCGCCCGAAGGCGTTCTCGCGGCCGCGGCGCTGCGCTGCGTCGGGGGCCAGTTCAAGGGCCGCCTGTTGTTCCGCAACGATGACGAACGCGCCCGCGCACGCAAATGGGGCATCGAAGACCTCGACAAGCAGTACGACCTCGACGAACTGGCGATCGGCGATTGCATCTTCGCTGCCACGGGCGTCACCGACGGCAGCCTGCTCGACGGCGTCAAGCGCCTGCGCGGCGGCAAGATCACCACCGAAAGCGTCGTCATGCGCGCCTCGTCGGGCACCGTCCGCTGGGTCAAGGGCGAGCATCGCGGCGGCTGATCACGCGCGCACTGGCGGCGCGTACCGATTGGCCGTATCGATCGCCTATGACAGCTGACAACCTATTGCCCGCCGCTCCTGCCGCTGCGTTTGCCGCCGCCGACCCAGACACGTCGCTTACCCGCATCGAATCCGGCTATCGCACCGTCTTGCGCGTTCAGCAGGCGGTGACCTGGATACCAATAGCGATTGCCGCGATCGTCCTCGACGCGATCTTCCTCGACGGCACGCCTCTACGTTGGTTGCCGAGCGTCCTCGCGCTCGGCCTGGGCGCAGTCTTCATTCTCGTTATCCCGGCGCGCAGATATCGCCGAATCGGTTATGCGTTGACCGACCACACGATCCGCATCGTGCGCGGCTATCTGTTCCATATCGATACCGTCGTGCCGTTCGTCCGCGTCCAGCATATCGATGTCGCGCGCGGACCGATCGAACGCGTGTTCGGGGTCGCCTCGCTCGTCGTCCACACCGCGGGCACGCATAACAGCATCGTCACGCTGCCGGGACTGGCGCCCGCCACCGCAGCGGCGCTGCGCGACACGATCCGCGGTCATATACGCTCCGATTACGCATGACCGCAGCGGGGGCAACCGACACGGCGATCGACTGGCAGGCACCGCAGCGACTGCATCCGGCCTATTTTGTCACCGGCCTCGGCAAGGCGGCAAAGGGGTCGTTCGGCCTGATCGCCGCGGGCGCCTATTTCGGCATGTCGGGCCGCTGGTGGCTGCTCGGCGCGATGGCGATCCTCTATGTGGTGGTCACGCTGGCGTCGCTGGGCCTGCGCTGGATGCACTTTTCCTATCGGGTGACCGACGAGGATATCGTCATCGAGAGCGGGCTGATCAGCACGCAGCACCGCGCGATCCCGTTCGAACGGATCCAGGACGTCAATATCGAACAGGGGCCCGTCGCGCGCCTGCTCGGCATCGCGCGGCTCAAGCTCGAAACCGGCGCGGCGGCGACCGGCGCGGTCGAGGACGGCGTGCTCGAAGCGGTCAGCATGGAAAGGGCCGCCGCGCTGCGCGACCTGATTCGCGCCCACCGCGCGGGCGCCGTTGCCCCGCCCGGCCAAACCCCGGTCGAGGCTGCCCGGGATAGCGACCGCAGAATCTTCGCCATGACCCCAAGGCGCGTCGTCGAAGCGGGACTGTACAATTTCTCGCTGGCAATTTTCGCGGTGCTCGGCGGCCTGCTCCAGCAGGGCGGCGACCTGTTGGGTTTCAACCCGTTCAAGCGCGCCTTCTGGAATTCGCTGGTCGATTCGGGTTCGCCCCTGGCCGACTATCTGCTGGCGCATCGCTGGGTCAGCGCGCTGGCCGGGATCGTGACGCTGGTCGTCGTCGGGCTCGCGACCGGCGTCATCCGGACGCTGTTGCGCGATTACAATTTCCGCCTGACGCGCACCGAGACGGGCCTGCGGCGCCAGCGCGGACTGTTGACGCTGACCGATGTCATCATCCCCGTTCGCCGCGTCCAGGCGGCGATCGTCGGCACCGGGCCGATCCGCGCCCGCGCGGGCTGGCACTCGCTCAAGCTGCAGAGCCTGGCGCGCGACGAGGCCAAGCAGGGCGATCACGAGGTTGCCCCCTTTGCGCAGCTCGACGAGATCGCCCCGATCCTCGCCGAAGTCGGCATGACCTTGCCGCCCAAGAATACCGTCTGGCAGCGGATCGCGTCGGCCTATGCCATCGAATATGCGCTGTGGCTCGCGCTGCCCCTCGCCGCCACGCTGATCGTCGCCGCGTTCGGTATCGTGCCCGCGTTGTTCGGCAGCGCCGCGCTGGGCATCGCAATCGTCGGGCGCGCGCTCGCCTGGCGGCGCTATCGCTACGGTTATGACGGCGAGCGCATTCTCATCCGGCGCGGCTTCTGGCGGCAGCGGACGATCATCCTGCCGATCGCCAATATCCAGAGCGCCGATATCGCGCACAATTTCGTCACGCGTGCCTTCGGCGTGGCGTCGCTGACCTTCGGCGTGGCGGGCGGCAGCGGATTTTCTCACCATCGAATCGCCGCCCTGCCGCTGGCGACAGCTTATGCCCTGCGATCGGACCTGCTACAGCGCGCGGCATGACCTTCGTCCTCGATATCGAACACTCCATTTCCGGCCTGCCATGGACCTGGCGGCAAGGATCGACCGACGGCCGCGATGCCGGCTTTCGTCCAGACGATCTCGTCACGCAGATCCTGCTCGCGCGCGGCTGCCCGCGCGACGATCTCGAGCCGCACCGCAATCCCAAGCTGCGCGACTTCCTGCCCGACCCGTCGGTGTTTCGCGACATGGACGCGGCGGCGACGCGGATTGCCGACGCGGTCGAACGCGGCGATGCGGTGACGGTGTTCGGCGATTACGATGTCGACGGCGCGACCTCGGCGGCGCTGCTCATCCGGCTGCTGCGCGATCTCGGCCTGAGCCCGGACCATTATATCCCCGACCGGCTGATGGAAGGCTATGGGCCAAGCGGCGAGGCGCTGGTCGCGATCGGTGCCGGCGGTGCCGACCTGGTCATCACGGTCGATTGCGGCGCACAGGCCTATGAAGCGCTGACAATGGCGAAAGAGGCGGGAGTCGAGGTGATCGTCGTCGATCACCACCAGTGCCTCGCCGAGCTCCCCGAAGCGCTCGCGTTGGTCAATCCCAACCGGCTCGACGAAAGCGCCGAGGGCGCTGCACACGGCCATCTCGCCGCGGTCGGCATGGCGTTCCTGCTCGGCGTCGCGATCGTTCGCGAACTGCGCAAGCGCGCGTTCTTCGCCGACAAGTCGCACGAACCCGATCTGATAAAGCTGCTCGATATCGTCGCGCTGGGCACCGTCGCCGACGTCGCCAAGCTCGTCGGGCTTAACCGCGCGTTCGTGGCCCAAGGCATCAAGGTGATGCGCGAGCGGCGCAATGTCGGGCTGGCCGCGCTGATCGACGCCGCGCGGCTGTCGCGCCCGGTCGAGTGTCGCGACCTCGGCTTTGCGCTGGGTCCGCGGATCAATGCGGGCGGACGCGTCGGCAAGGCCGATCTCGGCGTCCGCTTGCTGACCACCGAAGACGGCGACGAAGCGCGCGAAATCGCCACCGAGCTCGACCGGCTCAACGAGGAACGCCGCGCGATCGAGGCGCAGGTCCAGGATGAGGCGACCGCGCTAACCGAGGGCATGGGTGGCCGCTCGGTCGTGCTGGTGGCAGGCCGCGGCTGGCATCCCGGGGTGATCGGTATCGTCGCGGGCCGATTGAAGGAGAAGCTCGACCGCCCGGCGATCGTCATTGCGATCGACGAACACGGCGTCGGCAAGGGATCGGGCCGCTCGATTCCCGGCGTCGATCTCGGCGCGGCGATCCTTGCGGCGAAGGAGGCCGGTTTGCTCGTCGCGGGCGGCGGTCACGCGATGGCGGCTGGCCTGACCGTCGCCGCCGACCAGGTCGACGCGCTCGCCACGTTCCTCGAGGAGCGAATCGGTGCGGCGGTTGCGGCCGCATCTGGAGCGCGCTCGCTCGTCCTCGACGCGGTGCTAGCCCCAGCGGGGGTCAATCCCGATTACATTACCGCGATCGAAGCGGGCGGACCCTATGGCATGGGCTGGCCCGCACCGCGGATCGCGACGGGGCCGGTGCGCATCGTCAAATGCGACATCGTCGGCAACGGCCATGTCCGCGCGATCTTTTCGGGCGACGACGGCCGACGGATCAAGGGAATCGCCTTTGGCGCGGCCGAAAGCCAGCTTGGCCAGACGCTGCTTCACGCGCCGCGCGACCGCAAATTGTGGATCGCGGGGCGCGCCAAGATCGACGATTGGGGCCCGACTCCGGCCGCCGAACTGCTCCTCGAAGACGCCGCATGGGCGCAGTGAGAGAAGCTTTTCGGGAGAGCGCTTGACCGAATCCGCACCCGCCCCTAAAGCGCGCTTCCGCAAGCGTTTCGCGCGCGGCCCCTTCGTCTAGCGGTTAGGACGCGGCCCTTTCACGGCTGAAACACGGGTTCGATTCCCGTAGGGGTCACCAGCGATGCATTTGACCGGCCTTGGCGGCCTGTCCTCATCGGACGGCGCCAGCGGCCCCTTCGTCTAGCGGTTAGGACGCGGCCCTCTCACGGCTGAAACACGGGTTCGATTCCCGTAGGGGTCACCAGCTCAAACCATCGAACCGCTGCTCATCTTCGCATTGCGCGCGCGGTATCGTATGCCCGCTCCCTATTCGATTCGCGAGCGCGGGCTGTGAGCAGACTATTTCTCATCCTGTGTTGCTTCGCTCATACACCTGTGCCATGTCGTTCCTTCAGCGGGGAGAATGACGTGGAAAAGTTCGGCGCCTGGATCAAGCGGCATAAGATATGGTCGGCGATCATCGCCCTGGTGGTGGTCTTCATCGTCTACAAGGTCGTCGTCCCCACCCCGCCCGATTACGAATATGTCACCGAGGCCGCCGATCGCGGCGAGGTCGTCCGGACAGTCTCGGCGAGCGGCAAGCTGCGCGCGCTCAACACGATCAAGGTCGGGTCCGAAATCTCGGGCCAGGTGACGCAGGTCTATGTCGATTTCAATTCGCCGGTAACCGCCGGCCAGGTCCTCGCCCAAATCGACCCGACGCGAATTCGCGCGCGTGTCCAGCAGGCGCAGGCGCAGGTCTCGCTGGCCCGCGCGGCGCTCGCCCAGGCCGATGCCGCGATCATCCGCGCCCGCACCGATGTCGAGGTGCAGCAGCGCCAGTTTTCGCGCGCGCAGGAGCTGGTGAAGCAGGGTTTCGTCTCGAAGGCGGCGCTCGACCAGGCGCAAAACGCGCTGTCGACCGCGCGCGCCGCGATGAGCACCGCGCAGGCGCAGGCGCAAAGCGCCCGTGCGCAGATATCGCAAAGCAACGCCGAACTGTCGTCGGCGCGGCTCGACCTCAGCCGGACGCGGATCGTCGCACCGACCAGCGGCGTCGTGATCAACAAGCTGGTCGAGCCCGGCACGACGGTTGCTGCCAGTTTCCAGACGCCAAACCTGTTCGAAATCGCTGCCGATACGTCGCGGATGCAGGTCGAAGCCTCGGTCGACGAGGCCGATATCGGCCAGATCCGCGACGGGCAGACGGTCCAATTCACCGTCGACAGCTATCCCGAGGACACCTTCAAGGCGATCGTCCAGCAGATCCGCAAGTCGGCGACCGAGACCGCCAATGTGGTCAGCTACCTCGTCATCCTCGACGTCGACAACAAGGACGGCAAGCTGCTCACCGGCATGACCGCCAACGTCGATATCGTCACCGGCCGCAAGGCGAACGTCATCCGCGTGCCCGTAGCCGCGATGCGCTTCCGACCTCGCGAGGCCGACCGGCCCAAGGACAAGGACGATGATGCGGCGGCGAAAAAGCCCGTCGCCAAATCGGACAAGCGCCCGTCGCGCACTGCCGAATTGTGGATCGCCGGGGCCGATCCCTACAAGCCGACCAGACGCGCGGTCGTCATCGGCCTCGAGGGCGAGGATTATGTCGAGATCGTCAAGGGCATAAAGCCGGGCGAGAAAGTGCTGGTCCGGTCGAAATCGCTCAAGGACGACAGCGGCGACGACAGTGGCGACGCCAGCGACGAAAACGATACCGAGGTCAACGTCAGCTGATGGTGCCGCCGCTCGTAGAAACGCAGGACCTGGTCAAGGAATACGTGCTGGGCGGCGAAACCGTCCACGCGGTCAACCATGTGTCGCTCAAGATCGAACGCGGCGAGTTCGTCGCGATCATGGGGGCGAGCGGATCGGGCAAGTCGACCTTCATGAACATGATCGGCTGCCTCGACGTGCCAAGCTCGGGCGAGGTTCTGATCGACGGCATCGCGACGCGCGAGATGACGAGCGACGCGATGGCCGAGCTGCGCAATAGCAAGATCGGCTTCGTCTTCCAGCAGTTCAACCTGCTCGCGCGGACCAGCGCGCTCGACAATGTCGCGGTGCCATTGATCTATGCCGGGGTCAGCGGCGAGGCGAGGCGCGAACGCGCCCGCGCGACGCTGACGCAGATGGGGCTCGCCGACCGGCTCGACCATTCGCCTGCCAAGCTGTCGGGCGGCCAGCAGCAGCGCGTCGCGATCGCCCGCGCGCTCGTCACCAACCCGCTGATGCTGCTCGCCGACGAACCGACCGGCGCGCTCGACACGCACACCTCCGAAGAGATCATGCACGTCTTCCAGACGCTCAACGATGAAGGCATCACCGTCGTCCTGGTCACGCACGAAGCCGACATCGCCGATTACGCCGCGCGGCGGATCGTGTTCAGGGACGGCGAAGTGATCGAGGACGGTCCGGTCGCCAACCGCCGCCGCGGACGCGCCGCATGACGAGCATCGCGACACGGCTGAGCAGTTACGGCATCAATGTCGCGATCGCGCTGACCGCGCTTCGCACCAACCTGATGCGATCCATCCTGACGACGCTTGGCGTGATGATCGGCGTGCTCGCGGTGACGCTGGCGGTCGCGGTCGGGTCGGGCGCCAAGGTGTCGGTGATGGAATCGATCAATTCGCTCGGTTCGAACATGGCGCTGGTGTTTCCGCGCCCCGATACCGAGGGCGGCCGCGGGACCGAGGATCGCGGACGGCTGACGATGCGCGATGCCCGCGCGATCGAGCGCGAAATCGACGGCGTCAGCGCGATCGCACCGCAATTGCGATCGTCGATCCAGCTCGTCGCGACGGGACGCAACGCATCGACCGCCGCCATCGGCGCGACGCCCGGATACGGCATCGTGTCGAACATTACCGCCGAACGGGGCCGCTTCATCACCGATGCCGACGTCAATTCGGCGTCGCGCGTCATCGTGCTTGGCCCGACGGTCGCCAAGAAACTGTACGGCGATTTCGATCCCGTGGGCGAACGCGTACGCGTCAACCGCGTGCCGTTCACGATTATCGGCATACTCGAATCGAAGGGATCGAGTTTCGGCAACGACAATGACGACATCGCGATCGTCCCGATCAGCACCGCACGCCAGCGTTTCGCCACCGACACGCTCGCCGGGCCCGACGATCTCCACATGCTGTTCGTCGGCTTTCAGGACGGATTCTCGTTACGCACCGCGAAACGCGAGATGACCCGGCTGATGCGCGATCGCTATCGCGTCCGCGACAAGGAGATCAGCCCCTTCACGATCCGCACGACCGAGGAATTCATGCAGGAAACCGCGCAGGTGACCGCGATCTTCCAGGCAGTACTCGTCGCGATCGCATCGATCTCGCTGCTTGTCGGCGGCATCGGCATCATGAACATCATGCTCGTCAGCGTGACCGAACGAACGCGCGAGATCGGCCTGCGCATGGCGCTTGGCGCCAAACGCAGCGACATCCGCAACCAGTTCCTCGTCGAGGCGGCGGTATTGTGCATGATCGGCGGGGTGATCGGCCTGATCCTGGCGATCGCAGCGGCAGCGGCATTCGAAAAGGCGGTCGATTTCCCCGCACCGATCGGCATCGCGACGAGCATCGGCGCGATCCTGTTTTCGGCGCTGATCGGGTTGATTTTCGGCGGCTGGCCGGCGGTCCGCGCGTCGCGCCTGTCACCGATCGAGGCGCTCCGCAGCGAATAACCTGAAACGCGATCGCTGTGCCTGGTCGAAATTGTCGGTGCTGAACGCCCCGCCCGTCACCCGAAACCCATACAGGGACATAGGTTCCAGTCATGGAGAACGGACGGGACAGGCAAGCTACGCCCGCCGTCGCGATCCGGATGCAGCGTCGCGCATTCGGACACCGCCGCGCCGCAATCAGATTTCGACGAGTGCCGCCGCCATGACGGGGGCCGAGCTCGGCGCGCTGTGCGGTACGCCCTGGCGCGGCTCGTAGGTGATTGCCAGCATCGCACCCTCGACTGCCATCGCCGCCTCGGCACTGGTCAGGTCTCGTTCCTGCGCGCCATTGGCCGGGAGCATCCCGAGCGAATGCGGCGTTCCGCCGGCGGGGATGATCCACAGCTCGGGAGCCATGTTGTCGGCGAGTTCGACGCCCATTTTCGTGGCTTTCATCGCCATGCGTTTCGTCACCGGATCGATTCGCGTAGTGAGCGCGGCGCCGCCTTCGTCGCCGTTGAGCTGGGCAATCAACTGGGGCGAAGCCTGAGCCGGCGCCGCGGGATCTCCGCCCATGAGGTCGGGCGTGCCGACGTAAAGCAGCAGTGCAACGCCTGCCAGCGCTGCTGCCGAGACCATCGCGGCCAGGTTCCAGCGCCTCGTGGCCGGGCGTCGTTCGGCGAGCCGCGCAACCTCGCCGCCTGACGCATCGGCGGCGAGCCGCCGATCGATCGCGCGCCACAGCTCGGCCGGGGGCGATTGCAGCGATCCGTCCGCCTGCGTGTCGAGCAAGCCGGCGAAATGGGCATCCCAATAGGCCGCCTGCGCGGCAAAGCCGGGATCGGCGAGCACGCGACGCTTGGCGTCGGCAAGCTCGGCGCCCTCGAGCAGGCCGAGCGCATATTCACCCGCCAGCACGACGGGATCGAAACCTTCGGGAGCGTCAGGGTCGGTCATCGCCGAGGCACTCCTTCATTCTCGCCAGACCGCGGCGGATCCAGCTTTTCATCGTTCCCAGCGGCACGCCGCGCCGGTCGGCGAGTTCGGAATAGGTAAAGCCGCCGAAAAAGGCCTCGCGGATCGAGCGTTTCTGTTCGCCTTCGAGCGTGTCGAGACAATCGACGACGCGCGCGCTGTCCTGTCCCTGTTCGACCAGTGCATCGGCACGCGGCGCGGAGTCTTCGAAGTCGGCGAGGACATCATCGGATACCTCGTCGCGGCGACCGCGTTTACGGATCGCATCGATTGCAGTGTTGCGCGCGATGGCCGCGAGCCACGTGATCGGGCTCGCCTTGGCGGGATCGAACCGCCCGGCGCGGCGCCAGACCTTTACGTAAACGTCCTGCAACACATCCTCCGCCAACTCCCGATCACGGGAGATACGAAGGCAAATGCCGAAAAGCTTCGCCGAGGTCGCGTCATAGACCGATCGCAGCGCCGCCCGGTCGCCGCGCGCGACCTGCTCGAGCGCCTCGACGAGGCGCTGACGGTCGCTATCGCCGGTCGAGGATGCGAAACTGCTCACGCCGACGTACCTAGCGCGGTGGCAAGGAAATGCCAGCTCGATAAGGCACGATCAAAAGCAGGACCTTCAAACGCGCTACGGTTGCTGAACGTCTCGTATCGCCGGCTGCCCTGCGATACACTCACGCGACCGCGGGATCCGCCGCACGCGGCAGCTTGACGACAAGCGCCCACAGGCTGGCCCAGGCCGCGCCGAACATCCAGCCCGCGAGGACGTCGCTCGGCCAGTGCACGCCGAGCGCGACACGCGATATCCCGATTGCCAGTGTGAGGAGGATTGCCGCCATCAGGACGAACAGGCGGGTCCGCAGATCGGGTTCGATCCGCATGAACAGCGCCGCGATGGTCAGATAGACGATCGCCGAATTGGCCGCGTGGCCGCTGGGGAAGCTGGCCGAATGCTCGATCACCAGATGGTCGACAAGGATCGGCCGCGGGCGAACGAAAAACCCCTTGAGCAGCGCCACCGCGACACTCCCGCTGATCGTCGCGCCGAGCAGGATCAGCGACGTCCGATAGGCCTTTTTCAACGCCATGAAACTGGCCGAGCCGATGATCACGATGGTCAACATCGTCGCGCTGCCGAGCGTGGTCAGATCGAGCATCGTCTGGCGCAGCCACACCGGACCCGCCATCGTATGAAGGTCTCCGGGGGTACGAAACGCGAGCAACAGCGACGTGTCGATCGCCTTGAGGTCGCCCTCGGCGACCTCGAACCAAAGCCACAGGAACATGAGGACCATCGCCGACACCGTGCCGATCAGCAGGATCGGGCGGAGCGGCAGGTTGCGCTCGGATCGTAAGTCGCTGGTTAGCGTCATGGTGACGGCGGCTCCTCTGCTCTATCAGGATGACCGAAACCGGTCAGCATTGCTCGAAGGCTATCAGCACGATCGCAAGCCGTGCGACAAGGCCGAAGACGATGTCGTGCAAAGCGCGCTGGCGCGATGCAACGGCGATGAATTGATCTCAGTCAGTTCGGGGACAGCGCGGTGGGACTACAGCGCCATTGGAGGTGGGCAATGCGGATTTGTTTCTTCGGAAAAATGGGTGACGTCATTGGCCGAGAGGTCGAGATCGAAATCCCCGCTTCGACCGCCACGGTGGCCGGGCTGCGGCGGCTGCTCGCCGAACATTTTCCCGCTGCGGCCGGTGCATTGGGCGAGGCCAGGCTGCGCGCCTGCATCGCCGATGCAATGGTCAATGACAGCCATTCGATCGCGGGCGTCGAGCGGGTCGAGTTTTTTCCGCCGCTGTCGGGGGGATGACGGTGATTTTGACATGCCGGTTGGCCGAATCCTCATTCGACCCTTGGGAGGAGCTGAGGCAATTCGCCCAAGCGGCGCAGGGCGCGGGCGCCATTTCGAGCTTTACCGGCACGGCGCGCCCGTTGAGCAGCAACGGCGAGCCGGTCGACGCGATGTTCCTCGACCATCATCCGCGTATGACGTTGTCCTCGATGCGCGAGATTGTCGATGCTGCCGCCCGCTTTGGCTGCGATTACCGTCTCGTCATCCATCGCTGCGGCGTGGTATTGCCCGGCGAGCCGATCGTTCTGGTCGCTGCAGCCTCGGCGCATCGCCGCGCAGCGATCGAGGCGGTCGAATACATGATCGATCGGTTGAAGACCGATGCGGTCTTCTGGAAACGCGAGGATCGCCCCTCGGGCTCGGCCTGGATCGAACCGCGCGCCGAGGATCACGCAGCACACGCAAGATGGGAGCAATAATGGCCGGGATCGATGACACGCTGGAATTCCATCCACTCAATATCGCGGTGCTGACCGTGTCCGACACGCGCAACGCGAGCAACGACAGTTCGGGCGGATATCTGGCGGACAGCCTCGTCGCGGCCGGACATGCCTTGGCCGGGCGGGCAATCGTGGTCGACACAGCCGAAGCGATCGCCGCGCAGGTCACGCAATGGGCCGATGATCCGGCGATCGACGTCATCCTGACAACCGGCGGCACCGGCTTTTCACCGCGCGACGTGACGCCCGAGGCGATCCGCCCCCTGTTCCGGCGCGAGATGGACGGGTTTTCGGTGCTGTTCCATCTGGCGAGCCGCGAAACCGTGGGCCTGTCGACGTTGCAATCGCGCGCCTGTGCCGGGCAGGTCGGCGACAGTTTCGTGTTCTGCCTGCCGGGATCGACCGGTGCCTGTCGCGACGGCTGGACGATGGTCCTGCGCGACGAACTCGATAGCCGCTATCGCCCCTGTTCGCTCGCCGGGCAGATCCCGCGCCTGCGGGCGGTGTGCGCATGATCAGCTTCGACGAGGCATTCGCAGCGGTACGCGCGGTCGCGTGCCCGACCGGGAGTGCGGTGATCCCGATCGGCGAGGCCGAGGGGCGCACGTTGGCCGCCGCAGTCCATGCCGAGGTCGATTCGCCGTGGTGCGACGTGTCGGCAATGGACGGCTATGCGGTGCGCGACGCCGACCTTTCCGCCCTGCCCGCGCGCTTACCGGTTGCGACGCGCAATTTCGCCGGCAGCGGCAGCGGCGGGACGCTGGCAGCCGGGACGTGCGTGCGCATCTTTACCGGCGCGCCGGTCCCGCTCGGCGCCGACCGCGTCGTGATCCAGGAACATGTCGAAACCGACGGCGACACAGCGGGGTTCGCGCGGCCGCTCTCGCCAGTCCGTCATATCCGCCCGCGCGGCGGCGATTTCGAACGCGGCGCGCTGCTGCTCGAGGCGAACCGCAGGATCGGCTATCGCGAGCTGGTCGCGATCGCCGGGGGCGACGTTGCCGAGGTTGCCTGCTGGCGGCGACCACGCATCATGCTGCTCGGCACCGGCGACGAACTGGCCGCGCCGGGCGAGGCAAAGCACCGTGCGGGAGCGGTTCCCGAAAGCGTCTCGCTGGGGGTCGGCGCGCTGGCGCACAGATGGGGCGCGCACAGTCTTGGCGCGATCCGCCTGCCCGACGAGCTGGCGGCGATGGAACGTGCCGCGGAGGATGCCGTCGCCTCGGCCGACCTCGTCATCGTCACCGGTGGCGCATCGGTCGGCGAAAAGGATTTCGCCAAGGCGATGTTCGAGCGCCAGGGGCTCGACCTCATTTTCTCCAAGGTCGCGATCAAGCCGGGCAAGCCGGTCTGGTTGGGCCGGGCGGGCGGCGCGCTGGTGATGGGACTGCCCGGCAACCCGACATCGGCGATGGTGACCGCGCGGCTGTTGCTCGCCCCGCTGATCGCGGGGCTATGCGGGCGCGATCCCGGCGAGGCGCTGCGCTGGAAATCCATCGCGCTCGCCGCCGCCCTGCCACCGTGCGGATCGCGCGAGACCTTTGTCCGTGCGGCGTGGAAGGACGGCCGCGCCGTGCCGCTCGACAATCAGGATTCGGGCGCCCAGCGAAGCCTCGCCGCCGCCGACCTGCTGCTGCGACGGCGCGCCGACACAGACGCGATCGAGGCAGGCGTGATGGTCGAGGCGGTCAGCTTCTAGACGCGCCAGAGCGCTTCGGCGCGCGCGAGTTCCTCGGCGTCGTTGATTGTCGCTCAGAAATCGATTATTTCTCAGATGCTTGCGCGACCCTTAAAGGGTGGCTGGGGCGGCAGGATTCGAACCTGCGCATGCCGATACCAAAAACCGGTGCCTTACCGCTTGGCTACGCCCCATCACGCTTCACCGATCGATCGCGGTGAAGCGCCCCATATCGCGGCCCCGTCGCGATGGCAACGCCGTCGTCGGCGCACGCGGCGCCGGGGTTCATCCGATCGATTCGACCCAGTTGTGGCGATCGGGCGCGCGGCCGTACTGGATATCGACGAGCCGCTGGCGCAGCCGCTGGGTCAGCTGGCCTGGGCCGCCCGAGCCGATCGTGAAGACGCTGTCGCCGTCGCGCACTTCGCCGACCGGGGTGACCACCGCGGCGGTCCCGCAGGCGAAACTTTCGACGAGCCGGCCACTCGCCGCATCGGCGCGCCACTGATCGATACCATAGCGTTCTTCGCGCACCGTCAGCCCCTCGTCGCGCGCGATCGTGATCAGGCTGTCGCGGGTGATGCCGGGCAGGATCGTGCCACCGAGCGGCGGGGTGACGAGCGTGCCGTCGTCCATGACGAAGAACAGGTTCATGCCGCCCAATTCCTCGACCCATTTGCGTTCGATCGCGTCGAGGTAGACGACCTGGTCGCAGCCGCGCTCGATCGCCTCGGCCTGGGCGACGAGGCTGCCGGCGTAGTTGCCGCCGCATTTCGCCTCGCCGGTGCCGCCGGGTGCAGCGCGGACGTAATTGCGGCTGACCCACAATTTGATCGCCGTGGGATCGCCGCGGAAATAATTGCCGACCGGCGAGACGATGACGAGGAAGCGGTATTCGGAAGCCGGCCGGACACCGAGTCGGACGTCGCTCGAGAACATGAAGGGACGGATATAGAGCGCGCCGCCGGGGACGCCGGGGAACCAGTCGGCGTCGGTCGCGACGACCTGCCGGACCGCTTCGAGGAACAGCGCCTCGGGAATTTCGGGCATCGCCATGCGCCGCGCCGAGGCGTTGAAGCGGCGCGCATTCTCCTGCGGCCGGAACAGCGCCATCGCGCCGTCGGCGGTGCGATAGGCCTTCATGCCTTCGAAGATTTCCTGCGCATAATGCAGCACCGACGTCGCCGGGTCGATCTGCAACGGGACGCGCGGCGTGATCCTGGCATCGTGCCAGCCCTGCTCGGTATTCCAGACCGCCGACGCCATGTGATCGGTGAAGATACGGCCAAAACCGGGATCGGCGATCCGATCGGCGCGATCGGCGTCGGACACCCGGGCGGGGTGCGGCTCAATGGCAAGGGCAGGCAAAGCGGGAGCGCGGTCGGGCATGGGATTCCATCGTGAGAGAGGCGTGCGCGCCTCTTGCCAAAGCGTGGCGGCCCGCGCAAGTTGGGTGCGGCGGGCAAGCAGGAGAAACCCAATGATCCGGGCGCAATGGAACGGCAAGGTGATCGCCGAGAGCGACGACACATTGGTTGTCGAGGGAAACCATTATTTCCCGTGCGACAGCGTCGCGCAGGAATACCTCCGCGACAGCACGACGACCTCGCACTGTCCGTGGAAGGGCGAGGCGCATTATCATTCGCTCGAGGTCGATGGCGAAACCAACCGCGACGCCGCCTGGTATTATCCCGACCCCAAAGCGGCCGCTGCCGAAATCAAGGGACGCATCGCGTTCTGGAAGGGCGTCGAGGTCGGCTAGGATTCTGGCTGGGCTAGCGTTGGGCGCGCATCGGCGCTAGCAGTTGGCACCATGTCCACAACCTATCAGATCGACACCGCGACGAGCCGTGCCACGCCGACTCCCGCACCGATGAAACGCCTGACCGTGCCGGCAATCAAGCGGCGCAAGTTTGGAGGCAAGACCGACGAGCCGCTTGTCATGCTGACCGCCTATACGGCGCGCCAGGCGCAATTGCTCGATCCGCATTGCGACCTCCTGCTGGTCGGCGATTCGCTCGGCCAGGTGATCTACGGCCTGCCCTCGACGCTGGCGGTCACCCTCGATATGATGTGCGCGCACGGCGCCGCGGTCGTGCGCGGCAGCTTTCACGCCTTGGTCGTCATCGACATGCCGTTCGGCAGCTATGAGGCCTCGCCCGAGCAGGCGTTCACCTCGGCTAGCCGCGTCCTCGCCGAAACCGGCGCCGCAGCGGTCAAGCTCGAAGGCGGCGAGGCGATGGCCGAAACGATCCGCTTCCTGACCGAGCGCGGCATCCCGGTAATGGCGCATGTCGGGCTGACGCCGCAGGCGGTCAATGCGCTCGGCGGTTATGCGGCGCGCGGCAAGAGCCAGGAAGAACACGCCAAGATCGTTGCTGACGGCAGAGCAGTGTCCGACGCGGGTGCCTTTGCTGTTGTCATCGAAGGCGTGCTTGAGCCGATCGCCGTCGCGCTGACGCAGACGCTCGATATTCCGACGATCGGCATCGGTGCATCGGCCAAGTGCGACGGACAGGTGCTGGTGACCGAAGACATGCTCGGCATGTTCGAACGCACCGCGCGCTTCGTCAAACGCTATGACGATCTTGCGACGCGCATTTCGGAAGCGGTCGCGACCTATGCCGACGAAGTCAGGTCGCGTTCATTCCCGACCGCCGATCAGACCTATCGCGCCAAGACCTGAAGCGCAGCGGCTAGGCCTTTTCCTTTAGCGACCGCGCCGCTAAGGAGGCGCACGATCAACCCCCTTTCGGAGAATCCAGTGGCGCTCAAGCCCGAACAGGACGATGTCTTCCTTCGCGAAGTCGACGACGCGGTCCGCAAGGACCAGTGGGCGACCTTTGCCAAAAGCTATGGCGCGATTATCGCCGTCGGGATCGTCGTCTTCCTCGCCGCATTCGGCGGCTGGCTCTATTACGGCCAGCACAGCGAACGCAAAGCCGGCGAACGCGGGGAAACCTATGTCCAGGCGCTCGACCGGATCGAGGGCGGCAACCCCAAGATCGCCGCCGACGCGCTGGCCGAACTGAAAACCTCGGGCAAGGCGCCCTATGATGCGGTCGCACGCTTTACCCAGGCCAATGTCGCGCTCGAAGCGGGCGACGCGAAACGCGCCGCGACCTTGCTCGGCGAAATTGCCGCGGACGCATCGGTCGACCAGGTCTTCCGCGACCTCGCGACGGTCCGCCAGACCGCGGTCGAGTTCGACACGCTCAAGCCCGACGCGATCATCGCGCGGCTGAAGCCGCTGGCGGTTGCCGATTCGCCGTGGTTCGGTCCCGCCGCCGAAATGACCGCCATCGCCCACCTGCGCAAGAAAGAGCGCGGAAAAGCGGGGCAGATCTTTGCCGATATTGCCGCCCATAAGGGTATCGATCCGAGCCTCAAGTCGCGCGCCGTGCAAATGGCGGGCACGCTGGGGATCGACGCGGTGACCCAAACCGATTCCAAGCCCCAACCCGCCGGTCAACCGACAGGATAATCCATGACATCACGTCCCATTATCGCCCTCCTGCTGGCCAGCGCCCTGCTGAGCGGTTGCAGCGTATTCAAGAAGACCCGTATCGACACGCCGACGCTGGGCGACCGGATCAACGTCCTGTCGGGCGAAAGCGCGGCCGAGGTCGATCCTGCGCTGGCCAATGTCGCGGTCACGGTGCCGCTGCCCGAGGTTAACGCCGACTGGGCGCAGCCCGGCGGCAACGCAATGAAGGCGATGGGCCACGTCGCCCTGCCCGCCAGCCTGACGCCCGCGTGGAGCGTCCAGATTCCCGGCAGCACCAATCGCGTGAAGCTCGCCGCAGCCCCCGTCGTGTCGGACGGAAAGCTTTATGTCGTCGACGTCGACGCCACGGTCCATGCCTATGACGCAGCAAGCGGCGCGGTCCTGTGGACCTCGTCGATCGCCGGCGACGACCCCGATGTGCGCAACGCGCTGTTCGGTGGCGGGGTCAGCGCTGCCGGAAACCGCGTTTTCGCGACCAATGGCGCAGGCGATGTCGCAATGCTCGACGCGACCACCGGCGGCATCATCTGGAAGGTCCGCCCGTCGGGGCCGCTGCGCGGTTCGCCGACGCTGTCGAACGGCCATGTCTATGTCATGGCGCAGGACAACCAGCTGTTCGCGCTCAACCAGACCGACGGTACGCAGGTCTGGCAGGCGACCGCATCGATCGGTGCCGGCAGCGTGTTCGGCGTCGGTGCGCCAGCCGCCGGCCAGGGCACCGTGGTCGCCGGATATTCTTCGGGCGAACTTTATGCCTATCGCTACGAGAACGGTCGCGACCTGTGGGGCGACGCGCTGGCGCGGACCAGCTTCGCGGTCTCGGTCGAATCGCTGACCGACGTCGACGCCTCGCCGGTGATCGATCGCGGCCGCGTCTACGCGCTCGGCAAGGGCGGCCGCATGGCAGCCTATGAGCTGGTCACCGGCCAGCGCCTCTGGGAGCTCCCCATCGCCGGCATATCGACCCCGTGGGTCGCGGGCGAATGGGTCTTTGTCGTGACCGACCAGGATCGCCTGCTGGCGGTCGCGCGGACCACGGGCAAGGTTCGCTGGATCAGCCAGCTGCCGAGCTATCGCAAGGAAGAATCGAAGAAGGGCAAGATCCGCTGGACCGGGCCGATCCTTGCGGGCAACCGCCTGATCCTGGTCAGCACCTTGGGCCAGATGATCCAGGTCAACCCGACCGACGGCAGCATCATTGGCCAGACCGAGGCCGGCAAGACGTTCGGCCTGTCGCCGGTGGCCGCCAACAACATGCTCTACCTGCTCGACGACGAAGGCCGCCTCACCGCCTATCGGTGAGCGGAGCAACACCAATACGGGAAGGACGTTTCGCATGCCGGGCGGAGAAGACAATGACCGCACGGAGCAGATTCCGTCCTCGTTCGGCAGCGCCGCGCCGCGCCTGCCGATGCTCGCCATCATCGGCCGACCCAATGTCGGCAAGTCGACGCTGTTCAACCGGCTGGTCGGCAAGAAGCTCGCGCTGGTCGATGACCGGCCCGGCGTCACCCGCGATCGCCGCGAGGGCGAGGCCGAGCTGATCGGCATGAAGTTCCGCGTGATGGATACCGCGGGCTATGAAGACGACGATCCGGCCAGCCTGCCCGGACGGATGCGCGCGCAGACCGAGGCCGCAGTCGCTGGTGCCGACGCCGCCCTGTTCGTGTTCGACGCGCGCGCCGGCCTCAATCCGCTCGACGAGGAAATCGCCCGCTGGCTGCGCACCAGCGACACGCCGATCATCCTTGTCGCCAACAAGGCCGAGGGCAAGGCGGGCGACGCCGGGATAAACGAAGCCTATGCACTGGGCCTCGGCGATCCGATCCAGCTGAGCGCCGAGCACGGCGAGGGCATGGTCGAACTGTTCGACGCGATGCGCCCGCATCTCGAAGACAATTTCGATCCCGGCGAGCCACTCGAAGCGCTCGGCGACGACGAACAGGGCCCGCTCAAGCTGGCCATCGTCGGGCGTCCCAATGCGGGCAAGTCGACGCTGATCAACCGTATATTGGGCGAAGAACGCCTGATCACCGGCCCCGAGGCAGGAATCACCCGCGATTCGATCAGCATCGACTGGCTGTGGGAGCATGATGGGCAAAGCCGCGAGGTCCGCCTGATCGACACCGCGGGCATGCGCAAGCGCGCGCGCGTCCAGGACAAGCTCGAGAAGCTGTCGGTTGCCGACGCGCTCCACTCGATCGATTTCGCCGAAGTCGTCGTGCTGCTGCTCGATTCGACCAAGGGGCTCGAGCTACAGGATCTCAAGATCGCCGACCGCGTCCTCGAGGAAGGCCGCGCGCTCGTCATCGCGCTCAACAAATGGGACGTCGCCGAGGACGGCAGCAAGCTCTACCAGGGCGTCCGCGCGGCGCTCGAGGAAGGCCTGGCACAGGTCAAGGGCGTGCCGCTGCTGACGCTGTCGGGCGCCACCGGCAAGGGCATCGACACGCTGCTTGCAGCCGCGTTCGAGACGCGCGACGCGTGGTCGAAACGGATCACGACGGGCCAGCTCAACCGCTGGCTCGAACGCGCGCTCGAGGCCAATCCCCCGCCCGCTCCCAAGGGCAAAAGGATCAAGCTGCGCTATGCCACGCAGGCCAATACGCGCCCGCCGAGTTTCGTCGTGTTCGGCACCCGCGTCGACGAGCTGCCCGAAAGCTATCGCCGCTATCTGATCAACGGATTGCGCCGCGAACTGGGGCTGGGCGCGGTGCCGGTGCGGCTCACTCTGCGCGCGCCGAAAAACCCGTTCGACAAGAAATCCGGCGACTGACCGCGAGCGATCGCGGGGCGCGCGTAACGCCCCATTAACCCAGATTCGATAAGGCGATGACTGGATCGACGCACGACTGCGCCGAAGACGGGGAAGCTTTATGGGCACAGAGCCCGAACAACTGGTCGACTGGACCGTCTATCGCGCTGCACGTTCGGGCCTCGGCGGCGGCTTCGTCCGCATCCTCGGTTATTTTCGCGAGGACGGCATCAAGTCGGTCGCCGCGATCGAACAGGCGATGCGCGAGAAAAACGCCGCCGCGCTGGTCCTCCCGTCGCACACGCTCAAGGGCGAATCGCGCCAGTTCGGCGCCGACCGGCTCGCCAGCCTGGCCGAGGATATCGAGATGTTCGCGCGCGAATGCGTCGAGGATCGCAGCCCACCCGACGAATATCTGCAAAAGGTCGTCGCGCTGCGTCCGCTGTTCGAAGAAACGCTCGACGCGCTCGAGACCGAGGCCAATCCACTGGTCCAGCGCCAGCGCCCCGCCTTTGGCCGGTCGGCCACCAACGACCAGCTGCTCGGCCGCGGCTGAGCCTCAGGCGCCGCCGACCGGTGCGCGCCGCAGCATCGGCTGGAAACGCCAGCGCGACAGGCTACGCCACAACCATTCGAACGGGCCGTAGGTATAGCGATCGAGCCAGGGTTTCGACCAGGCCAGCATCGCCGCCCACATCGCGAGGACGAAGAGTTGCAGCGCGAGGCGGTGGAATTCGCCGAACAGCGACAGGCCATAGCCGTAGAAGATCGTCGTCATCACCAGGCTGGTCACCAGATAGTTGGTAAACGCCATCCGCCCCGTTGCCGCGAGCCGCGCGTCGAGCCGGGCGTAGCGCGCTTGCCGGATGACGAGGATGACCAGCGCCGCCCAGCCGATCGCCATCATGACATCGAACGGCATCGACAGCACGAGGGTCGCAAACAGCGTCGATACGCCGCTGTAACCGTCTGACAGCTGGTACCAGGCCAAGAGCAGGTTGGCGGGGATCGCGACGCCCCAGCAGGCAATAAGCCACTTGCGGTAGCGGGCGCTGTCCCACTGGCCGGTAAAGAAGCCCGATTTGAACATGATCATGCCGATCAGCATCAGCCCCAGCGTCTCCCAGCCGAAGGCCATGAAGCCGGCAAACGGCTCGGCGGTCTTTTCGAAGATCCGGTTGCCCGCGATCGTCCTGTAGTCCGAACGATACAGCGTACGCGTGGTAGCGACATCGGGACTGTGCGGCCCAAACTTGTCGTTCATCTCGACGATCGCCCGGGCCATGGCGGCGGGCGGTTCGACGACGCCGGCGCGCATCAGCGCGGCGCTGCCGAAAAACGATCCGAAATACAGCGCCGAGACGATCAGCAAGCCGATCGCCCAGCGCCGCAGCGCCTGGATCGAAAGGTTGCGAAAGAAGAACAGCAACATGCCGCACAGCGCATAGAGAACGAGGATGTCGCCCCACCAGATCAGGTAGAAATGGGCGAGGCCGAGGATCAGCAGCCAGACCATGCGGGAATAATGGACCTTCGCGCCGCTGAGGCCATAGGCCAGCGCGCGTTCGATCACGAGCAGCGTCGAGGCGCCGAACATCATCGAGAACAGGCCGCGCATCTTGCTGTCGAAGAACAGGAAATCGAGCAACCAGACGAGGACATTGCCGCCCGTGTCGTCGCCCACCGCGGCGGGGTTGGTATAGCCGGGGTCGGGGGTGGCGAAAGCGTAGATGTTCATCGCCAGAATGCCCATCACCGCCACACCGCGGATGGCGTCGAGACTGGTGAAACGCTGCAGTCCGGCAGGTGTTGTCGTCGCCATGATGTTCGCCTCCCCCTGCGGCGCCGGCGCTAGAGCCAGGAGGCGATGCGGTCCAGCGGCTTCTTGTGCGTCGCATGGAGCGGGATCGTCGCACTGTCCGCAACCTTGCCGACGACGAGGACCATCATCGGCTTTTCGGATCCCGGGCGGTCGCACAGCGCGTTGAGGAACTTCATCGGGTTGGGCGTGTGCGTCAGCGTCGCGAGGCCCGCCGCGTGGAGCGCCGCGATCAGGTAGCCGGTGGCGATGCCGACGCTTTCGGTGACGTAGTAATTCTGCTTGTCGTCGCCCGGATCGATGCCGCCGCGGCGCTGGCCGAAGATGCAGATCAGATAGGGCGCGGTTTCGAGATAGGGCTTGGTCTCGTCGGTGCCCAAGGGCGCGAGTGCGTCGATCCACTCCTGCGACGCCTTGCCGCCATAGAATTCGCGCTCCTCGACCTCGGCCGCCTCGCGCAGCGCGCGTTTCTTCGCGGCGCTTTCGATTACCGCGAAATGCCACGGCTGGTGGTTGGCGCCCGACGGAGCGGTGCCGGCGGCGAGGATCGCCTGTTCGATCACCGCGCGCGGCACGGGCGCGTCGGAGAACATCCGGCAGCTGTGGCGCGTGGCGATCGCGTCGCGGAAGGCGCTGGCGCGCGCGATGCGCTCCGCGTCACTCAGCTCTGGCAGCGCTTCATAGGGGACGGTGGCGTGCGGTTTCATCGTGCTGTCTCCTCCCCGGCACGGGGAGGAGGACCGTCCGGCAAAGCCGGATGGTGGAGGGGAATGCGCCGCGCTTCGCATGTAGCAGCGATCGCCTCCACCGCCGCATCGACATCCCGCACGATATCGCCAGCCCGAATCCGCATGATTTCGATCCCCTGTTGATTCAGCACAAGCTCGCGCCGCGCATCGCGTTCTGGGCGATCGCCCATGTCATGCGCCACGCCATCGACCTCGATCCCGAGCTTCGCCGCCGCGCAGTAAAAATCGAGCACATATGGTCCGCAAGGATGTTGGCGACGGAATTTGAAACCTGCCGGACGCGCGCGCAAGCGGACCCACAGCGTCGTTTCGGGAATGCTCAAGGCGCGGCGCAGTTTGCGGGCGCGAACGACGGTCTGGCGAGGCGGCTTGATCACGACACTTGTCATGCCTCTCGATATCAAACGCGTCCAGTCTCCTCCCCGCTTGCGGGGAGGGGGACCAGCCGCAGGCTGGTGGAGGGGAATGCGCTGAGGTTCGTGGAGTACCGCACAAGCCAGCGGCAGCGCGCGACGCCTCCCCTCCACCCCCGACTGCGTCGGCGGTCCCCCTCCCCATGAATGGGGAGGAGACTAAGCCAGCGCCGCGTCGCTGCCCATGAGTGCGGGGAAGAAGGATTCGTGGGCTTTGCGCAGGTCATCGAGAGGGATTTCGCTGCCCGACACGGTGATCGCTGCGCCGCCGGTGGTGCCGATGCGCGCCACGAAAATGCCCGCAGCCTTTGCAGCAGCCATCACCGCGTCGGCATCGTCGGTTGCGACGACGAAGCGCGCCTGGTCTTCGCCGAACAGGATTGCGGCAGGATTGGGAACGTCGGGCAAGTCGAGCGCGGCACCCTGGCGACCGGCCAGTGCCATTTCGGTGATCGCGACGAGCGCGCCGCCATCCGAACAATCGTGCACCGCGTTGACGAGGCCGCGCGTGACGAGATCGCGGACGAAGTCGCCATGGCGTGCCTCGATCGCAAGGTCCACGGGCGGCGGCGCGCCGTCTTCGCGGCCATGGCATTCGCGCAGCCACAGTGACTGGCCGACCTGCCCCGCGCTGTGGCCGATCAGGATGATAGCCTGTCCCGCCGATTTGAACGCGATCGTCGCCATGGTGTCGATGTCCTCAAGGACGCCGATCGCGCCGATTGCGGGAGTCGGCAAAATTGCGCTGCCACCGCCGGTGGCCTTGCTTTCGTTGTAGAGGCTGACGTTCCCCGACACGATCGGCATGTCGAGCGCAATGCACGCCTCGCTCATGCCCTTCAGGCAACCGGTCAGCTGCGCCATGATCTCGGGGCGTTCGGGGTTGGCGAAGTTGAGGCAGTTGGTCGTCGCGAGCGGTTTCGCGCCGACCGCGCTCAAATTGCGATAGGCCTCGGCGATCGCCTGTTTACCGCCTTCATAAGGGTCGGCATAGCAATAGCGCGGGGTACAGTCGGTGGTGATCGCGAGCGCGCGGTTGGTGCCGTGGATGCGCACCACCGCGGCGTCGCCGCCGGGGCGCTGGAGCGTGTCGGCGCCGACCTGCGTATCGTATTGTTCCCAGATCCAGCGGCGGCTGGCGATGTCGGGGCTGGCCATCAGCTTCAACAGGTCGGCGCCGATGTCGGAGCTTTCGGGAATGTCGCCGAGCGGTTTGACGTTGGCCCAGGCCTTGTAATCCTCGGCGCTCATGCTCGGCCGGTCGTAGAGCGGCGCGTCGTCGGCGAGCGGGGCGAGCGGGATGTCGCAGACCACCTCGCCGTGATGCTCCAAGACCATGCGCCCGGTATCGGTGACCTCGCCAATGACCGCGAAATCGAGTTCCCATTTGGTGAAGATCGCCTCTGCCTCGGCCTCGCGCCCGGGCTTCAGCACCATCAACATGCGTTCCTGGCTTTCGGACAGCATCATTTCGTACGCGGTCATGCCGCTTTCGCGCTGCGGCACCGCGTCCATGTCGAGCCGGATGCCGACACCGCCGGCCGAGGCCATCTCGACGCTCGAGCTCGTCAGGCCCGCCGCGCCCATGTCCTGGATCGCGACGATCGCGTCGGTCGCCATCAGTTCGAGGCACGCCTCGATGAGCAGTTTTTCGGTGAACGGATCGCCGACCTGGACGGTCGGGCGCTTGGCCTCGGCATCCTCGGCGAAATCGGCGCTCGCCATCGTCGCGCCATGGATCCCGTCGCGGCCGGTCTTCGAGCCGACATAGACGATCGAATTGCCGATGCCCGACGCGGCCGAATAGAAAATCTTGTCCTGGTCGGCGATGCCGACGGTCATGGCGTTGACGAGGATATTGCCGTCGTAGGCGGGGTGGAAATTGACCTCACCGCCGACCGTCGGCACGCCGACGCAATTGCCGTAGCCGCCGATGCCGTGGACGACGCCGGCGACGAGGTGGCGCGTCTTGGGGTGGTCGGGCGAGCCGAAGCGCAGCGCGTTCATGTTGGCGACGGGACGCGCGCCCATCGTGAACACGTCGCGCAAGATACCGCCGACGCCGGTTGCCGCACCCTGATAGGGTTCGATGTAACTCGGGTGGTTGTGGCTCTCCATCTTGAAGATCGCGGCGAGTTTCGTGCCGTTCGGCCCGGCGCCGATATCGACGACGCCGGCGTTCTCGCCGGGGCCGCAGATGACCTGCGGGCCCGTCGTCGGGAGCTTCTTGAGATGGAGGCGCGAGCTCTTGTAGCTGCAATGTTCGGACCACATCACCGAGAAGATGCCGAGCTCGACGATATTGGGCTCGCGCCCGAGCGCCGCGAGGACGCGGGCGTATTCCGCTTCGTTGAGGCCGTGTTCGGCGACGATCTGCGGGGTGATGGCGGGCGAATTGGCGGGCGGGACGGGAGTTGCTGTGGTCATGCGCCGCGCCATAAAGCGCGGTGGCCTTCACGCCAATGAAAAAGGGGCCGGTCGCCCGGCCCCTTGTTAGACGTCGGAAGAGAACGCTTAGGCGATCAGGCCTTGCAGAGCTGCGCGTTCTTGCCCGGAACTTCGATCGTGACGCTGTCGCCCGTACCCGAAAGCGAATAACCTTCGGCGGTATAAGGTGTTTCGGCATCGGGGCGCGTCAGCTGCGTGGCGGTGCCCGCGACATTGTCGGTGCGGATGTTGGCGTTCATGCTGCCCGCGAGATCGCCCGAGTTCGACAGGAAGTCGACATAGACGACGCTGGCATCGCGGCAGCGGTAGATTTTCGACGCGACGACTGCGGGCGGCAGCGTCACGGGCGCGGCGGTAGTCGCCTCGTTGGCCGCCGCAGCAGCAGCAGCTGCGTCGTCGGTCTTGGAGTTGTTACAAGCGGCGAGCGCGAGCGCGCTGGCGGCGAGGGTGAGGATTGCGAGGGGTGTTTTCATGACCGCGCGTCTTTCGCGTCTGAGCATGGCGCCGTCAAGCATGATCGTGGTGCAGCGCACCACGAGGCGTGCGACAGCCGCCTTGACCGCCATGCGCCGCAGCGTCATTGCTGGCGACCATGTCCGAACCCGTTCCCGTCGAAACCCTGTCGTTCGAAGCGGCCATGGCCGAACTCGAAACGATCGTCCGCCAGCTTGAAGCCGGGGACGCGCCGCTCGACGCCTCGGTCGATCTCTATTCGCGCGGCGAAGCGCTCAAGAAACATTGCGAGGCACGACTCGCAGCGGCGCAGGTGCGGATCGAAATGATCACCACTGGCGCGGGCGGCCAGGCGACCGGCACCCAGCCGTTCGACGCCGATTGAGCGGACCGATGGCCGACCAGGAAAATCCCGACGCCGCCAACGACGCCAGCGCCAAGACGATCCTCGCCTCCGCGATGGCGCAGGTATCCGATTCGATCGACGCGCATTTCGACGCAGTCCTGACGGTTCCCGACGACGCGCGCGCCCGGCTCGTCGAAGCAATGCGCCATGCCGCGATCGGCGGCGGCAAAAGATTGCGCCCGCTGCTCGTCGTCGCATCGTGCGACCTGTTCCATGTCGACCGGCAAAGCGCGCTGAGGATCGGCACCGCGATCGAGGCGATCCACGTCTACAGCCTGGTCCACGACGACCTGCCGTGCATGGACGATGACGACATGCGGCGCGGCAAGCCGACGGTTCACAAGGCGTTCGACGAAGCGACCGCGGTGCTGGCGGGCGACGCGCTCCACGCGCTGGCGTTCGAAATCCTCGCCGACGAACGCACGCATCACGATCCGTTCGTCCGCTGCGAGCTGGTCGCCGAGCTCGCCCGGGCAAGCGGGCAATCGGGCATGGCGGGTGGCCAGATGATGGATCTTGCCGCCGAGAGCGCGAGCTTCGACCTTGCCACCGTTACCCGGTTGCAGCAGATGAAGACCGGCGCGCTGATCGCATTCTGCGTCGAAGCGGGCGCGATCATGGGCAAATTGTCGCCCGAGGGGCGCGCGCCACTGCGCGGCTATGCCCGCGACATCGGCCTCGCCTTCCAGATCGCCGACGACATCCTCGACGTCGAAGGCGACGAGGCGCGCGCGGGCAAGGCGCTGCACAAGGACGCCGCGGCGGGCAAGGAGACCTTCGTTTCGGTCATGGGCCTGGCCCGGGCGCGCGAACAGGCCCACGCGCTGGTCGATCAGGCGATCGGCCATCTCGCCGGTTTTGGCCGCGAAGCCGACCTGCTGCGCGCCATCGCACGCTTCGTCATCGAAAGGGACCGCTGATGCTGATCGGAGTCTATCCCGGAACGTTCGACCCGATCACGCTGGGCCATATGGATATCGCCCGGCGTGCGGCGAGCCTGGTCGACGAGCTCGTCATCGGGGTGACGACCAACCCGAGCAAGTCGCCGATGTTCAGCCTTGAGGAGCGGATGGCGATGGTGTCGCGCGAAGTTGCCGAGATCGGCAGCCATGTCCGCGTCACCGCGTTCGATTCGCTGCTGATGAAGTTCGCCGAGCGCGAAGGCGCGCGCGTCATCGTCCGCGGGCTGCGCGCGGTCGCCGATTTCGAATATGAATACCAGATGGCAGGGATGAACCAGCAGCTCAACGACGACATCGAGACGATCTTCCTGATGGCCGATGCCGCGTTGCAGCCGATCGCGTCGAAACTGGTCAAGGAAATCGCGATGTATGGCGGCGATATCACGCCGTTCGTCACGCCGCCGGTGCGCGACGAAGTCGTCGCGCGGGTAGAAAAGATTGGACGCAAAGGGTCATGAGCCGTTAATCGCCGTCGCCCGATAGGTTCGTGCGCCTATTCACCAGGTCCCGTCCGGGCCGCCCTGCAACAGACCAGAGACCCATCCATGACGCTGCGCCTCAACACCCTGATATCCGCCGCCCTGATCGCCGCCGCAAGCGTGTGCGCGCCCGTCATGGCGCAGGAGGCCGCACCGGCGACCGAGGCCAAGCCGCCGGTCAAGACCGATGTCGCAGCGGTCACCCCGGCCGAATATGCCAACAACCCCGAATGGATGCTCGCGCTCGACCTGTCGACCGGCGGCCGCGTCGTCATCCAGCTGCGCCCTGACGTCGCGCCCAACCACGTTGCCCGGGTCAAGGAGCTGGCGCGCGCGGGTTTCTATGACGGCATCATCTTTCACCGCGTGATCGACGGCTTCATGGCGCAAACCGGCGACCCGACCGGAACCGGCCAGGGTGGCAGCTCGATGCCCGACCTCAATGCCGAACTGTCGGTCTATCCGCATTTGCGTGGGACCGTCGCGATGGCGCGCCCTGCCGATTTCAACGGCGCCAACAGCCAGTTCTTCATCATGTTCCAGCCGCAGCTCAAGATCGACCGGCAGTACACGACCTTCGGTCGCGTTGTATCGGGCATGCAGTATATCGACGCGGTCCACCGTGGCGAACCGCCCGCAAACCCGTCGCGCATCGTCCAGGCATCGGTCCTTGCCGACGGCAAGCCGATCCCGCCGCCGGCGATGCTGACCGAGCGTGCCCCCGCCCCGGCCGCGCCCGCGATCACCGCCGACGATCTCAACGCGCCGATCCCGCCGCGCCAATAAAGGCACCGCGCCGCGCTTGCCGCCGCGACGGTAATCCGGCACGGGCACCGCGTCATGCGTGTTGATCTGTTCGATTTCGACCTGCCGCCCGAGCGGATCGCGCTGCGCCCTGCCGCACCGCGCGACCAGGCGCGCATGCTGTGCGTCACCCCCGATAGCCTGAGCGACCACCGCGTCGCCGATTTGCCCCAGCTGCTGCGCGCGGGCGATTGCCTCGTCTTCAACGACACGCGCGTCATCCCGGCCAGGCTCGAAGGCGTCAGGCTGCGCGACGGCAATGCCGCGCAGATCGGCGCGACGCTGCACAAAAGGCTGGCTCTGCGCGAATGGCAGGCGTTCGTGCGCAATGCCAAGCGCGTTCGCGACGGCGAGCGCATCGATTTCGGCCAGGGCGTCACCGCGATCGCCTCGGCCAAGGCCGACGACGGCAGCATGACGCTGAGCTTCGAGGGCGACGAGCCGGTCGAGACGCTGCTCGCGCGGGCCGGCACGATGCCCCTGCCCCCCTATATCGCAGGCAAGCGACCGACCGACGCGCGCGATGCCGAGGATTACCAGACGATGTTCGCCGACAAGGACGGCGCGGTCGCCGCGCCGACCGCCGCGCTGCACTTCACGCCTGACCTGATGACGGCGCTGGCCGATGCGGGCATCGCGCACGAAACGCTGACGCTGCATGTCGGGGCGGGCACCTTCCTGCCGGTCAAGGCCGACGATACCGATGATCACGCGATGCACGCCGAATGGGGCCTGATCGACCAGGCGACCGCCGGCCGGCTCAACGCGGTGCGCGCGCGCGGCGGACGGGTGATCGCGGTCGGCACGACCTCGCTGCGATTGCTTGAAAGCGCGGCCAATGCGGCGGGCATGATCGAGGCGTTCGAAGGCGACACCGCGATCTTCATCACGCCTGGCTATGCCTTTCGCGGGATCGACGGGCTGATGACCAATTTCCACCTGCCGCGATCGACGCTGTTCATGCTGGTGTCGGCGTTGATGGGGCGTGAGACGATGCAGGCCGCCTATGGCTATGCAATCGACCACGACTACCGCTTCTACAGCTATGGCGATGCCAGCCTGTTGCTGCCGGGCTAGCTTTTAACCCGACCATTTCGGAACCGTAGCGAATGCCGGTTGGTTGACGGGTCATGCTCGACGCCACGACGATCATCAACCAGCAGATGCAGAACGCCTATACCGGCTTCATCGCGCTGATCCCCGCGCTGGTCGCGGCGGTGTTCCTGGTCGTCATCGTCTGGGTCGTCGGACGGGTGGTGCGGCGCGGGGTCGTCAGGCTGGCCAGCCGGCGCGGACGGCCCGACCTCGGCCAGTTGCTCGGCTCGCTGACCTTCGGGGCGATCATGGTGCTGGCGCTGCTGTCGGCATCGGCGATCGTCTTTCCCACCGTCCATCCCGGCGACATCGTCGCCGCGCTCGGCATCGGATCGGTCGCGATCGGGTTCGCCTTCAAGGACATATTGCAGAACCTGCTCGCCGGCCTGCTGCTGCTTATCCGCCGGCCCTATCGCCGCGGCGACCAGATCGTCGTCAAGGGATTCGAGGGCACGGTCGAGCACATCGAAAGCCGCGCCACGCTGATCATGACCTATGACGGGCGCCGCGTCATCATTCCCAATGGCGACGTCTATACCTCTCCCGTGATCGTCAACACCGCCTTCGATTTCCGCCGCGACCAGGTTGATATCGGCATCGGCTATGCCGATTCTCCATCGCAGGCGGCGCGCTATTTCCTCGAGGCAATCGCAGCGGTCGAGGGGGTCGAAAGCGATCCCGCGCCGCAGGTGCTGCCATGGGCGCTCAACGATTCGACGGTCGACCTGCGCGCGCGCTGGTGGACGTCATCGCACCGCACCGACCAGGTCCTGGTCCGATCGCGCATCGTCCTTGCGATCTATGAAGCGGCAAAGGCGCATGGCATCGACCTGCCCTTCCCGACGCAGGTCATGCTGTTCCACGACCAGACCGAGGAAAGCGACGGAGACCGGGCCCGCCAGCGCGAAGGCTGGCCGGCGGGCGACGCGCCGCCCAGGCCGCGCCGGTTCAAGAGCGAGATACTGGAAAGCGACGAAAAACCCGCCGCTTGATCTGGGTCAGTGGACACGGGACGATAAAGAACATATGCCGAACATATGGCCCGTCTCGACGTTCAGCAAAAGCTCGAAATCCTTGCCGATGCGGCGAAATACGATGCCTCATGCGCGTCGTCGGGGTCGACCAAGCGCACGTCCAAGGGCGGCAAGGGAATTGGGTCCACGACGGGGGCCGGCATCTGCCATGCCTATACCCCCGACGGGCGCTGCATCAGCCTGCTCAAGATCCTGCTGACCAACAGCTGCGTGTTCGATTGCCATTATTGCATCAACCGCAAATCGTCGAACGTACGCCGCGCGCGCTTTACCGCGAGCGAAGTCGTCGACCTGACGCTGGCGTTCTACAAGCGTAACTATATCGAGGGATTGTTCCTGTCGTCGGGGATCATCCAGTCGTCGAATTACACAATGGAGCAGCTCGTCGAGGTCGCGCGCCAGCTGCGCGAGGTCCACGACTTTCGCGGCTATATCCATCTGAAAACGATCCCCGATGCCGATCCCGATCTGGTCCACCAGGCGGGCCTTTACGCCGACCGCGTCTCGATCAACGTCGAACTGCCGACGACGAGCGGACTTGCCCGGCTCGCTCCCGAAAAATCGGCCGAGCGGATCGACGGCGCGATGGCGAAGATGAAATCGGACATCATCGACACCAAGGATGCGCGCAAGAAATACCGCCACGCTCCGCGCTTTGCGCCCGGAGGGCAATCGACGCAGATGATCGTCGGTGCCGACAGTGCGAACGACAGCGACATCATCGTGCGCGCACGCGGCCTGTATCATGACCATGCGTTGAAGCGCGTCTATTACAGCGCGTTCAGCCCGATCCCCGATGCGAGCAGCGTGCTGCCGCTCAAACGCCCGCCGCTGATGCGCGAACACCGGCTCTACCAGTCCGACTGGCTGATGCGATATTACGGCTTCGAGGCAGGCGAGATCGTTTCCGCGACCGACCCGGTGACGGGTATGCTGCCGCTCGATATCGATCCCAAGCTCGCCTGGGCCCTCGGCCATCGCGATGTCTTCCCGGTCGACATCAACCGCGCGCCCAAGGCGATGCTGCTGCGTATTCCTGGCCTTGGCGTCCGCGCGGTCAGCGGTATCATCGCGTCGCGCAAGTGGCGCAGCCTGCGCCTCGCCGACGTCGCTCGCCTGACCGTCTCGATCGCGAAAATCCGCCCGTTCATCGTCACCCCCGACTGGCGCCCGACGCTGCTGACCGATCGCGCCGATCTGCGTGGGCTGGTCGAGCCGAAAGCCGAGCAGTTCGAATTATTCGCCGCCTGATCGCGGTCGATGCAACGATCGCGCGGTGCGCTCGTTGGGATTGGGGAACGAAACCGGGAGCACGAACATGGCCGAAGCCGAAATCTTCAAGGACCTCAAAGCCGATCACGAGACGCACCGCACGCTGCTCGATCTCATCGAAAAAACGCACGGCGACAGCGAGGGGCGGCGCGAGCTGTTCGAGCGCTTCCAGGTCGAAGTGCGCGCGCACGCTGCCGCCGAGGAGGAATCGCTTTATGCGACGATGCTCGGCAAGCCCGACCTCAACCAGGACGCCAAGCACAGCGTGTCCGAGCACAAGGAAATCGAGGACATCATCGCCGAATTGTTCGAGATGGACATGTCCTCGCCCGGCTGGCTGACGCGTTTCAAGACGCTCAAGCACGACTATCTCCACCATATCGACGAGGAAGAGGAAGAGATGTTCCCTGCTGCGGCGAAGGGGCTGAGCGAGACCGAAAAGGCGCGCATCGCCAAGGTTTTCGATAACCGCAAGCCGAAGGAAAAGGCCAAGGCGAAAGATGTCGACCCCGGCGACGACAGGGAGTGATGACGGGTCGCTAGGCACCGGCCCGGCGGGCGCGCTGCGAGCGGTGACGCTCGCTGCGCCCGACGATTTCGAAGGCTGGCGTAGCGCGGCGCGAGCGTTGGCGATCGCCGACATCCCGCCCGACCGCGTCGCCTGGCAGGTGGCGGGCGAGGAACAGGACCTGTTTGCGCAAGCCGCCGATGCGGCGCCGCCGACCGCGACCGCGCGCAGCCGCGCACTGACCGTCCCGCAGCAGTTCATCGACCTTGCCCGCAGCGCGGTCTGTCACCGCAATCCCGAACGCTTCGCGCTGCTCTATACCGCCCTGTGGCGCATCCAGCGCGACCCGGGGATTGCGCACGACCGCGCCAACCCGTTGATGAAGCAGATCGACGAACTCGCCAAATCGGTCCGCCGCGATAGCCACAAGATGCGCGCCTTCGTCCGATTTCGCGAGATCGAGGACGATGACGATGACGGCCAGGAACGGTTTGTCGCCTGGTTCGAACCCGAACACCATATCGTGCGGTCCAACGCGCAGTTCTTCGTTGATCGCTTCGCCAATATGCGCTGGTCGATCCTGACGCCCGAACTGTCGATTCACTGGGACGGGTCGACCCTGAGCGAGGGGCCCGGCGCAGCCAAGGCCGATGCGCCGCCCGACGACGCGATCGAGGACGTCTGGAAAAGCTATTACAAGAGCATCTTCAACCCCGCGCGCGTCAAGATTGGCGCGATGACCAAGGAGATGCCGCGCAAATACTGGCAGAACATGCCCGAGACCGCGCTGATCCCCGGGCTGATCGCGGGTGCGCAGGCGCGCGAGAGCGGGATGATCGCGACCGCAAGACAAGTGCGGCTGGCGCCCGGTTCGAACCGCGCGGCGGCGTGGGCTGCGTTGCGCGACGAAGCGTTGCGGTGCACGCGCTGCCCGCTGCACGCCTGCGCGACGCAGACCGTGTTCGGCGAAGGGCCGGTCGATGCGCAGCTGGTCTTCGTCGGCGAACAGCCGGGAGATCAGGAGGATCTGGCAGGACACCCGTTCGTCGGCCCCGCCGGACAGCTATTCGATCGTGCGCTCGCCGAGGCCGGAATCGACTGCGCCACGACCTACGTCACCAACGCGGTCAAACATTTCAAGTTCGTCGCGCGCGGCAAACGACGCATCCACCAGTCGCCCACGGTCGGCGAAATCGATGCCTGTCGCTGGTGGCTCGACGAGGAGCGCGCGCTGATCGCACCGCACGTCACCGTTGCGCTGGGGGCGAGCGCGGCGCGTGCGCTGTTTGCGCGCCCGATGCCGGTCGGTGAATCGCGTGGCCGGCCGCATGCATTGCCCGACGGAAGCGCGGCGTGGATCACCGTCCATCCGAGCTACCTGCTGCGCCTGCCCGATGATGAAAGGGCGGCGGCCTATGCGGAATTCGTTGACGATCTGGCGATGGTTGCCGCGCAGATCGGATAGGGCCGGACTGTGTTATTCATGCAACACAATCCCCCGTTTAAAGGATTTTCCCGGCTCGGTGGAGAAAAATGTCGCCCCGTTCATTGTGCCGACAGCCGGTCACCCTATCTGGCATTTCTCCGGTCGCCAGTTGCGACCAGTTTCACAGGAAAAAGACACATGAAGAAAATCGCATTCATCGCCGCTGCCGCAGCGGTCGCATTCGCCGCTCCCGCCATGGCGCAGGATGCCCCGCAGGTCAGCACGTACATTGGCGCAACCGCCGGTTACCACGATCTCGGCATCAAGGACGATCTTCGCGGCGTCGGCATCACCAACCCCAAGGATGGCGGCTTCATCTACGGCGTTACCGCCGGCGTTGACGTTCCCGTCGGCGACCAGGGCGTGACGATCGGCCTCGAGGGCAACTACAACCTCGGTACCGACGCGATCGACAGCGACTATGGCATCGCCACCAAGCTGGGCTTCCGCACCGGCAACACCAAGCTGTTCGTCAAGGGCGGCTATCAGTGGATCAACCTCGACGTCGATCAGCTGACCGGTGGCCAGCTGACCGAAGCGCAGTTCAAGGCGCTCGGCCAGAGCGATACCGTTGATGACTACCTCGTCGGCGTTGGCGCCGAATTCAACGTCGGCCCGCGCACGGTCCTGACCGCGGGTGTCGACAGCGTCTCGTTCGACACGGTTCGCGGCACCGTCGGCCTCGGCTTCAAGTTCTAAGCCAACCGACAGCCCAACGATCGCGGGGGTCGGCGCAGCACGCGCCGGCCCCCGTTTTCGTATCGCTCGAGGTGCCGGCCATGCTTGCATGCGCGCACGCTTCGTCTAGGACGCCGCTGCGATGACCCATTCCCCACCCTTTGCCTTTTCGATTGCCGCGACCGACGGCGCCGCCCGCACCGGCACGATTGGCATGGCGCGCGGCGATATCCGCACGCCCGCCTTCATGCCCGTCGGCACCGCCGCGACGGTCAAGGCGATGCGCCCCGCCGAAGTGCGCGCCAGCGGCGCCGACATCATCCTCGGCAATACCTATCACCTGATGCTGCGCCCCGGGGCCGAGCGCATCGCCCGGCTCGGCGGGCTGCACGCCTTCATGGCGTGGGATCGCCCGATCCTGACCGACAGCGGCGGATACCAGGTGATGAGCCTGTCCGACCTTGCCAAGGTCACCGAGGACGGGGTTTCGTTCAAGAGCCACCTCGACGGCGCCCGGCACATGATCACGCCCGAACGCTCGATCGAGATCCAGCGCCTGCTCGGCTCCGACATCGTCATGGCGTTCGACGAGCTCGTCCGCACCGATAGCTCGCGCGAGGCGCAGGCGGCGGCAATGGAGCGATCGATGCGCTGGGCGCGGCGATCGCGCGAGGCATTCGACACGATCGACACCGGGCTACCGCGCGGGGCGATCTTCGGCATCCAGCAGGGCGCGCTCGACGAGGGGCTGCGCAGGGCCTCGGCCGATGCGCTGACAGCGATCGGCTTTGACGGCTATGCGATCGGCGGCCTTGCCGTCGGCGAAGGGCAGGAAGCGATGTTCGGCGTGCTCGATTATGCACCGGGCCAGCTGCCCGCAGATGCGCCGCGCTACCTGATGGGGGTCGGCAAGCCCGACGACATCGTCGGTGCGGTGCTGCGCGGCGTCGACATGTTCGATTGCGTCCTGCCGACGCGATCGGGGCGCAACGGACAGGCGTTCACCTGGGGCGGCCCGGTCAACATCCGCAACGCGCGCCATGCCGAGGACCAGGCGCCGCTCGACGCGCGCTGCAACTGCCCGGTCTGCACGACGTGGAGCCGCGCCTATCTCCACCATCTGGTGAAGTCCGGCGAAATGCTCGGTGCGATGCTGATGACGCAGCACAATCTTCATTTCTACCAGGCGCTGATGCAGGCGCTGCGCGATGCGATCGCGCAAGCGCGGATCGGCGAGTTTGCGCGTAGCTTCGTCGCCGACTACCGCGGCGGCTAGCGAACGGCGAGGACGGTCAGCTCGATCGCGTACAGGCCGCTACCGGCGTCGTGCGTGAAGGGCTTCCTGAGCTGGCGTGACAGGCCGGTCATGATCCGTTCGTAGCGCGCCACCATCAGCGAATTGAATTTCTCGCAACCGGCAAGGCCGACCGATTCGATTGTCAGGCGCGCCAGCGTCGGTTCGCCCGCGTCGCGTTCGACCGCGATCGCGATCGGTGCATCGGGATCGCAGAGCGACGACAGTTCAGCCAGTTCGGTCACCAGGAAGGCAATCGGCACGGCGACGTCCTGGCTGACATAGATTTCGTCGACGTTGACCGAAATCTGCGGAAAGCCTTCATCGCCATGCCCGCTGGCGCGCAGGTTGCTCGCCAGTTCGCTGAGCAGCGGGCGCAGCGCGTGGCCCGTGGTTCCTTCGCTGCCGGCAAAATGATTGCGGTGGACGACCGAGATGGCATCGACCCGGCGCTGGATCGTCCGATAGGCTCGCTTTGCCTCGTCGGTCGTCGCCGAGCGGCTGTGCAGGCTGATCAGGCTGCCGATCACCTGCAGGTTGTTTTTCACGCGGTGGTGGACTTCTCGCGTCAGCGCGGTCTGACGTTCGAGCCCCTTGGCGAGCTCGGCCTTGTCGGCGGCGACGGTTTCCGACAGCGCGCTGAAATCTTCCTCGAGCTGGACGATTTCGCGGGCGATCGCGAGGCGCCGCCGTGGCCGCAGGAATACGGCGCCGGGGCGATAGGCGGCAACGCTGCGGTGCAGCCGGCTGAGCGGGCGCATGATGAAGAAACCGAGCAATGCCCAGCTCAGTACCGCTCCAGCGACCCAGATCGCGATCGGCGAGAGCAACGAAACGACTTCGTTACCGCTGAATGCGGCGCGATAGGTCGTCATGACGAGCGAATGGCCCGTTTGCCCGATCGGTCGTTCGATCGCCTGCGTTATGCCGGGCAGTTCGGCACCAAGGCCGTCGCGGATATCGAGCCTGCCGTCGCGCCCGGTGATCGCTATATCGTGCGCCGGGAGATTGGCGATATCGTCTTCGGCAATCGCGGCAAGGGCGTCGCTGTTGTACGACAGGACCGCCGCATAGGGCGTACCCTGTTCGTCGAACCGGACCGAGGACACCAGCCGACCGGACGCATTGTCGATCCCCAGAAGTCCCTCGATCGGAACCTTGGGCACTGCATCGTCGCTGAGGTAGGCGACCGCGCCAACGGGGCACAATTCGCGCGAAAAAGACGGCGCAACGATGTAAATCCGCGGAGCCGCGATATCGGCCGGGCTCAACGCAATGCCAAGGTCGGTGCAGATGCGCCGCGCCTGGTCGGGGAACAGGTCGCCAAGCGGAATGCCGACCAGGCTGCGTCGCACGACCGCACGATCGGCGGCCAGCCCGTTGCCGAGATTGCGGCTCATTTCATTACCGGCGACGCGAATGAGGCTGGTCCGGTCACGCTCGGCGTTGTGCGTGCCCTTGATCGTCGCCGCCACGCCGAGGATGCCGAGCGGGGCAAGCCCGATCAACAGCGCGAGGAGAATCTTGATCTCGGTCGAAAAGCTGCTCCAACGCTCCCAGCCCGAACGGGACGCGGCGGGCGCTTCGCTGGTCGGGGCGTTCATGACGATCTCCGCCGGCGTGTCGTCCGGCTCAAGGACATTGGTTCAGCCGAGCTTCTTAAGCAGCTCGAGCATCTCGTCGGGTACGTCTTCGGCGATGGTTTGCTGATAGGCCTGGCGCAGCGAATGGGCGAGCGAGTCCTTCGCTCCGCCGCTATCGCCCTTGCTCCGTTGTCGGTCGCCCTGTGAATCTTTCTTACGATCGTGTCCCATGCCCGACTTTTGCGTTCCCCCGCGCTTTTCAGATGTCATTATGCGTCCAGAATCTTTGCAAAACATAGCCTCATTGCGCGGCAATAATCTAGATCAATATTTTTGCTTAGATGTCGGAAACCAAATGGCGCGTCGTTTGTTCCATAAATTCGCCCTCGATCCTTAACGGGTTACGAAATCGCGACGAACCGCTATCCAAGGGCGCGTTGCGGGACTAGGGTTGACCGAAGTATTTGCAGGTTTTGCATTGGGGAGAATTAGATCACTATGTCACTCGGACAGCAGCTCGCGCCGCACCTTCCATTCCTGCGGCGCTACGCGCGTGCCCTGACCGGCAGCCAGAGCCACGGCGACAATTTCGTCCGTGCGACGCTCGAAGCCGTGGTCGCCGCGCCCGACGAATTCCCGCGCGATGTCGAGCCACGGCTCGGCCTCTACAAGACCTTCCAGGCCATCTGGCAGTCGACCAGCGACGATCGTGAGGGCGACAGCGCTGGCGAGGTCGGCAGCAGCTCGGAAACGATCGCGCAAAGCCGCATGGCGCGCCTGACCCCGGTCAGCCGCCAGGCATTGCTGCTGACCGCGATGGAAGGCTTTTCGAACGAAGATGCCGGCTATCTGATCGGCGAAAGCCCCGCCCGCGTCGACGAGCTGATCGACGAAGCGCTGAGCGAAATCGAGCGCCAGACGCGCGCCACCGTCCTCATCATCGAGGACGAGCCGATGATCGCGATGGACCTCGAAACGATCGTCCGCGATCTTGGCCACGACGTCACCGGCATTGCCGTGACGCGCGACGAAGCGGTTGCGCAGGCCCGCGAAATGCCGCCGGGCCTCGTCCTTGCCGACATCCAGCTGGCCGACGACAGTTCGGGCATCGACGCGGTTGGCGACATATTGTCGGAAATCACCGTGCCGGTGATCTTCATCACCGCGTTCCCCGAACGCCTGCTGACCGGACAACGGCCCGAGCCGACCTTCCTGATCACCAAGCCGTTCCAGCGCGCGACGGTCAAGGCGGCGATATCGCAGGCGCTGTTCTTCGATCGCTCGACCCTGCCCGAGTGATCGTCGCGCCAGCCCCTTCCCATCCCCCTCGGAGCTCCCGTCCCCATGGATCCTGAAGTCAACAAAACCACCAACGACGCCCGCGCCGGCAACACCCCGCATATCGTGCGCTATGTCCTGGCCATTTCGATGCTGTTGGCGGTGCTCGTGCTCGGCGCGCTCGTGTTGCTGCGCTAATCCGATCGGCACCGACATTTTCATGCTGCACTTCAATTTGATCGCGCAAACACTAAATGTGTTTCACGTGCCCGGCGATTTCGCCAGGGCGCGCAACGGGGGTTGCCGGTGAGCGACAAGAAACCCGGCGTCCGCGACGCCAGTGAAACGACCGATACCAAGCCCGTCGAGGACGTCTTCGAGACGCTCTCCGACGACGATTTTCGCGTCGAGCTGGGCAGCGTCATTCCGCATCTGCGCGCGTTCGGCCGTTCGCTGTCGGGCAATCGCGATACCGCCGACGACCTCGTCCAGGAGACGTTGCTCAAGGCGTGGGCGGCGCGGCGACGCTTTCGCGCGGGCACCAATATGCGCGCGTGGACCTTCATCATCCTGCGCAACCTGTTCCTGTCACAAATGCGCCGCTCGCGCTTCAAGGGCGAATGGGACGACCTGGTCGCTGAAAAGACGCTCGCAGCGCCCGCCTCGCAGGACCGGCACGTCGATCTGTCGGACATGCATCGGGCACTGCAAATCCTTCCACAGGCGCAGCGCGAAGCGTTGATCCTCGTCGGGGCGGGCGGTTTTGCCTATGAAGAAGCCGCCGAAATCTGCGGCGTCGCAGTCGGCACGATCAAGAGCCGCGTGGCGCGTGGGCGCACCGCGCTTGAAGACCTGATGCAGTCGGGCAAGCTTCCGGCGCGTTCGACGAGCGCGACCAACGCCGAAACCGCACTTACCCAGATTCTCGAAGAGGTCGACAGCCTCAGCCGCCATTAGGTCCCGGCCGGTGCCTAAGCGTTGATACGCTTGAGCCGCTCGACCAGATCGCCGAGGTCGCTGGGCATGTCGCCCAGGCTGCCGAACGACTTCTTGAGCGCGCGCGAAATGCCGTCGGCACGCGACGGCAAGGTCACGTAGCGCGGCACCCGGATCGGATGCTCGGTGCGTTCGCCGCTGGAAGGGTTCGGGGCTGTCATACCGGTACAACGCACTTTCGGCCCGCTGGTTGCCTTAGGTTAACCGAATTCCGGTCGGGGTTGGATAGGTTTGGCGCAATTCTGCCGATTCGCACATCAACGAATTGTGCCGCGAACGATCGCGGCCTAGGATCTGCGGCATGACTTCGTCGCGCCTCAATGCCCTCGACCGCGCGCGTCGCCACGCACCGTTTCTCGATACGCTTGCTGCCGGTCACCCCGACGACGTCGAACGCTTTCTCACCAAGGGCGCGACAGATGCGCTGGCCGCGCTTGACCTGGCAGACTCGCAGCGGCCGATTGCCGACCAACTGCGCCATCATCGCCAGCGGCTCGCGCTCGTCGTCGCACTCGGCGATCTCGCGGGCGAACTGTCGCTGTCCGCAGTAACCCGTGCGCTCAGCGATTTCGCCGATAGCGCGCTCGATCGCGCGATTGCCGCCGCGGTCGAGCGGCTGTGCCCCGGCGCGCCGGTCGAAGGCTTCGCGGTCCTCGCGCTCGGCAAGCTGGGCAGTCGTGAGCTCAATTATTCGTCCGACATCGACCTGATCCTGCTCTACGACCCCGATACCGTCCCGCGCCGCGCGCGCGACGAACCGGCACAGGCGGCGCTGCGCATCGCGCGCGACATGGTCGAGACGCTCGCCGCGCGGACCGACCTTGGCCGTGTCTTTCGCATCGACCTCAGGCTGCGCCCGACGCCCGAGGTCACGCCGATCGCGCTCGGCTTCGATGCCGCGCTGTCGCATTACGAGACGCACGCGCTGGCCTGGGAACGCGCCGCCTTCATCCGCGCGCGCGCCGCGGCGGGCGACCATGCGCTGGGCGAGCGCTTCCTGGCCGCGCTGTCGCCGTTCGTCTGGCGGCGCGCGCTCGATTTCGGGCAGGTGCGCGAGATCGGCCGGATCAGCGAGCGGATCCGCGACCATTACGATACCGGCCACCGCTTCGGCGCGGGCTATGACCTCAAGCGCGGGCGCGGCGGCATTCGCGAGGCCGAGTTTTTCGCGCAGACGCACCAGTTGATCCACGGCGGCCGCGATCCCGCGCTGCGGCTTGCGGCAACGCGTCCCGCGCTCACTGCGCTGGCCGAGGCGGGGATCATCGCACCCGACGCGGCGGTCACGCTGAGCGAAGGCTATGCGCTGCTGCGGACGATCGAGCACCGGTTGCAGATGATCGACGACCGCCAGACGCACAGCCTGCCAGACGATCCTGAACGGCTCGATGCGGTCGCCCGGCTGCATGGTCTCGACGACGGCGCCGCGCTGCTCGCGTTGCTCGCCCCCCCGGTCGAGGCGATCGGCGGATTGTTCGATACGCTGATCGAGACGGACGACCGCCCTCGCCTGCCACGATCACCCGACGGGCTGATCGAACGTCTCGCCAAGGCCGGCTTTGGCGATGCCGAACGCGCCGGCCGCATCGTCGAGGGCTGGCGTGCGCGTCGCTATCCCTCGCTGCGGAGCGCGGCGGCGCAGCAGGCGCTCGAGGACATGCTCGCCGAGATCGTCGACCGGCTCGCCGCCGCGAGCGACCCCGATGCCGCACTGCTGCGGCTCGACGCGATCCTCGCCCGGCTGCCGAGTTCGCTCAACCTGTTCCACCTGCTCGAAGCGCGCCCCAGGCTGCTCGACCTGCTTTCGGCCATCCTGGCGCACGCGCCGACGCTGGCGCAGGATCTCGGCGAACGCAGCGATCTGCTTGACGGGTTGATCGATCCGGCGACGGCGAACCCCCGGCTCGATCGCGACGAGCTGGCGGGGCGGCTCGACCAGGCGTGCGCCGCCGACGATTACGAACTGGCGCTCGACCGGGTTCGCGCGATCGTCGGCGAATATCGCTTCGCCACCGGCGCGGGCATCATCGCCGGCAACGACCCGCTCGACGCGATGCGCGATTACGCCACGATCGCCGAGGCGGCGACGCATGCGCTGGCGCGGCGCGCGGTCGCCGAGTTTGCCGAGGTGCACGGCCAGGTGCCGGGCAGCGAGCTGGTCATCCTCGCGCTCGGACGCTTCGGCGGCGGCGCGCTGACGCACGCCAGCGATCTCGATGTCGTGTTCCTGTTCACTGGCGACTTCGCCCGCGAATCGGATGGGGGGCGCCCGCTCGGCGCGACGCGCTATTATAACCGCCTCGCCCAGCGCGTGATCGGCGCGCTGTCGGTCCCGACCGCGACCGGCGGCCTGTACGACGTCGACACCCGCCTGCGACCGTCGGGGGTGCAAGGGCCGCTGTGCGTTTCGGTCGACAGCTTCCTCGCATATCAGCGCGGGGCGGCATGGACCTGGGAGCATATGGCCCTCACCCGCGCGCGCACAGTATTCGGCTCGGACGAAGCGCGAAGCCTGGTAAATGAAGGCGTGCGCAGCATCCTGCTCGAGCCACGCGATTCGGCTCAGCTTATCTCAGATGCGGTAGCGATGCGGCGCGATATCGCGCGCAACAAGCCGCCCAAGGGACCGTTCGATGCCAAGCTGATCGCCGGCGGGCTGATCGATTTCGAATTCGCCCTCCATTGTACCCAGCTACGCACGGGTATCGGCCTCGATCCCGATCTGCGCCGGGCGCTGGCGAGCCTGATCGCCGCAGGCGAAGCACCGCCCGCCATCGCCGAGGCGCACGACCTGCTCACCCGGCTGCTGGTCACGCTCAGGCTCGTCGCGCCGTCGCTCGCCGAGCCTGCCCCGACCAGCCACGCGTTGATCGCGCGGGCGTGCGGTCAGGCCGACTGGCCCGCTCTCCTTGCCGCCTATGCCGATGCGCGGCACAAGGTCGGCGACTGGTGGGCGGCAGTCGGCGGCGCCGACGCCATCACGCAAGGAGACTGAATATGGATATCGGCGATCGGCTGCCTGAGATCACACTCGAAGACCAGGCAGGCGAAAAGGTCGCGCTGGCGGCGATCGGTGCAGGACCATTGGTGGTCTATTTCTATCCCAAGGACGACACGCCCGGTTGCACGACCGAGGCCAACGACTTTACCGCGCTCGCTCCCGAATTTTCCGCGGCGGGCGCGCGCGTCGTCGGAATATCGCGCGACAGCGTCGCCAAACACGCCAGGTTCACCGCCAAGCACGATCTGGGCGTGCGCCTGCTGTCCGACGAAGACGGCGCGGCGTGCGAAGCGTTCGGCACATGGGTCGAGAAATCGCTCTACGGCCGAAACTATATGGGAATCGAGCGCGCAACGTTCCTGTTCGATGCCAAGGGGGTGCTCGTCCGCGCCTGGCGCAAGGTCCGTGTCAAAGGCCATGCCGCCGCCGTGCTCGAGGCCGTCAAGACGTTCTGACCGCCGCCGGGAATCGCTTCGCCGGGGCTCGCCCAGCCCTTACCTTTCGTTAGGAAAATCGGGGATTTTGGGCATTTTACAGCCAAAGGCTGCATACGTTTCAACCGTTCAACGCAATCATCCTGCAACTGAACGCAAGAACGCGGTCGAACAGTTGCCACATTAACATCTCCGCCGCACAACGATTGGCGAGCGGGGACGAAAATATTCGCCCATGGGAATTTCGAGGATGCCAAGCAGGACCTTTTGTGTCCTGCCGCGATTGGCGACAGACACATGGGGTTATCGAGTGAACGTTTTGACCAAGAACATGTTCCGCGCCGTTGCACTTTTTTTCGCAGCGAGCCTGACCGCCGTCCCGGCGCTGGCCGATGAAGCAGCCAATGCTGCCGAAGCATCGGAAACCGCGATGACCGCATCGTTCACCGCCGCCGCCGCGCGGTTGAAGGACCAGGCACCCGACCAGCGTTTCTCGCAGCTGTTCAACGCCTGGGAGCGGATGGACGGCCCGCAGAACGCTTCGGCCGCCATCGCCATCCCGTCGCGCAAGCCGGTCGATGCAATGCGCCTCAGCTCAAATTTCGGAACGCGTTCGGATCCCTTCAACGGCCGCGCCAAGGCGCACAAGGGGATCGACATTCCCGGTGCGATCGGCTCGCCGATCTATGCCACCGCCGACGGCATCGTTGCGATGGCACAGTGGTTCGGCGGCTACGGCAACTTCATCAAGCTGACTCACGGCAATTCGATCGAAACGCGCTACGGCCACATGTCGAAGCTCAACGTCCAGCCTGGCGAGCGCGTCCACAAGGGCCAGATCATCGGCTTCATGGGTTCGACCGGCCATTCGACCGGCAGCCACCTGCACTATGAAGTCCGCATCGACGGCACCGCGGTCAACCCGATGTCGTTCGTCACCCCCGGCGAAGTGATGCTCGCATCGCTCGACACCGGCGCCGGCGGCCCGGGCACCGACGATCACGACGACGATTGATCGCGCCGGGACCCCAGCTCCCCGCCTCCCAATTCCGACGATAGCTTGCCGCGACGCCGCTGCGATCCTATCTTGATCGCATGACAGCCTCCCCCCAGATTTCCGACCCTGCGCCTTCCGACTGCGTAACGCTGAGCGAGGCTGCGGCCACGCGCGTTGCCGCGATTGCCGCCAAACAGGGTCGCCCCGCGATGCTGCGCCTCTCGGTCGAGGGCGGCGGCTGTTCGGGTTTCACCTACAAGTTCGACCTCGCCGACACCCCCGAAGCCGATGACAGCGTCACGCATACCGGCGCGACGGGCCTGATCGTCGATGCGATGAGCCTCGACCTGCTCAAGGGTTCGGTCGTCGATTTCGTCGAGAACCTGGGCGGCGCATCGTTCCAGGTGACCAATCCCAACGCCGCCGCCGGCTGCGGTTGCGGATCGAGCTTCTCGGTCTGAGTTGACGCTCGACGATTGATTAGCGGGAAGCCGCCGCCTAGGACTGCGGCCATGCGGATCGCCAGCTTCAACATCAACGGGATCAAGGCGCGCCTGCCGCGGCTGATCGAATGGCTCGAGGAAACCCGGCCCGACATCGCCTGCCTGCAGGAGATCAAGACCGCCGACGAGGGCTTTCCCGAAAGCGCCTTCACCGACATCGGCTATCAGGCAATCTGGCATGGCCAGAAGGGCTTCAACGGCGTCGCGATCCTGGCGCGCGGCGACGACAAACCGGTCGAGGTCCAGCGCGGGCTCGACGGCGAGCCCGACGACGTTCACAGCCGCTATATCGAGGCCGATGTCATGGGGCTGCGCGTCGCCTCGATCTATCTGCCCAACGGCAACCCGCAGCCGGGTCCCAAGTTCGATTACAAATTGCGCTGGATGGAGCGGCTCCGCACGCGGGCGCGCGCGATCCTTGCCGAGGAGGTTCCGGCGCTGCTGATCGGCGACTACAACGTCATCCCGCACGACGACGACACCTATTCAATTCCGGCGATGGCCGACGACGCGCTGATGCAGCCCGAATCGCGCGCCGCCTACAACCGCATGCTCGGCGACGGCTGGACCGACGCGCTGCGCACGCGCAATCCGGCGGGCGGCGTGTGGACATACTGGGATTACCAGGCCGGCGCCTGGCCGCGCGACGCGGGCTTTCGCATCGACCATATGCTGCTCAGCCCGCAGGCCGCCGACCGCATGACCGACGCGCGCGTCGACAAGGAATATCGCGGTCGCGAAAAGGCGAGCGACCACGCACCGGTCTGGGTCGAACTGCGCTAAAGCGCCTTTTCGTAGAGATCGTAGACCTTGTTGACGGTGCATTCGAGCGTTTCGGCGATCGCGTTCATGCCCTGGTTGTCGTCGAGGATCCAGCCGATCTCTCCGCGCGTTGCGCCGTACCGCGCGTTCGCCACTTCGTTGGTGGTGTCGATCAGCATGAAGGCGAGCTGGCTCGCCATGCGCGAGGCCTGAAGGCGTTTGACCACCCCCATCAGCGGCACACGCACCGTGCGAACCTGCGGCTTGCGCAGCCACCACAGCAGCTTCGCCCAGCCGAACGGCAACAGGCTGCCGCCGAGGTCGGCGAGCTTTTCGTTGATATCGGGCAGCGTGATCATGAAGGCGACGGGTTCGCCGTCATATTCGGCGACGCGGACAAGGTCCTCGAACACGATCGCCTTCAGTTTCTTGCCGGCATAGGCGATCTCGGCATCGGTCAGCGGCACGAAACCCCAATTGTCCGACCAGGCATCGTTGAGAATGCCGAGGATCAGCGCCGCTTCCTCGGCGAAGCGCGATTTGTCGACGGTGCGGATCGAGATGCGGTCGTTGCGGTTGCCCGATTCGATGATCCGCCGGATCAGCGGCGGGAACGGCCGCGTGATGTCGAGCTCCCAGGTCTTGAGCTGCTTGATGCTGGAATAGCCCGCGCTTTCGATCCACGCCTGATATTCGGGGCGATCATGACCCATCATGACGGTGGGCGGATGGTCGTGACCGAAGGTCAGCAGGCCCGGCTCGTCCCAGACCGACAGGCTGATCGGCGCAACGACACGGGTCATGTCGCGCGCGCCGAGCCAGCTCTCGGCGCGCGCGATCAGGGCGTGCGCCGCCTGTTCGTCCTCGGCTTCGAGCAGCCCCCAGTTGCCGGTGCCGGGGCCGAACCCCTGTTCCGCTGGCTGTTCGAGCGCGAGCGCGTCGATATGCGCCGAAATGCGCCCCACCGCGCGCCCGTCGCGATAGGCGAGGAACAGTTGCGCGACACCGTGTTCGAACCACGGGTTCTGCTTGGGGTCGAGCAAGGCCGCGACCTCGCTCCTGAGCGGCGGCACCCAGTTGGGGTCGCCGCGATTGAGGCGAAAGCCCAGCTCGATGAACTCGCGGCGGTCGGCCTTGCCCTTGACCGCACGGATTTCGGGGCCGGCCCAACGATCGGACATACGGGGTACTCCACCAGGGTTGGAAAACGGATCGGAAAGGAGCCGCTAGTGTCTCGGCAGCGCCGATTTTGTCAACAGCACTGGCGTCCCGCAGGGGCCAGCGCTTGCGGATACCGGCGGCCGCCATCATATGGCCACGTTCATCTTGTTTAGACTAGCCTTACAATTCACTGGGCGAAACAAAGCGATGGATATGAACCCGAGCCTTCCCCTTGCAGACACCGGCACTGCGCTTGGCGCGGCCCCGGTCCGTGCGCCCGTCGTCGACGACAAGGACCTGATCCGCACCGCGGCGAAGATCACGCGCGAATTCAATACGGCCCGGCCGGCGATCTACTGGAGCGACCTGATCGCTTCGGTCGTGGTCGGCTATGGCGCGCTGGCGGCGGCAATCTTCGCGCCCTCGACCGGCTGGATGATCGCGGCGATGATCGTCTCGGTCCTCGGCCTCTACCGCGCCGGCAGCTTCATCCACGAGCTCACCCACATCAAGCACAGCGCGGTGCCGGGCTTCCGCTTCGGTTGGAACGCGCTCGTCGGGGTGCCGCTATTGTTGCCGTCGTTCATGTATGAAGGTGTCCACAGCCTGCACCATGCCAAGACGCGATATGGCACGAGCGAGGATCCCGAATATCTGCCGCTCGCGCTGATGAAGCCGTGGACGGTGCCACTGTTCGTGTTGATCGCGGCGCTGGGGCCGATCGCGCTGCTCATCCGTTTCGCCGTGCTGGCGCCGCTGTCGCTGGTCATCCCGCCGCTGCGCCGGATCGTTGTCGAACGCTATTCGGGACTGGTCATCAATCCCGATTTCCGCCGCCGTCCCGCCGAAGGTGCGCTCAAGACGCAATGGATCGCGCAGGAAATCGCCGCGAGCATCTGGGCGATCGCGCTGATCGCGCTCGTCGCGACGGGCATCGTGCCGCTGCGCGCGGTGCTGATCTTCCTCGGCATATTGTCGGGTTCGGTCGTCATCAACCAGGTCCGCACCCTGGTTGCGCACCTGTGGGAAAACGAGGGTGAACCGATGAGCGTGACCGCGCAGTATCTCGACAGCGTCAACGTTCCGCCGCCATCGACCCTGCCCGTGCTGTGGGCCCCGGTAGGGCTGCGCTATCATGCGCTCCACCATCTGCTGCCCGGCCTGCCCTATCACGCGCTCGGCAAGGCGCACCGCCTGTTGTCCGAGGCATTGCCACAGGAATCGAGCTTCTATCGTGCCAATCACCAATCGCTCTCGCGTCTGGTTCACGGGCTGGTGCGCAGCACCTTCGGCGATCGCAGCACGCGCAACTGAGCGCAGGCGCGGGTCCTATTCCTCGGTCCGTACCAGCACCGCTTCGCCGATCAGGAAGAACAGCAGGAACGGCCCCCAGGCGGCAATGATCGGCGGATAGACGCCGAGATTGCCCATCGCGATGCCGAAATTGTCGGCGACGAAATACGCGAAGCCGAGCGCCATGCCGATCACCGCGCGCAAGACCAGCTGTCCCGAGCGCGCCAAGCCGAAGGCGGCGACCGCGCCGAGCAGCGGCATCAGCATCGACGACAATGGCCCCGAGATCTTATGCCATAAAGCGGCCTTGAGCGCGGTCGTCGGACGCCCGGCGGCATCGAGCTGGTCGATCGCGCGGCTGAGCGGACCGAAGGCAAATTCGTCGCCATCGACATTGGCCATGGTGAAGCGATCGGGGCCGACGCCTTTGCCAGCGTAGAACGTGCCGAGATCGGTCACCTTGCCCGAGGCGAGATCGTAGCGGCGCGCCTCTTCAATGCGCCAGCCGTCGCCGCTCGGCGTCGCACGATCGGCGCGCACTTCGGACACCATTGCATGGTTCTTTCGCTCGAAGATGCGGACCTGGCGCAGGATTACCTGCGCGCCGTGAACGTGGACCTCGCCGACCTGGATGAGATTGTCGCCGTCGCGCGCCCAGACGTTGAACTTCACGTTGGTTTCGCGCGGGATCGTCCCGTAATCGACCTTTTGCCACTGGTCGAGCGAGGCATTGGCGCGCGTCACGACGCGTTCGTTGAAGCCGAAGGCGACGCCCGCGACGACCAGGCTAGCCAGCAACAGCGGCGCGAGCACCTGGTGTGCCGACATGCCACCGCCCTTCATCGAGACGACCTCGCTGTTCTGGTTCAGCGTCGCGAGCGTGACGATCGTCCCGAGCAGGACCGAAAACGGCAGGAAGCGTGCGACAATCTGCGGCACGCGCAAGCCCAGATAACGCAGGATCTCCTCCTGCCCGTTGCCCGCGACGGCAAGGATCTTGCCCGATTCGCCGAGCAGGTCGAGCGCCTGGAGGATCAGCACGAGCATCACCAGCACGGCGAGCGTGCGCGTCAGGAACATCCGCGCGACATAGAGCGCGAGCGTGCGCGACGGGAAGAAATGGAGCTGCTCGATCCTCATGCCGCCTGTCCCCCGCGCCGCATCCTGACCAGCTTGCGCAACCGCACGCCCGCCTTGGCAAAGACGCGTTCGAGCGCGCCGATCGGCTGTCCCCCGGGCACCACGGCGATCGTCCGGTACATCCAGAAAACGAGACCGGCGAACAGGGCGAAGGGAACCCACAGCGCTATCAGCGGATCGACGCCGCCCTGAGCACCCAGGCTCTCGGCATATTCGTTCACCTTGTGATAGGTCACGATGATCACGATCGACAGGAATATCCCGAGCGACGAGGTCGATCGCTTGGGCGGAATCGCCAGCGCCAGCGCGAGGAACGGCAGCAGGAACATCGTTACCACCTCGACTACGCGAAAGTGGAAATTGGATCGCGATTCGAGCCGCGTCGCAAGCGGCTGCGAACTGTCGTGTCCGACGCGCACGAGTTCGGGCAGGGTCAGCTCGCGGTTGGCGTTGCCGCGCCCGCGAAAGCTCTCGATCTTGGGCAGGTCGATGGGAATGTCGTGCTGGGTGAACGACAGCGTCCGCGGCGTGCTGAACTTGGGCGAATCGTGCACCAGCGAGCCGTTGGTCAGCCGCAGGATGATCGTGTCGGGATCGGCCGAGGCGAGGAACTGGCCGCGTTGTGCGGTCGCCGAGAGACTCGTTCCGTCGGCGGTTTCGGCGCGCAGGAAGATGCCGCTGAGGTTGCGCCCCTCGTCGTGGCTTTCCTCGATCCGCAGCGTCACGCGTTTGCCCAGCTTGGTAAATTCGCCGACCTTGATCGACGCGCCGAGCGCACCCGAGCGCAGTTCGAACTGCAGCCCTTCATAGGCATAGCGGGCGAGCGGCTGGGCATAGCCGACAATCGCCAGGTTGAGCGCAGCGAGCCCGACGGCATAGAGCATCGGCACACGCAGCAGCCGCGTATAGCTCAGCCCGACCGCGCGGAAGATATCGACCTCGTTGGTGAGGGCGAGGCCGCGAAAGGCGAGCAGGATGCCGAGCAGCAGCCCGATCGGGATGCCGAGCGAGAGATATTCGGGCAGCAGGTTGACCAGCATTTTCCACACGACGCTGACCGGGCCGCCTTCGGATGCGACGAAGTCGAACAGGCGCAGCATCTTTTCCAGGACGAGCAACATCGCCGCGACAAGCAGCGTCGCGAGCAGCGGAAATGCGATCCGTTTGGCGATGTAACGGTCTGTCGCGGTAAGGAATATCAAGTTTTGGTCGCCCGCTCACCATGATTTGGCCGCAAACTTCCCCGATATGGGAAGCAACAGGGGCCATAAGTGCATATCGGCGCCCGCGCGAACACGCGCGTCCGCCTATACCGATACGGAGACTCAAGGTCATGTCTAAATTTGGAATGCTATCGGTCGCTGCGGCGACCATCGCGCTGGCGGTACCCGCCGCTGCTGATGCCGTCATCCTCGGCCCCGACGCCGCCACGTGCGCCAATGGCAATCGCGGCGTCATCGTCAACGTCACCGGCTTCAAGCAGCGCAGCGGCAAGGTTCGCGTGCAGCTGTATGCCGCCAAGTCGTCGTTCCTCGACAAGGGCGCGTGGATTGAGCGGGTCGATGTCGCGGTGCCCGCTGCGGGGACCGCCGCAATCTGCGTGCCCGTCCCGAGTGCGGGCAAATACGTCGTTTCGGTCCGTCATGATCTCAACGGCAACGGCAAGTCCGACATGAAGGACGGCGGCGGCTTTTCGGGCAATCCCGACGTCAAGCTGGGCGACCTCATCAGCAAGCGCAAGCCGAGCCTGGCGCAGACGAGCTTCGCCGTCGGCGAATCGACCGCCAAGATCAATGTCGTGCTCAATTATGTGCGCGGCCTGTCGTTCGAACCGGTCGGCTGACGCTGACCCGCCATGACCACCGTCGCGCTCCTCTCGAATCCACGCTCGACGGGTAATCGCGCGCGGCTGCCCGAGGTCCGCGACTTCTGCGCCGCGCATCCCGACATCTTCCATTACGAGGTCGAGGACGCCAGCGAGATCGGCAAGGCGCTCGCCTCGATCGCGCTGGTCAAGCCGAAGGTGATCGCGATCAACGGCGGCGACGGCACGGTCCAGTCGGCGCTGACCGAACTCTATACCGGCGCCTATTTCGATGGCCCGCCGCCGCCGATCGCGGTGCTGCCCAATGGCAAGACCAACCTCATCGCACTCGACCTCGGCGCGCATGGCGATCCGATCGTCGCGCTCAAGGAAGTCCTGCGGATCGCGCGCGACGACCTTGATGCCCATATCGTCCAGCGCAAGCTGATCTCGCTTTCCGACGGCAACGGCATGAAACCGGTGCTCGGCATGTTCCTCGGCGGCGCGGGCCTGGTCGATGCGATGCTCTATTGCCGCCAGCGGATCTATCCGCTCGGCCTGCCCAACGGGATCAGCCATTTCCTCGCGGTGTTCGCCGCGCTGCTGACCGCCCTGGTCCGGGCCAGCGGGCGCTTCCTGCCGCCGATGGCGCGGCCGGTGCAGATCACCACCGACCGCCGCGCGGCGATCGGCGGCCGCTTCTCTCTGGTGATCGTTACGACGCTCGAAAAAATGCTGCTCAACAGCCAGATCGGCAGCGGCGACGGGCGCGGCGAAGGCATGATGAAGATGTTCGCGATCGACCAGAACGCCCGCTCGCTGGTGCGCGGCCTGTGGGCCTCGGTCGCCGGCAAGCTCGGCCGTAGCCAGTTCAGCGGCGTCTATTTCGAACAGGGCGACACCGTCCGGATCGACGGCGCGGGATCGAGCGTCATCCTCGACGGCGAACTCTACCAGGCGCACGGCAACGACCCGATCATGCTGAGTTCGACCGCCCCCGTTCCGTTCCTCCGCCTCGTCGCGTGAGCGCGCTGGCGCGGCTCGTCGCCGACGAGCTCGGCATTCCGGTCGATCCGCGTGTTACAGCGATGGCAGAGGCGATCGCGGCCCGTTTCGGTCCGGCATCGCGCGCCGTCCTGTTTTACGGATCGTGCCTGCGCGAGGCCAATCTCGACGGGCTGATGCTCGATTTCTATTTGATCGTCTCCGACTATCCCGCCGCCTATGGCAGGGGGTGGAAGAGCTTCGCCAACCGCGTCCTGCCGCCCAACGTCTTCCCGTTCGAATACGGCGGGCTGGCAGCCAAGATCGCTGTGCTGAGCGAGGCCGATTTTCATCGCCTCAACGGGCCCGAGACACGCAACGTATCGGTCTGGGCGCGTTTCGCGCAGCCGTCGCGGCTCGTCTGGCGCGCAAGCGACGACGCCCACGATCGGGCGATCGCCGCTGTCGCGCGCGCGGCGCCGACGCTGCTGTGGGCGGCCCAGCCCTTGTGCGGTGCCGACTCCGACCCGCTCGCACTGTGGCGCGCCGCGTTCGCATTGACCTATGGCGCCGAACTGCGCGCCGAGCGCAACGACCGGAGCGGGTCGGTCGTCGATGCCGATGCGGAACGCTACCGCGCTTTCACCGAGCCTGCGCTCGCCGCGATGGAAAAGCCTATTCAACCGAAACAAGCTGCCGAAAGGCAGTGGGCCAGGCGCCGCCGCGAGGGCAAGCTGCTGACGCTCGCGCGGCTTGCCAAGGCGACGACGACCTATGCCGGCGGCGTCGATTACCTCGCGTGGAAAATATCGCGCCATTCGGGTCGGGCGGTCGCAATCCAGCCGTGGCAGCGCCGCCACCCGATCCTCGGCGCGCTGACGCTATTGCCGCGCCTCATTCGCAGCGGCGCGATCCGCTAGAGGGAGACGGGGAAAGGGCAAGACGCACAATGTCGACGCCCCCCCGAGCCATCTCAGCCTCGGCGCGACCGCCGTTCCGCAGCCCGCATTTACTGATGGGATGGAGTGGTGCGAAGCCTATGGCGCTCGCCCCGGCGACGAAGCTATTTATTACGGCTGGTGAGGGGACGGAGCATAGGGCACGGTAAGTGCGTCGTCGGCGCGACTGTTAACGACCCACTTGCTGACATTAGAGGGGTTGGGCCATCATGAGAGGCAACGCTGCAAAGGGAGCTTCAAACTTGAA
>NZ_VOPY01000002.1 GCF_007995095.1 Flavisphingopyxis soli | reverse complement strand
AACGCGAACTGAAGATCGAGGAATACTCGGTGTCAAACCGTGGGCTTCGGCCCAATCTCGTCGGCACGCCCGAACAGTTGATTGAGCGCATCGCCGCTTACGAGGATGCTGGTCTTGACCTGCTGCTGCTTCAGATGAGTCCTCAGGCCGAAGAAATGGATCGCTTCGCCGAGCAGGTGATTGCGCCAATGAAGGCGCGATAGCCCTTGCAACCGAATCAGGGCAAAGATTTGCTAAATGCAGGGAACCTGAGCGGGCTTTGCGGCGATCACTCCTTGAACGGGGCCGGCTGCCCTGCATGCTGCTAATCCTGATTGAATATCACTGCTGCCGCGACCGTTACCGATAAAGCACCCTTAATCAGTAATTCTGGACCATCCGCCCACTTTGCGGCTAGCTGGAATTATGACCTTGGCCCCCTCGTTCGAAATAGATCCCGCTTTGGCGCCAATTCTCGCTACGGTTCTCGATGCCGTAGTTGTAATGACGCCTGAGGGTTTGATCGGCGGATGGAACGAGTGTGCCGAAAAGATATTCGGCTGGTCGGCGCTGGAGGCCAGAGGACAGGTCTTGGCCGACTTAATCGTTCCAGAACAATTTCGCGAGGCTCATAACCAAGGTCTCAATCGATTAGCCCAAGGGGGCACTCCACAGGTTTTGCACCGCCGCATCGAGATTACTGCCCTTCGCCGGGATGGGCATGAATTTCCGATCGAACTTTCAATCACCGAGGCCCAAAGTTCATCGGGCCCGGCATTCATAGGCTTTATCCGCGACATATCGGAACGGCGAGACGCGGAAGCACAAATCGAACGTCAAGCGTTTGAAAGTCGTCTGATGTTTGAAATTGCCAATATGGCCTCAAATTCAGACTCGTTCGAAAGCGCTCTCCGCAAAGCTCTCGAAGCCATTTGTCAAATCACTGGATGGCCAGTGGGCCACGCGTTCGTTGTCCCACCCGGCAATCCTCAACTGCTGAGTTCTTCGGGAATCTGGGTCGAAACCGAAACAGGATTGACGGATGCTCTCCGTGAAAAAACCATCGCGACACAATTTCGCTCCGGCGTTGGCCTCCCTGGCCGCATTTTAGCGACCGGCGAGCCTCTGTGGCTCACAGACACCGATACCGAATCCAACTTTCCTCGGAAAGGGTCGGGCTTTCGAGGAGCATTCGGCTTCCCACTAAAGCAAGACGGACGCGTTATCGCGGTTCTGGAATTTTTCTCAAAAGCACAGTCTGCTCCAGTTCCTGAAATATTGCTTACCGTTCGGGCGATAGGTGAGCAGGTAGGCCGCGTTTTTGAGAGAAAGAGAACACAAGATCATCAGAACCTATTGCTTCATGAACTCGATCATCGTGTTAAAAATATCCTGTCTGTCGTTCAGGCAATAGCGCAGCAGACATTTCGCCGGGCGTCGTCTGTCGAAGATGCCTACGGTATCTTTCGCGGGCGATTGATGGCGGTGGCGCAGGCGCAAGATATATTGGTCTCTCAAAATGTGGAGGGTGCCACACTACGTGAGATCATTGACGGGGCGCTCGAGGGCTCGGGAGTTTCAGCCGACCGAGTGACCATGGACGGGCCCGAGGTCAGGGTGTCGGGTCGCAATGCCGTCACGATTTCACTCGCGATTCACGAACTCTGCACCAATGCGTTCAAATACGGCGCACTTTCAGTGGACGACGGGTCGGTGACAATCACCTGGGGGATAGATGACGGGCAGGCGAAATCGTTTCAATTCGAGTGGCGGGAACAGGATGGGCCACCTGTCGTTATACCTGATCGGAAAGGTTTTGGGACCAGTTTGCTAGAGCGAGGTCTCGCTGCCGAGTTAGGGGGGCAGATCATTCTAAGTTATGCTCCCGAGGGTGTTATCTGCAGCTTCACGGCTCCCTTACAGTAGCATCCGTAGGCGCTCATATGCCGAGCGTGGCAGCTTCGTTGCCATCAAAGATGTCGGAACAACGAGCCTGATTTCGCTCACGTTAAAAACAGGAAATTTTGTTGACCATGGAAACGCAGCCGCTCCTAGTCGTAGACGATGAAACCCTAATCAGACTCGACCTCGTGGATGTGCTGGAAGCTGGCGGATTTACTGTTCAAGATTGCGCTGACGGGAGCGCGGCGCTGAACTACGTGGACGGAAGCGGACATCTGTGCGGTCTAGTCACTGACATCAATTTGGGGGGCAAGATAAGTGGCTGGGAAGTCGCTCGGCAAGGTCGTAAAAAGTTCCCCAATCTTGCCGTGGTTTACATCACCGGAGACAGTGCATCTCAATGGCCATTTGAGGGAGTGCCCAACAGCATGGTGCTTCAAAAGCCATTTGCTGACGCCCAAATCTTGAACGCGGTCACGACCTTGATGAATCAGCAGAGTAATCAATCGAACACAGAATGATGCCCCGCATCTTTGCAATGGTAGCGTCAAACCCGTCGGCGCGAATTCCGCACAGTTCTCGCGTATGATGCGAGCGAGCGACCGCTTCCTGTATTTTGCGTTCCACGCCGGTCTGTCGGACATCCATCCAATTTCGGCCATTCATCGACGCTATCGGCAATTGAAAGCCGGTGGTCCGCTATCAGGCGCATTTGCAAACCTCGAATGACCGAGGTGAGGCCGCGTTGCAGTCTGGCGGTTAAATTGAGAGGCGACTGGCGGCTCGAGGGCCGATTGCCCGTTCCGGTGTTGGGAGCTTAGTCAAGTTTGATGCCGTTCGGCTAAAAGCCAAAAGCCTGCCATTGCAGACCATTGTTTTCGCTCCAGCAACTTTCTATCCGTTTGGAGTGCGTTGAGGCCGCAAATGGCTGTAAGCCGCCCGAAAAGCTTAGGCGACATGTTACCGCAGTTTGCCGTTATGCCAGCGCATCCCTCACCTTCGCTTAGGTCGCGCGAACGACGTTTACCGGCTTAAAAGTGTTTAGCGACACCTATAGAAACTCGCGGATTAGCACTTCCGCTTTCGAACCTGGGGCCAGTCAGCGGGATAGCAACTTCTAGATTGGCGTCGAACATCTTGTTGACGTCTATCCGGATGCCGGCTCCGCTCGAGGCCAACCGCGACGAGTCAGATAAAGATCCCAGATCGTCGACTACGCCCGCGTCAGCAAATCCATAGAATTGGGCACTACTGATCGCGCCATCGCCCTCGAAGTCATAGCGGATCTCATTCGACACAGCAAAACCCCGATCGCCGCGCACTTCGCTATAATCATACGCCCTCAGAAATCTCGAGCCTCCCAGCGAGAATTCCTCGGATGAAGGGAGGGGCCCCAGAGCAATCTGGCCTTGCGCCGCTATGAAGATACTCAGCGGGCGCGATACTTGATGCGTCCAATCTGTTGATATCCGCAAGCTGGTAAAAACGGGTCCGGCATCGGCACGCGAATTCAGCGGGTCATTTGACGCCGTCGCACCCAATGCATCTATTCCTTGAGTCAGTTGGGCGTTGAAACGAACGCGGCCAAATTCGCCCTTGGCAAACCCCGTTAGCCCGATATTGGTCGTCGTTGTTCGGTCCGAGCGGACTAGCAAGCCCGCCGACCTTTGACGCGATTCTTGCAGCTTCAAATTGCCTTCAAGCCAAAGACTTAAGGCGCGACGGCGAAGCAAGGGGTATGCCCCTGCAACTCCGAGCTGCTCGCTAGTCCCTCGCAGGCTGCGTGCGGCGAGATAGCCACCAGGTCGGCTGCGCGACGCTGACGTGAAGACTGAAACTGACATCCCGCTAGCTCCAATTTCGCGGCCGTAATCGAGCCGGCCATAGGCAAACTCACCGGGTTGGAACGGCGTCGTCGAAACATAGGCTGAAGTGACGTCGTTGTCGTCGAGCAGTCCATTGAGATCAACCGCAAGCCTCACGTTATGTCGCCCAAAGGCCTCGCTTCCGTCATTGCTGAAATAGGCCCGTCCTTCGATGCGATCTATCTGCACCGGGATCTGCAGAATCTTGCGACCGCCCTCAACTAACAGCGTCGCATCCCCTAACCTTATACCTGGCAAATCGTCGGCGAGCAGAAGCTGCCGTTCTAGTTCGCTCAATCGGACAGGGCGCGCGCTGATAAGTTTTTCGAGCAGGCGCTTGACTGCTGAATGCGCCTGACCGGTCAGGCGCACTTCATCAAGGCGCCCCTCATCCAGCTGGACCTGAAGAACTCCGTGGCTCAATGATTGCGGGGCTATCGTTGCATTTGCGAAGATAAAGCCTTTCGATTTTGCGACGGCACTGATCTCAGTGGCGAGCTTGATCAGCGCTGCGTTGTCCAACACATGACCGACATATTTGTCGATGACCGGAGCAAAATCTGCATTGGTCATTTCGCTCAGACCGGTGATCACGATTGCCCCGACAAACAACCCGCTTTCCGTGTCCAGCCGCGGCGCATTGATTTCCTCTCCCACAACCATTTGTTTGTCTGGCTCATCCTTGCGCGCGCGAACCTCCGTCGGCGCGCCTGAAAGCACCGCGTCGACGCGATCGCTGGCTTCTTGCGCGTGCGCGGACACTGCGCAGAGAAATGCGATTAAGCTGAGCAATGTCCCTAGAGTGTAGCGTCGCATGTCAAGCAGAGGTCCTGGTCGTTGAGGTTGATCACTCCTTATCGAACAATATTGTTGAAAATGAATTAATTAGCTTAATTTTAACCGTGTTCTGTAGTTTGGCTTCAACTTTCTCGTCGTAATTGGTGCAGGTTCAAACAGTTCGATCTCGCTCGATGCAAGGATCCGTTATGATCAAGAAAATTACGCTCCTGGCGGTTGCCGCCGGACTCTTTCATGCGACGCCTGCTTTGTGTCAAACGCCCGTCTGGAAAGCCTCCGAGGTGCGAGGACAGGCAACCGCTACGCTGGGAAGCAAAAGCGGCACGCTCAGGGCTGGAACGGCACTGGAAAGCGGGACGCTGGTCGAAACCGGGTCCGACGGTCGTGTTGTTCTGGTGCGCGGAGGAGAGTTCATAACGCTCGCGCAAAACAGCCGCATAAGGCTAGCACCGCCAGAGGGGGACGGCGGAATTATCCAGGTGCTGCAGGATTGGGGAAACGCAATATTTCGCATCGAAAAGAAAATGAAACCGCATTTCGGTGTCGGCACCCCATACCTCGCCGCCGTCGTAAAGGGCACAACCTTTAGCATAACCGTTGATGCGCAGGGCTCGTCAATGCAGGTAATTGAAGGCGCGGTTGAAGTCTCTACCGATGACGGGGGCGCGCGGTCGCTTATTCGGCCAGGGTCGGTAGCGTCTGTCGATGCGCGTGATTTATATCAGATTACCGTATCGGGTGATCAAAATCTCATCGTCAATTCCCCCGCCAGACCTGCCGGATCAGCCTCTGCTCCGACGTCGGCTACTGTGCCTAGTCCACTAGGCCAACTTCTTGTGGAGAGCATAGCAGCGGCCCCGGTAGAACTAGCCTCGTTGACGAATAATCTAGTTTCTAACGAGGCTACTGGGACTGCGGCGCAATTAGGAAAAGAATCTAAATCCGACAAATCTACGAGCCAGGGCGGGAGCCAGTTTACCGAAGTCTGGGATGGTTCGATTGATAGTCGGAATGGCAACGCCAATGACGATAAATTCCGGGGTAACAATGGTCAGGGCGGCAACGGCAACGGCCAAGGTGGCAACGGTCAGGGTGGCACCAGCAACGGTGGCAACGGCAACGGTAACGGCAACGGCGGAGGCGGCAACGGCAACGGTAACGGTGGAGCCGGAAACGGTAACGGCGGAGGCGGCAACGGTAACGGTAACGGTAACGGTAACGGTAACGGTAACGGTAACGGTAACGGTAACGGTAACGGTAACGGTAACGGTAACGGTAACGGTAACGGTAACGGTGGAGCCGGAAACGGTAACGGCGGAGGCGGCAACGGTGACGGCAAGGGCCCGAAATGACGGGTGGCGTGTGAAAATCTTGGATTAAGCGCGTCGCGTCCTATTTCGATTTGGCCGAGGAAACTGTTAATCGGTCATAGGTTATCGCCTTTACAGCGCACAACTGGGCGGCTTTCAAATTTCGCTGCATGTCAGGCAAGGGAAGTTCCCCGGCGTTTATTTAATCGTAGTTATTCGACGATAAGAGCTTCGGAATGAAGCTTGAACTCGCAAAGACCTTACCCCGACACTGGCGATTGATTATTATCATCGCCAGTGTTTTGCTTGGCCCCTTGGTCGCGACCACCGGATTGGGTGTGTCTCCCGAACAATCTCTGCGGTCAATTCGAGACTCATGGCGCAACCGCCCGGTCGATGGACAGCTACAGATTATCGAAATTGATCCGAAGAGCATACGCGCGCTGTCGAGATGGCCTTGGCCGCGCGGCGCTCATGCTCGTCTCGTTGACCGACTCAACTCTGCGGGAGTTCGTCAAATCGGATTTGACGTCGATTTTTCCTCGCCGAGCATCGAAGCGCAGGATAAACAGTTTGCTCGCTCAATCGCTCGATCTCGCGCGACAGTATTTCTCCCGACCTTGCGCCAGTCGCTGGACAGCACTGGAACCGGTGTCGCCGATTCTGTTCCGCTACCTGCGTTCGCAAAAAATGCGCTCACAGCTTCGGTTAACGTAACCGCAGATGATGACGGCGTTATGCGACAAATGGCTCTCGGCCAGGACACTGCGGGGAAACCGCGTCCTTCGCTGGCGGCACAGCTTGCCGGTCGATCCGGCAACAGCGATATGACATTTCCGATTGATTACGGAATCGATCTCGTTTCGATACCCAGGCACAGCTTCATCGATGTCATTGAAGGACGAGTTCCCGCGAAAGTGCTTGCCGGAAAGGACGTGATCGTTGGCGCAACAGCGATCGAGCTAGGTGACCGTTATCCCGTTCCGCGTTTCGGCGTGGTTCCGGGCGTCTATGTTCAGGCGATGGCCACCGAAACGCTTCGGCGAGGTATACCGACAACGCTTTCATTTTGGGTGGCGGTCATCCTCATATTGCCTGCTTTGATAGGTGTTGTGTATCTTCAAACGACCATCCGGATCGTGTCGCTGGTTGCTTTTTCCGCTACGTCAATTTTCCTACTGGCCTTGGCATCGGAAAGTTGGTGGTCGCTAACCGCATCAATAATTCCAGCGCTCGTCGTGCTCATGTTTGGCGCCATTGCGACTGTTGCAGCCAATCGGCTGCGTCGCACCTTTAAGGCATCGTTACACGACAGTGCCACGGGTCTGCCGAATACCCGGGCTTGGCTCAGGGCTGACAAGGCCGCGAGTGCAGCAATAGTGCTCACTCTGCCCAAATATGATGCGATCGTATCCCTGCTGGGCGAAACAGACGTAGCCTTGTTCATCAAGCGATTGTTGGAGCGCCTGGCGCCAGCTTTAGATGATGCGACCGTCTACAGGATCAATGATAGATCGATTGGTTGGGAGCTGGGAGAATGTGATTTTTCCCAACTGACCCAAAAGATGGCGTCGCTCGACCGACAACTCCTCCACCCGATAGAGTTTACTGGGCATCAGCTCGACGTGCAGACGGGAATCGGCGTCGCTGTCATTGATGCGCGAGGCAAGAGCGCGGCGATTACAGGTGCGCTAGGCGCGGCAGGCTATGCTGCGCAACGCGGGCTGAAGTGGCATCTGAACGACGGAGAAAATCGCGACGCAGACGAACGCGAATTAACGCTGCTAGGGGAGCTCGACGTCGCGCTCGCGCAAGAGGAGATTTTCGTCGTTTACCAACCCAAGCTTGCGCTGGAGAGCGATACAATTGTCAGCGCCGAAGCGCTCGTTCGTTGGAATCATCCGACACGGGGAATACTGTCACCTGGCATGTTCGTAGAGGCTGCTGAGAATAACGGTCGAATAATCGAGCTCACGCTCTATGTTCTCAATGTCGTATTGCGCGATCTGGTGGTCTTGGCCAATAGCGCTATCCACATCTCTGCGGCGGTCAATATCTCTGCTAAGCTGCTGGGAGACAGTGATTTCCTAGGACGCGCCCTGACGATGATTGAAGCATCAGGCGTTCCTCCTTCACAGCTGATCTTTGAGATCACCGAATCCGCAGCCATTCTCGCGCCGGCCGATGCCTTAACCTCGATCGCTCGGTTGCGCGACAAGGGCGTGGCGATCTCGCTCGATGATTACGGCACGGGCCAGTCTTCTCTGGCCTATCTTAAAAAATTCCAAGTCGATGAGCTCAAGATCGACGCAAGCTTTGTCCGTAACGTGCACTGTGACGGAAAAGACCGCATTCTGGTGCGCTCTACGATCGAGCTCGCTCATGAGATGGGGATCAAAGTCGTTGGCGAAGGCGTCGAAGATATCGACTGCCTAGAAATGCTCCGAACGCTAAAATGCGACATCGTCCAAGGATACCTGATCAGCCAACCCCTCATAGCACATCGACTCCGCGACTTCGTGCTTGAGCATCAAGATACGTATAAAATTGCGGTCTGACCCTAATAGCGGATTTGCCTGATATGAATCGGATTTCCAGTATCCGCTATCGTCACGAACGATCGTAACAAGACGGATTGTTCCCAACGAGCGACCCCTTTTGTGAACGAATGGCCGGAATGGGGATTTGCTCTGTCTTAGACGAATGTCCGAAATTGGGCGCAGAGCAGACGCTCCCACGTTTGGCGTTGAACTAGGGGTATGGATGGGGGTAAAATCTCTTACTCGCTAAAATTCTTCGCGTCTGATCAACTAGTTAATCTATCTGTTTGAATCCCACCCTCTCCGCCACCGGCCTTGCACCGCAGCTGGTGCCCGCCCTGCCTGCATCGGCATCATCACTCCGCAACATTACGCAATGCGGCGATCGCACAACTCGTGAACTATGACCTTTGACACAGTTGGAGGTTGCGATGACGCGTGCGTTCAAGGACCATTCGACGTAAGCAAATACGGCGTGTTCGATGCGCGCCGCCTGATCGACGAGATGGGTTCGTCGATCGAAGATCGCGAGAGCTAGGCGATGGTTGCGTCCTCCCGGTTGATTGCCCGCCGATTGGTACCTTGCCGCAAGTGTAATATGGTCGATCGCGGCCAGCGCGATGGGGGGGATTATGTCCGAACGGATTGTCGAGATTTTCCTGCCTGAAATTTCGGTCGGCGATGTCCGACGGGTGATCGCCCGCCATTGCCGCAGATTCTGGCAGGAGACCGTGCCGGGCGACAAGGAGAAATTCTCCTGTCTCGTCCAGCATCGCGGCGTCGAGGGGTTCCTTGCGGATCTCGACGAGGCGTTCGGTGGGCTGCCCGATTTCACCGTGCTCGTCACCCGGTTGGAAGCGGTGATCCCCGCAATGCCCGAGGCGACGCTGGCATTCGAGCGAGGCCGCGCGAGCGAACGGCCGCCGACGCGGATCGAGCGCTTCTTCAGCCGCGACCGGATCAGCACCGACGAGCTGCTCGACGACATTGACGAGAAAATCCACGTCACGCCCAATTTCCTGCTGATGCTTTCGCTGTCGGCGATCATCGCCGCGCTCGGCATGCGCAGCGGGCAGACCGCCGTGGTGATTGGCGCGATGGTGATTGCTCCGTTGCTCGGGCCGGTCATGGGCATGGCGCTTGCCGCCACGCTGGGCGATGCAAGACTGGCGCGGCGATCGGTCTCGACCATCGCGATCGGGGCGAGCCTGGCGTTCGTGACGAGCTTTGTCGTCGGCCTGCTGACATCGATCGACCCGAGCGTGCCCGAACTGCACGCGCGCACGATCGTCCAACCTGCCGACATCATCCTGGCGCTGGCGTGCGGTGCCGCGGGGGTATTGGCGTTCAGCCAGGGGGCCTCGCTTTCGCTCGTCGGGGTCATGATTGCCGTCGCGCTGGTGCCGCCGCTGTCAGCTGCTGGCGTCCTGGCGGGATCGGGTCATGCGATGCTCGCGATCAACGCGCTGTTCCTGTTCGCGGTCAACCTGACATGCGTCAACCTGGCCGGGATCGTCATGTTCCTGGTCCAGGGGCTGCCGCCGAAAACCTGGCGTTTGACAGCGGGCGTGACGCTGATCTGGGCGGGCATATTGCTGCTGCTCTTTGCGCTGATGATCGGCCGGATCGGTTTCGGCATCGCCGCGATGGACGGGCTGAGGGGATTTTAGCGTCGCCGGTTTTCCCGGCGTTGGTATCATCACGTATTTCCTCGGCGGTCGCCGGTGTTGCAAGCGTGTCTCGACAGGAGACTAAAGATGGCAAAAGAACAAAGCGCGCTGCCCCGGATCGTAGTATTAGGCGCCGGGTTGGGCGGAACGATCGCAGCCTATGAACTCAAGGCCGCGGTGAAGGGCAGGGCGAGCGTCAGCGTCGTGTCCGACAGCGCCGTATTTTCTTTCCTGCCGTCGAACCCGTGGGTCGCGGTTGGCTGGCGCGAGGCAGACGAGGTGCAGGTCGAACTTGCCCCGATTTTTGCGCGTAAGAATATCGATTTCACGTCGGTCGGGGCGACGCGCGTCCACCCGCAGGAAAACCGGCTCGAGCTCAACGACGGCACCAGCGTCGCCTACGACTATCTCGTGATCGCGACGGGCCCCGAGCTCGCCTATGACCAGATCGAGGGTCTGGGACCCGATGGCGGCCACACCGTCTCGATCTGCCAGACCGATCACGCCAAGGCGGCGGCCGGCGTGTTCGAAAGCTTTGCCGCCAATCCCGGTCCCATCGTCGTCGGGGCGGTACAGGGCGCGTCGTGTTTCGGCCCGGCCTACGAGTTCGCGATGATCCTCGACACCGAACTCAGGCGCCGCAAGATCCGCGACAAGGTGCCGATGACCTTCGTGACCTCCGAACCGTATATCGGCCATCTCGGCCTCGACGGTGTCGGCGATACCAAGACGATGATCGAAAGCGCCTTTCGCGATCGGCACATCAAATGGATCACCAACGCCAAGGTAGCCAAAATCGAACCGGGCACGATGCATGTCGAGGAAGTCGGCGAGGACGGCGCGGTGCGCAGCAACCACGACCTGCCGTTCGGTTTCGCGATGATGCTGCCATCGTTCCGCGGCATCCCGGCGGTCATGGACATCGCCGGACTGGTCAATCCCAAGGGGTTCGTGATCATTGACAAGCATCAGCGAAACCCGGCGTACGGCAATATATTCGGCCTCGGCGTGTGTGTCGCGATCGCACCGACGGGGCCGACGCCGGTGCCCGTCGGGGTGCCGAAGACGGGCTTCATGATCGAAAGCATGGTGACCGCGATCACCGCCAACATCTCGAACATGCTCGACGGCAAGGAACCGACCACCGAGGCGACGTGGAATGCCGTGTGCCTCGCCGATTTCGGTGATGACGGTTTCGTCTTCGTCGCCCAGCCGCAAATTCCGCCGCGCAACGTCAACTGGTCGGCCCAGGGTCGCTGGGTCCATTACGCCAAGATCGCGTTCGAAAAGTATTTCCTGCGCAAGATCCGCAAAGGCGAGAGCGAACCGTTCTATGAGCGGCTGGCGCTCGAGGCGATGGGCCTGCGCAAGCTGAAGATAACGCAAACCGATCAGGACTCGGTCGAGGACTGAAGCGATATCAAGTCGGCCCGAAATGCCCTAGTGGGGATGTGAAGACAGGATTATTCCCGGAGAGAGCACGATATGGGCAGGATTTTCAAGCATCTGATTCTACTGGTGGCGGTCATGTTTGCGGTGCCGGCAGCGTCGCAAACGCCCAGCGTTCACCCCCAGGTCGTCGCGCTGACCGTGGCCCTCGATAGCGAAGCCGATCCTGCCCACCGCATCGCGATCCACAACAGCATCGCCCGCTGGCGCGCGATCGAGATCGACCCCAACGCGCGCTATCTCCTGGTCAACATTCCCGCCTTCGAGATTTCGCTGTGGGAGGGCGGCGAGCTTCAGGGACACTGGCGCGCGATCGTCGGCAAGGCGTCGACCCCGACACCCGAGTTCACGACGATGGCGACGGGTGCCATCGTCAATCCGTGGTGGAACGTTCCCGCCAGCATCGTGCGCGAAAGCGTCGGCCGGCTCGTCGCACGCAGTCCGCGCGAAGCGGCGCGACGCGGCTATGTGAAGATCGGGACTCGCTATCGCCAGAAGCCCGGTCCCGACAACGCGCTCGGGCAGATGAAGCTCGACATGCCCAATCCTGCCAGCATCGGCATCCATGACACCCCGTCGAAGTCCCTGTTCGACAAGACCGTGCGCAGTTTCTCGCACGGCTGCATTCGCGTCGACGATGCGCTGGGCTTTGCCGCGACGCTGCTCGGCGGCGATGACGAGGCCAAGCGCCTGGTTGACGAGGCACTGACGAGCGGGGAGACGACGCGCCTGGCGTTCGATGAGCCGATCCCGGTCGTGGTCGGCTATTTCACCGCTTATGCCGATAGCGAAGGCCGGCTTGTCTACTATCCCGACGTCTATGACCGCGACCGGCCTGTCGCGACGGCTTCGGTCGGATTGTTGCCGTTCGAGAGCGAATGCGCGAACGGCTGATCCGAAATCAGTGCGCGATGACGAGCGGGACAGGGCAGTCCTTGAGGAAGTCGTGCGTGACACCGCCAAAGACCGCTTCGCCTGCGCGGCTGTGCCCGTAGCCGCCCATGACGACATACGCCGCGCCGATCCGCCGCGCCTCATCGACGATGGTCTCGCCGAGCGGGTTGCTGCCGCGCGCGACGACCTGGAGTTCAGCCGAGACGTCGTGGCGCGAGAGATATTCCATCAGCGCGATCGACGGGAAGCGCCCGTCGTCCTGCTTTTCGATCTGGATCGCGCGGATGTCGTCGGCAAGCTTGAGGAGCGGCAAGGACTGGCGGACGGCGTTGGCGGATTCGTAGCTGCCGTCCCAGGCGATCAGAGCGGTCCCGTTGAAGTCGGGCGGATCGCCGTCCTTGGTCGGAAGCAGCAGGGGAATGCGCGCCTTTTGCAGGATGTCACCCAAAAGCCTGATCGGCGTCCTTGCCGTCGTGCCATGGGGGTTGTCGCGTCCGCTCACCAGGATATCGGCAAGCGCCGCGCGTTGCACGATAACGTGAACGGGTTCGCCGGTGACCTGCTCATAGTCCCACGGGACGTCCTCGCCGGCGAGACGGTCTTCGACCTTGCGCCGGATCGCGTCTTCGCTGTGGGCGAGTGCGGTGATGATATCGCTCATGACGAAGATGCCGCCGAAGCCGTCGAAAGCGACATAGGCGCTGGTCGGGGTTACGTGGATGCAGCTGAGGTGACCGCCGGTCGCGCGGGTGACCGCCAATGCGGCCTGCAACCGCTGTTCGAGCGTGTCGTCATCCTGAACATGGAGAAGAACCGATTTCATGATCGCCTCGCGCCGCTGTTGGAACCGTCACCCGTGGTACTTCGGCGCGCGCGAAGGTAATATTGGGGAAACTACGCAAAGGGCCGCATCGCCAATGCCAAGACGGCGGCGTTACGGCCGCGTTAGCTAGGGAATATTCCTTATACCGTCGGCGCCCAAAGAAGACGAAGATCGCCGCGTTCCATCAAGGCGAGGTTCGTATGCACGCACAGACTTCACGCAGACCGGTTGCTTCGCGCCACCCCGGCCAGGGCGCCTGGGCAACGCTGCTTTGGCTCGTCATCGGCTTGATGCTGATCGCGGCGGTCCTCGTCGGATGGGATCTGCTGCACGAATTCTGGCTGTTCGTGATTTATTGGCTGCAGCCATGAAGCGCATCCTGATCGCCTATGACCTGACCAGTTCGGGCGCGCGCGCGCTCGAGCGCGGGTTGGCGCTCGCCGCGCTCGATCATGCAGGCGTGAGGCTGGTGCATGTCACCGACCGGCGTTTGCCCGACGCCGAACAGGCGGTCCTGATCGAGGAGCTGCGCGATATCGTCGAGACGATGATGCTGCGCCATGCGAACGTGGCCGACATATCGGTCGAAGTCGCGACAGGAGATCGCGCGACCGAAATTGCGAGGGCAGGTGAGGAATTCGAGGCCGGGCTGATTGTCGCGGGCGGACACAGCGCGATGCGCATGCGCGATGGCCTGTTCGGTACGACGGTCGAGCGCCTGATCCGCCAGACCGGGCGACCGGTTCTCGTCGTGCGCAACGATCCCTTGCGGCGCTATCGCCGCATGATTGCGGCGATCGGCGGCGAGGAGGACGTTGACGAGACGCTCGCGCTGGCCCGCCTGATACCATCGGTGGACGAGGTGTTGGCGGTCCATGCCTGGCTACCGTCGCATCGATGCCGAACCGGCGCATCGCATGAAACGACGAAGATCGAACGAATGATCGCCAAACAGGCGGCGGCCAGCGGCCTGAACGATCTCCATATCCACGGCGCGGCGCTGCGCAGCGACCCGATGACAGCAGTGATGACGGCATTCGAGGCGATCGATGCCGACCTGCTCGCGATTGCAACGCATGCCCGCAGCGGATTTGCGCTGGCGTGGAAGGACAGCTTTGCCGACCTGATGCTCGAGCAGACTTCGCTCGACTTGCTGATCCGGGCGTTGCCGCGATGATCTGGCTTTGACCAACAGGCCGACGAACCGGCCAAATCAATTGGTCATCGATTAAATACATAGGGTCCGACAGAAGGGAATGCTATGATGCCTGTCAATCGACGCGGGAATGCAGCATGCCTGAAAAGTCACTCGACCGGCCGCAGCAGCGACCAGGCCAGGATAAGGCGACCAACGCTGCCGAGGCCGGCATGACAAGTCTGTTCCGCGACGACACCTATTTCCAGTCGATCATCGATACCGTTCCCGACGCGATGATCGTCATCGATGAAACGGGATTCATGATCGCATTCAGCCCCGCGGCGGAAAAGATGTTCGGCTATCTTGCCGGCGAGCTGATCGGCGAAAACGTCAATACCTTGATGCCCTCGCCCGATCACGAACGGCATGACGGCTATCTGCGCCGCTATCGCGAAACAGGCAACGCGCAGATTATCGGCAAGGGGCGCGTCACCACCGCGCGTCGCCGCGACGGAACGACGTTTCCGATCGATCTCTCGATCGGCGAGGCCGAGGTGGATGGCATACGGATATTTACTGGCATTATCCGCGACCTGACCGAGCGTCACGAAAGGACCAGGAGGCTCCACGTCCTGCAATCGGAACTGGCGCATGTCGCCCGTATTTCGCAGATGGGGACGCTGGCGACGTCGCTGGCACACGAGCTCAACCAGCCGCTGGCGGCGATCACCAATTACGTCGAAACCGCCTCGGCCGTGTTGGCGCAGCAGGGGGTTGGCGAACACTCGACGGTGCGCGAGGCATTGTCGCTGTGTGCCGACGAAGTCGAGCGAGCGGGCGACATCATCCGGCATTTGCGAGAATTCATCAAACACGGTGAAACCACGCGCGTTCGTGCGACGCTCGGCACTATCATCGACGAATCGATCGCGCTGGCGCTCGCCGACGGTGCAGGCAGGGGAATCGCCACGGCAGTGCGCCTGGACGAAGCCGCCGAAGACGTGCTGGTCGATCGGATCCAGATCCAGCAAGTGCTCGTCAACCTGCTGCGCAACGCGACCGAGGCGATGTCCGAGACGCGCAGCAAGGCGATCGAAGTGGTCACCCGCGCGATCGACGGTAAGATGAGCGAGATCATCGTCGCCGACACCGGCCCCGGACTCGAGCCGCGAATCGCCCGGCGTCTTTTTCAGCCGTTCGAGACGACCAAGCCGACTGGCATGGGACTGGGCCTGTCGATCTGCCACACCATCGTCGTGGGGCATGGCGGGCGTATCTGGGCCGAGCCGTCGCCGATTGGCGGCACCGCCTTCCATTTCACGCTGCCGCACTTCGACGACACCAAGGTAGAGACATGAGCCAGGACCACTGTATCTATATTGTCGATGACGACGCCTCGGTTCGCCGCTCGCTCAAATTCCTGCTCGATACCGAGCGGCTGCCGTCGCAGGCGTTCGAGAGCGGTGACGATTTCCTGAAGGAAGCCGGGTCGCTGACGCCTGGGTGCGTCCTGCTCGATATCCGGATGCCGGGGCGCGACGGCCTTGAAGTCCAGAGCGTCTTGAAGGAACGCGGTCTGGCGTTTCCCGTCATCGTCGTTACCGGCCATGGCGATATCGGACTGGCGGTCCGGGCGATGAAGGCGGGCGCGGTCGATTTCCTCGAAAAGCCTTATCGTCGCGAGGATCTGCTGGATGCTTTGATGCACGGGCGCAACCGGCTCGAGGATGGCGAACAGGTCAAACAGAAAGCGACCGAGGCGAGGCTGCGTCTCAATGCGCTGACACCGCGCGAGCGCGAAGTCATGGACGGTCTCGCCAACGGCCATCCCAACAAGACGATCGCCTTTGACCTGGGCATCAGCGCGCGGACGGTCGAAGTGCACCGGGCCAACCTGATGGAAAAGCTGGATGCACGCAGCCTCGCGGATGCGCTAAGGGTCGCTTTTGCTGCGCAAGGCAGCGATTAGCCGGTTCCGTCCAGCGGGATGATCCGAGCGACGCGAAACGGCAACGTGCTGCCATCGGGTTCGTGAATGGTCAGATACTCGCCCTCGACGATCCTGTGCGTTTCGAGGTGGTAGAGCTGCTCGTCATCGTCGTCGCCGACGCGGTAGGAAAACGCCCAGCCATTTTCGGTCCGAATGACATAACCGCTAATGTCTCGCTCGTTGGGCCAGAAACGACGGACGGTAGCCGAAGGGCGCGAGCGGTCGAGCTCGTCGAGATCGACCGTTCCATCATTGTTCAGGGGCAAGTGAACGAGATAGGCACGCGACGCAGAGCCTTGGGGAAACTCCTCCGTTCGCGCTAGCTCTAGCCGTATCGATTGCCATTGCATATCGCTCTCCTCCACTGGGACTGCTCTACGTAACTGCGTGGCGCTTTGCAGAGCATTGGTAATGTTACGGAGGGCTGACTGGTGGCGGCGCCACGAACCGCTCGCAGCGCACCCTAGTAGTATCCCTGATTCTCACATCGCTGTTCGCTCCGCATTATCGTCTCTCAATCATCGCGCCGCACCGCGCATCATGGCTCCCGAGGTAACGAACGCCAGCGAGCACGTCGGGGCGGTCGACGTCGCGGTAGACGGCACAGCGATTTTCGCAGGAGGACGACACCAATGCCCCCGCAAATGTCTTTTTCGAACCCGCGCGACGGCGTTCACGACCTGCGCAATATCCTGGGGGTCGTCGCGTCGGCCACCCGCCTGCTGGAAGAAACGCAGGAGGCACAGCGGCGGCGCGAGTTGCTTGCCTCGCTCGAGACCGCGGTTCGCCGCGGCGGCGAGATTTGCAACGCACTGTTGCGGGCGCAAGCCGAACCGGAAACCGAAGCGAAACAGTGCGACCTAGACAGTGCGATCGGCGACTTGATGCCGTTCCTGCGCGCGGTCACCGGTGGCGACCTGGCGCTGTCGCTCGATCTTGCCGCGGGCCAGGGCGAGGTGCCAATGTCGCTGGACGATCTCGAAACCGTGCTGGTCGAACTGATCACCAACACGCGCAAGCACGCCGTCGGCGCGCATGGCGTGCGGATCCGTACCCGCCGGGCGGGCGACACCGATTGGCTGATGATCGCCGATGACGGCCATGCCCAGATCGCCCGGCAGCGGCCGAGCTATTCGGGACACGGACTGTTGCGCCTTGAGCGCCTCGCCCGAGGTGCCGGCGGCTCGCTTAAAGTCCGCAAGCTGCCCGGCGGCGGACTTGCCGTCGCGCTCAGCCTCCCTGTCCGCACCGATGGGCGTCGGCAAGGCAGCGCCTGCCCGTCCCCAACCCCCGAGGAGATGTACCATGAAGACCGACAGCCAGTTACAGCGTGACGTCCTCGACGAGCTCGCCTGGGAACCCAGTGTCGATCACGCCGAAATCGGCGTCGCCGTTACCGACGGCGTCGTCACGCTGTCCGGGATCGTCCAGAGCTATACCGAGAAGGTCGCCGCGGAAAAAGCGACCCGCCGGGTCAAGGGCGTCAAGGCGATCGCCGAGGAGCTGACCGTCCGCTATGACTTTCAGTCCAAGACCGCCGATAGCGAAATCGCCCAGCGGGTGAGCGCTGTCATGTCATGGGATCCGCTGGTACCCGATGACCGGATCGACGTGACCGTCGAAAAGGGCGTCGTCAAACTGACCGGCGAGGTGGACTGGAATTACCAGAAACAGCGGGCCTTCAAGGCGGCGTCGAAAATCTCGGGCGTGACGGGGATCGCCAACCTGGTCCGGATCGAGCAATCGGTCGATACCGGCGACATCAAGCGCCGCATCGAGGATGCTTTCAAGCGCCAGGCGCACCTCGAAAGCAGCAAGGTCAACGTCGTTGCCGACGGCCACAAGATCCGGCTCGGTGGCCGGGTGAATAGCTGGCACGAGCGCGGCATCGCCGAGCGTGCCGCCTGGTCGGCGCCCGGTGTGAACCACGTCGAGGACAACATCATCGTCGGCTGAGGCCGCACGCGATCGGGGCGGCCCGCGCATGGCAGCAAGCGCCGCCTCATTCATTGGGAGATCAGGATCATGAAAAACATACTCGTAATGGTCCACGACGACCCGGGACAGGAGGCGCGGCTCCAGTGCGCGTTCGATGCGGTTCGGGCGCTCGACGGGCATCTCTACTGCCTCGACGTGATCGATTATCCGGTTGTGGTGTCGGACGAATACAGCGCTTTTTCAGCCGGTATCATCTTCGTCGAAGACACCGAGCAGCGATCGGTCAACCGAACTGTGGTCGAGCAACGCCTGAAGGTCGAGGGACTGCCGTACAGCTGGATCGAGGACAACGGCGACTTTGCCGCGAGCATCGAACGCAACAGCGCGCTGATCGACCTGATCGTGATCAACACCAGGCCATCCGAACGATCGGGCAGCGACCAACATTTGCCGGCGAAGCTCGCACGCAAACAGGACATTCCGCTGCTCGCCGTGCCGGCCGGCGTGACGTCGTTCGATCCGCGCGGACCGGCGCTCGTCGCCTGGGATGGCTCGGCCTCCGCCAACCAGGCGTTGCAGGCGTCGCTGCCGCTGCTGCGCATGGCATCGAAAGTGACCATCATATCGGTTGCCGAGCGCGGCGATTCGGGAGACGCGACTGAGGCGGCGGTCTATCTCTCGCGTCACGATATCGGGGCCGAGATCAAGATGATCGAGAACCCCACCATGCCCGTTTCGACATATTTGCTCGACGAGGCCGAGGCGATCGGCGCATCGTTGTGCGTCCTTGGCGCCTACGATCACTCGCCGCTGCGCGAGCGCCTGTTCGGCGGCACGACCGAGCGCTTGCTCGAACACAGCCCGGTCCCGCTGCTGCTGGCGCATGAAAATTGACGATCGATCAACCAGACTGGCATGGCTGCTCATACAGTGCCGCCGCCTTTCCCTTCCCGCACGCAAAAGGAACCGCTCATGCCGCATTTGCATTCGGCCGCTGAGCGCCACCGTGTCACGCGTATCGGCTGGCTTCGCGCGGCCGTGCTGGGCGCGAACGACGGTATCGTCTCGACCGCCAGCCTGATCGTCGGTGTGGCGTCGGCGTCGGCGGCGCGCGGCGATATCCTGATTGCCGGTGCGGCCGGCCTGGTCGCCGGTGCGATGTCGATGGCCGCGGGTGAATATGTCTCGGTCAGCTCGCAGGCCGATACCGAAAAGGCCGACCTGGGACGCGAACGCGCCGAGCTGGCCGCAACCCCCGAGGCCGAGCTGCGCGAATTGACGAACATCTATGTGCAACGCGGGCTGAGCGACGAGCTGGCCGCAACGGTCGCCGAGGAGCTGACCGCGGGCGACGCGCTGGCCGCGCATGCCCGCGACGAGCTTGGCCTGTCGACCGCTACCGCGGCGCGTCCGATCCAGGCGGCGCTGGCTTCGGCGGCGACGTTTACCGCAGGGGCGGCGTTGCCGCTCGCAATAGTCGTGATGGTGCCGCTCGGCCGGCTCGTCGCTGCCGAAGCGATTGCCGCGTTGCTGTTCCTTGCCCTGCTGGGAGCGCTCGGCGCGGTCGCGGGAAGTGCCCCCGTCGGCCGCGCCGTCATCCGGGTCACGTTCTGGGGCGCGATCGCGATGCTTGTCACAGCCATTATCGGGAGATTAGTCGGTGCCGTCGTCTAGCCATCCATCGGGTCCTTCGGGATTCCGCCGCATCCTGATCCCCGTCGATATCGACGAACCGTCGTCATGGCAGATCGCGCTCCCGACCGCGCGCGAACTGGCCAGGGCATCTTCTGCGAAGGTAACCGTGCTGACGGTGTTGCGCGATATCGAGGCGATCGCCCAGGGAGTTGCCTATTCGCTGCCGGGCTATCGTGTCCTCCACGATCTCGCCGACGCCCGGCTGGTCTCGCTCGTCGCCGAGAGCATTCCCGATTTCCCGTCGCTCGAGACGATGGTCACGTCGGGCACAGTCTATACCGGCATTCTCGACACCGCGCGTGCGAAGGACATCGACCTGATCGTGATGGCATCGCACCGGCCCGCGATGAAGGACTATCTGCTCGGCAGCAACGCCGCCAAGGTCGCGCGCCATGCCAAATGTTCGGTCCTGATCGTCCGACCCGAAGCCGACGGGGGCTAGGTGGCGGGGCAAGCGGAAACGCGCGACCCATCCGTAAACATGCGTAACGCACGCGCCCGCGTGAAGGGGTAAACGGGACCCAAGCGAGCCCAGGAGACCGTCATGCTAGAAACACTTTTCACCGACGAAAACCGGATGGGGTTCAAGGTGTCCGGCCATCTCGACGCCAAGGAACTCGACGATCTCTATCGCGCGGTCGAGGGCGCGCTGGCCGATTTCGACAAGACGCATCTCTACATCGAAGTCGGCGACTACACCGGCTTCGACGCGCAGTTCGTCGCCAGCAACCTGCACCGGTCGTTCGCCCTGATGGGCAAGCTGTCGTCGTTCGGACGCGTCGCGGTGGTCGCCGACCAGCCGTGGCTGCGGCGCGCGGCCAAGCTCGAAAGCGCGTTGCTGCCGCACATCGCCTATGAAGTCTATCCGCTCGCCGATCGCGATTTGGCGCTGGCCTGGGTCAAAGGCGAAAGCGGTTCGCCGCACCAGCCCGCATTGTCGATCATCGCCACCGACCGAAGCGACCTCGTGGCATTCGACATCGCCGGTCGCCTTGCCGCCGCCGACATCCACCGCGTTGCCCAAGCGATCGAAAGCGCGCTGGCCGAGAGCCCCAAGATCAGCCTGCTGGCGCGTTTCACCAAGTTCGAGGGCATGGATGCGTCAAACCTTGGCGATGCCGATTATCTGCACATGAAATGGTCGCTGCTCGGCCATCTCGATCGCTATGCACTGATCGGAGCGCCGCACTGGCTGGCCGCGACAGCGCAGGGCGCGAGCATCCTTATCCCGGGTCAGATCCGCGCCTATGCGGCCTGTGCCGAGGACGAAGCGTGGCGATGGCTGAATGCCAAACCGCTCGACACCCAACACAACAAATCTGTTCAAGCCCGGTCGCACGACCTGGCCCAAAACGATGCCTGACAGGAAGGTCACAGTATCATGAAAACCAATGTCGGTCGCAATGACCGGATTATTCGCGCGATTGGCGGCACACTCGCGCTGGCAGCCCTTTTCGGCGGCCCCTTGTCGACCTATCCGACCGTCCGCGTGATCATCGGCGTGGTGGGAATTGTTCTCATCGCGACGAGCCTGTTCGCGTTCTGCCCGGCCTATCGCCTGTTGGGGATCAAGACCTAGTCACGCGTGCTGCTTTTCGTTCGCAAGCGCCACCGGGGGCAGGGGATAACCGCGTCTGAAGCTGGTTTCGCCGGAGCCGGACCCTGGCGCGACGCGGTGTCAGTTTTCGAACAGCGTCGAAATGGTCTGTTTGAGGCGGTTGATCTTGAACGGCCTGCCCTGAATGGCGTCATCGCAATACAGCCATCCCGGGCCGGCGTTTGACCTCGATGCCCGGTTGAGGCCAGAATGTGACCATCGACACCGGAACCTAGGCGTCCGGTCCAGGTCCGGTATTTAGGAACACCAATGCTACCGTGTAACACCTGCCTGATCAGAAGCCGGGCGATCTGCGGCGCGCTGAACGGCGACGAACTGGCGGCGCTCAATGCGATCGGTCGCACGCGGGTGTTGAAGGCGGGTGAGCCGCTGATGTGGGAAGGGGCCGAATCGCTGGTCGTCGCTAACGTCGTCGAGGGCGTCCTCAAGGTGACCAAATCGCTCGACGATGGCCGCGAGCAGATCGTCGGCATCCTTTGCCCCGCCGATTTCATCGGTCGCCCGTTCAGCGCGGTCAGCCACCAGAGCGTCGTCGCCTTATCTGACGCACGAATCTGCGTTTTTGCGCGCGGCGCTTTCGAGACGTTTTCGGGCAGCCACCCCCAGCTTCAGACCAAGATCCTCGAGCGAACCTTCAGCGAACTCGACCTGGCCCGCGACTGGATGTTGCTGCTGTCGCGAAAATCGGCGAGCGAGCGCGTTGCCACCTTCATCCTCGAAATGTCGCACCGGCTCGTCGATCACGGCTGCGCCGGGGGCAAGGGGCCGATCGACGACTTGCGACTCCCGTTCGGCCGGCGCCAGATCGCCGACATCCTTGGAATGACGATCGAAACCGTCAGCCGACAGCTGACCACGCTGAAGGCCCGCGGGCTGATCGCGCTGCCTTGACGCGACACAATTTCCATCCTCGATCGTGCCACGCTTGCCAATCTGGCCGAATCGAAGGTCAGTTAGTGCGGTTTTCGGCGGTCTTGCGTTGGCTCAGGCGATCGTGACTGACGGAAACATTGTGATGGTCGCCCGGTAGGTCCATAGTGAAGTGATGATGCGATGGGGGATCGCGGGCGTGGGCAACAAGACTTGCGATGACTGATTGACGCAAATTGATCGTGATCAATGTTGCTGTCTGCAATTCCCGCCAATGACCGGCCGAATCGACAAATTGAGGGGCAAGACTCGTGGAATCACTAATCGTCCGGACGGCGGCATGGCTTGGGGTTGTCCTCCTTGCCATGGTCGGCATTGCGCTTGCCGCGGACCGCGGATTTGCTGTTCATATGGGCATCGTCGCAGCGGCGGCGCTGGTCGTGCTGTGGCTGACGGTCAGTCGCACCGATTATGCGGCGCTGGCGCGCGGCATCATCCGTTCGCCCGCCGATCCAGAACGCTATGACGACGATCCGATCCGCTGGGGCGTTATCGCGACCGTCTTCTGGGGTGTGATCGGCTTTCTCGTCGGCGTCATCATCGCCTTCCAGCTCGTTTTTCCCGCGCTCAACCTGAGCAACGAGTTCACGACTTTCGGACGCATGCGGCCGCTGCATACCTCTGCGGTAATCTTTGCGTTCGGCGGCAATGCGCTCATCGCGACGAGCTTTTACGTCGTCCAGCGCACCTGCCGGGCCCGGCTCGCCTTCCCGGGCCTCGCCCGCTTCGTCTTCTGGGGTTACCAGCTGTTCATCGTGCTCGCCGCCTCGGGCTATCTCCTCGGCGTCACCGAGAGCCGCGAATATGCCGAACCCGAATGGTATGTCGACCTGTGGCTGACGGTCGTCTGGGTCGCCTATCTGGTCGTCTTCGTCGGTACGCTCGCGCGGCGCCGCGAGCCGCATATCTACGTCGCCAACTGGTTCTATCTGTCGTTCATCATCACCATCGCGATGCTCCACATCGTCAACAACCTGGCGATCCCGGTCTCGCTGACCGGCTCGCATTCCTACTCGGCCTTCGCCGGTGTCCAGGATGCGCTGACGCAATGGTGGTACGGGCATAACGCGGTCGCGTTCTTCCTGACCGTGCCGTTCCTCGCGATGATGTACTATTTCGTCCCCAAGCAGGCCGAACGACCGATCTACAGTTATCGGCTGTCGATCCTCCATTTCTGGTCGCTGATCTTCCTCTACATCTGGGCCGGTCCCCACCACCTCCATTACACCGCGCTGCCCGACTGGGCGCAGACGCTCGGCATGGTGTTCTCGGTGATGCTGTGGATGCCGAGCTGGGGCGGCATGATCAACGGGCTGATGACGCTCAACGGTGCGTGGGACAAGATCCGCACCGATCCGATCATCCGCATGATGGTCGCCGCGCTGGCCTTCTACGGCATGGCGACGTTCGAAGGCCCCATGCTTTCGATCAAGGCGGTCAATTCGCTCAGCCATTATACCGAGTGGACGATCGGCCATGTCCATGCCGGCGCGCTCGGCTGGAACGGCATGATCACCTTTGCCGCGATCTATTACCTCACCCCGCGCCTGTGGCACCGCCAACGGCTCTATTCGCTGCGCATGGTCAACTGGCACTTCTGGCTCGCGACGATCGGCATCGTTCTCTACGCGTCGGCGATGTGGGTGGCCGGGATCACGCAGGGCCTGATGTGGCGCGAATACGGGGCTGACAACTACCTCGTCTATTCGTTCGTCGAGGTCGTCGCAGCGATGAAGCCCTATTACCTCATCCGCGGTGTCGGTGGCCTGTTCTACCTGACCGGGGGGATCGTCATGGTGGTCAACGTATGGATGACGATCGCCGGGCGCCTGCGCGAGGAAAGCCCGATGGGTCAGCCGGCGTTCGATCCCGCTGCCGATCGCCCCTTGCCCGCGGCCGCGCCGCAATCGGCGGAGTAATCGACATGGCAGATTTTCTCACCACCCATCGCAAGATCGAACGCAACATCACGTTGCTTGCCGTGCTCGCCTTCATCGCCGTCGCGATCGGCGGCATCGTCGAGATCGCGCCGCTGTTCTGGATCGATTCGACGGTCGAAAAGGTCGAGGGCATGCGGCCCTACACACCGCTCGAACAGGCGGGGCGCAACATCTACGTCCGCGAAGGCTGTTACGCGTGCCACAGCCAGATGATCCGTCCGTTCCGCGACGAGGTCGAGCGCTATGGCCATTACAGCCTGGCAGCCGAATCGATGTATGACCATCCGTTCCAATGGGGCTCGAAGCGGACCGGTCCCGATCTGGCCCGCGTCGGCAATCGCTATTCGGACGAATGGCACGTGCAGCACCTGACCGATCCTCGCTCGGTGGTGCCTGAATCGATCATGCCGCCGTACGCCTTCCTCGCCAATCGTGAGATCAACGATCTCGACATGGGGGCCCACCTCCTCGCGCTTTCACGCGTCGGAGTGCCCTACAGCAAGGACGATATCACTAAGGCCAATGCGGACCTCGCGCTGCAGGGCGATGCCGAGGCCGATCCGAGCGATTTCCAGAAGCGCTATCCCAAGGCGCAGGTGCGTGACTTCGACGGCGACCCGACGCGGTTGACCGAGATGGATGCGCTCGTCGCCTATCTCCAGATGCTCGGCACGCTGGTCGATACCGAGAGCGCAGCCGCGCTCGAGCAGCAGTCGGAGGCGAAAAAATGAGCAGCCATTCGACCTATGACGCCATGCGGCATTTCGCCGACAGCTGGGCCCTGATGGTGATGATCGCGATTTTCCTGGTCCTCGTGCTCTGGCCGTTTCGTCCCGGCAATCGCGCACAAAACGATCGTGCGGCGCGCATGATATTCGATGAGGACGACAGTGCGGAGGCGCGCCACGATGACTAAACGGATCGACGAGCCGACCGGTACCGAAACGGTCGGTCACGAATGGGACGGGATCGAGGAACTCGACACGCCGATGCCGCGCTGGTGGCTGTGGACGTTCTACGCGTCGATCGCGTTCGCGATCGGTTATGTCATACTCTATCCGGCGCTGCCCGGGATTACCGGCGCGACCAAGGGAACGCTCGGTTGGTCGAGCCGCGGCCAGCTCGCCGAGGAAATGCAGGCCGAGGCGAACCGCCGCGCGCCGATGCTCGAAGCGTTGAGCCGGATCCCGATCGAACGCTTGCCCGAAGACAGCCGCCTGATGCGCGCGGCGGTCGAAGGCGGACGTTCGGCATTCAAGGTCTCGTGCGTCCAGTGCCACGGCTCGGGTGCGTCGGGCCGCAAGGGCTATCCCAATCTCAATGACGATGACTGGCTGTGGGGCGGCGATCTCAAGGCGATCGAATACACGCTGACCAACGGTGTTCGCCAGCCCGGCCATGAGGGCACGCGGATGTCGCAAATGCCCGCCTTCGGTCGCGACGGCATTCTCGATGCGCGCGCGATTGCAGACGTCGTATCCTATGTCAGGACCGTCTCGGGACAGGACAAGGCAAGCGCTTCGGCCCGCCGCGGTGCAGCGGTATTCGCCGCCAATTGCGCGGTCTGTCACGGGGCCGATGCCAAGGGGAAACGCGAATTCGGCGCGCCCAATCTGACCGATCCGATCTGGCTTTATGGCGGCGATCGCGCGACGCTGACCGCAACGGTCACGAACGCCCGCTACGGCGTCATGCCCGCCTGGGGCAACAGGCTCGACCCGGTAACGATCAAGATGCTTGCCGCCTATGTCCATTCGCTAGGCGGAGGCGAGGATTTTATTGCCGTTGCGGCCGATCCCGAGGTGAAGGTCGATGAACGCCCCTGAACAGGATGTCGACACGTCGAGAGCACGCGGCGAGATCACCCAGCACGTGCTCGCCGACAAGCGCAGCCTTTATGAAAAGCGCAAACCGGTCTTCCCCCAGGCGGTCGATGGATTCTATCGCCGCCTGAAATGGGTCATCATGGCGGTGACGCTCGCGGTTTATTACGTGACCCCGTGGCTGCGCTGGGATCGCGGGGCCTATGCGCCCGACCAGGCGGTGCTGGTCGATCTCGCCCATCGCCGTTTTTACATGTTCGCGATCGAGATCTGGCCGCACGAATTCTATTATGTCGCGGGCCTGCTGGTCATGGCGGGTATCGGGCTGTTCCTCGTCACCTCGGTGTTCGGGCGCGCATGGTGCGGCTATACCTGTCCGCAGACCGTATGGACCGACCTGTTCCAGCACATCGAGCGCTTTATCGACGGCGACCACAATGCGCAGGTGCGGCTGGAAAAGGCCCCGTGGGGGCCGGCGAAGATCGCGCGGCGGCTGGTCAAATGGTCGATCTGGCTGATGATCGCGGTCGCCACGGGCGGTGCGTGGATATTCTACTTCGCCGATGCGCCGTCGCTCGCGCGGCAGTTCTTTGCGGGCGAGGCGCCCCTGGTCGCCTATACCACCGTCGCGATCCTGACCGCGACGACCTTCATCCTTGGCGGCTTCCTGCGCGAACAGTTCTGCATCTACATGTGCCCCTGGCCGCGGATCCAGGCGGCGATGATGGACGAGCGATCGGCGCTGGTAACCTACAAGACGTGGCGCGGCGAACCGCGCGGCAGCGTCAAGCAGGCCAACAAGAGCCCGGGGGTGTTCGGCGACTGCATCGACTGCCTGCAATGCGTCAACGTGTGCCCGACCGGAATCGACATTCGCGAAGGAACGCAGATCGGCTGCATCACCTGCGCATTGTGCATCGATGCATGCAACAATGTCATGGACCAGGTCGGCCGGCCACGCGGCCTGATCGATTATGTCACGTACGAGGACGCCGCCCGCGAACAAAAGGGTGAGGCGCCGCGGTCGGCGTGGCGCAACGTGCTGCGGCCACGCACCTTGCTCTATTTTGCCGGCTGGGGGGCGATTGGCGTCGCCATGCTGTTCATGCTCGGCACCCGCAGCCATCTCGACATCAGTGTCCTGCAGGATCGCAATCCTGCCTATGTCCAGCTGTCGGACGGCTCGGTGCGCAACAACTACACGCTCAAAATCCGCAACATGCAGACACGGCCACGGCGGCTCGAAGTGACGCTGTCGGGAATCGACAATGCGGTGATATGGTCCGACGACGGCAGCCGCGAACAGGCGTCGCAGCGGATAGTTACGACCGCGCCGCCCGATAGCGTCGTGCGGCTGCGCGTATTCATGGCCGCATCGGGCAACGGTCCGGCCTTCGAAGATTTCACCTTTACCGTTCGCGCCCTCGATGAAGCCGGCGGGTCCGACAGCGAAAAAACGCGTTTCGAACGCCCGGAGGTCGCGCCATGAAGGATCAACCCGGTTCGCCGCGGCGCTTCACCGGGCGCCACATGTGGTTCATCCTGATCGCGTTTTTCGGGACGATTTTCGCCGTCAACTTTACCATGGCGCGCTTTGCCATCGGCACCTTCGGCGGCACTGTCGTCGATAACAGCTATGTCGCCAGCCAACAGTATAACGGCTGGCTCGACGAGGCCCGTGCGCAAGCGAAACTGGGCTGGCAGGTTACCGCGACGCGCGGCGCCGATGCGCACGTCTTCGTCACCGTAACCGACGCCGATGGGGCCCCGCTGGACAATGCCAAGGTCAGCGCGATCGTGCGCCATCCGCTCGGCCGTTCCGAACCGATCGATCTGGCATTCGCGCGTGCGGAGGGCGGAGGCTATCGCTCGCTCGCTCGATTGCCGCCCGGACGCTGGACCTTGCATCTCACGATCGTCCAGGGGGACACGCGATTTGCGGCGGTGCGAGACGTGCGGTGAACGCTCCGACTGTCCTGTCGCCGGCGGTCGCGCCGGGACCCGCGGACGCTTCGTCGCCGATCGACAGCCGCTTTATCGTGCCCGGCATGCGGTGCGCGGGATGTATCGGCAAGATCGAACGCGGACTTCTGGCGGTCGACGGCGTCGTGTCGGCGCGCGTAAACTTTTCCGCGAAGCGCGTCGCTGTCCGTCATCGACCCGATATCGATGACCGCGATCTCGTAAACGCACTCGAGCGGATCGGCTTCGAAGCCCAGGCGCTCGCCGACGCTCCATTTGGCGAGGATCGCAACGAGACCCGCTCGCTGTTGAAGGCGCTCGCGGTTGCCGGGTTCGGCATGATGAACATCATGCTGCTGTCGGTCGGCGTCTGGTCGGGGGCCGACGGCGCGACCCGCGAAATCTTTCACTGGCTGTCGGCGATGATCGCGATTCCGGTCGTCGCCTACGCCGGACGGCCGTTCTTTATCTCGGCGGCCAAGGTGCTGCGCCAACGCCATACCAACATGGACGTGCCGATCTCGATCGGCGTTTTGCTGGCGACGGGGCTGAGCCTTTACGAAACCGCAACCGGCGGGGCGCACGCCTATTTCGACGGCGCGGTGATGCTGCTCTTCTTCCTCCTTGCCGGCCGCGTCCTCGACGCGATGATGCGCGACCGGGCCCGTCAGGGCATCGGTGCGCTGATGAAACACACCGCGTTGCAGGCGCTGGTCGTCGGCCCGGCGGGGGACACGCAATGGGTCGCGGCTGCCGCGCTCGAACCCGGGCAAGTCATGATCGTCGCGGCGGGCGAAAACCTCGCCGCCGACGGCGTCATCGTGAAAGGCAGCAGCGCGTTCGATAATGCGATGCTGACCGGCGAAAGCGAACCGCAGGCACGCGGCGAGGGCGATACGGTCCTGGCGGGAACAACCAACGTCGGCGCGCCGGTTTCGGTCCGCGTAACCGCCGCGGGAGGGGATACGACGATCGCCGATCTCGCGCGGCTGATGGACGATGTCGGCCAGCACCGATCATTCTACGTCCGCGTCGCTGATCGCGCCGCCCGGATCTATGCCCCCGCGGTCCACAGCCTGGCGCTCGCTACGTTCGCGGGCTGGATGATCGCCGGCGCGGGACTCCATCAGTCGCTGCTGGTCGCGATTTCGGTCCTTATCATTACCTGTCCGTGCGCGCTCGGGCTGGCCGTCCCCGCGGCGCAGGTGGTGGCGGTCGGTGCGCTGCTCAAGCGCGGCGTATTGATCAAGGACGGCAGCGCGCTCGAACGGCTCGCGAGCGTCGACCGCGCCGTGTTCGACAAGACCGGCACCCTGACCCTCGGCACGCCCCACCCGGTCTCGCTCGAGGCGCTGTCAGACGACGAAAAATCGATCGCCCTGGCGCTGGCGAGCGCGAGCCGCCACCCGCTCTCGCGCGCGCTTCATGCCGCGCTGGCAAGCGAGGCGGTCGGCGCGAGCGAGGTCGGCAACATCTCGGAGGTCCCCGGCGTAGGGATCAGCGGCCGCTGGCAGGGCCAGATTGTTTCGCTCGGCCGGGCGGACAATCCGTCGGTTCCGACCGTCCGCCTGACGATCGGCGACCGGAGCCGCGACATTTCGTTCCGTGACCAGCCGCGTGCCGATGTTGGCCCGATGCTGGTCGCGCTGGAGAGGCTCGGCATCGAGTCCTCGATCCTTTCGGGCGACGCGGCGGGGCCGGTCGGGCGGCTGGCCAATGCGCATGGCCTGTCGTTTGTCGCCGCTGCCGATCCCAGGGCAAAGGTCGATGCGCTTAAAGCGCTGGCGGATGAAGGCCGGAACGTTCTGATGGTCGGAGACGGTCTCAACGACGGGCCTGCGCTTGCCGCGGCGCATGTGTCGATGGCGCCAGGGACGGCCAGCGATGTCGGCCAACAGGCCGCCGACGCGGTCTTCACCAGCCCGGGGATCATGCCGGTGGCTCTCGCCGTTCGCGTCGCCCGCCAGACGCGGCACATCGTCCGGGAAAACTTTGCCCTCGCGATCGCGTACAATGCGTTTGCCGTCCCGATCGCGATCGCCGGCTTGGTAACGCCGCTGGTCGCCGCGATCGCCATGTCGATGAGTTCGCTGATCGTCGTCGGCAATGCTCTGCGCCTGGCCGGGAGCGCCAAGTGAACGGGCTCGCCATCCTCATCCCCGTAGCACTGGGATTGGGGCTGTGCGGACTCGCGGCGTTTTTCTGGGCGATGCGCTCGGGCCAGTTCGACGATCTCGATGGCGCTGCACAGAGAATATTGATCGACGAAGAGGGCAATGAAGAGGACGTTTCACGCCCTTAAAGCGCCGGTGGTCGGCGCCTGCTGCGTCGCTCACGACAACGGTTTGCAGTCCAACGGCTCTCTACAATCGCGCAAAGAAAAGGGCGGCCCGTTGCCGGGCCGCCCGTCCCTGTCATCGCGATCGGGTCAGAACTTGACCGAGACCGATGCGCGATAGGTCTGGTAGCTGACGTCCGACCGGCCGATCGTCGTTTCGGCGGAGATGCCGATCGAGACAGGTCCCGTCGTGCTGATGCCCGCGCCGACTTCGGCCCAGTCCTGATCGTCGCCGGGAAGCGCGAAGAAGGCGTTGGGGCCGACGCCACCGACGAAGTTCGCACCGAACTGGTCGGGCTTGTTGTCGAAATCGTGGACATAGGTGCCGGTTACGTAGGGCTGGATGCTGCCCTTGCCGGCGATCCGCAGGCCTGCGCGACCCTGCAGGCTTTCATAATTGTCGAGCTGGTACTGCAGGGCAGGACCGCCGCCCCGCTCGGCCACGCGGTCGAACTTGATATTCGCATAGCGCACCGCAACCCGCGGCGTGATCGCAATCGCCGAACTCGTCGAGAGCTCCTTGCTCAGCCCGAGTTCACTGGTCAGCGTGAACGGCGTGCTGTTCGAGCTGAGGTCGTAGGTCGTGAGGCCGACCGCGATCGAACGGGCGGCATCGATGTCATAGGCACCCGCGCTCAGCTGCGCATCGAGAGTGAGACCCCCGGCGAAGCGGTTCGCCCCGTAGAAACTCAGCTGGTAGAGGTTGCCCTTGACCGACCGGGTCGGATCACCCGGCTTGCCCTTCATGTGGGCATAGGTGACCGCGATGCCGGCAAAACCGTCTCCGGCAAATGCCTTTTCGAGGCCGCCCGAGAAGTAATAGCCGTCGAACTCGTCGCCGACATATGGAACGGCGGTGGGTGCCCCGTCGCTCTTCCCGTCGATATAACCGCCGGCAAAGTAGGCGCTGATGTCTTCGGGCAAGGCGTTCTCGACCACGCGGTCGGGTGCGCCGCTGGCAAGCGCATCGCTCGCCGATATCATTGCGCTGGCCGACATCGTGCCGAGAACACCGCCGGGGGCGCCGTAGAAAGCGACGCTGCCGCCTTCGGACCCATCGCCGACATTCGCCATGCGGTCGCGCAACAGACGCGAGGTCGCATCGAGCGCTGCGGTGCCCATCGATTGCATGAGCGGCTGCGTGCGCGGAGCGAAGCTTTCGAGCGCGGCCTGGACAGCCGACTGCGACAGGACGTCGAGCGGCCCGAACAGGTCGCTATAGACGCCATATTGCACGCGGTTCTGATCGAGCAGTTGGGCGAAGGCCGACTGGATCGGTGACGAAGAGTCGATGACATCGGCATAGAGTCCAGCCTCGACCTCTACCTGTACCGCATTTGGCGTGTAGGTGAGCGTGGGCGTCAGGATCGCGCTGATAGCCCCCGGCGTATTGAAGGTGCCGAAAACGCCGCCCTCTGCGGTCAGGATCGTGTAGGTGTTGCCGTCGCGGACGAGCGCCCCCGAGGCAGCGTTGAAGATCACTGTGCCATCGATATAGGCCGTACCTGCCGTCTCGTTCGTCGCCTTGACGTCGATCAGATCGGACACCCCGTTGGTCCCGAGATTCGCCATATAGACGTTACCCGAGGCGAGGATGACGTTGCCGTTGAAGGTCAGCGTCCCGGTCGTCGTGGGCGTGCCCGGCGAGATGACGCCCGCCATGCTGGTGAAATAGGGCGCGTTGATGATGCCGCTGCCCTGCAGGCCGCCGCTCATCAGGAAATAGTCGCCGACGCTCGTGAGAGATCCGTTGACGCGCATCATCCCGCTATACTGGGTGACGTCCATCAAGCTGGTCAGCGATCCTGCGCTGGTGATGTCGAGCGCTGCGCCGATGCCTGCGATCGTGAGTCGATCAATCGTGACATCGCTCGAAAGCTTGGTCGTGCCGTTGGCCGACAGCGTTACGTCAAAATAGCGTGGCGCGACCCCATTCACCGGGTCTCCGTCGCTATTGTTGGGCACGAAGCCGGTCGCGCCGGGCAAGCCATTGCCAAGCGTAGCATTGGGCAACGCCAGCTGCTCGATCACGCCTGTGGTAATCAATCCGCTGCCGGTGCTGGCTTCAAGTGCAGGATTGAAGGCTGTCAAACCATCAACCGACGCATAGCCCTTGCCGTTGTTGATCGTGCCGATCGGATCGCCCGAAACCGTTTCGTTGCCGGTGGCGATATCATAGCAATCATTATAGCCAATCGTTACCTGATAGCAGGCCTGGCCGAAGCCGGCGCCCGGGTTGGTGCCTTCGCCGGGCGAGGTGGGAATGCCGTTGACCAGATCGCCAGCGGCGTTGAGCACCATGTAGTTGGGATCGAGCGAGCTGATCCAGTGCGTCGCATCCTCCCAGTTGCCGTCGCCGGCCTGTGCACTGACATAGTGATAGGGGTTATTCGCGACGATCCAGTCCCAGTAAAGATAGAGCGGCTGGTAGAAACTGGCGGTGCCGTAACCATTGGCAGGCTGGCCACCGAAGAAGCGCGTGTAGCCACCCGACAGGACGCCGATCACGAGCGGCGTGTCATAGGTGTCGTCGAGGATGAGCGGGCCGCCCGAGTCACCGCTCGCGGTGATCCCCTCGTTGGGCAGGGCGTTGTCACGCCAGGCGTTGAAGTCATAGGGGCTGGCGGTCGCTGTGCCGCGGCGCGGATCGTCGAAGTCGATCCAGTAGAGATTCTGGTAGAGGCCGTTGGGCGAGCCGAACAGGAAGGTCTCGAAGTCGTCGAGGCTGGCGAGCGCGCCGAGCGTGTTCTCGGCGATGCGACGGCGAAAATCGCTGCCGCCCGATCCGGTCGTTCCGGTGCCGGTGTTGCCATAGCCTTCGATGACGACGTGGTAACCCGTACCGTCCGCGTCGATCGCCCCAGGGTCGGGAAGTTGCGAGAACATCAGCGCCCAGGTCGGAATACCGGCCGCCGGCGTGTCGAGCGCCGCCATCGCGATATCGCTATAGAGGAACGAGCTGGCCTCGGGCTCGAGCGAGCCGGGATTGTAGGTCACGTAATTCGAATTGTAGAAGGCGTTGGCGGTGTTGGTCTGATGAGTCCCGAAATACCAGTCGAGAATTCCTGGCAGAGCGTTGCCCGCAAAGCCGAAGCCGATCGGTTTTCCGCCATTGGCGGCGCCATAGTCGGTCGCGGCATCGTCGTTGACGCAATGCGCGGCGAAGATGACGGTACGCGGGTTGATCAGCGTGGCCGTGCACAGGCCGATATAGCCGTTCTGCTGATCGACAATCATTTGACCGACGCCGGTAATGTCGTTCGGATCGCGCGCCGTGGTCGGCGTACCCGGGTCGGCAATGACGATCTGCGGACTAGGTGCGACTGGCGTCAGCGTCTGTTGCGTGTAGGCGGTATACTGTCCGGTGGCCGCGTTCTGAGCTTCGCGATAGTCGCCCGTCAGAGGACCGGTGACGAGGTCAGACGCCGAGCCGAGATTGCCGGAAATCCCGATCGTATTGCCTTGCGGCGCGAGGAAATCCTTGATTGGCGATAGGCCGATAACGACGTCTGAAACGGGAGTGGCGGCCTCCGGAGTGGCGCTTTGCGCCTGCGCACCCGTCGCCGTCATCATCGCGATACCGGCAACGGTGCCGAGCAACGCAATGCGACGATGCGAGCTCGACCTGCGAACCTGAGAAATTTTCATTATTACCCCCTTGAGAAATTCTGAATAGAATTTTTGCGCGCTGGATCAGGCACTGCCCCTGAAGCTCGTGGCCCGACCTGCGATATTAACCTTAGTAAGGGATCACGGTTGGTCAGTTTTTTTCCGCGCGTCAAGACACGATTGATCATAATCCACTGACAACGCAATAATATTATAACGAACAAACCCTTTCGAAGGCCCTTTTTCGCGCGCGGGTGGTCAGTGGCAGGCGGAGAGATGATTAATCGCGCGGTCGCGACCGGCAGGCCGATCAACACAGGATTGCCTGCGCAGCCTGGCGGTCGCCGAGTCGGTTGGATGGCAAGGTTTCAGGCCTTTGGCTTCGCTGCCTCATCTACGTGGTCCCGAACAATCTCCGCCGATTACCCTTTGCCGCAACGGCGCGGGGCCGCTAGGATTGGGCACCCGTCATCAGGAGTGTTTGATCTTGCGTAAATTTGCCCTGCCTTTGCTTGCCGTCCTTGCTTCCTGCACGAGCATGACGGGCCCGTCGCCGACCGCGCTGGCCGATGGGGCAACGCCGATGATCTCGCCGATCCTGACGACGGCTGATGCGCACGATCCGTTCACTTATGCCGAGCCCGAAGTCGCCCGCGTCACGCACGTCGCGCTCGACCTCGCGCTCGATTTCAAGGCGAAGCGGGTCAGCGGCAGCGCGACACTCGATATTCTCGCGGCGCCGGGCGCCGACCACGTCATCCTCGACAGCGACGGGCTCGACATCGCGTCGATAACCGATGCGTCGGGCAAGAAGCTGGCCTTCAATGTGGGCGCCGAACAGGCCGGCAAGGGCGCGCCGGTGAGGATCACGATCCCTGCGTCGAACGCTTCGATCACGCGCAAGATCGTCGTCACCTACACCACGCGCCCGGGCGCCGAGGCGCTGCAATGGCTGGCCCCCGAACAGACCGCGGGCGGCACCTATCCCTATCTGTTCAGCCAGGGCCAGCCGACACTCAACCGGACGTGGATTCCGACGCAGGACAGCCCGGGTATCCGCCAGACCTGGGAAGCGCGGATCACTGCGCCCGAACCGCTGACCGTCGTCATGTCGGGACTGCGTCTGTCGCAGGTCGGCGAGCCCGCCGGACCCGGGCGCCGCGCCTTCCGCTTCGCGATGGACAAGCCGGTTGCGCCCTATCTCATCGCGATCGCTGCGGGCGACCTCGAGTTCCGCGCGCTCGGCCCGCGCACCGGCGTGTGGACCGAACCGTCGATGATCGAGCGATCGGTCGCCGAACTCGCCGATACCGAGAAGATGGTCTCGGCCGCCGAGGCGCTTTACGGTCCGTATCGCTGGGGCCGCTACGACATGATCGTGCTGCCGCCGAGCTTTCCCTATGGCGGCATGGAAAATCCGACGCTGACCTTCCTGACGCCGACCTTCCTCGCGGGTGACAAGAGCCTCAACGGCCTCGTCGCGCACGAACTGGCGCACAGCTGGTCGGGCAACCTCGTCACCAACGCCAACTGGTCGGACAGCTGGATCAACGAAGGCGTCACGTCCTACTTCGAAAACCGCATCATGGAGGCGCTCTACGGCAGGAAGCGCGCGATGCAGGAAGCGGCATTGCAATATGACGGCATGGAAGAGGCGATCGCCGAATACGGTGCCGACGCCGACATCACGCGGCTCCACCTGCCCAAGGACGCCGATGCGCCCGACGGCGGAGCCAGCGGCATCATCTACGACAAGGGCGCGATCTTCCTGCGGACGATGGAGCAGATCGTCGGACGGGAGAAATTCGATGCATGGCTGATGAGCTGGTTCGATCGCCACGCCTTCCAGCCCGCGACATCGGCGCTGATCCTCGCCGACCTGCGCGCCAACCTGGTCAAGGGCGACGCCGCGCTCGAAAGGAAGCTGATGCTCGACGCGTGGGTGTATGGACCGGGCGTTCCGTCAAATGTCTGGCGCCCCGACCCGCAGGCGTTTGCCGATGTCGATGCCGCCGCAAAGGCCTATGGCGCCGAAGGCAAGATCGATGCGGCGGCATGGAAAGGCTGGACGACCGCAGAGCGGCTGCGTTTTATCAGCCGCCTGCCCGAGAAGCGTTCGGCGCCGCAGCTCGCCCAGCTCGATAGTGCGCTCGATCTGTCGAACGAGGGCAACAACGAGATCCTGTTCGCCTGGCTCAACCTCGCGCTCGCCAATCGCTATGATCCGGCGGTGCCCGTTGCCGAGAAATTCCTCGCGCACGTCGGCCGCCGCAAGTTCGTCGCGCCCTTGTTCAAGACGTTGATGGGGCAGGGCGACTGGGGCCAGCCGATCGCCAAGAGGATATATGCCGAGACGCGCAAGACCTACCACTCGGTGACCACGGGACCGGTCGACAAGATGGTGTTGGGCGCAAACTGAGCGCGCCCAACACGGTCAACCTGCGCGACGGCCTTTGACGAAGTGCACGACGAGCGCGATCACTGCGATGATCAGCAGAAGGTGGATCAGACCGCTGGCGATGTGGAAAGCAAGGAAGCCGAGCGCCCACAAGACAGCAAGAATGATCGCGATGGTCAAAAGCATGAAGACTCTCCGTTGGGCTTGCCACCATGGCAGCCCTTTCGTCACCAACCGAAGGTCGCGGCGAAGGTTCCGTGAGCGGGATAATAGGCTATCGATGGTTGCCAGCGCTTGTTGCAGGTGTCGCGTGGCGTCTCATAATTGGGGCACGCGAACGGCTCGGGAGTTGCATGCCTTGCCACAATCGTGGCCAGAGAGTTTTCTAAAACCGTCCCCCGGACGGTCTTAGAAAACTGGTCGGGGAGAGAGGATTCGAACCTCCGGCCCCTGCCTCCCGAAGACAGTGCTCTACCAGGCTGAGCTACTCCCCGACCGGGACCGGCGCGGATGCGAACATCGTGCGTCGGAGGAGGCAAGGCGCGTCGTATAGGGGCGCGGGCAGGGGCGATCAAGCGCGATCTCGGCTCTGCGCAAAACGGCTTTCAGAGCAGCGAAAGTGCGCGAAAACTGGCGTGGCGTTCGTGCCCGAAGATAAGGTGATCGGTCAGCGCAATGCGCGCGAAGCGGGCGATCTGGGCGATCCGGGCGGTCAGCGCGATGTCGCCGAGGCTCGGCGTCGGATCGCCGCTTGGGTGATTGTGGGCGAGGACGATCGCAGTCAGTCCGGGCGTTGCCAGCAGGGCGAACAGCGCCGCGCCGTCGACGGGAACCGCGCCCCGGCTGCCGCGACCGATCGAATCGAGAAACAAGAGCCGGCCGCGCGAATCGAAGCCCGACAGGACGATATGCTCGACCCGCGCCGACGGCAGCGCCGCGCGCATCAGTCCGACAAGATCGTGCGCGCAATCGCTGGCCGCATCGTCGTTCGGCAAGGCGTGGCGTGTCTGCCCCATCCAACGAGGATGCCGCCGCAGCTCAGGCCTGACGAGCGCTAGAGTCTCCAGAGTGGCGCCGAAACGGATCGGGCGGGCCCCGGCTTGCTCGTTATGCCCGCCTCGCCTAGCAAGGACGCGATGACCCAGCCGCATTACGAACAGCAATATCTCGACCTCGTCCGACGCGTGTGGAGCGAGGGCGACGAACGCGTCGACCGGACCGGCGTCGGCACGCGCTCATTGTTCGGCGCGCAGCTACGCTTCGACCTTGCCGACGACGCGATTCCGCTGCTGACGACCAAGCGTGTGTACTGGAAGACCGCGACGCGCGAGATGCTGTGGTTCCTCACCGGCGACACCAATATCCGCTCGCTGGTCGCGCAGGGCGTCCATATCTGGACCGACTGGCCGCTGGCGCATTATCGCCGCGAAACCGGCGAGGATATCGACCGAGACGCCTTCGAGGCGGCGATCATCGCCGATGACGATTTTGCCGCACGCTGGGGCGACCTCGGCCCGGTCTATGGCAAGCAGTGGGTCGACTGGCCGACCTACGAACCCGCGAGCGACGGGTTGTTCCGACGCGGGCCGGGGATCAACCAGATCGCCGAGCTGGTCGAATCGCTGCGCACCAATCCCGGCTCGCGGCGACATATCTTCACCGGCTGGAACGTCGCCGATCTCGATTCGATGGCGCTGCCGCCGTGCCACATGACGTACCAGTTCCATGTCTCCGACAAGGGCCTGTCGTGCCAGCTCTACCAGCGCTCGTGCGATCTCGGCCTCGGCTTTGCGTTCAACGTCTTCTCGGCGGCGCTGCTGACGCGGATGCTGGCGCAGCAATGCGATCTGCAGGCGCGCGAGCTGGTCTGGACCGGGGGCGACGTCCACCTCTACCTCAATCATGATGCGCTGGTCGAAGAGCAACTGGCGCGCAGGCCCGCAGGTTCGCCGCGGCTCAGGATCGCGCGCCGACCCGCGAGCATCTTCGATTACACGGTCGACGATTTCGCGGTGGAAGATTACGCGCCGCAAGCGCATATCGCGGCACCGGTCGCGGTCTGACACGTTGACGATCGGTCGGCTTGCGCGAATGCCGACTTTGAAATAATAATACGCGCACAGGAAATTATAAAAGTCTGGTCCGAAACGAGGCCAGATTGCAGGATGGATCCATGGCCGATCGGCAGAGCACACCCAAGAGCAACCTGGCGCCGTTGTCGCTGCACGTGCCCGAGCCGCCGTCGCGTCCGGGCGATGCGCCCGATTTCAGCCATGTCGAGATCCTCAAGGCGGGCGTAACGCCGCGCCCGGCCGAGGACAGCGATCCCGCCGCGATGCGCGATCACGCTTATGGTCTCGTCCGCGTGCTCGACGATGACGGCGCGGCGGTCGGCCCCTGGGCGCCCAAGCTCGATGCCGAGACCAAGCGCCGGATGCTCAAATACATGCTGCGCGTCCGCGCCTTCGACGACCGCATGTATCGCGCGCAACGCCAGGGCAAGACGAGCTTTTACATGAAGTGCACCGGTGAGGAAGCGGTCGCGATCCCGGCGACGATGGCGCTCGATCGCGACGACATGTGCTTTCCCAGCTATCGCCAGCAAGGTATTCTGATCGCTCGCGATTATCCGTTGATCGACATGATCAACCAGATCTATTCGAACAGCGCCGACCCGCTCAAGGGGCGCCAGTTGCCGATCATGTATTCGTCGCGCGAGCACGGCTTCTTCTCGATCTCGGGCAACCTCACGACGCAATATCCGCAAGCGGTCGGCTATGCGATGGCGAGCGCGGCCAAGGGCGACACGCGAATCGCCGCGACCTGGTGCGGCGAGGGATCTACCGCCGAGGGCGATTTTCACGCCGCGCTGACCTTTGCCGCGGTCTATAACGCCCCGATCATCTTCAACATCGTCAACAACCAGTGGGCGATCAGCTCGTTTTCGGGTTTTGCCGGCGGCGAGCGGACGACCTTTGCCGCGCGCGGGCTGGGTTACGGCATCGCTGCGCTCCGCGTCGACGGCAACGATGCGCTCGCGGTCTATGCCGCGACGCGCTGGGCCGCCGACCGGGCGCGGACCAACAAGGGTCCGACGCTGATCGAGCATTTCACCTATCGTAGCGAAGGTCATAGCACGTCGGACGACCCCTCGGGCTACCGCGCCGCCGACGAAAAGACCGCCTGGCCGCTTGGCGACCCGATCGAGCGATTGAAGGCGCATCTCGTTGCCTCGGGCGAGTGGGACGACGATCGCCACGAAGCGCTGCGCACCGAACTGAGCGACGAGGTCAAGGCGGCGGGCAAGGAGGCCGAGAAGAACGGCGTCCTCGGCCACGGCCTCCACCAGCCGTTCGAGACGATGTTCGAAGACGTCTATGCCGACATGCCGTGGCACCTGCGCGAACAGATGGAACAGGCGCTTGCCGAGAAGGACGCGAAATGGCCGAAGTGAAGCCGCTCGACGCAAAGCCCGCCGAGGCCAAGGCGCCCAAGGGCATGAACATGATCGAGGCGATCAATTCGGCGCTCGACACCATGCTCGACCGCGATCCCGACGTCGTCATCCTGGGCGAGGATGTCGGCTATTTCGGCGGCGTCTTTCGCGCCACCGCGGGCCTGCAGGAAAAGCACGGCAAGACGCGCGTGTTCGATTCGCCGATTTCGGAGAACGGCATTATCGGCGTGGCGGTCGGCATGGGCGCCTATGGCCTGCGCCCCGTGCCCGAAATCCAGTTCGCCGATTACATCTATCCCGGGCTCGACCAGATCGTCAGCGAAGCGGCGCGTATCCGCTATCGCAGCGTCGGCCAGTTCATTGCGCCGATGACGATTCGCTCGCCCTATGGCGGCGGCATCTTCGGCGGCCAGACGCACTCGCAGTCGCCCGAAAGCCTGTTCACCCATATGTCGGGGGTCAAGACGGTCATTCCGTCGACTCCCTATGACGCCAAGGGCCTGCTCATCGCGGCGATCGAGTGCGACGATCCGGTCGTGTTCTTCGAACCCAAGCGCATCTATAACGGCCCGTTCGATGGTCATTACGACCGTCCGGTCCAGCCCTGGGCCAAGCATCCGGCCTCTGACGTGCCCAAGGACTATTACCGGATCGAACTCGGCAAGGCGAACATCGTGCGCGTCGGCGAAGCGGTGACGGTGCTGGCTTACGGAACGATGGTCCATGTCGCGCTCGCGGTTGTCGAGGAACTCGGCATCGATGCCGAGGTAATCGACCTGCGCAGCCTCGTCCCGCTCGACATCGAGGCGATCGAGACGTCGGTCAGGAAGACCGGCCGCTGTATGATCGTCCACGAAGCGACGCGCACCAGCGGCTTTGGCGCCGAGCTCTCGGCGCTCGTCCAGGAACGCTGTTTCTATCATCTCGAAGCTCCGGTGATCCGTGTCACCGGCTTCGACACCCCCTATCCGCACAGTCTTGAATGGGCCTATTTCCCCGGCCCGATCCGGATCAAGACCGCGCTCGAGAAGATTTTGAAAGACTGATCATGGCCAAATTCACCTTCAATCTCCCCGATATCGGCGAAGGCATTGCCGAGGCTGAAATCGTCGCCTGGCACGTCAAGCTGGGCGACACGGTCGAGGAAGACGCGCCGATCGCCGACATGATGACCGACAAAGCGACGGTCGAGATGGAGGCTCCCGTCTCGGGCAAGATCGTCGCGGTCGCCGGCGAAGAAGGCGACGTCATCGCGATCGGATCGATGCTGGTCGAGATCGAGGTCGCCGGCGAGGTGCCCGACGACGTGCTGGAAGCCAACGAGGCTGCTGCCCAGGCGAGCGCTCAGGGCGAAGCCGATGTCGTCGATGCGACCGATGCCGGTCCGGGCATGGACGACACGCGCGTGGCCGCCGAAACCCCCGGAGTCGGAGATGAATCACCCTCTCCCCTTCAGGGGAGAGGCAGCGAGACTTATCGAGGCGAAGCCGAGATTAGTCGCAGCGGAGAGGGGGCGAGCGAGGCGCCTAGCCAGCCCCTCTCTCCAACTCTCTCCCCTGGAGGAGAGAGAGGGCTAAAGGTTCTTGCCTCGCCCGCCGTACGGGCGCGCGCCAAGGACCTCGGCGTCGACCTTGCTGACGTCAAGCCAGCGGCCGACGGCCGTATTCGCCATGCCGATCTCGATGCCTTCCTGTCGTATAACGGCGGGCAGGGCTATCGCGCGGCAGGGGCTTCGGCCACGCGCGACGACGAGACGATCAAGGTCATCGGCATGCGCCGCCGGATTGCCGACAACATGTCGGCATCGAAGCGCAGCATCCCGCATTTCACCTATGTCGAGGAAATCGATGTCACCGACCTCGAGACAATGCGCGGCGATCTCAACGCCAATCGCGGATCGAAGCCCAAGCTCACCCTGCTGCCGCTGATCATCACCGCGATCTGCAAGGCGATCCCCGATTTCCCGATGATCAACGCGCGTTATGACGACGAGGCGGGCATCGTGACGCGCTCAGGCGCGATCCATCTCGGCATGGCGACGCAGACCGATGCCGGGCTGATGGTGCCAGTCATCCGCGACGCGCAGGACCGCAACGTCTGGCAGCTCGCAAGCGAGATCGGTCGGCTCGCCGATGCGGCGCGCAGCGGCAAGGCGAAATCGACCGAACTGTCGGGATCGACGCTGACGATCACCTCGCTCGGCCCACTCGGCGGTGTCGCAACGACACCGGTGATCAACAAGCCCGAGGTCGCGATCATCGGCCCCAACCGGATCGTCGAACGCCCGATGTTCACCGCCAATGGCGATATCGAGGCGCGCAAACTGATGAACCTGTCGATTTCGTGCGACCATCGCGTCGTCGACGGTTGGGATGCGGCAAGCTTCGTCCAGGCGCTGCGCAAGTATCTCGAAACCCCGGTGCTGCTGTTCGCCGACTGACCCCGCAGGGCGAATTGCGAATCTAGTTAAAAAGATCGCACGGCTCGGCTATCGCCGCTCGCAACGCGAGAGGATGACGCATGGACCGACCCAAACAGGACATCGTCGAACATGAAGACGCGCTGGCGGTGCGGCGCGACCGCATGCTGGCGACCTTCAACCTGTTCGCGGCGGTCGGAATCTTCCTTGCTTTCCCCTTCGTGATGACCGCGGGGGCGGAGTTTTTCCTGCCGCTGTTCGCCGCGATCATCATCGCGATCGCGCTCGTCCCCGCGCTCGAATGGCTCGAGCGGCGGCGCGTGCCGTCGTCGCTGGCGGCAGCGATCTGCGTTCTCGGCTTCGTTCTGGCGGTCAACGGCGCGCTCGCGGTGATCGTGCTGCCGGCGAGCGACTGGTTCGTCGAACTGCCCGACAAGCTGCCGCGCATCCAACATAACCTGGCGCCGGTAATCGACTTGTATTCGAGCCTCAACGACTATGTCGCGCGAACCAGCGCGCAGGTCGGTAGCGGCCCGGTCGCGCGCGGCGACGTTGCCAGTGGAGCGGTCCCGTCGTCGGTCGTCGACCTGATCGCGACGAGCGCGCCGTCGGCGGCGATCGAGATTTTCTTTGCGCTGCTCGTCATCTTCTTCCTGCTCGCCGGATGGCGCCGCGCGCGCACCCGCACGATCGAGGCGCAGGGCAGTTTCGACAGTGCATTGAAGACCGCACGCATCATCCAGAACGTCGTTTCGGCGACATCGGCCTATCTGACGACGATCACGATCATCAACGTCACGCTCGGCCTGTCGGTCGCGTTCGTCCTGTGGCTGCTCGGCATGCCGTCGCCGCTGATGTGGGGCGGGATCGTCGCATTGTTCAACTTCGTCCCCTATGTTGGCCCGATTGCAGCTGCGCTGCTGCTCGGCGTGGGCGGATTGATGACCTATGACACGATCGGCATGGCGCTCCTGCCCGCAGCGATCATGATCGGTTGCCACCTCGTCGAGGCGAATATCTTCACCCCCGTCGTGCTCGGTCGCCGACTGACGATGAACCCGCTGCTGATTCTCATCTCGCTGAGTTACTGGGGCTGGGTCTGGGGGGCGATGGGGGCGCTGCTCGCGGTGCCGATCCTGGTCATCGTGATGACCATTATCGGGTCGACCGGCCTGCCCGCATTCCTAGTTTTCCTGATGCGCGGCGACGATGACGACGACGATGAAGCGGTCGCGACACCATAAAAGAACCAATCGGGCGAACGCGCTGTTGACACCCTGCCGATGCTCCCATATCTGCGCGGCTCCAAACCCCAAGCGGGTGTAGCTCAGTTGGTTAGAGCGCCGGCCTGTCACGCCGGAGGTCGCGGGTTCAAGTCCCGTCACTCGCGCCATTTCCCTTGCGGAAATCGGCCCGGATCCCTCGCTTAAATTGTCACTCTGACAGTTCGCTGTCGCGCGGCGCGCGCCAGCGCCCCGTCTCCATCCAGGCGAGCAGCGGCCTCAGCGGAGCGATCCAGACGATCCCCGCGACCAGATAGATGATCGCCTGGACCGGCCAGGGCAGCCGGCCGATAGTTTCGGACTGCGATACGATGAGCGCCGACCAAACCACGATCAGCAGCAGGATCAGGAACATTCCCGCGGGCTTGCGCCAGCTCGGGCCGTCTTGCGGTGTGCGCGGTGACGTCATGACGCCACGATCCATTCGCGTTCGGTCAATACGGCATTGAGGGACATGTCGTGATCCTCGTGTGGCAGGGCATCGCATTCCTGGACCGACCAGCCGATGCCGATCCGCATCGCGTGGGGATAGGCGGCAAAGGCGCGATCGTAATAGCCGCCGCCCTGGCCGAGGCGATGCATCGCACGATCGAAGCCGATCAGCGGACACACAATCGCGTCAGGAGCGAGCGTTGGCGCGTCGGCAACGGGATGCGCGAGGCCGTAGCGCGTCGGCTCCAGCGCATCGCCGGGTTCATAGGCGGCAAAGTCCATCGTACCGGCGCTCTCGCCGAGGCGCGGCATCGCGAGGCGGTGGCCGGCATCGACAAGCGCCGCGCCGATCCGCGCGATATCGGGTTCGTCGCCATGTGCGGCATGGATCGCGACGACCTTGCGGCCAGCTATCAGTTCGAGCAGCGGGGAAGGGGGGTGTGCAAAGACGATGCCGCGCTCCCATGCCGCCATTGCCGCGACATGGCTGGCGCGGCGGAAGCGCAGGCGCTGGCGCAGCTGCGCTTTGGTTTCTGCCCGGTCCGACATGCGAGGTTGTGTTTATCCGAAGGTTGGCGGTGGAACCGATGCGAGACTAGCAGGCAAGGGGTGACGGGACCGCTTGGTCGTTGGCTGGAATATCCTCTGACGCCTCTACGTCAGGTGGGCGCCGTATGCATCGGGCCCCAATGCGAAAAAGTGGCCCGGACAGGGACAGCTCCCGTGGATGTTGTATCGCCTCAGGGATGTTCGCTTAAGCTCGTACTGCGCAGCACCCGTCACGCCCAAGATAGGCGCACCCGAGGCTTTCCTCAAGGCGTTGCTGGCCGCGGGTCAGGATTGGGCGATTTTGCTCGCCAGCGCCTCGATCCGCGCGGCGACCCAGTCGATCACCTCTTCGTCGATTGCCGGCGCGACCCTGGGAGGCGGGGCAGGGGTCGCCGCGGCGGTTGCTGCGTTGCCCGCCTCGTCGGCGAGCATCAGTGCGGCGAACAGCAGCTGGCGCACCTCGTTGATTCCGCCGATCGCAGCCTGGGCGTCGCGCGCCTTGGCATCGACGCGCGCGGCGAGGCGGCCGATGTGCGCCTCTTCGCCCTCTTCGCAATGAATATCGTAATGCCGACCGCCGATTTCGAGCCGCAAATTAGGCATCGCCATTGCCTCCGTCATCGATCAGCGCATCGATATCGTCGATGCACCCGGCGACCGCCGACTTGAGCGCCGCATGGCGGCGGGCAAGGTCGGAATCCTCGCTCGGCGCAGCCGATTGAGTGTCTCTGGCGACGGCATCTCTCTCGTGACGGTCGGACACCGCATCTTCGAGCAACGCGATCGCCCGTTCGAGCCGGGTCCAAGCCGGCGTCTGCGCTTCATTGTCCATCGACCTGATTTAGCACAGCTTTGTATCCTGGTAAAATGGTAAGCTAAGCGCCGAGATTCGAAGAGTTTAGGGCGCCCCGGTTGACGATGGAGGACGAAGCCAGCAAAGCGTGCGCGAGTCGCGCGACTCGCTACCAAAGGGGAAATGCATGCCGGTATCTGACCAGTCGCTCGCCAATGCCATCAGGGCGCTGGCGATGGATGCAGTGCAGGCGGCCAATAGCGGCCACCCCGGAATGCCGATGGGCATGGCCGATGTCGCCACCGTCCTGTGGGGCGAATATCTCAAGTTCGACGCCGAGCAGCCGCACTGGGCCGACCGCGACCGTTTCGTCCTGTCGGCGGGCCATGGCTCGATGCTGCTCTATGCGCTGCTCTATCTGACCGGGCATCGCCATCCGACGATCGACGACATCCGCAATTTCCGCAAGCTGTCGAGCCCGTGCGCGGGCCATCCCGAGAACTTCCTGCTCGACGGTGTCGAGGCGACCACCGGTCCGCTGGGCCAGGGACTGGCGATGGCGGTCGGCATGGCAATTGCCGAACGCCACCTCAACGCGGTGTTCGACGACGACCTCGTCGATCATCGCACCTGGGTGATCGCCGGCGACGGCTGCCTGATGGAAGGGATCAACCACGAGGCGATCGGGCTTGCCGGGCATCTCCAGCTCGGCCGGATAATCGTCCTGTGGGACAGCAACAAGATCACGATCGACGGATCGACCGACCTGTCGACCAGCGAGGACATCCCCGCGCGCTATCGCGCGACCGGCTGGCACACCGTCGCCTGCGACGGCCACGATCCCGTCGACATCCGCCGCGCGATCGACGAGGCGATCGCCGATCCGCGCCCGAGCCTGGTCGAATGCCGCACGATCATCGGATATGGCGCGCCGACCAAGCAGGGCACGTCGGCGACGCACGGCGCCCCGCTCGGAGACGACGAGATCGCCGGAACACGCAAGGCGCTCGGCTGGGATCATCCGCCGTTCGACATTCCCGCCGACATCAAGGCGCGCTGGGAAGAGTTCGGCAAGCGCGGCGCCGAACCGCGCGCGGCCTGGGACGCGCGGCTGGCCGATCATGGCGAGCGCGCCGAGTTCGAACGGCGCATGGCCGGTCGGCTCAAAGACGGGGCCGACCTGTCGGGCTATATCGATGGTCTGATCGCCGATCCCAAGACCGTCGCGACGCGCAAGGCGAGCGAGATGGCGCTCGGCGCGATCAACGACCTGTTGCCCGAAACGATCGGCGGATCGGCCGATCTTACGGGTTCGAACAACACCAAAACATCGGCTACCAAGCCGTTGACCAAGGATGACTATTCGGGTCGCTATATCTATTACGGTATCCGCGAATTCGGCATGGCGGCGGCGATGAACGGGATGGCGCTGCACGGCGGCGTGATCCCCTATGCCGGGACCTTCCTCGTCTTTGCCGACTATTGTCGCGCGGCGATCCGCCTGTCGGCACTGCAGCGCCAGCGCGTCGTCTATGTCATGACGCATGACAGCATCGGGCTTGGCGAAGACGGCCCGACGCACCAGCCGATCGAGCATCTCCAGTCGCTGCGCGCGATGCCCAATTTGCTCGTCATGCGCCCCGCCGACACGGTCGAGACCGCCGAATGCTGGGCCTTGGCGCTCGCCCAGGATGATCGCCCGTCGCTGATGGCGCTGAGCCGCCAGAACCTGCCGCAGCTGCGCCTCGAAAAGGCGGACAATCGCTGCGCCAAGGGGGCCTATCGCCTCAAGTCGGCCAAAAACGAGCGGCGCATCATCCTGCTGGCGACCGGATCCGAGCTTCATGTCGCGGTCGAGATCGCCGAAAAGCTTGAAGCCGCTGGTTACGGCACCGACGTCGTATCGATGCCGTGCACCGAACTGTTCGACGAACAGCCCGCCAGCTATCGCGAGGATATCCTTCCCGATGTCTCGAACCGCGATGTCCTGCGCGTCTCGATCGAGGCGGGAACGACCTTCGGCTGGGAACGCTATACCGGCCTCCACGGCCTGCGCTTCGGCATCGACCGGTTCGGTGCCTCGGCCCCCGCGCCCGATCTCTACGACGCGTTCGGACTGACCGCGGACAAGATCGCACCCAAGATTCTGGACCATTTGAACTGATTTAAACCAAGGAGTTACTCGATGACGGTAAAAGTCGCCATTAACGGTTTCGGGCGCATCGGTCGCCTCGTCGCTCGCGCCATCCTCGAGCGCGACGACCATGATCTCGACCTCGTCGCGATCAACGACCTCGCCGATGCCAAGGCCAATGCGCTGCTGTTCCAGTATGATTCGACGCACGGTCGTTTCCCCGGAGACGTCAGCGCCGACGCGAACAGCATCACCGTCAACGGCAAGAAGATCGCGGTGACCTCTGAGCGCGATCCGGGCAACCTGCCGCACGCCGACATGGGCATCGATATCGTTCTCGAGTGCACCGGCTTCTTCCAGTCGCACGAGGCGGCCGAGCCGCATCTGAAGGCGGGCGCCAAGCGCGTGCTGATCTCGGCGCCGGCGAAGGACGTTTCGGCGACGATCGTTTACGGCGTCAATCACGAGACGCTGACCAGCCAAGACGTCATCGTTTCGAACGCCAGCTGCACGACCAACTGCCTCGCGCCCGTCGCCAAGGTGCTCAACGACCTGGTCGGGATCGAGCGCGGTTTCATGACGACGATCCACAGCTACACCAACGACCAGCGCATGCTCGACCAGATGCACAGCGACATGCGTCGTGCGCGCGGCGGGGCGCAGAACATGATCCCGACGACGACCGGCGCCGCGCGCGCGGTCGGCCTCGTCCTGCCCGAACTCAACGGCAAGCTCGACGGATCGTCGGTGCGCGTGCCGACGCCGAATGTCAGCCTGGTCGATCTGGTCTTCGTGCCAGGCCGCGAAACGAGCGTCGACGAACTCAATACAGCGCTCAAGGCGGCGTCCGAGTCAGGCCCCATGAAGGGCATCCTCGATTATACCGACCAGCCGCTGGTCAGCTCGGATTTCAACCACTATCCCGCAAGCTCGACGATCGACAGTCTCGAAACCTCGGTGATGGAGGGCAAGCTGTGCCGCGTTGTGTCGTGGTACGATAACGAATGGGGTTTCTCGAACCGCATGATCGATACCGCCGGCGTAATGGCAGGGTTGCTGTAACGCCGTGCCCTTGCTTGATCCTGGGCCGATCGTCCGACGTTTCCCCTGGCGAAGCGCCGGAGATGGGTTCCCGCCTGCGCGGGAACACGCAAAAGGAAGTCTATGACCAAGGCATTCAAGACTCTCGATGACATCGGCGACGTGCGCGGCAAGCGCGTGCTCGTCCGCGTCGATCTCAACGTGCCGTTTGCCGACGGGCGCGTGACCGACGACACGCGGATGCGCGCGGCGGTGCCGACGATCACCGAACTTGCCGACAAGGGCGCGATCGTCCTGCTGCTGAGCCATTTCGGGCGGCCGAAGGGGGCCAAGAGTTCGACCGAATCGCTGAGCATGATTACCGGCACGCTCGAGCACGTGCTTGGCCGCGAGGTGATGTTCATACCTTACTCGTCGGGTCAGGGTGCGATCGACGGTGCCGCGGTGCTCGAGGCGGGCGATATCGGGGTGCTCGAGAATACGCGCTTCGAGCCGGGCGAAACGAGCAACGATCCGGCCCTGGTCGCCGAAATGGCGCGCGTCGGCGATATTTATGTCAACGACGCCTTTTCGGTCAGCCACCGCGCGCATGCCTCGACCGAGGGGCTCGCCCATGCGCTGCCGGCGTTTGCCGGACGGGCAATGGAGAGCGAACTGGATGCGCTCGAGACAGCACTCGGTGATCCCGATCGGCCGGTTGCCGCGGTGGTCGGGGGGGCGAAGGTGTCAAGCAAGCTTGACGTTCTGCGCCACCTGGTCGGCAAGGTCGATCACCTGATTATCGGCGGCGGCATGGCCAACACCTTCCTCGCCGCGCGCGGCGTCGATGTGGGGAAATCGCTGTGCGAGCACGAGCTGACCGAGACCGCCATCGCGATCCTCGATGCCGCCGATACCGCGAACTGCACGGTGCACCTGCCTTATGACGTCGTGGTAGCAAAGGAATTTGCTCCAAATCCGCCGTCGCTGCGTATCTGCAATGTCCACGAGGTTGCCGCCGACGAGATGATCCTCGATATCGGCCCCGCCGCGACCGAGGCACTGGCTGACGTCTTGAAGACGTGTCGCACGCTGGTCTGGAACGGCCCGCTGGGGGCGTTCGAAATCCCACCCTTCGATGCCGCGACCGTTGCGCTGGCGCGTCATGCGGCCGCATTGACGCGCGAAGGATCGCTCGTTTCGGTGGCCGGCGGTGGCGATACGGTCTCAGCCCTCAATCACGCGGGCGTTGCGGGTGATTTCACTTTTGTTTCAACGGCAGGCGGCGCTTTCCTAGAATGGATGGAAGGTCGTGAATTGCCTGGAGTCACCGCGCTGAGGCGCTGATATCGGTTATAATTCCCGTTTTTCGGGCCAGATTGGGGACAGCACGATGCAAGATGCCGACATGATGCAACAGATCGCCACGGGGCAGGGCTTTATCGCCGCGCTCGACCAGAGCGGCGGTTCGACGCCCGGTGCGCTGATGGGCTATGGCATCGGTGAAGATGCCTATGGCAGCGAAGACGAAATGTTCGGCCTGATCCACGCGATGCGCAGCCGGATCATCACCTCGCCCTCGTTCGGCAGCGGCAAGGTCATCGGCGCGATCCTGTTCGAACGCACGATGGACGGCAATATCGACGGCAAGCCCGTGCCCGATGTCCTCAAGGACCGTGGCATCGTGCCCTTCCTCAAGGTCGACAAGGGGCTCGAGGACGAAGCCGACGGCGTCAAGCTGATGAAACCGATGCCCGGGCTCGGCGACCTGCTCAAACGCGCCAAGGCGAAGGGCATTTTCGGGACCAAGATGCGTTCGGTGATCGAGCGCGCCAATCCCGCCGGGATCGCGGCCATCGTCGAGCAGCAATTCCAGGTCGCGAACGAGATCGTCGATGCCGGCCTGATGCCGATCATCGAGCCCGAAATCTCGCTCAAGAGCCCCGAACGCGCCGAAGCCGACGTCATGCTCCACCGCGAACTGGTGAAAGCGCTCGATGCGCTGCCCGACGACCGCCAGGTGATGCTCAAGCTGTCGCTCCCCGCCAAGGCGGGACTGTATGACGATATCGTCGATCATCCGCGCGTGCTGCGCATCGTTGCGCTGTCGGGTGGCTACAGCCGCGAAGACGCGTGCCGCGAACTGGCCAAGAACAAGGGCATGATCGCCAGCTTCAGCCGCGCGCTGCTGTCCGAGCTGCGCCACGACATGAGCGACGACGAGTTCGATGCAAAGCTCGGCGAAGCGATCGACGGAATCTCGGCGGCGTCGGCGACCTAATTCGTGAAGCTGAAGTGCAGGCGGTAATCGGCGGGTTTGGTTTTCTGCCCGGCGAGCTTGCCGGGTTCGCCGCTATCGAGCATCAATCGTCCGCCCGCGATCGCAACCGGCGTGCCGAGCGTCAGGTTGCGCGCCTCGCTTTTCGCGCCATGGGTGATGTTCGCGCGGACGATGAGCCGGCCGGCCCAGACACAGCGTGCGTTGATCGGGCAGCGGCTGTCCTCGACGATCCTGGTGGGGCGAACAATGAGCGGGCCGGCGCGCGTCGGCTCGCCCAGGCGGGCATAGCCGTCGTCGCGGGCGACCTGCTGCGTCGTGACGCAGCCGGCGATCGGGAGGATGAGCGTCATGGCGAGCGCGGCGAGCGGGATTCGATAGGTCATGCGGTCTTTTCGTCCGCCAGGGCTGCACGAACGATGAACGGCGCGATGCGTCTTTCGCAACGCGCCATTTGCGCGGACGCTCAACCTCGCTAGAGCGGCTCCATGACCAAATCGCCCCCGCGCCAGCCGCCCTGCCAGCTCTATCTCATTTCGCCGCAGCACGTTGCCGGCGAGTTTCCCGATCGGCTGCGCCGCGCGCTCGATGCCGCGCCGGTCGCGGCGTTCCAGTTCCGCGTCAAGGGAGTCGACCCGCACGAGGCGGCGCGCCTCGCCGAACCTCTCCAGCGGATCTGCGCCGATGCCGACACCGCCTTCATCGTCAACGATTCGGTCAGCCTCGCCAAGCGGCTCGGCGCCGACGGCGTCCATCTCGGTCGCTCGGACGGCGACATCAAGGAGGCGCGCGCCGAGCTCGGGCCGAGCGTCCAGATCGGCGCGACCTGCCACGACAGCCGCCATTTCGCGATGGAAGCGGGCGAGGCGGGGGTCGATTACGTCGCCTTTGGCGCGTTCTACGACACGCAGACCAAGCCGAGCGAATATCGCCCCGAGCCCGAAATCCTGACCTGGTGGAACAGCATCTTCGAACTGCCGTGCGTTGCGATCGGCGGGATCACGCCCGACAATGCGCGCCCGCTGGTCGAGGCGGGCGCCGATTTCGTCGCGACGTGCGGCGCGGTGTGGAACGGCGACGAGGCGGCGGTGGTCAAGCAGTTCGCCGAACTGTTCGCGGGGATCCGGCGCTAGCAGCGCAATCGTCACGGAAACTCAATCGCTTGTCGTGCGTTTGATGCTGCGAAGGCGCCGCCTCCGCGCGCCGCGAACGACCCCGGAGTTTTCGTACATGACCAAATTCATCCTCCTCGCCGCCGGTTCGGCGCTGGCGCTTTCGGCCTGCAACTTCGCCGATGACGGCGACCAGAAGACAGAAGTCGCCGCCGCCGATAACTCGCAGGCGCTGCAGACGGGCTGGCAGTCCGATCCGATGGCGTCGAACGATGACATGAGCGGCGACATGACCGGCGTCGAGGGCGACGACAAGCCGCGCCCGATGATGCAGGCGCAGGTCGTGCTAGACCGGCTCGGCTTCACCCCGGGCGTCGTCGACGGCAAGATGGGCGCATCGACCAGGAACGCGATTACCGGCTTTCAGACCGCCAACAACCTCAAGGTTACCGGCGAGCTTGACGAAGCGACCAAGCAGGCGCTGTCGCAATGGTCGAAAATCCCCGCAACGCGCGTTGTAACGATCCCGGCAGACTTTGCCGAGGGTCCCTTCGTCAAGATCCCGCATGGCGATCCGCAGGCCGAAGCGAAGATGGACCGGCTCGGCTATGAAAGCCTCGACGAGAAGCTCGCCGAGCGCTTTCACACCACGATCGATGTCCTGAAGGAGCTCAACCCCGGCGGAAAACCCGCGGGACTGGGCGCATCCGCCAATGGTGACGCCATGACGTCAGTGGCGAAGAGTGCCTCCAGCAGCGGCATGGCGGGCAACGAGCAAGGCAAGGTCGATGCGGGAACCGCGTCGAAGTCGTTCTTTAGCGCAGGGCAGAAGCTGCGCGTGCCCAATATCGGCGGCGACAAGATCGATCCATCGCAGGTCGCCGACAGCGGCTGGCGCGATACGCTCAAGATGCTCGGCGTCGGCAGCGACCAGCCCAAGGCGGCCAAGATCGTCGTCGACAAGTCCGACGGCACGCTGCAGGCGTTCGACGACAGCGGCAAGCTGATCGCCGCCTTCACCGCGACGATGGGATCGACGCATGATCCATTGCCGCTGGGCAACTGGGGCATCACCGGCGTCGCCAAGAATCCGCCGTTCAACTACAATCCCGACCTGTTCTGGGACGCCAAGCCGGGCGAGAAGGAAGCCAAGCTGCCGCCGGGTCCGAACGGTCCGGTCGGCGTCGTCTGGATCGACCTGACCAAGGAACACTACGGTATCCACGGCACACCGGCGCCCGAGACAATCGGCCGCGCCGAAAGCCATGGCTGCGTGCGCCTGACCAACTGGGATGCGGCACGCCTTGCCCAGATGGTCTCGACCTCGACAAAGGTCGTCTTCAAGGCCTAAGTCGGACAGATGAACGACGCGACCCCCGGCTGGCGGCAAACGACCAAGACGATCGCGGTGACCGCGGTCGTCACGTCGGCGCTGTGGATCGTCGCGGGCGCGTATCTCTACGTCAACAGCGGCGGCGATTTCGGTGTCGCGGGTTCACATGGCGATGCTGTGGCGCCCACCGAGGCCGCCGCCCCAGCGGCGGCGCGGGCGCGTCCCGCACCGAGCAACCGCGAACCTGTCTACCCCTCGCCATCGGGCAGGCTGACGATCCCGGTCGCGGGGGTAAGGCCCGGCGACCTCGTCGATACCTTTACCCAGGCGCGCGCCGGCGGCGAGCGCGTTCACGATGCGATCGACATCATGGCCGCCGACGGCACGCCGGTTGTCGCGGCGGCACCGGGGACGGTCGAGAAACTGTATTTCAGTGAGGGCGGTGGCGGAATCACCGCCTATATCCGCTCGCCCGACCGCCGCTGGATGTATTATTATGCACATCTAGAAGCTTATGACCCGAACCTCAAAGAAGGTGACAGCATTTCGCGCGGCGCGCCGATCGGCCTTGTCGGGCACAGCGGCAATGCCAGCGCCGAAGGCCCGCATCTCCATTTCGCGATCAACCGGATGGAGCAGGGCGAGGACTGGTGGGCAGGAACGCCGGTCAATCCCTATCCGTTGCTGACGCGCTGAACCGGCGATTTTTCCGATTGCCTTTCGATAACGCAAGCGTAACAAGCCCCCCGCGACAAATGGGGAGATCGACATGGCAACTGTGGCACCTGGAGCAGCACCGCTGCGCGAACTGACCCTGCGCGGGATCGTGCTCGGCGCGCTGATCACCGTGCTGTTCACCGCCGCCAACGTCTATCTCGGGCTCAAGGTCGGGCTGACCTTTGCCACGTCGATCCCCGCCGCAGTCATTTCGATGGCGATCCTTCGGATGTTCCGCGACGCCAACATCCTTGAGAACAACATCGTCCAGACGATTGCATCGGCCGCGGGGACGCTCGCGGCGATCATTTTCGTCCTGCCCGGCCTCGTCATCGTCGGCTGGTGGCAGGGCTTTCCTTACTGGACGACGGCGGCGGTGTGCTTCGTCGGCGGGACGCTCGGCGTCATGTTCTCGGTGCCGTTGAGGCGTGCGCTGGTCACCGGATCGGACCTGCCCTATCCCGAAGGCGTGGCGGCGGCCGAAGTGCTGCGTGTCGGATCGCAGTCGGCCGAGGGCGCCAAGGAAAACAAGCGCGGGTTGGCGACGATCCTCGCGGGCAGCCTCGCCAGTGCAGGATTTGCTGCTCTAGTTGCGATGAAACTCGCGGTCGGAGAAGTCGGCAAGAATTTTAGCCTTGGGGGTGGCAGCGCGACCGGGTTCGGTTTCGGTCTGGGCACCGCCTTTATCGGTATCGGCCATCTGGTCGGGTTGACCGTTGGCTTGGCGATGTTCGTCGGCGTCCTAATTTCATGGGTCGGGCTGATGCCGATCCTGACCGCAGCGCTGCCCGGCGGCGGCGCGATGCCCGTCGACGACCTCGTCAGCACGGTGTTCTCAACTGAGGTGCGTTTCATCGGCGCGGGCGCGATCGGTATTGCCGCGCTGTGGACCTTGCTCAAGATCCTCGGCCCCGTGCTTGGCGGGATCAGGGGTTCGATGGCGGCATCGAAAGCGCGCGGCGCGGGCGAGCTCGTCGATATCACCGAGCGCGACCTGCCGGTTTCGATCGTTGCCGGCACGATCCTGCTGTCGCTGATCCCGATCGCGGTGTTGCTCTACATGTTCGCGCAGGGCGGGCCGATCGCGGCCAACCCGGTCCCCGTTATTCTCGCCAGCCTTGGCTTTGTCCTCGTCGTTGGCGCGATCGTCGCGGCGGTGACGGGTTATATGGCGGGCCTGATCGGCGCGTCGAATTCGCCCGTCAGCGGCGTCGGCATCCTCGCGGTGATCGCCGCGGCGCTGATGCTCGCGGCGTTTTTCGGCCGGTCGATGGGGGAGAATGATACCGCTGCGCTCGTCGCCTATGCGCTGTTCGTCACCGCGATCGTCTTTTCGGTCGCGACGATCTCGAACGACAACCTGCAGGACCTCAAGACCGGGCAGCTGGTCGGCGCAACGCCGTGGAAGCAGCAGCTCGCGCTCGTCCTTGGCGTCGCCTTCGGTTCGCTGATCATCCCGCCGGTGCTCGACCTGCTCAACCAGGCGTTCGGCTTTGCCGGGGCCGCCAATGCCGGGGCCAATGCGCTGCCCGCGCCGCAGGCCGCGCTGATCTCGGCGCTCGCCAAGGGCGTCCTCGGCGGCGATCTGCGCTGGGACCTGATCGGCTATGGTGCGGCGATCGGCGCGGCGGTGATCGTGGTTGACGAAGTTCTGATGAAGTTGCGCAAGGGAGCATTGCCACCGCTCGCTGTCGGGATTGGTATTTACTTGCCGATGTCCGTTACGGCTTTTGTAACGGTGGGCGCAATAATCGGTCATTTCTGGGAGAAGCGCGCGACACGCGCCAAGAACCCCGAATTCTACAGCCGAATGGGCATTTTGCTCGCGACCGGGCTGATTGTCGGAGAGAGCCTGTTCGGCGTCGTCTTCGCCGGTATCGTCGGCGCCACCGGGAGCGAGGCGCCGCTCGCGATCGTCGGCGAGGACTTCGCCTTCGCCATCCCGATCGCGATCGTCGTGTTCGTCGGCATCATCGCCTGGATGTACAATCGCACCCACGCATCGGCACGCGACGCCTGATCGCATCGCGATGTTCGGCGAAGCGGCTCAGCGGCAGTTCGAGACCCAAGGCTATCTGCGCCTGCCCGGACTGATCGCCCCCGACATGCTCGCGCGGCTCGACACACTGTTTGATACCTTGCTCGAGCCCGATGGCGATCCGGCCAAGGCTGTCCAGGCATCGCCGACCGGACCCGTCGTCACCAACGTCAGCGGCCTTTGCAATCGGGGCAACCTCGCGGCGCTCGAGCTGCTCGCGCTGCCCGAGGTCATGAAGGTCGCCACCGCGATCTGCGGCGAAGACGTGTTCCTGTTGCAGGAATTTGCGGTGATCAAGCACCGCGGCGACGGCAATCCCGTGCTGTGGCACCAGGACATGGTGCACAATCGCACCGCCCCGTGCGTCGCGTTCGGGATATATCTCGACGACGCCGACCCGGGCGAGGGCGCGTTGCGGGTCGTGCCCGGCAGCCATTTGAGCGATCGGCCGATAGCCGAACTGGCGCACGAACCTGCCGTCGAAGTCCCGATGAAGGCGGGCGACGTCTTGATCCACGACATGATGCTGGCGCATTCGTCCGAGCCGATGGAGGGCAATAGCCTGCGCCGGGTGATCTATCTCGAGTTCCTGTCGACGCGTCTCGCGCTTGGCGAGGAGATCTATCCGCGCGCCGTGGTCGACAATCGCACGCGGCTGTCGTTCGCGGCACGGCGATTCCGGCGCGAGGCACGCCCGAACGGCGCGTGTTTCAAGCCGCGCCAGCGCGACCCTTCGTCGCGCGACCGCCGCCGCGACCTGCACGAAGTCCTCGCCGAAATCTACGCGATGCCGACCCACCCGCGCCCCGCGAACTATTGTTTCGAGCGCATCCCGGCAAACCTCGCGTAAAGCCTCGCACGCGGCGAGGGTGCACGATCCGGTTGCGATGATCCGCGCCGCCCGCTAAGGCGCGCGGCAACCGACCGCGCACCCGGTCAGCTCTTTCCACCGTCAACCAGAGGTTTCGCCCATGAAGATCAGCGGCGTCGATATCCGTCCCGGCAACATCATCGAATACGAAAAGGGCATCTGGAAGGTCGCCAAGACCCAGCATACCCAGCCCGGCAAGGGCGGCGCGTTCATGCAGGTCGAGATGAAGAACCTCATCGACGGTCGCAAGACCAACGTCCGTTTCCGCAGCCAGGACACGGTCGAGAAGGTCCGTCTCGACACCAAGGACTTCCAGTACCTCTACATGGACGGGGAAGCGTTGGTGTTCATGGACACCGACAATTACGAACAGATCAACCTCGACGCCGACATGCTCGGCGATGCGGTCGCCTTCCTCCAGGACGGCATGACGGTCACGCTCGAACTCTATGACGAACGCCCGATCTCGGTCGCGCTGCCCGAATATGTCGAGGCGACGATCGTCGAGGCCGATGCGGTGGTGAAGGGGCAGACCGCCTCTTCGTCGTACAAGCCCGCCCTGCTCGACAACGGCGTGCGCGTCATGGTGCCGCCGCACATCGGCGCCGGCACGCGGATCGTCGTCGACGTCTACGCGCAGGAATATGTAAAGAAAGCCGAATAACGATGGCACAGATTTCCGGCCTGATCACCGTCATGGAACGCGCTGCGCGCAAGGCGGGCTCGAAGCTGCGCCGCGACTTCGGCGAGATCGAGCATCTCCAGGTGTCGAAAAAGGGCCCCGCCGACTTCGTCTCGAAGGCCGACCAGCGGTCCGAGCGGATCCTTTACGACGAGCTCAAGCACGCGCGTCCGGGCTGGGGCTTCCTGCTCGAAGAGGGCGGCGACATTCCCGGCGACGACGACAAGCCGCGCTTTGTCATCGACCCGCTCGACGGTACGACCAACTTCCTCCACGGCATCCCGCATTTCGCGATCTCGATCGCGGCGCAGGAGCGCAAGCCCAATGGCGACTGGGGCGCGGTCACCTCTGCGATCGTCTACCAGCCCGTTACCGACGAGAGCTTCTGGGCCGAAAAGGGCAGGGGCGCATGGCTGCACGATCGCCGCCTGCGAGTCTCGGCGCGCCGCAACCTCAACGAGGCGGTGATCGCGACCGGAACGCCCTATGCAGGCCATGGCAATGTTGCGCAGTGGCAGGCGATTTTCGACACGCTCGCGCCCGAAATCGCGGGCATCCGCCGCTTCGGCGCGGCCAGCCTCGATTTCGCATGGCTCGCCGCGGGCCGCTATGACGGCTTCTGGGAAACAGATCTCGAGCCATGGGACGTCGCGGCCGGGCAGCTGCTCGTGCGCGAAGCGGGCGGCTTCGTCACCGATTTCCGCGGCGGCGACCAGGCGATCGAGCGGCGCGAATTCCTAGCCGCCAACGACCAGCTGCATTCGCGGCTGCACAAGCTTGTCGCAGGAGCGCTGAAGTCTTAGTGCTTCCACATGGCAAGGTATCTTGTTCTTTCGTGCACGCTGGCCCTCACCGCGTGTTCGACCATGCCGGCAACGCGCGCGCAGGGGCCGGTCGCACCGCTTGCCGCGCCGCTGTGGCAACCGCTTGACGAAAGCTTCACTGGCGACAGTTCGCTCGAGGGGCGCAAGCGATTGCAGGCGGCCACGCCAAATAGCGGATCGACCCGTCTTCGCTTGCTGGGGGCAGCACTGGGCGCCGATAATCGGCAAACCGTGCGCGAAATGGTCGCTTCTATCGCAGCGATGGGCGCCGTCGTTCCGGACAGCGCGCGACCGGTCGTAGCGCCGTATTTTTCACCCGGCGAATGGGAACGATTGCAAGCGCAGATGGGAGCTTCGCAATTACCGGTAGCGGCAAGTTCGCTGTATGCAATCGTTCCAGCGGAGCATGAAATTATCGAAGGTATCGCCTTCGATGCTGGCGGGCGGCCGATCGTATCGAGTGTCGTGTCGCGCGGATTGCTGCGTTTTGTCGATGGCGCGTGGACCGGGATGCCGGTGGCGGACGATCTGGCTAGCCCGCTCGCCATGGCATATGATTCGAAACGCGGCATGCTGTGGGTGCCGAGCGCCATCGTCGACCCTACGCCACACCCCGCCGGGGCATTTATCGGCTTGATCGGGATCGATCCATCGTCTGGAGAACGGCGGCACTATCCTGCCCCCGAGGGAGCAAGAGCACCCGGCGATGTCGCCGTGGGGCCGGACGGGACCGCCTATGTCAGCGACAGCAGCGGGGCGATGATTTATCGTCTGAGACCGGGCGACGATGCGCTGCAGCCGTTCGTCCCCCAAGGATATTTCCGAAGCCCGCAGGGGATGGCGATTTCTGCCGACGCGCGGCTGCTTTATGTATCCGATTATTATTACGGCCTGGCGGCGATCGATCTTGCCACGGGGACCGTCCATCGGGTTACGGCCGATTCGACCATCATGCTCGATGGCATCGATGCCATGCTGCGCGATGGCGATACGCTATATGTTATACGCAACAGCCAGCCACCGATGCAGATTGCGGCGCTTACCCTCTCCGCCGATGGGCTGAGCGTGACGCATTTGCGGGTGATCGAGCGTAACCACCCAGAATGGGGGGAGATAACGACCTTCGCCCGCCGAGGTGATCGGCTCTATTATATCGCCGATGCGCAATGGGAGCGGTACTCCACGCCAGAAGGCGAAGACCGGCCTGCGGCCAAGCCTACCCCGATACGCGTCGTTTCGCCGCGCTAGTCCGGCAGCGTACACCCGGCAGAAAAGACGCGCTTTCGCCCATGCTGGCCTTGCCCTACGGCGCGGTGCGCTTTAGGAGCGCGGCAACGATTCCCTAGTCGTATGAAGAGCCGAATGACCGACCTATCGCAATATCTGCCGATCCTGATCTTCCTCGGTATCGCCGTGGGATTGTCGGCCCTGTTCGTCTTCCTGCCGATGGGCGTCTCGCGCCTGACGGGCACGCACAATCCCGACGCCGCCAAGCTGAGCGAATATGAATGCGGCTTTCCCGCGTTCGAGGATTCGCGCAGCCAGTTCGACGTGCGCTTCTATCTCGTCGCGATCCTGTTCATAATTTTTGATCTCGAAGCCGCGTTCCTGTTTCCCTGGGCAGTCAGCTTGCAGGATATCGGCTGGGCCGGCTGGACGACGATGATGGTGTTTCTCGCCGAACTCGCGCTCGGCCTCGTCTATGCGTGGAAAAAGGGAGCGTTGGACTGGGAATGAGCAATTCTTCGATCCTTACCGACCATCGAGGGCTGACGCCCGAAGGCCATGTACCCGAGCTGCACCCCGCCGAAGGGACGCCACCCGATCGCGCCTATTTCGACGATCTCAATGGCGAGCTCGGCGACAAGGGCTTTCTCGTCACTTCGACCGAGGATCTGTTCAACTGGGCGCGCACCGGCTCGCTGTGGTGGATGACCTTCGGTCTGGCCTGCTGCGCGGTCGAGATGATCCACGTCAACATGCCGCGCTACGACATGGAGCGCTTCGGCGCCGCACCGCGCGCATCCCCGCGCCAGAGCGACGTGATGATCGTCGCGGGCACGCTGTGCAATAAGATGGCCCCCGCGCTGCGCAAGGTCTATGACCAGATGTCCGATCCCAAATATGTGATCAGCATGGGCAGCTGCGCCAATGGCGGCGGCTATTACCATTACAGCTACTCGGTCGTGCGCGGCTGCGACCGGATCGTGCCGGTCGACATCTACGTGCCCGGCTGCCCGCCGACCGCCGAGGCGCTGCTTTACGGCGTCATGCAGTTGCAGCGGAAAATCCGCCGCGTCGGCAGCTTCGACCGGTAACGCGCAGATGGCATCCCCCGCACCCAAATTCGCCCCGAACGACGGCATTCTCGACACGCTCGTCGGCGCGCTCGGCGACGCCGTGCGCTCGTCGAAGGAAGCCGTTGGCGAGATCGCGCTGACGGTTGACCGCGACAGCCTCGTCGCGACGCTGACGACGCTGCGCGACAATCATGCCTATCAGCAGCTGATGGAGATCGCGGGGGTCGACTACCCTTCGCGGCCCGACCGTTTCGAAGTCGTCTATTGCCTGCTCAGCCTGACGAAAAACCACCGTATCCGCGTTCACGTCACGACCGACGAGGACAGCCCGGTGCCGAGCGTGACGGGGCTGTGGCCCAACGCCGGCTGGTTGGAACGCGAAGTGTTCGACATGTACGGCGTGCTGTTCGCGGGCAATACCGACCTGCGCCGCATCCTGACCGATTACGGCTTCAAGGGTCATCCGCAGCGCAAGGACTTCCCGCTGACCGGCTATGTCGAATTGCGCTATTCGGAGACCGAAAAGCGCGTTGCCTATCAGCCGGTCGAACTGGCGCAGGATTTCCGCACCTTCGATTTCCAGTCGCCCTGGGAAGGCGCCGAATATGTCCTGCCCGGCGACGAAAAGGCGCCGCAGGAGCCAGGTGCTCCGTCGCCGATCAAGTCCGACAAGGCGGCCGACGCAAAGGCGAGCGAAAGCGATGCCAAGGCGCCGCCCCCAACGCCCAAGACGACCGACAACGCGTCGCAAACCGGCGCTGGCAAGGCGACCGACAAGAAGGCGGCCAAGCCCGTCGATGACGTCGACAAGGCGCTGAAGACCAAACCCGCGTCGAAGAAGCCTGCGCCGAAAAAGCCGGCAGCCAAGCGCAAGCCTGCTGCCAAGCCTAAGAAGGAGGGATAACCGATGGCTGACCTCCTCGAAGAAATCGCGCACGAACGCGACGCCGCCGATCCGACGATCGGCGATACCGAGATCCAGAACTACACGATCAACTTCGGGCCACAGCACCCCGCGGCGCACGGCGTGCTGCGCATGGTGATGGAACTCGACGGCGAGATCGTCGAGCGGATCGATTGCCATGTCGGCCTGCTCCATCGCGGCACCGAGAAGCTGATCGAATACAAGACGTATCTGCAGGCGTTGCCCTATTTCGACCGGCTCGATTATTGTTCGCCGCTGTGCATGGAGCATAGCTACGTTCTAGCGATCGAGAAGCTGCTTGATCTGGAAGTGCCGCTGCGCGCGCAATATCTGCGCGTGCTGTTCGCCGAGCTGACGCGCATTTCGAACCACATGCTCAACATCGGTTCGCACGTCATGGACGTCGGCGCGATGACGCCCAATTTGTGGGTGTTCGAGCTGCGCGAAGACTGCATGAACTTCTTCGAGCGCGTGTCGGGCGCGCGGATGCACAGCGCCTGGTTCCGCCCCGGCGGCGTCCACCAGGATGCGCCGCTCAAGCTGCTCGCCGACATCGGCGACTGGGTCGATACGCGCCTGCCCAAATTGTTCGGCGACGCGATGAGCCTTGTCATCGACAACCGCATCTTCAAGCAGCGCAACGTCGACATCGCCGTGGTCAGCAAGGACGATGCGGTTCGCTGGGGCTTTTCGGGTCCGATGCTGCGCGGGTCGGGCATCGCCTGGGATTTGCGCAAGTCGCAGCCTTACGACGTCTACGACCGGATGGAATTCGAAGTGCCCGTCGGCACGCGCGGCGATTGCTACGATCGCTTCATGGTCCGCGTCGAGGAAGTCTACCAGTCGGCGAAGATCATCAAGCAGTGTCTCGCCGAAATGCCCGACGGCCCGATCGCCAGCCTCGACCGCAAGGTGGTGCCGCCCAAGCGCGCCGAGATGAAGCAGTCGATGGAAGCGCTGATCCACCATTTCAAACTCTATACCGAGGGCTTTCACGTCCCCGCCGGCGAAGTTTATGTCGCGACCGAAAGCCCCAAGGGCGAGTTCGGCGTGTACCTGATTGCCGATGGCAGTAACAAGCCGTACCGCTGCAAGATCCGCCCGACCGCCTTCAGCCATCTGCAGGCGATGGACTTCATGACCCGCGGCCACATGCTCGCCGACGCGACCGCCATTCTCGGCGCGATCGACGTCGTGTTCGGGGAGTGCGACCGGTGAAAATCTTTAAACCCGTGGTCTTGATCGCTTTCGCGGTTGGGATGTTGGTTCCTGCGTTTGTCCTTCAAAGCCATCCTGATCCATCCTCTGACGGGCATCAGGGTTTAGCGGTACGATTTCTCATCCTAGGCACAATTGTCCTCGTGATTTCCGTTTTGTGGGAACTCTTAAGACAGTTGAAGTCACTCGATACGAGGCGCGAAAATGGCTGACGCACCCCAAATTCCCGACGAAGCCGAAACCCGTGCGCGCTGGGGCGCGTTTGCGTGGACTCCTGACAACGCCAAGGAAGCGCAGCGGCATATCGACAAATATCCCGCCGGGCGGCAGGCGTCGGCGGTGATGCCGCTGCTCGACCTCGCCCAGCGTCAGGTCGGGGCAGAGACTGATACGCAGGGCTGGCTGCCGATCCCGGTGATCGAGTACGTCGCCGCGCAGCTCGACATGCCCAAGATGCGCGTGATCGAGGTCGTCAGCTTCTACACGATGTACAACATGGCCCCGGTCGGCAAATTTCACATCCAGGTCTGCGGCACGACGCCGTGCATGCTGCGCGGGTCCGACGACGTGCTGGCCGCCTGCTATGCCAAGGGCATGAAGAAGGGCGCGACGACGCCCGACGGGCTGTTCACGCTGACCGAGGTCGAATGCCTCGGCGCGTGCGCCAACGCGCCGATGGTCCAGATCAACGACGACAATTACGAAGACCTGACCGAGGCGAGCATGGCATCGATCCTCGACGATCTTGCCGCGGGCAGGCAGCCGGTGATCGGATCGCAGATCGGCCGCCGCACCAGCGAGCAGGTCGGCGGGCCATCGACGCTCAAGGACATGAAAAAAGAAAACCACGATTATCGCGGGGAATGGGCATGAGCCAACTGGCCATTATCGTCGTCGCGGTGATTGCCATCGGCATCGCGTGGAAACTGCTCAAGGGCGTGGTCAAGACCGTCGCGCTGATCGCGATCCTGCTGATCGCCTTCGGCGTCGTTTACGGCGGGGGATTCTAACGTGCTCGCCGATAAAGACCGCATTTTCACCAACCTCTACGGCTTCCAGCCGTTCGGCCTCGATGCCGCGCGCAAGCGGGGCGACTGGGACGATACGAAGGCGCTGATGGCCAGGGGCCAGGACGCGGTGATCGAGGATATCAAGGCGTCGGGCCTGCGCGGTCGCGGCGGCGCGGGCTTCCCGACCGGGCTCAAATGGAGCTTCATGCCCAAGGAGCCGGTCAAGGATCGCAATGGCAATCCGCGGCCCAACTTCCTCGTCATCAACGCCGACGAATCCGAACCTGGGAGCTGCAAGGACCGCGAGATCATCCGCCACGATCCGCACAAGCTGATCGAAGGCGCGCTGATCGCCGGTTTCGCGATGCGCGCGCGCGCCGCCTACATCTACATTCGCGGCGAATATATCTTCGAAGCCAAGGTGCTCCAGCAGGCGATCGACGAAGCCTATGCCGCCGGGCTGATCGGCAAGAACGCGTCGAAATCGGGCTATGATTTCGACGTCTTCATGCACCGTGGCGCGGGCGCCTATATCTGCGGCGAAGAGACCGCAATGCTCGAAAGCCTCGAGGGCAAGAAGGGCCAGCCACGCCTCAAGCCGCCGTTCCCCGCCGGTGCTGGCCTGTACGGCTGCCCGACGACGGTAAACAACGTCGAGAGCATCGCCGTCGTGCCGACGATCCTGCGGCGCGGCCCGGCCTGGTTCGCCGGTTTCGGCCGCGAGAAGAACCAGGGGACCAAGCTGTTCCAGATTTCGGGCCATGTCGAAAAGCCGTGCGTCGTCGAAGAGGAAATGGGCATCCCGTTCCGCGACCTCATCGAAAAGCATTGCGGCGGCATTCGCGGCGGCTGGGATAACCTGCTCGCGGTCATCCCGGGCGGATCGTCGGTGCCATTGGTCCCCGCGCATGAGATCATCGACGCGCCGATGGACTTCGACGGGCTGAGCGCGCTCAAGTCCGGCCTCGGTACTGCCGCGGTCATCGTCATGGACAAGTCGACCGACATCGTCCGCGCGATCAGCCGCCTGAGCTATTTCTACAAGCACGAGAGCTGCGGCCAGTGCACCCCGTGCCGCGAAGGCACCGGCTGGATGTGGCGCGTGATGGAACGGCTGCGCACCGGCGATGCCGAGATCAGCGAAATCGACATGCTGCTCCAGGTGACAAAGCAGGTCGAAGGCCATACGATTTGCGCGCTGGGGGATGCCGCCGCCTGGCCGATCCAGGGACTGATCCGGCATTTCCGTCCCGAGATCGAGCGCCGAATTGAGGCGCACAGCGGTGCGATGATGGAGGCAGCGGAATGAAGACTTTTCGTATCATGGTCATGCTGGCGTGCGGCTCGTTTCTGGCGAGCGCTGCAATTCCTGCTTTGGCGCAATCGGACAAGCGCATCGGATCGCGCGTCAAGGACCGCCTGATCGCTGTGCCCAACGCTTCGATGGCCGACAATGACACGCTGATGTACCGCATCGCGGAGTGCTCGGCGAACTTGTACGAGCCGGCTGTCCGGGCGGTACTTGCCGCGCGCGACGCGGACAGTCTTGATAAGGCGAAGCGGCCTTTGCACGAACTGCGCCGCTGCGATTTCGTTTACGAGGTCGACGCGAATGCCGAGATGTTCACCATGGCGCTCGACCTGCCGACGATGCGCGGTCTCTATGCCGAGGCGATGTTGCGCAATAAAAAGGCGGACGATGGTTTGCAACCGTTGCCGCTGGTGCAGAACTACAACCGCGACTGGTTTGCCATCACCGGCCGTCCGACCGCGCTCGACGATATGGCGACCTGTGTCGCCGCGATCGATCCGGCCGGCATCCAGTCCATCTTCAAGACCAAATATGGCAGCGAAGATGAAAAGCTGGCGGTAGCCGCGCTCGTGCCCGATTACGGTCAGTGCTTGCAGACAGGCTTCGAACTTCGCTCCGATTCCAAGACGATCCGGCAGGCACTTGCCGAAGCGCTGTATCACCGTGCCTTCGACCCACCCGTTGCGCCCGCTTCGGGGAATCCGTCATGATGGCTGGCGTATTCGGCGGTAGATCAGTCCGCCACTCCATGGCCGACCTTCGCCGCGGAGCTGGACGGCGTTACCAATGGTATGGCGATTCAATCATGGAGTCGGCTCAATGAAATTCCTCCTGGCGACAGCGGCGACCGCGCTGCTCTTGACCCCGGGCCCATCCTTTGCTGCGACTAGTGCGCAGAACACGCAGCGCGTGCAAATCGCGAACTTCGGGCGTTGCCTCGCCGAGCGCGATCGCGCCAAGGCAGCTGCGCTGCTGTCGGGAACGCTCGACGACGATGCCGAACGGGCTGCGCGCGTGAACCTCGACTATAAGGTCTGCAAAGAATATTTCAGCACCTATCAAGGGACGCTGCGCGCGTCTCAGATGCTGATCGACGGCGCGATGGCCGAGGCGTTGCTGGGCAAGACATTGCCCGCACTCGACGCGTCGGCGGTGGCGGCGATCGCGCCGCTGACCTATCCCGAAATCCACGACGTCAATCCGATCGACAAGAAGACCGGCAAGGCGTTGAGCGCCGACGCACTTGCGAAGAAGGAAGAGGGCCGCGTGAACTTTGCCAATTTCGTTGCTTTGCGCCGCCTCGGCGAATGCGTTGTGCGGACCGACCTGGCCGGATCGGTGGCATTGCTGGCGACCGCAATTGCCAGCGATGAAGAGCGCGCTGCGCTGAAAGCCGTTGCGCCCGCATTGCCAGCCTGCATCTCGGCAGGTCAGACGATCAAGCTTGATTACGCCAGCATCCGCGCTTCGACCGCGATCGCTTATTACCGGCTGGCGATGGCCCCGACCGCAAAGGCTGCCGACTAATGCCCAACGTCACCGTAGACGGAATCCCGATCGCCGTACCCGACGGCGCGACCGTGCTGCAGGCGTGCGAGCTTGCCGGCAAGGAAATCCCGCGCTTCTGCTACCACGAACGGCTGAGCATCGCGGGCAATTGCCGCATGTGCCTGGTCGAGGTGAAGCCCGGTCCGCCCAAGCCGCAGGCGAGCTGTGCGCTGCCCGCGACCGAGGGGCAGGAAATCCGTACCGACACGCCGATGGTCAAGCATGCGCGCGAAGGCGTGATGGAATTCCTCCTGATCAACCATCCGCTCGACTGCCCGATCTGCGACCAGGGCGGCGAATGCGATTTGCAGGACCAGTCGATCGCTTACGGCCGCGGCCACAGCCGCTACGACGCCAACAAGCGCGCGGTGACCGAGAAATACATGGGGCCGATCGTCAAGACGGTGATGACGCGCTGCATCCAGTGCACGCGCTGCATCCGCTTTGCCGAGGAGGTCGCCGGGGTCGAGGACATCGGCGCACTCTATCGCGGCGAAGACATGCAGATCACGACCTATCTCGAGCACGCGATCCAGAGCGAGCTGGCGGGCAATGTTGTCGATCTGTGCCCCGTCGGCGCGCTGACATCGAAGCCCTACGCGTTCGAAGCGCGGCCGTGGGAGCTCAAGAAGACGCTCGCGATCGACGTCATGGACGGCGTCGGCAGCAACATCCGCCTCGACAGCCGCGGCCGCCAGGTGCTGCGCGTGCTCCCGCGGATCAACGAGGACGTCAACGAGGAATGGGCGCACGACAAGACGCGCCACCATGTCGACGGTCTCGTTCGTCGCCGGCTCGACAAGCCATTTGTTCGCCAGGGTGGCAAGCTCGTCGCGGCGAGCTGGGACGAGGCGTTTGCCGCCATCGCCAAGGTCGCCAGGTCGGCCAAGGGCTCGGTCGCCGCGATCGCCGGTGACCAGGTCGATTGCGAGACGATGTTCGCCGCCAAATCGCTGGTCAAGGCGCTCGGTTCGGACATGCTCGAAGGCCGCCAGACCGGTTTGGCTTACGACGTGTCGAACCTTGGCGCGGTCAATTTCAACAGCACGATCGCGGGCGTCGAGGATGCCGACGCGATCCTGCTGATCGGCAGCAACCTGCGCTGGGAAGCGCCGTTGATCAACACGCGCGTGCGCAAGGCAATCAAGCGCGGTGCCAGGGTGTTCGGCATCGGCCCCGAGGTCGATTTGACCTATGCGGTCGAATGGTTCGGCAACGATGCATCGCTGATCGCCAAGCTGCCCAAGGCTGCGACCGACGCGTTCAAGGACGCCAAGCGTCCGATGGTCATCGTCGGCGGCGGTGCGCTCAAGCTCGACGGCGTGCAGGGCGCGGCGATGGGCCTGATCAAGACGCTCAAGCTCGTCTCCGAGGGCTGGAACGGCTTCAACGTTGTCCACACCAGCGCGAGCCGGATGGGCGGACTGATGCTCGGCTTTGCGCAGACGGGCGGCATTGCCGACATCGTTGCGGCGAAACCCAGACTCGCGTTCTTCCTCGGCGCCGACGAGGTCGATTATTCGGGCTTCGAGGGCAGCTTCAAGGTCTATATCGGCCATCACGGCGATGCCGGCGCGCATGCCGCCGATGTCGTCCTGCCCGGCGCGAGCTATGCCGAAAAGCACGGCACCTGGGTCAATACCGAAGGCCGCGTGCAGTATTCCGACAAGGCGGTGTTCGCGCCCGGCGACGCGCGCGAGGACTGGAGCATATTGCGCGCTCTCGCCGATGCCTGCGGCGTCGATGTCGGCTTCGACAGTTTCGACGGGCTGCGCGCCGCGATGATCACTGCGGTGCCCGCACTCGGCCGTGAAGGTCTTGCCGGATACGACTTCAGCGCGCCCAAACTCGATGCGAAAGCGCAGATGAAGCTCGGGGGCGAAATCGCCTATCCGATCGCCGATTTCTACCTGACCAACGCGATCTGCCGCGCCAGTCCGACGATGCAGCGCTGCTCGTCCGAAATCCTCCACGGCGACGAGATGCTGGAGGCCGCGGAATGACCGCCTGGTTCGCAAGCTGGGGCCTGACCTACGAAGCTGCGTGGCTTGTCGCCACCATCGTCGGCATCCTCGCGATCGCGTTGCCGCTGATGCTCGCGGTGGCAATGATCATCTACGCCGATCGCAAGATCTGGGCGGCGATCGCGCTGCGTCGCGGGCCCAACGTCGTCGGTCCGTTCGGCTTGCTGCAATCGTTCGCCGACGGCCTCAAGGTGTTCCTGCAGGAAACGATCATCCCGTCGGGCGCCAATCGTGGGCTGTTCCTGATCGCACCGATCATCACCTTTACCGTCGCACTGATGGCGTGGGCGGTGATCCCGTTCCAGGCGGGCGTGGTGCTGGCCAATATCAACGTCGGCCTGCTCTACATCCTCGCGATCAGTTCGCTGGGCGTCTACGGCGTCGTCATCTCGGGCTGGGCGTCGAATTCGAAATACCCGTTCTTTTCCGCGCTGCGCGCCGCCGCGCAGATGATCAGCTACGAAGTCTCGATCGGCTTCATCCTGATTTCGGTCGTGCTCTATGCCGGCTCATTCAATCTGAGCGTCATCACGCTGGCGCAGAAGGGCAACATCCTCGGAATATTCAGCGCCAATGGCCTCAACCCGCTGCTGTTCCCGATTTCGGTGATGTTCCTGATCAGCTCGATGGCCGAAACCGCGCGCGCGCCGTTCGACCTGACCGAGGCCGAGAGCGAGCTCGTCGCGGGCTACCAGACCGAATATTCGTCGATGAGCTTCGCTTTGTTCTGGCTCGGCGAATACGCCAACGTCATCCTGATGTGCGCACTGAACGCGATCCTGTTCTGGGGCGGCTGGCTGCCGCCGGTCGACTGGGCGCCGCTCTATGCCGTGCCTGGGATCATCTGGCTGTTCGCCAAGATACTCCTTTTCTTTTTCATCTTCAGCTGGGTCAAGGCGACCGTCCCGCGCTACCGCTATGACCAGCTGATGCGGCTGGGCTGGAAGGTCTTCCTGCCGATTTCGCTGTTCTGGGTCTGCCTCGTGTCGGGTTGGCTAATGCTGACAAGGTACTCGTAATGATCGCCCACCTCTTCAAATCCTTCTTCCTCGTCGAGTTCGTCAAGGCGCACTGGCTGACCTTGAAGTATTTCTTCAAGCCCAAGGCGACGATCAACTATCCGTACGAGAAGAACCCGCTCAGCCCGCGTTTTCGCGGCGAGCATGCGCTGCGCCGCTATCCCAATGGCGAGGAACGCTGCATCGCGTGCAAATTGTGCGAGGCGGTGTGCCCGGCGCAGGCGATCACGATCGAGGCCGAGCCGCGCGACGACGGCAGCCGTCGGACGACGCGCTATGACATCGACATGACCAAGTGCATCTATTGCGGCTTTTGCCAGGAAGCGTGCCCGGTCGACGCGATCGTCGAGGGGCCCAATTTCGAATATTCGACCGAAACCCGCGAAGAACTGATCTACGACAAGGGCAAATTGCTTGAGAACGGCGACAAATGGGAACGCGCAATCGCCGCGAACCTTGCCGCCGATGCGCCCTATCGCTAACCGGCTCGCACGACTCAAAAGGGGCACCAGAATCACGTGATCCAGACGATCGCCTTTTACCTGTTCGCTACGCTGGTCATCGCCAGCGGGGCGCTGACGGTGTTCGCGCGCAATCCGGTCCATTCAGTGCTGTGGTTGATCCTCGCCTTCTTCAACGCGGCAGGATTGATGATCCTACTCGGTGCCGAGTTCATCGCGATGCTGCTGATCATCGTCTATGTCGGCGCGGTCGCGGTGCTGTTCCTGTTCGTCGTCATGATGCTCGACGTCGATTTTGCCGAATTGCGCGCCGGTTTCGTGCGCTACCTGCCGCTCGGGGCCTTGCTTGCGATCGTGCTGGCGGTCGAGATCGTCTTTGCCATCGGCGCGTGGAGCGCGGGCGCGATCAACATGGGCGCGCGGATCGCACCGGTGGCGAGCGACGTTTCGAACACGCAGGCGATCGGGCAATTGCTCTATACGCGCTACATCTTCCTGTTCGAGGCAGCAGGGATCATCCTGCTCGTCGCGATGGTCGGCGCGATTGTCCTGACCCATCGCAAGCGTGGCGGCGTCAAGCCGCAAGATATCGGCCACCAGGTCCGCCGTCGACCCGAAGACGCAACGCGCCTGACGCGGCCCGAAAGCGGGCAGGGGGTAGAACTGTGATTGGTTTGACGCATTACCTCGTCGTCGGCGCGATCCTGTTCGTGCTCGGCGTGCTCGGCATCTTCATCAACCGCAAGAACGTGATCATCATCCTGATGGCGATCGAGCTGATCCTGCTTAGCGTGAACATCAACCTCGTCGCCTTCAGCGCCTATCTCGGCGATCTCGTCGGGCAGGTGTTTTCGATGTTCGTCCTCACCGTCGCGGCGGGCGAGGCGGCGATCGGGCTTGCCATCCTCGTCATCTATTTCCGTGGCCGCGGCACGATCGCCGTCGACGACGTCAACCGGATGAAGGGATAGATCCGGCGTGATCAAGCTTATCGTTTTCCTGCCGCTGCTCGCCGCGCTCGTCGCCGGGCTCGGCAACCGCATGATCGGCAATGTCGTCGCCAAGGCGATCACGACCGGCGCGCTGCTGACCTCGTGCGCGCTGAGCTGGCCGATCTTCCTCGCCTTCGTCGCGGGTAACGCATCGCCAAGCGTCACGCCGCTGTTCACCTGGATGCAGTCGGGCGGTCTCGATATCGCCTGGAGCCTGCGCGTCGATACGCTGACCGCGGTGATGCTCGTCGTCGTCACGAGCGTGTCGAGCCTCGTCCATATCTACAGCTGGGGCTATATGGACGAAGACCCCGACCAACCGCGCTTCTTTGCCTATCTGTCGCTGTTCACTTTCGCGATGCTGATGCTGGTCACCGCCAACAACCTGGTCCAGATGTTCTTCGGCTGGGAAGGCGTCGGCCTGGCCTCGTATCTGCTGATCGGGTTCTGGTTCAAGAAGCCCAGCGCCAACGCCGCCGCGATCAAGGCGTTCGTCGTCAACCGTGTCGGCGATCTCGGCTTCATGCTGGGTATCTTCGGCACCTTCCTTGTTTTCGGGACGGTCTCGATCCCCGACATCCTCGCCGCCGCACCGGGCATGGCGGGCAGCGCGATCACCTTCCTCGGCATGCGGCTCGACACGATGACGATCCTCACCCTGCTGCTGTTCGTTGGCGCGATGGGCAAGTCGGCACAGCTTGGCCTCCACACCTGGCTGCCCGACGCAATGGAAGGCCCGACCCCGGTCAGCGCGCTGATCCACGCCGCGACGATGGTCACCGCAGGCGTGTTCATGGTCTGCCGCCTGTCGCCGATGTTCGAAGCCGCGCCCGTCGCGCAGGGCTTCGTTATTTTCATCGGCGCGGCGACCTGCCTGTTCGCTGCCACCGTCGCGACGACGCAGACCGACATCAAGCGCGTCATCGCCTATTCGACCTGCAGCCAATTGGGTTACATGTTCTTCGCCGCGGGCGTCGGAGCCTATGGCGCGGCGATGTTCCATCTGTTCACCCACGCGTTCTTCAAGGCGCTGCTGTTCCTTGGCGCGGGCAGCGTGATCCATGCGATGCACCATGAACAGGACATGCGCTATTACGGCGCGCTGCGGAAACGCATCCCGCTGACCTTCTGGGCGATGGTTGCCGGTACGCTGGCGATCACCGGTGTCGGCATTCCCGGACTTGCGGTCGGTTTCGCCGGATTCTGGTCGAAGGATGCGATCCTCGAAAGCGCCTGGGCGGCCGGATCGCTCGGCGTCGAAGGCGGCCATCTCGCCTTCCTCGTCGGCGCGTTCGCCGCTCTCCTGACGAGCTTCTACAGCTGGCGGCTGATCTTCCTGACGTTCTTCGGCAAGGCGCGCTGGACGCAGAGCGAGCATATCGCGCACGCGCTGCATGATGCGCATGGCGATCATCACGCCGACAGCGATCACGACAATCCTCCGTCGCAGGAAGATGCCGGGCACGAACCCGCGCAACATGGCCCCGCTGCAGCTGGCCTGAGCGACGGAACCGGCGGCTATCACCCGCACGAAAGCCCATGGTCGATGCTTGTCCCGTTGATCGTCCTGTCGATCGGTGCGGTCGCCGCCGGACAGGTGTTCCACCATGTCTTCGTCGATCCCGAGGGCGGTCTCGCCTTCTGGAACGGCAGCATCGCGTTCGACGCGCATCTCGCGCACGCCAGCCACGAAGTGCCGACCTGGGTGATGTTCACGCCGTTCGTCGTGATGCTGACCGGTCTGTGGATAGCGTACAACAACTATATCCGCGATCCGGGCGCGCCTGCGCGCTTCACCGCGATGTTCGGACCGCTCTACACCTTCCTGCTCAACAAATGGTATTTCGACGAGCTCTACAACGTCATCTTCGTGCGACCCGCTTTCTGGTTCGGTCGCCTGTTCTGGCAGCGTGGCGACGTCGGTATCATCGACCGTTTCGGCCCCGATGGCGCAGCGCGCGCGGTGCAGGGCGGCAGCGTCCTGACCGGACGGCTCCAGTCGGGTTTTCTTTATACCTATGCGCTCGTGATGCTGCTGGGTCTCGCCGGTCTCGCGACCTGGGCAATGGTGCGTTTCTGACATGATCGAGTCCAGTCTCCCTATCCTCAGCCTGATGCTCGCGGTGCCGTTTGTGGCGGCGCTCGCCTGCCTGTTCGTCGGTGATCGTGCCGCACGCTGGATCGCGCTCATCGCGACGCTGGTCGATCTTGCGCTCGGCGCCGTGCTGTGGGCGAATTACGACATTGGCGGCGCTCAGTGGCAGTTTGTCGAAAGCATCGCCCTGTTCGGAACCTTCAAATGGGCGCTCGGCATCGATGGCATCGCGCTGATGCTGATCATGCTCAGCGTCTTCCTGATGCCGATCTGCATCGGCGCCAGCTGGGTGGCGATCAAGACTCGCGTCGGCCTCTACATGGCGTGTTTCCTGCTGATGGAAACGCTGATGATCGGCGTATTCGCGGCGCAGGACCTGTTCCTGTTCTATATCCTGTTCGAGGCCGGGCTGATCCCGATGTACCTGATCATCGGCATCTGGGGCGGAACCAACCGGATCTACGCCAGCTACAAGTTCTTCCTCTACACGCTGCTCGGATCGGTGCTGATGCTGATCGCGATGCTGTGGATGGCCAATGCTGCGGGTACGACCGACATCCCGACGCTGATGCAATATGATTTCCCGGCGCAGGCGCAGACCTGGCTGTGGCTCGCCTTCTTCGCCAGCTTTGCGGTCAAGATGCCGATGTGGCCGGTTCACACCTGGCTGCCCGACGCACACGTCCAGGCGCCGACCGCGGGCTCGGTGATCCTGGCCGGCGTGCTGCTCAAGATGGGCGGTTACGGCTTCCTGCGCTTCAGCCTGCCGATGTTCCCCGATGCCAGTGCGCAGTTCATGTGGCTGATCTTTGGCCTGTCGATGGTCGCGGTGGTCTACACCAGCCTTGTCGCGCTGGTGCAGTCGGACATGAAGAAGCTGATTGCCTATTCGAGCGTAGCGCACATGGCGATCGTCACCGCCGGGCTGTTCGCGTTCAACCAGCAGGGCATCGAGGGCGCGATCATGGTCATGCTCGGCCACGGTCTCGTTTCGGGCGCGTTGTTCCTCTGCGTCGGCGTGATCTACGACCGGCTCCACACGCGCGAGATCGCGCGCTATGGCGGCCTGGCGATCAACATGCCGCGTTATGCGCTGTTCTTCATGCTGTTCACCATGGCCAGCGTCGGCCTGCCGGGGACGAGCAACTTCGTCGGCGAATTCCTCGGCATCATGGGTATCTATCAGGCATCGAGCTGGATGGCATTTGTCGCGACGACGGGAATCATCCTGGGCGCTGCCTACATGCTCTACCTCTATCGCCGCGTCGTCTTTGGCGAGCTCGTCCATGACGACGTTCGCGCGATGCCCGATCTTTCCATTCGCGAATGGGCGTTGCTCGCGCCGATCGCCGCCGCCGTCCTGTGGATGGGCGTCTATCCCGAAAGTTTCCTCGCGCCGATCCGCGGCGACGTCACCGCGCTGACCGCGCGCCTTGCCGCGACCGCACCTGCCGGCGACGCGCATCTTGCGATCGGCAAGCCGAAGCTGACGCCCAAGGGCGAAGCGCTGCACGGCGCCGCAACCGGCGAGGGCCATTGAGATGAACCACGATATGTCCGCCTCGCTCTTGCTCGTTGCGCCCGAACTGACCCTGACGCTTGCCGGTCTCGCCTTGCTGATCTGGGCGGCCTTCTTCGGCGATCGCCACGCGACCGGCATCAGCATCGCCGCAGTCGCCGCGCTGGTTGGCGCGGGCGCGCTGACCTCGCTTGCGCCCGCCGCTGGCGGCAACGCCTTTGACGGCCTTGCCCGCGTCGATGCTTTTTCGACCTTCGCGCACGTCCTGATCTATTTCGCCGCAGCCGTCGCGATCATCATCGCGCCGCGCTTTTTCCGCGCGCACACGCCGGGCGGGCACGGGTTGATGCGCGCCGAATATCCGATCCTGATCGTCTTTGCCGCGGTCGGCATGGGGATGATGGTTTCGGCAACCGACCTGATGACGCTCTATGTCGGGCTCGAGATGAACAGCCTCGCGGCCTATGTCCTGGCGAGCTTTATCCGCACCGATACGCGCTCGGCCGAGGCGGGCCTCAAATATTTCGTTCTCGGCGCGCTCGCCAGCGGCATCCTGCTTTATGGCATGAGCCTGCTCTACGGGTTCAGCGGCACGACGAATTTCGCGGGCATCGCCGCCGCGATGGGGGCCGATTTCTCGGGCGGGCTTGTCTTCGGCCTCGTCTTCGTCCTCGCCGGCCTGGCCTTCAAGATCAGCGCGGTGCCGTTCCACATGTGGACGCCCGACGTTTACGAAGGCGCGCCGACGCCGGTCACTGCCTTCTTCGCCAGCGCGCCCAAGGTCGCGGCGATGGCGCTGACCGTGCGCGTCTGCATCGAGGCGTTCGGACCGACGACGCTCGACTGGCAGCAGATCATCATTTTCCTCGCGCTCGCATCGACGATCCTCGGCGCGGTCGGCGCGATCGGCCAGCGCAACATCAAGCGACTGCTCGCATATTCGTCGATCAACAATGTCGGCTTTGCATTGATCGGCCTCGCCGCCGGTAGCGAAGCGGGTGTCGCGGCAACGATGAGCTACATGGCGGTCTATGTCGTGATGACGCTCGGCAGCTTCCTGTGCATCCTGCAACTGCGCGATGCGGGCGGCGCCTATGTCGAGGATATCGCGCGGATGGCGGGTCTCGGCAAGGCGCGGCCGTGGCTCGTCGGGGCCATCGCGCTGTTCATGTTCAGCCTAGCGGGCATTCCGCCGCTGTTCGGTTTCTGGCCCAAGTTCCTCGTCTTCGATGCCGCGGTTCGCGCGGGGCTGTTGCCGCTGGCGATCATCGGCGCACTGAGCTCGGTGATCAGCGCCTTCTATTATCTCAAGGTGATCAAGACGATGGCTTTCGATGAAGCGCCCGCCGACGCGCCGCAGTGGACCGCCGAGGGCAATGCGGTCGAGACCGGGCTGATCGGCTTTACCGCCACCGCGATTTCGCCGCTCGGCTATCTTGCCATCGCGCCGCTCGCCTATCTCTCGGGCAACGCCGCGCTCGCGCTGTTTCGTTGATCGAACACCTCGCCGAGACAGATTCGACGAACCGCCTGCTGGCCGATCGTGCCGCCGAAGGTGTGCCCGAAGGCAGCTGGGTCCGCGCCGATCGACAGACCGGGGGCAAGGGGCGCCAGGGGCGTCGCTGGGAAAGCCCGCCGGGCAATCTCTATGCTTCGACGCTCGTGCGCCTGCGCGATGGCGACCCGCCCGCGCCGACGCTCGCGCTCGTCGCGGGCATCGCGATGTGGGAGGCGGTCGCGCTATCGCTTCCCGATCACGAGAGCCTCAGGATCAAGTGGCCCAACGACCTGCTGCTCGATCGGGCCAAGCTCGCGGGCATATTGCTCGAACGCCATAATGATGCGGTGATCGTCGGCATCGGGGGCAATCTCATGCAGGCGCCAGCGATCGAGGGCCGAGCGACTGCCGCGCTCGCCGATCTTGGTCCGGCGCCCGAGGCGACCACCTTTTGCGAAACGCTGGCCGACACCTTCGCGCGCGAACTTGCGACCTGGCGCGATGCCGGGTTGGCCGAAACGCGTCGCCGCTGGCTGGCGCGCGCGCTGGCGCCGGGATCGCCGCTCGGCTATCATGGCGAGGACGGCCGCCGGCACGACGGACTGTTCGAAACGCTCGACGAAAGCGGTGCGCTCGTCCTGCGGCTGGCGGATGGGAGCCGGATGACGGTGACCGCCGGCGATGTCGACCTGCTGACCGAAGGATAATTTATGCTGCTTGCCGTCGATGTCGGTAACACCAACGTCGTTTTTGCGCTGTTCGACGGCGATGCGATCAAGGCGCGCTGGCGGATCACGAGCGATCCGCGCCGGACCGGCGACGAATATGCCGTCTGGCTGCTCCAGCTGATGGAGCTCGAAGGCTTTGACCGCGCCGATGTCGGATCGGTCATCCTCGGCAGCGTCGTCCCGCGCGCGATGCACAACCTCACCGTCCTCGCCGAGAAGTATTTCGGCACAACGCCGATCGTGGCGGGGCAGGGCAGGGCCGACTGGGGCTTCCTCGTCGATGTCGACGAGCCCGCCAGCCTCGGCGCCGACCGCGCGCTCAACGCCATCGCGGTCCATGCGCAGCATCCCGGCGACGCGATCGTCGTCGATTTCGGCACCGCGACGACGTTCGATTTCATCGATTATTCGGGCAGCTACAAGGGCGGCATCATCGCGCCGGGGCTCAATCTGTCGCTCGACGCGCTGGTCGGCGCGACCGCCAAGCTGCCGCGCATCGCGATCGAGGCGCCCGCGGGCAAGAGCGTCCTAGGCCGCAATACCGAGGACCAGATGCTGATCGGCGTCTTCTGGGGCTATGTCGCGATGATGGAAGGGTTGATCGTGCGGATGCGCGCCGAAATCGGCCGCCCTGCAAAGGTCATCGCCACGGGGGGGCTTGCCGTGCTATTCGACGGAAAGACCGACCTGTTCGATCAGGTCGAGCCCGACCTCACGCTCCACGGCCTTCGGCTGCTGGCGCAGCGGGCGAGCGACTGAATTATCCCATACCCCCCGCGCTCGCAGACCGAGCGCCAGAAGGAAATATCATGACTCCCGGCAAGGAACTGCTCTTCGTCGCACTCGGCGGATCGGGCGAAATCGGCATGAACGTCAACCTCTATGGTTGCGACGGCCAATGGCTGATGGTCGATCTCGGCATCAGCTTCGGCACGCCCGAATATCCCGGCATCGACATCGTCCTGCCCGACATCCAGTTCATCGAGGACAACAAGCATTTGCTCGCCGGCATCGTCCTGACGCATGGTCATGAAGACCATATCGGTGCGCTGCCCTATCTCGCCGCCGATTTGGGCGTGCCGCTGTACGCCAACCGCTTCACCGCGGGCCTGATCGCGACCAAGCTTGCCGAGGAAGGGCTGACCAAGAAGGTCAAGGTTCACGTCCAGGACCTCGACGCCGATTTCACCGTCGGCAATTTCGGCATCCGCTTCGTCCCGTTGGCGCATTCGATCCCCGACATGTGTGCAGCATTGATCCGCACGCCCTATGGCAACGTCTTTCATTCGGGCGACTGGAAGCTCGACGAGGACCCGCAGATGGGCGAGCCGTCCTCCGAGGGCGAATTGCGCGAGATTGGTGATGAGGGCGTCCTCGCGCTCGTCTGCGATTCGACCAACGTGTTCAACGAGGATGTCTCGGGCAGCGAGGGCGACGTTCGCGACAATCTGCTCAAGGTGATCAAGGAAGCGCCCAACCGCGTCCTCGTCACGACCTTTGCCTCGAACGCCGCGCGACTGCGCACGCTCGGCTGGGTCGCCAAGCAGACCGGGCGGCAATTGTGCGTCGCCGGGCGCAGCCTCGACCGGATCATCGGCATCGCGCAGGAAAACGACTATCTTGGCGAGTTTCCCGACACGGTCGATTTCCAGACCGCGATGAAGCTGCCGCGCGACAAGGTGATGATCGTCGCCACTGGCGGGCAGGGCGAATCGCGCGCCGCGCTGGCTCGCATTGCCGAGGGCAACCACCAGCTCGCGCTCGCCGAGGACGACTGGGTCGTCTTCTCGTCGAAACAGATCCCGGGCAACGAAATGGCGATCGGCCGGATCCAGAACCGGCTCGCCGAACGCGGCATCGTCATGGTCACCGAACGCCAGGCGCATATCCATGTCTCGGGCCATCCCGGCCGCCCCGAACTGGCTGCGATGTACGAATGGATCCGGCCCGAAATCCTTGTCCCCGTCCATGGCGAGATCCGCCACATGAAGGAGCATGAGCGCTTTGGCCTGTCGCAGGGCATCCCCAAGGCGGTGTTCCAGAAGAACGGCGACGTCATTCGCCTTGCGCCCGGCAAGCCGAAGAAGATCGACGAAGTCACGGTCGGGCGCCTCGTCCTCGATGGCGACGTCATCCTCGCCGCCGACGGCCCGGTGATGAACGAGCGGCGCAAATTGTCGCTGAGCGGGCATATCTCGGCCGCAGTCGCACGCGATTCGGACGGCAATCTGGCAGGAACGCCCGAATTTCGCATGCTCGGCGTGCCCGTCGAGGACGAGCGCGAACAGTTCGTTGCCGATCTCGGCAGCGCGGTCGAGCAGGTCTTCAACCAGCGCCACAAGGCCAAAAGCAAGGGCGACGACGCGTTCCGCGAAGCGCTACGCCTCGCCGTCCGCCGCGTCGCAACCGACTGGACAGGCAACAAGCCGATCGTCGACGTCCTGCTCGTCGAGATCTGAGGCGCGATGCGACTGTAAGCGATCCTGATTTCGGCCCCTTCGCCATGGTGGCCAAGTAGAGAGAGAACACGATGCCCTGGTATTCCGCACTCGCCATTTACATCCTGTTTTGGGTTGTCTGCGCCTTCATGGTCCTGCCGATCGGGGTGCGAACTTCGGACGAGCTCGGCGAAGAGAAGGTGCCGGGACAGGCCGACAGCGCGCCAGCCAACTTTCGCCCCGGCCGCGTTATCCTGTTGACCACGGCGCTATCGGGACTGTTGTTCGGCCTGTTCTATCTCAACTTCGTCTATCGCTGGATCGAAGTGCTGGCGTTCAGCCGGACCTGACAGTAACCGCACCCGATCGGCAATCGAGCCGGTAGGTCATACCAAAGGCCCGGCTTTGTCGGCCGAGACGGGCTAGGGAAAGCCTGCCGCCTAATGAGCGGACAGGCCGGGGGTGAGTATCAGTCGCGCAGGCGTTCGATTGCCTGGGCCAGTGCGACATAGAGTTTACCCATGTCCGACGACAGCAGCGTAACGCTGAGCGCCTGGCCATCGCGCGTGCCGAGCAGCGTGCGCAGCATTGCCTCGAAATCGTGGATGTAGCGATTGACATACTCGCGGAAATCCGCGTCGTTTTCGTAATAAGCGAGGATTTCGCGCGCGTCGGTCGCATCGAGCAGGCGGACCGCGCGGCGGGTGAAAACGCCGCGATCGCCCTTCAGATATGCCGCCCAGGCGGTGTCGGTGACCTCATTCGACAGGATCTTGGTGACATCGATCGCGGTCGATTTGAGCGATTCGGTCAGCAAGGTGACGTGGCGGCTGAGACTTTCGTGATCGGCATCGCTGACCGCGGCGCGGGCATCGGCGACGCGCGCCTCGATGGCCGAGCTGGCATCCGAGATCGTGGTCATCTGCTGCATCAGCAGTTCGGTTGCCGCACGCGCCGCCTCGACCGCGCGCTGCGACCCCTGGGTGATCTCTCTCATCCGGTCGGCGACACCGGCCTCGAGCGTTTCGCTGAGGCCCTTCATCGTCGCTTCGCGCATCGTGTCGGCGGCATCGGCGACGACGCTGGCGAGCGCGGTGCGCGCGTGCGCGATCGCCTGGCCGGCGGTTTCCTTGACGCGCACCATCGCCTCGACAAGCTGCGGCGCGGCGCTGTCGGCGACCGACTGCGATCCGCTTTCGATGTCGGCGATCAGCGTTTTCATGTCGCGCAGGGCGTTGCCGTTGGCGGTCGCGAGCTCTCCCAATATGTCGCGCTGGCGTTCGGTTTCCTCGCTCTGGTTGGCAAGCAGCGCCTGCGCTTCCTTGAGCCGTTCGAGGGCGGCGTTGCCGACCGCTTCCATCGTTTCGACCGCGGGGGCGATATCGTTCATCAGCGTGCGGCTCTGGCCGATCGTGCCATCGAGTCGTGCAAGCGCGCGCGGCAGCGTCTCGTCGATCTCGCGCGCCACCGAATCGAGCGCGAGCATCAGGTCCTCCGAGCGCGACAGCAACCGTTGGGCAATGGTTTCGCTGTCCGACAGCCGGGCCGCCATCGTTTCTGTCTTGCCGCTCAGCGTCTCGATTGCCGCACCGAGCCCCCCGAGCGTGGCGGTCCAGTCCGAATCGAGCGTCGCCATCGCCTCGCGCGATTGTTCGATGCCTTGGGCAAAGCCTTCGACGATGCTGTCGGCCTGGTCGGTCTGCTCGTTCAACCGATCGCCGATCGCCGCGACGACGTCGTCGCATTCGGCAAGCCGTTCGCGGGTCGTTTCGGCCAAGCCGTCGCCCGCCGCAACGAGCCGGTCCCGCGCGCTTTCGGCTTCGCGAACCATCGCCTCGATCTCAGCGCGCGCAGAGTCGCGCGCACTCGTCAGCGCCTGCTCGATATTGGTCAACGAGGCGCCGATCGTCGCCAGCAATTCGCCCTGCGTCGCATCGAGCCGTTTGGTCAGGCCATCGCTCTGCTCGCCGAGTTCCTCGATTTGGGCGGCCAGCGCGACGGTACTGGCGGACAGCCCCTGTTCGGACTGCGCCGCAGTTTCCTCCAAGGTTGCGATCTGCGCCTGCAGCGCCGATCCGTGCTGGTGAGCGGCCAGTCCGGCCTGGCGCAGGTTCTCGGTCAGGCGCGCGGCAACCGCGTCGACCCGCGGCAGGCCCGCAAGCAGTCCCTCGACCTGATCGAATGCGCTTTTCGCGCGCTGCGCCATGGTGTCGCTGGCGCCCAGCGTTGCGGTCATTTCGCCGCGAATGCGTTCGCTTGCCTCGACGATCCGGCCGCCGACATCGATGCCCAATGCGCTCAGCCGCTCGCCGTCGTCGCGCATCTGGCGGTGGGCGAGCGCGAGCGACGCGTTGACCGCCTCGAGCTTGCTGTTCAGTGCGCCGGTTTGGCTATCGAGGTCGCGGATCAACCGGCCATAGCGGTTGGTCTCGGCAGCGCTCGACCGCTGGAAAATGAGATAGAGCGCAGCGAGCAGGATCAGCGGGATGCTCGCCGTCGCCAGTGCGCTGGCCCAGGCGGCCGCGTCGGTGAGGGCGATGTCGCCCCGCACCAGCAGCCATGCGTAGAAGCCCGTCCAACCCGCCGCCGCGACGCCGATCAGGATCGCGGCCCACGGCGTTCCAGCCCCGGTTTCCGGGGAATCGGCGTCGTCCCAGGCGGAATCGGTCCACGGCTGGCTGTCCGGTTCGGCTGGCGCTGTGGCAAAGCCTTCGTCGGATGCCGTCATGGTCGCAAGGGCGTCGCCATTGTCGCCTAGCGGAGCCGGCGCCTCGTCAATTGTGGCCGGATCGTCCATGTCGGACCCGGTCTGGTTGGAACGCGGCCATATGCCGATGATTTTGGATTCCCCTGCCATGGGCGCACTGTATCGCCTTTTGACCGGGGGCGAAACGCTAAGTTAACCACGAAACTGCTAAGGGCACGGACATGGCAGTCGAATCCACCCCGTTTAATGCCCTGCTTGCCGCAGCGGCAGGTGACGATGCCGCGTTGGCGGATGAGCTGCGCGGCTCGGTGATTGCCAGTGCGCAGGGCCATGTCGATCTGCTCCGGCGATCGCGCTGCGATGCCAACTGGATCATGTCGGCCCGACGGCTAAAGAGCCTGGCCGAGACCTTTGGTCTCGACGATCTCGTTGCGCTAGCCGATACCGCGCTCGACGGTGCCCCCGGCGACCCGCGCGTGCTGATGGACCTGACGCGGCACCTCGATCAATTATAACGCGGCGGATTGATCGGCGACACCGCCGGTAAAGTTGGGCTTGTCGATCCCATTCAAAAATGGTTCATGCCGCCCCTCATATAACAGGGGCAATCGGCTAGCCCGCGATCATTCGCACCCGCCGGACCGTTTATCGCAATTGTGCGTTAGTTGTTGGAATTCGCGTGCAGATGCGACGCGAGAGAATTTTTCAGGAGATGATTATGCGACGTATTTCTGGACGCCTGCTGGCCTGCACGATGATGGTCGGAAGTCTGGCGCTAGTGGCCACCCCTGCGATGGCCAAGGACAAGAAGAGCAATGAGGTTAAAGCGCCCGAGATCAGCACCGCATTCCGTGCCGCCGGCGAGCCGGTTGAAAAGGCGATTGCCGCCAAGGATTTCGCCACTGCTAATGCCGGGATCGGTGCGCTTGAGGCCGCTGCGGTTACGCCATATGAGAAATATGTCGCGGCCCATTTCCGCCTTCAGATCGCAGCCAGCCTCGGCGATACTGCGCAGCAGTTCAAAGCTGTCGAAACGATTCTTTCGACCGGTCAGGCCGATCCCGCCGAGCTGCCCGCGATGTATTTCTACGCAGGCAATTTTGCCTTTGCCGACGGCAAGTATGAGCTCGCCACCGAACGCCTGACCAAGGCGCTTGAACTCGGCTACACCAAGAACAACGCGCAGCTGATGCTGGCCGAATCCTACCTCAAGACGAACCGTCTCGACGAGGCGTTTGCGATTGCTCGCAAGGCGATCGCTACGGCGCGTGCGGCGGGCGAGCAGGTCCCCGTCGACTGGTTCAACCGTCCCGCAAGCGCGGCGCAGAAAGCCGGGCGTTCGGCCGATTTCATCGATTTCCTCGCGTTGCGCAACCAGTCGTATCCGACACCGGAAAACTGGCGCAATTCGACGATCCTGTATCTCCAGGCGTTCAAGCCTGAAAAGGGCACGACGCTGGATGCGCTGCGGCTGCTTGATGCCACGGGCGCGATGCAGACGCGTCAGGAGTTCTACGAATGGGCGACCGTAGCGGCCGATTCCGGCCTGCCAGGCGAATCGGTGAAGGCCTATGAGGCTGGATTGAAAGCCGGCGCGATTGCAAAATCGGATGCCGAATTCGCCAAATTGTCGAAAGACCAGGCCAGCGAAATCGCGAAGGACAAGGGCGAACTCGGCGAAGCGGAGCGTGCTGCAGCAGCGTCGGCAACCGGCAAGATTGCCAGTGCGACCGGCGATGCGTGGCTCGGTTATGGCGATTACGCAAAGGCTGTCGCAATGTATCGCCTGGCGTTGCAGAAGGGCGGTGTCGATTTGGAGGCTACCAATACGCGTCTCGGCATCGCGTTGGCGCAGTCGGGCGACGACGTTGGCGCCCAGCAGGCTTTCGCAGCGGTTACCGGCCCGCGTGCCAGCCTCGCGCGACTGTGGTCGGCCTATGTCGCCCAGAAGCTTGCTGCGTCCGCCGCGGCTACCGCGACGACTCCGGCGAGCTAAGAAACAGCAATATCCTAACGAAACGGGGCGCAGCGATGCGCCCCGTTTTGCGTTCGGCCGCGCCCGTGATCAATCGATCGGGAAGCCCGGATCGTATTTTGAACGGCGGATCGTCAGCGAGGTTTTGACGCTCGCGACATGCGGTGCGGACGTCAGCTTCGAGGTCAACAACTCCTGGAAGCTCCTCAGGTCCTGCGCGACGATCTTGATCAGGTAATCGATCTCGCCATTCAGCATATGGCATTCGCGGACCTCGGGGATCGCCGCGATATGCGCTTCGAAGGCCTTGAGCGCGGCGTCGGACTGCGACGACAGGCTGATCATTGCAAACACGGTGATCGAGTATCCGAGCGCGGTGCCATTGAGATCGGCGTGATACCCCTCGATGACACCAGCCTTTTCGAGACTGCGGACACGGCGCAGGCACGGCGGCGCTGTCAGGCCGACGCGCTGGGCGAGTTCGACGTTGGTCATGCGACCGTCGGCTTGCAGTTCACGCAGGATGGCGAGGTCGATATCGTCGAACTTTACGAAAGCCATAGGTAATTATCCCATCAAATAAGGACCCACGTAATAATTTAATTTCTGGCTTTTGCAATTGTGCCACATTGCTACGTGCGCGACGGCCCCCTATCGCAAGCAGGGCAAGCGGCCTAGAGATTATCCATTCGCTAACCAATCGGCATAGGCATAGGCAATGCGGTTCGACGACATGCTGGCGACCGTGATCGCAAGTGACCCCGCGTCACCCTTTCTGCGCCGGAACAGATGGCGCCAGATCGCCGACATAGTTGCGCAAAAAGGCGCCCTGATTGAACGCAGGATAACGGCGCGTGCGCTTGCCGAACTGGCGCGCGAACGCGAGTCGATCCCGCTTGCGGACCGCATCGCGACCGCGCACGCGCTCGCGTCGCATGCGCGATTCGCGCCGATCGTCGCGCTGTTCGCGCACGATGCTCCTGATGTTGCGCGCGCGATGTTGCGCTCGGTCAGCCTGCCAGACGCCGACTGGACGATCGTGATCCCCGCGCTCGGACCCAGCGGGCGAGCGACTTTGCGCGCGCGCGACGACCTGTCGGCAGCCGCCCGACGCGCCCTCGACGCGATGGGGCCGAGCGACATGCGGCTGACCGATACCAGCGTCGTTGCAGAGGTCGCGGTTGCCAAGGAAATCGAAGAGCCGCAGGATCAACCCGCACCCGAAAGCGACCAGATTCGCGAGCTGGTCCGCCGCATCGACGCGTTTCGCGAATCGCGCGAAAGCGTTGCCGCGCGCCGCGTCGACGAACCGCTTGGCATTCATGCCTTTCAATTCACCACCGGCCCCGATGGCGCGATCAACTGGGTCGCCGGCGCGCCACGCGGCGCGCTGATCGGCCTCGATATCGCGACCCCGGCAAGCGGCGGGCTAAGTGGGCCGGATGCCGGCGCGGTCGGCGCATTCCGTCATCGGGGCCAGATCCACGATGCGCGAATCGTGCTCCCCCCGCTTCCCGGTTTCGCCGGCAGCTGGCGCTTTTCGGCGATTCCGATGTTCGATCCCACGAGCGGACGGTTCGAGGGGTATCGCGGAACGGTCCGGCGAGCGGCCCCCGGCGAAGATGCGCGCATCGCGGTCGTCGAAGCGGCGATCGATCGCGGCGACGCCATGCGCCAGCTCGTCCACGAACTGCGGACGCCGCTCAATGCCATCTCGGGCTTCGCGCAGATGATCGAGGCTCAGATGATGGGGCCCGCGAGCGACCGCTATCGAAATATCGCCGACCGCATTGCCAGCGATGCCGCCGCCTCGCTGGCGATGATCGACAGCCTCGATCTCGCGCTGGCACCGCATGACGCGCCGGTGGACAACAATGGCGGCAAATGCACGATCGGCGAAGTTGCGTCGGCAGCGATCGGCGACCTTGCCGGTGCGGCAAGCGAACGCGATGTCGAGATCGACCTCGCCCGGGAGAATCGCGACGCGGTCGTCGGGATTGCCGCAGATATGGCACATCGTCCGCTGGTGCGGCTGGTCAGCGTGCTGATCCAGGCAGCAGATCCGGGTTCGAAGATCGCGATGGCAATCGGTGAAGGACAACAGGGGCAGGGGGCGGTGCTGGCCATCGCGCTGCCGATGCCGCTGGCGGGGCTGTCATCCGATGCCTTGCGCGATCCGCCCCATGAAGACGAGTCGGGTGCTGCGCCCGCGCGACTTGCGCTCGCCTTCGTCCTGCGGCTGGTCGATCGCGCGCTCGATCAGGTGGGCGGCACGCTGATGATGGTTGAAGATAAGCTGATTTTAAGACTGCCCGGCGATACTGCAGCCCGACGCGTCGACCAGACAATCGGCTGACAAGCGAGGGGCCACGGGTCCGAAGGGGGAACGGGTGCGGCCACAGCCAGTCTATCGCCAGGGACCCGCGATCGGTTTCGATCCCGCGCTGGGCCGTCGCTTCCTCGTTACGATCGACACCGAAGAGGATTTCGACTGGGGAGCGCCGTTTTCGCGCACCGCGCACTCGCTCGCCTCGACCGCGGCGCTGGCCGAGGGACAGACCTATTTTCATGGCGCAGGGGTCAATCCGCTTTATCTCGTCGATTATCCCGTCGCCTTTGATACGACCGCGCGCGATATCCTCGGCCGCGCCGCTGCCGATGGCGAGGCCGAAATCGGTCTCCAGCTCCATCCATGGGTAACGCCGCCGTTCGAAGAGGCAGTCAACGCGCACAACAGCTACACCGGGAACCTTCCCGCCGCGCTCGAACGCGCCAAGCTGCGCGCACTGTACGATGCGGCGGTCGAGGGTTTCGCGGTCCAGCCACGATCGTATCGTGCCGGGCGTTATGGGTTGGGGAGCGAGACGATGGCGATACTCGCAGAGCTTGGCGTTGCCTGCGACACGTCGGTGCGCGCGCATTACGATTATCGCGCTGCCGGCGGCCCCGATTACAGCACCGCGCCGCTGCGACCGTTCTGGACGGGCCCCGATAACAGCATCGCTGAACTGCCTCTGACAAGCCCGTATGTCGGCCTGTTACGGCGTTTCGGCGGTCCGCTTTTCCACAGTGTGACGGATCGTTCGCGTGTGCGATCGCTGCTGTCGCGATTGCGGCTGGTCGAACGCGTCCCGCTGACGCCCGAGGGCACGACTGCAGCCGAGGCCGTGGCGGCAATCGCCGAATGCGCCGCGCTCGATCTGCCTGTCCTCGTCCTGTCGTTCCATTCGCCGTCGCTCGCGCCGGGCAATACGCCCTATGTTCGCGACGCGGCCGATCTCGCGAAATTCTATGGCTGGTGGGACAAGGTGCTGCGCGCGTTGAGCGATCACGGCTATGCCGCCGCGTCGCTCGATCAGATCCTGTCGGCGATATGCCCGGACGGGGAAAGCTCACCGCTTGCCAAGCGCTCGCGGGCTCCGCTATCGCCGTGAGCGTTCGGGGGCGGTAAAAGTCTCTCGAACATGGGCCTGTAGCTCAGTTGGTTAGAGCTGGCCGCTCATAACGGCTAGGTCGGGGGTTCGAGTCCCTCCGGGCCCACCATAGAAATCCAGTCCGGGGGACTGGATTTCTATGGTCCGAGAAACGCATGTTTCGAGGCTCAAAGGATCCAGTCCGGGGGACTGGATTTCTATGGTCCGAGAAACGCATGTTTCGAATGCGTTGCGTAACGAACTTGAAAAGGATTGCCATGCCCGGTCTGTGGTTCGACGAAATGACGGTCGGGACCGTCATCCAGCATCCCATCCGCCGGACGATCACCGAGGCGGACAACGTATTCTTTTCGGCGATGACGCATAATCCTGCAGCTCTCCATCTCGACGAGGAATATTGCCGGACGCAGACCGAATATGGCCAGCGGCTCGTCAACAGCTGCCTGACCCTGTCGTTCATGGTCGGCATTTCGGTCGGTGAAACGACAATGGGCACCGCGGTCGCCAATCTCGGCTGGGATGAGGTGCGCTTTCCCAAGCCGCTGTTCCACGGCGATACGATCCATATCGAGACCGAGATCCTCGAAACGCGGCCCTCCAAATCGCGCCCGGGGCAGGGGATTGTCGTGTTCGAACACCGCGCCTTCAACCAGCGCGACGAGCTCGTCGGCATCTGCAAGCGCAGCGGCCTGATCCATTGCACGCCGGCCGCCTGACGATGGCGTCAACGCGCCGCCCCGAACCGCGCAGCTGGTTGTTCATTCCTGGCGACAGCGCGAAGAAGCTCGGCAAGGCCGACGACTGCGGCGCCGACGCGGTGATCATCGATCTCGAGGATTCGGTTGCCGCCGCGGCACGGCCCGCTGCGCGCGCACTGACCGCCGATTTCCTCACGCAGCGCCCGAGTGGCGTGCGCGCAAGCCAGCTATGGGTGCGGATCAATCCGCTCGACGGCGATGACTGGAAGGTCGATCTGGCCGCCGTCGTCGGTGCTCGCCCCGACGGCTACATGCTGCCCAAATGTGCCGGACCCGCCGACGTTGCCACTTTGGCCGAGGCGCTCGGTGACACGCCCGGCGCCATCCTTCCGGTTGCAACCGAGACGCCAGCCGCGGTGTTCGCGCTGGGCGATTATGCAGGTGATGCCGATCCGCGCCTCGCGGGCCTGACCTGGGGAGCCGAAGACCTCGGCGCGGCGATCGGTGCCTCGGGCAACCGCTGGCCCGACGGCAGGTTTCACGAGACGTTTCGTATGGTTCGATCGCTGACGTTGCTTGCCGCGCATGCGGCAGGCGTCCAGGCGATCGACACGCTCTACGCCGACTTCCGCGACAGCGACGGCCTGCGCGCCGATTCCGAACGCAGCGCGATCGAAGGCTTTACCGGCCGGCTCGCGATCCACCCGGCGCAGGTCGCGGTCATCAACGCTGCCTATCTCCCGTCGCCCGCCTCCATCGATGCCGCGCGGCGTATTGTCGAGGCGTTCGCCGCCCAGCCCGATGCCGGGACGATCGGCCTGGACGGCAAGATGATCGACCGTCCGCATCTCGTCCAGGCAGAGCGCCTGATCGCGCGCGCCGAGGCGTTTGCCGGGCGGTAAGGCCCGGCAAGCCCTGGCGCCGGAAAACCCGGCCCCTATTTTTTCGGCCAGGTTACCGGGAATTGCTGCTGTGGATTGAACGATCCGCCCTGGTCGGCGCGTTCGGCCGCGGCGATTTCGCTCGCCGAGAGGAACTCGCTCGGCTCGAGCGCGAAGACGTCGAGCCCGCGCGCGATCTCGGTCGCGTAAATCCGGCCCTTGTACCAATAGGCCGACCAGTATCCGCCTGTGACGAGTTGATCCTTGTCGATAGGTCCGCGATCGAAATAGGCGATTTCAAACGGATTTTTTGGATCGGTGAAATCCATCACCGATATTCCGCCCTGATACCAGGCCTGAACGAAGATATTACGTCCCGGAACCGGGATGATCGATCCGTTGTGCGCGACGCAGTTTTCCTTGTCGCCCTGCGGCGCCGAGAGTTTGTAGGTGCTGCGAAATTCGAGTTTGCCGTCGACGATTTCGTAGATCGCGTCGGCGCCCCAGTTCTGCGGATCCGATGCTCGGCAGCGCGGTCGCCCGCCGCCGCCCCACTCGTCGGTGAACAGGACCAGCGTGCCGTCGTTGTTGAATGTCGCCGAATGCCAATAGGCGAACCCCTTGTCGACGACCTCGTCGATCCGTTTGGGTTTGCGCGGATCGGAGATGTCGAAGATCACGCCATTGCCCGAACAGGCGCCCGCGGCGATGTTCTTGGTCGGGAACACCGTGATGTCGTGGCACTGGTCGGTGCGGCTGGTTTGCTGTGTATCGTCGCCATGGTCACCGCCTTGCCAGAGGCCGGCAAGGCGACCGGTCTTGGGATCGGCAAATACCGCAGGACTGTCAACGATCCGTGCCTGCGATGGATCGGCCAGCGGAATTTCGATGACGTCGATGCGGAACAACGCAGTCCGATCATCGCCGGGTACGTCGCCGATGCAGCCCGCCAGTTCGGCTTCGTCGCGCACGCGCGAGGTGCCAGAATTATAGACGATCAGCGAAGTCGCGGTTTTCTTGACGACCGAATGGGTATGCGATCCGCGACAGGTCTGGACCTGGCCGACCTGGACCGGGCGAGTGATGTCCGAAATGTCGAAAATGCGCAGTCCGCGGAAGCGCTCCTTGCTGACCTTCTCGTTGACGCCCTGCAGGCCGCAATCGGTCCGCGCGCGATTGTCCTGAACGCTCATCAAGAGCAGGTTGCCGACGATCGACACGTCGCCCTGGCCGCCGGGGCAGACGACCGAGCTGACGAGGCGCGGAACGCCGTCCTTGCCCAGGCGATAGGCATTGAAGCCATGGTAATTGCCCGCGACGAGCAGGTCGCCCGAAAAGGCCATGTCGGTGTTGGCGAACGAGAGCAGCGGGGAGCGTTCGCCGAATTCGGGTTTGTCGTCGGGTTTGGCATCTTCGGTCGGCTTGCGCGGTTGCAGTCCGCCGGGATTGGCGGGGTCGAAAAAGCCCGCCGGCTTGCCAAGCGCCGCGACGAGACGCAGGTGGCTGATCGCCTGGCCGGCATCGGTCAGCCCTGCGGCCAGCGTCGCGCGCGGGTCGTCCGACAGGCTTTCGAGCAAGGCGGTCATCCGCTCGATTTCGGCATTCTGGTCGTTCTTGACGTCGTCGGTAAATTCGAGCGTGACGGGATCATAAGCGGTCCCCGCATGGCCGAGCAGCGCATCGACCATGTCGACTGCGCCCTGGTGGTGAGCGATCATCAGCGTCAGGAACTGCCGGTCGAAGGCGGCGCCGCGCGCAGCGGCGAGGCGCGCGAGACCTTCGGCGCTGGCCATGCCCTTCATGCCCGAATGGTCGGCGTGACCCATGCCCGCCATCGCCGTCGGTTCGCCGCGATCGGCCAGCCATTTCTCCATGAATGCCATTTCATCGGCCTGGCCCTTGTCGATGCGACCGGCGACTGCGACGATTTCCGCGCGACTGGTGCGGTCACCGACCAGCGCGGCCATTTCGACCGCCTGGCGGTGATGGACGATCATCTGCTGCATGAAATCGACGTCGGCGGCGGTATATTGCTGACCGGCCAGCTTAAGCGCCTGTTCCTTGGTCACGACGCGCGGCGCCTCGCCGAGCGCGCCGGGCTGCACGATCGGTGCGCTCTGGGCAAGCAAGGGGGATGCCGAGGCCAGCAGCACCGCCGCAAGCGAGCAAGTCCCCGCGCGTGCCGTGAAAACTCTGTGCAAATCGATCATAAGTCGGCTCCCCTGTTTCTTGCGCAGCGTGGCTGACGCACATCCAGTTGGCAGTGTTCGGCAAAAGGGGAGGTTTGCCAACCCCCAATTGTCGACGGCCATGATGCGGGCACGCACAGGAGGTCATGGGGGAGAGAGCGGGGTTATGAAGGGCTAGGGGCGCGTGCTTTGCAGATGCGTCGCGCTGGACTGGCGTGGATAGCGGCGTTGCCAGCCCTCGACGCATTCGCGTCTTGGGATCATCGAAAATTCATCCTCCGGATGAACTTTCGATGATGGTCGGGGAGACAGGATTCGAACCTGCGACCCCCTGGTCCCAAACCAGGTGCGCTACCAGCCTGCGCCACTCCCCGACGCCTGCGCCCCTAGAGCGCGGCGCGGCGCGAGGCAAGCACTAGTCGGGCATTGTTGCACTCGCTTCGTTGCCGCGTGCATCTGCTTCGGCAACGCGCGCTTTGACCAGCGCCTCGGTATCCGCCGAAATCTGGCTGGCGGTCGCATCAATCTGCGCTTCGTCGACGGTGCCGCCATTGCCGCAGCCGGCAAGCACCAGGCCGAGTGCGACGATGGACGCCCGCGTCATTCGCCGTGCGGCGCTACGGCAGGGGCAAGCTCCGGGGCGTTGCCCAGAACCATCAGTGCCGCGACCCATGCCGCGACATTCTGGCGCAAGTCGGCCGGGTCGATCTTGTCGAGCGTGTCGTCGGAGGTGTGATGCAGGTCGAAATAATGCGTTCCGTCCTGGCTCAGATCGACGACCGCCGTTTGCTGTGCCTCGATGATCGCGCCGACGTCGGCGCCGCCATGCGCTTCGCCGGTCCCGCGGGTGATGCCGAGCGGTGCGAGCGCCTGTGCGACCCTGGTCTTGAGCGCTTCGTCGGCAAGGTTGAAATTGACCCGCCAGACGCGGTCGGCGCCGAAGTCGCTTTCCATCGCGAGGACATGGGCTTCGCCGCCATGCGCCTTGCCATAGGCCGCGCCGCCGAACACGCCGACTTCCTCGGCGCCGGCCCACAGCAGGCGGATCGGGTGGCGCGTGCCGCCCGCCGCCATGATCCGCTTGGCCGCCGCGGTGATGATCGCGCAGCCGCTGGCATCGTCGATTGCGCCGGTGCCGAGGTCCCAGCTGTCGAGATGGCAGGCGATAACGATCGCACCCGCCCTGGGGTCGGTGCCGGGCACTTCGGCGATGACATTGCCCGACTGCGTCTCGCCGAGCCAGCGCGGGGTCAACACGAGCTTCATCGTCACCGGCTTCCCGCGCGCCAGCATCCGCTCGAGATTCTCGGCGTCGGGCCGGCTCAGTGCGCCCGCTGCGGTCGCCGTCTGGCCGTCGGCCCAGCCGGTGTTGCCGGTATGCGGATTGCGATGAAGATCGGTGCCGACCGACTTGATCACGGTTGCAATCGCGCCCTTCGAGGCGGCGAGCGCGGGTGCGGTCCAGCGCGCGGGGCCGGCAAAGCCATAGCCCGATCCGTCCTGCGTCGGCTGCATGTTGTGGCTGATAAAGGCGATCTTGCCCTTGAGACTCCCGGCAGGCGCGGCGGCGAGATCGGCGTAGGTCGGGAAGTAGGCGATCGGGGCGGTAATGCCCTCGGGCGGCGTCGCGCCGCTGCGGCCCAGCGCGGTGATCGCCATCTTCTGCGGGAAGGGCGAGACGATCTCGGCGGTTTCGGCACCGCGCACCCAAGTCTGCATATTATAGGGTTCGATGCGGACCGATTTGAAGTCGAGGCTGTCGAGCCTGGCCTTGGCCCAGGCACGCGCACGCGCTTCGGCCTCGGTTCCCGCCATCCGCTGGCCAACCTCGGTCGTCAGGCCTTCGACGATGTCCCATGCCACCGTGTCGTCGGCAAGCGCGGCGTCGCGGGCTTCCGCGACCGCCTTGGCCGCAGTGACCTCGCCCGGCGTCGGCGGCTTGGGTGCTGCTGTCTGCGCCAGGGCGATCGAGGGGAGGACCAGCGCGAGACTGGCGACGGAGGCGACGAGCGCGAGCCTGAGTGTTTTCATGCGCGCAGTGCTAACCGCTCGAAGCCGCATTGCCAATGGTCGGTTGATGCGCGCCGCCGCCACCGCTAGGGGAGGCGGCAAATTCAACCCTCTCCGTAGCCCTGGACCGCTCGAACTGCATCACACGCGACGCACCACCGATAGTCGACCCGTTCAGCCCTACGCAAAATCGTCTGAAGGACACAGCATGGCCGCCCAATATTCGTTCGTCATGAAGGACATGACCAAGACCTTCCCCGGCGCGCCCAAGCCGGTGCTGAGCAACATCAACCTGCAATTCTACCAGGATGCCAAGATCGGCATCGTCGGGCCCAACGGGACGGGCAAGTCGACGCTGATGAAGATCATGGCGGGTATCGACAAGGATTTTACCGGCGAGGCCTGGCCCGGCGAGAACATCACCGTCGGCTATCTCGCGCAGGAGCCAGAGCTCGACGCGACCAAGACGGTCAAGGAAAACGTCCTCGACGGCATTCGTCCCGTTGCCGACCTGGTCGAGCGCTTCAACGAGATCGGCAACCTGATGGCCGAACCCGATGCCGACTTCGATGCGCTCGGTACCGAAATGGGCGAGCTGCAGGAAAAGATCGACGCGGTCGATGGCTGGACGCTCGACAACCAGCTCGAGATCGCGATGGACGCGCTGCGCTGCCCGCCGGGCGACAGCAGCGTCGAAAACCTCTCGGGTGGTGAGAAGCGCCGCGTCGCGCTGACCCGCCTGCTGCTCGAAAAGCCGGGCATATTGCTGCTCGATGAGCCGACCAACCATCTCGATGCCGAAAGCGTCGCCTGGCTTGAAAAGCATCTCGCCGACTACAAGGGCAACGTGATCCTCGTCACGCATGACCGTTATTTCCTCGACAATGTCGTCAACTGGATCCTCGAACTCGATCGTGGCCGCTATTTCCCGTACGAGGGCAATTATTCGACCTATCTCGAGAAAAAGGCCAAGCGGCTCGAGCAGGAGGACCGCGAGGACCAGAGCAAGCAAAAGGCGATTCGCGACGAGCTCGACTGGATCCGGCAATCTCCGAAAGCCCGTCAGACCAAGTCGAAAGCGCGTATCAAGGCGTTCGATCAGCTTGTCGAGAACGCCGAAAAGCGCACGATCGGCAAGGCGCAGATCGTCATCCAGTCGCCCGAACGCCTCGGTTCCAAAGTCATCGAGGCCAACGGCCTGACCAAGTCCTATGGCGACAAGCTGCTGTTCGAGAATCTCTCGTTCAGCCTGCCGCCGGGTGGCATCGTCGGCATCATCGGGCCCAACGGCGCGGGCAAGTCGACGCTGTTCCGCATCATTACCGGCCAGGAAACGCCCGACGAAGGCGCGGTCGCGATCGGCGATACCGTCCATCTCGGCTATGTCGACCAGAGCCGCGACGCGCTCGACCCCAACCACAATGTCTGGGAAGAAATCTCGGGCGGGCACGAGCTGATGACCGTCGGCAAGCAGGAAATGCAGACGCGTGCCTATGTCGGCGCGTTCAACTTCAAGGGTGGTGACCAGCAGAAGAAGGTCGGGCAATTATCGGGCGGCGAACGCAACCGCGTTCATATCGCCAAAATGCTCAAGGAGGGCGGCAATGTCCTGCTGCTCGATGAACCGACCAACGATCTCGACGTCGAGACGCTGCGCGCGCTCGAAGAGGCGCTCGAGGTTTTCCCCGGCTGCGCCGTGGTCATTTCGCATGACCGCTTCTTCCTCGATCGCCTCGCGACGCACATCCTCGCCTTCGAAGGCGACAGCCATGTCGAATGGTTCGAAGGCAATTTTGAAAGCTACGAAGAAGACAAGCGCCGCCGCCTCGGCGACGAAGCCGATCGCCCGCACCGGATGACCTACAAGAAGCTGACGCGGTAATTTCCCCCAATCAGTCCATGCCGTCTCCGATCCGACATGAAAGAGTCGTACGGCCGCGCTAGACGAGACTGCGCCACCGGCTTGTTGCGCAGGCATAACAAATCGGTGGGTGCGACTCCGATGACGGGTGTATCGCCGTCGCACTAAGCGGAACCTCTGGGTGGGGACGTGTTATGAAGATCTACGACAGCGAATATTACCGCTCGCGCGCCGAGCGCGAGGAGCGGGCGGCCGATGCGGCGGAAAGCGCGGTGATCGCCAAGGTCCATCGCGAGCTTGCCGATCTCTATCGCAAGCGGATCGACTTGCTGAGCAGGGACCTAGACGCCGTCTGACGTTCAGGCGTCGGGGACGATTTCGAAGTTCGACAGCTGCTGGGTCGCCTCGGGTACCGCCATGACATCGTCGACGCGGGCGCCGCGCGGGCCCTTTTCCGATGCGGTGAGGAATGCCTCGACCTTGTCGCTCGCGCCCTGGACAAGCGCCTCGACAGTGCCGTCCTGGCGATTGCGCACCCAGCCGAGCAGGCCGAGCCCGCGCGCCTTGCCCTGCGCCCACATGCGATAGCCGATGCCTTGCACGCGGCCGGCTATCATGACCCTGACGGCGGTTTCGCTCATCTCAGCCTCTTTACCCACATTTGCCCGTCGTCACGCCGTTCGGCGGTGAAATTGGGCACTTCGGCGATCAGGTCGGACAGGCGCGCAAAGCCGAAATTGCGCGTGTCGAAACTCGAACGGTTGCCCGCGCGCTGGCCGACTTCGGACAGCTTGGTAAAGCCACGCTCGTCGCGCTTCGACTGGCCATAGGCGTCGAGCAACAGGTCGATCAGCTCCTTGGTCACCGCGCGTTTCTTTTCGCCGCCGTGACCTTTGGGGCTGTCGTCTTCCTTGGCCGCACGGATCAGCTCGTCGACGTCGATCCAGCGGCTGCACGCCTGCTTGAATGCCTCGGGCGTCTTGGCGCTGCCGAAGCCGTAAACGGGCACGCCCGCCTGTTTGATCCGCATGGCCAGCGGGGTGAAGTCGCTGTCACTCGACATGATGCCGAAGCCATCGACGCGGTCGCGAAACAACAGGTCCATCGCGTCGATCGTCATCTTCATGTCGGTCGCGTTCTTGCCCTTGGTCAGGTCGAACTGCTGCTGTGGCTCGATGCCGAAGCGGTGGACGATATCGGCCCAGCCCTTGAGGCTCTGCTTGCGCCAGTTGCCATAGACGCGGCGGATATTGACCGAGCCCAGTTCGGCCAGGACCGTCAGTACCGGGTCGATACCCGAGGGCGACGCGTTATCGGCGTCGATCAGCAGGACGATGTTGGGTGAATTGCGGTGATCGGTGTCGGACATGGCCAGCGTCATCGCTTGGCGCCGGGAGGAAATCAACCTAATCCGTCATTGCGAGGAGTCGAAGGCGACGAAGCAATCTCCCGAGAGGGCAAAGCGTTGACCGGTTGCGACAGTATCGGGAATTCCTTGTCCTCGAACGCCCAGAACTACCGAAGCAGCTGTCGCAGAGATTGCCGCGCGGCTGCGCCGCTCGCAATGACGATTAATTTATTCGACCGGTTCGGCCGCGAAGGTGCCGCGCGTTTCGTCGAGCCGGTGGAGGATCCCGTCGGAGATCGCGAACCACGCTCCGTGCAGCGCCAGCGTACCGTTCGCCTCGGCATCGCAGACGAACGGGAAGCTGCGCAAATTGGCCAGGCTGACCCGCACCGCTTCATGTTCGACCGCACGCAGCGCGGTGCGGCTTTTTTCGCTGCCATGCTCTTCGCGGACGCGGGCCACTGCGTCGTCGAGCATGTCGACCCAGTGCGCGATGAAGCCGCCGCTGCCTTCCTCGGCATCGGCGAACGATCCGGTAAAGGCCGCTTCGCAGCCGCCGCAGGCGCCGTGGCCCATGACGACGATGTCGGCGACCTTGAGCTGGGTCACGGCGAACTCGAGCGCGGCCGAAACGCCGTGGCGACCGCCGCCCTGTTCGAACGGGGGGACGAGATTGGCGACGTTGCGCACGACGAACATCTCGCCCGGATTGGTATCGAATATCTGCGCCGGATCGACGCGGCTGTCCGAACAGGCGATAATCATCGTCTTGGGCGCCTGGCCGTCCTTGAGTTCATCCCAGCGCGCGCGCTGTTCGCGCCAGCCAGTGTCACGGAAACGGCGATAGCCCGCCAGCAGTTCGACAAATTCGGTCATGGCCGCTCATTTGCCGTCAACCGCCGCGTCGCGCAAGACTTAGGTTGAGAAGCAAGCGGACCATCGCTATCTGCGCAGGCATGAACGATCCCGCACCTGTCATCGCCGCTCCCGCCCGTCCCGAACGCCAGCGCAAACCCGACTGGATTCGCGTCAAGGCACCCGGCGGCACCGGCTTTGCCGAAACGCGCAAGCTGATGCGTGACCTCAGCCTCAATACCGTGTGCGAAGAGGCGGCCTGCCCCAATATCGGCGAGTGCTGGACCAAGAAGCACGCGACGGTGATGATCCTGGGCGACGTCTGCACGCGCGCCTGCGCCTTCTGCAACGTCAAGACGGGCATGCCGCGCGCGGTCGACCCATTCGAGCCCGAACATACCGCCGAGGCTGCGGCCAAGCTCGGTCTGAAGCATATCGTCATCACTTCGGTCGATCGCGACGACCTGCCCGACGGCGGTGCGTCGCAGTTCGTCAAGGTGATCGAGGCGCTGCGCCGGTCGACGCCCGACACGACGATCGAGATCCTGACCCCCGATTTCCGCAACAAGTCGATGGCCGCGGTCGAAGCGATCGTTGCCGCGCGGCCCGACGTCTACAACCACAATCTCGAGACCGTCCCGCGGCTCTATCCGACGATCCGTCCCGGAGCGCGCTATTACGCCTCGCTCCGCCTGCTCGAGACGGTCAAGCGGCTCGACCCGACGATCTTCACCAAGTCGGGCATCATGCTCGGCCTCGGCGAAGAGCGACTGGAAGTGCACCAGGTGATGGACGACATGCGCAGCGCCGATGTCGATTTCCTGACGATGGGCCAGTATCTCCAGCCGACCCCGCGGCACGCCAAGGTGATCGATTTCGTCACCCCGCAGGCGTTCGACGCCTATGCCCAGATCGCCCGCGCCAAGGGCTTCCTCCAGGTCGCATCGTCGCCGCTGACGCGCTCGAGCTACCATGCCGGCGACGATTTCGCCCAGATGAAGGCGGCACGCGAGGCCAGGCTGGCGGCGCAGTCCGCACGCGGCTGACGATGCCCCGCCACCACGAAACCCGGCACCTGCCGTACACGCCCGAGCAGATGTACGCGCTCGTCGCCGATGTCGGCGCCTATGACGAGTTCCTCCCCTGGGTGATGGCGGTGCGCGTGCGCTCGGACAGCGAGACCGAAATGGTCGCCGACCTGATCGTCGGCTTCAAGGCGCTACGCGAACAGTTCACCAGCCGCGTCGTCAAGCAACGGCCGAGCAGCATCTGTGTCGATTACCTCGACGGTCCGTTGAAGTACCTGCACAACGAATGGATCTTCAGCGACGACGGGCAGGGGGGCTGCGAGGTCGATTTCTGCGTCGATTTCGCGTTCAAGTCGGGCCTGTTCAACCAGCTTGCCGGGGCGATGTTCGATTCGGCGCTGCGCAAGATGATCGGCGCGTTCGAAACACGCGCCGATGCGCTTTACGGCGAAGGGCTGGCAGCACACTCGGCATCCTTGGATGGCGACAGCAGCTCGAGCGCGAACAGCGTGGCCTGACGCCGGATCGCACCGCGATCGTCGAGATCGAAGTGCATCCGTTCGGCATAGATATTGTCGGGATTCTGCCCGCGGATGGCACGGGCGAACACGACCGTCCCGACGGGTTTCTGATCGCTGCCACCGGTCGGTCCGGCAATCCCGGTGACCGCGACAGCGATATCGGCGTCCGAATTCTTGAGCGCGCCGAGCGCCATCGCCCACGCGCCGGCCAGGCTGACCGCGCCGAACGTCTCGATAATCTCCGAACTGACGCCGAGCATGCGCACCTTGGCGTCGTTCGAATAGCTGACGAAGCCCTCGGTGAAAACGTCCGAACTGCCCGATACCGCGGTCAGGCAGGCGGCGACGAGCCCGCCGGTGCAGCTTTCGGCCAGTGCCACGGTGCGTCCCGCCACGCGATTCTCGTCGATCACCCGCGCGGCGGTGTCGATCAGTTCACGTGGCAGGTTGAAGATCGGATCGGTCATATCGGTGGTTCCGTGATCTGTAAGGTAGCGATCGCCTGGGCGGCGATGCCTTCGCCTCGTCCGGCGTAGCCCAGTCCTTCGGTCGTCGTGGCTTTCACGCTGACCTGCGTTACGCTCATCTCGAGTATCTCTGCTATCCTAATACGCATGGCTTCGCGATAGGGTCCGATCTTGGGTTCCTCGCAGATGATCGTGAGATCGATCGACTGGATCGCTCCATTGGCGGCGGCAACGAGATCGCCGGCATGCTTCAGGAATCGGTCAGATCGTGCGCCGCGCCATTGCTGGTCGCTTGGCGGGAAATGTACGCCAATATCGCCCGCGCCGATCGCGCCGAGGATCGCGTCGGTCAGCGCGTGAAGCGCGACATCGGCGTCGCTGTGTCCGGCGAGTCCCCTGTCGTGCGCGATCTGGACGCCGCCGAGCCACAATTCCTCACCCGCGACGAGGCGATGGACGTCGAAACCCATGCCTGTCGCGATCCGGCGGTTGGCGCCGACCTGCGCCGCCAGCCGGGCGAGATCGTCGGGCCAGGTGATCTTGTCGAGCATCGCTGCCCCTTTGACGATACCGACACTTTCGCCCCCCTGCCGCACCATCTGCGCATCGTCGGTGGGCTCTTCGCCTTGCCAGTCGCGATGGGCGGCCATGAGCGCATCGGTGCGGAAAATCTGCGGTGTCTGGATGCGGACCAGCGCGCCGCGATCGACGACCGCGCCGAGTGCCGCATTGTCGCGCTCCGCCAGCGTGTCGGCGATTGGCAGGGCAGGGGCCGCCCCCGCAAGCTCGCCGTCGTCCATCGCGGCAATCAGCCGATCGAGAACGCGTACGGGGAGCAAGGGTCGCGCCGCATCGTGCACCATGACGAGATCGCCATCGATCGCTGCCAAGCCACTTGCGACACTCTCGCGCCGCGTGGCGCCGCCATCGGCGAATGTCAGTCCTGGTATGCCTTCGAGGATCGTGACCGCGTCGTCGCGGTTATCGGGGTGCGTTACAACGACGACCGATCCTATTCGAGGATCGCGCGCCAGCGTCTCGACGCTCCAGCGGAGCACGGGCTTGCCCGCCAGCCGCGCGAACTGCTTGGGCGCGCTGCCGCCTGCGCGCACGCCCTTGCCGGCAGCAAGGACGATCGCAGCGATACTGGGGATCGTTATGGGGGCCGTCATGCTTGCGCGCCTAGCGCAGGGCGCGCTTGCCCGCCAGAGCGAATAGGGTTAGAGGCCCGTGCCTAAATTTTGAGCAGCATATGACCAGCCCACAACCTCTTTCGACCCCGCATCCTGCGGTCGGCCCGATCCGGGTCGGCAATATCGATATTGCCATGCCCGTCATCCTCGCGCCGATGACCGGGGTGACCGACATGCCGTTCCGTACGCTCGTCCGGCGCTATGGGTCGGGTCTCAACGTCACCGAGATGATCGCCAGCCCGGCGATGATCCGCGAAACGCGCCAGTCGCTGCAGAAGGCAGCGTGGCATCCGCTCGAAGAGCCTGTCTCGCTCCAGCTTGCCGGCTGTAACCCCGATGAGATGGCCGAGGCGGCCAAGCTCAATGAACAGCGCGGCGCGGCGATCATCGACATCAACATGGGGTGTCCGGTCAAGAAGGTCGTCAACGGCGATGCGGGATCGGCGCTGATGCGCGTCCCCAAGCTCGCCGCGGCGCTGATCAAGGCGACGGTCGAGGCGGTCTCGGTTCCCGTCACCGTCAAGATGCGGATGGGCTGGGACCATGACAGCCTCAACGCACCCGAACTCGCGCACATTGCCGAGGACCTGGGTGCCAAGATGATCACCGTCCACGGCCGCACGCGTTGCCAGATGTATCGTGGCAGCGCCGACTGGTCGTTCGTTCGCTCGGTCAAGGACGCGGTTTCGGTGCCGGTCATCGTCAATGGCGATATTACGAGCATCGAGGACGTCGCGACCGCGCTCGACCAGTCGGGTGCCGACGGCGTCATGATCGGCCGCGGCTGCTATGGCCGGCCCTGGCTGCTTGGCCAGATGATGCACTGGCTGGCGACCGGGGAGCGGCGTGCCGATCCCAGCCTTGCCGAACAATATGCGCTGATCGTCGAACATTATCGCGCGATGCTCGACCATTACGGCGAAATGACCGGGGTTAATCTCGCGCGCAAGCATATCGGCTGGTATACCAAGGGGCTGACCGGATCTGCCGAGTTCCGCAATGCGGTCAACCAGGTGCCCGCGGCGGCGAAGGTGCTCGATATGCTCGAGGCATTCTACACCCCGCTGCTCGCCGGGCCCGCACCGGCGCAGGCGGCGGCGTGACGACGCTTGCCCCCGCGAGAGACGGCGAGGGCAGGCAATTCGACGCGCATCCGGTCGCGACGATGATGCTCGACCCGACGGGCACGATCATTGCGGTCAACCCTGCCGCCCAGAACCAGCTCGGACTGGCCGATCGCCAGCTCGTCGGGCGACATTTCAGCGACATCGCGCCCGATTTTGCCGGACGAGAGTATCCGGCGTCGCAGGTCATGCGCGCGTTCGACGTCGCGCTGGCGCTCCCCGGTCGCACGCTGGCGCTCGATATTCTCGCCGAGACCGACGAGGCGGGGCGGACCGTCGTCGCGCTTTTGCCAGCACGGAGTGCTGATGCAACGCGCGCCGCAGCTGCGCAGCCCTCGGCTCAGGGCGCGGCGGTGATCCTCGCCCACGAGATCAAGAATCCGCTGTCGGGCATCCGCGGCGCGGCGCAGCTGATCGCCAGCGGCACGCCTGACCCGGCGCGCTTCACGATGCTGATCTGCCGCGAGGTCGATCGGATTGCCGCGCTGATCGACCGGATGGAAATTCTCTCGTCGCAGCGCTCGCTCGATCTCCATGGGGCCAGCATCTTCCCGTTGATCCGCCATGCGCTCGATCTCGCGCGCGCGGGCTTTGCTGCCGATATTGCGATCGAGGAACGCCACGATCCGTCGTTGCCGAAGGCGTCGCTCGATGAGGATGCATTCGTCCAGATATTGCTCAACCTTGTGAAAAACGCGGCGGAGACGCTAGCCGGGCAGGACGATGCGAAGATTATCGTGTCGACCGGCTATCGCCACGGCCACAGCGCCGGGCGCGGTCCCGACGATCGCCCGCGCGATGCACCGATCATGATTTGCGTCAGCGACAACGGCCCCGGCGTCCCCGCGGCGATCCTGCCCGACCTCTTTCGCCCCTTCGCCAGCGGGCGCAGCGGCGGCACCGGCTTGGGCCTGGCTTTGGTCGACCGGCTCGCGCGCGACATGGGCGGGACGATCGAATATGCCCGCGACGACACACGAGGGCTGAGTCATTTCCGCCTGATGCTGGCGAGGGCAGAGTGAGCGGTTCGCCCCACATCCTGCTTGCCGAGGACGACAATGCGGTCGCGACGGTCATCCAGGCCTCGCTCGAAGGGGCGGGTTACCGCGTCGCATTGGCCGAAACGCGCGCGGCTCGCGATGCGATGCTGGCGGGCGCGGCATACGACCTGCTGATTACCGACGTTGTTTTTCCCGACGGTAACGGCTTCGACACGCTGGCCGACGCGCTGGCAAATACGGATGGCTGTTCGGTGATCGTCGTGTCGGCGCAGAACACGCTCGATACCGCGATCCGCGCAGCGCGGCTCGGCAGTTACGACTATCTGCCCAAGCCGTTCGATCTCGACGAACTGTTGAAAACCACCGCTGCGGCGATGCACCGCGAAGCCTCGGCGGCCGAACCGGCGCAGGACCCCGATGGCGGCGAGCAATTGCTGATTGGCCGCACGCCGCCGATGCAAGCGCTCTACCGCGTGATCGCGCGGCTCGCCGACAATGATCTCGCGGTCCTGATTGGCGGCGAATCGGGCACGGGCAAAGAACTCGTCGCGCGTGCGATCCATCAATCGGGACAGCGCGCGCAACGACCGTTCGTCGCGATCAACATGGCGGCAATCCCTCGTGATCTCGTCGAATCGGAGCTGTTCGGCCACGAAAGGGGCGCCTTCACTGGCGCGAACGCACGCACAGAGGGACGCTTCGGCCAGGCTGAAGGCGGCACGTTGTTCCTCGACGAGATCGGCGACATGCCGCTCGATGCGCAAACACGGCTCCTGCGCGTCCTCCAGTCAGGCGAATATTCGCCGGTTGGCGGGTCGGAGGTGCGTCGCTCGGACGTCCGCATCATCGCCGCCTCGCATCGCTCGCTGCCCGACCTCGTCGCCGAGGGGCGGTTTCGCGAAGACCTGTTCTATCGTCTCAACGTCGTTCCCGTCGCGGTACCCGCGCTACGCGAGCGGCGCGGTGATATCGCCGGCCTGTGCCGGCATTTCATGGTCGGGGCGCAGGATCGCGGCCTGCCCGCCAAGACGATCAGTGCAGCCGCGCTGAAACTGATCGAACGACAGGACTGGCCAGGCAATGTCCGCGAGCTCGAGAATTTTGTCTATCGCATGTGCGTGCTAGCGCGCGGTGACACGTTCGGGGTGAGCGATGTCCGCGCCCAGTTCGTCACAGCCACGGATGAGTCGGGTGGTGACGTCGACGGTATCGACGGTGCGATCGCCGGCTGGCTGGCGGATCGAGCGCCGAGCGCTACCGGCGCGCTTTATGACGACCTGCTCGCCCGAATCGAGCGGCCGTTGTTCGAGTACGTTCTGGGCGAAACCGGAGGCAATCAATTGCGCGCAGCCGAGCGGCTCGGGATCAATCGCAACACGCTGCGCAAGCGACTGGCGCGCCACGATTTGCCGTGATCGCCGCGGTGCGGTGAACCGATCGCCGCTATATCCTTTGCAAGCCCGGCAAAAGTCGTAAAAGGGCAACATGGATGGCCAAAATGCAACACCTGTCGCGCGGGCTGGCTGGCTTCACCGCACGACCACGATTTTGCAGGATCGACTTCCCCCCGCCCGCATAGTCGAATTTGTCACTCTGGCGACGATGGTCGCGATGGCGGCGATCTCCTATTTCGTCGTCATGGCCAAGGGCCAATCGGGCGCATTGCTGACCCCGCCGCTCGTCGCCGTGTTGCTCGTCGCCAATCTGGTCCCGGCGATGGCGTTGATGGTCCTGCTCGGCCGCCGGATCGCGCGGCGACGGACGCCGCATGCTCAGACCGGTCGCCACAGCCTGCACGTCCGGCTCGTCGCCCTGTTCAGCCTCGTTGCGGCGGTGCCGACGCTGCTCGTCGCGATCTTCGCCTCGTTATTGTTCCAGTACGGCGTCGATTTCTGGTTCTCCGACCGGTCGCGCGGGATGCTCGAAAATGCTGCCAGCCTGGCGCAGGGATATTACGACGAGAACGTCAACGCAGTGCGAGACAACACGCCGCAAATGGCGAAAGACCTCGCCCAGTGGAGTCAGCGCTCGCCGATCGGCAGCAGCGATTTTACCGATTATTATCTCTACCAGATGGTCGCGCGCAACCTGACGCGGTCGGCGATCATCCAGATCGGCGATGATGGCATTGCCCGCGCCCTGTCGCTGATCGATCCCGAAAATCGCGAGGCCGACAATCTTATCCCGCCCGATGTCGCCAACCGCCTCATGGCCGGCGAGGGCGTTATCGTCGTCGCCGATTCGAACCGGATTGCCGCCGCGACGCTGTTCGACCGCGAGCGCCGGATATTCCTGTACGCCAGCCGCGATGCCAATTCGCTCGGGCTCAACCAGATCGAGACCGCGCAGGCGGTGCTGACCGACTATAACGCGCTGTTCGCCCGTTCGCGTCAGCTTCAGTTGCAGTTCAACCTGTCGATCTACATCGTATCGCTGATCCTTGTCGGGTTCGCGGTCTGGACCGCGCTTGTCGTTGCCGACCGCCTTGTCCGACCGATCACCGAACTTGTCACCGCGGCGCGGCGGGTCGCGTCGGGCGACCTCGAAGCGCGCGTCGAACACAGCGCCCAGCCCGATGAGATTGGCGCGCTGTCGACCGCATTCAACCGCATGACCGAGCAACTCGGCGTCCAGACGCGCGCCTTGCTCGACGCCAACAGCCAGATCGAAAGCCGCCGCGCGCTGATCGAGGCGGTCCTGTCGGGCGTATCGGCAGGGGTCCTCTCGATCGGTCGCGACGGGCGCGTGCAGTTGCTCAATGTCGGCGCACAGGATCTGCTCGATACCGACCAGGAGCGGGCCGTGGGCCAGACGCTTGCCAGCCTGCGCCCCGAGCTTGCCGATGTCGTGGCGAGTGGCGACAAGCGGGCGATCGTCAATATCGGTTCGGGTGCCGACGAGCGGACGCTGGCCGTGCGCGTGTCGAGCGATCATCAGGGCCATGTTGTCACCTTTGAAGACATTACCCAGCAATTGACCGACCAGCGCCGCGCCGCCTGGGCCGATGTGGCACGTCGCATCGCGCATGAGATCAAGAACCCGTTGACGCCGATCCAGCTTGCCGCCGAGCGTTTGCAGCGCCGCTATGGCCGGACGATCGAAGACGACGGCACCTTTGCCAAGCTGACCGGCACGATCGTCCGCCAAGTCGGCGACCTGCGCCGCATGGTCGATGAATTTTCAAGCTTTGCGCGCATGCCCAAACCCGTCTTTCATGCCGAAAACCTCGTTGATATCGTTCGCCAGGCGGTCTTTCTTCACGAAGTTGCGCATCCGGAGATCGATTTCTCGCTCGCTTCGGCCGATGATTTGCGACCTGTGGTTTGTGACCGGCGCCAATTGACCCAGGCGCTAACCAACGTCGTCAAAAATGCGGTGGAGGCGATTCAGCGCAATCCCAAATCGTCGGACAAGACGATCGAGGTGAGCCTGGTCGAAAGCGGCTCGACGCTCGTCATCGGCGTGGCTGATAGCGGGGTCGGTCTGCCGCAGCAGCGCGATACGCTGGTTGAACCCTATATGACGACGCGCGAAGGCGGCACCGGCCTGGGCCTCGCGATCGTCAAGAAAATCGTCGAAGATCACAAGGGCACGATCGCTTTTTCCGACCGCGACGGCGGCGGCGCATTGGTTGCGATCATCTTCGATCGCGACCAGCTCGCGGCACTCGGCAGCGATGCCGACGCAACGGGTGCCGAAGACGACGAAACGCAGCAAGGAAGTTAGCCAGATGACGCTCGATATCCTGATCGTCGACGATGAAAAGGACATCCGTGATCTCGTCACGGGGGTGCTCGAAGACGAAGGCTATACCGCACGATCGGCCGCCGACAGCGACGGCGCGTTGCAGGCAATCCTCGAACGCCGGCCGTCGCTCGTTCTGCTCGACGTCTGGCTGCAGGGATCGCGGCTCGACGGTCTTGACCTGCTTGATGAGATCAAGGCGCGCGATCCGACGCTGCCCGTGCTCGTCGTATCGGGCCATGGCAATATCGACACCGCGGTTGCCGCCGTGCGCAAGGGCGCCGCCGACTTCATCGAAAAACCGTTCGAGGCCGAGCGATTGCTCCACCTCGTTACGCGCGCGACCGAAACCGAACAGCTCAAGGACGAGAACCGCCGGCTCAAGGCCCGGGTCGGGCAGGTCGACGAACTGACGGGAAACAGCGTGCCGATCAACGCGGTGCGCGCCACGCTCAAACGCGTTGCGGGGACCGGTAGCCGCGTCCTGATTTCGGGCCCGTCGGGGGTGGGCAAAGAGGTTGCCGCGCGGATGCTGCACAGCTGGAGCGGGCGCAATGCGGCGGCGTTTCACATCGTGACCGCGGCGCGCATGTCGCCCGACACCGTCGAGGAGGAACTGTTCGGGGTCGAGGAGCAGGGCGAACTGGTCCGTCCGGGCCTGCTCGAACAGGCCCACGGCGGCACGTTGTTCCTCGACGAGGTCGCCGACATGCCGCTGACCACGCAGGGCAAGATACTGCGCGTGCTGACCGACCAGGCATTTACCCGTGTTGGCGGCAGTCGTCAGGTCCATGTCGATGTCCGGATCGTATCGGGCACGTCGCGCGATCTCGAAGCCGAAATAGCGCAAGGAGCCTTTCGCGAGGATCTTTATTACCGGCTCAATGTGGTGCCCGTCATCCTGCCGCCGCTCAAGGACCGGCGCGACGATATCGCCACGCTCGCCGATCATTTCCTCGCGCGATTTGCCGCCGACCGACGGCTTGGCCCGCCAGCGCTGTCGCCCGATGCGATCGGCGCGCTCGAAGCGCACGACTGGCCGGGCAATGTCCGCCAACTGCGCAACGTCATCGAGCGGGTCATGATCCTCAACCCGGTCGAGGATCTTGGCAATATCACCGTCGACATGCTGCCGTCGGAAATCACCGGAGAAAGCGGCGAGAACGCCAACGCCCAGATGTTCATGGTCGGTGCGCCGCTGCGCGAAGCGCGCGAATCGTTCGAACGCGAATATCTGCGCGTCCAGATCAAGCGCTTTTCGGGCAATGTTTCGCGCACTGCGGCGTTCATCGGGATGGAGCGATCGGCGCTGCATCGCAAGCTCAAGACGCTCGGGATCGCGGAAATTCGCGGTGCTGCCGATGAGGATGCCACCGAGTAAGCGCGCGGCCCCTGTTAAAGTGAGCAGCGGCGACCTATACTAGGCACAGAGGCGTAACTTGCCTGTGCTGCAGCGGTGTTTGCTGCGCGCGGCCTGCCGCCATCGTTAAGGACCGACGATGCCCGATAAACAGAACAATTTGCAGGATGTGTTCCTCAATTCGCTGCGCAAGACCAAGGCGCCGGTAACGATGTTCCTGGTCAAGGGCGTCAAGCTGCAGGGTATTGTCACCTGGTTTGACAATTTTTCGGTGTTGCTGCGTCGCGACGGCCAGTCTCAGCTGGTTTACAAGCACGCCATTTCCACCGTCATGCCGACGCAGTGGGACGGTTTCGACGATCTCAACCTGTCCGCGCGGCCTGCCGGGCGCACGCCTTCGCTCCAGGAGATATTCCTCGGCGCGGTGCAGGGCGAAGAAGAGCCGGTCACGATGTTCCTCGTCAACGGCGTCATGCTGCAGGGCCGGATCGCAGCGTTCGACCTGTTCTGCATATTGCTCGAACGCGACGGTCATTATCAGCTCGTATACAAGCATGCGGTTTCGACCGTCCAGCCTCAGTCGCCGGTCAAGCTGGCGGCCGTGCCCGACGATGACGATGCCGACGATGCCGCGACGAATGACGCATCCGGGGATGACGACGCTTGAGCGCACAACCCGGCGATGAGCGCAGCGAGGTCGCGCGCGGCGCGAAAACCGCTGTCATCGTTCCCGATTCGAGTGAGGCCGGTGCCCGCGGAGGCGATGCGCGGCTCGAAGAGATTTGCGGTCTCGCCGAAGCGATCGCGGTGACCATCGTGGCGCGCGACGTATTGCGTGTCCGCACGATCCGCCCAGCAACCTATCTCGGCTCGGGGCAGATCGACACGCTCAAGGCTGACTATGCGCAGCGCGAAATCGAGCTCGTCGTCGTCGACGCCGCGCTGACCCCGGTTCAGCAGCGCAATCTGGAAGAGGCGTTCGGCGCCAAGGTGATCGATCGCACCGGCCTGATCCTGGAAATTTTCGGCGAGCGCGCGGTCAGCGCCGAGGGCCGGCTGCAGGTCGAACTCGCGCATCTTGATTACCAACAGGGGCGCCTGGTGCGCAGCTGGACGCATCTCGAACGCCAGCGCGGCGGCTTCGGATTCCTCGGCGGCCCCGGCGAGACGCAAATCGAGGCCGATCGCCGGATGATCCGCGATCGCATGGCGCGGCTGCGTCGTGAACTCGAGACGGTCAAGCGCACCCGCGCGCTCCATCGCGACCGGCGCCAGCGTGCGCCGTGGCCGGTGATCGCGCTCGTCGGTTATACCAATGCGGGCAAATCGACGCTGTTCAACGCGCTGACCGGGGGCGACGTGCTCGCCGCCGACATGCTGTTCGCAACGCTCGATCCGACGATGCGCGCGATATCGCTGCCGGGCATCGACAAGGCGATATTGTCGGACACCGTCGGCTTCGTGTCAGACCTGCCGACGCAACTCGTCGCGTCGTTTCGCGCGACGCTCGAAGAGGTGCTGTCGGCCGACCTCGTCGTCCATGTCCGCGATATCGCGCATCCCGACAGCGAACTGCAGCGCGATGACGTAATGACCGTTCTCACCGAGCTCGGCATGGATTTCGCCGGCGAGGATGCAGCGGCCTATATCGAAGTGCTGAACAAGATCGACCTCGTCGAGGACCCCGAGCGGCGCGCAGCGATTGTGGAACTTGCGGCACATAGCGTCGATAGCGCCGTCGTGTCGGCAATCACGGGCGAGGGGATCGCGTCGCTGCGCGAGGCGATGTCTGCCGCGCTGACCGCACTCAGCCCCGAATACACGCTTTCGATACCGGCCAATGACGGCCGCGCGCGCGCCTGGCTGCACCAGAACGGCGAAGTGCTTGAGGAAACCGCCGATGGCGAAGGCGGGCTGGTGGTAAGAGTCCGCCTGTCACGGGCCGATCACGCCCGCTTCACCGCGATACAGGAAAATGTCGCAGGCTAGTCCAAGGCTGGCGAATGTCTGACACATCTCGGCCATAGCGGGTTGTTCGAACACTGGCTGGATCGAACATCTCATGAAAACCCTGTCTGCATGCACGTCGCTCCTTACGCTTGCGATTCTTCTGGCGAGTGGCGCCTCGGCTCCCGCGATGGCGCAGGTCACGCCGCCGTCCTCGTCCGAAGAACCTCCTGCCGACGACGCCGCCAAGACGGCTGAGTCCGGCGACGCCCCGGCAAGCGAGACGCAGCCGGGCGATATCGTCGTGGTTGGCCAGCGGATCCGCGGCGCGGTCGACACCGACGTCAAACCCGAACTGCAGCTCAGCGAAAAGGACGTCGCCTCATACGGCGCGTCGTCGATCGGCGATTTGCTCGCGGCAATTGCGCCGCAGGTAGGAGGCGGGCGGGGGAGGGGCGGCGGACAGCCCGTCATCCTGCTCAGCGGGCGACGCATTTCGAGCTTTCGCGAGCTGCGCAACATTCCGTCCGAGGCTATCCTGAGGGTCGATGTCCTGCCCGAACAGGTCGCGCTGAAATTCGGCTATGCGGCCGACCAGCGCGTCGTCAATTTCATCCTCAAGCCCAATTTCGCGGCGGTCACGCTTGAGGTCGAGGCCGGAGCCCCGACCGACGGAGGGGGCGGATTTCACCAGCAATACGAAGGCTCGGTGGTCAAGCTGGCGCCCAACTCGCGGATCAACCTGTCGAGCGAATACAAGCGCGACAATGCGATCACGCAGGCGCAGCGCGGCATTGCGACCGTGCCCACGACCAGCGACGCCATCGACCAGACGCCCTATCGCACGCTGCAGAGCGCATCGGACGATTTCACTCTCGAAGGCACCGTCAATCGCTATTTCGGCGACGTTACTTCGGCGACGCTTAACGCCACGCTCGAGCTGGCCAGCCGCAATCCGCTGCTCGGCCTGGCGTCGGTGCCCTTCACCCAGAGCGACGACAGCGTCTTCACGCGCAGCTTTCCCGAATATGGCGCGCTCGACCAGTCGAGCCGGACGACAACGGGTCATCTCGGCGCGCTGGTCGACAGTTCGCTGGGCAAATGGAAGGGCTCGCTGACAGGCAATTACGATATCGTCCACAGCACGACCATAACGCAGCGCGGCCTCGATCCGGTCGCGGCGCAGGCTTATATTGCGGGCGGGGGCGATCTGAACGCCATCTTCCCGCCAGTTGCTCTGGTTTCACGCGATCCCGATACTGCGGACAGCAGGAACCGTACGTTCGAAATCGTCGCCAATGCCAATGGCCCGGTATTCGATACCGCCGCCGGCCCGGTGAACCTGTCGCTCGCAACGGGGTTCCAGCAGTTCAATATTCGCAGTCGATCGGTCCGCAGCGGCGCGGTTGCTACCGCCGACCTGACGCGCGGGCAAAAGAACGCGCAGGCCAGCCTCGATATCCCGCTCGCCCGCGATGGCGAAGGGGTGCTCGGCTTTGCCCGCTCGCTGTCGGTCAACGCCAACATCGCCTATCGTGACCTCAGCGATTTCGGCGGCCTGACCACCTATGGCTACGGCCTCAATTTCGCGCCGATCGACGCGGTCCAGTTCACTGCCTCGTCGTCGACCGAACAGGGCGCGCCCAGCCTGTCGCAGCTCGGCAGCCCGGTCATCGTGAATCCCAACAGTTTCGTCTTCGATTACGTCACCAATACCACCGTCGTCATCCCGACGATCACCGGCGGCAATCCTGCGCTGACCGCCGACAGGCGCAACGTTCTCGACTTCGGCATCAACGTTCGTCTCAAGAAACCCGATGGCCTGTCGCTCGTCGCCAACTACATCCGCGAGCGGAACGACAACCCGATCTCGTCTTTCCCCACGTTGACCGCCGCAATCCAGTCGGCCTTTCCAGACCGCGTCGTCCGCGATTCCGCTGGCCAACTAATCTCGGTCGATTTGCGACCGATCAATTTCCAGCGCGAAGAGACCGATCGCATCCGCGTTGGCCTCAATTATTCGAGCGGCGGTGGACGCGGAGGCGGACCGCCAATGATGGGGAGGGGACGGCCCGGTGGCGGCCCAGCTGAAAAACCCAAGCTCAACTATCGGTTTTCGCTCTACGACACTGTCTATCTGCGTGACCGGATATTCATCCGCGACGGCCTGCCCGTGCTCGATTTGCTGGACGGCTCGGCGACGGGATCGGGCGGCGGGCAGGCGCGCCATACGGTTAGCACGGACGCCGGGGCGTTCTACGACGGTTTGGGCGGTTTCCTGCGGCTCTCGTACGGCAGCGCGACCCGTGTCGATGGCGGTACCGCGATCGCTCCGGCCGGCTCGACGCTCGATTTCGGCAGCAAGTTCAACCTCGACCTGCGCGCCTTTTTCGACTTCGACCAGAAGGAAAAGCTGGTCGAGGCGCACCCCTGGCTCAAGCACACGCGCCTGCGCCTGTCGGTCAACAACCTGACCAACAGTTACCAGCGTGTCAGCGACGAGAACGGCATCGTCCCGCTCAGCTATCAGCGAGGCTTCGTCGACCCCGTCGGCCGCTATGTGGAGATCAGCCTGCGCAAGCAGTTCTAGGAAGTCCGCGACCGAGCCTGATCGTCACGTAGCGAGGCCTTGGCCTGTTCCCACAGCGTGTCGAGCGCCTCGGGCGACAGGTCGGTGAGGGCTCCGTCATGGTCGCGCTCGACCGCATTGAAGCGGCGTTCGAACTTAATGGTGGCGTCGCGCAGCGCGTGTTCGGCATCGACGCCGATATGGCGCGCATAATTGACAACAGAGAAGAGCAGGTCGCCGAGCTCTTCGTGGCGTTCCGCGTCGTTCGTGGCGGCGTCTGTTTCGGCCAGTTCCTCGACGATCTTGGCGCGCGGACCGGCGACATCGGGCCAGTCGAAGCCGGTGCGCGCGGCGCGGCGCTGGATCTTCTGCGCGCGCATCAGGGCAGGGAGGCCCTGCGCGACGCCGGCGAGCGTACCGGCATCGGCGCCGCCACGTTCGGCCGCCTTCATCACCTCCCATGCCTTGATCTGGTCGCCCGCGGTGGCGATCGCGCTACCGTCGTTGGCGGGATCGAACACGTGCGGATGGCGGCGGATCATCTTGGTGACGATTGCGTCGGCGACATCGGCGATGTCGAACGCTCCACGCTCGGATGCCATTTGCGCGTGGAAGACGACCTGGAACAGCAGGTCGCCGAGTTCGTCGCGCAGATCGGCCATGTCGTTGCGCGCGATCGCGTCGGCGACTTCATAGGCTTCCTCGATCGTATAGGGCGCGATCGACGCGAAATCCTGTTCAAGATCCCACGGGCAGCCACCATCGGGATCGCGCAGCCGCTTCATGATCGCAATGAGCTGCGACAGGGGATGGCCGGAAGCCATATGATCGTCGCTCTTGGTTTCCATCAATTAGTCCGATAATATATATTATGTAAAATACAGGCTGGTACCGGGGGTGTCACGGCGTGAGCGTCAACGACGCCCCTTCCACCCGCCATGACTTGAGCCCCGACAGGAAATTCATTCCTAGCACACCGACATCGCCAATCGCATCGCCGACCAGCACGTGATGGCCTTCTACCACGATCGATCCGACAACGAGCTGGTCAATCTTGCCGCGGCGCATAACTGCTTCGCCATTGGCGGTATCGACAAGCACCGGGTAACCGTCATTATCGACATTCAGCTTCACGCGCTCGGCAAATTCGCGCGAAACCGAAGTCGTTGTCGCGCCGCTGTCGATCAGGAAGCGTGTTGCCAGGCCGTTGACGCTGGCATTGACCCAGAAATGCCCGTCGGGATCGCGCCGGATGATTACCTCGCTGCCGGACACGCTCGCTTCGGGCGCACCGCCAAGGTCGGCGCGCGCCCGCGCCCAGACGCTGGCGAGGTCGTCGCGGAACAGAAACAGACCATAGGCAGCCATGAAAATAGCTATCCAGACCAATATGTAACGTAGCATGGCTGAGAACTTTACTCGCCTGGCAATAAGTGCGCTGCCGACCAGCACGAGCGCGCCAACATACCAGACCAGTTCGGGCCACTGATCGCCGTTCATGCCGTTACCACCAGCCCGTCATGCCCCGGGACAATGCCGCCGGGGAGGGTGTCGATCAGTCGCGCATAATCCATCGATTGATCCATATGTGTGAGGATGGCCTGTTTGGGCTGGCATCGCTCGATCGCGGCGAGCGTCAGTGCAAGGTGCGGATGCGTTGGATGCTCGCGTTCGCGCAGCGCATCAACGATCCAGGCATCAAGGCCGGAAAAGAAGGCGATCGCGTCGTCGTCGAGCGCGGAAAAGTCGGTTGCATAGCCGATCGTTCCGTCCTCGCCCACAAAGCGCAGTCCCGCGGTCGTGATCGGGCCATGCGGCAGATCGATCACGCCAACGTCGATGTCACCAACCCGCACCACGTCCTCGAGCAAGTGCGGTTCACAGGTCGCCGGATAACCCGCATTGCCCGCAAAGACATAGGCGAAGCGCCGCGTCAGGCTGTCGAGCGTGGCGCGCCGCGCGAAGCCCTGAACCGGTGTGCCGCTGACGTGATAGAGCTGCCGCAGGTCGTCGATGCCGTGGCAATGGTCGGCATGGTCGTGCGTCCAGATCACTGCGTCGACGCGGTCGATCCGGGCAGCGAGGAGCTGCCCGCGCAGGTCGGGCGAGGTATCGACCAGGATCCGGGTTGTCGCGCTTTCGACGACGATCGACGGACGGCTGCGGGTGTTGCGCGGCTCGTTCGGATCGCAATCGCCCCAGTCGTTGCCGATCCGCGGGACACCCGACGATGTTCCACAACCGAGAACGGTCGCCTTCATGCGGGCGCGGTTGCCTTGGCGAACAGGCGAAAGAAATTGGCGCTCGTCGCCTGTGCCAACGCGTCGAATTCGGTTTCGCGTAAGGTCGCGAGGAAGCGCGCGGTGTCGGCGGTATAGGCCGGCTCGCACGGTCGACCGCGATGCGGCACCGGTGACAGGAAGGGTGAATCGGTTTCGACCAGCAGCCGGTCGAGCGGGATCGTCTTGGCCGTATCCTGCAGGTCGCGCGCGTTCTTGAACGTCACGATCCCCGAAAGCGAGATATAGGCGCCCAGGTCGAGCGCCTTGCGGGCGAAATCGGCACTCGCGGTGAAACAGTGGATAACGGCGGGGAAGGCCCCCTTCCCCATCTCCTCGGCCATGATCGCGGCGGTGTCGTCCTCGGCATCGCGGGTATGGACGATTAGCGGCAGGCCGGTAGCACGCGAGGCAGCGATATGTGCGCGAAACGAGCGTTTCTGCTGTTCGCGGTCGCTGTGGTCGTAATAATAATCGAGCCCGGTCTCGCCGATTCCGACGACGCGAGGGTGGCTGGTGGAATCGATCAGGAGAGCGGTATCGATGTCGACATGGGAATCGGCTTCGTGCGGATGGATGCCGACGGTCGCCCAGACATTATCATGGCGATCGGCGGTGGCGATCACCGCATCCCACTCCGACTGGCGGGTGGAGATGTTAAGAATCGTTTTTATTCCAGCAGCTTGTGCGCGTTCGATCGCGCCAGCCTGATCGTCGACAAGACCTTCGTAATTGAGGTGGCAATGGCTGTCGACGAGCATGCGGTCAGGCCTCGACCAGCTGGAGCCGGGGGAAAACGCCGTTCGGTGCTGGCAGTTGCGTCCCGGACTCGATCGGTCGATCGAGCGCGGCGAAGTCGCGATCTCCGGCGCCGACCGCAAGCTGGTCGAGCAAGGCATCGGCCGAGCGCGGGATCGCCCAGCGCGCCATGATCGCGAGGCGACGGACCGCCTCTGCGGCGGTGTAAAGCACGGTATCGGCGCGCGCGGCATCGGTCTTGCGCAGCGCCCAGGGTGCCTGATCGGCGAAATACTGGTTCGCGGCAGACGCTGCCTCCCAGATCGCCTCGAGCGCCTGGTTGATCGCAAAACCCGCCATTTTTTCAACCGCTTCGCCGTAACAACGATTAATGGTAGCGAACAATGCCGCGTCGGCGGCGTCGGGTGAGGTTGCAGCGGGGATCGCGCCGTCGCAGTTCTTGGCGATCATCGACAGGCTGCGCTGTGCCAGATTGCCGAGATTGTTGGCCAGATCGGCATTGCAGCGCGCAACGATCGCTTCTTCCGACGCGCTGCCGTCGTTGCCGAAGCCGACTTCGCGCAGCAGGAAATAGCGGACGGCGTCGGATCCATAGCGCTCGACCAAGGTCATCGGATCGATGACGTTACCGGAGGATTTCGACATCTTTTCACCGCGATGAAGGATGAAGCCGTGGCCGAATATGCCATGCGGCAGGTCGATCCCCGCGCTCATCAGGAAGGCCGGCCAATAGACGGCGTGAAAGCGGACGATGTCCTTGCCGATATTGTGTACGCAATGTGGCCAGTAACGTGCGACCATATCGGGATTATCGGGATAGCCGAGACCGGTCAGATAGTTGGTCAGCGCATCGACCCAGACGTACATGACATGGCCGTCGCTGCCCGGCACAGGCACGCCCCAGTCGAAGCTGGTGCGCGACATCGACAGGTCGTTGAGCCCGCCCTCGACGAAGCGCCGAACTTCGTTGAGCCGTCCGGCCGGCCGCACGAAATCCGGCCGTGAATCATAAAGATCGAGCAGTTTCTGCTGATAATTTGACAGGCGAAAGAACCAGCTTTCCTCGGCGGTCCATTCGACCGCGGTGCCCTGTGGCGAGAGCTTTTCGCCGGTCTGCGCGGTAACCAGTTCGGACTCGTCGTAGAACGCCTCGTCGCGCAGCGAATACCAGCCCTCATACCGGCCGAGATAGAGGTCGCCATTGTCGGCCATCGCCTTCCACAGCGCGGTGGCGGCGGCGTAGTTGTCCGCGTCGGTGGTTCGGATAAAGCGATCATAACCGATATCCAGGCCATCGCACATTGCCTTGAATTCCGCGGTCATTTCGCGCGCATAATCGGCAACATCGCGGTCATGGTCGCGCGCCGCCTTGGCCATTTTCAGGCCATGCTCATCGGTGCCCGTCTGGAAACGGACATCCTGGCCCTGCGCCTTGCGGAAGCGCGCGATCGCATCGCTCGTGATGGCTTCATAGGCATGGCCGATATGCGGCGCAGCATTGGGATAGCTGATCGCCGTGGTGATGTAGAAAGGGGTGCCAACGGCGGGATCTGTGTTCATCGCCCTCCCCTAGCCCGCCGCGAATTGGTTGGAAAGGGCGGCCATGTCGCTGCGATGCGTCAGCAGGCGGCACAATTCGAACACCGTCAGGGCCTTGTCGGGGGACGTGGCAATCGCCGACGAGGCGATCCGGCTTGCCTCGCGCCAGCGATCGACGAGCAGCGCCGCGCCGCGGCCGTCGGCAGCGCGCGCGGCGCGCGACAACAATGTCGGGGCGAGTTCGAGAAAGGCTTCGTAGCTTTCGTTCGCGCCCTTGAGCGAAAGCGATTGTGACAGGCGCGTGGTGATCGAGAGATCGGCGTCGCCCTGTTCACCCAGGCGTTCGAGGTCGCGCCACACCGAGGCAAGATCGCTGTCGCGAAACCGCAGCGCGCGCGCCGGCGCTCCGCCCGCCAGCGCGGTGAGCGAGGCAATCGCGTCGGCCCCGGCATCGGGCATCGTTTCGCGCAGCCATGACGCCATGACGTCATCGCCAATCGCACGGAAATTCAACAATCTGCAGCGCGAGCGGATGGTTGGCAGCAATCGTCCGCTGTTGTGGCTGACGAGGAAGAAGATGGTATTGGCGGGCGGTTCCTCGAGCGACTTGAGCAGCGCATTGGCGCCGGCAGCTTCAAGGTCGTCGGCGCTGTCGACGATGATCGTTCGATAGCGGCTGATCGACGTCGTCGATGTCAGCAGCGCGCTGGCCGCGCGGACCTGATCGACCGAAATGCTCCGCGCCAACGAGCCGGTCTTTTCGTTCTCAAGGCGTTCGAGACGCTTGAATTCGGGATGTGCGCCGGCGTCGATGAGATGACTCGCGGCGCTGTCGTCGAAACCTTCGAGCGTGGTCGCCGTCCGGTCCTCCGCGTCAGCCGCCGCAGATCCCTGGGCGAGGAGGAAGCGCGCCGCGCGGAGCGCGAACGCCGCCTTGCCAAGCCCTTTTGGCCCCGCCAACAGCCAGGCGTGGTGCATCCGTCCGCCGTTCCAGGCGTCGAGAAACGCCTGTTCGGCAGCTTCGTGTCCGAGCCAGGTCATGGTAGCAGATCGGCGAGTTCGGCGACGATCCGGCGGTGGACCTTTGCTACGTCTCCTGTCGCATCGACCAGCCGCACACGGTTGCTTTCACCTGCTGCTATACTTTCAAAGGCATCGACGACAGCCTTATGATAAGCATGGTCTTTCTGTTCAAACCTGTCGCCGCCATCGGCATCGCGTGCACGCGCGCGCTGGCGCGCTTCGTCGGCCGAAAGCGAAAGCACGATCGTCCGGTCGGGCAACAGTCCGCCGCTGCCGATGGCGTGCATCGCCATGATCGCGTCGTCGCCGAGCTGCCCGGCAATGCCCTGATAGGCGCGGCTGCTATCGACGAAGCGATCGCAAATGACCCAGGCGCCGCGCTCGATCGCGGGACGGATCGTCTTTTCGACGTGATCGCCGCGGGCGGCGGCGAACAATAGCGCTTCTGGTCCTGCGCTCCAGCGATCGACATCGCCGCCGAGCAGCACTTGCCGGACCAGTTCGGCACCTGGACTGCCGCCGGGTTCGCGCGTCGCAACGCAGGCAATGCCGCGCTCTTCGAGCAGCTCCGCCAGCAGCCTAAGCTGGGTCGATTTGCCGACCCCCTCGCCGCCTTCGAGCGTGATGAAGCGCGCGGTCACGTGAAGAGCGAGGTGAATCCCACCCATGCGCGCCGGAAAAAGCCTGCTTCATCGACCGTTTCCGCCGCGACGAGCGGCATCGTCTGGACCGGCATGTCGGGGGTCCGGACGACCAGTTGGGCGATCGCGTCGCCCGCCTTGAACGGCGCCTTGACCGGGCCGTTATACGCGATCGACATCGTTACATTGGGGCTGGTTCCCGAAGGAACGGTCACGGCGAGGTTGCGCGGTGCCTTGAGTTCTACCGTCGCGCTGTCGCCCATCTGGACCTGAGCCGTGCCGACGACCGCGCCCTTGTCGAACAACGGCTTGGTCTGCCACGCGCGGAAGCCCCAATCCATGAAACGGACCGATTCCTTGGCGCGTCCCCCGAAGCTGTCGAGCCCGGCGATGACCATCACGATCCGTCGGCCATTCTGTTCGGCCGATCCGGTGAAGCCGTAACCCGCCTCTTCGGTATGCCCCGTCTTGAGGCCGTCGGCGCCGGCGACCTTGCCGAGCAACGGATTGCGGTTGCCCTGCGAGATCGCCTCGCCGCCCATCGTCTTGCCCCAGCTGAATTCGCGCAGACCGTAAAATTCGCTGTAGAGGCGCGGGAATTTTTCGATCGTCGTTGCCGCGATCGTCGCCAGATCGTGCGCGGAGCTGTAGGTTACGCCCTCGTCGGGCCAGCCCATCGAGTTGCCGAAATGGCTGTTTTTCAGGCCGAGCTCTTTCGCCTTCTGATTCATCAGCCCGGCGAACGCCTCTTCGGTCCCCGCGATCCCCTCGGCCAGAACGATGCACGCGTCGTTGCCCGAGAGCGTCACGATGCCGTCGAGCAGATTGCGAACCGAAACCTGTTCGCCGGGCGAGAGGAACATCGTTGAGCCGGCCGATGGGCCGTGCCATTTCTGCCATGTCTCGGGACGCACCGTGATCTTCTTGTCGAGCGACAGTTCGCCGCGCGAAATCAGGTCGAAAGCGACATAGACCGACATCATCTTGGTCATCGAGGCCGGCGGAATGCGGCGGTCGGCATCGCGGCTGAAGAGCACGGCATTCGATGACAGGTCGATCATATAGGCGATCGGCGCTTCGCTGTCATAAGGCGGCGCGGCAGCGCTGGCGGGAAGCGCGAGCAGCGCGACAAAAGCGGACGATGCAGCAAGACGGGAGATAATGGTCATGGGATTCCTGAGAGACGAATTGATGGCGCGCCGGATGGCGGAAACAATGGCGATCGATACCCCCTACCCGCCCGCGCGGCCAATGGTTTTTTAGTGCGAAGCCGGGCGCGGGCGGCGCGTTTCGCTCTTCATTTCGATACCTCGTCGGCTAGCAAGCCGACCGACAGCGCATAGAAATTCGAGCAGTTGTAATCGAGGATCACACGATAATTGTTGGTCAGCAGATAGGCGCGCTGGCCGGGGCCGTCGGGTTCGAGCAAGGTCGCCAGCGTATCGTCGGGCGCCCAGCGCCCTTCGGCCGGATAGACGCCGAGCGCGCGCCATTCGGCCATCGTCATCCAGCGGCTGTGTCGCTCATGCACGCGACTGCAGCGCGTCGGGACGGTCTTGTTGCCGAGGCTGGCGCGATCGAGCGAGGCGGGAACGCCGACCGGGACACCCCACGGCACGTTGGGACGCCAGCCGGCGTTGACCAGATAATTGCCGATCGAGGCGAGCCCGTCGGCCTCGCTCGACCATATTTCCTTGTCGCCGTCGCCGTCGCCATCGACCGCGAGACGCAGATAGACCGAGGGCAGGAACTGCGGATAGCCGAAAGCGCCCGCCCAACTGCCCTTGAGCGCGCTGCGCGGCACGCCGCGATCGATCATTTGCAGCGTCGCGAGGAATTCTCCCTCGAACAGGTCGCGGCGTCGGCCTTCATAAGCGAGCGTCGCGAGTGCCTGCGGCAGGTCGAAACCGCCGAGGACACGGCCGTAATTCGTTTCATGCCCATAGATCGCGACCATGATGCTTTCGGGCACGCCGGTCTGGCGTTCGATCTGTGCGAGCAGCGGACGCAGCGCGCGATATTTGGTGCGCCCATCGCTGATCCGCGCCGTGTCGACATGCGTCGCCTTGTATGGCGCGAACGGAGGAATCGGCGAGTTTGTCGATCCGCCAGGCTGGTCGCGATCGAGTTCGACGACGCGGGCATTGTAGGTCAAATTCGCAACGGTCGAATCGAACGTCGTTGGACTGATCCCCTGTGCGATCGCCTTGCCGCGCAGCGACGCCAGGTAGCTCTGGAACCCGGCATTATCCTGTGCAGCCGCCGGAAGCGCGGGAACCGCGAGCGCCAATAGCGCAATGCCAGCCTTGAGCAGCGCAGATCGGATCGTCATGGAAAGCCTCTAAATCGGTAAAAATGTTGGTCGGCACGCTTGTTACACAAAGCTTCCGCCGTGCAAACGTCCGTCTTGCCGCGATCGGCCCAATCGTGCGCGAGAGCCGATGGACGCAACGGCCCTTTACGCGGACCTGCCCCCTCGCTTAACAGGGCGCGCGTCGTGGACAGGTGGCCGAGTGGTTTAAGGCACTGGTCTTGAAAACCAGCGTGGGTTTGCGCTCACCGTGGGTTCGAATCCCACCCTGTCCGCCACCAGTATTTCCGAACCAATCCGGATCTGTCCAAGATTACCGCTAAACCTCTACAAGTAAGAGGTTTTCGATTCCTATCGAGTCCGAACCAATCCGACTATAGCCAAAGCCAAGTCGGGGTAGATTGGGGGTATTGAGATCGATGATTGGGGGTATCGCCCGCTGGACCCCAGACCGGGAAAATCGCCAGCGACTGTCCGCCCAATATCTTGACCACCCGCGCAACGTTGATGCCGCCCCCGCCCGGATCGCAGCGCGGCGCGCTACACCGCACCTTTCGGTCGGGCGGACGGCTGGCTTGCCGGTCGTGAAATCCCGCGCGGGATTGAGCGTCAGGGTCGCGATGGTCTTCATGGCTGCGTATCTTTCAGCATGGCCATGAAACCGATAGCAACCGGCTCCTGCTCATGCCCGACATCCATTCAACTGCTTTCGCGAATCATCAGTACGTCACTGGGGACCCACGACAAAAGCTCGGCCGCGCGGCTACCGATCATTGCATGGACAAGCCCGCTCCTCCCGTGCGTGCCAAGGACGAGCAGGTCGATATCGTCGGCACGCATTCGCTGATCGATAACTTCGGTCAAATCCCCTCTGACGGCCTTTGCGTTGACCCGCGAACGCACGTCCGCCGGAATTGTGGGATCGTCAATAAAGGCCTGCAATTCTTCCTCGGCCTCGGCCTGTACATCTATCGCGACGAGCTTGGAGCTCAGAACCGGTTTGTACGCCACGTGATAGACATGGACGAGATCGATCCGGGGATCGGCAAACATCTCGGCGGCATAAACCAGCGCATGGCGCGAACAGTTTGAGAGGTCGGTCGCAACAAGCAGATGGTCATAGTTTCTGCCAGGAGTGTTCTTGACGATCAGAACCGGCAGCTTGGAATGGCGCACCAAATGATCGACAGCGGTACCCAGGATATGATCGCCCATGCTGTTGTAGCGGGCAATCCCGGTCACGATCAGGTCGCAGCCGCATTGCTGCGCCGCCTCCGCCAGGGCACTGGGCACCGATCCCTGCAGCACCTTCGCCGCGATCGGAACCCCCGCCCCCGCCGACTGGCGATCGATCAAGTCCGCCATTTTCCGTTCCACGATATCGCGATCGCTCCGGCTGCCAGGAGCCACCACATGCGCCACGATGATCTCGCCGCCGAGCTGGTGCGCGAGTGAGATCGCGCGGGCGAAGGGCGCCTCGGACCGTTGGGTCAGGTCGGTGGCAACCATGATCTTGAATCGTACTTCTGTCACAGGTTTCCCTCCAGGTAAGGCGCATGATGATCGCCCTTGGCGGTCGAGCGAGGTTTGGTCGGGAGCGGCGCCGTTCGCATCACGGCGTGATCGCGACTTTCAATACGCCGTCGCGCTGGTGCGAGAAAAGCTCGTAGGCGGTTTCGATATCGTCGAGGGCGAAGCGGTGCGTGACGAGCGGGCGGGTGTCGAGCCGCCCCGACGAAACCACCTCCATCAGCCGCCGCATCCGCTCCTTGCCGCCGGGGCACAGGGTGGTGACGATCTTGTGATCGCCGAGTCCCGCGGCGAGCGCGTCGAGCGGCAGTTTCAAATCCTCCGAATAGACGCCGAGCGACGACAATGTCCCGCCCGGCCGCAACACCCGCAAGGCGCTTTCGAAGGTTGCCTGTGTCCCCAGCGCCTCAATCGCGACGTCGACCCCGCGACAGTCGGTGATCTTCATGATTTCCGCTACCGGATCGGTCTTGCTGAAGTCGACGACATGGTCGGCCCCCATCCTGCGCGCCATCGCCGCGCGCTCCGGGATCGATTCGACGGCGATGATCGTCGTCGCGCCCATCAGCTTCGCACCCGCCGTCGCGCACAGTCCGATCGGCCCCTGGGCGAATATCGCGACGCTGTCACCAATCTTGATCCTCCCCGATTGCGCACCGCCGAAGCCGGTCGACATGATATCAGGACACATCAGCACCTGCTCGTCCGTCAGACCGTCGGGCACCGGGGCGAGATTGGCCATCGCATCGGGGACGAGGAGATATTCGGCCTGCGCGCCGTCGATCGTGTTGCCGAACCGCCAGCCGCCGATGGCCTTCCAGCCATGCCCCTTTGCGCCGCCGCATTGAGAATGGAATCCGCACATCGAAGCGTAAGACGTGCCCGACGGGGTGATGGCGCCGGCGATGACCCGCTGGCCTTCCTCGTATCCCGCGACCGCCGATCCCAGTTTCTCGATAATACCGACCGGCTCGTGGCCGATCGTCAAACCGGTTTCGACCGGATATTCGCCCTTCAGGATGTGGATGTCGGTGCCGCAGATGGTCGTAGTCGTGATCCTGATCAGCGCGTCGAGCGGGCCGACATCGGGAATCGGCTTTTCACCGAGAATGATCCGACCGGGCTCGACGAAGATCGCCGCTTTCATTTTTTCGGGCATCGATCCGTCTCCTGCTTTTCGCGATGGTCATGCCTTCAAACAAGATGGCCTCGCGGGGGACGGCGAACCATACGTATTAGTGCTGAGTGGAGATATCTGCGGTCCATCGATAGGATCATGCTGACAAAGAAATATCATCTGGCTTGGTGGCCTCCATCTTGGGCCGCCTAGTGCCGCGCCTTGAAGAGGTTCAGCCCCGACTTTGCGGAGCGAACGATCAATTTATGTACCGCCTTATACAATCCACGTGCCTGAGTGCTTTGAGGGTGGACTTTCACAGACACAATAATGCGTGAATTGCTTCAGCGGCACCATGATTATTGGCAATAAATCATGACTTTACGAGTCAGGAACGCAATCTTCCAATATGGATCTACCAACCTCATTCCTCATATTTTTCGCCATTGTCCTGGCGGTGAACCTGATGCCTGCGTTCGGTCCGCCGACCTGGTCGGTCATCGTGCTGTTCGGCCTCAATACCGATCTCCCCATCGCTCCGATCATACTGGTCGGTGCCGTCGCGGCGGCGTCGGGGCGTTTCCTTCTTGGCAGCGGTTTCCGGTTGCTTGGCCAGCATGTGTCGGAAAAGACGCGCAACAACCTCGGAGCGGCGCGCACAGCGTTCGAACGCAACCGGCGCAATGGAATATTGGCGCTTATCCTGTTCGCTATTTCGCCCATTCCCTCGGCTCAGCTGTTCGAGGCGGCCGGGCTGGCGAGAATAAAGCTGCTCCCCTTCACGGTCGCTTTCTTCCTTGGCAGGATCGTTTCTTATACGATCTACGCACTGACGGCGAAGGGCTTACAGAGATCGTCATTCGGGCAGCTCCTGACCGATACGCTGACCAACCCCGTGGGCATTGCGGTTCAGGTCATTCTAATTGCCGGCTTGGTCTTGCTGACCCGGATCGATTGGCAGAAGGTCCTCGATAAGGACGATGCAGAACCGGCGAGAAGGTCGTAGATCGTCCAGATTAGGTGCACAGGCGGCGCAATGCCGGCAACCTGACGAATGCAGGTCGATAATTGAAGTGAGGAAGATATGGCCGACGCATCCTTGTCACTGACCTTTCACGGTGCGGCGCACACGGTCACCGGGTCGTGCATGCAGTTCGACCATGGCGAACAGTCGATTCTGGTCGATTGCGGCATGTTTCAAGGGTCGCGCTCGCTCGAAATGCTCAATACGGCAACATTCGAATTCGATCCCGCCCGGATAAAGGCGGTGATCCTCACCCACGCCCATATCGATCATAGCGGAATGCTGCCAAAGCTTGTGGCGCAGGGATTTAAAGGGGCGATCTGGTGCACGCAGCCGACCCGCGACCTGCTCGAGTTCATGCTCGCCGATGCTGGCCGGATCCAGGAAGCCGACGTCGCGCGGAGAAACCGTCGCCGTGACAGGGCGGGCGAAGTCCCCTTCGATCCAATCTATACCGAACAGGATGCGCTGGACGCATGGCGGTTGTGTAAAGCTGTTCCGCTCGAACAATGGTTCGAACCTGTACAGGGTTTCCGGGTACGGCTTTGGAACGCTGGCCACATCCTAGGCGCCGCGTCGGTTGAACTGGAGGCGGGTGAAGCGCGGGTCATGTGCTCGGGCGACCTTGGTCCGGACAACAAGGCCTTCCAGCGCGATCCCGACGGCCCGTCGGGTTTCGATCATGTCGTGTGCGAAGCGACCTATGGCGACCGAGCGCGCGAACATGTGACGATCGAGCAGAGACGCCAGCTTTTGGAAGCCGAAGTGCGCGCGGCCATTGTCCGGGGCGGAAACCTGATCATTCCGTCCTTCGCGCTCGAACGGACCCAGGAACTGCTGCTAGATATTGCCTCGCTCCTGCAATCCGGTTCGATCCCCAACATTCAGGTCTTCGTCGACTCCCCTCTGGCCAACAGGATTACGGGCGTTTTCGCCCAGTACGCTGCGCAGTTGGAAGACACTGGTGGGGCCAACATATTCGAGCATCCCTCCTTTCACTTCACCACCGATGTGGCCGAGTCCATTCGCTTGAATTCGATTTCGGGCGCCATCATCCTTGCCGCGTCGGGAATGTGCGAAGCGGGCCGCATCCGTCATCACCTGACCCATAATCTTCATCGCCGCGATTCGACCATCCTGTTTGTAGGTTACCAGGCTCAAGGTACGCTCGGCCGCGTCATCCTCGAAGGCGCGAAAACAGTGCGCATTTCAGGCAACGATGTCCGCGTAAGGGCCCAGATACGTCGTGTGGACAACTATTCCGCGCACGCCGATCAAGCCGAACTGCTCGACTGGATCGCCGCGCGAGGGCCGATTGCGGGCAGCCTTTTCCTCGACCATGGCGAACCCGCCGCGCTCGAAACACTGCGGCGCGAAATGCAGCAGCGCGCGCCCGAACAGTCGGTCCGCCTCCCCGAGATTGGCGAGCGTTACAGCCTGCCCCCCGCCAAGGCGGCCAAGCGGACGGCGACGGGACGAACTGAAGTGCAACGCGTTGTCGGACGCGACTGGCAGAACAGCTATGCCGATTTCATCACCGGGCTGAAGGCCGACCTTGGTCGAATTCAGGACGAACAGCGTCGGCAAAAGGCGATCGAGGACATGCGCAAGGTACTCGATTCTTACACCGCAACTATCGCCCGACATCATCCAGAACCCGAGCGCTGAGCAGCTTTGTCGGAACGCCTGGAAAGCATCAAGGCGCCCAGCGCGGGCAACGCGCCCAATACTGCCGCGATCGTCCAATCGCCTAACTTGAGCGGTTGAATTGCAAAAATGACCGCCAGCGAAGGTATCTGGTCGAACAGGAACGCCGAGCCCAGTCCGGCCCCAGCAACCACGATGGCAGCTCTCGTGCGCAAACGCGACAGTGCGAGCAGCACGACCGCAAGGCTGACGATCAGCGCAACCAGCGCCATCGCGCGGGCGTAATCGCTCGACTGCCCCGACTGAAGCGTGAGGATGAATATCGCGATGATGACCAGCGCAATGCCCGTTCCCGTTGCGGCAATCACCAGCCACGCACCGGCCCCGAAGAAACGTGCTTGGGAGGATACGCTGCGCGGGTCCAGCCGCTTGGGCGCGAGAGCCTGAAACCCCAGGATGGCGGCGGGATGGATCAACATCTCCAGCCACACGATATGCACCGGCAGATAGAGCAGCGGATATCCCAGCAGGGGAATGAGCGCCGCGCTGGCAACCAGAGGCAGGTGGATCATCAGCAAAAATGCAAAACTCATTCGCAGGTTGCTGAACAGCTGCCGCCCTTCGCCGATAGCCGTGACGATCGTACGGAAATTGTCATCCATCAGCACGATCGCTGCCACTTCTCGCGCGCTACGGGTTCCGCGCAATCCCATGGCAATACCGATGTCGGCGGCGCGCAACGCGGGTGCGTCGTTGACGCCATCGCCGGTCACCGCGACGATGCGGCCCGATTGCTGCAAGGCTTTAACGACCGACACCTTTTGGGCCGGGCTGGCGCGCGCGACGATGCTCAACCGCCTCAGCGCGGCGGGGCTTGCCTTCGCCAGCTTCGCATCGAGATCGTCGCCCAGCATGATTTCGGGTTCGTCGGCGATACCCGCATCACGGGCAATCGCGATGGCTGTTTTGGGATGATCGCCGGTGATCATGATGACTTGAATTCCGGCCTCGCGCGCCATGCTTATGGCCTCTTGTACGCCCGCGCGGACGGGATCGCTGACGGTAATCAGGCCGGCCAGACGAAACCCATCGACAGGCTCGTCACCATCCCCCCCGTCGGTCGACCAGGCGCAACCGATGACCTTCTTCCCTGTCGCGGCGGCCCGCCCTACCCGATCAAGCCAATGATCCCGCTCGGCTTCATCCATCGCGCATAAGCCGAGGACAGTTTCGGGCGAGCCCTTCATTGTCCACATGGTAGCTCCCTGTTGCCCGCGCCAGAGCGCGGTTTCTCTCCGGCGTCCTTCGGTGAAGGGGACGAAATGGTCGCGGGTCCATTCGGGCTGTCGATCCGCGGCGCGGGCAAGGATGGCCTGGTCGAGCGGGTCGCCCGAGTTGGACCGCGAGGCCATCGCGGCGACCGTCATCACCCATTCCGTTTCCACTCCGGGAGCGGCAATGGCGTCGCTGAATACCAAGCGCCCTTCGGTAATGGTTCCCGTCTTGTCCGAGCATATCGCCGACACACGACCGATATTCTCGACCGCCACCGCCCGGCGGACGAGAGCCTTGGATTTGGCCAAGCGGAACACGCCGACACCCAGGAAGAAGCTGAAGACGACCGGGAATTCTTCCGGAATGGCCGCGACCGCCAGGGTCGCCGCGCTAAGTATTCCGTCGACCAGACCGAAACCCTGCCACACCCGTACACCGGCAAGCAGCACGCACAGAGCGATCGAACAATAGACCAGTATCCGCACGAGGTCGCCGACCGCCGCTTGTAACGGGGTCCTGTCCGTCGGACCTTCGATGACCGACTGGACGATGTCGCCGTAGATCGTGTCCGAGCCAGTGAACAGGATCCGGACGTGCGCCCTTCCCGTAAGAAGACGGGTGCCGGCAAAGCACCACGACGCCTCATCGGGCTCTCCGATTCCCGAATATGCCTTTTTGGCGATCGGATACGCCTCGCCGGTGAGTGACGACTCTTCTACCTGGAGACCTTCACCAGCGACAATGACACCGTCCGCGGGAAAGGCTTCCTGGGCTGAAACGATCGCCAGATCGCCTGGCACGACGGCATCGGCTCCGATTCTGCGTTCCGCACCATCGCGCAGAACGCATGCTTCGCTGGCAAGAACGCCGGCAAGACCTGCGATGGATGCTTCGGTGCGATGGTGAAGGTAGAAGTCCATTCCCAGCAAGGGAATGATCGCCACCAACAGGACGGTCATCTCGCGGATTTGCCCCAGCAGGCCGAACAATACGCTCGTGGCGAGAAGAAACCAGATCATCGGATCGGTTGCGGCGCTGCGCACGAGCGAACCTATCGAGCGTTGAGGGCGTTCGGCAATCGCATTGTCGCCATAGCGCAGTTGAAACTGCGTCGCGGCCTCCTCGGACAAACCAAGGTTCGGCGGCGTTTCAATGAGAGTTCGTCTTTCTGGGGGAACGGTCCGCTTCATCGGTCTCGGCCCTTTCTCGTCATCGCCGTGCTTACAGGCCGGACCTCATCCATCAGATGTTCGATCGCCGCTGCGTTTTCCCAGACAAACCGACCGCTTGCGAAGGCGGTGATAAGGCTGCCCGAAACGACAGCCAGTCTGGGAAACCATGTACGATGGGCCAGGGTAACAGCTTCGGAAAGGCCGGGGAAGCAGCGGGGTTCGACAATATGGTAATGGCGTACTTGGGCTAAGGCTCGTGCCGCGACCGCATCCGCCTCGCGCAGCATGGCGAGATGCTGCGATACGCCCGATTGCGCGAGGCGGGTCAAGTCAACCAGTCCGCTGACCGAGACTTCGCCAACCGTCATCCGACAGAGCATGGCCAGACGATCGGCATGCGCGAGTAGCCGGAGCCGCGCAGCGACATGAGGGGCATTGTCGCGCAGAGCGTTGATCGGATCCGATACGCTCATCCGCCGATAGTCGCTGGACGGCCATCATCTCGCAGCAACACATAGATGGCGGGACCCAACGAGGCACGTCCTGTGCTGCGGACAAATAAAAAAGGGCGGCCCGCGAAGGCCGCCCTCTCGTTCATCGGTATCGCCGAAGCGATACGCGTGATGATTACATGCCCGAACCGGGACCGTAGGTGATTTCCACGCGACGGTTCTGGTCGTTGCGAACGCCGTCGAGCGTCTGAACGCGCAGCTGAGTCTCGCCGAAGGCTTCCGACGAAATCATGCCATCGGGTCCGATGTTGCCGACCACGGCAGTTGCCGTGCCCGTGCCGGTGGCCTCAGCCGTGATGGCAAACGTACCGCCATTGGTGATCGAGACGGGCGGGGTATCTTCAGAAATTTGAGCGGCTTCACCCGAGTCCAGATCAACAACCTCCGCAATAGGATCGGCTCCAGTCGCCGTGACACCGCCAACATTCACATCTGTGGGAAGCGTCGTGAGCGGGTTCGGTAACAGCAAACCACCGTTGATCGGAGTGGTCTGTGCGGCGACCGGTACGGCGGCGCAGATTGCGAGGATGGAGACACCCTGAAGGATGTTCTGGCGACGAGATTGCATTATTTTCATTCCCATTGTTGGAAGGGCTTGATTGAGTCGGCCCATTCAAGTGGCGCTCAAATGCATTCTCGAGAATACGTAGTAAGACGGAAGGTAGATCGACGTACTCATTAAAGCATAGCAATAATCGTCGGGATAACAGATACATGTCCGGCTGGACGATGGCGATTCACGCCCTGCGCGGTATCGATCTCGGACTTCCTGCAGGGGCCATGGTCGTCCTGCTGGGCGTCAGCGGGTCGGGCAAATCGACCTTCCTCAACATCATGGGCGGACTCGACAGCGCGACGGCCGGACAAGTTTGCTTCGAAGACCTCGAAATTACGTCGTGATAACGACGCGCTGACCGAACACGGCCGCCATCATCTGGGTTTCGTCTTCCAGTTCTACAATCTCGTCGCCTCGCTGACGGCGCGAGAGAATGAGGCGCTGATATCCGAAATCGCCGACGATCCGATGCTCCCATGGATGCGCTCAATCTCGTCGGATTGGGGCCCCTCGCCGACCATTTCGGAGCTGGCAGGCTGCAGGCGGATGTCGATGCCGACAAGAGGTCATCGCGTGCGCGTTTCTAACTGTTCATGTCAGAACGCCACCGATACGCTGCCGCGAAGCGCCAAGTCGACGCTGCCGTGGCGATCCTCGCCCGAGAGTTCCCCACCAACGGTGAAGCCCGCGACGCCGCCGAGTGCCCGAAGTCGGCCATAAGCCCCCTTTGTCGAAGCATCAGCGACCAGCGTTAAGTCTGTCCCGCCCTGGAAATGCGCAGTCGTGTCGCCAAGATCTCCGCTCAGGATTTGCCGCCAACCCCCTTCGACTTCGAACCGGAACCAGTTCTCGTCACGTTTGCGACGCCCGACAAAATCATAGCCCAAGGTCAGGCCGGAGTTGAGACCCAATTCATCGCTTTTTCGACCTTCGACAATCAAATCGAGCGCTTTGCCGCCCCCCGTTTCGCTGTAGCCATCCTCTTTGAGCCGGATATAGTCAATCGTGACCGATGGGCGAAAGAAGAAATATGCTCCACCACCTTCGCCCGACAGTCCGGCCATCGCGGTTACGAAGTCGCCGTTCCAGCTGCCTTCGATCTTTCGTTCGAGTGGCTTGTTGTCGACCGTTGCGGAGAAGGTGCGTACGCTATCGAAGTTGGCACGCCCCAGCGAGCCGCGCGCAAACCCGGTGAGCGGTCCGAAGGTCCCCCGCCAGTGTCCAGCCAGTTCGAACGTATCGGCGGCAACCCGGCTCTGAATGCCGTTTTTGTGCTGATTCCACAGATAGGCAAGGGTCGCGCCGAATTTGCCGAGCCCAGTGGCGTATTCGCCGCTCACGCTCCACGAATAGCCGTGCAGGTTATAGGCCGCCGTCTCCCCAGTATCCTTGTCGCTGCCCCAAAAAGCGAGATTGGCTGTCGCACTGAACTTTCCTTTTGTGACAAGTGGCGATGCGGGGTCAAGAAGCTGACGAGCGGTCGTTCGCGTTCCGAGACTTATTCCTTCAAACGAGCCCCCGGCATGATCGGGTAGCATTTCACCGACGGTGTATTTGAACGCGTCACCATTCGTGATTCCAAGGAACACGTTACCGATGTCCTTGTCGGTTGAAAGGGCATTGAAGACCGCATCATATGCGCTCGATTGCGAACTATTGAGATCCAATTCACCGGCTGTTTTGCGGGAGATATCGACCGCAAGCGTGCTGGTCGGTGCATTCGTGTCGAGCGCTGCCTTGAACATGTACGGGACAAGATCGGTGAGCGTTTCGAGGTCGCCAAGCCCGGTAATCGTTCCTGCGGTCAGGACATTGTAGCTGCCGACGGCATGTTCGACATCGGCCAGGCGAAGGACCAGCTTCGCTCCCTTGACGAATGTTGCATCGCCGCTGACGACATAGGCGCTTCCCGCGCCGGGCGTGTGGTTCAAGGTCGCGACCAGCACTCCGGTAGCGCCGACATTGAGCGAAGCGAAGCTTGACGGGGTTTTAAGGTCGAGCGTGCCCCCCTGAAGGTCTATCGCAAGGCCGCCGGCATTCACGATGCTGCCGGTGAACTTCGATGTGCCCATCAGCGTCAGCACATCAGCACCGCCGCCGAAATCGGCCGTGCCGTCAAAGACGGCCGTATCGGCAAGTTGCATCGCGTCGTTCGAGGCGCCGAAGGTGACACGGCCTTTCTGCACCGCATCGCCGCTCAACGAGAACTTGTCATCGCCGCCGCCGAAACGCACGTCGCCGGTCAGCGTCCCATCCTCAAGAGTCAGTTGATCGTCGCCCGCACCGAAAACGACATCGCCGGCAATTGCGGGCGCAGCGTAGCCAGACCCAACCTTGATCTGGCGAACGACGACACCGTTGCCGTTTGCAGAAACGTCGATCGCGACATTGCTGCCGGCGTCCTTGCCGCCCGATGCCGAGATCGATCCGCTGTTTTCCAAGAATGCAAGCGTGCCGCTGTGATCGACGATCGCGGTGGTCGTGCCCTTCGCGCCCGATGTGGCTGAAATCACGCCGCTATTGTAAAAGCGCGGTAATGAGGCACCGGCCGCTATGTCGAATGCCGTTGCGTGCGCGCCGACTGCATCACCCGTCGAAGCCGCAACCTTGCCAGTCCCGCGCACTTCGGGGGTCGTCGTACCGGCCGCCAGCTTGACTGCGGTGGCGATGCTGTCCTTTGACGTCGCGCCGATGGCCCCGGCGATACCGATGCCTTTTTCGATTGTTACCAGGCCACCAGTGCCACCGATCTGAAGGCCGTTGCCGTTGACGCCGGCATAGACACCATGGCCTTCCACCGTGCCATCGATCTGCAGCCCGTATCCGCTTGCCGTGCCGGCAACCGATCCGATCATGATGTCGTGCCCCTGTCCGCCGATCTGGGCTGCGGCAGCCGAGCCATAAGTGACGACCTTGGCGTTACCTTCCTTCGCGTCTTCGATGCCGTCGCCGTCCTCGTCTGCATTATTCGGGTCGGCATCCTTCGGCGCCACGGCAAGCACGATCCCGCCCTCGACGTCGCCGGCGATCACCAGAGCCGATCCGCCTTGCAGCAGGTCATCATTGTCAAGCCTGGACGCATCGCTCGGCGCGGTCTTGTAGCGATAGCCCGTCGATGAAATATCCCCCTGGACGACCAACGCACCGCCAATGTCACCGCCGAAGCGGGCAGCAACCGAATTCGCCCCTATGGCTGATACAATTCCTGCGAGGCGCACGTTGCCGCTAACCGCCTCGAGATCGACGGCGACCGAATTGTCGCCGAGGATGGTCGTTTTTCCGTCGTGGACAAAATTGCCGGTGAGCGTGCCACCCACTGTAATGCCTGCCGACTGGTTGCCCTTGACTGTGATGGTACCCGAATTGACGATATTGCCAATGTGATCGCCCTCGACGCGAATTCCGAAGCGGTTTGAACCGAGCGCGAAAGGCCCATCGAGGTCGCCATCCTTGTCGACATCGGTAGGCGTATAGGATTCATCGATCGTGATCGTCCCCGAGTTGACGATATCCGCATTGGTATTGGCCAGTGCCCGGATTCCCACCGCCCCGGTGGCATTCGATATCGTGATCGCGCCAGCATTGCTCACTTTGTTGTTGCTGTCGATCGTCACCGCAGTGCCGCCGGTCAGGACGACCGAGCCATCCTTCGTAATCGAGATCGCGTCGGGTCCTCCCGCCTTGACCGTCGAGGTGCTGAGCGGAGTGGTCTTCTTCGTCGTGATGTCTTCGGCGTGTGCGCCGGAAATCAGGAAAACAGTAAGGGCGGTCGTTGCAAGGAGGTGGCGGGACATCTGGATCTGGATCCTTTCCAATCGGGTTCGATCGGAACGACGGAGCCGTCGCCAGTCTGCCTTGAACTTTTTTCAGAATCGGTAATCGATCCCGACACGGACCGTGCGCGGATGCAGCGGCGTGATCTGCCGACGCACCTCGTCAAACGGCGTCCCTAGCGAAAAACGATTGCCACGCGCGTTCGTCACATTGGTCACGCCGAGCGTAATTCCCATCACCCGCGACCCCAAGCGGGCGGTAACGCCGCTGTCGACATAGTCGCCCTGGAGGTCACCCAGTTCGGGTCCGATGCCCAGACGCGAACGACCGATATAGCCGAGCCAGGCCCTGACGAGCACATCGCGCCCCGACGACAGGTCCTTGTGCCATTCTGCCGAAGCCCGTGCCGAGATTCCGGCTATATTCGGGATCTGACGCGCGCGGACCAACGAAAATGCTACTTGCGGATCGACCTTGCTTTGATTGACCGTCGCGCCCAGTTCGAGGCGCAGCGCGTTGGACGGCATCCATCCGGCGTTGACGGTGGCTGACCAGATCCGTCCGTCGCCGATGTTCGCGGTGCTCGGCAGGCCCGCTCCATCGATGAAATCGGCCTGGATATCTTGCCAATCGGTATAGGCCAGGTTGAAGGAAAAATCGATCGTGTCGCGTTCCGCGAGGCCGTAGCGACCGCCGATTTCAAAGGTTTGGCTATGGTCGTCGTTGAACCGTTTGACGAACTCCTGTTCGACCGAAAGCCCTCCGGGCCGAAAGCTTTCCTGATAGCGCAGGTAGAGCGATGTCCGGTCGCCCAGGCTCGCCGTGAGCGAAAGCGACGGCAGGAAGGTGATCGCGCTCCGCGCAGCCGTTACCCCCACCCGTTCCTGGGCTATGGCAGGAAGAACGTCTTCGCCTGCCCCGCTCAAATGCGACCACGTCACCCTCGCTCCAGCACTCGCCAGGAGAACGTCGCGCAGCCTGATCCCGACCTCGCCATAGACCGTTGCTTCGTCGATCGCGTTGCGAACGCCCGTCAGCACCGTTCGCTGGTCGTATCGCTCAAGGCGCCGCCGGAGCGTTGTCGTGCTGTGGATGACACTCGCCCCCGCCAGCCAGCCGAAGCCATTGCGTTCGGGCATCCAGATCCGCGTCTCGCTCGAGACCATCCGCGACCTGGTATCCTGCGTGAACGTCCGATCTTCACCGTCGTGGCTGGCGTCGTAGCGTTCCTCAAGCGACTGGCCGACCCAGCCGGTCGTGCTGCGCAGGCGCAGTGCGCCGAGCTGGCCATCCACGACCGCCTGCGCTGCGCGAAATTTCGCCATCGCGCCTTCGGGTACCGATGCCGAGTTCGTCAGGCGATCGCCCGATCGGTCGGCATACTGGCTGTCGGCAGAATCGATGTCCTGACCCAGCGCCGAGATCGACAATTGCCACTGCGGTGACAGCTTGCGAAGGATCGCCACACGCGCGGCAGCAATGTCGAGGCGGTTGGCGCTTTGCTTGCCGATATTCGGTTTGTCGATGAAGCCGCCCGTGCGGGCCAGGTCGAAAGTGCCGCGCAACGCGGTCGTCCCGTCATCCAGCGGCAGGTTGATCATCAGGCTCGCGTCGCCGCTGGGATCGCCCTCCTGCGTCGCGGAGGCCCCCAAAATCGCGCTCGCTTCAAATTCGCCGGGTCGCGGCGCATTGGGCACGAACCGTATTATGCCGCCGAGCGAGCCGGCCCCGTAAAGCGTGCCCTGCGGTCCTTCCAGCACTTCGACTTTTGCCACATCGGACAGGCGCAGATCGGGATCGGGAGAACCGTAATTGAGCCGCAGATCGCCCAGATATTGTCCCACCGTCGCCTGCGTCGGACCGGCGAAGCTGGAATCGGCAATGCCGCGAATGAACAGCTTGTTGCGCCCCGAGCCGAGATATGTCGATGACACCGAGGAGAGGCGTTCGACGATCTTGTCGGTACCTCCTACCCCACCCAGCGTCAGGTCGTGGCCGTCGATGATTGCGGTTTGCGCGGGGACGTCGCGCAGATTGACGTCACGCTTTGTCGCGGTGACGATGATCGGCGCAGTCGCCGCCGTCTCGGGCTGTGATGGCGCCTTGTATGGCGCAGGCGACCGGACAACGACAGGTCGGCGGCCGGGCTTTTTCGGTCGATCGATCAGCCGCCAGGCGTTGGGACCGACGCGCACGATGCGCGCATCGGCGGCGATGGCAATGCGACGGAGGGCTTCGCCCGCGTCGATCTGGCCATGAATTGCGGGTACAGGTCGTCGTCCCACGGTCCTGTCGGCAATCACGATGCTGGTGCCGGTCTGCAGGGCAAGCGCTATCACGGCCTCGGCGGCGGGACCGCGCGGCAACGATATGGTTCGATCACCGGCATGGGCCGGCGCGGACGACAAGATTGCGACGCCCATAACCGCCGCGCGAACGTATACGGTCAAGGCAGCGACAATCTCCAGCTTCCACCGGTTTTCGTGGCTTTGACACCCAGAAGCAATCCGAGTGTTTCTGGATGCAAGGCAATCGGCTCGATCGCAACCGAGCCTGATACGCGTTGCCCGCGCGCCGATGGGTCGACCGTGAAGTCGAGCCCCGACGCCTGCGAGAGCCGCGCCGCCACAGTGATCAGACTTGTATCGCGAAAGGTGAGCTGGCCAGACAGCCATTCGCCATCATTCGGCAATGACCGGCGCACCGAAATCGTGTCGCGCTTCTTTACAAGCCTCTGTCCCTTGCGGACGTCGACGGCTTCCGCCGCAGGGTTCAAAACGACCGCGCCTTCCGAAACGCGAAGATCAAGGCCGAGCGGCGTCTTGCCGATTTCAAACACCGTGCCGATGTCCTGAAGCCGGTCGTCGCCGACCTCGACGATAAACGGCGCATCGGGATCGTGCTCAACCGAAAACAATGCACGGCCCTCGTCCAGCCTTGCGAAACGGGGGTCGTTGCGGTCCAGGTTTATCGTCGATCCGCCGGCAAGTTGAACGACCGATCCCGAAGGCAGATTGACGGTCCGGACAACGCCTGGCTTGGTCGCGAAAGAGTACAGCACGCGGTCGGTCTGCGACATGGGCCACATCGTGAGGCCGATCACGGCGACGCCGATCGATGCAGCCACAACCATGGCAAGAACGCCTCGGCGTGTGTCGCGGCGCGGCGGAGAATAGCTCTCTTGAACATCGTCGTTTGCCGGTGCCGCCGCACCGACCAGCCTGGCTGCGCGGTCGATTGAAAAGCAGATTTCGTCATAGGCGCGCCCATGCCGCGGATCGAGTTCGAGCCAATCGGTAAAACTGTCCCATGCTTCGAACTCCGGATCCTGCGTTTGCAAGGCCCAGGTCATGGCAATTTCGTCAATTTCCCTGTCGTCAGACATTATCTGTCTCCATATGGGCTATAGACGGAATCGTTCGGGTTACGCCTTGTCACGTCGGACCCTCCATTCGTGAACTGCCCGATAAGCGGAGCGCAGGTCGCTTTCCACCGTGCTCACGCTGACCCCGAGTTGGATGGCAACCGACTTCTGCGACAGGCCATCAATGCGATGGAGGCGAAAGACCGTGCTGGCACGCGGGCCCAGGCGGTCTAGGACCGCCAAGATTCGCGTCGCCTCGTCACGCCACTGGAGCTTGCTTTCCTCGCTCGGCATGGTTTCGAGGATGGTCGTCGAGTGCCAGTCTGTGTCGCGCTTCTTGGCTGTCTGGTCGGCGCGGTAACGATCGATCATCAACCGGTTTGCAATACGGTAAAGGTAGGCGATCGGAGCGCCAACCGGTCCGATGCTAGCCTCTTTCACACGAACCCAGATTTCCTGGACGAGATCCTCCGGATCATCAGCGCCGCGAGCCCGCAAAAATCGAATTATCCGAGTCCGATTTTCTAAAAAGACCACCTCTAGTCCGGATTTGTGGTCGGGTTGATCCATAATCGAGCAGCTGACATTTCAGGATTCTCGCTGCCGCTAACGATCTGCGACCAAGCGTAGCGCAAGCGTCGCTAATATCACATCATGAGAACGCGATTCAAACCCCTTCATCAAAAATTTTAGCGTTACTCTGCTGGAGGATGTACCCCGAGCTTGAGCGGCTCAACTTCTGCTTTGCGCCCAATTCCGGACATTCGAGGAATTGCCAGGCAAGCCCAAGAGCCGACATTGGAAGTATCTCGAAAGCACGGACAGGTTTAGCTATTCTCCAGCTAATGCCAGGCATGTCTGATTGCCCCCCGTCCAGCGGAGGACATCGACATCTTCACATCCTTGAAATTCTGGGAATTCCTTCAAGGGTAAGCTCCAACCGGCCTCGACCGGCGGATACAACTTTCACGCCGAACTCCCGCTCTTGCAGCCGGCGTTTGAGCAAAAGCAGGCGCGTCTCGAGGTTGTCCTTGAAGTCCGGAAGCCTCAAATCGGGCGCGAGGCGGATTTCCCGGTTGGTGAAGTCGCGCCGTCCCTCCTCGGCAGCCTTTTCAAGCATATAAAGTAGGAGCCGCCCGGCAACGCCCTTGATGGCGTACTCATTCGCGATGAAAATGCTGCCGTCATAATCATAGAACGCGATGTCGAGGGCGCGTTCTGGCAGCGCCGGGGCGAGCGAAACCGCTACGCCTTGCTCCTCGTCCCCGTGGAGCTCGTGCCGCAAGCCAGAGGCCGCGTGATTTGCGAGCGTTTCAAGAACCGAGCAACATGGCATGTCGAAGGCGTATCGCCGGGACGATTCCAGGAACAGCACGCCGGTGACCTCGTCACTAGAAATCAAAGGCACGGCGACCTGGCTGATGGCACCGTTGAAGCGCGGAAATGCAATTTCCCGCAAGCTTGCTTCGCTATGAGTGTGGGAAACCACCGCATGAGACAATCGGTGGATGCGGCTGATATCACTGATCCGCGTCGTCTCCCGGTTGGCGGCAGCCTGGCCAATCAATCCATCACCCGCAACAACTTCCGACCCGACCCCCGAGGTTTGGTAACCGAGGCTCCCCATCACGACCAGAACCTTGCGCTTCTGTTCGACCAGAAGAATCATAGCGCGATCAGCTTGCGCAAGTGTTGCGGCAACTTCCAGCAACCGATCGAGGAACTCCTCGGTGCCTTGCGCCATGGCAAGGACGCGGGACTTTTCGGCAAGGAGGGCAACCGGGATCTGTGAAGCGTCTGACGCGTTCGTGCCTGCCTCACATGCGCGCACTTCCAGAACTTCGAAGACTTCGAGGGCGCGCAACCGCATGATGTCCGCCATGCCCACCTGCGCACTATGCGCGGTCAAATCGCGCTCGACCCGATCGAACAGCGGGCCGCGATCGTCCGAACGCCGCCAGACGATGTCGAGTGCGTATTGCCGACCAGTGCGACCGTCGACAATCATAAGCGCCGCGACAGGATTGGAGCGGATATTGGCCGCTGTCTTGGAAAGGAACTGGTTGGTCAGGGCAATGTGCCGGTCGTCGACCATGACGACCTGCGAGAGATAAGAGATGTTGGGCACGCCTTCGGCAGACCGCGTCGCGATGATTGAAGGTACCACACCTGCAAAGCAGGCCTCGAGCTGGGAAAGCGGGATCGTCATACCTTCACGCCTGCTCGCGGCCCCGGCGTCTGGACATACATCTCCTTGATCTTGAATTGAACGGTCATGGGACAATCGCTGTCGAGCCAGATTGCCACATGGTCTGGGTCGATGCCGGTCACCGGCAGGTTTGTTGCGACGAGTTTATGGTAGGCGGTGTTGGCAGAAAGGTCGTCTTCGTCCGGAATCACGACATGAGCCACACCTTTGAACTGGTAAGTCATGTAGTCTGTCGGTCGCGAACAGGTTAGCGCTGCCACGCCTCCACCCTGCAGATGGTCGGCAATCCTTGGCCAGTGTGAACTGGAATACACGACCCTCAGCAACCCGGCTTCTGCATCCACTACCCGCGCACCAACGCCGCGCGCTATCGCCAGCTCTCCTCCGTCGTCGCAGGTTCCGATAACCATCATGATCCCGCTCTGGATAAATTCGATGAGCTGCTCGTCCACGAAGTCTCCAGTGCGCACTTAGGTTTTTTTTAGTACCGCGAGCCGCTGCTTAGCAGCCATTTAGGAAGCGCCCGGACGCATCCCCTCCTAATCCTTCAACACGTTCTAGTGGAGTTGGAAATGAACCTCAATTGCAACCTTGATGGCCCGAAGGTCGCTGTTATCGGAGCAGGACCGGGCGGCATCGTCGCCGCGCGCTGGCTTCTTCGCCACGGCTGCTACCCTACGGTATTCGAAGCCTCGGCCTCGCTCGGCGGACAGTGGAACGGCGAGTGCCGCACCAGCGCCACGTGGCCAAGCTTACGAACCAACACCAGCCGCGAATTCAGCCGGTTTTCCGACCTCAGCCATGCAGAGGAAGTCCCGCTTTATCCTCGCCGCGACGACATGCTTCAGTACCTCGACCGCTATTGCGACCGGTTCGGGCTGCATGTGTTCATGCGGGTTTCTACCGCCGTGCGCAGCATTTGCAAAGAAGGCGCTCAGTGGACAGTCACCAGCGTAACCGGAGAAGGCGACCGACGCGAGACCTTTGATTGGGTGGTGATTGCATCCGGCCACGAAGCGCGTCCACAGGTCCCCGAAGTCGAAGGCCTTGGTAGTTTCTCAGGCGGACTTGGCGTCATACACAGCGCGCAATATCGCGGCGCTGATCGGTATCGCGGGCGCAGCGTGCTCGTCGCCGGCTGTTCGGTCAGTGCGTTGGAAATCGCTTCCGATCTTGCCTGGAACGAGGCTCGCGAGGTGATCTCATGCTATCGCCGCCAACGTTACGTGCTGCCCAAATTGGCTGCGGGTATCCCAATGGAAGCCCTGTTGATGACCCGCGCGGCCGCATTTTCCGGCGAAAGGCTGCCGCTGGAGGTCATGGCGCAGACATTGTCTGGTGTGATCGACGGATTGGCGGGATCGCCTGAACGCTATGGTGCCCGCAAGTCCGACCTCGATGTGATGCGTGCCGGGATTACGCAATCACAAGGGTTCCTCCCCGCGGTTGCAGAAGGGCGCATCGCGGTCGCACCATGGATCGAGTCCGTCACCGATGACCGCGTAACCTTTGCGGACGGGACAAGTCGCCGAGTGGACGGCATTGTGCTGGGAACCGGCTTTCGCCCTGATCTGCGTATGCTCGATCCGGCACTGGCCCAATCGATCCTTGCAGACGACGGTGGCCTGGACCTTTGTGGTGCCACGTTCCACCCGGCCGCGCCGGGCTTGGCCTGTCTGGGCCTCTATAATCTGGTCGGGCCGAAGTTACCGGTGCTGGAGTTGCAGGCGCGGTGGATTTCCCGTGTGATCGCGGGGGAAGTTGGTCTCCCTTCCGACTGTGAAATGACCGTCGGGATCGCGCAAGCGAAGGAGCAGCGCTTGATGGGCGCGGAACCGATGATGAACGCCACCGCGATATCGTTCGCGCGTCGGGCGGGGCTAGAACCCGACCTCCACCAATTTCCTAAGTTGGCCCGAGCTTTGCTGTTCGGCCCAATGGTTCCCGAGAGTTTCCGCCTGCAAGGGCCTGATGCCCTTGCAGAAGCCCCAGCCCGCGTGGCTGCGCTGGCAAAGGATATTTGCGGACTTGAGAGTGGCACCTTCACGCCTGAGGAAGTGGCCCAGCTCGATGCTCTTGGAGAAGCCTCTCTTCTTTAACGGAAAAATGACCAGGCAGGAAAAACTGGCGGCGCGAATGGCGTTCACCTGATCGCCAGTCTGGCTGGGTTGGCGCTGGTCATGACGGTCGGTCCGACCCCTCCACAAGGTGAGCTCCAGAGCAACTTTCAGATTTCACAGACTTCGGCCAGCTCGCCGGCAATCGCCCCGAATTCGGCCACAAGAGGCGCAACGCCCAGCCGCTATCTCTTGATCTGACGAACGGAGACTCGAATGAAGCTGCACCTTCTTTTCGCTGGGCCCAGCGCAACAGCGCCCAATGTCGGCACCGCGCGCAACAAGGTCGGACGGCCGCTCGCCCTCGCTAGAACCGGATTTAGCGGGACCCGGACCAGCCGTATCGCGGTCGAGCATGGCGGAAACGTCGATTGGCTCCACTCACTTACTGCCTGTGTCGGCTATGGATGGATGAAAATTTATAACTTCTTCCACCACAGGGGCGGCGACCGCGATGCCGAGCGGCACATATTGTGCAAACGCGTTCGGATACCATGCCGATTATATGGCGAACAGCGAAGCGGCGATTTCGCGGAGTTGCGGTGTCGCGAGTGTCGCCCGACACCTATGACAAGGCGGCGCATGCGGCGGTCGATTTCTTCGAGCGCCGCTAGAAAACAGGAAAGGAATAACATGCAAAACCGGACATTCCTTGCTGCGGTGGTCGCTGCGGCCATGGCCACGGCGGTCGCAGCCGAGATACCTCTGAGCTTTTCGGGGAGCGGCCATGTTGTGGTGCCGGTCCGGATAAACGGCGGCGACCAGCATCTATTCGTGTTCGATACAGGGGCCGAGGGATCGGCGGTTTATTCGCGCTTCTCCAGCGAAGCAAAGCTTGAATCAGCCGGACGGGAGGAAGTCGTGGGTCAGACCGGCGCCGCTTCCTTGCCACTCCGTCGCATCGCGCGGCTTGAGGTGGACGGCAGGACGTTTGGGCCTGTCGTTGCGAGCGAATTGCCTGACCGTCCCGATGGTGCGGTGATGGCGGGGATCATAGGGCTGGACATCATGGGACGCTATCTTGTCGATTTTGATCTGTCCGCCGCTCGTCTGTCTCTGCTCGACGGGGTCGAAGCCGAACAGCTGATCGCATCGCAAGGAGAGCCGGTATCCGCCCGCATCCTTACCGGTGGTCTGCTTGCCGTTCCCGTGAAGGTCAATGGGGTGGCCGGCTGGGGCATTATCGACACAGGCGCGCGCGAGTCCCGCATCAACACAAAGTTTGCCAATCTGGCGAAAGTGAAGAATGATGACGCCCGTGCCGCTATTATGGTGCAGGGGGCCACGAACACATCTTCATCGCTGCGCCCAGGCCGGACCCGGACAATACGGCTGCTAGGCCAGGAACTTAGCGATGCGCCGATTCGTATCGCTGATCTTCCCGTATTTGACGCGTTTGGTCTTGGGGATGAGCCAGCGATGATCATCGGTGCCGACTATCTCGGGCACTACCGGCTGTTGATCGACTTCCCGACCCGCCGTGTGTGGTGGCAATAAAGCTCGCTGCAGGGCTCGTACAGAAGATCGCATGCACGCTGGGATATATGTCCGCTTATCTCGCAGCTCGTCCAATTCCCGGCGGTCCCCAATCGACACATATTCCGCCTGCCGCGCCCGATACCGCGCGCATGCGGCACAGTGCGTCTAATGTCTCGTTCAACGCCTACTCGAAACGATCCTCGATGATGGTCGCCAGCGTCTTCAGCGTCGCGCCCGAACGCACCACGCCCTTCGCCGCGTGCGATGCGACGAGTGCCCCTGCTTCGTGTTTGGCACGTTCCGCGGCGTCGTCGCGTTTCGAGTCGCGTTACGCGAGAAAGTCGTCAATCGTGGGAAGCTCAGCGTCGCTCATCCCGGCAACGATATGGTTCGATCACCGGCTTCAGCGACTGAGCGCCTGCACCAGACGAGCTGGTGGCAACGCCGGGTGTCGGGAAGGATCTTCGGCTTCCGGGGGTCAAATCGGCGGAGGCGAATGACCGAGATTGGGCGCAAAGCAGACGCTCCATGGTTGGCGTTGAACTAGGGGCATGGATGGGGGTTTTCACTCTTATGCGCTAACGAATCACGTTCAGAATCAACTAGTTAATCGATATTTTCGGTTCTCACCCTGTCCGCCAGCGACCTTTTACTATGCTTGAATACACTCGATCGCTTCGCGGATTGTGAGGTCGCCTTCGATGATTTCAAACGTCGAATTTTTCACGCCTGTCGCTGTGCTGACGATCGCGAGGGTTTTGGCGACGTCCGCGCGCGTGATCTGCGCATCCTTGGCTTCTAGGTCGTGTCCTACGCGGATGTGCCCCCTTCCCTTCTCGTCGGTCAACGCCGCGGGACGGACGATGACGTAGGTGAGGCCGCTGCGTTCGAGATGGCGGTCTGCCGCCTGTTTCGCCTCTAGATACGATTTGAGCTCGTCGGGACCGTTTTCGGGCGTATCGGCCGACATCGAACTCAGCATGACGAACCTGTCGACGCCTTCGTTTACCGCGGCGTCGATAAGGTTGATCGCACCATCGCGGTCGACCGCTTCGACCGCCTTGCCGCCCGATCCGGCGGCGAAAATCACGACGTCCATGTTGGATAGGGGCTGTGCAAGCGTGTCCGGCGCGGTGACATCGGCGACGATTGCGCGGCCGCCCGCTTGCTCGACGCACGATATCTTGTCCTGCGAATGGACGAGTCCGGTCACCTCGTGTCCGGCTTCGACCAGATCGCTCACCAGCATGTTTCCGACCGCTCCGGCCGCACCTGCCACCAATATCTTCACATTCGCCTCCTGCATTGCACTTATGGTTTACAATGCATGGTTGGCGCGATGTGTCCGCACTTTATTCGGATCGAGGGCGGCTGGTGGTGGATCCTATGGGACCGGCGCTCCGCCTGCCGCCTGATACAGCCCGATCAGCGTCGTCAATCGATCTGCACGCAGCTGGACGAGCGACAGTTCGACACCGAGCAAGGCGCGCTGCGCATCGACCTGTTCGATATAGGGCGTGTAACCGGCGCGGTAGCGATTGCGGGCATGACGGAGCGCATCTGCCACGGCGGCGCGCTGCGCCGACAGCGCAACGTCCTGTTGATCGAGCCGCGAAAGGACGACCAGGCGATCCTCGACTTCGCGAAACGCATTGAGGACGGTCGAGCGATAGGCCCATGCGGCCTGGTCGCGCTGTGCGGTGGCTCCATCGAGCTGCGCTTCAAGCCGGCCGCCCTGGAAGATCGGGGCCAGCACACTCGCCCCCAGCGACCAGACCGAGATCGGGTTGGGGAGGAGGTCCGACAGGGCCAGTCCAGCGCTCGCACCCAGGTTGATCGATGGCAGGAACTGCGCGCGCGCCGCGCGCATCTGCGCATCCGAGGCCGCGATGCGATATTCGGCTGCGGCAATGTCTGGCCGCCGCCGGAGCAGCTGCGACGGAAGGATGACGGGCGCAGCGGTTTGCCTCAAATCGGCCAGCGTGCCGCCACGGCTGATCGCTTGCGGCAATTCGCCCGTAAGGACCGACAGCGCGTTCTCCTGACGCGCAATCTGCGCCTCGATCTGCGGCACCAGTTGCGCGGTTGCCTGATATTCGGCCTCTGCCTGGCGCAATTCTAGCTGCGAAGTATATCCGACCTCGGCCCGGTCGCGCGCGAATTTGAGCGCGTCACGCCGCGACTGCAGCGTCGCCTTGATTACATCGAGCCGCGCGTCGAGCGCCAGCAGCGTCACATAGCCGCTCGCGGTGGCCGCGGTGACCGACAGTCGCGTCGCTTCCCGGGCGGCCTCGCTGGCCGCCACGCCGGCTTCGGCGGCATCGATCCGGGCGCGGTTCTTGCCGAACAGATCGAGCTCATACGAGGCGCGGAAGGTGGGCTGCGCGACGATCGATTCCTGACCCTTGCCGAACGGCGATACCTCGCGGCGGACGCCGCCCTCGGCGCCTGCAGCCAGCGAGGGCAGTAACAGCGCCCGCGAACCGCGTTCGGTCGCGCGCGCTTCCTCGATCCGTGCCGCGGCAATCATGACATCCGGATTGTTGTTGCGCGCTCGCTCAACCAGGCGGGTCAGTTCCGGATCGCCGAATCCCTCCCACCATTGCGCCTCGACCGGAGCCGTTGCGGCGAGCTGCGTGCGCCATTCGAGCGGCGGTGCAACTGCAACACCCGCAGGAGCATCGGCCAAGGTCGGCGCACAACCCGCCAGGACAACAGCCGCCAAGCTGGTCGGAAGGAATGCTTTGCGCATCGTCGTCACTCCTTCACGTGCACGGTAGCGATGACCGACATTCCCGGCCCGAGGCGCTCGGCGGCCTTTTGCCCGGGGTCGAGCGTGATGCGCACCGCGATCCGTTGCGGCACCTTGACGAAATTGCCCGCTCCGGTGTCGGGTTTGACGAGGCTGAATTCGCTGCTCGCCGCGGGTGCGATGCTCTGGACGCGACCGGTCAGCTTGATGCCTCCCAGCGCGTCGACCTTGAGCGTCGCGCGCTGCCCGACGGCCATATTGGCGGCCTGCGCTTCCTTGAAATTCGCGACCACCCAAAGGTCGTCGGGGACGATATACATCAGCTGCGAGCCGGCACTGACAAGCTGACCTTCGCGCGCGGCGATCTCGCTCAACCGGCCATCGCGGGGAGCGCGAATTTCGGTCCGCGACAGCTCGAACTGGGCGAGACCCTGTGAAGCGTCGGCGCTTTTGACCTGTGCTTCAAGCGCGCCGCGCCCGACCTGGACCGAACGCACCTGCTCGACAGCGATGGCGCGTTGGGCCTGAGCCTGCCTGACGCCCGCCTGCGCCTGCTGAAGCGCCGCCCTCGCCTGATCGCGCTCGCGCAGCGACACCGACCCTTCACCGACCAGTTCGACAATCCGGTTCATGTCGGCCTGCGCTTTCTGCAAGCTGGCCCGCGCGCTGGCGACCGCGGCATCCTGCAGTTCGATCTGCGCCTGGGCCGAGCGCAAGCTCTGCTGGCTGTTGGCGAGGTTCGCCTGCTGGGCGGCGGTGTTCGCGGTTCCCTGCAAGACCTTTTCGCGGAACGGCGTGTCGTCGATCCGGGCGAGCAGGTCGCCCTTCTTGACGCGCTCGAAATCGGTCACCGGTACTTCGACAAGATAGCCTGCGACCTGCGGACTGATCACGGTGGTGCGGCCGCGGACATAGGCGTTGTTCGTCGTTTCGCCTCCGCCGTCGAACGGCGGCAGTCCCCAAGCGAACAACGCCGCCAGGACACCGACAATGATCAGCGTCGCGCCGATCGCGATACGGCGAGGCGAGCGATCGGGCGACCAGCCGGTGGCGCCCTCGTCGGATGCGGGAGCATCGTCGAGTTCGTTATCCTGGGGCGAGCCGGGGTCAATTTGGGGGTCGGTCATTGCTTGCTCCTTGCGAGCATGGCCTCGAGAAAGACCAGCTCCTTGGCGAGAGGGTTGTGTCCCCGGATGCGGTTGATCAACCACGGGATGAAGAGGACTGCGAAGGCGATCGTCGCCAGCGTCCCGATCAGGAAGAAGACATCGTTGAAGGCGAGCACGGCCGCCTCGCGACCGACCTCTTGCATGACGTTCGCGGATGCCGTTTGCTGCCGTAGGAGCGTGTCTCCCTGGATCGGCGCTACGCGCCGAACGGCGTTGCCGAGCGCGTCAACCAGTTGCGGATTGGCCAGCGTCAGCGTGTCCCCGGCGTCGATCAGATGCGTCTTGAGCCGGATTGTATGGAACGCCGACAGGATCGATATGCCGGCGAGTCCGCCGAGCGATTGGGAAAGCGAGAAAACGGCGATGAAGCTGATGACAAAGCTCGGTCCGGCGGCCAGCGCTCGCAACATCCCTTCCATCATCACCGGCCCCATGGCGAAGACGGCGGCAAAGGCGATCGCAGCCTGCGTCAAGTAAAGGTCCTGCGGGCGTGTCATCACGCCGGTTCGCGTGTCGGCAAATGCCGCTACGGCGATAACCAATATCGCGAACAGCACCGGTCGGGTCAGGTCTTTGGGATCGAGGCGAATGACCGACAGGACCATCCCGGCCAATGCCGCCCCCGCCAGAATGAAAAAATAGCCGGTCAGCTGTTCGTTGCCATATCCCAGTGCGCTGAACATCCCGCTCGCGCCAAAGCCCTGTTCGCCAACGAGTATGCGGACTGTCGCCCCGATCAGCGCCAGCGAGAGGATCGCCCGGCTCGACAACCAGCTGAGGTCGAGCATCGGGTTCTTGCGATGGGCTTCGATCAGGAACGAGCCGCCGAGGCCGATCACGGCGAGCGCGAGCGCGAGGCCGAGCCACGGCGTGTCCCACCACTGGATCCGTCCCTGGATCAGGAACGCGCAGAGTGACCCGACACCGACCACGAACAGCGTGATGCTCGGCAGGTCGAGCTTTTCGAACGTCTTTTGACGAATGCCCGGCGGTAGGCGCAGCAGGTAAACCGCTCCCAGAGCGAGCAGCGATAGGGCGAACTGGAACTGGAAAACCTTGCTCATATCGCCGTCGACAAGCAGTGCGGGGGAAATTGCGCGTGTCAGCGGGAAGGCGACCTGGACCAGACCAAGCGAGATGACCAACCCGCCGACGCGGATCGCCGCGGGCAGTCCCTGCATGAGGTAGTAGAGCGACAGAGCTGACAGGCCGCTCGCGACGATCCCAGCGACCGCGCGCGCGCCGAGCTCGGGATAATATCCTGGTTCGAGCATCTGGACGAAATTTGCCAGGACAAGACCGAGCATCGCCCAGCGGACGAACGGCTGGATCCCGAATTCCTGGCGGACACGAAACAACAGCATGCTCATGCACGCGTAGGTTGAATAGAAGGCCACGGTAAGCCAGCCCGTTTCGACCGGGGTCAACGCCATTTTTGCCTGCACCGCCGCAGCGTTGGCGAGCAGGAAGCCGTTTTGCGCTCCACCGACCAGGCCGAGGAACACGCCGATCAGCAGATAGGCCACGCGTCGGCGCGCCGGGTGATCGGGATTGGCCGGTGAGCCGGGGAGGATCGGCATCTCGTGAGGCTTGAACCGGTAGCCTCCCATATCATCGATCAATGGTTTCGCTTCAGCCATGATGGAACACCGGTTCGATCAGGACGGCATTGAGCGAGGCACGGAACTGGCTATCGTCGGCCACGCCCGCGACCATCTGGGCCAGCCGTTCGCGGCGGGCGACGGTGCTCGACGCGGCATAGACGAAATTGGCCATGCGAAACGCGCAGTGATCGCGGTCGATTGCGCCTTCATGCGCTGCGGCCTCGGCAAGTGCGACGAAGTTTTCGTGCAGCGGGATCGTCAGCGACCGGAGCAACCAATTGGTCCGCTCGTCGTCGGTCGAAAGGTCGCGCAAGAGAAAGCGCGGGACGAGCGGGCGGGCAATCAGAAAATCGATGAAGCCTTGCATCGCGCGACGAAGCGCCAGTCCGCGGTCACTCTGCGCGTCGGGTATCCGCGCGGCGTCGAGATGAGCGAGAAGCTCTTGGCTCTGTCCTGACACTATCGCCTGCCAAAGCGCGAGCTTGGACCCGAATTGATACGAGATGAGCGACACGTCGACGCCAGCATCTCCAGCGATCTGGCGCAGCGACGTGGCGTCATAGCCTTGCGCCGCGAACCGGCGCATCCCGGCGGTCAGGATTTCGGTCGCAGTATCCCTGTCGGTTTTGGTGGGCCTGCCAGGCTTGCGGGGTTTCGACATGGTTCGCTCCAAGTGGCCATGTCATTTAGGGCGCACGGATGATAATTCAATGCCTGTTTAATAAACCTTTGAATTTGATGGCGTCATTTGGAGATTGGGCTTCGCCACCTCGAAGGTTCTTCGGAACGCTCGAGTTAACTGATGAATTGTCGGTAATTTAGTCCTCCACCGACTGTTTTACCCAACTGACGATCGCACTGGCGGGCATCGCGCCGGCTTGGCGCGCGATCTCCCGACCTTTCGAAAACAGAGCCAAGGTCGGGATCGAGCGGATTTGGTACCGGCCGGCAATCGCCTGTTCGGCTTCGGTGTCGAGTTTACCCAAGCGGACATAAGGCTCAACCTGCGCCGCAGCCGCCTCGAAAGCGGGGGCCATCTGGCGGCAAGGGCCGCACCAGCTGGCCCAGAAATCGACCAGGAGCGGAATGTCGCTTTTCACCATATGGGCCGAAAAGTTTGCCGAGGTCAGTGCCACCGGATGCCCTGTGAACAGCGGCGAATGGCATTTCCCGCATGTGCCGCCCGTTCCGAGCTTCGCCACGGGCACACGGTTAAGCCCTGCGCACGAGGGGCAGGCGATGATTTTGGATTCTTGGCTGGTCATGGCGCGGTCTCCAGTTGCCGGTTCAGTCACTATCGCTGGCATACTCCTCACTCAGGCGATCAGCCACGTTGCCGACGTCGCACTGAGATCCACCTTGACTGGCAGCGTATTGGAAGTGAACCTGTGAGCAATCCACCTAGCAGTCATTGGTAGGGGTGCACCAGAACGGGGTGTCACAGTCTATCGAAGGGAAAAGAAACATGAGTTTGCACATCGGAGATACCGCGCCGGATTTCACCGTCGAAACGCAAAACGGGATGATCAGCCTGCATGAATGGGCCGGCGATAGCTGGGTATTTTTCTTTAGCCATCCGGCTGACTTTACGCCTGTTTGTACGACCGAGATGGGGCGTACGGCGCAGCTCTCCAGCGAGTTTGCGAAGCGGAACGTCAAGCCGCTCGGCCTATCGACCGATACCGCCGAAGAGCATCGCAAATGGATCAAGGATGTGAATGAGACGCAGCACACCACGCTCGAATTCCCGATTGTGGCCGATGCGGACCTGGCGGTTGCAAAGCTCTATGACATGATTCATCCAGATGAGAGCGAGACGGCAGCCGTGCGTTCGGTGTTCATCATCGACCCGAACAAGAAGGTTCGGCTCACAATGACCTATCCGATGAATGTGGGGCGAAATTTCGACGAGATCCTTCGCGTTATCGATGCGCTTCAACTCGGCGACCGCAAACGGATCGCCACTCCTGCAGACTGGCAGTTGGGCAAGGATGTTATCATCCCTCCTTCAATCACAAACGATGAAGCCAAGACACTCTTCCCGCAGGGTTGGACGGAACATCGCCCGTATCTTCGTACCCTAAAGGTCGATTGATGCGCCAAGGCGGGGTGGCCCGAAGGCCGCCCCGCCCTCGATCCCGTCGAGGTTTGAAGGAGGGCGCGCATGACGTTGACGATTGGCCTGTTGCTGGGTTTGAGCTTCTTCGCGTCGCTGCTGGCGCTGGCGTTCTTGATCTGGGCCGTTAACAATCGCCAACTGACAATCACCCAACACGACGCCTATACGATCTTTACCGAGGGCGAGGCCGGACATCCCGACGACGCCACAACCGAAGGTTCGCAGGACGAAGGGGGCGCCGCACGGGCCCATCATTTCGATACCGAGCGTGCCGGCATCGATGCAATATCGCGTCCGGCCGTGGTCACGCTCATTAGCAGCGGTATAGCATGGCTCGCTATCGGTTCGATTTTCGGGCTGATCGCGTCGCTCAAGCTTCACTGGCCTGACTGGCTTGTTGGGGAAGCATGGCTGACCTTTGGGCGGGTTCGCACATTGCATCTCAATATGGTCATCTACGGTTGGCTGTCGATGACGGGCATCGGTGTAGCAATGTGGGTGGCGCCGCGCATATTTCACACCGCGCTGCGGTATCCCAAGCTGCCGATCATTGGCGCCATCCTGTGGAATGTCGGGGTTGCGGCAGGCGCGATCGCAATCGCTTCAGGATGGAACGATGGCCAGGAGTGGCTGGAAATTCCCTGGCAGATCGACATCCTGATCGCGATCGCCGGAAGCTTCTTTGTCCTACCGCTGCTCGCGACCGCTGCTCGCCGCCACGTCAAGCATATCTACGTGACGGGATGGTATTATATCGCAGCGTTATGTTGGTTCCCCATCCTGTTCTTCATCGCGAATATCCCCTATATTTACAGCGGCGTTCAGGAAGCCACGGTCAATTGGTGGTTCGCGCATAACGTCCTGGGCCTGTGGCTGACCCCACTCGGCGTCGGCGCGGCCTATTATTTCATCCCCAAAATCATCGGCAAGCCGATCTATTCTTACAGCCTGTCGCTCCTGGGATTTTGGGCGCTGGCCCTGTTCTATAGCCAGGTCGGCATTCACCATTTGATTGGCGGGCCGGTGCCAACATGGGTGGTGACGCTTTCGATCGTCCATTCGGTGATGATGTTCGTGCCCGTCATTGCGGTTGCGATCAATCACCACGTCACTGTCGCGCGCAACCTATGGGCGCTCAAGGCCTCGGTGCCGCTGCGCTTCATCTCGCTCGGGGCGGTGATGTATACGCTGGCCTCGTTCCAGGGATCGATCGAGGCACTGCGGTCGGTCAACAGTGTTACCCATTTCACCCAGTATACGGTCGCCCACGCGCATCTTGGCGCTTACGGATTCGTGTCGTTTGTGATGTTCGGTGCCGTCTATCACATGTTGCCTCGCATCACCGGCCGCTCCTGGCCCTGGCCATCGATGATCCCTGCCCATTTCTGGCTCGTGGTTGTCGGGTTCGCGATCTATTTCATCGGGCTGACGATCGGCGGAGTGCTTCAGGGTTTTGCCATGCTCGACGTCGCCCGGCCTTTCTCCGACAGTGTGCAGGTGGTCTTGCCCTATCTTGAGATTCGGTCGTTAGGTGGCGCGGTGATGGTTGTCGGCCATCTGATTTTCGCGGCGCACTTCCTCGCGGCGCTGATCCAGCGCGATGCGCAGGCACCGGCTGCCCAGCCCCATGACACGCGATCGGCGGTGTCGACATGAACCGCATGGTCCCGCTTGCCATTCTGGCACTTGCCATCCTTGCATTTGCAACGCTGATGCTGGTGATCGCGCCCGCGATCCAGATTAGGAGCGAGGCGCCGACCCCGGGCCTGAAGCCCTATACAGCGCAACAATTGCGCGGTCGGACGCAGTATGTTGCACAAGGCTGCATCTATTGTCACAGCCAGCAGCCGCGCTCGATCGATCAGGCCCCCGATGCAGAGCGTGGCTGGGGTCGCGCCTCGGTTGCATCGGATTATGCCTATGATCGCCCTCACCTGCTCGGCACGATGCGGACCGGGCCTGACCTGTTCAACGTCGGCGCGCGCCTGCCCAGTCGCGGCTGGCATCTCACCCATCTCTACCAGCCGCGTGCAATCTTCGGCTGGAGCATCATGCCCGCCTATCCCTATCTGTTCGAGCGCAAAGAGCATGCGGAGCCGGGCGACGTCGTTATCATCCTGCCGGCCGATCGCGCGCCAAAAAAGGGGGTGATCGTGGCCAAACGCGAAGCGCTCGACCTGGTCGCCTATCTGCAGTCGCTCGATCATACGTTTCCCGCGCCAACGCGAGCGGTCCGCGATGACGGTTACGCCGAGAAAGGGGAGCCGCGGTGAAGCCCCCGCCAACTACGACCTCCGTGCCGCCAATGGAAAGCTTTGAACCCTACGAGGAGTTCAAGCCAATCCCGCTACCGGTCCTGATAATCGCGGTCGCACTCGCCTTGTGGGGAGTTTTCACGCTGCTCGACAACGGCAAGGCGGTGACGGTCGGGCGGGCCGAGCGATCCGATCAAATCGCCGACCAGCACGCCAACCGGCAGAACGGTGCCGAGCTGTTCGTATCGCGCTGTGCGACCTGTCATCAGCCTAATGGCAGCGGAGTCGAGGGAGCGATCCCACCGCTGGCCAGCTCGCCGTTCCTCAAGGCATCGCCCGAAGTCGCGATGCATATCCTGCTCAACGGGATCGACGGCCCGATCCGCGTCGGTGACGCGACATTCGAAGGCCATATGCCCAGTTTCGCGAGTGTATTGTCCGACGCCGATATTGTTCGCCTTGTAACACACGTTCGCGGGACCTTCGCAGACCGCCACGATCTCTTGACCGAGGGCGACGTTGCGACCGCGCGCTTGCTCGCGGGGCGTCGCGGGGCCTGGCAGGGCGGGCAGGAAATCGCGGCGCGGCTCGACGCATCGCTGGGACCGCAACCGCCAATGAGCTCCGCTACTCAGGCTGCCATCGATCCGATCGCCCAAAAGCTCGTTTCACAGGGCAATGGTCAGACATGGGCGTGCGCATCATGCCATGGCATGCGCGGTCAAGGATCGGCGAGCGTCCCTCGCCTGGCTGGCCTTCCTGCCGCATATATCGCCAAGCAGCTTGGCGATTACGTCACCGGGAAGCGGCGCAACGAGACCATGCAGCTTGTGGCCCGGACGTTGAAACCGCAGGACATGCGGCGGATCGGCGATTATTATTCTGTCATGCGGGCGCCGTCGAACGCACGGGCATCGCTCGGCGGGGACCTGGTTCGCGGTGAGCGCCTCGTCCTCGACGGCGACTGGGCCCGCGGCTTGCCTTCGTGCGTCTCGTGCCATGGGCCATCGACATTCGGGGTCGCTCCGAGTTTCCCGGCGCTGTCCGCCCAGCATCCCGAATATACCGCGGCCCAACTGACGGCTTGGGTATCGGGAACCCGCGACAATTCCACCGGCAGGTTGATGAACGGGATCGCGGCCCGCCTGAACGATGCGGATCGCCGCGCGGTGGCGGATTATCTGGCTACGCTTCCTCCCGTTCCAGCGCCAGCAACAAGGGGTCGAACCAATGGAAAGTGAAGAGCGCGAGCGAGTTGAAGGCGGCGAAGAGCGCGCCCGCCCGCTCATGGGACGCGGCGTCAGGACCGCCATCATCGCTATCGGCGGAGGCGCTGCGCTGTTCGTGATAGCGTCATTAGCGTTCGATGCGGGGATTTTCAGCGACAGGGGCGAGGTCCCCATGAGCCCGGACGTTGCCCAAGCCCAAATGTTCCAGCCGCCCGCCGAAACGTCCATACCCGATGGCCCGGCAGGCGATGCGGTCCGGCGCGGACAGGCGATCTTTGTCAACACCGCGTCGAACGCCGGCGATTTCGTCGGCAACGGCGTGGCTTGTGCGAGCTGTCATCTCGACAGCGGTCGCCGCGCAAATTCCGCACCGATGTGGGCGGCGTGGGTGGCCTATCCAAAATATCGTTCGAAGAACAAGCAGATCAACACGATGGAGGACCGGATAAAGGGGTGTTTCACCTATTCGATGAACGCCCAGGCATCGAAGTCGGGTGGCCCACCCCCGGCAGGCCATGCGGTATACAAAGACCTCGAGACATATATGCACTGGCTAGCAACCGGCGCCCCGACCGGTGCCAATATGCCCGGAGCAGGCTATCCCACGCTGGAAAAGACTTCGCTCGGCTATGAACCCGCCCGCGGGCAAAAGGTCTTCGTTGCAAAATGCGCTGCCTGTCATGGCGCCGACGGTGCCGGCCAGTTGGACATTAACGGCCGGATTGTCTTCCCCCCTCTCTGGGGTCCGAATAGCTTCAATTGGGGGGCTGGCATGGCGAGGGTGAACACCGCAGCAGGCTTCATCAAGGCCAATATGCCGCTTGGCCAGGGCAGCAGTCTTACCGATCAACAGGCATGGGACGTGGCCGCGTATATCGACAGTCAAGAGCGACCCAAGGATCCACGCCAGACCGGCAGTATCGAAGAGAATGCCAAGGCCAACCATGGCGGCGATAGCTATTACGGAAAGCGTATTGACGGCCGGTTGGTTGGCGTCGGCACGCCGTGATGCCCGCTGCACAAGTGCGGCCGTCCGGCGGCCAGACCGAAGCGTACCGGATATCAAAAGGTCAGTGGACCGGAACACTGCTGGAAATTGAACCCCGATAAGATTTCCGAGTCCTACGATCGGAGGATCATCCTAGTTTACACTAGTTTAATCACGTTGCGCTAATCGATGACTATGCAAAGCATGAAGCTTTCCCAGTCGCAGTTCATGCGTCAACTTGCGACCAGCGGTCTCGATCGGCCGTCGTGGTGCGACCATGGCGATGATCGTCGCAGTGCGCGCCGCGAACCCGTGGTCATCGAGGGGATCCTGCACCAGGCCAAGCTAAAGCCCGTCACGGTGACCGTGCTCGATTTCTCGCGCGAGGGGTGCTCGTTCGCCTGCGCCGGCAATTTTCGCGAAGAAGAGCCATTCTTCGTCCATATTGACGGGATCGAACCGCTCCGTGCCACGGTCGCATGGAAAGGCGACATGCGCTACGGCTGCCGCTTCGACAAGCCGATCTACCAGGCGGTCGCAAACCACATCACGTCGACGCTGTCGCGCCAGAACAACCGGCGCGATTTCCAGAAACGCGTCAACGTCATCAAGTCCTCGATCGCGCGCTAAGCGCGGCCATCGCAATCAGCCACCGCAATCAGATATGCACCGCGCGGTCGTACGCCGCGAGGACGCTTTCGTGCATCATCTCGCTGAGCGTCGGATGCGGGAAGATGCTGGTCATGAGCTCTACCTCGGTCGTTTCGAGCGTCTTGCCGACGACATAGCCCTGGATCAGCTCGGTGACCTCGGCGCCGATCATGTGCGCGCCGAGCAGCTCGCCGGTCTTGGCATCGAACACCGTTTTCACGAACCCTTCAGCCTCGCCGAGCGCGATCGCCTTGCCGTTGCCGATAAAGGGGAAGGTGCCAACCTTGAGCGTGTAACCCGCCTCCTTTGCCTTGGCTTCGGTCATGCCGACCGAGGCGATCTGCGGGTGGCAATAGGTGCAACCAGGGATATTGTTGCGGTCGAGCGCGTGTGGGTGGACGTCGGTGTTGCCCAGTTCTTGCGCAATCGCCTCGGCGGCGGTGACGCCTTCGTGGCTCGCCTTGTGCGCCAGCCAGGGGCCGGGAACGCAATCGCCGATCGCCCACAGGCCCTTCGATCTGGTGCGGCCATAGGGATCGATCTGGATGAAGCCGCGATCCATTTCGACGAGCTTTTCCAAGCCGATATTCTCGGTATTGGGGACGATGCCGACCGCGACGATGACGTGGCTGAACTCTGACTTGGCGACCTTGCCGTCTTTTCCCTTGATCGCGGCGGTGATGCCCTTGGCGCCGACGTCGATGCTCTCGACCCCTGCCCCGGTCATGATCGTCATGCCCTGTTTTTTGAGCGATTTCTCGAGGAATGCGCTGACGTCGGCATCCTCGACCGGAACGACGCGGTCGAGCATCTCGACGACGGTAACATCGGCGCCCATGTCATTGTAGAAGCTGGCAAACTCGATGCCGATCGCGCCCGATCCGATGACCAGAAGCTTGGTGGGCATTTCGGGCGGCGTCATCGCGTGGCGATAGGTCCAGACGCGCTTGCCGTCGGCCTTGGCGAAGGGAAGGTCGCGGGCGCGCGCGCCAGTCGCGACGATGATATGCTTGGCGGTGAGCTTTTCCTCGCCCTTGTCGCTTTCGACGGTCAGGCTGGTCGGCCCGGTCAGCGTGCCGGTGCCCATATGGACCGCGATCTTGTTCTTCTTCATCAGGTGCGTGACGCCCTGGTTGAGTTGTTTCGCGACACCGCGGCTGCGCTTGACGACGGCGTCGAGGTCGGCGCTGATCTTCTCGGCCGCGAGCCCGTAATCCTTGGCGTGGTTCATATAGTGGAATATCTCGGCCGAACGCAGCAGCGCCTTGGTCGGGATGCAGCCCCAGTTGAGGCAGATCCCGCCGAGCAGCTCGCGCTCGACGATCGCGGTCTTGAGGCCAAGCTGGCTCGCGCGGATCGCCGCGACATAGCCGCCCGGTCCACTGCCCAATACGATGACGTCGTAAGTTTCGGCCATAACTCTTTGCTTTCGTTCAAACCGTAGGAGTAATTTCGCGTTTTTTGCCGTCCGCGCCGATGGCGACGAAGGTGAAGCGGCCGCTGGCGACGCGGGTTTCGGTTTCGCCATCGCGTTCGCGCGCAATCGCTTCAACCGCGATAGTCATTGAACTGCTGCCCTGTTTCTCGATCACCGGATAGCAGGACAGCTCGTCGCCGACCGCCATCGCACCGGGAAAGCGCAATTCGTCCGCCGCGATCACGACCGTCTTGCCCTTGGCATGGCGCGAGGCGAGCGAGCCCGCCGCGAGCGCCATCTGGCTCATGATCCAGCCGCCGAAAACGCCGCCATAGGGGTTGAGATCGGCGGGCATCGCGGTGACGCGGATGGCGGGCGTCAACCATCCGGCTTCGGCGGGAAACGCCTCCAACAAAGCTCTAACTTCTTCGTAGGATAGTTTTCGTTTCTTGTGCCGTAGCGCTGATACGCCGCTTTGATGAATGCCCAGCGCTTGTTCAACTTGTTCGCTCTTTACGCCTTTCGAAAATAGGCGCTCTAGCAGATCGCTTGTCGAAGGAAGCATTAAGCCAACATCCCCAGCGGGTTCTCCACGAGGTCCTTGAACGCCTTCATCAGTTGCGCGCCGTCGGCGCCGTCGATGGCGCGGTGGTCGAAGCTGCCGGTGGCGCTCATGACCGTCGCGACGCCGAGCGCGTCATCGACGATATAGGGGCGCTTTTCGCCCGCGCCGATCGCCATGATCATGCCCTGCGGCGGGTTGATGACGGCATCGAACTGCTTGATGCCGAACATGCCCATGTTCGAAATGCTCGCGGTGCCGCCCTGGTATTCGTGCGGCTGGAGCTTGCCCTCCTTGGCGCGCCCGGCGAGATCCTTGACCTCGGTCGCGATCGCCGAGACCGATTTTTCGTTGGCACCGACGACGATGGGCGTGATCAGGCCGCCCTCGATGCTGACCGCGACCGAGATGTCGGCGCGGCTGTAGGCGATTAGGCTGTCGCCGGCGAAGGCGACGTTGCACTTGGGGACGATCATCAGCGCCTGTGCGAGCGCCTTGATGAGGAGGTCGTTGACGCTGAGCTTGATGCCGCGGCTTTCGAGACCGGCGTTGAGCTCGCCGCGCAGCTTGAGCAGCGCATCGATGCGGATATCGACGGTCAGGTAGATATGCGGCACGGTCTGCTTCGCCTCGGTCAGCCGGCGCGCGATCGTCTTGCGCATGTTGCTGAGTTTCTGGACCTCATGCGGAATCTCGCCGGGATCGACCGGGGCCGATTTGGACTGCGCGCGGGCTTCGACGGGCTCAGCCTGAGCGGATGTTTGCGGGGTGGCGCTTTCGACGTCGGCCTTGACGATGCGGCCGCCGGGACCCGAGCCGGTCAGCGTGGACAGGTTGACGCCGGTGTCGGCGGCAATGCGGCGGGCGAGTGGGCTGGCCTTGATGCGGTCGCCGTCATTGGATCGGGTCGGAGCCTGGCTCGCCGAAGGGGCTTCGACAGGCTCAGCCTGAGCGGATGAAGGAGTGGATGAGGGGGAAGCGCCTGATCCATCATCTGTTTGTGCCGAGCTTGCCGAATGACCGCCCTCGGTCTTTGGCGTATCGGCTGGTTCAGCCTTTGCAACTGCGCCGCCACTCGCCGCCGCTTCGGCGACGTCTTCGCCCTCTTCCGCCAAGATCGCTATGACGTCACCGACCTTGACCGCGTCGGTGCCGTCGGGGACGACGATCCTGGCGACAGTGCCTTCGTCGATCGCCTCGAATTCCATCGTCGCCTTGTCGGTCTCGATCTCTGCGAGGAGCGTGCCCGACGTCACGACGTCGCCTTCCTTGACCATCCATTTGGCGAGCGTGCCTTCCTCCATGGTCGGCGAAAGGGCGGGCATTTTAAGCTCGATGGCCATCGGCTGGCATCCTCGTAATCTGGCGGCGGCCCGGCGGTTGCGGGCGGCGATTGTTCGCGCCTTCCAGCCCGAAACGGGGCATCGGGTCAAGGCCTATGTCGGCTTCGTGCTTGCATCGTGCGCTGCGCGCGCCCAAATTTGCGTGAAGGGCGTCCCGGCAGGGACACGCGACGCCCCGAGATTGGGGGGACGCTGCATGAGAAGTTATCTGGTCGTCATCGACGAGAGCGATGAATCGGCGCTGGCGATGCGCTTTGCCGCGCGCCGTGCTGCGCGCACCGGCGGCAAGGTCCATGTCCTCGCGGTCGTCGCGCCGCAGGAATTCGTGGCGTGGGGCGGCGCGCAGGCGACGATGGAGGACGAGGCGCGCGCCCGCGCCGAGGCGCTCGTCGCCGGCGCGGCTGGCACACTGGCGCTCGAAAACGGCATATCGCCGACGATTACCGTCCGGCTGGGCAAGGACATCGACGTCGTCCGCGACGTGATTGCCGACGACAAGGAGATCGTCGCGCTCGTCCTCGGTGCCGCCGCATCGGGCAATCCCGGGCCGTTGGTGTCGCACTTCGCGGGCAGCGATGCGGGCACAATGGGCTGCCCGGTGTTCATCATCCCCGGATCGCTGTCGATCGAGGACATCGACCGCTTGAGTTAGCGGCTTTTCTTGCCCTGGTGGCGGATGTTGGCGGGGCGGCCGCGTTTGCCCTGGTTGGGCTTCTTGCTGCGCTCGCCGTCGCGCGTCTCAGCTTTACCGGTGCGTGGTCCCTTGCCGGGGCTGCGGCGCGGGCCTTTATCGGGTCCTCCGCGATCGGAGCCACCGCCGCGAGGTCCCTTGCCGGGCTTCTTGCCGTAGCGCTTGTCGCCGCCGTTGCCGGGACGTTTGCGCGGATCCTTGCGCGTTCCCTTGGGGCCGCCCTTGCCGCGCGGTGCCGATGAACGCTCGTCGCGACCGCCGCCATTGGCATCGGTCCGCTCGGGCAGTTCGAACAACAGCGATGCCTTGATCGGATCGGCCTCGACCAGCCGCAGCTTGAGCCGCTGTCCACTGGTGAAGCGGGTGCCGGTGTCGCGTCCGGTCAGCGTCTGGCTGGCCTCGTCATATTCGAAATATTCGCGGCCGAGCGAGCGCACGGGGATGAGGCCGTCGCCGCCGATGTCATCGACCGTTGCGAAGAAGCCGAAATCCTTGACCCCGGTGATCCGCGCATCGACGATCTCGCCCTTGTGGCGCGACAGATAGGCGGCGACGTAGCGGTCGACCGTCTCGCGTTCGGCCTGCATGGCGCGGCGTTCGGCATCGCTGATCGCCTGGCCGATCTTGGCGAGATCCTCGATATCGTCGCGTGCCAGCCCGGTTTTTGCCGCGATCTTGTCGTCGGCGGGCTTGCCCTGTTCGAGGCCGTAGCCATCGACCAGCGAGCGGTGGACGAGCAGATCGGCATAGCGGCGGATCGGTGAGGTGAAATGCGCGTAGCTACCCAGCGCGAGGCCGAAATGGCCCATGTTCACGGGGCCGTAATAGGCCTGCATCTGCGTGCGCAGCACCTGTTCCATGACCTGCGCCTTGATCGCTTCATTGGCGATCTTGCCGAGCACGCGGTTGAAGATCGCGGGGCGGACGACCTGGCCGAGCGCGAAGTCCACGTCGAGGGTCTTCAAATAGTCCTTCATCGCGACGAGCTTGTCGCGGCTGGGGACTTCGTGGACGCGGTACATGACGGGGCGCGCCTTGCCTTCGAGGCCCTTGGCCGCGGCGACGTTGGCGGCGATCATGAAATCCTCGACGAGGCGATGCGCATCGAGCCGGTCGCGCGCCGCGACCGAGGTGATGCGCCCGGTTTCATCGAGTTCGATGCGCCGCTCGGGTAGGTCAAGATCGAGCGGTTCGCGCTTGGTCCGCGCCGCCTTGAGCAGCGCCCAGCACGCCCAGAGCGGCCTGAGTGCGGTATCGGTGAGATCGTGCGGCGCGATGCCGTCGATCGCTGCCTGCGCGTCTTCATAGGCGATGTTAGCGGCGAGGCGGACGCGCGCGCGGGTGAAACGCCACGCGGTGATCCGGCCGTCGGCGGCGATCGTCATGTGGCAGGCGAGCGCGGCGCGGTCCTGCCCGGCCTTGAGCGAACACATGTCGGCCGAGAGGATCTCGGGCAGCATCGGCACGACCTGGTCGGGGAAATAGACGCTGTTGCCGCGCTTGCGTGCCTCGCGGTCGAGCGCGCTGCCGGGGCGGACATAGTAGCTCACATCGGCGATTGCGACGATCGCGCGGTAGCCGCCGGGGTTCTTGGGATCGTCGTCTTCGCCCGCCCAGATCGCGTCATCATGGTCGCGCGCGTCGGCGGGATCGATCGCGACGATCGGGATATGCGTCAGATCCTCGCGCTTGTCGCCGAGTGGGACTTTCGCCACGCGTTCGGCCTCGCCGATGACCGCGTCGGGAAAGACGTGGGGGATGCCGTATTTGTGGATCGCGATCTCGCTGAAGCTCTTGGGCGCGAGCGGATCGCCGAGGATCTGCTTGACCGCGACGCTTTGCTGCGGCGGGCGACCGCTGATCGCGGCAAGGACGAGATCGCCGGGCTTTGCCTCGCCAAGGTCGGAGATCGCCCAGTCGCGGCGCGCTTTCTTGTCGACCGCGCGCAGCCAGTATTGTTTCGCCTTGTTACCCGGCTGTGCGGTGACGACACCGAGGACCATTTCCTCGGTCCGCTCGAGCTTTTTCATCAGGTGCGCGACATGGCCCTTGCCGCGCTCTTCGGTGCGCGCGAGGATCCGGTCGCCGACGCCGAGTGCGCCCTTGCGCCCGCGCTGGATGACGCGAAGCATCGGCGGCGGGGTGCCTGCATCCCATTCCTCGGGCGTCGCAACGGGCTGATCGTCGTCGATATCGACGATCCGCAGCACGGTGACCTTGGGGACTTCGCCACCGGCGGTGTAGGTGCGACCGGGCGTCAGGTCGATCAGCCCGTCGTCGGTCATGTCGCGGAGCATCGCCTTCAATTTGATTTTTTCGCCGCCCTTGAGGCCGAACTCGCGCGCGATCTCGCGCTTGCCGGCGGGCTGGTGGCTCGATTTGATGAAGGCGACGACCTGGTCGATCGTCGGCATGCCGTCGGGTGCGCGTTGCTGCTTGGCCACCTTAATATGCCCGGCCGATGAGGATGCGTTCGACCGCCGCCTCGCCGGTGAAGAAACAGGTCGACCCCGCCGCATCGCTGCCCTGCGGCACGTTGCGCATCGTCAATTTGAGCGCCTTCAGTTCCTCGATGATCGCCTCGAGCCCGGCGCCGGTCGGCTTCGACCAGCTGACCTCGACCCAGCCCGGATAAGCTGCCGCATCGGCGAAATGCGCGGCGAGCGCAGCGCGGTCGGTAATGTCGCGGGTGATGTTGGCGTCAAGGCGCGTCTTGGCTTCGGCGTGCAGCTGTTGCTGGATCGCTTCGAGCAGTCCGGGCGCCGCGGCGGCGAGATCGGCGGGCGTCATCGCCTTGCTCGCGAGGCGACCGTCGTCGCCATAGAGCGCAGTGCGTTCGATGACCGTGACGAGACCCGCGGCCATGTCGCGGCCGCCGATTTCGAGGATGATCGGCGCGCCCTTCTTGACCCACGACCAGCGCTTGTTGGCGGGCTTGAGCGCGCGCTTGTCGAGATGGACGCGCAGCGGTTCGCCAAACGCACTGCCCTGTTTGAGCGAGGCGACGAGCGCGTTGCAGTAATCGAGCAGGGCCGCATCCTCGTCATTGTCGCGTAGCATCGGCACGATGACGATCTGGTGTGGTGCAATCAGCGGGGGAACGCGCAGGCCGTCGTCGTCGCCGTGCGTCATGATGACGCCGCCTATGAGGCGCGTCGAGACGCCCCAGCTTGTCGTATGCGCGAGTTCGAGCTCGCCCTCGGGCGACTGGTAGCGAATGTTCTGCGCCTCGGCGAAAGCGGTGCCGAGATAGTGCGTCGTGCCCGCCTGGAGCGCCTTGCCGTCCTGCATCATCGCTTCGATCGAATAGGTTGCGACCGCGCCAGGGAAGCGCTCATGCTCGGGCTTTTCGCCAGCGATAACGGGCATCGCGAGAACATTTTCGGAGAAACTGCGATAGAGTTCGAGGATCGCGAGCGTCTCTTCCATCGCCTCGTCACGTGTCGCGTGCGCCGTATGGCCTTCCTGCCAGAGGAATTCGCTCGTCCGCAGGAACATCCGCGTGCGCATTTCCCAGCGGACGACATTGGCCCACTGGTTGATCTTGACCGGCAGGTCGCGCCAGCTCTGGATCCAGCGCGCAAAAGCGGTGCCGATCACGGTTTCTGACGTCGGCCGGATGATCAGCGGCTCTTCGAGCTTGGCATCGGGATCGGGGACGAGCGTTCCGTCCTGCTCAATCAGGCGATGATGGGTGACAACCGCCATTTCCTTGGCGAAGCCGTCGACATGCTCGGCTTCCTTGGCGAAATAGCTCAAGGGGATGAAGATCGGGAAATAGCAGTTTTCGTGGCCTGTCGCCTTGATCTGGTCGTCGAGCAGGCGCTGGATCCGCTCCCACATTCCATAGCCCCAGGGGCGGATGATCATGCAGCCGCGCACGCCCGATTCCTCGGCCATGTCGGCTTCGGTGATGACTTCCTGGTACCAGGCCGAAAAATCGGTCGCCCGGCGGTTCTTTAACGCGTGCTTGATCATGAAACTGGAGTCCGATTGACGGGGTTATTTCTTGCTGGCGCTCGATTTCTTGAGCGCTTCGAGTTCGGCCTTGAGCCGGGCGATTTCGGCATCCTTGTCGTTGCCGTTCGCGGTTGCCTCTGTATCGGGCGCCCCGCCGCCCATCGCAGGCATGCCGAACGCGCGCGCGGCCGACTGGAACATAGCCATATTGCGGCGGGTCATCTCGGCGAGCGTGTCGCTGCCGAGCGCGCCGCTCATCGCCTGGCCGACGCGCTGCTGGTTGTCGCGAAAACTGTCCATCGTCGCGTCGAGATAATTGGGCACGATCGATTGCACGCTGTCGCCATACAGCGCGATGATCTGTCGCAGGAACTTGACCGGCAGCATAGTCGGGCCGCGCGATTCCTCTTCCATGATGATCTGGGTGAGGACGCTGTGCGTGATGTCATCGCCCGATTTGGCATCCTCGACGGTGAACTCGCGTCCTTCGCGGATCATGCCGGCGAGATCGTCGAGCGTGATGTAGCGCGACTTGTCGGTGTCGTAGAGACGACGATTGGCGTATTTCTTGATAACGATGATATCGTTGTCGCGATCGCTCTTGGAACGATGCTGCGCTTTTGCCATGACAGTCTCTTGCTGGACGGGGGTGGAAGGCCGTGGATCATTTAGCATCAAACGATGATGCACCGCAACATCGCCCGCGCCCACTGCCGCTGTTCCTCCAGATGGTCGCCGAGGTCGCACGCAGCGACCCCGCGACCGCGGCCGCCGCGCTCGACGGCTTGCAGCGATACCAGCAGGCGCCGCGGTCGGCCCAGCGTTGGCCCGACGTCCCCGGCGAGGCGATCGGACGCGCGCGGCTTCATTGCTATCGCAGCGATGGCCCGCCGGTGCTGCTCATCCCGTCGCTGATCAATCCGCCGCGCGTGCTCGACATGGCTGCGGACAATTCGCTCGCACGCGCGCTCGTCGATGCCGGGTTCGGCGTCCACTTGCTGACCTGGGGAACGCCGTGCCGCGCCGATGCTGGCGACGGCCTGAACGAGCATGTTGAACGCTATCTGTTGCCCGCAATCGAGCGGCTCGGTGGGTCGGTCCAGCTCGTCGGTCACTGTCTTGGCGGAACGCTTGCACTTGGCGCTGGAGCGGTCGCACCGGTCGCAAGCGTCGCGACGATTGCCGCGCCGTGGGACTTCGACGCCTATCCCGGCACGATGCGCGTCCGGCTGGCTCGGCTGTGGCAGCACAATCGGCATGCGCTCGAACGTGTCGGGCTGGTCCCGCTCGAATTGCTCCAGACCGCTTTCTGGGCACTCGATCCCGATCGCACCGTGGAAAAGTTCGCGCGTTTGGCAGATCCGCAACTGGATCCGGCAATGCTTGCTACTTTCGTCGCGCTAGAGGACTGGGCGAACGGCGGCGATCCCCTGCCCTATGCTGCGGGCGCCGGACTGTTCGACGACCTGTTCGGTGCCAATGCACCGGCCAATGGCGATTGGCGCGTCGCGGGAAAGCGCATCGATCCTCGACCCGATGATGTCCCCTCGCTCCATTTCGCATCGACCAGCGATCGCATCGTCCCGCTTGCCGCGGTGCCCGATTGGGGCGAGCGCCGCGATGTCGCATCGGGACATATCGGCATGGTCGTCGGGCGCGCGGCACCCGAAACCCTGTGGCAACCGCTGATCGCCTGGCTCGGCGCGCACGCCTAAAACCAGACACGGTCCCAGCGCTGGCCGAGGCCGGTCAGCAGTTCATATTGCGACATCGGCGAATTTTGCGCGAGAACGGCGAGGTCGAAGTCGATCCCGACCCAGTCGCCTTCGCGGGCATCGTCGGGCAGTTCGATCGCGATGAGGTCCATCGAGACCCGCCCGACGATCGCGCAATGGTCCCCGCGATAGGAGAGCGTCATGGAAGGCCCAAGCGAGCAGTAGAGCCCGTCGGCATAGCCTGCGTTGACGATTCCCACGGTCATCGCCGTTGGCGCGGTGAAGGTCGCGCCATAGCCGACCGTCTCGCCCGCGGTCAGCGACCGGAGCTGGAGAATTTGCGTCTCGGGATAGGCGACAGGCGTGATATTGCCCACTGCCTCGCGACGCGGAATGCCGCCATAAAGCGCCAGGCCCGGACGCGTCAGGGCAAAGGCGTATTCGTCGCCGAGGCAGATGCCGGCGCTGTTGGCGAGGCTGGCGCGCGCGCCGGCAAACTGCGCGGCAGTTGCGGCAAAGCGGTCGCGCTGACGTGCATTCATTGTGCTGTCTTCATCGGCGCAGGCGAGATGGCTCATCAGCGTGTTGATGGTGAGTCGATCAATGGCTTTGTCGCCGATGTCGTCGAGGGCAAGGCCCAGGCGATTCATGCCCGTATCGACCATGATGTCGCACGGCCGGTCGGGGCAATGCGCCAGCCAGCGCCGGACCTGGTCGAGGCTGTTGAGGACGGGCCGCGCCGGGCTGCCGACCGCATACGCCATGTCGTCATCGCGCACACCATGGAATACCGAGAGCGAGAGGCCTTTGGCGAGAGGCATCAGGGCATCGGCTTCGGCCCAGGTCGAAACGTAGAAATCGCGGCAGCCCGCCTGCGCCAGCCTTTGCATAACGTCGCGCGCGCCGAGGCCATAGCCGTCCGCCTTGACGGCAGCGCCGCACGCAGCAGCGCCGCTCTGCCGGGCAAGCCAGCGCCAGTTCGATTGCAGCGCGGCGCCGTCGAGCCGCAATCTCAGGGGCGGTTGAAAATCATCCATCGCCTGCGGATAACCCTCGCGCGCTGCGGCGTCCATCACCGTCCGCTCGTTCAGGCGGGGCTTTCGCTCGAATCGTCGAAATCGGTGGGCGGCCCCGAGGGGATACCCCACCAGCCGACGACCAGGGCAATCGCGACGAACACCCAGGTGTACCACAGGCCGGCATAGGCATTGCCTGTCTTGGCGATGATGTATCCCGCGATCAGCGGCAGGAACCCACCGAAATAACCCGCGCCGATATGATAGGGGATCGACATCGAGCTGTAGCGGATTTGCGGCGGGAACATCTCGGCAAGCAATGCCGCGACCGAGCCGTAGGTCATGCCCGACAACATACCGAGGACGAGCAGGACCGCACCGATCGCGATGAGGTTGGCGAGCGGCGGGTTCTGCGGTGAGAAATCATAACCGGCGTCCTGCAGGGCGGTTTGCAGGGCTGTGCGTCGTGCCGCCGCATCGTCCCAGGGATAACCATCGAGCGGGAGCGCCATGGAGCCAGCCGCGACGCCCAGCGTATCGCTGGTTTCGAGCGCATAGGGAACGCCGCTCGTCGTCAGGTCCTGGAGCAAGCGCCCGCAGCGCGTGGCCTGTTCGCTGGCGAAGGGATCATACCTGCAGTCGGGTCCCGACACGACCACGGGGGCCGCGCTGGCCGAATGGCTGAGCGCCGGGTTGGCAAGTTCACCCATCGCCCAGAAGGCGGGAAACAGCAGGATCAGCGCGAGGATATTGCCCCAGATGATCGGCTTCTTCCGCCCGATCCGGTCGGAAATCCGGCCCCAGACGAGGTAAAAGCCCATCGACAGGAAGCCGGCGATCCCGACGGTGATTTCGGCGACCGTCGCATCGACGCGCATCGGGCCCTTGAGGAACGACAGGCTCGAAAAGAACGCGGTGTACCAGATCGTCGTCAGGCCGGCGGTGATGCCGAACAATGCGACAAACAGGCGTTTCTTGTTGCCCGGATAGGTGAAGCTTTCGACGAACGGGTTTTTCGCCATCGTGCCCGCTTCCTTCATCGCCTTGAAGACCGGGCTCTCGCTAAGCTTGAGCCGCATCCACAGCGAGACTGCGAGCAGCAACAGCGACAACAGGAAAGGCACGCGCCAGCCCCAGGCGGCAAAATCGTCGGCCGGGATCAGATATCGACAGGCAAGCACAACCGCGACGCTCAGCGCAAAGCCGCCGACGACGCTCGCCTGGATGAAGCTGGTGTAATAGCCGCGCTTCTCGACCGGGGCGTGTTCGGCGACATAGGTCGTCGCGCCGCCATATTCGCCGCCGAGTGCGAGCCCTTGGAGGATGCGAAAGGCGATAACGATCGCTGGTGCAGCAAGGCCGATGGTCGCGGCGCTCGGGATCAGGCCGACACCTGCGGTTGCAACACCCATCAGCGTGACGGTGACGAGGAAGGTGTATTTGCGACCCAGCCGGTCGCCAAGATAGCCGAACAAGATCGCGCCGAGCGGACGAAAGCCGAAGCCGACGGCAAACCCCGCCCAGACGAGCAGCAGTTGCAAAGTCTCGTTGTCGGCGGGAAAGAAGGCCTTGCCGATCAGGCTGGCGAGCGTGCCGTAGATGAAAAAATCATACCATTCGAACACCGTCCCGATCGACGACGCGGCGATAACCAGTCTGATGTCGCGTGCGCTAGGTTCGCCCGGCGCGGGCTGTCGATCGGCCGCAATGGCTCCCTGTTCACTCATCTTCCCTCCCCCAACTGATGTGGCGAAGAGGTTATGCGCGCCGCGCGCCGCGATGCAAGCCGGACGTGTCTGTCGCGGGCAGGCCGATGACGACCCAAAATACCGCAATTGGAAAACGCCATATTAACTGTTCAAAACTAGGCATGGCGCGTGACCAGACGATTCACCTTTGGCCTTGGCGGTGCGTGGTTGCGCGCCATAATCATCGGCCTGATCTATTTCGTTGCCGCTTCGGCAACGATCATGTCGACGCGTTTCGGCGGCGGTGTTGCATTCATATGGGTGGCGACCGCGATCTTGCTCGCCGAATTATCACTGAGTTCTCCCAAGCGTTGGGTCCGGCCACTGCTCACCTGCGGCATCGCGAGTTTCATCGCCACCAGCGTTTTCGGGTTCGGCCTGTGGGCGGCAGGCCCGCTCGCCGTATTCAACCTGACTGAAGCGGTCATCGGCGCGGCGCTCTTACGCCGGCTCAACCATCGCCGTGGCCCGCTCGCATCACTCCATGACGTCGTCTCGTTCGTCGTGGCCGCTGGTATTGTTGCGCCCGCGATTTCCGGGCTGGGCGGGGCTTCGATTGCCGCGGTCCTCGGCCTCGATTACTGGTCCAACTGGGCCAGCTGGGTCGCTGGCCATGCGCTCGGTACGGTCGCGTTCGCACCAATCGTCGGCGCGGTAATGCGCAGCGACACGCACAAATTTGTGATCGGAGCGAAACGGCGGACGATCATCCAGAACGGTACCATGCTGGTGCTCATTTTCGTCACCGACGTGGCGGTGTTCTGGCACAACTCGCATCCGCTTCTGTTCCTGCCGATCCTGGTGGTGATGATGGCGACGATTTGGCGCGGCCAGTTCGGCGCGGGCGTTTCGATCGTCATGCTGGCCTTGGTCGGCGGATTCTTCACGGTCGCAGGTGCTGGCTCGACAGCGCAGACGACCGAAGCCATTGCCAGTGCGACGGTGTTTTTCCAGTTCTACCTCGCCGTAACCGTTCTCACCGTCCTGCCCGTTGCCGCCGACCTCACACGCCGCAAGCTGCTGCACGAAAAGCTGTTGGCGAGCGAGGCGCGCTATCGCCTTGTGACCGAGAATTCGAGTGACCTCATTCTCAATCTCGATCCGGACGGGACGATCCTGTACGCCTCGCAATCGATTGCCGAATTGGGCGACTACAGCGCCCGCGACCTTGTCGGCATGCGTGGTTCGGACCTCGTGCTCAAGGAGGACCGCCACGATACCAATGCGATTTTTGTCGAAGCGCTGTCGCATCCGGACCAGACGTTTACCTCAGAATTTCGTGGCGTGGGTCGAGATGGCACAACCATATGGTTCGAAATGCGCTGTCGCGGCGTGGTCGACGACGACGGTTCGATATCGGGCGTGGTGAGCTCGATTCGCGACATCGCCGATCGCAAGGTTCTCGAGGACCAGTTGACGCATGAAGCCTCGACCGACTTCCTGACCGGCCTGCCCAACCGGCGTGCCTTTATGGGCCAGCTCGAAACACTCTCGAACGATCTGTCGGCCGGCAATCGGGGATGCGTCGCGATCGTCGACCTCGATCATTTCAAGTCGGTCAACGACCGCCATGGCCACCTCGTCGGTGACGAGATTCTTCAAAGCTTTTCCCGATGCGCATCAAGCGTCCTGCGCGGGGCCGATGTGATCGCGCGCATCGGCGGCGAGGAATTCGGCCTGATATTCTACGGCGCGAGCATCGAGCAGGCGACGGCGATCTGCGAACGATTGCGCAGCCAGATCGAGGGCATGCGGTTCCACGGCGCGAGCGACGATGTTCCGATCAGGCTGACGATCAGTGCTGGCGTCGCCGAGCTCAAGCACGGCAGGCTTATCGGAGACGTATTGGCCGGCGCAGATGCCGCGCTTTATCGAGCGAAGGCGGCCGGCCGCAATCGGCTTGCGCTCGCCGCCTAACGCAGCAGGACGAGCTCTTCCGACATACTCGGGTGGAGCGCAACGGTATTATCGAAATCGGCCTTGGTCAGCCCCGCCTTGACCGCGACAGCGGCGGCCTGGAGAATCTCGGGCGCATCGGGTCCGATCATGTGCAGGCCGACGACCTTGTCGTTCGAAGCATCGACGATCATCTTGTAGAGGCTGCGTTCGTTGCGCCCGGCGAGGACATTTTTCATCGGGCGGAAATCGGACGAAAAAACCTTGATCGCGCCGAGCGTGTTGCGCGCCTCGCCTTCGGTCAGGCCGACGCCGGCAAGCGGCGGGTGCGAGAAGACGGCCGACGGAATGCAGTCGTAATCGACCGTGCTCGGATTGTTGTTGAACACTGTTTCGGCGAACGCTTGTCCCTCGCGGATCGCGACGGGGGTGAGCTGGACGCGGTCGGTAACGTCGCCGACGGCATAGATGCTCTTGATGTTCGACTGGCTGTATTCGTCGACCTTGATCGCGCCATTGTCGGCAAGTTCGACCCCGGCGGCATCGAGGCCCAGGCCTTCGGTATGCGGACGGCGTCCGATCGCGAACAGGACGAGATCGACATCGAAGCTGTCGTGTTCGGCCAGCTTGACGCCGAAACTGCCGTCCTTGTGCTTGACGATCTTTTCAAACGGGCAGTTGAGGCGGAAATCGATCCCTTTCGTCATCGATATCTGCAGCAGGCGGTCGCGCAGCGTCTCGTCATAGCCGCGCAGGATCTTGTCCGAGCGGTTGACGATCGTCACCCTGCTGCCGAGCGCATTGAAGATGCCGGCGAATTCGTTGGCGATATAGCCTGCTCCGGCGATCACGACACGCTTGGGCAGGGCATCGAGGTGAAAGACCTCGTTCGAAGAGATGCCGTATTCCGAACCGGGAAAGTCGGGCATGACCGGCCAGGCGCCCGTCGCGACGAGGATCGTCTTGGCCGTCACCGTCTTGCCGCTCGCCAGCTTCACCTCATTGGGTCCGGTCAGCACCGCGCGTTCATGCAGGATCTCGACGCCATGGCTTTCGAGCGTATCGGTATAGGCAGTATTGAGCCGGTCGACATCTGCGAGCACATTGTCGCGCAGCGTCAACCAATTGAATTTCGGCGTGCCGACGTCCCAGCCGAAGCGCTTGGCGTCTTCGAGATCCTCGGCGAAATGCGCCCCATAGACGAGCAGCTTCTTGGGCACGCAGCCGCGGATGACGCAGGTCCCGCCAACCCGAAACTCCTCGGCGATGGCGACCTTGGCGCCGAACGAGGCCGACACGCGCGCGGCGCGGACGCCGCCCGATCCGGCACCGATGACAAACAGGTCGTAGTCGAACTTGGCCAAGGTATTTTCCTCAATTTGCGTAAAACGGTCGGTCGAAGGCGCATATGGGGTGGCGTGTCTGCTTGTGCCAATCGACTTTGCCGATCAGCGCAATCGCTGCCCTGCCCACTGAGCCGGCGATGTCAGGGGGTCAGCCCGGCGAGCTTCATCAGCGCGGCAGTCGAGGGATCGATATCGCCTGCTCCCTCGTCCATCCGCCGCGCCATATCCTTGCCGAGCTCAACGCCGAACTGGTCGAAGGGATTGATCCCGAGCAATGTCGCGTTGACGAACGTGCGGTGCTCGTAAAACGCAAGCAACGCGCCGAGTGTGCGGGCATCGACATCATCAAGCAGGATCGTCGTCGAGGGGCGGTCGCCGGGATAGTCGCGCGCCCGATCGTCGGCGTTCGCCCTGCCCGTCATCAGCGCTGCGCCTTGTGCAAAGCAGCTGGCGAGCAGCATCGCGTGATGTTCGGGGGCGAGCCCGTCGCCCGCGGCAATCGAAGCGACGAATTCTACGGGTATGATATGCGTCCCCTGGTGGAGCAGCTGGAACACAGCGTGCTGCGCATCGGTCCCCACCCCGCCCCAGACGATCGGCGCGCTCGGTCGGTCGAGCGGTTTGCCGCCGCTGGTCACGCGCTTGCCGTTGCTCTCCATTTCGAGCTGCTGGAGATATGATGGTAACAGGCGCAGCCGTTCGTCATAGGCGAACACCGCGCGTGTCTCATGGCGGCCGACCTGGGCATAATAGAGGTCGGCGAAGGCGGCCAGCGCGCAGGCATTGAGCGACCAGTCGGCGAGGCGGAAATGGCGGTCGATCTCGGCCGCGCCCTCGAGCAATTCCTCGAACTCCGACCAGCCGAGCGCCAATGCGATGGGAAAACCGATCGACGACCATAGCGAGTAGCGACCGCCGACGGTCCGCGAGAAAGGCAGGATACGCGTTTCGTCGATTCCCCAGGCGAGCGCCTTCTCCGGGTCGGCAGTGAGTGCGACGAACTGGCCATAGGGATCTGCCACCCCTTCGGCGCGCAGCCATTCGAGCGCCGAGGCGGCGTTGCGCATCGTTTCGCTGGTCGTGAACATCTTCGAAGCTACGACGACCAGCGTGTAGCGGGCATCGAAGCGCTCGATTGCGTCTTCAAGTGCGAGTCCGTCGACGTTTGATACCACGGCGACGCCATAGCGGTCGCTGGCGCGATAGAGCGCGTCGATGACGAGATCGGGGCCTAGCGCCGACCCGCCGATCCCGATATGGATGATATGCCGGATCTCGCCAAGCGCACCGGCTTCCATCGCGTCGATGAGCGCACGCATCCGGACATGGAGCTGGCGCGCGATCGCGACGCTGTCAGCATTCCCTTCGCCACGCTCGGCACTGTGTTCGGCCGCGCGGCGCTCACTCGGATTGACGATGTCGCCGGCGAACAGGCGCTTGCGCGCGCCATCGAGGTCGACCGCATCGGCGAGCGCGACGAAGCGTTCGACCAGTTCGGTATCGAGGTGCGTCTTGGTAAAGTCGAAGCGGATCGCCGACTGGTCGACGACGAGCAGCTCCTGCCGGTCGGCATCGCCTTCGACCAGATCCGCGATCGGTCGCACCGCGTAATCTTCGATTGCGGTCCAGAAACCGTCGATGTCAGGCATTTTTCCTCCGGGTGCGATTTGAACCGCGGGGTTTAGCCTCCCGACCGGCGCTTCGCCAGCCATTCTCCACTGCGGGACGATCGCGCCAACAAAGGCGCTTGACGCAGGCTTGCCCTCACCTGCAATGCGCTAGCCATGACCACACGTAACGCGACCAGCCCTGCGACGGCACCGGTAAACGGCGCAAAACCAGCGCTTTCGGCCAGGCAAGAGCAGACCGATTTCCTCAAGTTCCTCGTCAAATTAGCGCTGTTCGTGCTGATCGTGAGATCGTTTCTCTTTTCGCCGTTCAGCATCCCGTCGGAATCGATGCAGCCGCGGCTGCTGATCGGCGACTATCTGGTCGTCAACAAGATGGCCTATGGCTACAGCCGCTATTCGCTGCCGTTCGGTGTACCGCTGATCCCCAGGCGCATCTTTTCCAGCCTGCCCGACCGCGGCGACGTCGCCGTCTTCAAGGCGCCGCCGACGCAGGAAGAGGACTATATCAAGCGCGTCATCGGCCTGCCTGGCGACAGGATCCAGGTGACCAACGGAGCGGTTTCGCTCAACGGCAAGCCGATCGAGCGCGTTCGCGTTGCCGATGCGATCATCCCGGTGACCGACAATATGCGCGCCGCCGCCCAGCGTGACGGGACGCTGCCGTGCTTTTTGCCGATCTATCAGGAGGTCTCGGGCGGGCGCGATGTCTGTCGCTATCCGCGCTATCGTGAAACGCTGCCCAACGGGCATAGCTACGACACGCTCGACGTCTACGATGGCGGGCCTTCGTTTCCCGACACGACGCAGGTCTATGTCGTCCCAAAGGGGCACCTGTTCCTGATGGGCGACAACCGCGATCGCAGTGCTGACAGCCGTTTCCCCGCAGTGCGCGGCCGCGGCATCGGCTTCGTGCCGGTCGAGAATCTCGTCGGCAAGGCGATGTTCACGGTGTTTTCGACCAACGGTGCGGCGCAGTGGTACAATCCGCTGAGCTGGGTCTCGGCCGCGCGCTGGGCCAGGATCGGGAAAGGGTTTTGACCCAGCAGGACCGCCTCACCGCGCTCGCATCGCGCCTTGGCATCACCACGCATGACGCGGCGCTTTATGTCGAAGCGCTGACGCACGGTTCGGGCAGCGGGCGCGATTATCAGCGGCTCGAATTTCTCGGCGACCGGGTCCTCGGCCTGTGCATCGCCGACATGCTTTACCAGCGCTTTCCCGAAGAGCCCGAGGGCATGCTGTCACCGCGGCTCAACGTCCTCGTCTCGGGCGAGATTTGCGCCGATATTGCGCGCGAAAACGATCTCGGCTCGCTCGTCATCCTCGGCAAGCAGGCCAATGACGACGGCGGCCGCGAGAGCGTCAATATTCTCGGCGACGTCGTCGAATCGCTGATCGGTGCGGTCTATATCGATCGCGGTCTCGATGCAGCGCAGGAGCTGATCGCGCGCCTGTGGGGAGAGCGCATCACCGCGCAGCATCGCGCCCCGCGTCATCCCAAGTCGGCGCTGCAGGAATGGGCCGCGGCGAACAACCGCAAGCCGCCCGAATACCGCGTGACCGAACGCGGCGGCCCGGCGCATGCGCCACATTTCACCGTCGAAGTGTCGGTCCCCAATCTCGCCAAGGCGAGCGGTGACGGCGCTTCGAAGCAAGAGGCCGAAAAGGCCGCGGCGCACGCGCTGCTTACCCAGATAGATCCGGAGGCGATGTCATGACGTCACATTGTGGGCTCGTCGCCATTCTCGGTGCGCCGAATGCGGGCAAATCCACGCTCGTCAACGCGCTGGTCGGGCAGAAGATCGCGATCGTCAGTCCCAAGGCGCAGACGACGCGCACGCGCCTGCTCGGCATTGCGATGGAGGGCGAGACGCAGATCATGCTGGTCGACACGCCAGGTATTTTCGCGCCCGAACGCCGGCTCGACCGCGCGATGGTCCAGGCGGCATGGGGCGGCGCGCAGGACGCCGACCTGCTCGCGCTCGTCATCGATGCCGAAAAAGGCATCGGCCGGCGCACCGAGCGTATCCTCAACGGCATCGTCGACCGGCCCGAGCGCAAGATCCTCGTCCTCAACAAGGTCGATGTCACGCGCAAGGACGCGCTGCTCGATACCGCTGCACGGATCAACCAGGGTGCCACGTTTGACGAGACGTTCTTCATCAGCGCGACGACGGGCGACGGCGTGGCCGAGCTCAAGACCTATCTTGCCGGCCAGATGCCCGAAGGACCGTGGCATTTCCCCGCCGACCAGGTGTCCGATGCCAGCGAACGGCTGACCGCGACCGAGATCACGCGCGAGCAACTCTATCTCCAGCTCCACGCCGAATTGCCCTATGCCAGCATGGTACGGACCGAAACCTATGCCGAGCGGCCCGACGGGTCGGTCGAAATCCACCAGCAGATCCTCGTTGCGCGCCCGACGCAGCGCGCCATCGTCCTCGGCAAGGGCGGCAGCCGGATCAAGGTGATCGGGGCCGCCGCGCGCGAGGAACTGACGCGGATCTGGGGCGTCCCCGTCCACCTCTACCTCCACGTCAAGGTCCAGGAAAACTGGGACGACAGCCGTGATGCCTATCGCGAAATGGGCCTCGACTGGGTCGAGTGATCGCGGCTCCCTCCCCCTCTTCTGAAGGGAGAGGGCCCCGTCCTATTCTGCCTTGGGAGCTTTCGTTGCGGGTGCCTTCTTGGCCGCCGGCTTCTTCGCGGCAGGTTTCTTCGCCGCGGGCTTCTTTTTCGCCGGAGCCTTCTTCTTGGCAGGCGTCTTGCGCTTTTTCTTCGCCGGGCCCTTGGCCGCGCGTTCGTCGATCAGCTGCGCCGCTTCTTCGAGCGTCAGCACGTCCTTGTCGATCGACTTGGGCAGCGTGGCATTGGTCGTGCCATCGGTGACATAGGCGCCGTAGCGGCCTTCCATCAGCTTGATCTCGGCTTCCGTGCGGGGATGCGCGCCGAGCACCTTCAACGGTTCGCGCGCGGTGCGTCCGCGCCCGACGGGGGCTTCCGCAATCTTCACGACAGCGGCGTTCATCCCGATGTCGAACACTTCCTCGGTCGTCGACAGCTTGGTGTATTTCCCATCATGCAGCAGGAACGGACCGTAACGTCCTATTCCTGCCTTGATTTCCTTGCCTGACTCGGGATGGATGCCGACTTCGCGCGGGAGCGACAGCAGCTTGAGCGCACTTTCGAGCGTCAGTTCGCCGCCAGGCAGGTCGCGCGGGATCGAAGCCCGCTTCTTTTCGTCGCCCTCGCCCATTTCGAGATACGGGCCGAAGCGTCCGACCTTCTTGGTGACGGCGAGGCCGCTGGCGGGATCGTTGCCGAGTTCCTCGGGGCCGGTGTCGGCGCCGTTGCCCTCACCGTCGGGTTGCGCAAAGCGGCGGGTGTATTTGCACTCGGGATAGTTCGAACACGCGACGAATGCGCCGAACCGGCCACCGCGCAGCGCGAGCCGTCCGTCGGCGCAGGCGGGACAGGTACGCGGGTCGGTGCCGTCATCGCGCGGCGGGAACAGGTACGACGACAGAAAGACGTCGAGCTCGGCGGTCACCTCGGACGGTTTGCGTTCCATGACCTCTTCGGTCTTGGGTTTGAAATCCTTCCAGAAATCGCGCAGCACCGCCTGCCAGTCGGCGCGGCCGCCGCTGATCTCGTCGAGCTGGTCTTCGAGCCCGGCGGTGAAGTCATAGGCGACATAGCGTTCGAAGAACCGTTCGAGGAATCCTGTGACGAGTCGCCCGCTTTCCTCTGCAAAAAAACGGTTTTTCTCGATTTTAACGTATTCGCGGTCCTTGAGGACCTGAAGCGTCGAGGCATAGGTCGAGGGACGGCCGATGCCGAGCTCCTCGAGCCGCTTGACGAGACTCGCTTCGGAATAGCGCGGCGGGGGCTGGGTGAAGCTCTGCACCGCATCGACCGACTTTTTCGCCGGCGCATCGCCGACCTTCATCGCGGGGAGCAGCGAATCGTCGTCGCTGTCGTCCTTGTCATCACGGCCCTCGGTGTAGAGCGCGAGGAAGCCGGGGAACTTGACGACCTGGCCGGTCGCACGCAGCGCGTGCTGGCCGGTGCCGTCGACGAGTTCGACCGCGGTACGCTCAAGCGCAGCAGACTCCATCTGGCTCGCCATCGCGCGCTTGAAGATGAGGTCGTAAAGCCGACCATGGTCGCCCGATCCTGCACGGTCCTTCGAAAAATCGGTCGGACGGATTGCTTCATGCGCTTCCTGCGCATTCTTCGCTTTGGTCTTGTAGATGCGGGGTTTATCGGGAACGTAGCCGCCGTCATAGCGCTCGGCGATCGCCTTGCGCGCCGCAGAGATCGCGCTGCCGTCCATCTGGACGCCGTCGGTCCGCATATAGGTGATCGCACCGTCCTCGTAGAGGCCCTGCGCGACGCGCATCGTATGGCTGGCCGAGAAACCAAGCTTGCGCGCGGCTTCCTGTTGTAGCGTCGAGGTCGTGAAAGGTGGCGGCGGGTTGCGCCGTTGCGGCTTGACGTCGACGCTTTCGACGGTGAAGTGGCCGCTCTCGATATCGGCCTTGGCGGCCATCGCATCGCCTTCGGCGCCTACCGTCAGCCGGTCGATCTTGTCGCCGCGCCAGCGCGTCAACCGAGCGACGAAGCCCTGCCCGCTCTGCTCCATCTCCGCCGAGATCGACCAGTATTCCTGCGGTTTGAACGCTTCGATCTCGCGTTCGCGCTCGACCACGAGGCGCAAAGCGACCGATTGGACGCGACCCGCCGACTTGGCGCCGGGCAGCTTGCGCCACAGCACCGGCGAAAGCGTGAAGCCGACGAGATAATCGAGCGCACGGCGCGCGCGATAGGCGTCGATCAGGTCGTGATCGAGCTCGCGCGGATGCGCGATAGCCTCGGTCACTGCCGCCTTGGTGATCGCGTTGAAGGTCGAACGCCCGACGCTCGCGGGGAGCACCTTCTTCTTCTTGAGCAGTTCGAGCACGTGCCAGCTGATCGCCTCTCCCTCGCGATCGGGATCGGTCGCGAGGATCAGGGCCTCGGCGCCCTTGGCGGCGTCGGTGATTGCCTTCAATTGCCGCGACTTGTCGGCATAGACCTCCCAGTCCATCTCGAAATTCTCATCGGGGCGAACCGAACCGTCCTTGCGCGGCAGGTCGCGGACATGGCCGTAGCTGGCGAGGACGGTGTAGCCGGGGCCGAGATATTTCTCGATGGTCTTCGCCTTGGCAGGCGATTCGACGACGACAAGTTTCATAGGGTTTTCTGTACTTTCCAGGCTCCGCAGACTGCGGCCTCACGTATACGCGCGAGGATGGTGTCGCAAATGGGCGCGCGTCAATAGGCGCAATGCACGCCTAGGCCGACAGGCTGACCCGTCCGCCGGCATGGCGTTCGAGCCGCCCGGCGAGTTCGAGTTCGAGCAGGACGGTCTGGACAGTGGCAGGCGCGCGGCCCGACTGGCGGATCAGTTCGTCGACTGCGACGGGGGTGGGACTGAGCAAGCCGGTGATCGCGCCGCGGTCGGCATCGGACGCATCGGGCGACACGGGCTCCTCGCCATAGGCGTCGCTCGGCGAGCGGGCGGCGCGCGGGTCGATCGGGCCGATACTCTCCATGACGTCATCGGCCGACTGGACCAGCGTTGCACCGTCGCGGATCAGCGCGTTGCACCCCTGCGCGCGCGGATCGAGCGGCGATCCGGGTACCGCCATCACCTCGCGGCCGAATTCGCCCGCCAGCCGCGCGGTGATCAGCGATCCCGAACGCGGCGCCGCCTCGATGACGACGGTGCCCGCGGCGAGGCCGGCAATGATCCGGTTGCGAAACGGGAAGTGGCGCGCGAGCGGCTCGGTGCGTGGTGGCTGTTCGGCGAGCAACAGCTGTTCGTTGGCGATACGTTCCTGCAGGTCGGCGTTGTCGGGCGGATAGGCGATATCGATACCGCTCGCGATGACCCCGATCGTGCCGCCCGTCCCGTCGCTGCCGCCGATCGCCCCGACATGCGCGGCGGTGTCGATCCCGCGCGCCAGCCCGCTGACGACGACCGTGCCAGTTGCGGCGAGCGCTCCGGCAAGCTCGCGCGCGAAGCGACACGCCGCCGCCGATGCATTGCGCGCGCCGACCATCGCGATCATCGGACGGGCCAGCAAGCCTGTGTCGCCGCGCAGCGTCAAGGCCGGCGGGGCGTTGTCGATCTGCGCGAGTGCGGCGGGATAATTGCGCTCGCCGAGGAACAGGTAGCGTGCCCCAGCGGCGCGAACCTGCGCCATTTCACGCTCGATATCGGCTAGCCTCGCGAGCCGCGGCGCCCTGCCCCCGCCGCGAGCGGCCAGATCGGGCAGTGCGTCAAGCGCGGCGCGGGCGCTGCCGAAGCGCGCGAGCAGCTGGCGATAGGTCACCGGCCCGATATTGGCCGATCGGATGAGCCTGAGGCGATCGACCGCTTCGTCGTTGCGGGTCGCGCCGTCGGCCATCAGGCGGCGCTGGCCCTGCTACCGCCGACCTTCGGCTCTTCACCGCGCAGCAGGCGGCCGATGTTGCTGCGGTGTTTCCACAGCACCATCAGCGCGAAGGCGAGGCCGACCGGGACGAGCTCCCAGCGATCAACGATCACCGCCGCAAACGGCCCGGCAATCGCCGCGAGCATCCCGGCGAGCGAACTAAGCCGCGTGATCGCGAGAATGACGAGCCAGGTTACGGCGTAGACGAGCCCGACCGGCCAGGCGAGCGCCAGCCAGATGCCCGCCAGCGTCGCGACCCCCTTGCCACCGCGAAACCTCAGCCAGATCGGATAAAGATGCCCGACAAAAGCCCCGACTGCCGCCAGCAGCACATCATTGGGCGAGACCGCGTGCGCGATCCATACCGCCGCGGCGCCCTTGAGCAGGTCGAACAGCAACGTCAGTGCGGCTAGGCCCTTGCGCCCGGTGCGCAGCACGTTGGTCGCGCCGATATTGCCCGACCCGATCGTGCGCAGGTCGCCCGCGCCGCTCAGCCGCGTGAGGATCACGCCAAAGGGCAGCGAGCCGAGCAGATAGCCCATCAGCAACATCGCCGCGGGGGTTTCCCAGAGCAGGTTGGTCGTCGCCATCGTTTGTAGTTTCCCCGAGTCGCCCGTTGCCGGTCATTGCGCCAGCCGTATTCCTACACCCGCTCAATGCGCTGCGGCAAATCGCGCTTTGACCAAGCGCCTCGTCCCGCTACCACGCTCGCGACATGACCGCTTCAATCCACTCCCCAGACGCGCCGATCCTGATTTTCGATTCGGGCATTGGCGGCCTGTCGGTGCTCGGTCCGATCCGCGCCCTGCTGCCGCTCGCGCCGATCGTCTATGCCGCCGATTATGCCGCGATGCCCTATGGCACCAAGAGCGAAGCGGAGATCGCGGCACGCGTCCCGGCGCTGCTCGGGCGGCTGGTCGAGCGCTTCCGTCCGCGAATTGCGGTGATTGCGTGCAACACCGCCTCGACGATCGCGCTCGACCATGTCCGCGCTGCGCTCGATATTCCCGTCGTCGGCACGGTTCCCGCGATCAAGCCCGCCGCCGCGCTGTCGCAAAGCCGCGTCATCGGCGTGCTCGGCACCGAGGCGACGGTGCGTCAGCCCTATGTCGAGCGGCTGGCGCGCGATTTCGCCGCCGATGCGACGATCCTGCGCCATGGCAGCGCTGACCTTGTCCTGGCCGCCGAGGCAAAATTGCGCGGCGAGACCCCCGACGCTGCAATCTTTGCCGACGCCATGGCCGGACTGACCGAGCAACCGGGCGGTGACGTCATGGATGTGGTGGTGCTGTCGTGCACGCATTTCCCGCTCGTAATCGACGAACTTCGCGCCGCGGTTGGACGCGACATGCACTTCATCGACGGCGGCGAGGGAATCGCGCGGCGCGTCGCCTATCTGACGCGCGACCAGGTCTGGCCTGCCGCAGCCAGCGAAGGGCGCGTGGTGTTCACCCGGCTCGACAATGCCCAGCGGCACTATAGTGCCGCGCTCGCAACCTACGGCCTGGGCGCCCCGCAATTGTTGTGACCGCGATCACCGCGCCAGTTGCGAACCGTTATCACTGGAAATTGACGCCCTTGCGCCTTATGGCGCAGCCAGCACCGGACCATAGAGTCGCATAGGCGGACCCATGAATTACGCGGATGTTTTCACCAAGGCGATCGACCGGCTCCATGCCGAAGGACGCTATCGCGTCTTTATCGACATCCTGCGCAACAAGGGTGCCTATCCCAATGCACGCTGTTTCGGCGGGCATAACGGGCCCAAGCCGATTACCGTCTGGTGCTCGAACGACTATCTCTCGATGGGTCAGCATCCCAAGGTCACCGCCGCGATGGAAGAGGCGCTGCACGACGTCGGCGCGGGATCGGGCGGCACGCGCAATATCGGCGGCAACACGCATTATCATGTCGATCTCGAGGCCGAGCTTGCCGATCTCCATGGCAAGCAGGGCGCACTGCTGTTCACCTCGGGCTATGTATCGAACGATGCGACGCTGTCGACGCTGGCCAAGATCCTGCCCGGCTGCATCGTCTATTCGGACGAGCTCAACCACGCATCGATGATCGCGGGCATCCGCAATGCCGGCTGCGAAAAGCGCGTCTATCGCCACAACGACATGGCGCATCTCGAAGAGCTGCTCGCCGCCGACGACCCCGAAGCGCCCAAGCTGGTCGCATTCGAGAGCGTCTATTCGATGGATGGCGATATCGCCCCGATTGCGGACATTTGCGACCTTGCCGACAAGTACAACGCGCTGACCTATTGCGACGAAGTTCATGCGGTCGGCATGTACGGTCCGCGTGGCGGCGGCATCACCGAACGCGATGGCCTGGCCGAACGGGTGACGATCATCGAGGGAACGCTGGGCAAGGCGTTCGGTGTGATGGGCGGCTATATCACGACCGACAAGATGATCATCGACGTCATCCGAAGCTATGCGCCGGGCTTCATTTTCACCACCAGCCTGTCGCCGGTGCTGGTCGCGGGCGTCCTCGCTTCGGTCCGGCATCTCAAGGCATCGAGCGCCGAACGCGATGCGCAACAAGCCAACGCCGCGATGCTCAAGGCGCTGTTCGCCGAGGCGGGCCTGCCGGTCATGCCATCGACGACGCACATCGTCCCGTTGATGGTCGGCGATCCGGTCAAGACGAAGAAGATCAGCGACATCCTGCTGGCCGAATACGGCATGTACGTTCAGCCGATCAATTTCCCGACCGTCCCGCGCGGGACCGAGCGGCTGCGCTTCACCCCCGGACCGACGCATGACGAGGCGATGATCCGCGCACTGGTGGGCGCTCTGGTCGAAATCTGGACGCGCGAGGAGCTGCGACTGGCTGCCTGACCGCTTCGATCAATCGCGGCAGTAACCCTCGCCGTTCTTGACCTTGAGGCACTGCGTTTTTCCTGCGAGATATTTGAGCCCGGTGTCGTTGCCCGACGCGCGGTACAGCGACAGCGTTTCGCCGTCCCGGGTGAATTTTATCCCATGCTCTGAATCGTGGCCCTCGACCGTTACCTTGTGATCAAGGTCGTACTGCATTTCGAGGCTGTAGCGTTCGGCGGTGGTCGGAGAGATGACGAGGTACATGCCTTCGACGCCGATCCATTTCCCCGCCCAACTGGCAAAGCGGTGCGTCGCATTGGCCGCCGGCGAATCTGCCTCGTTCGTCGCAGTCGGTGTGATAGTCGGATCATTGGTCGCAGGCTCGGCGGGCATTGGTACGGTATCGTTTGACGTCATGGCGTCGGGCGCGGTGTCGGCCTGATTGGCTGAAGGGGATGAGTCGCACGCAGCGAGCGTGGCGACGAGCGGAAGCACTAAGGCAAAGGCTAATGTTTTCATGCGCATTCAACGCACAGTTGACGATCGGGTTGCACCTATCGGTCGGATAGGGCCGCACAAAAGACGAGCCGATCGACATTGCCGCCCGATAGCGTGACGAGCGTGTGGCGACCGTTCGAAGCCTTGCCCGTCATGACCGCCGCCAGCGCGACAGCACCGCCGGGTTCGAGGACGAGCTGCAGCCGCTCGAACGCCAGCCGCATCGCCGCCTGCGCTTCGGCATCGCTGACCGATACCGCCTGTGCGTGGCGCGCGCGCAGGATGTCGAAGGTCAGCGGCGAGACGCGCGGCGTCTGCAGCGCGTCGCACAGTGTCTCGGGCGCATCGGGCGCAACGGGAACGATTGTGCCACCGCGCAACGAAATGCCCATGTCGTCCCAGCCATCGGGTTCGACGATCGTGACCGCGGCGCCGGGCAGACCGAGCGCGGTCCCGCTCGCCAGCCCGCCACCGCCGCAACAGGCGACGATATGATCGAAGGTCGCGCCATTGGCCTGCGCGGCGAGTTGCGCTGCCGCTTCGATGCCGAGGCTCCCCTGCCCTTCGACAACCCACGGATCGTCGAAACTCGGCACGACGGTTGCGCCGCTTTCGCTCGCCAGTGCAGCGGCGATATCTTCACGCGATTCGTTGCGGCGGTCATAGGTCACGACGGTCGCGCCGAGATCCTTGGTCGCCTGCATTTTCGCCTGCGGGGCGTCGGCGGGCATGACGATCGTCGCGGCAACGCCAAGACGTCGCGCCGCCCAGGCGACGCCCTGCGCATGGTTGCCGCTCGAAAAAGCGACGACGCCGCGCGCGCGCTCGTCATCGGACAGGTCGGTCAGCCGGTGCCAGGCGCCGCGAATCTTGAACGCGCCGATCGGTTGCAGACCCTCGGCCTTGCACCAGATCGTGACGCCATCGATAGCGAGCGGCAGCAACGGCGTCGGCGGCAGGATCGCCGCGATCTTGGCGGCGGCGCGCTCGACACCGGCGCGCGATGGCACGCGAAGCGGGGAAACAAGATCGGCTGGGCTTTGTTCTGTCATCACGTCCCCCTATAGGCGGCAACGAAGCATTGAACAGGAGGCAGATTTGGGCAAGGTTTTGGTGATTGGCGCTGGCGGCGTCGGATCGGTCGCGGTCCACAAGATGGCGATGAACGCCGAGATTTTCGAAGTGATCACGCTGGCGAGCCGTCGCCGCTTCAAGTGCGACGCGATCGCCGAATCGGTCAAGGCGCGCACCGGCGTAACCATCGCGACAGCCGAGATCGACGCCGACGACGTTCCTGCGACGGTCGCGCTGATCCGCGAGGTCGGCCCCGATCTCGTCGTCAATCTCGCGCTGCCCTACCAAGACCTCAACATCATGGACGCGTGTCTCGAGACCGGCGTCGATTATCTCGACACCGCCAATTACGAGCCGCGCGACCAGGCCAAGTTCGAATATCACTGGCAATGGGCGTATCACGACCGCTTCAAGGCGGCGGCGCTGACCGCTTTGCTCGGTTCGGGCTTCGATCCCGGCGTGACGAGTGTGTTTTCGACCTATCTTGCCAAGCACCATCTCGATTCGATCGAGACGATCGACATCCTCGATTGCAACGGCGGCGATCACGGCCAGCATTTCGCGACCAATTTCAATCCCGAGATCAACATCCGCGAAGTGACCGCACCCGCCCGCCATTACGAGAATGGCGAGTGGATCGAAACCCCGGCGCTGTCGACCAAGCAGCGCTTCGATTTCGCCGAGGTCGGCGAAAAGAACATGTACCTGATGTATCATGAGGAGCTCGAAAGCCTCGCCAAGCACATCCCCGGCCTCAAGCGCGCGCGCTTCTGGATGACCTTCGGCGACGCGTACCTCACGCATCTCGAGGTGCTCCAGAATGTCGGCATGACGCGGATCGATCCGGTGATGTACGAAGGGCGCGAGATCGTGCCCTTGCAGTTCCTCAAGGCTGTGCTGCCCGAACCGTCGAGCCTTGGCGAGACGACCAAGGGCAAGACCAATATCGGCGTCATTGCCACCGGCATGAAGGACGGCCAGCCCAAAACGGTCTATATCTGGAATGTCTGCGACCACGAGGATGCCTATGCAGAGACAGGCAACCAGGCGGTCAGCTACACCACCGGCGTTCCCGCGATGATCGGATCGGCGATGCTGCTGACGGGCAAATGGGCCGGAGACGGCGTGTTCAACATGGAGCAGTTCGATCCCGATCCCTTCATGGACATGCTGAACGAGCAGGGCCTGCCGTGGCAGGTGAAGGAACTGGACGGACCGCTGGCGTTCTGATCGCGGCAAGCAAGGACGACAGGGATATGGAAACCAAGGCCGGCGATCCGGGCGCCTTCACCCAATTCGACCTTAGCCGCGTGCCGTCGCCGTCGTTCGTCGTCGATGCCGCGAAGATCCGCGCCAATTGCGCGGTGCTGCGCGATATCGGCGATCGGTCGGGGGCCAAGGTGCTGTCTGCACTCAAGGCATTTTCGATGTGGTCGCTCGCCGACACGATCGGCCAATATCTCGACGGTGTCTGCGCCTCTGGCCTCAACGAGGCGCTGTTGGGGCGCGAATATTACGATGGCGAGGTCGCGACCTATAGCCCCGCCTACAAGATCGAGGACCTGCCGGTGATCTGCGCGGTCAGCGATCACGTCATTTTCAACTCGCCCGATCAGCTCGAGCGCCTCTCACCGATCATCGAGCGGATGAAGTCGGGCGGCGAGGATTTCGATCTGGGCCTCAGGATCAACCCCGAAATCCCGCTCGGCGAGGTGCCACGCTACGATCCCAGCGCGCCGGGATCGCGGCTCGGCTTTCCGATCTCGCAGCTGACCGACGAGCATGTCGAGATGGTTCGTGGCATCCATTTCCACAATCTGTGCGAACAGTGCTTCGACCCGCTGATGGAAACCTGGGAGCATGTGAAGGGCGAGCTTGAACCTTATTTCGATCATCTCGACTGGATCAACGTCGGCGGCGGCCACCACATCACGCGCGCCGATTACGATCGCGAGGCCTTGGTCGAATTCCTCGCCGAAATGGCCGAGGAAACGGGCTGCCAGATCTATATCGAGCCCGGCGAGGCGGTCGCGCTCGACGCAGGTATACTGGTCGGCGAAATCCTTGACGTGCACGACAATGACGGCCCCGTGGCGATCGCCGACATCAGCGCGACGTGCCACATGCCCGACGTCATCGAAGCACCCTATCGCCCGGCGATGCTCGGCGAGGAGGATGGCGGCGTCGCGACGCGGATCGGGGGGCCGTCGTGTCTCGCGGGCGACGTCATCGGCGATTACCGCTTCGGCGGCGTGCCCGAGATCGGGCGGCGCTTCGCTTTCCTCGACCAGGCGCATTATTCGATGGTCAAGACCAACACCTTCAACGGCGTGCCTTTGCCCGACATCTGGCTATGGGACAGCGAAACCGACGAACTCACGCAAATCCGCAGTTTCGGCTATGACGACTTCAAATCGCGCCTGTCCTGACCTCCGCTGATCGATCTTTGGGCAAAAAAGGGGGAGACTGGCCTTTACACTCGGTCCCCCCACCCATATATGCGCGGTCCGCTGCCCCATGGGGACTCCCAATAACCGCAAGGCAGCCTTGTCGTTTTACCTAGTTTCTGGGGGTCTCTTGAATTGCACAGCCATCACAGCGCCAAAGGTCTAGTTTCCGACCTTCGCCCGGTCGAGCCGGTCACGCTCGTCCGTCCTCACGCCGCCCGGCGTGCGGCCCGCTATTTTGTCGAGAATTTTCCCGGCAAGTCGCTTTACGCGGTCAAGGCGAACCCGTCGCCCGACCTGCTGGCGATCCTGTGGGATAGCGGCATCACGCATTACGACGTCGCCTCGATTGCCGAGGTCCGGCTCGTCGCGCGTACGCTGCCCGAGGCGACCTTGTGCTTCATGCACCCGGTCAAGGCCGAGGAAGCCGTCCACGAAGCCTATTTCAAATACGGCGTGCGAACCTTTTCGCTCGATACGCTCGACGAGCTCGACAAGATCGTCCGTGCGACGGGCGGGGCCCAAGACCTCAATCTGTGCGTGCGCCTGCGCGTTTCGTCCGATCTTGCGCAGCTGTCTCTCGCGGCGAAGTTCGGGGCCGAAGCCGACGAGGTCAAGGAACTGCTGATGGCGACGCGCCAGGCGGCCGATGCGCTCGGCATCTGCTTCCACGTTGGCAGCCAGGCGATGAGCCCGCACGCGTACGTCCAGGCACTAGAGCGCGTCCGTGCGGCGATCGTCGAGGCATCGGTCACGGTCGACATCATCGATGTCGGCGGCGGTTTCCCCTCGACCTATCCGGGCATGGAACCTCCTCCGCTGGCCGATTATTTCGCCGCGATCGACCGCACCTATGAGGACCTGCCGATCAGCTATTCGGCCGAACTGTGGTGTGAGCCGGGTCGCGCCTTGTGCGCCGAGTACAGCTCGCTGATCGTGCGCGTCGAAAAGCGCCGCGGCGACGAGCTTTATATCAACGACGGCGCCTATGGCGCGCTGTTCGATGCGGCGCATGTCGGCTGGCGTTTTCCCGTCGAATTGCTCCGCGAGGCCGAAGGCGAGGAACAGGCGTTCAGCTTCTACGGGCCGACCTGCGACGATCTCGACCACATGGCGGGGCCGTTCTATCTCCCCGCCGACGTCAAGGCGGGCGATTATATCGAGATCGGCATGCTCGGGGCCTATGGCTGCGCGATGCGGACCAAGTTCAACGGCTTCGGCAGCGATGTCGGCTACACCGTCTCGGACGAGCCGATGGCGAGCCTCTATCTTGGCGACCAGCGCCCAGCACAGGGCGCCACCGTCACCGCGTTGTTCCCTGCGGGCTGAAGCCGATTGGCGGCGATTGACAAGCGATAACGCCTGACCCACGCTCTCCCCCTGACATCAGGAGGGGAAAACTATGGTTATGCAGGCAATGTTGGGGCCGGTCGTCGCACTGGTCATGTGGTCGATGATTATCTGGTTGTGGATGTACGTGACGCGCATTCCCGCGATGCAGCGGGCCAAGATCGACGTCAAGAATCTGGTCGGCGGCAAGGGCAGCGATCTCGACCAGGTCCTGCCGCCGCAAATCCAGTGGAAAGCGCATAATTACAACCATCTGATGGAACAGCCGACGCTGTTCTACGCGATCGCGATCACGCTCGCGCTGGTCGGCGCTGCCAGCCCGTTGGCGGTCGCTTTGGCCTGGAGCTACGTCGCGTTGCGCGTCGTTCACAGCCTCGTGCAGGTAACGGTCAATCGCATCGCGATCCGCTTCGCGATCTTCGCGCTGTCGAGCCTGGTCCTGATTGCACTCACCATCGCGGCGGCACTCGCGGTTTTCTAGCGTTCGAAACGCGCCGCAAGTTCGATGTGCGTCGACCAGCGGAACTGGCCGACCGGCTGGATCGTCGTCAGCCGATAGCCGCCCGCGACGAGCACCGCGGCATCGCGCGCAAAGCTCGACGGGTTGCAACTGACATAGGCGATGCGCGGCGTCGTTGCGGCGGCGATCTCGGCGACCTGGTCCTGCGCGCCCGCACGCGGCGGATCGAGCACGACCGCGCCGAAGCGCGAGAGTTCGGCGGTCGTTAGCGGACGGCGATAGAGATCGCGATGTTCGACGAAAACCTGGCGCTGCGTCGCATTGGCTGCACCCTTGAGCGCCATCACTGCATCCCGGCCCGCCTCGCCGGCATAGACCTTGGCGCGCAACGCCAGTGGGAGGGTAAAGGTGCCGAGCCCAGCGAACAGGTCGGCGACCGTCGCGGCATCGCCGACGGCAGCGGTGACAGCGGCTAGCAGCGCCTGTTCGCCATCGGCGGTTGCCTGGAGGAAGGCATTGGGCGGAAGCGAGACTGCAACCCCACCGAAGCTGATCGTCGCGGGATCGGGCGCCCAGTGCGTTTCGGGCCCGTCACCCTGGTTGATCATCAGTCGCGCGAGCGCATGCTCGGCGGCAAAGGCCCCGATTGCCTCGATCGCCGCGAGCCCGTCGAGCTTGATCCCCTCGATCAGCATGTCGACGCCCTGGTCGGCGAGCGTCATCGACACCTGCCCGACTGCGCGCTTGGGCAGGCACGAGGCGAGCAGTCGGCGCAGCGGCGCCACAAGCGCGAAGAGTGCCGGATGGAGCACCTCGCATTGCTTCATGTCGACGACCTGGCGGCTGCGTGCCGCGTGAAAGCCGATCGTGACGCCGTTGCCCGATCGCAGCGCGGTCAGCGTCGCACGGCGGCGGGTTCGCGGCGGCGAGATATGCGCAGGCGCAACATGCTCGGCAGCGATGCCTTGCGCTTCGAGCGCGCCGATGACGCGGTCGCGGACGTAGTCGGCATAGGCGTCGTCGGACAAATGCTGAAGCTGGCAGCCGCCGCATTCGGGAAAATGGCGGCAGGGCGGATCGACATGGTGCGGACCCGGCGCGATTGTTCCGTCGGCGCGCAACAGATCGCCCGGTGCGGCGAGCGCGGCATAGCGTCCGTCGGCGGTGACGCCGTCGCCGCGTGCGGCAATGCGGATGATGGTGCCATCGGATGTGGGGAAATCGGTCACAGGCAGCGGGCGATAGCAGCCCCGAGCCGCGGCGCAAGCGCGTCGGCGATAAAAGCGGGCCCAGATAGCGATGCTGCCTCACCGTGGAGCCAGACTCCTTCGCACGCAGCAGCGAAGGTATCGTCCGATGCAGCGAGCCGCGCGCCGATGACGCCGGCGAGGACATCGCCGGTGCCTGCAGTCGAAAGCCACGGTGATCCGGGGCGTGCGACGCGGACCCGGCCATCGGGCGCTGCGATCACCGTGTCGGCGCCCTTGTGCACCACGACCGCGCCGCTCTGCCTAGCTGCCGTAACCGTCCGCTCGATCTTGCTGGCGTCCGATGTGCCGAACAGCCGGTCGAATTCGCCCGCATGCGGCGTGAGGATGCGCGGTGAGGACATCTCTGCCACCTGCACCATACCGTTTTCAGCGATCAGCGTTAGTGCATCGCCGTCGATGACGATCGGCTGGTCGGCGGCGAGAGCGAGCGAGAGACGTTCGCGCGCCGTCTCGTCACGACCGAGGCCGCAGCCAATCACGACGGCTCCGATCCGCTCGTCCGACAGGGTCTCGGCGTCGCAGCGTCGTCGGACGAGGGCATGCGGTCCGCCCGGGCTCTTGCCGCCGAGCAGCGCGACATAGCCCGCCCCGCCATGCATCGCCGCCTCGGCCGCGAGCAAAGCTGCGCCCGCCATCGCGCCGCCGACCACCGCGACCATGCCGCGCGAATATTTATGCGCATCGGGCGCGGGCGCGACGAGCTGAGGCCGCTCAAGGACCGAGACATCGCCCGCAGCCGACAGGCCGATATCGGCGAGCAGGACACGTCCGCAGTGCGCCGCGCCGGGCAACAGCAGATGGGCGGGCTTGATCGCGCCGAGCGCAAGCGTCACGTCGAACCGAGCAACGTCACCAAGGCAGCGTCCGTCGTCACTTGCAAGTCCGCTCGGAAGGTCGATCGCGAGGCTGTGCTGCGCGGCACCGACGAGGCGGGTGACGATAGCCGTCAGCGCGTCATCGAGCGGGCGCGCCAGCCCGGTACCGAACAGGCCGTCGACGATCAGCGCGGCAGGCCTGGTCTCGGGCGACAGCGTTTCGACATCCCCCGACCACCGCCGCGCCGCGGCGATGGCACCGTCGCTCTTGGGTTCACCGAGCGCCGCGATGCGGACCGCTACGCCCTGTTCGGCGAGCAGGCGCGCGGCAACATAGCCGTCGCCGCCATTGTTGCCCGGCCCGACGAGGATGAGGACCGGGCGTCCGGCCGCCATCCGCAGGGCGGTTTCGGCAACCGCGGCGCCGGCACGCTCCATCAGGCTTGCGATCGTTGCGCCAGCCTCGATCGCCGCGGCTTCGGCGTCGCGCGTCTGCGCGGCGGTCAGGATTGCGCCGGTTGGCGGGCCGATCATGGGGCCTCGGTCTTGGCGGGAACGGGGGCGGCGCCCTGGATTGTTGCGGGCAGGCGATAGCGATCGCCGCCGACCGCGACTTCGACCTCGGCATCGCCGACGATCGACACCCGCGCCGGTTCGGCGCCGTCGGCGGTGATCAGTCCGCGTCCGTCGGCGGTCATGACGAAGCGGCGAAAGCCGACATCGCCGCGGCCCAGCACGATCGTCGTGCGGTCCGAGCCCACGAGCCGCTGGAGCGTGCAGCTGTCGGTGAACTGCTGTTCATCGCCGAGCGCGCACGAGACCTTGGCAACGCTGTTCGCCGCGCCTTCCGCATCGTCGATCAATGCCTCGTCCTGCGATTGGCAGGCCGACAGTGCATAAAGCGACAGGACCGCTGCCGAAAGGATGAGGATCGTGCGCATGGTCGGCACTTTGCCGCGCTTCAGGTCAGGCGGCAAGCCATCGTCCAATAGTGTGGATGGTCTTGGGACATCGCTCTGGATGCTCGATCGCGCAAAACATCGCTTTCGTAGAGCGCGAAACATGTCGCGCCCGATCCCGACATCCTGGCGAAGGATGCGCCGCTGCCGATCAGAGCATCGAGCAAGCGATTGATATCGCGCGTTAGTTCCTGTGCCGGGGTGGTGAGATCATTGCGGCCATGTGCGATAATGTCGCTGACCTCGCCTGCCGCCAGCGCCCCACGATCGACGCCGTCCCATTGCGCGAAGACCGCTGCGGTCGACAGCGCGACGCCCGGATTGGCAATGAGCACGGGCGTCCCGGCGAGGTCGTTGGCGATCGGCACCAGATGCTCTCCCCTGCCCGTCCCGATCGCGGTCCGGCCAAGGAGGCATGCGGGAACGTCCGAGCCCAGCGCGGCCGCGATCGGCATCAGACCTTCGATGCCCAGATCGAGACCCCAGAAGCGGTCGAGCAGCCGCAGCGTAGCGGCGGCATCGGCCGAGCCGCCACCGATCCCCGAGGCGACCGGCAGGCGCTTGTCGAGCGTCAGTGCCGCGCCCTTCGCGATACCAGCCTGCGATTGCAGCAGGCGCGCGGCCCGCAGCACGAGATTGTCGTCGCCGCTGCCAAGGTCGCATGCAAACGGTCCCGTCAGCGCCAGCGAGAGGCCATCGCCTGGCGCGACCGAAACGACATCGCCCTGGTCGACAAAGGCGAACAGCGTTTCGAGCGCGTGATAGCCGTCGGCGCGCCGCTCGCGGACATGCAGCGCAAGGTTGAGCTTGGCGGGCGCAGGCTCGCGCATCGCGGTCACCGACGGGGACTCACATATTGGGATAATTGGGGCCACCACCGCCCTCGGGCGTGACCCAGTTGATGTTCTGCGTCGGGTCCTTGATGTCGCACGTCTTGCAGTGGACGCAGTTCTGCGCGTTGATCTGGAAGCGCGGCCCGTTGCCCTCGTCGATCACCTCGTAAACGCCTGCCGGGCAGTAAAGCCGTGCCGGTTCGTCGTAATGCGGCAGATTGTACGCGATCGGCCGGTCGGGATCGGCGAGGTGGAGATGGACCGGCTGGTCCTCCTCGTGATTGGTGTTCGACAGGAAGACCGACGACAGGCGATCGAAGCTGAGCACGCCGTCGGGCTTGGGATAGTCGATCGGCGTGACCAGGTCCTTGCGCCACAGGCTGGCGTGATCGGGATGGTGCTTCATCGTGAAGGGCATGCGCAGCCCAAGATGTTCGGCCCACATCGTGATACCGGCGAGCATCGACCCGATCAGGTCGCCGAACTTCTTGACCAGCGGCACGACGTTGCGAACCTTGCTCAGTTCCTTGGCGACCCAGCTCACCTCATAGGCGCTCTGATACGCATCGAGCGTGTCGTTGGCGCGGGTTGCGGCGATCGCATCGAACGCGGCCTCGGCGGCCATCATGCCCGTCTTCATCGCGGTATGCGTGCCCTTGATCCGCGGCACGTTGAGGAAACCTGCGCTGCAGCCGATCAACGCGCCGCCGGGAAAGACGAGATGCGGGACCGACTGGAAGCCGCCGTCGTTGATTGCGCGCGCGCCGTACGACACGCGTTTTCCGCCCGCGAGGATCTCGGCAATCGCGGGGTGATGCTTCCAGCGCTGCATCTCCTGGAACGGCGACAGATAGGGGTTGCGATAATTGAGCCAGGTGACGAAGCCCAGAGCGACCTGGCCATTGGCCTGGTGATAGAGGAAGCCGCCGCCATTGGCGTCGTCGTCGAGCGGCCAGCCCTGTGTATGGATGACCCGGCCGGGGACGTGTTTGTCGGGGGCAACGTCCCACAGTTCCTTGACGCCGAGGCCATAGACCTGGGGTTCGACATGCTCGTCGAGCGCGTATTTGACCTTGAGGTTCTTGGTCAGGCTGCCGCGCACGCCTTCAGCGAAAAAGGTGTATTTGGCGTGGAGTTCGAGCCCGGGCTGATAGTCCGCCTTGTGGCTGCCGTCGCGCGCGACGCCCATGTCGCCCGTCGCGACGCCTTTTACGCTGCCATCGTCGTTGTAGAGCACTTCGGCGGCGGGAAAGCCGGGGAAAATCTCGACACCCATGGCTTCGGCGCGTTCGGCGAGCCAGCGGCACAGGTTGCCGAGGCTGCCGGTATAGGTGCCCTTGTTGTTCATGAAGGGCGGCGTCAGGAGATGCGGCAGGCCCCATTTGCCCGACTTGCTCAGCACCCAGTGCTGGTTATCGGTGACCGGCGTGTCGGCCAGCGGGCAGCCGGCATCGCGCCAGTCGGGGATCAGTTCGTCGAGCGCCCTGGGGTCGATCACCGCGCCGGAGAGGATATGCGCGCCGATCTCCGACCCCTTTTCGAGGATGCAGACCGAAAGCTCGTGGCCCTTTTCCTCGGCGAGTTGCTTGAGCCTGATCGCCGCGGACAGGCCGGCGGGGCCACCGCCGACGATGACGACGTCGTACGGCATCGATTCGCGTTGAGTTTCTTCGGCGCTCACTGGTCGTCTCCTTTGTCGCGGTGCAGGTCGGCGAGACCGGAAACGTCCCCCGTTCGCACGCGATGCACAGTTCGTCGGGTATCCGATGCCTTTTGATTGACCTTGCCGTCAACACGCTGTTTCAAGCAAATGATGGCAGGGGGCAATCTCGAACTGGCACACAGCGTGCTCGACTGGTGGTCGTTGGCGGGGGTCGACTGCGATTTCGCCGACGATCCGGCGGACCTGCTGGTCGCGCCCAAGCCGATCGCTATCGCGCCGGCAAACGCCCAGCCGGTCGAGCTGCGATCGGCGCCCGACCCGGTTGCCGTCCCCGCCCAATCCGCCCCCGTGCAATCCGCTCCCGCGCGACTGGAACTGCCCGCTACGCTCGCCGAGCTGCGTGCATGGCTGGCAAGATCTCCCGACGTTCCCGGCGCCGGCCCGTCGAGCAACCGCGTCGCCGCCAGCGGACCCGATTGCGCCGACCTGTTCGTCCTGACCGCCGCGCCCGATGCGGTCGACCTGATCGACGGTCACGTCCTGGGCGGCGCGCCCGGCGCGCTGTTCGACCGGATGCTGAATGCGATCGACCTCAAGCGCAAAAAGGTCGCGATCGCCAGCATGGCGGTATCGCCGCTGGCGGGCACACGACTGGCCCCCGAGGACATCGCCGCGCTGGCCGACATCGCCCGCCACCACATCGCGCTGGTCAAACCCAAGGTGGTGCTGATCCTCGGCGACAAGGCGAGCCGTGCACTTTTGGCGACCGATGTCGTCAACGCGCGCGGAAAGTTACTCGAAATTAAAGTTAAAGGTGCAATCATCACGTCAGTCGCGACTTTCCATCCGCGCACGCTCGATCGCAACCAGCGGTTCAAGCGCGCAGCGTGGGAAAGTCTCTTGCAGGTACAAAAGGAACTGACGCGCTCATGATCGCCCCGCTCCGCCAATCGTTGATCCTCTGTGTTGCCGCATCGGGTCTGGTCGCCATGCCCGCCCTTGCGAGCGAGGTTCTGGCGGCGACCGTCAGCTATTCGTCGCTGGCGCCGATGGTCAGCGTCGACAGCGGGATCGATGCCGGCGAACGCCAGCGCGCCAAGGCGATCCTGCAGGCGATCCGCGACCAGCGCTGGAGCGATGTCGAGCAGATGCTTGCCTCCGCGCAGCGCGACCAGCTGACGCCCTTGCTGACCGCCGAATATTATCTTGCCGCCAACAGCCCCGAAGTGCCGCTCGATCGCCTGATGGCGCTGTTGCGCCAGGCGCCTAACCTGCCGCAGGCGGCGCAACTTGGCCGCCTCGCCCAGCGTCGCGGCGCAACCGAGCTGCCGCCCCTGCCGACCGAAGCAGGGCTGCGCTGGAGCGGGAGTGCGCCGATCCGCGCGCGCGGCAAATCGGTCACCGACGACCCGGTCGGTGTCGCGCTGGGCACGATCGCCCAGCAGATGATCGTCAACGATGACCCGGCGGGCGCCGAACGCGCGCTGAACGATGTCGCCAGCCAGCTCAGCCCGGCGGCGCTCACTGAATGGCAACAGCGCGTCGCCTGGTCCTATTATATCGAGAACCGCGATGCCGATGCCTTGCGTCTCGCACGGATGGCGCAACAGGGCACCGGCGACTGGCGCGTCCAGGCCGACTGGATCGCCGCGCTGGCAGCCTGGCGGCTCGACGATTGCCGCTATGCCGCCGCGTCGTTCGACAAGGTCGTCCAGGGCACAAGCGACAGCGAGCTCAAGGCCGCGGGTGCCTATTGGGCGTCGCGCGCCTATCTCGCCTGCGGCGAGCCGCATCTGGTCCAGTCGCGCCTGCGCACGGCGGCGGGCCAGCGCGAAACCTTTTACGGATTCCTCGCGATGGAAGCGCTCGGCCTGCCCGAGCCTTCGCCCGCCGTCGCCGAAACCAGCGGACGCGGCATTGCCAGCAAGCCCAACGTCCGCATGGCCGCTGCGCTCGCCGAGATGGGCGAGCACAAGCTTGCCGACCAACTCCTCCGGCACCAGGCGAAGATTGGCCCCGCATCGGACCATGACGAACTGCTCGCGGTTGCGCGTTCGCTCAACCTCGCCGAAACGCAGCTCTACCTCGCCTACAATACCCCCGGCGGCAAACGCCCCGACGAGTTCGCGCGCTATCCGGCGCCGAGCTGGCAACCCGAAAACGGCTGGCGGGTCGATCCCGCGCTGGTTTACGCGCACACGCTCCAGGAATCAGGTTTTCGCCGCGACGTGGTCAGTTCCGCGGGGGCCTATGGGCTGATGCAGGTCCGGCCGGGCACCGCGCAGGACCTCGCCAAGGTGCGCGGTTCGTTCCTCGAAAAATCCGATCTCGCGCGGCCCGAGGTCAATATCGAATATGGCCAGAGCTACCTCGAGAAGCTCCGCGATTCGGCGGTGACGGGTGGTTTGCTGCCCAAGGTTATCGCCGCCTATAATGCGGGCCCCAGCCCGGTTGCGCGCTGGAATACCGAGGTCAACGACAAGGGCGATCCGCTGCTCTACATCGAATCGTTGCCCTATTGGGAAACGCGTGGCTATGTCGCGATCATCCTGCGCAATTACTGGATGTACGAACGCCAGGAAGGCCGCGGTTCGGTCACGCAGAACGTGCTCGCGCAAAACCACTGGCCGCGCTTTCCCGACGCCAAGGGCGGTACGAGGCTCAGTCTCAACCAGCCTTGAGCACGCCTATCAAGGACGAGCCTATGCCGATCGACGAAACCCGCACGTTTACTCCGCTCAACATCGCCGTCCTGACCATTTCCGACAGCCGCAGCCCGGCCGAGGATGTCTCGGGCGACCGGCTCGCCGCGCTGATCACCGAAGACGGCCACAACCTGGCCGGACGCGCCATCGTCCATGACGAGGCCGACCTCATCGTCGCGCGACTGCACAACTGGATCGACGATCCCGCGGTCGACTGCATCGTCACGACCGGCGGCACCGGGGTGACCGGTCGCGATGTTACGCCCGAGGCGTTGCAGCGCCTCGACGGGCGGGACATCCCGGGGTTCGGCGAACTGTTCCGCTGGCTCAGCTACCAGAAAATCGGCACATCGACGATCCAGTCGCGCGCCTGCGCCTGCGTCACGCGCGGCACGTTCGTCTTTGCCCTGCCCGGCTCGCCCGGAGCGGTCGTCGACGGTTGGGAAGGCATTTTGCGGACCCAGCTCGACAGCCGCCATCGGCCGTGCAATTTCGCCGAGCTGCTGCCGCGCCTGACAGAGAAATAGGGCTCAGCTCTCGCCGCGCTGCCAGGCGCCGAGCAGATGGCCGTCGGGGTCGGTAAAGTGGAAGCGCCGGCCGCCGGGGAAATCGAAGATATCGCGATCGATCGTGCCGCCGGCGGCGAGTATCGCCGCGCGGCAGGCATCGAGATCGTCGACCTCGATCACCGGCAGCGGCGCCTTGATCCGCGTGGCCTCTTCGCGATCGCCATCAATGCCGAGGTCGGTGTCGTCGCTGATCGTCGCGGCATAGGTCGGGCCGAACGCGGTCATGCTCCAGCCGAACGCCCGCTCGTAAAAGCCGCGCGAACGGGCAAGATCGTCGCTCGGTAGTTCGAGATAGTTGAACCGTGCTGGCATGAGCGTCCTCCGATATGTTCTTGTTACGTTCGCATTGATATCCTAAAGGTCGAACGATGGCAATTCGGCCCGATCCAGACAGTCCGATCTTCGCGACGAAGGGACGCGGCGCGCCGCAGAACCTGACGCCGTTGCGGTTCAACCTTGCCGAGCGCCAGGCCGACGGCGAATGGCTCGACGATCGCGCGGCAATCGACGGGCACGCCGCGCCCGTGCGAACGACGGTGACGGTCGAGCGGGCGCGAACGATCATCTCGCGCAACAGCTCGCCCGATCTCGGCTTCGACCGTTCGATCAACGCCTATCGCGGCTGCGAACACGGCTGCGTCTATTGTTTCGCGCGGCCGACGCACGCCTATCACGACCTGTCGCCGGGGCTCGATTTCGAAAGCCGGCTGTTCGCCAAGCCCGACGCGGCCAAGCTGCTGCGCGGAGAATTGGCGAAACCCGACTATCGCTGCGCGCCGATGGCGATGGGGACCAATACCGATCCGTACCAGCCGATCGAACGCGACTGGCGGATCACGCGCGAGGTGCTCGAAGTCCTTGCCGAAACGCGCCACCCGGTCATCATCACGACCAAGTCGGCGCGCGTCTGCGACGACATCGACCTGCTCGCCGAGATGGCGGCGCAGAATCTCGTCGGCGTGGCGATCTCGGTGACCTCGCTCGACCCGGTCGTTGCGCGCACGCTCGAACCGCGCGCGTGCACGCCGGCGCGGCGGCTCGATGCGATCCGCCGCCTTGCCGAACGCGGCATCCCGGTCGGCGTCAATGTCGCGCCGGTCATTCCCGCGATCACCGATCACGAGATCGAACACATCATGGAACGCGCCGCTGAAATGGGCGCGCGTGCGGCATCGTACATCCCGGTGCGCCTGCCGCACGAGGTGGCGCCGCTGTTCCGCGCATGGCTCGATGCGCATTATCCCGACCGCGCCGAGAAGGTCATGCACATCATCAACGATTTGCGCGGCGGACGCGATAACGATCCCGGCTTCGGCACGCGGATGCGCGGACGCTGACCCTGGGCCGACCTGCTGCGCACGCGGTTCAAGCGCGCCGCGCGGACCTATGGGCTCGACGGGCCGCGCACCCGGCTCGCGACCGAGCTGTTTCGCAGGCCACAGGGGCCGCAGGGCGAGCTGTTTTAGGCTCAGACCCCCGGCAGGCGATAATCGGCATATGCGTCGCGCAGCTTGCGTTTGAGCAGCTTGCCGGTCGCGGTGTGCGGCAGTTCGGTGACGAACTTGATCTCGTCGGGCAGCCACCATTTGGCGACCTTGTCCGAGAGATAGGCGAGGATGTCGTCGGCCGAGACGCTGCTGTCGGGCTTGCGGATGACGAGGAGCAGCGGGCGTTCGTCCCATTTGGGATGATGGACGCCGACCGCCGCCGCCTCGGCAACGCCGGGGCAACCGACCGCGGCATTTTCGAGTTCGATCGAGCTGATCCACTCGCCGCCCGACTTGATCACGTCCTTGGCGCGATCGGTGATCTGCATGACCCCGTCGGGATGGAGGATCGCGACGTCGCCGGTGTCGAACCAGCCGTCCTGATCGATCGTCGGGCCGCCGGCATCACCGAAATAGGTATCGATGATCCAGGGCCCACGGACCTCGAGACGGCCGCTGCTTGTCCCGTCGCGCGGCAGCACCGTGCCATCGTCGTTGAGCGTGCGCAGTTCGACGCCGAACGGGACGCTGCCCTGTTTGACGACGATATCGACCTGCTCGTCAAAGCTGAGTTCGTCCCAGTTCGCGGGTCGCGATCCAACCGTGCCGATCGGCGACGTTTCGGTCATGCCCCAGGCATGCGCGACGTCGATCCCGGCGCGCATCAGTCGCTCGATCATCGCGCGCGGTGCCGCCGACCCGCCGATGACGGCGCGCCTGAGCTTGCCGTAATCGCCGCCGTTGGCGTCCATGTCGGCGAACATCGCCAGCCAGACGGTCGGCACGCCTGCGCTGTGCGTGACGCCCTCTTCGCGAAACAATGTCCACAGCGCGCCGGCGTCGTTGGTGCAGGAAAAAACGAGCTTCGCGCCGACCATCGCGGCGGCGAAGGGAATGCCCCAGCCATTGGCATGGAACATCGGCACGACGGGCAACATCACCGACCGCGTCGTCATGTCGAACACGTCGGGCTGGAGGCTGGCGAGCGCGTGGAGGACATTCGACCGGTGCTCGTAGAGCACGCCCTTGGGATGGCCGGTGGTGCCGCTGGTATAGCACAAACCGCACGGGTCGCGTTCGTCTCCGCCGAGCCAGGTAAAATCGCCGTCCACGCCGTCGATCAACGCGCGAAACGTTCCCTCGCCCGCGCCGTCGAAGACGACATAATGCTCGATCGTCGTCAACTCGGGCCGAAGCTGTTCGACGAGCCCCGCGAACATCGCGTCATAGAGCAGCACGCGGCCACCGGCATGGTTGATGATGTAGACGAGCTGTTCGTGGAACAGACGCGGATTGACCGTGTGAAGCACCCCGCCCATCCCCGCCGCGCCATACCAGGTGGCGAGATGATGGGCGTGGTTCATCGCCAGCGTCGCGATCCGGTCGCCCGGCTTCATGCCGAGACCGACCAGCGCGCTGGCGAACCTTCGTGCATCCACGGCGAGTTCGGCCCAGCTCGATCGGGTCACGCTGGCATCGGCCCAGCGTGTGACGATCTCTCGCGCGCCATGTTCGCGCGCGGCGTGATCGATCAGGTCGGTCACGCGCAAAGGTCGGTCCTGCATTCCGCCGATCATCCGTCTCTCCCTTTTGTTTTATGGGAGAGGTTGACCGCAAGCGATGGTCTTACGCAAGCCCCGTCGGCGGACGGGTGCCGATATTCGTGTCGATCACGCCGGGGATCCGCCCGATCAGCGCGGCGAGATCGGCGTCGATCGTCAGCTTCGTGCCGATCACGACGCGCGCGCGTTCGACGTCGTTGTCGAGCGCGCGGATGATCGCGGCATCGCCACCCGGAACGCGTGCGCCGAGCAGGCGGGCAATGCCGTCGAGCGCGTCGGCATCGGTGACCGAGATTTCAAGCAGCAGCGGCGTATTGGCGTGGATCCGCGCGAGCGGCGTCGCCTGGCGGATCGCGATGCGCGGCACCTCTTCGCCTTCGGGCAGGTCGAGTTCGACCTGGAGCAGCGCGCATTCGCCCTTGGCAGCGAGCTCGGCGAGCGTTTCATTGACCGTGTCTTCAAAGCAGCTTGCCTGGAACTGTCCCGAGCGGTCGGACAGGGTGACGACGCCATAGGCCTTGCCGCGTTGCGACACGCGCTGACGCGCCGATTCAACGAGGCCTGCCATCACCGCGGGGCGGCGCGCGCCGGGCTGGAAACCGCTCAGTTCACAAATTTCGGCAAAGGTGCGTGCGCCGTTGGCAGCGGCGACGGCGCCGAATTGCTCGACCGGATGGGCCGAGAAATAGAAGCCGAAAGCGTCCTTTTCGTGAAGCATCCGTTCGGCGATCGACCATTCGGCGGTACGCGGCAGCTGGATCGTCGGTGCGGTCGCAACGTCACCGCCGAATAGCCCGCCCTGCCCGCTTTCGCGCGCGCTCGCCGCGCTCGACGCAACCGACAGGATCGTCTCGGCAGCGGCAAAGACCTGTTCGCGCGAGGCGTTGAGATCGTCGAACGCGCCGCTTCCGGCAAGCGCTTCGAGCTGGCGACGGTTGAGCTGGCGCGGTTCGACGCGGTCGGCGAAATCGTCGAGGTGCTTGAAGCGGCCATTGGCCTCGCGCTCCCTGACGAGGCTCTCCATCGCCTTTTCACCGACGCTCTTGAGCGCGCCGAGTGCATAGCGCAATTTCGGTTCGTCGTTCGCGACCTCGACCGAGAAGTCGGCGTGGCTGGCGTTGACGCACGGCGGCAGGATTTCGCAGCCCGAGCGCCTGAGATCGTCGACGAAGATGCACAGTTTCTCGGTCTGGTGCGTGTCGAAGGTCATCGATGCGGCGAAGAATTCGTGCGGATAATGCGCCTTGAGCCAGGCGGTCTGATAGGCGAGCAGCGCATAGGCCGCGGCGTGGCTCTTGTTGAAACCATAGCCGGCGAACTTGTCGATCAAGTCGAACAGCTCGTTGGCCTGTTTCGCCTCGATCCCGTTGACCGCGAGACAGCCTTCGACAAAGCCCGCGCGCTGGGCGTCCATCTCGGCCTGGATCTTCTTGCCCATCGCGCGGCGCAGCAAATCGGCCTGTCCGAGCGTGTAGCCGGCAAGTATCTGCGCGGCCTGCATGACCTGTTCCTGATAGACGAAAATCCCGTAGGTCTCGGCCAGCACGGGTTCGAGCAACGCGTGCGGATAGGCGATCGGTTCGCGCCCGTTCTTGCGCGCGCCGAACAGCGGGATGTTGTCCATCGGACCCGGGCGATAGAGCGAAACGAGCGCGATGATGTCACCGAAAGCGGTCGGTTTGACCGCCGACAGCGTGCGGCGCATGCCTTCCGATTCCAGCTGGAAGACGCCGACGGTATCGCCGCGCTGGAGCAGTTCGTAGACCTCCGGATCGTCCCAGGCGAGCGTGTCGAGATCGACCGTAATGTCGCGCAGCGCAAGCAGTCGCTCGGCCTCCTTGAGCACCGAGAGCGTCTTGAGCCCGAGAAAGTCGAACTTTACCAGGCCTGCGCTTTCGACATATTTCATGTCGAACTGCGTCACCGGAATGTCCGAGCGCGGGTCGCGATAGAGCGGCACCAGCTCGTCGAGCGGACGGTCGCCGATGACGACGCCGGCGGCATGCGTCGAGCTGTGGCGCGGCTTGCCTTCGAGCTGCTGCGCCATGTCGAACAGGCGGCGCACGCCGGCGTCCTGCTTGTACTCGCGGGCAAGCTCGGACACGCCGTTGAGCGCGCGCTTGAGCGTCCACGGGTCAGTCGGGTGGTTGGGCACCAGCTTGGCGAGGCGGTCGACCTGGCCATAGCTCATCTGCAGCACGCGCCCGGTATCCTTGAGCACCGCGCGTGCCTTCAGCTTTCCGAAGGTGATGATCTGGGCGACGGTATCGCGGCCGTATTTGTCCTGGACGTAGCGGATCACCTCGCCGCGGCGCGTTTCGCAGAAATCGATATCGAAATCGGGCATCGACACGCGTTCGGGATTGAGGAAGCGTTCGAACAGCAGGCCGAGCTTGAGCGGGTCGAGCCCGGTGATCGTCAGTGACCAGGCGACGACCGAGCCGGCGCCCGAACCGCGCCCGGGCCCGACCGGAATGTCGTTCGCCTTGGCCCATTTGATGAAGTCGGCGACGATCAGGAAGTAGCCGGGAAAGCCCATCTGGATGATGACATCGAGCTCGAAATCGAGCCGGTCGAGATAGACCTGGCGCTCCTCGGCGGTCATCTCGCCATAGAGCGACAAGCGCTCGGCAAGCCCGGCGTGCGCGTCGAGGCGCAATTGTGCCGCCTCGGCATCGCGATCGCCCGCGAGGCTCGGCAGGATCGGGTCGCGATGCGGCGCGGCGACCGCGCAGCGCTGTGCGACGACGACGGTGTTGCGGATCGCCTCGGGAATGTCCGAGAACAGGTCCTCCATCGCCTCGGCGGACTTGAGCCATGCTTCGGGCGAGGATTTGCGGCGGTCGTCGCTTTCGACGTACGACGACTGGGCGATGCACAGCATCGCGTCGTGCGCGGGGTGGAAGCCGGGTTCCTCGAAACAGCACGGATTGGTCGCGACGAGCGGCAGGCCGTGGGTGTCGGCGAGCCCGATGAGCGCGGCTTCGGCGGCGGTCTCGTCAGCGTCGCCGCGACGGCACAGCTCGAGATAAAGCCGGTCGCCGAACACGTCCTTGAGCCGCGCGAGATAGCGGTCGGCGGCATGTTGCTGCCCCTGCGCGAGCATCCGCGTCAGGCCACCCTCGCCGCCCGCGGTGAGGCAGATCAGTCCGGCATTATACGTTTCGAGCGCGTCGAATGTGACATGCGGATCGCGTTCGACGGGGCGATCGAGATGGGCCGCCGAAACCAGCTTGCACAGATTGCCATAGCCCGTCTCGTCCTGCGCATAGAGCGCGAGCCAGTCGGTCGCCGGTTGCGCGCCATCGGGCGTGTCGGGTCGGGCGACGGCCAGCATCGTGCCGATGATTGGCTGGACACCGCCCGCCATGCACGCGTCGGAAAACGGCATCGCTGCGTAAAGCCCGTTGCGATCGGTCAGCGCGATCGCGGGAAAACGGCGCTGCGCCGCGGCCTTGCCGATCGCCTTCGGGTCCATCGCCCCGTCGAGCATGGTGAAGCTGGAGAATACGCGTAGGGGGACGAAGGGGGCATGCGACATGGTTGGGTGCACCCTAACGCCCGGTGCGTGATTCGGGGAAGCGAATTGCTCGGCTTTCTGGCGCGCGCGACCTAGCCGGGCCGACGGCGGTAGATAAAGTCGAACGAGGGCTGCCAGCTGAGGCCGAAATCGGTCGATTGCTCGCCATGCTGGCGCACCGATCCGTCCGGCTGAAGGGTGTATTGCATCCGCACCAGCGCGTCGCGGCCGGGCCCGAGCAGATTGCGCCACAGCCCCGTGAGGACCATCGTCTCCCCCGACAGGCCACCGCTGAAATCGACACGTGTTCCCGAAGAGTCGACCCACGCCTGGCGCCAAGACCGTGTGTCGCTGTCGTAATTGTTCAGGCTACCGCCGCCGGTTCCGCCAAACGGCATCCAGTTCTCGCGGATCGCGCATCCCCCGTAGAGGCTTTCAATCCTGCTTGTTGCGACCTGGGCGTCGCTACCGTTGGGGAAAACGTCCCATTCGCCGATCCAGAAATCAAGCTGGTGATACGCATCGCCGGTACACGGCGAAGCTTTCGGTGCGGGCTGGGTGGCAGCGGTTTGCGCTGGCGTGGGTTCAGCATACTGGATCGCGCCGGGTGCTGCGACGAGCAGGCCGATCATGCTTGCGGCCAGGACAATCGTCATGAGCCTTCCTCCTGACGCGAAGGTGACAGCTGCGCGCTTGGCTTGCAAGCCTCAGACGAGCACGCCCTCGTGCAGCCGCTCGACGCGGTCCATTCGGGCTGCGAGCGCCTCGTTGTGCGTCGCCACCAGCGCCGAGGAGCCGTGGCCGCGGACGAGGCTGAGGAACTGGTCGAAGACGATCTCGGCGGTCTTCTCGTCGAGGTTGCCGGTCGGTTCGTCGGCGAGGATCAGGCGCGGACGGTTGGCCAGCGCGCGCGCGACCGCGACGCGCTGTTGCTCGCCGCCCGACAGCTTGCTCGGCTTGTGATCGACGCGCTCGCCCAGGCCGAGGCGGCCGAGCAGGTCACTGGCGCGCTCGGCCGCCTCGCTCGCGCTGCGGCCGTGAATCAGCTGTGGCAGGATGACGTTCTCGAGCGCGCTGAAATCGGGCAGCAGGTGGTGGAACTGGTAGATGAAGCCCAATTTGTCGCGGCGCACGACGGTGCGTTCGTGGCTGTCGAGCCTGGCGACTTCCTCGTTATCGATGCGGATCGATCCGCCGAAGCCGCCTTCGAGAAGGCCGACCGCCTGGAGCAGCGTCGATTTGCCCGAACCCGACGGACCGAGTAGCGCGACGATCTCGCCCGGGGCAATCTCGAGGTTGAGCCCGCGCAGGACGTCGATCGTCACCCCGCCCTGTTCGAAGCTGCGCGTAAGCCCCGCGACTTTCAGCATCTCACTCATAACGCAGCACCTGAACGGGGTCGGTATTGGCTGCCTTGAAGGCAGGATAGAGCGTCGCGAGGAAGCTGAAGATGATCGCCATCGCGGCGATCCCGACGATCTCGACCGGATCGCTCTTGGTCGGCAGCTCGGTCAGCATGCGGATCGAGGGATCCCAGAGGTCCTGGCCGGTGAGCAACTGGACGAAATTGACGACGCCCTGGCGGAAATAGAGGAAGATCGCGCCGAGGATCAGGCCGGCAACGGTGCCGAGCACGCCGATCGACACGCCGACGGTAACGAAGATCCGCACCATCGATTTGCGCGTCGCGCCCATCGTGCGCAGGATCGCGATGTCGCGCATCTTCGAGCGGACCAGCATGATCAGCGACGACAGGATGTTGAACACCGCGACGAGGATGATGATCGACAGGACGACGAACATCGCGACGCGCTCGACCGCGAGCGCCTCGAACAGCGTCGAGTTCATCTGTTTCCAGTCCGAGATGACCGCCTTGCCCGCGACCTTCTGCGCGACGGGGGCGAGTATCTCTCCGACGCGGTCGGCATCGACGGTATCGACTTCGATCATGCCGACCGAATCGCCGATTAGCAGCAGCGTCTGCGCATCGGCCATCGGCATGATGACGAACGCCTTGTCGAAGTCATAGACGCCGATCTCGACGATCGCGGCGATGCGATACGATATCTCGCGCGGAACGGTGCCGAACGGCGTGCTGCGCCCCGCCGGATTGATGATCGTGATGTTGCCGCCGGGCTGCGCGCCCAATTGCCTGGCGAGTTCCTTGCCGAGCGCGACGCACTGGCAGCCGGTCGTCAGCTCGCCGAGATTGCCCGCAACCGCCTTGCCCTTGAGACTGGGATTTTCGCGGATGTCGTTCGGCTCCATGCCGCGCACCAGCGCCGCATCGACGCGACCGTTGAGGCTGGCAAGCAGGGGCTGTTCGATCAGCGGCGTCGCAGATGTGACGCCGGGCGTCGCGCGCACTTCCTTGAGGACATCGCGCCAATCGTCGAGCCGGCCATCATAGCCCTGGACGACGGCATGGCCGTTGAGCCCGACGATCTTGTCGAACAGCTCGGCGCGAAAGCCGTTCATAACGCTCATCACGATGACGAGCGCGGCAACGCCGAGCATCACCGCGACGAGGCTGATCGAGGCGACGAGGAAAATGAACCCCTCGCCCTTGCCCGGCAGGATGTAACGTTTGACGATAAGCCGTTCGGCGGGGGAGAGGATCATGACAGCCCGAAATTGCGCCAAAGGCGGGAATGCAGCTTTAGGCCCGCGCCCTGCGGCTGGCAAGCATCGCCCCTTCATCTTGCATGTGGCTCATGGGACACAGGCCCGAACGATAATCGGCAGGCAGCGGCTTCATCGCATGACAAACGTGCAAACAGTTCATATCAAATGCGTATCCGAACGACGGAGCGGAGGAGCAATCCTTCGCCGTCGGATCCGGACCAGGTCGGGGTCCGATCGTCGCCTTGGGCGGTGATCACTAAGGAATTACCGCCAAAAGGGGGATGGCGAAAGTTTCGTCACGCTGCGCCCGGGTTCAAAACCCGGGCGCTTTTTTTTGGTCGCGTCGCGCGGAATGGCTTGCCGGTCGGCCGACGCTATTGGATGATTTACCCCTTTGCGTTCGAGCTGTGGTGAATTACTCCCCTGCTCGAACCAGCGGAGGGTAATCTATGAAATGGCAGCTTGCGTGCGCGATTGCGCTCAGTGCGGTGACGATCCTTCCGGCCCAAGCGGACGACGTTACCCCGCCCGATTATGCAGGCGAGGCCAAGCGGATCATGAGCGGCCTGGATGCCACGGGCATGACCGCAGCAGTTTCGATAGACGGGAAGCTGGTCTATTCGGGAGCTTATGGCAGCATCGAGGACGGGAAGTCTGCCCCGGTCACCCCCGACACGCTGTTTCCCATCGCGTCGATATCTAAGGCATTCACGACCACCGCGCTCGCCATGCTGGTCGATGAAGGCAAGCTCGCCTGGGATGATCCTGTCCGGAAATACATCCCCGAATTTGCGATGTACGATCCGTGGGTCAGCGAGCATTTCACCGTTCGCGACGCGTTGACCCACAGATCGGGCCTGCCGCTCGGCGCGGGCGACCTGACGATCTGGCCAGACGGCAATGCCACGCCCGATGACGTCATCGCCACGCTCAAATATCTGCGCCCGACGACGGGGTTCCGCGACGGTTACGCCTATGACAATCTGCTTTACATTGTCGCTGGAGAGATCATCGAACGGGTGTCGGGGACGAGTTGGACCGACTTCATCACCAGCCGGATCTTTGCGCCCGTGGGCATGAACGATTGCGCCGCCGACAAGACGCGCATCCGGCCCGGCCAGGCGTTCGCCACCGGCCACGAACGCGCCGCCGCCGATACGCACGGCACGCCGATTGACCAACGCATGGCGTTTTCCAAGACATGGGATGCCGCGGGCGGAATCTGGTGCACGTCGGGCGACATGATGAAATGGGGCAAGTTCTGGCTCGACGGGGGCGTCACGGCCAGCGGCACGCGGCTGCTGTCGGAAGAGCAGGCGAAAGCGCTGTGGACCGGGATGACCCCGGTTGCCACGACGATCTCCCCGGCGACCGGCAAGGGCAATCTTGTCCTCTACGGCCTCGGCTGGTTTCTCTCGAACACCGAAGGCACGCCGATCGTCTATCACTCGGGCGGCGCGCCGGGGGTAACGAGCAATTTCATCATCCTGCCCGCGAAAAAGACGGTCATCTTCGCATCGTCGAACGATTATATGAGCACGGCGGGTGCGTGGACGCGCCACATTGCTGACGCACTTGCCAATGGGAACCAGGACGCTGATGTCGTTGGCTTGGCAATCGCGGCCAATGCCAAGGCCAATAGCGAAGCGGTCGCAGCCCTGGGCAAGGCGGTTGCCCCGCCGAAAGACGCCAAGCGTCCGACGCTGCCGCTCAACGCCTATGTGGGCACCTACCGGGACCCTTGGTACGGCACGGTGACGATCAGCCGGCGCGGCAAGGGGTTGTTTATCGACATGGGCCGATCGGCCCTGCTCGACGGACCGCTGACCCCTTTCGACGGCGATACCTTCGCCGCGATCTGGCCCGACAAGACGATGAAAGCCGATGCCTTCGTCACGTTCACGGTCAAGGATGGAAAAGCGGTCGGCATGAAGATGAAGGCGATCAGCGACATCACCGACTTTTCATACGACTTTCATGACCTCGAGCTGAAGCGGGAATGAGGCCCCAGTTACTGCGCGATGCAAGCGGCGATGAACGACCACTGCTCACCGCAGCGATTGCTGACAATCTAAACGAGGCGGCTTTGCTTGACCGCAGCGGCGACGAAGCTGGCGAACAGCGGGTGCGGGTCGAACGGTTTCGACTTCAGCTCGGGATGGAACTGGACGCCGATAAACCATGGATGGTCGGGGCGTTCGACGATCTCGGGCAATTCGCCGTCGGGCGAGAGCCCTGAGAACATCAGCCCACCCGCCTCGAGCGCCTCGCGATAATGCGAATTGACCTCGTAGCGGTGACGATGGCGTTCGGAAATGTCGGTCGCGTTATAAATTGCCGCGACATGGCTGTTGGCCGAAAGGTGCGCGGGATAGGCGCCGAGCCGCATCGTTCCGCCGAGGTCGCCGTCGGCTTCGCGCTTCTGCAGGCCCTCTTCGCTCATCCATTCGCTGATCAGGCCGACGACAGGCTCGTCGGTCGTACCGAACTCGGTGGTCGAAGCGGAACCGAGACCAGCGGTGTTCCGCGCCGCCTCAATGCACGCCATCTGCATGCCGAGACAGATACCGAAAAAGGGAATTGAATTTTCGCGGGCATAGCGCACGCTGGCGATCTTGCCCTCGCTGCCGCGTTCGCCGAACCCGCCGGGGACGAGGATCGCGTCGAGCGGTTCGAGATCGGCGGCGAGTGCCTCATCGCCGTCGAACAGCTCGGCATCGAGCCAGCGGACGTGGACCTTGACCCGGTTGGCCATGCCGCCATGGACGAGCGCTTCGTGAAGCGATTTGTAGGCGTCCTGAAGGCCGACATATTTGCCGACCACGCCGATCGTGACTTCGCCTTCGGGATGCGAGTGGCGATCGATGACATCGTCCCAGCGCGTCAGATCGGGCTCGGGCGCATCGGTGATGCCAAATGCGCGCAGGACCTCTGCGTCGAGCCCCTCGTCATGATACTGCATCGGCACGCTGTAGATGCTCGGTGCGTCGAGCGCGGGGATCACCGCTTCCTTGCGGACGTTGCAGAACTGCGCGATCTTGGCGCGGTCGCTGTCGGGCAGCGGGTGTTCGGAGCGGCACAATAGCAGGTCTGGCTGGATGCCGAGGCCGGTCAGTTCGCGCACGCTGTGCTGCGTCGGCTTGGTCTTCAGTTCGCCCGCCGCGGCGATATAGGGCACCAGCGTGACATGGACCGAGATCGCGTTGTCGTGACCGAGTTCGTTCCTCAGCTGGCGGATCGCTTCCATGAAGGGCAGCGATTCGATGTCACCGACGGTCCCGCCGATCTCGCACAGGACGAAATCGAGATCGTCGGTCTCGGCCAGCGCGAACTGCTTGATCGCGTCGGTGACGTGCGGGATGACCTGGACCGTGGCGCCGAGATAATCGCCGCGCCGTTCCTTCTGGATGATCGTCTGGTAGATCCGGCCCGAGGTGATGTTGTCCGACTGGCGCGCAGCAACGCCGGTGAAACGCTCGTAATGGCCCAGATCGAGATCGGTCTCGGCGCCGTCGTCGGTGACGTAGACCTCGCCATGCTGATAGGGCGACATCGTCCCGGGATCGACGTTGAGATAGGGATCGAACTTGCGGATGCGGACCTTGTAGCCGCGCGCCTGAAGCAGCGCCGCGAGGCTTGCCGCCATCAGACCCTTGCCAAGCGAAGAGACCACGCCGCCGGTGATGAAAATGAACCGCGCCATGGGAGAAAAGACCTAGTCGTGCTTGGGGTCGCGTGGCAAGCGCGCGAATCCATCAAGTCGTAAATATATTCGCGATGCGCCCCCGTTCGAGGGCACCGGTCGCGTGCGGCTGTCGGGTGGCGTCAGCGCACCCGCGGGACGATCATTCGATCGGGACGCCAGTATCCTTGGCAGGTGCGGCGGGCTTGGCCGTGCCGCTGTCCTTGGCGGCTTGCGCCAGCGGATCGTCACCCTTGGGGATCCCGCCATCAAGCGGAACGCCGCTGCCGGCACCAACATCGGTTACCGGCGGCTGAGCAGTCAAGGCATCGCCAATCTGGCCAGTGCTATGGTTGACCGAGGCGAGACCGGCGAGCGCAATGCTGAGAACCACGAACAGGAATGCGAGCACGCCGGTCGCGCGGGTCAGCAAGTCGGCCGCGCCGCGCGCCGACATCAGGCCCGACGGGCTACCGCCGACGCCAAGACCGCCGCCCTCCGATTTCTGCATCAGGATGACGCCGATCATGGCTGCGCCGACAAGGGCCTGGACGACGACGAGAAACTGAAAAAGCATGAACGGGCACCGCTAGCTGGATAAGAAGATGGTCGGCGCGGCACATAGGCGCAATTGCGTTGCGCTTCAACTGGCAAGCCACGCCGATGTCAGATCGCGGCAGCAGCCTCGATAATGGGCAAGAATTTGACGGCGGTCAGGCTGGCGCCGCCAACCAGCGCGCCATCGACATTGGCTGCGGCGAGCAACTCGGCGGCATTGGCGCCATTGACCGACCCGCCATAGAGCAGGCGAATCTTCGCGGCATCGTCGCCGATCCGGGAAGCTAGGGTGGCGCGCAGCGCAGCGTGCATCGCAACGACATCTTCGACGGTCGCGACATCGCCGGTGCCGATCGCCCAGATCGGTTCATAGGCAATCGCCAGCCGCGCGGAATCGAACGATGCGGGCAGTGACGCGGCAAGCTGTGCGGTCACGTGGCGTTCGGCATCGCCGGCATCGCGGATCGCCTTGCTTTCGCCGACGCACAGGATGACGTCGAGGCCGTCGGCCAGCGCGCGTTCGGCCTTGGCCCTGACGATCGCATCGCTTTCGCCGCAGCCTTCGCGCCGCTCGCTGTGCCCGACGATGACGAGTCTGGCACCCGCATCGCGCAGCATCGCCGCCGAAATCGAGCCGGTATAGGCGCCTGCCTCGGCGTGGTGGCAGTCCTGTCCGCCGATCGAGAATTCGGCAAGCCGGTCCGCCATGGGCGCAACCAGCGTTGCGGGCGGACACAGCGCTACGTCGACAGTGTCGGTTGCCGAAGCCACCTCGGCGATCGCCGCCGCCTCGCCAAGGTCGTCCCTGGTGCCATTCATCTTCCAGTTGCCGACGATATATTTGCGCCGTTCGGACATTCGGTCATCCTCGCTTCATGCTGCCGGTGTTTGGGCGAACCCGTCGATCGCTTGCTACGCGGGCTCGTCATCGGCGCGCAAGCCCCCGCGCCCCGAACGGCGAGTTCAGTTCATCGCGGGTTGAAGCGGCCTCGCCTAGGCCTTAAAGCCGCGCCAAATGAAGGCGCATGGCGCTGCTTTAACCCCCACGCGGATATTATCTCCCATGATCATCTTCTTTCGCCGGATATTCTCTTCGAAGATCGGCCTTTTCTTCAGCCTGGTGTTCATCGCGTTGATCGCGATCGCCTTTGCTGGCGCCGATGTTGGCCGCTCATCCTTTGGCGGCGTTGCGGGCGGCAATGTGGCGAAAATTGGCGACACGTCGATCGGGCTTGGCGAACTGCGCGAAGAGGTGCGTCGCCGGTTCGACGCGGCGCGCCAGGAAAACCCCGCACTCGACATGAAGACTTTCGTCGAAAGCGGCGGCGTCGACGAGACACTCGACAGCATGGTCAACAGCGCGGCGCTCGAAGGCTATGCCAAGAAGCTGGGCTTCGGTTCGACCAAGGCGCTCGAAGATGCAGAGATTCGCAAGATCCCCGCCTTCGCCGGAATTGACGGCACGTTTGACCAGACGCGTTTCGAACAGGCGATCAAGGGCGTCGGCCTGACCGAAAAGACGCTGCGCGACGACATTCGCCGCCAGCTGCTGATCCGCCAGATGACCGGACCGGTGACGGGAATTACCAAATTGGCTCCCGGGTTGACGCTGCCCTATGCATCGTTGTTGCTCGAAGCGCGTGACGGGCGGGCGACCTTCCTTCCTGCCACGGCATATGCGCCGACCGGCGAACCCGATGCCAAAGCGGTCGCCGATTTCTATGCGAAGAATAGCGCGCGCTATACGATTCCCGAGCGCCGTGTCGTCCGCTACGCCGAATTCGGTGAAGCTACGGTGGGCAAGGCGGGCGCCGTGACCGACGCTGACATCGCCAAATTCTACGCTGACAACAAGGCGGACTATGCCGCCAGCGAAACCCGCAAGATCTCGCAGGTTATCGCGTCGGACAGGGCGATTGCGGACAAGATCGCGGCAGCTGCAAAGGGCGGCGCGACGCTCAATGCCGCTGCCGGCGCCAACGGACTTGCCGCAAGCGAGGCCAGTTTCGCCGCCGCGTCCGATCTTTCTACGAGCATCGGCGCTGCTGCCGCCAAGGCGGTATTTGCAGCTCCCAAGGGCGCGGTCGTCGGACCGCTCCAGGGACCGCTTGGCTGGGTTGTCACCCGCGTTGAGGCGATCGACGGCAAACCCGCGCGCGATCTCGCCAGCGTCCGCGATGACATTCGCAGCCAGCTCGTCGAGCGCAAGCGCCAGGAAGCGCTGATCGACCTCTATAACAGCCTGCAGGACCAGCTCGGCGGCGGTGCCGACATTGCCGAGCTTGCCGACGCACACGGCCTCAAGGTCGAGACGACCAAAGCGATCACCGCGGGCGGCACGCTGCCCGGGAGTGATGCCGCCGTCCTTCCCGACAATTATGCGCCTGTCGTCAGCGCCGCCTTCGAGGCGAGCGAAGAGAATTTCGGCGAGATCGTCACGATCGAAGAAAACAAGCGCTATGCACTGGTCGATGTCACGCGGATCGTCGCGGCCGCGCCGCCGCCGCTCAAGGATATTCGCGAGCAAGTGGCGCGCGACTATCGCCTCGCCGAAGGCGCCAAGAACGCCAAGGTGATCGCGCGCAAGATCGCCGCGCGGGTCGAAAAGGGCGAGAAGCTCGAAGCAGCCGTGGCAGCCGAAAAGGTCCCATCGTTCACGACACAGAAAATCGGCGGCAAGCGCGCCGACATGGCCCGTGCCAAGGGGCGCATTCCCCCTGAGCTTTCGCTGCTGTTCTCGATGGCACCCAAGTCGGTCAAGACGCTCGAAATCGGCAACAATGCCGGCTGGATGGTCGTCTATCTCGAATCGATCGACGAGGGCGACGCGACCAAGGAGCCGGGCCTGATCGAAGCCGTTTCGACGCAGCTGGCCAGCGCGATGGGCAATGAATATGTCGGCGGCATGCTCAACGCGGCGAAAAAGGCGATGGGCGTCGAGCTCAACGCTGATGCGATCGCCACGCTCAAGCGCGAGCTGACCGGCAGCCAATAGGAGTTGAGGACCCTGATCGGGTCGGGCGAGGGTGTTAAATGATGATCCTCGTCATCGATAATTTCGACAGTTTCACCTATAATCTGGTCCATTACCTGGTCGAGCTGGGCGCCGAGGTCGATGTCCGGCGCAACGACGCGATTGGCGTCGACGAGGCGATGGCAAGCGGCTGCGACGGCATCCTGATCTCGCCCGGCCCTGGTACGCCAGACGATGCCGGGATCAGCCTCTCACTCGTCGCTGCATGCGCCGCTGCGGGCAAACCCCTGCTCGGCGTGTGCCTCGGCCATCAGGCGATCGGCCAGCATTTCGGCATGGCGGTCGCGCGCGGCGGGTTGATGCACGGCAAGACGTCCGCGGTCCGCCATGATCGCAGCGGCGTGTTCGCTGGCCTCCCCTCGCCGTTCACTGCTACCCGCTATCACTCGCTCATCGTCGAGGGATCGAGCGAGTGCCTGATCGCCAACGCGCACGACGATGCCGGGGTCATCATGGGGTTGCGCCACCGCGACCTGCCGATCCACGGTGTCCAGTTTCACCCCGAAAGCATCGCTACCGAACACGGCCATCAGCTGTTAGGAAACTTTCTCTCGCTGTGCCTTCAGGACCGATTCCACCCATGACCACCCTGCCCGATACCGCCACCGCCTTGAGCGAGGACGAAGCGCATCTCGCCTTTGCCCGGATACTCGACGCCGAGGTGTCCGAGGAAGCGATCGAAGGCTTCCTGGTCGGCCTAACCGAACGCGGCGAAACCGCGACCGAGGTCGCCGCTGCTGCCGCGGCATTGCGTGAACGGCTGATCCCGATCGACGCGCCTGCCGACGCGATCGACGTTTGCGGGACCGGCGGCGATGGCCATCACACGCTCAACATCTCGACCGCCGTCTCGCTCGTCGTCGCGGCGGCGGGCGTGCCGGTGGCCAAGCACGGCAATCGCGCGGCATCGTCGAAGGCGGGCGCGGCCGACGTGCTCGAGGCGCTCGGCCTCGACATGGCACGCGCGGGCGAGACTGCCGAGGCATCGCTGCGCGACATCGGCATCTGTTTCCTGTTCGCCGCCAACCACCATCCCGCGATGCGCCGGATCCAGCCGATCCGCCAGAAAATCGGCCGTCGCACGATCTTCAACCTGATGGGGCCGCTGGCCAATCCGGCGCGCGTGCGCCGGCAGCTGATCGGCATCGCACGGCCCGGCTATGTCCACCTCTATGCCAAGGCGATGGCCGCGCTCGGCACCGACATGAGCTACATCGTCTCGGGCGACGAAGGGCTCGACGAGCTTTCGCTCGCGGGCGGCAACGAAGTCGCCGAGGTCACGCGCGACGGCGTTCACATGATGCGCCTATCGGCGAGCGATGCCGGAATGCCGCACCATCCGACGACCGCGATCCGTGGCGGCGACGTCGACCACAATGCCGCTGCGCTGCGTCGCTTGCTCAAGGGCGAGGCCGGAGCCTATCGCGACGCGGTGTTGTTCAACGCCGCCGCCGCCTTTCGCATCGCCGATCGCGCAGAGACCCTGCCCGCGGGCGTGGCGCTGGCCGCCGAAACGCTCGACAGGGGTGAGGCCGCCGCGTTGCTCGATCGCTGGATCGCTTACGCATGAGCAAGCTTGCAGAGATTTGCGCGACCAAGCGCAGCGACGTTGCGCAGCGCAAGCGCACGCATTCGATCGCTGACCTCGAAACGCGCATCGCCGAGCGCGACGATGCGCCGCGCGGTTTCGCGGCGCGCGTCAGCGATAAGGCGCGCGATGGCATCGCTGTGATTGCCGAGATCAAGCGCGCATCGCCGTCGAAGGGCCTGATCCGCGAGGACTTTGATCCCGCCGCAATCGCGCGTGCGTATGAGAACGCCGGCGCCGCCTGCCTGTCGGTGCTGACCGACCGCGACTATTTCCAGGGCGACGACGCGTTTTTGGAGGCTGCGCGCGCCGCGAGCGCCCTGCCCGCCTTGCGCAAGGATTTCATGGTCGATGCATGGCAGATCGCCGAATCGCGTGCGCTCGGCGCTGACGCGGTGCTGTTGATCCTCGCGGTGCTTGACGACGAGGCGGCGAACGAAATGGCGGTAGCGGCGCGCAGTTACGGCATGGATGTCCTCGTCGAGGTGCATGACGAGGATGAACTTGCGCGGGCGACGCGGATCCCGGATGCGTTGATCGGCATCAACAACCGCAACCTAGCGACCTTCCATACCGACCTGGCGGTCAGCGAGCGGCTATCGCGCCTCGCCCCGGCCGATCGCCTGCTGGTGTCCGAAAGCGGCATTGCGACGCGAAGTGATATCAAGCGGCTGACCGCACACGGCATCCGCGCCTTCCTGATAGGAGAAAGCCTGATGCGACAGGACGATATCGAGGGCGCGCTCGGCGCGCTGATCGGTCGCCCGGCATGAGCCGCCTGACGCATCTCGACGAGACCGGCGCGGCGCGCATGGTCAACGTCTCGGACAAGGACGCGACGAAGCGCACTGCGACCGCGCGCGGGACGATCACGCTCAGCGCCGAAGCGCTCGAGGCGGTGCGATCGGGCAGCGCGAAAAAGGGCGATGTCCTTGCCGTCGCGCGCGTTGCCGGGATCATGGCAGCCAAGCAGACGCCTGCGCTGATCCCGCTGTGTCACGCGCTCGCGCTGTCGTCGGCGAGCGTCGATTTCGAGCTTGGCGACGGTGACATTACCGCGACCGCAACGGTCACCTGCACCGGTCCGACCGGGGTCGAGATGGAGGCGCTCACCGCGGTCTCGGTCGCGCTGCTTACGATCTATGACATGGTCAAGGCGGTCGACCGGACGATGGTGATCGGCCAGATTCGCGTGCTCGACAAGAGCGGCGGCAAATCGGGCGACTGGAGCGCGGCGTAGCGCTGATCGCGCTGAGCGAAGCGGCTGCGCTGCTCCGCGCGCGGCGTGCCGGTGCGGTCGAACTCGACCTGAAGACCGAAATTCGTCTCCTCGACTGACTTGACACGGCCCCATTATGTTGCATAAACGTTCCCTGTCCGTTCCACCGGGTTCGCCAGACGAGGATATGTGCCATGTTGACCAGCAAGCAGCACGAATTGCTTTGCTTCATCCACGATCGGCTTGAAGCCACCGGCATTTCGCCGTCGTTCGAGGAAATGAAGGAGGCGCTCGATCTCAAGTCGAAATCGGGCATCCACCGCCTGATCAGCGCGCTCGAGGAACGCGGTTTCATCCATCGCCTCGCCAATCGCGCCCGCGCGCTCGAAATTCTCAAGATGCCAGAGCGCACGGCAGTTGTTTCGGGACGCGAAGCCGACAATGTCGTGCCGCTGCGCGCCAAGGCGAAGCCGCGTCCGATTGCTGCCAATGACATCATCGAAGTGCCGCTCCATGGCCGGATCGCCGCGGGCATGCCGATCGAGGCATTCGAGGACGACCGCTCGCTTTCGGTGCCCGCCGCATTGCTCGGGTCGGGCGACCATTATGCGCTCGAAGTGTCGGGCGATTCGATGATCGAGGCTGGCATTTTCGACGGCGACTATGCGCTGATCCAGCGCGCCGATACCGCACGCGAAGGCGACATCGTCGTCGCACTGGTCGACGAACAGGACGCAACGCTCAAATATTTCCGTCGCGAAGGGCGGATGGTTCGGCTCGATCCGGCGAATTCGTCGCACCAGCCGCAGCTTTATGCCGCCGAGCAGGTCCGCGTTCAGGGTCGCCTGGCGGGGTTGCTGCGCCGCTACCACTGAAGCGCTTGCGCGCAGGTCCCGCGTAAGCGCGGCGTTTCTGCGCCGCGCGTCGCCACGGATGGCGATCGCCGGCAGCGAAGGTTGGACGAACGCGCGGTGGGTCAAGATAGATCGCCAATCCGCCGCTGCGCGCGAGGGCAAATCGATCGGCCTTCAGCCATCGCGGCGTGCAGCTTTTCGGCAGGCCGCGATCGGCGATGACAATATCGACGCGTTCGCACGCGCGGATCAGGTCGAGCGCATCGACATAATAGCCGCTCGTCGTTGCCATGACGCTGTACTGGCGGCCTTCATCGCCCACCGGCCAGACGCAGAAATCTCGACTGCAGCGCGCATCGGCGCGGTTGCGCAGCGGCAGCAGGTCGAGATCGGTGGCGACGCTTTCAGCGATCATGTCGCGGACGTAATCACCCGCGCGATCGCGCAGCAACGACACCCGTCCGCTCGCATCGCGCGCGGCGACGTGGCGGCCATCGCCGGTGACGACAAGATCGGGCGCACGCGCACTCGCCATCGTGCCGACCCCGATCGCCAGGACGGGCAAGGCGATCCATCGGACCCGCGTGCGAAAAATCGCGAACCACAGCCCGGCGAGCGCGCTTGCGGCAAAGGGCCATGATGCCATCGCCGGGAGCAAGGTTACCGCGCCCGGACGCGAGGCGGTATAATGCGCTAGCCCGAGCAGCGCGTCGAGCGCCTGGCCGGTCAGCCACCAGACCGGTGCGCCAATGCCGACCGCGTCGAGCAACAGCGCGAGCGCCTCGAGCGGCATGATGACGAAGGTCGTCAGCGGGATCGCAACGACGTTGGCGAGCGCGCCGTAAAGGCCCGCCTTGTGGAAGTGGAACAAAGCGATCGGCATCAGCGCCAGCTCGACGACGATGCCGGTGAGGAGCAGCGAACCAAGCCCGCGCAGCCAGCGCCTGCCCCGCCCCTCTTCGCGCCGGGTGAACCAGGCGCGCACCTGCGGCTGGCGATGCAGCGCGACGATCGCGGTCACCGCGGCAAAGCTCAGCTGGAAGCTCGGTCCCATGATCGATTCGGGCCAGAAGACCATGACGAAGAGCGCGCCGGCCGCGATTAATCGCAGCGTGATCGCCTCGCGCCCGATCGCGAGCGCGATGAGGACGAGCATCGCCGCGACGCACGATCGCACCGTCGGTACCTGGGCGCCGGTCAGGAGCGTATAGGCGATCCCCGCGACCGCGCCCGAGCCCGCCGCGATCAGCATCAGCGGCGCGTGGAGCGCGAGCCGCGGGCTGAGCGCGAGCAGCCGCAGTACGAGCAGGAATGCCGCGCCGACGACCGCGGTCACGTGCAGCCCGCTGATCGATAGCAGGTGCGCCAGCCCGCTGCGCCGCATCGCCTCGGCATCGGCTTCGGGTAGCGCACCGCGATCGCCCGTTGCGAGCGTCGCTGCGATCGCGCCTGCGGGACCATCGACCTGCGCCTGTACGTGGCGGGACAGGCGATGGCGCAGGCTTGGACCGGGCGGCGCGGCGACGACGACGCGAACCGGTCCGATACCGCTTCCGGTCGCCCCCAGCCGATCGAACCAGGCGCGCCGCGCAAAGTCGTATCCGCCCGGCAGCGCAGGCTGCGCCGGGGGCATCAGCCGCGCGCGCAGTCTGACCTGCGCGCCCGCCCCCAGTCCTTCGGGGACCTTGTCAGCGGGGATATTGATCCTTACCCGCTGCGGCAGGTCGGGCCGTTCAACTGGCCGCGCCACGATCCGCACAATCCCCCGCGCAGCCAGCGGCTCGACGCTTTCGACCGCTGCGGTCATGCGCGTCACCACCGGACGGTCGAGCACCGGTGAGGCGACGATCAGGCTGCGCGTCCAGATCAGCGCGCAACCGATTGCCAGCGCGACGGCTCCGATCGTGATGATCCGTGCAAGCCGCGTGCCTTGGCCGATCGTCACGCCGGCCATGGCAATGCCAGCACATCCGACCATGAAGGCCAGCCACCAGCGGGCATCGGGCAGCGCGAACCAGGCGGCAATTCCCCCCGCCAGCGCGACGGGTATCCATAGCGGCAACTGGTCACGCTCGGCCTCGAGCCAGTTCTCGATTGCGGCGAACACGCGGTCAGCGCGACCATCTCGCACTTGCGAAATGGCTGTTTGAAGCGCGCTGGAAGCCATGCTAGGACCTCGATCGTTGGACCCGCCCGGTCCAGAAAATCCGAAGTTTCGATATCGTAATGTGGGAGATAGCGCGGGTGAGCGCAACCGAATTGACACGCCCCGTGGTAACCCGCTTCGCGCCTTCGCCGACGGGGTTCCTTCACCTGGGCGGCGCGCGCACCGCGTTGTTCAACTGGCTGTTCGCGCGTCATCATGGCGGCGAGTTCAAGCTGCGCATCGAGGACACCGACCGTGCCCGCTCGACCCAGCCCGCGATCGAGGCGATCCTCGACGGGATGCGCTGGCTCGGGCTCAACTGGGACGGCGAAGAGGTTTACCAGTTCGCCCGCGCCGCGCGCCATGCCGAGGTTGCCGAGGAATTGATCGCCAGGGGCGCGGCTTATCGCTGCTATCTCTCGACCGATGAGCTCAAGGCCCGCCGCGAAGCCGCGCAGGCCGAGCGCAAACCCTTTCGCCTTATCAGCGAGTGGCGCGATCGTGGCCCCGATGATGCGCCCACCGGCGAAGCGGGCGTCGTGCGGCTCAAGGCGCCACGCGATGGCGAAACGACGATCGAGGACGCGGTCCAGGGCAAGGTGACCGTGCAGAACGCCGAGATCGACGATTTTGTCCTGCTCCGTTCGGACGGCACGCCGACCTATATGCTCGCCGTCGCGGTCGACGATCACGACATGGGCGTGACGCACTGTATCCGCGGCGATGATCACCTCAACAACGCCTTTCGCCAGCGCGTCCTGATCGACGCGATGGGCTGGGCGCGCATGGTCTATGCGCACGTGCCGCTGATCCATGGCCATGACGGTGCCAAGCTGTCGAAGCGCCACGGCGCGCTCGGCATCGAAACCTATCGCGACGAACTCGGCATCCTGCCCGAAGCGATGATCAACTATCTGCTCCGGCTTGGTTGGGGCCATGGCGACGACGAGATCATTTCGCGCGAGGACGCCGTGGCGTGGTTCGATCTGGCGCATGTCGGCCGCTCGCCCTCGCGTTTCGACATCAAGAAGCTCGAGAATCTCAACGGCCATTATCTGCGCGAAGCCGACGATGCGCGGCTTGCCGACATTGTCGCGCCCGATATCGCGGCAAAGCTGGGGCGCGACCTCGGTGCCGACGACTTGGCATTGCTCAACCGCGCGATGCCCGAACTCAAACCGCGCGCCCGCACGCTGCACGAGATAGCCGACGGCGCGCTGTTCCTGTTCCGCACGCGCCCGCTGGCGATGGACGAAAAGGCCGCCCAGCTGATCGTCGATGCACCCGATGGCCTGCTTGGCGACATCGCGCTTGCACTTTGTGCACTTGCCGATTGGACCGTCGAGGCCATAGAGGAGGCCGTCCGCTCGGTGTCCGAGCAACGCGACCTCAAACTCGGCAAGGTAGCCCAGCCGCTACGCGCCGCGATGACGGGGACGACGATTTCGCCAGGCATATTCGACGTACTGGTATTGCTCGGACGCGACGAAACACTGGCAAGATTGGACGACGCTTCCCATCTGCCCAATAACACGACCGCTTGATCAAGGAATGACTATGGCCGACCGCACCGCAAAACTGAGCATTGCCGACACCGATCTCGATCTGCCGATTCTCAGCGGCACGATGGGGCCCGACGTTGTCGATATCCGCAAGTTCTATGCGCAGACCGACCGGTTCACTTACGATCCCGGTTTCACGTCGACCGCGAGTTGCGATTCGGGCCTGACCTTCATCGACGGCGACAAGGGCATGCTGCTCCATCGCGGCTATCCGATCGATCAGCTCGCCGAAAAGTCGAGCTTCATGGAAGTGTCCTACCTGCTGCTCGACGGCGAATTGCCGAACAAGGCGCAGCTCGACGAGTTCGAATACACGATCAATCGTCACACGATGGTCCATGAGCAGCTCAAGACGCTCTACAACGGCTTTCGCCGCGATGCCCACCCGATGGCGATCATGTGCGGCGTCGTCGGTGCGCTGAGCGCCTTCTATCACGACAGCACCGACATCAACGATCCCGAGCAGCGGCGCATCGCCTCGCACCGGTTGATCGCCAAGATGCCGACGCTGGCGGCGATGGCGTATAAATATTCGATCGGTCAGCCGTTCCTCTACCCCGACAACAACCTCAGCTATGCGGGCAATTTCCTGCGCATGACCTTTGGCGTCCCGGCCGAGGACTATGTCGTCGATCCGGTAATCGAACGCGCGATGGATCGCATCTTCATCCTTCACGCCGACCACGAACAGAACGCATCGACCTCGACCGTCCGGCTCGCCGGTTCGTCGGGTGCCAATCCGTTCGCGTGCATCGCGGCCGGTATCGCCTGCCTATGGGGCCCGGCGCATGGCGGCGCCAACGAAGCGGCGCTCAACATGCTGCGCGAAATCGGCACGGTCGATCGCATCCCCGAATATATCGCCCGGGCCAAGGACAAGAACGATCCGTTCCGTCTGATGGGTTTCGGCCATCGCGTGTACAAGAACTACGATCCGCGCGCCAAGGTGATGGCACAGACCGCGACCGAGGTGCTCGACAAGCTGGGCGTCAGCGATCCCGTCTTCGACGTCGCGCGCAAGCTCGAGGAAATTGCGCTCAACGATCCCTATTTCATCGAGAAGAAGCTGTACCCGAACGTCGATTTCTATTCGGGCATCATCCTTTCGGCGATCGGTTTCCCGACGACGATGTTCACCGCGCTGTTCGCGCTCGCGCGCACCGTCGGCTGGGTCGCCCAGTGGAACGAGATGATTTCCGATCCCGCGCAGAAGATCGGCCGTCCGCGCCAGCTTTATACCGGCCCGACGCAGCGCGATTACGTTCCCGTCGACAAGCGCTAGGGCGCGGTCATTCGGGCCAGCGCGGCAGTGCGAGGCTGAACCGCGCGCCTTCGCCTGGCGCACTCTCGATGGTGACGTTGCCGTCCATCGCGCGCGCCAGCCGGTTCGAGATGTAGAGGCCGAGGCCGCTGCCGCCGTGATCGCGACGGCCGAGGCGTTCGAACTTGTCGAAAATCCGCACCTGGTCCTCGGGGGCAATGCCGGGTCCCTGGTCGATAACCGTGACGCTTGCCTTGCCGTGATCGGGATCGACCGCGGTTTCGACAGTGATCTGTGTGTCGTCGGGTGCGTAGCGCACCGCATTGCCGATGAAATTGATCAGGATCTGCAGGACGCGGCGGAACTCGCCGACGGCCAAGGCAGCCTGATCATTGGGTTTGACCGTAATCGTCATGCGCTTTTCCGCGGCCCGCATCGATAAAAGTCCAGCGGCCTGCGCGGCGACTTTGGCGAGGTCGACGCGTTCGTGCGCAACCTCGAAGCCTTCGCGTTCGATCGCCTGGAGGTCGGCGAGATCGTCGATCAGGCCGAGCAGGTGCTTGCCTGCCGAGGCGATGTCGCCGGCATAGCTTGCATAATCGTCGGCGATCGGTCCCTCGACGCGGCGCGCGATCGTTTCGGCATTGGCGATGATCCGGCCGATCGGCAGGCGCAGTGCCTCGTCCATCCGCCGGTCGAGCGCGCCCCAGTTGCCCGGCAGATAGGGCGTCTCGCCCGCTGCCCCGGCCCGCTTGCCGCGTTTGAGCGTCAGGCTGCCCGCAGCGCCCGACAATGTGCCATTCGCTGCGATCGAGGGTCGCGCATTGAGTTCGGCCCGCGCGACGACTCCGTCGATCATCGCATCGACCGCGAGAGCGTCGACGGTTTCGCCGCGCGCAAGCGTGGCGGCGATCGGCTCGGTGCCGACCGGATCGAACAGTTCGTCGAGCGTCTTGCCGATCCAGTCGCGCGTGCGGATGCGCGCCGCCGATCCCTCGGCCCAAAGACCGAGGATCGCGAGACGTCCGTCGCACTCGAAGGTCCAGCCGGGACCGTCGAGCGGAAAGGCCGGATCCTGGCTGAGTTGCGGACGGATCTTTGCCTCTTCGCTCCAGCCCGAAAGCGTCAGCGCGGCGCCGTCGGTGTCGGGCACGATGCGGACCCAGAAACGCAGGTCGAAATCGGCTTCCCCGGCATAGACCGGACGCAGCATCGGCGCATTGAGGCGCAACGCCGTGGCGACGATGGCGGCGAGTTGCGGCATGACGATGGGTCCCGGCAGCTTGCCGCCGGCGCGGTGCTGCAAATGCGCCAGCGCGGCATCGGCGCTGACCAGCCGTCCCTCGCGATCGACCCGCGCCCTGATCGTTTCATCGGTCATCGCGACGGATCCCGATAGCGTTCGGCGAGGCGGACGATCCGCTCGGCCGGCGATGCGGCGTCATGATCATCTTCCAGCCCGCCAACGCTAAGGTCTTCGCGTCCGTCGCCGCGCGGCGGACCCACGCTTTCGATCGCGTGGCGGAGCGCCTCGATCACTCGCGCGTCGAGCTCGCTGGGCGAGAGCCATGTCGCGATTTCGTCGGTGGTCGCGATGCACAGGAAGATCGTCGTGTCGCTCTGGTCGGTGCCGCTGAAACGGCTGATCAGCGCGATGATCGCGGGCCAGGCGGCGCAGGCTATCAGGTCCGCGATCAGCGCCGACGGCGGGCGAACGGCAAGCGCCGCGTCGATCAGGCGCGCGGCGGCAACGCCAATCCCCGTTTCCTCGCGATAGAGCGAGACCGATTCGGCGCACGCGCGAACATAGCTTTCGGCCTGCGCCGCGCGATCGGGTTGTTGTGATAGCAGCGCACTTGCGACGCATTCGGTCAGCGCAGCCTGCGCTTCGACCGGCAGGTCGGCGGCGATGATCACCGGCGCATGCCAGCTATCGCGCCGGCGGCGATCGGCAATGCCATACCGCATCCACAGGTCGGCAAGCCCGGCATCGTCGTTGGCCCAGTCGGGCAGCCCCATCGATATCTCGGGATCCTTGCGTCCATCCTCGAGGCTGCGCTCAAGCGCGCGCGCCAGTACGGGACGCGCAAGCCCCTCAACCGGCAGGCCACGTGCGGCAATCGTGTCCCAGGCGGACGGTGCTTCGTTCAACTGGCGCGGCAGGAAATGACACAGGTCGATCTCAATCCCGTCGACCAGCTTGCGCACGATTTCGCGCGTCTCGGCGCCCTGCCGTTCGGTGAGGTTGATCCTGCGCGGCCGGGCGATCAATGATTCGACGGCATCGATCAGCGTGCGCCCGCGACGCGCGAGCGACGCAGGCAAAGCCTGCATCGCCGGCGTGGCAGGCCCGCCATCGCTCGCTCGTGATCCCTGATGCGCGTTCATGTCACGCGCGGGATAGCCTTGTTAGCGTTAATTTGGGATAAACCTTGTGCCATCTTCGCGGCGACGCGCGAGCGCACCGATCGCCAGCGCGGCACTCGCAATCAGCGCTGCGATGCCAGTCCCGAGCACCAGCTGGCCGAGCAGCGCACTGGCGCCGCACACGACGAATGCCAGGCCGGCGTCGGGCGCAATCCGATAAAACCACTGCGATTGCGGCGTTTTGGCGGCCGCGTCGGCGTGGACCAGCGTGGTCGCGAGGACCAATGCGGCGATCGCACCCGACCAATCGCTGCGGCCCGAAAATGCCAGATACGCGCCAAGTGCGAGCGTCGCTGCGATCGGCAGGCCGGTCAGCAGCCAGCCCCACCACGCGCGGCGCGCGGGTTCGAGCGTGAACAGCGCAACGTACCGCCCCAATGCGACGAAAACCAATCCGACCAGGCCACTGAACGCGCCAAGCGCGATCCAGCCCGTTGCCCAGCCGATGATTGCGGCGACCAGCAGCGCGATCGCGGCCCCGTCGAGAATGCTCGATCGCGCGCTGCGGGCGAGCAGCGCCGGGCCGACGATCCGCGCGATCGGGGCGAGGATATTGGCCATGACCACGCCGCTTTCACCCACCGCAGCGCTGTCATAGACGCGCGCGCTCAAGGCATTGGCAGCGCCCGCGCTGTCGATGACGACAAGATCGCCGCGCTCGAACAGAGCGGGCGCGCACGACAATCGCGTCGCCCCGCGTTGCACCGACCGCCGCAGCAGTGTCGAGGGCAGGTCCCAGTCGTCGGGCAGGTCGGCGAGGTCGGCAAGCAATTCGCAGCGCGTCAGTGCCAGCCCCGCCCAGCGCAGATCGGCATCGATCCGCTCGAGCCCACGCGTCACGGGCGTATCGGCGGTGACGAACACGGCATTGGCGGGCCCGGCGGCAAAGGCCGAGACCTGGTCGCCATTGGCATAGAGACCGTCGAGCACCAGCATCAGCGGGTCGCGCGGACGCGTGCGATCGAGAATCTCGCTGGCGCGGCGGACGGGTTCGACCGGCAGGCCGATCGCGCGCAGGCGGTCGAAGGCCTTGACCAGATCATCGGTCATGCGATCGACACAGACGAAGATCAGCGTCACGCCGGCATCACGGCACAGCGCCGCCTGCCGCTCGATCAGATACTGGCCGGCGATCAGTTGCGCGGCGCGCAACGTCTCGCCGTCGTCGGTGGTTTCGGTGGCGCTCAACAGCGCATGCAACGTCATGACGCCTCCCTATCGCCGTGCGCGCAGGCACAGCAACCGGTTTTGCCGCAAGCCGCGCAGGAAGTTGCGTGCGAGGGGTGAAAAAAGGCGAAAAAACGACCCGAAACACTGGCTATCGCAGGCGCTTTGGGCTAGCGTCCGGCACCAGTAAAATACACCGAAAAGGGCGCATTTTGAGCGAAGAAAACCAGACGGTCGGCGAGCCGTCGGACATCCAGCCGATCAGCATCGTCGAAGAGATGAAGACGAGCTATCTCGATTACGCAATGAGCGTGATCGTCAGCCGCGCGCTGCCCGACGTTCGCGACGGGTTGAAGCCCGTCCATCGCCGCATTCTCTATGCCAGCCTCGAGGGTGGTTTCGTCCCCGGCCGGCCCTATCGCAAGTGCGCCAAGATCGTCGGCGACGTGATGGGCAACTACCATCCGCACGGCGACAGCGCGATTTATGACGCGCTCGCACGGCTCACCCAGGACTGGTCGATGCGCGTCACGCTGATCGACGGCCAGGGCAATTTCGGGTCGATGGATCCCGATCGCCCCGCCTCGATGCGCTATACCGAAGCGCGTCTTGCCAAGGTCGCGATGACGCTGCTCGAGGATCTCGACAAGGACACTGTCGATTTCACGCCGAACTACGACGCCAGCCGGACCGAGCCGCAGGTGCTCCCTGCCCGCTTCCCCAATATCCTGGTCAACGGCGCCGGCGGCATTGCGGTCGGCATGGCGACCAACATCCCGCCGCACAATCTGGGCGAAGTCGTCGATGCCTGTCTGGCCCATATCGATCGCGAGATCGTCGGCGGCGACGTCATGTCCGACGAGGATTACATCGCGATCGTTCCCGGTCCCGATTTCCCGACCGGCGCGCTGATCCTCGGCCAGGCGGGCGCGCGCAGCGCGTACCTCACCGGACGCGGATCGATCATGATGCGCAGCCGCCACATCATCGAGGAACGTCGAGGCGACCGCCGATCGATCGTGCTCACCGAAATCCCCTACCAGGTCGGCAAATCGGGCCTGGTCGAGAAGATCGCCGAGGCCGCCAAGGACAAGCGCATCGAGGGCGTTAGCGACATTCGCGACGAATCGAACCGCGAAGGCGTGCGCGTCGTCATCGAATTGAAGCGCGACGCAACCCCCGAGGTCGTGCTCAACCAGCTGTGGCGCCACACCCCGGCGCAGTCGAGCTTCCCCGCCAACATCCTCGCGATCCGCGGCGGGCGGCCCGAAACGCTGAGCTTGCGCGACATCATCATGGCGTTTGTGAAATTTCGCGAGGAAGTCGTTACACGCCGGTCGAAATTCGAACTCAACAAGGCACGCGAGCGAGCTCATATTTTGCTCGGCCTCGTCCTTGCGGTAACCAATCTCGATGAAGTCGTCCGGATCATTCGCGGCAGCTCGAGCCCCGCCGAAGCGCGCGCCGCATTGCTCGCCCGCCAATGGCCCGTTGCCGAGATTGCCAGCTACATCAAGCTGGTCGAAGCGGTCGAGACCGAGGTCGAGGGCGACACCTACCAGCTGAGCGAGCGCCAGGTGAAGGCGATCCTCGATCTGCGCCTGCATCGCCTGACCGCAATCGGCCGCGACGAAATCGGCGGCGAGCTTAAGGAACTGGCCGTCCTGATCGCCGAATTGCTCGCGATCCTTGGCGACCGAGCGAAGCTTTACGAAGTCGTGCGCGAAGAGCTCGTTTCGGTCCGCGCCGAGTTCGCCACGCCGCGCCGCTCCGAAATCGCCCCCGCCTGGGACGGCCTCGACGACGAGGACCTGATGGAGCGCGAGGAGATGGTCGTCACCGTCACCCACGACGGCTATATCAAGCGTACCCCGCTCGCGACATTCCGCGCGCAACGCCGCGGCGGCAAGGGCCGCGCCGGCATGGCGACCAAGGACGAGGATGCGGTGACCGAACTGTTCGTCACCTCGACGCACACGCCGGTCCTGTTCTTTTCGACGCACGGCAAGGTCTATCGCATGAAGGTGTGGAAGCTGCCGCCCGGCGGGCCGCAGACGCGCGGTCGGCCGATGGTCAACCTGCTCCCGCTGGCCGAAGGAGAGACGATTTCGACCGTCCGCCCGCTGCCCGAGGACGAGGCCGAGTGGAAGAACCTCCACGTCATGTTCGCCACCGCCAAGGGCACCGTCCGGCGCAACTCGATGGACGCATTCACCAACGTTCCCTCGAACGGCAAGATCGCGATGCGTTTCGACGACGACAGCGACGATCGCCTGATCGGCGTCGCGCTGCTGACCGAAACCGACGACGTCCTGCTCGCCACGCGCCAGGGCAAGGCGATCCGTTTCTCCGCGACAGACGTGCGCGAATTCCAGAGCCGCACTTCGACCGGCGTGCGCGGCATGCGGTTGAAGGGCGACGACGAGATCATCTCGCTGTCGATCCTGCAGGGCTTTGATGCGACGACCGACGAACGCGACAGCTATTTGCGCGCCGCACCGTGGAAAGAGAATGACAGCGAACCGACGTTATCGGCCGATCGCATGGCCGAATTCGCCGACGCCGAGGAATTCCTCCTGACCGTTTGCGCCAACGGCTATGGCAAATTGTCGAGCGCCTATGATTATCGCCGCAGCAATCGCGGAGGCCAGGGTATCGGCAATATCGACAATATCGAACGCAACGGCCTCGTCGTCGCAAGCTTCCGTGCGACCAAGGGCGACCAGCTGATCCTCGTCACCGACCAGGCCAAGATGATCCGCATGCCGCTCGACAGCATGCGCGTGATCGGGCGCAACTCGGCCGGCGTGAAGCTGTTCGACGTTGCCAAGGGCGAGCACGTCGTCTCGGCAGCGCGGATCGACGAGGAACAGGCCCCCGAGGACGAAGCCGAAGAGGCGGTCGTTGAAGAAATGGCCGAGATCGCCGAGAGCGGTGCGCCCGACGCGGTAAAACTCGACGACGGGACCGGGCCGGATACGATCTCCGAGGACATTCCCGAGGACGAGTAATCGGCGGAAATTCGATCAGGAAGGACAGTCCTTCGATACGGGCCTGCGGCCCTACTCAGGATAAACGGCTTTGGGTTCACCACCCAAACCCGTTGGGGCTGGGCTTGTCGAAGCCCTGTCCTTCAGGGCCTTGGCGCCTTAACTCGGAGCGGCCCGTTCGCTCGATACGCGCGTAACCACGCCCCAGGCGATGAGCGCCTGGCCGGCAAAGTAGAGCGGCCAGACGAGCAGATGCGGCAAGGACGAGTCCGCAAGCGGGCCGAGCCGACCGAAAATGAGCAGGTCGGACAGCGCGAACAGGACCGCGCCGATGCCGACGCGGTAACGCGAGAAGCGGCTCGTCCATGCCGCGCCCGCCATCGCCCCGATCGTCAGGCCGTAGATCGCGTGGCCGACCGCCTGCATGCCCGGCGGTGAGACCGCATAGGCGATCGCCGGTACGCCCACGAGCAGCACCAGGCCGAGCAACGCTTGGCTTCCGCTCGGTGCCGCTCGCCGGTTGCGCAGGTAGAGGACGACCGCGACGATGTGTCCGATCATGAAAGCGATTCCGCCCATCCTGAGGTTCACAGCGTCGATCAGGACATCGCCCGTCGCGCCGAGCGCCAAGACGCCAGCGATCAGCCAGCCGTCGAGCGAGCGCGCGTGACGCGCCGCCCACAAGGCGAGCAATCCGACCCCGGCACCCTTCCAGACGATCGCCGAGGGGTTTTGGAGTTCGAGCAGCACCGCTGCGTAATAGCTGGCGCCGGCAAACACTGCGGCGAAAAACAGTGCGTCGAGCCTTGGCCGGTGAGCTTCCATCGTAACTTCCCTGTTCGTTTGCGGTCCGCGTTGCTATGCGCGCGGCATGACAGACACGGTCCATATCATCGGTGGCGGCCTCGCGGGAAGCGAAGCCGCGTGGCAGCTTGCCCGCGCAGGCGTTAAGGTTCGCCTATCGGAAATGCGCGGGGGCGGCGATAGCACTGCGGCGCACCATAGCGACGGCCTCGCCGAGCTCGTCTGTTCGAACAGCTTTCGTTCGGACGACGCGACGAGCAACGCGGTCGGACTGCTCCATCAGGAAATGCGCGAACTCGATTCGCTGATCATGACCGCGGCGGAATCGGCCAAGGTTCCCGCCGGGTCGGCGCTTGCGGTTGATCGCGATGCGTTTTCGGATGCGGTGACCGCCGCGCTGGCGGCCGAGCCGTTGATCGAGATCGTCCGCGAACGGATCGACGCGCTGCCCGCCGAGGGGCTTACGATCGTCGCAACGGGGCCGCTGACGGGCACCGCGCTCGCCGAGAGCATCGCGGCTGCGACAGGCGCCGATGCGCTGGCGTTTTTCGACGCGATCGCGCCGATCGTCCACCGCGAAAGCGTCGACATGGATATCTGCTGGATGGCGAGCCGCTGGGACAAGGGATCGCCCGACGGTGACGGCAAGGATTACATCAACTGCCCGATGACCAAGGAGCAATATCTCGCCTTTCATCAGGCGCTGCTCGACGGCGAGAAGACGGTATTCAAGCAGTGGGAGGCCGACACGCCGTATTTCGACGGCTGCATGCCCGTCGAGGTGATGGCCGAACGCGGCATCGATACGCTGCGCTATGGCCCGATGAAGCCCGTCGGGCTCGACAATCCCCACGCCGCGACGCCCGAGCACCCGACCGGGCGCTGGCCCTATGCGGTCGTCCAGCTGCGCCAGGACAATGCCCTCGGCACGCTGTGGAACATGGTCGGCTTCCAGACCAAGCTCAAGCACGGCGCGCAGGTCGAGGTGTTCCGCATGATCCCAGGGCTCGAAAAGGCCGAGTTCGCACGGCTCGGCGGGCTCCATCGCAACACATTCATCCGTTCGCCCGAACTGCTCGACGGCGAGCTGCGCCTCAAGTCGGCGCCGCATATCCGCTTTGCCGGGCAGATCACAGGGTGCGAGGGCTATGTCGAAAGCGCGGCGGTCGGCCTGATGGCAGGTCGTTTTGCAGCGGCCGAAGTCACGGGCAGCACCCTGCCCTCACCGCCCGATACGACCGCGATCGGCGCGCTGCTTGGCCATATCACCGGCGGCGCCGATGCCTCGAGCTACCAGCCGATGAACGTCAATTTCGGCCTCTTCCCGCCGCTCCATGACGTCAAGAAGAAGCAGCGCAAGGAAGCCTATACGTCGCGTGCCCGCGCCGACCTGGCCGACTGGATCGCTGAAACCACGTTGGTGACGGCCTAACAGCCGCACTTTGGTTTTGCGCTCCGCTTGGGCGCGGTGGTCGCAAATTCGGCGCGGGTCAGCAGGCCGTTGCGATTGGCGTCGGCGCGCGCAAAGCGATCCGATGTCGCCACCGCCCACTCTTCGAAGGTCAGCAGGTTGTTGCCGTCCTTGTCGAGCTTCTTGAATGCGCTGGTCCGGCTCGACATCAGCTCGATCCGGCTGATCGCCTCGTCGCGATTGCGGTCGTAGCGATTGAAGCGCGCTTCTTCTCGGGTCGCCTTCTTCGCTTCGGGTGGCGCTGGCGGCGCCGGACCGCGACTGGGCGCATTGGCGGCGGGCGGATCGGGCAGCGTCGGCACGCTTCGCTCGGTCGGCGGAGCAGCGGCGAGCGGTTCGGCATCCTGGCTTTCCGCCTGCCAGAGGAACAGTCCGCCCGCGAGCAACAGGATCGCCGCGATGGCACCCGCTATCGTCCGGTTCATCGTCGCCTCCCGTGTCGATAGCGCGCGATGCTATGCAAATCGCCGGCCGATGCCAAGATGCTTCAGCGCCCGATCAGTCCCATGCGCAACAAATAGAGCTGGTCGCGCAGGGGAGAAGGCGTGCCGTGGCGCAAGGCTATCCGCCGCGACCATCCCGCGAGCGCACGCAGCGCACGGGGGCCACCGCGGTCGTTCGCATTGGCCTCCGCGGCATGATCGAACAACGACGCCGTGATCGCTTCGTCGTCGATGTGCGTCGCCAGATCGACGGCAGCCCAGCATGTCCCGAGGCCTTGTCGATCAGGGCCAGCGGGATCGAGGATTTCGCTGGCGAGCGCAGCGAGGGTCGCACCGCGGCCTTTGGCATGGGTAATTGCCGCAGCACGATCGAGTGGCTGAGCGAGCAAGAGCCGCTCCCAAATGTCCACCAGTTCGGCCAGGCTATCGATCTGGGCGGCGGGCACGAACTGCGCGAGCGCGGCAAGCACCGGATCGGGCCGTTGCCTGGGTGTCGCCAGTGCGGCGATCTCGTCGCGCCACCAGGCCAGCCTGAGCTGGGCCATGATCGCATCGCCGCCCTTGGCGCGGGCAACCGTTGCGGCCATCGCCCGGTCGAATGCCCAGATCGCCGACAGCGGTTGCCGTTTCGTAGGCGAAACCATTGCCAGCAGCACCGGATTGTCGAGCGCGACCACGTCAGGCCGCACTTCCGGGAGGGTCTGCAATGGCACCGCTTCGTGTTGAATTGTCATTAACCACACCGTTTAGGCTGCGATGAACCATCAGCCACTATGGGTCATGGCACGAAAGTGGGATTAGGCACAGCCGCCCAGCGCTGAGGGGTTCAGGGACCAATGATCCAGATGCTGAAAAAGACCGTTCGCGCCATGCGTCGCCTTGCCCGCGACGAAGGCGGCAACACGCTCATCATCACCGCTTTCCTGCTCTTCCCGATGATCGGGATGATCGGATCGGGCGTCGACATGAGCCGCGCCTATATGGTCAAGACGCGGTTGCAATCGGCCTGCGACGCCGGCGTCCTCGCCGGGCGCAAGGCGATGGGACAGGTCGGGAGCTACAACACGGCGGCCCAGTCCAAGGCCAATACGATGTTCAATTTCAACTTCAACGGCGACGGCGTCAAGGTCACCAATACGAGCTTCACCACTGCGGCAAACACCGAGGGTCAGGTGAACGGGAACGCGTCGACCAAGCTCCCGACGCTGATCATGAAGACTTTCGGTTACACCAACTTTGATCTGACCGTGACGTGCAGCGCCGAACTGCAGATCGCCAACGCCGACATCATGTTCGTGCTCGACACCACGGGTTCGATGGCGTGGTGCCCAAATGGTAGCAGCAGCTGTAATGGCGGCTCGGGCTCGCGCATTGCGGGCATCCGCGAAGCCGTCGCCGATTTTCACAAGACAATCGCGGCAGCGGTGACCAACGATACCGAGACGCGGATCCGCTATGGCTTCGTGCCGTACAGTTCATCGGTCAATGTCAGTGGCCTGATCGCCGCGGGTCAGTTCCCGGCCAGCTATCTGGCGAACAGCCACACCTATCAGACACGGCTCGCGGTGTACGATACCCCCGTATATACGGTGTCCAGCACGACCAACGTCGGCTCGGCGCAGACACAGGTCTATAATAGCGGAGCCGACATTTCGAGTAACCAGTGCAACGATTATGCCGATAACAACTATCCGTCCAGTGGCACAAATCCTCTTATCCTCAGCGGTTCGAAGCCCGGCACCGTGCGCGAGCGAATATATTATAATCCCGAATGGGGCTATTCGGGTGCCCCTGATAAAAAGGGCAACACCCGCTCGTGCCGTCGGACCTACCAGGACCGTGACGTCAATTATGTGAGCGGTGGGTTTTCCTGGACCAAATGGCGCTATACCGCCGATCCGATTTCGACCGTCGGGATAAAGACTGGCAGCACGCAAATCGCCACTGGCACCGCGGGTACCGTCACAACGGCTGGCGTCTATGATCCCGTCGACCTGCTGACCGCGCCCGGCGCAAAGGGAATTATTTCGACGAACAGCACGTGGCAAGGCTGTATCGAAGAGCGCGCGACGGTCAGGAACTTTGCCATGTCGCCGGTGCCGTCGGGTGCGACCGATCTCGACATCAATAGCGCCCCGACAAGCGAAGCGACGCGCTGGAAGCCGCTGTGGGAGCACGTCGAATATTATCGCTACAACAACCTGACGAGCGTCGATTCGACGACCACGCTCAACAGCGTCAACGCCAACTGCCCCGAGACGATGCGCGAATTCACCGCGGTCGATACGGTCAATGCGACGACCGTGCCGACGTGGCTGACCAATTATCTCGACTCGCTTCAACCATCAGGTTCAACCTATCACGATATCGGCATGATCTGGGGTGCACGCCTCGGCAGTCCGCGCGGCATCTTCAAATCGATCGTCGACGACGGCGTGACCAAATCGGTCAGCCGCCACATCATCTTCATGACCGATGGCGAAATGGCACCGACAACGACGACGTATTCGTCCTATGGTCAGGAAATCTACGACAATCGCGTGGCACCGTCGGGCACCAACAACAGTACGTTGACCGACTACCATTCGAACCGTTTCCTCGCCGCATGTGAAGCCGCGAAGGCCGAGGGCTACATGATCTGGACGGTCAGTTTCGGCACCGGGATGACAGACAATCTGCGCAAATGTTCGAGCGACAACCGGGCGTATGAATCGTCGAGCACCACCGCGCTCAAGGACGCCTTCAAGGCGATCGCCTCGCAGATCGCCGACCTGAGGCTCAACAAATGAGCCTGCTGCGGAAGTTCGCCAAACGCCTAGGTGCCAGCGAAGACGGCTCGACGATGATCGAATTCGCGATCATCGGACCGATCTTTTTCATGTTCATCTTCGGCATTTTCGATATCGGCTACGCTGCCTACAACCACGCCATTCTCGAAGGTGCGGTGCAGAATGCAGGTCGTAGTTCGGGACTGCAATCGGGACCGACGGCTCAGTCCATCGTCGATGCAACGGTCGCCGCGCGCATCCATGACGTAAACAAAGTCGCTGTCGTGACCTTTTCACGCAAGAACTACGAGAATTTCGATGTTGTCGGCATGCCCGAGGATTTCGTCGATGCCAACGGAAACGCCAAATACGATACGTCCGAATGTTTCACCGACGTCAACGGCAACAACAAATGGGATGCCGATAGTGGTGCGGCAGGTCTCGGTGGCGCCGACGATGTCGTCGTTTATACCGTGACCGAGAAGTTCGATTCCATGTTTCCGCTCTGGAGTCTGCTCAACATGCAGAACAAGAACAACTATTTCCAGAAAAGTCGCCAGCTCACGGCAACGACGATCCTGCGCAACCAGCCGTTCGGCAGCCAGGCCGCACGCCCGACCAAATCGGTGTGCCCATGACCCGCGGGTCAGGCGCCATCGCCCGATGCGTCGGGCGGCTTCGCGGACTGGGCCGTGACACATCGGCACTCGCTTATGTCGAATTTGCATATATGCTCCCGATCCTGATGGTCCTGGGCCTCGGCGGGATCGAGCTCGGCAACCTTGCGATCACCCATATGCGGATCAGTCAGGTCGCGCTGTCGCTCGCCGACAACGCTTCGCGCGCCAAGCAGAAAGTCGCCACCGGCCTGCCCCGACTGCGCGAAACCGACATCAACCAGGCGCTGACCGCCGCCCAGTTGCAGGCGGGTGGCCTGAACCTGATCAAAAACGGTCGCATCATCCTGTCGAGCCTGGAAAAAAACGCGGACGGCGGCCAATGGATCCACTGGCAGCGCTGTTCGGGTAGCAAGGTTTATGTTTCGAGTTTCGGCCTCCAAGGCGACGGGGCCAGCGGTACCGCGATGAAGGGCATGGGTCCCGCAGGCAAACAGGTCGCCGCCGATACCGGATTTGCCATCATGTTCGTCGAAGTCGCCTACGACTATCAGCCGATCATCTTCGGATCGATGTTCGGCCCGCAGGTGATCAAGAAAACCGCCGCGATGTACGTTCGCGACGATCGCGACCTCACGGGCGATACAACCAAGGCTGCCAAATATGGCAACGTCTACAATCCCTCGCCAGCCGTTCCCGATTCGAAAATCGGATTCTGCTGACCGTTAGCGGTAGCTGACTTTCCTGGCCGCAGCGACGACGCGCGCCGCATCGACCAGCGCCAGTTTCTCGAGGTTCGCCGCATAGGGAAGAGGAACGTCCTCGTTGGTCACGCGCAGGACCGGCGCGTCGAGCCAGTCGAAACCCTGTTCCATGCACACCGCCGAAATCTCGCTGGCGATCGAACAGGTCGGCCAGCCTTCCTCGACGACGACGACGCGGTTGGTCTTCTTGAGGCTTTCGAGGACCGTGACGGTATCGAGCGGACGCAGCGTGCGCAGGTCGATCACCTCGGCGTCGATCCCCTCTCCTGCCAGCATCTCGGCCGCCTCGAGTGCCACCCCGACGCCGATCGAATAGCTGACCAAAGTCACGTCGGCGCCTTCGCGGACGATCCGCGCCTTGCCGATCGGCAGGACATGGTCGTCGAGATCGGGAATATCGAAGCTCTTGCCGTACATCAGCTCGTTTTCGAGGAATACGACGGGGTCTTCGCTGCGGATCGCCGCCTTGAGCAGGCCCTTGGCATCGGCCGCGTCGTAAGGTGCGATGACGATCAGCCCAGGTACGCTGGCGTACCACGGGCCATAATTCTGGCTGTGCTGTGCGCCGACGCGGCTGGCGGCGCCATTGGGGCCGCGAAAGACGATCGGGCAGCGCATCTGGCCGCCTGACATATAATTGGTCTTGGCCGCCGAGTTGATGATGTGGTCGATCGCCTGCATCGCGAAATTGAACGTCATGAACTCGACGATCGGGCGCAGGCCGCCCATCGCCGCGCCGGTGCCGAGACCGGCAAAGCCATATTCGGTGATCGGCGTATCGATGACGCGCGCCGGGCCGAACTCCTCGAGCAGACCCTGCGTCACCTTGTAGGCGCCCTGGTACTCGGCGACTTCCTCGCCCATCACGAACACGCGGTCGTCGCCGCGCATCTCTTCGGCCATCGCGTCGCGCAAGGCTTCGCGGACGGTCGTCGTAACCATCTTGGTGCCATCGGGAATCGCCGGGTCCGACGGGCGCGGCTTGGCCGGCGGAGCGTCGTGCTTGGTAATCTCGGCCTCCGATTCGGCGCGGCCGACATCCTTGCCCTCGCCCGGAACGTCAACCGGCGCGGCGGCAGCGGGAGCGGGCGCAGCGGGAGCAGCTTTCGGCGCTTCGACCGTGCTGGCATCCTCGTCTTCACCGGCGATCATCGCGATGACGGTGCCGACCTTGACCGCGTCGGTCCCCTCGGCGACCAGGATCTTGGCGATCGTGCCTTCGTCGACCGCTTCGAATTCCATCGTCGCCTTGTCGGTTTCGATCTCGGCCAGGATGTCGCCCGATTTGACCTCGTCGCCTTCCTTGACGAGCCATTTGGCGAGCGTGCCTTCTTCCATCGTCGGTGACAGAGCGGGCATCTTGAGTTCGATCGCCATCAGTAGGTCTCCACCAGGACGTCGGTGTAGAGTTCGGCCGCCTCTGGCTCGGGCGAGTTTTCGGCAAAGTCGGCGGCGTCGCTGACGATCTTCCTGATCTCCTTGTCGATGTCCTTCATCGCCTCTTCCTTGACGCCCTGTTTTTCGAGCAGTTTCTTCACGTGTTCGATCGGGTCCGACTTGTCGCGCACCGCCTGGACCTCGTCGCGGCTGCGGTATTTGGCCGGATCGCTCATCGAATGGCCGCGATAGCGGTAGGTCTTGAGTTCGAGCAGGATCGGTCCCTTGCCGGCACGGACCCATTTGAGCGCCTCTTCGGCCGCGCCGCGGACCGCGAGCACGTCCATCCCGTCGACCTGCAGCCCGGGAATGCGAAAGCTCTCGCCGCGGCGGTAGAGCTGGTCCTCGGCCGACGAGCGGTTGACGCTGGTGCCCATCGCATACTGGTTGTTCTCGATCACGAAGATGATCGGCAGCTTCCACAGCTCGGCCATGTTGAAGCTTTCGTAGACCTGGCCCTGGTTGGCCGCGCCGTCGCCGAAATAGGCCATGCAGACGCCGCCGTCCTTGCGGTATTTGTGCGCGAAGCCGAGCCCGGTGCCGAGCGAGACCTGCGCCCCGACGATGCCGTGGCCGCCATAGAATTTATGTTCGACGCTGAACATGTGCATCGAACCGCCCTTGCCCTTCGATATGCCCGCCTGACGACCGGTCAGTTCGGCCATGATCAGCTTGGGGTCGATACCGTAAGCGAGCATGTGGCCGTGATCGCGATAGCCGGTGATGACGCTGTCCTTGTCACCGTCGAGCGCCGACTGCAGGCCGATCGCGACCGCCTCCTGGCCGATATAGAGGTGGCAGAAGCCGCCGATCAGGCCGAGGCCGTATAGCTGCCCCGCCTTTTCCTCGAAGCGGCGGATGAGCAGCATGTCGCGATAGAACTGGAGCAATTCGTCCTTGCTCGCGTCGAACGGCTCGGGCTGGTCGGGGCGTTCACGATTGGGCAGTGCGGGCGGAGCGCTCTTGGTCGCAGCCTTTTTGGCCGGGGCCGGTTTCGCGGCGGGGCGCGACGGAGATTTCGCCAAGGGACAGTCCTTTCGACGGTCGATAAGGGTCAGCGCCGGAACCGGCGCGGCTTTGGGGCAGCCTTGGCAAAGACTAGCCCGGGCTGCAAGCCGTAGCGTTAGCGCGGCGCGCTATCGGGCGTATTGCGCGGGATGATTACCTCGCCGGGATCGTTGACGTTGAGTTCCTTGCGCACCAGCTCGTCGACGAGATCGGGGTCGGCATGGCGCGGATCGACGAGCTTGGTGCGGTTCTGCAGGCGCGCTTCCTCGGCCTTGAGCTTTTCCAGCTCGACCTTCTTTTTCGACAGCGACTGGCGATAATCGCCCCAGGCGTAGAGCCCGGTCGGTCCGAACACCGCATAGCTGACCATCGCGACGAGGATCACCACCGCCAGCGCAGGGCCGAGCGCCGACACGATCGCCCGCTTTCGTTTGGGCAAAGGTAAGGTGCCGTTATGCGCTGGCTTGCCGTCGGATTTGGTCGTGGGTTTCACGGGTCGGGACTGAATCACAATCGCTGCGGGCAATCAAGCGGCGAAGATCGAACGGCCCGCATAGACCGCGGTATCGCCAAGCTCTTCCTCGATGCGGATCAACTGGTTGTACTTCGCGAGCCGGTCCGACCGTGCCAGGCTGCCGGTCTTGATCTGCCCGCAATTGGTCGCCACCGCGAGGTCCGCGATTGTCGTATCCTCGGTCTCGCCCGAGCGGTGCGACATGACCGCGGTGTAGCCCGCGCGCTGCGCCATCGCGACCGCCTCGAGCGTTTCGGTCAGCGTGCCGATCTGGTTGACCTTGACGAGCAGCGAGTTGGCCAGGCCGCGCTTGATGCCGTCGGCAAGCCGCGCCGGATTGGTGACGAACAGGTCGTCGCCGACGAGCTGACAACGATCGCCGATCGCGCGCGTCAGCGCTTCCCAGCCGGCAAAATCATCCTCGCTCATGCCGTCCTCGATCGACCGGATCGGATAATCGTTGATAAGCTGTGCCAGATAACCCGCCATTTCGACCGGCGACAGCGAGATGCCCTCGCCCGCCATGGTGTATGTGCCGTCGCGGAAATATTCGGTCGCGGCGCAATCGAGCGCCAGGACGACGTCGTCGCCCGCGGTAAAGCCTGCCTGTGCGATCGATTCCATGATGAAGTCGAGCGCCGCACGCGTCGAGGCGAGGTTGGGGGCAAAGCCGCCTTCGTCACCAACCGCGGTCGCGAGACCCTTCTGGTGCAGGCCCTTCTTGAGCGTGTGAAAGATCTCTGCACCCCAGCGCACGCCTTCGGCCAGGCTGTCGGCGCCGACGGGCATGATCATGAATTCCTGGATGTCGATCGGGTTGTCGGCGTGTTCGCCGCCATTGATGATGTTCATCATCGGCACCGGCAGGACATGCGCCTGGACCCCGCCGACATAGCGATAGAGCGGCAGGCCGCGCGCGCTGGCCGCGGCCTTGGCGACCGCCAGGCTCACGCCGAGGATCGCGTTCGCGCCGAGCCGGCCCTTGTTGGCGCTGCCGTCGAGCGCGATCATCGCCATGTCGATTTCGCGCTGGTCCTCGGCATCGAGGCCGACAATCAGCTCGGCGATCTCGCCCTTGACCGCGGCGACCGCCTTGGTCACCCCCTTGCCGAGGTAGCGTGCCGTATCGCCATCGCGCAGTTCGACCGCCTCATGCGCGCCGGTCGAGGCGCCCGATGGCACCGCCGCGCGGCCCAGGCTGCCATCCTCCAGCAAGATGTCGACCTCGACCGTCGGGTTGCCCCGGCTGTCGAGAATTTCGCGGGCGTGGATATCGATGATGGCGGTCACGGCGGTGTGCTCCGGGTCTGGTGGGCGCGGCGCGGGCCGCGCGAATGGCTCGAACGATGCGCTGCCTCTAATCCGGCGACACGCGGCGCGCAATGTTGACGACGCCGGTGCATTCCATTGCTTGCGCCCAAATTCGCTAAGGTGTATTACTTATATACGTCACCGGAACAAATGTCACATCCGGTGGTTGTCGAGATGAAACGATTTGCTATCTCGATATTCCGTTCGAAAGGAGCCGCATCATGGCTGACAAGAAAACCCCGACCAAACCCGCCGCCAAGGCAAAGAAGCCGACCACGGCCAAGACCCCGCCGCGCCCATCGGCCAAGCGTGCCGCTGCCGCCAGGGCGCCGCGCCCCGCCGCCCCGATCAAGTCGGGCGCATCGCGCAAGGCCGCCACGACTTCGGCGACGACCAGCGAAGTGAAACACAATTTCGCCGCGACCCGCGACAGCGTCAGCAAGCTCGCCAGCGAGAAGGCGGCGCAGCTGAAATCCGATGCCGCGCGCATGACCGAGGATGCGGGGGCCCGCGCCAAGGTGATGGCACGCGACGGCAAGGACAAGGCCGCCGGCGCAATCGCCAGCCTGGCCAAATATATCGACGACAGCGCCTCGAGCGTCGATGATCGTCTCGGCGACCAGTATGGTGAATATGCTCGCACCGCTGCCGCCTCGATCGCCAGCCTCGCCGCGACGGTCGAGAAACAGGACGTCGACGAACTGATCGACAACACCCGCGAATTCGTCCGCAAGAGCCCGGCAATCGCCATCGGTGGCGCGGCCGTCGTCGGTTTCATCATGGCGCGCATGCTGCGAGGCGGTTCTTCTGACGCTTGATCCCGATCTGAACGAACGCGCCGACATGTCTGCAACCGGCGACCGCGTCCATCACGGCTATGCGCCGCCGATCGACGATGAGGACGATGATCCGCGCCCGTCGGTCACGCAAACGATCGAGGCGCTGGTCGAAGAAGGCAAACGCTCGGCCAAGGCCGAACTTTCGCTGCTCCGCGCGACGGTCAACTTTGTCACCGATTCGACGGTTCACGCGGTCGTCTGGCTGACCGCGGCGGCGATGCTGAGCATGATGGGCGTCTTCGCGATCGCGGTCATCGCGGTGTTGGCGTTGAACCGCATCATGGCCTTGCTGCCGGCGGTATCGATCGTCGCGGTTGCGCTCGTCGTTCTCGCCGGCGTCTGCGTGATGATCGGCCGGTCGAAGATCAGCGCGATCAAACAGGCACTGGGAGCGAAAAGCGAATGAAGGACACGATGCGCAGCGAACTGAGTGCCGCGAGGGGGCGCGCGACCGCGCACCGCGTGTTGCTCAAGCGCAATATCGTCGCGACCAAGGAGCGCCTTTCGCCCGGCGAGCTCAAGCGTGACGTGACCTACAAGCTGCGCGCGATCGGTCGCGATACCCGCGACGGTACGGTCCAGACGGTCAAGAGCCATCCCTATGCGATCGCTGCCGGTGCTGTCGCGATTGCCGCTTTTCTGCTACGCAAACCGATTGCGACGGTCTCGCCAAAGGTCGGCCACTGGCTGTCGGATCGCTTTGCCGATACGCGCGCCGCGCTCGGCGGCAAGGATACGCGATCGCGCTGGTGGCACCGCGACCGCTTGAAGCGATTATTCCAACGTAACGGCGAATCCTCGCCGACCCACGAAACCCCAGGAGACTGACCATGGCTCGCAAGATTTTCAAACAGTTCGGAAAGATCAAGGACGATGCCGGCGAGACCGCTTCGGCGGCGCGAGACCGTATCGCCGAAACCTATGGCAATGCCCGCGCCAAGGGCGAAGTGCTCGCCGAAAAGGGCCGCGTCGTTGCAGGCGAAGCGCTCGAAACCAGCCGCGACGCTGCAAACCGCGCGCTTGAAGCCGGTCGGATCAAGGCCGGTCACGCCTATGAAGCCGGGTCGGAAAAGGCGCGCGAAGCCTATCAGGCGGGTCGCGGCAAGGCAGTCGAGCTCTACGCCGACGGTCGTGAAAAGGCCGGCGAACTTTATGCCGACGGCCGCGAATATGCCCGGGAGCTTCCCGCCAAGACGTCGGACGGGATCCAGCGCAACCCCCTGCTCGCCCTCGTCAGCGCGACGGCGGTCGGCCTGTTCGCCGGGATCATGCTGCCCAAATCAAAGCGCTAAGAGCTTTCGCGCCGCACAGTTGCGGTGCGGCGATGCGGTTGCTAACGGCGCGGGTGAAATTTCTCCCGCGCCAAGGCAATCGAACATGAGCAGCAAGTTACACCTGGTTTTCGGCGGACGCGTCAGCGATCCGCGCACGCTCGACTTTACCGATCTCTCGACGATCGATATCGTTGGCGTTTATCCCGACTATAAATCTGCCGAAAAGGCCTGGCGCGGCGCGGCCCAGCGGACCGTTGACGATGCCGAAATGAAATATGTCGTCGTCCACCTGCACCGGCTGCTCGATCCGGGCGAGGATGGCAACGTCGCCTGACCTAATGCCGCGTGTCGTCGCCGCGCGCGATGACCTGGCGCTCGTGCAGGCGCAGCATCGGCACCGCGAGGGCCAGCCCGGCGAGAAATCCGCCGACATGCGCCCAGATCGCGATCGCCATGCCGCTGCCGCCAAAGGCGTAGCCGACCATGACCTGCAGCCCGATCCAGGCCACCGCCAGCCAGGCAACGTGGAGCACGACGGGGGGAATGCCGAAGCGCCCGGCGACGCGTCGCTTGCTGAACAGCAGGGCGTAAGCGCCAACCAGCGCCGATATCGCCCCGCTCGCACCGACCACGGGGACGATACTGGCAGGGTCGGCGAGATATTGCGCGGCAGCGGCGGCATAAGCACCGACGAGGTACAGCGCGAGCATCAGCCAGCGCCCGAGGGCGAGTTCGACGAACCGACCGCAGAACAATAGCATCAGCCCATTGAAGGCGATGTGCATCGCGCCCGAATGGAGCAAGGTCGAGCTCAAGGGCGTCAGCCAGACCGGCACCGCGCCGGGAAGGTCGATGAGGCCAGCGACGCGCGCAGGAATGAACCCGCCCGCGATGAAGCCGTAATCCTGCCAGCCCGACAGCGCCAACGCAGCCCAGGCGATCACCGTGACAGCCAGGATGATGTTGGTAAAAAGGCCCGGTGGCATGCGCATGGCTATGCTCGATGCGCTCCGATCAGATGAACTCGATCTTTTCGATGACGTAATATTTGTCGCCCGACGGCACCGTCAGTTCGACCTCTTCGTCGACGACGCGGCCGATCAGCGCGCGGCCGAGCGGCGAGTTGTACGAGATCTTGCCGCTCTTGGCGTCGGCTTCGGCCTGGCCGACGAGCTGGTAGGTCACCGGCTTGTCGTTTTCGTCGAGCAGGTGGACCGTCGCGCCGAACACGACCTTGTCGCCCGACAGCGTCGTCGGATCGATGATCTGCGCGCGGCTGAGCTTGTCCTCGAGATCGCCGATCGACGCCTCGACCTGCCCCTGGCGCTCCTTGGCAGCATGGTATTCGGCGTTTTCGCTGAGATCGCCATGCGCGCGCGCCACTTCGATCGCCTCGACGATCGTCGGGCGTTCTTCCTTGAGCGCCTTGAGCTGGGCGGTCATCATCTCATAGCCTTCGACCAGCATCGGCATTTTTTCGACGGTTGCCATGGCGCGCGTCCTTTCTGTGAGCTTCGACCGACTCAAAAGCCCGCTTGGCGGCGGCGGCAAGGCCGGACGCTGCGCGAAGGGGCATGTTGTCGGGATGTGTTACTGGTTGGAATAATAGGCCTGAAGCGGTTTCACTTCAAGGCTGTGCGAGCGCAGCGCGTCGATCGCCTGTGCAACCGCGTTCGAAGCGGGCGCGGTGGTGTAATAGGGAACGTGCCCGAGCAGCGCCGACGCGCGGATCGATTGCGAATCCTTGAGGCTCTGCCAGCCCTCGGTCGTGTTGAAGATGAGGTCGATATCGCCGTCCTTGATCCGGTCGACGATATGCGGGCGACCCTGGGCGACTTTGTTGACGCGCTCGACGGCGATACCGACGCCTTCAAGGAAGGATGCGGTGCCGTCGGTGGCGACGATCGACCAACCCATCTGCTCCATCAGCCGTGCGGCGGGGACGATGACGGGTTTGTCGCTTTCCTTGACCGAGATGAACACGGTGCCATCGAGCGGGACCTTGATGTTCGCGCCGAGCTGCGACTTGGCGAAGGCCATCGCGAAATTGCTGTCGATCCCCATCACTTCGCCGGTCGATTTCATCTCGGGGCTGAGCACCGGGTCGATCCCGGCGAAACGCGCGAAGGGGAACACCGCCTCCTTGACCGCGACGTACGAGATGTGGCGATCGATCTTCGGCAGGTCGGCGAGCATTTCGCCCGCCATGACGCGCGCGGCGATCTTGGCGATCGGGGCGCCGATCGCCTTGGCGACGAACGGCACCGTCCGGCTGGCGCGCGGATTGACCTCGATCAGATAGACCTCGCCGTCCTTGACCGCGAACTGGATGTTCATCAGGCCGCGGACCTTGAGCCCGTGCGCGAGCAATTCGGTCTGCCGTTCGATCTCGGCGATGATGTCCGCCGACAGGCTGTGCGGCGGGATGGCGCAGGCGCTGTCGCCCGAATGGACGCCGGCTTCCTCGATATGCTGCAGCACGCCGGCAACGACGACGTCGGTGCCGTCGCAGATCGCATCGACGTCGACCTCGATCGCGTCGCGCAGATACTGGTCGATCAGGACGGGGGTTTCAGCCGAAATCTTGACCTCGTTGGCGATATAGTCGTCGAGCTGCTCGGGGCCGTCGACGATTTCCATCGACCGCCCGCCGAGAACGTAGCTTGGCCGGGTCAGCACCGGGTAGCCGATCCGCGCGGCGATCGCGATCGCCTCGTCGCGGCTGCGGGCCATGCCGTTGGCAGGCTGTTTGAGATCGAGCTTGTTGACGAGGCGGGCAAAGCGTTCGCGGTCTTCGGCGAGATCGATCGCGTCGGGGCTGGTGCCGAGGATGGGGATGCCCTCGGCCTCGAGCTCGCGGGCAAGGTTGAGCGGCGTCTGGCCACCGAACTGGACGATGACACCGACGAGTTCGCCGCGGCTTGCCTCGAGCTGGAGGATTTCGAGCACGTCCTCGACCGTCAGAGGCTCGAAATAGAGCCGGTCGGAGGTGTCGTAGTCGGTCGAGACGGTCTCGGGGTTGCAGTTGACCATGATCGTTTCATAGCCCGCCCCGCCCTTGCTCGCGTCGCCGAGCGCGAAGCTGGCGTGGCAGCAGCAATAGTCGAACTCGATGCCCTGGCCGATGCGGTTTGGCCCGCCGCCGAGGATGACGACCTTGCGCCGGTCAGACGGCATCGCCTCATTCTCTGGCTCTCCGAAGCTCGGCGCTTCATAGGTCGAGTACATATAGGGCGTCTTGGCATCGAATTCGGCGGCGCAGGTGTCGATGCGCTTGAAGACGGGACGCACGCCCAGTTTATGCCGCAGCTTGCGCACTTCGGCTTCGGTGACGGCGCCGGCCATCGCCTTCATCGCGTCGTGGACGAGGCCCGAGCCATAGGCCTGAGTGCGGCGCGTTCCCTTGGGTGCGTGGGTCGACATAAGCGCGAGATAGGCGAGCCGCTTGTCGGAAAAGCCCATCGCCTTGAGGCGCCGCATCCCGGCGGCGTCGCGTGGCAGGCCGTCGCTGCACACTTCGCGCTCGGCCACGATGATTTCGGCGAGACGATCCAGGAACCACGGGTCGAACCCGGCGACGGCGTGGATTTCGGCGACGCTGAGGCCTTCTCGAAGGGCTTGCGCGGCGACGAGCAGGCGATCGGGGGTCGGGCGCGCCAGCGCGGTCAGGATCGCCTCTTTCGACGCGCCTTCGAGCGCCTCGACGAAATCGAGGCCGGCGAGCCCGGTTTCGAGCCCGCGCAGTGCCTTTTGCAGGCTCTCGTGGAAATTGCGGCCGATCGCCATGACCTCGCCGACCGACTTCATCGCGGTCGACAGCAGCTGTTCGGCGCCCTTGAACTTCTCGAAGGCGAAGCGCGGGATCTTGGTGACGACGTAATCGATCGTCGGTTCGAACGACGCAGGCGTGCAGCCGGTAATGTCGTTGTCGATCTCGTCGAGCGTGTAGCCGACCGCGAGCTTGGCCGCGACCTTGGCGATGGGAAAGCCCGTCGCTTTCGACGCCAGCGCCGATGATCGCGACACGCGCGGGTTCATTTCGATCACGACTAGGCGTCCGTCGGCGGGATTGACCGCGAACTGGACGTTCGACCCGCCGGTTTCGACGCCGATCTCACGCAGCACCGCGATGCTCGCGTTGCGCATGATCTGGTATTCCTTGTCGGTCAGCGTCAGCGCCGGCGCGACGGTGATCGAATCGCCCGTATGGACGCCCATCGGGTCGATATTCTCGATCGAACAGATGATGATGCAGTTGTCGGCGCGATCGCGCACGACCTCCATCTCGTACTCTTTCCAGCCGATGACCGATTCCTCGATCAGCACTTCGCTGGTCGGCGAGGCGTCGAGGCCCGATTTGACGATCTCCTCGAATTCCTCGCGGTTATAGGCGACGCCGCCGCCCTGCCCGCCCATCGTGAAGCTCGGCCGCATGATCGCGGGCAGGCCGATATGTTCGAGCGCGGCGAGCGCGTCGTCCATATTGTGCGCGATCGCGCTGCGCGGGCTTTCGAGCCCGATCTTGTCCATCGCTCTCTTGAACTTCTCGCGATCCTCGGCCTTGTCGATCGCCTCGGCATCGGCGCCGATCATGACGACGCCGTATTTCTCGAGCACCCCCATCTTGTTGAGGCTCAGCGCGCAGTTGAGCGCGGTCTGCCCGCCCATCGTCGGCAGCACCGCGTCAGGGCGTTCCTTCTCGATGATCTTGGCGACCACCTCGGGCGTGATCGGCTCGACATAGGTCGCGTCGGCCAATTCGGGATCGGTCATGATCGTCGCGGGGTTGGAGTTGACCAGGATGACCCGGTAACCCTCTTCCTTGAGCGCCTTGATCGCCTGCGTGCCCGAATAATCGAACTCGCACGCCTGGCCGATAACGATCGGCCCCGCGCCGATGACGAGGATCGAGGAAATGTCGGTACGTTTGGGCATTATATCTTTCCGCCAGCATAAAGGGCTGCAATTGCTGTGATAATTGCCGCAAGAATGATGGCGAGAACTTCTGGTTTTCCCCAACCCCTCACCCACCGAAATACTCTGGCAAGCAAAGGCTTTCCCGTATGATCCATTCCTATTTGCGAGGAACGCTCGTCGACGCCTGTAGCATGTTTAGGCAATGCATCCGTGGTGGGGGAGGATGCCATCACACCAAGTGACGTAAGCCCCTCTCGAGTTATCTCGTATCCCGCGTACCTTGGGTTATCGAAGTTCGAAGTGACCAGCCTCGCCTTTACGAGGTGATCCAAGCATAATTTTGCCGCTTTTGAATTCGTCTTGGGAATCATCTTGCTGGCGATGCTTGGGGCGGTAACTGGATGACCGTGACGTTCCAATTCGTGTGCGAGTATCTGTAGAACTTCGTGCTCTTTTTGGTTGATCGCCAACATTATTTTAGCCCCCCCACGAACTTTTCGAACAGGTAGAAGCTGTCCTGCGGGCCGGGGCTGGCCTCGGGGTGATATTGCACGCCGAAGGCGCGTTTGTCGGTGAAGGCGATGCCGCAGTTCGAGCCGTCGAACAGGCTGCGGTGCGTTTCGACGACATTGGCGGGGAGCGTGTCGCCGTCGACCGCGAAGCCGTGGTTCATGGATGTGATCTCGACGAGGCCGCTGTGCGGCTGATCGCCGATCCGCTGGACGGGGTGGTTGGCGCCGCGGTGGCCCTGGTGCATCTTGACCGTCTTAGCGCCCGCGGCGAGCGCGAGCAGCTGATGCCCCAGGCAGATGCCGAAGATTGGCACGTCGGCGTCGAGCAGCGCCTTGATCACCGGCACCGCATATTCGCCCGTCGCGGCCGGATCACCGGGGCCGTTCGACAGGAAAACGCCGTCGGGCTTTTCCGCCATGATATCGGCATAGGTCGCGGTTGCGGGCAGCACGGTGACGCTGGCGCCGGCGCGGACGAGGTTGCGGAAGATGTTGCGCTTGGCGCCGTAGTCGATCGCGACGACGTGCGGCCTTTCGCCCTCGCCCTGCGCCCCGTAGCCAAACCCCAGTCGCCACGGGCCGCCGTCCCACAGCTTTTTCTGCGGGCCGCTGACGCTTTTGGCTAGGTCCATGCCTTTGAGGCCGGGCCAGGCTTTCGCCTTGGCGAGCAGCGCGTCGATATCGAACTGGCCCGCGGCATTGTGCGCGATCACTGCATTGGGCGCGCCGGCTTCGCGGATCCGGCGCGTCAGTGCGCGGGTGTCGATCCCCGAAATGCCGATCCGCCCGCGCGCCTTCATCCAGGCGTCGAAGCCTTCGGTGCTGCGGAAATTGCTTGGCCGGGTAATATCCTCGCGCACGACGCAGCCGAGCGCGTGGGCGTCGTCGGCCTCTATATCGTCGTCATTGGCGCCGACATTGCCGATGTGCGGGAAGGTGAAGGTGATGATCTGTCCGGCATAGCTGGGATCGGTCATCACTTCCTGATAGCCGGTCATCGCGGTGTTGAAGACGAGCTCGCCAACCGCATCGCCCTCTGCGCCGAAGCCTCTGCCCCAGATCGCGGTTCCGTCGGCGAGCAACAGCAGGGCGGTCGCGCCCTTTGGCACGCCGGCAGTGCGGCTGTCGGGCTTGGTATCGGGCATAAGGGTGTCCGTCGGCATGAGGCTAAACGGCCAGATATTTATGCCTGCCCGGCGCGCGATACAATCTATCGAAAAAAGAAGTTTGCCGCTAAGGTTAGCGTTTCCGTGATGAAAGGGAGTCTCCGCGCCATGATTCGCGACGACGTAAAAGCTGCGCAAATTTCCTCGATGAAGTCAGGCGACAAGCCGACATTGGCGGCGGTCCGCCTGATCCTTGCCAAGATCAAGGATCGCGACATCGAGCTGCGCGGCAAGGCTCCGCCCGCCGACGACGACGCGATGGTCGTCGAGGTAATGCAGAAAATGATCAAGCAGCGCCGCGAATCGATCGACATGTATCGCAAGGGCGGCCGCGACGAGCTTGCCGATGCCGAACAGGGCGAGCTCGAGGTGATCGAGCGGTTCCTGCCCGCGCAGATGGACGAGGCGGCAACGCGCGCGGCGATCGAGACGATCAAGGCCGAAACCGGCGCCGCGTCGGTCAAGGACATGGGCCGCGTCATGGCCGCGCTCAAGAGCCGCCACGGTGCCGAGCTCGACATGAGCCAGGCGAGCCGGCTGGTGAAGGAATCGCTGGCGTGACGTGCGACCTGGGCCACCCCTCACCCGCTTACCCTGAGCTTGTCGAAGGGCCAGCGCGCGGAAGGGCTTCGACGAGCTCAGCCCGAACGGGATTGGGGATGCTGTTGGCCCTCTCGCTCGCGGCGTGCAATTTCTCGTCCGAACGCCCCGACCAGCAGGCGCAGAACGAGGCCGAGGCAACAATCTCGGCGAGCAAGACGCCCGATATCACTCCGGTCGATAACGCATCGATCCGGGCCGAGGGCGTCGTCGCCAACGGCATCGTCATCGCCGATCTCGACGCGCTCGCTTTGGGTCCGAAGATCGTCGGGCCGGTCGGACCCGAAGTGCAAGCATCGCTGGCGACGCCGCTCGCCGCGTTCGGCGATATCGAAAGCTGGGTCGCCTGCCCCGCGCGCGACAGTATCCGCGACGACAGCGGCAAGACGACCATGCCGCAACCCAAGGCCCCCAAGATCGAGACGTGCGAGCCGGGCAATATGCGCGACGGCACGGTCTACACCTACGTCCATGCGGTGACGCCGGGCGTCGACAAGCCCAACGACCGCCCCTTCGCGCAGCCCGAGGCGCTCAACATGCCCGCCGACATCACCGCGTTCAGGGTGGCAGTGCCGCTCGCGGGTTTCACCGGCAAGGCCGGCTATTCGTTCGGCGATGCGACCAAGGCATTGGGCAGCAAGGGCAAGTTTGCAGTCGCCTGTCTCGGCAAGGCGATCGTCTTTACCGTCGAGGCGCCCGAGGGCGGCTGGCGCAAGGGCCAGACGGTGCGCTTTTTCTGGCAGAGCACGGTGGCCCCCGCTGGCCCCGCCGAAGCCTATGAACTCGCCGCCGACGGCAAGCGCGCGCGCGGCGCAGGCCCTGCCCCGGCGCAGCCCAAGGACGGCGAAGGACCCGCGCTCAACGTGCCATGCGCGTGAGCGGGCGGTTTAGCGGGCGAGGCAACGGCAGGTGACGCTCAGCCCGCAATGGCTCGACGAACTGCGTTCGCGCACGACGCTGTCGAGCCTGATCGCGCAGTCGGTCAAGCTGACCCGCGCGGGGCGCGAGTACAAGGCGTGCTGCCCGTTCCATAACGAGAAATCGCCCAGCTTCACGGTCAACGACGAAAAGGGCTTCTACCACTGTTTCGGTTGCAGCGCGCATGGCGACGCGATCAGCTGGATGACGCAGCAGCGCGGCCTGTCGTTCATCGACGCGGTCAAGGAACTCGCCGATGCGGCGGGGATGGACGTCCCCGCGCCCGATCCGCGCGCGGCGAAACGCGCCGAGGCGGCGCAATCGCTGCGTGACGTGACCGAGGCCGCGGCACACTGGTTCACCGACCAGCTCGGCGGGATCGATGGAACAGGCGCGCGCGAGTACCTCCGGAAGCGCGGGATCAGCGACGAGGTCCGGCGCCGCTTTGCGCTGGGCTTCGCTCCCGACAGCCGCGGCAAGCTCAAATCGGCGCTGAGCCAGTTCCCCGAGGCGATGCTCGTCGAATCGGGCATGCTCATCGATGTCGATGACAAGGACACCTACGATCGCTTTCGCGGCCGGCTGATGATCCCGATCCGCGATCCGCGCGGGCGCGTCATTGCCTTTGGCGGACGCATCCTCGGTGCGGGCGAGCCGAAGTATCTCAACTCGCCCGACACGCCGTTGTTCGACAAGGGCCGCACGCTCTACAATCTCGACCACGCCTCGCCCGCGTCGCGCAAGACCGAGCGGATCATCGTCGTCGAAGGTTATATGGACGTCATCGCGCTGTCGCAGGCGGGGATCGACGATGTCGTCGCCCCGCTCGGCACCGCGCTGACCGAACAGCAGATCGGCATGATCTGGCGCATGGTGCCCGTGCCGATCCTGTGTTTCGATGGCGACAGCGCGGGGCAAAAGGCGGCGATGCGCGCCGCGATGCGCGTGCTGCCGCTGCTTCGGCCCGGATTCAGCCTGGCCTTCGTCGCGCTGCCCGAGGGGCAGGATCCCGATGATATCGTCAGTGCCGGCGGCGCACGCGCGCTCGAGGCGATCCTCGACAAGGCCGAACCGCTCGTCGACCATTTGTGGAATTACGAACGCGGCTCAGCCCCGCTCGACACGCCCGAACAACGTGCGGGGCTCAAGCAGCGGCTCGGCGAGATCGTTTCGAATATCGCGCACGCCGATGTCGCGGCGCACTATCGCGAGAATTTCCGCGCGCGCTACGACACGCTGTTTTTCGGTGCGAGCCGCAACGAGGCGGCGGGTGGGTCGCGCTTTGTGCCCGGGCAGCGACGCAAGTGGCAGCCCGACCCGCGGCTGTTGCCGCCACACGGCACGACGCGGACGATCGGCGGATCGGGTCTCGAGGGCCAACTGGCCGAGGCGGTGCTCGCCGGATTGCTGCGCCATCCGCACAAGATCGCCGAACATGCCGAGGACCTCGCCTCGCTCCATCTCGCCGATGGCGAGGCCGCCGCGCTGCTCGAATCGATGATCGATGCCGCGTTGAGCGAACAAAGCCTTGATCGCGAAGCCCTCCTCACCATATTGGCCGGAGGTAGGGCATATCATCGGGCAAAGGCGCTGCTGCGCGCCGACGCCATGCATTTTTCGTTTACGCGCGATGCGCCGCAGACCAGCGACGGGGATGACGCCAGTGAGGCTCCCGACCCGCGGGCGATGCGCGATCTCGATGAAGCGATTGCGGCGATGATCGCCTGGCCCGAAATCGACGCGGCCTTGCGGGCGGCAACCGAACGTGCCAGTCGCACGTTGGACGAGGATAGCTACGCCGCGCAGCAGCATTTGCGCGCTATGAAGGCCGAATTGACCCGTCGCCTGGGCGACCTGATGCAGAGCGATGCAAACGGTTGACCGGGACGATACCACGAACAGATTATTGCTAGGGCGAAAATGGCGGAAACCAAAGACAAGGGCGAGAGCGACGCACCGTTGCTCGACCTCAACGACGCAGGCATCAAGAAGCTCATCGCGAAAGCGAAGAAGCGCGGATACCTGACCTATGACGAGCTCAACGAGGCTCTGCCACAGGACCAGATGAATTCGGAACAGATCGAAGACGTCATGTCGACGATCTCCGAAATGGGCGTCAATATCGTCGAAAGCGACGAAGAAGCGCAGGAAGAAGCCGAACACAAATCGGCCACCGCCGCCAAGGAGATCGACGGCGGCGCCCAGGCGGCCGCCATCAACGTTCCCGAAAAGAAGAAGGTCACGATCGACCGGACCGACGATCCGGTACGCATGTACCTGCGCGAAATGGGCGCGGTCGAACTGCTCAGCCGCGAGGGCGAAATCGCCATCGCCAAGCGGATCGAAGCCGGTCGCGACATGATGATCATCGGCTTGTGCGAAAGCCCGATCACCTTCAACGCGATCATCGACTGGTCGAACGCGCTCAACGCCGAGGAAATGCAGCTGCGCGAGATCATGGATCTCGACGCGATGCTGTCGAAGGATCCGGCGCCCGAGAATCTCGAGGACGATGCCGAGGACGACGACGGTGAAATCTCCGAAAAGACCGCCGGACCGTCGTACAAGGAAGAAGAAGACGTCGAGGACGCCGAGGGCGAAGACGACGACGAATCGTCGATGACCGAAAAATCGGCGCGCAAGACCGACGATGACGACGACGAGGACAATACGCTCAGCCTCGCCGCGATGGAGGAACTGCTCAAGCCCGACGCGCTCGCGCGTTTCGCCGTCATTACCGCGCTCTACAAGAAATTCTCGAAGATCCAGTCGGCGCGGATGGAAGCGTTGGCAGCGGGCGAAGTGTTCCCCGCGGCCGACGAGCGCAAGTACCAGAAGCTGTCCGAGCAGCTGACCGCCGAGGTCGAGAGCGTCCAGTTCCACAACGCCAAGATCGAATATCTCGTCGATCAGCTCTACAGCTACAACCGCCGCCTGACCGCCCTGGGCGGCCAGATGCTGCGGCTTGCCGAGCGACACAAGGTCCCGCGCAAGGACTTCCTCGACAGCTATATCGGGCGTGAGCTCGACGAATCGTGGCTCGCCACGTCGGCGAAAAAGGACAAGAAATGGGCCGCGTTCGCCAAGAACGAGGCCGATGCGGTCGAGCGCATCCGCAACGAGATTGCCGAAATCGCCCAGGCGACAGGCATGAGCCTCGGCGAGTTCCGCCGCATCGTCAACACGGTGCAAAAGGCCGAACGCGAAGCGCGCATCGCCAAGAAGGAAATGGTCGAGGCCAATTTGCGCCTCGTCATCTCGATTGCGAAGAAATACACCAATCGCGGCCTGCAGTTCCTCGATCTCATCCAGGAAGGCAATATCGGCCTGATGAAGGCGGTCGATAAGTTCGAATATCGCCGCGGTTACAAGTTCTCGACCTATGCGACCTGGTGGATCCGCCAGGCGATCACGCGTTCGATCGCCGACCAGGCGCGCACGATCCGCATTCCGGTCCACATGATCGAGACGATCAACAAGCTGGTTCGCACCAGCCGCCAGTTCCTCCACGAACAGGGCCGCGAACCGACACCCGAAGAAATGGCGCAGCGCCTGTCGATGCCGCTCGAGAAGGTCCGCAAGGTGATGAAAATCGCCAAGGAGCCGATCAGCCTCGAAACGCCGATCGGCGACGAGGAGGATTCGCATCTCGGCGACTTCATCGAGGACAAGAACGCGGTGATCCCGGTCGACGCCGCGATCCAGGCGAACCTCAAGGAAACCGTCACGCGGGTCCTGGCGTCGCTGACCCCGCGCGAGGAACGCGTGCTGCGGATGCGTTTCGGCATCGGCATGAACACCGATCACACGCTCGAGGAAGTCGGCCAGCAGTTCTCGGTTACCCGCGAACGCATCCGCCAGATCGAGGCCAAGGCGCTGAGGAAACTCAAGCACCCGAGCCGCAGCCGCAAGATGCGCAGCTTCCTCGACCAGTAAGCGAACGCGCAAGGCACGATTGAGATCGCACAGAAAAGGCCGCCCCGTCCTAACGACGGGGCGGCCTTTTCTTGGGCGTCCGATTTACGGCGACGGGTTCGCGCGTCGCGGTGACCAGATCAGTGCTGCGACGTCAGCGTGTAACCCGTCGGTGGCACATCGAGGAAAGAGTTGTTGCCGAACGAGAGCACTTTTCCGCCATTTTCGACAAGGAAAGATGGCGCGCCCCTGCCGGTAAAAATAACGTCGCTCAGGACAACGAGATTTTTATTCCCGTTGATGCGGATCTGCCCCAGTTCGTTGCCGGCCAGCAATGTCCGCGTTACCCACGCGCGACCCAAACCCGTCGCGTCCGACAGCGACAGACCATACTGGCTGTTGCCGATGATCGTCGAGCGATCGATCGTCAGGTCGGATGTGCCGGTCGACAGGACATTGATGCCGACTTGAAAGCCCCGGATCGTGCAGTCGATGATGATCACCTGCCCCGCAGCCGAAATCGACACGCCGTTGATGCCCGAAGTGGTGGCCTGGTTCAGACCTTCGAAATCGAGGCCTTCGAGGACAACGCGCGCAGTCGTGGGAGCATTGATCGTGATGCCATTGGTTCCCGCGACGAGTACGCCTGCCGTTGCACCATCGGCGCGAATGGTGATCGCCTTGGTGATGGTGACGCCGCCAAACCCGCCCGAATCAAGAACGTTGATCTCGCCGCCCGTAGCGGTCTTCGAGATCGCACCAGCGAAGGTCTTGCAGGGCGCGGTACGCGAGCATGGATTGGCATCGTCGCCGACTCCCGAAACCCACGTTCGCGTCGCCTGCGCCGACGCCGGCGTAGCCATGAAGGTAAATGCCACTAAGACCGCGGCAACGACCTGGATCAGTGTCCTTGGCATCGAATAGCTCCCTAAATGAACGTGTTTTACTGGCTGTTGAAATGCAGAACAGCGCCGTGGGAAGGCATGGTTACCACGATTTCAGAATTAGGGACAAAGTAAAATGCAGGGCTCAAATGAAAAACGGAGTTGATCTACCGTCACGACTTGAAATCCAAAGAAATTCGAGCGCAATGCAGTCGTCGGCGCGCTCGACCGGAATGCTGTCCAAGCCAATACCCCCGGCTCGCAAACCCAACCGAACCGGCAATGTCACCTATCCACGACCAAGGCCTGAAGACGCGGATCGGGCGCGCTTGGCGCCGCGCCGAGACAGTCGGTTTTTGCGCTCATTTACACCCCGATCGCTGAAAGCTGGGCACCCGCGTAAACCTGATTTTTACGAGTTGACCCCTAGGGTCCCGGTTAACGCGGTGAGATGCCTATCGGCGTCGTTCGTGCGCGAATCGGAGGGTCGGTCTTGTTAGAAGCACAACGCCTGGAAAATTCCGGCGGCATTGCCGAAATCGTCGATGATCTCGTCGCGAACGAGGGCACTGGCGCAAGCGCCTATGTCGCTTCGGGCAAACTGATTTCGGGACCGCAATCGCGCGCCAATCTCGCCGACGCCGCGCATTATCTCTGCCTGTTGCATGGCGACCATCCGGGCATGATCGATGCCGCACTCGAAACCAATGTTGTTCCCGCCGGTCGCGCCTGGCTCGCCGAGGCGGCCGATGGTTTTTCGAACGAGCGTGAATTCCTCGCACGGCTCGTCGCCACCGTCGGCTCGATGCCGAGCACCGTCGGACACGCCCAGTGCGAAGCTGCCGTTCTTGCCCAACGCCATGCGCTCGACATGCTCGCAGTCTCCGAACGGCGCGGCTGTGCCTTTGGCGCAGCAGTCGCACTGACCCTCGACTGGCGCACGATCCGCGCGATCCTCGACATTGCCGGCGAACGGCTCGACATCACGCCGATGCGCTGCACGCTTCCCGATCTCCAGGAAACCGCCACCGTCCTCATGTCGATCGCGCAGGACGAGGCGATCAAACGCGCCATCGATTTCGGCGCACGCCAGCTGCTCATGCAGCATCGCGGCCTGTGGGACCTGCTCGGCGTACGTGAAGCGTCGCGCGCCGACTGAGCGATCCCGCGCTCACGCGCGCCCGCGATGCCGTAGCGTCGCTTCCATCCCCCTTGTAACCGCCCCGCGCGTCCCCCTATGCGTGGCACGGCACACGAGTTTCAGAGGGATTTTATGCGCTTCGAAGGCACCGACAGCTATATCGCCACCGACGACCTCAAGGTCGCCGTCAATGCCGCTGCAACCTTGCGCCGGCCGTTGCTGGTCAAGGGCGAGCCGGGCACGGGCAAGACCGTCCTTGCCGCCGAAGTCGCCGCCGCGATGGGCGCGCCGTTGATCGAATGGAATATCAAGTCGACGACCAAGGCGCAGCAGGGCCTGTACGAGTATGACGCGGTGGCGCGGCTGCGCGACGGGCAGCTTGGCGAAGAGCGCGTCCACGACATCGGCAACTATATCAAGCGCGGCAAATTGTGGGAGGCGTTCACCTCTCCCGAACTGCCGGTGCTGCTGATCGACGAGATCGACAAGGCCGATATCGAGTTTCCCAACGACCTCCTCCAGGAACTCGATCGCATGCGCTTCCATGTCTACGAGACCGGCGAGACGGTCGAGGCGGCCGAACGGCCGATCGTCGTCATCACCTCGAACAACGAGAAGGAGCTGCCCGACGCGTTCCTGCGCCGGTGTTTCTTCCATTATATCCGCTTTCCCGATCGCGACACGATGCAGGCGATCATTGATGTCCATTTCCCGGGCATCCAGAAGATCCTGGTGCGCAAGGCGATGGATATCTTCTACGAGATTCGCGAGGTTCCGGGGCTCAAGAAGAAGCCTTCGACCAGCGAACTGCTCGATTGGCTCAAGCTCCTGCTCGCCGAAGACATGCCGCTCGACGTGCTGCAGTCGCGCGATGCGACCAAGGCGATCCCGCCGCTGCACGGCGCGCTGCTCAAGAACGAGCAGGATGTGATGCTGTTCGAACGCCTCGCCTTCATGGCCCGACGCAACGGCTGACGCGCGTCGCGCGCGCCGGCTTCAGCGGAAGTTGTACGCGACCTCGAGGTCTCCCCAGCGCCGGCCCTTGACGACCGCGGGCATATAGACGTTGCGCACGGTCAGGAAATTCGTCCCGTCGCCTTCCTGGCGATAGACGCACATGAAGAACGGCGCCTTGCTTGCCTTGGCGTGCTTGTCATCGACGTCGAAGATGATCCGGCCATTGCGGCAATAGGTCGTGTCGTGGACGAGATCGCCGGTGGGTTTGCGCGAATGTGCGGTCACGTGCGTCGGCAGGAAACCGTTCATGTCGGAGGCCGCGCCCATCTTAATCGCCGGGTGCGCGCCGCAAATACGATCGAACAACGGACGCCAGTTTTGGTCCGCCCAGTCGCTTAGCGAGGTGCGGAACAGCGGCGGATTGGTCCCTTCGACAGACCGATAATCGGTATCGAAAAGCTGTTCGATGGTCAGTTCGCCGGCGTCGATTGCCGTTTCGGCCAAGGCGACAAACTGGTCACGAAATCCTTCGGCGAGTTTGACGATTTCGGTATCGCCGGGCGACACACCCGCCGAGATCACCGAATTGAACATGCGGTTCGACATCGCCTCCATGCCGATGATGCTGCCGCGGGTATCTTCGAGCAGCTTCTGGTTGTTGCGCACGGTCGACGCGAAGGCGGTAAGCTCGTCGCGGACGCGCGCGCTGCTGACGTGGTTGAGCGCCGAATTGCGCGCAATGTCGTCGCTTTGTCCGTCGACGCGCTGGACGAGTTCGGAGGCGAGTTCGATCGCGTGATTGATCTCGACGAATTCCTGTTCGGCCTTGCGGCTCTGGTCGATTCCCCTGCCCACTTCGCTAACGATGCCTTCGGCTTCGGCGGCAAGATGGCCGACCGATCGGGTAATCTCGTCGGTCGCGTTGCGCGTGTCCTGCGCCAGTTTCTTGACCTCCGACGCGACGACCGCGAAGGTCCGCCCCGCATCGCCCGCGCGCTCGGCCTCGATCGCGGCGTTGAGCGCGAGCATGTTTGTCGTCTTGGCGATGACCTCGATCGTGCTCGAAACGCTGCGCACCTGCTCCATCACCGCGGCGAAATTGACGACGTGATCGCCGAGTCGCGAGACGAGGTCGGTCAGCGAGCGGAATTCGCCGACGACGACGCCGACCTGCTGCGCGCTCTGGTCGAGCTGTTCGCGCGCACGCGCAGAAAACAGCTTGGCCTCTTCGGTCGATTCGGCGATCTTTTCCTGGTCGCGTTCGAGGCTCTCGACGACGAGCTCGATCTTGTCGAGCGCCTTGAGCTGCCCTGCCATTTCGTCGGTCACGTCGGCGATCTGTCCCGCCGCGGTCGTGCAACCGACTGCCAGTGCGCCACAATCGGACGCGGTCGATGCGTCGAGCCCCGCATCGCCGGCGTCAACCAGGCTTTGCGCAATTCGGGAATGGTCGTGCTGCATGGGTACCTTCCGCTTGGATTTCGTGCGCAAGGCATAGCCAGCGAGTGGTTAATATCGCCTAAAGTCCCGGTCACGCGATACGCCCGGCGGCTTGGCTATTGCCTGCCGGGCCGATAAGGTGATGCGATGTTCATCGATTTCGTCGAAGCGTTGCGCGCCGCGGGCATTCCCGCCTCGATGAAGGAGCACCTCGTCCTGCTCGAAGCGCTCGATGCCGACGTCATCGCGCAGGATCCCGAGCAGTTCTATTTCCTGTCGCGCGCGACCTTCGTCAAGGACGAGGGGCTGATCGACGCATTCGACCAGGTCTTCGCGCGCGTCTTCAAGGGGATCATCGCGCCCGAGGGCGAGGAGCGCGCGACGGTCCCCGACGAATGGCTCCGCGCGGTCGCGCAACGCTATCTCAGCGCCGAGGAAATGGCCAAGATCGAGGCTCTCGGCGGCTGGGACGAGATCATGGAAACACTCAAGAAGCGTCTGGAAGAACAGGAAAAACGCCACCAGGGCGGCAACAAGTGGATCGGCACCGGCGGCACGTCTCCCTATGGCAATTCGGGCTATAATCCCGAGGGTATCCGGATCGGCGGCGAGAGCACACACAAGCGCGCGATCAAGGTCTGGGAAAAGCGCGAATTCCGGAACCTCGACGCGACGCGCGAGCTCGGCACGCGCAACATCAAGGTCGCATTGCGCCGCCTGCGTCGCTTTGCCCGCGAAGGTGCCACCGACGAGCTCGATATCGACGCCACGATCGACGGCACCGCGCGCCAGGGCTGGCTCGACATCCACATGCGCGCCGAACGGCGCAATGCGGTCAAGATCCTGCTCTTCCTCGATATCGGCGGGTCGATGGATCCGCACGTAAAGCTGTGCGAGGAATTGTTCAGCGCGGCGAGCAGCGAGTTCAAAAACCTCGAGTTTTTCTATTTTCACAATTGCGTTTACGAAGGCGTCTGGAAAGACAACCGGCGGCGTTTCACCGAGCGTACGCCGGTCTGGGACATCCTCCACAAATACGGCCATGACTATAAGCTGATCTTCGTCGGCGATGCATCGATGAGCCCCTATGAAATCACCTATCCGGGCGGCTCGGTCGAGCATTTCAACGAAGAGCCCGGCGCGGTGTGGATCGAGCGGATGACGCACATCTATCCCGCGGCCGCATGGCTCAACCCCGTCGCCGAAAAACACTGGGGCTACACCCCGTCGATCGGCATCATGCGCGAGTTGATGAAGGAGCGGATGTACCCGCTGACGCTCGCCGGTCTCGACGACGCGATGCGCACATTGGTCCGCAAATAGCGCAAACGCGCGGGAATTCGACGCAGGCTGACGTCATGACGTCATGGCGTCGGGCGTTGACCTGGAAGTAAGCCATCGACAGCGTCGCGGCGCAGACCTGTCGGTCAGTAGAGCAGGAAATCTCGCCTGGCATTGGCCCAGGCGAGCTCGTCGGTGCGCGTTATGCGATCGAGATCGGGCGGCATCGCCGCATCGTCGTCGACCCATTCGCGCAAGCCCGGTCCGCCGTTGATCACGTCGATCGCAAGCTTGTCGAATTCATATTCGTACGGGAAATCGCGCCACAGGTCGTAATCGGGCCAGAGCCGCCGGATCGCCTTGAAAGCGAGTGCCTGCAGCCGCCACGGCATGAACGCGAGATAGTCGTAATCCGGACCCTCGGCGTGGATCTGGACACCGTGACACATCTGCCCGGCATATTTGTGGAAGGTCGGTTCGAACCAGCATTCGCGCAGGATACAGCCGCCGAGCCAGTGCGGCGCGAGCGCGCGCATTTCAGCGATCACCGCGCGCGCGTCGATATCAGGCGCACCGAACAGTTCGAGCGGGCGCGTCGTCCCCCTGCCCTCGCTCAGCGTAGCGCCTTCGAGCATTACGGTGCCGGCATAGGCGCGCGCCATGTTGACGTTGGCCGCATTGGGGCTCGGATTGATCCAGATGCGGTCTTCGGGCCAACCAAAGCCCGGCGCGGTATCGGGCGCCCACCCCTCCATTTCGATGACGCGATAATCGACATCGAGCCCGAGCGTCGCGATAAACCAGTGGCCCAGCTCGCCGAGCGTCAGCCCGTGACGCATCGGCATCGCGCCGGCGCCGACAAAGCTCTCCCAGCCCGGGCGCAGCGTCATCCCCTCGATCGGCCGCCCCGCGGGATTGGGACGGTCGAGCACCCAGACGGATTTATTATGTTCGCCAGCATCTTCGAGGACGTAGCGCAGGGTCGTTATGAAGGTGTAGATGCGGCAACCGAGATCCTGGAGGTCGATCAGGATGGTATCGAACGTCGCCATCGATGCTGCCGTCGGACGACGGCTTTCGCCATAGAGGCTGAAGACCGGGATGCCGTGGATCGGATCGATGAAATCCTCGGTCTCGACCATATTGTCCTGCTTGTCGCCGCGCAGACCGTGTTGCGGTCCGAAGGCGGCAGTGAGATCGATTTCGTCGCACGCGCCGAGCGCGTCGATCGCGTGCGTCAGGTCGGCAGTAACCGAGGCGGGATGCGCGAGGAGCGCAACGCGCTGCCCCGTGAGCGGCGCGCGCAGCGCGGGGTCGGCGATCAGGCGGTCGAGTCCGGTTTTCATGGCGCGACTTGTGGCGGCAGTTGCGCAACGAAGCAATCGGGCGCGTGAAAATCGGGCGCGCCGGGCGGATGCGCCAGCGCCCAATAGGATTTGGTGCCGTCCTTCTCCTCGATTACTGCGGATAGAGCGATACGTGAAGGACCAGGCGGAATTTCTGAAAAATCGACGTCCACCTCAAGCGCGAAATCTTCGCCTAAAAAAAGTCTGTCGATAAATGGTTCAACCGCCAACCGCTGCTCGCTCATGCCCGAGCGATAGGCTTCAAAAACATAAGCTCCCCATTCAGTTGAAGGGGAGAAATTGAATTCATGATAACCTTCAAATCCGTCACCCGCGATGAACAATTCGAAGCACGTGCTGCGCCAGAGACCGTCCTGCCGTCTCGGTGAGGCCCATTCGGGGATGACTAGCTCTGCCGCGTTTTCTACAATGTAGGTGATCAGCGCCTCATTCTCATCCTGCGCGCACCACTCCACGCTTACACCCGTCACGCTTCTCGGCGGATGATCGGAATGCGGATGCAAGCGATACGTTTTCAAGCCACGACTCCCATGCTAATCGCTCGCGCCATGACCGAATATAAATCCGATCTTCTCAAGCTGCTCGAGAGCCGTGGCTATATCCACCAGACGACCGACGCGGAAGGGCTCGATGCGCTCGCCGCCAAGCAGGTCGTGCCGGGCTATATCGGCTTCGATGCGACCGCGCCGTCGCTGCATGTCGGCAGCCTCGTGCAGATCATGATGCTGCGCCGGATGCAGCAGGCAGGGCACAAGCCGATTGTCCTGATGGGCGGCGGCACGTCGATGGTTGGCGATCCGTCGGGCAAGGACGAGAGCCGCCAGATGCTGACCAGCCAGCAGATCGGCGGCAATATCCGTTCGATCCGCCAGGTCTTCGAACGGTTTCTGAAGTTCGGCAGCGGTCCGACCGACGCGATCATGGTCGACAATGCGCGCTGGCTCTGTGGCCTCGGCTATATCGACATGCTGCGCGACGTCGGTCCGCATTTCACGATCAATCGCATGCTGACCTTCGATTCGGTCAAGCTGCGGCTCGATCGCGAACAGCCGCTGACGTTCCTGGAATTCAACTACATGATCCTCCAGGCGTATGATTACCTGCACCTGTCGCGTGAGCAGCAGTGCCGCTTGCAGCTGGGTGGATCGGACCAGTGGGGCAATATCGTCAACGGGATCGAGCTTGGCCGCCGGACCGACGGCGCCGAGCTGTTCGGCCTGACCACCCCGCTCATCACCACCGCCGACGGCAAGAAGATGGGCAAGACCGCCGCCGGCGCGGTGTGGCTCAACGAGGATGCGCTGCCCGCTTACGATTACTGGCAATTCTGGCGCAACACCGACGACCGCGATGTCGGCCGGTTCCTGCGCCTGTTCACCGACATTCCGCTCGACGAGATCGAACGCCTCGAAGCGCTCGAGGGCGCCGAGATCAACGAGGCGAAGAAATGCCTCGCTGACGCCGCAACCGCGCTGTGCCGCGGCGAAGAGGCCGCCGTGCGCGCCGCCGAAACCGCGCGCCAGACCTTCGAGACCGGCGCTCTGTCTGGCGACCTGCCGACGCTCGCGCTGCCGGCAGAGGGCATGACCGTCATCGAGGCGCTGACCGGGCTGGGTTTTGCCGCGTCTAACAAGGAAGCCCGCCGCAAGATCGACGAAGGTGCGGTGCGCATCGACGGCGAACGCATAACCGACCCGCGCCACCCGATCGGGCCGCTATCGGGCGACCAGGCGCTCCAGATCAGCCTCGGGGCAAAAAAGCACGGCCGGATTATTCCGGCCGCCTGATTGCATCTTCATGGTTTATTGAGATTCGTTCGGCATTCTCTACCCTCGCACATTAGGGCACGAGTTATATGCAGAAGATCGATCTCTCCAAGGCTCAATACGCCGGACCCGACACGCGGATCGCACCCCGAACCGACATTTATGCCCGGACGTCGGTAACCTTGCCCGACGCACGGCAGGAAGTGGTGACGATCGTCAACATTTCCGCCGATGGCGTCCTGTTTCGCCTGCCGCAACAGTTCGAAGTCAACGACATATTGATCTTCAAGATGCCGATCCTCGGCCAGGTTGCCGCGCGCGTCATCTGGTCGATGGCGGGCCGTACCGGCGTCCAGTTCGAAAACATGATCTCGGTGCAGGATTACCTCCCGCTGCTGCGCGCTTTTGGCTGCACCCCGCGCGAGCAGTAAGCGCGGGATCAGACACACAACACATCCGTTCGGGCTGAGCGTGTCGAAGCCCTGCCATATTTATTCTCAGCATTGAGTTTCAATCCGACCCTTCGATACGCGCCTTCGGCGCTACTCAGGGCAAACGGGGTTGGGGGAATGGACTTCATCCGCCCCTGAGCAGCGGCACCGCAGCGTCGCGTTCGAACAGATAGAGGCACGTGCGCGCCGCTTCGCCGCGCTTGCCCGCAATCCCACCGTCGCGATCGATAAACAGCCGCGCATCATCGTGCGCGAGCGGTAACAGTCGCTGCAGCTGTTCGGGCGTCGCGACGCGATAGCCCGCCTCGCCCGATTGGCGCGTTCCCAGCACTTCGCCCGATCCGCGCAATTCGAGATCGGCCTCGGCAATACGAAAGCCGTCATTGGTCTCGCGCATCATCGTCAGGCGGGCCTTGGCCGATTCGCTCAGCGCTTCGCCGCGAACGAGCAGGCAGACCGATTTCTCGGCGCCGCGCCCGACGCGCCCGCGCAGCTGGTGCAGTTGGGCCAGGCCGAACCGGTCGGCGCTCTCGATGACGATCAGGCTCGCATTGGGGACGTCGACACCGACCTCGATCACCGTCGTTGCGACGAGCACGGAGGTCTCGCCGCGCGAGAACGCCTCCATCACAGCGTCCTTGTCGGGGCCCTTCATTCGGCCGTGGACGAGCCCGATCCTGTCGCCGAAACGCTGTTTGAGCGACGCGGCGCGTTCCTCTGCCGAGCCGAGATCGACCGCGTCCGATTCCTCGACCAGCGGACAGACCCAATAGGCCTGCTTGCCCGCATCGATGTGCCGGCCAAGTGCATCGACGACCTCGTCGAGCCTTGCCGAGCCGATGATCCGCGTATCGACGGGGGTGCGCCCCGGCGGCATTTCGTCCAGTCTCGAAACGTCCATTTCGCCGTAGTTCGACAACAGCAGAGTGCGCGGGATCGGCGTCGCGGTCATCACCAGCAGGTGCGGCGGGCGTGACGCCTTTTGCGTCAGTAACAGCCGCTGTGCGACGCCGAACTTGTGCTGTTCGTCGATCACCGTGACGGCGAGATCGCGATAGGTCACCGCCTCCTGGAAGATCGCGTGCGTGCCGATGAGGATATCGATGCTGCCGTCGGCGAGGCCCATCAGCGTCGCTTCGCGGACTTTGCCCTTGTCGCGCCCGGTCAGCACCGCGAGGTTGACCGGCATGCCGACGAGCATCGCCTGGAGCGTCGCGAAATGCTGCCGCGCCAGGATCTCGGTCGGCGCGAGCAGTGCGCCCTGCTTGCCTGCCTCGACCGCGGTGAGCAGCGCGTCGAGCGCGACGATCGTCTTGCCCGAGCCGACATCGCCCTGCAGCAGCCGCAGCATCGGTGTGTCCTGCGCGAGGTCGCCCTCGATTTCGTCCATGCTGCGCCTCTGCGCGCCGGTCGGCGCAAAGGGCAGTTTGAGCATGTCGCGCAGGCGGCGGTCGCCCGTCACCGGATGACCGCGCCGCGCCTTCAATGATTGCCGCACCAGCATCCAGGCGAGTTGCCCGGCGAACATCTCGTCATAGGCCAGTCGATCGCGCGCCCTGGCGTCGTCGGGTTCGGCGTGCGCCGCGGCCAGCGCGGGTCGCCAGCCGAGCCATTCCTCGCGCGCGACCAGCCCCGCATCGGCCCATTCGTCGAGCTCGGGCGCGCGTTCAAGCGCCTGGGCGGCGATGTCGGCCATGCGCGCGTTTGTCAGGCCTTCGCTGAGCGGATAGACGGGTTCGCGCAGTGCGATCGACACTTCGCTATCGACCGGTTCGACCATGTCGGGATGGACGATCTGCAAGGCATCGCCGAAACGATCGAGCCGTCCCGCGACGCGCCGCGCCTCGCCAAGCGGAAACAGTTTGCGCGCCCAGCCGGTGTTGCGGCCGAAATAGACGATCGAGACATGGTTGCCGACGCCGTCGAACGCCTCGATTCGGAACGGCGCGCGGCTCGACCCGACCGAGCGATAATCGCGCGCGGTCAGCGTTACGAGGATCATCCGTCCGACATCGGCTTCGTCGAGCTCGGCGACCGCCTTGCGTTCGATCACCCCGGTCGGCAGATGGAACAACGCATCGACGATCCGCGCCAGACCGAGACGGCCCAGGGGCTTGGCGAGGCCGGGTCCGATCCCCTTGAGGCTCGTCAGTTCGGCAAACAGCGGATTGAGTATATCGGGGCGCATGACTATCTGTGCTGCCTAACCCACCGCGCCGCAGCACGCCAGTTCGTCCTGCGGTCGATCCCGATTCGCCCGACCGCATCGACAGAAAGTATCCCATGGACCACGCAACGCGCCTCAAACGCCTGCACTTTCGCGCCTGGCACCGCGGGACGAGAGAAGCCGACATGATGATCGGTGGCTTCCTCGATACCCATGGCGCATCGTGGGACGAGACCGAAATGGCGTGGTTCGAGATGCTGCTCGATCACGACGATGTCGACATCATGGCCTGGGCGATCGGCACGCAAGTCCCGCCCGAGGCGGTCGCGGGCCCGCAAATGGCCGCGATGCAGCGCCTCGATTACATCGATATTCCCAAGTGAGTGCAGCGCCCACCGCATGACCGACCTCGCCCAAATCCTGCAGGCCAAGGCGCCGCTGACGCTCGCCGGCGTGCCGACCGGCTTCCTGCCCGCGATGCTCGCCGACCTGACGCGCGCGGCGCCGGGCCGGACGGTGTTCGTCGCACCCGACGAATCGGCGATGCACGCGATCGCCGATACCGCGCAGTTCTTTGCCCCCGAGATGGTCGTGCGGATCTATCCCGCGTGGGATTGCCTGCCCTATGATCGCTCGTCGCCGAGCCTGCGCGTCTCGGCGCAGCGGCTTGCCACGCTGGTGGCGCTGCAGGGCAAGCCTGCCGCCGCCGAGCTGATCGTCACCACGGTCAACGCGATCACCCAGCGGACGCTGACCCCGTTTCGCGTTCGTGGCCTGTCGGCCAGGCTCGCGGCGGGCGAGCGGATCGACCGCGACCGGCTGATCCGCCTGCTGCAGGACAATGGCTATTCGCGCGCCGATACTGTCGCCGACCGCGGCGAATATGCCGTCCGTGGCGGCATCGTCGACCTCTTCCCCTCGGGCGAGAGCGAGGGGCTGCGACTCGATTTCTTCGGCGACGAGATCGAGAGTATCCGCCGCTTCGACCCGACCGACCAGCGTACGACGGGGCGCGTAGACGGTTTCACGCTGTTCCCGGCGGCCGAAACTCTGCTCGACGAAGCCAGCATCAAGCGCTTCCGCTCGCGCTATCGCGAACGCTTCGGTGCCAATGCGACCGGCGATCCGCTCTACCAGGCGGTCTCCGAAGGCCGACGCCTCGCCGGCATGGACCACTGGCTGCCGCTGTTCGAGGAGCGGCTCGAGACACTGTTCGACCATCTCGGGCCCGACACGCTGTGGGTCCGCGACGGCGGCACCGAAAGCGCCGCCGAATCGCGCTTCGAGGCGATCGCCGATTATTTCCGCAACCGCACCGAGGCGGTGCGCAGCGATCCGGGCAGCTATCGCCCGCTGACGCCCGACACGCTCTACCTCTCGCCGACCGAGTGGCAGGCGCGGATCGCCGGTGCACCGATCCACGCGACGAGCGCCTTTCCCGAGCCGCCCAGCACATCGGTCATCGCATTCGGCGTCGCGGGTCCCCGCGACTTCGCGCCCGAACGGACCCAGAACGCCAACGTCTACGATGCCGTCGTCGCGCATGCGAAGGGCGAGGCGATGCGCGGGCGCAAGCTCGTCCTCGCGAGCTACTCGGGCGGATCGCGCGAACGCCTTGCCGGCCTCCTTACCGATCACGGCCTGACCGGCGTCGCCAAGGTCGACACGTGGCAGGAAGCGCTCGGGACCGCTTCGGCCGCGACCGTCGCGCTCGTCACCCTGCCGCTCGATCACGGCTTTACCGGCCCCGATGTCGCGTTGCTGACCGAACAGGACATGCTCGGCGACCGCCTCGTCCGCCGGGTCAAGCGCAAGAAGAGCGCCGACGCCTTCCAGGCCGAGCTGGCGATGATGACGCCGGGCGACCTCGTCGTCCACGCCGACCACGGCATCGGCCGCTATGAAGGGCTGACCTCGATCCCGGTCGGATCGGCCCCGCACGATTGCGTCGCGCTGACCTATGCGGGCAGCGACAAATTGTTCGTGCCCGTCGAGAACATGGACGTGCTGTCGCGCTACGGATCGGACAGCGAAGGCGTCCAGCTCGACAAACTGGGCGGCGAAGCATGGCAGCGGCGCAAGGCGCGGATGAAGGACCGCATCCGCGAGATCGCCGGAGAGCTGCTCGCGACTGCGGCGAAGCGCGCGATGCGCCCCGCCGAGATCGCCCTGCCCGACCCCGCTTATCCCGAGTTCGTCGATCGCTTTCCGTTCGAGGAAACCGACGACCAGGACCGCGCGATCGCCGACACGATCGACGATCTGGCCAAGGGTCGGCCGATGGACCGGCTGATCTGCGGCGATGTCGGCTTCGGCAAGACCGAGGTTGCGTTGCGCGCCGCGTTCGTCGCGGCAATGGCGGGAATGCAGGTCGCGCTGGTCTGCCCGACGACATTGCTCGCACGCCAGCACGTCATCAACTTCACCGAGCGCTTCAAGGGCTTCCCGATCAACATCGGCCGCCTGTCGCGCCTCGTCCCCGCTGCCGAAGCCAAGAAGACGCGCGAAGGCCTTGCCGACGGGACGATGGACATCGTCATCGGGACCCACGCGCTGCTCGCCAAATCGGTCGAGTTCAAACGCCTCGGGCTCGTCATCGTCGATGAGGAACAGCGCTTTGGCGTCACGCAGAAGGAAAAGCTGAAGGCGCTGCGGACCGACGTCCACGTCCTGACGCTGACCGCGACGCCGATCCCGCGCACGCTGCAGATGGCGATGTCGGGGCTGCGCGACCTTTCGGTCATCCAGACGCCGCCGGTCGATCGCCTTGCGGTGCGGACCTATGTCACGCCGTGGGACCCGATCGTCATTCGCGAAGCGCTGCTGCGCGAACATTATCGCGGCGGGCAAAGCTATTTCGTCACTCCGCGCGTCGCCGACCTGCCCGAGCTCGAACGCTTCCTGCGCGAAGAGGTGCCCGAGGTGAAGGCGGTCGTCGCGCACGGCCAGATGTCGCCGACCATTGTCGAAGAGCGGATGAGCGCGTTCTACGACAACAAATACGATGTCCTGCTGTCGACGACGATCGTCGAATCGGGCCTCGATATTCCGTCGGCCAACACGATGATCATCCACCGCGCCGACCGCTTCGGCCTCGCCCAGCTCTACCAGCTACGCGGCCGCGTCGGCCGGTCGAAGACGCGCGCCTATGCCTATTTCGCCACCGCACCGCAGCGCGTGCTGACCGAAACCGCCGAAAAACGGCTCAAGATCCTCGTCGATCTCGACACGCTCGGCGCCGGCTTCCAGATCGCCAGCCACGATCTCGACATCCGCGGCGCGGGCAACCTCGTCGGCGACGAGCAGTCGGGCCATATCCGCGAGGTCGGCTTCGAGCTCTACCAGTCGATGCTCGAGGACGCGATTTTGGCGGCCAAGGCAGGCGTCAGCGATCTCGATATCCAGCTCGATACCAAATGGTCGCCTCAGATTACCGTCGATGCGCCCGTCCTGATCCCCGAGACCTATGTTCCCGACCTGGCGCTCAGAATGGGGCTCTATCGCCGCCTCAACGACCTCGAGGGCAAGGCCGATATCGAATCGTTCGCTGCCGAGCTGATCGACCGCTTCGGACCGATCCCTGCGCCAACCGAAAACCTGCTGCGCCTCATGGAGATCAAGCAGAACGCTCTGCGCGCGCGCATCGCCAAGGTCGATGTCGGTCCCAAGGGCGCAATCGTGGCGTTTCGCAACGACGAATTCCCCAACGTTCCCGGGCTGCTCGATTATGTCGAACGGCTCAAGGGTATCGCGCGGCTGCGTCCCGACCACCGCCTCGTCATCGCGCGCGCGTGGCAGACGCCGGGCGATCGCCTCCATGGCGCGTTGCAGTTGTCGAAGGGGCTTGCCAAGCTGGCGCGCTGAACGGGCTAGAGAAACTCGGCGAGCTGGTCCGATGCGACCGCTGCCGAGCGCAGGAAGCCCTGATAATAGGTGCAACTCTCGGCCTTGAGCAGGTCGAGCTGTTCGGTCGTTTCGACCCCTTCGGCGATCGTTTCGAACCCCAGTGAGCGCGCCAGTTCGAACACCGCGTGGATCACTGCTTGGTCGCGCTGCGACCCGACCAGGTCCTTGGTCATGTCGCTGTCGATCTTGAGATAGTCAACCGGCAGGTCGCGCAAATAGCCGAGCCCGGCATAGCCCGAACCGAAATCGTCGATCGCGATCCCGACACCCGCCTCCTTGAGCTCGGCGAGCGCCGCCGATGCCTGCGCGATATCGCGGACCATCGCGTCCTCGGTGATTTCGACCGTGATCCGGCTGCAAGGCGCGTCCCAGCGTGCAAGCCGATTGAGAAAGCGCGCGGAAAACCCTGACCGGGCAAGGTCTTCTGCGGTGATGTTGAGCGATAGCCTGACATGGCCCATCGCTTTCGGCCAGCCCGTCATGTCGGCTAGCGCGATCTCGTGGATATGCGCGGTGAGCTCGGGCAACACGCCCGCGCGGCGGGCCGCGGTGACCAGCGGCGCCGCGCCGAGAGGACCGAGATCGGGATGGTCCCAACGCGCAAGCGCCTCGACCCCCGTCATCGCGCCGCCTTCAATTGCGAATTGCGGCTGATAGACGACGCGCACTTCGGCTTTGGTGATCGCGGTCCCGATGATGATCGCCGGACCGTCGATGCCCTCGCTTCCGAGTGCCTGCGCGGCATCGCGCAACAGGTCCGAAGGCTGCGTACCCTGTGCCCCGGCAATGACCGCGGTCCGGCAACCGACCTGCCAGCTCGTCCCCGCGAGCATCACCGGCGTGCCGAGCGAATCGACCAGCGCCTGCGTTTCGGCTTGGACTTGCTCGACGCTGGTTTCAGCCGGCGCGATCAACAGGAAACGCGCGCCCTTGAGCCGCGTCACCAGCGCGTCCGGGCCCCATTCGTCGCGGGCGAAGCGGTCGATCAGGCCGGCCAGTATGCGCAGCAGTTCGTCGCCCGCTTCCTCGCCCGCCTGGTCGTTGACGCGGTCGAGATCGGTTGGTTCGACCAGCAATATCGTCGCCGACGATGTCGCGAGCCGCGCGTGGAGCAAGGCCAGCGCCGCGGTCTCGCCGGGCAGGCCGGTAACGTGATCGCGACGTTGCTCGAGAAAGCGGCGGTCATCGGCGCCGTCGTCGGCCACCCCCGCCCCGCCTGTACTGATCGCTATGCACGCTCGCAGCTCTTCGTCGCAGCAATCGCCCGGGAGATAGATGTCGAACCCCGCGGCAACGAAATCGGCGAGCGCACCGCTTTCGCCGCGCGCGTTCATGACGATGATCCGCGCGCCATTGGCCCGGACGATCGCACCGATGTCGTGCAGCGCGGCGAGCGTGTCGGGAACCGCGTCGCGCGCGTCGACGAGCAGCGCGTTCGACCCCGCCATGATGAAGCGTCGCACCAGTCCCTCGCGCCGCCGGGCGACCATCGCGGGTACGCCCAGCGCGCTCAAACGGTCGGCCATGGCATCGCGATGCGTGGGCGACAGGACGAACAGCGGGCGGTCGGACAAGGCTTCGTGCGTTGACATGGAAACTCGACTAGCAGCTTTTGATTGCGCAATCCTTAGCCTTTTCGCACGATCGTCGCTTGCGCTCGGGCGAGACGCACCATAGGTCTGGCGCCGTGCACAGCCCAGCCATAGCAGCGCGTACCGATCGCCGGCTGATCGACGTCCACGGACGGCGGATCAGCTATGTCCGCATGTCGGTGACCGATCGCTGCAACCTGCGTTGTACCTATTGCATGCCCGCCGACATGCGCTTTCTTCCGCGCCCCGAACTGCTGACCGCCGACGAGATCGTCCTGCTCGCCGAGGCCTTTGTCGCGCGCGGCGTTACGCGCATTCGCCTGACCGGCGGCGAACCGCTTGTCCGCAAGGATATCGGGCAGATCGTCGAACAAATCGGCGCGTTGCGTGCACGCGGGCTCGAAGAGGTCACGCTGACGACCAACGGGGTGCTGCTCGATCGCCATGCGGCGATGCTCGCGGCAGGCGGCGTCGAGCGCGTCAATGTCAGCCTCGATACGCTCGACCCCGAGCAGTTTCGGGCGATCACGCGCGGCGGCGATATTGGCCAGGTGCTCGCGGGGATCGAGGCAGCGCGCAGCGCGGGTCTCGCGGTCAAGGTCAACATGGTCGCGCAGCGCGGGGTCAATGAGGACCAGCTGCCCGCGATGATCGATTATTGCGATGCGCGCGGGATCGACCTGTCGCTGATCGAGGCGATGCCGCTCGGCCCCGAAGCGGCCAGCGCCAGCGACAGTTACATCGCGCTTGCCGATTTCATCCGGCCACTCACCGATGCCGGCGACGCGCTGGCCCCCGCACTGCATCGCACGGGTGGGCCGGCACGCTATTATGCGCTCCCGGGAAAGAGCATCCGGCTCGGCCTGATCAGCCCGCTGAGCCGCAATTTCTGCGAGGGCTGCAATCGCGTCCGGGTTACCGCGACGGGGCGCGTCTATATGTGCCTCGGCCGCGAAGACCATGTCGACCTGCGCGGGGCGGTGCGATCGGGCAATAGTGAGGCGATCGACGACGCGATCGACGCGGGGCTCAGGATCAAGCCGCTGGCGCACGATTTCCTCACCGCGCAACGTGAACGCACGGCCGCAGTTTCGCGGACGATGAGCGAGACGGGGGGATGACCGCATTGTCACGAAAGATCGCGCTGGTCGCGTCGACCACCGAGCCGGCGAGCGCCGCCGAACGCCAGCTGCGCGACGCCTATGATTTCGTCGACACCGGTGATGCTGACATGCTGCTGGCACTCGGCGGCGACGGCTTCATGCTCCAGACGCTCCACCATATGCTCGACAACGGCCGCACGCTGCCGGTGTTCGGCATGAACCTCGGCACGCTCGGCTTCCTGATGAACGAGTGGCGCATCAAGGGCCTCGATGCGCGCATCGCCAAGGCGCGCGAGATCACCGTCACCCCGCTGACGGTCGATATCGAGGCAGTCGACGGGACGCGCATCACCCTGCCGGCGATCAACGAGCTGTCGCTGCTGCGCGAAACGCGCCAGGTCGCCAAGATCGAGGTGGCGATCAACGGCCGCACGATGCTGCCCGAACTGATGTGCGACGGCGTGCTCGTCGCCACCCCGGCGGGTTCGACCGCCTATAATCTAAGCGCGCACGGCCCGATCCTGCCGCTCGATTCGGCGCTACTTGCACTGACCCCGATCAGCCCCTTTCGCCCGCGCCGCTGGCGCGGTGCGATCCTGCCCGAACGGACGCGGATCACCTTCACCGTTCTCGAATGCGAAAAACGCCCGGTCAGCGCGGTCGCCGACCAGCGCGAAGTGCGCAATGTCCGCCGTGTCGAGGTCGCGATCGACCGCACCCGATCGCTGACCTTGCTGTTCGATCCCGAGCACGCGCTCGACGATCGCATCGCGATGGAGCAGTTCGTCGTTTGAGGTGTTGCATTGCGATAACGAAATCGGCATAGGCGTGCCGTGCCGGGTAGCCCCGGCTGCTCCCCGATAGCTCAGCGGTAGAGTAGGTGACTGTTAATCACTTGGCCGTAGGTTCGAATCCTACTCGGGGAGCCATTTTACCGGGTCGTTCAAGACCCCACCTCTCAAATCAGCAATAACCGGATCGCGACATAGGCGATCAGCAGCGCGGTCGCGATGCGGATCAGCCGCGGCGGCAGGATTCGTGCGCCGAGCAGGCTGCCGATCTGGCCACCGACCAGCACCCCCAGCACCAGCGGCCAATAGGCGGCAACGTCGCCGATCCTATCGCTACCGATCTTGCTCGCCTGGCCGGCCAGCCCGGCAAGCGAATTGATGAGGATGAAGACCGACGCACTGCCCGCGATGACGCGCGGCGGCGCCCAGCGGGCGAGGTGCAGCACGGGCGCGAGGAATATCCCGCCACCGATGCCGACCAGCCCCGACAGCAAGCCCACTCCTGCCCCCGTCAGCGGCGCCGCCCAGCGCCAGCGCGGATCGTGATCGCCCTGGCCTTCGGACTCGCGCTGCGTAAGCATCAGGATCGCCGCAACGAGCAGGCTGAGGCCGAGGATCAGGACGAAATGATCGCGTTCGATCGCGATCCGCCCGCCGAGCCATGCGAGCGGCGCCGACAGCAGCAGGATCGGCCACAGCCGCGCCCACGGCACGCAGCCTTCGCGCGCGTAGCGCCAGCTGCCGCCGGCAACGACGATGATGTTGCAGATGAGCGCGATCGCCGGAAGGATTCGATAATCGGTCCCGGCGAGGACGAGCAGCGCGTTATAGGTCGATCCACCGCCGAAGCCGACGCTGGCATAGAGCAGGGCCGTGATGCCGAACGCCAGCGCCAGCGCGAATGGCATGACGATGCTCATCAAAGCCCCATGCGACGCCTAGAGCGCCCCGTGGCAGTGCTTGTACTTGCGGCCCGATCCGCACGGACACGGCGCGTTGCGGGCGATCTCCCGGCCGGCATAGGGATTGTCGCGGACACCGTCACCCGGGGTGGGGTCGGGTTGTGGGCTCTGGAACGGCGGCAGATTGCCCTGCTCGATCGCGAACAGGCTGCCGTCGGCATCGGCCGAATTGTCTTCGCCGGTCAGCGGGTCGATATGCGTCGTCAGGAAGTCGGGCAGGTCGGGCAGCGGCGGCGGCACCGGTCGTGCCTCGAACTGGCTCGTCGCGATCGTCCGGGTGACGTCTTCGCGGATGTTGGTCAGCATCCGTTCGAACAGCTGGAAGGCTTCCTGCTTATACTCGTTGATCGGCTGTTTCTGGGCATAGGCGCGCAGGAAGACGACCTGGCGCAGCGCGTCGAGCGTCGCCAGATGCTCTTTCCAGTGGTGATCGAGAGTCTTGAGCAAGATGCTCTTTTCGATCCGCGGCCACATTTCGGGTTCGACCTGGTCGACCTTTTCCTGGACCAGCGCATCGGCTAGTTCGCCGAGCCGGTGTTCGAACATTTCGGGTTCGACCGCGTCTTCTTCGACCCAGTCCTTCAGCGGCGCATCGATGCCAAGCACATCGATCATTCGTTCCTTGAGGCCGGCGATGTTCCACTGTTCGGGATAGCTGCCCGGGGGGCACGCTTCGCCGACCAGCGCGTTGACCGTTTCGGCGCGCATGTCGACGACGACGTCGCCGACGGTATCGGCGTCCATGATCTCGCTGCGCTGTTCGTAGATGACCTTGCGCTGGTCGTTCATGACGTCATCATATTCGACGACCTGCTTGCGCTGGTCATAGTTGCGCGCCTCTACCTTTTTCTGCGCGGTTTCGATCGCCTTCGACATCCATTTCGAGGGCGGCAGCGCCTCGCCGTCGTCGAGGTTCGAGCGCAGCATCTTGGCGAACAGCGTGTCGGGGCCAAAGATGCGCAGCAGGTCGTCGTCGAGGCTGAGGTAGAAGCGCGACAGGCCGGGATCGCCCTGGCGGCCCGAACGGCCGCGCAGCTGGTTGTCGATGCGGCGGCTCTCGTGGCGCTCGGTGGCGAGAACGAACAGGCCGCCAGCTTCGCGGACGAGGCGGCGCTCTTCGGCGACTTCGGCCTTGATCCTTTCGATCGCAGCATCGCGCTCGGGCCCCTCGGGCATTTCGGCAAGCTCGTCACCGACGCGAAACTCGACGTTGCCGCCAAGCTGGATGTCGGTGCCGCGGCCCGCCATGTTGGTCGCGATCGTGACCATGCCGGGACGGCCCGCCTGGGCGACGATATGCGCTTCGCTTTCGTGCTGGCGCGCGTTCAAGACGCTGTGAGCAACGCCTTCCTTCTCAAGGAATTCGCTCAGCAATTCGGATTTTTCGATCGAAACGGTACCGACCAACACGGGCTGGCCGCGGTCGCTGTGTTCCTTGATCGTCCTGGCGATACCGGCGAACTTGTCCTGCGTGTTCTTGTAGAAGGTATCTTCCTCGTCGATCCGCTGGACCGGCAGGTTGGTCGGGATCTCGACGACGTTGAGCTTGTAGATCTCGTAAAATTCGCCCGCTTCGGTCGCGGCGGTACCGGTCATGCCCGAAATCTTGGGATACATGCGGAAATAGTTCTGGAAGGTAACCGACGCCAAGGTCTGGTTCTCTGGCTCGATCTTGACGCCTTCCTTGGCCTCGACCGCCTGGTGCAGGCCGTCGGACCAGCGACGACCGTCCATCATCCGCCCGGTGAACTCGTCGATGATGATGATCTTGCCATCCTTGACGATGTAATCGGTGTCGCGCTTGAACAGCGCGTTGGCCTTCAATGCCTGCTGGACGTGGTGGACCGCCTGGGTGTTCTCGAAATCATAGAGGTTCGACCCTTCGAGCAGCCCGGCATCCTCGAGCATCCGCTCGACCTTTTCCTGGCCGTCTTCGGTCAGCAGGACGGTGCGTTGCTTTTCGTCCTTGTCGTAATCCTCTTCGTCGAGCTGCTTCACCAGCGCATCGACCGAAACGTACATGTCCGACTTGTCGTCGGTCGGGCCTGAAATGATCAAAGGCGTGCGCGCTTCGTCGATCAGGATCGAATCGACTTCGTCGACGATGGTAAAATTGAACGGGCGCTGGACCATCTGCGCGCGATCGTATTTCATGTTGTCGCGCAAATAATCGAAACCGAGCTCGTTATTGGTCGCATAGGTGATGTCGGCAGCATAGGCGTCGCGCCGGTCCTGGTCGGACAGGTTGGGCACGATGACGCCGGTGGTCAGGCCGAGAAAGCGATAGACCTGCCCCATCCAGTCGCAGTCGCGCCGGGCAAGGTAATCGTTGACCGTGACGACGTGGACGCCCTTGCCCTCGAGCGCATTGAGATAACAGGCGAGCGTGGCGACGAGCGTCTTGCCCTCACCGGTGCGCATCTCGGCGATCTCGCCGCGGTGGAGGACGATGCCGCCGATCAGCTGGACATCGTAATGACGCTGGCCGAGCGTCCGCTTGGCCGCCTCGCGGACGGTGGCGAAGGCTTCGGGAAGCAGATCGTCGAGCGTCTCGCCGGCTTCGAGCCGATCGCGAAACTCCTGCGTCTTGCCGCGCAATTCGTCGTCGCTGAGCGGCTCGAAGCTGCTTTCGAGCGCGTTGACGGCGTCGACCGTCTTGCCGAGCGATTTGACATAACGGTCGTTCGACGACCCGAAGATGGATTTGGCCAAACCGGCGAGCATGTAACGATCCTGACTTATGCAAAAATACTGCGGCAAATACGCGTCGACCGCGACACCTGGATGGTCTCACGAAATTGCCGCCGCGCGTGCCGCTACATGCGGCGCGATGTAGGGTTTGCCTAGACTTTAGTCAATCGGAGCGGGCGGCATCGCCACCCGCTCGCGAAGGCCTCAAAGCTCGCCTTCGAGCCATGCCTTGAGCTGGCTCTTGGGAGCCGCGCCGACCTTGGTCGCGACGAGCTCGCCGCCCTTGAACAGCATCATCGTCGGGATGCCGCGCACGCCCAGACGGCCGGGGGTTTCGGGATGGTCGTCGATGTTGAGCTTGGCGATCGTCACCTGGTCGGCCATTTCCTCGGACATCTCCTCGAGCGCGGGGCCGATCATCTTGCACGGGCCGCACCATTCGGCCCAGAAATCCACGAGAACGGGTTTATCCGCCTGCAAAACGTCGCTCTGGAAGCTGTCGTCCGAAATCGCCTTGGTCGCCATGATGATGATATCTCCTTGTGTTGACCCCGAAGGTAGGAAGCGTCGCGCCATTACTCAAGGACTCGGTGCGCTAAGCCCTTCGCGCCCCGGCGCGTGGTCGGCGAGCAGGTCGGGCGGCAGGTCGATCATCGTCGGCCCGGCGACGTAGAGCAACGCCGCGCGGATCGGGCGATCGGCAAAAATAACGCGCAATGCCGCGGCATAGGCCGCCATTTGCCGGACATAGGCAAGCGGGACATCGTCGGCCGTCGGCGGGACATGGCCGCCCGTCTTGTAATCAACGATTGCGATATGATCGGCGGCGACGATCAGCCGGTCGACCTGCCCCGATACGACAATCCCGTCGGCAACGACCGCCGCAACGGGCACCTCGGCCATCGAATCGGGTCCGAACAGCGCGGCATGTTCGGGATCGGCAACGATCGTGCAGACCGCATCGACCATCGCATCGCGATCGGCTTCGCCGCGATCGGGCGCCTGGCGTTCGAGCCAGCGGCGCCCGGCATCGGCGCGCCGATCGGGCGCGACCTCGGGCAAGCGTTCGAACAGGCCATGGAGCAGCCGCCCGCGCTCGATCGCGTCGCGCCGGGCGAGGTCGGCGGGCGGGTCGCCCGCATTATCCGAGCCGAGCGACGACGGCGCGAGCGGACGCGGCGGGCGTGCTTCCTCAGGTGCCTTTGTGCGTGTCCAGTCCGGCAAAGCGGGCATTGCGGCGCTGTCGGACGAGCCCGAAGCGACCGCCTTGCCGTAGGGAATCGGCGCATAGCGTCGCACCCTGCCCCATGGCTCGCCGCTGTCGTCCCATTCGCATCCCATGTCGGCGAGCGTCGCCTCGATCGCGGCGTACCAGCTGCTCTCGGGAGGCGTGTCGCCCGCGCGCTTGCCGAGCGCGCCGCCGACAAACAGCATTTCCTCGGCGCGTGTCATCGCGACATAGAGCAAGCGCCAATGCTCCTCGGCGTCATTGCCGCTGGCCCACTCGGCGGCGTCTTCGAGCGGGCCGAACAGCAACGCCTTCGACGCGCCGACGACCGGAATCGTGACGTCCTCGTCGATCTGCCAGTCAAAGCCGCCGCCGACCGCGTTGTCGGGATCGACGGTCGCATCGGCGAGGACGACGATGCGCGACTGCAGCCCCTTCGAGCCGTGAACGGTCATCACGCGGACTTCGTCGGACCGCGCGGTCGTCTCGCGTTTGACATCGACCCCGCCGGTATCGAACCAGGCGAGGAATGGCTGGAGCGAAGGCGTATGGCTCGCCTCGAACTGGAGCGCGGCGTTGAGCAGTTCCTCGATCGGATCGCGCGCATCGTTGCCGAGCCGCGCGAGCAGCCGGGCGCGACCGCCGATCGGGCCCGAGAGGATCTCCTCGAAAAAGCGATAGGGCGTCGTCAGGTCGGCGGCTGCGAGGATGGTCCGCAGCGGTGCGACCTTGGCCGCGATCGCGCGATTGCCCTGGATATGCGTCCACAGCGGCACACCCTTGTCGCGGTATCCGTGCGCCAACAGGTCGTCTTGGGTCCAGCCGAGCAAAGGGGAAACGAGCAAGGCGGCGAGGTTGAGGTCGTCGTACGGCTGGAGCGCGAACCGCGCCGCGGCGAGCAGATCCTGCACCGCGAGCGGCGCGTTGAGCCGCAGCCGGTCGACGCCGGCAACAGCGACGCCGCGCGCATAGAGCCGCGCGACGAGCAACGCGGCTAGATCGGTCCGCTTGCGCACCAGCACCATGATGTCGCCGGGACTGACCGATTGGCCATCGCAGCCATTCTCGATCCAGTCGGCGACCTGGATGGCGATGCGGTCGGCAAGGCTGCGCACGCCCTGCTCGATCCAGCCTTCGTCGCCCTCGTCCGCCCCGCCGTTGCCCGAACCGTCGGCGATAGCGGGGACTGGTGGCCACAGGACAACCTGGCCGGGCATGTTGGGCTGCGCGCTTTCGTGCGCGACGCCAGGATCGATCTTGCCGAGGACATCTGCGCCGACACGCGCGAACAGCGCATCGACAAAGGCAAGCACCGGCGGGGTCGAACGATAATTTATGTTCAGCGCCACGGCGCGGAATGGCTTTTCGGCGAAACCAGCGAGCAATCCAAAAGCCTTCTGCGCATTGTCGAAAGCATAGGGGCTGGTCCCCTGGAAACCGAATATCGCCTGTTTGAAATCGCCGACCGCGAACAGCGTGCGCAGCGTGTCGCCCTTGCTTCCGGCGCCGGCGAAAAATTCCTGCGTCAGCGAGCGGACGATCGCCCACTGGTCGGGGTTGGTATCCTGCGCCTCGTCGACGAGGACATGGTCGATCCGGCGGTCGAGCTTGTAGGCGATCCAGTCGGACAGTCGCCCGTCGCGCAGCAGTTCGACCGCCTTGGCAATGAGATCGTCGAAATCGACCACCGCGAGCGCGCGCTTCTTGGCCGCATAGGCGCGGACATAGGCGCGCCCCGCCTCGATCGCCCCGGCAAGCTCGTCGATGAAGGCGACGCGCCCGGGCATTTTCGCCAGCTCGCCGAGATGTTCGGCCAGTTCGCGCGCGGCATCGCCGACGCTCGCCATCGCTTTGTCGGGATCGTAATCGCGGCGCAGCGTTCCCGCCTGCGTAAGGAATACCGACACCAGGTCGCCAATCGCCTCCCCCCGCTGCGCCGGGTGCGCGGCAAGCCACGCCTCGATTCCCTCGGCATAGCCGATCCCCGTCTTGGTCCCCCAGGCCCGCCCTGCCGCCGCGATCATCGCCAGCGCGTTGCAATCGACGCCATCATCGCCGCAACGTTCGGCCATCCAGTCGCCGATGTCGCCGAGCGGCAGTTCGAGAGCATTGCGCAGGCGCGGCGCGAGATCGCCGGTCAACCGATCGAGCGAGTCGGCATAGCCGCTGCAGGCGAACAGGAAACTGGTCGCCCCGCCCTCGCCCATACGCAGCGACAGCGCCTGCACCTTGGCGATCAGGCCGAGGTTGCCCTCGCGCTCGGCCGCGAGCAGCATGTCGGACAGCGCCTCGCGCCTGAGCGATGCCTGTTCGCGTTCCTCGAGCGCGCGAAAGCCCGGGATCAGCCCCGCCTCGATCGGGAAGGTCGCGAGCAGCGTCTGGCAGAAGCTGTGGATCGTCTGGATGTTGAGCCCGCCGCCGGGCGAATCGATCACCTGCGCAAACAAGGTCCGCGCGCGCTCCTGCGCCGCGGGCGAATGGTCCTCGCCGATCGCCTGCAGGTCGGCGGCGAGCGCGGGGCCCTTGGCGCGGACCCAGCTCGCCAGCACCTCCTGGATGCGCATCGCCATTTCGGCCGCGCCCGCCTTGGTAAAGGTCAGGCAGAGGATGTTCTCGGCCTTGACCTCGGGCCGCATCAGCAGCCGCAGGACGCGCGCGGCGAGCACCTGCGTCTTGCCCGTCCCCGCCGATGCGGTCAGCCAGACATTGCCGCGCGGATCGGCGGCGACGGCCTGCTCTGCATTGAGCGGATAGAGGTTCGCGCCGCTCATATCCCGTACCATTCCTGCAGCCGCATCAGCTGGTCGTAGTCGGCATAGGGGGCAAATTCGGGCGCGAGCTTGGCGGTGAACGGCTCGTTACCCGTCAACCAGCGCTCGCACGCAGCGACCAGGTGGCGTTCAACGAATGCGGTAAAATTCTCGGGCGACACATCATCGGGCGTCGGGCGCGCGGGGAACGGCTTGGCGATATGTCCGAACACGTCTTTTTTCTTGGCGAGCGACCAGTATTCGAAACCGTAAGCGCGGTTGTCGTCGCCGAGCGCTTCGAAGCCGCCGCGTTCGGCGATCAGGCCAAGCAGGCCGAGCTGCAAACTGTACCCTGCGCGGACCATCGCCGCGGTCGGGGCCTGGCCGGTCTTGTAATCGACCACCGCGATGCCGCCGTCGGGCAGGCGATCGATCCGGTCGGCCTTGCCGCCGAGCATCACGCCGTCGATCTCGACCTCGCCCCATTGCTCGAACAATATCGGCTGGCGCCCATCGGCGATCTGCGCCGACATCGTCTCGGCAATCCACTCGATCGCGGCGAGCAGGCGCGGCTCCCACATCGCGCGGATGACGGGGTTGGCGCCGGGCGCGAGCATCAGGTCGCGCGCGCGCTGGTGCAGCAGCGCGGGATCGTGATCGTCCTCCTTCGACCAGAGTTCGAGCACCTCGTGAACCGCCGACCCGCGCCACGCCGCGGTCGGATCGGCATCGAGCGCGTCGACCGCCGCGAGGTGCAGCACGCTTTGTGCGTAAAAGGCGAAGGGATCGGCCTTGAGCCGGTCGAGCTGTGTCACGCTGATCCTGCGCGGCCGCTGCTCGGACGTCGGCACCGGCGCGGGATGTTTGATCTGCTCGCGTGCCTGCGCCTGATCGAGCGCGAGGGCGAGCGCGCCCATGTCGTCGGCAAGCTCGGGGCGCGGCAGGCCGCCCGCCATCGCTTCGAGACGCAGGACAAAGCGCGAGGCGACGGTCGGCGCACCTGCATCGCGCCGCGAGCGCGTGATCAGCACTTCGGGTGCGGCGAGCGCACCGGCGAAATCGTGCGCGCTCAGCCCGATCCGCCCGTCGAGCCCGGGCAGGCCGAGGCGGCGGCGGATACCGGGCGCGAGCCACGGATCGGGCGCGGGCAGCTGCGGCCAGACACCCTCGTTGAGCCCGCCGAGGATCATCAGGTCGGCGCTCTGCAGGCGTGCTTCGATCAGTCCCCAGATGAACAGCCGCGGATGGCCGCCCTGCGGCGGGCGCACCGCGATCGGCGCCATCAGCCGTTCGAGCGCGGTGGGAATCGCGTCGGGCGCAATGCCACCGGGCAGGTCAGGCGCGGCAATCGCAAGATCGGTGAAAAAATCGGCGAGCGCGCGGCCCGCGGGTCCGGTCCAGGCGGCATCGCCGGCGAGCGCGGTCATCGTTTCGCGGATCGCAGCGAGCGCGTTGCCAAGATCGATCGCCGCGCCATCCCTGCCCGCAAAGAGCGTTTCGATCGGCTTGAGGATCGCCGCGACCTCGCGCCACCACGGCGCGATCGCATGGCGCGCAGCGCGCGTTCGCCTGGCACCCTCGGCGGTAAGGAATTCACCGATCCCGTCGAGATCGTTGGCCGGACGCGGGCCGCGCAGGACCATGTCGAGCGCGCGGACCTGGTCGAGCCAGCCGAGCCGGTCGCCGCCCGAGCGGACGAGCGGATGTTTGAGCAGGCTCATCAGCTCGACCGGGGCAAAGCGTGCCGCCGCCGCCTCGGCTACGAGCAACGGCAGCGCGCCCGCCGTCGTCTGGGGAAGTGCACGCCCTGCCGAATCGTCGGCGGCGATGCCCCAGCGCGTCAGGTGCGCGGCAACGCGCGCCGCCAGTGCGCGATCGGGGGTGACCAAAGCGACGGTGCGTTCGGGCGTTTCGAGGCTGTGCCGCATTGCCAGCGCGATCGCCTGCGCCTCCTGCGCCGGATTGGCGAGCTCGATCGCCTTGATCCCGGCGAGCGAGCGTTCGTGCGATTGCAGCTCGCGCCACTTGCCGGTGAAGGCAGCGGGCGCGAACGCGTTCGATGTCATCATCGTCCGGCGCGGAGTCGCATCGGCCTCGCTCGCCGCCTGCCAGCGGCGCACCTCGTCGCGCGCGATCCCCATCCGGTCGAGCAGCAATTTCAGGTGATATTGCGGGTGCGTTTCGAGATCGGGCTGGCCCGGCCCCTCGCCGCCGGCCTCATGCGGGCCGAGCGCATCCCATTCGGCCTGCGGCATCGCACGGTCGAGATCGGCGAAGACGACCATCCCCTGCGGCATGAAGGCGAGCGTGCGCAGCAGCTGGGCAACCGCGGGCGCGGTGTCCGATATGCCCGCCGCGACGATGAACGGCGCGTCGCTTCCCTGCGTCCAGCGCGCCGCAACCGCATCGAGCACGCGGCCCCGATGATCGGCGAGATCGATCAGCCCGCGCGCCGCCAGTTCGCGCGGCCATTCGTCGGACAGGATGCGGAACAGGTCGAGCGACTGGCGCCAGTGACCGGCGAGTTCCTCTCCCATTTCATCGGCCAGCGCGGTCAGCTGCGCAGGTTCGACGCGTTCGAGCTGCATCTGGTCGAGCGTGGCGCCGAGCGCCTGTGCCAGCGCCAGTGCTTCGGCCCCGTCGATCCGTTCGGCCTCGCGCTCGTACACGCGCGCGATCATCGCCGCGAGGATCAGCGTACGGCGCAGCGGATCGACCACCGGTGGCAGCGGGTCATCGCCGTCGATCGCGTCGAGGCCGATGCCGACGCTCTCGCCCAGGTCGCTGTCGCCGATCGCGACGATCCGCGGCAGCAGCAGCCCGCCGCCCGAATGGCGGACGAAGCCGTTCTGGATCGCTAGCTTGGCGCGGTTGTTGGGGACGATGACGATCCCACGGGCAAGCCCGAGCGGGTCCTTGCCAAAGCGGCGGAGCAGCCCGACCGCGAGCGCATCGGCGAACGCCCTGTGCGCGGGCATCGAGAAGACATTGGCGCGCGGGGCCTCAGCCATCCGCGAGCACCGCCTCGGCCTTGGCGATCGCCGCCACCGACCCGACGTCGCACCACATGCCCTCATGGGCGATGCCGAACAATCGCCCTTCGGCGATCGCCCGATCCCACAGGATGTTGGTCGAAAACGGACCCTCGGGCGGATCACGCAGCAAGCGCTGTGAAAGGAGCTGCACGCCCGAATAGATATAGGGCGCGATCGCCCCGGCCTTGCGCCGGCTCAGCTTGCCCGCGGCGTCCATGCGGAAATCGCCGCGGCCGTTGTGGCCGACTGCGCGGGTATGCGGCACGAGCAACAGCAGCGCGTCCATCGCCTTGTCGTCCCATGCGCCTGCCATCCGCGCGATCGTGTCATAGGGACCGTCGGTCCAGATATTGTCGCTGTTGGCGCACAATACCGGATCACCCGTCAGCAGCCCGGCGCGCTGTGCCTGGACCAGCCCGCCGCCGGTCTCCATCAGCTGCGCGCGCTCATCGGAGATCGCAATTTCGTACGGACGCTTCGACCGCCGCAGATGCGCTTCGAGCGCGTCGGGCAGGTAATGCGTGTTGACGACGACCTTGCCGATCCCCGCCGCGGCGATCCGGTCGAGCGCGTAATCGATCAGCGGTCGCCCGCCGACGCGGATCAGCGGCTTGGGCCGCGTCGCGGTCAGCGGCCGCATCCGCTTGCCGAGCCCGGCCGCCATGACCATCGCGGTTTCGATGTTCGCGCTCATGCGGGCGACGGCGCGACGCGGCGGTCGGCGGGGACGTGTTCGTCCATCCAGGCCGCCACGGGGGCAAGCGCGGGATGCGCAAGGTCGCGCTCGAGCAGGCGCCAGACGTGCGGGATCATGTCGAGATAGCGGTCCTTGCCGTCGCGCTGCCACAGGCGGGTGAAGATGCCGATGATCTTGGCGTTGCGCTGCGCGCCGAGCAGCGCATAATCGCTTTCGAACGCTGCGCGGTCGGCGACCCCGGCGGCCGCGCAATAATGATCGAGCATCGTGCGCTCGAGATTTTCGGAGACCTCGCGGCGCGCATCCTGCAACAGCGAAACCAGGTCGTACGCCGGGTGGCCCGCGAGCGCGTCCTGGAAATCGAGCAAGCCCATCGCGCCGCCCTCGAGCAGCATCAGGTTCTCGGCATGGTAGTCGCGCAGCACCGTCACCGGCGCATGCGTCCGCGCGATCAGTGGCGCCATCGCCTCACGCCAGGCGGCGAGATAGGGTTCGGGATCGGTCGCCAGCCCGATCGCGGGCAGATACCATTCGGTCAGCAGCGCGACTTCGCGCGCATAGGCCGACCAGTCATAGGGCGGCAGCTCGGCCACCGGCTTGGCGTGAAGGTCGGCGAGGATATCGACCGCCTGCCGATAGGTCGCGGTTTCGCTCGCGGGATCGCTGGCAATCTCGGCGCGCATCAGCCGGTCGCCGAAATCCTCGAGCAGGATCAACCCGCCGTCGAGATCGGCAGCGAGGATGCGCGGCGCCCGAAAGCCGTGATCGGCCAGATAGTTCGCCAACGCGATGAAGGGGCGCGAATCCTCCTTGGCAGGCGGCGCGTCCATCAGCACCGCTCGTCGGTCGCTGTCGACGACGCGAAAATAGCGCCGAAACGAGGCATCGCCGGCAAGCGGCAGGATATCGGCCCCGCCCCAGCCATGGGAGGCAAGAAATGCGGGAGCGTGGGCGGGAGGAATCATTGCGGCGGCCATCGCCCTTCCCAAGCTGGGGGCACGGTGGCTGTCAAGCGCCGCCGCGCCTCGTCGGCGAAATCGATCGTCAGGTTGAGCATTTCGGCAGGTACGCGCTGCCCCATGCGCTCGGGCCATTCGATCAGCAGAACCTGGTGCGCGCTGTCGTCGAACAGGCCGAGTTCGTCGATCTCGGCCGCGTCCTCGATCCGGTACAGATCGACATGCAGCACCGGCAACGTGACTTCGGGCGGGGCATAGGGCTGGACGATCGCGAACGACGGGCTCGGTGCCTCGCCTTCGAGCCCCAATGCAGCGAGGATGGCACGCGCCAGCGTCGTCTTGCCCGCGCCGAGCGATCCCGTCAGGCCGACGACATCGCCGGGCTGCAGGGAGCGCGCGATCCTTTTGCCGAGCAATCCGATCTCGTCGAGGCCGTATTCGATCATGCGCGCGGCAGCTCGACCGTGACCATCGTGCCTTCACCCGGCTCGGACACAAGGCTCAACGTGCCGCCATGACCCTCGACGAGCTGGCGCGACAGCGGCAGGCCGAGACCGGTATTGCCGTCCTCGCCGCCTGCCGACCGGCGCGATACGACGTCGAACACGCGGTTCTGCTTGTCGCGGGCGATGCCCGGGCCGTTGTCCGAAATCACCAGCCGCGCGCGTTTCATATTGCCGTCGCCGTGCAGCAGGACGCGCGCATCGCCGCTGCGCTGCGCAGCGGTATAGCGGATCGCGTTGGCCAGCAGGTGATCTAGAACCTGGCGCAGCCGGCGCGGATCGCCCTGGATCGCGCCCAGTGACGGGGCCAGCTCGACCGCCAGCTCGACATCATTGTCCTGCGCGAGCTTGATCGCCGCGGTCGCCGCGGCCTGCGCCACTTCGGTGAGATTGGTCGGCACCCGCTCGATCGGCAGCGTCCCCGCCTCGCTTTGCGAAAGGTCGAGAACATTGTCGATATGGCGCCCGAGCAACTCGACCGAATCGACGATTGCGCCGACATAATCGACCGCAGCGGCGGGCAATTCGCCGGCATATCCCGTCGCGAGCATCTCGGCGAAACCCGCGATCGAGGTCAGCGGCGTGCGCAGTTCATAGCTCATTTTCGACAGGAACGCCGACTTGACGCGATCGGCGTCTTCGAGCGCGTCGTTGCGATCGCGCAGCGCCTGTTCGATCCGTCGGCTGTCGCTGACGTCGAGCATCGTCAACAGCGCGTTGCCGTCGGGCAGCGGAACCGCGGCAAATTCGAAATGGCGGCCGTCGCGAAACGCGATCTTGCCCGCGCGCTGGCGCCGCTCGCCCGTTGCCGCGCGGATGATTTCCTGGATCAGCGGAGCCTGCGCCGGGCGCATCAACCTGTCGGCGAGCTGCTTGAGCAGGTCGTCGAGCCGCGGATGCCCCGCGAGCACCGCTTCGTCGATCTCCCAGACCTGGCGGAACCGCCGGTTCCACAGCTGCAGCTTGCCGTCGGCAGCGAACACCGCGATCGCCTCGAACAGGTTATCGACCGTCGCGGTGCGGACGCGCAGCAACGTGTCGCGCGCGCTCGCCAGCTGGACCTGCTCGGTGCGGTCCTCGAAAATCAGCAGCAGCCCGCCATCGGGGGTCGGCTGCGCAACGGTCCGCAAATGCGTGCCGTCGCTCAGCTGCCAGCTTTCCTCGTTGACCTCGGCACTGTTGAACCAGCCGACCCGCTCGGACCGCCAGGCGGGATAATCGCGCACTTCAGGCGTGCGCCCCTGGCTGTGCAGCCGATCGAGGAAGCGGGCGAACTCGGCATGCTCCTTGAGCGCGGCGGGATCGAGTCCGAACAGGCGCGATAGCGGCTGGTTGGCGAAGCGCAGCGTCTTGTCGGGACCAAATTGCGCGACCGCCGACGACAGGCGATCGAGCAGGTCGCGCTGCGCCTTGGCGAACCGGCGGAAATTGGCGCGGGCGTCCTCGGCGTCCTGAATGTCGATGGCAAAGCCCGCGACGCCGGCGCGTCCGACGGGAACGTCGACCACGCGCATCATCCGCCGCGCGCCCGATATCGTCACCGGGATCGCCCGCTGGACGATCGCCCCGCCTGCCTGCGCCTGGCCGGCCGCTTCGGCCGCGCTGATCCCCGCAACGGGCTCGACCAGTTCGGTGCCAGCGGCGACGATGGCGCGGGCGTCGTCGCTGTCGGTCGCGGCGACATAAGCGCGATTGACGAGCCGCAAACCAAGGCCACGATCGCGGAACCACATCGGGAACGGCGCCGCCTCGACGAGCGCCGAAAGCGATTCGAAGGCGGTGACAGCGCGGTCGCGCTCGGCCTCGATCTCGATCTGGTCGGCCATCCCCTCGGTCACGTCGGCGAACCAAAGGAGCACGGCGCCCTGCCCGCCGATCCGGGCTGGCGCAGGCGCTCCCGAGACGCGCAGCACGCGGTGCGAACCCGCCACGCCGACCAGCTGGCTGAAGCGTCCCGCCGAACGGCGCACGGCGGTGACATGATCGCTCAGCGCGGACAGATCGTCGCGCGACAGGCCGCTGGCACCATCGCCTCCGCCAGGCGACAGGTCATCGAGATAGCGCGGCGCGCCATCGAGACCGAGCCACTGGCTCAGCCGGTCGGGACATTCGATCCGCATATCCTCGCGCACGACGAGCGGCAGCACCGGCGCGGCATCGATCAACGCCGAGAGCTTGGTCGATTGCGCCGCGGTGAGCGCGGCGCGGCGCTGCATCGACAGCCCGCGGACGATCGTCACGCCGGCAAGCACGAGCCAGAGCGCGAACAAGAGGCCGAGGATGAGCACACCGTTAAGCACGTCCACTCCCATGGTTAGAGTGTGAGCCGCCTGACAATGCAATTACGGCGGATGGATGATCTAGGAAAATGCAGTTTCACCTTAGGATTACAAAGACCCATTATCTGGTCGCTCACCGCAATCGTTTCCCTGCACGATGGCCGAGATCGGATGATATCAGGACGTATCTCTCGCGGACAAGGGCTGGAAGCCCGTAAGATACGATTCGGACAGATGCACCGCCGCCCCCCTGATGGGCATTTCGCTCAATTTCCGAATTTAGTGGGTACGCATTTTTATCAAAAATTGCACAGCAATGTGCAAACATGTTGGGCGAATTGGGTCTCCATCGTCGCAACTGAGACGGGACCAAACGATAGCGTGGCTAATTTGTCACATTAGACCAAAGTTATAGCCCGGCACCTCACATGCAGTTGACTCGATTCCCCCGACCTGTGACGTTCCAACCAGCAATTTGTATAGTCCAAGGCGCGATGATGCCACGTCTCGACGTGGATCGGGATGTCGGAATTTTAGGGGTATTGCCATGAATACGAGATCTTTTCCTTCCACGCTTCGACGGTTTCGCAACCATGCAAGCATCGGCGCATCCGTTCTCGCGATTGCACTGGCTTGCCCGGCTTACGCACAGGATGCGACCGATGATGCTGACCAGGCAGCTGCGCAGGCCGCAGCCGATCAGGATGCTACGGACGCAACGGTGTCGGCCGATGGCACAGAAGTCACCCAGGGCGACGCGATCGTTGTTACAGGCTCGCGCATCCGTAGGCCCAATCTGGAATCGACGGTGCCCGTCACGACGGTCGATGGCGCGGAGTTTTTTGAAACCGGCCGCACTTCGGTCGGCGATACGCTCAACGAACTGCCTGCGCTGCGCAGCACCTTCAGCCAGTCGAATTCCACCCGATTCCTTGGTACCGCTGGCCTGAACCTGCTCGATCTTCGCGGTCTCGGCACTCAGCGCACCCTTGTCCTGGTAAATGGTCGGCGTCACGTTGGCGGCGACATCCTCAGCAACAGCGTCAGCCCCGACGTTAATACGATCCCGACCGATCTTATTGAACGCGTTGACGTTGTCACCGGCGGCAACTCGGCGATTTATGGTTCCGATGCCATCGCCGGCGTAGTCAACTTCGTTCTCAAGGACGATTTCGAGGGTCTCGAGGGACGCGCGCAAGCTGGCATTTCCAAATATGGCGATGCCGGATCCTATTATACCAGCATCTTGGCCGGACGGAATTTCGCCGATGGGCGAGGCAATGTTGCGATCAACCTGGAATATGCAAAGCAGCTGCCGTTTTACGCGTCGGACCGCCCAGCCTATAGCCAAAGCAGCGGTTTCATTACCGTAGATACTGATCCAGCAGGCACGCCCAATGGTAGCGATGGCAACCCAGACGCTGTATTCTTTCAGGATATTCGCAACGCCCTTTATAGCAATGGCGGTACATTCCTCTCGTATGATGGAGGATCGTTCTATGCTCCTTATATTTTCCAGCCTGACGGCACACTAGTCAAGCAGACGGGCACTCGCGTTGGGCGCCCTTCCGTCGGTAGCTTCATCGGCGGCAATGGCGATAATTTCCGCGACGGAAAGCAGTTTGGCTTCTTGCCTAACCTCGATCGCTATAGCGCCAACCTGGTGGGCCATTTCGAGGTTTCACCCGCATTTGTACCGTTTGTGGAAGCGAAATACTCGCGTACGGACTCGGTCAGCAATGCTTCTGGTCCGTATTTCACGAGTGCGGTTGGCGAGCGGTGGTACACCGACAATCCCTACCTTACTGATCAGGCAGCCGGTATCATCCGCGATTATTATGGCGACTACTACGACGCCGCCGGTAATAGCGGAGCCGACGGAATTCCCGACGCCGATCAGAACGGATTCGTCATCCGCCGCAACGTTGTCGAGCTTGGAAACCGCGAAGAACGCGCGAAGCGAGAAACGTATCGCGCTGTCGTCGGTGTACGAGGCGATTTCAACGACGACTGGAACTATGAAGTTTCGGCAAACTACGGCGAATTCAAGGAGCGCACCAGAATTGACGGAAACGTCAATCTGCAGCGTATGTTGCTCGCCATCGACGCGGTTGACCAAGGCGAAGCCACGACAGGCGTCGCGAATGGCAACGTTGTCTGTCGTGCGCAGGTTGACCCTGCTTCAGGAAGCCCGTTCGATCCGACAAATGCCTATTCCAACCAGACTTACCCTGGGGATGTGGCATCTTGCGTCCCGATCAACCTTTTCGGTGAGGGTAATATCACCCAGGCTGCAAAGGACTATGTGCTTTCAAATTCGCTGGCGCGCGGCAAAATTACGCAGTTCGTTCTCAGTGGGTTCATGAGCGGCGATACGAGCCAGTTCCTGAACTTACCGGGTGGGCCCGTTGGTTTTGCCATCGGTTCCGAATATCGGCGGGAAACGAACTACTATGTCCAAGACGAACTGACGTCCTCCGGGATCACGTTCTACAACGCGATCCCAGAATTTGATCCAAAGGCCTTCGAGGTTACGGAAGCTTATGGCGAAATCCGCCTTCCGATATTGCGCGATCTGCCATTTTTCAGAGAGCTGACGTTGAGTGCAGCCGGACGATTAGCCAAATACAGGGGCATTCATAAGCTCGTCAAAGCATACAACGTCGGGCTAGATTGGTCGCCAATCGAAGATTTGCGTCTCCGCGGGAATTATAGCCGTGCAGTCCGCGCACCCAATCTCGCCGAATTGTATACGCCTTTTGGTCAAAACTATACGCCGCCGCCGGCTGATCCCTGTTCGGATCGGAATCTCGCTCTTGGCACGGCTAATCGCGAAGCAAACTGCCGCGCAGATGGCGTGCCCGTCGGTTACGATTACATCTATACGTCGTCGTTGCCCTACCTTTCGGGTGGCAATCCTAACCTCGAGCCGGAAACCTCGGACAGTTACACGTTCGGCGGAGTATTTCAGCCGCGCTTCTTGCCAGGATTCGCGTTGACCGTTGATTACTACAACATCACCGTGAACAATGTCATCGCCGGCCTGGGGGCGCAGACTATCCTCAACCAGTGCTATGACTCCAGCACGATCGACAACCAGTATTGCGATCTGTTCGACCGTGCCGGTCCCGGCGGCGGCCCCAATGGAGAAATCCAGGGCCAGGTTATCGAAAACAGCTTGCGAGTGGGGCCACTAAACTACGCCAAGCTTAAGGTTCGCGGTATCGACTTCGACTTGAACTATCGTCGTCAAATCGGGAATTTGGGACAACTTAACCTGCGCGGCGTTTACACTCGCGTGTTACAGAATGATAACTTCTTGGATCCCACCAGCCCCAACACGCCTAATCAGATATTGTACGAGCTTGGCGATCCGCGCGACGCCTTTAACATAAGCACATCGTTCAAATCGGGTGCCTTCACCTTGGGCTACAAGCTTCGCTACATCGGCAAGATGACGCCGGGCGCCATCGAGAACATCAAGAGTGTGGGCGGTCTTCCTCCACGGAATGCCGATGCGTTTTCGATCGATTACTACCCCGAAGTGTTCTACCATGACGCGCGGATTGCAATCGACCCGAACTCGAAATTCAGCTTCTACTTCGGTGTCGATAACATTGCCGACAAGAAGCCACCTTACGGCCTTTCGGGTGCCGGCGGCGGCAGCGGCATCTATAACAATACCGGACGCTATTTTTACACTGGCGTTCAGATCAAGATGTAAAATCGAGATAACATTGATAAAAGGGGCCGAACGCGTTTCGGCCCCTTTTTTTTGGGATAGTCCATGATTGCAGACTCTCGATCCGCTAATCTCGGCGCGGCTTTGTTCAATCGCGCATATGACCTTATCGACTGCGCACCGGCGCAACGCGATTTCAAACGTGCACGCGAATTATTCAGTCAAGCTGCAGCAGCAGGTAACCTTGACGCAGTCCGGATGGTGGGAAATTTCGCAGCGCGCGGCATAGCCCAACGGCGCGATTGGACAGCGGCACTGGCAAGCTATCGCCATGTCGCGACCGTCGATGCGCAGACCGAACGAACCATAAAGCTCATAGATTCAATGGTTCTGACGAGCGACGGCAACCCCGTAACGGCCGCACAACTCGAGCAGATCAGCGCGAAACCTCGCATCGCCCGGATTGCTCAATTCCTGACGGCTGACGAGTGCGACATGCTGATCAGCTTATCGGCACCCATGTCGCGTCCGGCCCAGGTTGTCGATCCGTACAGCGGCAGGCTGATCCACGATCCGGTTCGCAAGGCACACAGCGCCTTTTTTGGCATTCTGTCGGAGTCCCCGTTCGTCCATGCGATCAACAGACGCATCGCTTTGGCCAGCTCAACCGACGTGGACCAGGGTGAACCCCTACAAATCCTGAGGTATCGCGTCGGCGACGAATACCGCCCCCACGTCGATAATGTGGCAGGCGACGATAACGACCGTCTGATTACGTTCCTAATCTGCCTGGATGACCGGTTTAGTGGCGGCGAAACCGAATTCCCGTTGGCCGGTGTAAAGGTCCGCCTTGAAAAGGGTGCGGCGATGATGTTCTACAATTGCCAAGGGAATCAACCCGATCCACTGGCAGTTCATGCCGGGCTTCCCGTTACAAAAGGGGAAAAGATCATCGCCTCCCGCTGGATTAGAAAGCGTCGTTTCTCGCCTTGGCCCGATCAATGAATCAGACCGGGTTAGATCGGGAAATGCGCGATGCGTTCCATGCATTTTCGCGCAACGACTTTCGCCGTGCAGAGAGCATCGCCCGTCACCGGATAATGCAAAACGATGATGACGCAGATGCGCGCACGTTGCTCGGTCTCCTTGCTGCACGGCTTGGGATAGACGAGGATGCCGAACGCTTGCTCAAAGAAGCGCTCGAACGCGATCCCGATCATAAAACGGCAAGATTGGGCCTCGCCGACTGTTACTGGCGCCAAGGAGAATTTGCGCGGGCGCTCGAGTCCAACGCAGTACTGCTCGCCCAAAACCCGGAGGATTTTATGGTCGTTCAGGCACTTGGGCAGATGTATGCGCAAAGCGGCGATTACGACCGGGCCGAAACCCTCTATGCGGACTTTACCAAGCGTCGGCCCGACAACGCTAGAGGCTGGCTAAGCTACGCTCACCTTCTCAAAACGATTGGTGCAACCGACAAGGCTATTGTGGCCTATCGCCGTTCGATATCGCTCTCACCCACCTCGGGAGACGCGCACTGGAGTCTCGCAAATCTGAAGACATTCAGATTTTCTTCCGATGAGATTCAAGCGATGGCGAACTTGATTGAAGCCGGGAAGCTTCACGCCAATGATCATATCCAAATCTGTTTTGCCTTGGGCAAGGCTTATGAGGATCAACAGGATTACGCTAAGTCGTTCGACTTTTATCAGACCGGAAACGCGTTGGAAAAGCGACGTTCGAATTTCGATCGCGATAGCTTCTCTGCCGAGATTGAAACCTTTCGTACCGGCTTTGACACCGCGTTCTTTCAGAAACGAGCGGGTTGGGGTTCCCAGTCTCGCGCGCCCATCTTCATTGTCGGAATGCCCAGAGCGGGATCGACGCTTCTCGAGCAGATCCTTTCGAGCCATTCGACGATCGAAGGCACCTCCGAACTTCCCTACATTCCCGCGCTGATCCAGAAAGTGATGGCACGAGACTGGAAAGTGCCGCAGCGAACGATCGATGCCATTTCCACCCTGAACCAGTCGGAGGTCGAGGCACTGGCAGAAGAATATCTGGAACGATCGTCGCGTCATCGCAAGACCGATCGCCTCTATTTTATCGATAAGCTGCCAAACAACTGGGCCGATATAGGATTCATCCGGCTCCTGTTTCCCAATGCGCGTATCATCGATGCAAGGCGAAATCCGATGGCCAGCGGGTTTTCCAATTTTAAGCAAAAGTTCGCGCGCGGGCAAGGGTTTAGCTATAATCTTAAAGACCTGGGACGCTATTATTTCGAATATGTACGGTTAACCGAGCACTTTACGCGAATGTTTCCTCACGCAATTCTGCGGGTACATCATGAGGATGTCGTCGCTGACCTGAAATGTCAGGTCGATCGCATGCTGTCGTTTCTCGATCTGCCTTTCGAGCAAGCCTGCGTCGAATTCTGGACGAACGATCGCGCCGTCCGCACTGCAAGCTCGGAGCAAGTTCGCCAGCCGATCAATACCAGCGGGCTCGACCAGTGGCGCAATTACGCACCCTGGCTTTCCGACCTGCGGATCGAGCTAGGCGATGTGTTTGACGCCTATCCCGATCCGCCGGAATTTCCGCCCGATCAATAGCGGTAGTGGTCGGGCTTGAACGGGCCTTCGACGGGGACGCCGATATAGTCGGCCTGCTTCTGGCTCAGCTTCGACAGCTTCACGCCAAGCTTTTCGAGATGCAGCTCGGCGACCTTTTCGTCGAGATGCTTGGGCAGGACGTAGACGTCGTTCTTGTAGCCGTCGGTGTTTTCCCACAGCTCGATCTGCGCAAGCACCTGGTTGGTGAAGCTCGAGCTCATCACGAAGCTGGGATGGCCGGTGGCGCAGCCGAGGTTTACCAGGCGGCCCTTGGCAAGGATGATCAGCTTCTTGCCGTCGGCGAATTCGACTTCGTCGACCTGCGGCTTGATCTCGGTCCATTTCATGTTCGACAAAGCGCCGATCTGGATTTCGCTGTCGAAGTGGCCGATGTTGCAGACGATCGCCATGTTCTTCATCGCGCGCATGTGATCGACGGTGATGACGTCGGCATTGCCCGTCGCGGTGACGAAGATGTCGGCACGCTTGACCGCGTCTTCCATCGTCACGACTTCATAGCCTTCCATCGCCGCCTGCAGTGCGCAGATCGGATCGACTTCGGTGACGAGGACGCGAGCGCCGCCCTGGCGCAGCGACGCGGCGCTGCCCTTGCCGACATCGCCGAAACCGGCGACGCAGGCGACCTTGCCCGACAGCATGACGTCGGTCGCGCGACGGATCGCGTCGACCAGGCTCTCACGACAGCCGTAGAGATTGTCGAACTTCGACTTGGTGACGCTGTCGTTGACGTTGATCGCGGGAAACGGCAGCTTGCCCTTCTTGGCGAGCTCGTAAAGGCGGTGGACGCCGGTGGTGGTCTCTTCCGAGACGCCCTTGATCGCAGCGACGGTCTTGGTGAGGTAGCCGGGACGCTCGGCGAGGAAGCGCTTGAGCGTTGCGGCGAACACCTCTTCTTCTTCGTTCTCGGGGGTGAACAGCTCTTCGCCCGCTTCGACGCGTGCGCCCCACAGAGCGAACATGGTGGCGTCGCCGCCGTCGTCGAGGATCAGGTTGCAGGTCTGGCCATCGCCATCCTTTTCCCAGTCGAAGATGCGCGCGGCGTAATCCCAATATTCCTCAAGCGTCTCGCCCTTGACCGCGAAGACGGGCACGCCGGTCTTGGCGATTGCGGCGGCAGCATGGTCCTGCGTCGAGAAGATGTTGCACGATGCCCAGCGGACTTCGGCACCCAATGCAGTCAGCGTCTCGATCAGCACCGCGGTCTGGATCGTCATGTGCAGGCTACCGGTGATGCGCGCGCCCTTGAGCGGCTTTTTCGCGCCGAATTCCTCGCGCAGCGACATCAGGCCGGGCATTTCGGTTTCGGCGATGTCGATTTCCTTGCGGCCGTAATCGGCAAGGGAAATGTCGGTGATGACGTAATCGCGGTCGAGGGTCTCGGCGGTGGCCATAACGGGCTCCTGATTTAATGGCGAAGATGCCGTGCAGCGCGAGCATTGCGCAAGCAACGGCGGTTCGGGCGCGCCTTTAGCCAATGGGAGCTCAAACTGCAATATAAAGATTTCTTTATATGGCCCGTTCGAACGCATCGGAGCCGATCCGCGTTGGACCGCTCAGGCCGATCCGGCGGCCGAGGATATCCGGTCGGCATCGATTCCCTGGGCGGCGAAGCTCGCGCCCCATTTGTCGCGCGGCGCTTCGCGATAGAAGCAGCGCTCGTCGTAATCGCCGATATGCCATGCGTTGGCGGCGATCTCGCCTTCGAGCTGACCGGCACCCCAGCCGGCATAGCCCAAGGCGAGCAACCAGTCGCGTGGCCCCTCGCCCGCCGCAATCGCACGCAACGTCTCGATCGACGCGCTGAGCGACCAGAGACCGGCAACCTTCAGCGCACCGGGCGTGTCCCAGTCGTCGCCATGGAGGATAAAGCCGCGCTGCGGCTCGACCGGGCCGCCGAACAGCACCGGCTGGTCGAAGCGTTGCGTCGTCGCGATGTCGAACTGCGTGAAGACGTCGCCGACCGTCATGCCCTCGATCGGTGAGCCGATATCGATGCCAAGCGCACCCTCTTCATCGTGCGAGCACATCGCGATGACCGAATGATGGAAACGCGGATCGCCGATCGTCGGCAGGGCCAGCAGGAGATGGCCGGCGAGCTGGTCGAGGGCACTCATCCCTTCTAGATAAGGCGTACGACCGGTAAAGCTAGGCTCGGCGCAATCGCTCCCCCTTGATAATCGCCCACGGGTACACGAAATTGGCGCGCATCGGGTTGACGCGTTCGCCCGTCCTCAAACATCCAGGAGACAGTTTCATGGCGATCGAACAAGGCCAGAATATTCCCGAAGCCACGTTGGTCAAGGTCACCCCAGACGGCCCGCAACAGGTCAAGAGCGGCGAATTCTTCGCAGGTCGCAAGGTCGCGCTGTTCTCTGTCCCGGGCGCCTTCACCCCGACCTGTTCGGCCAAGCATTTGCCAAGCTTCGTTGAAAAGGCCGATGCCCTGCGCGCCAAGGGAATCGACGAGATCGTCTGCACCGCGGTCAACGATCCGTTCGTCCTGGGCGCCTGGAACAAGGCCGACGGATCGAGCGACGTCACGATGCTCGCCGACGGCAATGGCGATTTCGCCAAGGCGCTGGGTCTTGAAATGGACGGCACCGCGTTCGGCCTCGGCCATCGCGGCCAGCGCTTCTCGATGGTCGTCGACGACGGCGTAGTCACCCAGCTCAACGTCGAAGCGCCCGGCGAGTACCGGGTCAGCAGCGCCGAGCACATGCTCGACCAGCTCTGATAACCGATCTGCGCAACGGGGGGCAGGCAGCTTGCCAGCCCCCCGTGACAGCCGCGCAAAAAGCCCTTATGCGCGGTTCATGACAGATACCAAAAAGATCCTGCGCGACCTACAGGACGCCTACGACCGCTCCATCGACAATTTGCGCAAGGCGATTGCCGCCTTCGTCGCCGACGGAACCATCCCCGACCCCGCGCGGCGGACCGACGGCAGTTTTGCCTATCCGCAACTGCGCATCACCTATGCAGGCGAAGAAAACGAGGCGGTCCACAACCTCGCCTTCGGCCGGCTCGAAAAACCCGGCGTTTATGTGACGACGGTGACACATCCCGAGCTGTTCGGCGATTACCTGTCCGAGCAGATCGACCTGCTTACGCAGCAATACAAGATCAGCGTCGAAGTCACGCCGAGCAAGCAGGAAATCCCCTTCCCCTACGTCCTCGATCCGTCGGGCGATTATGAGATGGGCGATGTTCGCCCGCTCGACCTTGCGCGGCATTTCCCGACGACCGAGCTTGCCGATATCGGCGACGAGATCGCCGACGGCCAGTTCAACATCTTTGCCAACCAACACCCGCTCGCGCTGTTCGATGCGCTGCGCACCGATTTCAGCCTCGCGCGGCTGCGCCATTATACCGGCACGCCGCCCGAGCACGTCCAGCGCTATGTCCTGTTCACCAACTATCACCGCTATGTCGACGAGTTCGTCGACTGGGCCTGTGGCCAGATCGGCAAGGGCAAATACACCGCACTATCGGGCGCCGGCGGCCTGTACACCGAAACCAACGAAGCCGATCCGTCACGGCTCGTCGCCGACAGTGCGTGGCGCCGTCACCAGATGCCGGCCTATCACCTGATCGGCGAGGATCGCAGCGGCATCACGCTGGTCAACATCGGCGTCGGTCCGTCGAACGCCAAGACGATCACCGATCATCTCGCGGTCCTGCGCCCCGAGGCATGGCTGATGATCGGCCATTGCGGCGGTCTGCGCCCGACGCAGCGGATCGGCGACTATGTCCTCGCTCACGCCTATCTGCGCGACGATCATATCCTCGACGACGTGCTGCCGCCCGAAATCCCGATCCCGCCGATCGCCGAGGTTCAGCAGGCGCTCGCCGCCGCCGCGGGCGATGTCGAAGGCGCGCATGGCGCCGAGCTCAAGAAACGCATGCGCACCGGCACGATCGTGACGACCGATGATCGCAACTGGGAACTGCGCTATACGCGCTCGGCCCTGCGGTTTTCGCTCTCACGCGCGGTCGGGATCGATATGGAATCGGCGACGATCGCCGCTCAGGGTTACCGCTTCCGCGTACCCTATGGGACCTTGCTATGCGTCAGCGACAAGCCTCTCCACGGCGAACTCAAGCTACCGGGACAGGCCAACCGTTTCTACGAACAGGCGATCGCCGCGCACATGCAGATCGGCATCCGCACCTGCGAAATGCTGCGCGACGACGGCGCCAAGCTGCATAGCCGCAAGCTCCGCGCGTTCAACGAGCCGCCCTTCCGCTAAGGATTGACGATCTTGGAAAAGGCGGCGGCAATCGAGCTGAAGGTCGTCGCCTCGACCCTGATGTTTCCCGCAAAGGTGCCGAAGTCGCAAATGACGTAGCGCTGGACGTAGATACTGCCGTCGTTCAGAACGCCGGCCTTGATGAAGCTGTATTCGTTTTCAAAGTCCGACAGCGCCTTTAACAGCTTGGCATCCGACCAGCCCTTGGGGCGATCCCAGGCGGCCATGATATTGAGTCCGGCGCAGTCGCTGCCATCGGTACAGGCCGTCGGCTGGTAGATGGCAATGAGGCCCGATTCCATCTCCGCGCGAACAAAGGGCTGTCCATTGTTCTCCAAAACGCTCGTCTTCGCGCCAAGTCCCCTGAGGACCGACTGAACGTTCTGTAGCGTAAATTCCTTGATCGGCGTCGTGTCCGTCAGCGCCTGTGCACTAACTGGGCTCGCCGTCACCAAGAGTATCGTTGCCAGTGTTGCCACCAAGCCGTTGAGCATTGCGCGCACCATCGTGTCTCCCCCGCCCAAGAACGGTGTCGGCTCCCCCAATTGGAAAGCCATGCGAAATCTACAGAGCCATGAGCAAAGGTCAATCGTCGGTCGCATGCCTCACGAAGCGCATTGATTGCACGCATTCCTGAGCGCAGACCCGCAAATGTTTAAGTCGCGCGTGCCCATTCGCTACGCAGCGCAGCGGCGCAGGTCACGTCACGCGTACCGCCGATGGCACACGATTCCTTTACGAGCGCAGTCCAATCAAGCCGACAGGAAGGCCGCGATCGCCGCGCCGAGCTCGGGCTTGGCGACCGACGACATGTGCGTCCCCGGAACCGGATAAAGCGTCGCATCGGGCAACGCGGCGACGAGCGCGTCGGGAGCCCCATTGTCGCGATCCTCGGTGCCGCAAACGACGGCGGTGGGCATGGTAAATGCAGCAAGCTCCTCCGCGTCGGTATCGGCGAAGCTCTGCAGCAGCAGTTTTGCCGCGGTCCGGTCGACCTTCATCGTCTTCATGAAGCTGATCGCCATGAACCATGGGCTGTCGCGCTTGGCATCGTCGAAGTTGGCGATCGCATCGAGGAAGAAATCCTTGCGCCGTGTCCAGCCGGCGAGGCCTTCGAGTCCCATCCCTGCGAGGATCGCCTTGCCCGGCCGCGCGCCGCGCACCACGAGCCGCGCGGTGGTTCGCGCGCCGAGCGAGAAACCGCCAAAATCGTAATCGTCGAGGCCGAGATGCGCGATCAGCTCTTCGGCATCACGCGCGAGGACGTCGTGCGGATAGGATGCGGCGTCGTGCGGGGCGGCGCTGCCGCCATGCGCGCGCAGGTCGGGCATGATGACGCGATAGCCCGCCGCGGCGATGGTCGTGGCGTGGCCGAATTTGATCCAGTTGATCTCCGCGTTCGAAAACAGGCCGTGGAGCAGGATGAGCGGATGCCCCTCACCCATCTCGCTCCAGGCAAGGCGCGCGCCGTCGGACGCGGTAAATATGTGCTGCGATACGGTCATGACCGCCGATTAGCGACGCGAACGCGGTTCGCCAAGCGGCGAGAACGCGCGCTTGCAATAGTAGCTAGTGCTATTATATCGCGCGCTATGACAGAAAGCATCGGATTCCTGATGAACGACGCGGCGCGTCTGTTTCGCAAGGCGCTCGATGCGCGTGCGATCGAAACCGGGGTCACCAGCCTGCAATGGCGCCTGCTTGCCTGGATCTTGCGCAACCCCGGCGCCAGCCAGGGCTTCCTCGCCGACCGGCTCGAGGTCGAACCGATTACCGTTTCGCGAATGGTCGACCGGCTGGTCGAGGCGGGGCATATCGAACGCCGGCCCGATCCCGATGATCGCCGCGCCTGGAAAATCTACCTGACCGAATGCGCGATGCCGATCGTTCGCGATCTGCGTACGATGGCCGACGACCTCGTCGACCAGGCGCTCGACGGATTGTCGCCAGCCGAACGCGCCGAGTTTGAACGCCTTGTCACCCGCGTACGCGAAAATTTGTCCTCATGCGGACAGGAGCCTTTGAATGGACATGCCTGACAAACCCGAACGGTCGGTCGCCGATAGCCCGATCGACGTGCCGTCGGCACCCGTCGCTGAACGTGCCACGGCCGAACCCGTCGCCACTGAACAGGCGACAGCGCCGCGCAGCCGCATCGGACGCTGGGTCCTGATGCTTGGCCTGCCGCTGATCCTCGTCGCGGTCGGTGGCTATTTCTGGCTGACCTCGGGCCGCTATGTCTCGACCGACAACGCCTATGTCCAGCAGGACAAGGTCGCCGTCGCGAGCGATGTCGCGGGTCGTATCGTCGAGGTCGATGTGAAGGAAAACCAGCATGTCGAGGCGGGCGACATCCTCTTCCGCATCGATCCCGACCCCTATCGCATCGGGCTGGCGCAGGCACAGGCGGCAATCGCCGGGGCCCAGGTCAACGTCGCCTCGCTCCAGTCGAGCTATGCCGCATCGGTGCCCGATATTGCCGCCGCGCAGGATCGCGTCCGGCTGGCGCAGGAAGCGCTCGGCCGGCAACAGGCGCTGATGGCGCGTGGCTTCACGACCAAGACCGACCTGCAGGCGGCGCAGCATGAAGTGACGCAGGCGAGGCTTGCGGTCAGCAATGCTCAGGCCAGTGCGGCCGAAGCGAAGGCCAAACTCGCCACCGGGTCTGCGGTCCCCGGCGAGAACCCCGCGATCGCGGCAGCAACCGCGCAGCAACAGGCCGCCCAACTCAACCTCAGGCGCACCGTCGTGCGCGCACCGGTGTCGGGTACGGTCAGCCAGTCGGACCGGCTCCAGGTCGGCCAGATGATGGTCACCGGCCTCCCCGCGGTCAGCATCGTCGCCAATGCGTCGAGCTGGGTCGAAGCCAATTTCAAGGAAACCGACCTCGACAACATGCGCGTCGGCCAGCCCGCGACGGTGACCTTCGACGCCTATCCCGAACTCGAGCTCAAGGGGCATGTGGCGAGCATCGGCGCTGGCACCGGCAGCGAATTTTCGGTCCTCCCGGCGCAGAACGCCAACGGCAACTGGGTCAAGGTGACGCAGCGCGTGCCGGTGCGCATCGCGATCGACGACAAGAGCCCGCGCCCGCTGATCGCCGGCCTGTCGGCCAAGATAAAGGTCGATGTCCGTGGCGTCACGGGCCGCTGATCCTGCCAGGTCCGGGGTCGCGGCGCAGAGCGCGCTCGATGCCGCGCAGGCCGCCGACGTCCCCGCGACGCCGGCGACGATGCCAGGCCTGCTGACCATCGGGGTGATGGCGGCGACGATCATGCAGATCCTCGATTCGACGATCGCCAACGTCGCGCTGCCGCACATGCAGGCATCGCTCGGTGCGACCGCCGATACCGTCACCTGGGTGCTGACGAGCTATATCATCGCTTCGGCTGCAGCGATCCCGATCACCGGCTGGCTGGCCGACCGGCTCGGTTCGCGGCGCCTGTTCCTGATTTCCGTGGTCGGTTTCGTGCTCGCCTCGATGGCCTGCGGCCTCGCGCAGAACCTCGACCAGATGGTGATCTTTCGCGTCTTCCAGGGAATTTTCGCCGCCTTCCTCAATCCGCTCAGCCAATCGGTGATGCTCGACATCAACCGCCCCAGCCGCCACGCGCGAGCGATGTCGATCTGGGGCATGGGGATCATGATCGGCCCGATCCTCGGCCCGCTGCTCGGCGGCTGGCTGACCGAAAACTACAACTGGCGCTGGGTGTTCTACGTCAACGTGCCGATCGGTATCCTGTGTTTTGCGGTGCTTTCCGCGCTGCTCCCTTCGCGTCCGTTGCGACGGCGCAAGTTCGACCTGTTCGGATTTTCGCTGCTCGCGATCGCGATCGGTGCGCTCCAGCTGATGCTCGACCGCGGCCAGGCCAATGACTGGTTCCAGTCGACCGAGGTCATCATCGAGGCCGGCGTATCGCTCGCCGCCTGGTGGATGTTCGCGGTCCACATGCTGACCGCGCGCAACCCGATGTTCGACCGCGCGATGCTCGCCAACCGCAACCTCGTCACCTCGCTGATCTTCATGCTCGTCGTCGGTCTCGTCGTGATGGCGGTGATGGCGCTGCTGCCGCCGCTGCTCCAGACGCTCTACGGCTATCCCGTGCTCGATACCGGCCTGCTGCTGATGCCGCGCGGGGTCGGCGTGCTGATCTCGATGGCGGTCGCCGGGCAGCTCATCCAGCGCGGGTTCGACACGCGCATCCTGATCGGCACCGGTACGCTGCTGACCGCCTATTCGCTCTACACGATGACGCAGTGGACGCTGGTCATGGGAAGCAGCCCGATCGTCCTCTCGGGGCTGATCCAGGGGCTCGGCATGGGACTGATCTTCATCCCGCTCAACGTTACCGCGTTCGCGACGCTGCAACCGCAATATCGCACCGAGGCGTCGAGCCTGCTCAACCTGTGCCGCAACCTCGGCGCGTCGGTCGGCATCTCGATCTGCACCACCGTGCTGGCGCGCAACCTGCAGATCAGCCATGCCGACCTCGCCGGGCAGGTGACCGCCTACAACACCGGCAATATCGACCCGGCAATCACCGCCATCCTGGGCTCGACCGGCGATACCATGCTCGCCGCGCTTAATGGCGAGGTCACCCGCCAGGCGGCGATGATCGCCTATCTCGACGATTTCTGGATGATGATGATCCTGACCGGCCTGTCGGTGTTTCTCGTCCTGTTCCTGCGCAAACCCAAGCTAGCCGCGAAGGCCGACCCCAAGGATCTGCCGCACTGACCTTGCTGTCGCTCAACCCTTCTTGAGGTGCTTGCGGCCCAGCAGTTCGGCGATCTGCACCGCGTTCAATGCCGCGCCCTTGCGAAGGTTATCGCTGACGCACCACAGGTTGAGGCCGTTTTCGACGGTCGAATCCTCGCGGATGCGACTGATGTATGTGGCATAGTCGCCGACGCATTCGACCGGGGTGACATAGCCGCCGTCCTCGCGCTTATCGACGACCATGATGCCGGGTGCCTCGCGCAGCACTTCGCGCGCGCGCTCGGCGGTGATCTCGCGTTCGAATTCGATGTTGATCGCTTCCGAATGGCCGACGAAGACGGGCACGCGCACGCACGTCGCCGTCACCTTGATCTTGCTGTCGAGGATCTTCTTGGTCTCGGCGACCATCTTCCATTCTTCCTTGGTCGACCCGTCGTCGAGGAAGCTGTCGATGTGCGGGATGACGTTGAACGCGATCTGCTTGGTGAAGGTGCTCGGCTCGCCCTTGTCGCCGACGAAGATGTCGCGCGTCTGGCTGAACAGCTCGTCCATCCCGCTCTTGCCCGCGCCCGACACCGATTGGTAGGTCGCCACGACGACGCGCGTGATCTTGGCCTCGTCGTGGAGCGGCTTCAGCGCGACGACCATCTGCGCGGTCGAGCAGTTGGGATTGGCGATGATGTTGCGCTTGGTATAGCCGTCGATCGCGTCGGGATTGACCTCTGGCACGACCAGGGGAACGTCGGGGTCCATCCGGAAATAGCTCGAATTGTCGATCACGACACAGCCCGCCTTGGCGGCGATCGGCGCGTATTTCTTCGACGCTTCTGAGCCGGCGGCAAACAGCGCCATGTCCCAGCCGGTGAAATCGAAATGTTCGAGGTTGCGGACCTTGAGCATCTTGCCGCTGTCGCCGAAATCGATCTCGGTCCCGTGCGAGCGCGAGCTGGCGACCGCGGCGATTTCTTCGACCGGGAATTCGCGTTCGGCGAGGATGTTGAGCATCTCGCGCCCGACATTGCCCGTCGCGCCGACGACAGCGATCCGATAACCCATGTGACAGTACTCCCGATATGCGATGCCGCCCATCTAGGGACGCACGCCCCGCGAACCAAGCAATAATCTCCCGTCGCGCGCCCGATCGTGCTATAAGGCGGCGACGGCGTATCGCCGGGTGACCCCGCGCAGTCGCCGCCTCCGAGCAACGGGAGGAGATACACCATGCCCGCGACCCGAACCGCACCCCCCGCCCCTGCCGCTGCCAGGCCAACCGTCCGCACGATCGGTGCCGATGACCTGCGCTGGGCGTTGCAGCAAGGCTTCAACGACCTGCTGGCGATGCGCGGCGACATCTATTTCGCCGCCTTGTTCTATCCGCTGCTCGCGATCATAGCCGCCGCGCTCGCACTCAATGCCGGACTGTTGCCGCTGGTCTTCCCGATCCTGGCCGGAATGGCGCTGCTCGGCCCGGTCTCGGCGATCGGCTTCTACGAACTCGCCCGCCGACGCGAGGCGGGGCTTGAATCGGGCTTCGCGCATTTCTGGGACTTCGCGCGGCGCCCCGCTGCCGATGCGATCCTCGCGGTCGCCGCGCTGCTCGTGGCGATCTTCTTCCTCTGGCTCGGTGCCGCCGCGCTGGCCTACCTCGCCGTGGTCGACGAATGGCAGGCGCCGTCGATCGGCGCGTTCCTTCACCTGCTGGTCGACACGCGAGCCGGCTGGACGCTGATCATCGTCGGCAACCTCGTCGGCGCGCTGTTCGCGGTGCTGGTGCTCGCGGCAAGCATCGTCTCCCTGCCGATGCTGGTCGACGGCGAGGTTGACGCGCGAAGCGCGCTGGCGACATCGTTCGCCGCGTTTCGCGCCAACCCTCGCGTGCTGATCGGCTGGGGAACGATCATCGCGGCGATGCTGCTGATTGGTGCGCTGCCGCTGTTCATCGGCCTCGCCGCAATATTGCCGTGGCTCGGCTATGCCACCTGGCACCTTTATACGCGGATCATCGACCGCGAAACGGTTCCGGCCAAGGATCGCTAGACCAGACCGGCGAAGTGCGCGGCGAGCGTAACGAGCGCCAGCGCCGATCCCAGCGCGCCCGCGCCCGCGACCCATTGCGGCCCGGCCTGGCGACGCCACGCGATCGCATTGACGATCCCGAACACAGCGAGAAACACGATGCTGGCCGACTGGACGAGCGACGCGAGGCCACCGACCACCGCCAGCACCAGCGCCAAAGCGGCGATAATCAGGATGCCGACATAGGGAATGCCCTCACGGTCGGTCCGGGTGAAAATCGCCGGCAGATCGCCCTGTTCGGCGACGTCGCGCGACAGGCGCGCCGTGGCGAAGAGCGTCGCATTGATCGCCGACGCGGTCGAGAAGGCTGCGGCAATGGTCACCGCGACGAAGCCCGTCTGGCCCAGCGCCACGCGCCCCGCCATCGCCAGCGAGACCTCTTTCTGCGCGACGACTTGATCGGCCCCGACGAGCATCGCAGTGCCGAGGGCGACAACGATATAGACGATCGTCGCAGTGACGATCGCCACCGGCATCGCCCGACCGATCAGCACCTTGCGATCGCGCATGTCCTCGTAATCATAGGCGAGCAGCTGGAAACCTTCGTAGGCGATGAAGACCGACGCCGCGCCGACCAGCGCGCCCGACCAGCCCGGCGCGATCCCCGATAGCGCCAGCTGCTCTGGCGCCCAGTGCCAGATACCCAGCGCAGCGAGCGCGACGAGCACCGCCAGCTTGATCCAGACCGCGAAAATCTCGACCCCCGACGCTTCGCCGACACCGAGCAGGTTCACCCCGGTCAGCACGATGATCGCCGCCGCCGCCGATGCTCCGGGCAACCAGCCTGGCCCGCCGATGGCAAAGCCGAGATAGGCGCCGAAGGTATAGGCGTAGACCGAAACCGTCAGGATATAACCGAGGATCAGGATCCAGGCGACGATCCGCGCACTGGCATTATGGCCCGCCTGCTTGAGGAAGGTGTAGGCGCCGCCGCTGCGATCATAGCTCACGGTCAGCCGCGCATAGCTGTACCCGGTTGCCAGCGCGATCAGGCCACCGATCAGGAAGCTGACCCAGGCGAGGCTGCCGGCGAGCGCGATGACCACGCCGAGCGTCGCGAAAATCCCGCCGCCGATCATCCCGCCGACCGCCATCGCCCAGGCAGCATGCAGGCCGAGTTTCTCCTCCCCTTCCGACGCCTGGTTCATCGCGTCACCTGGCCTTGGGAGCTATGCCGTTACGCTCGAGGAAGTCGAAGATCGTCTTCCACACATGGACCCCGCGCGAGCGGCCCGCCGAGTGCGTCTGGCCGGGATAGAACATCATCTCGAACGGCACGCCTTCGGCCTGCATCTTGGCGGCGAGCGCGGTCGAGTTTTCGAACACGACATTGTCGTCGGCCATGCCGTGGATGAGGAGCAGCGGATCGGTGATCTTGCCTGCGTCCTCGATCGCGTCGGCCCTGGTATAGGCCGCGGCAACCTCGCGCGGGTCGCCCATGTAGCGCTCGGTATAATGCGTGTCGTAAAGCTCCCACTTGGTCACCGGCGCGCCCGAAATGCCCGCCGCATAGACCCCCGGGTTCGCTTCGAGCATCTTGAGCGTCATATAGCCGCCGTACGACCAGCCATAGGTCGCGATCCGCTTGCCATCGACATAGGGCAGCGATTTGAGGAAGTGCGCCCCGGCGAGCTGGTCGGACACCTCGATACCGCCCATCGCGCGATAGAGCGGCTGTTCGAAATCAACCCCGCGATTGGCCGAACCGCGATTGTCGAGCTCGAAATAGATATAGCCCTGATCGACGATATATTGCGCCATAGCCCCGCTCCAGCCCTTGGTAACGGTCTGGGAGTGCGGCCCGCCATAATGTTCGAAGAACACCGGATAGGTCTTCCCGGGCTCGATCGGCGGCGTCATCATCTTGTAGTGCAGCGTCGCGCCGTCGGCGGTCTTGATCGTGCCGAAGCTCGGCGTGACATGGCTCGCGAGATAAGGCGCATAGGGGTGGTTCGCATCGAGCGCGTTTTCGGAGATCCAGGCGATCCGCTTGCCTGTCGTGTCGGCAAGATAGACCTGCGACGGCTGCGAAGGGTTCGACCGGCTGACGATCAGGCGCGAGGCAGACGCATCCATCGACGCGCCGTTGGTAAATGCCGGATCGGTCAGTCGCGTGACCTTTTCCGGGTTGGCGAGGTCGATCGCATAAACCTGCTGCGCGAGGACATCGTCCTTGTTTGCCGAGAAATAGACGCGGCCCTTGGCCTGATCGACGCCAACCAGCCCGGTGACGACCCAGTCGCCCTTGGTCAGCTGCGTCCATTTGCCGTCCTTGAACCGATAGAGATGCCCGTAACCGTCGCGTTCGGACCACCAGATCAGGCTACCGTCGTTGAGGAATTTGTAATTGTTGCTGAGGTTGACCCAGCTTTTGTCGGTGGCCTTTTCGCTGAACAGGACGCGCGATGTGCCCGTTGCAGGATCGACGCTAAGCATATCGAGCTGCGTCTGCGCGCGGTTTTCGCGCTGGACGTAGAGCGTCTTGCCGTCGGGCGCCCAGTCGACCCGCGCGAGATAGATGTCGCGGTCGGCGCCAAGGTCGACCTTGACGCGCTTCTGCCCGACGGGATCGACGACGTAGAGGTCGACGAGGACATTGTCGGTGCCCGCGGCGGGGTAGCGCTGTTCGTAAACCTTGGTCCCTTCGGCGCCGATCGCGGCGCGCGTGACGATGCCGACCGGCGCTTCGTCGAAGCGTTCGACCGCGATGCGCTTGTCATCGGGCGACCACCAATAGCCGGTCGAGCGGTCCATCTCCTCCTGCGCGACGAATTCGGCCTCGCCCCAATGGACCGTATCGCCCTCGATCGGGGTAATTGCGTGCGCTTCGCCGCCGAGCGCCCCTGCCCACAGCTGGCCGTCGCGGACGAAGCTGACATAACCGCCCGCCGGACTGATCGCCGGATTGAGCTCGCTCGCCTCGGTCTGCGTCAGCCGCTCGACGCTGCCGTCGAGCCGCGCCAGATAGAGGTCGCCATCGATCGGCACGAGGATCGCCTTGCCGTCGGGTGCCCAGTCATAGGTGACGATGCCCTTCAAGCTGCCGATCCGCTTGCGCTCGCGCTGCATCTTTTCGGTTTCGGACAGCTCGGCGCCGCTGCCGACCTTTTCCGAATCGACCAGCATCCGCCAGTCGCCCGTTTGCGTGTCGAGCGCCCACAGGTCGAACCGGTCCTTTTCGTCTTCACGGCCGCGCAGCAGCGTGAGCAGCTTGCCGTCGGGCGACAGCCGCACGCCGCGCGGCGCGCTGCCCGAAAGATCGGGGCTGGCGAACACGCGTTCGAGCGTCAGTTTCTGTTGCTGGGCTTGCGTCACCGTTGCGGGCTTATCTTGCGCGGACACGACAGTGGGCAGCGACAGCAACGCCGCGGCGGCCGACAACAGGACGAATTTCTTCACGCATAACTCTCCGGGAAAGACACGAAAAAGGGCGCCAGACCAATCGGTCGGGCGCCCCCTTCATCGCGCAATGCGCGATGCCATGCAATGCTGGCTTAGCCTTCGGTCTTGGTATCGGCCTTGGCTTCGCTCTTCGCTGCAGCCTTGGTGTCGGCCTTGGGCGCCGTCTTGGCAGCCGCGGCGGCCTCTTCGGGACGCGTGTCGCGACGCTCGGCGATGCGGGCACGCTTACCGGTGCGGCCGCGCAGGTAATAAAGCTTGGCGCGACGCACATCGCCCTTGCGGACGACGGTGATCGAATCGAGGTTGGGCGAATAGAGCGGGAAGACGCGCTCGACGCCTTCGCCAAAGCTCATCTTTCGCACGGTGAAGTTCGAACCCATCGCGCGGTTCGACCGGGCGATGCACACGCCTTCGAAGTTCTGCACGCGGGTGCGTTCGCCTTCGACGACGCGGACGCCGACGCGCAGCGTATCGCCGGGGCGGAATTCGGGAATCTTGTCGGTTTGGTTCAGCTTGCCGATTTCTTCGGCTTCAATCGTCTGGATCAGGTTCATCGCCCGTCAGTCCTTCTTTTCTCGCCGCGCGCCAGAGGCAGGTCGGTCCCGAGCGCCATTGTGGCGCTCCCAAAGGTCCGGCCTGCGTAACCGTGTGTCGTCGTCCGCCTTTTGCTTTCGCCAGGCGGCGATCTTCGCATGATCCCCCGATCGCAGCACTTCGGGGATCGTGCGCCCTTCCCAATCATTAGGCCGGGTGTAGTGCGGATATTCGAGGAGGCCGTTTTCAAACGATTCCTCATCTCCGCTCTTCGGCGCGCCCATTACCTCGGGCAACAGGCGAATGCAAGCGTCGAGAACGACCAAAGCGCCCGCTTCTCCGCCCGAAAGGACATAGTCGCCGATCGACACCGGACGGATCGGACGACCTTCGAACAGGCGCTCGTCGATTCCTTCGAAACGGCCGCACAGGATCGTCACACCCGGTCCCGCGACGAGCTCGCGCACCAGCGCCTGGGTCAGCGGCTCGCCGCGCGGTGTCATCGCCAGAACGGGCGCGTCGGGCTGGCGTTCGATCGCGGCATCGACCGCGCGCGCCAGCACGTCGGCACGCATCACCATCCCCGCCCCGCCGCCCGACGGCGTGTCATCGACGCTCTTGTGCTTGTCGGTGGCGAAATCGCGGATCTGGATCGCATCGCACGACCATTTGCCCTCGCCCAGCGCGCGCCCGGCGATGCTGTGGCCAAGCGGCCCGGGAAACATCTCGGGATAAAGCGTCAGGATTTGTGCGGCGAAGGTCATTCGACGAAATCGGAATCGATCGTCAGCTGCGTTTCACCGACGGTGACCGCGGCGATCGGCACCATGAAGCGCTTGCCGTTCTCACGTTCGATCTCGACGACATCACCGGCATTGAAATTCTCGACCGCGACGCAGGTACCGAGCGTCTCGCCGTCGCTCGAAACGCACGGCAGGTCGATCAGGTCGTGATGGTAATATTCGCCCTCTTCGAGCGCCGGCAGCGCCGACCGTGCGACGGTCAGCACGGTACCGCGCATCGCCTCGGCGCCGGTGCGGTCGGCGATCTCGGCAAAGCGCGCGACCGCGCCGTGGTTGGCGGGCCGGATCTTGGTCAGCGTCAGCGTGCGGCCGTCGACTTCGAAGCTGCCATAGCGCTTGAGGCTGTCGGGGCCGTCGGCGAACAGCTTGAGGCGCACCTCGCCCGCCACGCCATGCGCCCCCGAAATGGCGGCCAGCACGACGCGGCGATTTAAGCCCCTCCCGCTTGCGGGAGGGGTTTGGGGTGGGCCGTCCGGGTGGGGCGCCCGCCCTGAAGGCTCACTCCCGGCTGGATGTGGGGTGGGCTTGGGAATCGCTTCGTCTATCGCCACAACGACACCCTCTATATTTTCAACAACATCCTCGTTGGAAAAACGCAAAATCCGCAAACCTTGGCCTTCCAGAAACCGAGTGCGTACCGCGTCTTCTTCCACCGCTAAGTCATGCGAATAGCCGTCAATTTCGACGACCAAGTGAAATTCCCGACACAGGAAATCACAGAAATACGGGCCGACCGGCATTTGCCGACTGAACTTCGCGCCTTTGATTTTCCGCCCGGAAAGCGCTTGCCACAGAACGCGTTCGGCGGGCGTCGCTGCGTTGCGAAGCTGCCGAGCGCGCGACGTATTCCTGGGCTTGAAGTCGGGCATGGTCAGACAATGCCCACCCCCATCCCCTCCCGCAAGCGGGAGGGGAGAGACTGGCTTAGCCCTCGGTCTTTTCGGCGTCGTCGGCCTTGGCGTCTTCAGCCGGAGCGGCTTCGTCAGCCTTGGCGTCTTCGGCAGGAGCCTCTTCAGCCTTTGCTTCTTCGGCAGCAGCTTCAGGTGCCGCTTCAGCAGGAGCGTCGGTCGTGGCGTCTTCAACCGCTTCGGCGGCCACTTCGACGGTCTCGGCTTCCTTGGCAGCCTTTTCGGCGTCCTTGGCGTCCTTGGCCGCTTCGACGGCAGCAGCAGCCTTCTCGGCACGCTCTTCAGCACGCTCGACGGCCTTCTCGCCCGGCTTTGCCTTGTTGGGGTTGTTGCGCGGTGCGCGCTCGATCACGCCGGCGGCGTCGAGGAACCGGGCAACGCGGTCCGACGGCGTCGCGCCGACCGAGATCCAGTGTTTGGCGCGCTCGGCGTCGAGCACAACGCGCTTCTCGTCGTCCTTGGCGAGCAGCGGGTTGTAGCTGCCGATACGCTCGATGAACTTGCCGTCACGCGGGCTGCGCGAATCGGCGACGACCATCTTGTAATAAGGGCGCTTCTTCGAGCCACCACGCGAAAGACGGATTACGGTTGCCATGATATTTTCCTTTGAAACGAATAATAACGAATTGAGGTTGAACGATTAACTGATTGCTACTTCTTGAATTTATCCATCCCGCCGGGCAGTTGCGGCATCCCGCCACCGCCGCCGAGCAGACCGCCGAGGCCGCCCATGCCGCCGCCGCCCTTGCCGAGCATGCCGGCGAGCCCCTTGAGCCCGCCCATCTTGCGGATCTTCTTCATCGCGGTCGCCATGTCCTTGTGCATCTTCAAGAGGCGGTTGACGCTTTGCACCGTCGTCCCCGACCCCTTGGCGATGCGGATCTTGCGCTTGGCGTTGATGATCTGAGGCGCGGCGCGTTCCTTCGGCGTCATCGACCCGATCATCGCGTCCATGTGGACGAGCATCTTGTCGTCGACGCCGCCCTGCGCCATCGCCGCCTGCGCCTTCTTCATCCCCGGGATCATGCCGGCGAGCGCACCGAGGCCGCCCATCTGCGCCATCTGCTTCAACTGCATGCGCAGGTCGTTGAGGTCGAACTGGCCCTTGGCCATCTTCGCCGCCATCGCCTCGGCGTCTTCCTGGTTGATCGTCTCGGCCGCACGCTCGACCAGGCTGACGACGTCGCCCATGCCGAGAATGCGTCCGGCCACGCGGCTGGGATCGAAGATCTCGAGCGCGTCGAGCTTTTCACCGACGCCGGCGAACTTGATCGGCTTGCCGGTGACCGCGCGCATCGACAGCGCGGCACCGCCGCGTGCATCGCCGTCCATCCGGGTGAGGACGACGCCGGTCAGCGCGACCTGTTCGGAGAAGTTCTGCGCGACCTGGACCGCGTCCTGCCCGGCAAGGCTGTCGACGACGAGCAGCATTTCGGTCGGCGTCGCGATCCGCGCCACCGCCTGCATCTCGTCCATCAATTGCTGGTCGACGTGAAGCCGACCGGCGGTGTCGAGCAGGACGACATCGAACGCCTGCAGCTTTGCCGACTGCAGCGCGCGCTTGGCGATATCGACCGGCATCTGCCCGGCGACGATCGGCAGCGTCGCAACGTCGATCTGGGCGCCGAGCGTCGCGAGCTGTTCCTGCGCGGCGGGACGATTGACGTCGAGCGACGCCATCAGGACGCGCTTGCCCTGCTTGTCCTTCAATCGCTTGGCGATCTTCGCCGTCGTCGTCGTCTTGCCCGAACCCTGCAGGCCGACCATCATCACGACCGCGGGCGGGGTAACGTCGATATCGAGCTCGGACGATTGCGAACCGAGCATCTCGACGAGCCCGTCATGGACGATCTTGACGACCATCTGGCCCGGCGTGACCGAACGCAGCACGTCCTGCCCGACCGCCAGTTCGGTGACCTGTTCGACGAAGCTGCGCACGACGGGCAGCGCGACGTCGGCTTCGAGCAGGGCGATCCGCACTTCGCGCATCGCGCCGCGCACATCGGCCTCGGTCAAGGCACCACGGCCGCGCAAACGGTCGAAAACGGTGCCTAACCGATCGCTCAGACTGTCGAACATCGTTCGTTCCTTCCGCCGATCACGGGCCGAATTCCGGGTCCAAACGAAAAAGCGCCGGTGGGCGAAACCTCGCCGACCAGCGGTCGTCCATGGACGCGTGGAAACCAACACGTACTGACTTTGCTTGCCCGGCATCCCGGACATTGCCGCGTCCGATAGCCCCGATTGGACGATTTTGCAAGCGCCCAAAACCGTTCCCGGCGCACGAGCTATTAACTCAAAACTTACCCTGGCGCGTTATCGGGAGGGGAGATGTCGGGGAAAGCGAGACCATGATCGAACCTTTATACGATAAATTCGACCTGCCCAACGACGAACGAAGCGAGCGCTCAAGCGCACCACAGACCGATTTTGTCGCCGGCGGGATCGTCGTTGCCGCAATCATCCTGTTCGTCGGCACTGGCAGCACGGTCTTCACCGCCATCATCCAGACGCTGTCGGGCTATGCCGGCGGAGCTGATCGCGCGCTCAGCGTCGCGGTCATCCTCAACATCGCGCTGATCATCTTTGGCTGGAGGCGTTATCGCGACCTGCAGTCCGAATATGCCGTGCGCAGCGACGCCGAACAGCGCGCCTGGCACGTCGCCAATACCGACCCGCTGACCGGGTTCGACAATCGCCGCTCGATCGGCGCCCATGCCGCGAAGATGATCGCCGCCGCCGAAGACGCCGGGCAAAAGGTTGCCGTGTTCATGCTCGACCTCGACCAGTTCAAGAACGTCAACGACGTCTATGGCCATGCCGCCGGCGATGCCGTCCTCAGGATCGCCGCCCAGCGCATCGAGCAGGTCATGCCCGATGCCACGCTCAAGGCACGCCTTGGCGGCGACGAATTCGTCTGCGTCTTCGTCGTCGACCCGGCCGAACCCGACCTGCCCCAGACGCTCGCCGAAAACCTTGTCTCGGCGCTCGCCCAGCCGATGAACCACGACAATCTCCATGTCGCGATCAGCACCTCGCTCGGCATCGCCGAACTCGGCGGCGACGCGACATCGATCAGCACGCTGATGCGCCGCGCCGATATCGCGATGTATGCTGCCAAGGACCGCGGCAAGAACTGCTATGCGTGGTTCTCCGACGAGATGGAAAGCGAACTACACCGCCGCAACGATTTCGAACAGGGCGTCCGCAGCGGCATCCCGCGCGGCGAGTTCGAACCCTTTTTCGAACCGCAGGTCGATCTCGCCACGGGACGGCTCGAGGGTTTCGAGATGCTCGCCCGCTGGCGTTCACCGACCTTCGGACTGGTCTCGCCCGAGATATTCATCCCGATCGCCGAGGAATCGGGCCTGATCTCGGACCTGTCGCTGTCGGTCATGCGCCAGGCGCTCGATGCCGCGAAGTCCTGGGATCACAGGCTGACGATCTCGGTCAACATTTCGCCCGCGCAGCTCAAGGACCCGTGGCTCGCGCAAAAGATCGTCAAGCTGCTCGCCGAGACGGGCTTTCCTGCACACCGGCTCGAGATCGAGATCACCGAAACCTCGTTGTTCGAAAATCTCGGCCTCGCCCAGTCGATCGTCGCCAGCCTCAAGAACCAGGGTATCCAGGTCAGCCTCGACGATTTCGGCACCGGCTATTCGAGCCTTGCGCATCTGCGCGCGCTGCCGTTCGACCGGATCAAGATCGATCGCAGCTTCGTTACCTCGATGGTCGAAACCGCCGATAGCGCGGCGATTGTCAGTGCCATCGTCAAGCTCGGCGAAACGCTCAACATGCCCGTCACTGCCGAGGGGATCGAGACCGAGGAAATCGGCCAGATGCTCGTCGAAATGGGCTGCAGCAAGGGCCAGGGCTGGCATTTCGGGCGGCCGAAGGGAATCCTCGCGACGCAAAAGCTGCTGGTCGAACTCGGTCATGCGACCTTTGCCGATGGGCAGGGCCCGGGCGACTTCGGCCAAGCTGCGGCAGGCACTGGCGCGCTCGACCAGGACGACGCGCCGCGCGTGGCCAGCGTCATCCGCAAGGCAGGCTGATCGGCGCGTTTGGCGCTAAACACGTGGACTTGATCGCCCCGGCTTCCTAAATGCCCCGCTATGGCGGACCGTTTCATCAAAATGCATGGCCTCGGCAATGATTTCGTCGTGATCGACGCGCGGGACGCGCCGGTTGAGATGACCCGCGCGCGGGCCCGCGCAATCGCCGATCGCCACACCGGGATCGGCTGCGACCAGCTCGTCCTGCTCGAACCCAGCAGTGTCGCCGACCTGAAAATGCGGATTTTCAATGCCGATGGCGGCGAGGTCGAGGCGTGCGGCAACGCGACGCGCTGTGTCGCGACCTTGCTCGGCGCGAGCGCCCAGATCGAAACCGCGGGCGGCATGCTGAGCGTGTCGCGCGACGACAAACAGGCGCACGTCGCGATGGGCGAGCCGCGCTTCGCCTGGGAACAGATCCCGCTTGCCATGCCGATGGCGACCGAGCGCATGCCGGTCGGCTGGAGCGGGCTCGAAGCGCCCGACGCGGTCAACGTCGGCAATCCGCACATCGTCTTCTTTGTCGACAATGCCGACGCGGTCGACCTCGGCCTGATCGGCCCCGAAATCGAGGTCGACCCGCTGTTTCCGCAGCGCGTCAACGTCAACATTGCCAGTGTCGACCGCGACAACCGCCTCAAGCTGCGGGTCTGGGAACGCGGTGCCGGTTTGACGCAGGCGTGCGGCACGGGCGCGTGCGCCACCGCGGTCGCCGCGATCCGGCGCAAGTTGGTGCAATCGCCCGTCACCGTCGCGCTGCCCGGCGGCGATCTCGTCATCGCCTGGGCGCCGGGCGAGCCGATCCGCATGACCGGCCCGGCGACGCGCGTGTTCGACGGCGAGACCGACTGGAGCCGCTTCGGATGAGCGCTGCCGAAGTCATTTCGCTCGGCTGCCGTCTCAACATCGCCGAAAGCGAAGGCATCGCGGCAGCGCTCGGCGGTCGCGGCAGCGACATGATCGTGATCAACAGCTGCGCGGTCACCGCCGAGGCGGTTCGCCGGACGCGGCAGGAGATCCGCCGCGCGCGCCGCCGCCGCCCCGATGCCCGCCTCGTCGTTACCGGCTGTGCGGCACAGATCGAACCCGCAACGTTCGAAGCCATGCCCGAGGTCGACCTCGTCGCAGGCAATCGCGAGAAAGCCGCCCCGACCGACTGGCTGGCGGGCAGCGAACGTGTCCGTGTTGCCGACATCATGGCGGTGCGCGACACCGCGCCGCAGCTCGCGCACGCCTTTGCCGAACACACCCGCGCCTTCGTCGAGGTCCAGAACGGCTGCGACCATCGCTGTACCTTCTGCGTCATCCCGTTCGGCCGCGGCAACAGCCGCTCGGTCCCCGCCGGCGCTGTGATCGACCGGATCGCGGGTCTTGTCGACGAGGGCCATCGCGAGATCGTCCTGACCGGGGTCGATGTGACCAGCTATGGCCACGACCTGCCCGGCGCGCCCAATCTCGGCACGCTGGTCGAGCGGATCCTGCGCCATGTCCCGCAACTGCCCCGCCTGCGGCTGTCGTCGCTCGACAGCATCGAGATCGACGAGCTGTTGTTCGACCTCGTCACCGGCGAGCCGCGCGTCATGCCGCACCTCCATCTCTCGCTCCAGGCGGGCGACGACATGATCCTGAAACGCATGAAGCGCCGCCACAGCCGCGCCGACGCGGTCACGATGGTCGCACGCCTCAAGGCCGCACGCCCCGAGATCGCGATCGGCGCCGACATCATCGCCGGCTTCCCGACCGAGAGCGAGGCGATGTTCGCCAATTCGCTCGCGCTGATCGACGACTGCGACATCGTCCACGGACATATCTTTCCCTATAGTCCGCGCCACGGCACCCCCGCCGCGCGAATGCCGCAGGTCGATCACGCATCGATCAAGCGCCGCGCCGCGCAGCTGCGCGCGCGCTCCACCGAGCGCCGCGCCGCCTGGCTCGCCTCGCTGGTCGGATCGCACCACGACATGCTGATCGAAAGCGACGGCGAGAGCGGCCATCTCGGCAATTTCGCCAAGGCGCGCCTCGCCACGCCCCAATTGAACCATCGCCCCGGAGATATCGTGCCCGTGACCCTCACCTGCGTGACCAACGACATGCTTCAGGCGGTCCCCGCATGAGCTGGACCGAACGCCTGTTCGGCGGGCTCAAGCGCACATCCGACCGGCTTGGCGACAATCTGTCGGGCGTGCTCACCGGCCAGACGCGGCTCGAAGGCGCGACGCTCGACGAGATCGAGGACGTGCTCATCATGTCCGACCTCGGCCCGGCGATGGCGGCGCGCATCCGTGACCGGCTCGCCGAGACGCGCTTCGAGCGCGGCGCCGATATTGCCGCGGTCAAGGCTGTCGTCGCCGACGAGATCGCGGCGGTGCTCGGCCCCGTCGCCGACCCGCTCGACATCGATGCCTTCCCGCGCCCGCAGGTGATCCTCGTCATCGGCGTCAACGGATCGGGCAAGACGACGACGATCGCCAAGCTGGCACATTATTTCCAGGAACTCGATTACGGTGTCATGCTTGCCGCCGGTGATACCTTCCGCGCCGCCGCGATCGGCCAGCTCAGGGTCTGGGCCGAAAGACTGGGCGTGCCGATCGTCACCGGCCCCGAAGGCGGCGATGCCGCCGGCGTCGTGTTCGACGCGGTCAAGCAGGCGACCGCGACCGGCATCGACGTCCTCATCGTCGACACCGCGGGCCGCCTCCAGAACAAGCGCGAGCTGATGGACGAACTCGCCAAGATCCGCCGCGTGCTCGGCAAACTGAACCCAGAGGCGCCGCACGACGTCGTCCTCGTCCTCGACGCGACCAACGGCCAGAACGCGCTGCAACAGATCGCCACCTTCAAGGAGCTCGCCGGCGTCACCGGGCTGATCATGACCAAGCTCGACGGCACCGCGCGCGGCGGCGTCCTCGTCGCGGCGAGCGAACAATACGGCCTGCCGATCCATGCCATCGGCATCGGTGAGGGCCTCGAAGACCTCCGCCCCTTCGATCCGCGCCAGTTGGCTGACGCGATCGCGGGCAACGTCGAATGATCTCTCTTCCCCTCATCCAACTGCGACCAACGCGCTGCGCGCGAGGTCTTCGTATCCTTCTCCCGGACGCGGGAGAAGGATGTGGAGTCTTGGCGACGCAGGAGCTTAGCCGGAGCTGGATGAGGGGAACGCCGCAAGGAACACCAGTATGAGCGAAGAAATTCCCCAAACCGCCATCGTGACCGAGAAAAAGGCGCATGGCGGCCTGCTGCCCTTCCTGATCGATTTCGGGCCGCTGCTCGTCTTCTTCCTCGTCTTCAAGTTCAGCGACAGCGACGATGCGTTCGGCCCGACCACCGCCGCGATCAAGGGCACGGTCGCCTTCATGGTCGCGATCGTCATTGCGGTTGCGGTGTCGAAATGGAAACTCAACCGGGTCTCGCCGATGCTCTGGCTATCGGCGATCCTCGTGCTGTTTTTCGGCGGGCTGACGATCTATTTCCACAGCGAGAAATTCATCCAGATCAAGCCGACGATCATCTACGTCTTTTTCGCCGTGATCCTCGGCATCGGCTGGCTGCGCGGCAAGCCATTGCTCAAATACCTGCTCCAGGCCGCCTATGACGGCCTCGACGAAAGCGGCTGGATGCTGCTGTCGCGCAACTGGGCACTGTTCTTCGCAGGCATGGCGGTCACCAACGAGGTTTTGCGCCAGGCGTTCGATTTCGACACCTGGCTGACGATCAAGGTCTGGGGCATCACCGCCGCGTCGATGGTCTTCGCGATCGCCAATGTGCCGATGCTGATGCGTCACGGCCTCGCGGTCGAAAACGAACCGGGCGCCTGATCGGCCACCCCGCGCGGCCCGGCCTCGCAACCAAGCCAGCCTATATCGGAGCGATCGACCTGGTGGCGCCTGGCGTCCGCCGGCATCGGTCGTGCGTCTGCGCTCTTGGTTCGGCGCCTTACCCAGATGATCCTTGCTATTGCGAATAACTCTCGTTAGCGGAACCGCATTCATCATCCCAGGGGGGCTAAATGCGTACGCCAATATCTACCATCGCCGCGCTGGCGATCGCCGCACTGTCATCAACCGCAGCGCACGCCGCACCGGGCGTCGGCGAAAAGGTCTATGGTGCAACGGTCAAGGCCGATGTTGCCGAAATCGAGGCGCGTTACGGCCGCATCGACGGCGGAACCGACGACGGCGCGGACGCGCTCGTCCTCGAAGCCGCCTACGGGTTTTCGCCGCGCTTTTATGGTGCAGTCCTGGTCGAACTCGAAAAGCAACCAGGCCTGGATCGCGAAGTCGAAGCGATCGGCTTTGAAGGCATCTACACGCTGGGCCGAGTCGCCGGCCTCGATGCCGCGATCTATGGCGAATATGAAATCGGCCTCGAAGGCCCCGACAAGGTCGAAACCAAACTTCTCCTGCAAAAGAAGGCCGGTGCCTTCGATGCCCGCCTCAACCTCATCGCCGAAAAGCATCTGACCGGCGGTGAACCTGTCGAATTCGGTTATGCCGCCTCGGTCGATGCGGCGGTGCTGGGTGAAATTCGACTAGGCGCCGCCGCCTTTGGTGAGCTCGGTTCGACGCGCGACTTCCTGCCGCGCAAAGAGCATTTCATCGGCCCCGTTGCGAAGGCCGAGATCGCACATCTTGGGAATGGCGAGCTGGAGATCGAGGCGGGATATCTGTTCGCGCTCGGCGAGGCGAAAGACAACAGCGACGGCCAGTGGCGGCTGCTCGTCGAGTACGAATTCACCTTCTGACCGTTAACGAAAAAGGGGAGCGTTGCCGCCCCCCTTTTCCACGTCCTGATCGGCGGGCGGTCAGCCCTTCTGGTCGGCGCGGCTGACGCCTTCGCCGTCGAGGTTCTTGGCGACGAATTCCCAGTTGATCGCCTTTTCGAGCAGCGTCTGGACATAGTCGGGGCGCGCATTCTGGTAATCGAGATAATAAGCGTGCTCCCACACGTCGAGCGTCAGCAGCGGCTTCATGCCGTGCGCGACGGGGCTGTCGGCGTCATGCAGCGAGGTGATCTTGAGCGTGTCGCCGTCGAGCACGAGCCAGGCCCAGCCACTCGCGAAATGGCCGACCGCCTCTTCCTTGAACTTGGCGAGGAATTCGTCGTGTGATCCGAAATCGTCGTCGATCCGCGCGGCGAGCTCGCCCGAGGGGCTTTTCTGTTCGGGGCTGAGGCACAGCCAGTAGAAGCTGTGGTTCCACACCTGTGCGGCGTTGTTGAACAGGCCCTTGTTGCCCTTATCCTTGGCCGCCTTGATCACTTCGCTCAGCGATTTGCCTTCAAGATCGGCGTCGGCGAGCATGCCGTTGGTCTTGTCGACATAGGCCTTATGGTGCTTGCCATGGTGATAATCGAAGGTCTGCGACGAGATGATCTCGCCGAATGCGGTCTTGGCATAGGGAAGCTCGGGAAGTTCGAAAGCCATAGTCTGTCTCCTCTCGGGGGTGTTTGTCGGGGGGCTTACCATGATCAACGCAGCAGGTCGCCAGCTGGTCCCATCGCAGCGCGATTAATCACCCCGGTTGTCGCCAGCGTAATGACGCCGTACCCCGAAGCGGTCAAGGCGAGCCGGTCGGTCAGTTGAGCTGGTGGCGCTTGAGCGCATGGCGCAACTGATCATAGCTCAGCCCGAGCACGTCGGCGGTGGCGCGCTGGTTGAAGCGGCAGCGTTCGAGCGCGCTTTCGAGGATCGATTTTTCATAGCGCTCGACCGCCGATTTGAGGTCGTCGACGATCAGCGGCGGTTCGGGTGCGGCCGCTGGCTGCGCGGCGGCCTCGGCAGCTTGCGCGGGCGCGTCGTCGCTCGGCTTGGGCTCGGCGGTCTTGCGCCACGGAGAATCGAACGGATCGAAAATCAGGTGCCTGACCGGCTTGCCCGGCTCGCCGCAGCGATAGACCGCGCGTTCGCAGACATTGCGCAGTTCGCGCACATTGCCCGGCCAGGCATAGGCGCCCATTTTGGCCTTGGCGACGTCGTCGAAGCCGAGCCAGCTTTCCCAGCCAAGCTCGCTCGCCATGCGCCGCCCGAAATAATCGGCGAGCACCTCTATATCGCCGTCGCGCACGCGCAGCGGCGGCAACGTGATCACCTCGAACGACAGACGGTCGAGCAAGTCGGCACGAAACCGGTCGTTCGCCGCCATTTGCGGCAGGTCGTCATTGGTCGCGGCGACGATCCGGACATCGACATTGATCGGGCGCGACGAGCCGATCCGCGTGACGTCGCCATATTCGACCGCACGCAGCAATCGCTCCTGCGCGCCCATCGACAGCGTGCCGAGCTCGTCGAGGAACAGCGTCCCGCCATCGGCCTCTTCGAAACGGCCCACGCGCGTCTTGGTCGCGCCGGTAAAGGCACCGGCTTCGTGGCCGAACAGCTCGGCCTCGATCAGCGTTTCGGGCAGTGCAGCGCAGTTCATTACGACCAGCGGGCCGTCCCACCGGTTCGACAGGCGATGGAGGCGCTCGGCGATCAGCTCCTTGCCCGTGCCGCGCTCGCCGATGACGAGCACCGGCCGGTTGAGCGGCGCGGCGCGGCTGGCACGCTCGACTGCATCGAGAAAGGCGGTCGATTGGCCGATGAAGTTGTTTTCGCGTTCCATGCGGCTCCAGCCAAACCAGGGTCAGGCCCAACTTATGGTGGCATTCACCACTAATTGGCAAGCTTTAAACACGCCAGATGATTAGGCCCAACGCCAATTGCCTGGATTCATGCGATATTCCGGTCTGGCACGCCTCGTGCAAAGCATGGAGCAACACCAACCCAACGGGACGAAGATCATGAAAATCGACTGGAAAGGAGAAACCGCCGCGATCCTCGCCGCATTCGCCCTGACCGGTATTGCGATGTGGGGATCGATCATCCCGGTCCAGGCAGTGCCGATGCTGCCCGCCCGAGGCCATCCCCAGATCGCGGTTGTCGCGCCCGGCCCTGCCGGTGCCGACCTTATTCGGAAGGGCGATCATGCCTGACCGCGCGCCGGGGCGTCCGAACCCCCTTGCCCCCTTGCGGCCACAATCCGCAAATCGGATCGTCCCGGCGCAAAACATTCCGCCGCGCCCCTTTCCCCGGCCGTCGAGCCTGGGTCCGGAAGCGTCGCAGTCCCCCGTGTATTACAGGAGCCACCTCATGGGCATTTTCTCTCGAACCCGCGACATCATTGCCGCCAACGTCACCGACATGCTCGATAAGGCGGACGATCCGGCCAAGATGATCCGCATGATCATTCTCGAGATGGAAGAAACGCTCGTCGAAGTCCGCGCCGACGCCGCGCGCACGATCGCCGACCAGAAGGAAATGCGCCGCCACATCACCAAGCTCGAAGGGATCCAGGCAAACTGGACCGACAAGGCCGAACTGGCGCTGAGCAAGGACCGCGAGGACCTCGCCAAGGCGGCGCTGATCGAACGCCAGAAGGCAACCGAGACCGCCGAGCGGCTCAAGGCGGAAATCACCGTCCTCGACGACGCGTTGCGCGCCAACGAGGTCGACATCGCCAAGCTGCAGGGCAAATTGCGCGAAGCGCGCAGCCGCCAGTCGTCGATCGTCGCCCGGCTCGAAAGCGCCGAGAACCGCATCAAGCTGCGCGACCTCTACAGCGGCGAGCGCACCCAGGACGCGTTCTCGCGCTTCGACATGCTCGAACGCCGCGTCGACATGGCCGAGGGCCGCGCCGACTCGCTGTCGATCGGCCAGGCGCCCAAGAGCCTCGAGGACGAGATTTCCGAACTCGAAAGCTCGGACCAGATCGAAGAACAACTCGCCGCGATGAAAGCGGCCAAGGGCGGCGCCAAGCCCGCCGGCGATGCAGCAGAGAAGGAGGGCTGAGCCATGGAAGGTGTCATTGCTATAATCTGTATCTTCATCATCCTGCCCGGCATGCTGTTCCACTATATCACCAAGTGGAAACAGAACGCGCCGAGCCTCACCACCGAGGACGAGGGCCTGCTCGACGACATGTACAACACCGCGCGCCGGCTCGAGGAACGGCTCCACACGATCGAACGGATCGTCGCTGCCGATAACCCCGATTACCTGCCGCGCGACCAGCGCCCCGAACAGATCGGCCATGACGGCGACTATAGCGAAATGTCTCGCCTCGAAGACCGCAACATCTCCAGCGAAAGGACCTGACCGATGACATCGCGTCGCACCAAATTCTACCTCGACAAACCCAATGGCAAGATCAAGGGCGTTTGCGCCGGGATCGCCGACTATACCGGGGTCGATGTCCTCTGGGTCCGCCTCGCCTTCCTGCTCCTGGTGTTCGCCGGCAGCGGCTTTCCGATCCTCGCCTATATCGCGATCGCGATGATGGCGCCGAAAAAGCCGGTCGACCTCTACCGCACGCCCGAAGAAGCGAAGTTCTGGCAGGGCATCCGCTCGAACCCGAAGCGGACCAAGCAGGAAGTCCGCTCGAAATTCCGCGATCTCGATCGCCGGCTCGCCGACATCGAGCTGTTCTACACGAGCAGCAACCGCGAGCTGAGCCGCGAGATCGAGGAACTGCGCTGAACCGCGCACACGCTTAAGGGGAGGCCGTCATGCCTGAAGAAGTTTTCGTCATCGTCATCGTCGCGATCGTCGCACTGTTGTTCGTGATCCGCGCCGGCCTGAAGCATGACAAGGACCTGCGGCTTGCCAAATACGCGGCGAGCGCCGGGCAGCCCGATGCAGAGCGCGACATGCTCGCTGCCAAGGTCGCGCGCCTAGAACAACGCCTCGCGGTGATCGAGGAGATCACGACCGATCCCTCCAACCGCCTCGCCGCCGAAATCGACAGCCTCGGCCGGATCGAGCGCAAGCGCGAAAGGTCCGACGCATGAACTGGCTCGCACTCCTCATTCCGCTCGCCCCGTTCCTCCTCGGTGGGTTCGCGATCTGGACCCGGCACCAGCAGAAGATGCTCGAGCGCCAGTCCGAAATGACCGCCGAAAAGGCCGCCCAGTATTCGGCCAATTCGGAACGGCTCGAAGCGCGCGTGCGCGTCCTCGAACGGATCGTCACCGACAAGGGGATCGACGTCTCGGACGAGATCGACCGCTTGCGCGACGAACGCCTCAACTGACTGGCCTTAAGGGAAGCATGCCATGAACGACGTCGCCAGCTGGATCTGGGTCCTCATCCCCCTCGCCGCGATCAGCATCGCGCCATTCAAGATGTGGCTCCGCATCAAGGAGCGCCAGCTTGAAAAGCAATCCGAAATGACCGCCGAAAAGTCCGCCCAGTACGCCGCCCACACCGAACGGCTCGAACAGCGCATGCGCGTTCTCGAGCGCATCGTGACCGACAAGGGCATGGATATTTCCGACGAGATCGAACGCCTGCGCGACAGCGACCCCGCGCCGCGCATCGCCGAAAGGACCCGATAATGGACCCCGACAAAATTGCCCTGATCAGCGATCTCATCTGGCCGATCGCCATCGTCGCCGGGACGGTCAGCATCGGCTGGATCGTGACGACCTGGATGCGCATTCGCCACGGCTATCCGCTCGACGGCGCCTGGGGCCAGGCGGTTTATCCCAAGACCGACGCCGAAGCCGCCGAACGGGTCAAGCTCGTCACCCAGGAAAACGCACAGCTGCGCGCCGAACTGGGGTCGGTCAAGGATCGCCTCGCCAATGTCGAGCGCATCGTCACCGACAGCGCGCACGGCCTCAACATCGAAATCGAACAACTGCGCGACGATCGCGTCAACTGATCGCGCCCGGAATTTTAGGAAAGGAAATGCAGGTCATGGAAACCACGCTCGCCACCCTCGCCACCGCCAGCATCGTCTTTGCCGGCCTCGCGTTGATCGCAATGGTCGGCCTCACCGCCTGGCGCGACTGGATCGGCCTCAAGCGCGAACAGCTTTCGCGGCCCGGCCATGCGGTCGCCGCCGACGATTACGACGACGCCCGGATCATGTCGGGTACCGGATCGCGGATCGAGGTCGCCGACCTCAAGGAACGCATCCGCAAGCTCGAAGCGATTGCCAGCGGCGTCGATCTCTGAGGCGCCCTTGCCGCTTGCCCCTTTCGCAGCCGCGTGTCAGCCGCTAGGGGCGCGGCATGGCCAGCCTCGACGACATCCGCGAAGAATATGAATTCCTCGAACCCGACGATCGCTATCGCCTGCTGATCGATCTCGGTCGCGCGCTCGACCCGATGCCCGATGCGCTCAAGACCGACGCCACGCTGGTGCGCGGCTGTTCGGCCAAGGTCTGGGTCTACCCGACGGTCGACGACGACGGGCGGCTGTGCTTCCTTGCCGACAGCAATGCGGCAATCACCAAGGGGATCATCGCGTTGGTCCTCAAGACCGTCGATCATGCCTCGCCAGAGGCGATCGTCGCAACCGACATCGCCGGCGCGCTGGCACCGTTCGACCTCGCCAACCAGCTCAGTTCGAACCGGACACAGGGCATTCCTAACATGATCGCGCTGATCCGCGAAACCGCGGCGCGTTACGCCGACGGCAACGCCTAGGCCGTTCAGTCGGGCTTCCAGCCCTTGCGTTCTTCGGACTGGCGCAGGACTTCATAAGCGGTCTGGACCGCCTGGAACTTCGCCGCGGCCTCTTCGTCGCCCTGCTTGATATCGGGGTGGTTGTCCTTGGCGAGGCGGCGATGCGCCTTCTTGACCTCGGCGAACTCGCAATCGGGATCGAGCCCGAGGATTTCGAGCGCGAGCATCTCGTCGCTCGATCGGCTGCCGTCGCCCGGCCCGCCCCAGCCATAATGGCTCGCCGACTTGAAGCCGCCCGCGTCGCGCGTTTCCTCTGCCTCGCGCGCGGCCGCCTGTTCGCCGGTCAGGCCTTCGAAATAGTCGTAGTTGCGATTATATTCGCCCGCGTGCTTCTCGCAGAAATACCAGCGTTCGGGGCTGTTCGGCGATTTCGGCGCGGGCCGGTCGCCAAGCAATTCACAGCCGTAGCGATCGCAGATCTTCACCGCGACCGCGTCGCGCGAATCCTCGTAACCGCGCCAGCGGGGGAAACCCCAGTCGTTAGATTGTCGTGCCTTGGCCATAACTGTCCGAACTAGGGGTGGTGGGCGATAATTGCCAGAGGGTCTGTAAGCCGGGTTCTGTCCCTCCCCCTTGCGGGAGAATGGGCGATCATTCCTCTAGCCATGCCCTTGCGGGCACAGTCAAGCAACCAACCCGGGCGACTGGGCCGAAATCCCGCCTGCACCTTCTTGACGAAGGCCACGCCGCCCCTATTCGGTCTTGCTCCCGGTGGGGTTTGCCCTGCCATCACCGTTACCGGCGATGCGGTGCGCTCTTACCGCACCCTTTCACTGTCGCGGGACCGAAGCCCTTGCGACCTGCTTTCTGTGGCACTTTCCCTGAGGTCACCCTCGCCGGACGTTATCCGGCACCGTTGTTTCGTGGAGCCCGGACTTTCCTCGCGCGAACCTTTCGGCCGCCCGCGATCGCCCAACCCTCTGGCGTCGCCGATATAGGGGCTGGCGTGGCGCGACGCAATCTAGGGGATCGGCCTGCGGGATCGGCCGGGGGGATCGGCCTATGGGATCGGGTCGTAATGCGGCTCGGGACGCGGCAGCAGCAGCGCGAGCAGGATCGCCCGACATTCGCCGTCGATCGTCCCGTCGATCAGCTCGGGGCGGAAGCGCCGCTGGAACGCGACGACGGCGGCGAACGAATCGGTCACGTCATAGCCGAAGCGTTCGAGCGCGAGGACGAAACCGGCATCGGACCACATCGGGTCCATCAGCTTCTTGCGCGGACGCGGCAACGCGAGGCGGCGGCTGGCAAGCGCTTCCCACGGGAACAGCTCGCCGGGGTCCTTTTTGCGCATCGGGGCGACGTCCGAATGGCCGACGATATCGCCGCGGCCGATGCCGTAGCGCCCCTTGATCTGGCCGACGAGGTCGATCACCGCGGCGATCTGTTCGTCGGGAAACGGGACATAGCCGAACTCGTGCCCGGGATTGACGATCTCGATCCCGACGCTCGCCGAGTTGACGTCGCTGATCCCGCGCCAGTGGGCGAGACCGGCGTGCCAGGCGCGCTGCTCTTCGGGCACCATCAGCGTCACCTGGCCATCCTCGGCCACGACATAATGTGCCGACACGTTCGATTCGGCGCTGGCCATCCAGTCGATCGCCGACGGGCCGTCGCGCATCCCGGTATAATGCAGCACGATCATGCTGATCGGCGCGCGCCGATCATCGAAATTGGGCGACAACCGCTCGATCAACGGGCGGTCGGAGGGGGACGATTGGGTCATCGGCGCTTATTCATCGATACCGGGCCTTGGCTGGGCCGCCTCTCGGGGCGATGCGACAGGCTGCAATGGGTAGGCTAGCCCGCCCTGCCTAGGCAAGCGCGAACGATCGCGCCGCGCTATTTGGCAGCGGCGATCGGCCGGGCCCGCGCGGCGGGCGCATCGGCGCGGCGATAGAGCCCGCGATAGGTGCCGCTGGGGACGAAGTCCTCGGTCTGGCCGAGGATCGTTTCGCCCGCGCCGAGCCCAAGCACGCCGTTCCTGGCGAGAACGCTATGCAGGCGCGAGAACACCTCGGTCCGCACCGCCTTGGCGAAATACAGCAGGACGTTGCGGCACAAGATCACGTCGAACGGCCCCGCCGGCGGCGCCTGCGACAACAGGCTGTGCTGGTAGAAATCGACGCGATTGCGCAGCTCTTCCTTGATCCGCCAGTCACTACCCTCCTGGTCGAACCAGCGGACCATCCGCGTGACAGACAGGCCGCGCTGGATTTCGAACTGGGTGTAAAGCCCCGACTGCGCCTTGACGATCGCGCTGTGCGAAATGTCGGTCGCGACGAGACGGATCGTCCAGCCGCGCCACTTGTGCGGCGCGTCGGCGAGCATCATCGCGATCGAATAGGCTTCCTGTCCGGTCGAACAGCCCGCCATCCAGACCGACATCGTCCGCGTCGCGGCATTGCTGACCCGCAGGTCCTCGAAGACGCGATCATTGAGCTCGTCGAATACGATATGATCGCGAAAGAAATAGCTTTCGTTGTTGAGCAGCGCATCGATCACCTCGTCGACCAGTCCGCGATTGCCCTCCGAAGCCAGCTTGGCGACCAGGCTATCAAGCGTGTCGATGGCGTGGTTGCGCATGACCGGCTTTAGCGCGGTCTCGATCCGCCAGATCCGGTCGGGCGCAAGCGCCTGGCCGGTGCGTGCCTCGAGCAGGCCGACCAGGATGCGGCAGGCGCCTTCGTTATCACCCGGGGTCATGTGGCCGACCTGCGTGCTGCACGATTGACGTATTCGCTCGCGTCGGCGGGATCGAGCACGGCGCTGGCGAGCCCCGCATTGACGATCGAGCCGGGCATGCCCCAGACGACGCAGCTGTCTTGCGACTGGGCAATGACGGCGCCGCCGCGTGCGCGGATCAGGCGCGCGCCCTCGGCCCCGTCATGACCCATGCCGCTGAGAACGATCGCAATCGCGGTCGCGCCAAAGACCTCGGCCGCGCTGGCGAACATCGGGTCGGTCGATGGCTGGCAGCCGTTGCGCGCGGGGGTTTTCGACAAGGCGATCCGTGCCTCGCCGTCGCCCGACCGAACGACGGTGAGATGCGCGTGGCCGGGCGCGACATAAAGATGGCCGGATTTGAGCACCATGCCGTCTTCGGCGGCCAGCACGATCCGTCGCGTGATGCCTTGCAGCTGCATCGCGAAAAACGGGATGAAGGCGGCGGGCAGATGCTGCGTCAACAGGATCGGCGCGGTGACGCTGTCGTCGAGCGACTTGAGAAAGCTGTTGAGTGCGGCGATCCCACCGGTCGATGAGCCGATCAGGATACAGTGCGGGGTGCGCGATGGACGGTGCGTGATCGTCGGCGCGCTCTTGTGATCGGAACGCTGCGCCACCGGGTCGCCAGTCGGACGATGGCGCCGGGTGCCGCCGGAAAGCGCAACGATGCGCTCGGCAAATATCTTGCCAAAGCCGCCGCTGAAGCTTCCCTGGCCGGGCTTGGCGAGCGTGTCGGCGGCGCCGAGCGACAGCGCACGGACCGCGGCGGGGCCACCCGCTTCGCAGTTCGACGACAGGATCAGGACGCGCGCGCCCGATTTGCGGATCAATTCGGGCAAGGCGGTGATGCCATTCATCCCGGGCATTTCGAGGTCGAGGACGATGACGTCGACCGTAACGCGGTCGAGGCAGGCGAGCGCATTGTCCGCGCTCGGCACCGATGCGACCACCTCGATCGCGTCGGATTCGGCGAGGATGGCGGCAAGGATGCTGCGTACGACGAGGCTGTCATCGACCAGCATCGTGCGAACGCGCACGCGCTGACCGGCGTCCTTACGCGGTGGGGAAAAGGGGCTGTTCACGAGACGTGGCCCTCAGGCCACGCCGACCAGTTGGAGTTTGCCCTCCAGAGTATCGCGGTCGAACGGCTTCATGACATATTCGTCGGCCCCGGCATCGATCGCGGCGCGAATATGGGCGATGCCGTTCTCGGTCGTGCAGAACACGATCTTGGGCCGGTTCGGGAGGTTGAGACCGTTGAGCGCCTGGAGGAATTCCATGCCGCTCATCACCGGCATGTTCCAGTCGAGCAGGACGACATCGGGAACCGATTCATGACAGGCGTCGAGCGCTTCTTGCCCGTCGCACGCTTCGGCGACCGCGAAGTCGAGACCTTCGAGGATATGTCGCGCGACCTTGCGGATGACTTTGCTGTCATCGACGACGAGACAGGACTTCATAAAATTCTCCAAATTGCGTTCGCGACGAGATGCACGACAGCGACATTCCGGGCTTAAGGACAAATGGTGAGATTAACGTTAACTTCGAGCGCCGCGAGCATGGGTCGGACCGTGCTCAGGCAGCATGCGCCAGCGGCGGATTGACCAGCCGTTCGGGATTGACGACGAGGACGGTCTCGCCGGCGTGCTCGATCATCGCTTCGGCGATCGCGCGCCAGCCGGGCGAAAGCTTGCCGCGGATCGGCAATTCCTCGCCGTCGAGGAAGCAGGCGTCCTCGACCGCATCGGCGATGATGCCATAAGCATGGCCGCCGACCTTGACGACGATCGCCTTGTCGCCGTCCGCGCCGTGCGCCGCCGTGTCCGCGCCGACGACGACACGCGCATCGATCAGCGTCATCACGCGGCTGCGCAGCGCGAACAGGCCGACGAGATGCGGCTGGGTCTGCGGCACCGGGGTGACGTTGCGGACGATGACGACCGAATCGACATCGCTCGAACGCAGCGCGACGCGCGTACCGGCGAGCTGGGCGATCAGGTAAAGCCGTTCGATCATGTCATCCGGTCCTTGTCATGCGATCGAGCGCGCCGAGGATCGCGTCCTTGTCATAGCGATAGATCGACCGGTCGCCCTTCCCGCTCGGCCGTTCGGCCTTGCGCAGGCGCAGGATCGACTGGTCGTCGGCGCTCATATCGTCGGGTTGATCGTCGCTATCGCCCGCGATGACGATATCGGCCGTCGGCGCGTCCTCGTCCTCGTCGTAGACGACACGATAGCCTGCCCCGGCGATCAGCGGCGCGAGGAACTGCCGCGTCCAGTGGTCGCCGCCATCGGTCAGGCGGCACACGGGTTGCCGTTCGGCCGGGCGCGATGCGCCAAGCGAACAGAATATCCAGTAGGGATCGATGACCTCGACCGGCTCGCCGCCGATTAGCGTGACACCCCGGATCAGTCCCGGCTGGGCTGGCGCCGCAATCGATGCGGGCAGTCGCACGACATCGACGACATCGACCATCGCATAGCCGACCTCGGCATCGCCGTCGTTGAGCCGCAGCAGCTTGATCGCGGTAAGGTCGGCGGGAATCGTGCAATCGTGGACGGCGATCATCTGGTCACCGACCAACGCGCGCAGCCTGCCGCCCTGACGGCGGATCGCCGCGACCGGCACTTCGTCGACGCGATCGATCACCGCGAGGTCGATGGCGCGCACGGCCCCGTCGAAATCGTTGAACAGCAACGCCTGGTCGCGGCAATCGTCGTTGTGCGCAACGGCTTCGGCCGCGCGATCGTCCTGTCCGCCGAGCGACCCGATGTCCTGCCGCTCGGCTATGCCCGTCACGTCGAGCAACAACATCGGCCGGCCGTTATCGGGCAAGGTCGATCCGGCGTAGATCCCTGTCGCCATGATCGCCGGCGCGGCGGGCTTGATGACGAGTTCCTCGTGATCGAAAACGTCGGCCACGCTCAATGCATAGCGGTGTCCGCCCGCCCCGCGGGTTATGATGATCGCGCGATCGATGCTTTCGGCATCGGGGCGATCGAGGCCGAGAACATCCTCGAGATAGACCAGAGCGAGCCGTTCGCCGCGGACGATTGCGATATCCGCCCCGCCGGCGCGGTCGATCCGGACCGAATCGTTCATCTGGAGGATGATCTCGCTGACGCTGGCGCGCGGGATCGCGAAGACATGGTCGGCGGCGCAGACCGTCAGGCCAGAGATGATCGTCAGCGTCAGCGGCACGCGCATCGTCACGGTCAGGCCGTTGCCGGGATTGTTCTCGATATCGACGAGCCCGCCGATGCGTTCAATATTCGCGCGCACGATGTCCATGCCGACGCCGCGCCCCGAGATCGAGGTGACCTCGCCCGCGGTCGTGAGACCCGGGGAGAAAATCAGGTTGAGCTTTTCCGTCGCGGTGAGTGCGCGCGCCTCGCTGGCGGTCACGATCTTGGCGGCGACCGCCTTGGCGACGAGCCGGTCGGTCGAGATCCCGGCGCCGTCGTCGTGGACCTCGATAATGATCTGGTTACCCGACTGGCATGCGACGAGTGTGATCTTGCCCGCTTCGGGTTTCCCCTTGGCGAGCCGATCGGCAGGCGCTTCGATGCCGTGATCGATCGCGTTGCGGATGATGTGGGTCAGCGGATCGCGAATGCTCTCGATCATCTCGCGATCGAGCTCGACCGCGCCGCCGTCGATCTCGACATCGACCCTCTTGTTCAGTTCGTTGCTGACATCGCGGATCAGGCGCGGCAGCGGCGCAAACAGCTTTTCGATCCGCTGCATGCGCATCTGGCTGACCGAATTGCGCATCTCGGCCACCGACGCCGAAAGCCGCTCGAACGCGCCCGAAACGGCGCCTGAATTGCCGTCGCCGCGGAGCACGCGGGCGACCTCGTTGCGCGCCAGCACCATGTCGCTGACGCCGTTCATCATGCTGTCGAGCAGGTTGAGCGGCACGCGAATGGTGCGCCAGTCCTGCGCTGCGGGCTGGGCGGCGGCGATTGTCTGGTCGCTGCCCGCGCCAGCCGCGATGACAGTGCCGGGCTGGATGACTTCACCGACCGTGTCAGCGCCGCTCTCGTCGGCATGGACCGCGTCGATCAGCGCGTGATCGTCGCCTTTGGGCTCGCTTCCCGAGCTGGCGATTTCCTCGGTCAGGCTGAGGATCCGGTCGATCACTGCCAGCACCGCGGTGACGAGCGCCGGTGTCGGGTCGCGGCGGCCGTTGCGCGCGGCGTCGAGCGCATCTTCGGCAGCATGCGATAGTGCGCCGATCCGCGGCAGGTCGAGGAAGCCGCAGCTGCCCTTGACGGTGTGGACGAAGCGAAAGATCGAATCGAGCCGCTCACGGTCAGCGGGATCGGCTTCCCAGGCGACGATTTCGCCCGAGATTTCTTCCATCGTCTCGGCCGTTTCCGAGAGGAATTCCTGCAGAATTTCGTCCATGTGCGCCTGTTTCCACTGACTTGGAAAACAGGTCATGCAACGCCAGTGGTTAAAATGGCGTCAACCTTCGCGGCGTGTCGCTGGCCGACCTTAGCCGTCAGGCCTTCAGCGTGGCCCCCAGCAGGATCGCGTCGGCACCGTCGCGCGACGACACGACACGGCCGCCGCCCGCCTGCGCGATGACATGCGTCATCCACGCGGGCGCGGTCCGCGCCGCGAGGTCACCCTCGGGCAGATTGCCCTCGAGCGCGGCGATGATCGAATCGTCGACCGCGAGACGTGCGCCCTCGGCCCGAATGACGATCTCGACGTCGTCGTCATGGCGCTCGACCCCGATATCGAGCCGGCCGCCGCGGACCAGCGCATCGATCGCGACCAGAGCCAAGTTGAGCATCACGCGGATCACCGCCTTGGGCAGCGCGTCGTCATGGACCAGCCAGCCGAGCTCGATCTTGCGCGTCTCGCCAATCATTCCCGAAATCGCGGCATGCGCGTCGGCGGTCGGGATTGCTTCGCCAAAGCCGCCGGCCGAACCGAAGGCAAGGCGGAAATATTTGAGCTTGTCGGCGGTCGTCCGCGCGCTCTGTTCGAGCAGCTCGAGGCACCGCTTGCGCATCTCGGGATCGCTCTCGTCGGCGAGCAGCTCGATCCCGTTGTTGAGCGCGCCAACCGGGCTGAGCAGGTCGTGGCACAGGCGCGAGCAGAGCAGGCTGGCAAATTCCACGCGTTCGACCGTCATACGTTCTTCCTGTTGCTATCGTTCGATTTCCCGGTGGCGGCTGTGTGACCGCTTGGCCGCCCAGTTTCAAGGAAAAGCCTGCATGCCCTTGAATTTGGGCAGGCGCGCGCCACATCGCCGCAATGAACGGCGGGGGCAGCCAGATCAGTATCGAACTCGGCGCGGACTGCGTCGGGACGCGCCTCGACAGCGCGATCGCCGCGCGTGCGCCGCGCCTGTCGCGCGAACGCGTCAAGGCGCTGATGCTGGCGGGCGCAATCACCGACGCCAATGCCGCACCGCTCGCCAATCCCTCGGCCAGGCTCGGCGCCCCGATGACCGCGTTCATCACCCTGCCCGCGGCAACCACCGCGACTGCGCAGCCTCAGGATATCCCGCTCGTCGTCGCCTATGAAGACGACCATCTGATCGTCGTCGACAAGCCCGCCGGGCTCGTCGTCCATCCCGCCGCGGGCAATGGCGACGGGACGCTGGTCAACGCGCTGCTCCACCATTGCGCTGGCCAGTTGTCGGGCATCGGCGGCGTCGCGCGGCCGGGGATCGTCCACCGCATCGACAAGGATACCAGCGGGCTCATCGTCGCAGCCAAATCCGACGTCGCGCACGAAGGCCTCGCCCGGCAGTTCGCCGCGCACAGCGTCAATCGCCGCTATCGCGCCATCGTCGCGGGCCATCCACTGCCGCAGAACGGCACCGTTACCGGCAATATCGGGCGGTCGTCGCGCGACCGCAAGAAAATGGCGGTGGTCGACGAAGCCCAGGGCAAGCACGCGGTGACGCATTTCCGCACGATCGAACGCCTGATCGGCGCGACGCTGATCGAATGCCGGCTCGAGACCGGCCGGACGCACCAGGTCCGCGTCCATATGTCGCATATCGGCCATCCGCTGCTCGGCGATCCCGCCTATAATCGCGGAAAATCCGTTCACAGAGACACGCTCAATCGATTGGACTTTCGCCGCCAGGCGTTGCACGCCGCCGAACTAGGCTTTATTCACCCGGTAACCAACGCAGATATCGCGCTAACCAGCGCAATGCCGCCAGATATGCAGGAACTGTTAAGCCGCCTGCGCGTATAAGTTTTAAGAGAAAACTGATTTGCCGCAAAGGCACGGTCCGGAAATTGCCGGGACCGAAGGAAAAAGGGACAATCATGGCCGCCAGCAACGTACCAGCCACCATCCCTGCACTTGGCGGGGAGGCGAGCCTCAACCGTTACATGTCGGAGATCCGCAAGTTCCCGCTGCTCGCGCCCGAGCAGGAGTTCATGCTCGCCAAACGCTACCAGGAACACCAGGACCAGGATGCGGCGGCGCAGCTTGTCACCAGCCACCTGCGTCTCGTCGCCAAGATCGCGATGGGCTATCGCGGCTATGGCCTGCCCGTCAGCGAACTGATCTCCGAAGGCAATATCGGGCTGATGCAGGGGGTGAAGAAATTCGAACCCGATCGCGGCTTCCGCCTCGCGACCTACGCGATGTGGTGGATCCGCGCCTCGATCCAGGAATTCATCCTGCGCTCGTGGAGCCTCGTCAAGATGGGCACCACCGCCGCGCAGAAGAAGCTGTTCTTCAACCTGCGCCGGATGAAGAACAACCTCGAGGCGTTCGAGGACGGCGATCTCAAGCCCGAGGACGTTGCCAAGATCGCGACCGATCTGGGTGTCAGCGAAAAAGACGTCATCTCGATGAACCGTCGCATGGCGATGGGCGGCGATACCTCGCTCAACGTGCCGATGCGCGAGGACGGCGACGGCCAGTGGCAGGATTGGCTGCAGGATGACGAGCCGCTCCAGGACCAGCGCGTCGCCGATCGCGAGGAAACGACCGTTCGCCACGAACTGCTGATGGAATCGATGGGCGCGCTCAACGAGCGTGAACAGCACATCCTCACCGAGCGCCGCCTGACCGACGATCCCAAGACACTCGAGGAACTGAGCCAGGTTTACGGCGTCAGCCGCGAGCGCGTCCGCCAGATCGAGGTGCGCGCGTTCGAGAAGCTGCAGAAAGCGATGCTGCGGATTGCCGGCGAGAAAAAACTCCTGCCCGCCGAGTGATCGGCGTTCGCGCCGGCTCACGATAAAGTCGCATGACGGCGCGGGCCGGCTTCGCTAGCCTGCGTCGATGACCCGTATCATCCGCTTCGCCGTCAAGTTCGTCCTGTGGTTCCTCGCGATCACCTTCGTGTGGGTGCTCGCCTATCGCTTCGTGCCGCCGCCGGTTACCGCGACGATGCTGCTCGACGGCCACGGCATCACCAAGGACTGGGAACCGCTCGACCGGATCGATCCCGACATGGCGCGCGCCGCGATCGCCGCCGAGGACGGCAAGTTCTGTTCGCATAACGGCTTCGACCGTCAGGCGATCGAAAAGGCGCTGGCGCGCAACGCGCGCGGCGGCCGCATCCGCGGCGGATCGACGATCAGCCAGCAGACCGCCAAGAATGTCTTCCTGTGGCAGGGCGGCGGCTTTTTCCGCAAGGGGCTCGAGGCCTATTTCACCGTCCTCATAGAGACCTTGTGGGGCAAGCGCCGGATCATGGAAGTCTATCTCAACGTCGCCGAGACGGGCATCGGCACCTATGGCGCCGAAGCCGGGTCGCAGCGCTATTACCACCACGGCGCCGCTAGCATGACCGTGATCGAGGCGGCGCGCATCGCCGCCATCCTCCCCCTGCCCAAGCAGCGCGGCGCAATTGCCCCGACAGGCTTCACGCGCCGCTATGGCAACTCCATCGCCGAACGCATCGGCGTCGTCCGCCGCGACGGGCTCGACGCCTGCCTCAAGGACTAGGCCCAGGCCGACACGCGCTGCCGGCGCTATCGCCACCGGTTACGAGAAAACAACAGCCACGAAAAAGGGCGCGGGGATCACTCCCCGCGCCCTTCTTGTTGTGTTCTGGTTTGGCTTAGAAACCGACGACCAGCGTACCCGAGATCGTGCGCGGCGCACCGATCTGGACAAACGGCGGGCTACCCGACTGGGAAAGGCCGCCGCCGAAACCGCCAACATAAAGCTTGTTGAACAGGTTGTAGACGTTGAGCTGGAAGTACGTCTTCTCCGCACCGAACTGCGCAAGGCTGATGCGAGCATCGGCGTTGACGAGCCAGTAGGCCGGGGCCGCATTCGGGAACACTTCCGTGGCACCGTTCATCACGGGCAGGTTGGTGTCATAGACGAAGCGCTTGCCAGTCCGTTTCGCGGTCATGCCGAGTTCGACCGGACCGACGGTGCCACGAACGGTACCGCCATAGGAGTAGCGCGGCGAGCCAGATTCGCTCTTGCCCGCGGTCGGTGCGTAGACCGGCACGCCAGCGACAACACCCGTCTGCACGTCGTCTTTGATTTCGGAGTCGTTGTACGACCCGAATGCATAAACAACGAGCTGCGGCACCGGTGCGTAGGATACATAGCCATCAACGCCGTATTTATCGACGGTTCCGAGGTTCCGGAAAACCGTTGCATCAAGAACGGGATCGTAAGCCGACGCGGTGCGGTTCTTGTACTTGGTGAAGTAACCACCGAGCTGCGCCTGGACCTGACGCGAACGGTAACGCAAGCCACCGTCGAAGCTATCGGTCGTCTCGGGCTTAGGCTGGGCCTCGGCAGTGTCGGGCGCAAAGAAGAACGCGTTATAGAGGTTGTCGGTCCCGGGCACGCCCAGTCCACGCGAATAGCTAGCGAACACGCTGACCTGGTCGGTAAACCGATAGACCATGCCGCCGCTCGGCAACAGCTTATCATACTTCAGCACCCGCCGCTGCGGGCCCTGAACCGTAGGATTGGCTGCTGCATAGGCCGCATTGCGTGGGTCGTTCTCGCCGAAGCAGTCGACGAAGCCCGATGCCGAGGTCGTGAAGCAGTTCTGCTGTAAATCGCGCGTGAAGAACGGCGCCGCTAGGCCGATGTTGACCGTCAGCTTGTTGTCCATGAAATCGCCGCGATATTCGGCGGCAACCTTGTTCAGCGTAGCGTACGACTGGCGATTGCGCTTGTTGAGCTCTGCGCCGGTTACGTCGAGCTGACCATCATTGACCGGAAAGACGTCAAACGGTTCGCCATTGCCCTGAAGCAGTCCAACCTGGCCGGTCTGGCGATGGTTGGCGCGATCATAGGTGTACGAAACGCGGAACGTGTTATCGTCGTTGATGTCGTAACGCAGGCCAGCGATTGCGATGAAGCGGTGCGTCCGGGTCTGGCTGGGCGCGAGCATCGTAACTTCGTCGAGCAAATCGCCGTCGCCGTTAAGGTCGCGTCCGAAATAGGGACGGCCACCGATATAGCCCGCCAGGTTGGTAACACCAGCACCGGGCTGGACATCGTTCAGGCGCTCGCGCGCATTGACGGTGCCGCCGCCATTGGCCTTGACGTACTGGTAGCTCGGATCGAACGTGAACGTCAGCTTGTCGGTCAGCGTGAAACGCGACGCGCCGCGAATGTTACCGGTGTTCGACGGGTTGAAGCGACGATCGAACTCGGTGCCACAGCCATTGGTAAGGTCTGCAAGACCCGGACGCGCGACAGTGCTGACCTGGCAAGGGTAGTTGATGTTGTATTCGCGGTCGTCCTTCGACTGCGGAAAGCCCGATGGGACAGGACGGTCGTTGCGCAGGCTCACCGAACCGAAGAAGTTGTTGCGGTTCTGGTTATAGTTGCCTGCAACCGACACGAAATCGCCGTTCGAACCGATCGGCTGATAAATCTTTGCGTTGTACTGCTGCTTATTGACCTTGCCGTAGTTGTTGTACGGGTTGTGGTTCGACGCGGTCGAAGCCGAGACGAACGCACGCGTGCCGAAGGGGCCGAACGCGCCGGTTTCGATCTTGCCGAACATGCGGAAGAAATCGAAGTCGCCGGCCGAGCCCGAAAGCATCGCGCCGAACTCTTCGCTCGGGTTGATCGTGCGATAGTTGACGGTGCCGCCGACGGCCGAAGCGGTCGGGCTGTCGACGTCGGTCGAACCCAGGTTGACGTTGACCTGTTCGATCAGCTCGGGATCGAGCTGCTGGTTCGAATAGATCGCATAGTTGCCCGAATCGTTGAGCGGGACGCCGTCGAAGGTCAGCGAGATCCGATCGCTCGAGAAGCCGCGGATCGTCAGAGTGCCGCCCGACGAGCCGTAAGCGTCGTTGTTCTGGAAGTTGACGCCCGGAATAACGTTGATCGTGTCGAGGATCGTCTGGCCGGGGTTGGAACGCGAGATCGCTTCCTGCGTCAGGACCTGCTTGGCCTTCGACGTGTCGGGTGCGATCACGCCAGCGACGTCGCGGTCGCCGCGCGTACCGGTGACAACGATGGCGCTGTCGTCTTCGAAGTCGATCGAGCCGGTCGACTGCGCAAAGGCGGCCGTCGGTGCAAGCAGCGCGACGAACGCGACGCTGCGGAAAAGTGCGGTCTTCATATGATAATTCCCCGAGATGGTAAGAAAATCCTCGTGCAGGCTGTCGCTTCTGTCGAAACCGGCGATTCGCGCCTGCGATGAGCGGCCAATAGCCGCTGTTGTGTGACTCGGAAATGACAGTTGCGGCGATCTTTTCAGGTCAATAACCTGGTCGCCGCGTTTCGCCCTGTCGAAGGCGTCCGAAGGGCTTCGAAGGCCCGATATTGGGCACCCATTTCAGCCAATTATGACGGCGCACGCCGCGCTGTTGCGCGGGTGCAACAGTGACCGAAAATCTGGCCCTGCCGGACCAGCTTAGGCCGCGTCGCCCGTTTTGGCTTTCTTGGCGGGTTCGGCGAAGACGCGGATCGGTTCCTTGCGGCCTTCGACGACGTCCTTGTCGATGACGATCTCGCTGACATTGTCGAGCCCCGGAAGGTCGTACATCGTGTCGAGCAGGATCGCCTCGAGGATCGAGCGCAGCCCGCGTGCACCGGTCTTGCGTTCGATCGCGCGCTTGCCGATCGCAACGAGCGCGTCGTCGGTGAAGGTCAGCTTGGCGTCTTCGAGATCGAACAATTTGGCGTACTGTTTGACCAGTGCGTTCTTCGGCTCGCTGAGGATCTTGACCAGCGCGTCGATGTCCAGATCCTCGAGCGTCGCAATCACCGGCAGGCGGCCGACGAACTCGGGGATCAGGCCGAACTTGAGCAGATCCTCGGGCTCGCTCTGGCGCAGGATTTCGCCCGCGCGGCGTTCGTCGGGGGCGGCGACATGCGCGCCGAAACCGATCGACTTGCCCTGCAGGCGGTCGCCGATGATCTTTTCGAGGCCGGCAAAGGCGCCGCCACAGATGAACAAAATGTTGGTCGTGTCGACCTGGAGGAATTCCTGCTGCGGATGTTTGCGCCCGCCCTGCGGCGGAACGCTCGCGGTCGTGCCTTCCATCAGCTTCAATAGCGCCTGCTGGACGCCCTCGCCCGACACGTCGCGCGTGATCGAGGGGTTTTCCGCCTTGCGGCTGATCTTGTCGATCTCGTCGATATAGACGATCCCGCGCTGCGCCTTTTCGACGTTGTAATCCGACGCCTGGAGCAGTTTCAGGATGATGTTCTCGACATCCTCGCCGACATAGCCCGCTTCGGTCAGCGTCGTCGCATCGGCCATCGTGAACGGCACGTCGAAGGTCTTGGCGAGCGTCTGCGCGAGCAGCGTCTTGCCGCAGCCGGTCGGCCCGACGAGCAGGATGTTCGATTTGGCCAACTCGACCTCTTCGCCCTTCGAACCATGCGCCAGGCGCTTGTAATGGTTGTGAACCGCGACCGACAGGACGCGCTTGGCCTTGTCCTGGCCAATGACGTAATCGTCGAGAACGTCGCAGATTTCCTGCGGCGTCGGCACGCCACCTTCCTTCTTCGCGGCCAGGCCGCCCTTGGCCTCTTCGCGGATGATGTCGTTGCACAGCTCGACGCATTCATCGCAGATGAACACGGTCGGCCCGGCGATGAGCTTCCTCACTTCGTGCTGCGACTTGCCGCAGAACGAGCAGTAAAGTGTGCTCTTGGAATCGGAGCCGCTCAATTTCGTCATTCAATACAACCTTACTATCAAGGGCGCCGAGGCCCCGTCATGCAACGCATCCTATCGGCAGGAGCGCCGAATACAATCTGCAATCGTCGTTAACCGCCGCCGATCCGACGATCCTGCCGCACCGCGCGACAACGGCGGTGCAACATTGATGGTTAATGCGGCGTTGACGATTTTACCGGACGATCAGCTGGTCTTGGCTGCGTCGTCGCTCGATGGTGCCGCGGGACGCTTTTCGAAGACCTGGTCGACGATGCCGAAGGCCTGCGCCTCGTCGGCTTCGAGGAAGGTATCGCGATCCATCGCCTTCTCGATATCCTTGAGCGATTTGCCGGTATATTTGGCGTACAGGTCGTTCATCCGCGTGCGAATGCGGAGGATTTCCTTGGCCTGGATCTCGATGTCCGATGCCATGCCGCGAGCCCCGCCCGAAGGCTGGTGGACCATGATCCGCGCATTGGCGAGCGCGACGCGCATGCCCGGCTCACCGGCGGCAAGCAGGAAGCTGCCCATCGACGCTGCCTGGCCGATGCAGACCGTGCCGACGCGCGGCCGGATGTACTGCATCGTGTCGTGGATCGCCATGCCGGCGGTCACGACGCCGCCGGGCGAGTTGATGTAGAGGTAGATGTCCTTCTTCGGATTTTCCGATTCGAGGAACAGCAGCTGCGCGGTAATCAGCGCGGCCATCTGGTCTTCGACCTGGCCGGTCACGAAGACGATCCGCTCACGCAGCAGGCGCGAGAAGATGTCGAAACTGCGCTCGCCGCGGGTCGACTGCTCGATCACGATTGGCACGAGTGCGCTCATCGGATCAGGGATTTCGGTGTCCCCGATGTAATTGGTCATGAATTGGTTTTCCGTCGCTGAGAATGTCAGACCGGCTATGTCGGCGCATTGCCCGCCGATTTCAAGCCACCGCCGGAGAATGATGTCCCCGGCGGTGCCCGACTTCAGAACTTGGCTTTAAGCTCGACATATCCGTAACGCCCCGGAACGTCGTAGGTCGTCGGATCGAAGTTGTTGAGCCCGCAGCTGCTGCAACCCGGAGGATCCTTGTCGAACAGATTGTTGACGCCGAGCGAAAGCGTGAAGCGTTCCTGCAAAAAGCCTGGCGACAGGCCGAGGCGGAAATCGGTGTAGAACCGGCTCCCCATGCGGTTGCCGTTCTGGCTTTCGGTCACCGCGCTGATGTAGCGGCCCGTCACGCTGAGCATGAAGGCATCCTTGGTCCAGTCGAACGTTCCGGTCGATTTGAACTTGGGATAGGCCTGGTCAGGACTGCCCCGCTCGGTGCCCTTGCGCTCGATCTTGGTAAACCCGACCGTTGCGGGCACCTCTTCGGAAAACTCGAGGAGGAAGTTGCTCGACCAGTATAGCCCAAACGATCCGGCACTGGATTGCGGTGTCCGGTAATTGGCGATCAGGTCGATCCCGCGAGTCTTGATCGAACCGATATTCTGCAACAGACCCCGGATCTGCGATATCGCGCCGCTCGCGGTCCGCGACACCGACGCGCACGAAAATGCATCGTTGGTATCGGTGCAGCGACCGAGCAGGACGTCGGCGCCGATCGGCTGGATCGCCCCGTCGACATTGATGTCGTAATAGTTCGCCTCAAGGTCGAGCCGGCTCGCAAAGCCGCTGCCCCTGACCCATGAAGGACTATAGACCGCACCGAAAATCCAGCTTTTCGACTTTTCAGGCTGCAAATTCGGATTGCCCCCGGTGATCACTGACAGCTGGGGATTGGCCTGAACATAGCTACCGTCGGCGGGCACGCCCTGGATGATGCAATTCGCGCGAACGCCCGCGGGGATTGCTCCGCCGACCGCCGAGCACGGATCGACCAGCTCCTGGTCGAAGCGCGACGGCGTGCCGAACAGTTCGCCGATGCCCGGCGCGCGGAAGCCCTGCCCCCACGATCCACGCAGCAGCAGATCCTCGACCGGTTTCCAATTGAGCCCGGCCTTGAGCGTCGTTTCGCTACCAAATGTCGAATAGTTCGACAGGCGCGCCGCGAACGAGGCATCTAGCTGGCGGAAAAACGGCTGGTCGGCCAACAGCGGCGCGCGCAATTCGCCGTAGATTTCATCGACATTGAACCGTCCGCTCGACGGCTGCGCCGGGATGTCGGATCCGAAACCTGCGGTGACGATCGGATCGGGATCGAACGACCCCCGCTGGTCGCGATGTTCATATCCGACAGCGATGCCCAGCGGCCCGCCCGGCAAGTCGAACAGCGACCCGGTGAGGTTAGCCGATACATCGCGCAAATCCTGGTCGCTCTTGGCGCGTTCGGTAAACGTGACATAATCGATCATCTCGGGCGTGATCGAGCCGACCCCGCCGAAGATGTTGAACGGGACGCACGCGCCCGTGCAAAGCGCCACCGGCCCAAGCGCCTGCGCCAGCTTTTGCGCGTTGACGTTGCCCAGGAAGGTCTGGTGCGCGTCGTTGTGGCCGTAGACACCGTTGACGTCCCAGTAGAACGTCCGACCGCCGAGCGCGAAGCTGCCGTCGAGCGACGCAGTGGCATAAATCGTGTCGACATCCTGATAATAACGGCGGGCACCGTTTTCGACGAAGCGGCGGCCGATGAAATTATAGTTTGCCGCAGGATTGCCCGCGCCACCCGCCGACAGAGTGACACCGAACGGATTGAACGGGTTGGTCGCGTCGATCGAGATCCGATCGAGCAAATTGCCGTTGCCCGCGTCGGGACCGACGAACAGCGGCAAAGGTGCTGCCTGGTTAGCCGATTCGCGATGCGTATAGATCACCTTGGTGCGAAAATGCGTCGACGACCCGATGTCCTGCAGGAAGCTGCCGAAGACACCAAAGCGCTGCGACGGCGACTGGACGAAATTATAGGGCGCAAAGTTGAACCGGTCGGCGGTCGTGAATTCCTTGAAATCGCTCGCCGGGTCGGTTGGATTGAGCGGATTATAGACCGGATTGCGACCGATGACCGGAGCGCGCAGCGTCAGGTTCTGGTCGAGCACGAGAAAGCGGCCGAGCGGCGTACCCGAACTGCAACCGCCATCGAGACAGCTGGTCCCGCCGGGCTCGGGAAACAGCGAAATCGATCGATCGCCCGAACTTACCGAGCGCTGGTCGACATAGCTTGCCCCAATGACGACGCGCGTCGTCTCGGTTCCGCCACCCCAGCTCAAATTGGCGTCGATCGTCCTGCCATCATTGTATTTGAGGTACTGTCCATATTGGAACGACGCGCGAAAGCCCTCTTGCCGCTCGCGGGTGATGATGTTGACCACGCCCGCAATCGCGTCGGACCCGTAAATTGGTGATGCACCATCCTGCAGCACTTCGATGTGATCGATCATTTCGATCGGCATCGCGTTGAGGTCAGTTGCGGCAGGGATGCCGCTCGCCGATGCGCCATTGACGAAGCGTAGGCCATCGACAAGCACCAGCGTCCGGCGCGAACTCAGATAGCGCAGGTCGATCTCGGCGGCACCGGCTCCGACGCCGCCGCCGTCGGGTGGGTTGCCGAAGTTACCACTGTTGTTGAATTTCGAATTTAGGCCGCCGCCCGAGCTGGGCAGCCGCTGGAGGACATCGGCGATCGACGACAGGCCGGTATTTTCGATCGCGGTGCGATCCAGCACGACAATCGGGGCATCTTGGTCAAGCGGGTCACGGCGGATGCGTGAACCGGTAACGACGATGGCATCGCCTGCCGCGACGGTTGGCTGGTCCGCCGCTTCGTCTGATGCAGCATCAGACCCCGTCGCTGCGGCTTGGGCGTAGGCTGGCGCCAGTGGCGCAGATGCTGCGAGGATCGCAGATACTGCGACGCCCGCTCGAAACCAGTTGATCTTGCTCATTTAACTTCCCCTCCGAGAAGCCGACTTGCGGCTACCCAGAAAAGATACGCTTTTTTATTTGTCTGTGAGCACATATTCATCCGGCACGGCCGAATGTTAACCGATTGTTGCGCTGCTGTCACAAACGCGCCGCCGGCCGCATTGTCCCAGTGTTGGAAAAATGTGGCCGACGGCGGGAAACTACGCTTATTTCTTGGCCGCAGGCTTCTTGGCCGGTGCCTTTTTCGCAGCGGGCTTCTTGGCCGAAGCGGGCTTTTCAGCGGGCTTGGCTTCGGCCTTCTTGGCTGCAGGCTTGGCCTCGACCTTCTTGGCTGCAGGCTTGGCGTCGGCCTTCTTGGCGGCCGCTTTCTTGGCGACGGGCTTCTTTTTTGCCGCGGGCTTGGCAGCCGAAGCGTCTTCCTCGGCCTCGATTGCCGCCTCGACCTCTTCGCGGGTCGCGTCCTTGTCGGTGATGTCGGCCTTGTCGAACAGGTAATCGACGACCTTGTCCTCGTAGAGCGGCGCGCGCAGCTGGGCGGCGGCCATCGGGTCCTGCTGGACGTACTGGACGAACTTTTCGCGATCCTCGGGGCGGTACTGCTGCGCCGCCTGCATGATCAGCCGGTTCATTTCCTGGCTCGACACTTCGACGCCGTTGCTCTGGCCGATCTGCGACAGGACGAGGCCCAGGCGGACGCGGCGTTCGGCGATGTGACGGTAATCGTCACGATCGGCTTCCATTTCCTTGCGCGCGGCTTCGGGATCTTCCTCGTGGCTCGCTTCATGCTCGAGCTGGTGCCAGATCTGGTCGAATTCGGCCTCGACCATCGATGGCGGAACCTCGAAGTCGTAATCGGCGGCAAGCGTATCGAGCAGCTTGCGCTTCATGTGCGTGCGCGTGAGGCCGTTATGCTCCTGCTCGACCTGGCCCTTGACCAGGTCCTTGAGCTGATCGATGCCTTCGAGGCCGAGCGACTTGGCGAACTCGTCGTCGACCTTGGCTTGCACGGGCTTGCGCACTTCGCCGACGACGATGTCGAACTCGGCGTCTTTGCCCTTCAGGTGTTCGGCATTGTAATCCTCGGGGAAGGTGACCTTGAGCGTCTTGGCGTCGTTCGCCTTGAGGCCGATCATCTGCTCCTCGAAACCGGGGATCAGCTGGCCCGAGCCGAGCTCGACCGCCATCGCTTCGCCCTTGCCGCCTTCGAACGGCGTGCCGTCGACCTTGCCTTCGAAATCGATGACGATCTGGTCGCCGATCGCTGCCTTGTATGTCTTGGCGGCGGGTTCGAACGATTTCTGCTGCGCGGCGATCTTCTCGAGCGCGGCGTCAATGTCGGCATCGGCGACGGGGATCGTCAGGCGCTCGAGCTTGAGACCTTCGACCGCGGGGGTTTCGAATGTCGGCAGCACTTCGAGCGCAATCGACACTTCGGCGTCCTTGCCGGGCTCATAGCCGTCGGCGAGGTTCACCTCGGGCTGAGTCGCGGGACGCAATTTGTGGTCGGCGATCGTTTTCTGGATGCCGTCCTGGATTGCCTTGTTGAGCATATCGGCGGCCATCGCTTCGCCGTGCATCTTGCGCACGAGGTTGGGCGGAACCTTGCCGGGACGAAAGCCGGGCATGCGGATCTGCGGGGCGACCTTCTTGACCTCTTTATCGACCAGCGCCTCGATATCCTTGGCGGTGATCGTCATGGTGTAGGCGCGGCTCAGGCCTTCGTTCTTGGTTTCAACGGTTTTCATAGCTTTGAAAGGCTCTCAATCTGGCTGGCCGGTGCGGCCATGATACATTCGGTATGCGGCGAAATGCGGCAAGGCGATAGGCGGATCTCGCATGTCGGTCGGCGGCGAAAACTGGTGCGGGCGAAGGGACTCGAACCCCCACATCTTGCGATACTTGGACCTAAACCAAGCGCGTCTACCAGTTCCGCCACGCCCGCTTGCGTCACCGCCGGTGGCGGGGGCGCTCTATATCAGGAAAGCCTTGGCTGACAAGGCCAGCTGTCGTGGTGGGCCGGCGGAACGTCATGACCGGTTCGTGCGTAGTCATAGCACGTTGTTCAAAGGAAAACAGACATGGCCAATTCCGTTGCGATCGAACCGCAAATCCCGCATCCCGACACGATCGAGCCGCAATCGCCGCCCGAAACGCCGGCCCAGCCCATGCCGAACGAAGCCCCCGGGCGCGAACCGCCCGAAATCACGCCCACCGGTCCCGATATCGACGAACCGGGCCGCGGCCCCGACGAGATGCCAGCAACCGACAGCTCGATCGACAGCGAGGCCGACAGCTCGCCCGACGATCTCAGCCTGTCCGAACCGGGCAGCCCGAGCATCGGCGAAGGCGGTGTATTGCAATCGAACCTCGACCAGCCGACGCGCGGCTCGGTCGAGTAACGCCGGCCGCAACGCTCAGGCGAGCTTCGCCTTCAGTATCTCGTTGATCACCTGCGGGTTGGCCTTGCCCTGCATCGCCTTCATCGTCTGACCGACGAAGAATCCGAACAGCGCTTCCTTGCCGTCCTTGTACTGGGCGACCTTGTCGGCGTTGTCGGCGAGCACCTTCGCCACCACCGCCTCGATCGCGCCGGTGTCGCTGGTCTGCTTGAGCCCCTTGTCGGCGACCACCTTGGCCGCCGGATCGCCTGTTTCGAGCATGATTTCAAACACCTGCTTGGCGATGCTGCCAGAAATCGTGCCGTCGGCGACGAGCGCGATCAGCTCGGCGCCGCGTTCGGGCGAGACCGGGCTGTCGGCCAGCGACAGGCCAAGCCGGTTGAGCGCGCCGTAGAGCTCGCCGAGCAGCCAGTTGGCGCTCGCGGTCGCGACGTCCTTCTCGTCCTTGCCCTGGATTCGTGCGCCCTCGGCCATCAGCGCCTCGAACCAGCGCGCGGTGTCGGCGTCGGCGATCAGCGTCGCGGCATTGTACGGCGTCAGGCCGAGCACGCTCTCATAGCGCGCCTGTTTGGCGTCGGGCAGCTCGGGCAGGCTCGCGCGGCATTCGGCGAGGAAGTCGTCGTCGAGCTCGAGCGGCAGCAGGTCGGGATCGGGGAAATAGCGATAGTCGTGCGCGTCTTCCTTCGACCGCATCGATCGCGTCTCGTTGCGATCGGGATCGTAGAGGCGGGTTTCCTGGACGACGGTGCCGCCGCCCTCGATCAGTTCGACCTGGCGCTTGGCCTCCTGCTCGATCACCGCCTGGACGAAACGCACCGAATTGACGTTCTTGGTCTCGGTCCGCGTGCCCAGTTCGTAACCCGGCTTGCGCACCGAGACATTGACGTCGGCGCGCATCGAACCCTGTTCCATATTGCCGTCGCAGCTTCCGACGTACCGCAGGATCGCTCTCAACTTGCGGACGTAAGCCCCTGCTTCGGCAGGGGACGCCATGTCGGGCTTCGACACGATCTCCATCAGCGCGACGCCCGACCGGTTGAGGTCGACATAGCTCATCGTCGGATGCTGGTCGTGCATCAGCTTGCCCGCATCCTGTTCGATATGGATGCGCTCGACGCCGATCGACTTGGTCGGAGCATCGGGATCCTTGTCGTCGAGGCTGACGGTGATCTGCCCTTCGCCGACGATCGGATGATAGAGCTGCGAGATCTGGTAACCCTGTGGAAGATCAGCATAAAAATAGTTCTTGCGGTCGAAGCGCGAGTATTTGTTGATGTTCGCACCCAGCGCCATCCCCGTCCGAACCGCTTGCCGAACGCATTCCCGATTGGGCACGGGCAGCATGCCCGGCATCGCCGCGTCGACGAGGCTGACCTGCGTATTGGGTTCCGCTCCGAACTCGGTCGAAGCGCCTGAGAACAATTTGGCGTTGGTCGAAATCTGCGCATGGACCTCAAGGCCGATCACGACCTCCCACTCGCCCGTTTCGCCCTGGATGCGGTAATCGCTCATATTCTATCCTTTAGTGTCCCTGCGAAGGCAGGGACCCATCATCCGCCCGTAAAATTTCGCACCATCCGAAGATGGACCCCTGCCTTCGCAGGGGTACGATACCTTCACCACCACTTCCCCGGACGAGCCTCAAACCCGGCGCGTTGTTCGATCGCCAGCCCCGCATCGAGTACGCTCTGTTCGTCGAGCGGCTTGCCGATGATCTGCAGGCCGAGCGGAAGCCCCTGCCCGTTCAGTCCGGCGGGCACGCTCATCGCGGGCAGCCCGGCAAGGCTCGCAGGCACGGCGAATACGTCGTTCAAGTACATCGCGATCGGGTCGTCGCTCTTTTCGCCGAGGCCGAACGCCGCGCTCGGCGCGGTCGGCGCGAGGATCAGGTCGCACTCGCCCCACGCCCGCCCGAAATCGCGCGCGATCAGCGTGCGGACCTTCTGCGCCTGCGTATAATATGCGTCGTAGAAACCCGCCGAGAGGACGTAGGTGCCGATCATGATGCGGCGTTTGACCTCGGGGCCGAAGCCCGCAGCGCGGGTCGCGGCGTACATGTCCTGCAGCCCCGCACCCTCGGGCAGGTCGCGCAGGCCGTAACGCACGCCGTCATAGCGCGCGAGGTTCGACGACGCTTCGGCGGGCGCAATGATGTAATAGGCGGGCAGCGCGTATTTGGTGTGCGGCAGCGAGATATCGACGATCTCGGCGCCGGCGTCGCGTAGCCACGCCTTGCCCGCTTCCCAGCTCTTGTCGATCTCGGGGTCGATCCCTTCCATGCGATATTCGCGCGGAATGCCGATCCGCTTGCCCTTGAGGTCGCCGCTGAGCGCGCCCTCCCAGTGCGGCACCGGGTTATCGAGGCTGGTGGCGTCTTTCGGGTCGAAACCCGCCATCGCCTCCAGCATGATCGCGCAATCCTGCACCGTGCGCGCCATCGGCCCCGCCTGGTCGAGGCTCGAGGCGAAGGCGACGACGCCCCAGCGGCTGCAGCGGCCATAGGTCGGCTTGATTCCGCAAATGCCGGTAAAGGCGGCGGGCTGGCGAATCGATCCGCCGGTGTCGGTCCCCGTCGCAGCGGGCGCGATGCGCGCCGATACTGCGGTCGAGCTGCCACCCGAAGAACCGCCGGGGGCCAGATCGGTATTGCCGCCGTCGTTTCTGCGCCACGGCGAGATGACGTTGCCGAAAAAGCTCGTCTCGTTCGACGAACCCATCGCGAACTGGTCCATGTTGAGCTTGCCGAGCATCCCGGCGCCCGCCGCCCACAATTTGGCGCTGACGGTGCTTTCATACTGGGGCACGAAGCCTTCGAGGATGTGGCTCGCCGCGGTCGACTGGACGCCTTCGGTGCAGAACAGGTCCTTCATCCCGATCGGCACGCCGCCCATCAGGCCGAGCGGCTCGCTTTTGGCGCGCTTGGCATCGACCGCATCGGCGGCGGCAAGCGCCTTTTCGGGCGTCTCGACGATGAACGCGTTGAGCGGTTTGGCCGCGGCGACCGCAGCGTTGAAGCCTTCGGCGACCTCACGCGCGGAAAAGCTGCCGTCGGCCACGCCGTCGCGGATTTCGGTGACCGTCAGGTCGGTAAGGTCGGTCATGCCACCCCTCCGCGCTCAGGCTGAGCCTGTCGAAGCCTCGGTGCGTGCTTGCCCTTCGACAAGCTCAGGGTGAGCGGGATGGATTGGGTCAGGACGGGCATTATTCGATTACCTTGGGGACGCCGAAAAAGCCGTGCTGCGGCTCGGGCGCATTGGCGAGGATCTTGTCGCGCACGCCGCCGCCGGTCAGCGGGTCGGCATCGACGACATCGTCGCGCAGCCGCAGCGTGTTGGGGATGACCGCGGTCATCGGCTCGACGCCGGACACATCGACCTCGCCGAGCTGTTCGACCCAGCCAAGGATGTTGTTGAGTTCGGGCAGCAACGCCGCGGCCTCGGCATCGTCCATCGCGATGCGCGCAAGACTGGCGATTTTCTTTACCGTGGGAAGGTCAACCGACATGGCAATCCTGTAGTTCGAGGCGACGACACTGTCGCAGCGCCGCTAGCATTGCCGCGATGCAGCATCAAGCGCGCGGATCGGTGACGGGGCGCTTATTCGAACGGCTCGCCCACCGGCTTGCCATCGACGAAGACCTGGCGGCGCTCGACGCCGCGCACTTCGACGCGCGTGCCCGGTGCCAGAGTAGTCTTCTCGTCTTCGACTTCGCGAGCAATGCCGCGCTCAATCTCGGGTTGCGCGCTATCAACGATCATCCGTTCGATCGAACCGCGCTCGAATCTGTTCCCGACCACCGCATAGCGCGTGCCACCCAGGGCCACCGCGATGCACGGGAATTTGGTGCATAAACCATATTCCTGCGCCGTCGCCTTGACGAGTGCGTCGCTCGGTAGCGATCCGTCGGCCATCGTGAGGTTGCGTCGGACCGGGTCGATGCGTGACCGGGCACGCGCCGCGTTCCCGGCCTGATACCGGTTATCGGCCTGATCGCTGGCCTTGGCCGCCGCCGCGACACGTGCGTCCTTGCTCGTGCGCAATGCCTGCAACGCGCGCCGGCCGGTCGGTCCGAAATCCTCCTTGAGTGCCCAGAAATCGAACTCCTCGGGCGTGACCTTGCCCGCATCGAGTCGGGCGACCTGGCTACGCGTCGCGATTCCGCCGAAATCGACAAACGGCGTCGCGAGCAGGATCGCCAGCCCGCACGTCGCGATCGCGAGGCGCGTGTTGAGCGGACGCAGGCGATCGTCGAATTTACGCCGCGCAATCGCCACGCTGGCAAGATAGGCCGCGCCATAAGCGATGCCGACAAGGACGGTGACCGCCGCCCACAGCCGCTCGGGCGTCCAGCCATATTGGCCGATCCGCTGCCCCATCGAAACCGCCGCGATCATCGCCAGCGGCAGGATGGTGACGGCAAGCACCATCGCGGCTCCGTGGAGAATGCGCGAGCCTGTCCGCTCGTCACGCCCGTTGCCGATCACCGCGTTGACAAACACGACGCCGCCCGCGGCACAGATCAGCAGGATCGGCGTAGCGCTGTCGGTTTCCCATAGCGGCTGCAGCCCGGTGAAGGGCAAGGCGACGAGGAACAGCGTGATCCCGGCAGCGAACACCGGCGCGAGGATCGACAGGACGACGAGCACGACCTTGAGCAGGGTCGCGAGCAGCCGGTCGCTTTCGCGCAATATGCCCGATGCCGCGCCGAACGCGGTGCCCGCCAGCAGCCAGCCGAACCAGCCCTCGCGCAACGCGTCCTGGATGAAATCTATGCCAATGAGGTGGAGCAGCGCGCCGAGCAGCGCGGTCACAAGAAAGCTGAGGCCGACGAACGCGAGGCCCGCCGCACCGATCACCGCATCGGTCCACGCGTGGAGGTGGAGCGTGCGATAGGGAAAGCGCCAGCGCCCCTCGTCGCGTACCGTCTGGAACAGCGGCGCGGCAAGCAACGCGGCGAACAGCGCCGACAGGAACGACCATTCGAACAGCGATGGACGCACGGTATTATACTGCACCGTCGACCAGCCGACGCGTGCGACGACCAGACCGGTTGCGACCGCGAAGATCGCCGCCCAGCGCCAGCGACGCGGCTGCGTGACCAGCACCGTCGCGATTCCGGTCACGAACAGGAAGGCCGCGGTCAGCTGGCGCCAGATCGGCAGCGGATCGGCATAGCCACGCTCCCCGCGATCGACGAGCAGGCCGAACGCCAGCCCCATCGCGCCGAGCAGCCCCGCCATGATCCAGGCCCGCTCGGGCCATGCCCGTTCGTCCAGTCGATCACCGCCGTCATCCATTGTCATTCCCCCGCATTGCCCGTTCGGCGTGTCGCGGCTAAAGCGGCGCGCCTTTCCCTTCCTTGTTAACGGACCCCTTCATGGCCCGCAAATTCCTTTATCTCGTTGCGATCCTTATCGTCCTCGTCCTCGCGGCGGCATTCGCCTATCGCGTATTCCCCGAATATTTCATGCGCCAGGCCTTCGTGCCGAGTGCCGCGTTCGCCGAACAGCGCCCCGTGCCGGCGAACGCCTATGCCAACCCGGACATGTGGTTCGTCCACCCCGCCAGTTCGGACGACCCGGCCAGCTGGACCCCGAAGGATTTCGCCAAGGACGACGGGCCGAAGGGCGATGCGGCGATCTTCTTCGTCCATCCGACGAGCTATCTCGACCGCGCGCACTGGAATGCCCCGCTCGACGATGCGCAGGCCAATAATCGCGCGCGCCTGTTCATCCGCGGCGAGGCGAGCGTTTTCAACCATGCCGGGCAGATCTGGGCGCCGCGTTACCGCCAGGCGACGCTCGGCGCCTTCCTGACCGACGATGCCACCGCGCAAAAGGCGCTCGATGCCGCCTATCGCGATGTCGCCGCCGCATTCGACGCGTTCGTTGCCGCCAACCCGACCGGACCGATCATCCTCGCCGGGCACAGCCAGGGGTCGCTCCATCTCACCCGCCTGCTGCGCGAAAAGGTCGCCGGCACCCCGCTCGCCAAGCGGATCGTCGCGGCCTATGTGATCGGCTGGCCGGTCTCGGTCGACCACGACCTTGCCGCAATGGGCCTGCCCGCCTGCACCACGCCAGACGCGACCGGCTGTATCGTCAGCTGGCAGAGCTTTGCCGAACCCGCCGACCCGTCTCTCATGCTCACCGCCTATGACCGCACGACGGGCTTTGACGGGAGACCGCGCAAGGGCAGCCGGATGCTGTGCAGCAACCCGCTGACCGGCACGCCTGATAGCGCCGCCGATGCCGCGCGAAACCTCGGCACCGTCATCCCCAGCGAGGATTTCAGCGACGGCACGCTCGTCGTCGGATCGGTCCCCGCGCGCTGCGACGACAAGAACGGACTGCTGCTGATCGGCGATCCGCCCGAGGTCGGCAGCTACGTCCTGCCGGGCAACAACTATCACGTGTTCGATTACTCGCTGTTCTGGGCCAATACCCGCGCCGACGTCGCGCGGCGTCTGGCGGCGTTCGAAACGCGATGATCGCGACCGACGCCCGCGCTTTTGCCGAAGCCCTGCCCGACGCAGGGCGGCTGATGGCGCTGGACCTCGGCAGCAAGACGATCGGCGTCGCGTTCTGCGATGCCGGCTGGTCGTTCGCGACCCCCGACAAGACGATCGCACGGACGAAATTCTCGAAGGAAAAGGCGCAGCTGGTCGACCTGGTTCAGCGCCAGTCGATCGTCGGGCTCGTCATCGGCCTGCCGCTCAACATGGACGGCAGCGAAAGCCCGCGCTGCCAGTCGGCGCGCGCCTTCGCCCGCAACCTCGCCGATCTCGACCTGCCGGTCCTGCTGTGGGACGAACGCTGGTCGACGCAGGCGGTCGAGCGTTCGATGGTCGCGAGCGACGTCAGCCGCGGCAAGCGGGCGGCGCGGATCGATGCCGCCGCCGCCGCCTATATCCTGCAGGGCGCGATCGACGCACTCGCCGCGCTTTAGCGAATTGTTGCGATATTGCCGATAGGATCGCGGCGATGCTGATCGCCTACTGGATCATTGCCGCCAATACCGTGGCGTTCGTCCTGATGGTCTGGGACAAGTCGTGCGCCAGGAACGGGCGCTCGCGGATCGCCGAATCGACGCTGATCACGTGGAGCGCGCTCGGCGGATCGATCGGCGCATTGGCCGCGGCGCGGATCGTTCGCCACAAGACGCGCAAGCAGCCGATCGCCAATATCCTGCGCGCGATGCCGCTGGTCCACGGCTTGATCCTCGCGCTGTGGTCCGCGGGTTACCTTGACCCGATAGCGACCGCCATCTCGGACAAGATCGCTTCTGAAACCGCGACGTTCAGCTCTTCATACGATGAACCGCACGGCGATTTCGCATTCGATGGTTGAGGCCGCGCGCATCCCGGCCTAGACGCCGATCCCGATGCCACAGCCTGAAACCGCCTTCGCGCACCGCGACCTGCTCGGCATTGCCGGGCTTTCCGCCACCGATATCGCGCTGATCCTCGACGAAGCCGAGGGCTGGATCGGTTTCAATCGCGGCAAGCGCAAGGCCGACGACCGCTTGCGCGGCCTCACGCAGATCAACGCCTTTTTCGAAAATTCGACGCGCACGCTGTTCTCGTTCGAGATCGCGGGCAAGCGGCTCGGTGCACAGGTGTCGAACTTCCGTCCCGAGGAATCGAGCGTCAAAAAGGGCGAGAGCCTGACCGATACCGCGCTGACCTTGGGCGCGATGCGTCCCGACGTCGTCGTCATCCGCCACGAGGCGGTCGGTGCCGCGGTTGATGTCGCGCGCGTGCTCGACTGCCCCGTGATCAACGCCGGCGACGGCACCGGCGAACATCCGACGCAGGCCTTGCTCGATGCGCTGACCATCCGCCGCCACCTCGGCCGGCTCGATGGCGTCAAGGTCACGATTTGCGGCGATATCCGCCACAGCCGCGTCGCCGGGTCGAACATGCTGTCGCTGCCACTGATGGGCGCCGAAGTTCGCGTCGCCGCGCCGCCGTCGCTGATGCCCGACAGCCTGCCCGACGGGATCGCGGCGTACGAAGATTTCGATGCCGCGCTAGCGGGCGCCGATATCGTCATGATGCTGCGCATCCAGCGCGAGCGGATGGCCACCGCCTTCCCCGACAGCACCGAGGATTACCACGCCGCCTACGGGCTGACGCACCAACGGCTGGCGCGCCACGCCCCGAACGCACTCGTCATGCATCCCGGGCCGATGAACCGCGACGTCGAGATCAGCGGCGAGCTGGCCGACGATCCCGAGCGATCGCTGATCCTCGAACAGGTCGAAATGGGTGTCGCGGTGCGCATGGCCTGCCTCGACCTGCTGACCCGCGCCCGGCGTACATAAACGAACGGCCCGCCGATCGCTCGACAGGCCGATCCCCCGCTTGAAATACTGCTTGCCGGTTAGCGTGCGGCGAACTTGCGTCCATCGTCGCGCGATGCCCAGCGGACATCTTCGCGACCTGAAAGATTGCGCACGAAGCACACGCCGCCGCTACGCTTTACCGCGCTGCAGAGCGATGTGGCCGCCTGGCGCGTGCCGAGGCCGTTGGCGGTCAGCCGGAAGAAATTCTTGCCATCGACGACCGCGTGATGGCTCGTCGCCGAATAACCGTCGAGCGAGGCGAAGCGCTTCGAATATGTCGTCCACGCATCGCGGGCGGCGGCATTGGTCGAGAACGCGCCGAGCTGTACCGACCAGCCGGTGCGCGCATCGGCGATCGATGCTGCCGGTGTAGCGGAGCGAGCCGGTGCCGCGTTGCGAACCGGAGTGAACGAAGGTGCTGCCTGAACCGCCGGGGCGGCTTCGGCGACGCGTTCGAGCATGGTCGACTCCTCGGCGGCAGGCTGAGCCGTCTCGTTGAGCGCGAGCAGGTCGGCAACCGCCTGCGAATACGGTTCCTCGTCGGCCTCGACCGGAGCCGCCGGGATCGGCTGGGCAGCGGCATATTCGATCGGAGCGATCGTGCTCAGGGCAGCATCGCTGGCGGCCATCGGCGCATCGGTAGCGCTGTTGTACGACGCCATGTCGACGATCGCTTCCTTGGCGAGCGCGGCCTGGGCATTGGGCGCGTCGACCAGCGCGAGGCGCGTCGGCAGGCCAGGATCGGCGACGGGGGTGACACCCATCAGGCCGGCGACGAGCTGGGTCGGTGTCGGCGTCTGGACCAGAGCGGCCCATTGCGTCATCCGTTCGTCGAGGTTGGCGATGCTCATGTCCTGCGCGGCGATCAGCTTAGCCTCGAGCCAGCGGCCGGTCATGGCGTGCGCGAAGGCAAGGTTCTGGCGCGTCTGCGCGGTGGCGCCATCGGCGCGCGCGGCGCTGGTCAGGACCATGATCGCGCGTTCGGGCTGTCCGGCGAGCGCGAGCGCGAGGCCGTAATCGCTCTCGATGATCCGGTCGCGATTGGCATCGAGCATCGCAACAGCATCATCGAGGCGGCCGTTGGCCGAAAGCGAGAGCGCGAGCGATACGGCGGTGCCGCCGTCGGTCGCGCCAAGCGCCATCGCATCCTCGAACGCGGTCTGCGCCGAGGCAAAGCGTCCGGCGGCGAAATAGGCATGGCCCAGCTGCGTGCGATAGGCCGCATTGGAAGGATCGGCGGCGACCGCGGTTTCGGCGGCAACGAGCGCTTCGGCGGTGTCGCCCTTGCTCGCCAGCCGCTGGTATTCGCTCGATGCCTTGCCCGCCGATGCGGCAAGCTGGGCATCGCTCGACGCGGGCGACAGGCGGGTGAGGTCGACCCCCGAGCAGCCGCTCAGTGCGGCGCTCATGACAAGTCCCGATGCTGCGATTCGCAAGAATGCCAGATGGGTCATGGTAATCCTCTAGTGTCTGTCGGCGTTATGGCGGGCGACATTACCAGCCAGCGTCTCGACCTCGGGAAGGTTTTCCAGATAGGCGTCGAATGCCTCGGTCAGAATTTGCTGCGCCGACAGGTTGGTGACGGCGCTGGCGAGCCGAAGGCGCAGATGGCGATCGGCGTCGATCCGCAACGTGAAGGCCGCCTTGGCCCCTGCGGCACGCGCGGTCCCGCGCGGGCGTGATTTTTTCGGCGCGCGGAGCTGTGCCTGCCTGGGTGCCTCGGCAGCTGGCTTGACCGCAGGGCGCGGGGTCGGCTGCTTGGGGGCCACTTCGGCCACGACCGGTTCGGTCGCTTGGGGCTGCGACGCTTCGGGAGCAACCGGCTCGGCGGCGTCTGGCTCGGCCACGTCTGCCACTACGTCCTGAACGACTGGAGCGGCGGCAGCTGGCGCGCGAACGCGGTCTTCGAGTGCCTCGCGCTGCAAGACGACCTGCGGCTTGCCGGGCTTGACCGACAAGGGCGAGCGTCCAACCGATGAAACATTGTCGGGAGCCTGGTTCGATTCCGGCTGGTCGCCGGCATCGTCGGACGGGCCGTCGATGTCGCGCTCGATCGGCAGTGCGACGGGCTTAGCGCCCATCGGCGAAAGCATCGGCATGATGTCGGCAACGTGCGCGGCGTGGCTGTCGTGTTCGTCCTTTTCGGGCTCATGGCCCATGTCGTTCCAGCCAAGGTCGTCGTGCGGGCTGGCGATATGGCCGCCAAGGCCCTGGCGACGCATCGCGGGACGCGCGGCGCCCTTGCGGGCCAACAGGCCAGAGGACAAGGATGCGGTGGGTTTGGCTTCGGCCATGGGGCTGGTCCTCTCCACTCGCCTTATTGGCCGACCACGCGGCGGCCGAAGCCACCGAGCGGACGCGGCGCGCCGGCCTGGCTCATCGCCGTGGTCGCAGCGGGCGCACTGAAGATCGTGCGGCGGAAATTCTTTTCGAGGCGGTCGGAGATATAGGTCCACAATTGCGTCACTTCGGCGCACGACTTGCCCTTGGGATCGACCTCCATCACCGTCCGGCCGTCGATCATCGAGGCGGCGAAATCGGTCCGCTGGTGCAGCGTGACGGGGGCGACGGTGCCGTGCTGCGACAGTGCAACCGCGGCTTCGCTCGTGATCCGCGCCTTGGGGGTGGCGGCGTTGACGACGAAGATCAGCGGCTTGCCGGCGCGTTCGCACAGGTCGACCGTGGCGCCGACGGCGCGCAGATCGTGCGGGCTTGGCCGCGTCGGAACGACGATCAGCTCGGACACCGAGATGACGCTCTGGATCGCCATCGTGATGGCGGGAGGCGTATCGATGACCGCGAGCTTGAAGCCCTGCTGGCGCAGGACCTCGAGATCGGCGGCGAGCCGGGCGACAGTGGTCTGCGCGAACGCGGGCAATTCGGCCTCGCGTTCGTTCCACCAGTCGGCCAGCGAGCCTTGCGGATCGATGTCGATAAGGACGACGGGACCAGCGCCCGCCAATTGAGCCTGGACCGCCAGATGGCCGGACAAGGTTGTCTTGCCCGATCCGCCTTTTTGCGATGCTAATGCGAGAACGCGCACGCTTTTCCCCCGAAGTGAGATGTGTTCGACAGGAGGAGTGCCACGAACGGGCCTAAAATTTGGTTAATATGGCGCCATGCAATTCTTGCCCGACCCCGATAAAAGCGGATGATTTGGCACTAACGACGGGTTAAGCTATTTTGCGCTAGGAGCTTTCGACCGCCAATTGCGCTAATGTGTTTCGCACCAACAGTTTTCACCAGGACAAGGATCTCCCGCCATGGTCTCTCATCGCCACCTCATTGCCCTGGTCGCCGCCGGTGCTGCGCTGACGGCCGTCCTGCCCGCTTATGCCGACGTCAAGGCGGGTGTCGAGGCGTGGGAACGCGGCGATTATGCCGCTGCCGTCGCCGCCTGGCGGACCGACGCGATCAAGGGCGATGCCGATGCGCAGTTCAACCTTGCCCAGGCCTACAAGCTCGGGCGCGGCGTCCCTGCCGACCTGTCGATGGCCGAAAACCTCTACCGCCGTGCGGCCGAACAAGGTCATGTCCAGGCGCAGGACAATTACGGCATCATGCTGTTCACCAACGGCAAGCAGAAGGATGCGATGCCGTGGCTCGAGAAATCGGCCGCACGCGGCGAACCGCGCGCGCAATATATCGTCGGCACCGCCGCGTTTAACGGCGACTTCCTGCCCCGCGACCCGGTTCGCGGCTATGCCATGATGCAGCGCGCCAACGAGGCCGGCCTCGAACAGGCCGCCGCCAGCCTCGCCAATATGGAGCCGCTGCTGACGCCCGCGCAAAAGACCCAGGGCCTGGCAATGGCGCAGGAACTTGCCCGGACCGAACGCAACGCGCGGCTCGCGCTCGTCGAGCCCGCCGCCAAGCCCGTTACGAAGGGCCCCGTGACGGTCAAGCCGACGACATTGCCGCCATCGCAGCCCGGCGTGACCTTTACCCCGCCGCCGATGGCCGGCGATCCTGCACCGACACCGGCCCCGGTCATCGTCGCCACACCAAATCCGGTGCCCGCGCCGGCCAGGATCGTTCCCGCTCCGGTCAAGGTGGCAACCGCCTCGCCCCCGGCCGCAACGCGCGGCAAATGGCGCATCCAGCTCGGCGCGTTCAGCTCGCGCGCCAATGCCGAAGCTTTGTGGTCGAAACTGTCGAAAAGCGGCGCGGTCGCGGGCTTGCAGGCTGACTATCAGAGCACGGGCAGACTGACGCGCGTCCGCACCGGTGCCTATTCGACGCGCGGCGAGGCTGAGGCGGCGTGCAAGACATTCAAGGCGCGCGGCCAGGGATGTTTCCCCGTCGCCAACTGAGGCTGCTGTCAGCCTTCGATCCAGTGTGCGCGGGAGATTCCCTGCACCCATAGCAATGCGGTAAGGTCGTTATGCGCGATCGCAGCGGCGGCCGCGGCGGCAACGATCGGCTTGGCATTAAAGGCGACACCCAGCCCCGCGGCCTCGATCATCGGCAGATCGTTGGCTCCGTCGCCGATCGCGAGCACCGCCGTACGATCGACCCCGCGCGCCACGCAGGCCTGTTCGAGCGCCGCCAGCTTGGCCGCGGCATCGACGATCGGCCCTTCGACCTTCCCCATCAGGCACCCGTCAGCGGCGCCGAGGACGTTGCAATGCACCCGCTCGAAACCCAGCCGTTGGGCAACCGGTCCGGCAAAGCGACGAAACCCGCCGCTGACCAGGATCGTCAGCGCGCCGCGCGCGCGCATCGTCCGCACCAGCGTCTGCGCGCCGGGCGTGTCATGGATGCGCGTCGCCAGGCATTCGGCGACTTTCCCGACCGGCAGACCCGCGAGCAGGGCAACACGGTCGTTGAGCGCGCCGACGAAATCGATTTCGCCGCGCATTGCCCGCTCAGTCACCGCGGCCACCTCACGGCCGACGCCGGCAAGGTCGGCGAGTTCGTCGATGCATTCCTGCCCGATCATCGTCGAGTCCATGTCACTGATCAGGATCGCCTTTTCGCGCCCGATCGCAGCTTGCACGACGATATCGCAGCCCTCTACGGCGTCGCGCAGCGCCGCGCGTGCGTTCACCAGACCCTGGCGGAATTCGACATCGGCGGCGTCGCCCTCGTCGATCCAGCGCCAGCCGGCGGGCTCGCAGCCCGCCTGCGCCAGTATCTGCTCGACGCGATCAATCGCGTTCTCGTTCAGCCTCCGGGCTGCTATCACCGTCGCAATGAACATGACATCAGCCGATAGCGCTACCGCCCACACGCCACAACGATCATCCGACGGCCAGCCGGCCGAGGTCGCGATCATCTGCGGCCCGACCGCGAGCGGCAAGACCGCGCTCGCGCTGGCGCTGGCGCAGCGTATCCCCAGCGTCGTCATCAACGCCGACAGTGCGCAGGTCTATCGCGACCTTGCGATCCTGTCGGCGCGCCCCGACGAGACCGAGATGGCCGGCATTCCGCACCGCTTGTTCGGCCATGTCGGCGGAGATGACGACTATAGCGCGGCGCGCTGGGCCGAAGAGGCGACGCGAGAGATCGCCGCCGCCGCCGCCGATGGTCGCCGCGCGATCCTCGTCGGCGGTACCGGTCTTTATATCCGCACGCTGATCGACGGCATCGCGCCCGTTCCCGAAATCGACCCGGCCGTCCGCGACGCCGTCCGCGCGCTGCCTGTCGCACAAGCCTATGCCGCGCTGAAACAGGAAGACCCTGCCGCCGCCAAGCGGCTCAATCGCGGCGATACGACGCGTGTCGCGCGCGCGCTCGAAGTCGTGCGATCGAGCGGCCGCACGCTCGCCGACTGGCAATCGGCCAAGACCGGCGGCATCGGCGCATCGACGCATATCACCGCGACGATCCTGCTGCCGCCGCGCGAATGGCTGTTCGATCGCTGCGATCAGCGGCTGGTCGCGATGATGGCGGGCGGCGCGATTGCCGAGGTCGAGGCATTGCTCGCGCACGGCTACCCGCCCGAAAGCCCGGTCATGCGCGCGATCGGCGTGCGCGATATCGCCGCGATGCTGGCGGGCGAACTTGATTATGACGAGGCGCTGGCCAATGCGCAGCTCGCCACGCGGCGCTACGCCAAGCGGCAATATACCTGGTTCCGCAACCAGCCGCCGGCCGACTGGACGCGCGTCGAGGCGACCCCCGATGCCGCGCTGGTCGCGAACATTGCCGACACGATGGCCGCGGCACTGGCGGGCTGAGCTTGCCTCGCCCCGCCTCGCCGTGGCACGGATCGCCGCCTTATCGGGAGAGCCTCACATGCCGCTGACGATCCATACCGACCGCGACGCCGACCCCGCGCTGCTTGTGGGCAGACGCGTCGCGATTATCGGCTACGGCAACCAGGGCCACGCCCATGCGCTCAACCTGCACGATGAAGGCGTCGATGTCGTCGTCGGCCTGCGAGCCGGATCGGGCAATATCGCCGCCGCTAAAGCTGCGGGTCTGGCGGTCGCCGAACCCGCCGAGGCGGTCGCGAGCGCCGATCTCGTCAGCATTCTCGCGCCCGACGAATGCCATGCAGCGATCTATCAGGAATTCGTCGCGCCAAACCTGCGTGCTGGCGGCGCGCTGTGTTTCGCGCACGGCCTCTCAATCCGCTTCGGCCTCGTCGCCCCGCGCGCCGATCTAGACGTCATCCTCGTCGCGCCCAAGGGGCCCGGTTCGGCGCTGCGCAGCAACTATGTCGCGGGCGGCGGCATGCCCGCGCTGTTCGCGATCGAACAGGATCATAGCGGCGATGCGCGCGGCATTGCGCTGGCCTACGGCTCGGCGCTCGGTTGCGGTCGCGTCGCGATGCTCGAAACCAGCTTCGCCGAAGAGGCCGAGGCCGACCTGTTCAACGAACAGGGCGTCGTCTGGGGCGCGGTGCCCGAAATCATCCAGGCGGGCTATGACGTCCTCGTTGAAGCTGGGTTTTCGCCCGAGATCGCCTATTTCGAGTGCATCACCGAACTCAAGCTGCTCGCCGACCTGATCGCCCAACGCGGCATCGCGGGCATGCGCGAAGTCATTTCGCCGACGGCCGAATTTGCTGGGGTAAAAGGACGCGGGCGGATCGTCACCGACGCGAGCCGCGCCGAACTTCGCAAGATCCTTGCCGAGGTCCGCGCCGGAACACTCACCCGCGGTCTCGTCGCCGAAGCCGAAGCGGGCTATCCTCTGCTCAGCGCCGCGCGCCGCGACGACCGCGCCAAACCGATCGAAGCGATCGGCGAACGCCTGCGCGACCTCGCCGGCTGAGCGCGCCGGCGATCAGGCGGCGTCGCGCAGCCGGGCAAAACTGACCAGCTCGGCAGCAACGGTCGGATCGCAATCGCGAGTCATGTCGACCACTGCATCGGCGATCGATTCGCCGCCGATCGTTTGACGGCTCGCCATCGCCCATTCGCCGAATTGGCGCCGTTCGATGCCCTTGCGCGCCAGGACGACCAGTCCGCGATGCCGCTCGTCGGCGCGGATCCGCGTCAGCGCGGCGTCGATTTCGAACGCTGCGCCCTCGAGATACTGGAGAAAACGCACGCCATCATAAATCAGCATCCCCGACAGGCCGTCGCGCGCATTGTTGCGCCGCGACACAACGAGGATGGCATCGAGGACGGGTCCATCGATCTTTGTCGCGGCGGTGCTGATATAGGTGATCGAATCGATGGGCATGGATGTTCCTCTCATTTGATCAACTCATTATCGGTGAAATCCCTGACATCGTGTTAAGGACATATTGGCGTCATTGGGCGGCCGATACTGGACAGGCTTGGCACCTTCGCTAAGGGTCGGTGCATGACCCTTCCCTCCCCCCTGTTCGACAAGCTGCGCCTGCCGGTCATCGGCTCGCCGATGTTCATTGTTTCCGGCCCAGAGCTGGTGATCGCACAATGCAAGGCGGGGATCGTCGGATCCTTTCCCTCGCTCAATGCAAGGCCGCAGGCCCAGTTCGACGAATGGCTTCACCAGATCACCGAGGAACTCGCGGCGCACAATCGCGATCACCCAGATCGTCCTGCCGCCCCCTATGCGGTCAACCAGATCGTCCACCGCTCGAACGACCGGCTCGACGCCGATGTCGCGACCTGCGCCAAGTGGAAGGTCCCGATCGTTATCACCTCGCTCGGCGCGCGTGAGGATTTGAACGAAGCGGTGCATTCATGGGGCGGGATCACGCTGCATGACGTCATCAACGACATGTATTCGCACAAGGCGATCGAAAAGGGCGCTGACGGCCTGATCCCCGTCGGCGCGGGAGCGGGCGGCCATGCCGGCAAGATTTCGCCCTTCGCGCTGATGGCCGAAATCCGCCAGTGGTTCGATGGCCCCGTCGCGCTGTCGGGTTCGCTTTCGACCGGCCGCGGCATCCTCGCCGCGCAGGCGATGGGCGCCGATTTCGCCTATATCGGCTCGGCCTTCATCGCCACCGCCGAGGCCAATGCCCCGGCCGAATACAAGCAGGCCATCGTCGACGGCCGCGCCGACGACATCGTCTACACCAACCTCTTCACCGGCATTCACGGCAACTATCTCAAATCATCGATCCGCGCCGCCGGGCTCGATCCCGACGACCTGCCCGAAAGCGACCCGAGCAAGATGAACTTCGGCAGCGGGAGCAATGCCAAGGCAAAGGCGTGGAAGGACATCTGGGGCTCGGGTCAGGGCATCGGTTCGGTCGATGTCGTCGAAACGATCGCCGACCGCGTCGCGCGGCTCGAGGCCGAATATCTCGAAGCGCGCGCCGAACTCGACGCCAAGGTGCGCCTCTAGCCGCAACGCGGCCTAGTCGGGAAACAGCGCATAGATCTCCCGGTCGAGCGCCTGCGTATCGGCGTAGAGCCGCATCGGGTCGCGCCGGTTGAGCCAGATCGAGCGCGGCATGCTCCCGTCGATCGTCCGCCTGAGCGCGGCTTGCAGGATCGTCAGTTGCCCGATCGCATCGTGTGCAGCATGTCCGGCAAAGCGTTCGCGCCGCGCCAGCGCGGAAACTCGGATCGTCTCGACCCGCGACGCGACGATATCGCTATAGCCGGGATGCGGTCCGCGATGGAGCGCGCGCCCCGTGCGGCGCGCCTCTATCGAGCGCGCCGGGAGCAATATTCCGTTGCTCGAAAACCGGTTGATGGCGAAACCGTAGAGCGCGAGCCAAGCGAAAAAACCGCTGAACTGTCGATGGCGGAGCAAGCCTGCGGGCAGGATATGGTGTCGCTGGAAGCCCGGCCGCGTCGGCGTTCGCACCGACCAGCGCACCGCCGGCCCTGAAGGCGTGCGTCGCTCGATCGCCCCGTCGTGATCCAGCCCCGCCCCCTATGCCGGATGGATTGCGATATCGACGAGATCGTTTCCGTCGATCCCCGGCTTCGGGCTGAGCACGATCGTTTCGCTCGGCAGCAGCCCGTCGATCGTCGCGTTCCGCAGCACGGGACCGTTTTCGATCATGTCGAGGACCAGCCGGGCGAGCCGCCGGACCGTCTCCGCCGCGCCCAGCTGGGTGGCGTCGGCGGTGAGCTCCTGCCCGGTAAAGACTCCGAGGCCACGTGTTACGATGCGCGCCGCGCCCTCGCCGCTTCCTCGGTCGAAACCGACGAGATGGAGCACGGGAAGCGGGGCACCGCCGAGATATTTTTCGATCCCGCGCGTGATTTCGGGGGCCTCGGACCACAACCGGGCCGGGCACCACTGGATCTGCCGCGGAAACAGGAAGGCCGACAACAAGGCGAGCGTCGTGAGGATCGTCTCAAGATCGCCATCGGGCATCCGCAGCGCCGCCCCGTGCCAGCTCAGGATCACGGTGCGGTCTTCGGGCGGGGCGAAATCCGCGCTGCCCAACCCGGGATAACGGCCCGCCAATCTCTTCGCCATAGCCCCGCTCGGTACGATCCGGGCCACGCGCATCGAGCACGCGGGAAAGCCGATCGCCCACTCGCGCGCCACCACCCCGTCAAACGCGACATCCTGGGGGTCGCCCGGCGAAAGCCCCATGCGCCGCAGGCTGGCCGACAGGGTATCATCGTCGAGTAGGTGCGCCGGGATGCCCGTGAGCAGGGCCGATCCCGAAGGAAGCGATGTGCTGGCCTTCCCCGTCATGGCGCCTTCTCCTCTCGCGTCGTCATCCACCGGTTGTTTTTCGCGCCCGACGTCCCACCTCGCTGATATAGCCCAAGGATTGGATCGGGCGCCATATTTCCACCACAACGGATCAACTTCGATCCCTCGAGGAGCCTGCATGATCGATTTCTACACCGCCGCCACGCCCAACGGATACAAGGTCGCGATCTTCCTCGAAGAGGCGGGGCTCGATTACACGCCGCACTTCATCGATCTTGGCGCGGCCGAACAGAAACAGGCCGAATTCCTCAAGATCAATCCCAATGGCCGCATCCCCGCAATCGTCGATCGGACGGTCGATGGCGGGTTTGCGGTGTTCGAATCGGGCGCGATCCTGCTCTATCTTGCCGAACAATCGGGCCACTTCCTGCCTGCCGAAGACCAGGCACGCAGCCGGACGATCCAGTGGCTGATGTGGCAGATGGGCGGCCTCGGCCCGATGATGGGCCAGCTCAACGTCTTCAAGAAATATTTTCCCGAGACGATCCCGGCCGCGATCGAACGCTATGAACGCGAAAGCTACCGCCTGTTCGACGTCATGGAGGCCCAGCTCGCCGCCAACGAATGGCTGGCTGGCGACGCATACACCATCGCCGACATGGCGGCCTGGCCGTGGGTCGCGGCGCATGGCTGGCCGGGTCTGACACTCGATCGCCACCCCGCGCTCAAGGCCTGGCATGACCGGATCAAGGACCGCCCGGCGGTGGTCCGCGCGATGCAGGTTCCGCCGCGCGCGGTCAAAACCGACGACGATGCGGCGAAGTTCGTCGAAAAGGCGCGCACTATGCTCGCCTGACCCGCCGTCAGATCTCGAGCTGGCTGCCCAGTTCGACGACGCGGTTGGTCGGCAGGCGGAAGAACTCCATCGCGCTTTCGGCGTTGCGCAGCATCCACGCGAACAGCTTCTCGCGCCACAGCGGCATCGCCGGGTTCTTCGATGCAAGCAACGTCTGGCGCGACAGGAAGAAGCTGGTTTCCATCATCTTGAACGGCGCACCGCACGAATTGATCTGCGCCAGCGCCTCGGGCACGTCGGGCTGCTCCATGAAGCCGTAGCGCAGCACGAGGCGATGGAACCCATTGCCCAGGTCCTCGTGCTCGACGCGGTGATCGCCACCGATATACGGTTCGTCGGCGATCTTGACGGTCAACAGGATGACGCGCTCGTGGAGCACCTTGTTGTGCTTGAGGTTGTGCAGCAGGGCGTGCGGCACGCCCGACGCGGTGCTCGTCATGAAGACCGCGGTGCCGGGCACGCGCGCCGCCGAATTGGCCGCCGACTTAACGAACACCGGGATCGGCATCGCCAGTTCGCGCATCCTCTCGCGCATCAGCGTGCGCCCCGCCGCCCAGGTCGTGAGCAGCGTGAAGATGACGAAGCCGACGGTCAGCGGGAACCAGCCGCCATCGGGAATCTTGGTCAGGTTGGCCGCCAAATAGGCCCCGTCGACGAGGAAGAATATGCCGAGCAGCGGCAGCGCATAGCGCTTCTTCCAGCGCCACATGTAGAGCACCAGTACGGTCAGCAGGCAGGTGTCGATGAACATCGCGCCGGTCACCGCGATGCCATAGGCGCTGGTCAGGTTCGACGACGACCGGAAGACGAGAACAAGGACGATGACCATCACCATCAGCGCCCAGTTGACGCTCGGGATGTAGATCTGCCCGGCGGTCTTGGCGCTGGTGTGGTCGATCCGCAGCCGCGGCATGAAGCCGAGCTGGATTGCTTGCTGAGTGACCGAGAAGGCGCCCGATATGACCGCCTGCGAGGCGATGATCGCGGCCATCGTCGCGATGATGATCAGCGGAATCTGGAACCAGTCGGGGGCCAGCCGGTAGAACGGGCTTTCGAGCGCCAACGGGTTGCGCAGCAGCAGCGCCGCCTGGCCCATATAGTTCATCATCAGCGCGGGCAGGACAAAGACCAGCCAGCTCAATCCGATCGGCCGGCGGCCGAAATGGCCCATGTCCGAATAGAGCGCCTCGGCGCCGGTGACGGCGAGCACCACGGTGCCGAGCGACAGGAAGCCGGCGAGCGGATCGGAAACGAAGAACAAGACCGCATAATGCGGTGAAAAGGCGGTCAGGATCGCCGGGGTCTGGGCGATGCTGAGGATCCCGAGCGTCGATATGACGCCGAAATACAGCAGCATGATCGGGCCGAAGAACGCGCCGACCTTGGCGCTGCCCTTGCTCTGGATGAAGAACAGGAAAACAAGGATGAACACCGCGAGCGGCACGATCACCACCGACAAAGCCGGGCTATAGACCGATATACCCTCGACCGCGCCAAGCACCGATACCGCCGGCGTAATCATCGAATCGCCATAGAACAACGCGGTCGCGAACACGCCAAGCAGGACCAGGCCGGTCGACCAGCGCATGTTGCGCGTCCGCCGCCCGACCAGTGCGAGCAACGCCAGGCTGCCGCCTTCGCCCTTGTTGTCGGCGCGCATGATGATCGACACGTACTTGATCGTCACGACGAGCATCATCGACCAGAACATCAGGCTGACGACGCCGTAGATATGCAGCGGATCGAGCGCGAGCTTGTGATGGCCGTCAAAGGTCTCGCGAAATGCGTAGAGCGGACTGGTGCCGATATCGCCGAAGACGATGCCGATCGCGCTGATCGACAGCTTGAGCATCGGGTCGCTGCCGTGGCCATGGCCATGGCCGCGATGCAGCGCCGAATCGCCTGATGACGCGGGCGCGTCGTTTTCCATGTTGGCGGTGGTCATCGACGAGCCCCAGAGACATGCCGCATGAGACGGCGCGCGCCCGTATCATGCTGCAGCGTTACGCGACAAGCAATTGTCATTGTTGGGGGCTCGTGTCACCCGCCCCCGCTGGTCCGGCGGCAAGCCCGGCGTCGCGTTGCGCGATCAGTGCGCGGACCAGCGTCAGCCGCTGGGCAAGGTCCTGCCGCCAAGCTGCGTCGCCATCGGTGCGCTGGTAGACGCGCGACCACAGCCGCTCGGCCTCGTTGAGATCGCCCGCGCGAACCGCGGCGATCCCCTGGTAGAAATCGGGTCCGGGATGGCCGGGGTCCCGGCGGCGCGCTTCGGCGAAGGCGATGTCGCTGGCGCGCGTCGCCTGTCCGTCCGAGTGCGCGAGCAACGCCGCGCCATAGCCGACCCACAGGTCGGCGCTTTGCGGATAGAGCTTGGTCGCCTTGGCAAGCACCTTGGCGGCACTCTCGCTGTCGCCGCTTCGCGCGAGGCTGTCGGACAGCATCAGCCAGTTGGTCGCCGCATCGAGGCGGCGGACCATCCCCATCAACGGCTTGTCGATCCGCTCGCCCGACGTCTGCGTGCTAACGACGCGCTGTACGGGTGTGCCGGGCAGCATCGGCCGCCCCTGCCACGCATAGCCTGCAAGGCCGAGCGACAGCGCAGCGGCGAGCGGCAGATAGGCGGGCGACGGCAACCAGCGCCACGCCGCCAGCGCGACGACCGCCAGGACCAGCAGGCCGACGACGATCAAGCCGATCATTCCCCGTCTCCCGTGCCTGAGCGCTTGCGGCGCAGTTTGCGCGCGGCAAGCCAGCCGCCCAGGCCGAGCAGCGCGATCGGCGCCGCCCACAACGGCCAGGTCGCGGGAGTCAGCGGCGGATCGTAACTGACCCAGTCGCCATAGCGATCAACCAGCCAGGCGCGCACCTGATCGGGGGTCTCGCCCGCGGCGATCCGCTGCCGCACCAGGCTGCGCATGTCGCCGGCCAGCGCCGCATCGCTGTCGGCGATCGACTGGCCCTGGCAGACGAGGCAGCGCAGCGTTGTCATCAGCGCGTGCGCCTCGGCCTCGGCGCGCGCATCGGGCAGCTGGCGATAGGCATATTCGGCGGGCGGCACCGCATCCTGCGCGGCGAGCGGCGCGGCGAAGACCAGCGCGACGAGCAAGACCCGGCGCATCATCGCATCGCCTTCATCTTGGCGACAATACGATCGACGTCGCTTTCCAGGATCACGCCCTGGATCTGTTCGCGGACGATCCCCTTGCCGTCGACAAGGAAGCTTTCGGGCACCCCCGACGATCCGATCGCAATCTGGACATTGCTATCAACGTCACTGCCGATCCGCGCATAGGGATTGCCGTATTCGGACAGGAAGCTGGCGACATCTTTCGGCGTATCGCGGATCGCGATCCCGACGACCCTGACCCCGCGCGCGCGCAGCGTCTCGAGCATCGGTGCCTCGACGCGGCACGGCACACACCAGCTGGCGAAGATATTGACGAGATGTGGCTCGCCGGTGGCAAGGTCGGCGGCGGCAAGGCCGGGAATGCCATCGGTCGCGGGCGGCAGGTTGAACGCGGGCATCGGCTTGTCGACCCATTGCGAGGCAATCGTTTCGTCGTGCGGCGCGTCAAGCCGGGCGAGCATCAGGCCAAGCAGCAGCGCCGCAAGCGCGAACGGCGTCCAGAGCAACACGCGCTTCATGGCATCACCTGCCGGACGTAGTGACGGGCGCGGCGCAGCAGGCCGATCCGCGCGACGAGCGACAGCGCGCCGCCCAAAGCGATCAATATCCCGCCGAGCCAGATCAGCGTGACAAACGGCTTCCACCACAGGCGCAGTTGCCAGCGCCCTTCGCTCGTCGGCTGGCCAAGCACGGCATAGAGCTGCCCCTTCCAGCGCGTCAGCAGCGCCGCCTCGCTGGTCTCGGTCGGCGGCGTAGTGAAGGCGCGCAGTTGCGGGTGCAGGGTCGTAGGCGCACCGCCGTCATAGCGCGCGACAAGCCCGCCCTCGATCGCGGTCCAGTTGGGGCCGACGACCGGATCGATCGCGGTCAGTTCGACCTGCCACGGCCCGACCGTGGTCGTCTCGCCCGCCCGCAGCGCGATCAGCCGCTCCTCGGTAAACGCGGCGTTCGACGCCATGCCGATCAGCGCGACCGCGACGCCGAAATGCGCGATGACCATCGCCCAGGTTGTCGCGGGCGTCCGGCGCAGGCTGCGGCGCGTCAGCGGCAACAGGCTCGCGATTGCCAGTCCGCCGCCGAGCGCGAGGCCCAGCGCGGGCAGGATCGCGCTGCGCGGAACGAGCACCACGAGCGCGATCGCGCCGACGCCTGCGATAGCCAGCATCATCCACGCAATTACCGGGAGGCGCGCGAGCCGGTCGCGCCGCCAGCGCAGCAGCGGCCCGACGAACAGCAATGCAACGAGGCCGAGCGCGATCGGCCCCGCAGCGCGGTTGAAATAGGGCGGCCCGACCGACAGGCGATAACCGAGCGCTTCCGCCGCAATCGGGTAGAACGTGCCGATCAGGACGATCGCGAGGATCACCGACAGCAGCAGGTTGTTCATCACCAGCGCGCCCTCGCGGCTGACCGGCGCAAACGTCGCCCCGCTCGCGACCTTGCCGATCCGCGCGCCGAACAGCGCCAGCGCGCCGCCGATATACAGCGCGAGCAGGACGAGGATGAACACCCCGCGGGTCGGATCGACCGCGAACGAATGGACGCTCGTCAGCAGCCCCGAACGAACAATGAAGGTGCCGATCATCGACATCGAAAACGCGACCAGCGCGAGCATGATCGTCCACGCGCGCAGCCCGTCGCGGTTGGCCGTGACGCTGACCGAATGGAGCAGCGCGGTCGCCGCGAGCCACGGCATCAGCGAGGCATTCTCGACCGGGTCCCAGAACCACCAGCCGCCCCAGCCTAGCTCGTAATAGGCCCAGTAGCTCCCCGCGGTGATGCCGAGCGTCAGGAACACCCATGCGATCAGCACCGAGGGACGCATCGCACGGGCAAAGGCGCGGTTGGCATCGCCCGCCAGCATCGCGCCGACCGCGAACGAAAACGCCACCGACAGGCCGACATAGCCGAGATACAGCGTCGGCGGGTGGAAGGCGAGACCAGGGTCCTGCAGCAAGGGGTTGAGCCCCGCGCCTTCGGGCGGCGCCGGCGAAAGCCGGGCAAAGGGGTTTGAAGCGAACAGCAGGAAGGCATAAAATCCCAAGGCAAGCACTGCTTGCGCGCCGAGCGTCGCCGATACGATCCGCGGCGCGAGCTGCCGCTCGAACAGCGCCACGCCGATGCTGCCCAGGCCCAGGATCGTCAGCCACAGCAGCATCGAGCCTTCGTGGTTGCCCCAGGCACCTGCAAACTTGAACAGCCATGGCTTGGCGCTGTGGCTGTTGTCCGCGACGAGCAAGACGCTGAGGTCGGTCCGCAGGAAGAGAGCGATCAGGCAGCCGAAGGCGGCGAGACACAGCAGGCCCTGCAGCACGGCGAGCGGGCGTGCGGCGGGGGAGATCGCGACATACTCGCCGCGCCGAGACAGGCCGGCGAAGCCGGCAAGCGCCTGCAGTACCGCCAGCGCAGCAGCGAGCCAGAGCAGCAGGAGGCCGGTTTCGGCGATCACCGCTTGGGCTCGACCGTGGTGCCGACCATATTGTCGCGATCGATCGGCATCGTGCCAAGCTGCGGCGGCATGTAGCGCTCGTCGTGCTTGGCAAGGATGCGCGTGGCGACGAAGGTCCCTTCGGCGTTCAGGCTGCCATCGGCGACCATTCCCGATTCTTCGCGGAACAGGTCGGGGACGATGCCGCGAAACGCGACGCGGGTGGTGGCCTTGCCGTCGGTGACGACGAAGGCGAGACCGAGCCCGTCGGGCGAACGGACGATGCTGCCCTTTTCGACCATGCCGCCGAGCCGGATGGCAACGCCGGGTTCGGGCGGCTTGGCCGCAATGTCCGACGGGGTGACGAAATAGGCCGCCTCGTCACGCAATGCCGATGCCGCGAGCAATCCCGCGCCGATGATCGCGACAATCGCGATCAGCGCGAGGACGAGCCGCTGGTGCTTGGGCTTGAGCCTGGGCTTGGTCTGGGTGGTCATTTGCGGCCCCGCACGTCGTCGGATCGGCGTTCGGCGGCGCGCATCGTCCACCACGACCAGCCGGTAACCGCGATCGTCGCGACGATCGTCAGGCCATAAGCTGCGGCGACGAAGGCGAACTGTCCGCTCATCGGGCCGCCAGCCGCTTCAATCGCGCTTCGCTGCGGATATCGGCGATGATTGCGCGCATCCGCATCAGCACGATCGCGCCGAACAACAGGCTGAAACCGCCCAGCGTCAGCCACAGCGGCCACAGGATCGCACTGTCGATCGTCGATCCGCTCAGCGTGATGCTCGGTCCCTGGTGAAGGCTGTTCCACCATACGACCGAACGGTTGATGATCGGCAGGTTGATCGCGCCGACGATCGCGTAGATCGCCGCGACCTTGCTGACGCTGCCGCGTTCTTCGCCGGCATTGGCGATCGCGATGAAGCCGAGATAGAGGAACAACAGCACCAGCATCGACGTCATCCGCCCGTCCCATTCCCACCAGGTCCCCCAGGTCGGTCGCCCCCAGATCGAACCGGTGACGAGGCACAGGGCACAGAACACCATGCCCGGCAGCGCGATCGCGCGCGCGGCGATCCCGGCGAGCGGGTGGCGCCAGACGAGCTGGACGATGCCTGCAATCGCCAGCGCCAGCCAGCCGCCCATGCCGAGCCAGGCTGCAGGAACGTGGACATAGAGGATGCGGACCGTCTCGCCCTGCAGGTAATCGGGCGGGGTCAGCTCAAGCCCGGCATAGCCGCCGAGAATCGCGAGCAGCAGTCCGCCCAGCGCGAGCCACGGGGTCAGCGGACGCGCGATCGACAGGAATTTCAGCGGATTTGCGTAAATATGCATGTTCGGTCGGGGCAATAGGCGAGTCGTCGCCGCATTTCCAGCAGTGTTGCCGCGCCGTCGGCTCGTGCCTAGCCGCGCCCGATCTTGGCCTGCGCCATCCGGTCGGCGACGTCGGCGGCCGGCGCGCCGTCGGCCTTGCTCGCTTCCCAGATATCGCGCAGGCGGCCGGGGATCTCACCGATCCGCCGTTCGACCTCGTCGCGATTCCCGCGATCGAGATATTCGAGCGCGACGCTGATGATGCCGCCGGCATTGATGACGTAATCGGGCGCAAAGACGATGCCGCGATCGTGCAGCCGCTGGCCGTCGGCGGGCGTCGCAAGCTGGTTGTTCGCGCCGCCGGCGACGACGGGCGCCTTGATCTGGGCGATGCTGTGCTCGGTCAGCACCGCGCCGAGCGCATTGGGGCTGACGACATCGGCCGCGATGCTCAGGATCTCGCCGGTCGAAACGCTGCTGGCACCAAGTTCCTTGGCGAGAGCACTGCAGCGGTCCTCGTGGATGTCGGCGAGCGTCAGGCGCGCGCCATCGGCGGCAAGGCGTCGGGCGAGGTGTCCGCCGACGCTGCCAACGCCCTGGATCGCGACGTGGACGCCCTTGGCGCTATCGCGGCCGAGCCCCTGCTTGATCGCGGCGAGCACGCCTAAATATACGCCAAGCGCGGTGAACGGACCGGGGTCGCCGCCGGCTTCGCCGCGCGCATCGACTGGCAGGCCCGAGACGTAGCGCGTATGGCGTGAGATCTCGACGAGGTCGGCGACGCTCATGCCGACATCTTCGGCGGTGACGTAGCGACCGCCGAGCGATTCGACTTCGCGGCCATAAGCGGCGAGATATTCAGGCGTCTTTTCGGTGCGCGCATCGGCAAGGATCACCGCCTTGCCGCCGCCCATCGGCAGGCCGGCCATCGCGTTCTTGTAGCTCATCCCGCGCGACAGGCGCAGCGCGTCGATCACACCAAGCTGCTTGTCGGCGTATTTCCAGTAGCGCACGCCGCCCGCGGCGGGGCCGAGATGCGTCGAATGGATCGCAATGACGCCGGTCAGCCCGGTCGCGCGGTCGAAAAAACCGTGCACGGCTTCATGATCGTCGAAATCGGGCAAGTCCCACAGTGCTGGCATCAGGCTATCGTCCCGGCAGGCGCCGCATCATGGCGCACAAGATCAATGTTACGTTGCTGGGCAATAATATTGTTTTGCCGCGCTGTCAGCCCCCGCCGTAAGGGCGACGCGAAATACTTGCAAACACGTTGAAAAATGGGGCGATCGACGGGTCTTGAACCCGCGACCTCCGGTACCACAAACCGGCGCTCTAACCAACTGAGCTACGATCGCCACACCGCGGTCCGAAAAAGCGACGCGAGGTCGTTCGGTGCGGGCGGCTCCAATAGGTCGCAACGCCGCCTAGCGTCAAGCCCGCTGTCGCATGCAACGCGCGCACCTCGCCACCACGCCGCTCTGCGCCATTGTCGCGATGCAAAGCGCACGCTAACCCGTTGAGCAATGATGCAAACCAATCCTCCGGTCGATCGTACGGCGTCGGGCGCCGAGCATACCGAAGAGCGCCTGTCGGCGGCCGCGGGTATCCGTCGGACGCCGTCGTCGGCGCTGACCCAGTTCATTCTGCCGCGGTTCCTCGGGAACGACGAATGCGCCGATCTCACCGCGATGATCGACCGCAACGTGCGCCCGTCGACGATCGCCGACGATATCGGCGACCCCGGATTTCGCACGAGCATGACGTGCGACCTCGATCACACCGATCCGCTCGTCGCGGCGATCGACGCCCGGCTGTGCGACCTTGCCGGGATCGATCGCGCATTCGGCGAGCCGCTCCAGGGCCAACGCTACGAGGCCGGGCAGGAATTCAAGTTCCACACCGATTATTTCGAACCCGGAGGCGCGGGCTATATCGAACACTGCACCGTCTCGGGCCAGCGGACCTGGACGATGATGGTTTATCTCAACGCGCCAGAGGCGGGCGGCGGCACGCGCTTCAAGGCGACCGGCAAGATCATTCGCCCGGTCACCGCGCAGCTCGTCGCCTGGGACAACCTCACCGCCGAGGGGCTGGTCAACCCGGCGACGCTCCACCACGGCATGCGCGTGCGCCAGGGGCGCAAATACGTCATCACCAAATGGTTTCGCGAACGCCCCTGGCCATGGCTCGAGCCGGAGGCGGATTGAGCAAGCCCCCGACTAAGAGCCTTACTTCACCAGCCGATACTGCACCGTCAGGTTGACCGCGGTCGACACCTGGCCGGGCTCGACCGGCGCCTTGGCCGAGGCATCCATGACGCGCAGCTCCATCGCTTGCGGCATCGGCCCGCCGCCATAGCCCTGCGATTCGGTGATGCTGACCAGCCGGGCCGACGAATACCCGGTCTGCGCCGCATAGAATTGCGCCTGTTCGCGCGCCTTGCGCAGCGCGCGCGTGCGCGCCTCGGTCTTGATCGCTGCGTCGGCGTCGATCGAGAAGTTCGGTCCGTTGATATTGGTCCCGCCGGCCGCGACGAGCGCGTCGAGCATCGTCCCGAGCTTGGCGATGTCGTGCGTCTTCACGCGGACCTCGTTCGACACCTGATAGCCGACGAAGCGCGGCGACTGGCCGTTCTGGCGCCCTTCGTAATCATATTGCGGGCTGAGGCCGATCCCCGTCGTCTGGATGTCCTTGTCGGCGACGCCGCGCGCTTTGACCGCCTTGATCAGCGCGTCCATCTTGACCGAATTGAGCCTCAGCGCCTCGGTCGCAGTCGGCGCGATCGTCTGCACGCCAGCGCCGATCGTGGCGGTATCGGGCTTGGCATCGATCGACTCGGTGATCGAGAGCGTCAGCAGCGGAGAGTCGCCCTCGATCTGCATGACCGGCTGGACCTGCGCGATCAGCGCGGTCGGCACGGCGGTCAGTGAAAGGGCGGCGAGAGCGAGGGCAACACGCATGGAAATCTCCTGTGGTCGTGAATCGTTTCGGTTCTTCAACGGGCAGCCCTGCCCCCTGTTCCCTTGCCGCGCCCTGAATAGGCAGCTAGCGAGCGGCGCGACATGGCCGCAGCCCCGATCCTCTCGTACGAAAATCTCGGCATCCAGCAGGGTGGCGGCTGGCTGCTGCGCAATCTGGACCTGCACATCGGCGCGCGCGACCGGCTCGCGCTGATCGGCCGCAACGGCGCGGGCAAGACCACACTCCTCAAACTCATCGCCGACACGCTCGAAAGCGACGAGGGTACGCGCACGATCGTACCCGGCACGCATGTCGTGATCCTCGAACAGAATCCCGATCTCGCCGCCTTTGCAACGCTGCGCGATTTCGCCGTCCACGGCGCCGATGGCCCACCCGATTATGCGGTCGAGGCGATCGCCGACCAGCTTGGCATCGACCTTGGCAAGGACGCCGCCAGCGCCAGTGGCGGCGAGCGACGGCGCGCCGCGATCTGCCGCGCGCTCGCCAGCGATCCCGATGTCCTGCTGCTCGACGAGCCGACCAACCATCTCGACCTCGCGGCGATCGACTGGCTCGAATCGTGGCTCGATGCCTACAAGGGCGCGTTCGTCGTGATCAGCCACGACCGCACTTTCCTGACGCGCCTGACGCGCCAGACCCTGTGGCTCGATCGCGGCCAGCTGCGCCGGCTCGAAGTCGGCTATGGCGGGTTCGAGGCGTGGACCGAAAAGATCTATGCCGACGAGGCCAAGCAGGCCGACCGGCTCGACGCACGCCTCAAACTCGAAGCACACTGGCTCGAACGCGGCGTCACCGCGCGGCGCAAGCGCAACCAGGGCCGCCTCGCCAGGCTCTATGAAATGCGCGCGCAACGCGCCGCGATGATGGGCCCGCCCGGCGCGGCGAAGCTCGGCATCGCCAGCGACGACGTCCGCACCAAGGCGGTCATCACCGCCGACAAGGTCAGCAAGTCCTTCGGAGACCGAACGGTGATCCGCGACTTCACGCTGCGCATCCAGCGCGGTGACCGGATCGGCATCGTCGGCGCCAACGGCGCGGGCAAGACGACGCTGATCAAGTTGCTGACCGGCGAGATCGAACCCGACAGCGGCACCGTGGTTCGCGCCAAGACGCTCGAAGGCATCATCATCGACCAGCAACGCGCACTGCTGTCGGGCGACAAGACCGTCCGCGACGTCATTGCCGAGGGCGGCGACTGGATCGAGGTGCGCGGCGTCAAGAAGCACATCCAGGGCTATCTCAAGGAATTCCTGTTCGACCCGGCGATCGTCGACACGCCGATCCGGATCCTGTCGGGCGGAGAGAAATCGCGCCTCCTGCTGGCGCGCGAGTTCGCCCGCGCGTCGAATCTGCTCGTCCTCGACGAACCGACCAACGATCTCGACCTCGAAACGCTCGACCTGCTGCAGGAAGTGATCGCCGACTACGACGGCACCGTCCTCATCGTCAGCCACGACCGCGACTTTCTCGACCGTACCGTCACCGTCACGCTCGGCCTCGATGGCTCCGGCACCGTCGACATCGTCGCGGGCGGCTATGCCGACTGGGAAGCCAAACGCCGTCCGCAGCAATCCGCCAAGACGAAAGGCCGGTCGAAGCAGGCCGGCTCGCCTGCCCACGCACCGTCGGCGCAACGTCCCGCCAAGCTGAGCTACAAGGACCAGCGCGACTACGACCTGCTGCCCGGCCGGGTCGAGGAGATCGAGGCGCGCATCGCCGAGGTCGAGACCAACCTGTCGAATCCCGACCTCTACGGCAACGATCCCGAATTGTTCGAAAAGCTGACGGCTCAGCTGACCGAACTGCAACGCGAAAAGGACGCGGCCGAGGAACGCTGGCTCGAACTCGCTGAAATGGTCGAGACGCTGGGCAACTAGCCCAGGCCGTAGAACCCCGCGACGCGGTCGAGCGCGAGCGTCAGCACCAAACGCCCCGACCGGCTCGGCCAGCCAAGTCCCTTTTCCGCCGCTCCCATCGCTTCGCCCTCGCACGCGATCCGCCACAATATGTCGGACAGGCCTGGCCCGGCGGCGGCCAGAGCACCCTCGAACCTCCGCTTGGCATCGATCGCCTTGGCCGAACGATCGGGCGCGCCCGGCGCTCCGCGACGTCCTCCGCCCGTCCCTGCCCCGTCCCACTGCATCGTCGTGCGCGCGCCAAGCTGCGCGCGTTCGAAGTCGGTTCGCAACCGCGCTCCTGCGGCGAACTGCCGGTCGTTCAGATGGCCGCGCGCATGGAGCCAGTCGATCGGGTTCTCGCGCAGGTTCACGGTCACGCGGCGAACTGTCCCCGGTCGCCCCGCCTTGCCGGGATCGATCCGGTCGTCGGGATGTGGTCGGTCGACCAGCGTCCGATTGGCGGCGGCGGGGACATTGCGACGGGCAAGCGACTTGGTTCGGGGCATGACGACTCCTGTTCGATCGAATCGCCAGAGCCTTGCCATTGGGAACAAATTGTAGGAAAGAACAAACCGTATCGGTTCATGCATACGGGAGCCTGCAATGATCAATTCGATCCGCTCGGTCCGCCGCGCCAAACGGCTGACGCTCGATGACGTCGCCCGGCGCTGCGATCCGCCGACCACGCCGCAGACGATCGGGCGGCTCGAAACGGGCACGCGGACGCTGTCGATCGACTGGCTCAACCGCATTGCCGATGCGCTTAGCGTGTCGTCGGCCGAACTCGTCAGCATGCCCGACGAGACGCAGCACGAAGTCACCGCGCTGCTCACCCCCGACGGTGCGCACGCGCCGACGCGGCCAGAGCCGCTCAGTCCGCAGCGAATCGGCGAAGACATGCTCGCGCTGCGCGTGACCGGCGGGGTCGGCGACTATCGCAGCGGCGACCATGTCTGGTGCCGCCCGCTCAAGGCCGACGATTATGCGAGCGCGCTTAACCGCGACGTCCTCGTCCCGCGTCCGGCGGGGCGCTTCGTCTTCGGCCGGTTGATCGGCATGGATGGCGAGAAGCTCCACCTCCTCCCGCTCGGCACGGGCACGCGCCAGCATGTCGTCGCCAATCCGCCCTGGCTGGCGGTTGCGGCGCGGCTGGTCCGCGACCTCTAGGCATGGCGCGGCTCCGCGTCCTGTCGATCGCGACGCTGTTTCCCGATGCGACGCGGCCCGATTTCGGCGGCTTCGTCGAACGATCGCTGCGCGAAGCGGCGAAGGACGATGCGATCGACCTCACCGTCGTCGCCCCGCTCGGCCTGCCGCCATGGCCGCTGTCGGCGCATCCGCGCTACGCCGCGCTTGCCAACCTGCCGCACGTCGAACTGCGCCACGGTCTCACCGTCCACCGCCCGCGCTTTCGCCTGCTTCCGGGCCTCAGCGGCCGCTGGAATCCTGCTCTCATCGCGCGCGCAGTCATGCCGCTGGCCCGGCAGCTCGCGCCCGACCTGATCGACGCGCAATTCTATTATCCCGACGGCCCCGCCGCGATGCGCATTGGCACCAAGTTAGGCGTGCCCTTTATCGCCAAGGCGCGCGGCGCCGACATCAGCCATTGGGGCCATCGCAAACACAGTTCCGAACAGGTCCGCGCGACGGGCGCCGCGGCCGCGCGCTCGCTGGCCGTCTCCGAAGCGCTCAAGGCCGACATGGTCGCGCTCGGCATGGATGCGGACAAGATTGTGGTTCATTATACCGGCCTCGATCACGATCGCTTCCGCCCGCTCGACCGGACCGCCGCCAAGACCGCGCGCGGCCTGTCGGGTCCCGTGCTCCTGTGCGTCGGCGCGCTGATCGAACGCAAGCGCCAGGATCTCGTCATCGCGGCGCTGCGCGATCTGCCCGGGGCGACCTTGCTGATCGCCGGACGCGGTGAACGCGAAGCCGATTACCGCGCCCTCGCGCGCGATCTGGGCGTCGCCGGACGTGTCCAGTTTCTCGGCCCCGTCGCCAATGCCGACCTCCCCGCGCTCTACGCTGCCGCCGATGTCACCGTGATGCCTTCGAACAGCGAAGGCCTCGCCAACGCCTGGATCGAATCGCTCGCCTGCGGCACGCCGCTCGTCATCACCGACGCTGGCGGCGCGCGCGAGCTGGTGCGCGATCCCGTCGCCGGTCGGATCGTCGGCTGGGATGTCGAGGAAATCGTTGCGGCAGTCTCAGCCATCCTCGCCGATCCGCCGACGCAAGCGGCGGTATCGGCAACGGTGCGCGACCGTTTCGACTGGGGCAGGAACGGCCGCGAACTGGCGGCGCATTGGAAGTCGGTCGCACAAGCCATGCCTTCTCGGCCGGAACCTCCCGCAGATACATAGCCAAGGACCCGTTCATCCTGGGTAGGCCCGCAGGGCCGTATCGAAGGACGATGGGTCCGCGTGCCCCGATGCCCTCCGATACGCGCCTTCGGCGCTGCTCAGGACATACGGATGGGGGTGCGGGTTCAGGCCAGCGGCAACAGCAGTGCGGCGATCTCGCGGTCCTCGGCGCGCAGCACCGACCAGGCGCGCGCCGCGGCGCGGCTATCCATGATCTCGAGCCCGATGCCTTCGCTCTCGAGCGCACGACGCAACGCTCCTGACGGGAATATCTGCGTGCTGCCGGTACCCAGAACAATGAATTCGGGCAGCCCCTCGCCCCAGATCGCCAGCAGCTGACCGATCGCCGCCCGATCGAGCATCGCCGCATCGTGCGTTCCCGCCCACGTCTCTGCACGGCGCGGGGTCAGCATCACGCCGTCGGCGAAATAATGCTCCTGCGTGCGAAACCCGCCGCCTTCGATCCGCTCGACGATCGGACCGCTGCCCGCTTCGTCACGGCGAAGCGCGATCGTCATCGCGCGCTCAGACCCGTGCGCCGTCGTCGGCGACACGCTCGGCGGTGCCGATGCCGCCATCGACCGGCACGAAGCTGTCCGATTTGACATGCAGCCAGATCAGCCACGGCGCCGCCATGTAGACGCTCGAATAGGTGCCGACGAACAGGCCGAGCAGCATCGCCGCGGTAAAGCCGAAGATCACCGCCGGGCCCCAGATCAGCAGCGCGACCAGCGCGATGATCATCGTCAGCGACGTCATCACGGTGCGCGCCAGCGTCTCGTTGACGCTGAGGTCGAGCAAGGCGGTCATGTCCATCTTGCGGTATTTCTTCAGGTTCTCGCGAATCCGGTCGAATACGACGATCGTATCGTTGAGCGAATAGCCGATGATCGTCAGCAGCGCGGCAACGATGTTGAGATTGAACTCGAGCTGCGTCAGCGCGAAGAACCCGAAGGTCAGCGAAACATCGTGGAACAGCGCGAACAGCGCGCCCGCACCGAACTGCCATTCGAAGCGGAACCAGATGTAGATCGAAATTGCCAGCATCGCGAGCGCCAGGCTCAGCGCACCGGTTTGCAGCAATTCGCCCGACACCTTGCCCGACACGGTATCGACGCTGCCGACCTTGGCATCGGGATAGGCCTTGAGGATGCCCGCGCGAAGCTTGTCGGCGGCGGCATTGGCCGAATCATCGCCGCCCTTGGGCACCGGCGTGCGGATCAGCACCTCGTTGGCGCTGCCGAATTCCTGCACCGTCGCCTCGCCGATGCCGATCGCGTCGGCCTTGTTGCGGACGTCGGTGATGTCGACCGGCTTGGAGAATTCGACGCGGGTCGATTGGCCGCCGACGAAATCCACGCCCATGTTGAGCCCGCGCACGAAGGTCAGCGCGAGCGAAGCGATGATCATGCTGACGCCGATCGCCATCGCGACATTGCGCCATTTGAGGAAGGCGATGTTGGTATCGTCGGGGACGAGCTTGAGCAAACGCATGGGTCTAATCCCTTAAATGACGAGTTTCGACGGGCGCGCGCTGCGCAACCATCCGGCGACGAACATCCGGCTGACGGTCACCGCGGTGAACACCGAGGTGACGATGCCGATCGTCAGGACGACGGCAAAGCCCTTGATCGGCCCGGTGCCGAACCAGAACATCAGCGCGGCGGCAATGACGTTGGTGATGTTGGCATCGAAAATCGCGCGACTGGCCTCCTTGTAACCGACCTGGACCGCATCGATCGGTCGTCGCCCGCGCTTGACCTCTTCGCGGATCCGCTCGTTGATCAGCACGTTGGCGTCGACCGCGGCGCCGATCGTCAGGACGAAGCCGGCAATGCCTGGCAGCGTCAGCGTCGCATTGAACAGCGCCATGATGCCGAGGATCAGGAGGATGTTGATGATGAGGGCGGCATCGGCATAGACGCCGAAACGGCCGTAGGTGACGATCATGAAGATCAGCACCGCCATCGTCGCGATGATCGCGGCGAGCGCGCCCTTGTCGATCGAATCCTGGCCGAGCTCGGGCTTGACCGTGCGCTCCTCGACGACCTTCAATTTGACCGGCAGCGAACCCGACCGCAGCGAGATGGCGAGTGCGTTGGCGCTTTCGACCGTGAAGTTGCCGCTGATCTGCGCCTGTCCGCCCAGGATCGGTTCGTTGATGTTCGGCGCCGAAAGCACCTTGCCGTCAAGCAGCATGGCAAACGGCTTGCCGACATTCTGCTGCGTCGTGCGCGCGAAGATGTTCGATCCTTGCGCGTCGAAACGGATCGACACGACCGGCTGGTTGTCCTGCTGGTCGAACTGCTGCTGCGCATCGACCAGCTGGTCGCCCGAGATCAGCACCTGGCGCTTGACCGCGATCACCGGCTCGCCGGTGGGATTGCCGGGATAGGGAACGATTTCGCTGCCGACCGGCGCGATGCCCTTCGCGAGATCCTGGGGATTGGCGTTGAGCTCGACCATCTTGAACTCGAGCCGCGCGGTCTGGCCGAGCAGGTCCTTCAATGCCTGCGGATCGCTGAGGCCGGGAACCTGGACGACGATCCGGTCGTCGCCCTGGCGGACGATCGTCGGCTCGCGCGTGCCCAGCGCGTTGACGCGGCGATCGACGATGTCGCGCGCCGCTTCCATCGCGTTGTCGATGAAATTGCGCGTGCCCGCCTCGGTCGGCGTCATGATGATCCGCGTCGAATCGCGGACTTCGATATCCCAGTCGCGTTCGCCCGAAAGTCCGGCACCCTTGGTCTGGTTGTTCAATCGCTCGCGCGCTTCGTCGACCTTGGTCGCGTCGCGGACCATGAACGACAATTTGCCGTTGGCGCGGCTGAGGCCGCCGATCGCGATATTCTCGCTCTTGCCGCGCTCACCGCGCAGGACGGTGCGGATCGTCTTTTCCATCGAATCGAGCCGCTGCTTGCGGACGTCGTTGATATCCGCCTCGAGCATGATGTGGCTGCCCCCGGCGAGATCGAGGCCAAGGTTGATCCGTTCGCTCGGCATCCACGACGGGAAGGCCGTGACCACCTTGTCGGGCAACATGCTGGGAACGGCGAGCAAGATGCCGAAGATCAGCAGCAGCGTGATGCCGATGACCTTCCAGCGCGGGAATTCGAGCATAAATCTGGTCCTGAAAGATGGCCCCGAAGGGGCGGCGTCAGTCGTTGGCGGGCTTGGAGATCGGCGAAACGACGTCGCTCAGCGTCGCCTTGACGACCTTGATCGTCACGCCCTTGGAGATCTCGATATGGGCGTATTCGTCCTCGACCTTGGTGATCTTGCCGACAACCCCGCCGCCGGTGACGACGGTGTCGCCGCGCTGCGCTGCACCGACCTTGGCGGCGTGTTCCTTCATCCGCTTCTGCTGCGGACGGATCAGGAGGAACCAGAACACGACGAAGATCAGCAGCAACGGCAGGATGCTCATGATGAAGCCGCCTGCGCCGCCCGATGCTGCGCCGGCGGCGTCCTGCGCATGCGCGGCGGGAATGAGAAAGGTCATGAGGTCCATAAATCGGTTCGCTTTGTGCCAAATTGGGGTCTGGACCGCGCCAGCACACCGCGCAAAAGCCCGGCCGGGCGACGATCCTCGAATGTGACGCGCGGTTAGCAGATGGTTGGGGCACGGGCAACTTCAATAGCGCCGCGCGGTCGAGGCCCGACTTTACTTCAAACGCCGCTACTCTGTCGTCCCGGCACAGGCGGCGGCCCATCCCGAGACTCGTACATCACCCGACGATCGCGATCGAACTCTGTCGAGCTGGAGCCAGATAGCCGAAGCGGAAGATGGGTTTGCTGGAGGGTCGCGCCAGAACGCATACCCTCGGCGGCAGGCCGCCTTGGGAGTTTAGAAAGACCGTCCCCCGGACGGCCACCCCTGCGTGCCTGTGCACGTCGGGAGTTTACAAAGCCCGTCCCCCGGACGGGCTTTGTAAACTGGTCGGGACGAGAGGATTCGAACCTCCGACCCCCACACCCCCAGTGTGATGCGCTACCAGGCTGCGCTACGTCCCGACCGAGTGCGCGCCTTTAGGCACATGATGACGGCAAGGCAAGTCCGGCAAGACAGGTTGGCGGCAAAAACCACTTCGACACGCCGCAGGCCGTCTCCGCGGCCGCCCCTCTCACCCGCTCATGCTGAGCCTGTCGAAGCACCAGCGCGCGCAGGCGTCTCGCACCGCGCAGGCTCGCCATTGGACGAGAAAAACCGCTTTCCTACACATTATCGTTCTGGTTATGTTCCCGTCTCATCGGGAGTGAATTATGGATTTCGAGACACTGGTAGAAGAGCTGATCGATCGCGAGGGCGGCTTCGTCCACAACCCGAACGATGCCGGCGGCGCGACGCGCTACGGCATTACCGAGGCGGTCGCGCGCCGCCATGGCTATGCCGGCGCCATGCGCAGTCTTCCCCGCGCCGAGGCGATCGCGATCTATCGCCGCCTCTACTGGCTGCGACCGAATTATGAAAAGGTCGCAGCGCGCGCTCCCCGGATCGCCGCAGAACTGTTCGATACCGCGGTCAACATGGGTGTCGGGGTTGCCAGCGGCTTTCTCCAGCGGGCGCTTAATGCGCTCAACCGCAATGGCCGCGATTACGGCGACCTCGCGGTCGATCGCGTCGTCGGCCCCCGCACCCTTGCCGCTCTCGACGCCTTTCTGGCCGTGCGCGGCGCAGGCGGCGAGACCGTCCTGCTCAAGGCCATCGAGGCGCTCCAGGGCGCGCGCTACATCGATCTGGCCGAACGCCGCCCCGCCAACGAGGCCTTCCTCTACGGCTGGCTGGCGAACCGGATCGGCTAGGGTCACACCCGTGAACCTGTCCCTGGACGGTGTGAACCCGTGAACTTGTAAGCTCGAAAGGAACAAAAATGGGAATTATCGAAGGGCTGATCGGCCCCGTCGCGCAACTGATCGACAAGATCATCCCCGACCCGCAAGCGCGCGACCGCGCCAAGCTCGAACTGATCAAGCTCGAAGGCTCGCAGGAGCTCGAAGCGGTCAGCGTCCGCATGCAGGCGATCGTCGCCGAGGCGAACAGCGCCGACCCGTGGACCAGCCGCGCGCGGCCCAGTTTCCTCTATGTCATGTACGCGCTGCTGCTCTGGGCGATCCCGATGGGCCTGATCGCCGCGGTCCAGCCCGACACCGCCATGGCGATCGCCCACGGCATGAACGCCTATCTCGCCGGCATCCCCGAGCCGCTCTACGCGCTCTTTGGCACCGGCTATCTCGGCTACACCGTCGCGCGGCAATGGGGGAAGATCAAGGGGGTGGAGTGATTTCGAGTGTAAAGCGTCACTTGACACATTACACATAATTGACTAAAAAACACTATGGAGATCGAAAGCATTCGCCACAAAGCTCTCCGCAATTTTGCCGAGAGCGGAAAGACGAAGGGCCTCCCGGCCAATGCCATTGGAAGGTTGCGCAACATCATCGCCTATCTTGCTGCAATCGGCGAAGCCGACGAGTTGCGAATACCGCCAAATTTCGGCGCGCATTTACTGACTGGCGACCGAAAGCACGTCTGGTCGTTAATCGTGACGAAAAACTGGCGCATGACGTTTCGGATTAACGACGCGAATGCGATCGAGGACATCGACCTGGAGGATTATCACTAATGGCCATCACCCTGCATAAGGACTTTGCAATCCATCCGGGCGCTTGGCTTAAGGATGAAGTCGTCGGCCCCAGCGGCCTGAGCGTGACCGATCTTGCCGGTAGGCTAGGCATTTCTCGCGCCGCGTTGAGCGCGCTGCTCAATGCCCGTGCGAGCCTGTCGGCCGAGATGGCGATCCGGTTCGAGCAGGCGTTCGGCCTTCGTGCCGACACGCTATTACGGATGCAGTCGTCGCATGATATCGCCGAGGCGCGCACCAAGGCACGATCGCTCAAGATAGAACGCGTGGCGATGGCGGCTTAGGTCAAACCGGCTTTAATGGCCTGAATTGCCGCATCGGCTTCGCCGCCATCGGGCCCACCGCCCTGCGCCATGTCGGGGCGGCCACCGCCGCCCTGGCCGCCGAGCGCGGCGACCGCGGCCTTGACCAGGTCGACCGCGCTGATGCGCGCGGTGAGGTCGTCGGTGACGCCGACCGCGACGCTCGCGCGACCGTCGTTGACCGCGACCAGTGCCGCGACACCCGATTTGAGCTGCGTTTTCATGTCGTCGATCGCGCCGCGAAGCCCCTTGGGGTCGAGGCCGTCGACAACGCGGCCAAGGAACGCGACGTCGCCGATCATCTCTGGCGCAGGCGCCTCGTCGGCCTGGCCGCTCCCTGCCCCGCCGCCCAGAGCCAGCGTCTTTTTAGCTTCGGCCAGCTCTCGCTCAATCTTCTTGAGCTGCTCGGCCATCGCCGCAACGCGCGCGGGCACATCTTCGGGCGCGGTCTTGAGGCTCGCCGCGGCGGCTTTGAGCGCCTCTTCGCGGCTCGTCAGATACAGGCGCGCCGCCTCGCCGGTCAGCGCCTCGATGCGCCGCACGCCCGAACTCACCGCGCTTTCGGAGGTGATCTTGAACAAGGCGATATCGCCGAGCGCATCAACGTGCGTCCCGCCGCACAGCTCGACCGACCACGACGCATCGCTGTCGCGCCCCATGCTCAGCACGCGAACTTCATCGCCGTATTTCTCGCCGAACAGCGCCATCGCGCCCGCTTCGATCGCGTCGTCGGGCGTCATCAGCCGCGTCGTCACCGCGTCGTTCTCGCGGATGTGGCGATTGACCTCGGCCTCGACGCTGGCGATCTCCTCGGCGCTCAGCGCCTTGGGATGGGCAAAATCGAAACGCAGCCGGTCGTCGGCGACCAGGCTGCCCTTTTGCGTGACATGCTCGCCCAGCTGGCGGCGCAGCGCCGCGTGGAGCAGGTGCGTCGCGCTGTGATTGGCGCGGACGCGATTCCGGCGCGCAGCATCGACGTCGAGCCGGACGACATCGCCGACCTTGATCGTGCCCGCTTCGATCGTCGCATGATGTGCGTGCAGCTTGCCCAGCGGCTTGCCGGTGTCGGTGACGCTCGCCTTGAGACCACCGGTGTTCGACACGACGCCGCTGTCGCCCGCCTGCCCGCCGCTCTCGCCATAGAACGACGTCTGGTTGGTGACGATCATCACGCTCTCGCCGGCCGCAGCGCTCTCAACGCGCGCGCCGTCGCGGACCAGCGCGACGACCTCGCCCTCGCCCGTCGTCGCGGCATAGCCGGTGAACTCGGTCGAACCTTGTGTGTCGGCGATGTCGTACCAGATATCGTCCGAAGCGGTATCGCCCGATCCCTTCCACGCCGCGCGCGCAGCGGCCTTCTGCTGCGCCATCGCGTCATCGAAGCCGGCGCGATCGACCGCGATACCCTGCGCCCGCAGCGCATCCTCGGTCAGGTCGTAGGGAAATCCGAACGTGTCGTAGAGTTTGAACGCGGTTGCGCCGGCGAGCGTGTCGCCCTTGCCGAGCGCCGCGGTTGCCTCGTCGAGCAGCTTCAAGCCCTTGTCGAGCGTCTGGCGGAACCGCGTTTCCTCTCGCTCAAGCGTCTCGACGATCAGCGGCTGCGCGCGGACGAGCTCGGGGAACGCGCCGCCCATCTCGGCGACCAGGCTGGGGACGAGCCGATGCATCAGCGGGTCCTTGGCGCCAAGGATATGCGCATGACGCATCGCCCGGCGCATGATCCGGCGCAGGACGTACCCGCGGCCCTCGTTGGCCGGCAGCACGCCATCGGCGATCAGGAAGCTCGTCGAACGCAGGTGATCAGCAATGATCCGGTGCGACGCCCTGTGCTCGCCGTCGGTGGAGGTGTGGGTGAGGTCGCCGCTCTCGGCGATCAGCGCCTTGAACAGGTCGATATCGTAATTGTCATGCTTGCCCTGCAGCACCGCGGCGATGCGCTCGAGCCCCATGCCGGTGTCGATGCTCGGACGCGGCAGGTCGCCGATAACGACGCCCGCTTCCTGCACGTTCTGCATGAAGACCAGGTTCCAGATCTCGACAAAGCGGTCGCCGTCCTCGTCGGGCGATCCCGGTGGCCCGCCCGGGATGTGGTCGCCGTGGTCGTAAAAGATTTCGCTGCACGGCCCGCACGGGCCGTTGTCGCCCATCGCCCAGAAATTGTCGCTGGTCGCAATCCGGATGATGCGCTCTTCGGGCAGGCCCGCGATCTTCTTCCACAGCTCGAACGCTTCGTTGTCGGTGTGATAGACCGTCGCGGTCAGCCGGTCGGGATCGATCCCCCATTCCTTGGTCAGCAGCGTCCACGCATGGCTGATCGCCGCTTCCTTGAAATAGTCGCCGAAGCTGAAATTGCCGAGCATCTCGAAAAACGTATGGTGGCGCGCGGTATAGCCGACATTGTCGAGGTCGTTGTGCTTGCCGCCTGCGCGGACGCATTTCTGGCTCGACGTCGCCGTCGTGTAATCGCGCGTTTCCAGCCCGGTAAAAACGTTCTTGAACGGCACCATGCCCGCGTTGACGAACATCAGGCTGGGGTCGTTATACGGCACCAGCGGCGCCGAAGGCACGCGCGTGTGTCCGGTCCCGGCAAAGTAATCGAGGAAGGCGCGGCGAATGTCGTTGGTCGAGGTCATCCCCGCGACTTAATGGCCGTGTTGCGGTGCGGCAAGCGGGCATTGCCGCATTTTATCCGCGACAGGCTCGTTCAGTCCGGCGGGCTGTCGGCCTCCCCTGGCGCGGCGACGACCGACAGGCCGCGGAGCGCAATCGTGAATTCGAGCGGCAGTTTCATCCGTTCGACCTCGCCGTCTAGCGCGACATCGACGCTGCCGCTGCGGCCCGACACGGTCAGCGCAGGCACATCGACCAGCGCATCGAAATCGCGCTGCGCATCGGCTCGGCCGAACAAAGCGCGGATAGCAAAGGCGATCAGCGCGATCCGTCCTCGCCGCGCGACCGCGTAAAGCGAAAGGACGCCATCGGTCATGCAGGTCCGCTCGCCGATATGCTCGCCGTCGAGTTCGTAGCGGTTGTTGCCGATGAACAGCATCGGCGTGACGATATCGCGGCGCTCGTCCTGCCAGGTGAGGGTCAACGCCTGATGATCGTGCCGCCGCAGGACGAACCAAGCGGCCGGGATCGTCGCCAGCCATTTGGGCAGGTCGCTGTGGTCGCGTGTCCGGACAAGCTGCGGATAGGTACCGATCGACGCGTTGTTGACGAAGGTGCGCTCGCCAACATGCGCGATGTCGATCCGCACGGTGTTGCCGGTCGCGATCAGTTTGGCGACGTCGGCCAGTTCCTCTGGCATGCCAAGCTGCTTGGCGAGGTGGTTGCGCGTACCGAGCGGCAGGATCGCCATCGTGCAGCCCGCGCTGGCAAGAATACCCGCCGCGCCGCCCAGACTGCCGTCGCCGCCACCGACCGCGACCATTGGCGCGTCGGCATATCTGCACACCGTGTCGAGCAGATCCTCGCCCTTGACGAGGTGAAGGTCGATCGCCTGCCCGGCAGCGGCGAACGCCGCCTCGATCCTGGGCCGCAGTTCGTCGCCGAGCGACGACGCAGTGCCGCCGCTGGCATTGACGATGACAGGCAGCGGAGCGTTCATCGTCGGGATTTAGGCGCGCGCAAAGACTGCGGCAAGCGATTGCTTACACGGCGCAATCCGCAATCAGGCGAAGGGTGCCAGGATATCCTTGGGCGGCGTCGAAAACCATTGCGGCCCCGTCTCGGTCATATGGAAACAGTCTTCGAGCCGGACCCCGAACTTGCCGGGGAAATAGAGACCCGGTTCGTTCGAAAAGCACATTCCGACATCGAGCGGGGTCGTCTCGCCGTGGACCAGATTGACCGGCTCATGCCCCTCCATGCCGATGCCATGACCGGTGCGGTGCGACAGGCCGGGCAGCGCGTAGCGCGGGCCGTAACCGAGCGATTCGTAATAGCCGCGCACCGCATCGTCGACGCTGCCGGCCGGCGCGCCGAGCTTCGCCGCCGCACGCGCTACCTGTTGGCCGCGTGCGACCTCGTTCCAGACCTTGCGCTGCTGGGCATTCGGATCGCCGCCGAAGACGAAGGTGCGCGACACGTCGGACTGATAGTCCTCGACGGTGCAGCCGCAGTCCATCAGCACGATCTCGCCGTTGCGGACGACCTGCGGCTGGCCCGACCCGTGCGGATAGGCCGACGCTTCTCCAAGAAGGATCAGGGAGAATTCTGGCGATCCGCCAAGCGCCCGCGTCGCCGCGTCCATCATGGCCGAAATATCGTGGTTGCTCATCCCTTCGGCGATGCGCGGCGCGGTCCAGCGATAGGCGGCAATCGTGACATCGGTCGCCGCCTGCATCAGCGCAATCTCGGCCGCAGTCTTGCGCATCCGCACCCCGCGCACAACGGGCGCGGCCGCTACGAGCGAAGCGTGAGGCAAGGCATGCGCGAGCCCGTCGGCGGCGAAGAACCGCACCGTTTCCTCGATCCCGATCCGCCCCTTGGCCAAACCCTGTTCGGTCAGGATATCACCGACCAGCCTGGTCGGACTCTCGTCCTCGTTCCAGGTGCGGATATCGGCGGCAATGCCGAGCGATTCGGCGACCGAGGGCCGTTCGAAAAACGGCGTGACGATGACCGGATCGCCGGACGCGGGAATGACCACAGCAGTCAGTCGTTCGCTGCGCCACCAGCGGATGCCGGTAAAATAGACGAGGCTCGCACCCGGTTCGACAACGATCGCGTCGATATTGTTGGCCACCATCAACGCCCGCGCCCGGGCAATGCGCGCGGCACGCTCATCGCGACCGATTGGCGCGACGTTGCCGGTGATCGGCGCGAGATCCGATGTATCGATCTCGGCAGCGCGCAGCAGGTTCGGAGCGCCGAGAGCGAGGCCCGCAGACGCCATCGCGGCACCACCGAGCAGACGACGGCGGTCGAGTGTGAGCCTAGGCATAGTCATAAGGTCCTCCTGCAGCGAGTGCCGCCTGGTACGCCGGACGGGCGTGGATGCGCGCGAGCCAGTCGATCAAATGTGGTCGCGATGACCCCAGCCCGGCGCGGCCCTGCGCCGCCTCGAGCGGAAAGCTCATCATGACATCGGCGGCGGTGAAGCTATCGCCCGCGAACCAGTCGCGCTCGGTCAGTTCGCTTTCGAGCCAGTCGAGATGGGTATCGATCATCGGCTGGACGCGGTCGGTCGCGACCTTGCCGATCAGCGGAAGCCGCGCCAGCACCAGCTTGAGCAACAGCGGTGGCATGAGCGAGCCCTCGGCATAATGGAGAAACTGGCGATAGCGGATGACCTCGTCGCGGCTCGCCGGCGCACCGAGCTGACCGTCGGCGAGATCGACAAGATATTCGGCGATCGCGCCGGTTTCGATCAGCGTGCGCCCGTCATGTTCGATCACCGGCGACTTGCCGAGCGGGTGGATCCGCCGCAATTCGGGTGGCGCGAACATCGTTTTGGCGTCGCGCTGGTAACGCACGATCTCGTAATCGAGGCCAAGCTCCTCGAGCAGCCACAAGATACGCTGCGAGCGCGAATTGTTGAGATGGTGGACGACGATGGTCATGGATGGCTCCCGGCGGAATTGCCAAGCCTAGCCGCCCTGTGCGCCACGCACAATAAAGGCCCGCCGCCCCATAAGGCGACGGGCCTGGTCGGCCCGTCCCGGCGAGGGATGGGACGCGCCGACAAGCTGGATTTAAATTGGCGAATAACCTTCGCCCGAAGGGGCCTAGGCGTCGTCGCCTTCGGCTTCGGGACCGGTCATCATCTCTTCAGCGACCTTGTCTTCCTTGCTGCGGATCGCCTTTTCGAGACGTTCGAACAGCTCGGGATTGTCGAGCAGGAAGGTCTTGGCGTTCTCGCGCCCCTGGCCGATGCGGATGCTGTCATAGCTGAACCAGGCGCCCGATTTCTCCACCAGCCCGGCCTTGACGCCGAGGTCGATGATCTCGCCGACCTTGGAAATGCCCTTGCCGTACATGATGTCGAATTCGACCTGCTTGAACGGCGGCGCGACCTTGTTCTTGACGACCTTGACGCGGGTCGTGTTGCCGACGACCTCGTCGCGATCCTTGATCTGGCCAATGCGGCGGATATCGAGCCGGACGCTGGCATAGAATTTGAGCGCGTTGCCGCCTGTGGTGGTTTCGGGATTGCCGTACATCACGCCGATCTTCATGCGCAGCTGGTTGATGAAGATCACCATGCAGCGCGAACGGCTGATCGAGCCTGTCAGCTTGCGCAGCGATTGCGACATCAGGCGCGCCTGCAGGCCGACATGGCTGTCGCCCATTTCACCCTCGATCTCGGCGCGCGGCACAAGCGCGGCGACCGAATCGATGACAAGCACGTCGACCGCGTTCGACCGAACCAGCGTGTCGACGATCTCGAGCGCCTGTTCGCCGGTATCGGGCTGCGAGACGATGAGGTCGTCAATGTCGACGCCCAGTTTCTTGGCATAGCCCGGGTCGAGCGCGTGCTCGGCGTCGACGAAGGCGGCGGTGCCGCCATTCTTCTGCGCTTCGGCAATGACGTGCAGCGCCAGCGTCGTCTTGCCCGAGCTTTCGGGTCCATAGACTTCGATCACGCGGCCGCGTGGCAGGCCGCCGATGCCGAGGGCGATGTCGAGCCCGAGCGACCCCGTCGAGATCGATTCGATCTCGATCGCCTCACGGCTGCCCAGCTTCATCGCCGAGCCCTTGCCGAAGGCGCGATCGATCTGCGCCAAAGCCGCGTCCAAAGCCTTTTGCCTGTCCATTTTTCCCGCCGTCTTTTCGTTACCGACCACTTTAAGCTGTGCGCTCATGATGAGTCCCCTCGTCCTACGGTTCCCGTCGCACCACTGCAACGGAAGATGCGGTGTACATGATATGTTCTGCGAGAACAAGAGGGGAACGAAAGCATCTGCTGTCCGGTCGTCCGCCGGTGACGGCTTTAGCTGGCAGCTTCGCCGAACAATGCCCCCAGCGTGCTCTGAAGATCCTCGAACGTATAGGGCTTGCGGACCCTGGGCACGCCGGCGAATTGGCCAGGGGTGTCGTTCATGCTGGCGCCGGTCGACAGGACGAACGGAATGCCACGCTCCATCAGCAGCGTGGCGACCGGCCAGCTGCGTTCCTCACCCAGATTGACGTCGAGGATCACCGCGTCGAACGCGCCTCCGGCCAGAGCTGCCATCGCCTCGTCGACCGACTGGGCAGTCGACGACACGGCATAGCCCAGCTCGCCGAGGATATCCTCGAGCATCATGACAATCAGCGCTTCGTCTTCGACAACCAAGATTCGTTTTTGCGTCAAACACCTATTCCCGAAAGAGTGACGCGCTCAATAGCCCTGCCGGCCGCAATTGGAAAGCCTGCGTAACAAACTAGCCGTCATTCGTCTTGATCGATTTTCCGACCGTCTCGGTCAGCTGCGCTACCGAAAACGGTTTTGGCAGGAAGCCGACGTTTTCAAGCGTGATCGACTTGCGCAGCTGTTCCTCGGCATAGCCCGACATGAACAGGACCGGGAGGTCGGGTCGCGCCTCACGCAGCTTGGCCGCCATTGTCGGGCCATCCATACGGGGCATGACGACGTCGCTCAGCAACAGGTCGATCGTTTCCATCTTCGCCGCCAACTCGAGCGCCTCTTCGCCGTCCGATGCGCCGGTCACGGTATAGCCGGCGCGCGTCAACGCACGTTCGGCGACCGCGCGGACCATGTCTTCGTCCTCGACGAGCAATATCTCTCCCGTGCCCCATTCGTGTTTGGGTTTTTCGGGGGCCGCGACCTTTTCGGCGTCGGCTTCGCGCTTTTCATGAACCGGGAAGTATATCGTGAAACGCGTCCCCTGCCCCTCCCCGGGCTCGGTCTGCGAATCCGCGAAAATATAGCCGCCCGACTGTTTGACGATGCCATAGACCGTCGACAGGCCGAGCCCCGTCCCCTTGCCGACGGGCTTGGTCGTGAAGAAGGGCTCGAAGATCTTGCCGAGATGTTCGGGGGCGATGCCCGTGCCACTGTCGCCCATCCTGAGCACGCTGTAATCGGCGGTCGGGAGAATTTCGCTGCCAAGTCGTGCGACCTCGCCGGCCTTCATGCCATAGGTTTCGATTGTCAGTTCGCCGCCGCCCTTCGCATCCTTGGCGAGCATCGCGTCGCGCGCGTTGACGGCGAGGTTGACGATGACCTGCTCGAGCTGCCCGGGATCGGCGCGGACCGACCCCATGCCGCGCCCGTGGCGCACCGCAATGCGGATTTTTTCATCCATCAACCGGGTCAGCAGCGATCCGACGTCGGAGACGACATCGGATAGCTGGAGGATCTGCGGTCGCAGGGTTTGCTGGCGCGAAAAGGCGAGCAGCTGGCGGGTCAGGTTGGCCGCACGATTGGCGTTGCCGCGAACCTGCTGGATATCGTCATAGTCGCTGTCGCCGGGCGAATGGCGCATCAGCATGAGATCGCAATATCCGAGGATAGCGGTCAGGATGTTGTTGAAATCGTGCGCGACGCCGCCTGCCAGTTGCCCGACCGCCTGCATCTTTGTTGCCTGCGCGACCTGCCGTTTGAGCTTGGCCTCTTCGTTCGAATCCTTGAGGCTTAACAGCACCGCCGCTTCGCCGAGGCCGCGGACGCCGGCGATCGACATCACGGTGTTCTCGTCGGGCTGCGCTTTCAGGCGGACCATCAGGTCGCCGCCAGTCTGTTGCCCGACCGCGTAGCGGCGCACGACCTCGCCGATCGCCGCCTTGTCCTCTTTCACCACAATGTCGCCGGGATAGGCCGGCGAGCGGCCATCGGGAATGCCCGCCATCCGGGCAAAGGCGTCGTTGAGAAACAGGAAGCGCCCGTCGCGGTCGACCATCGCCAGGCCGAACGGGAGCAGCGAGAGCAGTGTTTCGATATAGCTCAGCGCCACACCGCGCTCGATTGCGCCGCCGTCTTCGTCGATCAGCGCGACGATCACCGGGCCGCGACCGGCATCGTCGAGATCGACGGGCATCTGGATCAGCCGCAGCGGGGTTGCACGCTCGGCCTCGCGTTCGAAAAACACCATGCCGCGATCATCGACGCGCAGGAAGGCGGTGAAATCGCGCCCGGTGACCGCGCCTTCGTGGCGGCCCATCGCGCGATAGGCGAACGACGGCGTCGCCGCGCGGATCCGTCCCTCGCGCCCGACCAGCGCGACCATCACCCCGGCCTCGCCGAGGATCGCGGCAGCGCGACCCTCGATCGCACCGGCAATTTCCTGCGCGATATCGGCGTGGCCGACGGTGGCGAAACGATGGACAAGATAACTGTCGGCGCTGCCCGCGCGTTCGAGGTCGACGACCAGGTCAAGCTCGCCGAGGCTGAGTTCGACCGGCCCCGCCTTGCCCTCGCGCCATGCCTTGGCGACGGCATCGGCGAGGCGTTCGGCCCCGCGGCCGGCGAAGACGATCGTGTCGGGCTTGGCGAAACCGCCGAACCAGCTGGCATAAAGATCGTTGGCGCTGACGATCCGCCCCGACCGCTCGGTGACGACGATCCCGGTGACGTCGTTGTTCGACATCACCCGCGCCACCGACCAGTCGATTTCGCTGCGATCGCCCGCGACGCGCGGGGGGTAGAGCGAGCGGACCAGGACAACGCCGCCCACCCCCGCCGCGACGCCCGCGAAGACGCCCGCGGCCATGACGGGATTGTCGGTGAACAGCCACACGATTCCCGCCGATGCCAGCACCGCGGCTGCGACGACGATTCGCGTCGCAATATCGATACCCGCCATCGCTCCGCCTCCGAGCGAAGGCAAAGTCGATGATCTCACCGCAGGGGGCACACCTTTCTCCTCAAGCGCCGATCAGCGCCGCGACGGCTTACCAGATGCGCACGCGCTGCTGCGGTGGCAAATAGAGCCGCGACGTCGTCGTGGGATTATAGGCAGAATACCACGGATCGAGGTTGCGAACGGTATCGACGCGCTGCTCTGACGGGCTGTGCGGATCGGTGACGAGCCGCTGACGCAGGTTTGCCTCGCGATAATTGCGCCGCCAGACCTGTGCCCAGCCAAGATAGAAGCGCTGGTCGCCGGTGAAACCGTCGAGCACCGGCGCGGCCTGTCCGTTGAGCGACGCCTTGTAGGCGTCGTACGCGACCGTCAGGCCAGCAAGGTCGGCGATGTTTTCGCCCATCGTCAGATGGCCGTTGACGTGCATGCCAGGCAGCGGCTCGTACTGGTCATATTGCGCAGCCAGCTTTTCGGTCAGACCCTTGAAATTGGCGACATCCTGCGGCGTCCACCAGTCGGTCAGCTTGCCGGTCTTGTCGTATTTGGCGCCCTGATCGTCGAAATGGTGCGACAGTTCGTGGCCGATGACCGCGCCGATGCCGCCGTAATTGACCGCAGGGTCGGCATTGGGATCGAAGAATGGCGGCTGGAGAATGGCGGCGGGGAAGACGATTTCAACCATGCCGAAATTGGCATAGGCGTTGATCGTCATCGGCGTCATGCCCCATTCCCAACGATAGATCGGCTTGCCGAGCTTGTTGATGTTATAGGCATAATCGAAAGCATTCGACCGCATGGCATTGCCGAGCAGATCGTCGCGTTCGATCTTCAGGCCCGACAGGTCGCGCCATTTGTCGGGATAGCCGATCTTTGGCGTGAAGCTGGCGAGCTTGGCATGTGCGGCCAGTTTCGCGCTGTCGCTCATCCACTCGAGACCGTCGATCCGGCGGCCCATGGCGGCGAGAATGTTCTTGACCAGCTGGTCGGCAGCAGCCTTGGTTTCGGGCGGGAAATACTTCGCTACGTAGATCTTGCTGACATCGTCCGACAAGGCGCCGGTGGTGAAGCTGACGGCGCGTTTCCAGCGCGGTTCGAGCTCGGGGGTGCCCGAAAGCGTCGTGCCGTAAAACGCAAAATTCTCATCAACGAAGGCCTTGGGCAGGTAGTCGGCATAGCCGTCGAGGCTGCGGACGATCAGGGCGTCCTTGAGCACCGACAGCGGCGCCGCCTGGATTGCCTTGGCAATGCCGGTAAATGCGCTCGGCTGCGCGACGAGGACGGTGTCGACGCCGGTAGCGCCCGAGACGGCGATCATCTGAGAAAAATCGAACCCCGGGGTAGCCTTGTCGAGCGCTGCCACGGTCATCTTGTTGTAAGTCTTGGTCGCGTCGCGGCTGTCGACACGGCTCCATTGCGCCTTGGCGATCTGCGTTTCGAACGCGAGCAGCGCCTTCGCGCGCGCTGCCGCGTCGCTCATCTTGGCGAGCGTGAACATGTTGGTGAGATGGGCCAGATATGCGGTACGTGTTTTGACCATCTCGGCGTCGGTAGACAGATAATAATCGCGGTCGGGCATGCCGATGCCCGACTGATAGAAGCTCATGATATAGGTGTTGGGGTCCTTGTCGTCCTGTCCGACATAGCCCGCGAACTGCGTACCGACGCCCATTTTGGCCGCCTTGGCAGCGAGTGCCGGATAATCGGCCTTCGATTTCAGGCCTTCGATCTCTGTCAGCCATGGCTGGATCGGCGCCAGCCCCTTGGCCTCGACAGCGGCCTCGTCGAGAAAGCTGGAATACGCGTTACCGATCTTGCTCGATGTATCGTCCTTGGCCTCATCGAGAATTTCCTTGGTCCGCTGGCGCGACAGGTCGTCGAGCACGCTGAACATGCCGAAATTCGACTTGTCGGCTGGAATCGCCGTATTCTTGACCCATGTGCCGTTGGCGAACTCGTAGAAGTTATCGCCCGGTGCAACGCCGCGATCCATGCCCGCTTCGTCGAAGCCGAAGCTGCCATATTGCGCAGCAGGCACGGCCGGGGTTTCCGCTGCAGCCGCTTCGGCCGCCGCAGGAACATCAGGGTTTTCGGCGCCCATCGGGCCAGTCGTCGTACAGCCGGTGAGCAGCGCGACACTCGAAACGGTCGCAAGCGCAAGGCGGGCAAAGGCGGTGGTTTTCATAAGCGTCACTCTCCAGGGGGTTATGCGGACAACCTTCAAGGGCAGCCCAAGTTTGACCTTAGCTATAACAGCGCGTGCAGCGATTGTTCAATGACCCAGATGCTCTTCTGACTGGCGGCGTCGTTCGCGGCGCTCAACCATCCGCGCGCGCCATTTGCGGCCGACCCACCAGCGCCAGCCGAATGCCGCGACGAGATAGCCGATCGCCGCGCTCAGTACGCCAATGACGGCAAAGCCGAATGCGGTGACGCCAGCTTCGCGAACGAACCACGACCACCAGATCCATGCCGGGCTGGCGAGCCCCTCGTTGAGCGCACGAGTCGGGGTCATCGCGTCAACGCGCAGGATCAGGCTGCCGAGCCGATTGGCGGCGACGACCCAGAACGGATAGGTGAACGGGTTGGTGATGAAGGTGACAAGCGCCGCAATCGGGACGTTCGCCCGCACCGGCAGTGCGAGAAACGCCGCCGCAAAAATCTGCCCGACCGGCACCAGGAACCCGGCGAGCATACCGAGCGCCACGCCGCGCGGCACCGAGCGCTGGGTAAAGCGCCACAGTTCTGATCGCAGGATACGGTCAGCGAACGGGCGCAGCATGCGGCTCTCGCGCATCGCTTCCTGCGTCGGCATCGATCGATCGACCCAGTCCTTGACCCGTTGGCCCGTCTTTCGCCGCATCAGCCGTGATCCTTGAGCAGGCGCCCCTGTTCGCGTTTCCACTCGCGGTCCTTGGTCGTCTCGCGCTTGTCGTGCGCCTTCTTGCCCTTGGCCAGCGCGAGTTCGACCTTCGCGCGGCCGCGGCCGTTGAAGTAGACGCTCAAGGGTACCAGCGTCATGCCCTGGCGTTCGGTCGCACCGGTGAACTTGGCGATCTCGCGTTCCTTGAGGAGCAGCTTGCGCGGTCGTTTGGGTTCGTGGTTATGGCGATTGCCGTGGCTGAATTCGGGGATGTTGGCGTTGATCAGCCAGACCTCTCCGTCCTTCACCTCGGCATAGGATTCGACGATCGACCCTTCGCCGAAGCGCAGCGCCTTGACCTCGGTTCCCTGCAGCGCGATGCCTGCCTCGAACTTGTCATCGATGAAATAGTCGTAGCGCGCGCGCCGGTTCTCGGCGACGACCTTGACCTTGTCGAACTCGACCGGGCGCGGACGGGCCATCAGGCGAGGCCGGCGATCGCAAGGGCACGATCGACCGCCGCCTTGGCCACGTCCGAACATTCGATGATTGGCAAACGGGAAGCGATCGGGAAACCGGTTCGGAGGCGCGAGAGGGCATATTTCACCGGTGCCGGCGAAGCGTCGGAGAACAGCGCGCAATGCAGCGGATACAGCCGGTCGTTGAGGTCGCGCGCCAAGTCCAAGTCATTGTTTGCGCACGCTTTTTGAAAATCGGCGCACAGGCGCGGCGCGACGTTGGCGGTCACCGAAATGCAGCCCGATCCGCCCGCCGCCATGAACGCCAGCGCCTGGTTGTCATTGCCCGAAAGCTGGCAGAAATCTGCGCCGCAGCCCAGCCTATGCGCAGTGACACGGTCGATGATCCCGCTGGCATCCTTGACCGCGACGATCGTCTCGATGTCGGCCAGCCGCGCGAGCGTTTCGGGGAGGATGTCGGTGACGGTGCGTGATGGCACGTTGTAGACGACGATCGGCAGGTCGCTGACCGCGGCCAGCGCGGTGTAGTGCGCAACGATACCTTCCTGGCTCGGTCGGTTGTAATAAGGCGCGACAACGAGCGCCGCATCGGCGCCCGCCTTGGCCGCCTTTTCGATGTGACTGATCGCGGTGCGCGTGTCGTTCGAGCCGCATCCGGCGATGACCGGAACGCGCCCCGCGGCCTGATCGATACAGGCCGCGATGACGCGATGATGTTCGTCGAGATCGAGCGTCGACGCCTCGCCCGTCGTCCCGCAGGGAACGAGCGCCGCACTGCCTTGGCCGATCTGCCAGTCGACGAATGCGCGAAAAGCGTCCTCGTCGAACACGCTCGCGCCACTCGGTTCGACGCGAAAAGGCGTCACAAGGGCCGGAATCGAACCGGAAAACATCGACATGCTCCTTTACAGGCGTGTTCTGGGACGCTCTTAAGCCGTTCGGGTGTACAGCTGGCGGTCCGCTCGCCGTTCAGCATCTGATAAGGAGTGTCGCGCCATTATGGCAAGCATGGTTTCATATTCACCCGCTCGCCCCTTGATCCAATTGCTGCGTCGCGGCGCCGCGCCGCTGGCGCTGGCCGCGCTGACCGTGCCGTCGGCAGCGCTCGCCCAGACCGAACAGCCAACGCTTAATTCCCAGCAGGTCAGTTGGTATCGCGCGCAAATGGGCCTGTCGGCGATCGATACTTCGCTGCGCCCGCCGTCGAACAGCGTGGCCGAAAGCGTGCTGCAATGGCGCCGCTTCAACCAGACCGACAATCTCAATTTTTCCGAAGTGTCGAACTTTCTTGTCCGCAATCCGGGCTGGCCCGGCGAGTCTCGCCTGCGCCGCATCGCCGAACAGGCGATCGACCTCAACAATTATGCCCCGACACAGAGTCTCGCCTTTTTCGATCGCTATCCGCCGCTGACGACCAGCGGCCATGTCCGTTATGCACTGGCGCTGCTCGGCGGCGGGCAGCGCGACCGCGCCTATGCCGAGGCACGCACCGCATGGCGCAGCGGTGTCCTGACCGCGGACGAAGAGAACCGGATATTATCGCTGTTCCCCGGCGCGCTGAGCCCGTCCGACCATGACGCGCGGATGGACCAGCTATTGTGGGCCAACCGCACGAGCGACGCGTCGCGCCAGCTTGGCATGGTTTCGCCGCAGAACCGGGCCGTGTTCGATGCGCGGCTTGCGCTGCGTTCGAAGGCGGTCGACGCCGCGGCCAAGATGGCAGCGGTCGATTCGATGGCGCGCAACGATCCGGGCTATATTGTCGACAAGGCGACGTGGTTGCGCGGAACCGGGCAAAGCAATGCGGCGCGAAGCTTGCTCAGCGCGCCGCGGTCGCTGACCCGCCTGCCGACCAATCTCGACGAATGGTACAGTACGCTGTTGGTCAACGCCAATGCGGCCGCGAGCGATCACCAATATGCAACCGCCTATGCCATTGCGAGCAAGGTCGATGACGCGCTGCCGCCGGGCGCGACGATCCGCGACCAGAGTGCATCGGTGCGCGACGTCTATACCGACCTCACCTGGCTCGCAGGGCAAAGCGCCTATTACGAGCTCAATCGCCCCGCCGACGCGATCGGCATGTTCGTCAATTACGCCGAGGCGCCGAGCAATCCCGCGCTCAAGGCCAAGGGCTATTACTGGGCCGGACGCGCCGCCGACAAGGCGAGCCAGCCCGACAATGCGCGGCTGTATTTCACCAAGGCAGCGGCCTATCCCGACAGCTTTTACGGGCAATTATCACTCGAACGGCTCGGCCAGGCTGTACCGACACCCAAGGCCGGTGCGGTCGAGGTCAGCCAGGCCGAACGCAATGCCTTTGGCGACAGCAACATCGTCCAGGCGGCGCGCGTGCTCGGCGAAATCGGCGCACGCCAGGACCAGACGCAGTTCCTTCGCGCGATCGCCAACAACGCCAAGACCGAACCCGAGCATGTGCTGGCGGCGGAATTTGCCGCGCGGATCGGGCGGCCTGATCTGGGTGTGATGGTCGCGCGCAGTGCGCGGGCCAATGGTCATGAAGACCTGCTGCCAGCCTATTACCCGACGATCAGCGTGCCCGGCGACCAGAGTTCGAACTGGACGATGATCCACGCGATCACGCGGCAGGAAAGCCAGTTCGATCGCGAAGCGACGAGCCGCGTCGGCGCGGCGGGACTGATGCAGTTGATGCCCGCGACCGCGCGCGAAGTCGCCGGCAAGCTGGGCCTCGCCCACACGCAGGACCGGCTCAAGGCCGATCCGCAGTACAACATCATGCTCGGATCGAGCTATTTCCAGCAGATGCTGCGCTATTACGGCGGCAGCTATCCGCTCGCGATCGCGGCGTATAACGGCGGCCCTGGCAATGTGAACAAATGGCTCAAGAGCAACGGCGATCCGCGGATGGGCGGCGTCGATGTGATCAAGTGGATCGAGGAGATCCCGCTCCCCGAGACCAAATACTACGTCCAGTACGTCCTTTCGAACGCGGTCATGTACGACCAGATCCGCAAGGCCAACGGCGGCAGCACGCCGCAGAACCTGCTCAGTTTCTACCTCGGCAAGCGTAACCCGGGGTGAAGCGACGCTAGCCGAGGCGTAGCGCGAAGATGAGCGCCAGGCTGAGCGCAGCAATGATGACCAACGAGGCGATCACGGTCGCGACGACTGGCGCCCCGGCGCGCGCAACGGTGCGGACATCGACGCCGAGACCGAGCGCGGCCATCGCAATGACGGTCAGCCAGGTTGCAAGCTGCGTGATCGTGGGCAGCCATGCCGCCGGGATTGCGCCGAACGATCGCAGCGCGATCATCGCGATGAAGCCGATGATGAACCACGGAACCAGCTGGCTTAGCCGCGGTCGCCGGGAGTGTTCGGTGACGACGCCATCGGCAGTATCGAGCCGCGGCGCGATCAGCCCCAGCACGAGACATACCGGGCCGAGCGTCAGCACGCGGACGAGCTTGACCAAGGTTCCGAGCTGGATCGCGAGGACGCCGAAGGGTGCGGCGGCGGCGATCACCTGAGGGACCGCATAGACCGTCAGTCCGGCGAGCGCGCCATAAGCGACCGCATCGAGCCCGAAGGCCACGCCCAACAACGGCAGCGCGAGCACGACGACGACGCCGAGCACCGCGGTAAAGGCGATCGACGAGGCGACGTCCTTGCCGTCTGCGCCGATCACGGGGGCGATCGCGGCGATCGCAGAATTGCCGCAGATTGCATTGCCGCACGCGATGAGGATCGCCATCCGCTGCGGCAGGCCGAGTGCGCGCCCGATTCCGTAGCTCGCAACGATCGCGATCCCGACGATAGCAATGATCCCGGCGAGCAGGCCGGGGCCGGCAGCGAGGATGGTGGCTGCGCTGATCGAGGCGCCGAGCAGGACGACCGCGATTTCGAGGACCAGCTTGGCTGAAAAGCCGATCCCCGGCTGCCATATTGCGCCGGGAGTCCACAGCGTACGCACGAGCGTCCCGAGCAGGATCGCGAGCACCAGCGCCTCGATCCAGTTGCGCCCGAACGCGGCGATCTCGATCGCCTGCACGCCATACGCCGCCAGCGTGATGGCGAGGCACAGCACCAGCCCAGGGATCAGTGAGAACCGCGTCGGCGGCGCGTCAGTCCTTGGGTTCATAGCCGAACGCTGCCTGCGCCAGCGCGACGACCGCAGGGTCGCGCGGCGGCGGGTTCATGTCGACGGCGGCTTCGAGCGTGTCGGCGACATGCGTCAGCGCCGCGATCCGCGCCGATTTCTTATCATTGCCGGCGACCACGAACCATGGCGCATTTTCAGTATCGGTCTGCGCAAACATGTCGTGCATCGCGGCACAATATTCGTCGCGCTTGGCGCGATTGCGGTAATCCTCGGCACCGGTTTTCCAGCGCTTCCACGGATTGTCGAGCCGCTTGGCGAGGCGCTTGTCCTGCTCGTCCTGGGTGATGTGGACGAACAGCTTGACCAGCGTGATCCCCATCGCCTGGATTTCGGCTTCGAAGGCGTTGATCTCGTCATAGGCGCGTTGCCATTCGGCCTCGCTGGCGAAGCCCTCAACGCGCTCGACCAGAACGCGGCCGTACCATGAGCGGTCGAACACGGTGATTTCGCGCGGCGGTGGCAAATGGATGCGAAAGCGCCAGAGATAATCGTGGCGCTTTTCCTCCGCAGTCGGCGCGCCGATCGGATAGACTTCGAAATGGCGCTGGTCCCAGCCGGCGGTCATCCGCTCGATCATCCCGCCCTTGCCCGCCGCGTCCCAGCCCTCGACCATGATCACCGCGTGGGCGTCATGTTCGATATGCGCGACATGGATCCGCTCGAGGCGGGCCTGAAGGCGTTCGAGGTCGCGCTTGTAGTGCTTGGGCGATTTTCCGCCGCATTCATAGTCGGTCAGGTCGATCATCGCGTGCCACACTCCGTTATGCTGAAGTCGATTCAGCATCCAGAGCGATAGATGCCGTCTTTGCGTGTAAGCGCTCTGGACCCCGGATCAAGTCCGGGTGACGAGAAGCTATTCGGGCGCGACGGCCTTTGCCACAGCGGGTCCGTCGGCCTTGGGGCCGTCGACGATGCGCAGGCCGAGTTCCTTGAGCTGACGGTCGGTGACCGGCGCGGGGGCCTGCATCATCAGATCCTCGGCCTTCTGGTTCATCGGGAAGACGACGACTTCGCGGATATTGGGTTCGTCGGCGAGCAGCATGACGATGCGGTCGACGCCCGGCGCCGATCCGCCATGCGGCGGCGCGCCGAACTTGAAGGCGTTGATCATGCCGCTGAAATTGGCGTCGACGTCGGCCTGCGAATAGCCGGCGATCTCGAACGCCTTGTACATGATGTCGGGGCGGTGGTTACGGATTGCGCCCGAGGAGAGTTCGACGCCGTTGCAGACGATGTCGTACTGCCACGCGAGGATGTCGAGCGGGTCCATCGTTTCCAGCGCTTCCATCTCGCCCTGCGGCATCGAGAAGGGGTTGTGGCTGAAATCGACTTTCTTGGCGTCCTCGTCATATTCGAACATCGGGAAATCGACGATCCAGCAGAATTTGAACGCGCCCTGTTCGATGAGTTCGAGCTTTTCGCCGACGCGCGTGCGCGCCGCACCGGCGAGCTTGGCGGCTTCGCCAGCCTTGCCAGCGGCAAAGAACAGGCCGTCGTCGTCGCCGAGGCCGAGCTCGGCGTAGATCGCCTTCATGCCCTCTTCGCCGTGGTTCTTGGCGATCGGGCCGCCGAAGTCGCCGCCCTTTCGCGTGACATAACCGAGACCTGCATAGCCTTCGCCGCGCGCCCAGTCGTTCATCTCGTCAAAGAACTTGCGGCTCTTTTCGGCGGTGCCCGGCGCGGGGATCGCGCGGACGACGCCGCCCGAACCGACGATCTTGTCAAACAGGCCGAAGCCCGAACCCTTGAAATGCTCACCGACGTCCGAAATCACGATCGGGTTGCGCAGGTCGGGCTTGTCGCTGCCGTATTTGAGCATCGCTTGCGCGTAGGGGATGCGCGGGAATTCGCCCGCCGGGGTGACGCTCTTGTCGCCCGAGAATTCTTCGAACACGCCAGCCAGCACGGGCTCGATCGCCTGGAAGACGTCTTCCTGCGTGACGAAGCTCATCTCGAAATCGAGCTGGTAGAATTCGCCTGGGGATCGATCGGCGCGCGCGTCTTCATCGCGGAAACACGGCGCGATCTGGAAATATTTGTCGAAACCGGCGACCATCAGCAGCTGCTTGAACATCTGCGGCGCCTGCGGCAGCGCGTAGAACTTGCCGGGATGGACGCGGCTGGGGACGAGATAGTCGCGTGCGCCCTCGGGCGAGCTGGCGGTCAGGATCGGCGTCTGAAACTCGGTGAAGCCCTGGGCCACCATGCGCTGGCGCAGGCTGGCGATGACGTTCGAGCGCAGCATGATGTTGGCGTGGAGCCGTTCACGGCGCAGATCGAGATAACGATATTTAAGGCGGATATCCTCAGGATAATCCTGCTCGCCAGCGACGGGCATCGGCAGCTCGGCAGCGGGCGACTGGACGGTGACCTCGTTGGCACGCACTTCGATCTCGCCCGTCGGCAAGCCCGCATTGACCGTTTCGGCCGAGCGGGCGACGACATTACCGGTGACGGTCAGAACGCTTTCGACGCGTGCCTTGTCGAGCGCAGCAAAGGCAGGCGCATCGCTGTCGGTGACGATCTGGGTAATGCCGTAGTGATCGCGCAGATCGATGAAGAGCAGATTGCCGTGGTCGCGCTTGCGATGGACCCAGCCCGACAGGCGGACGGTATCGCCGACTTCGGACTTGCGAAGCTGGGCGCAATCATGGGTGCGATAGGCGTGCATAGGGTATGTCTTTCGGGTGATCCAAGGATTGGGCGCGCGCCTGTTGATCGGGGCGCGCCATTTGGCTGCGGCTAACACAGGTCGCGGGTCGATTTGTCAAGGTTCGCTTTCGCGAAGCAAAGCCTGCTGCTAGTGGCATACCCCATGAAAATTCACCCGCTCATCACCGATTCTCGCGAGCTTGCCGCATTGTGCGAGCGCCTGTCCGAAGCCCCGTTCATCGCGGTCGATACCGAGTTCATGCGCGAAAGCACGTACTGGCCGATCCTGTGCCTGATCCAGATCGCCGATCAGAACGAGGCCGCCGCGATCGACCCGCTGGCCAAGGATATCGACCTCACCCCGCTGATGGACCTGCTGACCAATAACAAGAACGTCCTCAAGGTCGTCCACGCCGGCGGCCAGGATCTCGAAATCATCTGCAAGATGACGGGCACGACGCCGCATCCGCTGTTCGATACGCAGATCGCCGCGATGGCGATCGGCCAGGCCGAACAGGTCGGCTATGCCAACCTTGTCGACGGCTGGCTCGGCATCCAGCTCGACAAGGGCGCGCGCTTTACAGACTGGAGCCGACGGCCACTGGATGCACGGCAGATCGAATATGCCATCGCCGACGTCACGCACCTGTCGACGATCTTCCCGATGATGATCGAGAAACTGAAGGAAACCGACCGCGGCTGGTGGCTCAACGACGAGATGGAGCGGCTTGCCGATCCGACCAATTACGTCACCGAGCCTGCCGATGCCTGGCGCCGCGTCAAGTTCCAGTCGCGCAATCCCGAAGCGCTCGGCCGCCTCAAGGCGCTTGCCGCGTGGCGCGAGAAAGAGGCGCAGCGCAAGGACATGCCGCGCGGCCGGATCATGAAGGACGAAACGCTCGCCGACGTCGCGACGCACCCGCCGCGCGAGCAGGCGGGCCTCGCCAAGGTTCGCGGCCTGTCAGCAGCATGGGCGAAGAACGATATCGGCGAACGCGTGATGCAGGCGCTCGAGCGCGCCGAACCGTTGTCGAAGGACGAAATCCCCTCGCGCAGCCCGCGCACGCCCGGCCTCGGCAAGGAGGGCGCGCTCGTCGCCGACCTGCTCAAGCTATTGCTCAAGATCCGCAGCCGCGAGATGAACGTCGCATCGAAACTGATTACCCGTGCAGGCGATCTCGACGCGCTTGCCGCGGGCGAACGCGACGGGCTCGATATCCTGGCCGGCTGGCGCTTCGAAGTGTTCGGCAAGGACGCGCTGGAACTCGTCGAGGGGCGGATGGGTTTTACCGTCAGAAACGGCAGGATGGTGATGAGCCGGACCGAGGTGGAAGATGACGAACCATCGTAAATGGCTGGTGCTGCCCGCGATGCTGTGCCTGTCACTGACCGGCTGCATCGCGGTGAAGAACGGCAACGTCCAGACCGATAGCGGCCTATCCGAAGCCGAGCGGATGGCGCGCGAGGACAATATCCCGGTGCGCGGCGAAACCCCAGGCAGGACGTGCACGACCAAAAACCTGTCGGGCTATGTTGGCAAGCTTGCGACGAGCGAACTGGGGTCGGCGATCATTCGCGATGCCAACGCCGCCAGCCTGCGCTGGATCCGCCCGAACGACGCGGTGACGATGGATTACCGCAGCGACCGGATCAACGTGAAGCTGGACAATGCGATTATCACCACGGGCTTTTCGTGCGGCTGATCAGGCTGCGCTGACGCGCATCGCATAGGACAGCTTCATCGTATCGGCGAACTGGCGCAGGCGCCGTTCGACAGCCTCGCCATAGAGCCCCGCGAGATCGCGCGGCAGGACGAGCGTGACCGACTCTTCGCCCAGCTCGAGCTGCGAACGCCTGAGAATATCCGAAATCCCGCCCGACAGGCGCTGCGCCAGTCGCATCGCGAGGCCCCAGCGGATCGCCTGGCGGATATCATCCTCGCTGACGCTGACCGGGATGCCCTTGAACGGCTTGGTCGCGCCCGAATAGCAGCTGTAGAGCGCCTGTCCCATGACGACGCGGCCGGTGATATCGATCCCGCCCCAGTTGCCGTGCAGCGCGGCCTCCAGACCGTGCTCGGCGCGGAAACTGGGATTGGCGCTCCATGCCACGTCGCTGAGCAGGCACGCGGCGAGGCGCAGCTTGTGCGCCAGCGCGCTTTCATCGGCGAACATCGGTTCAATCCAGGCATTGAGCAGCCGGCCGTTGGCCGAGAAGCGGGCGTAGCGCGCGCCCTGCGCCTCGACCGCGGCGAGCAACGGGTCCTGTTTGCGCACCGCCTTGGGCAGCGCCTGGTACAATACGCCTTCGCGCAGGCCCGACGACGAGACGATCAGCCGCGAAGTCTCGAGCTGGCGCATCAGGATCGACAAGAGTGCCGCGGCATCACCGAGCGTCGGAATGCGCGAGAAGCTGAGGTCGGGGATCTTCGCGAGCCGTTCGGGCCCGAGATGCGCCAGCACGCGCGACAGCTTGCGCCCTGAATCGAGGGGAATCTCGTGGTGATGCATGACCGGTAGCGGATGTTTGTTGAGCGTCATGTCGACGCGCGCGAGGCTGCGCAGCGATCCGCCGACGAGAAAGAGCGGCAGGCCCCTTTCCTTCGCGGTCCAGCCTTCCTTCGCCAGCGCGGCCTTGACCCGGCGTTCGAGCTCCTTGGCGCCGTGGCCGCGGATTTCGGCGAGCCGCAAGACGCCGAACGGCAACGAAGAAGTCCGGCCGATCTTGCCCTTGGCAACGCGGACGAGTTCGAGGCTGCCGCCGCCAAGATCGGCGACGATGCCATCGGCGTCGGGGATCGAAGAAAGCACGCCGAGGCCGGATATCTCCGCCTCGTCAGCGCCAGAGAGCAGCCGCACATCGAGGCCGAGGCGGTTTGCCGCAGCGATGAATTCGGGACCGTTGCTCGCCTCGCGCACCGCGGCGGTGGCGACGCAGGTGACGCTGTCGATGCGCATTTCGTCGCACAGGGTCGCGAAGCGGTCGAGCGCCTTGATCCCGCGGGCGAACGCCTTGTCGCCAATCCTGCCATCGTCGGACAGCGACTTGCCGAGGCCCGCCATGACCTTTTCGTTGAACACGACGGCGGGCGCGCGCCGGGCGCCGGCATAAGCGACGAGGCGGATCGAGTTCGAGCCGATATCGATGATCGCGGTGCGCACCGTCTCGACGCCCGCCGATTTGCGCGTCACGCTTTGCGCCGCCTGAGTTCGAGCTTGGGCACGTCCTTGCTGCGTCCCAGCGCCGCGCCGCGCCCCGACAGCGACGGGTTGGTCATGAAATAGCGATGGAGGTTGAACGGCTTGTCGCCCGGTTCGACGCGGACATATTCGCCGTCGCTCTGCAATCGCCAGCTCTGTTCGTTATCGATCAGGTTGGCGAGCAGGACCTGGTCGAGCACCTGGTCGTGGACGGTCGGGTTTTCGAGCGGGATCATATATTCGACCCGGCGGTCGAAATTGCGCGGCATCCAGTCGGCCGAGCTGATGAAGACGCGCGCGTCGTCATTGGGCAGCGCCTTGCCATTGCCGAACGCCCAGACGCGGCTGTGTTCGAGAAAGCGGCCGACGACCGATTTGACGCGAATATTTTCCGACAAGCCTTTGACCCCGGGGCGCAGGCAGCAGATGCCGCGCACGATGAGCTCGATCGAAACACCTGCGGCGCTCGCCTCGTAGAGCTTGTCGATGATCTCGCGGTCGACGAGGCTGTTCATCTTCGCCCACAGCGCGCCGTCCTTGCCCGCCGCGACATTGGCGATCTCGGCATCGATCAGCTCGGTCAGCCGGTGGCGCAGGTTGAGCGGCGACATCGTGACGAGCTCGAGCCCCTGCGGTTCGACATAGCCGGTGATGTAGTTGAACAGCCGCGCGGCATCGCGACCGGCGCGCGGATCGGCGGTGAAGTAGCTGATGTCGGTATAAATGCGTGCGGTGACCGGGTGATAGTTGCCGGTGCCGAAATGGCAGTAGGTCCGGTAACCGCTGCCTTCGCGCCGGACGACCATCGAGATCTTGGCGTGCGTCTTCCACTCGATGAAGCCGTAGACGACCTGGACGCCCGCGCGCTCAAGCTGGTTGGCCCAGAGCAGGTTCTGCTCCTCGTCGAAGCGCGCCTTCAGTTCGACCACCGCGGTGACCGACTTGCCCGCTTCGGCAGCGTCGATCAGCGCGCGGATCACCGCCGACTGCTTGCCCGCGCGATAGAGCGTCTGCTTGATCGCGACGACATCGGGGTCTTCGGCGGCCTGGCGCAGGAACGATACGACGACGTCGAAGCTTTCATACGGATGGTGGACGACGATGTCCTTCGAGCTGATCGCCCCGAAGCAATCGCCGCCATGTTCGCGAATCCGTTCGGGGAATCGCGCGGTGAACGGCGGGAATTTGAGGTCGGGCCGGTCTTCCTCGACGACCTGTTCGAGCGCGCCGGGGCCGATGAAGCCGTCGACCGCGATAATGATCGAATCGTGCCCGACGACCGAATCGCGCAGCATGTCGGACAATGCCGCGGGCATGTTGGCGTCGATTTCCATGCGGATCACGCGCCCGCGGCGGCGGCGTTTGATCGCGCTGCGGAAATAGCGGACGAGATCCTCGGCCTCTTCCTCGACCTCGATATCGCTGTCGCGGATGATCCGGAAACTGCCGCGCCCCTGCACCTCGTACCCGGGGAACAGCCGGTCGGAGAACATGTCGATCAGCGTCTCGATCGCGACATAGGTCGGCGCCTCGCCCGGCACGCGAACAAAGCGCGGCAGCGACGACGGGATCATGACGAGCTCGTTGATCGCATGGCCGTCGGTGCGGCGGACGAGTTCGAACACCAGGCTGAGCCCGCGATTGGGAATGAACGGAAACGGATGCGCCGGATCGAGCGCCTGCGGGGTCAGAACCGCGAACACCTGTTCATCGAACAGCGTCGCGAGCGCCTCGCGCCACGGCTCGGCGGTGGCCTTGTCAGCGGCGACGAGTACGCCGGCGGCGGCGAGTTCGCGCGAGATGCGGTGCCATTCGGCCTGCTGGTCGGCCATCAGCGCGCTCGATGCGGTCTCGATCGCGGCGAGCTGCTGCGCCGGGGTGCGTCCGTCGATCGAGCGGTATTCGATCTGCTGGAGCGTCTGGCCCTTGAGGCCGGCGACGCGGACCATGAAGAACTCGTCGAGGTTGTTGCCCGAAATCGACAGGAAGCGAAGGCGTTCGAGCAACGGATGCGCGGGGTTGCTCGCCTCTTCCATGACGCGCTTGTTGAACGCCAGCCAGCTCAGTTCGCGGTTGAAATAGCGGCGGCGCGCCTCTTCGGGCTCGATGCCCTCGGCGATCTGGTCAATGTCGCTGTCGTTGCCCGAGCGATTGCGCGGGGTGATGTTGGTCGGTTTCGCCATCTTGGTCACATGTCTCCGTCGCGCTCGGCGAATCCCTCGACCGCGGCCGCCGCCAGCGTGGCGCGTGCCATGCGGGTGCCGACCCGCTTGCGTTCGGCGAGCGCCGCCTCGTCGAGCAGGCGCACGACGCGGTGGATCGCATCATAGCTGCGCTCGATCCGGGCCACGAGAAACGCAGGCAATTCAGGTGCGATCGGTGTCGCGCGCTTGGCGAACAGCCGCTCGATCAGCGACAGCGCAAGGTCATCGTCGGGCTCGCCGATCGTCGCGACGGGGACCGCCATCAGCCGCGACCGCAAATCGGGCAGCGCGACGGGCCACGAGGCCGGCAGGGTATCGCTGACCAGCAGCAACGGACGGCGCAGCTCCTGCGCGCGATTCCAGGCATGGAAGATCGCGTCGTCGGTCACGCCCGCGACCGGATCGATCACCTCGGCACCGGTCGATCGGGCGAACAGATGCGCCAGCGTCGTCCGGCCCGAGCCACGCGGTCCGGTCAGCACGCTCGCGCGCACCGGCCAGGTCGCATGATGTTCGAGGTGCCGGACCGCGGTCTGGTTGCTGCTGCCGACGAGGAAATCCTCGCCCGCGCCTTCACGATGACCGGTCCAGTCGAGCGGTAGCGCGAGCTGGTCGGTCGCGAGCAAAGTGCGTGTCACCGGCCGCCACGGGAAATCCGCAAGGTGCCCCCGCCCTCCTGAACGGTAAAGCCGCGCGACTGCAGCGCGGCGCGCAGGCCCGCAAGATCACCGCGGTAGCCGACGCGCATGATCGACGTGCCGCCGAGCGCGACGCTGGTCGTCGTCGCCGATGCCACGCCGGCGGCACTGGCGACGGCACGTTCGGTGGCAAGGACGGCAGCGGCGTCTGGCGAATCGAACTGGATATTGAAACTGGTCAGGTTGGCCGCGGGCGGCGGCGCGGGCGTGTCTCCGCTCGGACTGTCAGCCGTACCGGGGCCGGTGGTCGCGCCGTCGGCGGGCGTCTCTTCCTTCGCTTCGGGCACGTCTTTCGCCTCAACCGGTTTTTCGACGATTAGCGACGCGTCGGCCTTGAGCAATCCGCTCGCCAGCGCGCTGACATAGATCTTATCAATCCGCGCGACGGCGGCGGCCATCATGGCAGGGATCTTGTCGGCCGAATCGACCTTGAGAACGAAGCTGTCGATGAGGACGTTGTCTGGGCCATGTCGCGCCGCAAAATGGCCGGTAACCGGCCCGCCCGGCCAGGCGAATTCGAGCCGCGCCGAAGGAATCAGGACGTCGGCCGCGCCATATTGGTCGAGGATCGCACGCCACCAGATACGGCTGCGGCGCCCGGTCTGGCCCGCATCGAGCAGGAGGGTATCAATGCCCGACCCGTCGGTGCGGACATAATCGATCGCGCTTTCCGAGGTGCGGAAGCGGGCCCAGGCGCGTTGCCAGTCGGTCCGGCTTTCGAACACCTGCGGCATGTTGCCGATCCACGTCATCGGGATGACGAGCAACGGCGGCGAGCGGCGAATCTGGCCACTGACGCCGAGGATCTGCCCCGCGCGGGCGCGGTCGAACTGGACGCCGAGCGTGGCGATATAGCGGCCGGGGCCGATCTGTTCGTGTTCGACGACGATCGCGCTGACGATCCCGTCGAGCGCACTGTCATCGAGCTTGGGCGCGGCCGCACCGGCATGCGTCTGTTTGAACAATTTCTCCCAGCCGAGCCGTTGCGCCTCGCGCCAGCCCTTGTCGCGTGCCTCGATCGCGGTCTTGCCCGTCGTATCGACGAAAATGCCTTCGACCGCGAAATCGGCGCTCGAATTGATCGGCGCGATGCCGCGATCGCCCGCAATCTGTGCCCAGGCAGCGACCGCAAGCAGCAGCGCCAAAGCCCCGAGAGCGACCGCCAAGGCGCGGCGATTGCGCGAAAAAGCGCCGAGGCGCCCGGTCTGGCCCGCCGTGGCGGCCAATGGAGTGGATAAAAGCGAGGTCACGCGCGTCCTTTTGGCGACAACGACGTGGAAATCCAAGCGCGAAGTCGCTAACCAGCCGCGCATGAGCAAAGACGAGACCCCCCAGAACACATCCGACAGCGGCTACAGCTATGCCAAGGCGGGGGTTTCGATCGACGCGGGCAACGCGCTGGTGCGCGCGCTGGGACCGATCGCGCGGTCGACTGCACGGCCCGGCGCCGATGCCGATCTCGGCGGATTCGGCGGATTTTTCGATCCGCGCGCGGCCGGTTATGCCGATCCGTTGCTCGTCGCGGCGAACGACGGCGTCGGCACCAAGGTCAAGCTGGCGATCGATTCGGGCCGGCACGAGACGATCGGCATCGATCTCGTCGCGATGTGCGTCAACGACCTCATCGTCCAGGGCGCCGAACCGCTATTCTTCCTCGACTATTTCGCCACCGGAAAGCTCGACACCGGCGTTGCCGAGACCGTCGTCGCGGGCATCGCCGATGGCTGCAAGCAGGCAGGCTGCGCGCTGATCGGCGGCGAGACCGCCGAAATGCCGGGCATGTATGCCGCCGGTGACTATGATCTTGCCGGTTTTTGCGTCGGCGCGGTCGAGCGCGGCGAACAGCTGACCGGCGCCAATGTTGCGGAGGGCGATGTCCTGATTGGCGTAGCCTCTTCAGGCGTTCATTCGAACGGCTATTCGCTCGTCCGGCGGCTGGCGAGCGACAAGCGCTGGGCGCTCGACGCCACTGCCCCGTTCGATCCGGACCAAAGCCTGCTCGACGCGCTGCTCGCGCCGACGCGGATCTATGTGAAGAGCCTGTTGCCGCTGATCCGGTCTGGCCGCATCCACGCGCTCGCGCACATTACCGGCGGCGGCCTCACCGAAAACATCCCGCGCGTCCTGCCCAAGGGGCTCCACGCGCATGTCGATGCGGGCAGCTGGGCGCAGCCGGGCATCATGGGCTTTCTCCAGAACGAGGGCAGCATCGCGCCCGACGAGATGGCGCGGACGTTCAATTGCGGCATCGGCATGGTGCTGCTCGTCGCGCCGGGCGAGGTCGATGCGGTTTCGCAGTCGCTGAGCGAGGCGGGCGAGACCGTCCACACGATCGGCGAGGTTCGCGCCGGATCACGTGGCTGCACGGTCACCGGTCCAGCGGGAAGCTGGGGCAGCACCGACGCGTGGAGCGCGAGCCATAACGGCTGAACGTGCCCGCGTTGCCGTCCTGATCTCGGGGGCGGGCACCAACATGGCGGCGCTCGTCTATGCCGCGAGACAGGCCGATTGCCCGTATGAGATCGTTCTGGTTGCGTCGAACGACCCCGATGCGGCAGGAATCGCACTCGCCAAGGCCGAGGGCATCGCGACCTTCGCCCATTCGCACAAGGGGATGCAACGCGCCGCATTCGATGCCCTGATCGACGCGCAATTGCGCGAGGCACGCGCCGACTATGTCGCGCTGGCGGGCTATATGCGCCTGCTGTCGAGCGAGTTCGTCGCCAATTGGGCCGGACGGATGCTCAACATCCATCCCTCGCTGCTGCCCAAGTACAAGGGTCTCGACACCTACGCGCGGGCGATCGACGCAGGCGATACGCATGCCGGCTGCAGCGTCCACATCGTCACGCCCGAGCTCGACGACGGCCCCGTGCTTGGCCAGACCGAGGTCGCCATCCTGGCCGGCGACACACCCGAAACGCTCGCCGCGCGCATCCGCATCGCCGAGCACCAGCTCTACAGCCGCACGCTCGCCGCCTATGTCGGGCGCGAAAGAGATCCTGCCTTCCTGCTCGACAAGGTGCGCGCCATCGCGATGGAACAGGCCGAGGCCGAGGAAACGCTGTCGCACGGAATGCCCTGTTTCGGCATCGTCAAAGGCAAGAAATTCGCCTGGTTCACCGCAGATCATCACGGCGACGGGCGGATCGCCCTACTCGTCAAGATCAGCGGGATCGAAGAACAGGCGATGCTGATCGAACGTGACAATGTGCGCTATTTCCGCCCCGCCTATTTCGGCGATGGCTGGATCGGGATCAGGCTCGATATCGGAAATACCGACTGGGACGCGATCGCCGAGTGGGTTGCGCGCAGCTGGCGATCGGTGGCGCCCAAGCGGCTGACCAAGCTGATCGATGCCGCTGATCAATTCTAAATAAGGAATAACCCACCAATGATTGTTGAAATACTTTCATCTTTGATTGCGGCGGCTGCGCTGCTGTTTACATTTCTGGCATGGAAAAGCAAAGAAACACGCCAAGATGAGATATTGGCCTGGGGGTGTGAATCGATAGACATCATGCAAAGAACATATTTATTAATCGAATTTTGCTCGCAAAATGGTATCAACGTGGAGCAAAAGCATATTTTTAGCGAACTTCGAACACGATCATCTGTGCAGGTTGAGCGTGGTAGAATATTCTTCAAAAATACAGAAAGTGACTTTGGTAGTGACAAGCCACCAGCTTATCGCGGCCTTCGTCCAAGAATTTTAGACAGCTTGGTTGCAAATTGCCAAATGTGCCAATTGGCCGCTGCTGCTGACACAGATTTGAAGAAACTCAGTTGGATTAGCTGTGATCATACGAGAATGTTCGTATCATTCGTTCAAGAAGAGGTTGGCAGGAATAAGATTTCCAAATCGGGGGCCGCGTCTGCTGGAACAGGAATAGATGTAGAAGAGGATTTGATGTTCGACGGCGCTTCACCGCCATTGAATTATTAGTATCCTAAAGATCGGGCGAAGATCAGGTCGTGATAGGTCGCGCTGCCGACAGTGAATTCACGCTCGCCGACAACGGCAAAACCGCACTTTTCATAGAAAGCGTGCGCGCGCCAGTTCTCGTCGTAGACGCCGATCAGCAGGCGCGGTGCTCCCGCAGCGCGCGCCGCATCGATCGCGCAGTCCATCATCGCGCGCGCCGCCCCGCTGCCGTGGCGACGGCTGAGGAGGTAAATGCGTTTGAGTTCGAGATCGCCCGGTTCGATCGCCATTGGCAAATCGGGATCGCAGATGAGTGCATAACCGACCGGTGCACCGGTGTCGGCGATCTCGGCGAGCCAGGCGCGCGTGCGCGGCTTGGCAAGCGCATCGCGAAACGCCGCGGGGCTCAGGACATTGCTGCAGTGCGCGAGGATATCGGGGCCCGGGATTGAATCACCGAACCATTCGAGAAAGGTCGCCCCCGCGACGAGCGAGAGCAGGCCTGCGTCGGCTGCGCCCGCCTCGCGTACGGCGATGGCGGGCGCAGCCGGCATCGTTCAGCCGACGATTTCGTCGTCGTTGAAGAAGAACGCGATTTCGGTCGCGGCGTTCTCTTCCGAATCCGAACCGTGGACCGAATTGGCCTCGATCGATTCGGCGAGCTCCTTGCGGATCGTGCCGGGAGCCGCATCGGCGGGGTTGGTCGCGCCCATGATGTCGCGGTTGCGTTTGACCGCATCCTCGCCCTCAAGGACCTGGACGACGACCGGGCCGCTCGTCATGAAATTGCACAGCTCACCGTAGAAAGGGCGATCCTTGTGGACGGCGTAGAAGCCTTCGGCCTGTTCCTTGCTGAGCTGGATACGCTTCGAGGCGACGACGCGCAGGCCGGCTTCCTCGAGCATCTTGGTCACGGCACCGGTCTGGTTGCGGCGCGTTGCGTCGGGCTTGATGATCGAAAACGTGCGGGTAACCGCCATGATAATGCTCCACTGTCGGATGAATCGGAAAAAGCCGCGCCACGGGCGCGCTTGCGCGGCCCACTAGCCGTGAACGCGCCGCGCTGCAAGGCGGGACTCGCCCGCCCCGTGCGCCTCAGCCTTCGTGGTTTGCAGCGATGAAGCGATCGAGCAGCCGGACGCCATAGCCCGTCGCGCCCTTCGCCCAGGTCGGCCCGTCCTTGTCCGAGAAGACCATTCCGGCGATATCGAGATGCGCCCATTTGACGCCGGGTTCGATAAAACGCTGGAGAAATTGCGCAGCGGTAATCGAGCCCGCCTGGCGCGGGCCGATGTTCTTGATGTCGGCAATCGGCGAATCGAGCAGTTTATCGTACGCCGGCGACAGCGGCAGTCGCCACAATTTGTCGCCGGTATCCTGGCCCGCCGCGAACAGTGCATTGGCGAGGCCGTCGTCGTTCGAGAACAGTCCGCCATGTTCGTGACCGAGCGCAACGATCATCGCGCCGGTCAGCGTCGCAAGATCGACGATCGTGTCAGGCGCGTAGGTCTTCTGCGCCCAGTGGAGCGCGTCGCAGAGGACGAGACGGCCTTCGGCGTCGGTGTTGAGCACTTCGATCGTTTGTCCCGACATCGACGAGACGATGTCGCCGGGTCGCTGTGCATTGGCGTCGGGCATGTTTTCAACCAGCCCGCAAATACCGATGACATGCGCCTTGGCCCTGCGCGAAGCGAGCGAGCGCATTGCGCCGGCAACCGCAGCGGCCCCGCCCATGTCCCATTTCATGTCTTCCATGCCAGGTCCGGGCTTGAGGCTGATGCCACCCGAATCGAAGGTGACGCCCTTGCCAACCAGGCAGACGGGCTTGGCGGCGTCATCGCCAGTGCCGTTCCAGCGCATGACGAGCAGGCGCGGCGGCCGCACCGACCCCTGCGCAACGCCGAGCAGCGCGCCCATGCCGAGCGATTTCATCTGGCTTTCGTCGAGCACGTCGATTTCGACGCCAAGATCGGTCATCGGCCGGCAGCGTTCGACGAAGCTTTCGGGATAGAGGATGTTGGCGGGCTCCGAGACCAGCTCGCGAGCGAGCGCAATGCCTTCATAGAGGCTTTCGAATTCGGCCCATTGGGCGGGCGACTTGCCGTTGCGCGTGACGGCGACGATGTCGGTCAGCGTCGGCTTGTCGCGCTCCTTCATGCGCGTGCGATAGGTATCGATGCGCCAGCCGCGCTGCTGCATGCCCGACAGGAAACGGGCGATGTCGCCGTCGGACAGCTGCGAGCCGGAAAAATCGACAGCGAGCGAGGTGACGCCCGAGGTCAGCAGGCGCGCGACCAGCGCGCCGCCGGCAGCCTCTAGATCGGCCGGTTCGCCCTTGGCGATGCCAACGAGGATCAGCCGTTGCGAACCATCGCCTTCGCCGACCGAGGTTTCGAACGTCGCGTTGCGCCGACCGTCAAAGCGCGCCGCGCGCGCCGCCGAGCGCACCAGACCGCTCCATTTCTCGGGCAGGCGTCCAGCCGCGGCGTCGAGTCCGTCGCGGGCGATCGGATAGGCGACGGCATCGACCGAAGATGGTGCGGAAGCGGCGAAGGAGAATTTCATTTGGGTAACCTCAAGACGGCGTTGTTGATTGAATGGCTCGACGCAGATAGGGCGAAGCTACGCGGGTTGCAAAGGGTAAGGCCGAGCCTGCGGCCCATTCACGGAGTTCGATGTGCCAGTCCGGACAGTCTCGCTTCTTTCGGCTGCCAGCGTGCTGGCCTTGAGCCAGCCAGCGCTGGGCCAGGACCTGTCGCGCCCCGACGAGGCCGAGCTTCCGGCCACCCAAGCTACCGCCGATCCTTCGCCGCCCGCGCCCGATGCGGCGCAGGAGGAAACCATCAGCTTCAACGCCGGGCAGCTCGATTATGACAGCGGCGCCGACCGCGTGACCGCAACGGATGAGGTCTATCTGGCGCGCGAAGGCTACCGGCTGCGCGCCGACAGCGTCAGCTGGGATCGCAAGAGCGGCGAAATCGTCGCCGATGGCAATGTCGCGATCACCAGCCCGGCGGGCGATACCGCTTATGGCGACCGCATCACCCTGACCGACAGCCTGCGCGACGGCATGGTCGAGAACCTGCTCGTCGTGTTCGAACAGGGCGGCCGGATCGCGGCGAACAGCGGGCAACGCTTTGCCAATGGCGACATGGTGTTCAACCGCGCCGCCTATACCGGTTGCCCCGTAACCGATGCCGATGGCTGCCCCAAGCAGCCGAGCTGGCAAATCAAGGCGACCCGGGTGCGCTATGACAAGGCGCACGACCGGTTGCGCTATGATGGCGCGCGCGTCGAGCTGTTCGGCCTGCCGCTGATCCCGTTACCGTTCCTGTCGAACAGCATCGGCAATGAGGGCAAGAGCGGATTGCTGGTCCCGTCCATCGGCATCGACCGGGTCAACGGCGCCGAACTGAGCGTGCCCTATTATTTCCGCCTCGCTCCCAATCGCGATGCGACCGTCACACCCTATCTCTATACCAACGCCAATCCGATGCTCGGTGTCGAATATCGCGCGCTCAACGCTCTCGGCGCCTACCGCGCCCGCGGCTACGTGACCTATGGCCAGCGCATCCCGTTGACCGGTCTGACGCCCAGCACCCAGCGCGACCTTCGCGGCTATGCCGAGGCCAGCGGTCGGTTCCAGATCGATCCGCAATGGAGCGTGTCGGCGTCGCTGCGCGCGGCGAGCGATCGCACATTCCTGCGGCGCTACGACATCAGCCGCGATGACCGGCTGCGCTCGACGATCAATGTCGAGCGGGTCGCCGCATCGAGCTATTTCTCGCTTGCGGGCTGGGCTGTCCAGACGTTGCGACTTGGCGATTCACAAGGGCGACAGCCGATCGCTCTGCCGATCGTCGATTATCGCAAGCGGCTTGCCGACCCGCTGTTGGGCGGCCTGATCGAACTCCAGGCCAACAGCCTTTCGATTCTGCGGACCGACGGGCAGGATACCCAGCGCGCCTTTGCCAGCGCGCAGTGGAACCTGCGCCGACTGACGACGATGGGGCAACTCGTCACCATCACCGGACTGGCGCGTGGCGACGTTTATCATAGCGACCAGAACCTGCTCACTCCGGTGATCGATTACCGCGGCCAACCGGGCTGGCAGACGCGCGGCATCGCCACCGCCGCACTCGATGTTCAATGGCCCTTCGTCGGATCACTCTATGGCGGCGTCCAGCGCATCACCCCACGCGTTCAGATTGTTGCGACCCCGCCGGTGAGGAACATCGAGATTCCCAACGAGGATTCGCGGGCTTTCGACCTGGAAGATACCAATATCTTCAGCCTCAACCGTTTCCCCGGCTATGATCGCTACGAAGAGAATGCGCGGGTAACCTACGGCGTCGAATGGGCCTTTGATCGCCCGTCGCTTTCGATCAACGCGATGATTGCACAAAGCTATCGGCTCGATAACAGCCCGGTGCTGTTTCCCGACGGAACCGGCCTGTCGGACCGGTTTTCCGATGTCGTTGGGCGACTGCGCGCCGCTTATGGCGACAAGTTGCGGCTGACCTACCGCTTTCGCCTCGACAAGGACAACCTGGCGGTGCGTCGCAACGAGGTCGACTTGACCATCGGATCGCGCAGGACATACGCAACGGTCGGCTATCTTCGCCTTAACCGCGACATCAGCCAGTTCGCCGAGGATCTGGCGGACCGCGAGGAACTGCGCGCAGGGGCCCGGGTCGCCTTCGCCCGCTACTGGTCGGTGTTCGGCTCGGCGATCGTCGACCTGACCGGTCCACGTGACGACCCGGCATCGCTGTCCGACGGCTATGCGCCGGTCCGCCACCGCATCGGCATCGCCTATGAGGACGACTGCGTCACATTTGGCCTCACCTGGCGCCGCGATTACGAGAATATCGGCGATGCCCAGCGGGGTAACAGCTTCCTGCTCAGACTGGCATTCCGCAATCTCGGCGTGTAGGACACTGCTGCGCGGCCAGTGGCGCTCATGGGGGGTTCAGCCTGAGCGTTGATAATAGGCGATCATCTGCGGGAGTTTTCTCTCCGCTTGGAAATGGAAATGTTTATGCGTTCGATGAATTTCGTGGTGGCGAAGGTTGTGCTCGGCACCTCCTGCTGTGCTCTAGCCGCTGCTGCACTGGCCCAAACCACGATCGACGAGCGCGCAACCGGCGCCGCCGCGGCGGATGCTTCGGCGGCGAGCGATCCTAACGTTTATCGCCCGACCGCACGGGTCAATGGCGAAATCATTACCCAGACCGACATCGACCAGCGCACCGCGCTGTTCGCGTTCGTCAACAACGCAAAGCTCTCACCCGAGGAGAGCGAACAGCTCAAGGTTCAGGTGTTCAGCGCGCTGGTCGATGAAAAGCTCAAGATTCAGGAAGCCAAGGCCAACGACATCGTCGTTAGCGACGAAGAAGTGCTTGCCCGATTTAACCAGGTCGCGGCGCAGTACGGCCAGACTCCGCAAGCCTTCGCCAAGGCGCTCGCCGCCAACGGTTCGTCATCGGTGTCACTTGCCTCGCAATTGCGCGCCGAAATGGCGTGGGATCGCTTGCTCGGCCGCAAAGTCGAACCGTTTACCAGCGTCAGTACCGAAGAAGTCCAGGCGATCATCGACCGGATGAAACTCGCCAAGGGGACGGCCGAATACCGGCTCGCCGAAATATACCTCTCGGCCAGCCCCGAAACCGCGCAGGCGACTTTCGACAACGCCGAACGTATCGTCGAGAAAATCAAGCAGGGAGGCTCGTTCGGCGAATTCGCCCGCCAGTTTTCCGAAGCGTCGACCGCGGTCGTCGGCGGCGATCTCGGCTATGTCCGCCTCGATCAGCTTCCGGCATCGCTCGCCGAAACCGCGGCACAGCTGCAGCCCGGTCAACTGGCCGGTCCGATCGAAGTGCCCGGGGGCTTCTCCATCGTCTATCTGGTCGATGTAAAACGCATCCTGATGGCCGATGCACGCGACGCCGTTCTCAGCCTGAAACAGATGACGATGGCATTCCCCCCTGGCACGACACCCGAAACAGGCAACGCCATGGCGGCCAAATTCGTGACTGCAACGCAGCAGCTCAATGGCTGCGGTAGCGTCGATGCGGCTGCGGCGCAGCTCGACGCCAAGGTGGTCAGTCGCGAAGATGTCGCGATGCGCGACCTTCCCGCGCAACTGCAGACGACGCTGTCGACACTAGCCGTTGGCCGCGCCACACAGCCGTTCGGATCGCAGAAAGAGGGAATCAGCGTTCTCGTCCTGTGCGGTCGCGAGACCCCGTCAGACGTTGCCGCACCGAGCGCCAGTGTGGTTGAGCAACAGCTGCTCAATGACAAGATCGACAAGCGCGCTAAACGCTATTTGCGCGACCTGAGGCTCGATGCGCTGATCCAGTATAGCTGAAGGCACGGGAACCCGATGATGCAGACGAAAGCATTCGTCATATCGCTGGGAGACCCCGCCGGTATTGGTCCCGAGATTACGGTCAAGGCATGGCTCGCGCGCGAACGCGAGTCGCTGCCGCCGTTCTTTGCCGTTGGCGATATCGGCTCGCTCGCGGCGGTCTGGGACGGACCGGTCGTCCGGATCGACAATGCCGACGAGGCGAGCGAGGCCTTCAATGAAGGCTTGCCGATCATTCACCTGCCCGGCTGCGATCCGGTGCAACCTGGCAACCCGACGCTCGACGGCGCGCAATGTGCACTCAACGCGCTTGAAATCGGCGCCGGCCTGACGCGATCGGGCGGCGCGCGCGGCTTTATCACCGCGCCGGTATCGAAGCATCAGCTCTACCAGGTCGGCTATACCCATTCGGGGCAGACCGAGTTCATCGCCGAACGCTGCGGTGTATCGAAAACCAATGCGGTCATGATGCTGGCAGGCGGCGATCTGCGCGTCGTTCCGGTCACCACGCACGTGCCCTTGGCAGCGGTGTCGGACCTGCTCACCGTCGACCTGATTGTTGCGCGTGCGCATGCGACGGTCCGCGGCCTGCGCCGCAGCTTCGGCATCGATCGCCCGCGGCTCGCAGTCGCCGGCTTCAATCCGCACGCTGGGGAAAACGGTGCGTTGGGCAGCGAGGAACAGACCGTCATCGCGCCGGCAATCGAACGCCTGCGCGCCGAAGGCGTCGATGCCAGCGGGCCTTATACGCCCGACGCGATGTTCACGCCGCGTCACCGTGCAACCTATGACGCGGCCTTGTGCATGTATCACGACCAGGCGCTGATCCCGCTCAAGACGCTGTTCTTCGACGAGGGCGTCAACCTGACGCTCGGCCTGCCGATCGTTCGGACCTCGCCCGATCACGGTACCGCGTTCGAGATCGCCGGACACAACCAGGCGCACCCCGGCGCGATGATCGCGGCGATCAAGATGGCAGAACAGATGGCGCTTCACCGCGCCGCGGCCCGCGGATGAACGCCGGCGGCGCTTTGCCGCCGCTGCGCGACGTCATTGCCCGCCACGGGCTCAAGGCGACCAAGGCGCTCGGCCAGAATTTCCTGTGCGACGAACAGCTGCTCGATCGCATCGCCGCGATCCCCGGCGACCTCAAAGGGCGTAACCTCTTCGAAGTTGGACCCGGCCCCGGCGGCCTGACGCGCGCGCTGCTCCGCGCCGGGGCCAATGTCGTCGCGGTCGAACAGGATCGCCGCTGCATCCCCGCGCTGGCCGAACTCGACGAATTTTCGGATGGGCGGCTACGCGTGATCGAAGGCGACGCGCTCAAGATCGGTATTGCCGATGTGTTCGGCGACGCGCCGTGCCACATCGTCGCCAACCTGCCCTACAATATCGGCACCGCTTTGTTCACCCGCTGGCTCGAAAGCGAGATATGGCCGCCGCAATGGACATCGATGGCATTGATGTTCCAGCGCGAGGTCGCATTGCGCATCTGCGCCGCGCCGGGATCGAAAAGCTATGGGCGGCTGTCGGTCCTCGCCCAGTGGCGCAGCACTGCCAAGATCGCGCTGCCAGTCCATCGGTCGGCCTTTACCCCGCCGCCCAAGGTGATGTCGGCGGTCGTCCTGATCGAGCCAAGCGAGGCTCCGGGCGGAATCCACCCCAAAACGATGGCGCGTGTCACCGCGGCGGCATTTGGTCAGCGTCGCAAGATGTTGCGTCAGGCGATGAAGGCCCTGCCCGGCGGCATCGAGGCGCTGGCAGCGGCGGATATTGCCAGCGATCGCCGCGCCGAGACGCTGACGATCGCGGAATTCATCGCCATTGCGCGCGCGGTCGAGGCCGGCTGATCAGTTTTTCTGGGTGTCGCCCGCGGGTTTGACGGCGACCGCTTCGGGACGCGGTCCGGCCGCGATCGCGCGCTCGAGCGTCGCAACTTGCGGACAATTGGTGCGGCACAGCTTCTTGAGCCTGGCCAGCGATTCGCGCGCCCGATCGATCGCGCCCTTTTCAGCGAGCGCGGACCCTTCGCCGGCAATCGCGTCGCGATTATCAGGCGCGAGCGCGAGCGCGTCGCGATAATAGCGGATCGCGCTGCCGTTGAGATTTTCCGCTTCGGCGATCTGGCCCAAGGCAACATAGGCAGCGGCATTACGCGGATCGACCGCCAGCGCGCTGACATAGAGGTCGTTTGCCTCGTCTGTCCTGCCCGCGACGAGCGCGGCATGGCCTGCCTCGGCGAGCGCGATCGAACCAGGCTTGATCGGCTCGGCCGGCGGCGCGCCAAGCGATGCGGTCGAGACCGTCGCGAGGATCAGGGCAGCACCGAAAGCGGCGGGGGTGAAACGCATTATTGTCTCCCAGGTCAAATCAAGCGGACGCGTCATTCGCCTTCAATGCGGCGAAAAAGAATCCGTCGCAACCGTCATGCGCGGGGCTGAGCACTCTGCCCGCCCCCGCCGGACGGCCAGCCGAACCGGCATCGTCGGGCGACCAGCCTGAATGGCGGCTGAGGAAGGCATCGACGCGGTCGGGTCCTTCCTCTTCAACGAGCGAGCAGACCGCATAGACGATCCGTCCGCCGGGCTTGACCAAAGACGCGGCGATATCGAGCAGGCGCGCCTGTTCGTTCGCGAGGGTGCGGATCATCGCGGGCGTAATGCGCCAGCGCGATTCGGGATTGCGCCGCCATGTCCCCGTACCCGAACACGGCGCATCGACCAGGACGAGATCGACGGTGCCGACGAGATCGCCCAGCGCCTCGTGCTCGCGGTTCATGTCGAGCAATCGCATCTCGAGGGTCGCACCTGCGCGCGCTGCGCGATCGGGCAAGGGGGCGAAGCGCGAGCGGATCGCGTCGCAGGCGATCAACCGGCCCTCGCCGTTCATCGCGGCGGCGAGCGCGAGTGTCTTGCCGCCGGCTCCGGCGCACAGGTCGACGACGGTCTCGCCGGGTTTTGCGGCGCATGCTTCGACGATCAGCTGGCTACCGGCGTCCTGGATCTCGACGAGCCCGTCTTGATAGGCGGCGCGGTCATCGACGCGCGTGCCGTGTGGCAGGCGCAGGCCGTCGGCGAGACCCGCGATCGGTTCAGCCTCGCGAAACGCCTCGCGTACCGTGGCGACGTCGCTCTTGAGCCGGTTGACGCGCAGGTCGAGCGGCGCGCGGTCGAGCAGCGCCGCGAGTTCGGCGTCGTCGAGCCATTTGGGCAGTCGCTTGCGTAGCCAGGCGGGAACGAGAGCGGGCTCTGTCGCGATCTCGCTGTCGCCGATCGCTGGCGGGGCATGGCCGCTCGCACCGAAACTTGCCGAAATATCGGCGTCGTCCTTTGCGAGGCCGATCATCGCCGCGCGGCCCGTAGCCGGCGGTTCGCCGAAGGTGCGGATCGCGCGATAGACCAGGTCGCGAACGCCGCGCCGGTCCTTCGACCCGGCATAGCGCCGCGTCTTGAAATAGCGCGCGACGATCGTGTCGGCAGCGGCGCCATTGCCGCGCGCGGCAGTGACGACCTCGTCGAGGATTTCGATCGCCGCCTGTACGCGTGCCTGCGGGGTCATGAGTCTTTTTCGCCTGCCGGCGAAGTCGGCACCGGCCCGCGCCCCCTCCCGACCACCCGATCAGGATATACTATGGGAGGTCGGGAGACGGCGCGGGCCGGTGCCGCGCGAAGGGACTGCTTGCTGGCCCGATTCATCGCAAAAAAGATCATCAGCGCGTCGGATAGTTCGGTGCTTCGCGCGTGATCGACACGTCGTGGACGTGGCTTTCCTGCAAGCCCGCATTGGTGATCCGCACAAAGCGCGCGCGCTCCTTGAGGTCACCGAGTGTGCGCGAACCGGTATAACCCATCGCCGCCTTCACGCCGCCGGCAAGTTGATGGACGACGTCGCGCGCGGTGCCCTTGTACGGCACCTGGCCCTCGATCCCTTCGGGAACGAGCTTGAGCTGGTCGGTAATGTCTTGCTGGAAATAGCGATCGGCCGATCCGCGCGCCATCGCGCCGACCGATCCCATGCCGCGATAGCTCTTGTAGCTGCGCCCCTGGTAGATGAACGTCTCGCCCGGGGCCTCTGCGGTCCCGGCGAGCAACGAACCGACCATCACCGCCGACGCGCCGGCGGCAAGCGCCTTGGCAATGTCTCCCGAGGTCCTGAGGCCACCATCGGCGATGATCGGCACGCCAGCCTCATTGGCCACCGATGCGGCATCAAGGATCGCGGTGAGCTGCGGCACGCCGACACCCGCGACAACGCGCGTCGTGCAGATCGAACCCGGTCCGATACCGACCTTGACTGCGTCGGCGCCGGCATCGATCAGCGCACGCGTCGCATCGGCGGTGGCAACGTTGCCAGCGATGATCTGAACCGCGTTCGACAGCGAGCGGATTCGCGCAACGGCTTCGCCGACGCTGCGGTTATGGCCGTGCGCGGTATCGACAACAATGACATCGCAGCCCGCATCGATCAGCATCTCGGCGCGGGCATAGCCCTTGTCGCCGACGGTCGTGGCGGCGGCGACGCGCAGGCGCCCTGCCTCGTCCTTGGTCGCATTGGGATAGCTGACCGCCTTGTCCATGTCCTTGACGGTGATCAGGCCGACACAGCGGAAATCGTCGTCGACGACGAGCAGTTTCTCGATCCGCCGGTTGTGGATGATGCGGCGAACCTCGTCCTGGCCCGCGCCCGGCTTGACCGTCGCGAGATTTTCGCTGGTCATCAGTTCGTGGACCGGCTGGCGCGGATTTTCGGCGAAGCGCACGTCGCGGTGGGTGAGGATGCCGACGAGTTTGCCCGAGGCTTCGACCACCGGGATGCCCGAAATCTTGTTCGCGGCCATCAGCGCCTGCGCCTGCGACAGCGGCGCGTCGGGCGCAATCGTGATCGGATTGACGACCATGCCCGATTCGAAGCGTTTGACGAGCGCGACAGCCGCCGCCTGATCGGCTTCGCTCAGGTTGCGGTGAAGCACGCCGATACCGCCAAGTTGAGCCATGACGATCGCCATGTCGGCCTCGGTCACCGTATCCATTGCCGCCGACAGGATCGGCAGATTGAGCCGGATGTCGCGCGTCAATTGGGTCGACAGGTCCGCCTCGCTCGGCAGCATGTCCGATTCGCGCGGCTGGAGCAGCACGTCGTCGAAGGTCAGGCCAAGGGGAATGTCGATATGCGCCACGGTTTCGTCCTGTTCTAGCTAGCTGTCGCCCGGTGGGCGGTCTGGTGGCGGCCCATGTAACCAGTAAGGGCCTCCGGCGCTAGGGGAGCGCTGCGATGGCTAGTCCTTCGGCTTTGCCCGATAGGTCTCGGTATCGGCAAAATAGGCGCCCAGTGCGACATGCAGGTCGGCATCCTCGGCCGCGCCGCCGAGCGGCGTCGCGTCGGTCAGCTCGTCACCGGGCCCGTGATAATCGCCCGACAGAAAGAATTCGAGCAGTTTCATGTCCGAAAACGATCCACCGACCATCAGCGCCGGAACGCCCTTTTGCGCGAGTGCCCAGCCGTCCTGCCGCCGGATGAACGCATTGGCTTCGTCGCTACGTTCGATCGAACGACCGAGTGTGTGCGCGACATGTTCGATCGCGGGGTCGAGGTCGGTCTTGCCCCGTCCGATGATCGCCACCTTCGCGTCGCGCGGCGCGATCGCGATCGTATCGATGTTGAGCGCAACGGCGATCCGGTCGAGCGGCACCGGCGGGTTCTCGCTTAGCGCATAGGCACCGAGCAGGCCCTTTTCTTCCCCCGTCGTCGCGACGAAATAGATGTCGCGATCGAATGGCCCCATCTGCGCGAGCCGCTTGGCGACTGCGATCAGCACCGCAATGCCGCTCGCATTGTCGACTGCGCCATTGCAGATCCGGTCGGGCGCACCCTCGGGGCGACAGGTCCCGAGATGGTCCCAATGACCGGTGAACATGACCGCGCCCGATGCGGGATCTCTGCCCGGCAGCTTCGCGATAACATTGTAGCTCGTGTAATCGCGCACCGTGTTGCGCGTCGCGATCGTCCCTTTGGTCGGGACGAAGCCGCCGCGAGCATCGCGCCCGACGGCCTGATCGATCGCGTTCAGCGCGTCGCCGGTGACAAAGCCGGTAATCGCGTCCTTGCCCTCTTCGGCCTGACTGGCGAGCGTGGTGCGCGAGCGGCCAACCCAGCTTGTCGCGCGATCGAATGCCGCCTGGTCGCCGACGGCGATCAGCACGGCGGCGGGCTTGCGCTCCGCTAGCCTGGTCACTTCGGCCATCGTTGTGCGCAAATCGTCGCCGGCTGCCAGAATAACAAGCTTGTCGGCCAGATCGGTTGCGGGTTCGTCATCCGATCCCAGCTCGACGATACCGTCGAACACGACTTCGCGAGACGGTGCGGCGCTGTAGAAGCTGATCCCGTCATCCTTGGCCAATAATGCCTTGCCGCCGATCAGGCGGGGCTTGTCGTCGGGCGATGCCAGCGAAAAGGCACTCGCGCCCGGGCCTGTCTCGACGAGATCGACCGGTGCCAGCCATCCCGCCGCGGCATCGGCGGCGCCCACGAGGCCAGCTTTCGAGAATTCCTTGGCGATATAGGCAATCGTCTTGGTTTCGCCCGGAGTGCCGGGCTCGCGTCCGCCGAAATCATCGCTCGCCATCACCGCGATCGATTCGCGCAGCTCGGCCTCGCTGACCGGGCTTGGCGTGACCGGGTCCTTTGCCGCAACGGCATGAGGTTGGACGAGGGCGAAAAGGGCGCAAAATGCTGGCCCGATCAGGTATCTGTTCATCACTCGCTAGTGGCGCAAGCGCGGCGCGCATTCAAGTCGGCGCGCGCGATCGTCCGGCGCGCCGCTGCGACGTGCATATCCTCGATCATCCGGCCTTCGAACCGCTGTGCGCCCTGGCCATCGAGCGCGACGATCCGGCGGGCTTCCTCGACCGCGGCGGGGTCTGGCGCCCACGCCGCGTTGCACGCTGCAATCTGCGCCGGGTGGATCAGGGTCTTGCCGTCGAAGCCGAGGCGATGGCCCGCGCGGGCTTCGGCAGCGAACGAAGGTTCGTCATCGATCGCGTTGCACACGCCGTCGAAACACCAGACGCCGCTCGCCCGCGCGACGAGCACGATCGCCTGCAGCGACAGCGACAGGGCCTCGCGGTCGATGCCGCTGGGCAAATGCAGTTCGTGCGCGAGGTCGTTGAGCCCGGCGATCAGGCCGACGACGCGCGAATCGCCCGCAATCGCCCGCGCATCGAGCACGCCAAGCGGCGTCTCGATCATCGCCAGCAGCGGCACGGGAGCGTTTTCGGGCAGATCGGCGGGTCGGTCGACCTTGGGAATGACGATGTAATCGGGAGGAGACGCGGCGAGCGCGCGTAGGTCGTCAGCCATTCCCACGCCGCGATTGACCCGCACTGCGATCGCGATAGCGCCAAATCCCTCGACCAGCGCCTGCGCCACCGCTGCGCGCGCGGCCTCCTTGTCGGCAGCGGGCACCGCGTCCTCCAGGTCGAGGACGATCATGTCGGCGGCCGAACCGCGTGCCTTTGCGATCGCGCGCGGCTTGTGCGCGGGAACGTAGAGCACCGACGCGGGCGCGAGTGCGGACAAAGCGTCGATTATCAATTCGATTCTCCTTGGAAGCCCGTCGTCGAGGCCGCATAATAGCGACAATCCATCCTATAGGGGACTGTCATGATCGAGATTCTCGCCGCCGCCTTTGCGGTATTCGCCATCATATATTTGATGATGAGTATCAAGATCGTCCGTCAGGGCTATCAATACACAATCGAATATTTCGGCCGTTTCACCACCGTCGCGCGCCCGGGCTTCAACTTCTTCCCGGCGTTCTTCTACGGCGTCGGGCGCAAGGTCAACATGATGGAGCAGGTCCTCGATATCCCCGGGCAGGAGATTATCACCAAGGACAATGCGATGATCTCGACCGACGGGGTCGTCTTCTTCCAGGTGCTTGATGCGGCCAAGGCGGCCTATGAGGTTTCGGACCTGTACAATGCGATCATGAACCTGACGACGACCAACCTGCGCACCGTCATGGGGTCGATGGACCTCGACGAGACGCTGTCAAAGCGCGACGAGATTAACGCCCGGCTGTTGTCGGTGATCGACGACGCGACGACGCCTTGGGGCGTCAAGATCACGCGGATCGAGATCAAGGACATCCGTCCGCCGCAGGATATCGTCAACGCGATGGCGCGGCAGATGAAGGCTGAGCGCGAGAAGCGCGCCAACATCCTCGACGCCGAAGGCGCGCGCGCGTCTGAAATCCTCCGCTCCGAAGGCGAGAAACAGGGTCAGATCCTGCAGGCCGAGGGACGCAAGGAAGCCGCCTTTCGCGACGCCGAAGCGCGCGAACGCGAGGCCGAAGCCGAAGCCAAGGCGACCAAGGTCGTCTCCGATGCCATCGCCGGCGGCAATTCGGCGGCGATCAACTATTTCATCGCGCAGGATTATGTGAAGGCGATCAGCCTGTTCGCCACCTCGCCCAACGCCAAGACGATCCTCTTCCCGGTCGAAGCGACGCAGCTGATCGGAACGCTCGGCGGGATCGGCGAGCTTGCGCGCGATGCCTTCGGAGACAAGTCGGCGAGCGAGGATCGCTCGTCGGGTACGCAGATCCCGATCACGCGTGAACGTCAGCCGGTCGCACGGGACAAGGGCTGATGGGCGACTGGCTTGCCGCTATCGATGCCTATGGCTGGTGGCTGATCGCCGCGATCGCACTCGCGATTCTCGAGATGCTCGCGCCGGGCGTATTCTTCATCTGGATCGCGATCGCCGCTGTAGTCACAGCGCTTGCCTCGTTCGTCCTGCCGATCGACGTGCCGCAGCAATTGATCGTCTTCGCGGTTGCTTCGCTGGTCAGCGGCTATGCCGGGCGCAGCTGGTATCTCGCCAATCCGGTCGAAACCGAGGACGACATGCTCAACGACCGCGTCGCGCGATTGATCGGCGATGAGGTCATCGTCGTCGCGCCGATCATCGACGGGCGCGGCCGCGTCAAGGTCGCCGACGGCGTCTGGCCCGCGCGCGGGCCCGACAGCGCAATCGGCGCGCGCGTCCGCATCGTCGGTGCCGATGGCGGCTGCCTGATCGTCGAAGCATTGCAGGCTTCGACGTCTAGCCTCGCTACGCCATCCTGAAGGATTCCCCCCGCGGTCTTTCCGGAGCGGATATTTCCCGGGGCAGAGACGTTGGTCCTTCGAAACGCCTTGCGACAACGGGTTGCGAGGCCAATTTCGAAATTCGAAGGAACGGTTCATGGGTATTTTCAGCAGCATCAAGGATGCCATTTTCGGTCACAAGGCGGCCGAGCCAAAGACCGACACTGGTGGAGTCTTCACCGGCACGGCACCCGCGGCAACCGATAGTTCTGCCGCCACGCAGACGGTCGACGTCGAACAGGTGCTTGCCGCCAAGGCTGCCGACACCAAGCAGGATCTCAACTGGCGCAGCTCGATCGTCGATCTGATGAAACTCGTCGGGATCGATTCGAGCCTCGACAACCGCAAGGCGCTGGCCCGCGAACTGGGCTATACCGGCGCGCTCGACGGCAGCGCCGAAATGAACATCTGGCTGCACAAGGCGACGATGCGCGAGCTCGAAAAGAACGGCGGGCGCGTGCCGGCCGACATGCTCGACTAATCGAAGGCGATTAACAGCAGAGAAGAACGAGCGGCGAGGCCCGGCGCCACGAAAGTCCGCCGGGCCTTGCCTCTAATAGCCATAGCCAAAAGTCGGGCATGTCCAGGCAGTTCTCCAGCCCGGACCGCCGAGCGTCAGTTGGTCGCTTCGCTCAGTTGCGGGGCGGCCTGGCGGACGCCCTCGTCGACATGCGCTTCGAAGTCGGCGAAATTGTCGACGAACAGTTGCACGAGCTTTTGCGCGGTGCGGTCATATTCCTCCGCATCGTCCCAGGTCGAGCGCGGATCGAGGATCGCTGCATCGACACCCTTCACGGCAACCGGCACGTCGAAGCCGAAATTCGGGTCCTTGCGGAATTCGGCATTGCTCAGCGAGCCGTCGAGTGCGGCGTTGAGCAATGCGCGGGTCGCCTTGATCGGCATGCGATGGCCGACGCCGTATTTGCCCCCGGTCCAGCCAGTATTGACCAGCCAGCAGGTGACGCCGCCCTTGGCGATACGCTCCTTGAGGAGGTTGCCATAGACGCTGGGGTGACGCGGCATGAACGGGGCGCCGAAGCACGTAGAGAAAGTCGCTTCGGGCTCGGTCACGCCGATCTCGGTGCCCGCGACCTTTGCGGTGTAGCCCGACAGGAAGTGATACATCGCCTGATCTGGCGTCAGCCGCGCGATCGGCGGCAGCACGCCGAACGCGTCGGCGGTCAGCATGATGACAGTCTTCGGCACCGGCCCCATGTTCTCGGCCGAGGTATTGGGGATGAACTCGAGCGGATAGGCCCCGCGCGTATTTTCGGCGAGGCTGGCGTCGTCGAGGTCGAGCTCGCCGTTTTCGTCCATCACGACGTTCTCGAGCACGGTGCCGTGCATCCGCGTCGTCGCGTAAATCTCTGGCTCGGCGTCGGCCGACAGGCGGATCATCTTGGCGTAGCAACCGCCCTCGAAATTGAACACAGCGGTGTCCGACCAGCCATGCTCGTCATCGCCGATCAGCGTGCGCGAAGCGTCGGCGCTGAGCGTCGTCTTGCCCGTACCCGACAGGCCGAAGAACACCGCAGTATCGCCTTCAGGACCGATGTTGGCCGAACAGTGCATCGGCATCACGCCCTGCGGTGGCAGCAGGTAATTGAGAATGCCGAACACCGACTTCTTCATTTCGCCGGCATATTTCGTTCCGCCGATCAGGATCAGCTTTTCAGTGAGGTTGACCGCGATCACCGTCTCGCCGCGCGTGCCGTGGCGCGCCGGATCGGCACGAAAGCTCGGCAGGTCGATGATGGTGAATTCGGGATCGAAGCCGTCGAGCTCTGCGGCGGTCGGTCGCACCAACAGCGTGCGGATGAACAGGTTATGCCACGCCAACTCGTTTATGACGCGGACATTGACGCGATATTCGGCCTGCGACCCGCCGAACAGGTCGGCGACATAGGCCTTGTCGAGCTTTGTCACCGCGGCGAAAAAGTCTTCCTTGAGTGCGGCGAAATGGGCCGGGGTCATCGCGACGTTGGTCTTGCCCCACCAGATCGTGTCTTCGGTTTCGGCGTCGCGGACGGTGAACTTGTCCTTTGCAGACCGGCCGGTGTGTTGCCCGGTTTCAACGACGAGCGCGCCGTGTTTGGCGATCTTCCCCTCGTTATTGGCGACCGCCTCTTCGATCAGCGCGTCTGTACCGAGGTTGCGGCGCGTATCGGCGGGAAAAGTGATGGCGATCATAATGGGCGTGCCCTTTTGCAAGATTTCGGACTCGGGGGCGACCGCTCCGGCGCTCGCTCTCATCTTGGCCGCTGGTTAGTGGTTTGGCCCGAAAACGTCAAAGGCACGCAGCCAATATTTTGCGGCGCTTGCCCCCGATCCCTCGAATCGGGTAGTTCGGCGCACCCGGAACGATTGTCCGGCGCGCAATTCCGAGGCCCGGCACCACCGCATGACGCCCCCTTCGACTCCTTCCCGAATCGCGCTGGTCGACGACGATCGCAATATCCTCACATCGCTCAAGCTCCATCTCGAGGCCGAGGGTTTCGTCACCCGGCTTTACGGCGATGGCGAGACAGCCCTGCCCGCCCTGATTGCCGACCCGCCCGACATCGCCATCTTCGACATCAAGATGCCGCGCATGGACGGTCTCGAACTGCTCCGCCGCCTGCGTGAGCGCAGCACGATGCCGGTGATCTTCCTGACCTCGAAGGACGACGAAGTCGACGAAGCGCTCGGCCTTGCGATGGGCGCCGATGATTATATCGCAAAGCCCTTCAGTCCGCGGCTGCTCATCGCCCGGATCAAGGCGATCCTGCGCCGTGTCGAACTGATTGCTCAGAGCGATGATAATAGCGACAGTCCCACGCCCGCAGCGGTTGCGCGCGGGCGGTTGACGATCGATCCGGCACGCCATGAGGTTAACTGGGACGGTCACCCGATATCGCTTACGGTCACCGAATTCCTCGTCCTCGAAGCGCTCGTCCAGCGCCCCGGCGTGATCCGCAGCCGCAACCAGTTGATCGATGCGGCCTATAGTGACGACATCTATGTCGACGACCGGACGATCGACAGCCACATCAAGCGCCTGCGCCGCAAATTCCGCGAAGTCGACCCGGCATTCGACTCGATCGAGACGCTTTATGGCGCGGGCTACAAGTTCAATGTCTGATCACGAAACCGCCCCCCGCGAGCGCGAACTCGCGCTCCAATGGACGACGCAATTGTCGCTCACCGCGCGCATTCTTGCGGTCAACATCTTCGTCCTCGCGCTTCTCGCCGGTGGCATATTCTACCTCGAAGGCTTCCGTTCGCGACTGGTTGAAACGCGGCTCGAGCAGATCGCCCGCGAAACGCGCTTGATGGCGGCCGGGCTTGACAAGACTCTGCCCGCCGAACGCGATGCGTTGCTCGCCGATTTTGTCGGCGCAAGCGGCAGCCGGCTGCGGATCTACGATGCAAACGGCACGCTGATCGTCGACAGCTTCGCGCTGGCTGCGCCCAGCTATAGCCTTATCGATCCCGCCACCGAACCGCTGCGCAAGGATATCGCCCGCGCGATGGACCGGTTCGTCGATTCATTGACCGGCACCAGGGTTCCTCCCCCCGTTGTCGAACAGCCCGTTTCGATGGCTTCGAACTGGCCCGAGATCGGCCGGAGCCGGACATCGGGCCGCGTCGTGTCGGCCTATCGTCTCGCCCCCGACCGCACGCCGTTCATCAGCGCAGCACGGGCGCTCCCCAATAGCGGCAAGGCATTGCTGGTCACCAACAACGCACGCGACATCACCCGCACGGTGCGCAGCGAACGGCTGTGGCTCGGCCTCTTGTTCGCCGCCACGCTGATCACGTCGGTGCTTCTCTCTCTGTTCCTCGCGCGAACCATCGTCCGGCCGCTACGGCGCCTGATGACCGCGGCAGTCCGGGTGCGCTGGGGCCGCGAGCGCGATGTAACGGTGCCTCGCCTGCCCGGGCGCAACGACGAAATCGGCCTGTTGGCGCGGGCGATCAGCGACATGACCCGCAGCCTGCGCGAACGGATCGACGCCGGCGAACATTTCGCCGCCGATGTTGCGCATGAACTCAAGAATCCGATCTCGTCGTTGCGCAGTTCGATCGAGGCACTCGAAGCGATCGACGATCCGGCCGTGCGCGTCCAACTGCTCGCCATAGCGCGCGACGATTGCCGCCGTCTCGACCGGCTCGTAACCGACATTGCCGAAGCGTCGCGGATGGACGCCGAACTCAGCCGGGCGCATTTCGAGCGCGTCGACATCGGCAGCATGATCGATGCAATGGTGAGCGCGCGCGAGGCACGCCGCACCCCCGATCATCCGCACATTGCCTATGCCAGGCCGCGCAAGCGATCGACCGACATCATGGGCGACGACAATCGCCTCGAACGCGTGTTCGACAATCTGCTCGACAATGCGCTGTCGTTCTCTCCGCCGGGCGGTGTGGTCCGCGTATCGGCAACACGCAGTGGCGACGAGGTCATCGTTCGCGTCGAGGATGACGGCCCGGGCGTCGAAGCGCAATATCGCGACGCCATCTTCCACCGCTTTTACAGCCTGCGCCCGGCAGGCGAGACATTCACACGTCACAGCGGCCTCGGCCTCGCGATCGTCCAGGCCATCGTTGCCGGGCATCAGGGATCGGTCAGCGTTGGCGATCGCGACGACGGCGCATCTGGCGCGCGCTTCGAGGTTCGCCTGCCCGCCGCCGACGCGCCGTCGCCATGACCGATGCGGCCCCCGAGACGATCCATGCGACCTGCGTTGCGATCGACGGTCTAGGCGTGCTGATCGTCGGGCCTTCGGGGTCGGGCAAGTCCGATCTCGCGCTGCGCCTGATCGATCGCGGCGCTATGCTGGTCAGCGACGATCGCTGCATCGTTGCGGCGCGCGACGATGGCACGGTGTCGGTATCGCCGCCCGCGACAATCGCGGGCAAGATCGAGGTCCGGGGTATTGGGATCGTGACGATGGATCACGTCGACGACGCCCCGCTCGCCCTCGTCGTCGCGCTCGAAAACGATCCGCCGCGCATGCCCGATGAAGACGATACGATCGAAATTGCGCGTTGCCGCGTGCCGCGATTGCGTACCGATGCGGGGCAGGCGTCCGCCCCCATCAAAGTCGCATTGGCCTTGCACGGCGCGATGGCTAAGATGGCGTGATGGCGCGCGTCCCCGATACGAAATCCGTCCTTCTCGTCACCGGCCTGTCGGGCGCGGGCAAATCGACCGCGCTCAACGCGCTGGAGGATCTTGGCTGGGAAGTCGTCGACAACCTTCCCCTGTCGCTGCTCAACCGGCTGCTCGGCACGCCGCGCGGCGAGCGCGACGAGCGCGACCGCCCGGTCGCGATCGGCATCGACAGCCGGACGCGCGGCTTCGACGCCAACACGATCGTCCGACGGATCGAGCGCCTCAACGATCAGGAGGATTACGCGGTCTCGACGCTGTTCATCGATTGCGCTGGTACTGAGCTCGAGCGCCGTTATTCGGAAACGCGCCGCCGCCATCCCCTCGCCGAAGATCGCCCGGCGAGCGACGGGATTGCCCGAGAGCGCGAATTGCTCGCGCCGCTGCGCCGCTGGGCCGAGCATATTATCGACACGACCAACCTGACGACCAACGATCTGCAGGCCGATATCCGCTCGCGCTTTGCACGGGGCGATGGTCCGCGAACGGTGCTCAATATCATGAGCTTCGGCTTTGCCCGGGGAATGGTGCGCAATGCCGACCTGGTGTTCGACGTGCGCTATCTGCGCAACCCGCATTGGGACGACGCGTTGCGCAAGGGCACCGGCCAGGATCCGGCGGTGATCGCCTATATCCGCGACGATCCGGCGTACGAGACCAGCCTTTCGCAAATCGAGGCGCTGCTCGAGACGATCCTGCCGCGCTACGAACAGACGGGCAAAAGCTATACGACGGTGGCGTTCGGCTGCACCGGGGGGCGCCACCGGTCGGTCCACGTCGCCGAGCGTGTCGCAGCGCACTTGCGCGAGGCAGGATTTTCGCCCACGGTTTCGCACCGGGACCTGCCGGGAGGACCGCGAAAGGACCTCACGGCAGAGCGTGCCGGCTCTTCTCACCTGACACCTCCGAGCGACCCTTTATGACGAACCTACGCGCATGATTGGACTGGTCTTGGTCACGCACGGCCGGCTGGCGGAGGAATTCGTCACCGCGATGGAGCATGTCGTCGGCCCGCAGCAGGGCATCGCCACGGTATGCATCGGGCCCAACGACAATATGGAAGGGCGGCGACGCGAGATCGCGCATGCCGTGGCGCAGGTCGATGACGGCGACGGCGCGATCATCCTGACCGACCTGTTCGGCGGCACGCCGTCCAATCTTGCCATCTCGCTGCTCCAGGAAGGCCGGGTCGAGGTCATCGCCGGGGTCAACCTGCCGATGCTGATCCGGCTCGAAGGCGCGCGGCGCCTGATGAGCGTTGGCGAAGCGGTCTGCGCCGCCAAGGACGCGGGCCGCAAATATATCTCGGTCGCATCCGAGCTGTTGGGTCACACGCCGTGTCCCGACTGAGCGAGACCGTCGAAATCACCAACAATCGCGGGCTCCACGCCCGTGCCAGCGCCAAGTTCGTGACCTTCGTCGCGCGCCTGCCCGACAGCGTGAATGTCGAGGTCGAAAAGGACGGCACCTGTGTTGGCGGCACGTCGATCATGGGGCTGATGATGCTCGGCGCCGCCAAGGGCGACAGCATCACGATCCATACCGAGAGTGCTGACGACAGCGCCGCTGCCGAGGTCGCGCTGATGAAGCTCGTCGGCCTCGTCAAGGACAGCTTCGGCGAAGACTGACGATGATGTACGACGATAGCTCTCCGGCCGATCGTAACGCGCGCGGTCATCGCCTGATCACCGGCTTTTCCAATCCGCTGGTCAAACGCGTACGATCCTTGCGCGACAAGAAGCACCGCCGCCGCGAAGGCTTGTTCATCGCCGAGGGCCTGCGCATCCTGACCGAGGCGCGCGACGCCGGCGCTCTGCCAGAGATGCTGTTCTACGCCCGTGGCGGTCTCGATCATCCGCTCGCGGTCGAGCTCGAGGCGGCGATCGCCGATGCCGGCGGCGAATTGATCGAGACGACCCCCGACATCCTCACCAAGCTGTCGGGCAAGGACAATGCGCAGACGCTGATCGGCGTTTATCCCGACCGGCTGACCCCGCTCGAAGAGATCGACCGCGACACCGCCGAGATCTGGATTGTCGCGCAGGCGCTGCGCGATCCGGGCAATCTTGGCACCATCCTGCGCACCGGCGATGCGGTCGGCGCGGGCGGGCTGATCCTCGTCGACGACTGTACCGACCCGTTCGGCGTCGAAGCGGTCCGTGCGAGCATGGGCGCGATCTTCACCCAGCAGATCGTCCAGGCGCGCTGGCCCGACTTCATCGCCTGGCTGCGCACCGGCCCGGGCCAATTGCTGGGCACCAGCCTGCAAACCGACCATGATTACCAGGCGGTGCGCTACGAACCGCCGACCTTCCTGCTCGTCGGCAACGAAGCGCAAGGGCTGCCGGCGGACTATCAGGCGGCCTGCGACGTGCTCGTGAAAATGCCGATGCTCGGCAAGGCCGACAGCCTGAACGCCGCCGTCGCCACCGCGGTGATGGCCTATGAAATCGTCAACCAGCGACGCGACGACTGATCGCAGTTACCAAGGGGCTCCAATTCATGATCCGCACTTTTGCCGTTTCCGCACTGGCCACTCTTGCCCTGGCGGGTTGCACGACGGTGCAGAACGGGAGTGAGGCCGCTCCTGCTGCCGACGGCGACACCTATCTCGCGCTCGGAACCGAGCCGGGCTGGACGCTCGAGATCACCCCGACGCGGCTCAATTACGTCGGTTCCTATGGCGAAACGCGCGTTGCCGAGGCCAATCCCGGTGCGCGCACGACCTTCAACGGCCATCGCTATGAGGGCCAGCGGCTGACGGTCGATATCACCCACGGCGCGTGCAGTGACGGGATGAGCGACCAGCGCTACGCCGACCATGTCACGGTCGAACTCGACGGCGCGACCTTATCCGGCTGCGGCGGCGCAACGCTGCCTCCTGCCGACCTTGCCGGAACGCGCTGGCAGATGCGGTCGATCAACGGCGCGAGCGTCGATCGATCGATTGCGACGAGCCTTGCGTTCGACGGGACGAGAATGAGCGGCAGCGCGGGCTGCAATCGTTTCTCGGCGAGCTATTCGTCCGACGGCACGCGACTGTCGGCGGGGCCGATCGCGGCGACCAAGATGGCGTGCACCGGACCCGCGAAAGCGCAGGAACAGGCAGCTTTTGCGATCCTCGGGGCGCCGGTCACGATCCGCTTCGCCGCCGACGGCGCGATGATCCTGATGGGCACCGGCGGCCACAATATCGTCCTCGACCGCGTTACCTGATCGAACCAACGCAAGGCGGCGCGATCAGTCGCCGGCGATGAACGCGGTCATTTTCCACCCGGTCTTGCGCGGCTGGAACACCGCGCGATAGTCGATCGGGCTGCGCAGCTGGTCGGTTTTGACAAAACCCTTGGTACCATCGGCGGCGGTCACTTCGGTCCAGCGCGGCTGTTCATCGACGGCCTTTTGCGAGTCGGACGCGGTGACCAAAGCCCAGTCGAGCAAGGCAATGATGTCGGCGCCCTCCGATGGCCTGGCGCGCAACGGCACCGCCTCGCCGAGCGCGACGCGCGCGCTGAACGGATCGACCCCGCCGAGATCGACGACGAACATGCGCGGCATCGCGTAATAGCCGCCACCCTGGTTCCCGCCGCAACCCAGCGCGATGATCGAGTCGAGCTCGTCCCACAGTTTCGATGTCTTCCACGACGTCCCGCGCCAGTGATCGGCAAACGTCTTCATCCCCCCGCCGCCCCCGAAATCGGTTTCGAGGTCGTAGTCGATCAGCGGTTCGAGCAGCGCGAAATCGCGCTCGGCCACTGCGGTTTCGAAGCGTTGGCGAAATTCGGGAAAGCTCCCGGTCTTGCGACAGGTATCGATCGGGGGCACGCGCGGTTCGGTAATCACCCGCGCCGCGACGACCGGCGGCGGAACGATTTCGGCCGCTTCGTTGCCGATTGGTGCGGCCTCGTTGGCGACCGGATCGGCCTCGTTGGCGATCGGTGCGGCCTCGTTCGGCGCGGCAGCGTTCGCCTGGTTGGTGGCGGTGTCGTCGGTCGCACTGAAGTTGCACCCGCCCGTGGCGAGTGCGGCAAGCAGGACGAGCGGGGTAATCGCATTGACGGACTTCATCGAAAATGGGGACCTTTCATCGCGTACGCCATCGCAGTCCTAGCAGATTCGCGGGCGCTCGATACAGTTCGTCGTGCGCATCATCGAAAGTTGCAGCTCAATCCGGCCCATAGGTCGGAGACACGGCCCTTGTCGATCAGGCCCGAAATGCCGCCGGCGCTGAATTCCTCGCCGAGCGTGCTCTCGAATACCCGCGCATCGCCGAGCGAGGAGCGGACGGTCCCGATACCGAGCGCGCCATCGCTCGTCGTCCAGCGCGGCCCATCGCTTTGGCCGAGCGACCAGCCGAGGAACTTGCCGTCCTGGTAGAGGAGCACCAGCCCGCCGGCGTAGCGTGTAAAGTCGATCGGCCCCGCGCCGCATTCGTCCATCGTCCCGCGATCGACCGCCGCGACGTCGGCGCCGCTGACGAGCGCGGCTTCGGCGACAGCGCGCGCCGCGCCAAATTCTATGGGAGTTCGCTTCCCCCTGACGGCCTGTGCGGCCGAGAGCCCGTTCGCGGTCAGGATCGCAGTCGACTGCCAAGGCGCGAACGTTTCCGTCGCTGCGTCGCCGCGTTCGCCGACGGCCGCATCGGCGACGCGATCGGTCGCATTGGACGGTGCCGCGGAATTTCCGGTCGCCCCCTCGTTCGACGCGACGCTCACCGCCTGGTTGGCGGGTTGATCGCCGGGCGCGGCCTGACATGCGCCGAGCACCAGCATCGTGCACAGGGTCACGCGCGTCGCAGGGTTCAGCATAAAAGTGTGACCTTTGTTTGCACCGCAGCCGCCATTATTTGGCCGCCGCATCGACGCCCGGTTCGGCTATCGCATCGCCATAACGCGGCAGGGCGTCGAGCTCCGAAATTTCTTCAAGCTCGCGCTTGCCGGTATCGACGTTGAGTTCCTTGAAGCGCCGCCCGGTCGACAGGACGTTGCGTTCGAAACTGCCGACGAACTTGTTGTAGTTGCCGACCGCGCTGCTGAGGCCCGACCCCATGCGCTTGAGATGCTCGGCGGCGGTTGCCAGCCGGTCGTACATTTCCTTGCCGAGCTGACCGATCAGTTGCGCCTCGCGCGCGAGGCCTTCCTGTCGCCAGACGCTCGACACCGTACGCGCGATCGCGACGAGGTTGGTCGGGGTGGCGAGCAGCACCTTCTTGTCGAAGGCGAAATCCCACAATTGCGGGTCGTGTTCGAGCGCCGCCGAGAGGAAATGCTCGCCGGGGACGAACATGATGACATAGTCGGGCGCGTCGTCGAACTGGCTCTGGTAGCTCTTGTTACCAAGCGCGTTGACGTGCGCCTTCATCGACGCACAGTGCGCGCTGAGTGCCGCGCGCTTGCCGATATCGTCGTCGGCCTCGAACGCGTCCTGATAGGCGTTCAACGACACCTTGGCATCGATCACCAGCGACTTGCCGCCGGGAATGCGGACGATCGCGTCGGGACGCAGGCGCCCTTCCTCGGTCTCGACGCTCGATTCGGTGACGAAGTCGACATGTTCGCTTAAACCACAGCTTTCGAGCACGTTCTTCAACTGCTGCTCGCCCCAGCGCCCGCGCGCCTTGGGTGCGTTGCGCAGCGAATTGACCAGCCGCGCGGCCTCGGTCGAGACGCGCTCCTGACCCTGCTTCATTTCGCCGATGAGCGATTTCAATGACCCGTAGGCCTCGGTCCGCTCGCTTTCGACCTTCCGAACCTGGTCCTCATAGGATTTGAGCCGCTGGTTGACCGGTTCGAGCAGCTTCGACAGGCGCTCGCCGCCCTTTTCATTGGCCTGTTCGAAGCGCTGGTCGGCGCGCTCGAGAAACGCCTTTTGCGCCTCGCCCAGGATCTTCGAGCCGATCTCGCTGAACTGCGCGCTCAATGCCTCCTTGGCCTCCATCAGCGTCGCGATCTGCTTTTCGTGGTTGCGCGCGTCGGCGGCGAGCGCGGCGAGCTGTTCCTTCGCCTGCCCCGCCTCGGCGCGGCTGGTCTCGGCCGCTGCACGCGCCGCATCGCGCTCTGCCGCCACGCCGTCGAGCTGAAGGCGGAGCAAGTCGGCAGTCTGCTTGCCCGCCGCCGCGGCGCGATTGCCGAGCAGCCAGCCGATGACGGCTCCAAGCGCGAGCGCGATCAGGGCGACGATAATGACAATGCTATCCATGCTCCGGAACATAGCCGGAACGGGCGATCGTAGGAAAGGGCTTTCTGAGGCAGCGATGGAACGCGAACGCCCCTTCGAACGCTGATAGGGCAAAACCAACCCGTCACAGGCCCATCACAGGAGCGCGTCATGTCGATCGAAAAAATGATTTCCGAACACCCGCAGGTTCACGGCGACGAAGACCCGAAGCTCGGCAAGGCTGTTAAGCACGCGATGTATTGCGCGGCGATCTGCAACAGCTGCGCCGATGCCTGTTCGGCCGAGGACGGCGACATGGCGCAATGCATCCGCAGCTGTTCGGACTGTTCGGACATTTGCGAAGCGACCTATCGCGTCGCGTCACGTCGGACCGGTGGCAATGTCTCGGTCATCCGCGCGATGCTCGCGGTCTGCGTCAAGGCGTGCGAAGCGTGCGCCGCCGAATGCGACAAGCACGATACCGACCATTGCCGTCGTTGCGCGAAGATGTGCCGCGAATGCGCCGAGGACTGCAAGAAAGCGATGGAAATGATGCACGACGATGCGGTCGCCAAGGCCTGAAACCCCGCGCTTACCCCGAACAGGAACATGACATGAGCTATTATTTCGCCAAGACCATTACCGACAAATCCTTCGACGACGTCATTGCCGCGGTTACCGCCGCGCTGAAGGACGAAGGCTTCGGCGTGCTGACCGACATCGATCTTCGCGCAACGATGAAACAGAAGCTCGACGTCGATTTTCGCGACTATCGCATCCTCGGCGCGTGCAATCCGGGCCTTGCCCACCAGGCGCTCGAGGCCGAGGACAAGATCGGCACGATGTTGCCATGCAACGTCATCGTCCAGCGCACCGACGCAGGGATCGAGGTCGCCGCAGTCGATCCGAAGGCATCGATGCAGGCGGTCGAGAACGCCGATCTCGAGCCGGTGGCGCAAGCGGTGCACGACAAGATGAAAAAGGTCATCGCCGCGCTCTGACGCAGCGCGAACGCTCGGCGGTTAGCGCCGTCAGGCGGCCTTGCGCAGCTTGGTCAGCTTCTTGAGCACCATGTCGCGCTTGAGCCGGCTGAGATGGTCGATGAAGAGAATCCCTTCGAGATGGTCCATCTCGTGCTGGATCACCGTCGCCATGAAGCCGGTCATACGCTCCTTGTGCGGCGTGCCGTCGAGATCGTGCCAATCGACCGTGACCTCGGCCGGGCGCGACACCTCGGCATATTGTTCGGGAACCGAGAGGCAGCCTTCATTGTAGAGCGTATGCTCTTCCGATTGCTCGGAAAAGACCGGGTTAATGAAGATTTGCGGATCGCGAATGACGCGCTTGCCCTCTTCGTCCTCGGGATCGGGTTCCTGCAGGTCGATGACGAGGATGCGCTGCGGCACGCCGACCTGGATCGCGGCAAGGCCGATACCGATCGCGTCGTACATCGTTTCGAGCATGTCGTCGGTGAGCGTCTTCAAGTCCGCATCGAACACTTCGACGGGCTTGGAAATGGTGCGCAGCCGAGCGTCGGGCACCTCTATGATTTCGCGTATGGCCATGGCCGCGATTTAGGCGGGCTGGCAGGCGTTTTCAACCTTGGCGAGCGTCATGAAACGGGGCGTCGTGCCCGTAGCGCCTGCGCCAGCGTGCCTTCATCGAGATAATCGAGTTCGCCGCCGACCGGCAGCCCGTGCGCGAGGCGGGTGACGCGAACGGGATGCTCTTCGAGCCGTTCGGCGATGAAATGCGCGGTGGTCTGGCCTTCGAGCGTCGCGTTCATCGCCAGCACGACCTCGTCAACGCCGCCGCCGGCAACGCGCGCGACCAGGCTGTCGATCGTCAGATCCTCGGGCCGGACGCCTTCGAGTGCCGACAGGCGCCCGCCGAGCACGTGGTAGCGCCCGGGAAACAACCGCGAGCGGTCGAGCGCCCACAGGTCGGCGACGTCCTCGACGACGCACAAGGCGCGGTCGTCGCGGCGCGGATCGGCGCAGATGCCGCACGGGTTCACCGTATCGACATTGCCGCAGTTGGTGCAGGTGACGAGGCTGTCGCTGACGCTCTCCAGCGCGGCGAGCAGGGGCACGAGCACGGTTTCGCGTTTCTTGACGAGGTGGAGCACCGCGCGCCGCGCCGATCGCGGGCCGAGCCCGGGGAGCCGCGCGAGCGCTTGCGTCAGCGTTTCGATTTCCTTCGAGGCCATGACTGACGACTTAGGGGTTGCGCCAGAAGGCGACAAGCGGTTGAAGCGGCGCCATGCGTATCGCCTTCATGGGAACCCCCGAATTTGCCGTACCGAGCCTCGATGCGCTCGTCGCGGCGGGGCACGACGTCGTCGCGGCCTATAGCCAGCCGCCGCGCCCGGCCAATCGCGGCAAGAAGCTGACCCCCTCGCCGGTCCAAAGGCGCGCCGAGGAACTGGGCATCGCGGTCCGCACGCCGAACTCGCTGCGATCGTCGGCGGCGCAGGCCGAATTCGCCGCGCTCGACCTCGATGTCGCGGTCGTCGCCGCTTATGGCCTGATCCTGCCGCCCGCTATCCTCGAAGCGCCGATCTACGGCTGCCTCAACGTCCACGGCTCGATCCTGCCGCGCTGGCGCGGGGCAGCGCCGGTTCAGCGCGCAATCCTTGCCGCCGATGCCGAGACCGGCGTGACGATCATGCAGATGGACGAAGGCCTCGACACCGGCGCGATCCGCCTGATCGAGCGCACCCCGGTGCTGGCCAAGACCGCGGGCGATCTGACCGCCGAGATCGCCAATATCGGCGCCAATGCGATGGTCCGCGTCCTTGCCGATATCGATGCCTTCCCGCCCGTGCCGCAACCGATCGAGGGCACGACCTATGCCGCCAAGATCACCAAGGACGAGGCGCGGCTCGATTTCGCCTTCCACGCCGCCGAGCTCGTCCGCATGGTCCACGCGTTCAATCCGGCGCCCGGCGCGTGGTTCATCCACGAAGGCGAACGCCTGCGCGTCCATGCCGCCGAAGCCGAGGATTGCGAGGCGAGCACGGCCGCGCCCGGAACGGTGATCGACGAACGGCTCGGCATCGCGACCGGCTGCGGCATATTTCGCCCGACCAGTATCCAGCGCGCCGGGCGTCCGCGCATGCCGATCGACGCCTTCCTGCGCGGGTTCGACCTGCCTTCCGGCACGCGACTAGGCTGATCGATGCCGCGGTTCGCGCTGACCATCGAATATGACGGCCGCCCGTTCTTCGGCTGGCAGCGGCAGACCAACGGCCCGAGCGTCCAGCAGGCAATCGAAGAGGCGATCACGCGCGTCGTCGGCGAAGAGGTCCGCATCCACGCGGCGGGCCGAACCGACGCGGGCGTCCACGCGACCGCGATGCGCGCGCACTGCGATATCGACACGCGCCTCGCGCCGTTCCGCCTTGGCGAGGCGATCAACGCGCACCTGCGCCCTGCCCCCGTCGCGATCATCGCCTGCGAGATCGTCGCCGACGACTGGCACGCGCGCTTTTCGTGCCTCGGGCGGCGCTATCGCTATGACATCATCAATCGTCGTGCGCCGCTGACCTGGCAGCATGGGCTGGCGTGGCGCGTCGTGCCCGCGCTCGACGAAGTCGCGATGCAGGCCGCAGCCGACTGCCTCGTCGGCCATCACGATTTTACCACCTTCCGCTCGGCGCATTGCCAGGCGCAAAGTCCGTTGCGCACGCTCGACCGGCTCGATGTCATCCGCGATGGCGACCGGATCGCGGTGTTCGCCGAAGCGCGTAGCTTCCTCCACCACCAGGTCCGATCAATGGTCGGCTGCCTCGCGCTGGTCGGCCAGAGCAAGTGGACCCCAGACGACATGCGCAATATCCTCGAAGCGCGCGACCGCACCCAGCTCGGCCTCAACGCCCCGCCCGATGGACTGTATTTTGTGGGTGCGGATTACCCCTGAACCCTCTCCCCTGAAGGGGCGAGGGCCAAAGCTAGATTCCGAACAGGCGCACCAGCGCCTTGTCGAGCATGACGAGCTGCCAGATCAGCCGCCCGTGGTCGCTGAGGCCGCTGCGGTGCGCGGCGACGACGCGGGCGATCTCGTGGACGTCGAACCAGTCGCTCCGCGCCAGCGCCGAATTGCTCGCCAGTTGTTCGGCCTCTTCCGCCAGCGGGCCGCGAAACCAGTCGGAGATCGGCGTGACGAAGCCCATTTTCGGGCGATAGAGGATGTCCTTGGGCAGATAGCGTTCGAGCGCCTTTTTCATGATGTATTTGCCCTGCCCGCCACGCACGCGCATTTTGCCCGGCAGCCGCGCGGCAAATTCGACGAGGCGATGGTCGAGCAGCGGCTCGCGCGCCTCGAGGCTGGCGGCCATGCTCATCCGGTCGACCTTGGTCAGGATGTCGCCTGGCAGCCAGATCTTGATGTCGGCATATTGCGCGGCGTCGAGCCCGTCGCGCGCGGGCGCATCGCGCATCGCGCGCCAATAGCGTTCCTCGGCGACATGACCGCCCAGAGCGCGCCGTGCCGCATCGTTGAACAGCGCGCCGCGCGCTGCGGGCCCAGTGACGCCGACCGACCCGGCATAGGCCTCCTCACCCGACATCGACAGGCCCGTCAGCGTCGCCTTGGCGCGGAGCGGGCGCGGCGCCCAGTCGGCCTTGGGCCAGGCACGCGATATCGGGCCGAGATGGCGGCGCAGCGGCGCGGGGATCATCGCGCGGACGCGTTCCTCATGGGCATGGAAAACAAGCCGGCGATAGCCCGCAAACGCCTCGTCGGCACCGTCGCCCGACAGCGCGACGGTGACACGCTCGCGCGCCAGCTCGCTCAGCCGCAGCATCGGCAGCGCGCTGGCGTCGGCGAACGGCTCGTCGAAATGGTCGGCGACACGCGTTACCAGGCTGAAATCGTCGGCAGCGACAACGCGCTGGCGGTGGTTGGTCGCGTAGCGCGTCGCGATTTGCTGCGCATAATCGCTTTCGTCGAGCGACTTGCTGGCAAAGCCGATCGTGCAGGTTTCGACCGCGCGCGGGCTGGCCTCGGCCATCAGCGCGACGACCGCCGATGAATCGACACCGCCCGACAGGAACGCGCCGAGCGGGACGTCGGAGACCATCCGGGATTTCACCGCGGCGCGCATCAGGTCGACCAGCTCCTCCTCGCAATCGGCGAGGCTGGCATCGGTCCGGTTGGAAAAATCGACATCCCAATATTGGCGCGGTGAAGGCAGCGGTCGGCCGCGACGGAGCAGGAGGAAATGCCCCGCCGGAAGCTTCTTCACCCCAGCGACGATGCACGTGTCGTCGGGGACGTAACCGAAGGCGAGATAATCGTCGATCGCGGTGAGATCGGGCCGCGCGCGCAATAGCGGATGCGCCATCAGGCCCTTGAGTTCGGACGCAAAGGCGACGCTGCCGTCGCTCAGTTCGACATAATATAGCGGTTTGACCCCCATGCGGTCGCGCGCGAGGAACAGGCCGGGCAGCGCCGCGTCATAGATCGCAAAGGCGAACATGCCGTCGAGCCGGGCGAGGCAATCGGGGCCCCATTGCCGCCATGCCGCGATGATCACCTCGGTATCGCCCTCGGTGCGGAATTCGTGGCCCAGCGCGCGCAGGTCGTCGCGCAGCGCGCGGTAATTGTAGACCTCGCCATTGTAGCTGATGACGATCGAGCCGTCGGCGCTCGCCATCGGCTGCGGGCTGCCCTCGACGTCGATCACCGACAGGCGAACATGCGCCAGCCCGACGCCGGGCGCGGTCCACACGCCGTCGCCATCGGGGCCGCGATGCGCCATGCGCGTTGCCATCCGCGCGAGCCGCACGGGATCGACCGGCTTGGCCGTCTCGAGATGGAAGATGCCCGCAATGCCGCACATGGGCCCGCCTCTAGCGGGTTTCGAGCGCGGCGTCAGCCAGCGCCGCAAACGGCCCCGCGGCGGCGCGAAAATCGCGGATCGCCTGCGCGGCGTCTTGCTGGGGCGTAGCGACTGCCGAGACGATCACCGCCGCCGAACGCTGGTCGCGGCCGAGCAGGCGTGCCACCAGCGTCGCCAGCTTGACGCGCTTCGGGTCGGCCAGCACCTCGCTGCCGACGCGATAGACGCTGGCGACCTCGCGCACCGCGCCCGGCGCGATCAGTCGCGCGACCGTCACGTCGCCCAGCGCATGCTCCTGACCGCTCCACACCCAGTCGTGATCGCTGTCGAGCGCGCCGCGGCCATAGCCGACGATCTCTCGCCCTTCGGCCTGGCGCGCGAAGGCCGCGACGATCAGGTCGACACGGCGCCCGCGTGGATCGGCATAGGTGAAGCGACGCAGGCTGTCGGAACCGGCAAAATGCGGCTGCCACGGCACCGCGTCGGCGGATGCTACTAATTGCCAGCCGGGCACCGCGGGCGCGGCATAGGCCTCGGCCAACTGGGGCGCACGTCCCGCCGACATTGCGAGCCATGCGGGCGGCAGCGCCGCGATCACGACGAGCGCGAGCGCGGCAGGCCATGCGGCCCCTCCCCCACGTTCCGGCACGGCGGGCACGGCGTCGACGCGCTCGGTCCCGTCGCGGTCGGCGAAACGCGTTCCGATGACCAGGACGATCGCAATGACCACGGCAAAGAAGACCCAGCCATAGATGACGTGATCGAAGCCTGCGGCATGTTCGACACCGTAACGCTCGGCGTACCAGATCGTCGCGAAGGCACGCACGCCATTGGCGAGGATCGGCACGACCAGTGCCAGTGCGATGAACCCGATCCGGCGTCCCCATCGGCGAAACAGCAAGTGCGCCGCGAGCGCGCCGAGCGCGAGCATCGCGATGACGAACTTGACCCCCGAACACGCCTCGGCGACCTGGAACCAGCCGTGCGGCGTGGTGATGAAAACGCCCTCGATATGCGCCGGGATGCCCGCCCAGCCGAGCATCACCATCGCCATCTTGGCGGTCAGCGTCTGCAGCGCGGGGACGAACTCCTCGCCGAACGGCACGAGGAACAGCGCGTAGGCGATTGGAAACAGCAGCGCGCGCGACACCTGCCTGCCAAGCAACGTGACCACCGCGCCCTGCAGCATCAGCACAAGGCCGAGGTGGCGCGCCAGCGAAACCCCGCCCGCCTCGCCAAGCAGCCAGGCGATTGAGCCGGCGGCAACGAGCAGCAGCCCCGCCAGCCAGACCGTCGGCGTCATCGTCCGCAGCACGGGCCAACGCTGCTGCACCAGCCAATAGAGGATCGGGATGATCAGCAAACAGTGGTTGAAGGTCGAGCTCGTCCACCAGATCGAGGCCATATGCGCGGCATCGCGCCAGAAGAGCGCCAGCAGCGCGAGCGTGGCCGCGCCGAGCAGCATCGCGTGGGTACGCCACGCCGGGGCGGTGACGTCGGGTGCCACGCTTTCGGGCATTGAGACGGCGGTCATGCCGCAGGCCGTGGCAATGCTTCGAGCAGGTCAACCAGTGGCGCAAGCGTCGCGTCCCAGGCATAGCGCACCTCGACCCGCGCGCGCGCCGCCTGCCCCAGCGCTGAGGCGCGCGGCGGGTCGGCGATCAGCGCGGCGACCGCGTCGGCCTGCGCGCCCGCGCTATCGGCGACGATGAAATGCATCCCGTCGGTCGCGTCGATCCCTTGCGCGGCGGCGGGCGAGACGACAATCGGCTTTCCCATCGCCATCGCCTCGAGCACCTTGTTTTGCACGCCCCGGGCGATCTGCAACGGCGCGACGACGACATCGGCGGCGGCGAGCCAGCTGCGCACATCGTCGACCGCACCGGTGACGATCACACCGTCGAGCCGATCGAGCGCGCAGACGCGCGGCGCGGGATTGCGCCCGACGATCGCGAAGCGGGCGTCGGGCACCTTGATCCTGAGGCGCGGCAGCACCTGGCGGGCAAAGCGTTCGACCGCCTCGATATTGGGCCGGTAATCCATCTGGCCAGTGAAGACGACGAGCGGGCCGTCAGGCGCGATATCGGGTTCGGCAACCACGGCGGCAGGATCGTAGAAGTCGAGGTCGATGCCGTTGTCGACCGCCGCGACCTTGTCCTCGCCAAGGCCCGAGCGGGCGCGGAACAGATCGGCCTCGACTTCGGAGACGAACAGGCTGCGCGCGGCATAGCGGGCGATCTGCGCTTCGAAGCGGGCGAGCTCGCGATCCTCGCGCGCATAGACCGCGCGCATCGGCGACCAGCGCGTCGAGGCGGCGGCGTAATCGCCGAACTTGGCCGAATCGACGTCGCCGAAATCGACGATCGTCCGTGCGAGCCACGCAACCGGCACATATTGCGCCATCTGCCCCGAAAACACGAAGATGCGGTCGATCGCCCCGCTGTCGAGCAGCGCGGTAACACGCGCGGCGATGCGCGGATGGTCGAAACTGGCGAGCGAATAGGGCCCGCCGCCCGCCAGCGCGCGAAAGCCTGCGATCGGCACCGCCATGTTGCGCCGGACGAGCAGGCGCGAGGCGACATACGCGTCGAGTCCGATCGCAAGCTCCTCGTCCCGCGCGTCATCGGTAAAGGCGATGAGGTGGACGGGCCCCAGCGCTGCGAGCGCTTTGAGCATATGGAACGAGCGCATCTTGTCGCCGCGGTCGGGCGGAAACGGCACGCGGTGCGCGAGGAACAGCGTCGCGCCGCCGCCAGTCGATACGGGTGCGGTTCGCATCACCCCAGTCCCCGCGCGATGAGCGGGCCGATGCGGTTGGCGAGTCGCAAAGGCAGTTTCTTCCACGCGGCGACCTGCAGCCGGTATCTGGCATCGAGCGGATTGATGCTGCGCGGCCCCTGCCCCTCGGCGCTGCGCGCGTAATAGGTCAGCGGGGTCGGTTCGAAGCCCCAGTTCTTCTTGTACGCATAGGCGCCGGTGCCGAGCTTCGAGCGGCCGAAATCGAAGCGCGTGCAGCCGCGCCGCCGCGCGTGGAGCATCAGCTCGTAATAGAGGCGCTCGTTGGCGCGCAGGCTTCGTGCAGCAGCGGTTCCGCCGCCCCAATAGGGCATGACGGTGCCGCGATGATACAGGCTGAGGACGCTGGCTACGGGCTTGCTTTCCTCATAAATGGTAAGGATATCGGCGTCTTCACCGAATGCATTGAGAACCGCCGAGAAGAGCTTTCGGGGAAAAACCGGGGTTCCGAGGTTGCGCACCGATTCGGCATAGACCGCGTAATGCGCAGCGCCCTCTTCGCGATCGCCGCCGCTACCAACCGTAAGCATCCCGTCGAGCGACTTGCGCACTTCGGCGCGTTGTTTGCGGGGGATCGCGAGCAGCTGCGCGGCATCGTCTTCGGCGAGGTCTCCGATGAAACCGGCATAGGTCGCATCGTCGCGCGCCCAGTCGGCCCCCGGAGCAGCGCCACCGCGCAGTTCGACCGAGCCGACGCCGAGGCGGTGAGCGAGTCCCCAGGCGGCATCGGCAAGCGCATCGGCGGTTGGCGCATCGTCGGCAAGGATCCCGCCGCCGACGGCAAAGGCGCTCGAGACCAGCGCGTCGCCGAACAGCTTTGAGCGGACATGCGTCAGCGGCAGATAGCCGACCAGCGCGCCCGATTTGTCGGTCGCGCCGAGCAGGTGATAGCCATGGCCGCAGCCCTGTTCGATCGCGCGGCACCAGCGCGGTTCGTGAAATGGCGTCGTGGCGTCATGCTGCGCGAGATAGCTAGCGAGCGCGGGCCCCTCCGCCACCGGCGCGACGCTGGGGACGCTGGCAGGATCGGCGAGGCTCATGCCGCGCGCGCGCCGATGGCCGCGCGTTCGTCGGCGACCAGCGCATCCATCCGCCCAAAATCGAACTCATCCATCAACCGCCCGAGCTTGCCCGCCATCGCCGACAGGCGTGAATAATGGCGGAGCTTCGACTTGAGCGGGGCCTCGGCGACGAACGGCTGGTCGGGATCGATCTCCCACGGGTGGAAATATATGATCGCCGGATGCCCCGCGGCGTTGACCTGGCGGATCGCCCAGCGCGAAAAACGATAGGGCAGCAGGCGAAAGAACCCCCCACCACCCGCCGCGAGCGTGCGCCCGGCGAAGGTCGCGGTGGTCACCGGCAGCTCGATCAGGTCGCTGCCTGCCACCGGACGCCAGGCGAAGCGCGGCGTGCCCGGCCAGCCATAATGGTCGTGCGCGATCGGCACGACGCTCGACGAGTAACTGTACCCCTGGTCGGCCAGGACCTGGTGCGCCCAGGGAGTCCGCGGATCGATCGAGAAGCTCGGCGCGCGATAGCCGGTGACCGACTCGCCCGAAGCATCTTCGAGAATCTTGCGTGTCTTTTCGAGATCTTGCGCAAAGCCCTTTGCATCCATCGTGAAGACACGTGCGTGATCAAAGCCGTGGCTGGCGATCTCGTGCCCGGCCTCGGCGATGCGGCGGATCAGCGCAGGATAGCGTTCGGCGACCCAGCCGAGGATGAAGAACGTCGCCTTGACGTCAGCCGCGGCGAACAGGGCAAGCACGGCATCGCTATTGGCCTCGACGCGATGTGTGCGGCGGTCCCAGCTGCCGCGATCAATGACGGTTTCAAACGCGCCGACCTGGAACCAGTCCTCGATATCGACCGAAATCGCGTTGCGCATCGCTGCCGCCTCCCTGGCTGGCGTTTCGCCTCCCGACTGCAACGCTGCCGGGCGCTTCGTCAAGCCGCGCGCGTGCGCCGCGTCGGCCGTCCGACATCGCCATCGTCGATCCAGTTGATCATCAGCGTGACCGCGCGGCGCAATTCGGCCTCCTGGTCCGCGATCTGTGCTTCGAGCTCGGCGATCCGTGCTTCGAGCGCTGCAACGCGGCTGTCGCGGGCATGCTGGACGCGGTCACCATCGACCGCGAGCGTCATCGCTGCGGGGGCGAATTCGACCGGACGCGCATCGGCGGCGACGGGCGCGGCAGCAGGCGCAGCGTCTTGTAGCGCGGCGGCAGTCGCGCGGCTTTCCTTGGCGGCGTCGGCATCGGCGCCCATGTCGCTGACGACCTCGCGAACCATCTCGCCGTCGATCCGGCTGGCTTCGTCGATCGCGCCGGCGAGCATCACACGCCCGGCGATGACGTTGAGCCGGCGCGGAATACCGCCGCTGGCCTTGTACAATTCATCCATCGCATCGGCGGTAAAGCGCGGGTTGCCGTCCCAGCCGACCTTGGCGAGCCGGTGGAGAATATAGGGTTCGACCTCGTCGGCCTCCATCGGTTCGAGATGGTGCGTCGCGATGACACGCTGGCGCAGCTGCTCGAGGCTCGGCGATTCCTGGAAGGTATCGCGAAACTCGGGCTGGCCGAGCAGGAAAATCTGCATCAGCGGCTGGTTGCCGAGCTGGAAGTTCGAGAACATGCGCAGTTCCTCGAGCGCGGCAAGCGGCAGGTTCTGCGCTTCGTCGACGACAAGCAGCGTACGCTTGCCCGCGCGTGCCTGAGCATTGAGGAAATCCTCGATATCGCGCAGCAGGTCGGCCTTGTCGGCGCCCTCGCTGTCGATTCCGAACTTGGTCGCGACGAGACGGATGAGGTCATCGGGCCCGACCTGCGTCGAAACGAGTTGCGCCGCGGTCAGGCGACGGTCGTCGATCGTGTCCATCAGGTGCGCGACGAGCGTCGACTTGCCCGCGCCGATCTCGCCGGTGATGACGATCAGGCCTTCGCCCTGGGCGAGGCCATAGCCGAGATAGCTCATCGCCTTGCGGTGCGTCGCGCTCTCGAAATAGAAAGCGGGATCGGGGGTCAGCTGGAATGGCTTTCCCGACAGGCCGTAATATTGGTCGTACATCGCTTCGGTCTCTCCCAAGCCTTATCTAATCAAACGTCTATCAGAAACTATACCGCGCGCCGAGCAGGGCGGATGCGACGAGGTCGTTGATCCCGTTGTCCTGATCCGAGCCGTAGATGCCGAGCGCGGCAACGCCCGACAGGCCGCGGCTGAAGCGGCGGTTATATGCCGCGGTCGCACCATAGCCGAGGACGCCCGCGCGATTGCCCAGTTCGCTGTCGAAATAGCGCAGATAGGCGGCCATATCGAACCCCGAGCGCGCATCGAGCTGGGTGCCCGCCGACAGGCTGGCGAAATAGCTTTCGTCGGTCGCGCCTTCGAGGTCGATCGTTCCGAGCAGGTCGCGGCCCTTGAAGCGGCGCTGGTCGACGCCGACGCTGAAACCGTAATCCCAACCGCCGCGGCGCGTGCTGAGCTGACCCGACAGGCCGCGCGCGACGAAATTGGCGCTCGTCGTGCCCGCCAGCGCGGAGTCGAAACAGCCGCCTCCGCCCTGGTTGTCGGCGCCATAGACGCAGCTGCCGATCGATCCGTCGAGCGGGTTGCGATAGGTGTCGAACTGCGTCGGCAGTCCGGCAAGCGCGTTGGTCAGGCGGCGGCCATAGCTCGAAAACGTCTGATACGCGCCGAACGCCAGGTGGGTGCGCGAATCGATCTGTTGCTGGTACGAACCGGCGAAGAAGAAGCCGCCATAGCGCCGCCCTGCATGCGCCTCGAGCGCGGTGCGGCGGCTTGGCCGCCACAGCACGCCGACGTCATAGATCAGCCCGTCGGTGTCGAAATTGAGCCGTCGCGGCGAACTGGCATCGGTGACGAAGCGACCGTTATTGTCGATCACCGGGTTGCCGAGGCCATCGCGCAGCACTTCGCGCTGGCTCGCCTGGGCCTTTTCGTAACCGACCCCGCCGACCGCCTGCAAAGTGGGCGATACGGGCACGGTCACATCGACACGCGCCCATTTGCGTTCATAGCGCTGGTCGAGCAGGCTGACATCCTCGCGCTCGTAGCCGACACCGAGCGCCGCTCCGACGGGCAGCACGCCCGGCTGGACGCCGATCGTCGCGCTGGCGACCTGGTTGGTCGAATCGTCGTAGAGGTCGCCGCTCAGGCCGCCGACCGTCGCGCTGTTGTTCGAATTCTCGACGCGGTTATAGCCGATGCGATAGGCCGCGCTCAGCGTTGCCTCGCCGACCGGGACCGATACGTTGGGTCCGGCATAGACCGAATAGACGTCGACCGTGTTCGACGTGTCGCCAACATACAGGCCGGGTGCCGATCCGCCGATATCGCGCCGCGCGCGGGTGGCAAGCGCGCCGCCCTCTACGCTGACGCGATTGGGAACGACATCGACGCGCGCACGCGCCAGGCCGCTGACGACATTCTGGTCGCCGACATCCTTTTGCCAGGCGATGCGGTGTTCATAGCGGACATCGGCCTGCGCCTCGGCGCGGCGCGTCGAAACGCGCGCGGCAACGCCAGCGGCGACGCTGGTAAAGGTTACCGTATCGCCATTGCCGTTGAGATCGGCGGTCAGCACCTGTTCGAGTTCGACATAGGGGATGACCTCGACGCGTGGCCCCGAACGGTCGCGGGCCGGCGCGGAATCGTCGGCGGCGGTCGTGTCCGTACGGTCGGAGGATGCATCGGCCGGCTCGTCGCCGAGCATCTGCGCGTGGGCGGCAAGCGGCATCAGCAGCGCGCATAGCGCCACGCCAAATGCCATGCCCGGCCGCAGGAGCTTGCGGTTCGTCCGAAAGGTCATGTCATTCCCCCTGACCATAATAGGTCCCGAAGCGGCGGCCGCCGGGGGAGAACTTCACCCCGTTGAGCAGCAGCTGGATATTCTCGCACGCGGTCATCAGGCCGATCGCGTCCTTGAGCGCGCCTTCCTTGGTCTCGTCGGCGCGCACGACCATCAGCGCCTGGCCAACGTGCGCGGCGAGGACGAGCGCGGGCGATGCCGCGAGCACTGGCGGCGAATCGAAGATGACGATCCGGCGCGGAGCCTGTTCGGTCAGCCGCGCAAGCACCGTCTCGGTCCGCGCCGAGGCAAGATATTCGCTGTCCTTGGTCGTCTGCGTTCCCGCCGACAGGACCGACAGGCCGACGATATCGGTCGGGATGATCGCGGTGGCGACGTCCATCGACGGATCGGCGAGCGCATCCATGAAACCGCGGCTGGCCGACAGGCCGAGTGCGGCGAGGATCGACGGCTTGGCGAAATCGGCATCGACGAGCAGGACCTCGTGATCCTGTTCCATCGCCAGCGACATTGCGAGATTGATCGCGCAGAAGGTCTTGCCCTCGTGCGGGTTGGCCGATGCGATCAGCACGCGGCGAGCCAGCCCCTCCCGTCCGGGGGTCGCCGCGGCGGCGTCCTCGAGCGCCTTGATTTCGCGCATCAGCCGGCGTTTGACGATGCGGAATTCCTCGGCAAGGCCGCTGACCGGGCCACCGGGGACGATCATGCCCGCTTCGGCCAGGGCTTCGCGATCGACGTTCTGGCGCGGTGCGTTGACGACGGGGCGCGACGGCGCCACCTCGCCCGCGCGGCGACCGCGGCGTTCGACGCGCGGTTGCGGGGTCGCCGGTGCCGCGACCGCGTGGGTCGGGTCGGCCGGTGCGGCTGGAGCAGCCGGATCGCGGCGCAACAGCGCGTTGAAATCGAACGCATCGGCAGCGCGTTCGAGCAAGGAAGCGCGCTTCTTGATCGGGGCCGGCTTGTTCATGTCATTCTCCCCGCTCACGCGACCATGCCGCGCTGGACGAACTCGACGATCATCAGGATCGCGAACAGGCCGATCAGCCCCGCCGATCCGCCGGCGAGCCATTTCATCTTGCGCTTGCGTTCCTCGACCAGCGGTGCGGTCAGCGATTCGGTGATCGAGCCGATGACGGGCAGGCCGCTGGCGCGTTCGAGCCGGCTGGCGGTCGGATAGCTCGTCTGGATCTGGCCCTGGGCAAACGCGGCACCCGCCCCGCCGACCAGGCCGACGATCAGGATGCCGGCGAGGAGCAGTGGGCGATTGGGACTGACCGGCGCGCGCGGTTGCGACGGCGGGTCGATCACGGCAATGCTGACGGCATCGGTCTCGACCTCGAGATCACCCCGCAGACGCGCCTGTTCAAGCTGCGCCGCGAGCTGGTCGTATTGATCCTTCATCACCGTATAGTCGCGGTTGATCCGGTCGTATTCGGCGGCAACTTCGGGTTCCTGGATGCGCTGCGACAGCATCGACGTGACATCGCCCTGAAGCTGCGCCTTGCGCGATTCGAGCGCGGTGACAGTCGCCTGGCGCTCGGCGCGCATTGCCTGGAGCGAACCGTAAGCCGGATTGGTAATCTGTCCCGAGGCGCCGGCCGGCCCTTCGCGCGCCGCCTGTGCGCGCAAGGCCTCAACCTGGGCGCGCGTGGCGATGACGTCGGGGTGAGAATCGGTCAGGCCGCGCGCCTTCATGCTGGCAAGGTCGGATTGCGCCGCGGCGAGCTGCTGGCGCGCAACGCTGCCACCGACCGCGCCGATGCCGCCCGCCACCGTCGCCGGCGTGCTGGCCAGCTGGCCATTGAGCGCGGCGAGCGAGCTGCGCGCCGAGACGAGCTGCGATTCGATCTGGTTGATCTCGGCGCGCGCCGATTCCATCCGCTGGCTCGCCGAGCCGATGCCGGGCATCAGGCCGACATTGTTGGTCTCGAACGCGACGCGGCGCTGTTCGGCCTGCTGCAGGTCCTTGCCGCGCGATTCGAGCTGGGCGTTGAGGAAGTCGATGCTCTGGCGCGCATTCAAACGCCCGCCCGCCGAACGCTGGTCGCGCGCAACGGCGATCAGTTCGGTCAGCACCTGCGGCGCGAGCCGGGCATTTTCCGAATCCGATTTGTCCGACAGCGAGACGCTGTCGGTCACCTGGAAGACATTGTCCTGGGTGGCGAGCACGACGATCTTCTTCTGCAGCGCGCTGGCCGCCGACAGGCGCGCCTTGTCCGACGCGCCGGGTGCGACGATCCCGGTCGCGACGACGACCTTTTCAAGCGCGGCAACGCTGGTCAGCGTCTGGCGGACTTCGTCGATCTGGCGGCGCGTATCGACCTGCGTCCCCGATACCTGGTCGGAGACGACCTGGTTGACGTTGACCAGCACCTTGGCGGTCGACTGATAGGTGTTGGGAATCAGCGCGACGACCAGCCAGCCGAGGATGCAGATGATCCACGCGACCGCGAGCGCAAGCCAGCGGCGCAGCCAGATGGCATGCAGTGCAACCCTGATCTCGTCGTAAAGGCTGTCCATAAATTGGGTCTCTGGCTGACGCGCGCAGGCGCTTTAGAAGAAGCTTTCGGGAATGATGATGACGTCGCCCGGCTGGAGCCGGACGTTGGCAGTGCTGTCGCCACGCTTGAGCAGATCGCCGATGCGGATGGCATATTCCTTCTGTTCGCCGGTCGCGCCGTTGTAGCGGATCAGCCGCGCCTTGTTGGCAGCGGCATATTCGCTGAGGCCGCCGACCGCGATCATCGCGTCGAGCAGCGTCATGTTCGCGCGGAACGACAGCGACGCGGGCTTTTCGGTCGCCCCGACGATGCGCACCTGCTGCGAATAGGTGCCCGCGAAATCGTTGACGATGACGCTGACGATCGGATCGTTGATGAATTCGCTCAACCGCAGCTTGATATCCTCGCCGAGCTGCGCGGGCGTCTTGCCGACTGCGGGCAGGTCGGTGATCAGCGGCGTCGTGATGCGGCCATCGGGGCGCACCTGGACCTTGGCGCCGAGCTCGGGATTGCGCCAGACGAAGATCGTCAGCTGGTCGAGCGGGCCGATGATATATTCCTCGCTCGGCCCCTGCTGCTGCTGGACAAACGATGCGGGCGGCAGTTCGGGCGCCGTCGCGACCCCTGATGCGCAACCGCTCACAGCGAGCGCCGTGACACTGCTCGCAGCGATCAAACGGGCGATATTGGCTTTCCGCATAGCAAATTCCTTGTGCCGAAACACGGGCTTCGCGGCGCGCGAAGCCCGTGCGTCGATGACGTCATTACGCTTCTTTTGGCGCAAAAGGGTGAATATAGCGTTAGTGAAGTATCGCCTGCCCCGCGCCGGGACGCGGACAAGTTCAAGCGTTAACAAGCATCTCTATCGGCTCGGGATGGCCGAGGAAGGCGGTCGGGCTGGCCGAGCGCCCATAGGCCCCGGCGAGAAACACCGCAATCAGGTCGCCAGGATCGGCGTGCGGCAGCGCCACCTGGTCGCCGAGCCGGTCGAGCGGAGTGCACAACGGTCCGACCACCGACACCGTTTCGCTCGCATCGGCCAAGAAGCGATTGGCGACCGCAATGGGATAATTGCGCCGGATCACCGTGCCGAAATTGCCCGATGCGGCGAGTTGGTGATGCAGCCCGCCGTCGCAGACGAGGAAGGTCTGGTCGTGGCTGATCTTGCGGTCGACGACGCGTGTCAGATAGACCCCCGCTTCGGCGACAAACCACCGCCCGAGCTCCATCGCGAACTGCGTCTCGTTCAGAATATTCGGCAGTTCCTTCAACTGCTTGGAAAGTGCAGCTCCAATCGATTCTACGTCGAGAGCGGCATCGCCCGAGAAATAGGGAATGCCCAGCCCGCCGCCGATGTTGACGTGACGCGGCGCGCTGCCGATCTCCTCCGCCAACGCTGCGGCAAGCGCGATCGTCTGCGCCTGCGCATCGATGATCGCATCGGCGTCGAGTGACTGCGATCCGGCGAATATGTGAAAGCCGCGCCAGTCGCCGCCACCCTTGATCACGGCCTCGACCAATGCGGGAACGCGGTCGGCATCGACCCCGAACGGCTTGGCCCCGCCGCCCATCTTCATCCCGGACCCCTTGAGGTCGAAACTCGGATTCACGCGGATCGCGATGCGCGGCGCAATGGCGAGGTCGCGCCCGATCGCCAGCGCCCGTGACACCTCGCCCTCGGACTCGGCGTTGAGCGTCACTCCTGCCACGATTGCAGCCTTTAGCTCGCGGTCGCGCTTGCCCGGGCCGGCAAAGCTGATTGCATCGGGCGCCATGCCCGCGGCGAGCGCGCGGTCCATCTCGCCCTGCGAGGCGACGTCGAAACCGTCGACCAGCGGCGCCATCGCGGCAAGCACGGGCGCCCAGGGGTTGGCCTTGATCGCGAAATGCAGCGCCAATGCCTCGGGCATCGCCGCGCGCAGGCGCTTGGCGCGCTGGCGCACGATATCCATGTCGTAAACGAACAGCGGCGTGTCACCCGCTTCGGCCACGAGATCGTCGGCTCGGCGACCGCCGATCTGCAGCATGCCATCGCTATCGGCGGCGAAATAGGGCGGGATCGGGCCGGTTGGCTTCATGACGTCACTTCCTGCGCGATTTCGTTCGCCAGCGCCACCCGGTCGAGCTTGCCATTGGAATTGCGCGGCAGCGCATCGCGCCAGACGATCCGCGCAGGCTGCATGAAATTGGGTAATTCGGCGCGCAGATGCGCGCGTAGCGTCGAATCGTCGCGGTTGCCGCGGACGATCAGGACGATCGCCTCGCCGAGCCGGTCGTCCTTGACGCCGAGCGCGACCGCTTCGGCGACGCCGTCGCACTCGACCGCCGCGTCCTCGATCTCGCTCGGGCTGATGCGGTTGCCCGCCGACTTGATCATCGCATCGTCGCGCCCGACGAAATAGAGCAGGCCATCGGCATCGCGCCGGACGCTGTCGCCCGACCAGACCGCCGAGCCGCCATAGGTCGAATGCGCCGGCGCGAGTTTGAACCGCTGCGCCGTGCGCGCCGGATCGCGCCAATAGCCCTGCGCGACGAGCGGGCCGCAATGGACCAGCTCACCGGGTTCGTCGGCCTCGGTCGGGGAACCATCAGGTCGGACAACGAGGATTTCGGCGAAGGGAATCGCGCGCCCCATCGATTCGGGATGCGCAGCGACGAGCCCGGGGTCGAGATAGGTCGAGCGGAACGCCTCGGTCAGGCCGTACATCGGATAGAGGTCGGCATCGGGAAACAGCGCGCGCAACCGCCGCACCAGCGGCCGCGTCAGCGCGCCGCCCGAATTGGTCAGCCGCCGCAGCGTTTTGCCCGCATCGTCGGCCCAGTCGAGCTCGACGAGCTGGACCCACAAAGGCGGCACGCCGGCGAGCGTCGTGATCGATCGCCTGGCGACCGATTTCATGACGTCACGCGGCGTGAGATAGTCGAGCGGGATGCAGGCACCGCCCGCATACCAGGTCGAAAACAGCTGGTTCTGGCCATAATCGAAGCTCAGCGGCAGGACGCACAGCGTCCGGTCGTCGGCCGAAAGCTTCAGATAATGCGCCACCGATTGTGCGCCGAGCCAGAGGTTGGCGTGGCTCAGCACGACGCCCTTGGGCTTTCCCGTAGAGCCGCTGGTGTAGAGGATCGCGGCGATATCGTCGGGCGAGGCAGGCGATTGCGCAATCCGGTCGTCGGTCGCGGCGACCGCATCGGCAAAATCATCGACATCGACGCGGGCGGCATCGCCATCGGCGGGATCGAGCGTGGCGATGCGCGCGGCATTCGACAGCAACAGGCGTGCGCCGCTGTCTGCAAGGATATGCGCGACCTGCGCGCGCTTGAGCAGCGGATTGACCGGAACGTGGATCAGGCCCGCGCGCGCCGCGGCGAGCGGCATCAAACACGCCTCTGACGTCTTGGCGAGCCAGGTCGCAACACGATCGCCGGGGCCAAGGCCGTGCTCGCGCAGGACCGCCGCCATCGCCGCCACGCGGTCCTCGACTGCTGCAAATTCAAGCGTTTCGCGCGGCGTTTCGAGCGCGATCGCGCTTGCCGCGCCGCGCTGCATCAGGCAGTCAATCGTCTGCGGGGCGATGGTTAGCGTTTCGGTCACAGCTTATCCGCATAATAGGAACGACGAAGGCTCGCACAGCGCGAACGGACGAGAATGTATGTGGGTTAAGGGTGAATATCACGTCAAGCTCGACCGCATCGCCGAAAATTCGGCGCGCGCGCTTGGTCGTGATCGCCAGCCTTCCTTGTTCGACCGGCTGGCCTGGTTCGGCCTGCTCCACCGCCTATGCGCGCCGCACTGGCGCATCCTTGCGGTCCGCACGCGCAGCGAGCATTCGGACTGCTGGCTGGTCCTAGCACATGAGCACGAAGACTCGCTCATCAGCCTGGCGAACTGGTACAGTTTCTCTTTCCATCCGATATTTACCGGCACACCTTCAGACGAAACCAAACTGACGCTGCTGACCGCCGCGGCGCAGCGCCTGCGCGGTCGTGCGTGCCGGATCTTGCTCGAACCGCTGCCCGAAAGCGATCTCGCGCTGGTCGAAACGAGCTTTCGCCGCGCCGGCTGGCGCGTGTTTTCCGAGGTCAAGACGGTCAACCACACGCTCGATACCGACGGCATCGATTTCGCGACCTATTGGGCCGGGCGCCCCGGCGCACTCAAGAGCACGGTCAAGCGCAAGGCCAAGAAGAACATCGTCACGCTCGAACTGTTCGACCGTTTCGATGCCGACGCCTGGGCCGCCTATGAGCAAGTCTATGCGCAAAGCTGGAAACCCGAAGAGGGGCATCCCGAATTTCTCCGCGCGCTCGCCGAACAGGAAGGCGCGGCGGGCGCATTGCGGCTCGGCATCGCCCGGATCGAGGGGCGGCCGGTCGCGGCACAGATGTGGACCACCGACCATGGCGTCGCCAACATCCACAAGCTGGCGCATGTCGAGGACAGCGACAAGGCATCGCCGGGCACGTTGCTCAGCTATGCTATGTTCGAACACGCGTTCGAGCGCGACCATGTCCGCACAATCGATTTCGGCACCGGCGACGACGCCTACAAGCGCGACTGGATGAACGCGTGTCGTCCGCTTTATCGCGTCGAGATGTACAATCTGCGCCGCCCGGCGGCGTGGTTTCCGGCATTGAAAACCGCGCTATCGCGGCTTGTGAAGCGGCGCGGTTCGGATTAACAGGCAGCGCAGAAACAGCGGTCTCGTGGGGAATTTGCATGATTTTCGAAGGCGCCGATACGGTCGAGGCGACGGTGCGCGCGGTGTTGCGCGACGTGCTTGGCATCGACGAGGCCCGCGTGGCGGGGTTCGACGCGCAGACCGAACTGTTCGGGTCGCTGCCCGAACTCGATTCGATGGCGGTGGCGGGCCTGCTCACCGAACTCGAGGACCGGCTCGGCATTACCGTCGACGATGACGAGGTCGATGGCGATATTTTCGAGAATTTCGGCGCCTTGGTGCGCTTTGCTCAGGCCAAGGCGCTCGGCTGACATGCCGCGCGGCCGCCTCGCACGATGAGCGCGCCCGCACTTGCCGAACAGATCGTCCGCGATGGGCCGGCGACAGGCCCCGTTGTACTTTTCGTCCTGCCGCTGTTCGAAGAGGCCAACCGCCTCCGCCGGACGGTCCGCCTCGCAATGCGCGCGCTGGCTGAGCGCGAGGTCGGGTCGATCCTGCCCGACCTGCCCGGCCAGAATGAATCGCTGGTGCCGACACATGAGGCGACGCTGTCGAGCTGGCGCACGGCGCTGGCCGATCATGTTGCCGCCAACGGACGCCCTATATTGATCGCTTCGATCAGGGGCGGCGCGTTGATCGACGATGCCGCCGTCGCCGCGCACTGGCGCTTCGCGCCCGTCCGCGGTGCGAGCCTGCTCAAGACGATGATGCGCACGCGGATCGCGGGCGATCGCGAGGCGGGGCGCGACACCAGCATGGCCGAACTCGAGGCGAAAGCAGCGAACGAAGCCGTGCGCCTTGCGGGCAACATCCTGTCGCCGGCGATGATCGCCGAGCTGCGCGAGGCCGAACCCGTTGCGATCGCGCCATGCCGCAGCGTGCCGCTCGGCACCGGCGAGGACGCCTTGCCCGGCCGTCCCTTGTGGTTGCAGGCCGAGCCGGGTGAGGATGCGGGGCTCGCGGCGGCGATCGCCGACGACATCACCACGTGGATGACGTCATGCGCGAATTTCTGAGCTTCGCCTGCGAGGGCGACACGATCGCCGCGACGATCGACCGGCCCCAGGGCGTACCGCGCGCCGCGTTGCTGATCGTCTCGGGCGGCAACGAGCTGCGCAGCGGGGCACATCGCGGCATGGCGATGCTGGCGCAGCGGCTCGCCGCGCAGGGCATGGCGGTCCTGCGCTTCGACCGGCGCGGGGTCGGCGACAGCACAGGCGACAATCGCGGTTTCGATGCCAGCGGACCCGATATCGCGGCCGCGCTCGTGCAATTGCGCGCCGCCTGTCCGCCCGGCACGCCGATCGCCGCGTTCGGCAATTGCGACGCGGCGAGCGCGCTGGCGCTGCACGGGCCCTTCGCGGGGATCGACGCGCTCGTCCTCGCCAATCCCTGGGTGATCGACGAGGCTGCGCCAGCGAAGGGCGATGGCGACGACACCCCCCTGCCCTCGGCGGCGGCAATCCGGGCGCGCTATCGTGCCAAGCTCAAAGACCCAAGCGAATGGTTGCGCCTGCTGCGCGGCGGAGTCGATCTCGGCAAGCTGGCGCGCGGCCTGTTGCGCGCACGCAGCGGTGACGTGCCTTCGGCGCTCGCTTCGCGGCTCGGCGCAGCGATGACGCGCAGCACGATCCCTACGCAAATCCTGCTCGCCGAGCGCGACCGCACCGCGATCGAGTTCGAGGCGGCATGGACATCGCACGCCTTCGCCGCCGCGCGCGCTAACGCAAAGCTGTCGCTGCACCGTCTCGACAGCGCCTCACACAGTTTTGCGCGCGAGGACGATACGGCGTGGCTCGATCAACGGCTGATCGAGGCCCTGACCCGATCGCCGTAAGGCTTACTCGGCGGCTTCGGCGGCCTCGAAATCAGCCTCGGCAAGAAATTTCTCGGCGTCGAGCGCGGCCATGCAGCCCATGCCGGCGGCCGTGACCGCCTGGCGATAGACCTTGTCCGACACGTCGCCTGCAGCGAACACGCCGGGAATGACGGTCCGGCTGGTGCCCTTTTCGACATCGAGATAGCCGTGGTCGTCCATCGGCAGCTTGCCCTTGAACAATTCGGTCGACGGCGCGTGGCCGATCGCGACGAAGGCGCCGTCGCACGGCTCATGGCTCTTTTCGCCGGTCACGGTGTCAACGAGGTCGACGCCGACCAGCCCCTCTGGATCGCCGCCGCCGACAAAGGCCTCGACGCTCTTGTTCCACAGCACCGATATCTTCGGATTGGCGAACAGGCGTTCCTGCAGGATCTTTTCCGAGCGCAGCGAATCGCGGCGGTGGATCAGCGTGACGTCGTCCGAATGGTTGGTCAGGTAGAGCGCTTCCTCGACCGCGGTGTTGCCGCCGCCGATGACGACGACCTTCTTGCCGCGATAGAAGAACCCGTCGCACGTCGCGCAGGCCGATACGCCCTTGCCGCCAAGTTCGGCCTCGCCCGGTGCGCCAAGCCATTTGGCCTGCGCACCGGTCGCAATGACCAGAGTCTCGCCTTCGTAGATCGCGCCGCCGTCGCCGGTCAGGCGGAACGGGCGCCGCGACAGGTCGACATCGACGATGATGTCATAGACGAATTCGGTGCCGACATGGGTCGCCTGAGCCTGCATCTGCTCCATCAGCCAGGGTCCCTGAACGACTTCGGCGAAACCGGGATAGTTTTCGACATCGGTGGTGATCGTCAGCTGTCCGCCGGGCTGCATGCCCTGGATCACGATCGGCTTCATTCCGGCGCGCGCGGCGTAGATCGCGGCTGACAGGCCGGCGGGCCCCGAACCGAGGATGATCATTCGGCTGCGCTTTGGATCGCTCATGAAGGCTCCATCTCTCGGTCCGCCCCGGTGCGGCGCTAAAACAGGCGTGCCCTGTAAAGCGAAGTGCAGACGAAGTCACCCCGCCTGTCTCTAACGGTTGGACAGGCCTGCATCGCATGTGGCAATCGCACCGGCAAACGACAAACGGAGATCAACCATTGCTCGACCAATTCCCGATCGCGCGGCACTGGGCGCCCGCGCATCCCGATCGTATTCAGCTATATTCGTTGCCGACCCCCAACGGCGTAAAAGTATCGATTGCTCTGGAAGAACTTGGTCTTCCGTACGAGGTGCATCGGATCGATTTCGCGAAAGATGAGCAAAAGAGTGAAGCATTCCGTTCGCTCAATCCCAATGGCAAGATCCCGGCCATGATTGATATCGACGGGCCAAACGGTCAACCTATCGGCCTGTTCGAATCGGGCACTATCCTGCACTATCTCGCCGACAAGACCGGACGCCTGCTCCCTGATGATCGCGCCCGTCGCTGGGAAGCGATCGCCTGGCTCCATTTCCAGGTTGGCGGGATCGGTCCGATGTTCTGTCAGGTCGGCTATTTCAATATCTTCGCGGGTAAGGAGATCGACGATCCAAGACCGCTGGATCGCTATGTCTCCGAGGCACGTCGACTGCTCGGCGTGCTCGATGAGCGACTGGCGGATGGCCCCTGGATTATGGGTGCCGATTATTCGATCGCCGATATCGCGACGCTGGGCTGGATCCGGAACCTGATCACCTTCTACGAAGCGCGCGAGCTGGTCGACTTCGATGCATTCGAATATCTTCCCGGCTGGCTCGATCGCTGGCTGGCGCGTCCGGCAGTGCAGCGCGGACTGAACATTCCCGCGAGGCCCGAAACGTGACCCAGCGCGAAGCTTATGATCGGTTCCGGGCGCTGCATGAACGAGGTCGCGCCTTCATCATGCCCAATGCATGGGATGCGGCCTCGGCCGCGATCTTTGCAGACGCGGGGTTCGAGGCGCTGGGCTCGACCTCGCTCGCCATCGCATTCAGCCTCGGGAGGGTCGACGGCTTGCGCGCCGTCTCACGCGAAGAGGCGATCGCCAATGCCGGTTTGCTGGCGCGAGTGTCCGAACTTCCGGTCAATGGCGACCTGGAAGACGGTTTCGGCGAAGCACCCGAAGATTGCGAATTGACGGTCGAGGCAGCGGTCGCCGGTGGTTTGGCCGGACTGGGCATCGAAGACACGACCGCCGATCCGCTTCGGCCGATCCACGATTTCGACGATGCCGTCGCGCGTGTCGCCGCAGCGGCGAAGCGGGCGAAGGGCCGGATAGTGTTGACCGCTCGCACCGACAACTTTCTGCACGGGCGTCCCGATCTTGACGACACCATTCGCCGCCTGACAGCCTTTGCCGATGTCGGAGCGGACGTGCTGTATGCTCCTGCGCTGCCCGATCAGGATGCGGTGCGAGCGGTAGTACGCGCCGTCGCGCCCAAACCACTCAACGTCCTGCTCGGCCCGTTCGACGGTTTCATACCGCTCGCCGAGCTTGATGCCCTTGGTGCCGTGCGGATAAGCATTGGGGGCGCCGCCTATTTGCGAGCGATGGGCGAGGTGAAAACCACCGCGGCCAAGCTCGCCAACGGTGATCTTTCCGCAGCTTCGGGAGGAATACGGTCTGGAGACATCTCACGGCTATTTCCGACGAATATGGATTGAAACTGCTTCCGGCACAATCAGGAGCTGGCTCGATCAGCGACCGGCTCGCGATTTTTGCGGCCAGGAACCCGAAAGGATTCGAACCCTGTGCGAGCTACGGAATGTCAGTCGGGCAGCTCGGGCCTGACCGACGCGATCGGCGCATCCCACGTCAGGTGCCGGGTTTCGAGTACGACCAGATTGTCGGGCCGGACGATTTCGGCATGCGTTTGATAGCCGAGCAGCTGGTCGGCGGGAAGCTCCTGGTTCATCGTCATCACACGCGTTTCTTCCGCGGTGAAATCTGACAGGCCGCGGGCGCGCTCGATCCCCTCCTCATCGTAGATATGGAGCACATCGCCGCGCGAGAAATCGCCGTCCATCGAGATTACGTCGCGCCGATGGATCGCCTTTCCCTGGCCAAGGTTTTCAGCCGCCTCCCCGGTAATGACGAGGCTCCCCGCCATTTGCAGGCGATCGGCCAGCCACGTCGTCCACAGCGATCCGGGATTGGCGTGCGCGATGCACTTGGTGCATTTGCGCGCGCCCGACAGCACCGACGACAGCGGATATTCGGCCTCGCCATTGGCGATATAGGTCGTGCACCCCGCGTTCTGCGCCATGTTGGCGGCCTGCAGCTTGGTCAGCATGCCGCCGGTGCCCAGCGTGCTGGTGCCGCTCGTCGCCTCGATATACTCGCTGACGTCGTGGACCTCCTCGATCAGCTGCGCGCCCTCTTTATCGGGGTTGCGGTCGTAGAGGCCGTCGACGCCGGTCAGGATGATGAACTGCCCCGCCTCGACCATCTGGGCGATCTTGGCGGCCAGCCGGTCGTTGTCGCCGACGCGGATTTCCTCGGTGGTGATCGTGTCGTTCTCGTTGACGATCGGCATCACCTGCGCCTTGAGCAGCCGGTGGACGGTGTTCTTGGTATTGAGGAAGCGGCGGTGGTCCTCGAAATCGCCAAGCGTCAGGAGGATCTGCGCGATCTCGAAGCCATATTCGTGGGCAATCTGCTTATAGACGTTGAGCAACAGCGGCATACCGCACGCCGCGGCCGCCTGCTTGTCGGTCAGGCCCGCCGTTTCGGGCCGCTCGCCGAGAATGTTGAGGCCCAGCGCGACCGCACCCGACGAACACAGGATCACCTCGTAACCATCGTCGCGCAGCCGGGCGATGTCTTCCATCAGCCGCTGGATGAAGCCGAAACGCGGGGTCAGGCGATCGCTGTTTGCGAGCAGGCTCGAGCCCACTTTCACGACGATACGCTTGGTTTGAATTACGCCAGTCATCACCATTGCCTTGTAAAATGCTGCTGGCTATCTAGTTATGCATTGTGCGATGCACAACCGGCTTGCCGGTCGATCGGAGAATTGTTTCTATCCAGGTCACTGGCAAAACACGCCCCGACGCAGTGAACAGATTGAGAAGAGTTCTAACATCTCGATCTCTGACTAGTGAGTCGAACGCGACGGGATACTGTTTCTCTGATGAAGAAAACTTGTGCGTTTTCTTCATAGCGCAGCGGAGAATAGTGATGGCGATTTCGTGGATCATGGATTCGGCGATGTGTAGCAGCGCACCGGTGGCATCGAGAGACTCGCTGCGCCGAGCGCCCAGGTACTGACCGGGTCCGGATTGCGCGGCACGCGCGAGCACGAATATTCTAACGAACATAATATGATAGGCATTCTCATGAACGACACGACACTCGACCCCGCCGCCCACATCGCCGAACTTGGCAAGCGCGCGCGCAGCGCAGCGCGCCAGTTGATCGGTGCGACGACCGAGGCGAAGAACCTGGCCCTGACCGAAGCGGCCAAGGGGCTGCGCGGTGCCACCGCACGGCTGATCGCAGCGAACGAAAAGGACGTCGCCGGCGTCCGCGGCAAGAAGCCCGATTCGTTCATCGACCGGCTGATGCTCGACGAGCCGCGCATCGCGGCGATGGCCGACGCGCTCGACGAGATCGCCCGCCTGCCCGACCCCGTTGGCCGGCGCCTCGCGACATTCGACCGGCCCAACGGGCTCAAGATCGAACGCGTCGCTGTCCCCATCGGGGTGATCGGCATGATCTATGAATCGCGACCCAATGTCGGCGCCGACGCCAGCGCCTTGTGCCTCAAGTCGGGCAACGCGATCATCCTGCGGGGCGGTTCCGAAAGCCGCCATTCGACGCGCGAAATCGTCGCCTGCATGCAGGCCGGGCTCAAGGCCGCCGGCCTTCCCGAAGATGCGGTCCAGACCGTCGGAACGACGAGCCGCGAGGCGGTCGCCGAGCTGCTCCGCGCGGTCGATTATGTCGATCTCGTCATCCCGCGCGGCGGGCGCGGCCTTGTCGAGCTGGTCCGCGATCAGGCCAAGGTCCCGACGCTGCTCCACCTCGACGGCAACTGCCACAGCTACATCCATGCCGATGCCGACCTTGCCAAGTCGGTCGCGATCATCCGCAATGCCAAGCTGCGCCGCACCGGTGTTTGCGGCGCGACCGAGAGCATTGTCGTCGACCGGGCAGTCGCCGCCAAGGCGATCCCGATGCTGGCCGATGCGATGCCCGACTGCGAATTGCGCGGCGACGCTGAAGCGGTCGCGATCGACGACCGGGTCAAGCCCGCCGAGCCGGCCGATTTCGACACCGAATTTCTCGACGCGATCGCGTCGGTCAAGGTCGTCGACGATCTCGCCGCGGGAATCGAGTACGTGTCGCTCCACTCGTCGGGCCATACCGACGCGATCCTCACCGAAAACGAAGATGCCGCCAATCGCTTCCTGACCGCGATCGACAGCGCCGTCGTCATGCACAATGCCTCGACGCAGTTCTCCGACGGTGGCGAGTTCGGCATGGGCGCCGAAATCGGCATCGCGACGGGCAAGATGCACGCGCGCGGTCCGGTCGGCCTCGAGCAGCTGACGAGCTTCAAATACCTCGTCCACGGCGACGGCCAGACGCGTCCCTGAGGCGAATTCGTCGCGGCACAGCGGCTTCCTGTCGCGCGCTTGCGATGAAGCGCGCGGCATTCACCTGCCAGTCATTCGGTCCGCTCGAAGGCCCTCCGGCTGTCACGCTGGGCAGCTGACAACAGGGTTTCCTTTCGAATGACATTCATGAGTATCTTCCCGTTCTCCGCGGTCGACCTGGCGGTGGACCTGGGAACCGCCAATACGGTCGTGTTCCTGCGCGACCACGGCATCGTCATGGCCGAACCGTCGGTCGTGACGATGGAGACGATCGACGGCGTAAGGCGCGTGCGCGCTGTGGGTGCCGATGCCAAGCTGATGATGGGCAAGACCCCCGCCAACGTCCAGACGATCCGGCCACTGCGCAACGGCGTCATCGCCGATCTCGACGTCGCCGAGCAGATGATCAAATACTTCATCGCCAAGGCGCGCAAGCTCGCCCGGACGCGGATGCGCGGCAGCCCCGAAATCGTCCTGTGCGTGCCGTCGGGATCGACCCAGGTCGAACGCCGCGCAATCCGCGACGCCGCGACCAATGCGGGCGCGCGCAAGGTCTGGCTGATCGACGAACCGATGGCGGCGGCGATCGGCGCGAACCTGCCCGTGACGCACCCGGTCGGGTCGATGGTCGTCGATATCGGCGGCGGATCGACCGAAGTCGGCGTGGTGTCGCTCGCCGGGCTGCACATGAGCCTGTCGGCGCGCGTCGGCGGCGACCGGATGGATGAGGCGATCACCTCGTTCGTCCGCCGCAAGCACAATTTGCTGATCGGCGAAGCGACCGCCGAGCGGATCAAGATCGAGGCAGGATCGGCGCTGGTGACGAGCGACCAGGCGACGTCGCAGGTGCGCGTTGGCGGCCGCGAAGTCGTGCGCGGCGTCCCGCTCGAAATCCGGATCGACCAGCGCGACATCTGCAAGGCGCTCGCCGAGCCGGTGTCGCAGATCGTCGAGACCGTCCGCCAGGCGCTCGAACACACGGCCCCGGAGATCGCCGCCGACATCATGGAAACCGGCATCGTCATGACCGGCGGCGGCTCGCTGTTGCGCAATATCGACGTCGTTCTCGCCGAAAACACCGGCCTGCCCGTCCGCATCGCCAACGATCCGATGAGCTGCGTCGCACTCGGCGCAGGGCGCGCGCTCGAAGACATGAGCTATCGCGGCGTTCTGCACGCGGTTTGAGGCCGGGATTCAGGGCAACGCCATATTGGCGTGAACGAGGCGATCGTCTGGACGGTTCACACCCCTCGCTGGCGCTCGGGAGTTTTACAGAACCATCCCCCGGATGGTTCGCACCCCTCGCTTGCGCTCGGGAGTTACATAAAACCATCCCCCGGATGGTTTTATGTAACTGGTAGCGGAGGAGGGACTCGAACCCCCGACACGCGGATTATGATTCCGCTGCTCTAACCAGCTGAGCTACTCCGCCCCGTAACGCGCCGCCCGATCTGGATGGGGAGGCGCGGTTGGAAGCGCGGCCTATACGGACCGGCTGGCACCCGGTCAATATCGCGATGACATGCTTCGCAAGCCCGGCCCGACGCGCTAGGGCATTGCCATGACCAACGCAGACATGCAGCATTACGACGTCCTTGTCGTCGGCGCCGGCCATGGCGGTTCGCAGGCCGCGATCCAGCTACGTCAGGCGGGATTCGACGGGTCGATCGCGCTGGTCGGCGACGAGCCCGAACTGCCTTATGAACGCCCGCCGCTGAGCAAGGAATATCTGACCGGCGACAAGGACTTCGAACGGATGCTGTTCCGTCCCGAATCGTTCTGGCGCGAGCGCGACATCACATTGCTAGCCGCATCGCGCGTGACGCGCGTCGACCCGGCCGCCAAGACGGTGGCGACGACGGGCCACGGGACGATCGGGTTCGACCGGATGATCTGGGCAACCGGCGGCCAGGCGCGCGCGCTGCCCTGCCCTGGCGGCGATGACGCCGCGGTGTTCGCGATCCGCAAGAAGCGCGATGTCGACGCGATCCACGCCGCGCTCGCCGACACGCGCCGCATCGTGATCGTCGGCGGTGGCTATATCGGGCTCGAAGCGGCGGCGGGTTTCCGCAAGCTCGGCAAGGCGGTGACGGTGATCGAGATGGCCGACCGGCTGTTGTCGCGGGTCGCGGGCGCGGCGCTGTCCGATTTCTATGCCGCCGAACATCGCCGCCAGGGCGTCGATATTCGCCTGGGCACGACAGTCGAGGCGATCGAGCGGAGCGACGGGGCCGTATCGTGCAGGCTGTCCGATGGTGCCATTCTCGTCTGCGACCTCGTCGTCGCGGGGATCGGCATCGTGCCCGAGGTCGGTCCGCTGATCGCGGCGGGCGCGACGGGCGGCAACGGCGTCGATGTCGACCGGGCGTGCCGCACCAGCCTGCCCGATACCTATGCGATCGGCGACTGCGCGAGCCATGCGAACGTCTGGGCCGATGGCGAGCAAACGCGGGTCGAATCGGTCCAGAACGCGCACGACATGGCCAAGGTCGTCGCGCAGGACATGATGGGCGAAGAGGCGATCTACGATGCGCTGCCGTGGTTTTGGTCGAACCAGTACGATCTGAAACTACAAACCGTCGGGCTCAATATCGGCCATGACGAGGAAATCGTTCGCGGTGACCCGGGTTCGCGCAGCTTTTCGGTGATTTATCGCAAGGCGGGGCGCGTCGTCGCGCTCGACTGCGTCGATCGGGCGAAGGATTATGTCCAGGGCCGCAAGTTGATCGAGGCGCGCGCAGAGGTCGACGCGGGCGCGCTCGCCGACATCGCGGTGCCGCTCAAGGAACTGCTGCCCTAACCCCGGAAACGTCCGCGCCAGGCCTGTTCCCACGGGCCGCCGCGATAGTGCCATGCGGCGAGCCCGGCGATGGCGAGCGGACGCGGCACGAAGTCGGCAGCCAGCGTGGCATAGAGCGCCCGCGCCGCGGCGGGATCGACCTTGTTCTGGACGGTGATGTGGAGATGCGGTGCCTGGCTGTCCTGCGGCGTCAGCAGGCCGTGAAACGCCTCTGCGAGTTCGCTTCGCAGTTCGCGCAACGCAGGCGATTCGACGCGATACGCCACGCCGCGTCCGAGCATCATGACATCGGTTAGCCGCGCCTCGGGCGGCGGGCCCGCGACCAGCACGCGCAATCGCTCGCACAGTTCGTCCAGCATCGACGGCGGCAGATGGTGGAACAGCGTGATATGCGCGGCGAGGACGTTGCGCTCGGGCGGGAAATGCGCCGTACGCAGCGCGTCGGCCCAGTGCTGGTCGGCGGCGCCCATCTCTGCAGTGACGATGATCGGCGCGGCGGACATGCGGCATCGTGGCGCGGAGACACCGCCAGGGCCAGCAAAAAGGGCGCGCACCCCATAGGATGCGCGCCCCTCGATACTCTTGCGTCGCGTTGGCGACGCACTCGCGGCTTAGGCGTTTTCGAGTTCGCGTGCTGCGCCGGTCTTGGCGGGGTTCGCCTTGACCCATGCGAGCACCGGCTCGGGCTTGCTCTCGCCATAGGGATCGCTGTCCGAACCGACGTCGTTGATGCCCGGTTCAACGAACATTGCGGTGATCACGCCGTCGTCGATGACCATGGCATAGCGCCAGCTGCGCTCGCCGAAGCCGACATGATCCTTCTTGATCAGCATGCCCATCCGGCGGGTGAAATCGCCCGAACCGTCGGGGAGCATCTTGACGTTGTTCGCGTCGAGGAACTTGCCCCACTGGTACATCACGAACGCATCGTTGACCGACAGGCAGTAGACGTCCTCGACGCCGGCGGCCTTGAAGTCGTCATAGTGACGCTCGTACGCGGGAACCTGTTCGGTGGTGCAGGTCGGGGTGAACGCGCCGGGCAGCGCGAAGACGACGTGGCGGCCCTGGGCGAACATCTCGCCGGTCGAGGCTTCTTCCCAACGGAAGGGATTGTCGCCACCGATCGCTTCGTCGCGAATACGGGTCTTGAGGGTAACGTCAGGCACGGGACATCCGGTCTGCATATTGGTCTCCTGGTAGGATTGAAGCACGGGGCAGGATGCGCCGCGCGAGAAATGGTGCGTTGCAACATCAACGGCTCGACCGAGATAGTGTTCCGGTCGGCATTTTGTAATGGATTAAATCACTCGCGACGATCGGTTGCGGCGATCACTTCATCTCGCCGCGCGCGCGGCGAATGGCGAACCATTTCTTGACGTTGGCGTTGTGCTCGGCGAGCGTGCCCGCGAACACGTGCCCGCCCTTGCCGTCGGCGACGAAATAGAGCGCCTTGCTGTCCGACGGGTTGAGCGCGGCGGCGATCGACGACTTGCTCGGATTGGCGATCGGTCCCTTGGGCAGGCCCGCCATCGCATAGGTGTTGTAATCGTTGACGTCGTGGATTTCGGACTGGCGAATACGCCGCCCGAGCGGCTTGCCGCGGGTGATCGGGTAGATGATCGTCGGGTCGGCCTGGAGCATCATGCCGACCTCGAGCCGGTTGGTATAGACCGCCGCGACGGTGGTCCGTTCGGCGGGCAAGGCGGTTTCCTTTTCGATAATCGACGCCAGCGTGATCGCCTCGTTGCGATCCTTGGGGAAAGCGCGCTGTCTGCGCTCGGGCCACAATTCGGCCCATGCCGCGTCCATCGCATCCTGCATCCGTTTGATCACGGCCGAACGTTGCTCGCCCTTCTGATAGGCATAGGTTTCGGGCAGCAGCGAGCCTTCGGCGGGCACATCGAGGCTGCCCTTGAGCTGCGGGTTCGCCATCAGCCGGTCGTAGACCATGATCGAGGGCATGCCTTCGGGCACGGTGACGAAGCGCTGGACGGTCTTGCCGTCCTGCATCATCTTGAGGACGTCGCTGCCGCTGGTGCCCTTTTCAACCGCATATTCGCCCGGCTTGATCGCGGCGTCTCCGCCCGACAGCTTGGCATAGCGCAGGAATGCGTCGGCTGATTCGATCGCACCCGCCTCTTCGAGAATCGCCGCCGCCCTAGTCAGGCTCGACCCCGGCGGGATGACGACATCGGCATCGCGCGGGGCGGTCCCGGCCGAACAGGCGGCAAGCAGGAGGGCCAGCGCGGCGGCCAGCCAGATACGCATGTCAGTCCATCGCCTTGAGCACGATGCTGGCGTTGGTGCCGCCAAAACCGAAGCTGTTGTTGAGCACCGCCTTCACCTTGCGCTTCTTGGCATGGTGCGGGACGAGGTCGACGCCCTCGGTACCCTCGTCGGGATTGTCGAGATTGATCGTCGGCGGGACGATCTGGTCGCGCATCGCCAGGATACAGAAGATTGCCTCGACTGCACCGGCACCGCCGAGCAAATGGCCGATCGCCGACTTGGTCGAGCTCATCGAGACGGTCGAGATCGCGTCACCGAACAGGCGCTTGACCGAGGCGAGCTCGATCGTGTCGGCCATCGTCGAAGTGCCGTGCGCGTTGATGTAATCGATGTCGGCGGGGACCATGCCCGCTTTCTTGAGCGCCATCTGCATCGCGTTATAGGCGCCGAGCCCTTCGGGATGCGGCGCGGTGACGTGATAGGCATCGCCCGACAGGCCGTAACCGACGACCTCGGCATAGATTTTCGCGCCGCGCGCCTTGGCGTGCTCATATTCCTCGAGACAGACGACGCCTGCGCCTTCGCCCATGACGAAGCCGTCGCGGTCCTTGTCATAGGGACGGCTCGCCTTTTCGGGCGCGTCGTTCGACGACATGTTGAGCGCGCGCGCCTGGGCAAAACCGGCGATGCCGAGCGGGCACAGGGCGCTTTCAGCGCCGCCCGCCAGCATGATGTCGGCATCGTCGTCGCGGATCATCCGCGCGGCGTCGCCGATAGAATGTGCGCCGGTCGAACACGCCGTGACGACCGCGTGGTTGGGGCCCATCAGTCCGTATTTGATCGAAACCTGGCCCGAGACGAGATTGATCAGCCGGCCGTGGACGAAATGCGGCGAGACGCGGCCCGGCCCCTTTTCGGCGAGGACGAGCGATTCCTTCTCGATCCCAGGAAGGCCGCCGATGCCCGAACCGATCGAACAGCCGAAGCGCATCCGCGTCGCTTCGTCGGCATGTTCAAGGCCCGCATCCTCAATGGCCTGACCCGCGGCATCGATGCCGAAGATGATAAACGGATCGACCTGGCGCTGGACCTTGTGATCGACGCGCAAATTGGGGTCGAAGCCGTATTCGTGCTCGGGCGGTTTGACCTCGCACGCGATGCGGCATTTCTGATCGCTCGCGTCGAACCGGGTGATCTGCGTTGCGCCCGATTTTCCGGCGAGGATATTCTTCCACGTGGTTTCGACGTCGCCGCCCAAAGGCGTGACCAGACCCAGACCTGTTACGACGACACGGCGCATGGCTTGCTCCCAGAATTCAGCAAATATCTAGTGATGATGATCATAAACGAAAACGGCTCCCCGAACGCGGGACGATGGCCCGGGCCGGGAAGCCGATAATCGGTAAGGATGCGGCGCGGCGATTTTCGTCGCGCGCCACTCCGTTCCTCAGCCCTTGTTGGCTTCGATATAGTCGATGGCGTCCTTGACGGTCGCGATCTTCTCGGCGGCATCGTCGGGAATTTCGACCGAGAATTCTTCTTCGAACGCCATCACGAGCTCGACGATATCGAGGCTGTCAGCGCCCAGATCATCGATGAAGCTCGCCTGTTCGGTGACCTTGTCGGCCTCTACGCCGAGATGTTCGACGACAATCTTCTTAACGCGTTCGGCGATCTCGCTCATTCCCTGTTCCTTCTTGTCTTAATCGGTGATCTGTTGCCCCTGCCCTAGTGCGGCTGCACGAAACTGGCAAGGGGCCGGTGGACCCGCGATATCGGTATCGATCGCGCGGTCCGCAAGGCTTTATAGCATCGCCATGCCGCCGTTGACGTGGATCGTCTGGCCAGTGACATAGCCCGCTTCGCGGCTGGCGAGATAGGCGACCGCAGCGCCGATATCGGCGCCATCGCCAAGGTCGCCGGTCGGTATCCTAGTCAGCAGCGCGGCTTTCTGCGCCTCGGGCAGGCCGTCGGTCATCGCCGAGCGGATAAAGCCCGGCGCGACGCAATTGACCGTGATTCCCCGGCTGGCAAGCTCCTGCGCGAGCGCCTTCGACATGCCGACCAGCCCGGCTTTCGAGGCAGCATAGTTGACCTGGCCCGGATTACCGGTGGCGCCGACGACGCTCGAAATCGAGACGATGCGGCCGAAGCGCGCCTTCATCATCGGCTTGGCCGCAGCACGCATCAGGCGGAACGCGGCCTCGAGGTTGACGCGGATCACCGTATCCCACTCTTCGTCCTTCATCCGCATCGCAAGGTTATCCTTGGTCACGCCGGCATTGTTGACCAAAATGTCGATCTTGCCCATTTTCTCGACAACCTGAGGGATCAGCGCATCGACCGCCGCCCCGTCGGACAGATCGCAGGTGAAAATCTCGTGCGCGCTGCCGCCGAGCGTGGCCTTCGCCTCGGCCAGCGCGATCGGGCGCGTGCCCGACAGCGCGATCGTCGCGCCCTGGTCGGCGAGCGACTTGGCAATCGCCGAACCGATCCCGCCCGAAGCGCCGGTTACCAGCGCGGTCATTCCTGTCAGATCGAACATTCTAGTCTCCCTTGGGCTTGCGCGCGACAATCTGGACGACCGCGCTTTCGCCATGATGATATTCGCCCTCGTTTACCGCGCGCATCAGCTCACGCGACACGAGAAATTCGAGCCCGGCCAGTTCTTCGTGGAGATCCGCCTCGGTCGGCATCATGTCCGAATCGCCCGGGCCACCGGTGCCGGGCGCGTCGAGCTGGGCAGGTGTATAAGCCTCGAGTAGGAAGGTGCCGCCCGGCGCCAGCGCCGCAACGACGCGCCGGTGGACCGATTTGCGCAGCGTGCTCGGGACATGTCCGAAAATCGAAATGATCGTGTTCCAGCGGCCGACGCCAAGGTCGTAGCTGGTCAGGTCGCCGACTTCGGTACGGATCGCAACGCCGCGTGCCTGTGCAAGCTCCTGCGCGCGCGCCATGCCGACCTGAGACTGGTCCATTGCGGTGACGTCCCAGCCCTGGCCGGCCAGCCACACCGCGTTGCGGCCCTGCCCCTCGGCGAGGCACAGGCAGGTACCGGGCGCGAGCAGATCGGCGCCTTCGACGAGGAAATCGTTCGGCGCGTCGCCATAAGCGAACCTGCCTTCATCGTATCGTTCATCCCACATGCCGCGTCTCCTCGTTCAAAGCGTCTTCAGCAACGCCTCGATGTCGTCCATCGTCATGACGCTGGTCGTCGTCGCGTCGGGGGCGGTGCGCTTGACCATCGGCCCGAGCACCTTGCCGCCGATCTCGACGAAATGGCTGTGTCCCGCACCGAACATCGCGAGGACCGATTCGCGCCAGCGGACCATGCCGGTGACCTGCTCGACCAGCCGCGCCTTGATCTCGTCGGGCGCGCTGATCGGCGCGGCGAGGACGTTGGCGTAAAGCGGCAGCGTCGGCCGCTCGACCTGCGCTTCGGCCAGCGCCTCGGCCATCGCGTCGGCGGCTGGCTGCATCAGCGGGCAATGGAAGGGAGCCGAGACGGGCAGCAGGATTGCGCGCTTGGCGCCCATCTCCTTGGCCAGCTCGACCGCGCGTTCGATCGCCGCGCGCGCGCCCGAGATGACGACCTGCGAAGGATCGTTGTCGTTGGCGACGGTGCAGATGTCGGTGCCATTCGGTCCTTCGGCAGCGGCGGCGGCGATCGCTTCGGCCTTTTCGATATCGGCGCCGAGCAGGGCCGCCATCGCGCCCTCGCCCACCGGCACCGCCGCCTGCATCGCGCGGCCGCGCAGCTTGAGCAACCGCGCGGTGGTGGCAAGATCGATCGCGCCTGCCGCACACAAGGCAGTATATTCGCCAAGGCTATGGCCCGCGACGCAGTCGCCCTTCTGGGCGATGCTGATATTGCCTTCGCGCTCGAGCACGCGCAGCGTCGCGATCGCATTGGCCATGATCGCCGGCTGCGCGTTTTCGGTCAGCAGCAGGTCGCTGTCGGGGCCTTCGCACATGATCGCAAAGAGCTTTTGTCCGAGCGCATCGTCGACTTCCTGGAACACCTCGCGCGCGTGCGCACTGGCGTCGGCGAGCGCCTTGCCCATGCCGACCGCCTGGCTGCCCTGTCCGGGAAAGATGAAGGCGCGCATGGGGTATTCTCCAGATCAGTCTATTGGGTGAGTGTTCGTCGGGTCGCTGCCTATGGTCGAAGGCGCGCCGATGCAAGACAGGTCAGCGGGCGAACCGTCCGAAGGGAACAATCTTGTTTTCGGCATCGTGGCCGATGTCCGCGCGGCCCAGATAAGGAATGGCGTTTCGCTGGCACCAGAGCTCGGCGATCGCTTCGCAGCTCGCTCCGAAATCATGGTCGTTGGGCAGGACATCGCCGAACCGCCCCATGCGGATGCCGGCCAGTCCTACATCGCGCAGCGCGGTGGTGACATGGTACATCGCGCGATCGAACGCATAATCATATTCGCTGACCTCTTCGAGCATCAGCACATGGCCCGACAGGTCGGGCATCAGCGGCGTGCCGATCATCATCGAAAGCGTCATCAGGTTGAACGCCACGACGGGCGCGTCGGTGTCGGCGAGCGACGGTTCGAGCGCGGTTCGGTCGCCGGTCGCAAACCACGACATCGCGCGCAGGACCGCGGCGTCTCCGCCCGGTCGGCGCAGGTCGGCGGGCATCGGGCCGTGCACCGGTCGGCCCAGCCCGCGGCGATAGAGGCCGCCGAGCAGGTTGCCGCCATCGCTATAGCCCATGAAGACCATGTCGCGCGCGGCCTCTGCGTCGACCGACATCAATGCCACCTCGGCCATCCGCGCAGCACCATAGCCGCCGCGGGCAAACCACAAAGCGTCGTATTTCCCGCAATGGATCGCGCGACAGAAGTTTTCGGCCCGGCGCCGGTCGGAACCGGCGAAATGCCCGTCGCGATCGAAAGCGGCCTCGGGGACATCGATGTCGAGCTGAGGGAAATGTTCGCGGCCCAGCGCAACCAGCCGCTCGGCGTCTTCACGGACAATCGGAGTCGAAGGGGTGATCACCCCGATCCGCCTGATCTGCTTCATCGCGCCCCTCCCGGCCATTCGCAATTGCGTTGCGCCAGCCAACCGAATAGCGAGCAACACGCATGAACGACAAAGACTATTTTTTCTGCGGAATCGGCGGATCGGGGATGTTGCCGCTTGCCGTGCTCGTCAAGGCGGCGGGAGGCCGCGTCGCCGGATCGGACCGTGCGCTCGACCAGGGACGCGGCGCGGGCAAGTTCGACTGGCTGCGCTCGCAAGGGATTGCGGTGTCTGCCCAGGACGGCAGCGGCGTCGTCAGCGCCGACCAGGTCATCGTCGCCTCGGCCGCGATCGAGGACAGCGTGCCCGACATTGCGCGTGCCAAGGCGCTGGGTTGCGCCCGCGTGACGCGCGCCGAATTGCTCGCGAAACTGTTCAATGCGCGCGCTGACGGCATCGCGATCGGCGGGACCAGCGGCAAGTCGACCGTGACCGGCATGATCGGCTGGATCCTCGCCGCGTGTGGCCGCGATCCGACGATCATGAACGGCGCGGTGATGAAGAATTTCGTCAGCGACGCGATCCCCTTTGCCAGCGCGCGTGCCGGATCGGGGCCGTTCGTCACCGAAGTCGACGAGAGCGACGGTTCGATCGCGCTGTTCCGCCCCGGCATCGCAGTGATCAACAACATCAGCCTCGATCACAAGACGCTCGACGAGTTGCGCGCGCTGTTCGGCGGTTTTGCCCGCGCCGCCGGCACCGTTATCTGGAACCGCGACGATGCCGAAACCGCCGCGCTGATGGCTAGCCTCGACCTTGCCGATAGCGTCTCGTTCGGCTTTGGCGAAGCCGATGTCCGCGCGATCGACATCGACGAACAGCCCGTGTCCGCACGCTTTACGCTCTGCTCCGCCAACGAACGCATCGCGGTGACGCTCGCCGTGCCGGGCCGCCACAACATCGCCAACGCGCTTGCCGCGATCGCCGCGGCCAAGGCGGCAGGCGTTCCGCTTGTCGAGGCATGCCGCGCGATCGAGAGCTTCACCGGCCTTGCGCGCCGCTTCGACGTCGTCGGCGGCGCAGGCGGCATCACCGTGATCGACGATTTCGGCCACAATCCAGACAAGATCGCCGCGACATTGCGCACGCTGCGCACCTTTCCCGGGCGCATCATCGCCTTCTTCCAGCCGCACGGTTACGGCCCGCTCGCCAAGATGGGCGAAGAGCTCGCGGCGACCTTTGCCAACGAACTCGGCCCCGAAGACCGGCTGATCGTCAGCGACCCCGCCTATTTCGGCGGCACGGTCGATCGCTCGATCGGCAGCGAGGTGCTGACGGCCCCGCTTGGCGATCGCGCCGAACACATCGCCGACCGCGCGGCATGCGGCGAACGCATCGTCGCTCTCGCGCAGCCCGGCGACCGGATCGTCGTGATGGGCGCGCGCGACGACACACTCGGAATTTTCGCGCACGACATCCTCGCCGGACTTGCAAAAGAGAGTGGCGCGGCGTAGGGGCGCACTCTTCCGGGGCGATGGCACTTGCCGTTGCCCCTGATTTTATTCGAGACGACAGCCGGAGGGGCCCCCGCACTGGGCGGGACAAGCCAGCGATCGGCCAACAATAAAGGATACGCGCATGCCAGCCTATGAGCATGTATTTCTCGCGCGTCAGGACCTTGCCCAGGCACAGGTCGACACGCTGGCGGAAGCTGCCGCCAAAATCGTCGAAGATCACAAGGGCAAGGTCGTCAAGACCGAGACCTGGGGCCTTCGCCAGCTAGCCTATAAAATCGACAAGAACCGCAAGGCGCATTTCGTGATGCTGTCGATCGACGCCCCCGGCGATACGATCACCGAACTCGAACGCCAGGCTTCGCTCAACGAGGACGTCATCCGTTACATGACGATCCGCCTCGAAGAGCATGAAGACGGCCCGTCGGTCATGATGCGCAAGAACGAGCGCAGCGAACGCGGCGACCGTGGTGGTCGTGGTGGCCGCAGCAACGACCGCGGCGATCGCGATAATCGCCGCGACCGCGACGAAGGGAGCAACTGACCATGGCACGCCCATTTTTCCGCCGCCGCAAATCGTGCCCCTTCTCGGGCAAGGATGCGCCGCAGATCGATTACAAGGACGTTCGTCTGCTGCAGGGCTTCGTGTCCGAACGTGGCAAGATCGTCCCCAGCCGCATTACCGCCGTTTCGGCCAAGAAGCAGCGCGAACTCGCCAAGGCGATCAAGCGCGCACGCCATATCGGCCTGCTTCCCTACGTCGTGAAGTAAGGAGCATCTGAACATGGATATCATTCTGCTCGAACGCGTCGAAAAACTCGGCGGCATCGGCGACGTCGTCACCGTCAAGGACGGTTACGCTCGAAACTTCCTGTTGCCCAACAAGAAGGCGCTGCGCGCCAACGAGGCCAACAAGAAGGTCTTTGAAGCGAACCGCGCCAAAATCGAATCGGACAATGCCGACAAGCGCGGCGAAGCCGAAAAGCTGTCGACCAATGTCGAGGGCAAGCAGGTCGTCCTGATCCGTCAGGCATCGAACTCGGGCCAGCTTTACGGCTCGGTCACCGTTCGCGACATCTCCGACGCGCTTGCCGCGCTCGGCGTCGAGGGCGTTACCAAGTCGATGATCGTGCTCGAAAAGCCGATCAAGTCGCTGGGCCTGTTCGACGTCAAGGTCGTTCTCCACCCCGAAGTTTCGGTTGCCGTCGAAGCGAACGTTGCACGTTCGCCCGAGGAAGCCGAGCTTCAGAAGGACGGCGTCGACGTCATGTCCGAGATGTTTGAAAAGGACGAGAGCGGTTTCGTTGAGGATTTCGATCCCAATGCCGAACCTGGCTCGCTCCCCACCGACAGCGATGGCGAAGACACCTCGAACGACGAAGCCGATGCCGGCGCGAACGACGAGACCGCTTCGGACGAGGACAAGGCGGAAGGCTAAGCCCTCCCCTTCGACCATACGCTACAACCGGCCAGCCCTTCGATCCGAAGGGCTGGCCGGTTTGATTCAATAGCCCATCAGGCTCAGCACTTCCTCGCGGCTGCGCGGATCGTCGAGGAAACACCCCAGCAACCGGCTGGTGGTCATCTTGACGCCGGGCGTGCGGACGCCGCGCGCTGTCATGCAGCTGTGGCTCGCCTCGATCACGACGGCGACGCCGCTGGGTTTGAGATAATCGTGGATGCACTGCGCGACTTCGGCGGTGAGGCGCTCCTGGACCTGCAGGCGCCGGGCATAGCCGTTGAGCACGCGCGCGAGTTTGGAAATGCCGACGACGCGCTCCTTGGGCATATAGGCGATCGACGCGGTGCCGATGATCGGCGCCATGTGATGCTCGCAATGCGACTGGAACGGAATGTCCTTGAGCAGGACGAGCTCGTCATAGCCGCCAACCTCTTCGAAGGTCCGCGCAAGGTGCACCGCGGGATCCTCGTCATAGCCCGCGCAATATTCGCGCCACGCCCGCGCCACGCGCTTGGGCGTATCGCGCAGTCCTTCGCGCGACGGATCGTCGCCGGCCCATTCGATCAGCGTGCGGACCGCCTCGGCGACGTTATCGGGAACGGGCAGCTTGCCCGCCTCGCGCGCCTCGAGCGCCAGTGCCATATCGTCCGAGGTTTCCATCGCCATTCTCTTCATTGCCGGAGGGTGCAGCGACCATAAGACAAAGGCCGGATCGCACAAGGCGATCCGGCCAATATCATCATCCGGAGTGGTGCGATCAGAAGCTGGCGCGCACCTTGATCCCGTAGAAGCGCGGCGGCGAGGGATAGACCGCGAAGGTCCCCGTCTGCTCGGGCACGGGGAACGACGTGATGTTGTAATAGGTGTTGAAGATGTTCTCGACGAACGCTTCGACCCCGAACCGGTTGTCGGCGAAATTCAGCCCGACGCGCGCATTGGCGATGCCATAGCCATCGTTCGTCGTTGCCGGCGCGCCCAGGGCGTTGCCCGGAATCGGAATGGTCGGATCGTTGATCGTGTTCGAATCGCTGTTCTGGCGGAAATCGACGTGGACAAGCGCACCGACACTGTCGGTAAGGCGCGGCGTCCAGGTGAGACCGCCGGTCAGCACATGGCGCGGCTGGTTGGTCAGCTGCTGACCGTTATCGGGCGCCAGCGGATCGTTAATCTTCGCGTCGAGATAGGTATAGCCCAGCTGGACGATGAAGTTGCTGACCGGACGGATGATCGATTCGAGTTCGACGCCCTTCGAGATGACCTCCTTGAACTGGCGGACAACGAAGCTGCTGCCCTCGAACCGCAGGCTCTGATACCCCGAGAAATCCTGATAGAAGCCGGTGACGTTGAAGGTGAAGGCCCGGCTGAAATTGGTCTTGAGTCCGATTTCATAGGCATTGACCTTTTCGGCCCCGAATTCGAGATCCGAAATCTGCGCCCCGTTACCCCCGAAGTACGCCGAATCGAACGTACCGCGATCGAGGTTGTAGCCGCCCGATTTGAAGCCGCGATCATAGCCGCCGTACAACAGCACGTCGGGCGTGATCTTGAACGCCAGCTTGGCGGTGCCGGTGAACTCGTTCTCCGACCGGTCACCGTTATAGACGCCGTTGAATTCCGGATTCACCGTGGGATTGCAGATTAGCAAGCGGATGCCGTCAAGCGACGGCTGGCTGGCAAGCACCGCACCGAATACACTCGAGCTGCCGCCGGGCAGAAGTGCCGAACACCCCGGGTTGACGGCGTTGAGGTTCGCGTTGATCGACTTGGTTTCATGGTTGAACCGCAGGCCGAGCGTCAGCGACAGCTGATCGGTGAGCTGCACGATGTTATGCGTGAAGATCGCGAAGGCGTTGGTATCGACGGTGTAATCGTCGTTGTTCTGACCCGCGCCGACATTGCTCGGCAAGGGGGTCGCGAACTGCGCCGCCGAGCCAGGGATGCTGGCGATCAGCCCGTTGACCAGCGCCGCCGAAGGATTGACGAACGGATTGGTCAGATAGGTGCCGAAAAACGGGCGGCCGGGGAGCGAGCCGAACAGCGAATAACCATTCGGCGCAAACGGGTTGGCCGGGTTGGCGGTCGCACCCGCAAGCAGGGCATCGACATACTGATCAGCCTGGGTGCCGAAGCGGATGGTATCGCGCAGCGTCATCTTCTCGTTGAGATAGAAGCCGCCGACCAGCCAGTCGAGCCGGTCGTTCAATGCCTTACCCTGGAGGCGGATTTCCTGCGTGATGTCGCGCAGCGTCGTCTTGTAATCTTCGCGATAGGCGCGATCCAGCCCTGAGAAATCGATATCCTGGTCGCGCAGCGCCTTCCAGTCGCGATAGGCGGTGATGCTGGTCAGCTTGACGCCGCCGAAATCGTAATTGATTTCGCCCGACGCACCATATTCTTCGACCTTTTCGGTGAACGCGCGGTTGGGCGAAATTGCCATCCGGCGCTTGCTCGGATCAAGGTCGGTCGGATAGCCGACATTGCCGCCGAGGCTGGCGAGGAACTGAACCGCGGGCGTCGTTTGGCCGTTGGTGACCTGGATCGCGCCACAGCAATTTTCGTCGGTCTTGTAATAGTCGCCGATCAGGCGAACCGACAGGTTCTCGTTTTCGTACAGACCCTGTGCGCGGACGAAATAGCGATCGAGATTGTTGATCGAGCGATCCGAGTTGACGTCCTGGATATAGCCGTCGCGCTTGTGATAGCCGCCGTCGAGACGCACCGCGAAGGTTTGCGAGATCGGGCCGGTTACGCCGGCCTTGACCTCGATATTGTCATAATTTCCGTAGGTCACCTCGCCATAACCGCCGAGCGTGAAAGCCGGGCCCTTCGTCGTGATGCTGAGTGCGCCGGCCGACGTGTTGCGACCGAACAGCGTTCCTTGCGGACCGCGCAGCACTTCGACTCGATCGACCGGCGGCAGTTCGGCAAGCGCCAGGCCTGCACGGGCACGGAAGACGCCATCGACGAAGACGCCGACCGCAGGTTCGAAACCGGGGTTGTCGCCGGCGGTACCGATGCCGCGGATCGACAGGACGACGCCGGTGGCCGACGACTGGCCAGTGGTCGCCTGGAGGCTCGGGGTCAGCTGGCGCACGCCGCGAATATCGACGACGCCGGCATTTTCGAGTTGTTCGCCGCCCACCACGGTAACCGCGATCGGCACGTCCTGGGCAATCTGGTTGCGCCGCGTAGCGGTAACGATGATGTCATCGCCATAGCTGTCGGCACCGGCATCGGGTGCGACGCCGACCGTGTCTTCCTGCTGCTCCTGCGCCGTATCCTGGGCAAAAGCCGCGGCGGGAGCGACGATAAATGCCGCCGACGCCAGAAGTCCGTGAACAATACGCATGAAATTTCCCCTCCAAGTGCCGATTCTGATGAAGCCGGCCATTATCCGAACCGCGCTGTTCCGCGCGTTGAAGCAATTACGGCACAAAAATCACGTCGCAGAGTCGCTGTCAATCGAAAGCATCGGCACAATGCGCGGTTTATTGCGTCGTGTAGCGCATCCGCCACGTCGAGACGGGGCCTGGCTCACCGGTCCGACACCCTGATCCCGCCTTTTTGCCGCGAATGGTGCGCCCGACAGGATTCGAACCTGTGGCCTCCGGATTAGGAATCCGATGCTCTATCCGACTGAGCTACGGGCGCGGGAACGATCCCCTGCCCTGCCCCTACTATCGCGGCGCGAGGTGCGTCAATTTGACAAATGAGGCGCGGGCCGCGCTCAGTCCGGATTTTCGGTATCCGAAAGCATATCGTCGAGCGCGCCCGAACGGTCGAGCTGGGCGAGTTCGTCGCTGCCGCCAATACCACGATCGCCAATGAAGATTTGCGGCACTGTGCGCGCGAACGGGGCGCGATCACGCATTTCGGCCAAGCGGTCGCCGCCCATCGTTACGTCATACTCGTCGTAGGCGATGCCCTTGCGATCGAGCAGCGCCTTGGCGCGCACGCAATAGCCGCAGCCCCATTTGCTATATATTTCAACCTTGGCCGGCACATTGAAATCCTTGTTTTTTCCCTGAGCTCCATATCGGAATGATCGCCGATTTAGTCAATGCGCCTGGTCGCGCTCGCTCTCGCGATCATCGTCGTGCACGACGCGCGACCAGCACGCCACGACAACGCTGTGCGCGCCGGCCCGCTTGAGCGTGCGGGCGATCGCCCCCGACGTCGCGCCACTGGCATAGACATCATCGACGAGCAGGATCCGCGCGCCACGCACCGCCGCGCGAACATCTGCCGGAACGGCAAAGGCGCCGCGCATCTGCTTGGCGCGCGCCGATTTGCCAAGGCCCCTGAGCGGCGGCGTCGGCTTGACCCGCGTGATCCAGTCCGCGTTGACGCGAAGCCCCCGGTCGTGGCCGATCTGACGGGCGATCAGCATCGATTGATTGAAACCGCGCGACCACAGCCGCCAGCGATGGAGCGGAACCGGGACGATCGTCCAGCCGTCCATGTCGTCGGGCAGGTTGCGCGCGATATGGTCGGCGGCCAAACGGGCGAGGCCGATCCGCCGGCCGTATTTGAGCCGCAGCGCAAGCGTGCGCGCAATCTCGCCATAAGCGAATGCCGCCAGAACACCGTCGTGATCGGGTGGCGCGGCGAGGCATTGCGCGCACTGCGCCCCCGCGCCGCGGTCGAACGCAAATGGCAGGTGACAGGACGCGCACCAGGGCGGGGAAAAGAAATCGATCGCGCTCCAGCAAGCGAGACAGAGGCGCCGGTCGCCGTCGACAATCTCGCCGCATGCGGGACAACGCGGCGGTAGCGCGTAATCGAGCGCTGGTTGCACGAGGCTAGTCAGCAATGCGAGCGGGCCCGCCATGGCAGACTTGTGGCATCGGCCATCTCGCGGCACAAGCGCCCGCATGACCAGCCCGGCCGTTCCAGAGATATTCGATACCGATCGCCTGGCCCTACGCCGCGAACGCGCGCGGCGGAGCGGCACGGGGTTTCTCGCCGATCTCGTTCTTGGTGCGGTCGTCGAACGGCTCGACGATGTCACGCGCCGGTTCGAGACCGGCCTGCTGGTCGATCGTTCGCCCGACGAGGCCGCCGCGCTGTCGAAGCAGCTGGGCTTCCGGCTCGAAGCGATCGATGCGATCGGCCTCTTTGCTGACCGCGAGACAGGCGCGACGCCGCTCGACTGCATCCTGTGGCCCGGCGGGCTGGAAAGTCTCGCCGACATCCCCGGGGCGCTGGTCCGCTGCCGTCGCCTGCTGCGCCCCGACGGGATGATCATGGGTGCCTTCTGGGGCGCGGGAAGCCTGCCCGCGCTCCGGCGCATCATGGCGGCCGCCGATGGCGAGACCCCGCGTGTGCGGCTTCATCCGCAGGTCGATGTTCGCGCGATGGGCGACCTGTTGCAACGCGCGGGCATCGCGCTTCCCGTCATCGATCGCGACGACATCGTCTTGCGCTATCGCAGCTTCGACCGCCTGATCGGCGACCTGCGCGGATCGGGCCTGACTAATGTCCTCGCCGGGCCCGTCGCTGCGCTCGACCGCTCCGCAGTGGCCCGGGCCGAGACGGCATTCGAGGCGGCGCGCGACGAGACCGGGCAGGTCGTCGAAACCATGACGCTGGTGCATTTCACCGGCTGGGCGCCCGATGCCTCGCAGCCCGTGCCCGCACGTCGTGGCAGCGCGAAAGTGTCGTTGCGCGACGCGCTCTCGAGCAAGCCCTGACGGCTTAGCCCCGCGATCGTTCGCGCAGGCTGTCAAGCAGGAGATAGTCGATCGGCGGCATCGCCAGGCGCGCGATCGAGGCGGTGTCGAACCAGCCTATTTCATCGGCATGCAGCGCAGTAACGTCGCCGCTCCAGGTCGCCACATGGTAGAGCAAGAGCAGCAAGTCGCGCGGGCCCGCCAGCCCGCTGGCAAAGGTCAGCGGCGCAACATCGCGCGCCGCGATCCCGATCCCCAATTCCTCGTGCAATTCGCGGATCAGCGCATCGACCGGGCCTTCGTCTGCTTCGACCTTGCCCCCCGGAAATTCCCACAAACCCGCCATGTCACCACCTGCCGGACGTTTCTGGAGCAGCCAGCGGCCGCCCTCTCCCGGCAAGGCCGCAGCCGCCACGATCATAATGGGACACCTATTGGAAATGTGACTGTGCCTCATAATAAATTAACCGAAATCCATCATATCAATCGCCTTTGGATACTACAGCTCCATTCAAGGGACCCGCCATCATGACCAAGATAGTTGGCCTGTTTCGGTCGGAAACCGCTGCTACGGCAATCGAATACGGTCTTATCGCTGCGTTCATCGCGGTCGGATGCATCGGCGCGTTCACCGCCATCGCCGATTCGACTTCGACCAAGTGGAATACGATCGAAACCGAGTCCACCAAGGCGATGAATTAATCTTTTGAAAAGGGTTTTCCCATAAGCCTTGATCGTTGGCCGAAAACCTTTTGGTCAGCCGGGTAGAAGCTAGAAACCTCAGGAGACCAAAAATGAAATTTTTGAAAACCATGATCCGCGACACCAAAGCCGCGACCGCCATCGAATATGGCCTGATTGCCGCACTGATCGCCGTCGCAGGCATCACCGCGTTCCAGGCTGTCGGCACGAGCGTCAAGGGCACGTTCACGAACGCCTCGACGGCAATGAACCAGTAATCAGCGACGCCTCTCGCGAGAGCGAGAACGCGACGTCAGATCTGGACAAGGGCGGTGGACCTTCCACCGCCCTCTTTCATGCGCGCCGTTTGCGATCGCGATCGGCGCATCTTTGCCTCAGCGATTGCCTTTGACGACGATTTTGACCCGATCGCCGACATTGAGCCGGGCATTCGCGCTCAACCGATTGAGCACCAGGAAACGTTCGGTGCGGAAATTGTCGTACGCCATGCGGTTGGCAAGGCTCGCCACCGTGTCACCCGCACGAACGGTCACGACATCGATATAGCGCGGCTTGATTGCCGCGGCCTGCGCCGCCGAGAGGCGACGGACGCTCTGGAACATCGAATTGAACACGCCTGCATCGCCCGCCTTGGTCAGCGTCGCGAAGTGGAACGCGCTTGTGTTCGAAAATTCATAGGCGAAGATCGTGATGTCGACCGCCCCCGACTGCGTATTCGCGCGCGCGGTGACGTAGGACGCAGGCAAGCCGTTGACCGTCGTGCGACTGACCTGGCCGACCTGCAGCTGCGTGTCGCCGGCAATCCCCTTGAGCGCGCGCGTCAGGTAATCGGACATGTTGCCGTTATAACTGCCTGCGGTGGTGAACATCGCCTGGCCGTTGGGGCCGCTGATCGTCACCGCCTGCGTGCCGTTCTGCATGCCGTAACCCTGCGGCACCGAGAAGGCGAAGCGCAGATCGGGATGCTGGAAGGTCTGGCCTTCGACGATACCCTGGGCGGGATCATCGCCATAGAGCACGCCATCGACCGCCGCCTTGAACGCGGCTTCATTGAGCCGCCCGCCAGTGACGCCGGTGCTCGCCGCGATGCGCTGGGCATCGGCGACGCGTGACGCCGGATCGGGGTGGGTGCTGGCCCATTCGGGGATCGAACGCGCATCGCGACCGGCGACGCGCGCTTCGAGATCGTCCTGCGCAGCAAGGCTGGCGAGCATCGTCGACAAGGCACGCGGATCGTAACCGGCGCGCGCGAGATACTGGACGCCGAGGCGGTCGGCCTCGAGTTCCTGGCCGCGCGAATAGCCCAATGTCGCGATCTGGGCGACCTGCAGCGCGTTGTTCTGGAGCAGGCCACCAACGGTGCTGGCAATCCCGCCGGCATTGCCGAGCAGTCCGCCCACGACGGTGCCGAGAACGCCGAGAATGGTGTTGGTCTGCGCCTTCGACTGGCGCTTTTGCGAATGGCGCGCGGCGACATGGCCGATCTCATGGCCCAGCACGCCGGCCAGTTCGGCTTCGTTGTTCATCAGCGCCATCAGCTGGCGCGTGACATAGACATAGCCGCCGGGGATCGCGAAGGCGTTGTTGACCGGCGAATTGAGCAGCGACACGGTAAACGACGAAGCAGAATTCGACAGACCCGACTGGACCGCGATATTCTGACCCACGCGGGTGACATAGGCGGCCTGTGAACCTTGATAGGTGCCGCCGAACTCCTGCAGGATCTCGGGGTGGTTCTTGGCGCCCTCGGCGCGTTCCTGGCTGGTGATCGGGGCCGACTGGCCGGCGACGACATCGCCGCCCCCGGTATTGCCCATCGTCGTGCAGCCCGAAAGGGCGAGGGCTGTCGCCGATGCGAGCAGGATGGCTTTGCAATTCATTGAAATGTCTCCCTGGGGGTTCGTTAGCTTCCCGTTATGAAAGCTAAACCCGTCAACAGGGGTGGGGTTCCGTCGAACGGCGACCGTCGCAATGTCAGCCCGCCAATTGCCCCATTGCGAGGTATTTTTCCTCGCGTTCGGTGCGCAGCGCATCGGGCGTCTTGCCGGCCAGATCGTTCAGCTCTTCGCCAAGCGCCTTTTTGAGCGCGGCGATCGCGACCGAGCGGACGCGATGCGCGCCGCCGATCGGTTCGGGAACGATGCGATCGACGACGCCAAGGCGTTTGAGGTCGTCGGCGGTCACCTGCATCGCGGTCGCGGCATCTGCGGCCTTTTCGGCGGTACGCCACAGGATCGAGGCACAACCTTCGGGCGAAATGACCGAATAGACCGCATGTTCGAACATCAGCACGCGGTTGGCTGCGGCAAGCGCGATCGCCCCGCCCGAGCCGCCTTCGCCGACGATCGCGGCGATCATTGGGACCTTAAGCTCGAGGCACGCCTGCGTCGATCGCGCGATCGCCTCGGCCTGGCCGCGTTCTTCGGCCTGGATGCCTGGAAAAGCGCCCGAGGTATCGACCAGTGATACGACCGGCAGGCCGAAGCGATCGGCGAGTTCCATCAGGCGGATCGCCTTGCGATAGCCCTCAGGCTTGCCCATGCCGAAATTGTGCTTGATGCGGCTCGCGGTGTCATCGCCCTTTTCATGGCCGATGACGAGCAGCTTGCGGGTCCCAAGCCGCGCCAGCCCGCCGATGATCGCGTGATCGTCGGCAAAGGCACGGTCGCCCGCGAGCGGCACGAAATCCTCGAAAATCCCTGCGACGTAATCCTTGAAATGCGGTCGCTCGGGGTGGCGCGCGACCTGCGTCTTCTGCCACGGCGTCAGTTTGCGATAGATGTCCGACAACATCTTGGCCGACTTGGCCTCGAGCTTGTCGATTTCCGACTGGATGTCGACACCGTCGCTCGCGCTGGCGCGCAGTTCGTGGATGCGCTCGTCGAGCGTCGCCACCTGTTTTTCGAAATCGAGGAAACTGACCATATCGGCGCGATCGGTAGGGCGCGGACGACGGTTCGTCAACGCGGTTGGTCGGGCCGCGCTGCCGCCGCGCTACCACCGGGGCGCCGGGCGAGCGGATGGCGCGCATTAACCAGCTCGATCAATCGGCTGGCATCGACATGGGTATAGATTTCGGTCGTCGAGATATCGGCATGGCCGAGCATCACTTGCAAGGCCCGCAAATCGGCGCCGCCTTCGAGCAGATGCGTGGCAAAGGCGTGGCGCAGGACGTGCGGGCTGATCCGGTCGGGCGCTATGCCCGCATCGGCGGCGTGCGCACGCAGCAGCTGGAACAGCCGGACGCGCGAAAGATGGTTCTTCCCGCTCGGGAACAGCCATGCGCTATCCTCGGGGACGAAGGCAAGCCAGCGTGCGACGACCGCGCGGCCACGATCGGACAGAGGGACGAGACGCTCCTTCCCGCCCTTGCCGCGAACGATCATGAACGGCTGGTCGATGCGGATCGCGCGGCGCGGCAGTGACACGAGTTCGGTCGCGCGCAGCCCCGAGCCGTAGAGCAGTTCGAGCAGCGCCAGCAGCCGGATCGCGGCGCGCGCATCGGGTGCTGCAGCGCGCTCTTCGGCGAGCGTGAACAGCGCCGCGATCTGCGCGCGATCGAGTGTTCGGGGCAAGGCACGACCGCGCGACGGGCTGGCTAGCGTGCGCGTCGGGTCCTCGCCGATCATCGTTTCCTCGACGAGAAACCTAAAAAAACTGCGCAGCGCCGATTGTTTGCGCGCCAGCGTCGTGGCAGCGAGCCCCGACCAATGCTGCACGACGGCACGGATCGCTTCGCCATCGGCGCTCGCCAAGCGACCACCGAGCCGTCTGCTCGCCTGTTCGAGGTCGCTGCGATAGGCCGCCAGCGTATTCGGCGCGCAGCCCTTTTCGGCTGCCATCATCTCGAGGAAACGCTCGATCAGCTCGGCATCGCTGCCTTGATCGACAGGCGGGTTCACCGCGTCCGCGCGCGCCTAGCTTCGCGCAATGGCTTCGGCCGCAATCATGCGCGCCTCGGGCTCGAGACCGACCTGACGCAGAGCACGGACGATGTGGAACAGGTGGCGCGGGCTGACCTTGTCCCAGCCCCTGCCCTGCATGCCGACCGCGGTCAGCACCGCGACGGTACCGGGTTCGCCGCGCGAGGCGGCGGCATCGATTGCGCGCGACCAGCGCGTCTGCTGACCCAGGTCGAGCGCCAGATCCTGCGCCCATTTGCTCGCGGTGCCGTCATCGATCCGGCCGAGGCCGGCGAGACCGGCGACGAGGAAGCGTGTCGCGAGTTGCTCGGCGCTCTTGTCGTCGCCGCTGAAACTGTCGATCGATCCCGACGACACGATGCCGCCATTGGGCGCGGCGAGCGCCACCATCGCCCAGGCCGGGCTCCCCTCGTCGAGCGCCTTGGCCCAGCGCGCGGCCACGGTATCGAAGCCGCCGGTCAGCATCGACGCGATCAGCGGGGCGGCGTCGTCGCCATAGTCGCCCGATACCGGCATCGTTGCCGCCGCACGCGCGGTGAGGACGTAGGCACCATAGGCATTGCCGTGCGCGTCATCGCCCCAGATATCGCGCAACGCCGCCAGCCGGTTCGCCGTCCGGCGATCGGCAAAGGCGGTGCGCAGGTCGTCGGCGAGCGCGAGCGTTGCCTCGCCGCGGTCGCCGCTGCGCGCGGCAAAGCCGATGAGATCGCCATAGGCACGGTTCGAGAGGATACCGATGCTCGCGGCGGCCTTGGCATCGCTGACGCGCGCGTCGATCGGCGTCATTGCCGCCGCCATCCGCCATGCGCGCATCCGGGCGTTGAAATTCTGCGTCAGCCGGTCGGGGATATCGAGCCCCGCGGCAGTCGCGAGACCGAAGCGCCAGCCGTCGAGCTTGTCGACATTGTCCCACTGGACGGTCACCGACCGGCGCCCGGCGGCCCCCGCGCCGACGATCCGCTGCGCCAGCAAGATATCGATCGTCTCGCCCTCGCGTCGGCGCAGCCGGTCGATCGTGCTCGACGCGATACCTGCCTCGCCCGCCATCGCGGCGCACATGCTGCGCGCCACTTCCCAGCGCTTGTCCTTGGTCTTGCTCAGCCCCTGGTCGACCAGCGGGCACAGGCCTGCCGGATCGGCGTTGGCCATTGCGGTGCCCAGCGCAACGTTGAGCAGGCGCGGCGTCGCGTTGTCGCTGTCGATCGACTGGACGATCGCCTGCGCGCCGCGCGCATCACCCATCCTGAGCAGCAACGAGGCGCGCGCCGCAGCCCAGTCGGCGCCATTGATCGTCGCAGGCGTGGCGACATCGGACAATAGCGTGCGGCGGAGCAGGATCGACGCCCAGCGCGAGGCGATCGGCGCCTGCGTTTCGCGCATCAGGATGCTGAGATATTCGCCGCCGCTCGCGCCGAACGCATCGGGGGCAAGCCCGCCGACGTCGGTGCCGAGCGGTCCGAACTGGTCGAGACTGCGGCGCGCCGATGGTGGCAGGTCATAGCGTACCGCTGCAGGCACGTCGCTCTGGTCGCCTTCGTCGGTGCCGGTTTCGCCCGAGACATCCTCGCTGGTTGCAGGGGACGGTGCGGGCGTTGTCCCCGGATTCGACGGAGCGCTCGGCGTCGGCGCAGGTGCGGGTCGCGGCGCGGGTGCGGGCGTCGGAGCCGGCGTCTCGCCAAAGCCCGGGGGCAGCAGCGATTCCTGGCTGGCGACGGGCCCCGACAGCGACAGCGCGATCAACGCTACACCCGACAGGCCGAGCGCCAGGCGCCGACGACGGGACGAATTGACCGATGGAGCGGATGTCATTGCGCTGCGCTTATTTCGCCGGAGCGGCCTGGACCGGGGTTTCGATGCGGCTCACCGGCTGTTCGCCGTTGCGCGAGGCAAAGAAGAACAGGCCGCCGACGAGCAGCACCAGCAACAACAAAATGATTACGAGCGAACGCGACATGATACCCCCGGGGTGGCGGAACAGAAATGCGGCGGCGCGTGCTTGGTGCCAGTCGTCGGTCAAAAGCTTTGCCCGCCGCGATGGCAAAGCTATAGCGGGCGCATCCATGCAGCGGAACCCGAAAACCAGCCCCCAACCTTCGCCCACGCGTGCGGCGAATGCGGTCGGCCCATTGCCGCCAGCGGTCGCATCGCGGACGATCGTCCTCGTCGGACTGATGGGCGCGGGCAAGACGACCGTCGGGCGCCGCCTGGCGCGCGTCCTCAAGCGCCGCTTCGTCGATGCCGACAGCGAGATCGAACATGCCGCCGACATGGCGATTGCCGACATGTTCGAACGCTATGGCGAGGAAGAGTTTCGCGACGGCGAACGCCGCGTCATCGCCCGCCTGCTCGACAGCGAGCCGATCGTGCTGGCAACCGGCGGCGGCGCGTTCATCGATCCCGAAACGCGCGCCTTGATCGCGGCGCGAGGGATCAGCGTCTGGCTTGACGCCGACCTTGCCGTGCTGGCCGAACGCGTCGTCAGGCGTGATACCCGCCCGTTGCTGCGCGGCGACGATCCGCTGACCCTGCTCGGCGCGCTCGCCGAAAAACGCCTGCCGATCTATGCACAGGCCGATATCCGTGTCGAATCGAGCCAGGCGCCCCACGACCGGACGATCTCCAGCATCCTGACGGAGCTTGCCGCATGGAAAGGCTGACCGTCGACCTAGGATCGCGCCGCAGCGACATACTGATCGCTCCGGGCCTGCTCGACCGCGCAGCCGATTTTCTCGCCAGCGACGCGCGCAACGCCCGCATCGCCGTCGTCACCGATGACAATGTCGCGCGCGCTCAACTGCCGCGGCTTGCCGCATCGCTAGACAAGGCGGGCATTGCCATCGATCCGATCGTGGTGCCCGCGGGCGAAGCGAGCAAATCTTGGGATCAGCTTGCCGCTTTGTGCGACGCGTTCGCGGCGCGCGGCGTCCAGCGCGGCGAAGCGATCGTCGCGCTCGGCGGCGGCGTCGTCGGTGATCTGGCCGGCATGGCGGCCGCGCTGCACCTGCGCGGCGTGCCGATCGTCCAGATCCCGACCTCGCTCGTCGCCCAGGTCGACAGCAGCGTCGGCGGCAAGGTCGCGGTCGATACGAAGGCTGGCAAGAACATGGCGGGCAGCTTCCACCAGCCGCGCCTCGTGCTGATCGATCCCGGCTGCCTCGCCACATTGCCGGAGCGCGAAATGCGCGCGGGCTATGCCGAGATCGTCAAATACGGGCTGATCGGCGACGCGGACTTCTATGCTTTTTGCGAAGCCAATGTGACGGATATCATGGCGCGCAATCCTGACGCCCTGTCGCACGCGATCTCTCGCTGCGTGGCGGCCAAGGCGCGCATCGTCGAAGCCGACGAGGACGATACCGCGGGCACCCGCGCGCTGCTCAATCTCGGCCACAGCTTCGGCCACGCCTTCGAAGCGCTCGCCGGATATGACGGCGCCTTGCTCCACGGTGAAGCCGTCGCGGCGGGCATGGCGCTGGCCTATGCCTATTCGGCGCGGATCGGCCTGTGCGATCCTGCCGTCGCGCGGCGCGTCTCGGCGCATATTGACGATGCGGGACTATCGACGCGCATTCCCGATGCGATCGGCCAAGCGGACTCTCGCCAGATCGTCGAGTTCATGATGCGCGACAAGAAGGCTGCTGGCGGAGGCCTGACGCTGATCCTTGCCGAAGACATCGGCCGCGCGGTGCTGCGCAACGGGATTGCGCCAGACGACGTCGCCGCCTTCCTCGACGAGACACGAGCCTAGCCTTCGACCGCGGGCCTTTGTGCCCGGTCGCCGACCCGGAAACGATGCTCGTCGCCGGCGTGCAGGTCGCCGCTTTCGATCTGCAGGTCGAGCCGCGTCTGGTCGTTGTGGCGGAACGCCTGTTCGACGTCGTTGATCTCTTCGGCCGTAGTTTCGAGCGCCTCGAGCGCGAGCCGGCCCATGCAGATCGAGCCTTCGAACACCTCGCGCACCGCCGCGCAATGCCCCGCCTGTTCGATCGCGATCAGGTGGCGACGGTCGAACACGCGGACGAGCAACTGCGCCTGCGGGAAGGCCTCGGCAATCGCTTCGACCGCCTTGCGATCGAGCGCCCCGTCGTCGATGCACAGCGCGATCAGCTCGGCCTGATCGGCGCCCGCGCGGCGCAGCAGATCGAGCCGCAGGCCATCGCCGAAATAGACTTTGACGTCATATTCCTCGCTGAGTTCGATCTGTTGCGGCTTCTTGTCGATCAGCGTCACCGACGCGTCGACCGCAGTCAGCATCTGCGCAACGGTCTGGCCGAAACGACCATGGCCGACGACAATCGCGCGGTTGCGCTTGGCCTCGCCCGGATCGGCCATATCGGGATCGTCCCTGGGCGCCGAAAATTCGAGCCGGCGCGCGATCATCATGAGGAACGGGGTCGAGGCCATCGACAGCGTCACGATTGCGCCGAACAGGCTTGCTGCCTCGTTCTCGATCAGCAGCGCATCGCGCGCCTGCGCGAACAGGACGAAGCCGAACTCGCCGCCCTGGCTGAGCAGCAAGGCGAGACCGAGCGCGGGCTTGCTGTCGACCTTCCACAATCGCGCAAGGCCATAGATGACGAGCGTCTTCACGATCACCACCGCCGCCGCCATCGCCAGCACGAAGACCGGATTGTCGATGATCGCCTGGATATCGAGGACCATGCCGACGGCGAGGAAGAACAGGCCGAGCAGGATCGAGCGGAACGGCTCGACATCGCTTTCGATCTCGTGGCGATAGGGTGAATCGGCGAGCATCACGCCGGCGATGAACGCGCCGAGCGCGGTCGACAGGTGCAGTGCCTCCATCACCGCCGCGCTGGCGAGGACGGTGAACAGCCCGACGACGACGAACAGCTCGCGCTCGCCGAGCCGCCCGACCAGCCGCAACAGCGGGCTGAGGACAAAGCGCCCGACCAGCACCAGTCCGACGATCGCCCCAACCGTATAGACGCCGAGCATCCATCCCGGCGGCGCCGAGGGGTCGGCGGGCGCACGCGACAGCGCCGCGATGATCGTGATCAGCGGGACGATCGACAGGTCCTGGAACAGCAGGATCGAAAAGGCGCGCTCACCAAATGGCGAGTTGATCCGCCCCGAACTCTTGAGCCCTGGCAGAACCTGCGCGGTCGAACTCAGTGCCAGCGGGAGACCGAGCGCGATCGCTGCGGCGAGCGTAAAGCCGGTGGTGAAATAGATAACCGCAAACAGCGCCAGGCCGCACAACATGACCTGGGCGAAGCCGAAGCCGAAAATATCGCGGCGCAATCGCCACAGGCGCGAGGGGTTTAGCTCGAGCCCGACGAGGAACAGGAGGAGGACAATGCCGATCTCGGCGATCGCCATCTTCGATTCGCCGTCGCCGACCAGCGCCAGCCCCTGCGGCCCGATCAGCGCGCCCGCGGCGAGATAGCCGAGCACCGCGCCGAGACCGAACTTGCGGAAGATCATGACGAAGACAAGCGCCGCACCGAGCAGCAGGACACCTTCATAGAGCAGCGACTGGCTCGCCGCGGCCGCGGCTGCGGCCTGCGCGTCCATCAGCGCCGCTCCGCGCTCAAGCGGCTTCGCCGCCAGCGCAGCACGCCGCTTCGACGCCCGCTTCAAAGGCGAGCATCACCGATTCGTGGCGCGACGGCGCGGCGCGCGCATCGGCGACCGCATCGAGTTCGGGCCAGTCAGGGGTCGGCGCATCGCCATCGGCAAGCCACGCCTTCATCGCGTCACGCGCGGTGATCAACTCGGCGCGCGACTTGCCGCAGCAGTGGCTGGCGAAAATGGCCGCCGATGCCTGGCCGAGCGCGCACAGATGCGGCGTGATGCCAACGCGGCAGACGCAGCCGCCGTCGTCGAGGTCGAGCCCCAAAGCGAGCCGGCTGCCGCACACCGAGGTGCGCCGCTCGACCCGTGCCTGCGGCGCATCGGGCATCGGATAATCGGCCAGCCGCGCGGCGAGCCGGATGATATCGCGATTGTAGAGTGCTCCGCTCATGATGCGCTGTGTCCCTTGCGCTGTTGTTCGACCAGATCGGTAATCGCGATCCCGCTCGCGTTCAACAGCGCATAGCTGCGGCTGTCGGTCATCCAGGCGGGGCGATCGGCGTTGCGGCCGTAGACGGTGTTGTAGGCGAGGCTCGCGAGCAAAAATAGGACCGTCGCGATGACCAGTCCCTTGACCAGCCCGAACCCCACGCCGATCGCGCGGTCGAACGGCCCGATGAACGAACTGCGCGATCGCTGTCCGATGCGGTGTGCAATGAACTTCCCAACGCCCAGCGTCACGCCGAACAATATCGCAAAGGCGAGCATCGCGGCACCCGAACTGTTGCCGACATAATCCTGCGCGATGACGGCGGCGGGGGCGTGGAACAGGCGCACGACGATGATCGCCGCGATCAGCGCAGCCAGAGCGAAAACCTCGTGGACGAAGCCGCGACGAAACCCGATCGTGGCATTGAAGCCGAGCAGCAGGATGACGAGGATATCGAGTGCGGTCATGGATGCGATCGTTCCGGCTACAGCGTGCGCCCGCTATTAGGCGGCGACGGCCGTCGGCTCAAGCGTCGAGAAGACCGAACACGATCTATCGATCATCGCGTCACCGCCCGAGCATATGATCGACGAATGCCTGCAGATTGGCGAAGCCGGCGACGTCGTTGCTGTTCTTGGGTCCGCCCTTGTTCGCCACCGCGCGCGGGACGAGGCTGCGCGTGAAGCCCAATTTGGCCGCCTCGCGCTGGCGCAGCTCGGCGTGGGCAACGGGGCGCAGCTCGCCCGACAGCGCGACTTCGCCGAAAATCACCGCATCGCTCGGCACCGGTCGCTCGGCAAGCGCCGAGACCAGCGCGCCCGCAACCGCGAGGTCGGCGGCGGGGTCGGTCAGGCGATAGCCGCCGGCAATGTTGAGATAGACTTCGCACGCCGAAAAGCTCAGCCCGCAGCGCGATTCGAGAACCGCGAGGATCATTGCCAGCCGCCCCGAATCCCAGCCGACGACCGCGCGGCGCGGGGTCGCGCCGCTCGCCAGCCGCACGGTCAGCGCCTGCACCTCGACGAGGACGGGGCGCGTGCCTTCTAGCGCAGGAAACACCGTTGCGCCGGCGACGTCGCTCGTCCGGTCGGTCAGGAACAGCGCGCTCGGGTTAGTGACTTCGTCGAGCCCGTCGGAGCCCATCGCGAACACGCCGATCTCGTCGGTGCCGCCGAAGCGGTTCTTGAGCGCGCGCAGGATGCGATACTGGTGGCTGCGTTCGCCTTCGAAGCTCATCACCGTGTCGACCATGTGTTCGAGCACGCGTGGCCCGGCAATGCTGCCGTCCTTGGTGACATGGCCGACGAGGATCAACGCGGTCCCGCGCTCCTTGGCAAAGCGGATCAGCTCGTGCGCCGATGCGCGGACCTGACTGACCGTCCCGGGCGCGCCCTCGATCAGGTCGCTATGCATCGTCTGGATCGAATCGATCACCAGCATCGCGGGCGCGGGCCGGTTCGCAAAAGTCGTCAGGATATCGCGCACCGATGTCGCCGCGGCGAGCTGGACCGGCGCCTTGCCGAGGCCGAGGCGGACGCCGCGCATACGCACCTGTCCGGCCGCTTCTTCGCCTGAAATATAGGCGACCGCATGGCCCGCGCTGGCGAGCTTCGCCGCCGCCTGGAGCAGCAGCGTCGATTTACCGATGCCGGGATCGCCGCCGATCAACGTCGCCGATCCCGCGACGAGGCCGCCACCCAGCGCGCGATCAAGCTCGGCAATGCCGGTCGGCAGCCGGTCGGGCAGCGGGATATCGCCGTCGAGACCTTCGAGCGTAACCGCGCGTCCGCCGGCGCGCAGATCGTGCTTGGCGGCGAAGACGGTGGCGGGCTTTTCCTCGACCAGAGAATTCCATTCGGCGCAGTCGGCGCACTGGCCCTGCCAGCGATTCGATTCGCTGCCGCAACTTTGACAGACATATCTGCGTTTCAGTTTCGCCATGCACAGCGTGTAACGGGAACAAAGGCGGAACGCCAGCCCTTCCCCACCGAAAAGGAAATGACCCTATGACCGAATTGCCAATCCTCACACGCCGCCGCCTGATGAGCGGCGCGCTCGCGCTGCCGATCCTTGCCCTGCCCGGTTGCACGACCGGCCTTGGCGGCTTTGGCCTGGTCGATGCGATCCGCGAACTGCTGACGCTTTCGTCGCAGCGTGCCTTTGCCAATCTGCTGCGGCCCAACGGATTTTTCGACAGCGAGGTCGCACGCATCACGCTGCCAGCGCAGCTCGGCGGCGACGGCGCGGGATCGATTTTGTCGCGCGTGCTCACCTCGGGGCCGGTCAAGGACCGCCTCACCCTACAGGTCAATCGTGCCGCCGAACGCGGTGCCGAGCGCGCTGCGCCGCTCGTCTATGACGCGATCCGCACGATGAGCATCACCGATGCGCTGAGAATCGTTCGAGGCGGGCCGACCGCCGCGACCGGCCTGCTCCGCAACGTGATGGGCCAAAGCCTCGTCAGCGCGATGTTCCCCGCGATCGGCGAAGGACTGCGCCTCGCCGATTCGGCAGTCGTCAGCGAAGCCTTGCGGCTCGCCACCGGGATCGATTTCAACGGCCTGTCGCAGGATATTTCGCGCAAGGCATCCGACGGCATCTACGCCGCGATCGGCCAGGAGGAAGCCGCCATCCGCGCCAATCCGCGCAGCAGCAACAGCGCGCTGATCCAAGGGGTATTCGGGGTGCTGTAAACGCCACTCCTCGCCAGTTCCCCTGTTTACGCGGGCAATTCTCTCCCCATCCGTTCGTCCTGAGTAGGCTCGAAGAGCCGTATCGAAGGACTCTCGCGGGGTAGGTAGGGTTGAAACAGGTCCTTCGATACGCGCCTGCGGCGCTACTCAGGACATACGGGGTTGGGAGGGGGAGATGAAAGGCCCGGTGGGGTGCGCCCACGGTCCCTGCCCGCTATAGCGATGGCGAATCGATCCACCGCGCCACGGGAGCCGCACCATGAAATTCTTCGTCGACACCGCCGACATCGCCGACATCAAGGAAATGGCCGACACCGGCCTGCTCGACGGCGTCACCACCAACCCGTCGCTGATCAAGAAGGCGGGGCGCGATTTTATCGAGGTGACGAAGGAAATCTGCGGCCTGGTCGACGGACCGGTCAGCGCCGAGGTCGTCGCGCTCGACCATGACGGAATGATGCGCGAGGCCGAAATCTTGCGCAAGATCGCCGATAATGTCGCGATCAAGGTTCCGCTGACGATCGACGGGCTCAAGACGTGCAAGAAACTGACCAGCGACGGCACGATGGTCAACGTCACGCTCTGCTTCTCGGCCAACCAGGCGCTGCTCGCGGCCAAGGCGGGGGCGACATTCATCTCGCCCTTCGTCGGCCGCCACGACGACAACGGCTTCGACGGCATGGCGCTGATCAGCGACATTCGCCTGATCTACGACAATTACGATTTCGACACCGAGATCCTCGTCGCCTCGATCCGCCACCCGATCCACGTCCTCGAATCGGCCAAGATCGGTGCCGACGTCGCGACGATGCCGCCCGCTGTGATCAAGAGCCTGTTCAAGCACGTGCTGACCGACAAGGGCATCGAAGGCTTCATGAAGGATTGGGCGCAGACCGGTCAGTCGATCGGCTAAGCCAAGACGCTATGCCACCGTCATTGCGTTAAGCGGCGCAAGGAGTGCCGCGCGGCTTGGCCGCTCGCAATGACGGTAACGGCTAGATCACCATTTCGTCGGTGCCGGGTCGACGACCTTGAAACCGCCGGCGCCGACTTCGCTGACTTCGAGCGCGCGCTGGGCGATGCCGAGATTGTCGAAGCGGAAGATGCCGTCGATCCCGCCGAAGCCGTCGCTGGCGAACAGCCGGTTGATCGGGAAGGTCGTTCCCGGCTTCCAGTCGCGCGACACGCGCACCGTCAGCAGGACCGCGTCATAGCCCAGCGCCGACAGGCGGAACGGCGTTTCGCCGTACCGTGCGCGGTACTTGCTTGCGAGCTGGCCGTAATAGCCGTCCGACACGCTAGCGAACCATGATCCGCGCAACGCCGGCGCGCCCGCGAGCGAGCTGTCGGTGTTCCACAATTCGGTGCCGAGGAAACGCATGTCAGCTCCCGCCGCCTCGCGCAGCATCGGCGCTGCCTGCACCGCGACGCGGCCGCCATCGGCGATCAGCACAGCGTCATAGCCCGAGACGCGTCCAAGCCGCCGCACCGCACCGGTGATCGACGCGGCCGACCGGTCGTAGCGTTCGGCGGCGATGACCGCCCCGCCATGGTCCTTGACCGCGCTTCGCATCGCGGCGAGCGCACGTTCGCCATAGGGACCCGCAGGTGCCAGCGCAGCGAAGCTCTTATAGCCCTTGGAGCGGGCGAAGGTGACAACGCGCTCGACCGATTGCGACGGGACATAGCCGAGCAGGAAGGTGCCGTTGCCGGCAACCGACGTGTCGTTCGAAAAGCTCAACAGCGGGACGTTGGCAGCACGCGCGATCGGCGCGGCGATCTTGACGTCGGAGGCGAGCAACGGGCCGAGGATCAGCTTGTTGCCGTCAGCGATGGCCTGGCGCGTCGCATTGGCGGCACCCATCGCGGTGTCATAGGTCGTGATGCGCACGCTTTCGGACTTGGAATCGAGCAACGCCATCGTCGCCATGTTGGCGATCGAGGTACCGACGCCAGCATTCTCGCCGCTTTGCGGGACGAGCAAGGCGACGCGGTGGCGCGTTTCGTCGCCTGGCAGGCCCGGGGTTACACCGGGTCCGGTCGGCTGCGTCGTCGGCGTCTGGTCGGTCCGTTGCGGCCCCTTGGGCAGGAGCGTCTGGCACCCCGTCACGAGGACCGCGAGAAACGCGATCATCAGCGCCTGCCAAAGCCGTTTCAGGCCCATCGATTCGCTCTGCGCTTGCGGCGCATATCGCCTATCTGCCAAGACCGTACTCATGAAATCGTCTCCCTCTTCAGGTCTCTATATCGTGGCGACGCCAATCGGCAACCTGGGAGACTTGTCCGATCGTGCGAAATCCTTGTTCGCGCTCGCCGATCTCGTCGCCTGCGAGGACAAGCGCGTCACCGGCAAGCTGCTCAACCACCTCGGCATCAAGCGCCCGATGGTCGCCTATCACGACCATAGTGACGATGCCGCGAGGGATGCCCTGATCGCGCGCGCGGCAAGCGGCATTGTCGTGCTGGTCAGCGATGCGGGCACGCCGCTGATATCCGATCCGGGCTACAAGCTGGTGCGCGCCGCGCGAGCCGCGGGGATCACGATTGCCACACTGCCGGGGCCGAGCGCCGCGATCGCCGCGCTGACGCTCGCCGGTCTGCCGACCGACCGCTTCGTCTTTGCCGGCTTCCTGCCCAACAAGACCAAGGCGCGGCGCGATGTCGCGGCCGAGTTCGCCGCTCTGCGCGCGACGCTCGTCTTTTACGAAACCGGTCCGCGCCTTGCCGCCAGCCTTGCCGATCTCGCCGATGTTCTCGGCCCGCGCGAGGCGGCGGTCGCGCGCGAGATCACCAAAATGCACGAGGAGTGCGTGACGGGCACGCTGCCTGCGCTTGCCGACCGCTATGTCGATGCGCCGCCCAAGGGCGAGATTGTCATTGTCATCGCGCCGCCGATCACCGCTGTCGCAGCCGATCTCGACGACGCGGCGCTCGATGCGCTCCTTACCGATCTCCTATCCGATATGCCCGTTGCCAAGGCGGCACGGGAGGCAGCGCGCAACCACGGTGTCGAACGCAAACGCGCCTATGACCGCGCGGTGGCACTGAAAGGCGGTCAATGAGCCGCGCGCCAAGCCGCGAACTCGCTGAGCAACGCGGGCGCAAGGGCGAAAGCCTCGCCGCCTGGTACCTGCGTCTCCACGGCTGGCGGATCGTCGCGCGGCGCGTGCGCGCGCCCGGCGGCGAAGTTGACCTGATCGCCCGGCGGGCGCGCACCGTCGCCTTTGTCGAGGTCAAGTGGCGCGCAACCGATGCCGAGCTCGACCGTGCGATCGACCGCAACCGCCTGCGCCGCGTCGCTGCCGCTGCCAATGCGCTCGCCCCGCGCTATGCCCCGCATGGCGAAGACGTGCGGATCGACGTACTGCTCCTTGCGCCGCGCCGCTGGCCACGCCACATCGCCAACGCGTGGATAGGATAGGAACGCCCATGACCCTGAATGTCGCCGTCCAGATGGACCCCCTCGATGGAATCAACATCGCGGGCGATTCGAGCTTTGCGCTGATGCTTTCGGCGCAGGATCGCGGGGCCAGGCTGTGGCATTATGACGTTCGCAACCTGACCTGGCAGGGCGATACGCTGACGACGCGCGCGCATCCGGTCACGGTCAAACGCGACGCGGCCGACTGGTTTGCCTTTGGCGACGCGGAGGTGATCGACCTCGGCAGGGACATCGACGTCGTCCTGATGCGACAGGATCCGCCGTTCGACCTCGGTTATATCACCGCGACGCACCTGCTCGAACGGATCATGGACCGCACGCTGATCGTCAACGACCCGGTCCAGGTCCGCAACGCGCCCGAAAAGGTGATGGTGCTCGATTATGCGCGCTTCATGCCGCCGACGCTCGTCACGCTCGACCTGAACGAAGTGCGCGCGTTTCACGCCAAGCACGGGTCGATCGTCGTCAAGCCGATCCACGGCAACGGCGGCAAGGCGGTGTTCCGCATCGGCGACGACGGCATGAACCTCTCCGCGCTGGTCGAACTGTTTGGCCAGGTCTGGCGCGAGCCGTTCATGGTCCAGGCGTTCCTGCCGAGCGTCGCCGAGGGCGACAAGCGCATCGTCCTGGTCGACGGAGAGATCGCCGGCGCGATCAACCGCAAGCCCGGCGCAGGCGAGTTCCGATCGAACCTCGCCGCCGGCGGCCATGCCGAGGCGACGACGCTGACCGCGCGCGAAGAGGAAATCTGCGCCGCGATGGGCCCCGAGCTCAAGCGCCGCGGGCTGATCTTCACCGGCATCGACGTGATCGGCGGCGAGTGGCTGACCGAAATCAACGTCACCTCGCCGACCGGCATCGTCGCAATCGATACATTCAACGGCACCGATACGCCCGGCATGATCTGGGACGCGATCGATCGGCGGCTGGCGGCGATGGCCTAGCCCGCCCGGGCTCACTCGGCGCGCGGGTGCGCGCTGCGATAGACGTCGAGCAGGTGCGCCGCGTCGACCGCGGTATAGACCTGCGTCGACGTCAGGCTGGCATGGCCGAGCAGTTCCTGCAGGCTGCGCAGATCGGCACCTCCCGCCAGTAAATGCGTCGCAAAGCTGTGGCGCAGCGCGTGCGGAGTGGCACGATCGCACAGGCCGAGCCGCGTGCGCGCGGCCTGGACTGCGCGGCGGATGATCGCGGGCGACAGCGGTCCGCCCCGTTGGCCACGAAACAGCGGCGCGTTGCCGACGAGATCATAGGGGCACAGAGCGACATATGCCTCGATGCCTTCGCGCACGGTGGCGAGCAACGGGACGATACGCGTTTTGCCGCGCTTGCCGGTAACGCGCAGGCTATCGCCGAGCGGCATGACGGATCCGGTCAGCGACAGCGCCTCGCCGATGCGCAAACCCGCGCCGTAGAGCAGCATCAGCACCGCCCAATCGCGCGCGCCGGTCCATGCATCGGTAGCGCTCTCGGCGAGATCGTCGGCAAGCGCGACCGCCTCGTCGGGCGTGACCGGGCGTGGCACGCCTTTGCTGACCCTGGGTCCCTTGACCAGCGGCACGACCGCATCCTCGCCGCCAACGAAGCGCAGGAAGCCGCGCACCGCCGACAGTTCGCGCGCCGCCGAGGCGTTCGACAGGCCGTCACCACGCCGCGCGGCAAGATAGGCGCGCAGGTCGCCGGGGGTCAGCGCGGCGATATGCGCTGCGGTCACCGCCTCGCCGCGATGCGCCATGACGAATGCGCACAATCGCTGGGCGGTCGTCGTGTAGGCGCGCACGGTATGCGCCGAGCGCCGTCGTTCGATCGCGAGATGGTCGCGCCAGCGGTCGATCAAGGCGGATGCAGGCGTCATGCGAACAGCGTAGCGACTTTGGCGGCGGGGTGAAGACCCCTCCTCTCGCCCCGCGAGCATGCGCGAGGGGGATCGTCGCGCTAAATCGCCACCAGCCTGGGCAGGATCGCGTCGAGCAGGATCATTCCGGCCTCGGTCACGGTGACCCGCGTGCCGTCGCGCGTCAGCAGCCCCAGCGCCGCCAACTGATCAGCGGCGCGGGCGTCGATCAGATTACCTTGCGCAATGCCGCTGTCGGCGGCGATCGCGGCGAGATCGACGCCCTCGGCAAGCCGCAGGCCCATCAGCAGCGCCTCGGTCGCGCGCGTCGCGGGGTCGAGATCGGCCTCAGCCTTGATCCCGTGGGCATTGCGCGCGACCGCGGCGAGGTAGTTTTCGGGCTTCTTGTGCCGCTCGCTCGCCGCCTTGCCGCGCCGCCCGTGCGCTCCGGGGCCGATGCCGACATAATCGCCATAGCGCCAATAGGTCAGGTTGTGGCGGCTTTCCTCGCCGATGCGCGCGTGGTTGCTGATCTCATAAGCGGGCAGCCCCGCCGCCGTCGTCATCGCGCGCGTCGTTTCGAACAGGTCGGCGGCTTCATCGCCGCCGGGAATCGTCAGCTCGCCCTTTGCCGCCAGCGTGGAAAAGCGCGTGCCCGGCTCGATTGTCAGCTGGTAGAGCGACAGATGCCCCGTGCCGAACGCCAGCGCGCGGGCCAGCTCGGTCTCCCAATCGGCGAGTTTCTGATCGGGACGCGCGTAAATCAGGTCGAAACTGACGCGATCGAACGCATCCTGCGCGACATCGAGCGCGGCGAGGCCTTCACCGACATCATGCGCGCGGCCGAGAAACGCGAGCGCGCCGTCGTCGAGCGCCTGCAGGCCGAGCGAGACGCGATTGATCCCGGCAGCGGCCAAATCACCGAAGCGCGCGGCCTCGACCGATGACGGATTGGCTTCGAGCGTGATCTCGATGCCCGCGGCAAAGCCCCAGTGGCGATCGGCGGCGGCGAGAATGTCGGCGACGAGCGCGGGCGGCATGAGAGAAGGCGTGCCTCCGCCAAAGAATATCGACGACAGAGGGCGTCCGGGCGTCAGCGCCGCCTCATGAACCAGGTCGGCGATGATCGCATCACGCCATGCGTCGATATCGACCGCATCGCGGACATGGCTATTAAAATCGCAATAGGGGCATTTCGAAACACAAAAGGGCCAATGGACATAGAGCGCCAACGGGTTCACGCTATCGCTTCGCTGCTCATCGAGGATTGCCGCATGGTTCATCGTAAAGCCCTTAGGCGCACCGCCGCCGTGCTGCCAGCCCTGCTCGGCCTCGTGGCGCTGAGTGCGTGCAGCGTCGCCTCCGCCGGCGGCGCGCCCGTTGTCACCAAACGCTGGACCGACACGCGCCCCGCCCCGCGTGGCGATGCGGCGTTGCGTAGCGCGATGCTGAGTGCCCACAACGAAGCGCGCCGCGCGGTCGGAGTAGCACCGCTCGTCTGGGATCCGGGACTGGTCGCCGATGCCGCGCGCTATGCGCAGGAGATGGCAAGGACTCGCCGCTTCGCCCATGCGCCGCACGATCCGGCGAGGCTCGAGGGCGAGAATCTGTGGATGGGCACGCGCGGTGCCTATGCATACGGCGACATGGTCGGCGCCTGGGTCGCCGAGCGGCGCTATTACCGCGCGGGCAGGATTCCCGACACCAGCAGCACTGGAAGATTTGGCGACGTCGCGCATTACACGCAGATCATCTGGCGCAGCTCGACGCGCGTCGGTTGCGCGCTGGCGAGCAATGCGAGCGACGATTACCTCGTCTGCCGCTATACCCCGGTGGGCAATGTCTTCGGGCAATCGCCGCTCTAGGCGCCGACCGCTCGCGGCTATCGCGGTCCGCCGCCGCCCCAGCGAAACGGCGTATGCCAGTCGGGCGGGTCGATCTCGCCCCGCGCCAGCTTGAGCGCGAGACCAATGGCGGTGCCAATCGCGATCGCCAGCGTCAGATCGGCAAAGACGGTGAGCCCCGCCGTCAGCAGCATCAATGCGAGATCGGACCGGCGCAGGCGTAGGCGCTCGGGCCAGCGGTGCGGTTCGCTCATCGTCCACGCCGTCACGATCAGCAGCGCCGCCAGCGCCGGCAGGACAAGCGCGCCCGCCAAAGGTGCCGCGAGCAGCAGGACGGCCAGGATCACCGCAGCGTGGACCATCCCCGCAACCGGCGTCCGTCCGCCCGCGCTGACGTTGGTCGCGGTGCGTGCAATCGCGCCCGTCGCCGGCAGGCCACCAAACAGCGGCGAGGCGATGTTGGCCGCGCCTTGCGCGATCAGCTCGGCGTTTGACCGGTGCGCCGCGCCGATCATCCGGTCAGCGACGATCGCCGACAGCAGCGATTCGATCCCGGCGAGAAAGGCGATCGTCACCGCCGCAGGGAGCAGCGCAACGAGCCTTGCGCCGTCGATCGTCGGAAGATGCGGCACTGGCAGGCCCTGCGGCAGCGCACCGTAGCGCCCCGCGACCGACTCGATCGACGGCAGGCCGAAATAGGCGATTCCGCTCGCCAGCGCGACGATCACGACGAGCCACGGCAATCTCGGCGCGATCCGGCGCAGGATGAGGATGGCGGCGACACAGCCCACGCCCATTGCCAGCGCAACCGGATCGATCGTCGCCTTCGCCGCCCACAATGCGGAGAGTTTGGGAAGGAAATCAGCCGGCAGCGCAGCGCCGGTCATCCCCGACAGGTCTTTCAGCTGGCCGACCGCGATGACGATCGCGATGCCAATCGTAAAGCCTTCGATCACCGCCTCTGGAATGTGGCGGATCAGCCGTCCCGCGCGCATCAGGCCAGCCGCCAGCAATATGACGCCTGCCATCAGTGTCGCGACGAGCAAGCCGTCGAAACCGTGCGTGTGGATGATGCCATAGACAACGACGATGAACGCTCCGGTCGGGCCGCCGATCTGGACCCGGCTGCCGCCGAGCGCCGATATCAGGAACCCTGCGACGACCGCCGTGATCAGGCCCGCCGCCGGCGGCGCGCCCGATGCTATCGCGATGGCGATGCTGAGCGGCAGCGCGACCAGCGCAACGGTTATGCCGGCAAGGCCGTCGGCGGCGAACTGGCGCGGTGTATAACCGACCATCGTGGTGAGGATCTTGGGCTTCACGCCCTATCGCCTAGGCGCATTGCGCCCGTCGAGCCAAGCATTGCGCGCCGCTGGCTAGCGCGAACGGCGGGTTTGCGTGGCAAATCGCGCAATCACGCGACTGCGAGCGATCAGAAAACGGTGGCAACGAGCATTTCAAATGCGCGCGAGCGATGGCTCATTGCATGCTTCGCCGCAGCATCCATCTCGCCGAAGGTCTGCTGATGGCCATTGGGCACGAACATCGCGTCATAGCCGAAGCCATTCCGCCCGCGCGGTGGCCAGGCGAGCAGGCCATCGATGCGCCCTTCGAAACTTTCGCTGTGCCCGTCGGGCCAGGCGAGCGTCAGCGCGCAGGTGAAGTGCGCATCGCGCGGCGCGTCGGGCCCCGCGTCCTGCAGGCGCGCCTCGACGCGGCGCATCGCCTCGGCGAAATCGCGGCTGCCGTCGTCGAGCTCTGCCCAGCGCGCCGAGAATATTCCCGGCTCGTCGCCCAATGCCGCGACGCACAGGCCGCTGTCATCGGCGAGCGCGGGCAGACCCGACAGATCGGCAGCCTGGAGCGCCTTGAGTTCGGCGTTGGCGATGAAGGTCGTGCCGTTCTCGACCGGCTCGGGCAGGTCGAGCGCTGCGGCCGAGACCGTCTCTATGCCGTAAGGCGCGAGCAAGGCGCCGATTTCACGCACCTTGCCCGCATTGTGGCTGGCGATCACCAGCCGACCGGGGGCGAGTTTGCGGATCGCCTGCTCTCCCGCCCCGGCGCTCATGCTGCGCGCACCTTGTCGACCGCGGCGTCCTGCGCCGCGAAGATGCCGTTGCAGCCGATCCGCGCGAGGCGCAGCAGGCGCAACAGTTCCTCTTCGTCAAAGGTCGCGCCCTCGGCGGTTGCCTGCACTTCGGCGAGCTTGCCGTCGCCGGTCAGGACGAAATTGGCGTCGGCCTGGGCATTGCTGTCCTCGTCGTAATCGAGATCGAGGACGGGCGTGCCGTTATGGATACCGCAGCTGATCGCGGCGATCTTCTGTGCGATCGGGTCGGTCTTGATAAGCTTGTCGCGCAGCAGCCCGTCAACCGCGAGGCGCAATGCGACCCACGCGCCGCTGATCGAGGCGGTCCGCGTGCCGCCATCGGCCTGGAGCACGTCGCAATCGAGCGTGATCTGGCGTTCACCGAGCGCCTTGAGGTCGACCACCGAACGGAGCGAACGCCCGATCAGGCGCTGGATTTCCTGCGTCCGGCCCGACTGCTTGCCGCGCGCTGCCTCGCGATTGCCGCGCGTATGCGTGGCACGTGGCAGCATGCCGTATTCGCCCGTTACCCAGCCCTCGCCCTTGCCGCGCAGCCACGGCGGCACGCCCTTTTCGACGCTCGCGGTGCACAGCACGCGCGTGTCGCCGAAGCTGACCAGCACCGACCCTTCGGCATGGCGGGTATAGCCCGTCTCGATGGTGATGGCGCGCATTTCGTCTGGCGCACGGCCCGATGGTCGCATGAATTCGTCTCCTGTGAATGATGCCCACGCCCTAGCGACCTTGCGCCGAGCATGCCAGCCACCTTACATCGCTGACATGACCCCGCCCGCCGCACCTTATGATATTGGCGACCTCAACGATCGTGCCCGCGATATCTTTCGGCTGGTTGTCGAAAGCTATCTCGCGACGGGTGCACCGGTGGGGTCACGAACGATCTCACAGGCCGGACGGCTCAACCTGTCGCCCGCCTCGATCCGCGGCGTGATGCAGGATCTCGAAGGGCTCGGCCTGCTCGCCGCGCCGCATACCAGCGCGGGTCGGATGCCGACGATCAGCGGCCTCCGCCTGTTTGTCGACGGCATGATGCAGGTCGATGAGCCCGATGCCGGGGTGCGCGCGCAGATCGAGGCACAGCTCGGCGGCGATGGCCCGGTCGAGGACGCGCTGGCGGCGGCGACGATGGCGCTGTCTGGCCTGTCGTCGTGTGCGGGCCTGGTACTCGTACCGAAAAGCGAGCCGGTGCTGAAGCAGATGAGCTTTGTTCCGCTGTCCGAGACGCAGACGCTTGCGGTGCTGGTCGGCAGCGACGGCAGCGTCGAGAACCGGGTGATTGAACTTACCGAGCCGATTCCGCCCTCGGCGCTGGTCGAGGCCGGCAACTACGTCACCGCGATGCTTGCCGGGCTGACGTTGCCGCAGGCGCAGGCGCGCCTGCGCGGCGAGCTTGAAAGCCAAAGGATCGCGCTCGACCGCGCGGCAAGCGAGCTCATCACGCGCGGCTTGGCGACGTGGAGCGAGGATGCCGCCGATCGCCCGGTGCTGATCGTGCGCGGTGCGGCGAACCTGATCGACGCCGCGGCAGCCAGCGACATCGAGCGCGTCCGCGGGCTGCTCGACGCGCTCGAGAGCAAGCAGGAGATCGCCCGGTTGCTCGGCCTGACGCGCGACGGCCAGGCGACGCGGATTTTCATCGGTGCGGAGAACGAATTGTTCTCGCTGTCGGGGTCGAGCGTGATCGCTGCGCCCTATCGCAACAGCGAGGATCGCGTCGTCGGCGTCGTCGGCGTGATCGGCCCCATTCGCTTGAACTATGCCCGCATCGTGCCCATGGTAGATTTCACCGCTCAAATGCTGTCGAGATTGATTACGTAATGACCGAAAACGAAATGCCCGAAAACGAAACCGAAAAGCCTGAAAACGGAGCCGAAGAGCTGCGCCAGGAAACCGCCGCTGAGGCCCCCGAGCTCGAGGAGCACGATCGCTTTGCCGAGCTTGAGGCCGATTTCGACAAGATGCGCCAGGACCTGCTTTATGCCCGCGCCGAGACCGAGAACGTCCGCCGCCGCCACGAGCGCGAGCTGGCCGAGGCGCACAGCTATGCGGCGACCAAGTTCGCCCGCGACATGCTGTCGGTCGCCGACAACCTGGCGCGCGGCCTTGCCGCCATTCCCGCAGATCTCAAGTCGGACGACAAGCTGAAAGGCGTCATCGCCGGGATCGAGGCGACGGGGCGCGAGATCGAAACGGTGTTCGAACGCCACGGGATCAAGCGAATCGACACGATCGGCGAACCGCTCGACCCCAACCGCCACCAGGCGATGGTCGAGATCCCCGATGCCGAAGCCACGCCGGGGACGATCGTCCAGGAAATGCAGTCGGGCTACATGATCAAGGACCGGCTGCTGCGTCCGGCGCTCGTCGGGGTTGCCAAGGCCCCCTGACCCAGCGGCGGCTCGAAGGGGATCGAAGCATGAGCGAACTTCTTTATCCCCGCCGTCGAATTCTCGCCGGGATGGGGGCCTCCGTGGGCGGACTGCTGTTGTCCGGATGCGACAAGCTAAATGATAGCGAACGATTCCGCTCGGTTTTGAAGGTTGGCGAAAAACTGCATTATGGCGGACAACGGCTGGTCACCGATCGTATGGCGCTGGCAAAGGAATTTGCGCCCAGCCAGATGTCGCCGGTCTTCAGAACCAATGGCAATACCATGCCGGAATCTGCGGCTTACCAGATGCACGCTACCGAAAATTTCACAAACTGGAGCCTGGAGATCGGCGGCTTGGTCGCCAACCCGCTCAAGTTGACCCATTCCCAGATGATCAGCTTGCCGACGCGGACTCAGATAACCCGACACGATTGCGTCGAGGGGTGGAGCGCGATCGGCAAATGGTCGGGCCCGCAGCTGTCGATGTTGCTGCGTCAGGCCGGTGTCTCCGGCCGGACAAGATACATTGTCTTCCATTGCGCCGACAATTTCGGGGCGAGACCGTACTACGAATCGATCGACATGATCGATGCCCTACATCCTCAGACGATCCTCGCCTGGCGAATGAACGACGAGATGATTTCGGTGGCGCATGGTGCGCCCATCCGCCTGCGTGTGGAACGCCAGCTCGGCTACAAACAGGCGAAATATGTCATGCGTATCGAGGCGCGGGACCGGATCGACAACCTCTACGATGGCAAGGGCGGCTATTGGGAAGATGCGGCCGGCTACGAATGGTATGCGGGGATTTGACATGAAAAGCATTATGCTCGTTGCGCTCGTTTCGATGTTTTTGGCTGGATGTTCGGAATCGTCCGATAGCCCCATGCCGATGGCGCAGGCCGAAGCCACCGCTCCGCGCACCAGCGGGGGCGATGCGCGCCATCCGGTTGTCGTCGAGCTGTTCCAGAGCCAAGGCTGTTCGTCGTGTCCGCCCGCCAATGCAAACGTCAATGCAATCGTCGACCGCGACGACATTCTCGCCCTGAGCTTCGCTGTGACCTACTGGGACAAGCTAGGCTGGAAGGACACATTCGCCAAGCCCGAGTACACCCAACGCCAACGCGACTATGCCAAAAGGGCGAGCAATTTCGATGTCGCCACACCGCAAGTCGTCATTAATGGTCGAAGCGGGCTGATTGGACACAAGAAGGATGAGCTTGAACGGGCTATAGTCGCCGGCGGGGCGCTCGTCGCCGGTCCGTCAATCGAGCGCATGGGAGATACACTGGTGGTAGGAACCGGCCGCCGCGACCAGGCGGCCCGCGTGTTGCTGGTCAGTTATGATCCACGTGCAGTCGAGGTGCCCATTTCTGCTGGCGAGAACAACGGTCGGACCTTGCCGCATCGCGACGTCGTTCACAGCCTCATTGATCTGGGGGAATGGAAAGGAAGCGAGTTGATGCTCAAGATTCCTCCGCTGGCCGATCCCAACTACAAGATTGCCGTGCTTCTGCAGCAAGGCCCAGGCGGCCCGATCGTCTCCGCCCGTAAATTCTGATGCCGTGGATCTTCACTTGCTCATCGCCGGCATAATCTCCGCATTCGTTTTCGGCTAAGCTGCCAAGCAAGGCACGACCTGCGCCATCACCGCGGCGAAGGAAGTGCTTCGCGATAGCGTCTTCTCGCTCTGAATCGGTTACGCCATAGCTTCGGGATGCGCGACCATCGTCGTTGTGCCGCTTCACTTCTGGCTTGGACAGGAATTCGCGCTGGCTCCGGCCTTGCGGACAGGTCTTCCGCTTATCACCGGATCGATCACGATCACGTTCGGGGCAGTTCTCAACGACGCCTGTCTGTTAGGTACGCTTTATCATTTGGACATTGGTCAATCACGCTTTGTCGCAATTGTACCAGGCCTTGCTGCCGGAAGGGCGGCAGTCCGTTCTCACCCGCGCTGGTGCACACCATTCTGACCCGCGAGACATATATCGGTCGCCACTATTACCACGTTAAAGACAGCCGTACCGGCGAAAAGCGTCCACGCAAGGAGCGGATCGAGGTCGCGGTGCCCGCAATTATTCCAGAGAAGACCTTCGGCAAGGTCCAGGCGATCCTCAAATCCCGTGATCCGGAGATGGCACCTGGGCGCTCGCATTCGAGCCCCGTTCTGCGGTCAGGTCGCGGCCGGCGCGGCAAGCCCGGTTGCAATGGCACCATGACGCTCATGATCGGCAAAGGTGGTCAGTATCGCTAATATTCATGCTCAAACGTGCGCAGGAAGAAGGATCGCTCGTGCGGCGGCAACAACGTCTCGATGGCGCAGGTTGACGACGCTGTTGTCACCGTCCTGGAAAAGCGCTTGCTCGATCCTGCTCGCCTCGAGAAACTGCTCGCGCAGCTCCTTGAACGTTCCGCCGGTGCAGATGTGAGATGCAAGCACGACATCGCTACGTTGCGCATTGAGCGCACCGCCGCTGAGACGGCGATCCAGCGGCTGTTCGAATCGTTCGAGGCAGGTCTCGTCGATCCCAAGGACAAAGACCTCAAGAAGCGTCTGGCCAGTCATCAGGATCGGCGCGCTGCTCTCAGCCAGGAGATCGACCTCATAGAACGACAGTGCGGCGATAAGCTTGATCGGATCGACTGCAAAACGATCGCAGTGTTTGCCGATGGCCTCAAGAAGAAGCTCACCGATCCCGACCGCCCGGGCCTCCGCAAGAACTACGTTCAGGCGTCCGTGCAGAGGTCGTGATGACGAAAGTGGATCTGATCGTGCGTGGCCCTGTGGCCAGTCTGGCCCAGGCAGAAAGCACGCCCGAGGCCGATGCGCCACCGGTGCGCACTTCTATGGTAAATTGGTGCGCCCGGAAGGATTCGAACCTCCGACCCCTTGATTCGTAGTCAAGCACTCTATCCAGCTGAGCTACGGGCGCACTGCCGACGGGCGGCAGAGGGGGCGAAATAGGCGGATCGCCGCGGCGGCGCAACCCCTGAATCGTGCTTATTTGTCGCCCTTGCCATCACCGCTGCGATTGCGCGCCGCGAGCGCCGCCTGCGCCGCAGCCAGCCGCGCGATCGGGACGCGATAGGGCGAGGCCGAAACGTAATCGAGGCCGACGCTCTCGCAAAAGTCGATGCTGGCAGGATCGCCGCCATGTTCGCCGCAGATGCCGAGCTTGAGCCCGTCGCGCGCGCCCCTGCCCCGCTGGGCAGCGAGCTCGATCAGCTGGCCGACGCCGGCGACGTCGATGCTGACGAACGGGTCGGTCGCGTAGATCCCCTTGTCGACATACTGGCCGAGGAAACGCCCGGCATCGTCGCGGCTGACGCCAAGCGTCGTCTGGGTGAGGTCGTTGGTGCCGAAGCTGAAGAATTGCGCGCTCGCAGCAATTTCATCGGCCATCAGGCACGCGCGCGGCAGTTCGATCATCGTGCCGACGAGATAGGCGATTTCGCGCCCGCGCTCGGCAAAGACGGCGCGCGCGGTGTCATCGACAACCGTCTTCATCAGTTCGAGCTCGCGCGCGGTGCCGACGAGCGGGATCATGATCTCGGGAATCGGGGCGACAATGCCTTCGCCTCCCCGCTCACCCTGAGCTTGTCGAAGGGCAGCGCGCGCTGGGGCTTCGACAGGCTCAGCCTGAGCGGGATGGGAGGGATTTGGAGATTCGGACGCAACATGACGGGCGGAAGAGTCGGCTGCGAATTTCCCCTCGGCGACATCGATCGCGGCTTCGAAGATCGCGCGCGCCTGCATCTCGTAGATTTCGGGGTAGGTGACGCCGAGGCGGCAGCCGCGATGGCCGAGCATCGGGTTGAACTCGTGCAGCTCGGCAGCACGGGCGCGCAGTTTCTCGACCGATACGCCCGAAGCAGCGGCGACCTCGTCGAAATCCTTATCGGCGTGCGGCAGGAATTCGTGCAGCGGCGGATCGAGCAGCCGGATCGTGACGGGCAGTCCCGCCATCTCGGTGAAGATGCCGGCGAAATCGGCGCGCTGTTCGGGGAGCAATTTGGCCAGTGCGACGCGGCGGCCGGCCTCGTCATCGGCGAGGATCATCTCGCGCACCGCGGCGATGCGGGCAGCGTCGAAGAACATGTGCTCGGTGCGGCACAGGCCGATCCCCTCGGCGCCGAATTCGCGCGCAACGCGGCAATCGGCGGGGGTTTCGGCGTTGGCGCGCACGCCTAATCGCCGAACCTTGTCGGCCCAGCCCATCAGCACGCCGAAATCTCCGCTGAGTTCGGGCTGCACGGTGGCAACCTCACCCGCCATGACTTCGCCGGTGCTGCCGTCGATGGTCAGCATGTCACCCTCGGCAAAGGCGCGTCCGGCGACCTTTAGGCTGCCCGCCTTGGCGTCGATCGACAGCGTGCCCGCGCCAGAGACGCACGGACGCCCCATGCCGCGCGCGACGACCGCGGCGTGGCTCGTCATGCCACCGCGCGCGGTGAGGATGCCGGCAGCGGCGTGCATGCCGTGAATGTCTTCCGGGCTGGTCTCGGTGCGGATGAGGATGACGCGATCGCCCGCACCAGCGCGGCGTTCGGCGGTATCGGCATCGAATACCGCGATGCCCGAGGCGGCGCCGGGCGATGCGGGCAGGCCGCGCGCGACGACGTCGCGGACGGCGGCGGGATCGAGCGAGGGGTGGAGCAGCTGGTCGAGCGCCTGCGCCTCGACGCGGGCGACCGCCTCTTCTTCGCTGATCAGGCCTTCATGCGCCATGTCGACCGCGATCTTGAGCGCGGCGGGCGCGGTGCGCTTGCCGGCGCGCGTCTGCAGCATCCACAATTGCCCGCGTTCGACGGTGAATTCGATGTCCTGCATGTCGCGATAATGCGTTTCGAGCGTGTCGAAGACGCGGCCGAGCTCACCAAACACCTCGGGCATCGCCTCTTCCATGCTCGGCAGGCGTGCGCCCGCCTCGTCGCGTGCGGCAAGCGTGAGGTACTGCGGCGTGCGGATCCCGGCAACGACGTCTTCGCCCTGCGCATTGACGAGCCATTCGCCGTACCACGCCTTTTCGCCGGTCGACGGGTTGCGGGTGAAGGCAACGCCGGTCGCCGAGGTGTCGCCCATGTTGCCGAACACCATCGCCTGGACATTGACCGCGGTGCCCCAATCGTGCGGGATCGCGTTGATCCGGCGATAGACGCGCGCGCGTTCGGACTGCCAGCTGTCGAACACCGCGCCGATCGCGCGGGTGAGCTGTTCATTGACGTCCTGCGGGAAGTCGCGGCCGAGTTCGGCGGCGACGATCGCCTTGTACTCGCCAACGAGCGCGCGCCAGTGGTCGGCACCCATCTGGGTATCGTCGGCAAAACCGCGGTCTTCCTTGGCGATTTCGAGCGCTTCCTCGAACAGGCCGTGGTCGAGGCCGAGGACGACGTCGGCGTACATCTGGACGAAGCGGCGATAGCTATCCCAGGCGAAGCGCGCATCACCCGAGGCGGCGGCGAGGCCTTCGACAGTGGCGTCATTGAGGCCCAAATTGAGGACGGTATCCATCATCCCGGGCATCGACACCCGGGCGCCCGAGCGGACCGAGACGAGCAGCGGATTGCTCGGATCGCCGAAGCTCTTTCCCGTCGCGGTCTCGATATGGCCGATGCCATCGGTCAGCGCGGCGAGGAAATCATCGGTGAAGCTGCGGTCGGCGGCGATGTAGATCGCGCACATGTCGGTGCCGATGGTGATCCCCGGCGGGACGGGCAGATCGATCGCGGCCATGCCGGCGAGGTTGGCGCCCTTGCCGCCGAGCAGGGTCTTGTCGCCCGCAACGCCGGCGTCGGCAGCGTCGGTCGCGCCGCCGCCGAAACGATAGATCGAATGTTTGATCACGCCTGCTTGCTCACTTCTGGTTGCTCACGACTGTTTTCCCACGGGCGGCCTTCGAGCTGACAAGTTCATGCGGTTCACACCGTCCAGGGGCAGGTTCACGGCTGTGACCTAATGCGAAGTCACTCTCGCCTCGCGGGCCGCTCATCCTTCGATCCGCGAGAAGTCGGCGACGGCGTGGACCGCGCTGCGGATGCGCGCGAGCAGCCGCAAGCGGGCGGCGCGTTTGTCAGGATCGGGATCGTTGACGATGACCTCCTCGAAAAACGTGTCGATCGGTGCGCGCAACGATGCCAGTGCGGCCATCGCGGCGGCGAAATCCTCGTTTGCGATCGCGTCGCGCGCGGCGGGTTCAGCCGAATCGAGCGCGGCGACGAGGGCAGCTTCGGCATTTTCCAATGTGTAGGAAAGCGAATTATCTCGCTCGCGCCCAGGCTGAGCCTGTCGAAGCCCCTCAGATGACCCTTCGACAGGCTCAGGGTGAGCGCCGTTGGTGTCAGGGTCGCCCCAGTCCTCTTTCTTGAGGATGTTCGCGGCGCGCTTGTAGCCGGCGAGCAGGTTGGTGCCTTCGGGCGTTTCGATGAACGCCTGCAACGCCTTTACGCGCGCGAGGAGGCGGACGAGATCGTCTTCGCCGCCGAGTGCGAACACCGCGTCGATGAGGTCGTGGCGGACGCCCGCTTCGCGCTGCTGGACCTTGAGGCGGTCGGCGAGGAAATTGGGCAATTTCGCGAACACGTCATTCTGCGCGGCGATGTACGCCTCGTAATTCTCGTCACCCGTCTCGGGTGAGAGCTTCTGTGGCGCGAAGCCCCCAAGCGATCGGGTGATCGCTTCCCACAAGCCCATGCGCAAAGCGTTCCGATTGAGAATCTCGAGAACGCCCAGCGCAGCCCGTCGAAGGGCGAACGGGTCACGCGATCCGGTCGGCCGTTCATCGATCAAGAAGAAGCCGACCAGAGTATCCAGCTTGTCCGCCAAACTCACCGCCACCGTCACCGGCGCGGTGGGGACGTCGTCGCCTTGGCCGACCGGCTTGTAATGGTCGCGGATGGCGTCGGCGACTTGCGGGTCGAGGCCTTCGGCGCGGGCATAATAGCCGCCGATGACGCCCTGCAGCTCGGGAAACTCGCCGACCATTTCGGTGACGAGATCGGCCTTGGCGAGCCGCGCGGCCTGTTCGACGAGGGTGGCGAGTTGGGCGCGGGACAATTCCTCCCCGGTACGGGGAGGTGGCGCGGCGGCGTCAGCCGACGTGACGGAAGGGCGCGTTTCGTCGGGGGTGGCGCTTGGGGAGACTACCCCTCCACCATGCTTCGCATGGTCCCCCTCCCCGTTCCGGGGAGGAACTTTGACGATCCCTTCTTCCACCAGCCAGCGCGCCAGCCTGGCGACGCGATCGACCTTGTCGGCCACGGTGCCGAGCTTTTCGTGGAAGGTGATGCGCGCCAAGCCCCCGGCGTGCTGCGCGAGCGTTTTCTTGCGGTCCTGGTCCCAGAAATGGCGCGCATCGGAGAGGCGGGCGGCGAGGACCTTTCGGTTGCCGTCGACGATCGCAGCGCCGCCGTCGTTCGCATCGATATTGGCGACGCAGATGAAGGCGGGGGCGAGCTGGGGCAGGCGCTGAGCAGCGCCTTCGGCGCCCCCTCCACCACCTTGCGGGCGGTCCCCCTCCCCATTTGCATGGGGAGGAGACTCTAGGACGAAGTATTTCTGGTTGGTGGCGAGCGTGAGCTGGATAACCTCGCGCGGGACGCTGAGGAAATCGGGGTCGAAGCTGCCGATCAGCGGCACCGGCCATTCGGTCAGCCCGGCATTTTCGGCAACGAGGGCTTCGTCGAGGATCCAGTCGAGGCCCTGATCGGCGGCAAGCTGTTTCGCACCGTCGCGGATGATCGCGCGGCGTTCCTCTGCATCGACGATGATGTGGCAGGCGCGCAGCTTTTCGGCGTAATCGTCGGCGCCGCCGATGGTAATCACACCGGGGTGATGGAAGCGGTGGCCGAGCGTTTCATAGCCCGAGGTCACATCGCCGATCGTGCACGGCACGAGATCGCTGCCGAAGATCGCGACGATGCCGTGGAGCGGGCGAACCCAGCGGAGCGATTCGGTGCTGGTGCTCGCGGCGCCCCAGCGCATCGACTTTGGCCAGGGAAAGGCGCGGACGATGGCGGGGATCGCCTCGGCAAGGACGTCGCGCGTGTCGCGGCCGGGGGTCTGTTTCGAGGCGAACCAGATGCCGTCGCGGTCCTCGAGATCGGACTGCTGCAGGCCGGTCTTGCCCAGGAATCCTTCGAGCGCCTGTGGCGGGGCCGAGGTGCGCGGGCCCTTGATCTCTTCGGACTGCGCCTCTGTGGCTTCGGGCAGGCCGCGCGCGATCAGCGCGAGGCGGCGCGGGGTGACGAAGGTCTGCGTTTCAGTGGCGGCCAGGCCGGCGGCGGCGAGCTGTTCGGTGAACAGGCGGGCGAGGTCGGCGGCGGCCTTCGCCTGCATCCGTGCAGGGATTTCCTCGGAGCGCAGTTCGAGCAGGAAATCGGTCATGCTGCCCACCCGTTATGGTCCATCCACGCGGTGCACGCGCCCTTGGCGAGGTCGCGGACGCGCGCCATGTAGGCGGCGCGTTCCTGGACCGAGATCACGCCGCGCGCCTGCAGCGTGTTGAAGACGTGGCTCGCCTTGATCGCCTGTTCGTACGCGGGGATCGGCAGCTTGTGCGCGAGGCAGTTCTCGCACTCGGCGACCGCCTTCCTGAACAGGTCGAACAATGTGTCGGTGTCGGCGACCTCGAAATTCCATTTCGACATCTGCTTCTCGTTCTCGAGGAAGATGTCGCCATAGGTCAAAGCGGGCATGCCCGGTTGCGGCGTGTTGTAGGCGAGGTCGAGGATCGAATCCTTGTCCTGGATATACATTGCGAGGCGTTCGAGCCCGTAGGTCAGCTCGCCCGAAACCGGCTTGCAGTCATAGCCGCCCATCTGCTGGAAATAGGTGAACTGGGTGACCTCCATGCCGTCGCACCAGACCTCCCAGCCGAGACCCCAGGCACCGAGCGTCGGGCTTTCCCAGTCGTCCTCGACGAAGCGGATGTCGTGCTTCAGGGGATCAATGCCGATCGCGGCGAGGCTGCCGATATAGAGCGCCTGCAGATCGGGCGGGCTGGGCTTCAGGATCACCTGATACTGGTAATAGGCGCCGAGCCGGTTGGGATTCTCGCCATAGCGGCCGTCGGTCGGGCGGCGACACGGCTGAACGAAGGCGGCGTTCCACGGATCGGGGCCGAGCGCGCGCAGCGTGGTGGCGGTGTGGAACGTCCCCGCCCCCATTTCGAGATCGTACGGCTGGAGGATCGCGCAGCCATGCGCTCCCCAATAGGCGTGCAGCGTCAGGATCAGGTCCTGGAAGCTGAGCGGAGGAGCATCGGACGGTCGTTTGGGCGCAGGGTGCGGCATGGGCGAGGGCTTTGGCGGAGCAGGCGGCGCAAATCAAGGCTGGGCATCGACCCGGCGAACGATATAGATGCGCCCGGCCCGCCCCTTTCGGCCCTGGAGAAACGACGATCATGACCTTCCGCAAAGTCCTTCGCCTCGCCGCCCTGCCCTTGATGCTCGGCCTGGCGGGCTGTGCGACGACCGGCGACCTCGCCGCAAACGGCGCTGCCGCGTTCGATCGCGGCGATGCCGATCCGGCGATCTGGGTGATCAAGGACGCCGACACGACGATCTACCTGTTCGGCACGATCCACCTGCTCAAGCCCGACCTCGTCTGGTTCGACGACGCGGTGAAGACCGCGTTCGACGCGTCGGACGAGCTCGTCCTCGAGATGGTCGAGCCCGATGCAGCGACGATGCAGCAGGTGATCATGGCGCGCGCGATGGCGAGCGACGGAATCGCGCTGCGCGACCGGCTGGATGACGCGCAGCGCACGCGTTACGACGCGGCGTTGGGCCAGATGGGTATGGCGCCCGCGACCTTCGACAAATTGAAGCCGTGGGCGGCCGCGATCACGCTGTCGACGATGCCGATGCAGAAGCTCGGCTTCGATCCCGACGCCGGGGTCGAGAAGATCGTCGCGAACGGCGCGAAATCCGGAGGCAAGAAAATCGCCGCGGTCGAAACCTTCGACGAACAGATCGGGTTTTTCGACGCGCTGCCGGTCGCCGACCAGATAGCCTTCCTGATGGCGACAATCGACGGCCTGCCCGATCTCGCCAAGGAAACCGCGCGGATGGAGCGTGACTGGGCGACAGGCGATGTCGCCGACCTCGCCGCTCTGCTCAACGAGGGGCTCAAGACGACGCCGACGCTCGGCAAGATCCTGCTCGCCGACCGCAATGCGCGCTGGGCGGCGTGGCTCGACGAGCGGATGAAGCAGCCGGGCACGGTCTTCATGGCGGTCGGCGCGGGACACCTGGCGGGCGACGCCAGCGTCCAGGCGTATCTCGCCCAGCGCGGCATCGTCGCCACGCGGATCGATTACTGATCGGCATGCGGCGCGCGCTGGCCAGATCGTCGCGTGGCCTGTGGCTGAGCGTGACGCTCGCGCTCGCCGCGGCGATCGGCGTGCTCGTCTTCGCGCTGCTGCACGACCGGCCGCAGCCGCAGGCGGCCAGCACCCCCGCAGCGGTCGCCAGGCCGGCGCTGTGGCGGATCGCCGATGGCGACACGACGATCTATTTCTTCGGCACGATCCACGCGCTGCCGCACGATGTCGCGTGGCGCACCCCGGCGGTCGAACGCGCGATCGATGCGTCGGACGAGCTGATCATGGAAATCGCCGATAGCGACAGCGTCGACGAACTCAGCCTGTTCGCCGCGATGGCGAGCGACCATGCGCCGAACACACCGATCGCCGCGCGGATCGATCGCAAGCTGTCGCTGGCATTCGACCATGTCGTCGAACGCGCCAAGCTGCGCCGCTCGCAGCTCGACGACATGGAGGACTGGGCCGCCGCGCTGGTCATCGGCAATGCGGTCGGCGCGCGCGCCGGCTTCGACCCCGCGCGCGGTGTCGAACCCGCGCTCGATGCGCGCTTTCGCAGTGCCGGAAAGCCGGTCGCAGGCTTTGAGACGACCGCCAGCCAGCTCGGCATTTTCGACGCGCTGCCGCCAGCGACGCAGAACGCCTTTCTGGTGAAGGCGATCACCGGCGCCGAGAGCGATGCGGCGCAGGCGACGGCGCTGGCGCGGGCGTGGGAAACCGGCGATGTCGCGACGATCGACCGGCTCGTTTCGGACGACCTGCGCTCGGTCGACGGGCTGGCGGGACCGCTGCTCGACCAGCGCAACGCGCGCTGGGCCGACCAGCTCGAAGCGCGGCTCGCACGACCCGGCACGATCTTCGTCGCGGTCGGCATCGCGCACCTCGCCGGCACGCAATCGGTCCAGGCGCGCCTTGCCCGGCAGACCGGCCTCACCGTCGAGCGGATCGAGTAGCCGCCGCTTGCATAAAGCGCGCTTGCCGACTATAGGCGCGCGCTTGCCAAGCCATGGTCATCCCTGGAGGCGTGGCGGCATGAACCAACCATTTGGAGACACATTATGAGCGATCAGCTGACGCTGTCGGCCGAGACTCGCGATCGGGCAGGCAAGGGAGCCTCCCGTGCGCTACGTCGTGAAGGCCGCGTACCCGCCGTTATCTACGGCGGCAAGGAAGACCCGATTACCATCCACGTCGAGGAAAAGGCGCTCGTCAAGCAGTTGATGACCGGCCATTTCATGAACTCGGTCGTCATGGTCGACGCCGGCGGCAAGACCCACCGGACCCTGCCCAAGGACGTCGCCTTCCACCCCGTCACCGATCGCCCGATGCACGTCGATTTCTATCGCCTTGCCAAGGGTTCGACCGTCGCGGTCAACGTTCCCGTCGTGTTCGAGAACGAAGAAGCAGCGCCCGGCCTCAAGCGTGGCGGCGTGCTCAACGTCGTGCGCCATGAGCTCGAACTGATGTGCGACGCGTCGAAAATCCCCGACGAGATCCACATCGACCTCACCGGCCTCGAAATCGGCGATTCGATCCACATCTCGAACGTCACCCTGCCCGAAGGTTCGGTCTCGGCGATCGACGATCGCGACTTCACCATCGCAACGCTCGTCGCACCGTCGGCACTCAAGAGCCAGGACGACGAAGCCGAAGGCGCAGACGACGAAGTCGATGCCGGCGACGTTCCTGCGACCGAGCAGACCGACGATGCCGAAGGCGGCGAAAATGCCGAGACATCGGACGACGCCAAGGGCGAATAAGCCCTCCACAATACGCTACGAGCGCCGGCCCGGAGACATCCGCGGCCGGCGCTTTGCGTTTGGGTCCGGGCCGGGGCAAACTTGCCCGGTGGCTCCGGCCTAGTGAGGCATTATGCCGCGAACGATTTCGCGGCGGATCGGTTGTTACCGGGCCTGGTGAAGCGGAAGGCGGCTTGCACGCGACGCAGGACGGCGAAGCGCGATGGCGGCCCGACTACCACCGCGAACAGCGAGATCGCCAGTCCGACCAGCCAGCCATAGACACTCAGCCAGCCAGTCAGCCGGTGGATAAAAGCGCCTCGTTCGGCCGGATAGCGGTCGATATCGGTAAAGGTGATCTTGCCGAGCTGCGCCGCTTCCTCGAACTGGAGGCCGAGATCGTCGCCGTGGCCAAAGCCCGGAGCGCCCGCTTTTCCGCGATACATTTCGCGCAGTACGTGGCCGCGCATCACCTCGTCGAACCTGACCAGCCGGTCACGGTGCGGTTCGATATCGGCATCGAAATAGTACCAGGTACCGTCGATCTTTGCCGCGGTGGCGCGGTGTTCGGGATGCCAGAACGAGACGGTCGCATAATCTATCCCGAAACGGCTCAATAGCGACTGGTAGACGAGCGTGTTCTGGCTGCATCCTGCGCTTCGGTAGCGGATGATCTCGTCGGGGCTGATCGGGCTGATCCACTGATGGTTGATCAATCCGACATAATGGCTGATCCAGTTTTCGCAGATGCGATATTCGGAAAAGCCGTGGTAGAAGCGCTGGCGCAGGAAGCGGCCAATCGCTTCGGCTGCATCGGCTTTGGTAGAGTTTTTCGGCAACTGTCCGCGGATGTAGAATTCGGCCTTGTCGAGCGTATCGACGTTGCCCAGCGCGGGATCGTAGACGTCGTCAGTAAATCGCGAGATTTCGGGTATACAGGTCTTGGTCTGCGCCCATCCGGTCATCGCGCCGGCGAACAGGGTAGCAGCCAGCAGAAGCAGTCGTAGCCAGTCGAACATCGTATCGCCATCAGTGAGAACACCGGCAGGCGCTAAGTCTGAGACTTGCGGGTGTCAACACGATACGAACCCATTTTTGTTATATTAATGCATCGTTTTGAACATATTAGATTGACTTGCGATGCATCGCGGGACCGGCAAATCCTTTCGCACTTGCGGACGACTGGGTTCCACGGGTCGAGATTGGCCGTCGGTCAATGGCGGACGCAGTTGGGCCTATTTCGCATCAACCGACGACGAGGCTTGGCAAATGCGGCGCAATCCTTATGCCCCGCGTCATGCAACTGTGGGTAGGTCTCGGCAATCCGGGCGCGGACTATGCGCTCCACCGACATAATGTCGGCTTCATGGCGCTCGACGCCATTGCCGAAACGCACGGCTTCACCGCCGACCGCAAGCAGTTCAAGGGCTGGACGCGCGAGGGGCGCATCGGATCGGACAAGATCGTCCTGCTGAAACCCGCGACCTTCATGAACCGCAGCGGCGAGAGCATTCGTGCCGCGCTCGATTTCTACAAGCTCGAGCCCGGCGACGTCACCGTGTTCCACGACGAGCTCGATCTCGCGCCGTTCAAGGTGAAAGTGAAGACTGGCGGCGGCGCGGCGGGGCATAACGGCCTGCGCTCGGCCGACGCGCATATCGGCCAGGATTATCGCCGCGTGCGCATCGGCATCGGCCATCCCGGCGACAAGGCCCGCGTCCACGGCTATGTCCTGTCGAACTATGCCAAGGCCGAATTCGAGCCGCTGTCCGATTTGCTCGGCGCGATCGCCGCCGAAGCGGGCTGGCTGGCGGCCGGCGACGACCCGCGCTTCATGAGCGATATCGCGATGAGGATGCACGATAACGAGGAATGACATGACCGCTGCTAACGAGCGCCCAGCCCATATCGATGTCACGCAGGAGGCGGGGATGCGCTTCTTCGGCAATCCCGACAGCGGGCGCGTCGTGATGCTCAACCTGCTCAAGTTCCGCGACGTCGCCGATTACGCGGACTTTCCCGATCTTGCCCCCGACGCGCCGATCAGCGGAGCGCAGGCCTATGACCGCTATATGAAGGCGACCGCACCGTTTCTCGCGGCATCGGGTGGACAGCTGCTGTTCGCGGGGAGCGCCGGGTCGTTCCTGATCGGTCCGGAAGACGAGGACTGGGATTTCGTCATGCTGGTCGAACAGGCCAGTCGCCAGGCCTTCATGGCCTTTGCCAGCGATCCCGAATATCTCAAGATCGTCGGCCACCGCAGCGCCGCGATCGCCGATTCGCGCCTGCTGCCGATCATCCCGAGCGAAGATCCGCTGGGCTGACCCGATACGCGCGCGGCGCGCTGCGCAGGGCGGCAAGTCGCACGGCACGCGACAAAAATTGCGCAGGCAGGCTGCGGTAAATGCCGGGGCGCGGCGTCCAAGAGGCAATGTCCCAAAGCGCCCGAGGCCCTGCCATGACCCGCATATCGTCGATCCCCAAACCCGCTACCCTGGCCGCCGCGCTGGCCGCCGCGCTATCGCTCGCGGCGTGCCATCAGGCGCCATCGAACGAAACGTCGAGCGCGCCGCAGGTGTCGCAAGCCAGGGACATCGTCCCCAGCACGCCGGGCAATGGTGCCAAGGCAACGCTGCTGGCCGGTGCAGAGCCGTTCGAGAACCTGACCGAACTGGCATTCTCACCGTCGACCGACCGGCTCGACAGCGCGCTCGACGCGGCCAAGGCGATGGCCCCCAAGGTCCGCCCGTTGCTGAGCCCCAAAGGCCAGAGCGACCTCGATCGCAATCTCACCGCGATCGAGGTGGCGCACGGTGCGCAGGAGCCTGCCGACCTGGCGATCGCATCGGTCGAAATCTATCGCACGCTGGTCACCGAAGCGGCGGGCGCATCACCGGTGCCGTCCGAGGTCAGCCTGCTCGATTATGCGGGCTTCCGCTATACCGCCGACCTCAAGGCGCGGCCGATGCGTTGGGACGACATGGCCGCCGCGGTCGATTTCGCCCGGTCGCAATGGGATGTGGTTCAGCCACGCGTCGCCGACCCCGAGACGGCCGGCAAGGTCAGCGCGGCCATCGACGGCATGTCGAGCGCAGTGACCGATCGCGATGCCAAGAGCGCCGCCGAAAACGTCGCTGCCGAGCTCGACCTGGTCGATGTCCTCGAACAGCAGTTCGACCATCGCTAATCCGCCCCGTCCCTCGCGACACCATCCGCAGATCCCGACAAAAGCGAGCCTCCGCATGGACCCGACGCACACCGACCGAACGCCTGCGAGCATCATAACCGCAAGCAAGGTGCCGCTGGTCACGCTGTATTTCTGGATCATCAAGATCCTCGCGACGACGGTCGGCGAGACGGGCGCCGACTATCTCAATTTCAACATGCACCTCGGGCTGGGCAAGACGTCCTGGATCATGGCGGGAGCGCTCGTCATAGCGCTGCTGATCCAGTTTGCCGCGGCGCGCTATGTGCCGTGGAAATACTGGCTCGCGGTCGTCTTCCTGAGCGTGTTCGGGACGCTGATCACCGATAATCTGAGCGACAATTACGGCGTCCCGCTGATCGTCACGACGATCGCCTTCACGATCGTGCTGATCGCCACCTTTGCCGCCTGGTAATCCCCGAAGCGATCGGCTTCGCGCTGATCGCCGGTGTCGATCCAAGCGTCGGGCTCTACGCGTCGTTCTCGATCGCGACGATCATCGCCTTTACCGGCGGCCGCCCGGCGATGATTTCCGCCGCGACCGCCGCGGTCGCGGTCGTCGTCATCCCGCTGGTGCGCGATTATGGCGTGTCGTACCTGTTTGCCGCGACGCTGTTGATGGGCGTGTTCCAGATCATTGCCGCGCTGCTACGGCTCGACCTGCTCATGCGCTTCGTCTCGCAATCGGTCGTCACCGGCTTCGTCAACGCGCTCGCAATCCTCATTTTCATGGCGCAGCTGCCGCAGCTGACCAATGTCACGCCGATCACCTATGCGATGGTCGCAGGCGGCCTCGCGATCATCTACATCCTCCCGCGCCTGACCACCGCGATCCCGTCGCCGCTGATCGCGATCATCGTGTTGTCGGCTATCTCGATCGGCATGCGGCTCGACGTCAACACCGTCGGCGACATGGGGACATTGCCGTCCTCGCTGCCGTTCTTCGCCTGGCCCGACGTGCCGATGACATGGGAAACGCTGCGCATCATCGCCCCGTTCTCGCTGACGATGGCGGCTGTCGGCCTGCTCGAATCGCTGCTCACCGCTCAAATCGTCGACGAGCTGACCGACAGCGGCAGCGACAAGCAGCGCGAAGTCGGCGGCCAGGGCATCGCCAATTTCATCACCGGTTTGCTCGGCGGCATGGGCGGCTGCGCGATGATCGGCCAGTCGGTGATCAACGTGAAATCGGGCGGGCGCACGCGCCTGTCGACGCTGGTTGCGGGCATCGCGCTGCTGATCCTCGTCGTCGTGCTCGGCCCGCTCGTCGCGCAGGTGCCGATGCCCGCGCTCGTCGCGGTGATGATCATGGTGTCGATCGGCACCTTCAGCTGGGGCAGCTTCGCCAATCTCAAGAGCCACCCATGGCCGTCGAGCGTCGTCATGATGGCGACGGTCGTCGTCGTCGTTTGGACGCACGATCTCGCACAGGGCGTGCTTGTCGGCGTGCTGCTGTCGGGCATCTTCTTCGCCTACAAGGTCCGCCGCCTGATGACCGTCGAGACCCGCATCGACGGCGATCTGCGCAGCTACATCGTCTCGGGCCAGGTGTTCTTCGCCTCGATCGACCGGGTCGAGCGGGCGATCCTCTATGATGATGACGCGCCACGCGTCGAGATCGACCTGACCCACGCGCATTTCTGGGACATTTCGGCGACCGGCGTGCTCGACAAGATCGTCGCGCGGCTGGAGCGCGGCGGCAAGGCGGTTCACGTCAGCGGGCTCAACGAGGCGAGCGCGACGCTGGTCGATCGCTATGGCGCGTTCGAACGCCCGTTCACCACGATGGGCACGGTCGGGCATTAGCCGCTGGGGACTGGCGAAATCGCGGCGCAGCGCCTAAGGCGCAGCGCGAGCGACCACAGACAATGGAAAAGACACGGATATGGGTTTCAAATGCGGAATTGTGGGCCTGCCCAATGTCGGCAAGTCGACGCTGTTCAATGCGCTGACCGACACGCAGGCGGCGCAGGCGGCGAACTATCCGTTCTGCACGATCGAGCCCAATGTCGGCCAGGTCGCGGTGCCCGATGCGCGGCTTGAAGAGCTCGCCAGGATCGCCGGCAGCGCCAAGATCATCCCGACGCAGCTCGCCTTTGTCGATATCGCCGGGCTGGTCCGCGGCGCGTCTCAGGGCGAGGGCCTGGGCAACCAGTTCCTCGGCAACATCCGCGAAGTCGATGCGATCGTCCACGTCCTGCGCTGCTTTGAAAACGACGACATCCAGCATGTCGAGAACAAGGTCGATCCGATCGCCGACGCCGAGACGGTCGAGACCGAACTGCTTTTGTCCGACCTCGAAAGCCTCGAAAAGCGTGTCCCCGCCTTCCAGAAGAAGGCGACCGGCGGCGACAAGGAGGCCAAGATCGCCGCATCGGTGCTCGGCCAGGCGCTCGACCTGTTGCGCGAAGGCAAGCCCGCGCGCCTCGTCGAACCCAAGGACGAGGAAGAGGCGCGGATTTTCGAACAGGCGCAGCTGCTGACCGCCAAGCCGGTGCTCTACGTCTGCAACGTCAACGAGGACGAGGCCGCTTCGGGCAACGCGATGTCGGCGCGCGTGTTCGACAAGGCCGCGGCCGAGGGCGCCAACGCGGTCGTCGTCTCGGCTGCGATCGAGGCCGACCTCGTCGGCATGGCGATGGACGAGCGGATCGAGTTCCTGAGCGAGATCGGCCTTTCCGAAACCGGCCTCGCGCGGGTCATCCGATCGGGCTACGACTTGCTCCACCTGATCACCTTCTTCACCGTCGGGCCCAAGGAAGCGCGCGCATGGACGCTCGAAAAGGGGCGCAAGGCACCGCAGGCGGCGGGCGAGATCCATTCGGACTTCGAACGCGGCTTCATCCGCGCCGAAACGATCGCCTATGACGATTACATCACGCTCGGCGGCGAAACCCCCGCGCGCGACGCGGGCAAGCTGCGCCAGGAGGGCAAGGAATATGTCGTCAAGGACGGCGACGTGCTCCATTTCAAGTTCAACGTCTGAGGCGATGACGCCCTGCGCCGGTGCCGCCGCGACGACTTCGCGTTGTCATCGAGTTCCGCTACGCCTTAGCGCATGACCCGACTCGTCCACGGCGCGATCGCCGCTTTCGCCCTGCCCTTCGCGCTCGCCGCCTGTGTCGCCACGCCTGCCGCGACGACGGTAACGAGTGCTGCAGCGCCGCAGCCCGCGGAGGTGCGCGCGCCGGTAACGATCCTCATCTCGATCGACGGCTTTCGCCCCGATTATCTACGCCGCGGCAACAGCCCCAACCTCGATACGCTGGCCGAACAGGGCAGCGAAACGCAGCTTCGGCCCGCCTTCCCCACGTTGACCTTTCCCAATCACGAGGCGCTGATCACCGGTCGCGAGCCCGACCACAGCGGCATTGTCGCCAACACGATGTACGACCCCGCGATCCCCGATCAGCGATTCTACAACAAGGACCCCGTGAGCCCCCGTGATCCGCGCTGGTGGCAGGGTGCCGAGCCGCTATGGGTGACCGTGCAAAAGGCCGGGGTGCGTGCCGGCACCGTTCTGTGGCCGGGCAGCGAGAGCGAACGGCAGGGGCTGCGACCGTCCGACTGGCTGCATTTCGATCCCGCCTTCGATAGCGAAACGCGGCTGCGCTTCGCACTCGATTGGATCCGGCGGCCGGCGGAAAGCCGCGATAGCCTTGTCGTCGTCTACCTCGACGCAGTCGATCGCGCGTCGCATGCAAACGGCATCACCGCGCCCGAAACCGCCGACGCGGTGCGTTCCGTCGATGCCGCGATTGGCGATCTGCACAGTGCGCTCGCCGCAATGGGGCAGCCTGCCAACCTCGTCATCGTGTCCGACCATGGCATGGCGCAAGTCGATCCCGACCGGACGAACGACCTCGATACACTGTTGCCGCGCGCCAGCTATCGGCTCGCAAGCTATGGTCCGTTTGCGACGATCGACCCGGTGGCCGGGCACGAGGCCGAGGTGCGAACCGCGCTGCTCCGGCCGCATCGCGACATGCAATGCTGGCCGCGCGACGCTGTCCCGACACGCTATCGCTATGGCCGCAATCCGCGCGTCGCGGCTATCATCTGCCTTGCTTCGCATGGCGGCGAAGTGATGCCGGGTCGCCCGACGAACAAGGGCGACCACGGCTTCGATCCTGACGATCCCGACATGGCGGCGCTGTTCATCGCGGCAGGACCCGGCATCGCGAAAGCGAAGCTCGCCAAGCGCTATGACATCGTCGAGGTCTATCCACTCGTCGCGCGACTGGTCGGCGTTGCGCCGCTGGCGAGCGACGCGACTGGCGCGCTGGCCGATGCGGTCATCGCCAAATAAGGCTTGCAAAAATCGCGTTGCGAAACGAAACCGACCCGCATGACCTATTATGAAGACCTCCAGATCGGGGCCAAGAACAGCTTCGGATCCTATCACGTCACGCGCGAGGAAGCGCTTGAGTTTGCGAACAAATACGACCCGCAGTCCTTCCATCTCGACGATGATGCGGCGGCGGCGACGCATTTCGGGCGCCTGTCGTGCAGCGGCTGGCACACCGCGGCGATGACCATGCGGATGATCGTCGACAATATGGACGACACCGCCAGCGTCAAAAGCCTGGGCGCGGCGGGGATCGACGACCTGCGCTGGATCCGCCCCGTGTTTCCCGGCGACACGCTGCGCGTCGAGACCGAGATTATCGGCAAAGCGCCGTGGCCCGGACGGCCCGAAATGGGGGTTTTCCAATCGAAGACGGTAGTCTTCAACCAGGACGACAAGCCGGTGATGAGCTATGTCGCCAAGGTGCTGATGCAGCGCCGCCAGCCCGCCACCGACTGAGGCCGACTGTGCCTTACGCGCCGCAGCTCCACGTTCCCTGGTAGCTGCGATCGCCGACCGACAGTTCGGTGACGGTCAGCGTCGCGGGCCATCTGGTCGATTCGATGGCGTCGGCGCTGCCCTTGCCCGTGCCGCGCCCGACATTGAGCGTGATGTCGCTGCCGGCGAAGATGCCGCCCTGGCGCAATGCGCGATATCCGCCCGGCCTGGTCGCGTTGAGGGTACCGACGGTGCCGCCGTACTTAACCGCGCCCTGCGCGCGCGCGGCGCGATCGTCGGGCGCAGTGGCGACGAACAGTAACTGGTCATCGGCAGAGAAGCTGCACCCCGTACCCGACGCTACGACCGGTGAGAATTCGCCATAGGTCATCGGCTGAAGCAGCGGCCCGGCGGGATCGGGGCGCACCGTGCCCGGCGTGTCGCCAATGCCGCCATCGGGTTCGACCGGCAGGCGCATTTCACCGTTGCCAAGGTCGGGCAGCGCATCGCTGCCTTCGGCCGAGACGGCGGGATCGATCTCGTTGCCGGTGGGTGCGGCGGGCTGACACGCGGCGAGCGGAATACACGCGGCGGCGATGGCGATGATGGTCTTCATGGATCCTCCGATCGAATATTCGTGGCGAGGGACGGCGCGGCGGCGGTCACGGGCCGCAGGTCCAGCTTCCCGCATAGCTGTGGCGTTCGCCGTCGCTCCGCGCGACGCGCAACGTGGCATCATAGTGTGTTGCCTCGCTGGCGATGGCGCGCTTGCCCCCGCGCGACAGCGTGACTTCGATCCCGTCGCCGATCAGCATCAGCCCGCGTTCGAGCTGCGCAAAATCGCCGGTGGCATCGACGCGGGCGACGCGATCACCCGGTTTGACGATGCCGTTGATCCGCGTGCCGACTTCGACGACGCCCGAGGCGACGAGCAAAGCCCCCGCCCCGCCGGTCGCAACGAAGCTGCAACCGAGTTCACCGTCGAGCGGATTGGCGGCGAGGTCGGCGGCGGTCAGGGGCCGCAGGCGGATCGGCTCTTGGGCGGCGGGTTGAGCTGCGAGAGGCGCGTCGGATTGGACCGGCTGATCGGCATTTGCGACCGACTCGCGCGGTTCGGAATCGGCCGGCGTGACGTTGCACGCGACAAGCGCTGCGAGTGGAAGAGCGGCAAGGACGAAGTATTTCATAGTGCTTCAACGGTATGAAGCGGCCTGCAGTTCCCTGAACCATATCGCGCGGACGCGAATGTCTACTTATGGGTGGAAAGCAGACATCAGCGGCTTACCTTGTTATGCGAAAGCTTATTCAATTTTGGAGCAGACAGAATGGAAGAGGCTTACGGGCGACTTCGTGACAGTTGGAACGCGGGGGAGCGAATTAGAGAGCACGCTTTGCGCTTGCTCTTTCTCGCGTGGATGCATTGGGCCGACCCACCGTTCGTGACTGGACTGTCCGAAGACGCCCGCGCAAACGAGCTTTGGCACGAAATTTACGCTTACTTCGGAGGTGAAAACTCATCTGACGCCGAGTTTCTTCATGTTGCGGGCTTGATGGCCCACATCTTCCCTTGGGCGCTCGGAGATGAGGGCGCTTGGGAGGTAACCGCTAAGCGAATGAGGTCGCGCTCAATTGAACTTAGTCCAGAAGGCTATTCTCCAGAGCACTTCGAAGGTCGTGGCCACTTCGGGGAATATTTTGCACTTCAAGCTCGTGCCGCTTCCACGCGATGCTGAATGGCCGCGAATGGGTCGTTAGCAGGTGAGCCTCAGACGCCGGCAGCGCATCACTTGCGCCCGAACAGCTTTTCGACGTCGCCCAACCCCATCTTGACCCAGGTCGGACGGCCGTGGTTGCATTGGCCCGAGTGCGGGGTGACTTCCATTTCGCGCAGCAGCGCGTTCATTTCGGCGACCGACAATACGCGTCCCGCGCGGACCGAGCCGTGGCAGGCCATCGTCGCGGCGACGAGGTCGATGCGTTCCTTGAGGCTGAGCGCTTCGTCATAGGCGCCGAGTTCGTCGCCGAGATCGGTAAGCAATTTGGCACAATCGACCTGGCCGAGCATCGCGGGGGTCGCGCGCACGAGCATCGCCGAGGCACCGAAACGCTCGATCTCGAGCCCGAAGGCGGCGAGCTCCTCGGCGCGCGCTTCGAGCCGGTCGCAGGCGGCCTCCTCGAGTTCAACGACGTCGGGCAGCAGCAGGCCCTGCGACGCGACGCCCTGCCCGCCCTCTTGCGCCTTGGCCACGCCCTTGCGCATCCGTTCGAGGACGAGCCGTTCGTGCGCCGCGTGCTGGTCGACGATGACGAGTCCGTCCTCGGCCTCGGCGACGATATAGGTTTTCGCCACCTGCCCGCGCGCGACACCGAGCGGATGGTCGCGCGCGACCGGTACGGCCTCGCTTGCCACCTCGGCGCGACCGAGCGGGCTGGGCTGGTCGAAGCGTTGCGCAAACTCGGGGCGGCGTTCCATCACCGCCGCTTCGCCGAAACCGACGGGTTGGGTGAAGAAGCCGGCGCGCGACGGTTGCGGCGCCATCGTCTCGCGCTGCCACGCGCCGAGTGCGCCGGCGGCGGGACGCTGGACGCTGCGGAAGCCGGCCTCGTCGAGTGCGCGTCGCAAGCCCCCGACGATCAGGCCGCGGACGACGCCGGGTTCGCGAAAGCGCACCTCGGTCTTGGCGGGGTGGACGTTGACGTCGACGAGGCCCGGATCGATGTCGAGGAACAGCGCGACGACCGGGTGGCGATCGCGCGCGAGCAGGTCGGCATAGGCGCCGCGCAAGGCGCCGACGAGCAACCGGTCCTTCACCGGCCGCCCGTTGACGAAGAGATACTGGTGATCGGCAACGCCGCGGTTGAAGGTCGGCAGGCCGGCGACGCCGCCCAATGCCATGCCTTCGCGCGCGACATCGACGATGATGCTGTTTTCGGCAAAGCCCGGCTGGGTCAGCGCGGCGACGCGCGCGGGGCGGTCCTGCCCGCCCTGCAACTGCAGCTTCGCCTTGCCGTCGTGGTGGAGCGCAAAGGCGATGTCGGGGCGCGCCATCGCGAGGCGTTTGACGACGTCGAGACAGGCAGCATATTCGGAGCGTTCGGAGCGCAGGAACTTGCGCCGCGCGGGGATGTTGGCGAACAGGCCGGCGACGATGACGCGCGTGCCCGGCGGCAGCGCGGCGGGGCCTTCGCGCGCCGCTGCGCCGTTGTCGATGGCGAGCGCCCAGCCGTCGGCATCGGCGGGGCTCATCGGGCGGCTTTCGAGCGTGAAGTGCGACACGCTGGCGATCGACGGCAGCGCCTCCCCGCGGAAGCCGAGCGTGACGATGTGATCGATGTCGTCGCCGGGCAGTTTCGAGGTCGCGTGGCGCTCGACCGCGAGGCGCATTTCGCCCGCCGCCATGCCGCAGCCATTGTCGGTCACTTCGATCCGGTCGATGCCGCCGCGTGTCAGCGTCACCGAAATCCGGCTCGCGCCCGAGTCGATCGCGTTTTCAACCAGTTCCTTCAACGCGCTGGCGGGTCTTTCGACCACTTCACCCGCTGCGATGCGATTGACCAGCGTTTCGGGGAGGCGGCGTATTGACATATCGGGGGCCTTAGCGCAGTCCGGCGCCACCTGCGACCCTCCAGTCTTTTTCACGCATTTTTGCTCTTGGCGGCCGGGCTGAATTATTTCGGTACCGTTTGAAGCAATCTGTTAGGGATGGGGGCGCACATCATCGACTACGGGGCGGGGGTTGCGCTAGCGACCCGATCTCCAGACGGCACAGGCGGAAATTCCAGACAATGTTCTTCTCCAAACTTTTCAAGTTCTCGTCGCAGGATATGGCGATCGATCTCGGCACGGCCAACACCGTCGTCTATGTTCGCGGCAAGGGCATCGTCCTCAACGAACCGTCGGTCGTCGCGGTCGAGACGATCAACGGTATCAAGAAGGTGAAAGCCGTCGGCAACGACGCCAAGCTGATGATGGGCAAGACCCCCGACAGCATCGAGGCGATCCGCCCGCTCCGCGACGGTGTCATCGCCGACATCGATGTCGCCGAGCAGATGATCAAATATTTCATCGAGAAGGTTCACGGCAAGCGCCGTTTCCCGAGCTGGCCCGAAATCGTCATCTGCGTGCCGTCGGGTTCGACCAGCGTCGAACGCCGCGCGATCCGTGACGCCGCATCGAACGCCGGCGCATCGCAGGTCTGGCTGATCGAGGAACCGATGGCCGCCGCGATCGGCGCCGACATGCCGGTGACCGAACCGATCGGATCGATGGTCGTCGATATCGGCGGCGGCACGACCGAGGTCGCCGTCCTCTCGCTGCGCGGCCTCGCTTATACCACCAGCGTCCGCACCGGCGGCGACAAGATGGACGAGGCGATCGTCAGCTATGTCCGCCGCCATCACAATCTGCTGATCGGTGAAACCACTGCCGAGCGGATCAAGAAGGACTTCGGCGTCGCCCGCACCCCAGCCGACGGCGTTGGCCAGACGATCAATTTGAAGGGCCGCGATCTCGTCAACGGCGTGCCCAAGGAAATCAGCATCAACCAGGCGCAGATCGCCGACGCATTGTCCGAGCCGATCGGCACGATCATTGAGGGTGTGCGCATCGCGCTCGAAAACACCGCCCCCGAACTCGCCGCCGACATTGTCGACCAGGGCATCGTCCTGACCGGCGGCGGCGCGCTGATCGCCGGGCTCGACGAGCTGCTCCGCGACGAGACGGGCCTGCCCGTCACCGTCGCCGACGATCCGCTGACCTGCGTCGCCATCGGGACCGGGCGCGCATTGGAAGACCCGATCTTCCGCGGCGTCCTGATGTCCGCCTGACGGCGGCGGTCGCTTAGCCATGGCCCCGCCCCGACACAGGCGACCGGGATATTCGCGCAAGGCCCAGATGGGCCTGTTCGCCAGCTATGTCGTCGCCGTCGTCGGCGCGGTCATCGCGCTGCTGCTCGTCCTGCTCTCCCGCTTCGATCCGAGCGCTTTCCAGGCGCTGCGCCAGGGCGCAGCCGAGATTTTCGCGCCGGTGGCGCGCGGATCAGGCAACGTCACCGGCTCGGTCGGATCGATGGATGATAATGTCACCGCCTATCTGCGCGCCGGCTCGCAGAACCTCGAACTGCGCCGCGCGCTCGACAAGGCGCGCAGCGAGCTGCTCGAGGCGCGCGCGCTGCGCCAGGAAAACCGCGAGCTGAAGGCGCTGCTCAAGATCGGCGAGGACAATTCCGAAGCGGTCGCGGTAACGCGCCTGCTCGGGTCGACCGGATCGAGCGCGCGGCGCTATGCGACGCTCGACGCGGGACGCAATCGCGGCATCGAAAGCGGCATGCCGCTGCGCGCGCCAGAAGGATTGATCGGCCGCGTCCTCGACGTCGGGCCGAGCGTGTCGCGCGTCCTGCTGTTGAGCGACGTTGCCACCGTCGTCCCCGTCCGCCGCTCGCGAGACGGCCTGCCCGCGCTCGCCAGCGGTCGCGGCGACGGCAATCTCGACATTCGCGCGCTCAACGTCGGGATCAACGATTTCGAACGCGGCGATATCTTCGTTACCTCGGGCACTGGCGGCCTCTACCAGCCCAACATCCCCGTCGCGATCATCGTCGCGACCCAATCAGACGGCGCGATCGCGCGGCCGCTCGCCCATCCCGCCCGCGTCAGTGCGGTGCTGGTCGAGCGCGCCTTTCGCGACAGCGCCGACGTCAAGGCCCTGCCCCCCGCCGAGGGCGAGCAGCCGCGCGACAACTGATGGCGCGCGGGGTTTCTTTCGCGCGGCCTTCTACGCTTCGCATGCGCGTGACGCCGATCGCGGCGGTGATGTTCGCCTCGGCGCTGCCGGCGATGCTGCCGATGATCGCGACCTTCCCGATCCTGCCGCCGCTCGGCCTGTTGCTGTTCGTCGCCTGGCGTCGGCTGCGCTCGGACCTGTGGCCCGCCTGGATCGGCCTGCCGCTCGGCCTGTGGGACGATCTGTTCAGCGGCCAGCCGGTCGGCAGCGCGATGGCGCTGTGGACGATCATCGTGCTGTTTTTCGAGGCGGTCGAATATCGCATGCTGTTCCAAGACCAGTGGATCGACTGGCTGCTCTCCGCCGTCGCGATCGCGCTCGCGATTTTCGGCGGGGTGTTCCTGCTGTCATTGACCGGGGTGTCGGTCAGCTATGCGGTCGTCCTGCCGCAATTCGGCTGGTCGGTGCTGGCCTATCCGCTCGTCGCGCGGCTCGTTGCGATGCTCGATCGCTGGCGGTTGCGCAAGTGACCGGCGCGAACCCCACAGGCGCGGCATGAAGCGGCGGACCAAACGCACGCGACCGATCCTGACCGAAGGGACGCAATCGCTCAGCTTCACGCGCCGGACGATGCTCGTCGGCGGCGCGCAGATCGGCATCGGCGCGCTGCTCGCGGCGCGCATGGCGTATATCTCGATCGCCGATAACGAACATTACCGGATGCTGTCGGAGAGCAACCGGCTCAACATGACGCTGATCCCGCCGCGGCGCGGCTGGGTGATCGACCGCTATGGCGCCGCGATCGCCAACAACCGCGTCGATCTGCGCGTCGATATCATTCCCGAGCGGCTCAAGCGGCCCGAACAGACGCTCGCGACGCTGCAGAATATCCTCGCGCTCGAACCCGAGGAAATGGAGCGGATCCGCGGCGAGCTCGACCGCGCGACGAGCTTCCAGCCGGTCCAGGTCGCCGATGGCATATCCGAACAGGCGTTCGCCGCGATATCGGTCCGCCTGCCCGAACTGCCCGGCGTTTCGCCGCTGCGCGGCTTCACGCGCAACTATCCCAGCGGCGCCGCGGTCGGCCATCTGATGGGCTATGTCGGCATCGCCTCGGCGGAAGAATACAAGGAGTCGAAAGACCCGCTGCTGATCACGCCGGGGTTCAAGATCGGCAAGGACGGGCTCGAAAAGCAGTTCGAACAGCAGTTGCGCGGAAAACCCGGCGCCAAGCGCGTCGAGGTGACCGCGCGCGGCAAGGTGGTGCGCGAACTGACCACCACCCCCGACGTCCCCGGCCATCCGATCCACCTGACGCTCAATGCCGACCTGCAAGCCTATGCCGCGCGGCGGCTGGGGCGCGAATCGGGCTCGGTCGTCGTTATCGACTGCCTGACCGGCGACCTGTTGACGATGGCGTCGATGCCGTCGTTCGACCCCAACAGCTTCTCGAACGGGATCGGCCACGACGAGTGGAACCTGCTGTCGAACGACGACCACGTCCCGTTGCGCAACAAGGTATTGAAGGGCCTCTATCCGCCCGGATCGACGGTCAAGCCGATGGTCGCGATGTCGTTCCTCGAAGCGGGTCTTTCACCCGACGAATCTGTCACCTGCAACGGCGGGCTGCGCGTCGGCAACCGCGTCTTCCATTGCTGGCAGCGGCGCGGCCACGGCCGCGTCGACATGGCCAAGGGAATCTACCAGAGCTGCGACGTCTATTTCTATTATTTCGCGCAGAAAATGGGGATGAACGTGATCGCCGCGATGGCCAAGCGGCTCGGCCTCGGCCAGGAATTCCCGCTGCCGGTATCGAGCCAGTTCTACGGCACCGTGCCCGATCCCGAATGGAAGATGAAGAAGTACAAGCAGGCGTGGCAACCGTACGACACGGTCAATGCGACGATCGGCCAGGGGTACATGCTGTTCAACCCGCTCCAGCTCGCAGTGATGGCCTCGCGTCTCGCGACGGGCAAGAAGCTGATGCCGCACCTGCTGATGGATCCCAAGCGCAAGGCGGCCGAGACGCTCGGCTTTACCGACGAACACATTTCCTATGTGCGCGCCGCGATGAGCGAGGTCGTCAACGGTCGCGGCACCGCGGGACGCGCGCGCATCCCGGTCGACAACGTCCTGCTCGCGGGCAAGACGGGGACCGCGCAGGTCGTCAGCCTCGACCGCGGCAGCGGCAAGGGCGGCCTGTGGAAATATCGCGACCACGGCCTGTTCATCTGTTTCGCGCCGTTCGACAATCCGCGCTTCGCCTGTTCGGTGGTGATCGAGCATGGCGGCGGCTCGGGCGCCGCCTATCCGATCGCGCGCGATGTCATGACCTTCCTCTATGACCGGCAAAAGGCGATGGACGTCCTGCTCCCGCTCGAGGCCGCCTGGGGCGGGACCGTCGAACAGCGCATGGCATCGGCGATGGCGCGCTTCAAATCGCCCGTCGCGACGCCCGCACCCGACACGCCGCCACCGCCGCCCGGCGACAATCCGCGATGAGCGTGATCCCCGCCCCCGTTGCCGGCCTGCCCTGGCGGATCATGGCACTGACCAGCGCGCTCGCCTGCTTTGCCGGTGTCGTTCTCTATTCGGCCGCCGGTGGGAGCATGACGCCGTGGGCGGGGATGCATCTCATCCGCTTCGTCATCTTCCTCGTCATGGCGCTGGTCATCAGCCGGTTCGACGAGGATTTCATCAAGTCGCTGTCGTTTCCCGGTTACGCCGGCGTCGCGCTGTTGCTGCTGTTCGTCGAGGTCGTCGGCCAGGTGAAAGGCGGCAGCCAGCGCTGGATCAGCCTTGGCGCGTTCAACCTGCAGCCGTCCGAGCTGATGAAGATCGCGATCGTCCTCGCGCTCGCGCGATTCTATGCGATGCTGCCCGCCGGCGAGACGACGCGCTTCGCCGCGGTCTGGCCCGCGCTCGTGCTGATCGGCATTCCGAGCGCGCTTGTGCTGCTCCAGCCCGATCTCGGCACGACACTGGCGATCGTCGCCAGCGGGGTCATCGTGATGTTCATCGCCGGCCTGCCGCTGCGCTATTTCCTCGGCGCCGCGGGTGCGGGCGCGGCGGCGGCGCCGATCCTGTTTTCGATGCTGCACGATTACCAGCAGAAGCGGATCCTGATCTTCCTGACGCCCGAGGCCGATCCGCTCGGTTCGGGCTACCACATCGTCCAGTCGAAGATCGCGATCGGATCGGGCGGATTGTTCGGCAAGGGCTTCCTCAACGGCACGCAGAGCCACCTCCAGTACCTGCCCGAAGGCCATACCGATTTCGTCTTTGCGACGATGGCCGAGGAATGGGGCCTGTTCGGCGGGCTGATGCTGCTGCTCGGCTTTTTCCTGCTGCTGCGCTGGGCGACCGGGGTGGCGTTGCGCGCGCAGACCAAGTTCGGCCGCTATACCGCCGCCGGCCTGACCATGACGATCTTCTTCTACGTCGCGATCAACCTGATGATGGTGATGGGCCTCGCCCCCGTCGTCGGCATCCCTTTGCCCTTCATGTCGTACGGCGGATCGTCGATGATGACGATCATGATCTGCATCGGCATCATCCTGTCGATCGATCGCAAGGCCAGGCGCGGGCACAGCGGGATGAGCGGACTGAGCTGACGCGGGCAGCAAAATGCAGCCGATCTGCACGGCCGGGCATTTTTCGCGTTGCAATGCAGCAAAGCCCGTGATAGCCGCACCGCTCGCTTCGCCGGAGAGGAAAACCTCGCCGCGATGCGCCCCTTCGGGGGCACGCTGTCGAAACAGCAGTGGACGCTTAGCTCAGTTGGTAGAGCAGCTGACTCTTAATCAGCGGGTCGTAGGTTCGAACCCTACAGCGTCCACCATTTTCTCCCACGACTTCGATACCCCGTGCGGATGCCGGCGACCGGAATCACGAATGAGCGTTGTCCGATACGGACGCTTCACGATTGCGGGCGGGACGCAGATAGAGTTTTTCCAAACCGAAGATAAACGCGATGCCGCCCAGCGAGATGGCGATGATCGTCGGATCGCTCATCGCCTTCATGATAAGAAATGCGCCGAGTACGATAAGGTCGAGCAGGATTGCCGTTACAAGGACTTTCCGGCTGGCGTTCACATCCTCATGCAGATGTCGGTAGACGCCCCAATGGATGATGATGTCCATAATCAGATAAAAGATCGCGCCCATCGCAGCGATCCGGCTCAGGTCGAAAAAAGCCGCGAGCAATCCGGCCGCGACGACGGTGTAGACCAGCGTATGTTTCTGGATATCCCCCGGCATTCCGAAATGGCGGTGCGGGATCAATTTCATTTCAGTCAGCATCGTGAGCATGCGCGATACGGCAAAAATGCTGGCCAACACCCCCGACGCAGTCGCGATGATCGCGATGGCGACCGTGAACCAGAGGCCATATTGCCCAAGAGCAGGTTTCGCCGCCTCGGCCAGCGAATAATCGCGCGCGGCAACGATTTCGCCGATCGTCAGCGTTGAGCCGACCGCGAAGGCGACAGCCAAATATACGACCAGGCAGATCGCCAGCGAAATCATGATCGCGCGTCCGACATTCTTTTTCGGATCGACGACTTCGCCGCCGCTGTTGGTGATCGTCGTAAAGCCCTTATAGGCGAGGATGGCGAGCGCCACCGCCGCCAGAAATCCGATGGCCGGATCGCCGTTCGTCGCACTGCTAGCCTGTGCCGCCTGGAAGTTGAACTTCGCCGCCCACAACGCGACCACTGCGAACACCAGGATGCCGCCGATCTTGGCGATCGCCGTGACTTTCGAGACGGTTCCGATGACCTTGTTGCCCGCGATATTTACGAGGAATGCGAGCACGATCAGCCCGACGGCGAGGACCGGAACGAGCGCCGTGTCCTTGCCGACATTGAACAGCTGAAGCGTATAGGTGCCGAAGGTTCTCGCCACCAGGCTCTCGTTGATGATCATCGAAAACGCCATCAGGAGCGCAGCAGCACCGGTGACGGTGGTTTCGCCATAGGCTTTTTTGAGGATCATCGCGATCCCGCCCGCCGACGGATATTTGTCGGATACCTTGATATAGCTATAGGCGCTGAACCCGCTGATGATCGCGGCCAGCAGGAAAGCCAGCGGGAAGAGCGTTCCCGCCAGCTCCGCCACCTGTCCGGTGAGCGCGAATATGCCCGCGCCGATCATGACCCCGGTGCCCATTGCGACGGCACCGACGAGCGACAGGCTATTGGCTCTGTATTGCGGCTTCATGCTAAACGGTCGTTACGAGGGGCACTGCGAATAGCCGCGGAATCCCAGCTCGTCTTTCGCGCCGGGCAGGATGACGACCAGTTCGGCTTCACGGCGCTCGCCGGGCTTGGCCTTGGCATCGACCGGCTTGAGGCCAAGACGCAGGCCGTCGGCCGAATAAAGGCCTTCGCCCGCCGACGCGAGCGTAATGAGCTTTCCGTTGAGCTTGATCGTGCCGCTGTCGCTGCTACCGCCGTAGACGAAGGACGGTGCGCCGATCTCGGTCATGCGAAAGACGCAGCGGCCGTTGATGCCGCCGAGGCTGGCGAGATCGGCGGGGGTCATCGTTTCGGGCTGGAGCGTCGCGTTGGCGACACCCGCCAGCGCTTTGCCTGCGGTGACGTGTGGCACGGCCTTGGCGGGTGCTTCGAGCGCGGCTTCCTTGTCATTGCCCGGAGCGGTGTTGCTGTTGCAGCCAGCGAGCGCGAGGCCCGCGCTGGCGGCCAGAATGGTCAGCGTGCGGGTCATCGTGCGGCCTCCTGTTTCTTTTTTTCGGTCGGGCGCGGCCCGTTCTTCTCGATATCCTCGATCAGGTATTTCATCTCGGCGATCTCGCGGCGCTGCGCGACGATGATGCCCTCGGCCAGTGCACGCGTGCGCGGATCGCGAAGGTGCGCGCGCTCGCTGGTCATGATCGCGATCGAATGGTGCGGGATCATCGCTTTCATGTAGGCGACGTCGGCGACGGTCTCCTGGCTGCGCACGAGCCACAGCGAACCGCCAAAGATCACGACCGAGGCGACGACGATCGCAAGGTTCTTCTTCGGGTCCTTGTACATGCCGAGCATGAAGGCGAGCATGATCACCGCCATCGCCGCGCCCATCAGGAACGCCATCCACATCCGCGTCTGGCTGAAGAAGATGTGATCGAACGCGTAGGTGTTCAAATACATCAGCGCGAACATCACCACGGTCGACGTCGCGATCATCGCGAGGAAGCGGCGATATTTCATCGCGCTGCCCTGCGGCTTTCCCTGTTCCTGGTTCATGTTTCCTCCTGTTTCTTGCCTAGTAACAATTGCCCGAACAACAGGGTCAACGCGCGATTCAGCCAATCTTTCCCAGATCGAGCCGGCGCAGCCGCAGCGCGTTGCCGATCACCGAGACCGACGACAGGCTCATCGCCGCCGCCGCGATCATCGGGCTCAGCAGGATGCCGAACCATGGGAACAGCACGCCCGCCGCGATCGGCACGCCTAAACTATTGTAGACAAAGGCGAAGAACAGGTTCTGGCGGATGTTGCCCATCGTCGCGTGGCTCAGCGTGCGCGCCTTGGCGATGCCCGACAGGTCGCCCTTGACCAGCGTGATCCCTGCACTCTCCATCGCGACATCGGTGCCGGTGCCCATCGCGATGCCGACGTCTGCCTTGGCGAGCGCGGGCGCGTCATTGATCCCGTCACCAGCCATCGCGACGATATGGCCCTGCGCCTGAAGCTCGCTGACGACACGGTGCTTATCCTCGGGCGAAACATTGGCGTGGACCTCATCGATGCCGACGGCCTTGGCGACTGCGCGCGCGGTCCCCTCGGCATCGCCGGTCAGCATGACGACGCGGATCTTGGCAGCATGGAGTGCGTCGATCGCCGCCTTTGTCGAAGGCTTGATCGGGTCGGCGACGCCGATCAGCCCGGCGGGCTTGCCGTCGATCGCGACGAACATCACCGTCTGGCCATCGGCGCGGCCATGTTCGGCATCGGCGACCAGCGCATCGTCCTTCGCGCCGAGCCCCGCCATCAGTTTCTCATTGCCGACCGCGACCGTGCGGCCAGCCACGGTGGCGGTCACGCCTTCGCCGGTCACCGACTGGAAGTCGCTGGCTTCGGCAAGGTCGAGTGAGCGGTCCTTGGCGCCCGCAACGATCGCGGCGGCGAGCGGATGTTCGCTGGCGACCTCGATCGCCGCGACCAGGGCAAGCAGTTCGTCCTCGTCAAAGCCGGCAGCGGGTACGACCGAGACAAGCCGCGGCTTGCCCTCGGTCAGCGTGCCGGTCTTGTCGACGACGAGCGTGTCGACCTTTTCGAGCGTTTCGAGCGCTTCGGCGTTCTTGATCAATATGCCGTTCTGCGCGCCCTTGCCGGTGCCGACCATGATCGACATCGGGGTGGCGAGGCCAAGTGCGCAGGGGCAGGCGATGATCAGCACCGCGACCGCGTTGACCAGTGCGTAGGCCAGAGCCGGCGCGGGTCCCCACATCGCCCAGACGATAAAGGTGACGACCGAGGCGGTCATGACTGCGGGGACAAACCAGCCCGCGACGGTATCGGCGAGTTTCTGGATCGGGGCGCGGCTGCGCTGTGCCTCGGCGACCATCTGGACGATCTTGGCGAGCAGCGTGTCGCTGCCGACGCGGCGCGCGACCATGATGAAGCTGCCCGTCTGGTTGACCGTGCCGCCGGTAACAGCATCGCCCTCGCCGACCTGCACCGGGATCGGTTCGCCGGTGATCATCGCCTGGTCGATCGTGCTCGATCCGCTTTCGATGCTGCCGTCGACCGGCACCTTGTCGCCCGGGCGCACGCGCAGCCGGTCGCCGACATGGACCTCGTCGAGCGAGACGTCGGCTTCGCTGCCGTCCTCGGCGATGCGCCGCGCGACCGGCGGGGCCAGCTCGAGCAATGCGCGAAGCGCGCTCGACGTCGCCCCGCGCGCCTTCAGTTCGAGCACCTGGCCGAGCAGGACGAGCGTCGTGATGACTGCGGCGGCCTCGTAATAAACCGCGACATTGCCGTCATGGCCGCGGAACGAGGCGGGGAAGAGATGCGGGAACAGCGTTGCGACGAGGCTGAAGACATAGGCGACCGCGACGCCGAGACCGATCAGCGTGAACATGTTGAGATGTCCGGTGCGGACCGACTGGACCGCGCGGACGAAGAACGGCCACGCACCCCACAGGACGACCGGGCTCGCGAGCGCCAGCTGGAGCCATTGCGACCAGTTCGCGGCGATACCGGCCAGTGGCTGGCCGGGGATGAGATCGCCCATCGCATAGACGAACAGCGGCAAAGTCAGGCCTGCGCTGATCCAGAAGCGGCGGCGCATGTCGATATATTCGGGGTCGGGTCCGTCGCTCAGGCTGACCGTCTCGGGTTCGAGCGCCATGCCGCAGATCGGGCAGCTGCCCGGGCCGACCTGGCGGATCTCGGGGTGCATCGGGCAGGTGTAGATCGTGCCTTCGGGCATGTCTTCGACCGCGTCGAGATGCGCCCCGCTCAGATAAAACTCGGGATCGCCAACGAACTTGTCGTGGCAGCCTTGCGAACAGAAATAGTGCGTCGCGCCATCATGATCGGCGACGAACCGCGCGCCGTCGATCGAGACCGTCATGCCGCAGACCGGGTCGATCGCCTTGCCCTCTGCAGATGGCGCGGGCTTGGCCGCGTGCGACGTCGAACAACAGCTATGATCGTCCATGATGTGATTCCCGGTTTATGTGTTTCAGCGGTCGGATGGGGGCCACGACCTAATTGTAACTGGCGAAAACCTTCTGTCCCCCGGGCCCGAAGGCGATGACCTTGTAGGGCTGGCGATGGTTGCCATGCTCCATTCCGGGCGACCCCATCGGCATGCCCGCAACAGCGAGGCCGGTGACGCCCTTGGGTTTCGTCTTGAGCAGGCGCGCGACATCGGCGGCGGGGACATGGCCTTCGATGACATAGCCCGCGACGATCGCGGTATGGCACGATTGCAGCGCGACGGGGACTTTGTACTTCGCCTTGACCGCGGCCATGTCGGCGGCATTGACCACCCTGATCGTAGCGCTCAGGCCCTTTTGCGCGTGCGCCGCCCATTGTTCGCAGCAGCCGCAGCCGGGATCGCGGAACATCGTGTAGGTCGCTGCCTGCGCCGCGGTGGTGCCCGCGGCGGCGAGCAATGCCGCCATCACGGTCGTCAAACGCCTGATCCGAATATTTGCCATGATATGCTCCTGCGATGGGGGTTAGTGGGTGTGGCCGTCGGCGCCATGGTCGGCATGGGCGGCGGGTGTCGGCATCGCGCCCTCGCCGGCGGCATCATGATGCGAGCCTGCCATGCCTTCCATCATTTCGTCGTGGTCGGCGGGGGCGCTGGCGACGAGACGATCGTAATCGGCCTGCGACATGCCCGGCAGTTTCTGCACGAAGGCAACCATGTTCCAGATGAGCTCATCATTGTGCGTCACGCCCCAGGCAGGCATCGCGGTCATCTTGATGCCATGCTTGATCGCCCAGAACTGCTCGCCCGGTCCATGTTCGGGCTCGCCCTTGAACACCGGCGCCTTGGGATAGAGGCCCTGGCTCAGTTCGGTCGGCGCCATGCCCGGCGCAAGATGGCAGCCGGTGCACATTTCGGCATAAAGGCCCGCACCGGCGGCAATACGTTCGGCACTGCCGAGATCGGCAGGAGGCTTGATATCGCCTGCGCGGACCGCGATCGAACGCTCGCGCATGTGCTCGATCATGGCCGTGGTGCCACTCGCGTGGTGCGCATCGGCGCCGATATTATAGACGCCCGCGTAAATGAAGATCGCGCCAAGCACGAGGACGACGATCGATGCCACGCCGATGAAATGCGGGCTGGGCAGATGGTAGCGGTGGTCGAATTTGCGCAATGGCTTCATGTCAGGCTCCGGGGTCGCGGTCATCGCTTTACCCTTTCGAACAGCTCAACGAGCTCGTCGAATTTCGCGCGTTGTTCGGCCGGGTCGCCCGAACCGATCGCCTCGGCGACACAACAGGCGGCGTGGTTTTTGAGGATTTCGCTTTCGGCTTTTGCCAGTGCCGCCTTGACCGCCTGGATCTGCGTCAGGATGTCGATGCAATAGCGATCGTCTGCAACCATTTGCGCGACGCCGCGTACCTGCCCTTCGATCCGCTTGAACCGATTGAGCGTGCTGGTTGAGTGGTGAGCCATCGAAATCCCTGCTTGTAAATACCCTAGGGGGGTATATATGCGCAGACTTGCAGGAGATTACAAGCGTGATGTTAAACGACCCGTATGACCGCCGCTCGATATTGCGCGCTTCCGCGCTGTTCGGCGGCCTTGCCTTGACCGCTCCCATGCCGGCCTGGGCGCGCGGCGCCAACCTGGCGCATGGTACCGTCCGCCAGGGATTCGATCAGGTCTCTGGTGCGTCGATCGATCTTGCGATCGGGGAAGGCATGTTCGCGACCGGCGGGCGTGTTGGCCATGCGTTTGCGGTCAATGGCTCGGTGCCCGGCCCGCTGATCCGCCTGCGCGAAGGCCAGGAGGTCACGCTCAACGTCACCAACAACCTCGCGATCGACAGCTCGATCCACTGGCACGGCATTCTGCTCCCGTTCCAGTTCGACGGCGTGCCGGGCGTCAGCTTTCCGGGCATCAAGCCCGGCGAGACCTATACCGCCGCCTTCAAGGTGCGCCAGAACGGCACCTATTGGTGGCACAGTCACTCGGGCCTGCAGGAACAGGCCGGCCATTACGGGCCGATCGTCGTAGATCCCGCCGGCGCCGACCCCTATGCGGCGGACCGCGACTATGTCGTGCTGCTCAGCGAATTCACGCCGATGCATCCGCACTCGATCATGGCCAAGCTCAAGAAGGGCGATGCCTATTTCAATCATCAAAAGACGACGCTGACCGACGATTATCCGCTCTCGGCCGCGGACCGGCTGATGTGGGGCAAGATGCGGATGATGCCGACCGACATCCTCGACGTGTCGGGTTCGACCTACACCTATCTGCTCAACGGCCACGGCCCCGACGACAATCACGAACTGATGTTCCGCCCCGGCGAACGCGTCCGGCTGCGCTTCATCAACGGCAGCGCGATGAGCTTTTTCAACATCCGCATTCCCGGCCTCGCGATGACCGTCGTTGCCGCCGACGGGCAGAATATCCGCCCGGTCGAGATCGACGAATTCCAGATCGGCACCGCAGAAACCTACGACGTGATCGTCGAACCGACGCGCGAACAGGCCTTTGCGATCGTCGCCGAGGCGATGGACCGTTCGGGCATGGGCATTGCGATGCTGACCCCGGCGGCCGGCATGCGTGCCGCTGTGCCCGCGCTGCGCGAACCGATCCTGCTGACGATGGCCGACATGGGCATGGGCGGCGGTCATGGCGATATGCAGATGGGCGGCGCTCCTGCTGCCGACCCGGCGATGGATCACGCTGCGATGGGGCATACGCCCGCACCGGCCGCCAAGCCCGACGACGCGATGGGCGATATGGCGGGGGGCGATATGGCGGGGGGCGATATGGCGATGCGATCGATGGCGGGCATGAACATGCGCGACACGTCGATGCTGCCGCCGCAAGTCAAGGTCGGCCCCGGCCTCGACATGGTCGCGATGAACCCGCAGGACCGCACGGGCTATCCCGGGCTCGGTCTCGACAAGGTCGACCACCGCGTCCTCAATTATCGCCAGCTGTCTGCACTCGAAGCCAACACGGACCGGCGCACGCCCAGCCGCGCGATGGAAATCCACCTCACCGGTAACATGGAACGCTTCATGTGGTCGTTCGACGGCAAGAAGTTCGCCGCGGTGTCGGAGCAGCCGATCCGCTTTGCCTATGACGAGCGGGTCCGGGTCAAATTGATCAACGACACGATGATGGTGCACCCGATCCATCTCCACGGCCATTTCTTCGAAGTCGTCAATGGCCAGGATCCCGCGCACCAGCCGCGCAAGCACACCGTCAACGTCCAGCCGGGTAGCAGCGTTACCTTCGATCTCACCGCGAACGAGCCCGGCGACTGGGCATTCCACTGTCACTTGCTGTTCCACATGCACGCCGGGATGTTCCAGATCGTCACCGTTGAATCCCCGACGGGAGCAAGCGCATGAAAACGCTGATCACGATCCTGATGCTCGGCGTCGCGAGCCCGGCGCTGGCGCAGCACAGCGGCCATACGATGACGATGCCGATGCCCGCTCCGGCGAAGAAGCCGGCTCCGGCTCCGGCCAAGAAGCCCGCGCCCGCACCGGCGAAGAAGCCGGCGGCCCCTGCCAAGAAGGCTGCGGCTCCGGTCAAAAAAGCGCCCGCTCCGGTCAGGAAACCGGCGCCCGCCAAGCCGAAGGCTGCCGCCCAGGCTCCGACGACGCCCACTGCGGCGATGGACCATGGCAGTATGGGCGAGGCGATGCCGATGGGTGACGCGATGGATCCGACGATGCCGATGGACCAGATGGATCACGGGGCGATGGACCATGGAGCGATGGACCACGGCGCGATGGACCACGGGGCGATGGATCCCGCGATGGCGATGGACCATGGAGCGATGGATCACGGGGCGATGGATCCCGCCATGCCGATGGATCACGCCGCAACGGGCGGCGATGCGATGGCCATGCCGGTCCCGCTTGCGCCGATCCCGCTTGCGCCGCCACCTCCCGAGGCTGGCAGCGGCCCGGCGCGCGCCGCCGAGGCGATCTACGGAGCCGAAGCGATGCGCGAAGCACGCGAGGCGTTGAAGCATGACACCGGCGGTCAGTCCTTTGCCTGGTTCATGGCTGACCGCGCCGAATACCGCGCGCGCCAGGGCCGCGACGGCTATTTGTGGGACGTCCAGGGCTATTATGGCGGCGACATCGACAAATTCTGGTTCAAGAGCGAGGGCGAAGGCAGCTTCGGCGAAAAGCCCGAGCAGGCCGAGGTCCAGGCGCTGTGGAGCCACGCGATCGGCCCCTGGTTCGACCTCCAGGCGGGCGTGCGGCAGGACCTGGCAGGTCCCGACCGGACGCACGCAGTCATCGGCGTCCAGGGGCTGGCGCCCTATCTGTTCGACATCGACGCGGCCGCATTCCTGTCGAACAAGGGTGACGTCACCGCGCGGATCGAGGCCGAATACGACCAGCGCATCACGCAGCGCCTGATCCTCCAGCCGCGCGGCGAGGTCAATCTGGCCGCTCAGGACATCCCCGCTCTCGGCATCGGCGCCGGGATCGACTCGCTCGAACTGGGCGTGCGCCTGCGCTATGAATTCGCCCGCGAATTCGCGCCCTATATCGGCGTCGAACAGGAATGGAAGCTTGGCGGCAGCGCAGATTTCGCGCGCGCAGCCGGCCACGACCCCAGCGTTACCAATTATGTCGCGGGCGTGCGCTTCTGGTTCTGATGGCGCAGCTGGTGCGTCAGGCGATCCACAGCCGCAGGAGGTAGGCGACCGCCCCCAATGCGGCGACGCTCGCGACCCAGATGAGGACGAGCCAGCCGAGCCGCTGCCACAGCGGCCGGGCATCGCCGCGATCGCCGCCCTCGAGTTTCGGTTCCCAGCGCATCAATGCCGGCCCATCAGTGATAGCCGTCGGCATCGACCTTGCCGCGGAACACCCAGTACGCCCAGCCGGTATAGGCAAGGATCACGGGCATGATGATCGCGACGCCGACGAGCATGAAGACCTGGCTGCGTTCGGGCGCGGCGGCGTCCCAGATCGTCAGCGCATTGGGCACGACATAGGGCCAGATCGTCACGCCGAGCCCCGCCATGCCGAGCAGGAACAGCCCGAGTGACAGCCAGAAGGGTGTCGCCTCGCGCCTTTTGGCCAGCGCGCGGATCAGCTGCCACGCCAATATCCCCGTCACGATCGGTACCGGCGCGGCAAAGGCGAGCGCGGGCATCGACAGCCAGCGGGCGCGATAATCGGGGTGAAGGCCGAGATTGTAGAGGCTGACCGCCGCCATCAGCGCCAATGTCGCAAAGGCGGCATAGCGCGCGAGGCGATAGGCATGGTCCTGCCCGCGCCCTTGCGTCTTCCACACCAGCCAGCACGAGCCGAGCAGCGCATAGCCCGCAACGGTGCCGAGCCCGGTGAGCAGCGTATAGGGCGTCAGCCAGTCGAACCAGCTGCCGGCATAGGCGCGGTCGGCGACGGTGATCCCCTGCAGCAGCGCGCCGAGGACCATGCCTTGGCTCAGCGCCGCGACGAATGAACCGCCGCAGAACGCGAAGTCCCAGAAGCGGCGGTGGCGCGGATCGCGCCAGCGAAATTCGAACGCCACGCCGCGAAAGACGAGGCCGAGCAGCATCGCGATGATCAGCGGATAGGTCGCCGGCAGGACGACGGCATAGGCGAGCGGAAAGGCTGCAAGCAGGCCGCCACCGCCAAGCACGAGCCAGGTTTCGTTGCCGTCCCACACGGGCGCGATCGCGTTCATCGCGGCGTCGCGCTCTTCACCCACCTGAAAGCTCGGGAAGAGAATGCCGATGCCGAGGTCGAAGCCGTCCATGACGACGTACATCATCACGGCAAAGGCAATGATGAACGCCCAGATGACGGTCAGGTCGAAATTGGCGGTCATCACGCGTCTCCCGTCGGCGGGTCGATCGGGCGCTCGCGCGGCCCCTGCGCAGGCCCCGGGGTGATCCCCGCCGTCCGCGTCGGGCCACGCTCGGTGCGCTTGACCCCCATTTCGCCGGTGTGCGGCGAGGAGGCCATCAGGCGCAATATGTACCAGACGCCAACGCCGAACACCGCGCTATAGACGATCGCGAAGGCGGCCAGGCTGACCGCGACAGCGGGCGCGCTCAGCGGGCTGACGCTGTCGGCGGTGCGCAGCAGGCCATAGATGGTGAATGGCTGGCGACCGACCTCGGTCGTCGCCCAGCCCGCGATCACCGCGACAAAGCCCATCGGCGCCATGACGATCGCCGCGCGGTGCAGGCCGCGCCAGTCGTACAGCCGCCCGCGAGCGCGCGCGAACAGGCTCCACAGGCCAAGGCCGAGCATCGCGAAACCGATCCCGACCATGATGCGGAAGGTCCAGAAGACGATCGCAACGGGCGGCTGGTCGGCACGCTTGATCGTGTCGAGACCGGCGAGCGGGGCATTGGGATCGTGCTTGAGGATGAGCGACGAGGCCTTGGGAATGCCGATCGCATAGTCGAGCCGCTGGTTGGCCTGGTCGGGAATGCCGAACAGGTACAATGGCGCGCCGTCGGGGTGGCTCTCGAAATGCCCTTCCATCGCCATCACCTTGGCCGGCTGATACTCGAGCGTGTTGAGCCCGTGCAGGTCGCCGACGAAAATCTGGACCGGCGCGACGAGCGCGGCCATCCACATCGCCATCGAGAACATCTTTCGCGCGTGCGCATTGCCCTTGTCCTTGAGCAGATGCCACGCACCGACGCCGCCGACGACGAGCGCGGTGGTCAGGTACGCGGCGATAACCGTGTGGACGAGGCGATAGGGGAAGCTGGGGTTGAACACGATCGCCCACCAGCTCGGTCCCGGCAGGAACTGCCCATTGGCGCCGATTTCATAGCCGACCGGCGTCTGCATCCAGCTGTTGACCGAGATGATCCAGAATGCCGACACCGCGGTGCCGAGCGCGACCATCAAGGTCGCGGCAAAGTGGAGCTTCTTGCCGACCTTGTTCATGCCGAACAGCATCACGCCGAGGAAGCCTGCCTCGAGGAAGAAGGCGGTGAGCACTTCATAGGCCATCAGCGGCCCGATCACCGGGCCCGCCTTGTCGGAGAACACCGCCCAGTTGGTACCGAACTGGTAGCTCATGACGATACCCGAGACGACGCCCATCGCGAACGCGACCGAGAAGATCTTGAGCCAGTATTTGAACAGGTCGAGATAGAGCGGCTTGCCCGTTTTGAGCCACAGCCCCTCGAGCACGGCAAGGTAACTCGCCAAACCGATCGAAAACGCCGGAAAGATGAAATGGAAACTGACGGTAAACGCGAACTGCGCGCGCGCGAGGATCAATGCGGTGGCATCGATGGTCATGGATCTCGGCACCTCCTGTGCCGTGCAGCCTGACTATAGGCTTGCCCTGCCCACGTCAAAGCGAACGGGGTGCAAACCGCTTCATCGCACTTGCACGCCGCGCAAGCAGCAAGCGCTGGTCGCGGGGAGCGAAGCGCGATAGGTTCGGTTTATGGGGGCCGACATGGAACGCATTCTCGTCATCGATGAAGGCACGACGTCGACGCGCGCGATCCTGTTCGGCGCCGACGGGCGCGAGATCGCGGTCGCGCAGCGCGATCTGACGCAATATTACCCTGCCCCCGGCCTCGTCGAGCACGACGCGACCGAGATCTGGGAGCGCAGCCTCGCCTGCGCGCAAGAGATGGTCGCTGCCGCCGGCGGGGCCGAGCGGATCGCCGCGATCGGCATCACCAACCAGCGCGAAACCGTCGTCTTCTGGGATGCCGTCAGCGGCGAACCGCTGTCGCGCGCGATCGTCTGGCAGGACCGGCGCACCGCCGACCGCTGCGCCGAGCTGCGCGCGGCGGGGCATGAGGACGCGGTCCAGGCAAAGACCGGGCTGCTGCTCGATCCCTATTTCAGCGCGACCAAGATCGCCTGGGCGCTCGACCACTGGCCCGCCCTGCGCGCGGCGGGCGATCGGCTGCGCTGCGGCACGGTCGAATCCTATCTCGTCTATCGCCTGACGGGGGGCTTGCACGTCAGCGACGCGACCAACGCGTCGCGCACCGCGTTGATGGACATTCATGCAGGCGGCTGGGACGACGGGCTGTGCGCGTTGTTCGGCGTGCCGCGCGGCATTCTGCCCGCAATCGTCGATTGCAGCGGCGCGATCGCGACGACCGACATTGCACTGTTCGGGGGCGCAATCCCGATCACCGGTCTTGCCGGCGACCAGCAGGCGGCGACGATCGGCCAGGCGTGTCTCGATCCCGGACAGGTCAAGGCGACCTTCGGCACCGGCGCCTTCGTCCTTGCCAATACCGGCGCCGCCGCACCCGTCTCGCAGCACCGGCTGCTGACGACAATCCTCCACCAGGCGGGCGGGCAGCGCTGCTATGCGCTCGAAGGATCGGTTTTCGTCGCGGGCAGCATGATCCAGTGGCTGCGCGACAGCCTCGGCATGATCGTCGACGCCGCCGAGAGCGAAAAGCTCGCCCGCTCGGTACCCGACAGCGGCGGCGTCGTCGTCGTGCCCGCGCTCGCCGGGCTCGGCGCGCCGCATTGGCGCCCAGATGTCAGCGGCGCAATCACTGGGTTGAGCTTCGCCAGCGGCAAGGCGCAGATCGTTCGCGCCGCATTGGAGGCGATGGCGCACCAGATGCGCGACCTTAAAACCGCGTTCGTCGGCGATGGCGCCGACTGGGCCGACCTCAGGATCGACGGCGGCATGGTTCGCAACGACTGGCTCGCGCAGGACCTTGCCGATGTCCTCGACCTCACCGTCGAACGGCCGCTCTATGTCGAAACGACCGCGATCGGCGCGGCAATGCTCGCGGCGACCGGTGCGGGGCTGTACCCCACGCTCGCCGCAGCGGCCAAGGCCATGCGCGGCGACGTCGAAAAGTTCGAGCCCGCAATGCCCGCCGCTACACGCACCGCGCGGCTGGCGGCATGGGACGGCGCACTCGCCAGCGTTCTGCGACGCGGTTTTAAGGTATAAGATGAACGACCGCTAACGACCCAGGAGCGGACGTTCACCCGCGAACGGATCTAGCTTGCGGAGCTCCGGCCGCCTTCGTATTGCGGACGACCGATTGGCAATCTCGCCAATACCGAAGGACCACCACATGATCGGACTGAGAGCGATACAGGAGGGCGTCGCAGCTCTCACCCTGTGCCTGACCATTGCGGGCAGCCCGGTTCAAGCGTGCGAGTTGCCCGCCGACAGACAGGCGCGCCTCGAAGCCGCAATCGACAGCGCCGTGGCCGAGGGCCGCGCCGCCGGCGTCTCGGTCGCCGTCCTGCACGACGAGCACTTGGTGTTCAGCCACAGCGCGGGTCTGGCCGACCTCGAGCGGAACGCCTCTGCGACATCGGCCACCGTCTACCGTATCGCCTCCCTGACCAAACAGTTCACCGCCGCTGGCGTCCTTCTGCTGGCCGAACAGGGTAGACTGTCGATCGATGACCAGCTGTCAGTTTACATGCCCGACTTCCCGAGAGCGGATGAGGTGACGCTGCGCGACCTTATCAACCACACGGCTGGTGTTCACAACTACACGGAATCCGACGCCGCCGACCGAATCAGTGACACCGGCGCGACCGTGCCAGAGCTGATATCTGCCATTGCCGGCCAAGACCCGCTTTACGACTTCGCGCCCGGCACAATGTGGCACTACAGTAATTCCAACTACGCCTTGCTCGGCGCAGTGATTGAGAAGGTTTCTGGCCAGACCTATGCGCAGTTCATGAAGGTCACTATCTTCGACCGCCTGGGCATGGCGGACACGGCCGTCGACGATAACGGCGCGATCGCGCCGCGACGCGCCTCCGGCTACAGCCTTACCGGGGGTCAGCCAGGCGCCTATCGCCATGCCGGCCATCTGGACATGAGTGTGCCTTACGCCGCCGGTGCCATACGCTCTACGGTCGCGGATCTCGCGCGTTGGAACGCCGCGCTTTACGGCGGACGGCTACTGTCAGCCGCTTCGCTTGCGCAGATGACTGGTCCCGGACTATTGCGTAACGGGGCCGAGACGCAGACGGCGGTCTACTGGCCGGGCGAGCCCGGCGTTCCGCCTGAGGGGCTGATACCAGGGCCGTATGCCTTCGGGCTGGACCATTACTCGATCAATGGTCACCGTGTGGTGGGACACAATGGCTCGTTGCCCGGCTTCGACGCCGTGATGAACGTCTACCCTGACGACGATATGACCATCATCGTCCTGACCAACACGAGCGGCGCCGCTGGCCAATTGGAATGGCAGTTGTCGCAGATTGTTCTTGACGCCCGCTGACGGTTGAAGCGGCCAAATTTGCCTCCAAGGCTTGGCGAGCGAGCGCCGCACCCGGCAGTTGTCATTCACACCCGCGATGCGGATGTCAGTAACCCACCCATCATCGGACGTTCGCCCTACAAACTATGTTCGGACCCCATGCCGCGAAAGCACACGAAGAAGGGCGGCCCGAGGACCGCCCTTTCGAATTTCTGCGATGCCTGAGCGCTTAGCGCTTGAGGCTGAGCCCGCCGAAACGCTTGTTGAAGCGTGCGACCTGGCCGCCAGCGTCGAGCATGCGGCCGTTGCCGCCGGTCCATGCCGGGTGCGACGTGGGGTCGATTTCGAGCGTCATCGTGTCGCCCTCTTTACCCCAGGTCGAGCGCGTCTGGTACTCGGTACCGTCGGTCATCTTGATGTTGATGGTGTGATATTGGGGATGCGTGTCGGTCTTCATGTCATGCTCCTGGGGCGGACCGGTTACCGACCGGCGCGCGAGAGATGGATCGCATTAAAAGCGGAAGCGGCCCCCTAGCGCGGAGCCGCGACCAATGCAAGTCGGCGAGAGTCTTATTCGGCGGCGTCAGCCCGCCGGGGCGTCGGCGATCATCGCGGTGAAGCTGCATTCGGACACGACCGCGCCATCGACCTTGGCCTGTCCCTTGAACTTGCACACGCGGCCCTTGTTCTGGACGATATCGACATGCAGGTCGAGCAGGCAGCCGGGTTCGACGGGCTTGCGGAACTTGGCGTTCTCGATCGCCATGAAATAGACGAGCTTGCCGCTGCCGCTTTCCGGGTCTTTCTCACGCAGCGACTGCATCGCGAGCACGCCGGCAGCCTGCGCCAGCGCCTCGATCTGGAGGACGCCGGGCATGATCGGCCGACCGGGGAAATGACCCTGGAAGAACTGTTCGTTCATCGTCACGCCCTTGACCGCGTGGATCGACGTGTCGGTCTCGTATGAAACGACCCGATCGACGAGCAGCAAGGGATAGCGATGCGGAAGAAGCGCGAGGATACCGCCAATATCGATCGTGTTCGCGGTTGCCCCGTTCCCGTCCGTACCGTCCGTGCTGCTCGTCATCGTAGGATCAGCGTCCCTGGGGCTGCGCTGCGGCGGGTGCCTGCCTCTGCTGCGCGTCCTTCTGCAACTTGCCGGGCTCGTAGCCAGCCGGCGGAACGATCCCGACGCTGGGCACGCGACGGTTAAGCTCGGCGACGACAGCATCGGTGATGTCGACATAGGGCTCGCGCGCCAGCACCGCTTGGGGCTGGATCAGCAGGTCGACCTTCTTGGCCGTCATCGCCGCTTTCACGGCAGCGTCGAGCTGGACGACGATCTGGTCCTCTACATAGGCGCGCGCAAGGAGGATCGGCTGGTTGAGTCGGCCAATCTCCTGCTGTGCAGCGGTCTGCTTGCGCTGCAACGCTTCGGCGGCGGGACGGATGCTCGCATCGGTTGCGCCTGGTGCCTTGGCAGCCGCGTTATATGCATCGACCGCCGGCTGAGCGTCGGCTTGGAGCTGGGCGGCACGGTCCTGGACCGCCTTGATCTGCGCGGCATAGGTGGTCTGCATCTGCGTCATCGCGGTGGTGAATGCGGCCGACTTGGTGACCGCGCCTTCGTAATCGGCGACCGCGATCGAAGTGCGCGACTGAGCCATCACGGCGGGAGCGGCAACGGTCATGCCGGCAAGGGTGACGCTGGCGAGGGCGGCGGCTTTGAACAAAGTTTTCATTAGAATTGGGTTCCTACGTTGAAGGTGAACAGTTTGGTGTCGTCGCCCTTCTGCGTTAGCAGGGCGCGCGCTATATCGATCCTGAACGGGCCGAAGGGTGAATTCCAGTTGACGCCGAAGCCGATCGAGACCCGCGGCTTGTACGAATTGCCGAAGAACTGCTCGGTAAAGGGCAGGATCGTCTGGAAACCCGTTGGGCAGCTGGTGAAGGGGCCGGCTGTCGCCGGGACAGGCGGATCGCCCGCCGAAGGCCTGACGGCGAATTGCGATGTACCATTGGCAATATCTCGGCAGACCGCCTTTACGTTGCCGTCGGTGTCGGTGAACGTATTGCTCAGGGTCGTCAGATTGGGCTGCTTGACCTTGAACAGCGAGCCGACGTCGAGGAAGACCGAGGGGCGCAGGCCAAGATCGCGCGCACCTGATCCAAGCGGAATCTCGACCTCGGCATGAGCGAGATAATAGGCGCTGCCGCCCAGCGAGTCATCCGACGCCGCCGAATTTGAAAAATCCACAACCGGGTTGGCCGGGTCGGTGACATTGACACTCGAATAGCGCTTCACGCGCGGTCCGACGCCGCGGATGTCGAAGCCGCGAAACTGCGGTTCGCCGAGAAAGAAGCGATCGGTCAGGCGCACGTCGTTGCCGCCATAGCCGAAGATATAGCCGGCCTCCGCGGTCAGGCCGAGGACGAACTGCCCGGTAAGCGGGATATATTTACCCGCATTGAGGCGCGATTTGAGGTATTTGACGCTCCCGCCAAGACCGGCAAAATCCTGACCGACGCTGACGAAATAGCCCGCGGTCGGTTTCAACCTGTTGTTCCGGTGATCGAGATTGAGCGTGTAGCCGACCAGCGATGTCGTGCGATTGCCGATCGCGTCGCACAGGAAACGCCCGGCGCGCAACGGATCGCACTGGCCGTTGAAGAAGTAGGTCGATTCGTCGAGCGACACGTTGTCGATGTTGAGCCGGTACTGCAGCGACGCGCTGAGATATTCGTTGAGCAGCGTGCCCGCCTGGACCGACAGGCCCGTCGTCGTCTGCTTGAACGTCGTCTGGCGATTGTTGTTGATGAAGTTGAACGAGTTGAGATCGCGGCGGTAGATGCTGCCGCCGAGCGAAATCGTCCGGTCGAGGAAATAGGGCTCGGTAAAGCTGATTTCGGCCGACTTGGAATAGGACGAATAGTTGACGCTGGCGCCGAGGATCTGTCCCTTGCCGCGGAAGTTCTTCTGCTGGATCGAACCCTGCAACAGGAAGTTCTCGATCGACGAGAAGCCGGCCGACAGGCTCAGCTGGCCGGTCGATTTTTCCTCGACATTGGCTTCGAGCACGATCCGGTCGGGTGAACTGCCCTCTTTCTGGTCGATCTTGAGGTCTTCCTGGAAAAAGCCGAGCGACTTGATGCGGTTTTCCGAACGCTTGAGCAGGAAGCTGTTGAACGCATCGCCTTCTGCAAGGCGGAATTCGCGGCGCACGACCTTGTCTTCGGTCAGCGTGTTGCCGTTGACGTCGATGCGTTCGATGTAAACGCGCGGGCTTTCGGCGATCTGGAAGGTGATCCCCATCGTCAGGTCGTCGGGGTTGCGCGTGTAGCGCGGTGAAACCTTGGCGAAGGCATAGCCGAACAGGCCGGCGGTTTCGGTCAGGCCGTCGACGGTGTCCTCGACGCGCTTGGCGTTGAACCAGTCGCCCGGCTTGATCTGCAGGCGCGATTCCATCGCCTTGTTGTCGAAGTCGCGGATCGAGCTGTCGACCGTCACATCGCCGAACTTGTAGCGTTTGCCCTCTTCGACGACATAGGTGATGATGAAATCCTGCTTGTCGCTGGTCTGCTCGGCGACCGCCGAAACGACGCGGAAATCGGCATAGCCTTGCGACAGATAGAATTCGCGAAGTTTGGCCTGGTCATAGGCCAGGCGATCGGGATCGTAGCTCGTGTTCGACGACAGGATCGAGGTCAGGCGCGCCTGCTTGGTCGCCATCTCGCCGCGCAATTTGCCGTCGGAAAACTCTTCGTTGCCGATGATGTTGATCTGGCGGACCTTGGACTTGGACCCTTCCTCGACGACGAAGATGACATCGACGCGGTTCTGGTCGAGCTTGACGAGCTTGGGCTCGACGGTCGCGGCAAAGCGGCCCTGGCGCTTGTACAGTTCGATGATCCGCGCGACGTCGGCACGCACCTTGGAGCGCGTGTAGATCTGCCGCGGTGCAAGCTTGATCTCGGGCCTGATCTTCTCGTCCTTGAGCCGCTTGTTGCCTTCGACCAGGATGCGGTTGACGACGGGGTTCTCGGCGACCTGGACGGTCAGGTTACCCGCATCGTCGCGGATCTGGAAATCGGTGAACAGCTCGGTCGCGGCGAGCTCCTTGAGCGCCTGGTCGAGCGCGGCGCGGTCGTAGCGATCGCCGACGCGCAGGGCGATGTAGGACAGGACGGTCTGCGCCTCGAGCCGCTGGTTGCCGACGACGGTGATGCTGCGGATGACGCCGCCGGGAACGGGCGCGGCCTCGGCGGGTGCGGTTGCAGGGGCAACCTGGACCGGCGTCGCGTCCTGCGCGAACGCCGCGCCGCTGCCCGCAAGCATCGATCCAGCCATCAGCAATGCCGCCATCCGGCGGATGTTTTCAGTCTTTTTATAGCCGCTCACGCGCTTGGACCCTCACATGCTTGAAAATTTGTGTCGCATTACCGACAAGCGGCCCGACAAGCCAGCCCCTTGCCCATGAAATTCAGCCTGCCAGCCCCGCCAATGCGTTGAGCCAGCCGAACGAATGCAGGTCGTTGAAGGTAAACAGGACCATGATCAGTGCGACGAAGGCGAAACCACCGCCGAACGCCCAGTCGAGCACCCGCCGGCTCGGCGGGCGCCGCAGCGTCGCCTCGATCGCGTAAAACATCAGATGACCTCCATCAAGCATCGGGATTGGCAACAAATTGATGAACCCGAGATTGATGGACATCAGCGCGACGAAAGATAGGAACGAAAAAAGTCCCAGAGTGACCTGTTCGCCCGATATCTTGGCGATCCTCAGCGGCCCGCCGAAATCCTTGACCGAACGGCGCCCCGACACGACCTGGCCGATCGTGCTCATCGTCAGCGACAATATGTCCCCCGTCCGCCCGATCGCATAGCCGGGCGCCTGCACCAGCGAGACGGGCGCGAGCTCGGCACCCGCGCGGCCGACGCCGATGATGCCGATGCGGTATTCGTTGCCGAAGCGGTCGCGCTCGATCGAGACGCGCGGGACGATGACGATCGCCTGCTGACGGCCGCCGCGTTCGATCGCAAGCGGCACCCGCTCGCCGGGGCGGTAGAAGATACCCATCTGGATATCCTCGAAACTGTCGACCGGCTTGCCCGCGACCGACACGACGCGGTCGCCGGGCATGATGCCCGCCTCCGCCGCCGCCGATCCCGGCTGGATCGTCTCGACGACCGGCGGGCTATAGGGCTGGCCATAGGCCATGCCGAGGCCGCCGATCAGCAGCAGCGCGACGATGAAGTTGGTCACCGGCCCCGCCGCGACGATCGCCGCGCGTTTCCACAGCGGCTGCGCGGGAAAGGTTTGCGCCTGTTCTTCTGGCGGCAGCTGGCGCCAGGCGGCATCGGGCTGGCTCGCGGGGCTCATGTCGCCGGCGAACTGGACATAGCCCCCCAGCTGCAGCCAGCCGATCTTCCAGCGCGTCCCGTTTTTGTCGGTCCAGCCGATGATTTCGCGTCCGAAACCGATCGAAAAGGCGTCGGCCTTTACCCCGCACCAGCGCCCGACCCAGTAATGGCCGTACTCGTGCAGGAAGACGAGCGGCCCCAAGACGAGGACGAAGGCGAGCAGGGTCAGCGGCAGGCCGGGCGCGTCAGGCATTGGCCGCTAGTCCGGTCAGGTCGGCGGCGCGGCGGCGCGCCTCGTCATCGATTGCGTAGATGTCGTCGAGCGCCGCGGGCGTCGCAGGCGACCAGTCATCGAGCGCACGCAGCGCGATCTCGGCAATGTCGAGAAAGCCGATTCTGCCGGCGAGGAAGGCGGCGACCGCGATCTCGTTGGTCGCGTTGAGCTGCGCCGGGCGTCCGCCGCCGGCCTTGGCCGCTTCGCGCGCAATGCGCGTCGCGGGGAAGCGCGTCTCGTCGGGCGCCTCGAACGAAAGACTGCCGATGCTGGCAAGGTCGAGCGGCTCGCACGGCGTATCGATCCGTCGCGGCCAGGCGAGCGCGCTGGCGATGGGAATGCGCATGTCGGGCGCGCCGAGCTGCGCGAGCGTCGATCGGTCGCGATATTCGACCATCGAATGGATCACCGATTGCGGGTGGACCAGGATCGCGATCCGGTCGAGCCCGACGGGGAACAAATGGTCGGCCTCGATCAGCTCGAGCCCCTTGTTCATCATCGTCGCCGAATCGACGCTGATCTTTGCGCCCATCGACCAATTGGGATGCGCGACCGCCTGGGCTGGCGTCATCGCGCGCATTTCGTCGATGCTCCTGGTGCGGAACGGCCCGCCGCTCGCGGTCAGCGTGATCCTCGCGACGTCGGCGATGTCGCTCCCCGCGAGGCACTGGAAGATCGCGTTATGCTCCGAATCGACGGGCAGCAGCGTCGCGCCCGACTCGCGCACCTTGGCCATCATCAGCGCGCCCGCCGAGACGAGCGATTCCTTGTTGGCGAGCGCGACGGTCTTGCCGCATTCGATCGCCGCCATCGTCGGGGCGAGCCCGGCACAACCGACGATCGCCGCCATCGTCACATCGGCGCCGCGTCGTGCCGCCTCGATCAGGGCGCCCTCGCCCGCCGCCGCTGCGATCCCGCTGCCCGCCAGCGCGTCGCGCAGTTCGGCTAGGCAGCTCTCGTCGGCGACGACCGCGATCTCGGCATCGAATTCGCGCGCCAGCGTCGCCAGCTCGCTCGCCTGGCAATTGGCGGTCAGCGCGACGACGCGCCATGCCTTGCGATCGCGGCGGACGAGGTCGAGCGTCGAGGCGCCGACCGATCCCGTCGCGCCGAAGATCGAGATGCTGCGCGGCACGCTCATAAGAACATGCCGAGATGGACAACCACACCGACGAACAGCACCGCGAGCAAGCCGTCGACGCGGTCGAACAGGCCGCCATGGCCGGGGATGAGCTGGCTCGAATCCTTGACCCCGGCGCGGCGCTTCATCCAGCTTTCGAAGAAGTCGCCCACCTGCGCGATCACCGCGGTCGCGATGCCGCCCGCGACCAGCACGCCAAGGCCGCGCATGAAGCGCGTATCGACGAGCGGCGCGAGGATGAAGATGAACACGAGGCTCGCGGCAATCGCCGCCCCGATCAGCCCCGCCCAGGTCTTGCTCGGGCTGATTGACGGGGCGATCTTGGGCCCGCCGAAGGTGCGCCCGGCGGCATAGGCGCCGATATCGATCGCCGCGACGAGCGCGATCACGCTGCCGACCAGCAGCATCCCGCGGTCGAATTCACGCAGCAGGACGAGCGCGGCAACAGCCACGCCGACATAGACGATCCCGCCGAGCAGCCACAGGACGCGTGCGACGCCGCTTTGCGCGATCTTTCCGGCGAGGCGGTTCCATTCCCACAGCACGCCGAGCGCGACCGCCGCGGCAAAGGCGGTAAAGACCAGCCCGCCGAGCCAGATCGCGAGGCCCGCGACGGCAATCATCACCACCGCCGATGCCGCGCGCACGCCGAGATCGGATTTTTTCGCGGTGCGCGCCTTGGCTGCGTCGTCGTTCATCTAGCGCCCTCCGAAACGGCGTTCGCGCGCCGCGAACCAGTCGAGCGCGGCCTTGAGCGCGTCGCCGTCGAAATCAGGCCATAGCATGTCGGTGAAATACATTTCGGCATAAGCCGCCTGCCACAGCAGGAAATTCGACAGGCGCTGTTCGCCCGAGGTGCGGATGACGAGATCGAGCGGCGGCAGGTCAGCGGTATCGAGCCGCGCGGCGACCATCGCCTCGTCGATGCTCGCGGGATCGATCGTCCCCGCGGCGGCATCGGTCGCGAGGCTCCGCGCAACGCGCGTGATTTCGTCCTGCGAACCGTAATTGAGCGCGACCGCGAGCGTCGTCGCCTTGTTGCCCGACGTGCGTTCGAGCGCGTCGTCGATGAGTTTGACGACGTCGGGTTTGAAGGCACTGTAATCGCCGATAATGTGGAGTTTGACGTCCTCTTCGGCAAATTTTTCCAGATCGGACAGGATGAAGCGCTTCATCAGCCCCATCAGGTCCGAGATCTCGTCCTCGGGGCGTTTCCAGTTCTCGGACGAAAAGGCATAGAGCGTCAGCGCCTCAAGCCCTTGGCGCTTGGCCGCGCGGACGGTCTTGCGGACCGCATCGACGCCCGCCTTGTGCCCTGCCGCGCGCGGCAAATGGCGGCGCTTCGCCCAGCGGCCATTGCCGTCCATGATGATGGCGACGTGGCGGGGGATGGAAATGTCAGCCATGTTCGTGCCGCAGGGCAAGGGAAACCGGGCAAGCCAAGCTCACTTGCCCATGATTTCCTGTTCCTTGGCGGTCGCGGCGGCATCGATGTCGGCGATCGTCGCGTCGGTCATCTTCTGGACCTCGGTTTCGAGCCGCTTGCGATCGTCCTCGGAGATTTCCTTCTTGGCCTCGTCGGCCTTGAGGTTGTCCATCCCGTCGCGGCGAACGTTGCGCACCGCGATGCGCGCCTTTTCGGCGTACTGGCCGGCGACCTTTGACAGCTCCTTGCGGCGCTCCTCGGTCATGTCGGGGATCGGCAGGCGAATGAGCTGGCCGTCGGTAACGGGGTTGAGCCCGAGGCCGGCCGAGCGGATCGCCTTTTCGACCGCGGTCAGGTTCGACTTGTCCCACACCTGGACCGACAGCAGCCGCGGTTCAGGCGCCGAAACGGTGGCGATCTGGTTCAATGGCATCTGCGCGCCGTAAACGTCGGCGGTGATCGGATCGAGCAGTGAGGTGTTCGCACGCCCCGTCCGCAGCCCGTTGAGGTCGTGCTGCAGCGAATCGACGGCGCCCTTCATGCGGCGTTCGAGATCGGCGGAGTCATATTTAGCCATGGTCGTTTTCCTCGTTGACGACGATCGTTGCAATCCCGTCACCCGCCAGGACGCGGGCAAGGTTGCCCGTTTCGCGGAAGTTGAAGACGACGATCGGAATTTCGTTCTCGCGGCACAAAGCGACCGCGCTGGCATCCATCACGCGCAGATTGTCGGTGAGGACGCGGTTGAAGGTGACGCTGTCATAGCGCTTGGCACTTTTGACCTTCTTCGGATCGGCATCGTAGACGCCGTCGACGCTGGTGCCCTTGAACAGTGCGTCGCACGACATCTCGGCAGCGCGCAGCGCCGCGGCGGTGTCGGTGGTGAAATAGGGATTGCCGGTGCCCGCGGCGAAGATGACGATGCGGCCCTTTTCCATGTGCCGCATCGCGCGGCGACGGATATAGGGTTCGCAGATGCTCGCCATCGGGATCGCCGACAGGACGCGGGTATCGACGCCGACACGTTCGAGCGCGTTCTGCACCGCGAGCGCGTTCATCACCGTCGCGAGCATGCCCATGTAATCGGCGCTGGTCCGGTCGAACCCCTGTTCGGACGCGGCAAGCCCGCGAAAGATGTTGCCGCCGCCGACGACGAGGCAGATTTCGTGCCCGGCTTCCTGCGCCTGTTTGATCTCGCCCGCCATGCGGTCGACCGTGGCGGGATCGATGCCGAACTGGCCCGGCCCCATCAGCGCCTCGCCCGAAAGTTTCAGCAGGATGCGTTTGAAGGCGGGGCGCGTCACGACGGTCGGGGTCCTCTCAGGCAGCGGTTCTGCGGGCGCTGCGTCCGACGCTGAATACAGCGATGGCGCGCGCCCTGTCGAGCGCACGCCATGCTGTTTCGCCTGCCCCGAGTCAATCTCGGGGGCGGCGCCAAGTCGTTATGATCAGTTGGCGCCGACGGCTGCGGCGACCTCTGCAGCGAAATCGGTCTCGGCCTTTTCGATGCCTTCGCCGAGCTGGAAGCGAACATAGTTCACCAGCGTGATCGATGCGCCCGCCTGCTTGCCCGCAGCGGCGACGACTTCGGCGATCGGCGTCTTGTTGTCGATCACGAAGATCTGCGACAGCAGCGCGTTTTCCTTGCGGAACTTGGCCATCGCGCCGTCGACCATCTTGCTGACGATCTCGGCAGGCTTGCCCGATTCGGCGGCCTTTTCTTCGGCAATCGCGCGTTCGCGGGCGATCAGGTCGGCGTCGAGATCGTCGCCGTTGAGCGCCAGCGGGCTGGCGGCGGCGATGTGCATCGCCAGCTGCTTGCCGAGCGGTTCGAGAACGTCGCTGCCGGCGCTGCTTTCAAGCGCGACGAGAACGCCGATCTTGCCGAGCCCGGGTGCGACGGCGTTGTGGACATAACCGACCACGGCGCCTTCGTTGACCGACAGGCAGGCCACGCGGCGCACGGCCTGGTTCTCGCCGATCGTCGCGATGTTCGCGTTGAGCTTGTCGGTGATCGACCCGCCGCCCGGATAGGCTGCGGCCTTGAGCGCCTCGACATCATCGCTGCCCTGTTCGAGCGCGACCTTGGTGACCGCTGCGACGAAGCCCTGGAACTGGTCGTTCTTGGCGACGAAGTCGGTTTCCGAGTTCACTTCTACCGCGGCGCCGCTGGTGCCGTCGGTCAGGATGCCGACCAGGCCTTCAGCAGCGGTGCGGCTCGATTTCTTGGCGGCGGCGGCAAGGCCCTTGGTGCGCAGCCAGTCGATCGCGGCTTCGATGTCGCCGTCGTTCTCCGACAGCGCCTTCTTGCAATCCATCATGCCGGCGCCCGAGCGCTCGCGCAGTTCCTTGACGGAGGCGGCAGTAATCTGTGCCATGGAATTTTCCTCGATTAATAATGCAACGGACGGGCGCGCGCGAATGCCCGATAGGCTCGCCGCGCGCCCGTAGCTTGGTTAGGCCTCGGCCTTGTCGTCAGCTGGCTTGGCAGCGGCCTTTTTCGGCGCGGCCTTCTTGGCAGCAGGCTTGGCGTCAGCCTTTGCGTCGTCAGCCTTTGCGTCGTCGGCCTTCTTGGCGGGAGCCTTCTTGGCAGGCGCCTTCTTGGCTTCTGCCTTTTCGGCAGGTGCCTCGGCCTTGGCCTCCTCGGCTACCGGCGCTGCGGCAGGTGCTGCTGCGGCAGGTGCCGCGGCTTCACTGATCGCAGGCTCGGCGACAGGCTGTTCGGCTGCGCCCAGATCGAAGCCGCTGGCGGCCATCTGGTCCTGGCCACCCTTGGTCGCGGCAGCGGCAATCGCTTCGCAATAGAGGCGGATCGCACGGCTGGCGTCGTCGTTCGCGGGAACCGGGAACGCGATGCCGTCGGGCGAGACGTTCGAATCGAGCACTGCAACGACGGGAATGCCGAGAACATTGGCTTCCTTGATCGCGAGCTCTTCCTTGTTGGCGTCGATGACGAACATGACGTCGGGAATGCCGCCCATGTCGCGAATGCCGCCGAGGCTGAGCTCGAGCTTGTCGCGACGGCGCGTCATCTGAAGGACTTCCTTCTTGGTGAAGCCCGCGGTGTCACCCGACAGCTGCTCTTCGAGCGTCTTGAACTGCTTGATCGACTGCGAAATCGTTTTCCAGTTGGTCAGCATGCCACCGAGCCAGCGATGGTTGACGAAGTGCTGGCCAGAAGCGCGCGCCGCATCGGCGATCGCGTCCTGCGCCTGGCGCTTGGTCCCGACGAACAGGACCTTGCCGCCGGCGCCGACGGTCTGTGAAACGAAGTCGAGAGCGCGCGCGAACAGCGGCACGGTCTGCGACAAATCGATGATGTGAATGCCGTTGCGCTGGCCGAAAATGTACGGCTTCATGCGCGGGTTCCAACGATGCGTCTGGTGGCCGAAATGTGCTCCGGCCTCGATCAATTGCTGCATCGTGACGACTGGTGCCGCCATAGTAGTTCTCCTTCCGGTTGGTCCTCTGGCGGGCAAGAACCGGACAAGACCTTAAATCAGGCCGTCCGGCACCGGTATGTGCGCCCACCATGTGGAATGGCGGGGCCGCTACCCCAAGCACCCCCGTGATGCAAGCCCTGTTTGGTGATTGACATAAGAACATAACGGGAACATACGCAGTTATCCAAAGGCCGTGGAACCGATTCGCCGGGCTGGCGTTATGGTTAACGGTCGCCGCCCAATCGATATTGGGCACGACGCTGAAAGGATCGCATGATGTTGAATGTCACGATTTCGCTGCTGTTTGCCGGGACGCTGATCGGATCGCTGGTAGCGATTGCGATGATGCTGTCGGCGAACGGCGCGCGGATCCTCAGCGCGCTTGCCGGCCATGGCGGCCTCGCACCGGTCGCGAGTGATGCGGTCGCCGCGCCGCGTCACGCGGCCGGACGCGCAACGCGCTTCAGGCCGGTGGTGCGGGCAGATCGACCCGTGCTTCGCGCCGCTGCCTGACCCTGGCGTAGCTGCGCACGCTGAACGGGATCAGCGCGATATAAATCAGCGAGATGACGAGCAGCGTCTCCCACCGTGCGGTGAACAGCGCCGCGCCGAGCAAGCCGACAAAGGCCAGGATTTCGAGCCGCCAGCTGCGCCGGATGCGCAGGCTGGTCCAGCTGTAGGTCGCGACGTTCGAGATCATCAGGAACGCGACGAGCAACACCCACGGCATGACGACATACCAGGCGCGGAAAATATCGAGGTCGGTGACCAGCCAGGCATAGATCGGGACGAACGCTATCCCCGCCCCCGCCGGTGCCGGAACCCCGGTCATGAACCCCGCCGACTTGTGCGGTTGGTCTTCGGCATCGATCGCGGCATTGAAACGCGCGAGACGCAGCGCGCAGCATACCGCGAGCGCCAGCGCGGCAGTCCAGCCGAACTTGGGCGCGTCGGACAATGACCACTGGAACATGACGATCGTCGGCGCGACGCCGAAGGCGATGACGTCGGACAGCGAATCGAGCTCGGCGCCGAAGCGGCTGTTGGCGCGCAGCAGCCGCGCGATGCGCCCGTCGAGCCCGTCCAATATGCCGGCGAAGATGATCGCCCCGATCGCCAGCTCCCAGCGGCCGTCGATCGCCATGCGTGCACCGGTCAGGCCGAAGCACAAGGCCAGCGCGGTAACCGCATTGGGGGTGATCGCGCGGAACGGGATGCCGCGGACGCTGCGCTGAGCGGTGTCGTCGCTCATGCCGTTCGGTTCGCCCGGGAAATCGTCATCGCGAAGCTCACTGGCCGGTGCCGAGCAGCTGCGGAGCCTGGCCGATGCGCGCGATGACGGTTTCGCCCGCGACGCTGCGCTGACCGAGCAGGACCGCCGGCTCGGTGCCGTGCGGCAGGTAGACGTCGACGCGGCTGCCGAAGCGGATCAGGCCGACGCGCTGGCCGGCAACGACCGCGTCGCCCGGACGGACCCACGGGACGATGCGCCGCGCGACGAGCCCGGCGATCTGCGTAAAGCCGATCCGCGTACCGTCGGCGCGTTCCATCAGGATATGCTGGCGCTCATTGTCTTCGCTCGCCTTGTCGAGGTCGGCGTTGACGAATTTGCCCGCGATATAGACGACGTTCTTGATCGTGCCGGTGATCGGCGCGCGGTTGATGTGGACGTCGAACACGCTCATGAAAATCGACACGCGCGTCATCGGTTCGTCGCCAAGCCCGTCGGCGCCCGCCATTTCGCGCGGCGGGGCGACCTTCTGGATCAGCGTGATGAGGCCATCGGCAGGCGCGACGACGAGATCGTCGTGCTGCGGCGTGACGCGTGCCGGATCGCGGAAGAAAGCGAACACCCACAGCGATATCCCCGCCATCAGCCAGCCGACGATGTCCCAGCCGAGCACGAACCACAGAAACAGCGTGATCGCCACCGCGATCAGGCCGAACTTGCGCCCTTCAGGGTGGACGGGGGGCCATTCCCATTTCACGCCGCGGCCTTCGCCATTCGAATATGTCGGTAATGTCATGGCCACGGGTCTAGTGGCTGCGTCCAAGCGAGACAATGCTAAAGGGGCACAGGCGCCGCGCCCCCCAGTTGAACATCGCGCCCGCTTTGCCTAAGGCGAGCGCCAACGCGCGCCCGTCCCGACCGGCGCATCGCAATCCAAAGCAAAACAACGAAAGTCCTCACTTATGAGCAAGATCAAGGTCCTCAATCCCGTCGTCGAACTCGACGGCGACGAAATGACGCGCATCATCTGGCAGTGGATCCGCGAACGGCTGGTCCTCCCCTATCTCGACATCGACCTCAAATATTACGACCTGTCGATCGAGAAGCGCGACGAGACCGAGGACCAGATCACCGTCGATGCGGCGCATGCGATCCTCAAGCACGGTGTCGGCGTCAAATGCGCGACGATCACCCCCGACGAACAGCGCGTCGAGGAATTCGGCCTCAAGAAGATGTGGCGCTCGCCCAACGGCACGATCCGCAACATCCTCGGCGGCGTCGTCTTTCGCGAACCGATCGTCATCTCGAACGTCCCGCGCCTCGTCCCCGGCTGGACGCACCCGATCGTCATCGGCCGCCATGCCTATGGCGACCAGTATCGCGCGACCGACTTCCTCGTCCCCGGCCCCGGCAAGCTGCGCCTCGTCTTCGAAGGCCATGACGGCGAAGTGATCGACCGCGAAGTGTTCGAATTCCCCTCGGCCGGCGTCGCGATGGCGATGTACAACCTCGACGATTCGATCCGCGACTTCGCCCGCGCCAGCATGAACTATGGCCTCAAGCGCGAATGGCCGGTCTACCTGTCGACCAAGAACACCATCCTCAAGGCCTATGACGGCCGCTTCAAGGACCTGTTCCAGGAAGTGTTCGACAATGAATTCAAGGACAAGTTCGCCAAGGCTGGCATCGTTTACGAGCACCGCCTGATCGACGACATGGTCGCCAGCGCGCTGAAATGGTCGGGCAAGTTCGTCTGGGCGTGCAAGAATTATGACGGCGACGTCCAGTCGGACACCGTCGCGCAGGGCTTCGGCTCGCTCGGCCTGATGACCTCGGTCCTGATGACCCCCGACGGCAAGACGGTTGAATCCGAAGCCGCCCACGGCACCGTGACGCGTCACTATCGCCAGCACCAGCAGGGCAAGGCGACCTCGACCAACCCGATCGCCTCGATCTTCGCGTGGACCGGCGGGATCAAGCATCGCGGGACGATCGACGGCACGCCCGACGTTACCAAGTTCGCCGAAACGCTCGAGCGCGTCTGCGTCGAGACGGTCGAGAGCGGCGCGATGACCAAGGATCTGGCGATCCTGATCGGTCCTGACCAGCCGTGGATGACGACCGAACAGTTCTTCGAAGCGATCGTCGAGAACCTCGAAAAGGCGATGGCAGAGGGCTGATAGACAACCCCCTCCCGCTCGCGGGAGGGGCAGCGAGACTTGGCGGCGCAGCCGCCTAGCCGCAGCGGGGTGGGCCGGCTACGATACACAGTGACGAACCGACTGCCCACCCCCGGCCCTTCCGCAAGCGGGAGGGGAAACAAAAAGATTGGACCGCGCCATGCCGACGAACAGCACCAAGGCCCGGCTCGAAGTCCGCCAAGCGACGCTCGGCGATGTCAGCGGCATCGCCGCGCTCGTCCGGCGCGCCTATGACGACCTGCCCGCCTATACCTATGGCGAGATCCGCGGGCAGCTGAACAACTATCCCGAGGGCTGCTTCGTCGCGATCCTCGATGACAAGGTCGTCGGCTATTGCGCCTCGATGCGGATCGCGGGCGGCATCGCGCTCGCGCCGCACAGCTGGGACGAGATTACCGGCAACGGCTTCGGTTCGCGCCACGATCCGACCGGCGACTGGCTCTACGGCTATGAAATGTGCGTCGATCCCAAGGTCCGCGGGACGCGGATCGGGCGGCGGCTCTACGAGGAGCGCCGCGCGCTTGCCGAACAGCTCGAACTGACCGGCATCGCCTTTGGCGGCCGCCTCCCCGGCCTGACGCGCAACCGGCGCAAGGTCGACGGTCCCGACGACTATCTCGAGCAGATCGTCTCGGGCAAGATCCACGATCCGGTCATCCGCTTCCAGCTCGCCAACGGTTTCGAACCGATCGGCGTGCTCAAGAACTATCTGCCCGAAGACAAGAAATCGCGGGGCTATGCCGCGCACATGGTCTGGCGCAATCCGTATGTCGATCGCGACGAACCGGTGAAATTCCGCATCCCTCGCGGGGTCGAGGCAGTCCGTATCGCGACCTGCCAGCTCCAGGCGCGCGCTGTCGCCGACTATGACGACTTCATGAAGGCGATTCGATATTTCGTCGATGTTGCAGCGGATTACGAATCGGACTTCATTGTTTTTCCCGAACTGTTCACGCTCTCGCTCCTGTCGTTCGAGGAGAAGGAACTGTCGCCGATGGAGGCGATCGAGACGCTGAGCAAGTACACGCCCAAGATCCGCGCCGAGCTCAGCGAGATGGCGATGAAGTTCAACATCAACATCATCGGCGGCTCGCATCCGACGCGCACCGACGATGGCGAGATCCAGAACGTCGCCTTCGTCTGCCTGCGCGACGGGTCGGTCCATGAGCAGGAAAAGATCCACCCGACGCCCAACGAGCGCTATTGGTGGAACATCAAGGGCGGCGACACCATCGACGCGATCCCGACCGACTGCGGCCCGATCGGCGTGCTGATCTGTTACGACAGCGAGTTTCCCGAGCTCGCCCGCCGCCTCGTCGACGAAGGCGCGCGGATCATCTTCACCCCGTTCTGCACCGACAGCCGCCAGGGCTATCTGCGGGTGCGCTATTGCTGCCAGGCGCGTGCGATCGAGAACCAGTGCTTCGTCGTCATGTCGGGCAATGTCGGCAACCTGCCCAATGTCGCCAACATGGACATCCAATATGCCCAGAGCTGCATTTTGACGCCGTGCGATTTCCCCTTCGCACGCGACGGCATCGCCGCCGAGGCAACCGAGAATGTCGAGACGCTGACGATCAGCGACGTCAACCTCGCCGACCTCAGCTGGGCGCGCGCCGAAGGCACGGTGCGCAACCTCGCCGATCGGCGCTTCGATCTCTACCGGATCGAATGGGACAGCCAGGTCGGCAAGGATCACAGCAAGGCTCGGCCGCGCACCGCGCCGATGGGACTGCACACGCCCGGCGGAGGCTAGGCCCGGCGCTGCCCTGCATCGGGGCTTTCGATCCGCTCGCGGCCGAAGCCCAGGCCCATGATCCGCGCGGGGATGCGTTGCAATATCGGCAAATACTGAAGCAGGCGCAGCTGCCAGGGCGGGCGCTGCCGGGTGCTCGTCCCGCTCAGCAGCGGCGAGATCAGCCGGTCCTGTGCCGCCTTTTGCAGCGCCTGCATCCGCACCGTCGGTTTCCAGCGCCGCCCCTGCACCTCTTGCAGCAGCGCATCGAAACTGGCGCCAGCGGCCATCGGCCCGGCGAGCACGTTGGCGGCGGCCACCGCATCCTGGATCGCGAGATTGATCCCCACCCCGCCGATCGGCGACATCGCGTGCGCCGCATCGCCGATCACGAGCAGGCCATGACGGTGCCACCGCGTCAGCCGGTCGAGCGACACGCGCAGCAGCTTGACCTCATCCCAGTGCGCCAGCGCGGCGATACCGTGCGCTAGTCCTGGCGCCATGTCGGTCACCGTCGCCTTGAACGAGTCGAGCCCGCGCGATCGCAGCGCCTGCGCGCCGCCCTTGGCGAACACGAACGCCACCTGCCAGTAATCGCCGCGATCGATGAACACGCCGATCCGGCCGTTTTCGAATACCCCGAATGTCGCGTTCGCATCTGCCGGGTGCTTGGCAACGCGAAACCAGAAAACGTCCATCGGCGCGCCAATCGTCTCGAGCGGTAGCGCTGCCGCGGTCCGGATCACCGAGCCGCGCCCATCGGCGGCAATGACGAGATCGGCGGAAATGTCCTTGCCGCGGGCGATCTTCACCCCCGTCACCCGTCCGGTCGGCGCGGTCGTGACCCCGGTGGCCTCGCAATTCATCCGCAGCGTGAAATTGGGATAGTGGCTCGCCTCGGCCGCAATGAAGGCAAGCAGATCCCATTGCGGCATCAGCGCGATATAGGGCGCGGGCACTTTGAGATGGCGAAAATCGGCGATCGTCAGCATCTCGCCCATGATCCGCCCGCCGATCGTTTCGACCCGGTCGTGCGGCAGTGCGAGCAGCGATTCGAGCAGGCCGAGCTGGTCGAACAGCTCAAGCGTCGAGGGATGAACGGTATCGCCGCGGAAATCTCTCAGGAAATCATTGTGTTTCTCGATCACCAGCGTCTCGACCCCGGCGCGGGCAAAAAGCAGGCCGGCGAACAATCCGGCTGGTCCGCCGCCGACGATGCAAAGCTGGCAATCTCGCGTCATTACCCTTGGCAAATAGCAGCCCTGCTTCCTAAGAGCTATCCATGACGCTCAGCCTCGATAACCAGTCGTTCAGCGACGCGCTCGTCATCCTTGGCGCGGCGGGCCTCGTCATCCCCCTGTTCGCGCGCTTTCGCGTGACACCGGTGATCGGTTTCATCCTCGTCGGCGTGCTCGTCGGGCCGCACGGGCTGGGCAGCCTGACCGACCGGTCGCCGTGGCTCTATTATGTCACGATATCCGACGCCGAGGCGATCGAGCCGTTCGCCGAGTTCGGCATCATCCTGCTGCTCTTTTCGATCGGGCTCGAACTCAGCTTCCGGCGATTATGGACGATGCGGCGGCTGGTGTTCGGTGTCGGTGCTGCCGAACTCATTGGTAGCGGCGCGATCATCGCGGTCGGTCTCGCGCTGATGGGGCAAGGCATGGCAGGCGCGATCGGCCTCGGCCTGGCGCTGGCGCTGTCGTCGACCGCCTTGGTCCTGCCGATGGTCGGCACGCGTTCGCCCGTCGGCAAGGCGGCGTTTTCGATGCTGTTGTTCGAGGACGTCGCAATCGTTCCGATCATCTTCGCGCTCGGCGTGATGGCGCCCAGCGCCAGCAACGGCTGGAGCGATCTTGGCGAGACAGTCCTGCGGGCGGGGATCGCCGTCGTCGGCCTGTATATCGTCGGCAAATTCCTCATCCCGCGGATGTTCGCGCAGGCAGCGCGGACCAAGAACCCCGAGATATTCCTCGCCGCCAGCCTGCTCGTTGTCATCGTGTCGAGCCTCGTCACGACTGCCGCCGGCCTGTCGCCGATCGTCGGCGCGTTGCTCGCGGGGCTGCTGATCGCCGAATCGGCCTATGCCGACGAGGTCGAGGCGATGACCGCACCGTTCAAGGGTCTCGCACTCGGCGTCTTCCTGATCACCGTCGGGATGAGCGTCGACCTCGCCGTCATCGCCGCCAACTGGCAGGTCCTCGCGCTTGCCATCGTCGCGGTCATTATCGTCAAGACACTCGTCACCAGCGGGTTATTGCGCCTCGCCGGGGCGCGGATCGGCACCGCCGCCGAGGCAGGCTTGTTGATGTCGAGCCCATCGGAAACGACGCTGATCGTCCTCGCCGCTGCCGCCCAGGCGCAGCTGATCCTGCCCGAGACCGCCCAGTTCTGGGAAATCGTCACCGCGATCGGCCTCACCATCACGCCGATCCTCGCGCGGATCGGCCATGACGTGTCGCGTCGGCTCGAATGGCGCGCCGGCGGACATGACGAGGCCGCTCTCGCGGTCGAAGGTGACCATGTCGTCGTCATCGGCTTCGGTCGTATCGGTCGTGTCGTCGCCGGCATGCTGACGCGCCACAAGCTCGATTATATCGCCGTGGAGGCCGATATCGACGCGGTCACGGCGGCCAAGCGCGAGCATATGCCCGTATTGTTCGGCGACGTCTCGCGCCCCGCGGTGCTCGACAGCCTCAAGCTCGATTCGGCGCGGGCGATCGTCCTGACGATGGACGATCCGGTCCAGCAGGAACGCATCACGCGGCTGCTGCGCGCGCGCTATCGCGATATCCCGATCATCTCGCGCGCGCGTGACGCCGACCACGCCGCCCGGCTGTACAGCGCGGGCGCGTCCGAGGCGGTCCCCGAAACGCTCGAAAGTTCGCTCCAGCTGTCGGAAGTGTTGCTGGTCGATCTCGGCATCGCGGTCGGTCCGGTCATCGCCTCGATCCACGAACGCCGCGCCGAGATGCGTGCCGAGATTCGCGACAAGAGCGGACTCGATTACGAACCGCGCCTGTCCTCGACGCGGCGCGCCAGACCTGCCTCGATCGACTAGCGGCCCTCGGGCAAAGCCTGCACGGCCGTCGGTCTGGCCGACTCGGCATCACCTGCGACCAGCATCGGCTGGGTCGGCGCGGTCCAGACCGACGACAATGCGACATCCTTGGGCAGGACGACCATCGACCAGCCGTCATTGGCGAGGTATTTCCGCGCCAGTTTCTGGATCACCGCCGGCGTCGCCGACTCGGTATCGGTGACATAGCTGCGCAGCGCCGCGAGGTTGCGGGGATCGCTGCTCGCGCCTTCGAGTTCGTTCATGAAGAAGGCGTTGCTCGACGACGCCCGGTAGATCATTTCCTTGAGCGGCGTGATCGTCCGGTTGAGTTCATCGGCGCTCACCGGCGTCGCCATCAGCTCGCGTGCGATATCGCGCGCATAGCCATAGAACGCGTCGACATCCTGCGGACGAACCAGGCTGGCCGCCATGATGTACCCGCCGCCGCTAAAGTCGCGCGGCCAGTTGCTCCCGACCGACGGACTATAGCTCGCGCCCTGGGCGGCACGCAGCCGGTCGAACAGCCGATCGTTGAATATCTCCGCGAGGACGTCGAGTTGCCGCGCTTCGCGGATATCGTCGAGCCCCCCGCTTGTTTTCCACGCGATCATCGCTGCGGCCTGGTTGGCATCGCCCGAATGGCGCAAAACGGTGGGCACGGGATCGGGCTTTGGAAACGAGAGCGGCGTGCCGTCGCCGGCGAGCGGTGCCGAGCGCGGCTTGAGCGCACCGAATGTCTCGGCCAGCAGCTTGTCCTGATCGACCTTCGACAGATCGCCGAAGATCATCACTTCAACCGGCCCCGCGGCCAGCTTGGGAGCCCAGAACCGCCGGAACGCCTTCGGGGTCAGGCGGTCGACCTGCGCGCGGTCGGGCGAGGCAAAGCGAAGGTCGCCGGGATGAAGTTCGCTGGCCAGGAACCGGTCGAGTACCGCCGAAGGCGACCCGGTCGACGAATCGAACGAGGTGAGTTCGACCACGCGCGTACGCTTGACCGGCGCATCGTCCCAGCCGGGGTGATCGAGCTTGGCGGCAATCAGGCGCAGCTGATCGGCAAAATCGGCCGAATTGGTCTCGGCACTGAATTCGAACGCGCCATCGGTGACGTCGAAACCCATGCCCAGCAGGCGGCCGGTCATGAGCGATTCGAGATCGCGCAGGTCGAGCTTGCCGATGCCGCTTTGAACGAGCGCCGAATCGCCGGTCCACAGCAAGTTCGGCTCGGTCGGCGACATCGCCCGGCGACCGCCGCCGAAACGCACGCGGACGCGGATCTTGTCGGGTTCGACATCATTGTCGAACACGAGCGCAGAAATCCCGTTGGCGAGCTTGAGCGTTTGCAGGTTGAGCACCGGAATGGTCGATCGCTCGACAATCCGGCCGGCGCGTCCGAGCGCAGGCAAGTCGGCAACGGTCACCGTGCGCGCCACGCTCCGCGCGCTGCCATCGGCGGCGACGGGTTCGGTGACGAGTTTCGCCAGTCGCGCCTCGGTGCCGGGCTCGGGCGGGGTTGTCTGCGATACGAACGCACGAACGACATCACCCGAGAACAGCTTCTGGATCACTGCAAGCATGTGTTGCGGGGTCGCCAGCGGGCGGCTCGACCTGAACATCACGCGATGATGGCCGGGATCCGATACGGTCTCGCCGATGTCGACCGAATTGAGCAGGTCATCGACCAGTTCGGTGCCAGGCTGATTCTGCGCATTTTCCACCTCGCGCGTCATCACGACGTCCATCTCGTCATATTCGCGGTCAATTTCGGCCTGGCTCGGCGGATTGGCGAGCGCGTCGGCAATGACGCCGCGGACATCCTTGAGGGCCGCAGCCCAATCGGTCGCCGGGGCCGGCAAGATGTTGACCGACGTGACCATCGCCGAACGGCTGACCGAGTCTTCGCCAACCTGGGCGAGGACGTAGCTGCCGCCGGCACGCGCGCGCTGTTCGAGGCGGCGATTGACGATCCGAAGCGCGATGAAGTCATGATAGAGCGTCTGCGTATAGGCGACGCTGTCGGTCACCGGACGCCAGGGCCGCAGGTAATTCAGCGTAACGATATTCGGCTGGGTCGGTTCGCTGATCACCTTGGCGATGGGCAGGCCCGTTTGCGGGTCGCCGAAATCGGGCGGGGTCGGGCGCGCGCCGGTCGCCTTCCAGTCGCCGAAATATTTGGCGATGAGCCGGGCGAAGACGGCCGGATCCCCGTCACCCGCGATCGCAACGACCGCAGTGTCGGGACGATACCAACGCTGGTGGAACGCGGCGAGGCCCGCAGGCGTCGCCGCACCGAGGCTCTGCTCGGTCCCGATCGGCACGCGATCGGCAAGCAACTGGCCAGCGAAGACGTGTTCGTGGATTGCATCGCTGACACGCGCCTGCGGTCCGGCGTTTTCGCGCAGTTCGGACAAGACGACACCGCGTTCGGAATCGATCGTCTTCGCATCAAGGTTGGGCGCTTCAATCATCGCCGCCAGCGTCTTCATCCCTTCATCGAGCCCCGCGGCGGTCGCGCTTGGCAAGTCGAGCTTGTAGACGGTCGAGGTGGGGGTCGTGCTGGCGTTGGTGTCGCTGCCGAACGCGGCGCCTAGCCGCTGCCAGATCCGCTTGGTGTCGCCGTCGCCGAGGAGGCGCGATCCGCGAAAGCTGAGATGCTCGAGAAAGTGTGCGAACCCGCGCTCCGAGTCGCGTTCCATCAGCGAACCGGCATCGATCCTGACCCGGATCGAAACCTGTCCCGGCGGCGAGCCGTTGTTGCGCACCGCATACCGCAGGCCGTTTGGCAGCGTTCCGAACTGCCATCCCGCATCGCGCGGAATATCGGTCCCGGCGTAGAGCCAGTCGTCCTTGGCCGACAGCGAGGGAGTAGGCGCAGCCTCGGCGGCCTGTTGCGCATAGGCAGGTGCCAGCGGTGCAGCGACTGCAAGCGGGAGCCCCGCAAGCAAGGCAAGCGAAACGGTGAAGCGAAAGGGTCGGAAGTTCATCGCGCGGCTATAGAATGCCGCAACTGTCGTTGCGATGAATTAATGTCAAAGCGCGACCACACATCCATTCTGTCGACCCAAGGCGAAAAGGCAAAAAAAACCCCCGCCGAAGCGAGGGTTTTTCGAATAGCTTTCAAGCCTGATCAGGGGCTGGTGGGCGAATTGTTGCTGCCGTCAGCCGCGATGATGATCGCAGTGATGATCGCCGCGATGGCCAGAAGAGCAATGACCGCTCCGCCGACTCCGCCACGGAGATCGCTCTCGTTGCTGGTCTGGGCTGCAGTGCGCGCCTGCGCGTAATCAGCTGCCGTGATACCCTTGGCCGACTGAGCGGCGCTAGCTGCTACAGGCGAAACTGCCAGCGCGACGCCAGCTGCTACGAGCGAGGCTTTCTTATAGACATTCATATTTATTCTCCATCTCACTGGCTTACTCGATCGAATCTGCGTGCGACCGAGTCTTAATCTCTATTCTTCATCGCCTTGGTATATCTTTGATGTTCGGACCGCAAGCCCCGAACACGTCAAAGTTTTCCGCAGCATGAGGTTCCTACCCCACCTGTTGTATTAACAACACTATCACAACACGCGCCGGATCGAAAGGTTCCAAATACCGGCATCGACCTGTCATGGCGGTATAGCGTTACCGATGGGTTAATCGCCACCCTGGTTGAGGCGATCAGCCCTTCCCGCGCGATACTTCGCTTATCGGGACGCGGGTGACCGGATATCCGCTGCCTTCGGGGATGCAAAGCCACGCCTCGCCTCCCTCTTCGATCACCGTCGGCGTGATCGTCGGCGTGCCATACAACCGGCTGTCGGCAATGGCAGCATTGTGGTCGGCCAAGGATGCCAACCGTTCGAGATTGCGCTCGGTCGGGAAGATCGCCGAGCGGTTGCCGCTTCGCACCGAGTCGAGGACTTTCTTGGCAGAAGCCCAGAATGCAGCGCTATTCTCTGTGCCATCCGACACAACATCGTCACCGATGCCATTGAGACCGGCGAGATAGAAGCGCGTGTCGAACGCACGATGATCGCGAAAGCGCGGATCCCATCGGGCAAAGGGCGCGAGGCGATCGAGATCAAGGCCGATCCTGTCGCTGTCGAGCCAGTCGGCCAGCGAACGCCCCTCGAGCATGTCGCTGCGCAAGTCCTCGGCGATCCGGTCGGGGCGATCGCGCAGGCCGATCAGCAACCCGGTTTCCTCGACCGTCTCGCGGATCGCGGCAACGCGCGCGGCGGCATCGTCGGGCTCAAGGTGCTGTCCGAAGCGGATACCCAGCACATGATCGTCCTCGTCGACGCGGCCACCGGGAAAGACCACCGCCCCCGGCGCGAAACGCATTGCGGCCGAACGCTCGACGAACAGCAATTCGGGGTGGCCGCGATCATCGGGGCCGCCAAAGATGACAAGAGTCGCCGCGGGAATTCCGGACTTGCCCGAATCGACGGGGAACAGGCTTTCCGCCTCGGCAGGTACGCTGGGTTGCTTCATGGAGGCGTAATAGCGGGGATGCGGGTTGCTGTCATTTGTCGTGCGGGCAGCCTGCGCCCTGCTGTATTTCGATCCAGGTAACACCCTGCCTGTTGGGCTGGCTTGCCAGCTGAAGCCCCGAAGGGGCGAAGGCTGGTGGAGCCGAGGGGAATCGAACCCCTGACCTCGTCATTGCGAACGACGCGCTCTCCCAACTGAGCTACGGCCCCATTGCGCGTGGCTATAATCAGCGCCCGCACGGGTGGCAACGCTGTTTTCCCGGTCACTGCGGTTGATCGACAATGGCCTTTAGCTTTGGGCGAAGAGCGCCTAGGTTGCGTTTCGAAACTCACATTATGGAGACTTCTATGCCCCGCACCTGGCACCTCGCATCACGTCCCGACGGCATGCCGACCGCCGCCAATTTCGCGCTCAAGGACATCGCCGACCAGGCGCTCGGCGACAACCAGTTGCGCGTCGATAACCGCTGGCTGTCGGTCGATCCCTATATGCGCGGCCGGATGAACGACGTGAAAAGCTACGTCCCGCCGTTCCAGGTCGGCGAGCCGATGACGGGCGGCGCGATCGGCGAAGTCGTCGAGAGCAACCTGGCCGGATTCGAGGCCGGCGACCTCATCCTCCATATGGCGGGCTGGCGCGAAGGCGGCGTGATCGGTGCCGAATCGATGCCGCACAAGCTGCCCAAGCCGATGCTCGATGCCGGTATCAGCCCGCAGACCTTCCTCCACAATCTCGGCCTGACCGGCGCGACCGCGTGGTTCGGCCTGCTCAAGGTCGCCGAGGCCAAGGAAGGTGAAACGGTCTTCGTCTCGGCCGCTGGCGGCGCGGTGGGATCGGCGGTCGTCCAGATCGCCAAGGCCAAGGGCATGACCGTGATCGGTTCGGCCGGCGGCGCCGACAAATGCGCCTGGGTCAGGGAGATCGGTGCCGACGCCTGCGTCGATTACAAGGCCGGCAGCCTGCTCAAGCAACTGTCCGCCGCCGCGCCCAAGGGGATCGACGTCTATTTCGACAATGTCGGCGGCGACCATCTCGACGCGGCCTTCGCGCTCGCCCGCGATTATGCGCGTTTTGCGATCTGCGGCATGATCGACGTCTACAACAACGGCAAGCCGCAGGAGATGAAGTATCTCGTCCGGACGATCCCCGCGCGGATCCGCATGCAGGGCTTCATCTACACCGACTATCTGGCGCAGATGGACCAGTTCTACGCCGACATGGGCGAACTCATCGCGAGCGGCAAAGTCCAGGCCCGCGAAACCGTCCGCGAAGGGATCGAAGCAACGCCCGACGCGTTTCTCGGCCTATTTTCGGGCGAGAACACCGGCAAGATGCTGGTAAAGCTCTAAAGCACTGCCCGCCGTCGGGCCGCGATGAAGCGGCCTGGCGGCGGCATTGCCCGTTACCTATCGGTTGAGTTCGAAGCCGAGGAAGCTGGGCACCGGGCCGTTCCAGGCACCATCTTCGCTGGTACCGTCGGTCTGCGCGATCGGAGCGGGCTTGGCCGGACGATCATCGGACCGCATGCCAGCCTCGCGTGCAGGCTTGGCCGCGCGTTCGGGCTTCTCGGCAGGCTTATCGACCGCCTTTTCGTCACCCTTCTCGGTGCGCGGGGCTTCGGGTGCCTTGGGCTCGGCCTTTGCCTCGCGCCTGGCCTCGGGAGCCGACTTGGGCTGGCGCGCGGGCGCAGCAGCGCGAGCCTCGTCGCGTTTCGCGGGCGAATGCGGAGTCTTTTCAGGCTTTGCCTCGGCGGCTTGCGACTTCGCATCCTCAGCGCCTTCGACCGGCGCATTGCTGGTGCCGCCGTCGCCTTCGCCAAGATAGTCGACCTTGTAGCCGACCAGTTTCTGGATGTTGTCGATCGCCTCTTCGTCGGCGGGCGTCACGAAAGTGTAGGCAACGCCGCTCGCCCCTGCCCGGCCGGTCCGGCCGATGCGGTGGACGTAATCGTCGGGATGCCATGGCGCGTCATAGTTGAAGACGTGGCTGACACCCTTGATGTCGAGCCCGCGCGCGGCAACGTCGGAGGCGACAAGCAGGTTGATCGCGCCCGACTTGAACGCGTCGAGTTCGGCGACCCGCGTACTCTGGTCGATATCGCCGTGGATTTCGCCCGACTTGAAGCCCGACTGTTTCAGGCTCTTGTTGAGGTCACGGACGGTCGTCTTGCGATTGCAGAAGATGATCGCGGTCGAGACCTTTTCGGCCTTGAGCAATTTGATCAGCGTCTCGCGCTTGCCGCGCGCCGACGTCTTGATCAGCCGCTGGGTGATGTTGACGTTGGCCGTCGCAGGACGGGCGACCTCGATATATTTGGGATTGGTCAGGAACTTGTCGGCCAGCTTCTTGATCGGCGGCGGCATCGTTGCAGAGAACAACAGCGTCTGGCGATTGGCCGGCAACTTGGTGCAGATGCTTTCGATGTCGGGAATGAAGCCCATGTCGAGCATCCGGTCGGCCTCGTCGATGACGAGCAGGCTGCAGCCGTTGAGCATGATCTTGCCGCGCTCGAACAGGTCCATCAACCGGCCCGGCGTGGCGATCAGGACGTCGACGCCCTTTTCGAGCGCCTTGATCTGGTCGCCCATCGATACGCCGCCGATCAGCAGCGCCATCGAGAGCTTGTGATATTTGCCGTATTTCTCGAAATTCTCGGCGACCTGCGCGGCGAGTTCGCGCGTCGGCTCGAGGATCAGGCTGCGCGGCATGCGTGCGCGGCTGCGCCCTTCGGCGAGGATGTCGATCATCGGCAGAACGAACGAGGCGGTCTTACCCGTGCCCGTCTGGGCGATGCCGATAATGTCTTTCATCATCAGGACGGGAGAGATCGCCTGCTGCTGGATCGGGGTCGGCGTGTCGTAACCCGCCTCGGTTACGGCGCGGAGCGTCTCTGCAGACAGGCCAAGATCGGCGAATTTCATCGAGTTACATTGCTCTTTCGGAAATAGGAGGCGGGATCGCAGGCAAGGTTCAGCTATCTGACCGCCCGCCATACGGCGCGTATATTGGCCTTGTCGCCGCAGCGGCCGAATGTCAAGGAAAGCGGCCTTCGCGGCGGCGAGGCATCGCGTGCCGACCGGGCCGATTGGTCAGTCGCGCAGCGCCACCGGGACCATCAGGCGGAACTCGTCGATTTCGCAGCGCGCGCCTGATCGTGCCTGGATAACATCGCGATCGGCGCAGATCAGGCCGTCGGCGGTCCGCTCGACATAGAATCCCGAATAGAAATCGAGCGTCCGGCAATTCTCGTCGAGCCGTGCGCGCAGGCGTTGGCGTTCTTCGGTTAGCAGGTCGATCGAATCGTCGCGCGTGACCTGGACGCCCATCAGGCTGCTGATACGCAGGCATTTGGGCGCCTTGGCCTCGCGCCAGACGATCGTCGGCCCGGGCTGTGCTTGCTGTTCGTTGGGACTCGACGGCCGAAAGGTGCTGGCGCGCGACCGGGCGGGAATACGGATAATAACGCGTTGCTCGATAATGACCTGCTGCCATTCGGCGCGATCTTCGGGGAGCAACGCCTGCAATGCCGGCTGGGTTTCCACCGTTTCGGGAACCGGCCCTTCACTCCCTGCGGTCGCCGCCGCGGCAGGCGACAACAGCATCAGCGGCAAGGCAAGCAGGCTCGACAGAGACGATATCCCTTAGCTGAGGCTCCGGGACCGGAGCGATCGATCGGTGCCTAGGCAGAGGCTATTGAACCGCGCATGAACTCGCCAACGCCCGGCTTGGCGAACGGTCCATATGGCGCAGGCCTTGCGATCCGGTGCAAGCCCCAATAAAGCGGCTGGCTTTGGGGCCCCGCCTCGTTCCTTGCAATTATCCCAATACCGGAGTCAATGTCATGGCCGATGCGCCCAATTCCCAGCTGCCGATGCTTTATAACGACCTGCTGCCGCTTTCGAGCAAGGATCACGCGGACTGGAAGGTCCGTCCGGTCGAGGACGCAAAGTTCATCGTCAACCAGAACGCGATGCCGATCACGACCGACGAATTCATTCCCGCTTCGCGGTTCTACCCGATCGTCTTTTCGCAGGGCGACAACCCCGTGCCGCTGGCGCTGATGGGCCTCAACGAAGGCATCAACACCGCGGTCGACGATGACGGCAAGCTGCGCGCGCCGGTTTATGTCCCCGCCTATATCCGCCGCTACCCGTTCCTGTTCGCGCGCCTCAATCCCAATTCGGACGAGATGTCGTTGTGCTTCGATCCGACGTCAAAGGCGATCGGCAAGTTCAAGGACGGCGAAAAGCTGTTCGACAAGGGTGAGCAGTCCGAGGCGCTCAAGCAGATCATCACCTTCTGCCAGCAGTTCGAGGAATCGGGCGCGCGGACGCAGAACTTCATGAAGGAGCTGAAGGACCTCGACCTGCTGATGGAGGGCGAGGTTTCGATCCAGCAGCCGGGCAACGACCAGCCGTTCATCTATCGCGGCTTCCTGATGGTCGACGAAGAGAAATTGCGCGACATGCGCGGCGACGCGTTGCGCAAGATCTCGCAGAACGGCATCCTGCCGCTGCTTTACGCGCACCTCTTCTCGCTCCAGATGATGCGCGAGATCTTCGCACAGCAGGTTGCGCTGGGCAAAATGCCCCAGGTCTCCGAAGCTCCCATGCCAGCAGAAGGATAAGCATATATGGCGATCACCTATCGAAGCACTGAAACCGCCCGCTATGGCCGCGTTGCGATCTGGTTTCACTGGATCCTTGCAGCATTGGTGATCGCCAATATCGCCATCGTCGAACTGACCGAGGACGCGTCTCGCGCGGTGCGCGGCGAATGGATGGGCACGCACAAGTCGATCGGAATCGCCGTGCTCGCCGTGACGCTGGGACGTATCGCATGGCGGCTTGCGCACACGCCGCCACCGCAGCCGGCGACGATGAAGCGCTGGGAGGTCTTGTTCAGCAAGACGGTCCACGGCCTCTTCTATTTTCTCCTGCTGGCGCTTCCGCTGACCGGCTGGATCTTTGCCTCGACGAACGGCAAGCCGATCAACTTCTTCGGCCTGTTCGATATTTCCGCCTTGCCGGTCAGCAGCAGCAAGGATTTGCGCGAACAGTTCGAGAGCATTCACAAGTTGCTAGGCAACGCGATGCTTTACCTCGCGATCCTGCACATATTGGCGGCGCTCAAGCATCAGTTCATCGATCGCGACGGGTTGATCGGGCGGCTCAATCCGTTTGCGGCTCGCGGCTGAACGGCGCTTTTTTGGCGGCGCGGTAATCTCTTGAAGCGCAGGGGTTAATCCCTACATCGGAACGTGCGGCACCCGGTTCTCCCCCTTTTCCGGTCTGTCGCATGGATGCCCGTCGAAGCGGCTTGCCGCTGAGAGGGTTCTCCTCCCTGGACCCTGGCCACCTCGTACATGCAGTACGAGGTGGTTTTTTTGCGCTATTCGGCCGCCTCGAGCGATGCAGCGCCACCAGCTGCCGCGGCCAGCGCGCCGGCGATCTGCGCGATCAGGTCGGCGACCCGCTCGACCCCGGCGAGCACTGGGGCTCCATCACTGTCGAGATAGAGATCGCGCGCGACTTCGACCTGGATCGCGTGAACGTCTTTGGCGGGATTGCCATGGCGCAGCGTCGTGTATCCCCCGGCATAGGGCGTATTGCGGGCGCACGAGAGGCCCGCCGCCCCGATCAGGGCTTCGGCCTCGCGGACGAAGGCCTTGGCCGCGCTGGTCCCCGAGCGGTCACCGAGCACGATATCGGCCGAACGCGGCCAGCCCCGCCCCGCGCGACGGGGCATCGAATGCACGTCGAGCAACAGCGCAACACCATGGCGCGTGCGCGCGGCGCTCAGCGCGGCGGCGAGCGCAGCATGATAGGGTCGGTGGACCTGTGCGATGCGGGCATCGAGTTCGCCGGGATCGAACGGAGCACGCCAAAGATCGCCGACGCTCGGAACGCTGCGCGGAAAGACACCCATGCCCGCCGCGGCACGGCGTCCCGCCACGCGAGACGGTCCCCGGTCGTCGCGATCGTCGGGGTCGCGGTTGAGGTCGACCAGCGCGCGCGGCGCTGTCGCGACCAGCACCGGAAAGCCGTCCGCCACCGCGCGGGCGATAAGGCGATCGGCATAGCGATCCTCAAGCGCGCGCAAGGTCGCGACGGGTACGCGCGCCTGCGCGATCAGCGGCGCGGGATAGTCGCGCCCGGCATGCGGTACCGCCAGGACCACCGGCGAAAGCGCGGTCGGCCCGCCATGCCAGGCGAAATATCGCTGCTCCTCGATCATGTTACCCTTGTTAGCGAAATCGCCCCGAAATGGGAACGGCGCCCCGCAGCGCGATATCGCCACTGGCCCTCGAATCGCTAATCATGCATATCGACCCCGACACACGAAGGGACAGTCGCATGAACCGCATTCTGCTAGCCGAAGACGATGATGCCATGCGCGAGTATCTCGCGCGCGCGCTGACCAATGCGGGCTATCACGTCACCGACGTCGATCGCGGCAGCGCGGCAGCACCCTTGCTCGAATCGGGCACCTTCGACCTCCTGCTGACCGATATCGTCATGCCCGAGATGGACGGCATCGAACTCGCGCAGCATGCCGCCTCGGTCGCGCCGAACACGCGCATCATGTTCATTACCGGCTTTGCCGCCGTTTCCCTGAAGGCCGGCGAAGTGATGCCGCACGCAAAGCTCCTGTCGAAGCCGTTCCACCTCAAGGACCTGGTCGCCGAAGTGAACGCATTGTTCGGCCAGCAAAGCGCCAGCCGGACAAGCTAAACCACCGCATTTGACAGCGCCTGACGAATTGACCGTTTGGCGGTTGCATCGCCCGGACGATGCGACTAGTGACCCGCTCCAGAGTGGGCGTGTAGCTCAGTGGTAGAGCACTGTGTTGACATCGCAGGGGTCGCAAGTTCAATCCTTGCCACGCCCACCATAATTTCCCGCGATGTCAGCCCAATTTCCGAATTCTCGTAGAGCAGACTGAGCTCCGGGCGCGCGACGATCGCGCTTTGGTATCGGCCAGTCTGTCGCGCCCAGTCTGTTCGCGCCCGGTTTATTCCCGCCCAGTCTATCCCCTTCAGTCTAGTCCTGCGGACTTCCCGCTGCCGCCCTCGCGCCTGAACGCGCGCGCCTGGACTTCGGCACGCCCGGCCTCACTCCTCGCCGGACACAAAACACTTGCATCGCCGCGTTCCAGCGTTACAGCACGCTAATACATTACAACAACCGGTGCAAACATGGCCTCCCCATCCGAACCGCTATCCAGAGACCTTCTCCTCGAGCAACTGTCCGACGCGCTGCTCGTTCCGACCGACCACGCCGAGATGGCCGCGCTGCTCAGCGACCTGTGCACGCCCGCCGAGCTCCACAGCCTCGCCGAGCGCTGGCAGGTCGCCCGGTTGCTCGACACGACCGACAAATCGTATCGCGAAATCCACGACGATACCGGGGTCAGCACGACGACGATCGTGCGCGTCGCACGCTTTCTGAAACACGAGCCGCACCTCGGTTATCGCCGCACGCTCGATGCGGTGAAAAGCCGCCAGAACAAAGGAGCGCGCGATGTTCGCTGATACCGACCGGCTCCACATCGCGATCCAGAAGAACGGCCGCCTTGCCGATTACAGCCGCGACCTGCTGCGCGATGCAGGCATGCGCGTCGTCAAGGGCGTCAACGACCTCGCTGCACGCGTCGAGAACTTCCCGCTCGACCTGCTCTTCGTCCGCGATGACGACATCCCGACCTTCGTCGCCGACGGGGTGTGCGATTTCGGCATCGTCGGCGGCAATGTCCTGGAGGAGTTCGCGCTCGGCACGCCTGACGCGAAATTCGAGATCGTCAGCCGCCTCGGCTTCGGCCGCTGCACGCTCAAGATCGCGGGCAAGGACGGCGTGGAATACGCCTCACCCGCCAGTCTTTCGGGCAAGCGCATCGCAACATCGTATCCGTTGATCGTCAATCGCTTCCTCGCCGATGCGGGGGTCGAATCCTCGATCGTCACGATGAACGGCGCGGTCGAGCTCGCCCCGCGGCTCGGCATCGCCGATTTCATCTGCGACATTGTCTCGACCGGCGCGACGCTCGACGCCAACGGCCTTGTCGCGTTCGACACGGTGTATGAAAGCGAGGCGGTGCTGGTCCGCGCGCAACGTCCCGTCGATGCCGCCAAGGCCGCCGCGGCCGAGCAGATGCTCGGGCGTCTGGAAGGCGTGCTGGCAACCAAGGAGGCCAAGTACATCATGCTCAACGCCGGCAGCGAGAACCTGCCCGCGATCACCGCGCTGTTGCCCGGCGCGGGTGCGCCGACGGTCCTGCCACTGCACGGCCGCCCCGGCCAGTTCGCGGTCCACGCGGTGTGTCAGGAATCGGTTTTCTGGGAGACGTTGCAGAAGCTGAAAGCCGCAGGCGCTTCGGCGATCCTCGTCGTCCCGATTGAAAAGATGATGATGTGAAGACGCTGACCTGGTCCGAACTCGACGATAACGCGCGCGATGCGGCCCTCGCGCGTCCAGCGGCACGTGCCGACGCGGCACTGCGTGAGGGCGTGCGCACGATCATCGAGGACGTGCGCGATTCCGGCTGGGATGCGCTGTGCGCGCACGCCGAGCGGATCGACGGAACGCCCCCCAAACGCATCGCCGTCGCGCTCGCGGCCGAAGACGCGCGGCGCCGCCTGACAACCGAGCAGATGCGCGCCATGCAGCTGGCGCGTGCCAACATCGCGCGCTTCCACGACGCCGCACGACCCGCCGACCTCAGCATCGAAACGCTGCCGGGCCTCACTGTGCGCAAGCTGTGGCGACCGATCGACAGCGTCGGCATCTATGTGCCGGGGGGGACCGCGCCGCTGTTTTCGACGCTGATGATGCTCGCCATTCCAGCCAAGGCGGCGGGCGTGCCCAACATCGCCGTCGTCACCCCGCCGCGACCCGACGGCACGCTCGACCCCGCGATCGCGGTTGCCGCCGAGCTGGCCGGGATCGATGCGATCTGGAGCGTCGGCGGCGCGCAGGCGATCGCCGCGCTGGCCTTCGGTGCGGGCGATATTCCGCGCTGCGCCAAGATCTGCGGCCCCGGCAATGCCTGGGTGGCCGAAGCCAAGACGCAGGTCGCGGCGATGGCTGGCGGCCCCGCGATCGACCTGCCCGCCGGCCCGAGCGAGCTGATGGTCATCGCCGATGGCGATGCGTCACCCGAAATCGTCGCCGCCGACCTGCTTGGCCAGGCCGAACACGACGCCAGCGCGCAGGTCGTGCTGGTGACGACCGACGCCACTCTCGCCAAACGTGTCGCAGCCTTGCTCCCCGAGCTCGCCGCGTCGCTGCCACGCCGCGATATCGCGCTCGCCTCGCTCGACAATGCGCGGATCATCATCGCCGACAGCCTTGCGATCGCCGCCGATATCGCCAACCTCTATGCGCCCGAGCATCTCTCGCTCGCGATCTCCGATCCCGACGCGCTGCTGCCCGCGATCCGCAATGCCGGCGCGGTGTTCGCCGGCGCGCTCGCCGCCGAAACCTTCGGCGACTATCTCGCCGGGTCGAGCCATGTCCTGCCGACCGACGGCGGCGCCCGCGCCTGGGGCGGCGTCACCGTCCACACCTTCCTGAAGGCGATGACGGTGCAAAGCGTTACCCCCGCCGCGCTGCGCAAGATCGCAGCGCCTGCCGCGACGCTGGCGCGGATCGAAGGCCTCGAGGCGCACGCGCGCGCCGCCGAGGCCCGCCTCGTCACGCAAAACGCAGGAGCGACCGCATGACCAGCCTCGCCGAACGCCTCGCGCGCCCCGAAATCCTGGCGCTGCCGCACGTCGACATTGCTGCCAACCCGGCCAGCGCACGCGACATCGTCAAGCTCGATTCGAACGAGAACGGCTATCCGCCGCTCGTCACCGGGCCGCTTGCCGGCGACATCAACCGCTATCCCGATCCACAGGCGCTGCGGCTGACCGCGCGGATGGCAGCGCTTTATGGCGTTGCCCCCGACGAGATCGTCGTCACGCGCGGTGCCGATGATGCGATCGACGCGCTGGTGCGGGCCTTCTGCCGCGCGGGTGAGGACGCCGTCGCCTGCTGCCCGCCGACCTTCGGCCAATATGCGCAGGCCGCGCGGATCCAGGGCGCGCGCGTCGTCGAGGTGCCGCTAACCGCCGATTTCGCGCTCGACGAAGACGCGTTGATCGACGCAGTCCGGCGTGACGGTGCGGTCAAGCTCGTCTTCCTCTGCTCGCCCAACAACCCGACCGGCGATGTCATCGCGCCCGGGACGGTCCGCCGCGTGACTGCCGCGCTGCCCGACACGCTGATCGTTCTCGACGAAGCCTATATCGAGTTCGCCGATGTCGAGAGCATGGCGACCGAAGCGACGCGCGCCGACAATCTCGTCGTCCTGCGCACGCTGTCGAAAGCCTATGGCCTGGCCGGGGCGCGGATCGGTGCGCTGGTCGGCCCTTCTTCGCTGACCGCGATCGTCGGGCGCGTCCTGCCGCCCTATGCCCTGCCCTCGCCATCGCTTGCCGCCGCGCTCGACGCGCTCGCGCCGACGCTGATGCCGATCCACGCCGAGCGCATTGCCACGATTATCGCCGACCGCGCACGGCTTGCCGGACTGCTGCGCGATGCAGACGGCGTGACCTCGGTGCGCGAAGGCGGCGCCAATTTCCTCCTGCTCGACGTCGCCGATCCCGCCGCGCTCGCCCGGCGAGCCGAAGCGGCTGGCGTCCTGCTCCGTTTTCGCCCGCAGGTCGCGCCCGGCGCGGTCCGCGCGACAATCGGCACGCCTGCCGAAAACGCCGCCTTGCTCGCGCTGTTCGGCCAAACCGCCGGGCGCACCAACCGGACCGGCCAGGCGATCCGCCACACCAAGGAAACCCGTATCGCGGTCGCGATCGACCTCGACCGCGCCGAGCCGCGCAGCATCGCTACCGGTATTCCGTTTTACGACCACATGCTCGACCAGGTCGCGGCGCATGCGGGATTCTCGCTGATCCTGCAGTGCGAGGGCGACCTCGACATCGACGCGCACCACAGCATCGAGGATTGCGCGATCGCGTTCGGCAGCGCGCTGTCCGATGCGCTCGGCGCGCGGCGCGGCATCGGCCGCTTCGGATTTTCGCTGCCGATGGACGAAACGCAGGCCGAGGTGCTGATCGACCTGTCGGGCCGCCCGTTCGCCAGGTTCGACGGCGATTTCACCGCGAGCCATATCGGGGCCTATCCGACCGAGATGACACGCCATGTCTTTCGCAGCTTTGCCGACAGTCTCGGCGCCGCGCTCCATGTCCGCGTCACCGGCGACAACGACCATCACAAGACCGAGGCGTGCTACAAGGCATTCGGGCGCGCGCTGCGCCAAGCGGTGCGGACAGAGGGTGACAGCCTAAGCGTGCCGAGCACCAAGGGCGTGCTGTGAGCGTCAAGATGGGCGCATCCGCCCCCGACATGGCGATCCTCGACCTCGGCTATGGCAACATCGCCTCGATCGCGCTGGCGTTCGAGCGGCTCGGTTGCGATCCCGTGCGAACCGCCGATCCCGCCACGTTGCGCAGCGCGCGGCGCGTCGTCGTCCCCGGCGTCGGCGCGGCGGGCTTTGCGATGACGCGGATCGCCGCGCTCGGCCTGCGCGACGTGATTCCCGCGCTGACCCAGCCGGTGCTCGGCATCTGCCTCGGCATGCAGTTGCTGTTCGAGCACAGCGAAGAGGACGATGTCGCGATGCTCGGCATGATCCCCGGCCGTGTCCGCCGCATCGCCGCCGCGCCGGGGCGCCCGGTTCCGCACATGGGCTGGAGCCAGCTTACGCTGCGCACGCCATTCTCTGGGACTGGCGTCGCGGGCCTTGCCGATGGCGACTACGCCTATTTCGCGCACAGCTTTGCCTGCGACGACGGGCCCGCAAGCATCGCGGTCACTGATTATGGCAGTGCGATCCCGGCAGTCGTCGAACACGGCAATGTCATCGCCGCACAATTCCACCCCGAACGATCGGGCGCGGTTGGCGCGGCGTTCCTCACTTCGTTTCTCGCCCGCACATCGGAGCCCATGCCATGCTGATCTATCCCGCGATCGACCTGATGGACGGCGGCTGCGTGCGCCTGCGTCAGGGCGATTTCGACGCGCGCACCGATTATGCGCGCAATCCGCGCGACGCACTTAGCGACTATGCCGAAGCGGGCGCGCGCTGGAGCCATATCGTCGATCTCGACGGCGCACGCGCACGCGAACCGCGCCAGCACGCACTGATCGCTGAACTTGCGCGGGCATCATCGCTGCGGCTGCAGGTCGCGGGCGGTTTCCGCACCGCCGACCACGTCGCCGCGATGCTCCACGCCGGCGCGGCCCGCGTCGTAATCGGCAGCCTCGCGGTGACCGATCCCGACGCGGTATCGGCAATGATCGCCACGCACGGGCCCGATCGCATCGCGCTCGCGCTCGACATCAATTTGGAAGAAGGCGTGCCGATCTGCGCGCTGTCGGGCTGGCGAGAATCGTCGCGCGTGTCGCTGTGGGATGCCGCCGCGCGCATTCCCGCGGCGCGCCATATCCTCGTGACCGACATCGGCCGCGACGGGATGATGGCGGGGCCCAATAGCGCGCTCGTCCGCAGCCTCGTCGAACGCCTGCCCGAAATCGCGATCCAGGCATCGGGCGGCGTGTCGAACCTTGACGATGTCGCCGCGCTCGCCGCAACCGGCGCGGCATCGGCGATCGTCGGCAAAGCGCTGTGGGAAGAGCGGATCGATTTGCGAGAGGCGATTGCCCGTGCCCGCATTTAGGATCATTCCGTGTCTCGACGTGCGCGCCGGGCGCGTGGTCAAGGGTGTCCAGTTCGCCAACCATCGCGACGTCGGCGATATCGTCGAACACGCGCTCTATTATCGCGACCATGGCGCCGACGAGCTGGTCTTCTATGACATTACCGCGAGCGCAGAGCGGCGCGGGATCGACCTCGCCTGGGTCGAGCGCGTCGCGCGGGTGATCGATATCCCCTTCGCCGTCGCGGGCGGCATTGCGACACGCGATGCTGCTGCCGCCGTGCTCGACGCGGGGGCCGACAAGCTGTCGATCAATTCGCCCGCCCTCGCCGACCCCGACCTGATCGACGCACTCGCGCGCGATTTCGGCAGCCAGTGTGTCGTCCTGGGTCTCGACAGCTTCCGCGACGAGGACGGCACCTATCGCGTCAAACAATATACCGGCAGCGAAGCAACGAGCCGCGATGCCGGGCGTGAAAGCATCGCCTGGGCGCGCGAGGCGACCGAGCGCGGCGCGGGCGAGATTGTCCTCAACTGCATGAAACGCGACGGCATGCAGGGTGGCTATGACTGCGAGCATATTGCCGCCGTCGTCGCCGCGGTCGATGTCCCGGTCATCGCCTCTGGCGGCGCGGGCAAGGCCGGGCATTTCGCCGATGCGCACGCCGCGGGTGCGAGCGGCGGGCTGGCCGCCAGCATCTTCCACGATCGCCGCGTCGCGATTCCCGACCTCAAACAGGATCTCGCCGCGCGCGGGATAGAGATACGCCCCTATGACCGACCCTGAGCGCACCAATATCGCCCGATTCGACCCCGCCACGCTCGATTGGAACAAGACCGGCGGGTTGATCCCCGCGATCGTCCAGCACGCCGCGACGCGCCAGGTCCTGATGCTCGGCTATATGAACCGCGAAGCGCTCGACGCCAGCCTCGCCAGCGGCATGGCGACCTTCTTCAGTCGCTCGAGGCAGCGGCTATGGCAAAAGGGCGAGAGCAGCGGCAACAGCCTGACCATCGTCTCGATCGAGGCCGATTGCGACGGCGACACGCTGCTGGTGCTGGCAAACCCCGCGGGGCCGACCTGTCATCGCGGCACGATAAGCTGCTTCGGCACGGGCGATGCGCGATTCGCCTTTCCCGCCAGCCTGGAAAGCATCGTCGCCGAGCGCGCATTGGCCGATCCGGCGACGAGCTATACCGCCAGCCTGATGGCGCGCGGGATCAAGCGGATCGCGCAGAAGGTCGGCGAAGAGGGTGTCGAAACCGCGCTCGCCGCCGCGACCGGCGACACGCAAGAGTGCATCAGCGAAACCGCCGACCTCGCCTTTCACCTCACCGTCATGCTCAAGGCCATCGGGCGCGGCTGGGGCGACGTCGAGGCGGAACTCGCGACGCGTCATGCCGATGCCAAAAGGGATGATGGTGCTGCTGGAGAGGATTGAACTCTCGGCCTCACCCTTACCAAGGGTGTGCTCTACCACTGAGCTACAGCAGCACATATCCGAGGGGGTCCGCCTGAAGCGTTCGCCCCGCCCCATCGGGGCAGCGGCGCTCTTGCGGCAAGCCCCGTCAGGTGTCAACAGGCTGTCATGAGCCAGACCCCGCAAAAACCCGCACAAGCCGAAATAGAGGCCGAAAAGAAGCGCCGTCTCGCCGAGCAGCTGCGCGCCAACCTGCGCAAGCGCAAGAGCCAGGCGCGCGCGTTGAGCGACGAGGATTAGACGTTATTCTGTGGGCTTGACCCACGGATAAGCCTTCACCGGCACCGGAATGTTGCAGATATCGGCCCCGCCGGCTGGAACGATAAAGAACGGGTCGCGCCGGTTGGCGCGCGCGTCGGCATATTGGGCGAAGGCGTCGCTGTCGGTCGAGAGGTACGCGAAGCGCGGGCGCTCGGTGGCAGGAAGGTCGCTCGCCAGCCGGACCGAGACGATCGGCGTCGGGCTTTCGTCGTCATTATAGAAACCGAGCGTGCCGTGGCCGCGCGGCAGGCTGGAGAGATGCTCCATCCCGTCGATCACCCGCCCGACCAGCGCAATGTTGCGGTCGAGATGGCGCGGCGCATGGCCGATGACGGTGTAGAGCTCGGCGCCGGTGCCGGTGTTGGGCGACATATCGCGCCCGACGCCGACCATGCCGTAGCAATGGACGGGCCAGCCCCTCTCTTCCCGCGATCCGGCTAAAGGCCAGCCATTGGACCAAAAAGCCGTATAGGCATACGGATCGTTAGCTCCGATCGGGCGACCAAAAACCCGCTCGACGACGCCCGGTTTGGTAATCGGCGCGTAACGATTGGTGGAAAATGTATATTCGCTCTCTGGAACCACCGCCAAACCCTCGGGCAGCGGCTTCTTCTCGGTCGCGTCACCCCATTGCGCGACGTAATTGTCCTGGACGCGGTTTACGCTGGTGCCATCCCACCAGTGCGCCGCGGCGAGCTTGCGCATGTTGCCTATCCACCCCTGCGAGAAGGGCGGCGGCATCAGCTGGATGACGACGCGGCGTGGCTTGCCCTTGGCATCGGGCGCGAGCTCCATCACCATCAGGTCGCTCGCCGCGATCTCGACCCAGTCGCCGCCCGGCGCGGCATCGACGATGGCATTGGGTGACGGTGCCTCGGCGGGCGCGGCGGGCTTTGGCGGGTCGGCCTGGGCGAGCGCGGAGGTGACGGGAAGCGCGGCGCATCCGGCAAGCAGGACGGCGGCGATCGAGAGCGTGAAGGTGCGGGTCATGCGCGCACCCTGCCATATCGCGCGGCGAGGTCAATACACGCGCTTGCCCCGCCCCACGCATCACGATAGGAGCCGCGTTTCCAAGCATGCGGAGCGGTGGCCGAGTGGTCGAAGGCGCTCGCCTGGAAAGTGAGTATACGTCACAAGCGTATCGTGGGTTCGAATCCCACCCGCTCCGCCACATCATCGACTATCTCCGCCGTCGTCCTAACCGCCGCTTCATGTCTGCGCTCAATGGGTTTTGGCATTCGATGCGGTGCTCCCGCGCGCTTCGGAGAGCAGCGTGATCGACATGCGGCGGTTGCGCGGGTCGGCGGCATCGTCGGGACTGTAGGGCTGGCGATCGGCGACGCCCTCGATCTTGTCGAACTGCGCCTCGGTGAGCCCGCCCGAGATCAGCGCCTGCCGCGTGGCCTCGGCGCGCGCGGCCGACAACAGCCAGTTGTTCATCGTCTTGCCCGAGGCATAAGGCAGGCTGTCGGTGTGGCCGCGCACCGCGATGCCGTTGGTCAACGGCACGATCGATTCGGCCACTTCACGCAGCAAGAGCTGCGCGCGTGGCACCAGCTTGTCGCTCGACAGTTCGAACATCGCAAAATCGGCCGCGTCGACGACTTCGATCCGCAAGCCTTCGTCGCTGCGGAAAAAACGGATATTCTCGGCCAGGTTGCGGAGCTGTTCGCGCCTCTTGAGTCGCTCCCGAATCTTCTTTTCGATCTGCTTGAACGCCTCGTCTTCCTCTTCGGGTGTCGGCTTGTTGGCGCCGTCCTTGCTGCCCCAGGCGTCCTTCGGGACAGTGATGGCGCGCTCGCCGACCTGCGAGGCAGAATGGGCAAAATTGTCCTTCGAAATCATCGAATCGCCGCCGAACGGGCCGCTGTTCGACCCGGCGCTGCCGTCCTGCCGTATCTCGACAAGCGTCGGCGTGAAATAGTCGGCAATCGCCTTCTTGTCTTTTTCGTCGGTCGAACCGAGCAGCCACATCAGCAGGAAGAACGCCATCATCGCGGTCACGAAATCGGCATAGGCGACCTTCCACGCACCACCATGGTGCGCGCTATGGTCGTCGGCGATAATCTTCTTGATGATGATCGGTCGCTGGTTCGACCCCGAAGACTTGCTGGCCATGGGTCAGCGCGCCCTCAACCCGTCGAAGACGTCGGCAAAGCTGGGCTGGTTGGCATGGTCGAGCCCCGAACGCGCCGCCTCGATAACGAGCGGTTGCGGATGGCCGTGCAGGCTGGCGATGATGATCTGCTTGGCGACCTCGTAGATCTTGAGGTCTTCCTCGATGATCGCGCGGACGCGGTTGGCGATCGGCCCGACCATGCCGTACGCGAGGAGCACGCCGAGGAAGGTTCCGACCAGCGCCGAGCCGATCATTTCGCCGAGGATTTCGGGAGGCTGGTCGATCGCGCCCATCGTCTTGACGACGCCGAGCACGGCGGCGACGATGCCGAGTGCAGGAAGTGCGTCGGCGAGCCACTGGAGGTTGTCGGCAGGCCCGAGCGCGCTCTTGTGATGCGTCTTGAGATGCTGATCGACCACTTCCTCGACCGAATGCGGATCGAGGTCACCCGACGACACGACGACGAGGCGCAGGCTGTCGCAGATCAACGCGACGAGCGTCTTGTCCGCCATGAGGCGTGGAAATTCGGCGAAGATTGCGCTGTTCTGCGGATCCTCGACATGCGGTTCGAGTGCAACCGGCCCTTCGGCGCGGAGCATCTTCATCAACTTGCCGCACAGGAAGATGCAGTCGAGATAATCCTGGCGCTTGAATTTGGGGCCCTTGAAGACCTTCGCAAAACCGCCACCGAGCGCCTTGAGCTGGGTGCCGTTGTTGCCCGTCACGATCGCGGCCAACGCCGAACCGCCGATGATCATCATTTCCAACGGCAGCGCATGCAGGACCGCGCCCAGATCGCCGCCCGAAATTACGAAACCCCCGAATACCATGACCACCAGAATGACGAGACCGATAGCTGGCATCATGGGCGCAGTTCCTGTTCAATGGCCTTGGGCGGACGCCCGAAGGTGCAACCGGATACAAGACGTATCCACTTGAGATGTTTAACGGCTGCGCGGGCGCCAGCTTAAGGGCCCAAATCACCGCATTCGAATGCTAGCGAAGAAAATCGAGCAGCGACCGCTGGGTGATCCGGCCATAGACCGATTGCGCCGCCTGCAATGTGATATCGAGCTTCTTAAGGCGTGTGATTGCGTCGGTAACATCAACGCTTTCGATCTGCTGACGGCGTTCGGCAAGGACGATCTTGCTATCGATAAACTGGTTGCGAGCGCTTTCGAGACGTCCCCGCGCCACGCCCTGTTCGGTGAGCATGACCGAGACATGATTGGTCGCACTGTCGAGCGTGGTGAGCGCCGCGCTGCGCTGCGCACCGCTGCCGTTGCGGATCGCATCGATCGTGGTCAGCATCGCGTCCTTCAGCGTCGTCGTGCCTCCCGCGCCATCGTCAATCCCTCCGGACAGCTTGGCGAGTGACGGCGCCGCAATGACTGTCCGCGTTCCGCCGATCGGGACCTCGATCGCAGTATCGGCAAACAATTTTCCGCCATAGCTGTCGTCCTGGTTCAACAGGTCGGAGAAATTGGCGAGGATGCCCTCGAGCTCTTTCGCAATGCCTTCGCGATCGGCCGCGTTGAGCGTGCCGTTATTGGCTTGCACCGTCAGTTCCTTGGCGCGGGTAAGGCCCGTGGCAAGTTCGCTGATGCTCGATTCGGCCTGGACCGCGCGGGTTTCGGCGCGACCGATATTGGCCGTCCACGCCGCCTCGTTACCCTGTTGGCGCGCAACGAGCGACACTTCCAGCCAGCCTTGCGGATCATCCGACGGGACGTTGAGGCGCTTGCCGGTCGCGATCGCGTTCTGCTGCGCAGTGATCGCATGCGCCAGATCGATCTGGCTTTGGATAGCGTCTCTCGGGCGATTGCGATTGATTGATGACATCATGAGAAGGTCCTCACGCGGGGTTAAAAGATAGCCAGGATTGACTGGGTCAGTTCGCGCGCCACCTGGATGACGCGGCTGGCCGCCTCATAGGCTTGCTGCAGCCGGACCAGGTCGGCCGTTTCGTGGTCGAGATCGACGCGCGAGACCGCATCGCGACCGTTGCGCGCATTGCGATCGATCGCGCTGGCGGCCGCGCCCTCGTTCTTGGTGGCCAGCAGCAGGTTGGCGTGGGTCGAGACGAGCTGGGTCCAGTTCTTCTCGACACCGCCGCTGGTGCGCAGGCCGGCGAGTGCGAGCAGGTTGCCGTTCGGCTTTCCGCTGGCGTCGGCGACGGCAAGATCGCTCGCCGCGATCGCGATCATCGTCAGGCCGGCAGCACCGCCACCGCCGGTCACGAGCGGCGTGCCCGGATTGCCCGCATCGGTTCGCCCGGCGGCGTGCCAGTCGTTGACCTGCGTGGCGAATTTTTCTGCCATCTGGTCGAGCTGGGCGAGATCGCTCGTCGCGGCACTGCGCGACCGGCTGAGGCCGGCAAGCAAGCCATTGGCGGGCACCTTGCCCCCCTGCCCGTCGACCAGCACGCGAAAGCTGCCATCAGGATTGTCGGCCATGCTCAGCGTTGCGAAGGTGTCGACCCCGGCAATCGTTTCACCGCCATAGCGGATCGTCGCAACGCCATCGTTGCCAAGGCTGATATCGACATCGATGCGTTCGCTGACCACGGCGAGCGCAGCATCGCGCTGATCGAGCAATCCGGCAGCAGCCTGCGTACCGGCGGGCGTCTTGCGCAGCTCGACGTTGATCTTGGCGATGTTTTCGAGGACCTGGTTGAGCCCCAGCAGTTCGTTTCCGGCACGCTGTCCGATCTGATCGATCGACTGGCCGAGGTTGGCCGCCGTTCGCTGAAACGTGTCGGCGGTTGCGCCGATCTCGTTGATGAAGGTCGTGCGCAGCGAAGGATCGAACGGCGCCGCAGCCAGTTCGTCGGCGCGCGAATAGAAACTGGCGAGACGCGTTCCGACATCGTCGCCCGAATTGCTGAGACCGGTCTCGATCGTGCCGAGCCAGTTGGTCATCGTATCGGTGCGCACCAGCGAGGCACCGCTCAGGCGAACCGATGCTTCGAGGAATTCGTCGCCTGAACGCACGATCCCGTTGACCCGGACGCCGTTCAACCCGCTCTCAGCGGTGTAGAGCGGGTTCAGATAGCCGGTAACGGTCGAGTCGCCCAAATCGGTGCGGCGGCGCACGTAGTCGGCGTTTTCAACGTTGGCGATGTTCTGTGAAACGGTATCGAGCGCCGCGCTATAAGCGCGCAGGGCCGACCGTCCGATACTGAGCAGGCCCGTCATGATCCACCCTCGAACTGTTTGAGGAGAAGGTCGGCGATGCCGAACTTGCTGTTACCCGCCATGGCGTCGGCCATCTTGGCATCCTGCATGTCGCGAAACTGTTCGGTCGCCTGGTTGGAGAACATGTCTTCGGCGAGCGAGGCGCTGCGCATCGTCCCGATCATCTGGCGCAGGAAGATCGCCTCGAACGCCTTGGCCGCCGAGCGCAGGTCGTCCTTGCTCTGCGCCGGACCGGCCGAGCTGGCTGGCGCCGCGGCGCCGGCGTTTGCCGAGGCGATCGGCGTGCTCACAGGATCACCAGATCGGCAGTGAGCGCGCCGGCCTGTTTGAGGGCTTCGAGGATCGCCGCGAGGTCGCTGGGGCTCGCCCCGATCGCATTGATCGACTGGACGATTTCCGACAGCGATGCCCCGCGGGCGACGAACGCCGAAACGGGTTCCTGCTGGATCTCGATCGCGCTGCGTTCCTCGACCGCGGTCTGGCCCTTGCTGAATGGCGCAGGCTGAACGACAGTCGGCGCTTCCTGCACGCGCACCGTGAGCGATCCGTGACTGACCGCCGCAGGGCTGATACGGACCGCGCCGTTGATGACGACGGTGCCGGTGCGTGCATTGACGATGACCCGCGCTGGCGCTTCCGCCGGGGTGACCATCATATTCTCGATCGCGCCCATCAGGACGACGCGCTGGTTCACATCGCTTGGCGCGCGGATCAGGACCGACACGGCATCGCTCGCCGAGGCGATCTGCTGCCCGGTCTGCTGGTTGATCGCATCGGCGACGCGCAGCGCGGTGGTAAGATCGGCCTGTGCCAGGTTAAAGGTCAGATAGGGCGACTGCTCGAAGCCGGTGGCGACAAGCCGTTCGACCGAAGCGCCGCCGGCAATCCGGCCGACCGAAGGAATGTTGACCGTCGTCGTCGAGCCATCGCGGCCTTCGACACCGAGGCCGCCGACTGCGAGATTGCCCTGCGCCATCGCATAGATCTGACCATCGGCGCCGAGCAGCGGCATCATGATCAGCGTGCCGCCGCGCAGCGATTTGGCCTTGCCGATCGCCGAGACGGTGACGTCGATCCGCTGACCCGGCTTCGACATCGCGGGAAGGTCGGCGGTGACCAGCACCGCAGCGGCATTCTTGGTCGCCGGATTGATCCCCGGCGGCAAGGTCATGCCGAAGCGCGTGGCGACGCCCTTCATCGCGATTGTCGCATATTCGAGGCTGTCGTCGCCCGTGCCGGCAAGGCCAACGACGATGCCATAGCCCGTCAGCTGGTTGCTGCGCAGGCCCTGGAAGCCGCCGATATCCTTGATCCGTTCAGCCGAAGCCGCGCTCGGGAGCAACAGCGTCGCCGACAGGACGAGAACGAACTTGGCGAAGAAGGAAGCGATCCTGGTCATCAGAAGGGACTCACTATGTTGAAGAATCTCTGCAGCCAGCCCTGCTTGCTCGCCTGCGCGATCTCGCCGGCACCGCCGTAATCGATGTGCGCATCGGCGACGCGGCTCGACGCGACGATGTTTTCGGGGCCGATATCGGCGATCCGAACGAGACCGCTGAAGCGGACATATTCGTCGCCGCGATTGAGCCGGATCAGCTTTTCGCCGCGAACGAGCATCGTTCCGTTGGGAAAGACCTGCGCGACGGTCACGCTGATCTCGCCGCTCAGGGCGTTGCTCTGCTGAGCGCTGCCGCCGCCCTTGAAGTTGGTGCCGCCGCCGAACGAGACATCGCTCGGGTTGAACACCGACAACGGACCGGTGGTCGGCGGAGTGATGCCGAAACTGCCCGACTTGTCGACGTTCGCACTGTTCGATTTCACCGCCTGGGTGCGCTCGATCAAGGCGATCGTCAGCAGGTCGCCGACGCGCGCCGCGCGGGCGCCCGACGTCAGCGGGGCATAGCCCGCGCTGGCCTGGAAAATCGAACCGTCGGTCGCCGCGGGAGGCAGCTGCACCGGGGTGGGCGCCAGCGTGACCGCGTAAGCCGGGTCGGGTCGGGCCTGTTCGCTGGCCAGGCACCCGGCGAGAAGCGGGGTGACGGCGACGAGGAGAAAGGTTGTCTTCATGGTCAGGATCCTCATCACAATTGCTGGTTGGCGAACTGGAGCATTTCGTCGGTCGCCTTGATCATCTTCGAATTGACCTCGTAGGCCCGCTGGGTCTCGATCATGTCGACCAGCTCTTCGACGATATTGACGTTCGATCCTTCGAGCGCGCCCTGGCGCATGACGCCACGGCCTTCTTCGCCGCCGGCACCGATGATCGGTGCGCCGCTTGCGCCGGTTTCCTTGAGCAGGTTGTTGCCGATCGACTGGAGGCCGGCCGAATTGACGAAGTTCGCCAGCTCGATCTTGCCCAGCTCGCTTGGCTCGGACTGGCCGGGCAAGGTCGCCGAGACAGTGCCGTCGGCGCCGATCGTGACCGCAGTCGCACCCGACGGGATCTGGATCTGCGGCTGAAGCGGCAGGCCTTCGGAGGTCACCATGGAGCCGTCGGCGGTCATGTTGAAATTGCCCGAGCGGGTGTAGGCGTTGGTGCCATCGGGCATCGCGACCTGAAAATAGCCGGCGCCTTCGATCGCGAGGTCGAGCGCGTTGCCCGTCGTCTGCAGCGACCCTTGCGTATCAATCCGGGCGGTCCCCGATACGGCAACGCCGGTGCCAAGCGCGAGGCCGACGGCATATTTGTTCTGGCTGTCGGCAGCGGCGCCCTGCTGGACGACCTGCTGATAGGCCAGGGTTTCGAACTGCGCGCGGTCGCGCTTGAAACCGGTCGTGTTGACGTTCGCCAGGTTGTTGGCGATCACGCGCATCTTGGTGTTCTGTGCGTCGAGCCCGGTACGGGCGACTTGCAAGGCTGAATTGCTCATCTGTCAGTCTCCATTGGTGCCGCGGTCAGCGCGGCAGCTGCATGATGCTGGCGCCACCTTCGTCCAGCTCTTTGGCGGTTGTCAGAAGCTTGACCTGCGCCTCGTAGGCACGGCTGGTTTCGATCATGTCGACCAGTGATTGGGTCATGCTGACGTTCGATCCTTCCAGCGCACCGCTTTGCAGCCTTGCATCTGGGTCTGACGGCAAAGCGCCGCCGTTCTTAACTCGAAAGAGGGTATCCAAACCCTTCACCACGTCGCTGCCCTTGGGGCTGACGACGCGAAGCCGGTCGATCTGCTGCGGCTGGTTGGGATCGCCGCCCTTGGGGACGATCCACACACCGCCGTCCTCTGAGATGCGGATGCTGTCGGCAGCGGGGACCACGAGCGGGCCGCCTTCACCGAGGACGGGGTGTCCGTCACCAGTGGTCAGCAGCCCGCTCTGGCTCATCATCAAGTCGCCGCGACGGGTGTAACCCTCGTCGCCATCGGGGGCCTGGACAGCAAGCATGCTGTCACCGCCGAGCGCGATGTCGAGCGGTCGCCCGGTCTCCTTCACCGCGCCGGCGTCCATGTTCGCGCCCAGCACCGCTTCGGTGACATGGGCACGGCTTTGCAGCACCGGACCGCTGACGTATTTCGCCTGCGCGTTGACCACCTCGGCGCGAAAGCCGGTGGTGTCCGCGTTCGCCATGTTGTTGGCGATCGCGGTCTGGCGAGCCATGATGCCTTGCATCGCGCGCAGACTGATATGGGTCATCCGGTCCATGGGCTGTTCCTCGATGGTTTAGGTTAGGCCGAGGTCGATCAGACCTGCAGGTTGACGATCGTCTGCGTCATCTTGTTGGCCGTCTCGATCGCCTGGGCGTTGGCCTGGAAATTCCGTTGCGCCGCGATCAGCGAAACGAGTTCCTCGGTCATGTCGATATTGGCGGTTTCGAGCGAACCCGAGCGAACCGTGCCGAGCTGGCCGGTGCCCGCCTGGGCAAGTTCGGCCAGGCCCGATGCGCCGGTCGCCTGCCAATGCGCATCGCCGATCGGGCGAAGCCCCTCGACGGCGACGAAGCTGGCCATGGCGAGCGAACCGAGCGCCTGCTGGTTGCCGTTCGAATAGGTCGCGATGATGTTGCCGTTGTTCGCAACGCTGACGTTGGCGAGGACCGCATTGGGATCCGATGGATCGGTTTGCGGCAGGACCAGGTTGGTCATGTCGGCAGGATTGTTCGAGGACAGGTCGCCATTGGCATCGACCGGCAGCAGCTGGACGATGTTGCCGGTGCTATCGACGACTTCGCGGTTGTTGTTAACGCTGAACGCGCCGTTGCGGGTGTAGCTGATCGACCCCGTCGTGTTGGGGCTCTTGACGATGAAGAAGCCTTCGCCGGCGACCGCGAGGTCGAGCGTACGATCGGTCGATTCAAGCGTACCCTGGGTGAACTGCTGCTTGATTCCCTGCAGCTGGACGCCCTGGCCCGCGATCTTGGCTGTGTTCTGGGTCGGCGAGGCGGCGAACAGGTCGCCGAACTGTGCGCGGCTCTTCTTGAACCCGGTCGAGCTGCCGTTGGCGATGTTATTCGACACGACGGCAAGATCGGATTGTGCAGCCTTAAGTCCGCTGAGTGACGTTAGAAATGACATTTACTCTCTCCTTGGTAAAATCGGGGCACGAGATTCAGATTGGGTATGGCAGGCGATCAGCCGACGCCGCGGACGGCGGAAACCTCGATCGGACCTGCAGCGGTGGTGAGGACGGCGCCGGGCCCGGTGGCCGAGACGCCGACCGCGGTGACCGGGAGCCAGGTGGCGGTCGACGAGGCGACCCCGCCCGAGACACGGACCTTGAGCGGGCCGAAATCGAGCGGCTGGCCGTTGTCGTCGAGGCTCTGGAACGCAAACGGCACCTGGCCCGCTTCGACCGGGCCAGCGGTGGCCGAGCGGCGGACGTTGCCCGCCTGATCGACGAGTTCGATCGTCAGCGAATCGGTGGGACCAGCGAGCGTCAGCTCGCCGCGATAAAGGCCGTTGGCGTCCATCGCCGCGACATTGCCTTCAGCAAGCACTGACTTGCCGATGAACTGCGTCGCTTCGGACAGGCGGCTGCCGGCAAAGGCATCGGCGATGCCCTTGAGCGACTTGTTCATTTCGGTGATGCCGGCGACCGACGAGAACTGCGCCATCTGCGCAACCATCGCCTGGTTGTCGACCGGCTTGAACGGATCCTGGTATTTCAGCTGCGCTGTCATCAGGCGCAGGAAAGAATTCTGGTCGAGCGACCCACCGCCGGTGGCGTTGGTCGGCTGGGCCATTGTCAGTCCGGCCGGAAGGCTGTTTGGAATACTACTCATTTGCCCATCCTTACTGTGTCGAGGATCAGCGACTTGGCGGTCTGCAGAACCTGGACGTTGTTTTGATACTGGCGTGCGGTCTCGAGCATATCGATGAGCTCGGAGGCCTCATCGACGCCCGCGTCCCAGACATTGCCGTCGGCATCTGCGACGGGGTTGCTGGGATCGTGGCGCATCTTGGGTTCGACGTTCGACTGGACGATCTTCTGAACATCGACAGTCGCGATGCCGTCGCCGCCGCTAACCGACCGGAATACCGGTTTGAGCGCGCGATAGGCTTCCGCTGCGCTGCCATAGCTCGTTCGGGCGTTGGCGAGGTTCGATGCAGTGGTGTTCATGCGGGCGAGTTGCGCCGACATGGCACGGCCCGATATGTCGAAGATATTCATGGGTTATTCCCCTCTCAATGCGCGGGTGATCGTCATCACGCGCGCTTCCAGGAACGACAGCGTGGTCGAATAGCCGACAGCATTTTCGGCAAAGAGCGTCTGTTCGGTCGACATCTCGACGGTGTTGCCGTCGAGCGAGGACTGCAGCGGGACGCGGTAACCGGCGTTGCCCTTCATCGCGCTGGCCGCGTCGCCGCCGCCGCGCACTTCGCGCATCGCCTTGTCGAAATCGAGATCGCGGGCCTTGTATCCGGGCGTCGCGGCGTTCGCGATATTGGAGGCCAACATCGACAACCGCTGCGATCGCAGCTGCAGCGCGTCCCCGTGGATACCGAAAATTTTGTCTACCATAGTCGCTTCCTGCTTAATCCTGACCCGCCCTTGCCGTTGAAGACACTGAGCCGATGGGTCTGTCGAACGTAGATAAGCAAGGGGCGTGCCAAATCATGAATTCGCGAGCAAAAGCCGCACTTCCGGCGCGTCTGGAAGGCGAGGCCCCTTATGAACGGCAAGAATTTGCCGGGCGGCAAGATTTTGCCGCTGCTCCCGCCGTCGGCGCATGATGGCCATGGAAATCAGCCAATATTTCGATCCTGCGGCGCTTGCGCTGGTCGGCCTGGGCTGCCTCTTGATCGCGGCGATCCAGAACGGCGCAGGCGGGCTGGCGATCGGTTTTGCCAGCTTGCCGCGCCTGTTTCGTCGCCGCGGCGAGGGTGAGCAGGCCCGGCTCGCGACGCTGATCGTCGAAGATATCGTCAAGCGACGCGGCATCGGCTGCGCCGATCGCGGACCCCCGAGCTGCACCTTCACGCACGATGTCGGCGAGCTGATGTCGAACACCAAGGGATATGACGCGCTCGCCCGCGCGGTTGCACGGTTGCTCGACGCCCATGAGGCGAGGCGCGCACGCGCGATCCAGGTCTGGAACGACATCGCCGATGCCGCCCCTGCATTGGGGATGCTCGGCACCGTCGTCGGCCTCGTCCAGATTTTCGCGCGCATGGAAAGCGTTGCCGGAGTCGGCGCGGCGATGGCGCTGTGCCTGCTCACCAGTCTCTACGGCCTCGTCTTCGCGCACCTGATCGCCGGGCCGATCGCGCGGCGGCTCGCGCTGTTCGGCGCCCAGGACGCCGCATGGCAAAGCGACATCGGTGACCGCCTGCTCGAGGTGGCGCGCGACGAATATCGCGAAAGACCCGCCGATAACTCGACCAGCAATCCCGCCAGCAATCCCGATGACTCGGTCGTCTATGTGATGCCGCACGCGCACAGGGCGCACGCGCGATGAGCGCATCTCGCTCGATGTTCGGCTTTGTCGACCTGACACTGATCCTGCTCGGGTCGGTCGCGTTGATCGGCCAGCTCGATCAGCGCGAGGCCCGGGCCTCGGTGGCGATCAAGCCCAACGACCCCGAGGAATACCGCGAAGTCGTCTCGGTCGCGCTCGCCGAAATCTTCCCGCCCAACGAAGCGCGCGTCTCGACGCGCGGCAAGGTCTGGCTCAACGGTCTCGCCGAGCGGGCCAAAGAACGGCGCCTTGCGGTTGGCGTCGCGATCGACGCGCCGGGGCCAGGTGGACGAATGAACGGCTGGGAGCAGGCGGCCGCACGGACTGCGGCGATCATCTATGCGCTCGAAGCATCGGGCTACCCCGAGGACAAGATCGAGCCACAGCTGCCGCATGTGCGTGTCGGCGCCCCCGATATCGCGATTTCGATCGGAGAATGACGAGCTGGCACGACCTTTGCTTAGAATTGGACAGAACCATATCTGAATGAGGGTAGAAACCATGATCCGTTCCAGCATTTCCGGCAGTATTGCCGTGATCGCGCTGCTTGCTACCGGGCCCGCCTTCGCCGCCTCGTTCCAGGACCTGGCCGAACTCGACGTCGCAGTCGCAGCGAGCATGGGCGCCGAAATCGGCCAGCCCGGCGGTGCACGCGCGCCGATCGATCGCCGCCTCAAGTTAAAGCCATGTCCGACCGCCGCGACCGTATCGGGACCCGTCATGGGTGCCGCAGTCGTGCGCTGCGAAGCCGTCGGCTGGGCCATTCGCGTTCCGCTGCTGCTCGGCGCAAGCCAGCCAGGTTCTGGCGGGAACAATCAGACTGCCGCCGCCGACACTCCCGCGGTCACACGCGGCCAGGCCGTACGCCTGACCGTCGAGGGCGCGGGCTTTACCCTGTCGCGCACGATGATTGCCGACGCCACCGCCAAGGTCGGCGACATGGTCTCGGTGCGAGAGAACCGCTCGGCCAAGCCGATCCTGGCGAAAGTCACGGGCATCGGCGAAGTCACGGTGCCGGGCTTTTGACGACGGTCGGCAGCGCTTTAATGGCGTGCGAACAAAAAGATTTAAGATCGGTCGCGCCCTGCCGTTACCGGTAGCGACAAGATAAAAGAGGTAATCATGAAAATCGAGCGACCCAACAGCTATAGCCCGGCCTCCACCGCAGCTATTCGCAGCGGCAGCACCGGCGCCGTATCGGCCATCAGCCGAGTCCGCGCGAGCCATGACGAAACCGCGATCCGCCAGTCGGATGCGTCGGTCCTCGCAGGCGAAGGCGCGCCGATCGACCAAGCGAAGGTCGACAATATCCGCGCCGCCATCGCCGACGGGAGCTACCTCATCGATCCGCAGCAGCTGGCGCAGAAGATGATAGCCCTCGACCTCTTCGGCGAAGTCTGACGTGATGCGACTTGATCAGATCCATGCCGTCCAGGAACGTCTGATTTCGGCGCTCGACGACGGCGATGCCCAGGAAATCATGAGCGCGACGACCGCGCTCGCAGCGCTGCTTGAGGAGCTGCGCGACACGCCGGCGCTCTACGCCAGCCAGGAAAAGCGCGAAGCGCTCGAGCGGGTCGACAAATTGTCGCAAGCCGCCGCCTATCGCCTGCGCATCCTCACCGACAACACGCGTCGCAGGCTTGCCTTGCTCGGCTGCGAAAGCGAACAGCTCAGCTATGGCCCGCGCGTCGCGGTCGGCTGAACCAGCTCCCCAACTGCTCAAACTGGCACGAGTCTTGCTAATCTCCTGATGAAACCAGGAGACGGCACATGCCATCGCAACTCAATCCCTCCGCGAGCGGAGGCGTCGACCGAATTACCCGCGCCATCGCGCAGTCCGCCCAGCGGACGGGGATCGATTTCGATTATCTGATGGGTCAGGCACGCATTGAAAGCGGCCTCAACCCCAACGCCAAGGCGCCGACCAGCTCGGCGACCGGCCTTTACCAGTTCGTCAGCCAGAGCTGGCTCGCAGTTGTCGACCAGCATGGCGCCAACCACGGCATGGACTGGGCCGCAGGCGCGATCCAGCGCGATTCGCGCGGCCGCTACCAGGTTGCCGACCCCGAGATGCGCCGCGCGATCCTCGATCTGCGTCGCAATCCCGAGGCCGCCGCCGCGATGGCGGGCGAATTCGCCGCCGACAATCGCGACTATCTCGAACAGCGTCTCGATCGCCAGATGGCGCCGGTCGATCTCTACCTCGCCCATTTCCTAGGCGCCGGCGGCGCGCACAAGTTCCTCGCCGCTCACGCCGCCGACCCCGATGCGCCTGCCGCGCCGCTATTTGCCAAGGCGGCGCAGGCCAACCGCTCGATCTTCTATGCCCCCGGTGGCCGCGCACGCAGCTTCGACGAGATCCGCGATCGCTTCGCCGCCAAGCTTGGCGACGGCGCCGCATTGCCGTCGGGCGGCAAGGATCGGCCGGGCGGCAAGGACATGCCGTTCGTCCAGCCTGCCGATTACCTGCGGCTTGCCGCGCAGCGCAGCACGCCTGCCAACACCGACCTCAACAAGAACAACAACGCGCGGCTTGCCTACATGCTGCTCGCGTCGATGGGAGCCTGACCCTTATTATGACCACCCCCGCCGTCAAAGCGCCCAGCGCCATGTTCGATGTCCGTTCAGCGCTGTTGCCGCTCGCCACCCTGTTGCTCGTGGTGTTCCTCGTGCTGCCCGTCCCGGCGTTCATCCTCGATATCGGTTTCATCACCAATATCATGATCTCGCTCGCGGTGCTGATGGTCGCGTTGAACGCGTCCAAGCCGCTCGATTTTTCGAGCTTCCCGACGGTGTTGCTGTTCGCGACATTGTTGCGCCTCGGCCTCAACGTCGCCTCGACGCGCGTCGTGCTGGTCCAGGGCCATGAAGGCGGCGACGCGGCCGGCCACGTCATCGAAGCGTTCGGCAGCATGCTGATCGGCGGCGACTATGTCGTCGGCCTGTTCGTCTTTGCCATCCTGATGATCATCAACATGGTCGTCATCACCAAGGGCGCGGGGCGCGTGTCCGAAGTTTCGGCGCGCTTCACGCTCGACGCACTTCCCGGCAAGCAGATGGCGATCGACGCCGATCTCGGCGCCGGGCTGATCACCCCCGAAGAAGCCAAGCAGCGCCGCGTCGACGTCGCCACCGAAGCCGATTTCTACGGTTCGATGGACGGCGCCAGCAAGTTCGTCAAAGGCGACGCGATCGCCGGCGTTCTCATCCTCGTGATCAACATCTTCGGCGGTATCGTCCTCGGCGTCACCAGCCACGGCCTGTCAATCGGCGAAGCGGCATCGACCTATACGATGCTCGCCATCGGTGACGCGCTCGTCGCCCAGGTCCCTGCCCTGTTGCTCTCGATCGCCGCCGCGGCAATCGTCACCCGGGTCGCCTCGCCATTCGATCTGCCCGGCCAGATCGCATCGCAGTTCGGATCGGCCAAGGCCTGGATGCCCGTCGCGGTGATCCTCGCCATCCTCGGCGTGCTTCCGGGCATGCCGCACTTCATCATCCTGCCCGCCGCCGGCGTGGCGAGCTATTTCGCCTGGCGCTTCTCGCGCCCCGTCGCCGAAGTCGACGAGAGCGCCAACGAACCGCCAGTCAATCCCAGCGTCATCAACTGGCGCGACGTGTCCGACGAGGCCGTGCTCGGTGTCGAGGTCGGCTATGCGCTCACCCCGCTCGTCGACGAACGACGCGATGCGCCGCTGATGAAGCGCGTTACCGGCATTCGCAAACAGCTGTCGAAAGACCTCGGCTTTGTCATCCCGCTGGTCCGCATCAAGGACGACCTGGCGCTCGACCCCAATGCCTATCGCATCACGATCGGCGGTACGGTGATCGCCGAGGGGATCATCTGGCCCGAAGACATGCTTGCGATCGACAGTGGCGACATCGACGAACAGATTCCCGGTCGCGCCTGCAAGGATCCAACCTTTGGCATGGATGCGATCTGGATATCGCCCGACAAGCGGCCCGAAGCGATCGTATCGGGCTATACCGTGGTCGATGCCTCGACCGTACTGGCGACGCACCTCAACCACATGATCCGCCTCAATGCCGCGCAGCTGTTCGGCATGGACGAGACCAAGATGCTGCTCGATGCGCTCAAGGACCGTGCGCCCGAGCTGGTCGACGGCCTCACTCCCAAGCCGTTGTCGCTGTTCGCGGTCTCGGCAATCTGCCGCGCGCTGCTAATCGAAGGCGTGCCGCTGCGAGACTTCCGCCGACTTTGTTCGGCGATGGTCGAAGCCACCGGCGACGGCACCGGCGATATCCCGACGATTGTCGAACGCGTCCGCCAGCGGATCGGGTCGATCATCATCCAGGCGCTCGTCCCGGTCAGCATGCCGCTTCCCGTCGTCACGCTCGACCCCGAACTCGAAAGTCTGATCGGCCAGTCGATCAAGGTCGCGGGCGATGCAAGCTTCCCGATCGAGCCCGGCCTCGGCCAGCGCATCCTGACCGCGATTGAGGAATCGAGCCAGCGGCTGATGCTGCGCCAGCAGAACTTCGCGCTCGTCACCTCGCCAGCGGCTCGCAAGGCACTGTCCGACCTGCTGCGACCACGCTTCCCCGATACTCCGGTGCTGTCGTTCCGCGAACTGCCCGACGACAAGCCGGTCGAGGTCATCGCGACCGTAGGCGGCAAGGATACGCCGCCACCGGTGGCGCAGGCCCAGCACAACTTCACCCAGCTATGAAAGGAGCGCGGTCATGAACTTCCAAACCAGCCACGCCCTCACCTATGATCGCGTCCCGGCACGTCAGCGTCCGCAGCAGCTGATCGAGGATCATATCCCGCTGGTCCGCAAGATCGCCTGGCACGTCGCCGGCCGGTCGCCCGCGACGATCGAGGTCGAGGACTTGATCCAGATCGGCATGGTCGCCCTCATCGAGGCCGCGCGCCGCTACGAGGACCAGGGGCACCAGTTTTCGACCTATGCCGGCACGCGCATCCGCGGGGCGATGATCGACCAGCTGCGCGCGCACAGCAACATGTGCCGGTCGGCGCTCGATTTTCGCAAACAGCTGCGCAAGGCGCAGGACACGCTGATGAAACGTATCGGCCGCAACCCCACGCAGGCCGAACTCGCCGAAGAACTGGGCATGGAACAGGGCGACTTCCTCCACCGGCTCGACCAGGCCGCCGACGTCCAGATGGAATCGATGGACGAGGTTTATTCGGAACACAGCATCTGGTTCGCATCCGAAGTCGAAGGCGCCGACGTCGCGCTCGAACGGGAACAGCTCGCCGAGCTGGTTCAGGCCGGGATCGGCACGCTGAGCGAGCGCGAGCAGCTGGTACTGCAACTGTTCTTCGTCGAGGAGCTCAACCTCGAGGAGATCGGCGCGGTGCTGGGCGTGTCATCGGCACGCGTCTGCCAGATCAAGAAGGGCGCGCTCGATTCCATGCGCAAGAAGCTCGGCGGTCAGCACCACTAAACGCGGCCCGGCCGCTACGCCTGCTTTTCCCTGTCCATCAACGCAAAAACGCCCGCCGGAATTTTCCGGACGGGCGCTTCTGGTCGTTGGCACGATGGACACCGCCCATCGCGCCGGGGGGATTAACGCAGCAGGCTGAGAACGCCCTGCTGGCTCTGGTTGGCCTGCGCCAGCATCGCGGTCGATGCCTGGTTGAGGATCTGGAACTTCGCGAGCTGCGTCGATTCGGCCGAGAAGTCGGCGTCCTGGATGCGCGAACGTGATTCCGAGATGTTCGTGACGCGGTCGGTCAGGCTGCTGACGGTCGCCTGCAGACGGTTCTGCGAGGCACCGAGGTTGGCCTGCGCCGTCGTCACCGTGTTGAGCGCGGCATCGAGCGAAGACAGCGCGAGATCGGCGCCTGCCTTGGTGCTGATGTCGATTGCCGACACTGCAGTCGTCCCGTCGGTCAGTGCACTGGCCTGAACGTTAGCAAGCGTGATCGTCACGCTCTCGCCAGCCTTCGAACCGGTCTGGATCGCGACCGAAGCATTGGTGCCGTTGAGCAGCTTGACGCCGTTGAAATCGGTCCGGCCCGAAATATCGCCGATCTGACCGATCAGCTGCGTGACTTCGGCCTGCAGGTTGGTGCGATCACCAGACGAGAGCGTGCCGTTGGCCGACTGGACCGACAGTTCACGCATACGCTGAAGCATGTTGGTGATTTCGTTCATGCCGCCTTCGGCGGTCTGAGCGAGCGAGATGCCGTCATTGGCATTGCGCATCGCCATGTTGAGACCGCGGACTTCCGAGGTCATCCGGGTCGCGATGGCGAGGCCGGCGGCATCGTCGCTGGCCGAGTTGATGCGCTGACCGGTCGACAGGCGTTCGATCGCCTTCGACAGGCCCATTTCGGCGCGTGACGAAGCGGTCGACGCGCGCATGGCGGAGATGTTGGTTCCAATTACAGTCATGGCTAGGTCCTTCTTACTGTTGCGGCAGCTCAACTTTTCAGCCGCCTCGAAGGGATTAACGGCGGTACGATCGTTCGCTTAAGCGATTTGCATGCCACGCTTTAACATGTGTTAACCGATCCGCGTGTGCGCCGGACCGAACGCAAAAACGCCCGCCGGAGATATCCGGACGGGCGCTTCTGGTCGTTGGCACGATGGACACCGCCCATCGCGCCAGGGGGATTAACGCAGCAGGCTGAGAACGCCCTGCTGGCTCTGGTTGGCCTGCGCCAGCATCGCGGTCGATGCCTGGTTGAGGATCTGGAACTTCGCGAGCTGCGTCGATTCGGCCGAGAAGTCGGCGTCCTGGATGCGCGAACGCGATTCCGAGATGTTCGTGACGCGGTCGGTCAGGCTGCTGACGGTTGCCTGCAGACGGTTCTGCGAAGCACCGAGGTTGGCCTGGGCCGTCGTCACCGTGTTGAGTGCGGCGTCGAGAATGCCCAGGGCGGCCTGAGCGCCGACACCATAAGAGATGTTGATGTTGGAGACCTTGGCATCAACGTCGGTCGTAGTATCGGCAGCCTTGAAGGTCTCCTGGGTGACGCCGTCAACCTTGAACTGCTTCAGATCGGCAGCCGCAACGCTCGTCAGGGAAACGCTAACGCTCTCGCCAGCTTTCGAACCGGTCTGGATTGCGACCGAAGCATTGCTGCCGTTGAGCAGCTTGACGCCGTTGAAATCAGTCCGGCTCGAGATGTCGCCGATCTGACCGATCAGCTGCGTAACTTCGGCCTGCAGGTTGGTGCGATCGCCATCCGACAACGTGCCGTTGGCCGACTGAACAGCCAGTTCACGCATACGCTGAAGCATGTTGGTGACTTCGTTCATACCACCTTCTGCGGTCTGAGCGAGCGAGATGCCGTCATTGGCATTGCGCATCGCCATATTGAGGCCGCGGACTTCCGAAGTCATCCGGGTCGCGATGGCAAGGCCGGCAGCATCGTCGCTGGCCGAGTTGATGCGCTGACCGGTCGACAGGCGTTCGATCGCTTTCGATAGGCCCATTTCCGCGCGTGACGAAGCGGTCGACGCGCGCATGGCGGAAACATTGGTTCCAATTACAGTCATGAGTAGGTCCTTCTTACTGTTGCGGCGGCTCAGTATTCTAGCAGCCTCGAACCCGCTAACGGTTGCAACGGGAAACACTTAAGAACGAAATCGCAACTATTTCTGTAGCTTACAAAGGTCGCAGGACGCAAAAGGGCGCCCGTCGGACGAGGTCCGACGGGCGCCAGTCATACCCGGGAGAACGAAGCTGGTCCGTCCTGGTCCGGGGATCAGCGCAGCAGGCTGAGAACGCCCTGCTGGCTCTGATTGGCCTGGGCTAGCATCGCGGTCGATGCCTGGTTGAGGATCTGGAACTTCGCCAGCTGGCTCGATTCCGCCGAGAAATCGGCGTCCTGGATACGTGAACGTGATTCAGACAGGTTGGTCACGCGATCAGTAAGGCTGCTGATCGACGCCTGCAGACGGTTCTGCGATGCACCGAGGTTGGCCTGGGCCGTGGTCACCGTGTTGAGCGCAGAGTCGAGCGAAGACAAAGCGAGATCGGCGCCTGCCTTGGTGCTGATGTCGATCGCCGACACTGCAGTCGTACCGTCGGTCAGTGCACTGGCCTGAACGTTAGCAAGCGTGATCGTAACCTGGTCACCGGCCTGTGAACCGGTCTGGATCGAGATCGAGGCGTTGCTGCCGTCGAGCAGCTTGACGCCGTTGAAATCGGTCCGGCCCGAAATATCGCCGATCTGTCCGATCAGCTGCGTGACTTCGGCCTGAAGGTTGGTGCGATCGCCAGACGAGAGCGTGCCGTTGGCCGACTGGACCGACAGTTCACGCAGACGCTGGAGCATGTTGGTGATCTCGTTAAGGCCGCCCTCGGCGGTCTGAGCGAGCGAGATGCCGTCGTTGGCATTGCGGACGGCCATGTTGAGGCCGCGGACTTCCGAAGTCATGCGGGTCGAGATGGCAAGGCCCGCAGCGTCGTCGCTGGCAGAATTGATACGGCGGCCCGTCGACAGGCGCTCGATAGCTTTTGAAAGTCCCATTTCTGCGCGGTTGGAAGCAGCCGACGAGCGCATCGCGGAGATGTTGGTTCCGATAACAGTCATGTTGAATTCCTTTAGCAGTGATCCCAGTCCGGCTTGTTTGTTCGCCGGTACAGCCACAGTGACGGCAGGTCGGCGGATTGGTTAAATCAAAAAAACCATCTCGGCCCGGCGAGCGGCGCGATGGCTCCTTTATAGGGGAGCGCCAATTTCTTGACGCTCCCCCGTTGGTAAGTTGACGCTTCTCCCCCAGCCGACGATGTACCGACACCCGCACCCCGCAAAACGCGCCACTCCAGAAATTGGCACGGTCCTTGCTTATTCGTAGCTGAGGACATCGGTGGATCGACCACCACGTCATCGGGGGATACGGGAATGAAGATCACCAAGAGCGCAATCAGCGACGACGCCGCAGCCATGCTGCCGACCCTGGCGGCGTATCTCAATGCTATCTTGATCGAGACCACGCGGCTCGACGGCGACGAAGGTTCGCCGCGGACGCGCCCCGTACGTATTCTTACCGAACGCGAAATGGCTCAGGCCTGTCACCGCGACATCATCGTCGATTTCCGCGACGGACCGCCGAGCCTGACGCAGGCTACCAAGGGTCAGCCGCTCCACATCGCCTTCGGCCCCGCCGACATGAAACTGGGCCACGCGTTGATCGGCGAAGCCGTTCGTGGTGCCGGCCCCGCGATCGGCGAACCCGCCAGCGCCAAACTGATGCGGTATGCCGCCAAGATCGCCGCCAGCGAAGCCGCCGTCCTGATCCAGGGCGATACCGGCGTTGGCAAGGAAGGCATGGCGCGCTTCGTTCACAACCAGAGCTCACGTGCCGAAGGCCCGTTCATTGCGGTCAATTGCGCCGCGCTTCCCGCGACGATGATCGAAGCCATGCTGTTCGGTCACAAGCGTGGTGCCTTCACCGGCGCCAGCGGCGAGAGCGAAGGCCTGTTCCGCGCTGCCGACGGCGGCACGCTGTTCCTCGACGAGATCACCGAGCTGCCGCTCGAGCTGCAGGCCAAGCTCCTGCGCGCGCTGCAGGAAGGCGAAGTTCTTCCGGTCGGCGAGACCAACGCGATCAAGGTCGACATTCGCATCGTCGCCGCCGCCAACCGCAACTTCACCGCCGAGGTTGCTGCCGGACGTTTCCGCGAGGACCTCTACTGGCGTCTCAACGTCATGCCGATCGAGATCGCGCCGCTGCACGAACGTCGCCAGGACGTCTGCGCGATCGCTGCGACGATGCTGCTTGCCTTGCAGGCCGACCAGGACACTTTCGCCTGGATCGAAGCCGATGCGCTGCAGGCGCTCATGGCGCACGACTTTCCCGGCAATGTCCGCGAGCTGTGCAACATGCTCCAGCGCGCGCTGGTCCTGCATGATGGCGAAGCAATCACCGTTGCCGATTTCGATCTGCGCAGCGCGCCTGTCGCACCAGCTGCGGCGCCGATCGCACCAGCCGCGAAGACCGTCGCTGCCCCGCGTCCCGATCCGATCGGCAACGCCAGCCGCGTCCTGTCGGGTCGCGACCTGCAGACCCGCGCGCGGATGGCCGAGTTCGAGGCGATCCACAGCACTCTCGAAGAAACCGACGGCAATCGCCGCCGGGCCGCCGAATTGCTCGGCATTTCCGAACGCACGCTCCGTTACCGGCTCGCCGACATGCGCGACCTGGCCGAAGCGGCCTGAAGGAGGACTGAAACATGCAACCGATGGCCAACAGTCTGCTCGCGGCGCGCAATGCGATCCTGCAGCAAAACAAGGTTTTCCAGAACGTCGTCGACGCTCCGAAGGGCGGCAGCGCCCCGATCGGCGGCGATACCGCCAGCACCGAGATGCCGTTCGCGACGACGATGCGCGACGCTCTCCAGCAGGTGAACGAAAGCCAGACCGTGGCGGCAAATGCGGCCTCGGCCTACGACGCCGGTGAAACCACCGACATCGCCGCGGTCATGCTCGCCAAACAAAGGGCTTCGGTTGGATTTGAGGCCACGTTGCAAGTCCGCAACAAGCTGCTCTCGGCTTACGAGAACATCATGAACATGCCGGTGTAATATGAACCAGATGACCATTTCCCAGCCGGGTGATGCCGGCAACACGGCGACCAACCTCACCCCGCAACGGCTGAAACCGATCGGTGGCGGTGCCAATATGGCAGCCGGCCTGATCGATCGCGCGCGCGAATTCATCGCCCAGCCCGCGGTTGCCAAGTCGCTTCCGCTGCTTGGCTTCATTGCCGTAGTCGCCATGGCTGCGCTCGCCTGGATGGCGTTGCAGTCGCCGCCACAGCGCGACCTGTTCCGCGGCCTGCCTGAAAATGACAAGGCCGCCGTCGCCTCCGCGCTCGGCACCTCGAACATCGCCTACCAGATCGACGATGTAACCGGCGCCCTTACCGTCAACGAAGACGATTACCACGCCGCCAAGATGATGCTCGCCGCCGAAGGCCTGCCCAAAAGCGCCCCCGACGGCGACAGCATGATTTCCAACATGCCGATGGGTGCCAGCCGTGCGGTCGAGACCGAAAAACTCCGCGGGGCCCGCGAAGCCGACCTGGCACGCTCGATCGAGGCGCTCGACAGCGTCATTTCGGCGCGCGTCCACCTTGCCGTCGATCCGCCCAGCGTGTTCATCCGCGAACGTAACGAGCCCGCCGCCTCGGTTATCCTGAACCTCGGCTCGGGCTCCACCCTGGGCAGCGAGCAGGTCCAGGCCATCACTCACCTCGTCGCCAGCTCGGTTTCGGGTCTCAACGCCGAGCGCGTTTCGGTGGTCGACCAGAACGGTCACTTGCTGTCGCAAAGCGCTGGCGCAGGTCCGATGGGCGAAGCCGGCCAGCAGCTGCTTGTCCGCGAACAGATCGAGGACCGTTATCGGCGTTCGCTGACTGCGCTTCTGACCCCGATCCTTGGCGCTAACAATTTTGCCGCCGAAGTCTCGGCCGACCTGGATTTCTCGCAGCGCCAGGCGACCAGCGAAACCTACCCCAAGGACGAAGCCATGATCCGCAGCGAACAGCGCAGCTGGACGTCCGAAGGCGACGGCGCTGGCGGTTCGGTCGGCGGAATTCCCGGCGCGGTATCCGACCAGCCCCCCGCCAATGCGACGGTCCAGGACCAGATGGGCGATCCAGCGACCTCGGCCACCGACATGAAAACCCGGCAGGAACAGGTCAACCGCAGCTTCGAGCTCGGCCGTTCGGTATCGGTCGTCCGTGAAGCAACCGGCGACGTCAGCCGCCTCTCGGTCGCCGTGGCAGTTGCCAATGCGCCCGGCGGGAAACCGCGCAGCGCCGCCGAAATCGCTTCGATCGAAAAGCTCGTCAAAGGCGCCATCGGCTTCAACGAGGCGCGCGGCGACCAGGTCGCAGTATCATCGCGCTCGTTCCAGCCGATCGTCGAAACCTCGGAAGCCTGGTACGAAGCAAGCTGGCTCGCGATGCTGATCCGCAACCTGTCGGCGACGCTCGTCGCGCTGGCGATCATCTTCTTCATCGGTCGTCCGCTGCTCAAGCGGCGCAAGGAAATGAAGGCGATCACCGGGAGCTCTGGCACGCCGTCCTATGGGAGCCAGCGCGCGCCCGAAGCGAACAGCCTGCCCGTAACGCTCGACATGATCACCGCCGCGCACAGCTATCAGGAACGCGCGCTGCTGATCCAGAATTTCGTAAAACAGAATCCGGAGCACGCGACGCTGGTCGTTCGCGATCTCCTGCAATCGGCGAAGAGCCCTAAGGAGGCCGTCAATGGCTGAGGTCCTGGAACAAGAAGACACCGCCGTCGAAGCGGTCACAACGCCGGTCGTCGAGACCCCTGCCCCGCCGGTCATTGACGACCAGCAGGCCGCGGCGATCCTTCTCCTGCTCTTCTCCGAAGAGGAAGCCGCCGGCATCCTGTCGCGCCTCGAGCCCGACGAAGTCCAGCAGCTGAGCAGCGTGATGTATTCGGTCGCCAATGTCGGCGCCGACGAGATCAATCGCGTACTCGACCGGTTCGTCGATCGCGCCCGCCACCGGACGACGGTCGGCTATCGCGCCGATGTCCAGATCCAGGCGATGCTGACCACCGCACTGGGTGAACAGCGCGCCGAGGCGATGATCAGCCGCACGGCTCCCAAGAAAGCCGCGCCAAGCCTCGATGCCCTCAAGTGGATGGCACCAAAGGAAATTGTCGCGATGATCGAGGAGGAACATCCTCAGATCGTGGCGTTGGTATTGTCCTTCCTGTCGCCCGACAATGCTGCCGCGGTGCTCAAGCTGCTGCCGGCGGAGAACCAGGAAGACATCATCTACCGCCTCGCCACGCTCGGCCAGGTCAGCCCCGATGCGATCGAAACGATCGAACAATTGCTGTCGGCGCATCATTCCCCCAAGGGATCGGCCCCGGTCGATACCGGCGGCGGAACCGCATCCGATGTCGCGGCGATCATGAACCTGGTCGGCAAGCGCAACAGCAACCGCATGATCAAGGCGCTGGCCAAGCGCGACAAGACGCTGGCGGGCGAGATTCAGGACCAGATGTTCACCTTTGCCGACCTCATCACGATCGACGCCAAGGATCTCGGCACCGTCATGCGCAGCGTCGACAACGAACTGCTCATTCCCGCCCTCAAGGGTGCCGACGCGAAGCTCAAGGCGAAAATCCTGGGCGCCATGTCGACCCGCGCGGCGCAGACGCTCGAAGACGAGATGGGCGAACGCGGACCGATGCCGATGAGCGAAGTGGTCGAAGCGCAGAAGGCGGTCGTCGCCCAGGCCCGCAAGCTGGCCGATGCCGGCGATATCACGATCGGGGGCCAGAGCGATGATTACGTCTGAATCCTTTGCTGCCCACAAGATGGGCAATGCCGCCGCGATTTTCCGTCCCGTCTGGCAAGCGACGCCCAGCCCATTCAGCACGTCGGGCGGTCGCGACGACCAGGGCGACCGGTCGATCGATCGCGACGAGGATGCGGCAACGCTGTTCCGCCAGCAGCTCGACGACACCTATCGCAAGGGATATGAAGACGGCCAGGTCGCAATGGCCGAACTGAATGCCGAGTTGATCGCGGCCTCGGACCGCCTTGCGGAATCGGTCGAAACGCTCAAGCCCCAGCCCAGCGATGCCCTGTGCGAGACGCTGCTCCGCACGATCCGCACGCTGCTGCAGAACACCGCGGGTTTCGCCGCCCCCGATGCCGATACGCTGAAACAGCATTGTGCATCGCTCGCGGCGCTTGCCGAAAAGGACTGTTCGAACGCGGTCCTCCATATCCATCCGCAGGACCGGATGCTGCTCGGCGACGCCACTTATGGCCTCACGCTCGAAGACGATCTCACGCTGACACGCGGCACGCTGTCGCTGGCACATGCCGACGGCTGGATCGAACAGGGCACCGACCCCGTCCTCAACGAACTGGAATCGATGATCGAAGCGATCAAGGCGGCACGATGATCGCCGCCCAGGAACGCGCTGTTGCCGGGCTCGCCGAGAGGATCGGCGCGATCGGCTGCGGCCCGCGCCGGATCGGTCGGCTCGTCGCGCACGATGCCGGCATGATGGAAGTCACCGGCTTCGACTATCCGATCGGCTTTGGCGGTACGATCCGCACTGCCGACGGCCGCTCGATGAAGGCCGAGATCGCCGGTTTCCGCGGTTCGCGCGCACTGATGATCCCGCTCGACAGCGATGGCGCGGTGCGCAACGGCGCGCGCGTCGAACCCGATATGCAATCGAGCCAGGCGCAGGTCGGCGACGGCCTGCTCGGCCGCGTCATCGGCCCGATGGGCGAACCGCTCGACGGCGGCGGCCCGATTATCTCCGACGCTTACTGGCCGCTGGCGGGCAAGCGTTCGAACGTGCTCAACCGTGGCCGCGTGACCCAGCCGATCGACCTCGGCGTGCGCGCGATCAACGGCCTGCTGACCGCTGGATACGGCCAGCGAATCGCGATCGCGGCAGGTTCGGGCGTCGGCAAGTCGGTCCTCATCGGACAGATCATCGCCAATGCCGATGTCGACATCGCGGTCATCGGCCTGATCGGCGAACGCGGCCGCGAGGTCAGCGATTTCGTCGAAACCAAGCTTGCCGGCCCGATGAAGGGTCGCACCGTGACCGTCGCGGTCCCGGCCGACTATTCCCCCGTCCTGCGGCTCCGCGCCGCCGCGCGCGCGACCGCCATCGCCGAATATTTCCGCAGCCTGGGTAAGCGCGTCCTGTTGATCATCGACAGCCTGACCCGCATCGCCCACGCGCAGCGCGAAATCGGCCTGTCGCTCGGCGAGCCGCCGACGATGAAGGGCTATCCGCCGTCATCGCTCGCGCTGATTCCGCGCCTGATCGAACGCGCCGGCAACGACCGCGCCAGCGGCGGATCGATAACCGCCATCTATACCGTGCTCGCCGATGGCGGCGACATGGAGGATCCCGTCGTCGATACCGCACGCGCGATCGTCGATGGCCATATCATCCTGTCGCGCCTGCTGTCCGAACAGGGCGTGTTTCCAGCGATCGACGTCGGCAAATCGCTCAGCCGCGTGGCGACCGACATCATTCCCGACGCACATCGCGCGGCCCAGGCCAATTTCCGCCGACTCTGGTCGGCCTATGAGGAAAACCGCGACCTCCTCTTGATGGGGGCCTATCGCGAGGGCAGCGACCCGATCATCGACGAAGCCGTCGAACGGCGCGAAGAGCTGCTCGACTATATCCGTCAGGATGCCGACACATCGGTGTCGCTCGATGACAGCGTCGCGACGCTCGAAATGGGCTTCACCACATGAAGAAGCTGCTCGCCAGTCGTCGTCGCATCCTCGGTATGCGCGACACCCAGCTGCGCATCGCGACGGGCGACAGCGCGCTCGCCCGTGGTGCCGAAGACACGCTCCATCAGCGCCGCCGGCAATTGAAATCGATCGCCGCCCACATGCACGAAGCGGGCAATGCGTGTCGCGAAGGCCGCGCGCTCCACGCCCAGCTCGAGCTGGTCGATCGCCTGCGCCACGCAGATGACGGCATGGCGCAGACGATCGACGAGGCACGGCAAAGAACTGCCGAAATGGAGCGGCAACGCGTTGCCGCCTTCCAGAAACGCGAGATTGCCGACCGGCTTGCCGGTCGCGCCGCCGCCAATGTCGAACTCGAGATCGATCGCAAGATCGCCAACCAACCGCGCGCAATGCCGCGCAGATCGATGGAATCGCGCCCATGATGAACCTTTCAACCAGCTTCGGTAAAGGCGGCACGGCTAACGCCAACCCAACTGGCACGCTTTCTGCAAGGTCGGAAACGATGACCGGTAACACCCTTCCTTTCCGCCGCCAGCTCGAGGCCAAGACGGCGCCGCACCTGGCGCCCACGACCGCTTCGTCGCTTCCGGGACACGCGAAATTTGCGGTCGCTTCGCCGGTCGGCGAAGACACCAATCCGCTCGCGGTCGAAACCGGCGCAGCGGACAAGGCCGATGCGGCCAAGTCCGATGACAAGCGCGATACCGATGCCAATCCCAATGTGATGGCGCCGATGATCGTGCTTCCCGGTGTCGCCACCCCGCAAGTCCTTGCCGCAGTCCCCGCCACCGGCGCTGCGCTTACGCAGACCACCGGCGCCGCAGGCGATAGCCTGCAAAGCGGATCGCATGGCGCAGCTCGCACCGCGCCCGGCGTCGTCGCGCGCGGAACGATTGACCTGCCCGCACCCGCCTCGGACGTGGCAAAAGCCGCTACCGCTGCTGCAGCGTCGGCAAATTCAACTCCCGCTACGCCCGCTGGTCCCGCGACTGTGGCCAGCACCGCCGCCCCTGTTACCCCCGCTCCTACGCCGTCGGCGATCCAATCGTCGGCGGCGGCCCGGAGCGAGCAGGCAACGTCGGCCCAATTGCAAAACGACCAGGCAGCGCGGACCGCGGTCACTCAAACCCTCCCGACGGCCGCATCGGCAGTCGGCGCCGCACAGTTCATCCAGGCCGGCGGCATTGCTGGCCGGGCCGGCGCGACACCAACGCGTGAGGCGCAGGGCTCCAAGGCCAGCGCCGCCAAGATCGGCGACTCAGAGACGTCGGCGACCAGTCGTGCACCCGCAACGAACCTCGCGGCGGCACTGCAGCGGTCGATCGGCGACAAGCCCGCCCCGGCGCATTCAAACGCCCCTGTCGCAGCGGCCCCCGCGCCAGTGCTCGCTGCCGACACGTCGGCCCAGCCGGTTCAGAATTTCACCCAGGTCGTCGCGCAGCAGACCGCTCCCGCGCAGGCCGGCACCCCGACACCTCAAAACCTTCCGACCGCCGCAACGGTGCCGTTCGACCACAATTTCGGACAGCGCATCGGTGGCGCGATCAGCGCCGCGATGTCGGCAATGTCGATCAAGAACGGCGCGATCCTCTTGCAGATTACCCCCGAAGGGTTCGGCAAGCTCGAGATCGCGCTCGATCACAAGATGGAACGCCTGCAGATCACGACCGAAAACGAAGCCGTGCGCGGCGCGATCGCGCAGGCGCATGGCCGCATCGAACACGAACTGCGCCAGGCCGGACAGCGGATCACGACGATCGATGTCGCGACGCGCGACGCAGCCGCCCGCCATGATGGCAGCGGATCCGAACAGCGTAGCGGCCAGAGCGCCGGTCACAGCACCGGGCACGACGGTCGCGGCAGCAATGCCCAGCAATCGGCCAGCACCCGCCACGACCAGCGCGGTTTTTCGGCCAATCACGGTATCCCGGCGCGCCCAGAGAGCGGGCTGTCAAACCCGGCTTCCAACGTATTTTACGCCTGATTTTCCGGCACACTAAGACCCATTCGGAGTTCAAACATGTCGACTGAAAAGCAACCCAAGAAACGCAGCAAAAAGAAAAAGATGCTGCTGTCGGCGATTGCTGTGTTGGTGATCGGCGGCGCCTGTGGCGGCGGCGGTTACGTCTATGCCCACTCGATCAGCGGCCCGCCCGCCGAAGAAAAACCCGATCTGCCCAAGCTTGTCCTCAAGGACGGCGACGAGGTCGAGGCGCCAGCCAACGGCAAGCTGACCCACACCGAAAAGTACAAGGTGACCTATCACCCGATCGACAAGACCTTCACCACCAACCTGCGTGGCGACAGCGGCTTTGCCCAGGTCGATTTGGCGGTTTCGACCTTCTATGACGAGACCGTCATCGAGGCGCTGACCGATCACGACATCGCGATTCGCAATGCGATCGTCCTCGAACTTGCCAATACCGACGGGCTCGAGCTCGAAACCGTCGCCGGGAAAGAGGCGCTTGCCGTCCGACTGCGCGACCGGATCAACGCGACGCTCAAGGAAAAAACGGGCTTTGGCGGCATCGCCGAAGTCTATTTCACCAAGCTGGTGCTGCAGTAAGACCATGGCGACCCAGGCTCCCATATCACCAGCTCCGGCCGCCGACGCGCTGCAGGGTGCGGCGCACAGCTTTCCGCGGCGCGACAGCAGCGAAGCCGACGTCATGCCGATCGCACGGCGGACCGCCAAGCTGCTCGCCGGCGGCCTGCGCACTGCGCTCCAGCCACTCGCCAGCGAACGCCTGACGGTCACGCCCGAACAGGCGATCATCGACACGCACGACAGCTGGCTAGCGGCGCAGGGCCAATCGATGGGCCTCGCCTTCTACCAGCTGCCGCCAATGAAGGGCCGGCTTGCGCTGCGCCTTGGCCACGACCTCATCGCCGCGCTTGTCGACGCCTTTTTCGGTGGTTCGATCTCCCGCGCGAAAACGCAGAAGACCGAATATTCCCCCGCCGACCTGCGCCTGATGCATCGCATTGCCGACTCGCTGGCGATGCCGATCGGTGCCGCGTGGGGCGAGTTCGGATCGTTCCGCTGCCTCGCCGCCGGCCTGACCGACGATCCCGAGGAAGCCAAGATCGCCAAGGGCGACGCGGCGCTGATGATCCAGCCGTTCACGCTGACCTTTGCCGGCACGACCAGCTTCACCATCGACATCGTTTACCCGATCGCGATGATCCAGTCGGCGCGCGAAGAATGGAGCCCCAGCCAGGGCCCCGAAGCGGTTACCGCCGACCCGGCATGGCGGCTCGAAATGGGTGGCGCGATGGCCGAGGTCTTCGTCCCCGTCCGCTCGATCCTGGCGCGTCCGACGATGACGCTGCCCGAGCTCGCCAACCTCAAGCCCGGCGACATCATTCCCATTCCGCCGGCCCAGAACATCCCGCTGATCATCGGCGATCGCACCTTCGCACGCGGCAGTCTCGGCGAGCAAAACGGCCTCGCCGCCTTCCGCATCGACCATATCGAGAAAGGATAAGTTATGAACGACATGACCGAAGCCCCCACGCTTCCCCCGCAGGGCGGCAACGAAACGGCAAATTCTTGCCGCGACACCGCGGCAGCTTTTGCCGACGAGAGCGCCAACCATTATCGCTTCCTTGCCGATATCCCCGTCCGGCTTTCGGTCGAGGTCGGCAACGTTTCGCTAAAACTTAGTGAAATCATGGCCTTGAACGAAGGCTCGGTGGTTGAACTCGGCCGCCAGGCGAGCGACCTGCTCGACATCAACGTAAATGGCACGCTGGTTGCAAGGGGGGAAGTTGTAACGGTCGACGGTCGTTTCGGCATCCGCGTTGCGGAAGTTGTCACGAAGAACGTCGGCAGTGCGAAGGTCGAAAGGCGTGCTTAGTGACGTATTACATACTCAAGCTGGTGATCATGCTGCCGCTCATGGCAGGCATGATCGTGGGAGCGTTATGGCTCTATCGTAAATACCAGCCGGGCCTCGCTCCCGGCGTGAAGCAGCGCGACATGCGCCTCGTCGAAACGCTTTCGATGGGCACGTCGGGCCGGCTCGCGGTCATCGAATTCGGAAGCCAGCGGATCTTGCTATCGGCAACACGCGGCAAGATCGAACAGATCGCCACCCGCGAGATGACGCAAGCCGAACGCGAAGCGCACACCGCGCCGGTGCCCGTGACAGACGACACGCCCGACGCCGGGCTCGGCGAACCCGCCAATCCCTTCCGCACGATCATGAACAAGGCGCTCGCACTTCGCGCCGCCGCCCGCCCGGGCCAGGAATAAGCCGATGCGCGCGTCGCTTCGCCTCCCCGCCCCCGCCACACTTCTCCGCCTCGGCCTCGCCGGCCTGCTGCTGGCCGTCCCTGCCCAGCTGTCGGCGCAGACGCCGGGCGCTTCCGAAGCGCTGACCCGCGCACTTGGCGACGTATCGGGCAACGGTGCGCCGTTGACGCTGTCGCTCCAGATTCTCGTGATGATGGGTCTGCTGACGATCCTGCCGTCGCTGATCCTGATGATGACCAGCTTCACCCGCATCATCATCGTCCTGTCGATCCTGCGCCAGGCGCTCGGCCTTCAGCAGACCCCGCCCAACCAGGTCCTGATCGGCCTGTCGCTGTTCCTTTCGCTGTTCGTGATGGCGCCGTCGATCGAGCAGATCAACGCCCGCGCGATCCAGCCCTATGGCGCCGACCAGGTGACGCTCGAACAGGCGGTCGCGACCTCGGGCGACATCTTCCACAGCTTCATGGTCAAACAGACGCGTCAGACCGATCTCAAGCTGTTCATGGACATCGCCAAGAAGCCGAGCTTCGAAAGCGCCGAAGCGATCCCGTTTTCGATCCTGCTGCCAGCCTTCGTGACGAGCGAGCTCAAAACCGCATTCCAGATCGGCTTCATGATCTTCCTGCCCTTCCTGATCATCGATCTGGTCGTGGCATCGACGCTGATGGCGCTCGGCATGATGATGCTGTCGCCGACAATCATCTCGATGCCTTTCAAGCTGCTCCTATTCGTCCTGGTCGATGGCTGGGCCCTGACGATGGGCTCGCTCGCCGGTTCGTTCGTAACCTGAGGCCCGGACCATGGAACAGACCGACTTCTTCATTGGCATCGCGCAGCAGACCCTGTGGATCACCGCGCTCGCCGCCGCCCCGCTCCTCGTCCCCGCGCTCGTCGTCGGCATCCTGCTCGGCATGGTCCAGGCGGCGACGTCGATCAACGAGGCGACGCTGAGCTTCGTGCCGAAACTGATCGTCGTGGGCCTGATGCTCGCGCTGTTCGGCGGCTCGATTCTCTACCTGATCGCCGACTTCACGATCGACATGTTCAACCGGATTCCGGAGCTTCTCGTATGATCGCCCCGGCTTTCGCAGGCGCCGAAGACCAACTGTGGCAATGGGCGATGGCGATGATTCGGCCCGGGGCCGCGCTGATCGCTGCGCCGATTTTCGGTGCCGCACAGGTGCCGCTGCAGGTCCGCATCATCCTGGCGATGATGATCGGGATTGCCGCGACCGGCGCGGGCGGCGCGATCATGCCCGCCGACACGCTGGTCAGCTTTACCGGGTTCATCTTCATCGCCGGTGAGATCGTCGTCGGCATCTCGATCGGTTTTGCGCTGCAGATCGGCTATTCGGCGGCGTTCGTTGCCGGCGAGACGCTGAGCAACGCGATGGGACTCGGCTTCGCGTCGCTCAACGATCCGCAGTCGGGCGCGTCGACCCCGGTCATCGGCCAGTTCCTGTCGATTGTCGCAACGCTGTTGCTGCTCGCGATGGACGGCCACCTGATGCTCATCTCGATCATCGTCGACAGCTATCACACCCTCCCGCCGGGCCACGCCTTTCCCGGCTTTGCCGCGATCCGCGACCTGGTCGATTTCGGCGCCTCGCTGTTTGCCATGGGATTGCTGATCGCGATGCCCGTCGGCGCCGCGCTGATTCTGATCCAGCTCGTCATGGCGATGCTTGCCCGTTCGGCCCCAGCGATGAACCTGTTCGCGGTCGGCCTGCCCGTCGCCTTGCTCTCGGGCCTCGTCCTGCTGGCGATGGCCGCACCGGTCATGGCCAATGCGGTAATGCACGCGATGTCCGATGGTCTCGAACAGTCGCAAATCGTCGTGAGGGGCTGACGCTATGGCCGATTCACCATCCGGCGGCGGCGAGAAAACCGAAGATCCAACCCAAAAACGGTTGAAGGACAGCGCCAAGAAGGGCGACGTCCTCCAGTCGAAGGAGCTTGGCGTCGCGCTCGTCATGATCGGCGGCGCGACGATGTTCGCACTGTTCGGCACCCATCTCGTCGATGCCACTTCGGCGGTGGTCCGATCGGGCCTCAGTTTCGCGCCCGCCGACATCGAAGATTTCAACATGGGCGAACGCACGTTGCGGCTGGTCGCTCCGTTGGCGATCCCGTTCGGCGCCCTGTTCGCGCTGTTGATGCTGACAACGATCGCGACTCCGGCAATGCTCGGTTCGCTCGGCTTCCGCTGGTCGGCGCTCGAGCCAAAGGCATCAAAGATGAACCCGGCTTCGGGCCTGAAGCGCATGTTCGGCATGCATGCGCTGATCGAACTGTCGAAGGCGCTCGCCAAGGTCAGCCTGATGGGCGTGGTCGGAACCGTGCTGATCTATTCGTCGATCAAGGACATGGTCCAGCTCGGTCTCGGCGATATCCGCAACAGCATCGACGCCTTTGGCGGCATGTTCGTCTTCACGCTGATCGCGATGGCGGGCTGCCTCGTCGTCATCGCGCTGATCGACGTCCCCGCGCAGATGTTCCAGCGCAGCAAGAAGCTGAGCATGACCAAGCAGGAGGTCAAGGACGAGCACAAGGAAAGCGAAGGCTCACCCGAGGTCAAACAGGCGATCCGCCAGCGGCAGCAGGAAATGATGAGCGGATCGGCGCGCAAGGCGATCGAGGATGCGACCGTGCTGCTCGTCAACCCGACGCATTTCGCAGTCGCGCTGCGCTACGACCAGACGCGCGACGCCGCGCCGATCGTGCTGGCGCGCGGACGCGGCGAACTGGCGCTGATCATGCGCAGCCTGGCCGACGAGAACAAGGTGCCGATCCTGCATTATCCCGAGCTGACGCGTGCGATCTATTACACGTCGAAACCCAATCACATCGTCGACGAGCGGCTCTACATGGCGGTCGCCTCGCTGCTCGCCTTCATTTTCCGTCTGGATGCCGAGATGGCCGACAAGCACGACCGCCCCGACATCATCGTTCCCGACGACCTGCGCTTCGATGCCGACGGTCGTCCCGAAAGCTAAATCTTTTCCGCCGCCTGCCGTTAAAGCTTCCAGAAAGGGGCACACATGCTCTCCAGTATTTCCAACCTGATCAGCGGCCAGTCCGGAATCAACTCGGGTCAGCTCGTGGCCGACCTCGTCGCTGCGACGCGCCAGCCGCGCGAGGCGACGATCCAGCAGAAGCAGCAGCTCAACAGCGCGCGCATCTCTGCACTCGCTTCGGCATCATCGTCGCTCAACACCTTTGCCGACGCGCTCAGCGGGATCCTCGACGGGCGGCGCTTTGCCGGCGACCTGGTATCGAGCAACGGCGGCGTCGCCACCGCGAGCTTTATCGACGGCCAAAAGCCCCAGGGGCTACCAGTCTCGCTCGAGGTGAAGCAACTCGCCGCCGAACAGCGGATCATTTCGCGCAATTTCACCGGACCTGACGCGGCGGTCGGAACCGGCACGCTGACGCTGACGACCAGCACCGGCGCATTCGACATCATCATCGATGCAACCAACGATAGCCTTGCCGGGCTGCGCGATGCGATCAACACCGCCGATGCTGGCGTCACTGCCAAGATCGTCAGCGACAACCGCGGCACGCGGCTCGTCGTATCGGGCAAGCAAGGCGCGAACGAGAGTTTCTCGATCGCCGCCCCGGGTCCCGATCCGATCACCGGCGCGCCGAGCCCGCTCACCGATTTTGCCTATGCATCTGGCAGCACGACCGGAATGGCGAAAGTTTCCGACGCCGCCGACAGCATTGTCATGATGGACGGCATCGAGCTGGTCAATTCGAGCAACGTCATCGAAAATGCGATCGTGGGCGTCCGCCTCAACCTGTTGTCAGCGGCCCCGGGCGCTGCGATCACGATTTCGGGCGACAAGCCCGTGGCGACGACGCGCGACCTGGTGAGCGAATTCATCGACGCGTACAACACGCTCAAGCGCGGCCTCAACACCGCGACCGCACCGGGAACCGACAGCGCCTCGGGCGGTCCGCTCGCCGGCAACCGCGCGATCCGCGACATGACAACGCGGCTTGGCCGGATGAGCTCGGCGATCCTGTCGACCGACGGGCCGTTTCGCACGCTTGCCGATATCGGCGTGCGCACCGCGCGCGACGGCACGCTCGAGCTCGATAGTCCGACCTTCGATCGCGCAATGGCGGCGGATCCGACCGCGGTCGCCCAGATGCTCGACCCGGTTACGCCCGACGCCAACCATCCGGGCCTCGCCGGCACGCTCGATGCGGTTCGCACCGCCTTGCAGGATGCCAACAGCCCGTTGACGCTCGCCAAGGCGCGCTTTGCCCAGGTCAACAAGCAACTTGACGACCTTCGGACCAAACTCGACGACGACATCAATCGCTATCAGGCGAACCTGCAACAGACATTCTCGAACATGGACCGCCAGCTCGCGATCCTGCGCCAGACGCAACAATATGTCGACCAGCAGGCCTCGATCTGGAACGGCAGCAATAAGAACTAGAATCGATAAGGAATTCGACGATGTATTATGCGGGCAATCGCAGCGTGGCGCAGAGCTATGGCGCCCTTGATGCAACCAGCAGGGTTGCGGCCGCTTCGCCGCACGAGCTGGTCGCGATCCTGTTCGAACAGCTGTTGCTGCGCATCGACCGCGCCGCGCGGTGCATCGATCGCGGCGACATCGCGGCGATGCTGCAATCGCGCGCCAAGGCGTCGGACATCCTCAATGCGCTCGAAGAAAGCCTCGATTTCGAACGCGGCGGCGATATCTCTACCGCGCTCGCGATCGTCTATCGCGAAGCGTCGAACTGTCTCAACGACGCACGCGGCGAAGAGGCAGCCGCAAAATTGCAGGCCGCCCGCGATATCATTTCAGAAGTGGCGGATGCCTGGACCGAGATCGGCAAGCGCTAGGACCCGAAAGGTCCGCGCCGCAATCGATCAGGCGACCTGGCGTTCGTCGCGCGAGATGTTGTGGCGCCGCATCTTTTCGACAAAGGTCGTGCGCTGGACATCGACGAGGCGCGCCGCCTGGGCGATCACGCCGCCGCATTCGACGAGCGCATCGACCAACAGCCGGCGTTCTTCGGCCTGCAAATGGTCCTGAAGCGAGAAACCTTTGGCGAATTCGACATTGGCGACCATTGCCTCGGGGCGATCGGCGGTATGGAGGAACATCGGCACGACCGACGTTTCGGCGAGGAGAAGTTCGACCTCTTCGCGGCCGATCGTCTGGCCCGGAAAGAAAATCCCGGCGCGTTCGACGACATTGCGCAGTTCGCGCACGTTACCCGGCCATTTGTAGGCGGCTAGGCGTTCGATCGCCGCTTCGCTCAGCACCGGGCGTTCTTCGCCGGGTTCAATCAGGCTGATGAAATGCGCGACGAGCGGGCCGACATCCTCGGGACGCGCGGCCAACGACGGAATCTTGATGGGAATGACGCACAGGCGGTAGAACAGGTCCTCGCGGAAGCCGCCGTTGGCGATTTCCTGCTGCAGGTCGCGATTGGTCGCGGCAATGATGCGGACGTCGACCGGGATCTGCTTGGTCCCGCCGACGCGGCGGATCGAGCGTTCCTCGATGACGCGCAGCAGCTTGACCTGGAGCGAAAGCGGCATCTCGCCGATCTCGTCAAGGAACAGCGTGCCGCCATTGGCCTGTTCGAACAGTCCTACATGGCGGCCGGTCGCGCCGGTGAAGCTGCCGCTTTCATGGCCGAACAGCTCGGATTCGATAAGGTCGGCGGCGATTGCGCCGCTATTGACTGCAATGAAGGGCTGTTCGTTGCGCGGCGAGGCGCGATGGATGGCCTGGGCGACGACTTCCTTGCCGCAACCCGAAGGTCCGGTGATCATGACGCTCGCCCGGGCATTGATCGAAAAGCGGATCATCGTGCGGACTGACGAAATTGCTTCGCTGTCGCCAATCACGAGTTCGGATATCATCTTATGTGGCACCGGCATCCCCCATCAGTCTTCTTGTTCTTATCGGGAACCGGGCGGGCTGTTTGAGTGGCCCTGCGATCCGCTGAGACCGAAGTAGCGAGATAATGGTTAACGAAACCTTTAACCGGTGCCTAAGTGCGGAAAAAACTTGCCTATTTGCGGCAACATCTTGCCGAAACGCGCGGAAATCCGTCAATTGCGCTCAGAATGTCGGCGGCAGCGAATTGCCGTCGACCAGAGCTTCTGGCGAATTATCCAAAGCCGCGATCACTTTGATTCGGGAGGCGGGCGCAAAAACTAGGTATTTTATTCACTTGGGCACGATTCTTCCCAAGCGATCGCGGTTGCTCGCCTTTACCATCGGGTGTTTAGACTGTTTTAATCGTACCGGCATAAGGTGACGGGATGAAACGAGAAATCCCTATCGACCAGCTCCAGATTGGCATGTTTGTCGACTCCGTCGGCGGATCGTGGTTTTCTAACCCCTTCTGGCGCAGCCGGCTCAAGATCAAGACGAGCGAGCAGATCACAGCATTCGTCGAGAGCGGGATCGAGAGTCTCGTCATCGACACCGACCTCGGCATCGACGTCGCTGACGATAGCGCAACACCCGACGTCCAGCCCGTTGCCCCTCCAACACCTGCGCCACGCGCATCCCAGGCTCGCTTCGCATCGCCCAAGGCGCCGCGAACGTTCGGCAAGCGCGAACGCGCCGCAGAGACGATCGACACGTCTAAGCGCCTGGTGAAAACCCTGTTCGACCAGGTCCAGTCGGGTGCCGCGGTCGATCTTTCGCTCGCCGACACGGTCGCCGAAGACATTTGCAACGCCGTCGTCCAGGACTCGGTGACGCTGATCAACATGCTGCGACTGAAGAACAAGGATGAATACACCTATCTCCATTCGGTCGCGGTCTGCACGCTGATGATCAAGCTGGCGCGGCAACAGCGCCTTGCCCAGGATCACGTCGTCCGCCTGGGTGTCGCCGGATTGCTCCACGACATCGGCAAGATCGGCGTCCCGCTCGATATTCTCAATAAGCCGGATGAGTTGACCGAGAGCGAGTTCGCGATCGTCAAGGAACATGCCGTGAAGGGCGCCGCCCTCTTGCGCGAATTGCCCGGCGTTTCCGATTGCGCGATCGAAGTGTGTCTCCACCATCACGAACGGATGGACGGCAAGGGCTATCCCGAGGGGCTGTTGGGACCGAAAATCAGCCTGCCTGCGCGGATGGGCGCGATCTGCGACGTATACGATGCGCTGACCTCCGAGCGCTCGTACAAGGAGGCGTGGTCGCCGCAACGTGCGGTCGGCGAAATGCAGAACTGGGACGGATGTTTCGATCCCGACCTGCTCTTCACCTTCTTCCAGGCGATCCGCGTCTTCCCGCTGGCATCGGTGGTCAAGCTCGATACCGGCCAGCTCGCGGTGGTCATGCCCGCCAAGACCGACAATTCACCGCCTCTCGTGCGGACGTTCTACGACACGCTGCGCGACACGATCGAGCAGCCCGAGGACCTAGTCCTGGGTCTTCGCGCCAACCATGCGCACATCGTCGCGAACGAAGATCCGCGGACCTGGCGCGCCGAAGACCCGGCCTCGCTGATCGAATATGTCATGCAGCCGGTCGGCACGATCAATCGCACCGTCCTGCAGCACATGTGGAACGGACCCGTTGTGGTTCCGCCAATCATTGCGTCGGAAGAAGACGAGACATCACCGCAAGCGTTCACTTGGAAAGCCGCCTAGCAGCCAACTAGACCGAAGGCACGATCGCGCGCTCGCCGAAGCCGGCGGGCGCTGCGTTGACGACCACCCAGCGCAATCCCATCAGCAGGGCGAACCAGAGCGTGTCGTTGAGCCCGATCGTCGCGACGATGTTGGGCGCAAACGTGTCGATTCCGCCGGCGAACTGCGCCAACGCGAACAGCGAGCCTTCATAGACGCCAAATGCCGCGACAAAGCCCGCGGCCATTGCAGCGACATCGTTCGTCGTGTCGCCAACCCACTGCGTGATCGCGCTGCGCACGAAGCGCGCTGCGACCAGCGCGGCGACGCTGGCGCCGAGCAATGCGGCACCCCAGCCGATCGAATATTGCGTCACCGGATAGTTCATCAGGCCATAGCCGATCGCCTGATTGAGCAGCCAGACGAGGCCGATCGCGGCCAGTGCGCGGCGGATGTCGAGCGTGAACGCGGCGACCGCGGCGGTCGCGGCAAAAGGCAGCACGCAGGCGGCGGCGGGCGCGCCGGCGACGGTCGCCACCGCGAGGACACCGGTCCACAACAGCGCCTGGTTCGATTTGGTCATCGTCATCTCTTCACTCCTTGATGCCGGTCAGAACCGGGCCTTGATGCCTATATACGCGCTGCGACCGGGCGTCGCATAGCTAAAGACGTCTTCATAGTCTGCAGAAAGCAGGTTTTCGATCCGCGCGAACAGCGTGACGCGCGCGTCGAGGTCGTATCGCGCGCTCGCATTGATCAGCAGATAGTCGTCGAGCGTCACCGTGCGCGGCACGTAGGACGGATCGGTGAAGGCGACGTCGCGCTGGCGCCCGGTATAGCGCGCGACGAGCGTCGCAGCGAAACGGCTGGCCGCTGGCGTCCAATCGACCGCCAGGCTTGCGCTGTGCGCCGGACGCCGGACCTCCTCGACGCCGTTCTCTCGCGCGTGCAGCCAGGTATAGGCCCCGTCGATCCGCCAGGCCGGACTCAATTGCGCCTTCGCATAAGCTTCGACGCCGCGCTGGCGCGACACCTCGGCGCGATTTCCCGGCGTCGGCACAAAGCTTGGCGGCGGGTAGGTGATGAAGATCTCGTCGGTCAGGCGGCTCTGGAACCAGGTCGCGCCGATCGTCACGCGATCCGCGGCGAAGCGTTGCTCGATCCCCGCTTCCCAGCCGGTCGTGCGTTCGGGCTTCAGCCCAGGGTTGCCGATGAAGCGCCCGTCGAAATAGCCGTAGAGCTCGTAAAAACCGGGATTCTTGACGCCGGTGCCGAACGCCGCGTGGACCCGCGTATCGGCGGCGATGCGAACCGATCCGTTGAAGCGATATGTCGTGACGTCGGCAAAGCGGTTGTTGACGTCGTGTCGGACCGCCGCGCCGAACGCGAACGCCTGACCCATCGTCAGCGCATATTCGCCGACGAGCCCGAGATTGTCGAAATCGCGCTGCCCGGTAAACGCCATGCCGGTCGGGTCGGTATTGCGCGCGGTTTCGCGCTCGGCATCGATCGCCAGCGTGACGCGATGCGCGACGGAGCCCGCGGCGAAGTGGAGCGTGCTTTCATACGATCCCTTGTAGCGCCGACCCTCGCTGCCCGAACTGCGGACATCGCTGCGATAGGTGTCGCGCACGCTGTCGGCGACCTGCGCGCTCACGACCTGTTTCCACTTGCCGTCGGCAAGATCGATCTCGCCGCGCAGCAACGCGTAGCGCGCCGAGTTGACGAAGCGCAGCCCCGGCGTATCGACGATCAGGCCGAAATCGGGGCTGGCGGGATCGCTTCCGACATCGTTGAAGTCGCCCGCGTTGCGCGCATAGCGCAATACAGCGGTCAGGCGCGCGTTGGGAGCGACGGCGAGGTTCGATTTGAACGCCAGGCCGCGGCTCTCGCTGCCGAGATTGCGGCTGCCGCCGCGCGCGCCCGGGCTGCCGTCGCTCGTCGTGTAGCTGCCCGTCAGCGCATAATCGAACGCGCCCGAATCCCCTGCCCCGCGCGCGGCTGCGCCGAACGAGCCGAACGTTCCCGCCTCGGCGCGCGCGCTCAGTCCGGGTGCATCGCGTCCCGACGCAGTGATATACTGGACGACGCCGCCGATCGCGTCGGAGCCATAGAGTGCGCTTTGCTGGCCGCGCAGCACCTCGATCCGAGCGCCCGGTTCGGCGGTCAGGCCGGCAAAGTCGAATTCACCCGCGAACGGATCGGACACCTCGATCCCGTCGATCAGCACGAGGACGTGGTTCGCCTCGCTGCCACGTAGGCGCAGCTGCGTCTGGCCGGGGGTCGCGCCGACCGCAACGCCGGGCACGTCGCGCAGCAGTTCGGCAACGCTGCGCCCCTCGCGATGGTCGATCGCGGTGGCATCGATGACGGTCACCGAATTTCCGCTGCGGTCGATCGGCTCAACCTCGCTCGACCGCGTCGCGGTGACGACGATTTGTGTGTCGGAGGCGGTATCGTCGGGCGCGATGGCCTGCGCCCAGCCGGGCGCGGCCTGCGCCAGCACCGCTGCCGTTGCCAGATACTGTAGCGATTTCATGCGTCGTTTCCTCTCGCGTTGTCGATCCGGACGACACAGCGCCTTCCGGACATCGCTCACGCGAGGAAAACCCTCGTCCGCCCGGCACACCCGTCCGCGCGAAGGAACGACGCGATGGGCAGGTCTCCTGGCTCTCGGGTCGCCGCCCGCGTCGCGCCTCGCCTTCCCGGATGTCTCCAGTGGCAAAGAGGCGCTTGGGCTCTCCGATGACAGTTGCGGGAGCAGCGCCGGATTGGGTCTGGTGACCGCACCGGCTTCCCTTTTGCTTCCCCCGGCTAAAGGGGAACCCATCACATGCGTACGATTTTAGGCCGCTTGGGCGCTCTCACGCAAGAGCGGATTGTCCCGACAGCGTTCAGGCTGAGCCCGTCGAAGCCCCCGCGAGCCGCTTCGACGAACTCAGGGTGAGCGCAAGTCGATAATTATTTCGCGCGCGTCAGCCGCACGATGAAGAAGCCGTCGGCGCCGCCCTCTTCGGCGAGCATCGGCGGCGCAATCCTGAGCCAGCCCTCGGGCGCGATGGTCATCCCCGGCGCAACTTCGTCGGCCGCGATCGCGTCGATCGACCAACCGTCATGCGCGGCAACAAAGGTCCTCGTCTGCGCCTCGCCTTCGGCGGGCTCAAGCGAGCAGGTCGCGTAGATCAGGCTGCCGCCCGGCTTCACCCATTGCGCAGCGCGCGCGAGCGTCGCGGTCTGCAGTTCGGCCAGCGCGGCGATATCGTCGTCGCGGACGCGGTAGAGGACATCGGGATGGCGGCGGAAAATGCCCGTCGCGCTGCACGGCGCATCGAGCAACACCGCGTCGGCTTGTCGCTCGGGCTGCCATTCGAGGATATCGGCGGCGGTCGTGGCGACCGTCAGGCCCGAGCGCGCGATATTTTCTGCCATGCGTTCGAGCCGCTTGGCCGACTTGTCGACCGCAACCACATTCCATCCGGCGGCGGCGAGTTGCAGGCTCTTGCCGCCCGGCGCGGCGCACAGGTCGAGCACGGTCTTGCCAGCGCCGCTCCCGAGCAAGCGCGCGGGGATCGCAGCGGCGATATCCTGGACCCACCAGGCGCCCGCGTCATAGCCGTCGAGCGCGGCGATCGATCCGGGCGTATCAAGCCGGACATGTCCGGGCATCAGGCTCGTCCCGCCGAGCGTCTGCGTCCATTGTGCAGTCCCGCCCGCGTCGCGCAGCGTCAGGTCGATCGGCGGCTGGTGGCCGAACGCCTCACTCGCCGCGGCGACCATCGCATCGCCCCATGCTGCCTGCCAGCGTTCGACGACGGGCTGCGGCAATTCGGCGATCTCGGGCAGCCTTGCTTCCGAGCGGAAGATCGTGCCGAGGACGCCGTGCGCCAGCCGGCGGGGGCCGCCCTCGAGCAGCGGCAGCGCGGTCGCGAGGATCGCGTGCGGCGGGGTCGCCATCTTGAAATGCTGGACGAGCGCGAGGCGCATGACCGATCGCACCTTGACGTTGCTGTCGACCGGATTGCGCATCGCGCCGTCGATCAGCGCGTCGAGCGCGGGCAAATGGCGCAGCACCTCGATCGCGATGGCGATGGCGAGCGCACGGTCGGCCTGCGCCGGCATGCCCTGCGTTGCGCCGTTGGCGACGCGGTCGAGCGACTCGCCGCGATGGAGCACCGCGTCGATGATCTTCAATGCCGCGCGGCGTGCGGGAAGGCCCGGCACCTCGCGCGTTTCGGTCTCGCGCTTGGGGCGCGGCCGTTTCGGCCCACGCCAGGCCTGCGATTGATCGGGACGGTTCTGTCGGGGAGGATGCGCCATCGCGCCGCCCTAGGCCAGCGCGAGCGGCGCGCCAAGCATTTGCGCGCATGCGCGGCCTTTCGCCAAGTGGGCGCAACGCCTATATCGATGCCATGACCGACGATCCCCTGACCGACGATGCCACTTCCCGCCCTCGCGCCACCAAACGCCCCGATACGGTGCAACCGCCGGCGCGTTGGACCAACACGCCGCCGCCCAAGCCGGCGCGCGTAGATCTCGACAACGATCCGCTCGGCACCAACCCGGTTCGCTATGGCGACTGGGAACGCAACGGCATCGCGATCGATTTCTAGCGCCGGCTCAGGCTGACGCTCGGTGTACGGTCAAGCCGGGCGCAAGATTGCGGGTAACGCCTGCTTGCCGTAAATCTCGGCAAAGCGCGCACAGGCGAAGCGATCGGTCATGCCCGCGATATAATCGGCGATATGACGCGCGCGGCCGGGCTGCGCGCTCGGCAGGCGATCGAACCAGTCGGCGTCGATCAGCTGCGGATCGTGCGCATAGGCATCGTACAGCCCCGCGATCACCGTTTCGGCGGCATCGGCGGCGGCGAGTTGCGCATCGTGATGGTAGAGATTGGCGTACATGAACGATTTGAGCGCGCGTTCGTCGCGCGCCATCTGCGACGAAAAACCTGCGATCGTCCGGCCGGCATTGCGCACGTCGTCGACGCTCGCGGGGTTGGTCTCGGCAATCGTCGCCCTGGTCTGTTCGATGACGTCGTTGACCATCGCGCCGATTTGCGAGCGGACCAGTTCGCGCGCGCGCAATTCTTCGGACACATCGGGATAGGCCGCGCTGACACGTTCCCACGTCGCGGCGATGAATGGCTCCTCGGCGAGCAGCCGGTCGAGCGTCAGCAGGCCCGCGCGCAGACCGTCGTCGATATCGTGATTGTCATAGGCGATGTCGTCGGCGACCGCGGCGACCTGCGCCTCGAGCGAGGCATGAGTGCCAAGGTCAAGCGGAAATGCGGCGTCGGCTTCGGCCAGCGCCCAGCCCGGCGCGGTCACCGGACCATTATGCTTGGCGAGGCCTTCGAGCGTTTCCCAGCTGAGGTTGAGCCCGGCAAAGCGCGGATAGGGGCTGTCGAGCAGCGTCACCATACGCAGCGTCTGGCCGTTGTGATCGAACCCGCCATGATCGGCGAGTGCAGCCTTGAGCGCCTTTTCGCCGGCATGGCCGAACGGCGGGTGGCCGATGTCGTGCGCCAGGCAGAGCGCTTCGGTCAGGTCCTCGTTGAGGCCGAGCGCGCGTGCAATCGTGCGCCCGATCTGCGCGACTTCGAGGCTGTGGGTCAGGCGGACGCGATCATGATCGCCGTCGGGCGAAATGAACACCTGCGTCTTGTGGCGCAGGCGGCGAAACCCGGTCGAATGGATGATGCGGTCGCGGTCACGCTGAAAGACGTCGCGTGGGCCGCGCTGCTCGCCCGAAGGACCCGGTTGGGCATGCTGCCGGCCCCGGCTGTCGGCGGGGTTAGAGGCATAGGGCGAGCGGGTCTGGAGGTCGGTCACGCCGACCCGCCTATCACTTGCCCGGAAGCTTTTCGACCTCCAAACCGTCGGTGCTCGACCAGGTGAACGAATCGCCGCCCGCCTTGCGATAACCGGCGTCCCAGGCCTTCGCTTCCTTCAGGCTGTCGAACGGTCCGACGACGAGGCGGCGCGTCTGGCCCCATTGCGACGTCCAGCCGTCCTGTCCCTTGAACTGTTCGGGATATTTCTTGGCGAGGCGACGGAAATCGAACGCCAGCGCCTTCGCTTCGCCGCCGGTTGCGACCTGGACCCAGAAGCGCGCCGGATTGGCCGCCTTGGCCAGTTTCTCGGCCTTCTTCGCATCGGCTTCGGCCTTCGCCTTGGCGTCGGCCTCCTGCTTGGCTTTCGCCGCTGCCTGCGCCTTGGCCTTCTCGACCGCCGCGCGCTTTTCCTCGGCCGCTTGCTCGGCGAGCGTCTCCTGCTTGATCCGCTCGAGTTCGGCGGCACTTAGCGCCGCCGTCGGCGGACGCTCCGAAGCTGGAGCCACGTCGATCGCGTTGACGATATCGAACAGCGACTTTTCAGGTGCTGGGGCGATCGCGGTCGGGCTCGTTGGGCCATAGACCGACGTTGGCGTAGCGGTCGGCGCGCTTGGCATCGTGCGCGGCGCAATCGTGATTTCCTGCGCCGGCGGCAGCGACGGCGTTGCGCTGGCGCTCGCGTTACCGCTGAAGCCCGGCTGGACCACCGACGACGGCGGCAATTGCGTCGAGCGGATCGGCTCGGCGCGCTGGGCAATCTCAGGCATGGCCGGCGGCGGGCTCGGCGTGGGTGTCGGTGTCGGAGGAACGATCCGCGGACTGGCGGAGGCGACGACGGTCGGCTGACTGCGCGCCACGGTCGCAGTACGGACCGGCGGCGGAAGCGCCCTCGCCGCACTTTCTCGCTGGGCCTTTTCGCGCTGGGCCTGGTCGCGCGCGGCACGGCGCGCGGCGTCGCGCTCGGCCCGCGTCGGCTTGCGGGTCGAGGTCGGCGCTGGAACGCGCGTGTCGGCCGACGCGAGGCGAACGTCCGAAGGCGCCAGCGGCCCGGTGGGAAATCTGCCCAGATGCACCGCGGCGGCCTTTTGCACCGGGGTCAGATTGTCCATTCGCGCAAGATAGGGTTTGATCCCGCGCGCCAGGTCGACCGGCATCATCGCATCGACGGTTTTTGCGGCTTCGTCGGTCTGGCCGTTCATCGCGAGGATAAAGGCTTGCGCACGCCAGGCGGCGCGATCCTGGCTCGCCAGCAGCGGGTTGAGGATTGCCAGCGCCGCCTTGCTGTTGCCGGCAATGCCCATCGACAGCGCGTAATTGCGCGTCAGCGTCGGATCGCCCGGCTTGATCGCGAGCGCGGCGCGATAATCGCGCTGTGCCGCGGCCCCATCGCCGCTGAGTTCATAGGCCAGCGCGCGCTCGCCGAGATAGGTCCGTTCGCGTGCGCCGAGGCTTTCCGCTTCGCCGAAATAGCGCAGCGCCTGGTCGTCCTTGCCGATCCCCATCATCGCCGCGCCGAGCGCCGATTTGACCCGCGCCTCGCGCGGCATGGCATGTTCGGCCCGCGCTAGAAAACCGAGAGCCGCCTGCGGGTCGTTGAGAGCGATTGCCGCCTCGCCCGCATCGAGCAGCGCGTAGCCGTTGTTGCCGTCCTGCGCGATCCGCGACAGCGCACCGGCGAGCTTCTTCTGCGCATCGGCGCGTTCCTGGAACGCTGCGCGTTCGGCGGGCGTGGCGACGTGGGCTGGCTGCACCTGGGCGCTGGCGGGCACAGCGATCGCCACTGTCACCAGCGCAAGCGCGGGGAAGCGGAACAGGGGATGGAGAAGCGAAGTCACCCGATCACTATACCGTCGCAGGCTGAATAGCGCGCAACACAGCCCGCAGCCGGTCGCGAAAGCGGCACCATCCATCCTGTCGCACCCGTCATGCCGCCGACCGGCACCAGCCTATTGATTGTTCTGCCGATTAAGGAAGCGCGGGATTTCGAGGGCATCGCCATCGTCGTCGCCGCCGTCGCTTTCGGCATCGCTCTTGGGGGCGCCGCGCGAAAGCCGCGACATCCGTTCGAACAGCGTCCCGCCACCCTTGGCACTCGATGCTGCAGGAGCTGGCGTCGTCGGGCTGTCGAGGACCAATTCGTCGTCGGCCGGCGCGGGGCCTTGCTGCCCGTCATCCTGGCTCTGGCGCAGTCGATCGCGGATCGACAGGCCCGGAATCGGTTCGGGCGCAGTGTCGTCGTAGGTCGGGATCGCCTGGCGTTTGGGCGTAGCGGCCGGCCGGAACGGCGGGACATCGTCGGACGATGAGCTGTCCACCTCGTCGGAAAGCTCGAGCGGTTCGGCATCTGCGTCGGCGCTTGAGCCATGATCGGCTCCAGATCCGGTGTCGTCGTACGATGGCGTTGCTTCTGGCTGGTGCGGCGCGGCAGGCGCAAAGCCCTGGCGCGGCGGCGGCGCATCGTAGGAAACGCCCGTGTCTTCGTCGGCGCCATCGTCGAAGCCGTGATCGCTGGCAAAGCCGGTCGCCTGATCGGCGCTGCCATCGGCGGAATCGCTTGCGGTGACGGCGTCGTCATCGGCAGGCGCTTCGTCGATGCTCGTCGGCGCAGTTTCGGCGGGAGCTTCCGGTGCCTGCTTGCGCGGCGGGAACGAGAAGGCGCGGCTGACCGGCGCGCGATCGGCATCGGCGTCGGCATCGATGCCGGTCGCGACGACCGAGACGCGGATCTTGCCTTCGAGGCTGTCGTTGAACGCCGAACCCCAGATGATGTTGGCTTCGGGATCGACCAGCTCGCGAATGTGGTTGGCGGCTTCGTCGACTTCCATCAGGCGCATGTCTTCGCCGCCGGTGATCGAGATGATGACCCCCTTGGCGCCGCGCATCGATACGCCGTCGAGCAGCGGATTGGCGATCGCCTTTTCGGCGGCTTCGAGCGCACGGCCGTCGCCTTCGGCTTCGCCGGTACCCATCATTGCCTTGCCCATTTCGTGCATGACCGAGCGGACGTCGGCGAAATCGAGGTTGATCAGGCCCGGCATGACCATCAGGTCGGTGATGCCGCGAACGCCCTGCTGGAGCACTTCGTCGGCCATCTGGAACGCTTCCTTGAAGGTCGTGTTCGGATTGGCGACGAGGAACAGGTTCTGGTTGGGAATGACGATCAGCGTGTCGACATTGGCCTGCAGTTCCTCGATCCCGGCATCGGCCGAACGCATCCGGCGCGAACCTTCGAAGGTGAACGGCTTGGTGACGACGCCGACGGTCAGGATGCCGCGGTCGCGCGCGGCCTTGGCGATGACCGGAGCAGCACCGGTACCGGTGCCGCCGCCCATGCCCGCGGCGATGAAGCACATATGCGCGCCCTCGAGCGCCTGCTCGACCGAAAGGATCGTTTCCTCGGCGGCGGCGCGGCCGATTTCGGGCCGCGAACCGGCGCCAAGTCCCTGGGTGATATCGGGGCCGAGCTGAATACGGCTTTCGGCGGCCGACGCGTTGAGCGCCTGGGCGTCAGTGTTGGCGACGATGAAATCGACGCCTTCGACGTTCGCCGCGATCATGTTGGCGATCGCGTTGCCGCCCGCCCCACCGACGCCGATAACGGCGATCCGTGGCCTCAGTTCATCGACTTCGGGCGGTCCGATGTTGATACCCATGGCCTGAATTCTCCCCTCGCCCGCCGGTCTGGCCGGGACTGTTCACTTGTGCATCGCGCGCGCCGCGCAACGGTTGCAGAATCAATGCACTAAACGAGGGCCGGAATCACCATAAAAATTAACCTTATTGCATCGTTTGGCCTAAAAATTCCGCCGGAACGCCTTCATCAGCCGCGCGAGAACCGGACCACTGCCGCCAGCGGTCTCGTCGATATTGCGCGTTCCGATCCGGCGCAGGTCGATCGGGTCCTTCGCCGCGTAGAGCACGAGCCCCGCCATCGTCGCAAAAGCCGGGCCGCTATGCGCCTCGGGCAGCGACGACAGGCCACGCGGGCGACCGATCCGCACCGACCGGCCGAGCGCGCCCTGCACATAGTCGGCCATGCCTTTCATGTCGGCGCCGCCGCCGGCAAGGACGACCTGGCGCCCGACCGGGCCACTATAGCCCATCTCCTTGAGACACTTGCCGATTTCGCCGATCATGTGGTCGAGCCGTTCGCGAATGACCGTGATCAGCTGTGCACGCGTGATCTGGCGGCGCGGCTGGCCGCTGTCGCCCGCCTCGATATCGACCATGTCGTTGTTGTCGCGCGGGCTCGGCATCGCCGATCCGTAAAAGCATTTCATCCGCTCGGCCTGGCTGCGGCGAATGCCGAAGGCGCTGGCGATATCGTCGGTGATCTCCCCCGCGCCGAACGGCAGCGACGACAAGGCGACGAGCATGCCCCCGGCGAACAGCGAGATATTGGTCACCGCCGCACCGATCTCGACGAGCGCGACGCCCAGGTCGCGTTCCTCTTCGGACAGGCAGGCAAGCCCCGTCGCGACGGGCGCTGCAACGATCGATTTGACGTCGAGATGCGCCGCGCGGACGCACATTTCCAGATTGCGGACGGGCGGACCGTCGGCGAGCACGATATGGATATCGACACCGAGCTTGTCGGCGTGGAGACCGATCGGGCTGCTGACGCCTGCGAGATCGTCGAGCGTGTAGAGCGCGGGTTCGGCATGAAGGATCATCCGCCCCTCGGGATCGATCGAAGCACGCCCCGCCGCGAACAGCGCATCGACATCCTCCTGTTCGACGCGATGGCCCGACAGTTCGACCTCGGCGCGCGCGGTGTCGCTCGACAGGCTGCCCGCCGAAAAGCCTACCCAGACATGCTCGATATTGATGCCCGCAATCCGTTCGGCCTGCTCGATCGCCTCGCGCACCGCCTGTTCGGCCTTGTCGCGATCGACGACGTAGCCGCGCTTGATCCCCTGGCTCTGGCGCTGGCCGGTGCCGAGCACGGTCAGCCGGCCGCTTTCGTCCTCGCCCGCGATCAGTGCGCAGACCTTGGCCGATCCGATGTCGATCCCGGTAAACAGGCGTTCGTAGCGCGTAGCGGCCATGGCTTATTCCTCGCCGCTGTCGGCGGCGGGTTTGTCCACGGGCTTGGCCGCGACACGCTCGCCGGGCAGGAAGACGAACTTGTCGGGATCGCGCATGTCGAAGCGGACGATACCGCGGCCGAGCAGGCGATTGGCGCCGTCCATCCGGGCAAAGTCGATCAGCGCCGCCTTGGCCTCGCCATCGCCTTCGGGCAGCGCGAGCGTTTCGCCCGACTGGAAGCGCAGGTCCCAGCGCCGGTTACCGACCCAGGTCGCACCCGCGACCAGCGGCCGCAGCGCGGGGACTTCATCGAGCAGCTTGTCGAGCTGCTTGGTCTGGCGGTTGGCATTGGGACCGATGACGAGCGGCAGGTCGGGCGCGTTGCGCGCATTGACGCGCTCGAGCACGACGCCGTTCTTGTCGATCAACGCAAGTTTCCGGTTGTTCTGCCACACCGCCGAGGGCGTGCGCTCGACGATATCGACGACGAGAGTATCGGGTAGCCGGCGCGATACGCGCGCATCGGCGATCCAGCCATATTGCATGAGATCGCGGCGGACCTCGTCGAGATCAACCGCCGCCATCGAACGATTGCGCTGGTTGAGCGCGATTTCATAGACCTTGGCCTGGTCGATCCGGTCGACTCCGACGACCTCGACCCGGCGCACTTCGAACCCGGCGCGACCGACCGCCTTTTCGGCCTCTTCGGCGATCTTCGCCGATACGCCGCTGACATTGGCGGCAACGACGACGAGGACGACGAGCAGCGACAGTATCACCAGCGTCGCGATGCGTTGCAGCGTCGCCCGGCTCACCGGCAGCGCGCCCAGCACCGCATCGACGCGCGACCCCTGCGTCTTGCGCCGCGCGGGCTTGCGCCGCGGCGCGGGTTTGGCCCGCTTGCCGCGTTTGATCTTCGCGGTCGTCATCGCGCCTCGGCGCCGGCCAGCGCCTCCTCGACGATCCGTTCGACCAGCTCGGCATAATCGATCCCGGCATATTTCGCCTGTTCGGGAACGAGGCTCAGCGGCGTCATGCCCGGCTGGGTGTTGGTTTCGAGCAGGAAGATGCCGTCTTTGCCCTGCGTTTCATCCCAGCGGAAATCAGAGCGCGACGGTCCCTTGCAGCCGAGCAGTTCGTGCGCGCGCATCGCCAGCTCCATCATATAGTCGGCGATCTCAGGGTCGATCTCGGCGGGGCAGACATGCTGCGTCAGGCCGTCGGTATATTTGGCGTCGTAATCGTAAAAGCCCTGTGTCGGCTTGAGTTCGGTCACCGCGAGCGCCTTGCCGCCGACGACCGCGACGGTAAGCTCATGCCCCGCGACGAACGGCTCGGCGAGCAGTTCGGGAAATTCCTGCCACGGACCCTTGGCGTCACGCGCGATGGGATTGCCATAATTGCTCGCATCGGTGACGATCGCGACGCCGACCGACGAGCCCTCGTTGACGGGTTTCAGGACATAGGGGCGCGGCAAGGGATCGCCTTCGTACAGGCTGTCCGACGCGACGATCCGACCCTTGGGCATCGGAATGCCGTGCGGCACGAGCCGCTGCTTGGTCAGTTCCTTGTCGATCGCGATGACCGAGGTGACGAGCCCCGAATGCGTATAGGGCACGCCCATCAGGTCGAGCATCCCCTGGACGGAGCCGTCTTCGCCGGGAACGCCGTGCAGTGCATTGAACACGCAATCGGGTCGCGCCCCCGTGATCGTCGCGGCGACGTTGCGGTCCATGTCGATCCGCGTGACACGATGGCCACGGCTTTCGAGCGCGTCGGCGACGCCCGTGCCACTCATCAGCGACACCTCGCGCTCATGGCTCCAGCCGCCCATCAGGACCGCGACATGCCAAGGCCCGCGGCTCATGCCCGGTCCCCCACGCGCTGGATTTCCCAATGCAGCTCAACCCCAGCCTTGTCCTTCACGCGCCGTCTTACCTCTTCGCCCAGGGCCTCGATCTCCGTCGACGACGCATCGCCGGTGTTGATCAGGAAATTGCAGTGTTTCTCGCTGACCTGTGCGCCGCCGATCGTCAATCCGCGACAGCCGGCATCGTCGACCAGCCGCCACGCCTTGTCGCCATCGGGATTCTTGAAGGTCGATCCGCCGGTCTTGGTGCGCAGCGGCTGCGTCGCCTCGCGCGCTTCGGCGATGCGGTCCATTTCGGCCTGGATCGCTGTTTTGTCTCCCGGAGTTCCGCGCAGAGTTGCAGCAACAACGATCGCCTGTTCGGGCAGCTCGCTGTGGCGATAGCTGTAGCCAAGCTCTGAACAGGCCAGCGTGCGCCGCTCGCCCGAGCGCAGGACGATCTCCGCCGACACCAGCACATCGGCGACCTCGCGGCCATAAGCGCCGCCGTTCATGCGGACGAAGCCGCCGACGGTACCGGGAATGCCGCGCAGGAACTCGAGCCCCGCGATGCCCGCATCGCGCGCCGCAGACGAGACCGCGATCCCCGACGCACCGCCGCCGCAGCGCAAGGTCGTCTCGTCGATCGCTTCGATTGCGCCCATGGGCTTGGCAAGCCGAACGACAACTCCGCGCACGCCGCCGTCGCGAACGATCAGGTTCGACCCCAGGCCGAGGCCCATGACGGGCATGGCGGGATCGAGCGCGCGCAGGAATTCGGCGAGGTCGTCGGCGTCCTTGGGTTCGAACAGCCAGTCGGCGCGCCCACCCGCCTTGAACCAGACGAGCGGCGCCAGCGGTGCGTCGGGCGTGAGCTTGCCGCGGACTCCCGGCATTTCGGCCAGATCAGCCATCATCGCGTCTTCACCGCGTGGATCGCATCGGCGAGCCCGGCAGCGGTCCTGGTAATGTCACCCGCGCCGAGGCAGACGACGAAATCGCCCGCCTTGACCTCGTCGGAGAGACGCTCGGCGAGGTCCTCGGGCGAGGCAACGGCGTACGCGGCGTGGTGACCGCGATCGCGCAGCCCCGCGACCAGCGCTTCGGAATTGATCCCTTCAATCGGATCCTCGCCCGCCGCGTAGACGGGCAGCGCATAGACCGCATCGGCATCGTTGAACGCCTGGCGGAACTCGTCCATCAGATCGCCGAGCCGCGAAAACCGGTGCGGCTGGACGACCGCGATAACGCGCCCGCCCGGCTGGCCGACGAGTCCTTCGCGCGCCGCCGACAGGACCGCACGAATCTCGACCGGGTGGTGGGCATAATCGTCGATAACGAGCGCGCAGCCGTCGCCGCAGGCGATCTGTCCGACCTTGGTAAAGCGCCGTTTGACGCCGTCGAAGTTGGCAAAGCCGTTGCACACGACATCATCCGAACAGCCCATGTGGAGCGCGACCGCAATCGCCGCGAGCGCGTTCTGCACGTTGTGTCGACCCGACATCGGTAACGACACGCCCTCGATCGTGCGTTCGCCGCCGTCGCGATCGCGCACGACGACGTCGAAGCGATTGCCGCCGAGCGCCGGCTGGATGTTGACCCCGCGAACATCGGCCTGCGCCGAAAAGCCGTAGGTGACGATCCGCCGATCGCGGATGCGCGGAATGATCGCCTGGACCTCGGGATGGTCGAGACACAGGATCGCAGCGCCATAGAACGGCACGTTCTCGATGAATTCGATATAGGCCTCCTTGGCCTTGTCGAAGTCGCCATAGTGATCGAGATGCTCGGGATCGATGTTGGTGACGACCGCGATCGTCCCGTCGAGCCTCAGGAAACTGCCATCGCTCTCGTCGGCCTCGACGACCATCCAGTCGCTCGCACCGAGCCGCGCGTTCGAGCCGTAGCTGTTGATGATGCCGCCGTTGATCACCGTCGGGTCGATCCCGCCCGCGTCGAGGATCGCCGCGACCATCGATGTCGTCGTCGTCTTGCCGTGCGTGCCGGCGATCGCGACGGTCGATTTGAGGCGCATCAGCTCGGCGAGCATTTCTGCGCGGCGAACGATCGGGATGCGCCGCGCGAGCGCCGCCTCGACCTCGGGATTGCCGCGCCGCACCGCAGTCGAGGTGACGACCACTGCCGCCTCGCCAAGGTTTTCGGGATCGTGGCCAATCGCGATGGCGATGCCTTTGGCGCGCAGGCCTTCGGTGACATAGCTGTCGGCGATGTCACTGCCCTGCACGGCATAGCCGAGATTGTGCATCACCTCGGCGATGCCCGACATGCCGATGCCGCCAATGCCGATGAAATGGATCATCCCGATGTCGGTACCAACAGCCTTCATGTCGCAAGTGCTCCGCTGGCCGAAGGCGTGCCGCGCTCGATCCGGATGACGTCCATCAACGGTTCGCCTCCGGCATTTTCGACGAGGTCGGCAAGGTCGCGCGTAGCGTTCGGGCGACCGCATTCGAGCGAACGCATCGCTGCGTTGGCGAGCGCGGAGGGCGACAGCGCGAGTTTCTGCACCTGCTTGGCGAGCTCCTTGGCGGTAAAGGCGCGTTGCGGGATCGCCCGCGCGGCGCCAGCGGCAACCATTTCGCGCGCGTTGACGCTCTGGTGATCGTCGGTCGCGCCCAGCAGCGGCACGAGCACCGCGGGCCGTCCGGCAGCGGTCAGCTCGGCCAGCGTCGATGCGCCAGCGCGGGCGATGACGAGATGCGACCAGCCTAGCCGCTCGGGCAAATCCTCGAGATAGGTGGCAAGGTCGGCGGCGATGCCGAAGGCAGCATAGCGTTCGCGCACCGCATCGATATCTTCGGCGCGGCACTGCTGCGTGACCTGCAAGCGCGAGCGCAAACCCTCGGGAAGCAGCGCCAGGCCGTCGGGAACGACTTCGGACAGGATGCTCGCGCCCTGGCTGCCGCCGGTCACGAGGATCCGCAGCACGCCGTGTTCGTCATAGGCCGGAAATCCCTTTCCCCTCAGCGCGACGACGCTCTCGCGCACCGGATTGCCGACGAGGTGGACCTTGCTGCGCGCCTTGGCGGGGACCCGCTCGACGCTCTCGAACGAGGTCGCGATGGCATCGACCTGCTTGGCGACGAGGCGATTGACCCGGCCCAGCACGGCGTTCTGTTCGTGGACCAGCGTCGCCACCCCCGCCTTGCGCGCAGCGAGCAGCGCGGGCAGCGCAGGATAGCCGCCAAAGCCGATCACCGCGGTCGGCTGAAAGGTGTCATAAAGGCGCAGCGCCATGTCGCGCCCGCGCTTGATACCGATCAGCGCCTTGAGCCAGCCGATCGGACCGCCCGCGAACCGTCCGGCGGGCAGCATGTGGACCTGACCCTTTTCGAACGCGCCGGGAATCTTCGCACCGCGCTCGTCGGTGATCAGCGCGACGTGATGGCCCCGCGCGATCAGCTCTTCGCCGAGCGCGTAGGCGGGGATCATGTGCCCCCCGGTACCGCCCGCGGCGAGAACATAATGGCGGCTGACACTCATTGCGGATTCCAGTCGTTGTCGAGGGTGGAACGCGACAGATAGGGATTGCGGCGGGTCAGTGACAACAGCAAACCCATGCCGAGCCCGAGCGCGATCAATGACGAACCGCCATAGCTGATAAACGGCAAGGTCATCCCCTTCGACGGAAACAGCTGCGTATTGACCGCCATGTTGATGATCGCCTGCCCGCCGAATTGCGTCACGAGGCCCGCGACCGCGAGGATCGTGAACTGGTCTTCCTCGTCGAGCAGGCGCAGCAAAACGCGGATGATGATCGCAAGATAGAGGCAGGCGATCGCGACGCAGGCGATCAGGCCGAATTCCTCGCCGATTACCGAAAAGATATAGTCGGTATGCGCCTCGGGCAGCGCAAACTTGGCAATTCCCGCGCCCGGCCCGGTACCGATCAACCCGCCGCCGGTCAGCGCCGCATGCGCCTTTTCGACCTGGAAGCTGTCGCCCTCGCCGAACAGCCAGATGTCGATCCGCGTCGTCGCGACGGGATAGAAGAAATAGGCCGAAACGAGCCCGGCGAGCCCGGCGCCGATCAATCCGCCGACGATCCGGAACGACATGCCGGCAACGACCATCAGGACCAGCCAGCTCGAACAGAAGATGATCGTCTGGCCGAGATCGGGCTGGTTGAGTAGCAGCAGCGCGATGACGGTGGTCAGCGCGAACGACAGCGGCACGACCGGCAGGCTATCATCCTCGACCTTGAGCGACAGCGTCCAGGCGAGCGTGACGACAAAGAACGGCTTGAGGAATTCGGACGGCTGGAGGCGGAACACGCCGCTGCCGATCCAGCGCGCGGCACCGTTGACCGTCGTCCCGAGGATCGGGACGAGGAACAGCAGCGCGAGGAATACGAGTGTCGCATAAATGGCGAGCCGGCGGGCCTGCGCGCGCGGCAGCATCGACACAACCAGCATCGCCGGAACCGCGAGGAGCACCCACAATATCTGCCGATAGAGATAATAAAGCGGCGCGATCGTCGTCGCCGCGGTCGACTGCTTGGCCGCCGCGACGGGCGAAGCGGCAGCTACCGCGACGAGGCCGATCGCGATCAGGATCGTCAGCAACAACAGCAGGACGCGGTCGATTTCCCAGAACCAGATGCCCAGCGCACTGCGGTCGGCGCGGCTGAGGCGCGGCCCGCTATGCGGCTTGGCCCCGCCGAACAGAGGCGCGGCAACAGGCGCAACGCGGCGGCGCGGTTGCGGGCGATCGTCGCTCATCGCGGCGCCACCGGGCGCGCACCGGGCGCAAGCGAGACGGTCAGCGCGCGAAACGCATCGCCGCGCGCTTCGTAATCCTTGAACTGGTCGAACGATGCGCAGGCGGGCGAGAGCAGGACGACATCGCCGGGCCTGGCGCGATCGATCGCGTGCTTGACCGCGGTGCCGAGCATTTCGCATTCCTCGACCGCGACGCGCCCGTTGAGCGCGGCGGCGAACATCGCGCCCGATTCGCCGATCGTATAGGCGCGCGCGACATGGCCGATCCAGTCGCCGCACTCGCCCAGCCCGTCTTCCTTGGCGATGCCGCCGACGATCCAGTGGATGCGCGGATTGGGCATCGGCGGCCAGGCGGCGAGCGCGGGTGCGGCGCTCGCGGCGTTGGTCGCCTTGCTGTCATTGACGAACAGGACGCCGCTCGCCTCGCCGACCAGCTCCATCCGGTGCGGCAGGCCGGCAAAGCTGGCGAGCGCGGCCTCGGCCGAGCTGCGCCGGATGCCGAGCGCGTCGGCGATCGCCAGCGCGACCGCGATGTTCTGGGCATTATGCGGGCCCTGCAGCGCGGGCCAGTGCGACTGGTCGCCGGTCTCGGCAGCGCGGACGCGGCGGACGCCGTCGATCGTGTCGGCAAGCCGCGTCGTTTCGGGCCCGTCGACCGCGATGATCCTGGCATGGCCGCTCGACTGCATCGCGAACAATCGCGCCTTCGACGCGATATAGGCGGCAAAGCCCGAATAGCGGTCGAGATGGTCGGGCGACAGGTTGAGCAGGGCGGCGATATCGCAATCGAGGCTGCGCGTCAGGTCGATCTGGTAGCTCGACAACTCGAGGACATAAACGCCGCCGGGGCCAAGCGGATTCTGCCCCATGATCGGCAGGCCGATATTGCCCGCCATGCGCACCGGGCGACCGGCATTGCGGACGATGTGCGCGACCAGCGCGGTGGTTGTCGATTTGCCGTTGGTGCCGGTAATGCCGACGACCTTGTGGACGGGAAGGTCCGGCCGGGCGAGCGCGAACAGTTCGATGTCGCCGATGATGGGAACACCCGCGGCTGCGGCGCGCCCGGTGATCGGATGGCGGTTGAGCGGCACGCCGGGCGAGACGACGATGCCGTCGAAACCGGCGAGGTTGATCTCGGTCGGATCGGCGATCGTGGCGAGATGACGCACCGCGGCGCGCGCATCCTCGCGCGTGTCCCATGCGGTAATCTTTGCGCCGCTCGCGCTCAGCGCCTCGACCGTGGCGAGGCCCGAGCGCGCGAGGCCGAGCACGGCATAATGCTTACCGGCAAAGGCCGGGCTGACGATCACCGCAGCTTCAGCGTGGCGAGACCCGCCAGCGCCAGCACGATGCTGAAGATCCAGAAGCGGATGACGACCTTCGATTCGGGCCAGCCAAGCTGCTCGAAATGGTGGTGGATCGGCGCCATGCGAAAGACACGTCGCCCGGTGCGTTTGTAGACGAGCACCTGGATGATCACCGACAGCGCCTCGATGACGAACAACCCGCCGACGATACCGAGGACGATTTCATGACGCGATGCGACCGCGATCGTCCCGAGTGCGCCGCCCAAGGCGAGGCTGCCGGTATCGCCCATGAAGACCGAGGCGGGTGGCGAATTGAACCAGAGAAAAGCGAGCCCCGCACCGATGATCGCGCCGCACACGATCGCCAGTTCGCCCGCGCCGGGGACATGCGGAATACCGAGATAGGTCGCGAATTTGCTGCTGCCGACGAGATAGACGATGACCATGAAGGTCACGCTGGCGATCACCACCGGCATCGTCGCGAGGCCGTCGAGCCCGTCGGTCAGATTGACCGCATTGCCGAAGGCGACGATCGTGAAAGCGGCAAAGACGAAATAGAACGGCCCGAGATCGATGCCGGCGTTGCTGATGAAGGGCAGATAGAGCAGATGCGGCGCGTCGCGCAGGATGATCCACGCGGCCGCGCCGGCGATCGCGAATTCAAGCAGAAGGCGCAGTTTTGCAGGGATCCCGCGATGGCTCGCCTTGGCGACCTTGTCGTAATCGTCGATGAAACCGATCGCGGCAAAGCCAAGGGTGACGAGCACCGTCGCCCACACAAGGTGGCTCTTCAAATCCATCCAGAGCAGCAGCGACACCGCAATCGCGATCAGCATCAACAGCCCGCCCATCGTCGGCGTGCCCTGTTTGACGAGGTGCGTCTGCGGGCCGTCGCTGCGGATCGGCTGTCCCCTGCCCTGCTTGCGGCGCAGCAAGCGGATCAGCCACGGGCCGATCAAAAGGCCGATCAGCATCGCGGTCGCGACCGCCGCGCCCGAGCGAAAGGTGAGGTAGCGGATGAGGTTCAAAACACCAGGGAAGCCGAGTGTTTCGGCCAGCCAATACAACATGTTCTAACTCCCGCGCGTCAATGTGGCGACGACCTTGCCGAGACCGACGGCGTTCGAACCCTTGATGAGGACGGCATCGCCCGCCGCCAGATTGTCCGACAGCCAGGCCAGTGCCGCGTCGCCGTCGGGCAGATGCGCGATTGCGCATGAATCCTCAAGCCTTTTGGCGAGCGGCGTCATCTCGTCGCCGACAAGCACCGCAATGTCCACCGCAGCGGCGAGCAAGGGATCGGCAATGGCGGCATGATAGGCCGCGCTTTCGCTGCCGAGTTCCTTCATCGCGCCGAGCACCGCGATCCGCCGCGTCGCCGGTTCGCGGCCGAGCTGGGCCAAAGTCGCCGCCATCGATGCCGGGTTGGCATTATAGCTTTCGTCGATGAGAAGCGCCTCGCCCGCACCAACCGGCACGACATGGCGCGCGCCGCGTCCGGCAAGGCCGGGCAGTTCGGCAAGCGCGAGGCCCGCCGCGCCCAAATCGGCCCCCGCCGCCTCGACCGCGGCAAGCACCGCCATCGCGTTGGCGACCCAGTGATCGCCCGGAGCCGAGATGGTGAAGCACAGCTCGCCGCCGGGCAGCTTTGCCGTGATCAGCGATCCGCCCTCGGGCACATCGACCCATTCGCAAGCCTGGACATCGGCGCCATCACGCGTGCCGAAGCTCACCACGCTCGCCGCATGATGCGCCGCCGCGGCGGTGAGCCGCGCGCCGTGTGGATTGTCGAACGGGACAATTGCGACACCACCGTCCTCGAGCCCCTCGAAGATCTCGGCCTTGGCATCGGCGATCGCCTCGACGCTGGCGAAAAATTCCTGATGCGCCGGGGCGACCGTCGTGACGATCGCGATATGCGGCCGCACGAATTGCGTCAGCGCGGCCAGTTCGCGGGGATGGTTCATCCCCATTTCGAAAATGCCAAAGCGCGTGTCGCGCGGCATCCGCGCAAGGCTCAGCGGCACGCCGGTATGGTTGTTGTAACTCTTGACCGACCGATGCACCGAACCGCGCGCCGCGCGATCGAGCGCGTGAAACAGCGCCTCCTTGGTTCCCGTCTTGCCCGCCGATCCGGTCACACCGATAATCGTCGCAGCGCCTGCCCGCGCCCGCGCCGCGCGACCCAGCGCTTCGAGCGCCGCCATCGAATCGGCGACGATGACATAGGATTGGCCTTCAAGCGCATCGGTCGTCCGCTCGACAACCGCCCCGCTCGCTCCGTTGGCGAATGCCTTGGCGAGATAATCGTGCCCATCGGCCTCCTCGCCGCGCATCGCGATGAACAGGTCGCCGCCCGCTTCGCGCACCTCGATCTCGCGCGAATCGAAAGCGACGCCGAAGGCCTCGAAATCGTCGCCGTGCAGTGTCCCCCCGGTCGCCGCGGCGATCTCGCTGCCGGTCCACAACGCGCCCGTCATGCCGCGCACTCGCGCGCGACCGCAACGTCGTCGAAGGGCAGGATGCGCAGGCTGTCGCCCGCGCCGATGATCTGCCCGACCTCATGCCCCTTGCCAGCTAGGCAGATGATGTCGTCATGCTCGGCGATGGCGATGGCGTGCGCGATCGCCGCGTGCCGGTCGCCGATCTCTATGCCGTCGGGCAGCGCGGTCAGGATCTCGGCGCGGATGGCGGCGGGATCTTCGGAGCGCGGATTGTCGTCGGTGACGATGGCGACATCGGCGAGCCGCGCGGCGACAGCACCCATTTCGGCGCGCTTGCCGACATCACGATCGCCGCCTGCGCCAAAGACGAGGATGAGCTTGCCCGTCGCATGCGGACGCAGCGCAGCAAGCGCCGCCTCGAGTGCATCGGGGGTGTGCGCGTAATCGACATAGACCGGCGCGCCTTCGCGGGTGATCGTCGCGCGTTCGAGCCGTCCGCGCACCGGCTGCAACCGCGCGAGGTTGGCGAGCGTCGTCGCCGGATCGCCGCCGGTCGCGATGACCAGACCTGCCGCAACCAACGCGTTGGCTGCCTGATAGGCACCGATCAGCGACAGCATGACGATGTGCGTCCCATAGCCGCCGTCGATCGTCAGGCGTTGGCCGAGCGGGGTGGGTTCGCGCGCCGCCAGGCGCAGCGCTTCGCCGTCGCGGCCCACCGTCAGGACCGTCAGGCCACGCTCGGCAGCACATTTGGCAACCTCGGCTGATTTCGGGTCGTCGGCCCAGATCACCGCGCTCCCGCCCGGCGCGACGACATCGTCGAACAGGCGCATCTTGGCGGCGAAATAGCTCGCCATGTCGCCATGATAATCGAGATGGTCGCGGGTAAAGTTGGTGAACGCTCCAGCGACGACGTCGAGCCCCTCGCAGCGATGCTGGTCGAGACCGTGGCTCGATGCCTCATAGGCGACATGCCCGACGCCTTCCTGCGCCAGCCCAGCCATGTTGGCGAGGAATGTCGCGACATCGGGTGTCGTCAGGCCGGTCTTGACCTGTTCGTCGGCGGTGGTGATGCCAAGCGTACCGATCGAGGCCGCCTGGTGGCCCGCCATCATCCACAGCTGGCGCGTCATCTCGACGGTCGAAGTCTTGCCGTTGGTCCCGGTGACCGCGACGACGGTGGCGGGAAACCGGTGATAATACCGCGCCGCGATCTCGGCAAAGCGGCGACGCGGATTGGCATCGGCGATGTGAAGCGCGCCCGCGACGGTGGCCTCGGGCCGCGCGACGACAGCGATCGCACCAAGCCTGATCGCCTCGGCGATATAGTCTTCGCCGTTTACGGTCGAACCGGGAAAGGCGCCGAACACATTGCCCGGCGCGACTTTGCGGTGATCGATGGCAAAACCGGTGACCGTGCAGTCGCCGAGACCGGCAGAAGTGGCTCCGACCAGCGCGTCGAGCCGCATCAATTCTCCCCTTTCGGTTTCCACAACAGGGGTTCGAGATCGCTCAAGTCGACATCGCGGTTCTGGTCGGGGATGATGCCGAGCATCGGGCCGATCCGCATAACGACGTTCCTTACTACCGGCGCGGCAGTCCATCCCGCCGTGCGCTGACCCGAGCTATAGGCATTGCCCTTCGGTTCGTCGATCATCGCGAGGACGACATAGCGCGGATTGTCCATCGGGAACGCTGCAACGAAGGTCGAAACGAGCGAATGGTGGGCATAACCGCCTGCGCTCGGCTTTTCTGCCGAACCCGTCTTGCCACCGACGCGAAAGCCCGGCGCGTCGGCCTTGGTACCGGTGCCATCGACGACGATCATGCGCAGCAACTGGCGCATCCGCGCGCTGGTCGCTTCGGAAAAAACACGCTTGCCCGCCGGTTGGCGTCCACGCTCGGTCTTGAGCAAGGTCGCGGGATAGAATGTGCCGCCGTTGACCAGCGCGCCATAGGCGCTGGCAAGGTGGAGCGGCGTCACCGCGATGCCATGGCCATAGCTCGTCGTCATCGTCGTCAGTCGGCCCCAGCTGCGCGGCCACAGCGGAAAGGCCCGCTCCTTGAGCTCGATCTGCGGCCGGTTGTCGAAACCGAGACTGCGGAACAGTTGTTCAAGCGGCGCCTGGCCCATCTCGTCGGCGATCTGCGCGGTCACGACGTTCGACGAATGGATCAATGTTTCGGGGACGTTGAGCCAGCGGCCCATATTATGGCTGTCATGGATGGCGAACCGCCCGACCTTGAGCGGCTTGGTCGCATCGTAGCGCCGCGACATGCTGGTCACGACGCCGATGTCCATCGCTTTGCCGATGGTCAGCGGCTTGAAGGTCGAGCCAAGCTCATAGAGATTGTAGGTGACCGCGTTCTTGCGCGCCGCGTTCGACCCGCTGACGATCTTGTTGGGGTTAAACACCGGCAACGATGCCATGCCGAGCACTTCGCCGCTCGATACGTCGAGGACGATGCCCGCCGCGCCCTGCGCCTCGAGATTGACCATCGCGGTATAGAGTTCGCTTTCGAGCGTCGCCTGCACCCTGCTGTCGATCGACAGCACCAGCGGCTCGCCGCGTAATGCGGGATCGGACAATCGCTCGTCAAAGGCCTTTTCGACGCCGATCACACCGCGATGATCGGCCCCGGTAAAGCCGAGAACGTGCGCAGCGAGGGTGTGCTGCGGATAGAGGCGTTCCTTGACTCGCGGATATTCGAAACCGACCTCGCCCAGTGCGTTGACCGCTGCGACCTCTTCGGGGAGCGCCCGGCGGCGCAGCAGCGTCGGGTTCTTGCCGGTAATCTTGGCGTAAAAGGTATCGGCGCTGGTGTCAGGGAATATCGCGGCGAGGTCGGCGGCGAGGCGACGCGGATCGTTCATCAGGCGCGAGGGCACGACGCGAAGCGAATAGGCGTCGATCGTCCGCGCGAGCGGTACGCCGTTGCGATCGACGATGTCGGCGCGCGCCGGGATCATCGCCGAACCGCCGCGCCCGCTGCCATGCGCGTCGTCGATAAAGGCGAATGCCAGCGTCCGGCCACCGATGACGATGATCGCGACGATGAACAGCAGCATCAGGATCATCAGACGCTGGTGCGCGGTCATCATCGCGCGCTGCCGTTGACCGGCCAGCCGGACCCGGTCCGGACGCGCGACCAGGGTCGTCATTGGGCGCGGCCCGCACCCGCCTCCGCACGCGCGGCGCTGTCGATCGCGTTGAGCGCGGCGGGCGTCAGCAACTGCTGATCGAGCATCGCGAGGCGGCGATCCTGCTTGGCGGCCTGGCCAGACGCCGCGGGCGCAACCTTAGCGGTGGCGGGTTTGGTCGTGGCGGTCGGCGTCTTGGCCGCCACCGCCGCTGGTGCCTTTGCGCCGACCGGTCTGGCGGGCTTGTCGGCGACCTGCGGACGAACCGGCTCGCGTGCCTGGGCCGACGGGATCGACGCGTCGATGATCATCTGCGTTGCCGATCGCGGCGCTACCGGCGGCACTTCGGCCACCGCCAGCAAGGCGCGGTCGGCGCGTGGTCCGGCGACGGGCTGCAGGCTGTCGAGCTGGGCCAGCGCACGTTCGCCCGACAGGAACTGCGCCGCCTCGGGGGCGGCATAGCCGAGCGACTCGGCGTTCCAGCGCTCGAGCTGGCGCAGGCTCGAACGCGCGCTGAATTCGGTTTCGAGATAGCGGATGTTGAGCCGCGTCTGCAGCACGTCATATTCGACCTGGGCCAGCTCGCTGCGCGTTGCCGCGACGCGCAGCGACACCGGATAGAGCGTCATCGCGAACATCAGGACGAACAGGACAAGACCGATACCCTGCAATTTGCGCGCTGCCATCAACATGCCGCGGACTCCCGATCAAATGTTTCATCCCAGGCCGGCGCGGCGCTGCGGATCCCGGCGCGCAACGTCGCTGATCGCGCGCGCGGATTGCGGGCTATTTCCGCGTCCGATGCGCGAACCGCTTTGGCGAGCGAAGAGAAAGTGGGAGCCGGCGCGTCGGGGTGGGTGGGTGGGTGGTGACGCGACCCGGCTCCCAACGCCCCGCTCCGGCGTTTGAGAAACCTTTTGACGATGCGATCCTCGAGGCTGTGAAAGCTGACGACGGCAAGACGGCCGCCTGGCCTCAGCACCCGCTCGGCGGCGGCGAGACCGCGTTCGAGCTCCTCGAGTTCGGCATTGATGAATATCCGAATGGCCTGGAACGCCCGCGTCGCGGGGTCCTTCTTGTCGTGCGGCTTGTGGCCGACCGCCTTGCGGACGATGCGGGCGAGCTCGCCGGTCGTCGTCAGCGGGCGCGCCGCGACGATGGCATGCGCGATCCGGCGCGAACGGCGCTCCTCGCCATAGCGATAGATAACGTCGGCGATGTCGGCCTCGTCGGCGCTGTTGAGCCATTCGGCGGCGGTCATCCCCGCCTGGCTCATGCGCATGTCGAGCGGACCGTCGGCCTGGAACGAAAAGCCGCGTGTCCCCTGGTCGAACTGCATCGACGACACGCCGATGTCGAAGGTGACGCCGTCGACCTGATCGATGTCGCGCTCCGCGAGCTGGCTGGCGAGATCGGAGAACAGACCCGCGATCATCGTGAAATCGGCATTTTCAGCTTCGAGCTCGCGGCCCGTTGCTACCGCATCGGGGTCGCGGTCGATGCCAACGACGCGTGCGCCCGCAGCGAGCAAGGCGCGCGAATAGCCGCCCGCACCGAAGGTGCCGTCGACATGCGTCTCGGTCGGCTGCGGTGCCAGCGCGGCAATCACCTCGTCGCGCAGGACGGGGACATGCGGAGCGCTGTCGGACTGGGTCACGGGCGCGCTCACTTCTTCTTGCCCGCATTGTCGCGGTAGAAGCGGCAGGCCTGCTTGAGCGGCTCGTAGCTGTCGTCGCGCGCGAGCAGGACCTCGGGATCCCACAGTTCGAAATATTCGCCGGCGCCGTGGAAGAAGACCTGGCGGTCGAGCTTGCCGACGTCCTTGAGGAAGGGCGGCACGATGAACCGGCCGCTGCCGTCGAGCGTCACGGTCTCTACGAGGCCGAACTTGCGGCGATTTGCGGCGTCGCGGTCGTAATCCTCGCCGCGGGCAAGGGCGACCTGCTCTTCGCGCTCGATCGCATCCTGCATCTTGCGGAGGCGGTCGGGGCCAAAAGCGATCAGGCAGTCGGAGCGTTCGTGGCGGGTGATGCACAGCGTGCGGCCGCCCTTGGCGTCGCTCGGGCTGTCGGCGTCGGCGGGGATCGAATTGCGCAGGTTGGCAGGCACGGCGAGACGACCCTTGTCGTCAATCGCGGAAATCGCGGGTCCGGAAAAGAGCCCTGGGACTGCCACTGTTCACCCCTCGATACCAAGCCGCCCGAGCGGGACACAGCCGTCTCCGACGGGCCGCGCGCATGATCGGCGGTCCGGGAATTAGCGCAGCACGGAAAAGTGCCCCTCTCTCACAAGGGTGTACCAGTGACGGGCGCGGGTGAAAAGGGGATATTACGGGAAAATTAGGGATACTTCGCCAATAGGCGGTTTTCTGCGGGTTTTCGCCGGTGTGGTTGCATCATCGATCGTCCGGGTTCCCGCCTTGTTCCTGTGACTTACCGGCCGGGCTTGCCGACTCGCCACGACCGGGCTGCACCGTTTTCCACGATGGAGTCGCCAGCGCGGCACGTTGCGAACCAGCCAGTTGGTCGATCTGTCCGATGATCCAGTCGAGATTACCCTCGCGCCAGCGCGCCGCGCTATCGCCGCCGCCCGACCACAAAAGGGGGTTGAGCAAGTCAACGTCGGCGATCAGCACCGCCCTCCCCTTGCCCAAGCTGCAATCGGCGCTGCGACCGGCAAGGGCGATCGAGCAATCGCGACCGTTTGTGCGAAACCTGCCGGTACTCAGCGCGTGGACCCGGTAGTCGCCCGCCATGAAGACATCGTCGCCGTCGCTGGCGGGCGGTTCGAGCGCAAGACCCCAATGGCCAAGCACCGGCGTCAGCAGGCTGGTAATCGGCGGATTGCGCCGGTCGCCGATCGGATAATCGGGCGGCCATGACAGCAGCGGATCGGTAAGGATCAGCGCATGGCCGCCCTCGCGGACCCAGCGATCGATCGCGACGAACTCGGCAGGCTGCAACGCGCGCGGATGGGCCAGCAACAGGACATCCACGCCTCTGAGCCGCGCCGCATCGACGATATCGGGCCGGACAACCGAAAATCGCTCGGCCAACGCCGGCAGGAGCGGTGATCGCTGCGCGCTGTTGTCAAGGATCGCCATCATGTCGGCAGGACCGCTCCACTCGACCGGCACCCCCGATACGATTGCCAGCCTTGGCGCAGGATCGCCTGTCGTCGGCACATACAGCGCGGGCGTCAGCCAGCCAGCGGCGATCGCAAGCAGCGCCGCACCTGCTGCGAGAGCGGTAAAAACGATGCCCGACGATCGCCCGCCAAGCCGGATTATGAAGAATTGCGTCGCTGCCCATGCAGCGGCCTGCACGACCACTGCGAAAATCGCCTGCGGCCAGGCAAAACGCGACGCCAGCACCGTACCGAGCACCGCGTCGAAGACGAAGCTCGAGGCGAGCATGACCAGCGCGGCGGCAAATGCTTCGTCGCGGGGGCGGCGGCGCATGACCAGCGCCAGTCCCGCAGCAACCACGATCCGCCCGGGCAAGGAAAACAGCGGGTCGAGCCGGCCGAGCGTGAGGCCGCCGCCAAGGGTCAATCCCCAGCCGATTGCCACCAGCGCTGCGAAACCGCCCGCGGCAATGGCATAGCGGCTTGCACCACGTGCTTGCATCACTGGTTCTGGCGCTTCGCTCTTTCGAGTTCGGGGTCGGGCCTGAGATCGGGAACGACCTGCGGCGCGCTATTGGGCTGCGTCGCTGGCGGCGGCACCGGCGTGACGTCGTTCTGCGTGCCCGTCTCCTTGAGCGGCGGCTGGACGCCGAGGTCGACGAGCGGTTCGTTCGACGCGGTCATGTCGAGCCCGTTGGCGGCGTCGGTCGGGTCGGTCGGACGATCGACGCCATCGCGCTCACCCATCAGGCCGGCAATGCTGATCATCAACAGGACGACGAACAGTCCCAGGCCGCCCATCTGCAGGCGACGGGTCGTTTCCTGTGTCTCGGTTTCCTGTCTCTCAAGGGCCATCAACGGCCTCCCTACGCTTTGCCATAAAGCCTATTTGGCGCTTTTTCGCGATATAGCCAGACTGGTCGTGATCGCCACGCGCCTGATGCGGTCGAAACCCCACGAAAATCCACCATTTTCGTGCCTCGACAAAAAAGTTAAATAAGTCGGGAACCCCTATCGTCCTGCGCCGTTATGATAGTCGGATAGCGAATATATTGCCCCCCCGCTCTCGCTATCCCACGATACGGGCCCGGTCGCGCACTCCCTCCCCCCCGAGGCGCCACCGGGCCCGGTTTTCGTTTCGGACCCCCCGCTTTTCAACGTGCCTTTGGTTTCAGGATGCCTCTGACATCGGTCCGGTCGTTAACGCGTGAAGGGAACCCGCAACCCCGTCGCGGGTTTATAGTGCGTCATCCAATGGGTACCGGCATGCTCCGGTCTCCAGACAAGGAGAATGATTATGGTTCGCAAGGTTCTGATTGGTCTCGCCGCTTCGAGCATGCTGTTCATTTCGGCGTGCAACACGATTCACGGCATGGGCAAGGATGTTGAATCGGTTGGCGATACAGTTGCCGACGCTGCCGATTGATACGCCTACCCCGAATGGCGAAAGGGCGACTCAGTCTGACGGCTGAGCCGCCCTTTTTCTTTGCGTGATGCGGATCGCGATCAACGAGATTTCGTACAGCAGCACGATTGGCAGCGCGAGCATGAACTGGCTCAGCACGTCGGGAGGGGTGAATATCGCGGCGACGAGAAACGCCGCAACGATCGCATAACGCCTGGCCGATTTCAGCTGGTCATAGCTGACGACGCCCGCACGCTCGAGCAACATCAGCAGGATCGGCAGCTGGAACGCGATGCCGAACGCCATGATGAACTGCATGATGAAATCGAGGTAGTTGCCGACCGCGGGCAGTGCCTCCTGCGTGATCCCGCCATAATCGCCCTGATAGCCGAGCAGGAACTTGAGCGCGACCGGCACCGCGCCGTAATAGGCAAGACTCGCACCGGCGACGAAGAGCACCGGGGTGGCGAGCAGGAAGGGCAGCAACGCCCGCTTTTCCTTACCGTAAAGACCCGGCGCGACGAACTTCCACAGCTGGTTGGCGATCACCGGAAAGGCGATCATCATCGCCGCGAACAACGCCACCTTGATCTCGACGAAGAACGCTTCGAACAGCTGGGTATAGATGATCTTGCCCTGCCCCGCCGCAACCAGCGGCTGGACGAGGAACGCAAAGATGTCGCGCGCGAAATAGAGGCAGCCGAAAAAAGCGACGACGATCGCCGCAAGCGACCACAAGAGCCGCGAGCGCAATTCGATCAGATGCTCGAGCAACGGCGCCTTGCTGGCGTCGATCTCGCCGGCCTCGGGCGGGGCGTCCTGATCGGTCACTGCGCCGATCCCCGTTCGTCGGTGCCGGGCGATGCATCGTCAGGCGAAGCCTTGCTCTCGTCGATCCCGGGCAGCAACGGTTCATCAGCCGTTGTCGCAGCAGGCGGCGCCAGCGGCTGCATTTCTACCGTATCGCCGGTCGAGGGAAATTCACGCATGATCCGGGCGTTTTCCTCAGCCCATTTCTTTTCGAGTTCGGCGAGCTCGCTCTCGCGCACGATGTCGTCGAAGCCCGCGCGCATCTGGCGCGCAAAGCCCCGCGCCTTGCCGACCCAATGGCCGACGACACGCATCGCCTTGGGCAGGTCCTTGGGTCCGATGACGACCAAGGCCACCACCGCGACCATCAGCAATTCGGTCGATCCGATATCGAACATAGGATTGGCGGCCCCGCGGCCCCTTTTCAGTCGGGCCTAGCCCTGGCGGCCGTCGCCGGGTTCGGATGGCGCAGGCGCGACATGCGGCTGTTCGGCCGGTGGCGGCGATGCCGACAGGTCGCGAGGCGGCTGGACTTCGATCCGGCCATGTGCGGTCGGCGAGCCATCGGGCTTGGCGTCGTCTTCGCTCATGCCCTGCTTGAAGCTTTTGATGCCTTTGGCGACATCGCCCATCATGTCCGAAAACCGCCCCTTGCCGAACAACAGCAGGACGATGACGCCCAATACGAGCCAGTGCCAGATGCTGAAACCACCCATCGAAATACTCCGTAAATCCCGCCTTGAATACCAGAGTGCGATCCTACTCGGTCTCGCCATCCTTTACCAGTTCGGCCCGCGTTAATTCGTCATTGCCGATCGCATCTTCAAGAGCGTCCTCGAGCGCATCATCGACCGGATCGAGCAATCCCGCGGCCTTGAGATCGTCGATCCCCGGCAGATCCTTGCGGCTCTCGAGGCCGAAGTGCGTCAGGAAGTCGGGCGTCGTGCGATAAATGATCGGCCGTCCGGGCACGTCGCGGCGGCCGGCGGGACGGATCCAACCCGCCTCCATCAGCACGTCGAGCGTCCCTCGGGCGGTCTGGACGCCGCGGATTGATTCGATCTCGGCGCGGCTGACCGGCTCGTGATAGGCAATGATCGCCAGCACCTCGAGCCCGGCGCGCGTCAGCTTGCGCGGTTCGTCACGCTCGCGGCGGAGCAGGTGCGCGAGGTCGGCGGCGGTCTGGAAATGCCAGCGCCCGCCCCGTTCGACGAGCTCGATACCATGGCCGGCGTGGCGCTGCGCAATCGCCGCGAGCGCATCTCCGACCGGCCCGTCGCCGACATAGGCAGCAATCTCGGCGGGGCTCATCGGCGCGTCGGCGGCGAACACCGCCGCCTCGACCGCGCGTTCGAAATCGTCGGGAGCGTCGCCAGCGGAAGCGCTCATGCCGAACCGCCTTTCAGATATAGCGGTGCGAACGCGCCATCCTGGCGCAGCGTGACCTTGCCCTGCCGCGCAAGTTCGAGCGCGGCGAGAAAGCTCGACGCCAGCGCCGACTTGCGCAGCGACCCGGCATAACTTTCGGGCAGGAACGCCTCGATCCGGGTCCAGTCGATCGTGGCGCCAACCAGCCGCGCGACGCGCTCGAGCGCGGCATCGAGCGTCATCACCTGGCGATTGGCGACCATGTGGGTGACTGGCGCGGTGCGCGCCTGGACGCGGCCGTAGGAGACGAGCAGATCGTAGAGTGACGCGGTCCATTGCCGCTTCTTGACCGTCCGCAGCCCCTCGGGCGCGGCGCGCACGAAGACGTCGCGCCCGGTGCGGTCGCGCGCCATCAGCCGTGCCGCCGCCTCGCGCATCGCATGGAGCCGCTGAAGCCTGAGCTGGAGGCGCAGCGCCAGCGTCTCGGGCGACGGGTCGAGATCGGGATCACCGGGCAGCAACAGGCCCGATTTGAGATAGGCGAGCCACGCCGCCATGACGAGATAGTCGGCCGCGATCTCGAGCTTCATGTCGGTCGCCTCGGCGATGAAACCGAGATATTGCTCGACCAGATCGAGGATCGAGATCGCCTTGAGATCGACCTTCTGGCGCCGCGCCAGCGTCAGCAGCAGGTCGAGTGGCCCCTCCCAGTTGTCGAGTTCGACCGTAAAGACATCCTCGCCGACCGGGGCGGCCGCGGTCACCGGCAACTCGAAACTGTCGGCGCCGGGATCGCCCTGCGCCATGATCAGGCCGCCGCCGCGGCGATCAGTGCATCGCGCTGCGCCGCCAGCTCGGCATAGGGGCGTTCGTCGCGCGGGCCCGCAATGCGCGCCATCGCACCGTCAAGTCGCGCTTTTGCCGCGTGAGTGATGGCGGGCAAGGCGTCGGCGATACCGACCATGTCGTCCATCTTGGCCCAGCAGTTAAGCGCGAGGTCGCAGCCAGCGGCGATCGCGCGGCTGGCGCGTTCGGGAACGGTGCCGCTCAGCGCCTCCATGTCGAGATCATCGCTCATCAGCAGCCCATCGAAACCGATCCGGCCGCGAATGATATCGTCGATGACGATCCTTGATTGCGTGGCCGGATGCTCGGCGTCCCAGGCTTCGTAAACAATGTGCGCGGTCATCGCCATCGGCGCCTCGTTGAGCGCGATGAACGGGGCGAGGTCGCTGGCGAGTTCGGCATCGCTCGCGCTGACGCGCGGCAATGCCTTGTGGCTGTCGCACAGCGCGCGGCCATGGCCGGGGATATGCTTGACGACGCCGACCACGCCGCCACCGCGCAGTCCGTCGATGATCGCCCGGCCGAGCGCGGCGACGCGCATCGGATCGGACCCGAGTGCGCGATCACCGATGATGTCGTCGGCGCCCGGCTGGCGGACGTCGAGCAGCGGCAGGCAATCGACCGTGATGCCAAGCGCGTGGAGCACGTCGGCGAGCGCCAGTGCGTTGATCCGCGCCGCCTCGATCGCGGTGGCAGGGGCGATGTCGTACAGGCGGTCGAATGTTTCGCCGGTGGGGAATTCGGGCCAGGTGGGCGACTTGAGCCGCGCGACGCGGCCACCTTCCTGGTCGATCAGGATCGCCAGATCGTCGCGCCCGTGCAGGCTGCGCAGTTCGTCGGTCAGCGCGCGGACCTGATCGGGGGTTTCGATGTTGCGCCCGAACAGGATGTAGCCCGCCGGGTCGGCATCCTTGAAAAAACCGGTTTCGTCGCGTGTCAGCGCGGTCGCCGACATGCCGAAGATAGCGGGAGTCACAGCGCGTCTCGAAGCGTCGCCATCACCCGACGACGAGGCAATTTTCGCCCTTGGCGCGAACCGCCTCGCACAGTCTGGCCGCAGCGGTTTTCGACTTGGCGGTGGTGCGCAGGCGATAGACCGTGCCGCCGCCGACGCTGGCCGACGAGATTGCCGGCGCATAGCCGGTCAACGCGGGAATGCGTTTGGTGAGCGAGGTCCAGGCGGTATCGGCGCCCTTGCGGCTGGCGAACGCGCCGAGCTGAAGCGTCACGCTGCCGGTCGCCACAGGAGCCGAAGCAGTGGCCTCTTCGACCGGCTTGGCGGGCGTGGTCGTCGGCGTAGCGGTCTTGGCCGGAGCATTATTCGCCGCTGCGCCAATCGCGGGCGCCTCGGGCGCGAGCGACTGGTCGATCTTGCCGTCGGGCTCGTTGCCCTCGCTGGCAGCATAGCTCGTGTCGCCTTCGCCTTCGAAGGTGCGCGCTTCGGTATTGCTGGCGGGGACCTTGTAATCGTCCTGCTCGGCGACGATCAGCTCGCCCTCGCCGCCGCGCGGATTGCTTTGAACCCAGAAGACGGCGAACACCGCGAGCGCGATGACCGCGAGACCCGCGATAACGACCAGTGCCAGCTTGACAGGCGAGCTGCCGGGTTCGCTATCGTAATCGTCGACCGGCTCGAGCCACGGAAGGCTGTCGTCCTGTTCGAGATCCAGACCGCTACGCTCGTCGTCCATCAGTTCAGCTCCTCGGCGGCCTCGACCCCCATGAGCGCGAGACCGTTGCGAATAACCTGCCCGATTTGATCGGCCATGAAAAGCCTCGTCGAGGTCAGCATCGGATCGGCGGCGACGATCATGCGCCGCGCGGGATCGTCGTTGCCGACGTTCCACAACGCGTGGAACGCCGCGGCGAGGTCACCGAGATAAAAGGCGATGCGGTGCGGCTCGCGCGCCGCCGCCGCCGCTTCGACGATCCGAGGGAATTGCGCTGCCAGGCGAACCACGGCGAGTTCATCCTCGACCAGCCGCGACAGGTCGGGAGCGGTCAGCGCAATGCCGAGCTCGGCGATCTTGCGATGCAGCGAAGCGATCCGGGCGTGCGCGTACTGGACGTACCAGACGGGGTTGTCGCGGCTCGCCTCGACGACCTTGGCGAAATCGAAATCCATCTGCGCATCGGCCTTGCGCGTCAGCATCGTGAAACGGACGACATCCTTGCCGACTTCGCCGACGACATCGGCGAGGGTGACGAAATTGCCCGAGCGTTTGCTCATCTTGATCGGTTCGCCCGCACGCAGCAGCCGGACCATCTGGACCAGCTTGACGTCGAAACGCGTCTTTTCCTCGGTCAGCGCAGCCACCGCCGCCTTGATCCGCTTGACCGTACCGGCATGGTCGGCGCCCCAGATATCGATCAGCTCGTCGGAACTTTGCGCCTTCTGGTAATGATAAGCGAGATCGGCGCCGAAATAGGTCCAGCTGCCGTTCGACTTCTTGATCGGGCGGTCCTGGTCGTCGCCGAACCTGGTCGAGCGGAACAGGGGCAGCTCAACCGGCTCCCAGTCATCGGGCGTTTCGCCCTTGGGCGCTTCGAGGACGCCGTCATAAACGAGGTCGCGTGCGCGCAGCCATGCTTCGGCATCGTCGGGCTTGCCCGCCGCCTGCAGTTCGGCTTCCGATGCGAAAACGTCGTGGCGGATGCCGAGCAGCGCGAGATCGGCGCGGATCATGTCCATCATCGCAGCGACGGTGCGCGTGCGGAACTCGGCGAGCCAATCGGCTTCGGGGGCGGCGACAAAGCGGTCACCATAGGTCTCGGCGAGCAGCGTGCCGACCGGGATCAGATAATCGCCGGGATAGAGGCCTTCGGGAATCTCGCCGATATCCTCGCCAAGCGCCTCGCGATAACGCAGGTGCGCCGAGCGCGCGAGCGTATCGACCTGGCCGCCGGCGTCGTTGACGTAATATTCGCGGGTTACCGTGTTGCCCGCAAATTCGAGCAGGTCGGCGAGCGCGTCGCCGACCACCGCGCCGCGGCAATGGCCCATGTGCATCGGCCCGGTCGGGTTGGCCGAGACATATTCGATATTGACGCTCACGCCTGCGCCCGCGTCGGAGCGGCCATAGTCGCCGCCCTCTTCCGCAATCGTGCGCAGTTCGTCGGACCATATGTTGGGCACCAGCCGCAGGTTGATGAAGCCCGGACCCGCGACATCGACTTTGGCGACCTCGTCGATCAGGCGCAGCTGCTCGGCAATCGCTTCGGCCAGCGCACGCGGATTGGTGGCGGCAGGCTTGGCGAGGACCATCGCGGCGTTGGTGGCAAGATCGCCGTGCGCCGGGTCGCGCGGCGGTTCGACGGTCACCGCGCCCCGCGCCAGCCCCTCAGGCAGCGTGCCGGCGGCGACGAGCGCATCGAGCGCCGCGTCGAGTTGCTTACGGAAACGGGTATAAAGGGTCACAAGCGAATATCCGGTGGCTGGTCATGGGGAAAACGCCGGGGCCGCGGCGTATTGCCCCTGCCCCGCCGGCAGCGCGCCGGGCGTCTAGCGCGTGACGTTGTATTTGAACTGGTCCTGGGTCAGCTGGAAGCCGATCAGCAGTTCGAAGGTCGCGCGCTGGACGGCGGCCTTGACCTCGGGAATGGCGAGCGGATCGATCGCCGCGTCGGCCTCGCCCGGCTTGCGCTCACGCGTGATCTGGCGCTGGATATCGTCGGGCAGCGACGCCGCGGCGCGGTCGATATAGGCGGCCGCCTGGGCCTGCGTGCTGGCGCGGTATTCACCCGCGGCAAAGCGCAGCGTGACCGAACCGAGGCGTTTTGACACGACGTTGCGGCCGCCCTGAACGACGGTCGAATAATAGGGCAAGGTCACTTCGCGTGCCTGGCTGTAGTCGCGGCGGCTGGCGCGCACGTCGAACGTCGCGACGGCATAGACCTGCTCGCCCTGTTCGTTGCACTGGCTGCGGACGTTGGTGATGACCGCAGTCACGTCGATCGCGGTAGCGTCGCGGCTGCTGGCCGGATCGAACACGGTGATGTCGCCGGTGTAATCGGGCACGCCGATCGCCGGACATGCGGTCCGCTCCTGGGTGATTCCGACGCCCGAAGTAAGGTCGATGTCGCCCGAGCTCTTGCAGCCGCCGAGCAGCATCGCAGTGCCGATCGCGACGACGGGCAGCGTGCGCCGCAGGATACGTCCGGCAGTATCGCGCGGCGAGGCGGAAGAGAGCGGCGAATGGGGGCTGGGCAAGGTCGATATCCTCGAAATTACGGTCTGGATGCGGCGCGCCGGCACACCATGGCACGGTCATATGCGTCCTTATCCGCGCGTTCGCAGCCACGCAACCGCTACGAAGCGCCTTTACGCACCCTCGCCTGCTTCTATATGCTGCAAGCCATGACAGCTTCTCCCCCTCCCCGCCTGCCGCTGCTCGTCCTCGTCGCCGCGCCGCGCGGATTCTGCGCCGGTGTCGATCGCGCGATCCGGATCGTCGAGTTGGCGATCGAACAATATGGCGCGCCGGTCTATGTCCGCCACGAAATCGTCCACAACGCGCACGTCGTTGCGACGCTGCGCGACAAGGGGGCGGTGTTCGTCGAAACGCTCGATCACGTTCCCGATGGCGTGCCCGTCGTGTTCAGCGCGCACGGCGTGCCCAAGGCGGTGCCGCACAAGGCGGCGCAGCGCGGCCTCCATTTCGTCGATGCGACCTGCCCTTTGGTATCGAAGGTTCATCGCCAGGCCGAACGCCACGCTGCCGCCGACCGCCATATCATTTTTGTCGGCCATCGCGGCCATCCCGAGGTGATCGGCACGCTCGGCCAGGTCGCCGAAGGATCGATGACGCTGGTCGAGACGCTCGACGATGTCGCCGCGCTCGAGATCGAGGACCCCGACAACCTCGCCTTCCTGACGCAAACGACGCTCTCGGTGAGCGATACCGCGGCGATCGTCGCGGCGCTGCGCGCGCGCTTCCCCGCCATCGTCGGCCCGCGCGGCGAGGACATCTGCTACGCGACCTCGAACCGGCAAGAAGCGACACTGGCGATCGCATCGCAGTGCGACGCGGTCATCGTCATCGGCGCGCCCAACAGCTCTAACTCGCTGCGCCTCGTCGAGGTTGCCGAACGCGACGGCGTGCCCGCGCGGCTCGTCGAAGGTCCCCACGGCGTCGATTTCGACTGGCTTGAAGGCGTGGCGACGCTCGGCATCACCGCCGGGGCCTCGGCACCCGAAATCCTCGTCCGCGGCGTCATTGACCGGCTCGCGACGCGCTATGACATCACCGAACAGACGGTCGAGACCGCGCGCGAGAACATGGTGTTCAAGCTGCCCAAGGAGCTGCAGCAGACCGCCGACGACAAATCTGCGCAGCAGGCGGCCGAGGCGGGCACCCGCGCCGCCTGATGGCGGTCCACACCAAGGTCGCGTTCGCCGACGCCGCGACGCTGGTCGCCGGCTATCGGCTGGGTACACTCAATGTGCTCACCGGCATCGACCAGGGGATCGAGAACACCAACTACCGACTCGATACGAGCGGCGGCCCGGTCCTGCTGACGCTGTTCGAACGCCGCACGAACGGCGACGACCTGCCGTGGCTGATCGCGCTGCACGATCATCTTGCCAGCCGCGGCATCGCGGTTCCGCCAGTGCTTCGCGCAGACGACGGCGCGGCGCTCTCCACCATTGCGGGAAAACCCGCCGCGCTGTTCGGCTGGCTCGAAGGCGCGGCGATCGACGATCCCACGCTGGGCCAGTGCGCCGGTGCGGGCGAGGCGCTCGGGCGAATGCACCGCGCGCTCGCCGCCTTCGCGCTGGCCCGGCGCAATCCGCAGGGGCGCGATGCATGGCATGATCTCGCCGGGCGTTATGGCGAGCGCCTCGACGAGCTTCAACCCGGGCTCAAGGCAATCGTCGATACCGCGCTGGCACGGATCGAGGCCGAATGGCCCGCAGAACTGCCACACGCGACGATCCACGCCGACCTGTTTCCCGACAACGTCATGGCGGTGGGCGATAGCATCACCGGCCTGATCGACTTCGCCTTCGCCTGCCACGAGGTGCGCGCTTATGACCTCGCGGTAACGCATGCGGCCTGGTGCTTCGATGCCGACGGGACGTGCCTGCTCGCCGATCGTTCTGCGGCGCTGGTCGACGGATATGAACGCGCACACGGCCTCTTGCCCGAAGAGCGCGCCGCGCTGCCGCTGCTCGGCATGGCCGCGTCGCTGCGTTTCCTGCTGACGCGGGCCGAGGACTGGTTTGCGTGGCGCGACGATATCGGCGTCACGCGCAAGGACCCGCTTGCCTTTGCCCGCCGCCTGCGCTTCTACGCCGCGGCAAGCAGCGAAGACCTGATGGGACCGACACCGCAATGACCGAACAGACGCCAGTCCGCATCGCCACCGATGGCGCGTGCAAGGGCAATCCCGGCACCGGCGGCTGGGGCGCGGTGATCCGCTGGGGCGACCGCGAACTCCTGCTTTCCGGCGGCGAGGATCCGACGACCAACAACCGCATGGAGCTGATGGCCGCGATCGAGGCGCTCGACGCGCTCAAACGCCCCTGCCGCGTCGATCTCAGCACCGATTCGACCTATGTCCGCGACGGCATCACCAAATGGATCCACGGCTGGAAGAAGAACGGCTGGCGCACCGCGGCGCGAAAGCCCGTCGCCAATGCCGACCTGTGGCAGGCGCTCGAAGTCGCCGCCGCCCGGCACGACGTGGCCTGGCACTGGGTCAAGGGCCATTCGGGTCACCCCGACAACGACATCGCCGATCAGCTCGCCAGCGACGCCGCCAAGGCGCGCCAGATCAAGTAACGGCGAAGCGCGCGGGATCGTAGCGCTCGGGATCGACCCCGGGCATTTCGGGGTCGCGGCGCGTAATCAGCGCCGCCGCCAGTGCCGATGCCGCCGGCGCGGTCTGGATACCGACCCCGCCCTGCCCCGCGAGCCAGAAAAAGCCCGGCACGTCCGCAGCGAAACCGATCACCGGCAGCCGGTCGGAAGCAAAGCTGCGCAGACCCGCCCATTTGCGCTCGACCGCCGCGACGCGCCAGTCGGTGACCCGCTCGAACTGGTAGATCGCGGTCGCGACGTCGATCTCCTCGGGCGCGACGTCGTGCGGCTCGACCGGCGTCTCGTCGTGCGGACACAGCCACAGACGCTGCGCATCGACCGGACGGAAATAATAGCGCCCGGCGATATCCATCACCAGCGGCAGGTCGGCGGGAACGTCGGCGCTATCGACGCGCACCTGGACCATCGTGCGCCGCTTGGGAACGATGCCGAGAGGCGCCACGCCTGCCATCCGCGCGATCGCATCGGCCCAGGCGCCCGCCGCATCGACGAGGATGTCGGCGGCGAAAACGCGTCCCCCCGCCTCGACCCGCCAACGTCCATCCTCGCGTGCGATCCGATCGACCCGCGCGCCGGTGACAAGGCTCGCGCCGTTGCGCCGCGCCAGCCCCAGCGCCGCGGCGTGGACCGCAGCAACGTCGATATCGGCGCCGTCGACCTCGACCAGCCCGCCGACAAGCACCGGCGCCGCGCGCGGCACGAGTGCGAGCAGCCCCGCGCGATCGACGCGATCGAGCCTGACTCCCGTCCCGGCAAACTGCCTCTCGAGCGTATCGAGCTTCGCGAGGTCGTCGGCCTCGGCGACCTCGAACGATTTGCGCGGTGTCAGGAACCCGCCCGCATCGAGCGCACCATAGGATGCGCGGGTCAGCGCGCGGACGTGCGGCCCGCCGAGCGTTTCATGCCAGAACGCCGCCGAACGGCCGGTCGCGTGATAGCCCGGCGTGTCTTCTGCCTCGAGCAATGTAACGCGCAGCTCGGCTGGCAGCGCGGCGGCAAGCCCCGCGCCCGCCATGCCGGCACCGATGATCAGGACATCGCAGGCAGTCACCGCGTCGTCGTTCACGCCTCGGTTGACGCCCCAACCGTCGCGCTCGGCACCGTCTCGTCGAGCAGTGTATCGATCGCCGCGAGCGCGGAGTCGCGAACGGCATCGGTCTCGCGCAGCAGCTCGTGCGCCGCATCGTCGCCGAACTCGACCAGCCGCGCATGCGGGAGGCGCGCAGCCATTGCGCGGGTCGCGGGCGGACTGACGAGACCGTCGGCGCTTGCCGAAAGGATCAGCACGGGCGTCTTGATCGCCTCGATCCGCCCGGGCTTCGCCAGCCAGGCGAACGAATCATACGCCGCCGCGATCCAGCCCCAGCTCGCCGGGCCAAGCTTGAGTTCGGGCCTCGTGTCCCAGAAATATTGCTCGTCGGCATAGCGTTCGCGCGAATGCGTCAGCAGGCCCATGCGCTTGTCGAGCGGCGAAAACGGCTTTTCGCTGACCTTCCACATCCGCTGTTCGGTGCCGACAATCTTCGCCGCTATGTGCGCGACGACCCGGCCCATCCATTGTGGCAGCGAGTCGGCGAAGCCGAGCATCGGCGCGACGAGGACCGCGGCAGCGACGGGTAGCGCGCCTTCGGCCAGCGCGCGCAGGACGAGGTGCCCGCCCATCGAGTGGCCGATCACGACGATCGGGCCGGGCGCGCGCGCCTTCAGCTCGGTGGCATAATCGGCAAGATCGCGCGTCCAGTCGGCAAAGCGCGTCGTGTGGCCGACGTCGCTGCGCGCGCCGAGCCGTCCCGAACCGCCCTGCCCGCGCCAGTCTAGGCTTTCGACCCGCCAGCCGAGCCGGTGGAAATGGGCGAACGTCTCGAGGTATTTTTCAAAGAAATCGCCGCGCCCGCCCATGAACAGGACGGTGCCGCGCGCCGTCCCCGCCACCGGCCAGCGAAAACTGCGCAGGTTCCAGCCGTCGCCAGCGGTCCAGCGGGTGATCGTGGCGTCATCGGGGATGCGTCGGCGGTCGAATGTGGAGTCGGTCATGACCAACATGGTTACGGTTTGGTAAGCCCTCTCGTCTAGCGCATTTGCGTATGAACAGCATCGCGCCCGATCTGATCTATCCGACATTGCTGGTCGGGCTGTTGGCGGTCCTGCTGTTCGCCGCGGCGATCAGCGACCTGCGATCGCGCAGCATATCCAACTGGCTCAACGGGGCGATCGCGCTTGGCGCGATTCCGTTCTGGTTCGCGATCGGCCTCGATCCGTGGCCGATGATGGCGATCCAGCTCGGCCTGGCGCTCGCCACCTTCGCATTGTTCGCAATTTTCTTCGCGCTCGGCGCGATGGGCGGCGGCGATGTCAAGATGATCGCCGCGCTCGCCTTGTGGCTTCCCGCCGGCCTGCTCCTCAACGTGCTGATGATCATGGCGGTCGCGGGCGGCCTGCTGACCGTGATCGTCTGGCTCTGGCACAAGGTGCGCCGCACGCCGCTGAGCGAAGGCGTGCCTTATGGCGTGGCCATCGCAATCGCCGGAATCTGGGCCATTAACCAACAATATATTAACCAATTTGCCTGATTAGAGGCGCAGGGGACGGCCCGAAGCGGGCTGCTTAGGAGCGAGTTTCATCATGGATGGCAAGAAAATATTCCTCATCGTCGGGGCGCTGATTGTAGCGCTGGGCGCCGCTTTCGGAGTGAATTCGCTGATGCGCGGTTCGGCGACGCCGACATCGAACGCTGCCTCGGTCGCTCCGCAGGGTCCCCAGATTCTCGTCGCCACGCGGCCCTTGCCCGTCGGCACGATCATCACCCCCGATGCGCTGCGCTACCAGGCCTGGCCGCAGCAGCTCGTCGACGGCAAGAATTATTTCCTCAAGGAAAGCACCGCCGACGGTAGCCTTGTCGGCACCGTCGTCCGCAACGCGATCACCGCCGGTGAGCCGTTGACCCAGGGCGCGCTCGTCCATCCGGGCGACCGCGGTTTCCTTGCTGCCGCTCTCGGCCCGGGCATGCGTGCCATCACTGTTTCGGTTTCGGCCGAAAGCGGTGTCGCCGGCTTCGTCTTCCCGGGTGACCGAGTCGATCTCGCGCTGACCCAGACGATCGACGGCGACGACGGCGGCCCCGCGCTCTATGTCACCGACACGATCGTTCGTAACCTGCGCGTGCTCGCCACCGATCAGCGCACGTCGAGCAAGAACGCCGACGGCAAGGACGAGGTTCTCGCCTTCGCCTCGGTGACGCTCGAAGTCACCCCGCGCATCGCGGAAAAGATCACCGTGGCTCAGGTCATGGGCAAGCTCAGCCTCGCATTGCGCCCGCTCGCCGACGACTCGGCCGAGCTCGAACGCGCAATCGCTGCTGGCGAAGTCTCGGTTCCCGAGGATGCCGCGGGCGAAAAACGCCTGCTGCTCGAAATCAAGTCGCGGCCGGTCGACACCGATATTACGTCGACCACTGGCGGTGAGGTGTCACGCTATGCGCGGCGCACCAAGCCGGCCTTCAGCAGCAATAATGGCAATCTGGGCGCTCCGGCCGTGATCGGAAGCTCGGTTCCTGCCGGCTCGGGTCAGGCGCCGGCCTATCAGGGTCCCAGCGTCCGCGTCTCGCGCGGCGGTGAAGTCAGCGTAGTTCCGGTTGGGGGTAAATAAGATGAAATTGGCACACTATCTCGCGCAGGCATCGATTGCGGCCGCGATTGCCGCCGCCGCGACCTTCGCCACGACGGCAAGCGTTCCCGCCGCGGCCCAGACGGTCCAGAGCGCGGGCAACGACGTCCTTCTGTCGGTCGGCCGCGGACGTCTCGTCTCGCTGCCGAGCGCGATGAGCGACATCTTCATCGCCGACGACAAGATCGCCGATGTCCAGGTCCGCTCGTCGCGCCAGCTCTATATCTTCGGCAAGACGCCGGGCGAAACCAGCGTCTATGCGACCGATTCCTCTGGCAAGGTCGTCTATTCGGCGACCATCCGCGTCGGCAACAACATCGAAACGATCGACCAGATGCTGGCGCTCGCGATGCCCGAAGCGCACATCATCGTCACGCCGATGAACGGGTTCGTCCTGCTCACCGGCACCGTCGCCGCGCCGCAGGATGCCGCCGAGGCTGACCGCCTGGTCCAGGCCTTTGTCGGCGAGGGCCAGCAGGTCCTCTCGCGCTTGCAGACGGCGACGCCGTTGCAGGTCAATCTCCAGGTCCGCATTGCCGAGGTCAACCGCTCGCTGGTCAAGGACATCGGCGCAAATCTGGCGACGACCGATACCACTGGCGGCTTCGTATTCGGCGTATCGCGCGGATCAGGTGGGATCGTCAATCCAGCCACCGGCGCAGTTGCCAACCAGACCTCGTCCACGACGGTCGGAGGCATCGTCAAGAATTTGCTTGGCCTCAATCTTAACGCGTCGTTCGACCTTGCCGAACGTGCCGGCCTTGTCACCACACTCGCACAGCCCAACTTGACCGCTTTGTCGGGCGAGACGGCCGACTTCCTTGCCGGCGGCGAATTTCCCATTCCGGTCTCACAAGCGGGCGCTAGCGGAAATTCGATTACCGTAGAGTTTCGGAAATACGGTGTGAGCCTGGCCTATACGCCGACAGTGCTGTCGAACGGTCGCATTTCGATGCGGGTACGTCCCGAAGTGTCCGAGCTTTCGAGCGAAGGCGCCGTGACCATCGGCGGTTTCCAAGTGCCCGCGCTGACCATCCGTCGCACCGAAACGACAGTCGAGATGGGCTCGGGCGAAAGCATGATGATCGCCGGCCTACTCAACAACCGGTCGACGAGCTCAATCGAGAAAACCCCGGGTGTTGGCGACATTCCGATCCTTGGCGCCTTGTTCAAGTCGGACAATTATCGCCGTGGCGAGACCGAACTGGTGATCGTTGTCACGCCCTATCTGGTCAAACCGGTTACCGCGAGCCGCATCTCGCTGCCGACCGATGGCTATGAAACGACCAGCGATCTCGACCGCGTCTTCATGGGCAAGACGTCGGGCGCTTCGGACGGGACCCGGCCGATGCCGCGTTCCGATACCGCGCCTACGCCCGACCCCCGGATCATCGGTGCGGTACCGCCCGCCGCCGACAAGGATCGCCGTGTCGCCACCAAGTCGAAGGACGCCGCCGCCAGTGCGCCCGGTTTCAGTTTCTGATCGCTCGGCGATCGAGGAGAATGACGATGATTAAAGCCAAACTGCTTGTTCCCGCCGCGGTCGCCCTGGCGCTCGGCGCCTGTAACACCGGCACAGCGGTTTCCAACCGTGGGCTCGAATCGGTCCACCAGCCGGTCGTCGGCCAACAGGCCTATTCGCTCGACCTGCAGCTGGCAGGCGGCGAACTGCCCCCGTCCGAACAGGGCCGTCTCGCCGGCTGGCTCGAGGCCCTCGACGTCGGTTATGGCGACCGCGTCGCGATTGACGATGGAACCAGCTACGATGCCGCCTCGGCCCGCGCCACGATCGGCCGGATGCTCGGTGTTCGCGGATTACTGATGGCAGCCGGTGCGCCAGTAACGCCTGGCGTCGTCGCTCCCGGCAGCATTCGCGTCGTCGTCCTGCGCTCGACCGCTTGGGTGCCCAATTGCCCCGATACGGCAACGACCTATGCGAGCAACCCCACCAACAGCACCTCGTCCAATTACGGTTGCGCAATCAACAGCAATCTCGCCGCGATGGTCGCCGATCCGCAGGACCTGATCAAAGGCCAGGCGGGCGCACTGACCGATCCCAAGACCGCGACCAAGGCTATTGGTGTCTATCGTGACGCCGTGCCTACCGGGTCCAAGGGACTCACAGAGACGTCTACTAGCGATGGAGGGGGCAAGTAATGAACGCACCGTTTAAACCGCATGCGGGTACCCGCGACGCGTTCAACGCCTATGTTTGCGACGACGACACGCTCGAGATGCTGACGCCGATCGCCAGCGAGCTCGGCTGGCCGCCCGAAAAATGCTGCAAGGGCGGGTTGCGCAACGCGATCCAGCAACTGTCGGTATCGGCGAGCCCGAACATCCTGTTCGTCGATCTCAGCGAATCGGGCGACCCGCTCAACGACATCAACGCGCTCGCCGAAGTGTGCGAGCCCGGCACCGTCGTCATCGCGATGGGCCAGGTCAACGACGTGCGTCTCTATCGCGACCTGCTCGCCAGCGGGATCCACGATTACCTGCTCAAGCCGTTCGTCCCCGACCAGCTGCGCGAAACGCTGGTCAATGCGCAGGCGTTCTTCAACACGCCGCGCCAGGCCGCCGATGCGAGCGAGGAACGCCTCCACCTGCTCAGCGCCGTGATCGGCGCACGCGGCGGCGTCGGTGCCTCGACCGTGGCGACCTCGATCGCCTGGCTGATCAGCGACACTATGCACCGGCCGACCGCATTGCTCGACCTCGATGTCCATTTCGGAACGGGCGCGCTCGCGCTCGACCTCGAACCGGGCCGCGGTCTGACCGACGCGATCGACAATCCCAGCCGGATCGACGGGCTGTTCATCGAACGGGCAATGGTCCGGGCGAGCGAGAATCTCGCGCTGCTGTCGGCCGAAGCGCCGATCCATCAGCCGATCCTGACCGACGGTTCCGCCTTCCACATGCTCCAGGAAGAGCTGCGCAACGCCTTCGACGTTACCGTGCTCGACCTGCCGCGCCACATGCTCGTTGCACATCCGCATCTGCTCAATGATGTCGCGGTGACGGTCATCGTCACCGAACTGACGCTGGCCGCTGCACGCGACATGATCCGGCTCAAGTCGTTCCTCAAGCAGAACGCGCCCAACACGCGCCTCGTCGTCGTCGCCAACAAGGTGAAGAGCGGCGCAGGCGAAATCAGTCGCAAGGATTTCGAGGAAACGATCGAAGGCCCGATTGACTTCATGATCGCCGACGATCCGAAGATGGCGGCGCAGGCGGCCAAGCTCGGCCGTGCCTATGGCGACATCGTGCGCGGTACCAAGGCTGGCCAGCCTTATGCCAAGCTCGTCCAGCACATCCTCGACGTCTCCGAAGAGGAGGTCGAAGAGGTCGGCAAGAAGGGCAAGGCCAAGGGCTCGCTCCTCGGCAAGATGAACCTCACCGCGATGTTCACCAAATCGGACGCAAAATGATGGTGTGCGGCGGACCGGCCCGATCGGCTTGCCGCCGCCTTCCCTCGCCTAGCGGAAAGCCATTATGAGCCTGTCGATCCTCCTCCTCCTGACCCTGGCGCTGTTTGCGCCGATGGTGATGGTCGTCTTCGCCTTTGGCGGTCCTTCGGCGGGCAAGGCGCAGTCGCGCCGCCTGCTGGCGATCCGCGAACGTCATGTCGGCGGCTCGGAAGAGATGCTTGCGGTCCAGATGCGCAAGACGATCAACAAGCGGACCAACCAGAAGAATTCCCGCATCGCCAACTACATGCCCAACCGCAAGCTGCTGGAAAACCGGCTCAAGCGAACCGGCAAGAACTGGCAGATCGGCAAGTTCATGTGGACCAATGTCGGCATCGTGACGATGCTGACGCTGCTCCTTGCGGTGCAGGGCATGCCGCTGTTCTTCAGCCTTGCCGTCGGCTCGCTGATCGGCATCGGCCTGCCGCACATGGCGGTCAATTTCCTCATCGCCAAGCGGACGCGCAAGTTCACCGAAACCTTCCCCGACGCGATCGACCTGATGGTCCGCGGCCTCAAATCGGGCCTGCCGATTTCAGAGACGCTCGGCATCGTAGCCAAGGAAGTCGACGGTCCGGTAGGCGAAGAGTTCAAATCGGTCAACGAACGGATCCGCATCGGCAAGACGATGGACGCCGCGCTTCAGGAAACCGCCGACAAGATCGGCACACCCGAATTCCAGTTCTTCGTCATCACGCTGGCGATCCAGCGCGAGACGGGTGGCAATCTTGCCGAAACGCTCGGCAACCTCAGCGAAGTGCTACGCAAGCGTGCGCAGATGAAGCTCAAGATCAAGGCGATGTCGTCCGAAGCCAAGGCATCTGCCTATATCGTCGGCGCGCTGCCGTTCTTCGTCTTCGGCATCGTCTACATGACCAACCCCGCTTATCTCGCGGGCTTTTTCCACGAGGAACGCCTGATCATCACCGGGCTCGGCGGTCTGGTGTGGATGGGCATAGGCATATTCATCATGAAAAAGATGATCAGCTTCAAGATCTAACGGGGGTTTCGAACGACTGAAATGGACAGCACAGTAGCAACCGGTCCCACGCTCATGGGCGTCGACGTGATCCTGGTCGCCAGCATATTGGCGGCACTCGGGGCGGTCGCCGTGCTGCTAGCCATCTATGTTGCCGCCACGGTGCGCGACCCGATGGCCAAGCGCGTCAAAGCGCTCGCCGAGCGCCGTGAACAGCTCAAGGCGGGTATTACCGCCTCGACCGCGAAGAAACGTGCCAAGCTCGTCCGCAAGAACGAGACGACCGATCTGATGCGCAAATTCCTCGGCTCGCTCAAGGTGCTGCAGGACGACCAGATCAAGGCCGCGCAACAGAACCTGGCCCAGGCCGGCATTCGATCGAAGGACGCCGCGATCGCGGTCATCTTCGGCCGGCTCGTCGCGCCGATCACGCTTGGTGCTTTCGCAGCCTTTATGATCTACGGGATCGACTATTTTCCCGACTGGTCGCCGATCAAACAGTCGGGCGCCGTGATGGCGGCGCTCATTCTCGGCTACAAGGGCCCCGATCTATGGGTCAACAACCGCAAGAACAAGCGCACCGACGCAATCCGCAAGGGGTTGCCCGATGCGCTCGACCTGCTCGTCATCTGCGCCGAGGCCGGCCTCACCGTTGATGCCGGTTTCCATCGCGTCGCGCGCGAGCTGGGCAAGGCCTATCCCGAACTGGGCGAGGAATTTGCCTTGACCGCGATCGAACTGGGCTTCCTTACCGAGCGTCGGCAGGCGTTCGAGAACCTGACCTATCGCGTCAATCTCGAAGCGATCAAAGGCGTCACCACCACGATGATCCAGACCGAGAAATACGGCACGCCGCTGGCCAGCGCGCTGCGCGTCCTGTCGGCGGAATTCCGCAACGAACGCATGATGCGCGCCGAGGAAAAGGCCGCGCGCCTTCCGGCCATCATGACGGTGCCGCTAATCCTATTCATCCTGCCCGTCCTGTTCATCGTCATCCTCGGGCCCGCGGCCTGTTCGATCAAGGACGCGCTGGTCAAGTAAGCGAACCGGCCACCTCCAGACAGAAAAAGGGCGCCTCGCGAGGCGCCCTTTTCGTATCGACGATGTAAACCGGCCAGACCGAGTCAGGCCACGCTCTGTTCGATCGTGCCGAAGATCGGGTGGTGATGCTCGTCCATCATGACGATCTTGACGCTGTCGCCCTTCTTCAGGAACTCGGTGCTCGGCTTGCCGTCCTCGATCGTCTCGACCATCCGCACTTCGGCGATGCAGCTATAACCGAGGCCGCCCTTGGCGATCGGCTGGCCCGGGCCGCCATCCTTGTCGCGGTTCGATACCGTGCCCGATCCGATGATCGTGCCCGCGCCGAGCGGCCGCGTCTTGGCCGCATGCGCGATCAGCGTGCCGAAATCGAAGGTCATGTCGTCGCCGGCGTCGGCCTTGCCGAATGGCTCGCCGTTCAGTTCGACGAGCACTTCGCCCTTCAGCTTGCCGTCCTGCCAGGCACCGCCCAGTTCGTCGGGAGTGACGAAAACCGGCGAAAAGCTCGATGGCGGCTTCGACTGGAAGAAACCGAAGCCCTTGCCGAGCTCGCCGGGGATCAGGTTGCGGAGCGACACGTCGTTGGTCAGCCCGACGAGCAGGATATGGTCGAGCGCATCGGTCGCCGATACGCCCTGCGGCACGTCACCGGTTACGACGACCACCTCGGCCTCGAGATCGCAGCCCCAGGCTTCATCGGCGAGCGGGATGTCGTCGCGCGGGCCGATAAAGGCGTCGCTGCCGCCCTGGTACATCAGCGGATCGTGCCAGAAGCTGTCAGGCATCTCGGCGCCGCGTGCCTGGCGGACCAGCGCGACGTGGTTCACATAGGCGCTGCCATCGGCCCATTGATAGGCGCGCGGCAACGGCGATGCGGCATCGCGCTCGTGAAAGCGTTCGCGGGGAATGACATTGTGTTCCAGATCGGTCGCGAGGTTCTGCAGCAGCGGGGCATGGGTCGACCAGTCGTCGAGCGCGCCCTGCAACGTCGGGACGATGTGCGATGCATCGGCATACCAGGCGAGGTCGGGACTGACGACGACGAGCTTGCCGTCGCGGCCGTGTTTGAGCGATCCGAGTTTCATAAGGTTTCCCATCTTCCTGTCGTGATTGCCAAGAGCGCAGCGGCGCGGCCGCCTATCATGGCCTCACGATAGATTGCTTCGCCGCGCTCGCAATGACCGATTGAAATAAATGTGGCGCGATCGACCTATTCGACCAGCGAGCCCGGGTCGACGTGCAGCCACTGAGCATGCTGCGGCGCCTTCTTGGTCTCGCTCCATTCCTCGAGCATCGGCCGCGCGACGCGTTCGAGTTCGGCATATTGTTCGGGCGTGCCGATATTGCACGCGAGCTCGAGCCGGTGGCCGTTGGGATCGAAGAAATAGATCGAGCGGAAGATGCCGTGATAGGTCGGGCCGAGCACGTCGATCCCCAGCCCCTCGATATGCGCCTTGGCGGCTTCGAGTTCTTCGAGGGTCGAAACCTCGAATGCGAGATGCTGGACCCAGGCGGGGGTGTTGGGATCGCTGCCCATTTCGGGCTGCTCGGGCAGCTCGAAAAAGGCGATGACGTTGCCCCCCCCGCAATCGAGGAAAACATGCATATAGGGGTCGTAGGCGCCGGTCGACGGGACATGGTCCTCGGCAAAGGCGTTGGTGTAGGCAAAGCCGAGCACGCGCCCGTACCAGTCGACCGTCTCCTTGGCGTCCTTGCAGCGATAGGCGACGTGGTGGATGCGTTGCACCGCAAACGGCGGCGCGGGGGACGTACTGACGCCGCCCTTCGCGGCCAGGTTGGTTTCGCCGCTCACTCTGCGTCTCCATCCTTGGTCGCCGGGATCACGCCACGGCGCATCTGGTCAAGTTCGATGCTTTCGAACAGCGCCTTGAAGTTGCCCTCGCCGAACCCCTGGTTGCCCTTGCGCTGGATGATCTCGAAGAAGATCGGCCCAACCATGTTCTCGGTGAAGATCTGAAGCAACAGCCCCTCGCCGGTCTCGGGCGAGCCGTCGATCAGGATCTTGCGCTTGTGCATTTCCTTCACGTCGTGGCCGTGGCCCGGCAGGCGGCTATCGAGCATCTCGTAATAGGTGTCGGGCGAATCCTGGAACTTGACGCCGTTGGCGCGCAGCTTGTCGACGGTATCGAAAATGTCGTCGGTGCTGAGCGCAATATGCTGGATCCCCTCGCCCTTGTACTCGCGGATGAACTCCTCGATCTGGCTGTGGTCGTCCTGGCTCTCGTTCAACGGAATGCGGATCTTCTCGTCGGGCGCGGTCATCGCCTTGGAAAACAGGCCGGTCGATTTGCCCGCAATGTCGAAATAGCGGATCTCGCGGAAGTTGAAGATGTTCTCGTAATAGTCGGCCCAGACATCCATGTTGCCGCGCTTGAGGTTGTGCGTCAGATGGTCGAGCGTGTGCAGCCCGACGCTATTGTCGTCCTTGCCCTTGCCGGTCGGTTCGAAATCATGGTCGTAGATTTCCTCGGCGCCGTATTTGTCGACGAACATGACGTGCGCGCCGCCGATACCCTCGATCGCCGGAATGTCGAGTTCGCCCGGCCCGCATGCGCGCTTGGCCGGGGTGGCACCGCGTTCGACCGCGAGCTTGAGCGCGGCATCGGCATCGGCGACGCGAAAGCCCATCGCACAGGCCGACGGTCCGCGCGTCTCGCGAAACATCGCCGGCTGGCCGCCGGTTTCCATGTTGAGGAGGAAGTTGATGTCGCCCTGCGCATAGCGACGGATCGGTTTGGCGCGGTGCGTCGCGACGTGCGTGAAGCCGAGCTTTTCAAACAGGTCGGCCATCACCTCGGGGTCGGGATGGGTGAACTCGACAAACTCGAAACCGTCCAAGCCCATCTCGTTACTCGCTTGATCCGATTTACCTTTATCCGCAATTGCGCTGTCCATATTCAACCCTTCCCGGTGTTCGTTTCAAATGAAACTATATCGCAAACGCGACCGGAAAACAAGGCAACTGCGCGCGTCTAGTCGTGTTTTTCGATCAGTCGGTCGGCGCTGCCGCGGAGCCGTTCGAGCAGGTGCCAGAGCTGTTCGCGCTCGGTCCGGCTGAGCGGCTTGAGGACCTGGCGTTCGATATCGAGCGCGTGCGGCACGACGTCTTCATAGAGCGCCCGGCCCGCCTTGGTCAGCGCAAGGCGATGCGAACGCCCGTCGCCCGGATTGGGCACGCGGTCGAGCAATTCGCGCTCGACGAGGCGGCGGACCGCGCGGTTGACGCTGACCTTGTCCATCCGCGTCAGCGTGACGAGATCGCGCTGGGCCAATGCCTCGCGATCGCCGATCACCGCGATGACGCGCCATTCCTGGACGCGCAGACCGAAGCGCGCGGCATATTCGGTCGCGATCAGCTGGCTGACCGCGTTCGACGCGATCGACAGCTGGTACGGCAGGAAGCGCGGCAGGTTGAGCTTGGTCGATGGCATCGGAGCACTATTGCGGGCGCGGCCAGGCAAGTCCAGTCGCTCGCCCGGGCTGCGGGATCAATCGGCCGGTTTGACCGCATCGGGATGCGCCGCCGCGATCGCATCGATCGCCTGCAGCGCGGCATCGATCCGCACCAGCCGGGGAAAGGCGTCGAGCGGCGTCGCGAACCGGCGCGCATTATACATCTGCGGCACCAGGCAGATATCGGCCAGGTTGGGCGTATCCCCCCCGAACAGGCCCTCGCGCGGGGCCAGCTGTTCGAGCGCGTCGAAGCCTTCGATGATCCAGTGACGATACCAGTCGTCGACCGTCGTCTGGTCGTGGCCGAGCGTGTTCTTGAGATATTTGAGCACGCGCAGATTGTCGACCGGATGGATATCGGCGGCGATCACCAGCGCGGCGGCGAGGACCTTGGCGCGTGCCAGCGGGTCCGACGGCACCATGGGCGGATCGGGATAGGTCGCGTCGAGCCAGTCGATAATCGCCAGGCTCTGCGTCAGATCGGTGTCGCCGACGCTCAGCATCGGCACGAAGCCCTGCGGATTGCGCGCGACATAGGCCGCCGCTTTATTTTCGCCTTCGAGCAGGCTCGTCGGCACCGAACGATAGGCCACGCGTTTGAGCTTGAGCACGATGCGCACGCGGTACGATGCCGAGCTGCGGAAATAATCGTGGAGGACGATCTCGGGCTGGTCTGGACTGGTCATAACGGCGACCTTGCCGCGCGGCGAGAACGCTGGCAAGCATGGCGCCACGATAAAGGACAAGGCAATGGGATTACGGGTTTTTCTGACCGGCGTTGCGATCGCGACCGCTGCCATTCCGGCCGCCGCGGCGGCTCCGAACGCTTCGATCGAGGGCCGCTGGCAGACCGAGGCGCGCGATGCCGTCGTCGAGATCGCGCCGTGCGGCCAAAGCCTGTGCGGTCGTATCGTCAGGTTCCTCAAACCGCCGCCGGGCGGCATCGACCAGCGCGACGTCAAAAATCCCGACGCGAAACTGCGCGGCCGCAGGCTGCTTGGCCTTTCGGTCCTGACCGGCTTCGCGCGGGACGGCGACGAATGGCGCGGCCGGATCTACGATCCCAAGAGCGGCAAGGACTATCGCTCGGTCCTCGAAACGCATGGCAGCAGGCTCACCGTCAAGGGATGCATCGGTCCGTTCTGCAAGAGCCAGAGCTGGACCCGGGCGGGCTGAACCCACGCTCGACTAGCGCATCCGCGCGATCCACGCCGCGACTGCGGCGACGCCCTCGTCATGGACCGTTGCGCGCCCCAGCTCGGGCATCGCGACGCCCGGTTCGAGCCTTTTCATCCGGTGAACCAAAATCGAATGCGCCGGATCGCCCGGCGCGACATCGAAATCGAGGTCGCCCGATCCCCGCCCCGCCGCGGTCGGCCGCTTGCCGATCCCGAGCGCAACGCTATCGGCGACCTCCCAGCCAAGGCTCAGCCCCGAATTGCTCGCCGATCCTTCGGCCCGGTGGCAATGTGCACAATTGGCGTCGAGATAGGCGCGCGCCACCGCCTCAACGGGGGCATTGGCGCGATCCTCCCAGACCGGCAGCCGCTGCGCGACCTTGGGTTCGGCATCGAGCTTGCCCGCCGCAACCAGCTGCGCCAGGAACGCGGCGTCCATGTTGCGCGCCTTGGGCCCGATCGGCGTCACGACGCCGTTCACCGCATGACATTCCTTGCACTGGTTCTTGTTGGGCACGGCATAGCTGATGCTGCGCGTCGCGCCCGACGGATCGATGAAGGTCACCGGCACGCGTGACCCGCCCAGCTTGAGCATCGCCGCGTCCTGCGCATCGTTCCAGACATAGGGCAGCGCCAGCCAGCCGTCGGCGCGATGCAGCAGCACGCGCGTCTCGATCAGCCTGAGATTGCCGTCGTGTTCGTAGCCGAAGCTCTTGATGATCGCGCTGCCGACCGGAAGCGCGATCAGCCCCTCGCCGTTCGCCTTCGCCTGCCTACCATCGGGAATGTAGAGATAGCGCAGTTTCTCGGCATAATCGGAAAACAGCGGCGTATTGAGCCGATAGGGAATGACGCCCTCGGCCGGATCGCGTGCCTTGGCATCACCGAAGAACCGATAATCGGACAGTTGCGCGGGAAAGCCTGCCGCGGTGATTGCGGCATCGTCGACCTTGGCAACAGGTACGGTCGCGCCAAGCACCAATGTGGTCGCGATGCCGATCGCTGCCAGGCTCACGCCACGGATCATTGTTGCGCGCGAATCTCGATTGCATCGGGCAGCGTGACCGGCGCGAGCGGCGCGAGCCTGAGGTCCTTGCCGACGCCCGCCGCCGGGGCGGGATGCGCCTGCGACACGTCGGTGCCTTGCGCGGCCAGGCCGAGCGAGAGCGCGGCAATCCCATTCGCCACGACAAGCGCGTTTTTGCCCAGGCCGTCCCAGATGACCGGCGGCAATGCTCCGCCAAAGGCCGCCGCCATCTGCGCGCCACCTTCATATTGCGGATCGCGTCCGTTGCGGACGAAGCTGTTGCTGTCGTCGATCAGGACATTGCGCGGATAAGGGTTATATTTCGCGTCGCCGAACGACAACGGATACGCGACGACCAGCACGCCGGCGGTGCCGTTGTCGGCAATGACGTTGTCGGCAACCTCGACATTCTCGTTAGCCATGACCATCACGCCGGTGCCCTTGCGCACGCTTGCGACGATATTGCCCTTGGGCGCGAAATTGGGCGTGTCGTTGGCGATGATCAGATTGTGATCGACGCGCACATTGCCGCCAAAATTGCCCGCGTTCACGAGATTGGGAAGATTGGGCAGGTCGAAAACGAGGATGCCGCCGGTATTGCGGCTGACGTAATTGCCCGTGACGCGCGCATCACGACTATTCTCGATCTCGATCCCTGCGACATTGTACATCGCGACAGAGTTGCGCACGATGATCTGCTTGCTCTGGCCGACATAGATGCCCGCGTCCGACGCGCCCTTTACGATCACTCCGTCGATCAGCACGCCGACGCTCTCGACCGGATAGACGCCGTAGGATCCGTTGGTCTCCTTTGGCCCGCCGGTCCATTCGACGCGCAGGCGGGCATAGACGATATTGTCGGCGCCCTTCGACTTGATCCCGTCGCCCTTGCTGTTCTCGACCGCGAAATCGCGCAGCGTGACATTGTCCGATGTCACCAGAAGCCCCTCGCCCGCCGCCAGCTGACCGGTGAAATCGAGCACGCTGGCATCCTGCCCCGCGCCCCTGACCGTCACCCCGTCGACGTCGAGCGACAGGCCATCGGTCAGGACGAACCGCCCCGCGCCGAGCTCGACCGTGTCGCCCGGCTGCGCGACGATCAGCGCCTCCTGCAATCGTTCCTGCGCGCCTTCGCCTGGCGCGACCGAAATCGTATCGGCGAGCGCGGGTGACGAGAGCGAAATGGCGGCGAGCGCCGCACCGAACATGATTTTCTTCATATACGGATCATGCGCGGATCGCCGCCGCTGTCAATCCTGGGCTTTTTCTAGCCTTTGTGCAGGACCCACTCGGCGCCCATCGCGATATGCAGCTCGGTGCTGTCATAGATCGGCAGGACATTCGCCTTGGGATCGACGATCATCCTGAGTTCGGTCGAGGCAAGGACGACGGCATCGACGTCCTCCTGGTCGTAATTTGTCAGGTAGGTTTTCATCGTCCGCTCGGAATCGCGCGTCGCCTTGCCGTGCATCAGCTCTTCGTAAATGATCCGCTCGATCTCCTCGACGCGATCATCGCGCGGTTCGACGAGCTTGATGCCGTAACGTGTCAGGCGGCGGCGGTACCAGCCCTCGGCCATGACGTTGGCGGTCCCGACGATCGCGACGCAGCCGACCTTGTCGGCCTTAAGCGCCTTGCCGACCGCTTCGGCGATGTGGAGCAACGGGACGCCAATTGCCGCCTCGACCTCGCGCGCGACGCGGTGCATCGAATTGGCCGCGATCATGATCGCGCCAGCACCCGCCGCTTCGAGCCTCTGTGCCGATGCGATCAGGATCTGCGCGACACGGGCCCAGTCGTCATCGCTGCGCGCACGGGCGATATCGGCGAAATCGAGGCTTTCGATCAGCAGCGGCGCGCTCGACAGACCACCCTTGGCCTTGTTCACGCTCTTGTTGAGATGGCGGTAATAAAGCTCGGTCGACGCCCAGCTCATCCCGCCGATCAGGCCCAATTTGCGCATCAATCGAGCGCCTTCACGATACCGTCGACCATCTTCTTCGCATCGGCCAGCAGCATCATCGTGTTGTCGCGGAAGAACAGCTCGTTCTCGACCCCGGCATAGCCCGCGCCGCCCATCGACCGCTTGAGGAACAGCACGGTCTTCGCCTTGTCGACGTCGAGCACGGGCATGCCATAGATCGGGCTGGTCTTGTCGGTTTTCGCCGCCGGGTTGGTGACATCGTTGGCGCCGATGACGAAGGCGATATCGGCCTGCGCAAATTCGGAATTGATGTCTTCCAGTTCGAACACCTCGTCATAGGGCACGTTGGCTTCTGCCAGCAGGACGTTCATGTGCCCCGGCATCCGGCCCGCGACCGGATGGATCGCGTATTTGACGCTGACGCCGTGTTCTTTCAACTTGTCGGCCATTTCCCTCAGCGCGTGCTGCGCCTGCGCCACCGCCATGCCATAGCCCGGGACGATGATGACGCTTTCGGCCTGTTTCATCAGGAACGCGGCATCCTCTGCGCTGCCCGCCTTCCATGGCCGGTCGATCTTGACCGCGCCGCCTTCGGGTCCTGCAACCGCGCCGAAGCCGCCCGCGATCACCGAAATGAAGCTGCGGTTCATCGCCTTGCACATGATGTAGGACAGGATCGCGCCCGACGACCCGACCAGCGCGCCGGTGACGATCATCGCGGTATTGTGCAGCGTAAAGCCCATCGCGGCGGCGGCCCAGCCCGAGTAACTGTTGAGCATCGACACGACGACCGGCATGTCGGCACCGCCGATCGGGATGATCAGCAGGAACCCGATCGCAAAGGCGAGCGCGACGAGGATCCAGAACAGCGGGCTCTCGCCCGGACCGCCCGCGCCCGACATCGCGAACAATGCGGTCAGCACGATGATTCCGCCGAGCACCGCAAGGTTGATGACGTGGCGAGCGGGCAGCAGGATCGGCGCGCCCGACATGCTGCCGTTGAGCTTCAGGAAGGCGATGACCGACCCCGAAAATGTGATCGCGCCGATCGCGGCACCGAGCGCCATCTCGATCCGGCTGACGGCCAGGATGTTGCCGTCGCCGCCGAGGATTCCGAACGCTTCGGGGTTGAGGAACGCGGCGACGCCGACAAGGACAGCGGCCAGGCCGACGAGGCTATGGAATGCGGCGACGAGCTGCGGCATGGCGGTCATTGCGATGCGCCGTGCGGTGACGAGACCGATCGTGCCGCCGATCGCGATTGCGATCAGGATTTCGACGATCCCTGCTATTTCGTGCGTCACCAGCGTGGTGACAACCGCGATGGCCATGCCCGCCATGCCGAAGCGGTTGCCCTTGCGGCTGCTCTCGGGATTCGACAGGCCGCGCAGTGCGAAAATGAAGCATATGCCCGCGACGAGATAGGCCAGCGCGACCCATGGATTGACCGCGTGGACCGTCGTTTCGACAATGCCCATGTCGGGGATCACTGCGGCGCTCACTTGCCCGCCTCCGGCGCGGCGGGCTTAACTGGCCGTTCCTTCTTCTTGTACATCGCGAGCATCCGTTCGGTCACCGCGAAGCCGCCGAAGATGTTGATGCTGGCAAGCACCACCGCGGCGAGGCCGAGCCATTTGGCGCCCGGCACGGCGGCCGCGGCGCTGGCGATCAGTGCGCCGACGATAATCACCGAAGAGATCGCGTTGGTCACCGCCATCAGCGGCGTGTGCAGCGCCGGGGTCACCGACCAGACGACGTAATAGCCGACGAAACACGCCAGCACGAAAATCGACAAGATGCTGATAAAGTCCACGACCGCGCCCCTTTGCTTTATCGTCCGGCCCAGCAGCGCCGTCGCGCGGGCAGGACCTTGGGAGGGACGGTGGCAAATTCCGCCCGCCCTGTCGAGCGATGCAAGCGCCGCACCTACGAAAAACGCCGCCCCAATCATGGAGCGGCGTCGTTCGCGTTAGCAATCGGGTCAGCTTACGGCAGCAGCAGGCCGTTGATGACCTGGATCACGCCGTTCGACTGGATCACGTCGGCTTGCGTAATATACGCCTTGCCGCGATTGCCCTCGATCAGGATCGTGCCATTGGCCTGCGGTACGAAGCTCAGCGTCCCGCCCTGGAGCGTCGCATAAGTCGCGGTGCCCGCATTCGCCTTGGCCTTCGCCTTGATGTCGGCCGATGTAATGCGCCCGGCGACGACATGGTATTTGAGCAGATTGGCAAGCTGCGCCTGTGCCTCGGGCATCATCAGCGCATTGACGGTTTCAGCCGGGATGAGGCCGAAGGCTTCATCGGTCGGCGCGAAGACGGTGAACGGACCCGGGGCCGACAGCGCGTCAACCAGACCGGCGGCCTTGACCGCGGCGACCAGCTTGGTGTGGATCGGCGAATTGACCGCGTTCTCGATGATATTGCGGTTGCCGTACATCTCGGCGCCGCCAACCTTGCTCATCGCGACGGCAGGCTTTGCTGACGTCTTTGCCGTAGCGCTCGTCGATGCGCTGGCAACAGACGTGTCGGCCTCCGCGTTCATGTCAGTCGTTGTCATGCAGCCGCTCGCCATCAGCGCGACCGTGGAAATTGTGGTAATCATTGTAAGCTTATTCATTAAGTACTCCTTTCAACCGACCCAACGCATGACGGCCGATGATCGTTGCATCAAGGGCAAATCCGAGAAAAAGGGCGTCCGGTGGAGAACGGACGCCCGATATTTTCCATCATTGCGGGGTTACATTTTGGGCAGGAGGACCCCGTCGACGACGTGGATGACGCCGTTCGACTGCAGCACATCGGCCTGGTTGACGGTCGCCTTGCTGCCGCCCACGCCGGTAATCGTGATCGTCGTTCCGTCGCTGGTCAGCGTCAGCGGTTCGCCTTCGACCGTGGTCAGCGTCGCCTTGCCGCCGCCGGCCTTGATCTTGCCGGCGAGATCGGCTGCGGTCAGCCTGCCCGGGACGACGTGATAGGTCAGTACCTTGGTCAGCGTCGGCTTGGCATCGGGCTTCAACAGCCCGTCGACAGTGCCGGCGGGGAGCGCGGCAAAGGCGGTGTCGGTCGGCGCGAAGACGGTGAACGGTCCGGCACCCGACAGCGTCTCGACAAGGCCCGCCTGCTTGATCGCTGCGACCAGCGTCGTGTGGATCGGCGAATTGACCGCATTGTCGACGATTGTCTTGTCGGGGAACATCTCCACGCCGCCGACCATCGTCGTCGTGCTGGCCATGTTGCCATTGCCTGCCATCTCGGCGTTCATCATGCCATCGTCGGCGGTGGCCGTGTTGGTCGGCGTCTCGGCAGGATCGGACGAACAGCCCGAAAGCCCGATCAGGGCGACGCTGGCGGCGGTCAGAAACAGTGGTGTACGCATGAAAACATCCTTCGTGTCGGGGGAAGAGGCCGAAGCTACGTCCACCGAGAAAAAAGGATGCACTTGAAAACGGGCGCAGTCAGGCGGCGCTTGTCAGCCGCTCGTTGACGACCTTGCCATCCCTCGTCAGGCGGATCGCCTGCGTCACCTCGTCGTCGTCGGGCAGGACCGGACGCCCCGCGTCCTTGTCCCAATAGGCGTTGAGGAAATTATACAGGTTGCGCGAAAACAGCGCCGATGTGTCGGCGGCGAGCTTGCCCGCCATGTTATCCGCGCCGACGATCGTCACGCCGTGTTTCCTGACCGCTTCGCCCGCGACCGCTCCCTCGACATTGCCGCCCGCTTCGGCAGCGAGGTCGACGACAACGCTGCCCTCACGCATGGTCGCCAGCTGCGCATCGGATATCAGCCGCGGTGCCGCGCGTCCGGGGATCAGCGCGGTGGTAATGACGATGTCCTGCTTGGCGATGTGCTTCGACACCAGTTCGGCCTGCGCCGCCTTGTACTCGTCGGACATCTCGGTGGCATAGCCGCCGCTGCCCTCGCCTTCGATCCCGGCGACGTTTTCGACGAAGATCGGCTTGGCGCCGAGCGAGAGGATCTGCTCCTTGGTCGCCGAACGCACATCGGTCGCGCTGACCTGCGCGCCCAGTCGCCGCGCGGTGGCGATCGCCTGCAGCCCGGCGACGCCGACCCCCATGACGAAGACCTTGGCCGCGCTGACGGTGCCCGCCGCGGTCATCATCATCGGAAAGGCGCGCCCGTAATGCGCCGCCGCTTCGAGGACTGCCTTGTAGCCTGCGAGGTTGGCCTGGCTCGATAGGATATCCATTGATTGCGCGCGGGTGATGCGCGGCATCCATTCCATCGCGAGCGCCTCGACCCCCGCCGCGGCATAGCCGTCGACACGCGCGCGTTGGCCGACCGGATCGAGACCCGCGACAATCCACGCCCCCTTGGCGACGCCATCAAGCGCCGCCGGATCGGGTCCGCGAATGGCCAGCACGATGCCGGCATTTTTCAGCGTAGCACTGCGGTCGGCGACCGCTGCGCCAGCCTCGGCATAATCGGCGTCGGCGATCGACGCGGACATGCCCGCCCCCGCCTCGACCGCGACGTCGGCGCCCAGCGCAATGTATTTCTTGACGGTCTCGGGCGTGGCCGCGACGCGCGTTTCGCCGCGTTCGGTTTCCTTGACGATCGCTATCTTCACGCCCGCGCCGCGCTCAACTGGTGATCAGCAGGATGGCGATAATCGCCACGACGATCGACGCGATCGTCAGCATCTTGAGCATCTTGAGGAAACCTTCGTAGCTGGTTTCCGCCTGTTTCATGTCGTTGTGCGCCATATGTCCCTCGATCGTTCGGGCTTTTCCGAATCCCGGTTAGCCTCCAGCCATAGTCGCGCCGACCGTGCGCCTCAAGTCCCCCCTGCACGGGCATCGACGCGCGAAAAGCGAAGGCATGTTTAAGGGCGTCTTTACCCCCTCCGATTATGCTCTCCCGAGATAATCCGGAAAGAATTCTGGGGCGGGGACTCGATGGCTACTGCGCAGGGCGTTAAAATGCTGATGCTCGTCAACGACGAGCCGTCGCAACAGCGGCTGGTTTCGGCAATTGCCGGGCGCGACGGCTGGCGCACGATCTTTGCCGGCGACACCGAAACCGCGCTCGCGATGCTCGGCACGCAGGATGGAATGGCGCTCGACGCGGTGATCCTCGACAGTTGGGGACCCGAATCCGAAATCGAGTTGTTCGTCCGCGAATTTCGCGTTGCGCGTCCCGCTCTGCCGATCCTGCTGATGACCGCCGGCATGACTGCCGAGGCATTGGCGGCGATGCGCGCGGGCGCCTCCGACATCTTTCACAAGCCCGCCACCCCCGGACGCCTGATCGCCGCGCTCGATGCGCTGATCGACAAGAAACGGATGCGCGGCGAACTGCGCCCGCTGTTCGAGAAATTCAGCGCCGAGCTCGATTTCGACGAAATGATCGGCGTATCGACCGGCTATCGTTCGGCGCTCGCCATCGCCGCCAAGGCGGCGCGAGCGCGTGTTCCGCTGCTCATCGCAGGCGAAACCGGCAGCGGCCGGCTGCAACTGGCCAAGGCGATCCACGCCTCGTCACCGCGTGCACGCAACGCCTTCGTCGTCGTCGACTGTGCCGAGATCGAGCCGGGCCTGATCGGATCGTGCCTGTTCGGCCATGAACGCGGCGCCTTTGCCGGCGCGTTCGACCGCAGCGAGGGCAAGTTTTCCGCGGCCGACGGCGGCACGCTCTATATCGACCATGTCGAACTTCTCCCCGACGATCTCCAGCGCAGCGTCTACGAGGCGATCGAAACGGGGCGTTTCTCGCGGCTCGGTGCCCAGCAGATCAGCGAAGTCGATACGCGGATCATCGCCGCGGGCAATGTTGACCTCGCCGCAGCCAGTGCCGCCGGGCGCTTTCGCGAAGACCTCTATTTCAAGCTCGCCACGGTCCAGCTCAGCATCCCCCCGCTGCGCGAGCGCGAAGGCGATATCGCGTCATTGTCTCGCCATTTCCTTGGTCGCTTCGCCGAATTGCCCAGCATGCCCTCGCTCGGCCTCGGCGACGACGCGCTGCGCCTGCTGCGCGCCTATCACTGGCCCGGCAATGTCCGCCAGTTGCAGGGCGTCCTGTTCCGCGCCGCGGTGACCTGCACCAGCGATGCGATCACCCTCGCCGACCTGCCCAACGTCCAGGCGGCGACGATCGTCGCGCCCGTCTCGGACGATATCCGCAACGAACCGACCGACGGGATCGGCGTCACGCTTTACGAATGCGACGGCAATCTGCGCCCACTGTCGGAAATCGAAGCCGACGTCATCCGCCTCGCCATCGGCCATTATCGTGGCCGGATGAGCGAAGTCGCGCGCCGCCTCGGCATCGGCCGCTCGACGCTCTATCGCAAGCTCGCCGACCTCGGTATCGATACGGCGGCCTAGCCGACCAAGGCGGTATCGCGCAGCGCCCGCCAGGTCTTGAGAGCCTGGACCGTCTCGCGCACATCGTGAACGCGCACGATGTTCGCCCCCAGCTCAACCGCCCGCAGATGCAGCGCGATCGATCCGCCGAGCCGGTCGTTCGCCTCAGCCTCGCCGTCGATCGCCCCGATCATCCGCTTGCGGCTCGCGCCATAAAGCAGCGGACAGCCGAGCGTGTGGAACAGCGCCAGGCTGTTGGTGATTGCTAGGTTCTCGGTCACGCTCTTGCCGAACCCGATGCCTGGATCGACGATGATTCGCGCCCGATCGATGCCCGCCGCGACGACCGCCGCGATGCGCTCGGCAAGCCAGTCGTACACGTCGAGCACGACATCGTCATAGCCGTCGTGCGTGTGCGGGTCGCTCGATTGCGACGGCGCGTGCATTAGCACCACCGGGCAGCCCGCATCGCGCACGACGCCAAGCGCGCGCTCATCATAGAGCAGCGCCGACACGTCGTTGACGATCCCCGCCCCCGCGCCGAGCGCGGCCTCCATGACAGCCGCCTTGCGCGTATCGACCGACAGCGCGACGCCGCTTTTGGCGAGGCGTTCGATAACCGGCACGACGCGCGCGGTCTCGTCGCCTTCCCAGACCGGCTTGGCGCCCGGCCGCGTCGATTCCCCGCCGACATCGACAATGCTCGCGCCAGCACTCGCCATCGCGAAGCCCGCATCGGCTGCGGCGTCGGTCCCGCCATGGGCGCCGCCGTCGGAGAAACTGTCGGGAGTCAGGTTGAGGACGCCCATCACGCGCGCCTCGTCGAAACGGATCGTGCGTTCGCCAAGCGTCAATGGCGCACGCTCGGCAGCGACACCGGCGCGCTGCTGCTCGGCCTGTTCAGCGAGCGGTGCGGGTAAGGTCGCAAACCATGCATCGGCGGCGTCGACTAGGATCAGCGCCTGATCCCGTTTCGGGCTGCCCGCCGCCCCACGCCAGCGCACACTCCAACCGGCGAACCACAGCATCGACCGCGCGATCCGCGCAACGCGCCCGTCGAGATCGTGCGGCCGTTCGACGAAACAGGCCGGCTCGAGATAGAGGCGGGCATCGGCGGGGATGTCGGGATAGGTCATGGCCTTGCCCTAGCCTCCCGTGACCCTGGCGAAAAGATCAGGGTTCGGTTGCGAGCAGATAGGTCTGGCGCAGCGTGTCGACCGGCTTCAACCCGTCGGCCGTTTCATGGTGCCAGAAGGTCCAGCCGTTGCAGCTCGGGGCCTTCTGTACCGCAGCACCGATCTTGTGGATCGAGCCGGTTTCGCCGTTGAACTCGATCGATCCGTCGGCGCGCACTTCGGCGCGCCAGCGACGCTTGGCATCGCAAATCTCGCTACCTGCCTTCAGATAACCCGTCTCGACGAGCGTGCCGAATGCAACGCGCGGCGCGGCCTTGGGCGACTGCATCGTTTTGAGCGCGCTCTCGTCGAGCGGCAGGGCGGCGGCGATGCGTTCGCTCGCAACTTCGATATAATCGGTTTCGCGCTCGATCCCGATCCATTCGCGGCCGAGGCGTTTGGCCACCGCGCCGGTCGTGCCGGTACCGAAAAACGGGTCGAGCACGACATCGCCGGGCTTGGTCGCGGCGAGCAGGATGCGATAGAGCAATGCTTCCGGCTTTTGCGTCGGATGCGCCTTGCTCCCGCCGCGCTTCAATCGTTCCTGTCCGCCACAGACGGGAAACAGCCAGTCCGAGCGCATCTGCAGCTCATCGTTCAATGTCTTCATCGCGCGGTAATTGAAGGTGTAGCGCGACCCTTCGGATTTCGACGCCCAGATCAGCGTCTCGTGCGCGTTGGTGAAGCGCGTGCCCTTGAAATTGGGCATCGGGTTCGATTTGCGCCAGACGATGTCGTTGAGAATCCAGAAGCCCTGGTCCTGGATCGCGGTGCCGACGCGGAAGATGTTGTGATAGCTGCCGATCACCCAGATCGAGCCGTTGGGCTTCAGGATGCGGCGCGCTTCGGCGAGCCATGCCCGCGTGAACTTGTCGTAAATCGCGAGCGTGTCGAACTTGTCCCAGTCGTCGTCGACCGCATCGACACGGCCGCCTTCGGGCCGGTAGAGGTCGCCACCAAGCTGGAGGTTATAGGGCGGATCGGCGAAGATCATGTCGACGCTGTCATCGGGCAGCGCGGCCATAACGGCGATGCAATCGCCCTGGATGATCTGCCCCAGCGGCAGGTTCTTCGCGGCCGGCGCGGGCGCTGCTTTGCGCACCCGTGTCGGTAGTTTCTCAATCACACCCATGCCGATCCCCCTCGTTTCGAGGTCCAGACTGTTGGCAGCGGACTCCGCGGTCAAGGTCAAAAGCTTAGCGGTAGAGCCTCACAAAATGGTTAACGCGGCGGGAACGAAACGAGTCCCCCACGACATGTGGAGTCAAGCCTGCCGACATGCCCACCAGTGCTAGTGGTGTGACTCCAAGGACTCACCGATGGTTAATCGCGTTTAAAGGAGTGCGAGTTGCCGGACCGGGGCGAAACTTCGCCGATGGATCGGACACGGCCCGCGCGTTCGCAGCGCGGCGAGGTGTTCGGGCGTGCCATAGCCCTTGTGCCGCGCGAAGCCGTAACCGGGATGGCACAGCTCGGCCTCGCGCATCATCGCATCGCGGGTTTCCTTGGCGATGATCGATGCCGCCGAAATACACCGTTCGGTCGCATCGCCGCCGACGATCGCGGTCGCCTCCCAGCGCCATTCGGGACGCCTCCCGGCAGGCGTCAGGTTGCCGTCGACGAGGACGCGGACGGGATCGCAGCCGATACGGTCGCACAGTGCCTCGACCGCGCGCGTCATCGCCAGCATCGTCGCGCCAAAGATGTTGAGCGTGTCGATCTCCTCGACCGACGCCATGCCAACGCCGACAGGGCAGCGCTCGCGAATGCGCGTCGCGAGCGTGTCGCGCCGCTCCGCCTTAAGCACCTTGCTATCGGCCAGGCCGCGAATGTCCTTGCCGCACAAAATGACGGCGGCCGCTACGACCGGCCCGGCGAGCGGGCCGCGCCCCGCTTCGTCGACGCCTGCGATCATCGGTGCCTCACGTGATCCGCCACGGCGGGTAACGGCGGTTTTCGCCCGCATGATAGAGGCAGATGGTGTTGCCGAATGGATCATAAAGCCGCGCCTCGCGCCACAGCCAAGGCTGATCGGTCGGGCGCTGCGCGAAGTCGAGCCCGCTCAGCGCCAGCCGCTCGACCTCAGCATCCAGGTCAAGGCATTCGAAATAGATCGTGGTCCCGCCGGCGGTGCGGAACTGCGGATCGTGATGAATCGAAACCGTCGCCCCGCCGGCCGCCTCGAAGCGCGCGTAATCGGGTGCGTTGGCGACGATCTGCTTGAGGCCCAGGCCGCAATAGAAGGCGGTCGACGCCTCGTAATCGTCCATGCAGACGGTCACCTGGTTCATCTGCAGGCCCGTGCCCCAGCCCGCCGCAACACTGCCCTGCCCCATCGGCCCGTTGCCCTGGCCGAGGCCGGGCGCACCGAGCAGCGACAGGCGAACGAATTCGCGCGCGCGGTTGACCGCGGTCGGCAGCTCGCAGCCATTGGCGAGGAACACCGCAATCGCGCTCGCCAGCGTGCAGCCGGTCCCGTGCGTATGCGGCGTGTCGATCCGGCTGCCCTGCCAGCTCGTCATATTGTCTTCTTCGATCAGCGCATCGACCAGGTCGTCGCCCTCGTCGTGGCCGCCCTTGATCATCACCGCGCAGTGATGGTCGGACACCAGCTTGAGCGCGGCGGCGACGGGATCCTCGAGACCGTGGACCCCGGCCAGCGCGGCCAGTTCGGGCAGATTGGGCGTAACGATCGTCGCCCGGTCCATCAGCGCACCGAATGCTGCAATCGTCTCGTCGTCGGCCAGCGCAGCGCCGCTCGTCGCGACCATGACGGGGTCGAAAACGATCGGCACTTCGCTTGCGTCGCGCAGATATTCGGCAACCGCGCGCGCGGTCTCGGCCGATCCGATCATGCCGATCTTGACCGCATCTGCGCCGATGTCGCGGACGACCGCATCGATCTGCGCGATAACGATGTCGGTCGGGATCGTGTGGACCGCCTCGACGCCGACGGTGTTCTGCGCGGTGACCGACGTAATCGCGGTCATCGCGTGGCCGCCAAGCATGGTAATCGTCTTGATATCGGCCTGGATGCCCGCGCCGCCGCCCGAATCCGAGCCGGCAATGACGAGGATTCGCGGCGTCATGCCGACACCTCGCCGACCGCGGCGCAAATGCGCGACACGATCGCCTCGACCTGCACCTCGTCGTCGCCTTCGGCCATCACCCGGATCAGTGGCTCGGTGCCCGATTTGCGGATGAGTATCCGACCCTTGCCGTCGATTTCGCGGGTGGCCTCGGCAATCGCGGTCTGGACTGTCTCCGCATTAAGCGGGTCGCCTTGCGTGTAGCGGACGTTGCGCAGCAGCTGCGGGACGGGTTCGAACAGGTGCAGCACCTCGCTCGCTGGTCGCTTCGCCTCGACCAATGCTGCAAGCACCTGAAGCGCGGCGATCGTGCCGTCGCCGGTCGTCGCATGGTCGGTCAGGATCATGTGGCCCGATTGCTCACCGCCGACGTTGAAACCGCCAGCGCACATCTTTTCAAGAACGTGGCGATCGCCGACCTTGGTGCGCTCGAGCGTCAGCCCCTGGCCTTCGAGATAGCGTTCGAGGCCGAGGTTCGACATCACCGTGGCAACAATGCCACCGCCGGTCAGCAAACCCTGGCGGGCCAGCCGCGTGCCGATGAGCGCCATGATCTGGTCGCCATCGACCGTCTGGCCCTTTTCATCGACGACGATCAGCCGGTCGGCATCGCCGTCGAGCGCTATGCCGACATCGGCCTCTTCGAACAGGACGCGTTGCTTGATCGTATCGAGCGACGTCGAACCGCAGCCGTCGTTGATGTTCCGTCCGTTGGGCGAAATGCCGATTGCGACAGTGTTGGCGCCGAGCTCCCAGATCGCCGTCGGCGCGGTGTTATAGGCTGCGCCATTGGCACAATCGATCACGACCTTGAGGCCGTCGAAGCGACATTTTTCGGGCAGTGACGCCTTGATCGCGTGAATATAGCGACCGCGCGCGTCCTCGATCCGGCGCGCACGGCCCAGATTCGACGGATCGGCCAGCCGTGGCGGCGCGTCAAGCAGCCCCTCGATCGCGGCTTCATCGGCATCGGACAATTTATAGCCGTCGGGGCCGAACAGCTTGATGCCGTTGTCCTGATAGGGATTGTGGCTCGCCGAAATCATGACACCGAGGTCCGCGCGCATCTCGCGCACCAGCATCGCAACTGCCGGGGTCGGCATCGGACCCAGCTGGATGACGTCCATGCCGACGCTGGTAAAGCCCGCAACCATCGCGTTTTCGAGCATATAGCCCGACAGGCGCGTGTCCTTGCCGACGACGACGCGGTGCTTGTGGCCGCCGCGCAGGAAATGCGCGCCCGCGGCCATGCCGACCTTCATCGCGATCTCGGCGGTCATCGGATGGCTGTTGGTCAGCCCGCGGATTCCGTCGGTACCGAAAAAGCTGCGCGTCATGGCTGGGTCCCGCGGTGGTTCATGATCAGCGTCCTATCGGCAAAACCTTTCCAAATTCAAGCTATCGTGCGCAGACGTCTCGCAAAATCCGCGCTTTCCCGACCCGATGGCGCATGGCATGGATAGCCGATGACAGATTACGATCACACTGCTGCCCCACCGCCATCGACCACCCCTGCGGTCCGCGTTCCCGCTTTGTGGATATTGGGCGCACTGGTCGTCGGGCTGATCCTTGGCGGAGTGATCGGCAATTCGGCGCCAGGCGTCACCGACATTGCCGATATCGTCGGGACGATGTGGCTCAACGCGCTGCGCATGACCGTCGTGCCGCTGGTCGTTGCGCTGCTCATCGTCGGCATCGTCCAGACCGCCAAGGTCGCGCGCGCAGGCGCCTTTGCCGCGAAAGCGGTGCTGATCATGGTCGCGATATTGTGGACATCGTCGGTGATCGCGGCGATCGTCACCCCGCTGTTGCTCGACATCTTCCCGATGCCGCGCGAGGCGGCACAAGCGCTTGCCGCCGCGCTCGGCCAGACCGCCCCGACCGGCGACATCCCGCCGTTCGGCGATTTCCTGCGCGCGATGGTGCCGACCAACCCGATCGACGCCGCCGCCAAGGATTCGATCCTGCCGCTGATGATCTTCACCCTCGCCTTCGCCTTCGCGGTGTCCAAGCTGACCGACCGGCCGCGCCGCACCGTCGCCGATTTCTTCGCCGCGATTGCCGACGCGATGATCATCCTCATCGGCTGGGTGCTGATGATCGCGCCGATCGGCGTTTTCGCGCTGGCGATGGTCGTCGGGGCCAAGGCGGGTTCGGCGGCGTTCGGTGCGCTGGCGCATTACGTCCTGATCGTCACCGCGGTTGGCACGATCATCTGGCTCAGCGCCTTCCTCCTCGCGCGGGTTGGTGGCGGACAGCCGTTCGCCGCGTTCGTCCGCGCGGCGATCCCGGCGCACGCGGTTGCGGTCTCGACGCAAAGCTCGCTCGCCTCGCTCCCGGCGATGGTCGAAGGGTCCAAATCGCTCGGCATCGACGAACGCAAGGTCGACGTCGTCCTGCCGATCGCAGTGGCGCTGTTCCGCGCGACGGGTCCGGCGATGAACCTCGCGGTCGCGATCTATGTCGCGCACTGGCTGGCGATCCCGCTGACGGTGCCGCTGATGGCAGCGGGCGTCGTCGTCGCCTCGATCACAACGATGGGCGCGGTATCACTGCCCGGATCGATCAGCTTCATCAGCTCGATCGCGCCGATCAACCTGGCGATGGGGCTGCCCGTTCAGCCGCTCGGGCTGTTGGTCGCGGTCGAAACCTTTCCCGACATCATGCGTACGGTTGGTAACGTGACGATGGACATGGCGGTCACTGCCACCGTCGCCGAGCACACACCCGATCTTGGCCCCGATATAAAAGGACAGGCGACATGATGAACACGCGCAATCTTGGCGATGGATTGACGGTATCGGCGCTCGGCATCGGCTGCATGCCGATGGTTTCCGAAGGCAACATCGTTTACGGCGCCGCCGCTGACCCGGCAGAGGCGATCGCCACGATCCACGAAGCAATCGACCTTGGCGTCACCTTCTTTGACACCGCACAAATCTATGGCCCGTTCCAGAACGAGGAGCTCGTCGGGCGCGCGATCAAAGGCAAAAGGGACAGCCTGGTCATCGCGACCAAGTTCGGCTTCAAGTTCGAGGGCAAGCAGATCACCGGGGTCGATGGCAGCCCCGCCAATGCGCGCAAGACCGTCGAGGAGTCGCTCACGCGGCTCGGCATCGAGGCCATCGACCTGTTCTATCAGCACCGCGTCGATCCGAACGTGCCGATCGAGGAAACCGTCGGCGCGATGGCCGACCTCGTCCGCGAGGGAAAGATCCGCCATATCGGCCTCAGCGAAGCCGCGCCGGCAACGCTGCGCAAGGCCGCATCGGTCCATCCGATCGCCGCACTGCAGAGCGAATATTCGCTGTGGGAACGCGATGTCGAGGACGAGATCCTGCCGACCTGCCGCGAGCTCGGCATCGGCTTCGTGCCCTACAGTCCGCTCGGCCGCGGTTTCTTGACGGGCCAGTTCAAATCGAAGGACGATCTTCCCGAAAACGACTGGCGCCACAACGACCCGCGCTGGTCCGACGAGAATGCCGCGCGCAATTTCGCGATCGTCGACACGGTCCGCGAGATCGCCGATGAAAAGGATGTCAGCGCGGCCCAGATCGCGCTCGCCTGGTTGCTTGCCCAGGGTGACGACATCGTCCCCATCCCCGGGACCAAGCGCCGCGAGACGATGCGTGACAGCATGAAAGCGGTCGATATCACGCTGACACCTGCCGACCTCGTAAAGCTCGATTCCGCTGCGCCGCGCGGCGCGACGTCGGGCGACCGTTACGGCGAACAGGGCATGAAGATGGTGCGGCTTTGATCCGCCCTAGCTGACCCAGCGCCAGATACCGGCGGCGGGCACACCCATATCGGCGTGCCCATAGGTCGCGCCGAGCCAGAACAGTGTCGCAATCAGGAACACGGGCAGCGACGGGAGCGCCGCGTGCCAGCGCAACTGTCCGCGCAGCTGCGCGCCGAACGGGATAAAGGCGGTGCGTCCGCACCAGGTGCGCCATGCCTCGCCGATCAGCCGCGCTTTCTTGATATCCTGCCCCAGCGCGCCGCCGAGCGCGAGGACCAAGATCGCGGGCATCAACACATGGTTGCGCGCCGTGGGCGCGATCATCAGGTGGACCAGCGCCCAGATCGCAAAGCTCCACATCATCGGATGGCGCGTAATCGCGAACACGCCCCTGGGCGCGCGCGTCGCCGCGGCCAGCGCACCGGGCGACGGCAGTGCCGGATTGCCCGCGAAGCTGCCAATCAGAAGGATCGAGGCGACCCACATCAATGCGCTCGCGACGATCCACAGGGTATCGCCTGCGACATAGGCGGCATGAACCGGCGCGGCGCGATAGGCGATCACCGTCCATCCCAGCGTCGCCAGTGCGATAAGGGCATAAAGGCCACGAAACGCCCCCTCGCCCATTTTCGCAACGAGCGGATTGCGCAGCCGGTGCGACAGCAGGAGATGCGTACCGATAAACGCCAGGCTCGCGACAATTAGTTCGGTCATCGCGTTCATCGTTGCCCCCCCCGGAGATTAGCGTTGGTAGGCTTTCGGCAGAGCGCCCTCGCTCGGTGTGCGATAGCGGTCGCGCAGCTTGGTCTGGTGGTTGTCGAGCGGCTGTTCGACTCCGTCGATATAGACCGCGATGGGCGCCGAGCTGAGTTCGAGCGGATCGCCGTCCCAGATGACGACATCACCGACATTGCCCGCCTTCAGGCTGCCGATGCGGTTGCCGAGCCCCATGATCTCGGCGGGGACCGAGCTGATTGCGGCAAACGCCTCGCCCCAGCTCAGTCCGGTCGCGCCCGGGACCTTCTGCAGCGCGACGAGGTTGCCGGCATATTGCGGTTCGTAGCGAAGCTGATGCGAATCGTTGTCGTTGATCATGCCGATCGCGACGGTCACGCCAGCGGCCTTCATCCGGCCGATGTTCGATTGCGTCGCGGCGAGCGTTTCAAAAGCGGCGGGCAAGTCGTTGAGCGCGCTGGCAATCACCGGCACCTTGGCGGCGGCGATGTCGCGTGCAACGAGCCAGCCTTCGCTGACCCCGACCAGCACCAGCCGCAGCTTGGGAAATTCGCGGGTCAGCGCGAGCACCGCGCGAATGTCGCTGGCGCGCTCGACATGGACGTAGAGCGGCTGGCGACCGGTGACGACAGGGACGAGCGCGGCAGCGTCGAAGCGCGACAGCAACACGTCGTTGGGCCGCTCGGCATTGGTGTCGGTCATCCGCACGTCGGGCGGCAGATCGTCGCCCTGCGAAAGCGGCTCGCCGCGTGCCGAACCGCCGGCGATCTTCGCGCGGTTGCCGAAATCGCGGGCCTCGCGCAAAGCGTTGCGAAACAACGCGTGCGCCGAGGTGCGGCTGCCACCGGCATCGCGCGCGCCCTCTTCGCCAAGCTCGACGAACTGGAAAGCGCGAGCGCGGGTGATCGGATTGGGATCGGCGCCGAGGTCGATGAACGCACCCTGCCCAGCGAAGATGCTGCGTGCGGTCGCCGGCGCGACGACGGCACGGGTGACGCCCGCAGCACGGCTGACCGCGATGGCGGAGGTCGCGGGATTGATCGCGGGCGCGATGTCGAGCGCGGCACTGAAGGGCGACCCGTTTGCCTGCGTGTCGTTGGTTTCGCTGACCGCACCGACCTCGACCAGGCCGACGCGGCTGAAGCCCGCGACGATGCCCGGCGTCACCCATTTGCCCGACGCATCGACGATGCGCGCGTCGGCGGGAACCGTGACGTTGGCACCTGCGGCAACGATGCGGCCGTCACGCACGATGACGGTACCGCCGTCGATCGGACCGTTGCCGTCACCGATGACGACGCGGGCGTTGGTGAAGGCGATCGTCTCGGCGAGCGCCGGCGCGGCGAACACGAGGCCCGAGACGGCGACAGCGGTGAAGAATTTGCGACGCATGCTCATTTGACGTCTCCTTCGCCGGGCTGACCAAGTTCGAAATCGCTGACCGGATGGCGCGCCGGATCGTCGGCATCGTACATCAATGCCCCATCGATCCAGACCTTTTCGGGCCGTGAATACACGCTCAGCGGATTGCCGTTCCACAGCACGACGTCCGCCATCTTGCCGGGCTTCAGGCTGCCCGTCTTGTCCGCAATGCCGAGCGCCTTGGCAGGATTATAGGTGAACCAACCGATCGCGGTCGCGTCGCTGATCTCGATCCCCATCCGGCGTCCGTCGGCGAGCGCCTTGGCTGCCTCCTGATTGAGCCGCTGGATCTGGTTCTCGTCGTCCGAATGGATGATGACGCACGCGCCTGCATTCTGCAGCAGCGCGGCGTTTTCGGGGATTGCGTCATAAGCTTCCATCTTGAAGCCCCACCAATCGGCCCAGACCGCCGCGCAGACATTGTTGTCGCGCAGCAGGTCGGCGATCTTGTACGCTTCGACCGCATGGTGGAATGCGGTAACGTGGTAGCCGAATTCCTTGGCCATATCCATGACGAGCGCCATTTCATCGGCGCGATAGCAGTGGTTCTGGACGAGGATATCGCCCGACAGCACACCGACGAGGGTTTCCATGGCAAGATCGCGGCTGACCTCCTTGCCGCTATCGAGTTTCTTCTTGTACTCGACCGCCTTGGCCCAGGTCTCTCTGTTGACCGCGAAATTGCCCATCCGCGTCGACGGCATCCGGCCGCGCGATCCGTAAACGCGCTTGGGATTTTCGCCGCACGCCATTTTGAGGCCATAAGGCGCGCCGGGGAACTTCATCCCCTGGACGGTACGCGAGGCGACGTTCTTGAGCACGACCGACCGGCCGCCCATCAGGTTCGCCGAACCGGGCAGTATCTGCAAGCTGGTGATCCCGCCATTGGCCAGCGCGCGGCTGAAACCGGGATCCTGCGGCCAGACGCTGTGTTCGGCCCAGACTTCGGGTGTGGTCGGGTCGGTCGCTTCGTTGCCGTCCGAATTGGCATCGACGCCGGGCGAGGGATAAACGCCAAGATGGCTGTGGATATCGATCACGCCCGGGGTGGCATATTTGCCGCTGCCGTCGATGACCTGCGCTCCGTCGGGGATCGCGGTCGTCGCATCGCCCGCCGCAACGAGCTTGCCATCGGCAAAGACCAATGTGCCGCGATCGATCCGCCCGCCTTCGCCGTCGTAAAGCGTGACGTTGGTGATCGCCGTCGGCCCGCCGGGATAGGCGTGATAGGTCGACGGATAGGGATTGGTGTTGAAGCCTGCCGCCTTGGGCTTGCTCGATGCCGCAGGTGAAGAATTGCTGCTGCCCGTCGTTGCGCATCCGGCCATCAGGCTCGCTGATGCCAGCGCCAAGGCCATGCGGCCGGTCAATCCACTCATCGTTTCGCGACTCCCCCTGAATTTCCGACCAATGCGTAACGCGCCGCTGGTCGGTTGACCAGCGGCGCTTTGCGTCCGTTTCAATTTTTGTGAAACATTAGCCGCGAGGACGCGTATCAGGGTGAACCCCGGCGGCCTGAGGCTCGCCGACTTCGCCCTGGCCGAGCAGGGCATCGCCCGGTTCGGCATCCTCGAGCGTGTCGAGATGCATCAGCTTCTTGATCAGCGGCGATATGACGATCACCGCCACCGCGACGCCGATCGTGATCAGGCCGATCTGCTGATAGACCGCGAGCACGGTTTCCTTCGCCGCGCCTTCGCCCGAGGCCGCTTCCGAACCCGTTGCCGCGGCGATTTGACCGGCGACGAAATTGCCCGTCGCCGAAGCGAAGAACCACGTGCCCATGATCAGCGAAGCCATGTGGGCGGGGGCGAGCCGGTTCATCGCGCTCAGACCCACCGGCGACAGGCACAATTCGCCGGTCGTGTGCAGCAGGTAGATGAGGAAGATGAAGATCACCGGCGTGGCATTCTCCATGCCGACCGCTTCGGCACCCCAGACGAGGACGAGAAAGCCGAGTCCGAGCTGCAGCAGACCCAGCCCGAACTTGGCCGGAGCCGAAGGTTCGAGACCGCGCTTGCCGAGCCAGATCCACAGATAGGCGAAGATCGGTCCGAGCAGGATGATGTAGATCGGGTTGATCGACTGGAACAGCGACGCCTCGACGCCCGCCCGGTCGACATAGCGATCGGTGAACAGGTTGAGCGACGAACCGGCCTGTTCGAACAGTGCCCAGAACAGGATCGACCCGAAGATGAGGAACATCGCCGCGACAATCCTGTCTCGGTCCGCGTTCGGATGCGAAAAAATCTGCTGGAACACGATAACCAACATCGCCAGCCCGCCAGCGTATGCCAAATTGATGGTGTTGTAGCCGAGGGCGTTACCCAGCATTCCCGCAATTGCTAAGACAGCGCCTGCCAAGAAAATGAACAATGGCCCTTTCGGCGACGCGTTGAACGAGCCGTAAGGTATCTGGAACATCGCGATATAAAGAACGTATGCAACGAGTGCGATGCCGAAGATGCCGAGCCCATTTCCAACCAGATTTTGGTTCTGCACCAGCCACCACGTCACCGCGACCGCGATGAAGCCAATCAGGTAGAGAACCCATTCGAACTTGATCCCCATGAAGGGCTGGTTCAGCCGCTCGGGGTTGCTCGATTCGCCGTTGCCGAGCAGCAGCGGGCGATAGATTGTGAAGACGACGAGGCCGAGCAGCATGCCGATGCCGGCAGCGCCGAAGCCGTAGGACCAGCCATAGGTCTGACCCAGATAACCGGCGATGATCGTGCCGACCGCTGCGCCGACGTTAATCCCCATGTAGAAGATCGTATAGGCGCCATCGCGGCGGATATCGGTGCGCGGATAGAGCTGGCCGACGATCACCGAGATGTTCGCCTTCAGGAAACCCGAACCGACGATGATGAAGCTCAATGCAAGCCAGAAGATGTTGATCGCGGGATCGGCCTGTTTGACGAGCGGATCGGTGATCCCCGACATGCCTTCAAAGGCCATCAGGAAATGGCCGAAGGTCAGCAGCAGGGCGCCGAATGCAACCGCCTTGCGCTGACCCAGATAACGGTCGGCAAGATAGCCGCCAAGCACCGGCGCGATATAGACGAGCGCGGTATAGGCACCATAAATGACCGAGGATTTTTCGTCACTGAACAGCCAATGCTGAGTCAGGTAGAAGATCAGCAGCGCGCGCATGCCGTAATAGGAGAAACGCTCCCACATTTCGGCGAAGAAGAGGACGTATAGCCCCTTCGGATGACCCGCAAACTCGGGTTTTTTCGATGAAACGATGGCAAAGCCGCCGAACAATAGCAGCACGAGGAAGACGGAAGCCGTCGCCACGATGATTTGTTGAAAGTCCAAGGTGCATCCTCCCGGATAGAATACGGTGCGCATTGATTGCGCCATTGGCGCCGCACCCTAACGACAGTTTCAGGCATGTGAAGCGCGTTGTTGCAAATCTTTCATGCTGCTAGGCGCCTGTCATGACGATGAACGATACAACAAGCCTGCTTTCGTACCTTGCCACCCGCCGCTCGGGGAAGCCGCGCCAACTCGTCGCGCCGGGCCCGTCGCCCGCACAGCTCGACGCGATCCTGACGATCGCCGCGCGCACGCCCGATCACGGCAAGCTGGCGCCGTGGCGCTTCGTCGTTATCGACACCGAAAACCGGCCCGAATTCGCGCAAATGCTCGACAAAGCCTATCGTCGCGAGCGGCCCGATGCGGGACGGCTCGAGCACGAAGCGGTCGCCGCCTTTGCGCATCAGGCGCCGTGCCTGATCGTCATCCTTTCGGCCCCCGACACGACGAGCCATATCCCGCTGTGGGAGCAGCAGCTGTCGTGCGGCGCGGCAACGATGAACCTGCTTCATGCAGCCCATGCGCACGGCTTTGCCGGCAGCTGGATCACCGGCTGGGCCGCCTACAACGACGAGGTAGCCAGCGCGCTCGGCGCCCGCGGCGACGATCGTATCGCCGGATTCGTCTTTATCGGCACGTTGCCCGATTCGCCTGAGGAGCGCCTGCGTCCCGCACTCGGCGATGTCATGCGCCACTGGTCGCCCGAGGCCTAGCAAAACCAGCGATAGGGCGGCGAGACACGGCTTGACCGCCCCACTGTATTATGGCAATAACGCGGGATGATCGATCCCAACAAGCCCGTATACCTCAAGCTGCGCGACACCATCGCGGCGACGATCCTCGACGGCACCTATGCCGACGGCGAGATGTTGCCGTCGGTTCGCGCGCTCGCCGCCGAGGAAGGCGCCAACCCGCTGACCGTCGCCAAGGCCTATCAAACCTTTCAGGATGACGGGCTGGTCGTGGTCAAGCGCGGCGTCGGCATGTTCGTCGCCGATGGCGCTCAGGCGAAGCTGCGGGCGATGATGCGGCGCGATTTCCTCGACAATATCTGGCCGCCCATCGCGCGCCACATGGAACGCATCGGGATCGCGGTAGAGGACGTCGCGCGCAGCGACGCCTGAGCCGACCCGCGCGGCACGCGCAGACTCTCGATACAATCAGCGTTCGAAAGCTTTGAGCCGATCGCGATAGGTCGCATTGCCCGACTCGATCGCAACTGCCTTGATCGCCAGATCGCGCGCCGCCTTTCTGCTCCCGCCACTCCGCGACAAAGCGAGGCTGAACAGGCTCGCGACCCCCGCATTGCCGGGTTGCAGTTCGTATGCCGCACGAAGCAGATCGCGCGCGCGCGATGCCTGGCCCTTGCCGAGATAGGCGCGGCCAAGCTGCGACAGGATGACGGCATCGCGACCGCCCAGCCGTGCGCGCAGCGCCTCGAGCGTGGCGATGCCATGATCCCAGTCGCGCGCATCCAGATAGAAGGACGCCGCGACCCGGTTGGCGTCGATCGCGCGTGGCGTCGTGCTGAGAAAGCCGGTCAGCGCATCGATCGCCGCATCGCGCTTGCCGCTGCGCATCAGCGCATCGACCAGCCGCAGCGTCGCCGCCTCGTCGACGCGGATCGACAGTGCCTCGCGATAATGTGTCGCGGCCTCGCCCGTTCGTCCCGCTGCCATTGCAACGTCACCCTGGATGATCCGTGCATCGGGGACGCCCGGCGCAGCACGCGCCAGCGCAAAGGCGGCCACATCGGCGCCGGCGGTATTGCCCTCTTGGAGCGCGCGGCGAATTGCCGGAAGGGCCGTCGCCGCATCGCCTCCACGCGTGTCGTCAGCCGCGCGTTCGCCCAAGGCAATCGCGCCGGTCACTCCGGGAAAGACCGCCGCCTGGTCGATCAGGTCGACCGGCTGACCGGCCTGGCCGCTGGCGGCATAGGCCTGCGCTGCGCCGAGCAGGTCCCAGCTGTCGGCGATCCGCCCGCGGACGAGCGGCGCCGCGGCGCTCCACGCGGTCGCACTCGATCCTGCCGCGAGGCTGGCATCGATGAGCAGGCGGCGCGCCGCCTCGTTGCCCGGCTGGCGGCTAAGCAGGCGTGTTGCCCAGTTCGACGCCGTGCTGTGCGCGCCGAGGCTGTTTTCGACGAGCCCGCGCACGAGCATATACGATGGCTGACCGTCGAGCTGCCCGCCGGTCTTCTCGAGCAGGCTGCGCGCGAGCGTATAGTTCCCTGCCCGCGCCGCAAGCACTGCCTGGAGGAACAGCGGACGCGGATCGCGTGGGGCAAGCGCATTGGCGCGGCGCAGCACGACGAGCATGTCGGTGTAGCGCCCCGCATCGCCCAGTGTGGCGCCATATTCGACCAGCGCATCGATATCCGACGGCGCAATTGCCAGCGCCGCCTCGAACCACGGCAGGCTGGCGATCAGGCCATAGCGGTCGCGCACCAGCACCGCCTTGATCCGCGCCGCATCGATGTCGCGCGGATCGAGCGCGATCGCGCGATCGATCGCCTCGGCTGCGCCAAGGGCGTCGGCATTGCTCAGGCGAAAGCGGCTTATCTCGGTCCAGGTAGCAGCGTCGCGCGGATCGATGGCCACCGCCGCGTCGAGCGCGGCACCTGCGCTGTCGGTATCGCCGAGCGCGCGATAGGCGATGGCACGGAGCCGCGCGGCATAGGCCTGCCCCGGACCAGGGCCGTCGGAAAGGATATCGAGCGCTTCCTGCGGTTCGCCGCGCAGGATTGCGGCGTGCGCCGACAGCGTGCGCAGGCTGGCAGGATCGGCACCCGATTCGCGCGCGGCATCGATCGCTTCGCTCGCGGCGATGGCATCACCGAGCGCGATGGCGACGCGCGCCTGGACGATGTGCGCAGGTGACCAGGCAGGATCGGCGCGGACCGCGTTGAGCGCCTCGACGCGGGCCGCGCGATAGTCGCGACTGCGCTCGTAACCCAAAGCGCGATTGACCGCCGCGCGCGCTTCGGCGCTCGGCGCATCGGGCCCTGCGCCTGCCTCTGTCGGCCCAACCGACACGGCGAGCGCGAGCATCAGGGCGCAGCAAAGCAGAGATCGACCGAAGGTCATCTCAGTCCTGCATGTCGTATTGTTTGAGCAGGTCGTAGAGCGTCGGGCGGCTGATCCCGAGGATCTTGGCCGAGGCCGAGATATTGCCGTCGGCACGGGCGAGCGCGCGGCGGATCATCTTGCGGTCGGCGACCTCGCGCGCGGCCTTGAGGTTTATGACGTCGACCTCGCCAGGCGCATCGCTGTCGGGCAGGTCGAGGTCCTCGGCCGAGACGTATTTGCCGTCAGCCATGATCACCGCGCGCTTGATCCGGTTTTCGAGCTCGCGGACATTCCCCGGCCAGCGCCAGGCGTCGATCGCGGCAAGGGCCCCGGGGGACAGGCCCTTGACCGCCGAGTTGACCTCGGGCGCCATGCGGCGGACGAAGGCTCGAGCGAGCAGGGCGGCATCGCCCGGACGATCGGCCAGCGCCGGGATTTTCACGACGATCTCGGCGAGCCGGTAATAGAGATCTTCGCGAAAGCTTTCGGCGGCGATCATCGCGTCGAGATCGCGGTGCGTCGCGCAGACGATCCGCGTATCGACCGCGATCGGCTTGCGCCCCCCGACGCGCTCGATGACGCGTTCCTGGAGGAAGCGGAGCAGCTTGACCTGCAGGCTGAGCGGGATGTCGCCGACCTCGTCGAGGAACAGCGTCCCCTTGTGCGCCATCTCGATCTTGCCCGGCGTCGTCTTGACCGCGCCGGTAAAGGCTCCCTTTTCGTGGCCGAACAGCTCGCTTTCGAGCAGGTTCTCGGGGATCGCGGCGCAATTGATCGCGACGAATGTACCGTCCTTGCGTGCGCTGGCATCGTGCAGTCCATGGGCGAGCAACTCCTTGCCCGTGCCGCTCGCGCCGAGCAGCAGGACCGAAGCATCGGTCGTCGCGACGCGCTCGACCGTCCGCATGACCTTGTGCATTTCTGGCGCGCCGGTCAGGATCTTTGCCATGCCCGGTTCGGCGACGGCGAGGTCGACAAGGCGCCGGTTCTCGCGCTCGAGCTCGGTAACGTGAAACGCGCGCCGGACGATCAGGCCGAGCTCGTCGATGTCGATCGGCTTCGAATAGAAATCATAGGCGCCCTGGGCGATCGCCTTGAGCGCACTTTCGCGTGCGGCATGGCCCGAGGCGACAATGACCTTGAGGTCGGGCTTGAGCGCGAGCAGTTCGGCGAGGACGGCGAAGCCTTCGCTCGTCCCGTCGGGATCGGGCGGCAGGCCGAGGTCGAGCGTGACGATATCGGGTTCGTGCGCGCGCAATTGCTCGATCGCCTCGGCGCGCGTGCCAGCAATCAGCACTTCGCAATCGTCATAGGCCCAGCGCAGCTGCTTCTGCAGGCCGGGATCGTCCTCGATCACGAGCAATTTGCGAGGGCCATGGATGTCGGCGGGCGCATTCATGCGGCGGTCCTGTCATTGTCTTGTTTGGGTGCGATTTCGCCGGCCGCCGCGGCGTCGGCTTTGGGCAGCCACAGGGTGAAGCGGCTGCCCTGCCCCGGTCGGCTTTGGACTTCGATCCGGCCGTTCATCGCCTGGGCAAGCGCGCGGGCCTCGAAAGCGCCGATGCCGAAACCGCCCTGTTTGGTCGATGAAAAGGCCTTGAACAGGTCGTCGCGAATGAATTCGGGACTCATTCCGCAGCCATGGTCGATCACGTCGATGGCAACCGATTGAGCGATTTCCCGGATCGCAATTCGAACCGGGACGCCGGGGTCGCTCGCGTCGATCGCGTTCTGGACGAGATGCCCGAGGATCTGTTCGACACAATCGCGGTCGGCAAAAGCCTCGATCGCGCAATCATGTCCGACAAGGACCGGATGCAGCGCGTGCTTGTCGGCGACGATGACGTCGACCACCGCACGCAACGATAGCCGGACGGGCCGGGTTTCCTTGCCCTTGTGGTGCTGCGACAGGCGTGCCAGCAGCTTGTTGAGCCGCGCCGCCGAGATGTTGAGTGTCTCGACCATGTCCTGGCGGAATTGCGGATTGTCGGCGTGGCGTTCGACATTGCGCGCAAGCAGGCTCAACTGGCTGACGGCATTCTTGATATCGTGCATGATGAAGGCGAAGCGGCGATTGAATTCATCGAACCGCCGCGCCTCGGACAGGGCATATTGGCTTTCCGCCTCGCTGAGGTAGCTCGCGACCTGCCCGCCGACCGTTTTCAACAGGTCGAAATCCTCCCAGTCGAGCCGCCGGGCATGCGCAGGCCGGGCGAGCACGACGAGGCCGACGAGGCGGCCGAAATGGACAAGCGGCACCGCGACCCAGATCGCTGGCCGGGCCAGCATCCATCCGGGCAATGCGACGTCTTCGTTGGCCGGGTTTTGCCGCACGACGTCGAATTCGATCACGCGTTCGGAGGCTTGCAGATACTCGGCGATCGCGGCGGGAACGATGTGGTGTGCGTCGGAAAAATCGTCCCAGTGCCAGGTCTGTTCGAGGCCGAGCGTCAGATTGGCGTCGGGGAGCATCAGCGCGCCGCCCGGCGAGCCGGTAATATCAGCCAGCGCCTTGACGACGCGCGATTCGAGCGAACCGTTGGTCGCCGCAGGATGGCCGACGGTTTCGGTAAACCGCATCCATTCGCTGCGATAGTCGTAGCGATGGCGAAAGAAATGCTTGCTGATCTTGACGCGTAGCCAGGCGCGAAATCCGGGCGACGCGACGAGCAGCAGCAACGCCGCCAGCGCACCCATCAACACCATTTGCTGCGCGAGGCGCCCGTAATCGCCGCCCAGCGAGCGCATGACATTCGCGGTCAACGTCATAGCAGCGAGGTACATGCCGATCGCCACCAACGAGAGCGACTGGAACGCGATGCGGCGCGATACCGTCAGGCGGATCCCCTCCCCCTGGCGGCGCGCCAGCACGAGCAGCGGGATCAGCAGGATACTGAGCGCAGGTCGCAGCGCGATCAGCTCGTCGGCCCGCGTTCCCGACACGATGTCGATCGCAAAAATGTTGAGGTCGTAGGCCCACAACGCGGTCAGCGCGGCGAGCGCCGAACCCAGGCCATGGCGTGCGGCGGGCGAAAGGATGCCGTAGAGATTGTGGACGAGGACGAGCAGGCCGGCCGCGACGATCAGGTTGAGATTGACGTAGAGCGACTGGACAAGCGGCGCGCGCGCCGTCGTGATGAGGCCCGCCAGGTCGCACAGCTGAATCAGCGCCAGGCTGGCGATCAGGATCGCGACGATCTTGTAGATTAGCCGCACGGCGCGCGGAAAATTTTGCCTGCCCAACTCCGCCGAGACAACCCACATATAGCCGAGCCAGCTGGCGTTGCGTAGCGTCTCGAGGATCGCCGAGGCCGCTGAGGCGGCTGGAAAAACCCCCGCAAATCCCGCCCACAGACCCGAGGCTAGCAGCGCCGCGCCGAGCACCAGGCGCCGTTTCAGGCTTTCGGTGCCGCCGCGTACTGACCACACCGCCAAAGCCACGAACAGCGCGCCTGCCAGCGTGGCGATCAACGACATCGCGTCCCAGCCCGGTTGCATCGCCGCGATCATCGCGCGCCCTCGGGCCACAACACGACACGCAATGTCTGCAACAGGATCAGCACGTCGAGGAAGGGGGTGTAATTCTTTGCGTAATAGAGATCATATTCGAGCTTTTCACGACTGTCGTCGATCGACGCCCCATAAGGCAGGTTGATCTGCGCCCAGCCGGTCAGGCCCGGTTTGACCATGTGACGCTCGGCATAAAAGGGGATCCGCGCCTGCAGCTCGTCAACGAACTGGGGGCGTTCGGGCCGCGGCCCGACGAAGCTCATATCGCCCATGAGAATGCACCAGCTCTGCGGCAATTCGTCGATCCGAAGCTTGCGCATCCAGCGACCGATCGTCGTCACGCGTGGATCGTCCTCGCTCGCCCAGACGGCGTTGCCGCCGCTTTCGGCGTCCTGCCGCATCGAGCGCAGCTTGATGATGTCATAGGTCTGGCCATAAAGTCCGACGCGCGTCTGACGATAGAAGATCGGCCCGGCGCTGCCGAGCTTCACGGCAAGGCCGAACAGCGCCACCAACGGAATAGCCAGGACCAGCAGCGCGAGCGACATGACGATGTCGAAAATGCGCTTGGAAACCTTGGAAAGCCGCTGCCCGGCCGTGAAACCGTCGGAAAAGATGAACCAGCTCGGGTTGACGCTGTCGAGATCGACGCGCCCAGTTTCGCGTTCGAAAAAGCTCGATATGTCGTTGACGTGGACGCCGGTCGTCTTGATCCTGAGCAGGTCGTCGAGCGGGAGGGCGTTGCGCCGCTCCTCGAGCGCCAGCACGACCTCGGTCGCGTCGCGTTCGACGACATAGCGCGCCAGGTTGGCGATCCCGCTGCGCGGCGTCGCATCTGCGACGACGTACGGCCCCTCGGCCATCGCAATCAGGCCGACGATGGTGAAGCCGCAGCCCGGTCGCAGCGCCAGCTGGCGGATCCGTTCGGCGCGGCGCCCCGCGCCGAGTACAACAATACGTCGCCGGAAATTGCGCGTGTCGATCGCCCGACTGACAATCAGGCGCAGGCCAATCACAATGATGATTGCCGCGACCATCGCGTAGAGCGAATTCGACCGCCACAGCGTCGCGCCGGGCGCAAGAAAATTCATCAGCGACAGGAAGATCACGCCAAGCGAGATCGCCGCGAGCAACCGCGTGATGGCGATACGAACCGACAGCAACGCCTCGCTTGAATAGGCTCCGACAGCGACCATCGCCAGCCAGATGCTGAGGGCGAAGCTGACCAGCGGCACCAGCCGCCCGCCGGGATGGCCAGGATCCATCGCGATCTGGAAAGCGCGCAACTGCCAACCGATTTCGCCCGCGAGCAACAACGCAAAGAGGTCGACCAGACCCAAGCCGAGCACCGCATAAGGAATGTAATGTTTGAAAACCCGCAACATGGTCGATCGAACGATCCCCTGCGAGCCGATTTATCCGGCCCTGAAGGATGACGTATCACCCAGCGGTAAAGTGTCGGTTAATTTTACAGTTACCGCAAGGGCAACCGTTTCGCGCGCCTCTCGGCAAAAGGGCGCGGCGCCGGTTGGCAGCCGCGCCCGCCCCGCCACCGCTGCCGGATGCGTGGCCGGCAGAGACAGCGGGAGAGCCGTTATTTTTGGCTTAGTTGCCGTCGCCGTCGGCGGCATCCTGAACAGCCGCACCGGCATCTTGCGCAGCCTGCCCGACATTGTCGGCAGCATCGCCTACCTTCGATGCGGCCTCGGTTACGGCATTGTCCTTGGCAACTTCGCTGTTGTTCTGGGCGAGCAGGAACCACGCGCCGACCGCGAGCGCGATCAGGATCAGCAAACCGACGAGCAAGCCGCCACCGCCGCCCGATTTTTCGACATAAACGGTGTCGGGCCGGCTGTCGGTTCGTTCGACGACCCGCTCGGTTGTTACGCCATCATCCGTCGTGGTTACGCGTTCATCGACCATTTTCCATCTCCCTCGAAATAATTGTTCGTAAGCGCGATAACGGTTTCGCTGCCGTATCGGTTCCCGAACGCATGTTCGATGGTCTCCGCAACGAATTCAGGCGATTGGCAGCGATGCTATTTCTTGAGCACGTCGAGCGCGGTGGCGGTCAGCGCTTCGGTCGCGGTGGCGATCACCGCGGCTGCATCGGGCGCCCAGAACGGCGAATGCAGCGACGGCAGCGTCTTCTCACCCTTGGCCGCGGCAGCGATATCGGCCGCCGGTGCGCCGCCGACCCAGAAGATCAGGCTCTCGATGGTCTTGTCGGCGCGGTAGAAGCGACTGAAATCCTCGCCGCCCATCACCGGCGGAGCCTGGACCACGCGATCAGCGCCGAAACGCGCGGTCGCAAGCTTGGCAAAGCGTTCGGCAAAGGCCGGGACGTTGTAGGTCGAAGGCGTGTATTCATCGCGCCGAACGCTCACCACCGGCATATGCGGCTCGTCGAGGCCCGAGGCGATTGCCTCTCCCTTGGCGATCCGCGCAATGCCGCTCAGCAACTGGTCGCGAACCTCGTCGGTGTAGCTGCGCACAGTCAGCTGGAGCTTCGCCTCGTCCGAGATGATGTTGTGCTTGGCCCCGGCATGGAAGCTGCCAACCGTGACCACGGCGGGCGATTGCGGATCGACTTCGCGCGATACCAGGGTCTGCAGCGCCATGACGATCTTGCTCGCCAGGACGATCGGGTCCTTGGTCGTGTGCGGATAGGCGCCGTGGCCGCCGACGCCCTTGACCGTGATATCGACGCTGTCGACATTGGCCAGGGCATAGCCCGGCGTATAGCCGATCATGCCCGCCGGAAACTGCGCCGCGTCGTGAAAGGCGAGCGCGTAATCGGGCTTGGGAAAGCGTGTGTAGAGGCCGTCGTCGAGCATCGCCTGCGCGCCCGCGCCGACCTCTTCGGCGGGCTGGCCGATCATGATCAGCGTTCCCGACCACTGGTCCTTCATCGCCGCCATGCGTCGCGCGGTGCCGACCCATGCGGCCATGTGCGTATCGTGTCCGCAAGCGTGCATGACGCCGGTTTCGACGCCCGCTTCGGTCGTCACGCGGACCTTCGAGGCGAACGGCAGTCCGGTCTGTTCGCTGACCGGCAGCGCGTCCATGTCGGCGCGGATCATCAGCACCGGACCGGGGCCGTTTTCCATCACCGCGACGACGCCCGTTCCGCCGACTTTTTCGGTCACCGTGAAACCGAGCTTGCGCGCCTCTTCTGCCATCCGCGCAGCCGATTTAACCTCGTGACGGCTGAGCTCGGGATTGCTGTGGAGCGTGCGGTAGAGCTCCATCAGCGAGGGCATGTCGCGTGCGACATCGGCGCGCAGGTCCTGCGCTTGGGCAATTGCCGGCGACGCCAGGGCCATTGCGACAATCGCCGCATGAGTGACGAGTGAAATCGGTATGCGCATGGCTGGTCCCCCGGGAATGATATCGGCGACAGTCTAGCCCCCGCGTGCCGAAGCGCAAACCCTAGTCGACGGGCGGCGATATCTCGATCACGTCGAGCAGCGATTCGAACGCCGGATAGGGCAGCACGAGGCGCCAGCGGTTGGCACCGATGCGCTCGACCAGTCCCGCCATGTCGCGATCGCCATCGATCCCGTAATCGATGATGCCGCTCTCGTCGCCAAGCTGGAGCGTCCCCAGGAACACCTGCCGCCGGTCGCTGTCGTCGAACAGCAGGCCGACCGGCCGCTGCGAACCGGTCAGCTTGGCAAAGCTGAAAATGTCCTGCTCGGCGGCGATCCGGCAGGTGAACCAGCCATAAGCGACATAATCGAGCAGGCCCGCCGACTTCGCGCCAAGCTTGGTCGTGCGACAGCGATAGTCGCCGGGAGGAATGTAGGGATTGGGCAGCGCCGCGTCCGGGTCGAACAACGCTGGCCGCGCGGCCAGCTCATCGCCATGCCCGGCGGCGCGCGCGGCGCGCAATGCGGCAACCCAGGCTGTGCGCCAGCCCGCAATCCGCTTTCGGTCGGCGGTGCTGGCGACGCTGCGCCAGTCGGTCGGGCGCTGGTCGGCAACCTCGGCGGGTGCCGAAGGAGCGATCGTCTGACAGCCGCCAGCCGCCAGAGCCAGCGCGACGATCGCAATTGCCCGGCGACCCGTCATTGCGCGGTCCAGCCTCCGTCGATCACCTGGTTCGCCCCCGTGATCGCGGACGCCGCATCACTGCACAGGAACAGCGCCATCGCCGCAACCTGGTCGACGGTGACGAACTGCTTGGTCGGCTGCGCAGCGAGCAGGACGTCGTTCATGACCTGCTCACGGGTCAGGCCGCGTGCCTTCATCGTGTCGGGAATCTGGTTCTCGACGAGCGGCGTCCAGACATAGCCGGGGCTGATCGCATTGACGGTAATCCCGGCCTGCGCGACTTCGAGCGCGACGGTCTTGGTGAGGCCCGCAATGCCGTGCTTGGCTGCGACATAGGCCGACTTGTTGGGGCTGGCGACGAGCGAGTGCGCCGATGCGGTGTTGATGATTCGCCCCCAACCCGCCTTTTTCATGTGCGGCAGCACGAGCCGCGTCGTGTGGAACGCCGCGGTCAGGTTGAGCGCGATGATGAGGTTCCATTTGTCGACCGGAAACGCGTCGACCGGCGCGACATATTGCGTCCCGGCATTATTGACGAGGATGTCGATACCGCCCGCCCTGTCATTGGCAAAATCGATCATCGCGGCGATCGCATCGGCGTCGGTCATGTCGGCGTCGGAGTACCAGGCGCCCGCACCGCTGGCGGCGGCGAGCCCCGCGCGTTCGCGCTCGATGTCGCCGGCGTCGCCGAAGCCGTTGATGACGATATTCGCCCCCGCTTGCGCCAACGCCTGGGCAATGCCCAGACCGATGCCGCTCGTCGATCCCGTGACCAGCGCGGTCTTGCCTTTAAGATTGGCCGACATTGTTCCTCCCGAAGATGTGGTGCCCGATATTGCGTCATCGTCTTGGTGGCAGGAACCATCAGCCCCGTCCAATGTTTCGACTGACAGACAATGTTTCAATCGCGGAACGACCCGCAGGGACGCATCGATGATGCGACCGGCCGAACCAGGAGACCCAATATGCGCCTCGACGATCTCGACCCCAGCAAGAATGTTCGCGATCTCGGCACCGGACGCGGCGGCGGTTTCGGCGGCGGGGGTGGCCTCGGCGGATTGATCGGGTTGCTGCCGATGTTGCTCGGGCGCAAAATGGGGTTCGGCACGATCATCATCATCGCGATCGTCGGGTATTTCATGTTCTCGGGCGGCGGCCTTGGCCTCACCGGCGGAACTCCCGCGAGCCAGACGAGCAGCGGCGACAACGTCGCCTGCGACACCGCCGCAGAAGCATTTTCCTGCAAGGTGCTGGCATCGACCGAACAGGTCTGGGGTTCGATCTTCCAGCAACAGGGCGAACGCTATCAGCCTACGGTGCTGTCGTTCTATGATCGCTCGGCGCAGTCGGGCTGTGGCGCGGCACAGTCGGCGATGGGGCCGTTCTACTGCCCAACCGACAAGAACATCTATCTCGACACCGCCTTCTACAACGAAATGGCGTCACGCATGGGTGCGGGCGGCGACACCGCCCAGGCGTATGTTATCGCGCATGAGGTTGGCCACCATATCCAGGACTTGACCGGCGTGCTCGACCAGGCCCGCGGAATGCAGGCGCGCGCGTCGCAAGCCGAGGGCAATGCCATCCAGGTCCGTGTCGAGCTGCAGGCCGATTGCTATGCCGGCGTGTGGGTCGCCCGAGCCAAGGACGCACATGGGCGCGCCGCGGTCGAGCCCGGTGACGTCGAGGAAGGCCTGCGGGCCGCGCATCAGATCGGCGATGACACGCTGATGAAATCGGCGGGGCAGAACCCGGTCGAGAGCATGTTCACCCACGGCAGTTCGCAGCAACGCATGACCTGGCTGAAACGCGGCATCGAGACCGGCAACCCGGCGCAGTGCGACACGTTCAACGCACCCGTCTGATCCAGCAGCAGTCAAGCTCGGGGGCAGCCGCGAAGGTTTAGCTCTTCATCCGGCCCGATATCAGTGCGTCGACCACCGACGGATCGGCGAGCGTTGAGGTGTCGCCAAGGTTGCTCGTGTCGCCCTCGGCGATCTTGCGCAGGATTCGCCGCATGATCTTGCCCGATCGCGTCTTGGGCAGCGCGGGGGTGAAGTGGATCGCGTCAGGGCTGGCGATCGGGCCGATCTCCTTGCGCACCCAGTGGCGCAGTTCATCGTGGAGCGCGTCGTCGCCGTCTTCGCCCGCGTTCAATGTGACATAGGCGTAGATCCCCTGCCCCTTGATGTCGTGCGGCATGCCGACGACCGCCGCTTCTGCGACCATGTGGTGCGCGACGAGTGCGCTCTCGACCTCGGCGGTGCCCATCCGGTGACCCGAGACGTTGATGACGTCGTCAACGCGGCCGGTGATCCAGTAATAGCCGTCGGCGTCGCGGCGGCAGCCGTCGCCGGTGAAGTACTTGCCCGGATAGGTGGTGAAATAGGTTTCGATGAAGCGCGCGTGATCGCCCCATAAAGACCGCATCTGCCCCGGCCAGCTGTCGGCGATGACCAAATTGCCGCTCGTCGAGCCGGCAAGCACGCCGCCCTCTGAATCGACCAGCTGCGGCACGATCCCGAACAAGGGCTTCGTCGCGCTGCCGGGTTTGAGGTCGGTCGCGCCGGGCAACGGCGCGATCATGATCCCGCCGGTCTCGGTCTGCCACCAGGTATCGACAACGGGGCAGCGCTCCTCGCCGACGACGCGCCAATACCATTCCCATGCCTCGGGATTGATCGGCTCGCCGACGGTGCCAAGCAGGCGCAGCGATGAACGATTGTGGTGCGTGACCCAGTCGTCGCCTTCGCGCATCAGCGCGCGGATCGCGGTCGGCGCGGTGTAGAAGATGTTGACGCCGAGCCGTTCGACCGTCTCCCAGAAGCGCCCGAAATCGGGATAATTGGGCACGCCGTCGAACATCACCGTCGTCGCGCCATTGGCCAGCGGGCCGTAGACGACATAGCTGTGCCCGGTGACCCAGCCGACATCGGCGGTGCACCAGAACACTTCGCCGGGCCGGTAATCGAAGACATAGTGGAACGTCATCGTCACCCACAGCAGGTATCCGCCGGTGGTGTGCATCACCCCCTTGGGCTTGCCGGTCGATCCCGAGGTGTAGAGGATGAACAGCGGGTCTTCGGCATTCATCGGTTCGGGTGCGCAGGCGTCCGACACGCTCTCGCGCGCCTCGTGATACCAGACGTCGCGACCCGCAATCATCGAGACATCACCGCCCGTGCGCCGCACGACGATGACCGAGGTCACGCCGGGGCACTGTTCGAGCGCGGCATCGACATTGGCCTTCAATGGAATTGCCTTGCCGCCGCGCATGCCTTCATCGGCGGTGATGACGAAGGCGCTGTCGCAATCCTGGATGCGTCCGGCGAGGCTGTCGGGCGAGAAACCGCCGAACACGACCGAATGAACCGCGCCGATCCGCGCGCAGGCGAGCATCGCGATGCCCGCCTCTGGGATCATCGGCATGTAAAGCGTGACGCGATCGCCCTTGGTGACCCCCTGCGCTTTCAGCACATTGGCGAAACGGCAGGTTTCAGCGTGGAGTTCGCGATACGATATCCGCCGTCCCTCGCCCGGCTCGTCGCCTTCGAAGATGATCGCGGTCTCGTCGCCGCGTGTGTCGAGATGGCGGTCGAGGCAGTTGGCGCTGACGTTGAGGACGCCGTCGACAAACCATTCGATGCGGAAATCGTCCTTGTCGAACGACACGTTCTTGACCGTCGTGAACGGCGTCATCCAGTCGATCCGCTTCGCCTCTTCGCGCCAGAAAGCGTCAGCATCGGGGCCGGTCGATTGCGCGTAGAGCCGATCATAGTCCGCCGCATCGACGTGTGCGACGCGCGCCAGTGCGGCGGGGACCTTGTGGATTTCGGCGGACATCATCGCGTCTCCTGTGATTTTCTTTTGGTCTAGCAGCATTGCGGCCTTTCGTCCTAGCCCCCGGCTTGGCACAGAAGCGCGCATGACCGTCGCGATCCGCACTATCCTCCTTGCATCGACCATCTTCGCCGCGACCCCCGCCTTCGCGCAGGACGCGAGCGACGATGCCGACGACGGCGATACGATCGTCGTCATCGGCACGGCGCTGCCCCCGCCGCCGGGCAGCGCGGCCTATTCGACCGCCGAGATCGATCGCGACCGGTTGCTCGCCGACGCCTCGGGCCGGATCGAAAACGCGCTGCGCGATGTCGCGGGCTTCCAGCAATTCCGCCGCTCGGACAGCCGCTCGGCCAATCCCAGCGCGCAGGGCGTAACGCTGCGCGGGCTCGGCGGCAATGCCAGCAGCCGCGCGCTGGTCCTGCTCGACGGTGTGCCGGTCGCCGATCCGTTCTTCGGCTATGTCCCGTTCAATGCCGTCGCCCCCGAGCGGCTGGCCAGCGCCCGGATCACGCGCGGCGGCGGCACCGGCGCGTTCGGCGCGGGCGCGCTGACCGGGACGATCGAGCTGACCAGCGCCTCGCCCGCCAGCCTGCCCGCACTGTCGGGACGCGCGCTGTATGGCAGTGGTAATGCCAGCGAAGTCTCGCTCGCGACCGCAGGGCCGCTCGGCGCTGGGCATGTCGTCCTCGGCGGACGCTACGATCGCGGCGATGGCTTCTACACCGTGCCCGAGGCCACGCGCGGCCCCAACGACGTGCGCGCACGCTACGCCAATGGCTCGCTGTCGGCGCAGGCGGTGATTCCAACCGGTGGGGGATCCGAGCTGCAGGCGCGCGCGCTCGTCTTTCGCGATGACCGCACGCTGCGCTACGCGGGCGCCGACAGCCGTAGCGAAGGGCTCGACACGAGCCTGCGTTTCGTCGCGCGCGGGCGCTGGCAATTCGAGGCGCTCGTCTATGCGCAGGCGCGCAATTTCGCCAATGTCGTCGTCAGCTCGACGCGCTTCGTCCCCGTGCTCGACCAGCGCGCGACGCCCTCGACCGGTCTCGGCGGCAAGATCGAACTGCGCCCGCCTACCGGCGAGGCGGTAACGCTGCGCTTCGGCCTCGACGCGCGCCAGGCCGATGGCGAGCTGCGCGAAAACGCGATCAGCGCATTTTCAGGGAGTCTCACCGCGCGGCGTCAGGCGGGCGGTCGCAACCTGACCGCGGGGCTGTTCGGCGAAGGCGACTGGACGCTCGGCGAACTGACGCTGACCGGCGGCGCGCGGATCGACCGCTATACGATCACGCGCGGCTTCTTCGCCGAGGCCAATGCCGCAGGCGTCCCGACGATCGACCAGGCCTACCCCGACCGCGCGGGCTGGGAGCCGAGCGTGCGCGCCGGATTGCGCTATCAGGTCGCACCTGCACTGGCGCTCCGCAGCGCCGCCTATACCGGCTTTCGCTTGCCGACATTGAACGAGCTTTACCGCCCCTTCACCGTCTTTCCCGTGGTCACGCGTGCCAATCCGGCACTGTCGCCCGAACGGCTGCGCGGGATCGAGGCGGGGTTCGACTGGGCGCCGCGCGAGGATGTCGGTGTATCGATCACGGGCTTTGCCAACCGGCTCGAGGACGCAATCGCCAACGTCACGATCGGACCCAACCTGCGCGAACGACAGAATATCGACGCGATCGTCGCTTATGGCGTCGAATTCGACGCGCACGCCGCGCTCGGCGCGTTCGATCTCAGCGCATCCTACGCCTTCAGCGGTGCGAAGGTGTCCGCGACTGGCGCAGCAGCAGCAATCGACGGACGCCCGCCCGCGCAAAGCCCGCGCCACGCCGCGAGCTCGACGATCGGCTGGAACCATGATGCGGCGCGCGCATCGCTGACCGGACGCTATGTCGGACGCCAGTTCGAGGACGACCTCGGCGCCAACCCCCTCCCCGCAGCCTTCACCCTCGACGGTTTTGCAAGCGTCCCGCTGAGCCGCCGCGCAATGCTCATCGCCCGCGTCGAGAACCTGTTCGACGCCGAAGTCGTGACGCGCCGCGTCGGCAACGACAGCGAGATCGGCGCGCCGCGCATCGTCTGGCTCGGATTGACGATCGATATTCGATAATATGCAGCTTATTGCATAATTATTCATTTTCCTGCATAGGCCGCCGATGATTCGCACAACCATCCTTGGTGCCACCGGTTATGTCGGCGCGGAATTACTCCGCCTGATCGCCGCGCACGGCAATATCGAGGTCGCCCACCTTTGCGGCGACAGCGAGAGCGGCAAGCCGTTATCGGCGGTTTTCCCGCACCTCGCGCTTGCTTACCCCAACCGGGACGTCGTCCGCTGGGATAGCGCGATGCTCGCCGACAGCGACCTCGTCCTTGCCGCATTGCCGCACGGCGCGTCGCAACGGCTTGCGCCCGAAATTCTCGCCAGCGGGATCAGGTTCGTCGATCTCGGCGCCGACTTCCGGCTCGATACGCCGCGCGATTATGCGCAATGGTATGGCGAGGCGCATGCCGCACCCGACCTGCTCGACACCTTTGTCTATGGCATTCCCGAACTCAACCGCAGCGCCATCGCCGGCGCACAGGCAGTCGCCGCGGCGGGCTGTTTTCCGACCGCCGCGATCCTCGCGCTCGCGCCGCTGGTGCGCGCAGGCCTGATCGATCCTGCCAGCATCGTCGTCGATGCCGCCTCGGGCGTCACCGGCGCGGGCAAGGCGCCCAAGCCCGAGACGCATTTCGATACCGTCGACGAGAATTTCGCAGCCTACGGCCTGCTGACGCATCGCCATACCGCCGAGATGGACATGGTGCTCGGCGGCCCGGTGCTGTTCACGCCGCATCTTGCACCAATGAATCGCGGCATCCTGGCGACCTGCTATGCGACTGCTTGCGGTGACGGCGATCCGCTTGCCATTCTGGCCGACGCCTATGCCGACGAGCCGTTCGTCCATGTTTCGGATACGCCGCCATCGACCAAATGGGTGATGGGATCGAATGCCGCGCACGTCACCGCGCGCCGCTGCGAGCGCACCGGGCGCATCCTCGCCATCGCCGCCATCGACAATCTGGGAAAGGGAGCCGCCGGTCAGATGATCCAGTGTGCCAATATCATGTTCGGCCTCGACGAAAACGCCGGCCTGTCGACGATCGGCGTCTGGCCATGAGCGTCACCGCTGCGCCAGGGTTCGTTGCCGCCGGCTGCAACGCCGGGATCAAGAAGGGCAAGCCCGACATGGCGATGGTCGCGACCGACGACGGCCAGCCCGTCGCTGCGGTCGGCGTCTTCACGCAGAACAAGTTTGTCGCCCCGCCGGTCGTGCTATCGCGCGGCACGCTCGAAGCCAATGGCGGCCAGGCGGCAGCGATCATCGTCAATTCGGGCAACGCCAATGCCGGGACGGGCGAACGCGGCATGGACGATGCGCGCGCGATGACCGCCGCGACCGCCGAAGCTCTCGGCATCGCGAGCAGCGACGTCCTCGTCTGTTCGACCGGGATCATCGGCGACCGCCTGCCGATGAGCAAGATCCTGCGGGGCATCCCGCAGCTCGCCGATGCGCTCAGCGTCGAAGGCGGCGAGCAGGCGGCGCGCGGCATCCTCACCACCGACCATCATCCCAAGGAAGCGGTGATTATCGGCGACGGCTTCACGCTGGGCGGCATGGCCAAGGGGTGCGGCATGATCGCGCCCAACATGGCAACGATGCTCGCTTTCCTTACCACCGACGCCGATGTACCGGTTGCAGCGATGCAGGCGATGCTGCGCGAGGCGGTTGGGCGCACCTTCAACACGCTCAATGTCGATGGCGCGACGTCGACCAACGACACTGTTTTCCTGCTTGCCAACGGTCGTGCCGGGCCGGTCGACCATGCGGCCTTTGCCGATGCGCTTTATCGCCTGTGCGAAGACCTGACGCTGCAGATGGCGCGCGATGCCGAGGGTGTAACCAAGGTCGTCCGGCTGACGATCGACGGCGCTGCCTCCGACGCCGAAGCACGCGCCGCGGCGAAGGCGATCGCCGAGAACAATCTCGTCAAATGCAGCTGGTTCGGTAGCGATCCCTATTGGGGCCGCCTGCTCGCCGCCGCCGGATCATGCGGCGTCGCTTTCGATCCCGAAGCATCGAGCGTTGCCTATGGCGGCATCACCGTCTCTCGCGGCGGGATCGGTATCGGCCATGACAGCGCCGCGGTTGCCGCGCACATGGCGGGCGGCGAGATCGCCATCGGCGTCACGATCGGATCGGGCAGCGGCTCGGCCAGCGCAATCGGCATCGATCTGGGTCCCGGCTATATCAAGGAAAACAGCGTCACATCATGACCGACCCCGTCCCCCTTCCGCAGACCATCTCGGGCCTGTCGCCGAGCGAAACCGCGCGCGTCCTCGTCGAGGCGCTGCCCTATATCCGCAAGTTCGCGGGCAAGACCGTCATCGTCAAACTCGGCGGCAACGCGATCGAAAAATCGGTCGACAAGGCGCTCGCCCAGGACGTCCTCTTGCTGCGCAGCGTCGGCGTGCGCTGCGTCGTGATCCATGGCGGTGGGCCGCAGGTCGACCGGACGATGGCCGCGATGGGCAAGACCCCTGAATTTCGTGACGGGCTGCGCGTTACCGATGCCGAGACGCTCGCCATCGTCCGCATGGTACTGGTCGGGCAGGTCAATCGCGAGCTCGTCGCGACGATCAATCGCGAGGCGCTCGACGACCCCGTCGCGGTCGGCGTCGCGGGCGAGGATGGCGGCCTGCTCGTCGCCAGCCCGCGCGACCCCGCACTTGGCTTCGTCGGCGATGTCGTCGAGGTCCGCGCTTCGGTCCTGCACCGCCTGCTCGACGAAGGCCTGACCCCCGTCGTCTCGACCGTCGGCGCCGACCGGTCGGGCCAGCCATATAATATCAACGCCGACGAGGCGGCGCGCGCGATCGCGGTGGCGATGCACGCCGAGAAGATCGTCTATCTTACCGCCGCACCTGGCCTGCTCGCCGATCCCGGCGACCCCGCCAGCCTGATCGCGCGGCTTTCCTCGGCCGAACTGCGCGAACGCCTCAGCCACCCGAGCGTCGGCCAGGGCATGATCCCCAAGCTCCGCGCCAGCGCCGATGCGGTCGATGGCGGCGTGCCGACCGCGCACATTATCGACGGACGGCTTGCCCACGCATTGCTGATCGAACTGCTGACCGACCGCGGGATCGGCACGATGGTAACCAAGGACGCCGCAGTATGACCAATTTGCTCACCATCGCCGACCTCTCGCGCGAGGACTTGCTCGCCATCCTCGCCCTGTCCGAATCCTCGGGGCTCGGCCGCCCGCTCGCCGACAAGGGCGTCGCTTTGGTGTTCGAAAAGCCCAGTGCGCGGACGCGCAACTCGACCGAAATGGCGGTCGTCCAGCTTGGCGGCCACCCGATCGTCCTGCGCCACGACGAAATCGGCATCGGCAGCCGCGAAACCCCCGAGGACGTCGCGCGTACGCTCGCTTGCTACCATGCAGTAATCGCCGCGCGTGTGTTCGATCATGCGATCCTCGAGGCGATGGCCGCGGCCACGCCGACGCCGATCCTCAACATGCTGTCGAACCGCGCGCATCCGTTGCAGGCATTCGCCGACCTGCTCACCGTCCGCCAGCTCCACGGCAGCCTGGTGGGCGTCAAGATCGCCTATGTCGGCGATGCGAACAATGTCGCGCGCAGCCTGGCCGAGGCCTGTTCGAAGCTCGACGTCGCGATGACGATCGCCAGCCCTGACGGCTATGGCTTTGGCGCAGACGAACTCGCCGCGCTGCCCGGCGTCACGCAGCTCAGCGATCCTTATGAAGCGGTCGATGGCGCACAGTTCGTCTATACCGACGTCTGGGTCTCGATGGGACAGGACGCCGAGACCGCGACGCGGGCCGCAGCCTTTGCCGATTACGGTGTCACCGCCGACCTGATGGCGCATGCCGACGGCGCCTATTTCCTCCACTGCCTGCCCGCGATCCGCGACGGAGAGGTCGCCGCAGAAGTGATCGACGGCCCCACCAGCGCGGTCTGGCGTCAGGCCGAAAACCGGATGCATTCGGCGCGCGGCGCGCTCGCCTGGATGGTCGGCATCCGCCCGTGACCCGCCCCGTCGCCCATCGACGCCAGGCGATCGCGAGCCTGATCAGCAGCGAGGAAATCGCCAGCCAGGACGATCTCGCGCGGCGCCTGGCCGACGCCGGGTTGAAGGCGACCCAGGCGACCTTGTCGCGCGATCTCGATGCGCTCGGCGCGGTCAAGGTCAAGCGCGGCGGGCAACTTGCATATGCCCTGCCCGACGACAGCGGCAGCGATTGGGCCGACGGGCGGCTGACCGCGATCCTCGCCGAATGGGTCGTCGGCGGCGAGGCGGCGGGAAACCTGATCGTCCTGCGCGCACGGCCCGGATCGGCACATATTGTCGGCGCTGCCTTCGACCACGCCCAGATGCCCGAAATCGCGGGTACGATCGCCGGTGACGATACGTTGTTCCTCGCCGTGCGCGACGGATTCGACGCGGCCGCGCTGTGCCAGCGGCTGATTGCGCCCTAGGCGTCGCCCCTAGGCGGCGGCGACATCGTCGGTAACCAGCATCGGTACAACCTGCGTGCTACACATGATCGTGGCGATATCGGTCGTCATGTCCGTATGCCCCCGGACTGCGTTACGGTGCCCAGTGAATGTCGATCGGCACCGTCGCTGCCGCCAGAACCTTGCCGATCGGATGCGGTGATTTGGCCCCGTCCTCGATCGCCTGTTCGATCAGGTCGCGCTTGGCCTGACCGGTCACCGCGATCGTCAGCGTCCGCGCCGCGGCGATCGCCGGAAGCGTCAGCGTGACGCGCGCAACCGGCGCATTGGCGGGCATCGGGTCGGGCTTTACCCCGACGACGCGGGCATCGCTCTTCGCATCGGTCGCGGCAGCGAGATCGTCGCCGGGAAAGATCGAGGCGGTATGGCCGTCTTCGCCGACCCCGAGCAGGACGAGGTCGAGCGGCCAGCCGAGATCACGCAGCCGTGCATCGGCGGCCTGCCCTGCGGCACGATAATCCTCAGCCGCGTCGCTGGTGATCGGATAGACGCGCGCGCCGCGCGCCATGAACGCCTTGGCGATGGCGGTGATGTTGGACAGCTTGTCGCCCATCGGCACGAGCCGGTCGTCGGTCGGGATGATCGTCACGCGCTTCCAGGCGAGCTCCGATTCGGCGAGCGCGGCATAGATCGGCAGCGGCGTCGATCCGCCCGGCAGCGCGATGATCGCGTCGCCGCGCGCGTCGAGCGCGCTCTGGATCACGAAGCGCAGGTCGCCCGCGACCGCGGCGGCCATTTCCTCGGCGTCGTCATAGTCCCACCATTCGATCTCGGTCATCAACTCTTCCCGTATTGCTGTTCGTGGCGCCGTTCTAGGGAGGTCGGGCGCCGCATTCCACCCTTTGCGTCGTGGATATTTGTACCGCGATGAAGCTCTGGCGCGATCGGCCCGATGGCTTTAGGTCGAGGTGTCAGTATCAGGGAGACGGCAATGGCCTATCAGACGATTATCGCCACGCGTGAGGGCGATGTCGCCACGATCACGCTCAACCGACCCGACCGGCTCAACGCCTGTTCGCTGGCGATGGCCGACGAATTGCTCGCCGCCACCGATGATCTCGGCGACGCGCGCGCCTTGCTGGTCACCGGGACGGGCCGTGCCTTCTGCTCGGGCGCCGATCTTCAGGGCGGCGGCGCGGGCGAACACGCGACGATGGGCGATGCATCGCACGCCGCGCTGACGCAGCATTACAATCCGCTGATCACGCGCCTCGCCGAACTGCCGGTCCCGGTCGTCTGCGCGATCAATGGTCCTGCGGCGGGGATCGGATCATCGATCGCGCTGGCGGGCGATTTCGTCATTGCGGGCGAGACCGCCTATTTTCTCCAGGCATTCGTCAATATCGGGCTCATCCCCGATGGCGGCGCGAGCTGGCTGTTGCCGCGCCTGATCGGCAAGGCGCGCGCGACCGAATTGATGATGCTCGGCGAAAAACTGTCGGCCGAAAAGGCCGCCGAATGGGGCCTGATCTACCGCTGCGTCGCCGACGCCGCGTTGGTGGACGAAGCGCGTGCGCTTGCGGCCCGTCTCGCCGCTCTGCCGACGGTGGCGCTCGGCGTAATGCGCGCCAATCTGCGCCGGGCGATGGGCGGCGATCTCGCCGCGACACTCGCCGACGAAGCCAACGGCCAGCAGCGCGCTGCCAACAGCGCCGACGCGATGATCGGTGCCAGCGCGTTCCTGTCCAAGCAAAAGCCTGACTTCACGGGACGTTAGGGCCGACAGGCCAAGCGCCGCGCGAGCCGTTCGATCCTATCAATTTGGTAAGTATTGCCCACTATTGCGGGAATATGACGCGGTTTTCCTTCAACAGAGAGCTTTTGCTCACGAGCAGGAAACAGTCGCCCGAGCAGATCGCCCAGGACCGCGAACGCTATTCGAGCCTCAAGCAGCAGATTCCATTCATCTATGCCGTCGCTCTGGCGAATTTCTTTGGTTTGAAAATCGTCGCCGACGGTGGCCTCGACTCGCTCGCAAGCCCGATCATGATCCTGGTCGTGCTGATCCTGTGGCGGCTCGTCCACTGGATCCGGATCCGCGGCCAAAGCTTGGCTCCGTACGCGATGCGCACCGAGCTGAAAAAGACGCTGATCTTTACGGCATTGCTCAGCGGCGGTTTTTCGATCTGGGCGCAGTTGCTGCTGACCAGCCATCCCGCCCAGATTCAGGCTATCGTCCTGTTCAGCAGCCTGGCGGCTGTCGGTTGTACCTATGGATTGAGCAACTACCCGCCTGCTGCCTGCCTCCCGCTCCTGATGTTGGGACTCCCGCTCGGCCTGCGCCTGATCCTTTCGGGCCAGACGACGCAAATCGGCATGGGGGTCAGCCTGCTCCTGACCATTTTCCTCGTTTCGCGCCTGTTGCGCGTGCAGAACCGCCGGACCGTCGAAATGGTCGCGTCGCGCTCGCGCCTCGACCAGGAACAATTGCGCGCACGCGAGGCCGAACGGCAAGCCAATCTGCTCGCTGCGACCGACTCGCTGACGGGCATTGCGAACCGTCGCGCGCTGGTTGCCGCAATGACCGCCGCCGCCGCTGCCGAACCGCGCTCGCACCCCGCTGCCATCGTGCTGATCGACCTCGATGGCTTCAAACCGATCAATGATGCCTTCGGTCACCCGACCGGCGATGCCGTGCTGGTCTGCGTCGCCGAGCGCCTCAAAAACGCATTCGGCAGGGATGCCATCATTGCCCGGATGGGCGGTGACGAATTCGCGATGTTCTGGACCGGAGAGCGGAAGGCCGGCAGTGCGGGGAAGCGCGTAGCGGAAATCTGCACACTCATCGAACAGCCAATGACGATCGAACATCGCGTCGTCCAGGTCCAGTGTTGTTGCGGCTTTACGCGAACCGATACCGAAACCTGGAACCCCGAGACGCTGTTGAACCAGTCCGACACCGCGCTCTATGCCGCCAAACGCCGCGGCACCGGCCGGTTCGCGGCGTTTTCACGCGTGCTGATGGAAGGCCAGAAACGCGCCGCCGCGATCGAGCGAAAGATATCCGCGGGCGATGCCGCCGCCAATATCGAGATGGTGTTCCAACCGATCAGCGCGCTCGATAGCGGCGAGATCGTCGCCTATGAAGCGCTCGCGCGCTGGCACGACACCGATCTCGGGACGATTTCGCCTGACGAATTCATTCGCACCGCCGAACAGATGAACCTGATCGCCCCGATCGGCGAGCGCACGTTGACGCTGGCGGTCCAGGCTGCGGCCGCCTGGCCCGACCATGTGCGCCTGTCGTTCAACGTCAGCGCGGTGCAATTGTGCACCGCCGGCGCCGCCGAGCGGCTGCTCGCGATCATGCAGCGTTTCGACTTCGATCCTCGTCGCCTGCTGGTCGAGGTCACCGAGACCGCGCTCTTGTCAGACATCGCGCTTGCCAGCACCAACCTGGCGCTGTTGCGGCAGGCGGGGGCAGCGGTCGCGCTTGACGATTTCGGCGCCGGCAACGCGTCGATATCCTATCTGCGCGAGATGAGCTTCGACGTCGTCAAGCTCGACGGATCGCTGGTGACGAGCCTCTGCCATTCGCCGCGCAACCGAAACCTGATGCGCGGGCTGATCGATTTGTGCCGCGCTCTTGGCGTGGTCTGCATCGCGGAACATGTCGAAAATGCGACCCAGTTCGATATCCTGCGCGAAATGGGCTGCGACCAGGTGCAAGGTTTCCTGATCGGCGAGCCGATGAGCCAGGTCAGCCACCAAGCCGAGCCACGCAAAAACGCCGGCCGCTTCGCCGCCTGACCGTCACCCATGTGCCGCGCGGCTGGCTTTGGAATAACCGATGGGTGATGCGGTCCGTCGAACAATCGACCGCAATCGCCTCGTCAGCGCGAACAACCAGCTCTCGACCCAGCCGGGTCCATGCTTCTGCTCATAAGCGAACAGGATATAAAGCACCGTCGCCCATAATCCGAGGTTCACCGCCGCTGCGACAAAAGGCGAGATCGGCAGGTCGGATGCGGCAAGGCTGACCGATTTGATGAACAGGACGATCACGATGCAGCCGGCCCCGATCCCGAGGCCCGACGTGCTGCGCAAGGGCGGTGTACCGAGCGCGATCGCCAGCCAGGGGAAAAACAGGCATGCCAGGACATAGGATGCCCGCTCGGCAATCGCCTTGTCTGCGGCGGCGCGTGCGTCGGCATTGCGGTTGCGATGCATGGCGATCAGCCCGGCAAGACCGCGCTGCTTGGTTTCGAACCGCGCCGGTCCTGTGATCGGCGCCGAGGAATGCATCGGCGTGACAAAATCGATCGCCGCGAAGGTGCCGCTTCGGGCCCGTCCCGAAGCTTGCGGATAGACTGCGGTGACGTGCTCGAGCCGGAACCGCACAAAGCCCTCGGAGACATAGGCGGCATCGGCCGAGCGCGCGTAAAAGGTCGCATTGCCCGTTTCGAGGATCACGTCGAGCAGCCGCTGGCGGTCGGCGTCGATCCGGTCGACATAGAGGCTCGTCCCCCCGCCGAGCGAGATCGGCTGGTCGGCATGGACTGCCAGGCCCAGCATCCCTGACAATATGTCATTGCCGAGCTGCTGCAGCCGCACTTCGCCGCTGGGTTGCAGTTCGAACCGCAGCCCTGCCTGAACGCCCATCGTCGCCAGCGCCAGGATCATCGGCGCCACGAGCAGCCGCGCGGGCGAACGGCCGATCGCCGAGAATATCTGGTACTCGCCCGACAGACACAGGCTGCGCGTGGCGAGCGCGATTGCCAGAAACAGGCCCACAAGCGTCCCGATCGCCATATATTCGGGGATCAGCGCCAACGACATCTGGGCGAGAATACGCAGCGGATGCGTCGTATCGCCGATCAGCGCCAGCAATCGCGGGGTGTTTTCGAGGATCAGCAGCGCCGCCATGACGATGCACACCGCGCCATAGATTTTCAGCGCACGGCGCAGGAAATACCAGTCGAGGCGCAGCGCCACGCTAATTGTTCCGACTGGCCCACATCAACAACCGGCCGATAAAGGTCCACCCCTCGCCATCGTACCGCGTGCTCGCTTGCCGCGTAGCGCGAGGCTTGGCCGTTCGCCTCAGGCGGCCGAAGTGCCTCACCAAGAGGCCGGATATCGGGCGAGTCGTCTCAGGCTGCATGGCAGCGCTCGAGATGGTCGCGATAACGGGCGAACAAGCGCGCGAAATGCTCGTCCATGTCGGGCGTTGCTCCGGCCTTCGCCAGCGCCCTCATCCGCGCCGCACCAACACCCCCGGCGATGAACTGCCCAATTGCGCGCGCAAGGTCGATCGCGCTGGTCGCACGATAAACGAGCCCATCAGCGGCGATGGCCTGTTCGGCAGCACCACCGGCATCGGGCACGATCAGCGGCAGGCCGCTGGCGCGGGCCTCGGCCGCGACCATCCCGAAGGTCTCGGATTCGCAGCCGTGGACCAGCGCATCGCCGCTCGCCATCAACGTTGCCAGCTCCACGCGGTCAGTCATCGCAGGCACCATCCGGATGTGCGGGTTTCCGCCGATCGCATCGGCGATCGCGCGATGTTCGCGTCCCGCGCCGACGAGCAGCAACGCGACCGGGTGGCTGGCACCGGCGGCAGCACACGCCTCGACAACCATTTTCCAGCGCTTTTCCGGTGACCAGCGCCCGACACCAAGTAACAATGTGGCGGTTTCGGGCAGATAGCATTGCTCGAGCAGCATCCGCCGCAGAGCCGGGTCGCGCCGCGCGGGAGAGAATATGCCCGGCTCGACGCCCATCGGCATCGTCACCGCGCGGCGCAGTCCGCCCGCTGAGAGGCGATCGGTCAGGTCCTGGCTGGCGCAGACGACCATATCGAACTGCTCGTCCATCCGGCGCAGATGGTCCCAGTAAAAGCGGAAACCCGAATCGATCGTCCGGCGGCTGAACACCGGATCGAGCCAGCGATAGGCGAAGGTCGAGAGCGGGTCCGAATGCATCACCAGCGATTTGACCGCCGCGCCGGGCCAGCGGGCGGTCATCACCGCGCTGCTCCATGGCGATGATGCCTCGACGACATCGGGTGCGAGACGATCAAGCGTTTCGTGCAGCAAGCCTTCGTCGTTGAAATAGCGATAGCGCCGGTCGAGCGGGAAGCGCGGCGAGGGAATCGTAACGAATCTCGCAAAGTCGGAAATGCGCCGGTCGGTCGCCTCGCTGCCGGGTGCGACGATGACGATTTCGCAGCCATTCGCGGCGCCCGACTGGAGCTTTCGGTCGATATAGGTTTTCACCCCGCCGCCGGCGGGCGCGTAAAACGAACAGACATCGACGATCCGCATCACCGGCGCTTCGCATCGAGCGGGCCGAACGACAGCAATCCGTGGCGATAGTTCATCACGATGGTCATCGGGGTCAGCCCCGATCCGGCAACGACGCTTGCTTCGGATGCCTTGGGCTGACGCATGCCGAGCCGCGGATTGCCGCCGAAACCGACGCCATCCTTCGACAGGTTGAAATGCCGGTCGCTGTTGCGATCATGCAGCACCGACACGGCATATTTGCCCGGCCCGGGAAGGCGCACGCACATATGCACCGCGCCCGTGGCGGGTACCGCCATTTCGACCCGCCGAAAGGTCTTGCCAGCGGCGATCAGGACGTTGTCATCGGCGAGGAAATCGACGTCGACCGCGGGATAGACCTCGAGCTTCAAGCGACCCATGCGGTCTTTCAGGCCGTCGATATCGACGATCAGCGCCGGCCCCGTCTCGCCGGAGCGGCACTGGCCTTCCTTCTTCCCCAGATCGGGCGAAGACGGGATCGTCGCTGCGGTCAATCCGCCGATCGCGAGCAGCGCGCCGGCGCCGACGGCCAGAATGCGGCGCGTCATGGCGTGTCTCCGGCAACGTCGCCCTGGACGAGGCCGATACAGAAAATCGCTGCCGCAATGACGAGATGGGTCAGCAGCATCAAACCGGCGAGCATCGCGATCACCGAGGCGATACCGGCGACTTCACCGACGAAAAACACGGCAAGGCCGGTAAAGACGATGTCCTTGTTGGGCACGAACGGCAGGCGCGAAACAAGCTGGCGCAACGTCACCAGCGCGAGCCACCAACCCAGGCCGATATGCGGCAGGGCCAGATGCCACAGCAAGGCGGTCAGCACGATCATGCCGCACACACGCGCCGTATGGACCATGGTGACGAAGGCGAGATCGGATCGCGGCAAGGTGAACAGGCGGCGGCGAAACACGAAGATCGCAAGCGAACTGACCGCCACGACCGCCAGCGACAAGAGGATCGCGCGCCCATCGGCACCGACCTGCAGGCCATTGATCAGAGGCATGACATATCGCGCCGACGCCCCGAGCAGGACGAGCGTGATGACGTTGCCGACCATCGCCGAGAGAATGGTGACATCCTTGACCGCGCCGAACGGCGATGCCTCGATCGCGACGTTGCGCCGGGCCCAGCTGTAGAAATAGACCTCACCCGAGTAACCGAGCAGCAGTTCGTTGCACAATTGCTTGCGCAGCAACGCCAGCATTGCGCCGGGTGGCACCTTCCACAGCCGCCGATAGATCACGAGTTCAGCGGTCGGGCCCGAGAGGTAAAAGGCGGCAAACGCGGCCCAGAAAAGCGGCGAGGCGGGCACCAGCGCAAGAATGCGCGAAAGGTCGAGCCCGCGCAGTTCCCACAAGGCCGCGACCATGACCGCCAACGATATCGCGATCGCCAACCCTCCCGACAGGCTCGGTCGCGTGTTCGATTGGGCCCGGTCGAACCATGAAACCGCCTTTTCAGGGGGAATCTCGGTCGCCGTAAGATCGATCGATACGGTTGTACCATTCATGTGCGAAGTGCCTTTTCAATCGGGTAGAGCGGCTGGTCACCGACCGCGCTCACGGTCGGTGCACGCCGGCTTTGGGCAAACAGAGTGCGATATGCCGGGGCAGACGTCTCGAGCGCGAACGCGCGCGCCCGGGTGCGGGCATTCTTGGCCGACCAGCCAGGCGGCAATGGCGCGTGCATCGCCGCGCCAAGAGCCGCCGCGTCATGACAAGACACGACGGTTCCGTGCCGCCCATGGTCGAGCATCCAGTCGATGCTCACCGACGACCGCGTCGCGACGATCGGCAGGCCGGCGGCCATCGCCTCGATCAGGACGGCGGGCACGCCTTCGTAATCCGACGACGACACGAAACAGTCGAATGCCGACAGACGACCGACCGGGTCGGTGACATGTCCGGCGAGGCAAACGCGCGACCGCAGCCCGAGGCGCTCGATCAATCGCTCGAGCTTTGCGCGCTGCGGTCCCTCGCCAAAGATCATCAGGCGATCGGCAGGGCCAGAGCCTTGGGCAAAAGCCGCAATCATCAATGACAGGTTCTTCTGTCGGGTCAGGCGCGCGATCGTGACGAAGCGTCGTCCGCTGCCCGGGGTAGGTGCCCCACGCTGCGATGCCGGAAGGCCCGCCTGCGCGTCGATCTCGTCAAGCGTCACCGCCGGATCGTGGATCGTCGCGACCTGCTTGGCGGCGATACCGAACCGTTCGGTGATCGCTTCGACTTCGGACGGCGCCATCGCGACGAAATGAGCGATGGCGCTGCGCTGGAGCCGCAGCCAGCGGTGATAGACCCAGCGGATCGGGCGTGGCAGGTCGGGCCGCGCGAGGTCGTTGCTCACCTTCATGACGATCGGCGGACAGGTCCGACCGAGGATCAGGTGCAGGGCGACGGCGACGATCGAATAGCTGTTTCCCGCACAGAACAGGATGTCGGGCCGGGTCTGGCGGACATGCGCAGGCAGCGTGGCGATCATCCACAGCGTTTCGATCCACGCAACCGACCAGCGCGGGGGCCGCGGAATGTACGTCGGCACGTCAATCGCGATATCGCCCTGCAGGCCGCCCTCGTCGCGCCCGACGAACAGCCGCGCATCGATCCCCAGCGCGACCCAGGCGTGCGACAGGCGCAGCGCGACACGCTCAACCCCGCCAGTCTCGAAACTGTGGATGAAGGTCAGCACCCTCATGCCGGTTCAACCACTGCTGGACGCACCGAAGCCGCTCCGTCCTGGCAAGGTGGGGCAAGATCGGCATAGCGGGCGGGCGGGCGGCCCCGCGACAGCACGCGAAGCGTCGCATCGATGCTCGCACATGCGGCGCGCGAATGCGCATCGCCGGGATGGACCGCGACGCGAACCGTTCGCGCCCGAACCAAGGCGCGCCGCAATACGCTCGCCGCAGCCAATGAAAGCCCGAGCCGCACGCGACTGCGCGTCGCCCAGGTGATCACGGGCCCCTTGGCATGGACCGCGCCGGTCGATGGGTTCCAGACGCGCAAATGGTCTTCGGCGAGCCGGAAATCGAGATCCTTCAGCGCCGCGTGCGCCCCGTCGCCATAGAGCCAGGCGGGGGCGATGAAGCCTGCGACATGTTTCCCCGTTATGTCTTCGATCAGGTCGCGCCCGGCGCCCATACGCTCGCGCGCCACCTCGCGCGACAGGCCGAGGAATTCACCCTCGCCCGCAGTCATCCGCGCGGCGCGCCAGCGATCAAGGCGGCCCCCATGATCGCTCTCGTCGCGATGCGTCCAGCCATGAACGAATATCTCGCTACCCGCATCGGACCAGCGGCGCAGCTTAGCGGCAAAGGCGCTGCCGTGCACGATCGGGCTGCTCGCCCAGTGGTGCGGTACGACCAGCAGCGCGGGCGGGAGCGGGCCGCACGCAGCGCCGACGCGTTCGATCAGCCGGTCGATTTCGCTTTCGAAAACCGGGGCGACGTCATGAACGCTGACCAACAAGCGGCGCGAATTCAACGAATTTGACAGTGACTTGCCCGACATCGACCATCCCAGTGTCCGACGCGCGCCATCGACCCGGCGCTGCGTTTCGGACCTGAGACGCCATCACACGCCTCCCACCGCAGTCCTCACAAATGTCTCACACGGTCAAAAAGACAGGCCGACCTGCAGCGTGACCGTCAGCGGCGGAGCGACGACATATTGCTGCCGAAGATCGATCGAAAAGGGATTGCCGTAGGCAAAGACCTCCTCCTTGCTGCCGAGCAGGTTTTCGCCGCGCAGCGCGACGTCAAAGCGACCGAGTTTCGCCGTCGCGAAGACCGACAGGTCGATAAAATCGCCCATTGCGCGGTCTAGACCCGGGTCGAAGCTCAGGCGCGCCTGACCACTATACCAAAGGCGCGTGCCGATGATCGCCGACCGGTCCTCGCCGAATTCGATCCGGCGGGAGACCGATGCCGCCGCGGTCCATTCGGGGGTTACCGGCAGGCGCAGGTCATCAAACGGGATATTGTTCGTGCCGCGCACCAGTTGCGCATCGGTGTACGATCCGGTGAACGCCATCCGCCACCACTGGTCGGGTCGCCAGTCGAGTGCGGCCTCGCCGCCCTTGATCCGGGCATCGCCCGCGTTGCGCGTCGCGATCAGGCCGGTCGCGGTCAGGTAATCGGACTGCACGTCGTGCCAGACGCTGTAATAAGCGGCGCCGGTAAAGCCGAGCCGCGACCCGTCGAGCGGCAATCGCCAGCCGAGTTCGGCGGTGGTCAGCGAATCCGAATCATAGCGCACCGATCCGCTCGGCGCTTTCGGCGCGAGCCCGCCCGGGCGCAAGCCGTTGGCGACGCGAAGGAACACGATCCCGCCGAGGCGTGGCGCATAGCTCAGCGACGCGCTCGGCGTGAAGCCCGTCAGCCGCGCGCTGCGGTCGGTCAAGCTGGCGGCTGTGCCGCGCTCGTCGTCGGTTGCGTTGCGAAACACACGCGCGCCCAGTGCCAACCTGACCGCAGGCACCACCGGAAAATCGATATTCCCGAACGCAGCTACCTCGACGTTGCGCCGATAGGGCTGATCGAGCAGCGTGGGTTCCGCGCCGACAGGCGTCGCCTGCGCCTGGCCGATATCGGTCGCCTGCATGAACGATGCGCCTGCCAGCCAGCCGATCGGGTTGCCCGCCCGCGATTCGATCCGTGCCTCGGCATTGGCGACGCGATAGCGATGATCGATCTGCGCGATCAACGGGGCCGCAAGCCCGATCACCGCCGCCTTGGCGCTCGCGTCATAGGTCGCGGCGGTTCGCTGCCAGACCTGACTGGCCGCCAGGACGACGCGGTGCCCCGACAGCAATCCGTTGGCCTCGACCGACAGCATCTCCACACTGCTGCTGTTGGGTTCGCGTATCGCCGCGCTGCGGCTCCGACTGCTCTCGTCATAAACGTAGCGGCTGTCGTCGACCGCGATCGACTGGGCGAGCGCGGACAGGTCGATTGTCCAGCCTGGGCCCGGCGCGATACGAACAACCGCCCTGCCCCCCCTGATCGCACCGCCGTTGCTGTTCCGGCCGATCCCGATCGTATCGATGAAGCCGGGCGTATCCTCGGCATAGCCCGTGCCGCGCACCGCGATCGTGTCGGAAACGGGAATGTTGATCGTCGCATTCGCACCGCCCCCGGCCCCGCCAGCCGCCGGATGAGTCACGAAACCGCTCACGTGCCCGGACACGACGTTGAACTCGGGCTTGTGCGTGACGATCCGGTATATCCCGCCGAGAATGCCGGTCCCGTAGAGCGGCCCCTGCGGACCTTTGAGGACTTCGATACGCTCGGTGTCATAGAGCCTCAGCTCGGGATCGGGCGCGTCGAAGGTCAATCGCGCCTCGTCGAGAATAACAGCGACCGTCCCCTGGCTCGGTCCGCCAAACGGGCTGTCGGCAACGCCTCTTAGAAATACGCGGTTTTGCCCGGGCGTGCTGTCGGTCATCGCCATGCCATTCACGGCTTGCGCGACATCCTGTGTCGAAGGCGCCGCGACCCCGGGCAAGTCGATATCGGGCGCGACGATGCTGATCGAACCCGGCACGTCGGACAGGCGCATCCCGCTCTTGGTCGCGGTGACGATGATCTCCTGCATCCCATAGACATCATTCGACGCGAGGGGGTTGGCTGGCGATGTCGCTGCAGAACGCGTCGATGGCGACGGCGTCGCCCGCGATCCCTGCTGCGGGCGGCGTTCGATGCGCCAACTCCCCGGTGCGACCTGGCGCGCGCGCAGCGGCAAGCCGGCGAGCAACCGGTCTAGTGCCTCGTAGACCGTCATCCGCCCATGCAGCTTTTGCACCCGGACATTGGGGATGGGTTCGCTGCTGCCGATCGAGACGTTCGCCGCTTTCGCCAGCGACGCCAGGCTTTGTTTCAGTGTCCCTGCCCGGATCGACAGGTCATGGCTCGTCGTCTCGGCAGCGCAGGCGGGATGGACGAAAAGACTAGCGGCGGGAAGTGCCAAGCACGACGCGGCCACCCTCGTCGCGACTGTCGATGGCCATGATCGCTTCCAATCCCGCAATGAGCTGCTCCCCGTTGTCGCCGACCAGTGTCCCGCTGAACGTCCTGCCTGCCAGCGCCGGATCGATCGCAACCGGTTTGCCTAGATAGCGGGAGATGTCCTGCGCGACCATCTCGATCGGCATCGCATCGTAGGTCAGCCTGCCCTCACGCCAGGCGGCAACCGCGTCAGGCGCGATAGTCGACAGCGTTGCGCGGTTCGAATTGGCCAGGACGACCAGCCGCTTGCCTGCCGCAACCTCGATTGCAGCGGCACGGTCATCGGACTTGCGCCGCACCGAGACCTTACCCTCGCCTACCGCGACGACAAGACCCGCCGGGCCCGACGTCAGCGAGAATTGCGTGCCGATATCGCTGACCTCCCAGTCTCCCGCGCTGACTTGCAGAGTGCGATCCGGCTTGTGGCGAACGTCGAAAAATGCCGATCCCGACGCAAGCTCGATCGTTTGCGCCTTGCGATTGAGCGACAGCGCCGACCGGCGCGCCAGCAGGATGGTCGATCCCCGTTCGAACGCGATCTCCACCGGCTGGCCGCCATCGGCGCGATAGGTTTCTACCGTACCCGGCGACATCCAGCTCGTGGCAAACGGCAGGAGGAAGGCGAATGCCAGCGCGGCGGCGAGCGCGGGCCAGTGCCAGCGCCGACCGGCCAGACGGCGCGCCCCGACGTGATGCACATCGTCGGTCGCTGCCGAAATGTCGGCATCGACGTCGCCATCTTCGGCAAGATCGCGCAACGCCTCGCGATGGAGGTCCAACGCCGCGTCGATCATATCGATCGCCGCCATCGCCGCGCCATGTTCGGCATCGCTTTCGAGCCATGCGGTGAACGCATCCCAGTCGGCATCGGGCCGCTCGAGCCGCGCCTGCCAGTCGAGCGCCGCCGCGATCGCGTCGTCCGCTGGGTCATGATCGGCTGTGCGTTTCTGGGTCATGCCTTGTTCTCTTGTTGATCGCCAGACGCCGCAGAGGGGCGATCACCACAGTCGGAGAGGCGCGCACGCAAATGGCGCATGGCGACCGCCATATGTTTTTCGACCGCGCTCCGGCTGATCGCGAGCCGCCCCGCAATCTCGGCATGCGATCGTTCCTCGATCTTGTGCATGACAAGCACCCGGCGAGCGCCATCGGGCAGCGCGTCGATCGCCGCGCGCAGGCGTGCCGCCTCGTCGCTGGCAAGCGCCTGCGCCTCTTGCGGCGCACCGCCGTTGGACGATATCGGATCGGCAGGATCGGCTTCGTCCGCCCAGCGCGTCTCGCGATCGATCGCGCGCGCTCTCTGCCGGGCGCGGTCGCGCACGAGATTGTGCGCCGCCTTGTAGAGATACGCGCGGATGTTGGCGATCGGCCCGGTCCGGGCCTTGCCGCAGCGCAACCAGAGTTCCTGGACGATATCTTCGGCTTCGTCGCGACCGCCAACGCGCGCGACAAGGAAGCGGACGATCGCGTCGCGATGCTCGATCAGGCCTTCTTGCAGGTTATTGCTGGCCGGGTCGCGGTCGATGTTCGTCTGCACGGTGCCCGCTATGGCGGCCATCGATGACGATTGACAAGAATTTAGCAAATACCGCAGCATCGCGCGTCCGGCTTCGCCCCGACGCGCCACCGGTGGCACTCATGCGATAGGTCGCTTCGCTGTCGATGCTAAACCGCGTGGAGGCCCGAGCCGGAATCGAACCGGCGTGCAAGGATTTGCAGTCCTCTGCGTAACCACTCCGCCATCGGGCCCCGGTACGCGGACCCGAGCATCTGTGAGCCGCGCGGCGCAAAGTCAACCGCGTTTCGCACGTTTCGCGCCATCGGCGGTTGGCGTTCGCATCACCACGCTGTAACGCGCCCGATAGTGCGCCGAGGCCCGATTGATTCGTCGCAGTGTATTGGCCTTGCAATACAGTCAAGAGGAAGGTACAGAGTCCCAATGCCGACACCGAACCCCGTCCTGGAAGCCGAAAATTTCACCGCCATGCGCCGGGCGATGGTCGACAGCCAGCTGCGCCCCTCCGACGTCACCGATCGCGCAATCGTCGCGGCGATGGCCAATGTCGCGCGCGAAGATTTCGTCCCCGCCGATCGCGCCCGCGTCGCCTATACCGACCGCGCAATTCCCTTGGGCAACGGCCGCAGCCTCAATCCGCCGCTGACGACCGGGCAGATGCTCGTCGCCGCCGACGTGCGCATCGCCGACCATGTCCTGATCGTCGGCGCGGCAACGGGCTATCTTGCCACGATCCTTGCACGACTTGCGACCAGCGTCGTGGCGCTCGAAAGCGAGGACATGCTCGCCGATCGTGCCGCCGAAACGCTCGGTGATCTGGCCAATGTCACGCTGGTGCGCGGGCCGCTTGCGGCGGGCTGGGCCAAGGCAGCGCCCTATTCGCTGATCATCGTCGACGGCGCGGTCCAACATATTCCTGACACGTTTGCCAAGCAGTTGGCACCGGGCGGTCGCTTGGTTACCGCGCTCGACGACCGCGGCGTCGCCCGTATCGCGCGCGGCGAAGCGAGCGACGGCGCGATTGCGCTGATGCCGCTGAGCGATGTCGAGGCGGTATCGTTACCCGGGTTCGACCGCGCCCGCCATTTCACTTTTAGCTGAGCGAGACACTATCCCATGCGCTTTCCCCTTCTTGTCGGCACTGCCCTTGTCGCGCTCGCCCTGCCCGCCGCCGCCAGCGCCGACACGCTGCGCGATGCGCTCGCCAAAGCGTATGAGAACAACCCGACGCTGACCGGTGCGCGCGCCAGCCAGCGCGTGACCGACGAGACCGTGCCGTTGGCGCGCGCCAACGGCCTGCCCAATGTCGGGGTCCAGGGCAGCTATACCGAATACGTCCTGCAGTCGTCGAACAACTTCACCTCGCCCGATCGGGCATTTTCGATCGGTCCGCAGATCAGCATCCCGATCTATCAGGGTGGCGCAGTCAAGAACGCGGTCAATGCGGCCGAGAAACGCGTCGAAGCCGGCCAGGCCAATCTGCGGGCAACCGAATCGAGCATCTTCAGCCAGGCGGTCGCCGCCTATATGGACGTCATCCGCGACCAGGCGCTCGTCGCCCTCAACCGCAGCAATGTCGACGTCCTCGGCGTCAATCGCCAGGCGACCGGCGACCGGTTCGAGATCGGCGACCTGACGCGGACCGACGTCGCCCAGTCCGAATCGCGTCTCGCCACCGCACGCAGCCAGTTGCAGACTGCCGAATCGCGCCTGATCTCGAGCCGCGAGCGCTATATCCAGATTATCGGCGACGCGCCGACCGACCTCCAGCCGCCGCCGCCGCTGCCCAACCTCCCCGCATCGCCGCAGGAAGCGGTGACGGTCGCGCTCGCCGACAACCCCGATATCGAGGCAGCGCAGATCACCGTCGATGCCACGCGCTACGACATCCGCACGGCAAAGGCGTCGCGCCTGCCGCAGGTGTCACTGACCGGACAGACGGGTTACGTGAATTATCTTGGCACGATCGGCAGCAATACGCCGGGGGTCAGCTTCGCCCAAAGCAGCACGACGGGCTCGGCAGGTATTACCGCGACGATCCCGATCTTCCAGGGTGGTCGTCCCGCCGCGCAGGTCCGCCAGGCGCAGGCGCGGTCGTCGCAATCGATGGAACGGCTCGTCGAAACCGAACGCTCGGTCGTCGCTCAGGTACGCTCGGCCTTTGCCAGCTGGCAGGCATCGCTGCAGGTCATCCAGTCGGCGCAGGTCGCCTCCGACGCGGCGCAATTGAGTCTTGAAGGCGTCCGCGCCGAAAACAGCGTCGGCAACCGGACGATCCTCGACATCCTCAATGCCGAACAGGAATATCTCAACGCACAGGTCACGCTGGTCAGCTCGCGACGCGATGCCTATGTCGCCGCCTTCACTCTGCTCGCCGCAATGGGCAAGGCCGAAGCGCAGGATCTCGGCCTCGACGGCGGCGCGCTCTACGACCCGCAGCTCAACTACGATCGCGTCCGCAACAGGGTCTGGGACTGGGATCAGGATCCCGCGCCCGCGCCGCAAGCGACCACGACGGTCAACACACCGGCACAGAATGCCCAGGTAACCGACGATGCTGCCTCGCCAATGCGCACGACACCCGCGCCACAATAGGCTTCCCACCCCTTAGCGGGCGCGCTAACAGGCGTTAACCATAGGGGAGTATCATGGGCGATATGTCCAAGGAGCCGTCAATGGAGGACATCTTGTCCTCGATCCGCCGCGTCATCGAGCGCGAGGATGCGACGCGTATCATCGACGATAGCCCTGCCTCCTCCGCCGACGACGACAGCGACGAGCCGCTCGAACTGACGCAGGCGTCCGAATTCCATGAACCGGACCAACGGCGCGCCCCGCAAGCCGAGACGACCAGCCAGCACGCGGCCGATCCGGTCGAGGACGATGCGACAATCCTGTCGTCCGACGCGCTCGCCGCCAGCCGCCAGACGCTCGCTTCGCTGCTCCATATCGGCAGCGACACGCCCGCCGCCCCGGCCACCGCTCCGACGACGATCGACGATCTCGTCCGCGAAAGCCTGAAGCCGATGCTCAAGGGGTGGCTCGACGAGCATCTGCCCGGCCTCGTCGAGCGGATCGTCACGCGCGAAGTCGAACGGCTGACCAAACGCGACGATTGATCGTCATCCGGTCCGCGCATCGCGCTTGCGCTGCGTGGCCCGCGTGACCAGATAGGAGCGATGCCGCTCCACATGACCAAGATCGCCTTCGGCTGCGACAGCTTCCAGTATCTCGCCGATCGCATTGCTTTGCGCGGACGCGAAGCACCCGACGGCAAGATGCGCATGACGACGCGCTATCGCCCGACGCGCCATGCCGAGATGATCGGCGGCTCGCTTTACTGGATCCTCGCGCACCAGATCGTTGGGCGCAGCGAGATTACCGCTTTCGAGGACGCCCCCGACGGGCGCATCCACATCGTCCTCGATCCGCGCGTCATCCCCGTCCAGCCCAAGCCCAAGCGCGCCCACCAGGGCTGGCGCTATCTGACGGCGAGCGACGCGCCCAAGGACTTCGACGGCGACATCGACGATATCGCCGCGATCCCCGCGAGAGTACTGAAAGAGCTGAGCAAGCTGGCGTTGGTTTGAGGAGCAAGATTTCGAACGTAGGTTTCGCGCGCAACCGTCAGAAAAACGGCTGACGCGAACGTCTGCTAACGACCCACTTGCTGACATTAGAGGGGTTGGGCCATCATGAGAGGCAACGCTGCAAAGGGAGCTTCAAACTTGAA
>NZ_VOPY01000001.1:25000-1338471 GCF_007995095.1 Flavisphingopyxis soli | reverse complement strand
ACGTCGAGCCACTCGCGCGTTCGCGCATAGCGATCGTCATGCTGGTCGAATTCGAGGCCGTATTGCGTCGCCTCGTCGGCCCACCACGACGACACGACGTTGAGCGCCAATCGACCGCCCGCAATATTGTCGATGTTTGCCGCCTGCTTGGCGAACAAAGCAGGCTGATGGAAATTGGGTCGCACCGCGACCATCAACTCGATCGTCTCGCTCACCGCGGCCAGCGCGGCAGCGGTCGACCACGCATCCAAGGCAGATTCCTCGATGCCCTTGATGTCGTTGAGGTTGAGTTCGGCAATCAGCGACAGGTCCCAGCCAGTCTGCTCGCTGCGCTGCGTCAAGCGGCGGACATAGTCCCAGCTCGCATCCATGCCCTCGTCGGAAACGTTGCGCAGCCAGCCGCCAAACACCGGCATCCAATAGCCAAACCTCATGCCGAATTCCTCGCTTCGATGCGCGTTTCAAGATAGTCGACAAGACGCTCGTGAGGGTCCCAGCCGAGCACTTCGAGCGGATTGGCGACGAAGTTCGACAAAGCGTTGACGTCGTAGAACAGGGCTTTTCCCGTCGCGTCATCAATCATCATCTCTACTCCGCCAACATCGATATCGCATGCCGCAACAATGCGTTCGGCAGCTGCGATATGCTCGCTGCTTGGCTCGACCTTCGTCATTTGAACGACTGACCGCCCGGGTTGCGCAATGCACGCGTCGGCCGGGCAAAGATCGAAATTGTCGCCGCTGCTGGTGGCCGAGATGCCATAGAGATAGCGTCCGGCGAGCGTCTCGATACGCGTGATCGTCCCACCGCGCGGACTGGCGAGACTCTGCACCAACAGGACGCCGTCGACGCTGCGCGGGACGCTTTGCGCTGCGATCGCCGCATCGAGAGCGGCGGCATCGTCATACCGCACGATACCCGCCCCAGCGCCGCCGATATTGGCCTTGATCAGCAGCGGAAATCCTATTTCTGCCGCGGCCCGAGCGATCTGATCGTGCCGATGCACGATCTGCGTGGTTGGAAAATCGACCCCGAGAGCCGAGAGTTTAGCGAGCTGGCGCGCCTTGCTGGCATCGAAACCGAGCGCGGTTGCGCCGTTGATCAGCGTCGCGCCGCACTGCTCCCAATGCTCGAACGCCGCCATCGCGCTGAAAATGCCGTGGTCACCTGTGCGCAGGATACTCGACATGGCCAAGCGGTTGAAAATGACCCGCGCGGGAGGTTTCCGGTCAGCCGGGTCAAAGGACAGCTCGGCCATCGGTATTTTGACGTAGGAAATCCCGCGCGTGTCGAGCGCGGCAAAAAGCGGTTCGAACCACAAGGGATGCTCGTAGACGATGGCTAGGTCGTTTGTCATCGCTGACAGATAGGACCGCCGTTCCGATATGCAACGCACACGGAATGCGCGTCCGTTTTTTCCTCCTTGGGATCCTCAAGCCGCCGTTCCGCTAACGGCCCACGAGCCGCCATCGGCTCTTGATTTAGCCGCCTGACTGCAACGCGCCCAATTTCGGTCATTGGGAACGCATCGTTACTTCGCTAACTGCGGTCATTCCGTTTCGCCCCATTCGCGCGGCCTCTTCTATTCGTGCGTCTTATCAGTCTGCCTACTCGCTAAAGCGACAATTTGCTCTGCCAAGGCATAACCTGGATCGGCAGGAACGATTTGGCGAATATGTTGGGCGGCAACGCAGCCAATTTGGCGCCATTCCGCTCGCCTGTTCCAGGCTCGTTCCATGGCGTCGTCGAGCGCCTCGACGCTAGCATGCTGCGCGAGGAATCCTGTAATGCCGTCGTCAAATGCCTCGCCGCTGCCGCCCGCAGCGGTAGCGATGACCACGCGCCCCGCCAGCATCGCCTCGACCACGACAAGCGGCAGGCCTTCGCACCGCGAAGCCAGCAATAACACCTGATGTTCGCACCAAATGCCGACAACGTCCTCGACCTGACCGCAGAAGCGGACGCGGTCGCCGAGGCCCAGATGGACAGCCATGGCTTCGAGACCAGCGCGGTTGATCCCCTCGCCGTAGAAACTCGCTTTGGCGCCGCGGGTTCGCCACTTTGGCATGGCGAGGACGCGCAGGATCAGGTCCTGGCCTTTTTCCATCGGATAAAGCCGGCCGATACAGGCGAAATCTACGCCTTCGTCGCAATGCTCCGGCCACGCCAGCGGGGCCGCAAAATCGACGAGGAAGGGATTGCGAGCGACGCTCGCGGGCGGGAGGGCTTCGCCAAGCTGGAGTTCGGTTAGCTGGCGATTGTGCTCTGATACGAAAAAGGCGTGGGTTGCATCGCGATACATGGCGGCCACGCTCGGCCGGTAGGAATCGGGAGGCCAATAAAACTCGCTCGCCTTCTGCGAAACGATTGCATAGCGCGATCCCACCAGCCGCAGGACTTTGGCGAAATGTGCGCCGTCCCAGTTGCCGCCTTGTGAGAGAAGAACGAAGTCGGGGCGGTACCAGAGCAGTCGAGGCAAAAGGTTTGCCGCCAGCAGCGCGAACTGGAGGAGCCGGCTGACAGCCCCGACGCGCTGGACAAACAGCTCGGGCAGACCGAACGGGCGGGTCAGATCGGTCAATTTGCAGCCGGCATCGCGGAGTTCACGCACAGGTCGCAAACCGCGTTGGAGGCGAGGTTTGAAAATCTGCACGCGGTGTCCCTGTCGTGCCATCGCGAGCGCAGCCTTTTGCCAAAGTTCTTCGCTACCGCCCCAGTCAACTTCGTTCGAACTGACCACGGCGATGCGCAAAGCGTCTGGTCTAATGGCTTTCATGGGGCGGCGGCGGGCTTTCAAGGTGAGCGGGCAAGGAGAGTTGTACGGCGGGCAGGCAGGAGGGGCATTGCCCCTAAAATTGCTCCAGTCAACATGGTAGCGAAATGGCATCAATGCCTAGCCCGCTTGACATTATTGGTGGTTATCGTTTGTTGGACCTATGGGCAACGTCGATTCAGAACTGGTCTGCAACTCCCGCCCATTGGTCGCGCGATCCGCGCAGCACTTTAGGACTGTCGGTGGCGCGTCCGAACGGTTTTCTCTCGGCACGGCGGAGCGCGAGGGCAGGCCTCACCAGTTTTGTGACGACCCCCCGCAGATCTGGCGTAGATTGCCAACCGCATGTTCCGAAATGCAGCCAGGGTAAGCGCGGGCTGATGGCGATATTTCATTCTCCAGAGCTGGACATGAAATTTGCGCGCGACGGTTTTGTCGTTGTTCGCTTGATCGACGAACATGTTGCCGATGCGCTCGGGCGCAGGTGCCGCGATAGTCTGCCGGCCGATATCCCCGCACATGAGAATGTGACGTACATCTATACCGACGAGCCCGAGCTGGCTTGGATCGAGGATGTCGCCGGCCCGGTGTTCGACGAGGCGATGATGCCGCTGCTCAAGGCAATGCGCCGGCTGCATCCCTCGATCATCGTCAAGCCAGCGGGCGAGCGAGCTGTGCCGCCGCATGTCCACCCGATCTTCACGCTCGACCAAAGTGCACCCACTGTTTTCTGTTGGTGCGCGCTCGAGGACATGCGCGACGAAAATGGTGTCATGCAAGTGCTGCCGGGCAGTCACAAGCTGTTCCCCATCATGCCGATGTACGGCCAGGAACCCTATTTCCTGCGCGCGTGGGACGAGATCGCAGGACGCATGGAGCCAGTCTATTTAAAGGCCGGCGAGGCGATGCTGTTCGACGAGAGCCTGATCCACGCTTCTATGCCGAATAGCACCGGGCGTCACCGATTGGCGCTGGCGACACACTGCATCCCACAGGCGCTGGAGCCAATCGCGCTCTTTCCCGAGTCCAATGGGCAATATCGCGTATACGAAACCGGGGCTGACTTCGGTTATCAATATCATATCCGACCCGACCTGATCGATCCTTCCGAACGTTGGACAACGCTGGGATATGTCGATGACGTGCATGAGCAAGTCGATCCCGACGAGTTCTGGCGACGGCTCGAAGCTGGCGAGCATATCACGCTAACCTATCCGCTGGTTCCCCGCGCCCAGCCTGCCGCGCCAGCGCGACCATCGATGTTGCGCAGCGCGGCGCGCGCGATCGCAAAACGGATCCGCCAGCATGCCTGAGCGGCGAACATCGAAACGCGTAACGTTTGGCGATCCCGCCTTGCAGGCTGCGTTCGATCGCGACGGTTACGTCGTCGTCGATGCGGTCGACGCGCAAGCGGCCCGTACGTTGCGGGCGCGAGCGCTTCGGGCAATCGACTCCGCAACGCCGATCAACGACGCGCAAGGAGCGCTTTACGGCACTCTGTTCGATGCCGACCGCCGCGAGGTTGGCGCGGCTGTGGCTGACGAAGCGCTGACGGGGCTGCTTGCTTTGCTGCTCAACGACTATCGCTATGAAGGCGGCTATGTCGTCGCCAAGCCTTCATCGTCGGGCCGCCTCGACATGCACCAGCACCAGCCGGTGACGCGTGATATATACGAAACCGCAGTCCATTGCTGGCTGACCCTCGACGATAGCGGCCAGGATCGCGGCGGCTTGCGCGTTGTCCCGGGCAGTCATGCGATCACCCGCCATGTCCAAAGTTTCGACAGCCCGCCCTATTTCGCGTCGTTCGCCGAGGAGCTTGAACACGGGCATGCTCGCACGCTCGAACTGCGCGCCGGGCAGGCGGTGATCTTCGAGCGCTCCTTGCTCCACGGGTCCGAGCCCAACCGCACCGACCACCCGATGCTGCGAATCCTCGGCACCGCCATCCCGCAGGAAAGCAGCCTCTGCGTGCTTGCAGAAGATCAGCCGGGACGGTTCGAGGCATTCGAGGTGGGCGATGCCGTAATCGATGCCGATCTCTATTGCATCGTCCGCGAAAACCGGGCGGCACTGCGATCGGCCGGGCCCATCGCCAACCGCAATCTGGCGCTCGATGAAGGCGAATTCGTCGCGCTGGTCGAGGCCGGCTGGCGGATCGGACCCGGGAGCGATCCGATCGACCGGATCCGGTCGCCCAGACGGTGGTGGCGGCGGGCATGAGCGATGATATCTTTCACGATGAGGCCCTTAATCGGCGGTTTGAGCGCGATGGCTATGTCGTCATCGCGTTGCTTGATTCGACGGCGGTGAACGATCTGACTGCACAAGCCAGTGAAATCCTGCCTGCCGATCCGCCGATCAACGATCCGCAAGGCGCCGCCTACGCGTCGTATTTCGACCTTGATCGTCGCCAGGCGGCATCGACGTTAATCCGGCGGTTCGTCGAACCAGCGCTGGCCAAAGTGCTCAAGGGTTACCGCCCGCTGTTTTCGACCTTCTTCTGGAAACCGTCGGATGGCCCCGAAACCACGATCCACCAGCATTCACCCTATACGTCTGAGCTGGCCGCGAAGGTGGTCAATTGCTGGTGCCCCCTGATCGACTGTCGCGACGGTGCCGGCGCGCTCGAGATCGTGCCCCGCAGTCACTGGCTGACCCAGCACATCCAGGTTCCGATGCGGCCCGCCTATTGGCAGAGTTTCGCCGCTATGTTGCAGACCGATTATCTGGAAACGATCGCGATACCGGCCGGCCACGCCGTATTGTTCGATGACACGATGCCGCACGGCGCCGCGGCCAACGCCCGCCCGGTCGACCGGCTCGCCACGCTGACGACGATGGTTCCACAGCACGGGCTACCTGCTTATGTCGTCGGAGACGAAGACGAGACCGCCGTGGTCGCCTATGCTGCCGTCGACGAATTCGCCTATTCCGATATGTTTCACGGCCGACTGCCGCCGCGTGATCAATGGCAGGCCGCGGAGCGTATCGGTGTGGGATGTGACTGGATCGATGCCGCCGAATGCCGCCGGCGGCTGCGCGAACGGGGCGTATTGCCACGCTCGCATTGGCGACGGCGCGTGTCGCGCGCCTCGCAAAGCCTGATGGAGAAGATCGGATGGTAAAGTTTTGCGACGCCACGACGCAGGCCGAGTTCGAACGAAACGGTTTCGTCGTGCGCCGAATGCTGAACGATGAAGAGGTCGTGCGGGCGCGCGCGCAGCTTACTGAAGTTTCGTCGGGCCGATCGTTCGACCGCAACGATTGCGAGGACAGTTACTATAACTCGATGTTCGAACGCGAGCCCGAGTTTCAGGGACGGTTTCGCGAAGCAATGGCGGATATCTTTCATCCCAAGCTTGACGCGATCCTATCGGACACCCGCTATTTCGAGACGTCGCTGCTCTACAAACCGCCGGAGTCACGGGCGCTCAACGTCCATCAGCACGTTCCGCTGACCGAGCGTCCGTTCGAGCCATCGGTGTTCTGCTGGTGTGCGCTCGACGACTGCGACGAGGAATCGGGTACGTTGCTCGTCGTCCCGGGATCGCACTTGATCCTGCGCTTCCTGCGCACGCTCCAAACTGACGAGTTTTTCCTCGAATATCGCGACGAACTGACTCGGCGTCATGCGGTTGCGGTGCCGGTAAAGGCGGGTGAGGCGATCCTGTTCGAGAATTCGTTGCTGCATGGTTCGACGCCCAACAGCAGCGGGCGGCCGCGTCCGATCGTGCTGACGATCGTCATGCACGAGGGAGCCACCCATATGCTGTATCATCATGACGCGAGCGGCGAGGCGGTGATGATCGACAACGACTTCGACGAAATCCAGTGCCAGACGATGTTTCCAGGCGGGGCGGACGTCATCACGGGTCAGGAAATAGGGCGCCTGCCTGCCTGGAACGACAAGCCTACGCTCGAGGAGTTCGAGACGCTCCTTGCACGCGGCGAGCGCGCGAACGAGACGTTCGACCCGCTGGCGCAGCTGCGTGCCGAACGAGCGGCAACGTGGCGTGGCAAGCTGTCGCGCGTGGTTGGCGGATTGCGGGCCTGATGCCGCAGGTCGTGCGCGACCGCGCGCTCGCGCAGCAGTTCGATCGCGATGGTTATGTCGCGGTGCCGATGCTCGAACCGCATGAAGTTGCCGAGCTGCTTGAGGCGCTCGCCCGTCTCGATCCGGCGGATGCCTGGGCGCCCGACGGGTCGGGACCGGCGATGAACAGCTATCACTGCAGCTTCCTCGACCGCGACAAGACCTACAAGCGTGCCGCATACGCGCTGTTGGCCAAATCGTTCGATGGCGTCATCGCGCGTTATCTGGACGATTTCCGCGCGCTGTCGGCTAATTTCTACGTCAAGCCAACCGGCCAGGGGCTGATTCCGGTCCACCAGAACTGGCCGGTGCTCGATTCTCTCGATGCCACCTCGGTCACGGTTTGGTGCCCATTGGTCGATGTCGATGCTCGCAACGGAACACTGCACGTCGTACCGGGAAGCCACAAGCTGCTGCCGCATATCGAAGGGCCGGGGTCGCTGTCCTATTTCTCCGACTATCGCGATGCTCTCGACGAGCATCTCGTCGCCTTGTCAGCGCCCGCCGGACACGGCTTCATCTTCGACGACAGCATCGTCCACGGATCGCCCGACAATCGCGCATCTGACCCGCGCATTGCGGTCCAGATCACTTGCATCCCCACTGCAGCGCGGCCGGTGTTCTATTTTCGCACGGACGAGACGTTCGAGTTGATCGACGCCGACGTCGATTTCTATCTCGACAACAGCGTCGACGACCTCGTGGCGCGATCGGATGCGTGGGAAAGTCGGGCAAGAGTTGCTAGCCGCAACCGGCAGGTCGACAAGCGCGAGTTCACGCAGTTGCTCGACCGCAAGCGGCGCGGCGGATCGCCACGGCAAGGATTGTGGGCACGCCTGTTCGGAACGGACAGGACCGTTATTGCCAGTTGACGTCGAGTACGACCATCTGGCGCATGTCGAGCTGATGGTTGGACTCGATTGAGGCCGGGCTATCGACGGTGACGGGGGTGCTCGCGCGACCCCAGCCCGATAGCGCAACCGCAGTGCCAGATGCGCGATCGGTAATGTAAAGCCTCAGCGTATAGTTACCCGGTGCGATAGGTAGCCGTTCGATCTCGCATTCTAGCGTTCCGCGCCCGGCGGCTAGGCTTCGCGGAGACAGGTCCTGTGCGGTGGTGACGCATTGCTGGTTGTCGGCGGTCCACAAGCCAAAGCCCCAGATGACGTCGCGAAAATCTTCGTCGAGAGTATATTCGACCTTGATGCGCGCCGGTGCACCGGTCCGTAGCCTGCCGGCATCCCCCCCGAACCCGATCAGACGGATCGTCGTCTCCTCGGCTGTGTTCGTCTCCACCATGGGCATCGATCGCGCGATCATCTGCCGCACCGCCTCGACGGCTGCCCCGGTGAAGATAGCCCGTCCCGAGTCGATCAAAATAGCGCGCTGGCACAGCGACTGGACCTGGAGAACATTGTGCGAGGCCAGCACGAGCGCACCCCCCGCGCCGAGAAACTCCTCGATGAAGCGCGTGCATTTTCGCTGAAAGGCAAGGTCGCCGACCGACAGGGCCTCGTCAACGAGGAGCACGTCCGGACGCGTCATCGCCGCCATCGCGAAGGCGAGCCGCGCGGTCATCCCGCTGCTGTACGACCCGGTAGCGACGTCGAACGCCTCGCCTAGATCGGCAAAGGCTTCGACGTCATGCAGATACGCGCACGCGATGTCGGCGGGCAGCTCGCGCAGCAAGGCAGCGAGGCTGACATTCTCGCGCCCCGACAGGAGCGGATTGAGACCGACGCCGAGCTCGATTACCGCCGCGACGCTGCCGTTTCGCTCAACCGAACCGGTCGTCGCCGGCAGCATACCCGCCAGCGTCTTGAGCAGCGTGCTCTTGCCTGCGCCATTGTCGCCGATCACCGCGATGGCTTCTCCTGCGTCGAGCGACAGGTCGATGGCCTCGAGCGCGTAGAACTCGCCGCGCCTCAGCCTGCTGCGTGGTGCATGACGGACAATCGCGCCGACCGTATCGCGGCAGGCATAATATGCCGCGCGAGTTAGCGAGCGGCAGCGAATGACCGACACGTCGCGCGCGCGTATCCTCGGCTCGCTCATGCTAACGGGGCCAGAAAATGGCGGTGGGCGAGGCGCAGCCATGCCGCCGCCAAGAGGAGTGAGATCACGACCGCAAGCAATCCCCAGGTGATTGTCGCGACATCGACCGGCTGACCGGTTACGCTGGCACGCGCAGTGTCAATCCAGGGTGCCAGCGGATTCCAGGCGAGTAGGTCGAGCGTGTGGGTCCGGTAAAAGACAGGACTGGCGAGCATGCCAAGCGCGAGGGCAATCCCCAAGGCGCGACCGACATCGTCGATCAGAAGTCCCGGCAGCGCGGCAAACACCCCTATCGCCAGACCGGCACCGACCAGGCCGATGAACACCATCGGCAACGCGATCACGCTCGACGATATGCTCACGCCGAGCCATGGCAGGAGGGCGAGCAGGAATATCGCTCTGAGCAGCGTGGCGAAGGCGAGATCGAACAGGCCGACAACGATCGCCTGTTCGACCGTCATGCGTCCGCGCGCCAGTTCGGGGCGAAAGCCGGTGAATTGTCGCAGCGGCATCAGCACAGCGTCGGCAAACGCCTGCCAGAAAGTCAGGCCGGTGACGATATAGACCGGATAAGGCATGCCGACCGCAATGGCTCGCCCACCCCATCGGGTAGCCTCGATGCCAAATCCGATCGCCAGGACGACAAGCAGCGGCGCAAATATCCAGACGAGACCGATCCAGTGGCGCCGCTTCCTGGCTTTGAGTTCAAGCAGGTAAAGCGGCCAGCCGATGCGCAACGCGCTGGTCCATGCTGCGATCGCTCGGCGCAATGCACCCACACGCGGTTCGATTGCTTCATTTATCGCCATCGCGTTAGCCTTGTGGCCAGTCGCGATAGAATGCCGGGCATGCTCAACCTGTCGTCGTGGCCGGCATCACATGCGTGACCGGCGCACGCGCGTTCAGGTCGGACTAGCGACAGCGGATCGAAATCGAGGCTCGCCTTGCGACCGAAAGCCAGCAGCTTGACGAACTCGGCTTCGGTAATCGCGCGATTGCGATTGGGCAGTGTGGCCACCCGGTGCCATTGCTCGGGCCAAAGCCCCGTTCGAAGATAGTGAGCCATGCCGTCGCGCCTGTTGGTATCGACGACCGCAAACTTGTCGTCTTCGGGCAGTATCGCAGCGGTGCGCATGTCCGCGCCAATGAAATTGGCGATCGCCGAAATGCGCATCCCCGGCGTTAGGTTGGCGCGGGTGCCGTGCAGGATGCTGTCTTCGAACAGCACCGCCTCACCAGGTTGGAGCGCGATATCGATAGAATAATGTTCGCGAACGCGTTCGGAGAAGGCCTCGAAATAATCGCCCGAATTTGCATGGCGTATGAAGGGCAGCAGCTGATGACTCCGGGGGACCAGGCGGAACACGCCCGGACCCTCACATGCCTCGGACAACAGCACCCAGCATCCTATGCGGCGCGCAAACGGGTCGATCGTTGTCGGCCAGTGCTGGTGCATCGGCGTCGCCGCCGCCCCGGGCGCCTTGATCGCGACGCTCGTGTAATGGCAGCGCGCCTCGACGAGCAGCGCCGCCAAGTGCGGCGCGACCGTGTCCCAGACGATGCTGGCCGACCGGATCGCCAGATCGCGGTCGGGGTCGATCAGGCCGAGATACCAGTTCGATTGCGGCTGGTTGGCCACGACTCCGCTGGGATATAGCGCCGCAATATCGCGCGCGACATCGCGCGCGTCGCCGTCGGAAAGCAACCGGACGACGACATAACCGTCATGCGCCAGCGCACGCTCAAGGTCGGGATCGGCGCAGCGCGGTCCGTCGCGCAACGCGCATCTCGGGTTACCGCCGACTGCGAGCCCAGAGGTCATAAGCACATCATTGCTGCAACGCCGATCGTTGCTCACCGCCCGATAGGCACTCGACCATGGTCATGCCACGCAGCTGCTTGAGCGCACTCCGGTTGCGCACCGAGACCATCGCGCCGAGCACCCAACGCAGACTGCGTGGGGCGAGGCCGCTCCACACCAGAAAGGCGAAGTGCGGAAACGAAAAAGGGCCTCGTCGGGCTCGATCAATGCCCATCCACTCGCGCCAGGCGTCCGAGCGGTGGCCGGCGCGGACCTGAAGGGCGGCGCGCTTCTGGAGATCTTCTAGGTACAGCTTGTCCGGCGGGGTTGCCGGACCGCTACTGCCGTCGATAAGGTGCTCGTAATCGCCATCGCTCCGAGCCGCCGCGCAGCAACGGTCGAGGAGTGCGTGCTGTGCGGCGATCGTCGCACGATCGGAAGTTAAGCGGTTGCTCGTCGTCGCCGAGCGATAGCGATAGAGCGGCTCAAGCAGCACCACCATCCTGCCAAGTCCGCCGAGCCGGTGGAACAGGTCAGCATCCTCCCAATAGGCACACGCTTCGCGATAGCCGCCTGCCGCATCGAACGCGCGTTTGCGGATCATCGTCGACCCGTGAGCGAAGGGAAAGCGTAATGGGCGCGAATCCAGCGTCGATGAATAATCGGGCGGCCGAATGGTCCGGTCGCCGGCGTCTATGCCTAACCAAAGCGATCCAATCAGAACTATTTGCGGGTCGGCATCAAGGACCGCGAGTTGCTTGGCCAATCGGGTTGGCAACGCGACATCGTCGGCGTCCATACGCGCCAAGATGTCGGTCCGGGCCATGGCGACCACCCAATTGCTGGCCCCTACCGGGCCGCTCGCGACGGATCTGCGGGCAAGCCGGATTCGCGGATCGCGTTGCGCCCAATATTCCAGTCGCTCACTCGAACCATCGTCCGATGCATCATCGCCGATTACAAATTCAAAATCCCTAAGTGTTTGGTCAAGAACCGATTCAACAGCGGCATCAAGAAAGGGCATGGCATTGCGAACAGGCATGACCACGCTCACTCGGGGCAAAGTCACCACGCATGATCCTGGCGGGAGCGTGACGATGCAATAAGTCGAGACGACCCGACGAAGAAGTAAGACGCCGCAACGGTCATAGCCAATCCCTGTCCATATCGTGCCGCGCCCAGCGCTCGCGATCGCCTCCCGCCAGTGTCTGGCCTACATCATTTACTAGCGCAACAGAGTCCACCCCTCGCGCGGCATCCCGTCGCTGCTGGTCAATGGTCCGCTGGGTCGCGAAGTGTTCGGGTAGCTGCATTGCATGGAAGCAACCGGCAAACGTTTCCGGAAAATGAACAGTTTGATGTTGACCGCCCCTGACGGTGTATTGACACCTCCAGGGTTACATGTTGTGATCGCTGATCTTGGGCAATGATCGTGGGGAGGCGGCTAAGGCCATGATTGTTGTCACGGGTTCTGCAGGCTTGATCGGGCGCGGTATCGTGGCGTTGCTCCGTCGGCGCGGGATGGCGGTTCGCGAATTCGACATCCGCACGGATCCGCGGCACGATACGCGCGATAGAGCAGCGCTCGGCGAAGCGCTGAAGGGGGCGACGGGGGTCATCCACCTGGCCGCGATTTCGCGCGTCGTATGGGCGCAGAGCAACCCGGTTCTAGCCCATGAGGTCAATGTCGAGGCGCTGCGCGGTCTGCTCGAGATCGTCGGTGGCATGAAATCGAAACCATGGGTCGTCTTTGCCAGCAGCCGCGAGGTTTATGGGGAGCAGGATCGACTGCCGGTGCACGAGGACGCGGCGTTCCGGCCGATGAACCATTATGCGCACGGCAAGCTCGCGGGAGAAACGCTCGTCAACGCGGCCCGGGAAGCAGGGATTCGAACGGCAACTTGTCGATTTTCCAACGTTTTCGGATCGATAAAGGACCATAGCGACCGCGTCGCGGTGGCCTTTGCACGATCCGCGGCGCTTGGCGGACGACTGGTCATCGAAGGCGGCGAAAACTGTTTTGATTTCACGATTGTCGATGATGTCGTGCGCGGGCTTGGCCTCGTGGTCGACGCGATCGACGTCGGCGAAAGCCTGCCGCCGCTGCATTTCGTCTCGGGACGCTCGACGTCGCTGTTTCAACTGGCGGATCTGGCGCGCCAGTTCGCGCGGCGGCCGTTGTCGATCTCCGAAGCACCGTCGCGAAGCTTCGACGTCTCTCGCTTTTGCGGGGATCCCGAACGCGCGCGCGCTCTGCTCGGCTGGCAGGCCGAAATCGATCTTGAGCCCGGATTCTCCGCACTGGTCGATGGCTTTATCGATTGCGGACACGATGCGTCGAGTGCGCACTGGCTCGATTGCCTGAAGGGCTCCGCAGACGCGGAAATTGCTGTCCTCTGATGCGGACGGGTCGTAGCCGAGCCCTCCGGCGGTATCTAGGCGGGGCATTTTGCGTAAACTCGAAGTCTGGTCCCGTCGGACCAACGCGGTTGGCGGCTGTCGGCCGAGAAGGCATTTAGGCTTTTGTCCGAAGCGAAATCGACAGCGTCGATCGGTTCGGCCGGGGGCAGGTCGGACGAACCGACAAACCCGACACGCAAATGGCTCGCAAGCATGCGGCCGAATACCTGGTGGCACCAAAAGCTGCCGCCGGTGCTGGGTGTTTTCTACGCCACGGCATATCGCAGCGAGACCGCGCTCGTCGATCTCATGATACCGTTACTGGCGTTGTTGGGATCGCTTGCGGTGGGGGCTGCCTTCGTCAGCCTGATCAACGACTATACCGACCGCGCGGACGACCACGCCGCGGGCAAGGCCAACCGGCTGGACGACCTGTCGCCGTCGGTGGCGCTGCTGCTCGTCGCCACGACGATTACTGCAGGCCTCGGTTTTCTCTGGCAGTTCTCGGACCGACCTTGGCTTGCTGCCACCTATCTTGCGGCATGGGTCGTCTTCATGCTGTATTCGCTTCCGCCGATCCGTCTCAAGGCGCGCGGTCTAGCCGGAGTCCTTGCTGACGCGACCGGCGCGCATCTGTTGCCGACGTTGCTCGCCTTGCAACTCGTTTGGCCCCCCGCCATGCTTATCGCCGATCCGTTGTGGACCGGGACGGTGCTGACGTGGAGTCTGGCTTATGGCCTGCGCGGCATCCTGTCGCATCAGCTGCTCGATCTTGCCAATGATCGCGCGGTTGCGCTGGGCACCTTTGCCGTGCGCTTCGGTGAATTGCGTATTCGTCGCGTCGTGCGCGGGCTGTTGTTTCCGATCGAATTCACCGCCTTGATCGTGATTGCCATTCAGGTCGGCATCGCGGCGGGTCTGCTGCCGTTAACGCTTTATGCCTTTTTCATTCTGGCCAAGACCGAGCGGTTCGAACAGCATCCGATCCTGGTCGCGCCGGCGCCGCGTTCAGTGATTGTGCTCGGCGAATATTATGAGCTGTTCCTGCCGCTCGCGGTGTTGATGGCGGCGGTCGTCGCGCATTATGCAGATGTCTGGGTGCTCGCCGCGCACGGCTTGCTTTTCTGGCGGTGTTACGCGCGTCTCGTCCACGACCTGATCAGACTTCCGAGATTTATTCTTGGCTAGGCTGATCGACCATATCCGCGCCCTGCTGGGGAGGCGCTCAGCGTCAGTTCCAGCGCCAATGCGCGATGCGCGGGGCGGGCATACGCCACACACGACGCAAGGTGTGCGCAGTTATTACGAGGCGATGACGCCTGCCTATCTCGAAGGCTTCGGCCCGGTCTTTCAGGGCAGCCGCCCCGATTCGACCGAGGAGCTGCTCGATTATCTGGCCGACGCGCTCGACCTGGAGCCGGGCATGCGCGTGCTCGATGCGGGCTGTGGCGTCGGCGGTCCTGCGATCGGCATCGCCCAGCGCCGCGATGTCAGGATTGATGGCATGACGCTGGCACAAGTGCAGGCGGATCTGGCGCAGATCCGCATAGCCGAGGCTGGCCTGACCAACCGGGTGCGCGTTACCCAAGGCGACTTCGCGACGATTAGCGAGCTTTATCCCGAACCGGTTTTCGACCGGGTCATGTTCCTCGAATCGCTCTGCCATGCCGAGGATTATCGTATCGTGCTGGCAGGCGCATATCGCGCGCTCAAGCAGGGGGGCGCGCTCTATATCAAGGACTTTTACGCGGTCGACCATCGTAGCCGCCCTGCCGTTCAGCAGGCTCAGGCGGGCGATCTCGCCAAGCTCAATGCGCTCTATCACATGCAGGTGCCCGACCTCGCTTCGCTGGTCGACGTGGTCGGCGAGCTCGGCTTCCTGATCAAGTTCGTGCGCATGCCCGAATTCGAATCGACCTACCGCCACTGGGCCAAATACGAGCACGTCGCTCAGCGCAGCTGGAACCCGACCAGCGGCCAGCCCGGCGAAGTCATTCAGGGGATCGAGCTGTTTTGCTGGAAGGTGTGAAACCGGACAGGTTGACCACCATCGGCGCGCGGCTTGATCGCGACGGTGGGATCGGCGTCGGTTTCGATACGCTGCGTGTCCTGATCGCGCTGAGCGTCATCATGTGCCACCAACAAATCGCGATGTTCGGTACGCCATGGCCGCAGACGCGCTGGGCCTGGCTGGTCGGCACCACGTTGATGCCGGCGCTTTTCGCGATGGCCGGATTTCTCGTCGCCGGGAGCGCCACCAGGCTTGCGACCGGCCAATTCTTTATCAATCGTGGGCTCAGGATATTTCCCGCGTTGATCACCGAAACGGTTTTGTGTGCGCTGATCCTCGGTCCGATCTTTACCGAACTACCGCTTAAGGGCTATTTTCTGAACTGGGGTTTCATCAAGTATTTCACCAATATCGTGGGATGGGTGAACTACAATCTGCCAGGTGTATTCGCGAGCAATCCGCAAGGCGGGGTCAACTGGTCGTTGTGGACAATACCCTATGAGCTTAGCTGCTATGTGATCGCCGCGATATTGGCGCCGTTGCTCGTCGGACGGCGCAGCTTCGCGATTATCGGCCTGGCGGTTCTATGGATATTGGCGACCGGACATTTCTGGGATCACCCGCCGAGCGCTGAACAGGAAAGCCTGCGCGCCCTGATCTCAGCGCTGTTCGAGGGCAGAGGGCCCGGCCTCTATTTCACCTTTCTGCTCGGTTACGGTGCATACGGTCTGCGTCATCATATTTCCTATCACCCGCTGCTCGGTGCAGCTTGTGCGGCGGCACTTGTTGGCTTTGCCGCGTTCGCGCCGCTGGAAAACCCGTCTTACGGGCTCATCGCATGGGTCCTTATCGTTTATCTGACGCTATTCACTGGCGTGACTCGGCTGCCGCGATTGCCGATTCTGGGTCGCGGCGACTATTCATACGGCATCTATCTCTATGGCATCCCGGTCCAGCAGGCGGTTCGCGCCACCTTTCCGTCGATCCAGAACTCGGTCGTGCTGTTGATCATCGTCCTTGTCTGCCTGATCCCGCTGGCGATGTTCTCTTGGCACATCATCGAAAAGCCGGCGCTCGCCTTGCGCAAACGCTTCTCGTTCATCATCCGCGCCCGCGGTATCGCACCCGGGATCGACAGCAAGGTGTCCGCGCCGCCGCCGGTTCGTGACGCCAAAGGCGAGGTGTTAAGCTTTGGCGAAGCCAGAGACGCTCTGTCGCTGCGCGAGATACCGGATGATCCGAATCCTGGTGTCGTTGATCAGCGAGCCGCGACTACCCGTTAAAGCAGTAGTGAAATTGACGCTGTTGTTGACTGAAGGTTGCCATCAGTCGCGGAAAATAAACGTCCGTTTCGCCTGTTGGGCGAATGTCAGCAGAACGTCAGCTTGCGGCCCAAGAGCCGCCGTTTGAGGCGCAACTCCCGTAGCTAAATATGAAGTTAGTTGGCGGCTTAGGCGGTTGACCATTTAAGGCGTTGCCCTGACCGCTCGAGAGCGCAGATCAGAGCTAGTGCTAGGCGCTTCGGGCCAGCTGAATAAGCGAACGCACCGAGGAGACGGATGGCAGCGCCGCGACTGCCGGTTTGGCGAGCAGATAACCCTGCATAAGCGAAACCCCGAGATCGCGCAGAGCGTCGTATTCGCCGGCGGTTTCGATACCTTCGCACACGGGCTCGATGTTGAATTCGCGCAACATCGCCAAGGTATGGTGGACGATCGTTCGTTTTGCCCGATCGGTATCGATGTCGCGAATGAGCGCCATGTCGAGTTTGACTATGTCTGGCTGGAACTTGCTCAGCAGTCCCAGGCCCGCGTATCCAGCACCAAAGTCGTCTATTGCGGTCTTGAAACCCATAGCTCGATAACATCTGAGGATATTGAGGATGTGATTGGTATCGATCTCCTCGCCTTCGGTGAACTCGAAGATGATGCGGTTGAGTGGGAAACCGGTTTGCAGCGCCGCCGCCAGTGTGACCCGAATGCAGGCCCTGGGCTCATAGACAGCGTTGGGGAGAAAATTGATCGAGAGATTGGCCCCGCCGGTGGCTAAGTCCAACGTTGCCGCTAACTCGATCGCGGTCTTCCTGCAGAGCTGGTCAAACGCATAGCGGTTGTCGGCCGATATCTGCGACAATATGTCGGCCGCACCCTGACCGTCTTGCCCACGCACAAGCGCCTCGTAAGCGAAGACTCGCTCCGTTTCGACGTTGACGATGGGCTGGAAGGCCATCGTAATCGGGACTTCGAATCCCACACCATCCTGACAGCCCACACACGACATTCGGCGATCCTCTTTCGCCTGACATGTAGCTCGGAGGAATTAACATCCGATTTCAACGGCTAAAGTTCCAGCCGCTTCGAAGATGTGGGGCTTATAAAGCTATTTGCTCCAGGCGCCGGGCCGCCGAGAGCGGCTTGGGATGGTGCTAAGAGTCCGTCGCGGCTGTTGGAAGATCAACATTTCCAATGGGCAGCTTTGCCGACAGCGAAGCTCGAGCGCCAGTGGCCGACATTTGGGTGGGAAGCGGACGAATTCTACACTGGTTGCCGAATGGTTGCGGCAATGAGAAGGATAAGGTGAGTGGGAACGAGAAACGCGTGGATCGGACGCGACTTCGTCAGGGCCAGAACTGCTAAGAAAGCAACGGTCAGAAATAGGCCCGCCAAACCCCAAGGGGTAGCGTCGCTTCCGATGCGCTCGCCGAGGCTTAGTCGAAGGATGCCCCCCGAAATGGCGATCCATGAAGTGCCGCTGCGAAAAAGCGGCGATGCCGCTCGATATGATCGAGCTATTGGTCGAAAATCCGATTAATTTGGGGGCGTTATGTCGGGGGATGAGGCGAATTAAATTATTGAGATGTGGGCAATTAACATTGCAGGTAAAGCGGCCACGCACAGCATCGTTCCGAAGGCAACCGGCTCACGTCCACTGCGAGCATCACGCTTAACGATCGCCACGATTATGCCGACAAGCGCGGCAAGCAGGAGCATGATGGGCATCGCAGCGATGCCTAGCCAAAGACCGAGCGCGCCGAACAGCTTTGGGTCTCCTCGACCCATGCCTTCAACGCGCCTGAGCAGCCGATATGTTGAGGCTATCGCCGCGAGCGATAGATAACCGATTGCTCCGGCAGCGAGACGATTGACGAGCGGCTCTGTTGACGCCCAGCCGCCGAGCGCGAGACCGGTCGCTGCAACGACAAGAGTGAGCCGATTGGGGAGCCAGAAATGGCGCCAGTCGAGAATCGCAAGCGGCACCAACAGCCAGCCGAGCAAGGCAATCGCCATCGCCTGCACGCCAGCGCCGAAAGCGAATACGGCGACGAAACCGATCGCCGCGCTGGCGGTCTCGACGCGCCAATGCAGCGGATCGATCGGGACACGGCAGCTTTTGCAGCGACCGCGCGTGGCGAGGAAGCTTAGTATGGGCAACAGCTCGCCGACGCCCAGCGTGCGGCCACACGCATCGCATCGCGAGCGGCCCACGACGACCCCCTCCCCGCGCGGCCAGCGCAGGCACAGATTGGCCGTAAAACTTCCGATGATGGCTCCAAGGACCGCTAATGCCGCAGCGAAGAAAACGGGAATCAAGCCTGTCCCCATCAGAAATGTCCGTTGACGGTCAGTCCCAAGGTGTTGCCGCTCTGGCGAAAACCGAACAGCGCAAGTGCTATCCCAAGCTCAGGCGTGCCCGTTGCGATGCGCATGCGCGCGCTGTAGCTCCCATCAGCCGCGATCGTGAGGTCGATCCGTTCCATCCGCGAGCGGCTCGCCATGGCGATGCGGACATCGTCGCCGGCGCATGACAGCTTACCCGTCATTCCGCGCGAGAGATCTAGCCCGGCGATCCGCGTGCCGACGATGGCAGTAAGCTTGCCCGACGCCTCGACGCATCGACCGCCGTCGAACAGGACAGTCGCATCGGCGAATTCGACTGCATCGACCGGCAGTTGTCCGAACAACGCGGCGGTCGCGATCCGGCCACTGGTTTCGACGATACCGCGGCGCGCACCACCGACGCGCAGCGAGCCGCTGAGTGGTCCTTCAGCACTTTCGAGCCGAGCGAAATCGAGCGTGGCGCCGCTGAGCGAGGCCATCGGGTCGAGCCCGACCGCGAAGCTGCCGAGCGCCTGATCGCGCAAGCTCAAATCGCCGATCGCGCCACTCCAGACCGGTCCGGCGACCGCGCGAGCAGCAAGTCCCATGCGCTCCACATGGCTCAGCCCGAGTGCAATCCGCAATGGAAACATCGCGATCAGCGCGAGCAGCAGGAGAGCCAGGCTCCAGATCAACCATCGGCGGCTCATGTCCCGCTCCGCCGCAACTGAGCGTCGAGGGCCGCGCTGCCGTCGGCGTTCGCCGTCATATGCATTTCCGCTACGACGATGCCCTGCTTTTCGAAGCCGATGAGCCATTCCACCAGGGCTTCGGGCCGCGCATGCGCGATCCGGACGGAAACGGCATCGGATCCTTGCGGACTGTTGCTATCGATCGTCAGTCCACGCTGGCTTGCCGCTTCGGCAACGAACAGGTCGAGCGAGCCGACGTTCACGGGCGAAGAATCGGATGTCGTCTCGTCGTCGATGGCGTCAATCCGAGCGAGAATGCGGCCGTGCCGCGCCACCGCTTCGGCCTGTCGCTCCTTGGCGTCGGCCAGCGCACCGTTCAGTGGACGCGCGACGAGAAGCCACAGCAGCAACGGCACGGCGATGATCAGCATTATCGCAATCAGCCGCCTTTCCCGCAGGGAGCGTTGGCCCCAATAATCGATCAGCCGCGCGATCATGGCCGGGCCCTGATCGTCATGTCGGCGATGCTGCGCCCATCGCTACCTTGCCGCGGAACCGCCGTGACGGTGTAACCTTCTCGCTGCAAGCCGAGCAGCAAGCGGTTGATCTCGTCAATACGCGGAGCGGCCAGCGTCGCCGCCAGTGTCCCATCGCTGCGCCAGCCCAACGCGGTCGCGCTGATCGTCGTTTCGCCCTGCATCTGCTGATAGAGCGCGGCCAGCGGAGTGGCGAGCTGCCCTCCTGCGCCCGCGATATTCGATGCACGGACATTGAGTTCTGCCTCGGCATTGGCGATCGTAACCGGCTTGCCGAGCGCCATCGAGGCGCGCGCGACCGCATCGGCATCGAGCCGCTCGGCGCTGGCATTGAATTGCCACAAAGTCGCTAGCGCAATCATCAGCGCGATCACCGGAACAAAGGCGAGCAGTATCGCGATTTCGCGAATCCGCGCGCGATCGACGAACCAGCGGCGGCGGCGCGCGAAGGCGCCGACGCGCAGGTCGAGCGGCGGTGCGCCAAGCGCTGCCAGCAACGCAGCATCGATGGTTTCGGGCGACACTTCGGCGACCTCATCCTGACCGACCAGCGCCGACACCAGCGCGGGCTCGTTGGGAAAGACGATGCCGCTGCGTCCGATCACCGATTCGCCGGCGATGCTCGCCGCGCGCCAGTCTTCACCGAGTGGCAGCAACAGCGCGGCAGGGATGATCGACCCTGCATCGACCCCCATGGCCTCGAGCCAGTCGAGCCATTCCAGCATGGCCGCGTTGGCGACGATGGCGGTTACGAATGGCTCACCGGGAGCCGTAGGGCCTTGAGCGACAAAATGGAGCGTCCCTGGATCGCCGAGTGCGCTTTCAAGGGCTTGCATTCGCGCAATGCCCACCGCTTGACGGGGAGGCATGTCGGCGACACGCGCAAATCCGATTCGCGTCGCCGCAGCCGGTGCCAGCGCGACAACTCTAACGGGCACTCCGTCTCTAGTAACGTGGTCGCGCCACCCGGCGTCTGCTCCGCGCGCAACGATCGCATCGTCGACGATCGACCACCAATAGGTTGTCGCATCGCGCGCGTCGGGAACGGCAGAAAGGGCAAGAACGAGGGTTGCGGTCATGGTGCTAGCGGGTTTCGCCCCATTGACGGCGCACGACAACGGCAGGCGCCTGGCGAGCGTCGATCAGTGCTGCCTCGGTCACGTCCAATCCTCCCGCAGCCACACTTGCCGACAGCGTAAACCAGGTCGTGCGGACCTGGGTTTGCGCGGTCACTTCGCTGGGCAGCTTCAAACTCGCCAATATCGGCGAAGCCCAGAATCGGTAGACGCTGCCATAGCCGCCCTGCGGCCTCCCCGCCAGTTGTGCGCGCGCAAGCGCCGGCGTCAGCTGTGTCGACGCGAGCATCGCGAGGAGCAACGATTGTTCGGGCAGCAACGTGTTGACGTTGATCGGGGACAGTTCGGCAACCGGCAGCGCGCAAATCCACGGGTCGAGCGTCGCATAAATACGCGGCGTAACCCCCGCCACTGCCCGCAGCTCGCTCTTGTCGGCGAGCAAGCGATTGGCAGGCAACGCTGCATCGCGTCCGCCATAAGCGCCGTCTTCGCCGCCCGCCGGACCAACGACACTGTCGCTGTCGATAAAGTCGGTGGTGGCGCCGGCGACACCCAGGGCCTCGCCCGACCCGATGCCGAGCAATACCATCAGCGCGGCGAATTGCTCGCCGGCGCGCGGCCGCGCAACGAGCATGCCGTCCGGGGTGGCCTCGACGAGGCTGTTGAGGTTGAAGCAGTTGCCCCCATCGCGCACCGTTGCGCGCACGCTGGCACCGTCGGGCAGCGCGATCGTCCGTTCGATGCCCATCCAGCCGCCCGCAAGTGTCGTCTCGCCGGGACTGGCTGCGACCAGATCCTCAAGCCGGGTCGTTGCGAGCAATTCGGCAGTGCCAAGCCAAGCCCGCGCTTGGCCGAGCGTGACCGCATTGCCTGCCAGCCGCGTCGCCAGCGAAAGTCGATCGAGTGCGGTCGCGGCAATCGTTGCCATCACCGCAACGAGCAGCAGTACGGTGAGCAACGCGGCACCGCGTTCGGAGCGCGGCGGGGTCATGGCTGCGCCTCTGTGGCTGCGATCGGCGACGGCGACCACGGTAAGGCGATAACGATTGTCAGCGGTGCCTCACCCTCGCGCTGCAGTGTTGTCTCGACGGCGCGCGGCAGTGGTGGCCCGCCGTCGACTGGCCAGGTCGACGTCCAATTGCCGTGGGCCCCGCGATAGCGAAACGAAAGCATGGCAATATTCGACGCCAGCACCGCAGCCTGTCCGCTATTGTCGCCGTCAAGCACTGCGAAGGCGCGACGTTCGACGGTCGCATTGTTCGACTGCCATGCAATGCGGTGCAACGACGAACGCGGATACGCGTCAAGATTCGCGACGCCGCCGCGGACGAGGGTAAAGCGGTCGCTTTGCCCGACGAATGCAGCGTTGGTGCTGCCGCCTGTACCGCGCGTCGGACGATCGACCGCCTGGCTCAGATCGGCGCCCAGGACCAGGCGGAGCCGCTCGATTGCCGTCACGTCGGCCAGCCGGATTTCTACCGCGCTTTGCGTGTCCACGCTGGCACGCAGCAAGCCCACACCCGCCCCTGCCAGAATAGCGAAGATGACCAGGGCGACGAGCATTTCGATCAGCGTGAAGCCCGCCTCGCGCTCTGCGGGGATTTGGTCGGGGACTGGTGTCATGACACGCGCTTGACCAGCGTCAGGCCGGCACGACCGGTGCCGTCGACTTCACGGACAAGGATATCGACACGCACGAGGCGCGCGTCGTCGGTCGGTGCAACGGTTTGCGCAACGACGAAACTGCGTCCGCCATTCGAGACGGTCGCACTCTTGGTGCCGCGAACCGGCGCAGCAGGATCGCTGGTAATCAGCGCGGCACTATTTTCGGCAATCAGTTGCGCACCTGCTTTGCCCGAAAGGTCGGCAGCGGTGGCGACGGCATAGGCATCGAGCCGCAAAAGGGCGAGCGCCGCAATCGCAAAGACCGAGAGAGCGACGAGCATCTCGATAAGCGTGAAGCCGTGTTCGGCGGAACGCGAAAAGGGACTGAAGCCATTTGGGCGGTGCGTCATGGGGCTATTCCACCGCCACATCGCCGTTGGACGCGAGCCCGACGCTGGCGCGACGATCGCCATCGCTGATCGATACGACCCAGCCGCTATCGGGTAGCCCGACGGTATCGAACGCAATACGCGAACGTCCTTCGCCGCTTGTTGCGCTCAGTCCCTTGCCCCAGTCGTGCGCTTCGAACGGCTTTTGTTCGAACGCTTGCCAGCGCCCGTCGCCATATCGTTCGAACCCGTAGCCCGATGGGCTGATCCAGACCGCGACCGGCCGACCGCCGACGATCGCCTCGTCGCGTGCAGCGGCAATCCGGCTAGCAAAGCGGCTCGTCGTCTCGGAGAGATCGCCACGGTTCGACCCGATCGTCAGAACCACCGCTCCCGCCATCAGCGCCATGACCGCCATTACGACCATCAGTTCGACCAGCGTGAAGCCGTGTTCGGAGGAACGCCCGTGCTCGGACCAGCGCCCACAGGGTCGCTGGCCAGCATGGCGCGGTCGCTGGGCTGACAAGGCGGCACAATGAGCCAAGCGCAATATCCTCAGCCTTCGCCCGAATAGATATCGGCGGCATCGCCTTCTCCGCCTGGCGCGCCGTCCGAACCAAGCGAATAGATATCGAACGGGCCGGCCTTGCCAGGCACCTGCAGCTGATAGGGTCGGCCCCACGGGTCGTCGGGCAATTTCTTGATATAGCCGCCCGGGCGATAGCGGCCGGGTTGCGCCAGCCCCGGTGGCGGGCTCTTTAGGGCGCGTAACCCGTCAGCTCCGGCGGGATAGGTCATGTTGTCGAGCCGATACATTTCCATTGCCTGTTCGAGCGTGGCAATATCGGCTTTCGCCTTGGTCACCATCGCACGGTCCTGGCTCGGCAGAACGTTGATCAGGACGACGGTCGCCAGCAGGCCGATAATAACTATGACGACCATCAATTCGACCAGCGTGAATCCGTTTTCCTCGACCGGCTCGGGTGCCGCGGCGATGCGGAGGACGGGTCGGTCACGCGACAGGTTAAAAAAGAGACGAAGAAATAGGCTTCGCATGGGATCAACCTCCGATGAGGGTTTGGAGTTGCAGGATGGGGAGCAGGATCGCGAGGACGATCGTCGCGACGACGACCCCCATCACGACGATGATCGCGGGCTCGAGCATCGACAGAGCGGTTGCAGTGAAATTATCGAATTCGCGTTCTAGATAATCGGCCGCCCGAGCCAGCATGACATCGAGCTGCCCAGCGCTCTCGCCGCTCGCAGCGAGATAGACGAGCAGTGGTGGGAAAACCCCAGCGCGGCCGATCGCGCCCGAAAGGCTCCCGCCGCCACGGATAGCCTCAACCAGCCCCAGCATCGCATTGCGGAGCGCGCGGTTATGGACGGTCTGCGCGGTCAGGCGCAGACCGTCGATGAGCGGCAGGCGGCTCTCGATCATTGTCGCGAGCGTCCGCGCCATTCGTGCGGCGTGGAGATCGCGGATCAACCGACCGACCAGCGGCAGGCGCAACAGCATCGAATCGAAGGCGAAGCGAACCGGCTCGCGCCGCAGCCCATAGGCAAAGCCCGCCCCGGCAATAACAAGCACGCCGAGGATCGCCCACCAATAACCCGCCAGCGCGTCGCTCAGCGCGATCACGATCCGCGTCAGCAGCGGGAGCTGCTGGCCGACATCGTCGAACTGTTCGACGACTTGCGGCACAACCGCGATCATCAGCGCGGCAACGACGCCGATCGCGACGATCGTCAGGACGATGGGATAAGCGAGCGCCGAAAGGATTTTGCCCCGCATCTCGGCCTGGCGCTCGAGCAGCATTGACAGGCGTTCGAGCAGATCGGGGAGCGAGCCCGAGCTTTCGCCTGCCGCCACCATTGCGCGGAACAATGGCGGGAAGCTCTTGGGTTCACGCGCCATCGCGTCGGCCAGGCGGCGGCCCTCGACGACCCCGTCGGCGACGCGGGCGACGATTGCGCGAACGTGGTCCTGTTCGCTTTGCCGGGAGATCGTTCGCAGCGCTTCTTCGAGCGGACTGACCTGGCTGATCGTCGCGAATTGGCGGGTAAACAGTGTCAGTTGCTTGGCACTGAGCTTGGTTTTCCCGCGCGACAACAGCGGCGGCCCGCGCCTTGCCGATGTGGTCGCAGCACCGGTCCCCGGGGCCAATCTGACGACATAGAGCTGGCGCGCTTCGAGCGCCGCACGGGCGCCAACGTCATTGGCGGCGCGTTCGACGCCACGTCGTTCGCGGCCTCTGGCGTCGATCGCGAAATACGCAAACTCAGCCATCATTGTCCTCGCTGCGCGAAATGCGGATCGCTTCCTCTGCCGTTGTTTGGCCGGATTTGACGAGCGCGCGGGCCGCGGAACCCAGATTGGGTGCGTTGACGAATGCGTGCCGCGCGATCACCGCCTCGTCGCCGCCGTCGTTGATCAGGCGACGGATCGTCGCATCGATCCGGACGGCCTCGAACACACCGATCCGACCGGTGAACCCGGTATTGTTGCACTTGGCGCAACCCGCGGGCTCGTAGACGATCGTGCCCGTATCGAACCCCAGTAGCGCGGCCACGCTCTTGTCCGACTGAACCGGCTTGCGACAATGTTCGCACAAATGCCGTACCAGCCGCTGGGCGATCACCGCGCGCAAGCTCGATGCGAGCAGGAACGGTTCAACCTTCATGTCGCGCATCCGCGTGATCGCGCCGAGCGCATCGTTGGTATGGACGGTCGACAGGACGAGATGACCGGTAAGCGATGCCTGCACCGCGATATCGGCGGTTTCGCGATCGCGGATTTCGCCAATCATCACGACATCGGGATCCTGGCGCAGGATCGCGCGCAGACCGGCTGCAAAGCTCAACCCGACCTTCGAATTGACCTGCGTCTGGCCGACACCCTCGATCGCGTATTCGACAGGGTCCTCGACCGTCAGGATATTGCGGCTGCCGTCGTTGAGCTGTTGCAGACCCGCATAGAGCGTCGTCGTCTTGCCCGAGCCCGTCGGGCCAGTGACGAGGATGATGCCGTTGGGTTCGGCAAGCGCCTCGCGCAGGACCTGTTCCACCGCGCCCGACAGCCCGAGCAGGTCGAGCGACAACCCCGCCTGATCCTTGTCGAGGATGCGCAGCACAACACGCTCCCCTGCCCGGCTCGGCAGCGTCGATACGCGCACGTCGAGCGACTTTCCGCCGAGCGACAGGCCGATCCGACCGTCCTGGGGAATGCGGCGCTCGGCAATGTCGAGCCGCGCCATGACCTTGATCCGGCTGACCACGACCGGAGCGACGCGTGCGGGCATGCGGAGCGATTCCTTGAGCACGCCGTCGATCCGCATCCGAACGATAAGGCCACTCTCATACGGCTCGATATGGATGTCGCTGACGCCCTGCCGCACGGCTTCGGCGATGATGCCGTTGATCAGCCGGATCGCGGGCGCGTCGTCCGCGCTGTCGAGCAGGTCTTCTGCACTCGGAATGCCGCTCGCGAGAGCATCGAGTTCTTCTCCGGTCCCGATCTCGCCAGCCAGGCCAGCCGCACTTTGGTCGATCGAATAGCGTTCCTGGAGATGCAGATCGAACGCCGGCCCATCGACGAAGACGATGTCGAATGACTGGGCGAGATGCCGGCGCACCTCGATCAGGACTTCGGGATCTGCGCCGTCGCGCAATGCCACGGTCAGGCTCCCGTCCTCGTGCGGCAGCATCACCACGCCGCGTTCGCGTGCAAAGCCATACGGAATATCGATGATCGCAGTAATCGGAAGCGACTGGCGCGTCGCCATTTCGACGTCGAGCAGTAGGGGGTCGTCGACGGGAAGGCCGTCCACTGGCTCTAGCGCACCGTCTTTCGCGTCACCTGCGTCGCCCTTGCGAATCTTCATCGCTGCGGGTCCGGCGCAGGACTCGATTGCGGCAGGTCGACCGACTGGACCGCTCCCGGGGTTGGAACATAGCCCTGATAGCGCACGTCATTGGGCTGGACCTCGATCACACTTGGCGGGATCGCCCCCATGTAATCGCGGACCAGCGCGTCGAGCGACGGCTCTTCATCGGGGTTTCGTCGCAACTGTTCGCCACGAATATAGCCGTAACGCTGGGCGGTGAGCGCACGCGCATCGGCGCTCGATCGAACGATCGTCGGACGAATGAAGACCATCAAATTGGTCTTCGTCTTGCTACGCGAACGCGATTTGAACAGTTCGCCAATGATCGGGATATCGCCGAGCAGCGGGATCTTCTCGATCGTGCGGCGCTCGTTCTCGTCGATCAGCCCGCCGATCGCGAGGATTTCACCATCGTCGACGGTCAGCACCGTCTTGAACTCGCGCTTGTTGATGACGAGGTCGCTCGATCGGCTCGAGACCGGCCCGGCAACGCTCGATACCTCCTGGCGCAGGAAAAGCTTGATCGATCCTGACGAATTGACCTGCGGCTTCACGTCGAGCTGGATGCCGACATTCTGTCGCTGGACCGTCCGGAAGGCGTTGTCGAAATTGGTGCTCAGCGCCTCGCCCGTCGTCACCGGAACCTCCTGCCCGACGAGCAGCTTGGCCTCCTGGTTGTCGAGCGTCATGATCGACGGCGTCGACAATATGTTCGACGCGGTGTCCGACTGGACGGCGTTGATGATCGCCCCGAACACCGTATTCTTGCCGATATTGAGGAGTCCGCCGCCGAATCCGCCGGTGGCGTTCAGGACCGATTGAACCGCGGCATCGGTCACGCCCTGGCCGAGCGGGCTGTCATAGGTCGTCGTCGTCGTGCCGTTGTCGTTCACCGTGGTCTGGCGGCCGAGTTCGTAATTGGCGATCGCGCCGCCGACGGTGAAGATGTTGGGCACCGAGTTCGAATAATTGGTTGCGGCAAACGGCGCGTTCTTACCAGCGAGGAGGAACTGGACGCCTAGGCGGCGTGCGGCATCGTCGCCGATCTCGACGATGATCGCTTCGACCAGCACCTGCTCGCGGCGCGTGTCGAGCTGGCGGATGACCTCGCCCAACTGCCGTTGCACGTCGGCATTCGCCGCGACGATGATCGCGTTGGTTCCGGCATAGCGCGTGACGATGGCCGGGCCGCGCCGCGCGATCCCGGTCGATTGCTGGCTGCCGCCACCAGCGCTGATCTGGGCCGCTTGCGGCGCAGGCCCTGCGCCGGTGCCTTCGCCCGACTGGCTGGTGATGAAGGCCGGTGCCGCCGAGCTCTGCGTCGCCGGCTGGCCGAGCAACTGCTGGAGGACCGGTAGCAACTGTTCGGCATCGGCATGCTCGAGCCAGTAGACACGAATATCGGTGCCGTCGGCGGCGCGCTGATCAAGCTCGCGCGCCATCGCCGCGAAGCGACCGACCGCGCCGGGATCGCCGCGCAGCGCGAGTGCATTCGACGAATCGATCGCTGCCACGGTGACGGGGGGCGCTGCCCCGCTGCCGCCTGCTCCCGCCAAGCCCTGCAAAGCGGTCGCGACTTCGCGAGCCCCGGCATTTTTCAGGTAGACGATATCGCTGGTGGCATTGTCGCGGTCGATCCGGCCGATCAGCTGGCGGATGCGCGAGACATTGTCGGCAAAATCGACGACAACGAGCGAATTTGCATTCTTGTTCGCGGTCACTGACCCTTGCGGACTGACCAATGGACGCAAGGTCTCGATCGCGCCGACTGCGTCGATTGCCTTCAGGCGAAAGACCGCTGTGACAAATTGGTTGCGCTGTCCGGTTTCGTTGGTGACCCGGCTGGGCTGGCTCGCTGCGCCGTCGAGCGGCTGGATGCGATAGCCGCCCGGAATCGGGATTGCGACAAGGCCGTTGGCGCGCAACGTCGACAGGAATACCTCGAAATATTCCGATCGGCTGAGCGCGCGTTCGCTCACCACAGAAACTTTGCCCTGAACGCGGCCGTCGACGATCAAGGTCATACCGGTCACACGCGCGGCGTCGTCGACGAAAGCGCGGACATCGGCGTCGCGCATGTTGATCGTGTATTGCGCCAGCGCGACCGAGGGGGTCGCGGTTGCTAGCAGCATGGCCACTATGCCGATAAACTTACGCTTCATGGATTGCCTGACAGATTGAGGGCGACGGGGACGGTTTCGGCACCGCGTTCGACAGTGATCGAGAGGCGCGCTCCGGGAATGATCTGCCCCGAGAGCGCGGCTAGGTCGGCAGGCGATGTAATTCGCCGGCCATTGATTGCGGTGACGATGTCACCCGGGCGAAATCCCGCTGCGGCAAAGATCTTGCCATCGCCCTGCGGCGACAGGGCGAGGCCGGTGACACGCCCGCCCTCGCTACGTGGTGCCAGCGCGATGCCCGCGCGCGCTTCGGCAGCGGAAATCCCGCCGGATGATGCGGCTGGCACATCGCTCGCGGCGTTCGGCCCAGCTGCAGCATCGACGACGACTTCGGCTGGCGTCGACTGGTCGAGGAACAGCTTTTCTTTGCGGCCCCCGCGCTCGATCACGATATAATCGAAGGCTACGGCGGAAAGCCTAACGCCGGGCAAGATCTCTTCGCCGACGCCGATGCTTTTCTGGATTCCATCGGGGCCTGCAATGATTGCCGAGCCAGTCCCGGCGCTGATGTTTTCCCGCACGCCGAACAGAGCGATGTCGAGGTCGGTGACGCTGGTGACCGCGTCATCGGGCGACGCCCCGCGACCGAAGGGATCGAACCCCGCTATCAATGCGGCCTGAGCCGCGGGGGCCATCGCGCGGGCCTGGGCCGGACGCCAGTCGCCAACGGGGCCGAGCGGCGTTGCGATTGCCCAGGCCAGACGCGCGAGCTGGATGGCAATCGCTGCGAGGATAAGCGCCTTCGCCCAGAAATAGACGTCGCGCGGCAGCCATTGCCCGACGCGCGAAAGCCTTTCGATGGTCACAGTCCTCAGCATGTTATTACGAATTGCACCCCCTGGATGCAGCTTCAGTGACAGCGGGTCGTGACGTCGTGTTGACGTTTAAATGACTCAAATATTTCAACTGCCCGGACATGCTTGAGCCAATCCGGGCGAAGGCTTGGGTTACAGCTTTATCGAAGCGCTGAGTGAGACCGTCGTGCCGAGCTTGTAGCGATTGAAATAGATGATGTTGTCACCCGACTGCTGGTATTCTTGGTATTTCTGGCCGGTAATGTTGCGCGCCTCGAACTTGATTTCGAGCTCTCTGCCGAGGACATCGAAACCCTGTCTCGCCACCAAATCGAGCGTCAGGCCCGGCTTCTCCTGGATATCGGGCTGCAACGACGCCCCTCGGCTGGTCACTCGCGGACTGGCGTAGTTGATCAGGAACGTCTGTTGCGACAGGCGGTCCTCGTCCTCCAGGCCGATCTGGATATTGGCAATATGATCGGACTGCCCCGTGAGCGGCGCGCCGTCGCGGAACACGTCGGTGGCCTTGTTCGCCGAGAAAGCGAAGATCGCGAGCGGATCGGTGTCGCGCACGAGCAACTTGGACTTCGTGTAGGTATAGTTTCCGATCAGGACGAGCCGTCGCGCAGCGAACGCGGTCCCGAGCGTCTCGAGCGGAACATATTTCTGCACTTCAAGCTCGACGCCATAGAGGTTGGCGCGCGGCGCATTCGCAAAGCTCGTGATCACGGTGTTGTCGCTGAATGTCGAATAGGTTTCGATCGGATTGTCGAGCCGCTTGTAGAACCCCGCGAGCGAGATGTGCTGATCGCGCGCGAAATAATATTCGTACCGCGCCTCGGCGTTGTAGAGCTGGCTGTCGGTGAGCAGGGGGTTGCCCTGATACTGGCGATTGCTTTCAGGATCGAAGAACGTCTGAAACACGAGTTCGCGGAACTGCGGCCGGGCGATCGTCTTCGAGCCGCTCAGACGCAATTGCATCTTGGGGGCAAATTCCCACGTTACAGTCGCCGCGGGCAACCAATAGGCGCGATCGATCTTGGTGCCTGCCAAAGAGGCGGTCGGCGTATCGAACACTTGGACCGGCGTCACCGACTGGTTTGCGGATTCGTAACGAACACCCGCATTCAGGCTGAGCGCTGGGGTAAACTGGAGGTCGACCTGGCCATAGCCGGCGTTGGTGCGCAGTTTGGACAGGAAGACCGGATTGGCCTCATTGGTGTCGATGAGCGCGACGTTGAATGCGTCGATTACTGCCGGCTCTAGCAACAGGTCGGGGCGGAACAGCGAGACACCGATCGGAAAATCGCTTGGCGCGGTAAACTGGAATTCGCGCACCTCGGTGCGGCGCTGGGTATCCGAATAGGCGTAGCCGATTGTGACCGCCAGAAGGTCGGAGAACCGATAACCGATGTCGCTTCCCGCCGACCACAGATTCTCGTTGAGGTCCGAATAGCTGACTGTCGCGCTGCCATTTTGTCCATTGTTCAGGCGGTTGATGAAATACTGGCCGAGCGGATCGGTGGGGCTGTTGCTGCGATAATATTCGAAACTGAACTCGTTGGGCGCCTCGCGCTGCGAATTGGCATAGCCGCCACGGACGTCGATGCTGACACCTTTGAAATTGAATTCGCCGGTCACCTGCGAATCGATTAGTTGGCGTTCGTACCAGGCGGTATCCTGCTGCATCAGCGTCGCCGTCGGCGAGGTGGTCTGGCGCTGGCCAACGCCGAGCCGCGCCTGTTTGAGCGTGTCGCGGATGTAGAGGTTGGTCAGGCGTATCTTGTTGTCGCCCATCTCGAGACCGAGACCGAGCAGGCCGTTGACGACGATACGATCATCGGTGATGACACGCTGGAAGTTCAATTCGGTCGACGACAAATCGGCCGCGTTCGACGTCTGTTGAAGCGCATCGCGGGTGCGCCATTTGTTGCCGTAACTTGCCGAGGCGATGATTCCCAGGCGCGTGTCTCCACCCAGTTCGAACGACGTCCCGCCCGTAATCGATGCCGACACATTGGGCGGCAAGTGGCTGTTTCGCTGCACTATGACGTTGCGTCCGGTCACCAGTTGGCTGGCGATCGCCTGGCCATCGACGGTGCCCTGGCTGAGGCGCTGTCCACTTGAAAGATAATCGGCGAGCGCGGGTGGTATATCGCGATTGCCGTTATCGAACCCCGTCCAGTCGGTCTTGCTGCCATAATAGGTATAGCCGAGCTGGTTTGTCGTCTCGGAATCGATGCCGATGCCGCCACCCAAGGTAAGAAAGCTTTCCTCGGGCACCGCCTTGGTCGTGAGATTGATGACGCCGCCGCCGAATTCGCCGGGGAAGTTCACCGAATAGCTCTTCTGCACGAGCGAGGAGGCGATGATACTCGCAGGAAAAAGGTCGAGAGGGACGACGCGCTTGAGCGGTTCGGGGCTTGGCAGCGGCGAGCCGTTGAGGAGCGCCAGCGAATAGCGGTCGCCTAGCCCGCGGACATAGACGAAGCCGTTGCCTACGACACTGAGCCCCGGAACACGACCAAGTGCGCCAGCGATATCGCCTTCGCCGGTGCGAGCGATATCGGCGCTCGACAGGACCGAGACCACCTGCGTGGCAACCTGTTCGATATTGCGGCGACGCTCGCCGGTAACGACAATGCCTTGCCCGGTCATGGCACCGGGAATCGAAATGTCGGGCTGGGCATTTTGATCGTCGACTTGCTGAACGTCCGGCGTCGCTTGGTCGCTGACTACCGTCTCTTCGCGTTGGACATTATCAGATGGCGGCATGCTCGGTGCCGTTTGGGCCAGCGCAGCAGCCGGCATCACCAAAGCGGACGATGCGAGCAAAAGGCCGGTCAGCTTCCAGGACTTGGACATTGTATTTCCCTAATATCTGGCATGAAAAGGGGTGCGCCACGTGCGCACCCCCTCAATGGCTTGCGTCGCGGTTCAGTTCGTGGGGAGCGAGGTGCAAAGGCTTCCGCCGGCGCCGAAGTCCGCGGTCGAGCTGTTACAGGTCCAGCCCTGGTACCAGGTATCCGAGGCGTCCTTGACCGCACCGATGTAGCTGGTCTTGTCGAAGAAGCCTGCGCGGGTCACTTCGATCCCGTTGATTACCCGCCCGTTATACGTGCTGGCGTCGAACGGCGTGACGGCGTTCTCGGTTGCACCGTTGATGAACAGGCTCATCAGCGACGGCGTGTAATTGTCGTTGTTGTTGTTCGTGCCGGTGCCGAACAGCGCCGCGACGGCGGCATCGGTAACGCCGCTCGAGCCGATGTATTTCTGCGTGCCGCAGCCGCTGAACACGGTCGAACGGAAGATCGGCGCGCCGACTTCGTCCTTGCTGCTGTCGGCCGTAGTCGTTGCCGTCTGGCTACGGCTTACGCGCAAACAAGGGTTCGTCTGTTTGTTGACCATTACCGTGTTGAGCAGCGAATAATCGGTGCCGCCGCGCAGAAGGATCGATGCCTGGTCCGAATTGTTCGCCGACTGGTCGATGAAGGTCGCATTCGATACCGTGGTATTCTGGCGCGGATTGTCGGCATCGACCGAGTTGTCCGAATCGGCCTCGATCATCGCGTCGCCGATGCCCGGACGCTGGACGACGATGACGTACTGGAAGTTCGCCTTCGTCCCCGTATCGGTGTCGAGATTGTCATCCTCGGCCCCGACCGAAACATAATGCTTCATGTGAACATGGCCGCCGAAAAACTCTGCGCCATCGTCCGAGCTGTTGAACGACATGATGTGGTCAAGTTTCGTGCCGCTGCCGATGCCCTCGGTGGTCAGCGACTGAAGCTCGTTGTTGGACGACAGGACATAACCCGAATAGCGGATCTGGACATAGTCCAGCGTGCCACTGCTATCGGCGTTGTTGACGCCACCGTATACCGCCGGGTCAACCGCACCTTCGGTCTGCCGTTCGCACGCGAGCGTGCCCGCATTTGGTGAGCTGCCGTTCGCCAGGGGCGGGGCACCCGGGGTCGTACAGTCGGTGATCTGCGCGCGGCCCATCAAGACAATTCCGCCCCACTGACCCGATGAATTGTCGGTGTTGAGTCCCAGAACATTGTCGCGGCTGGTAAAGACGATCGGCTGCGTCGCGGTACCGACGGCGTTGATCTTGTTGCCGCGATTGACGGCAAGCCACGATACACCCGCGCCGCCGTAAATGATTACACCGGGATCGATCGTCAGTGTGACGTTCGAATCGGCTGCCGACGCGGCGGGGCCACCGTCGGTGCCGACATCGACGCGGCCGGTAAGCTGATAGAGAAGGCCGGCAATCTTGGGCAACGTAATGCTGCGGTTGATTCGCGCGGGAAGGCTGCAGACACGGTAGGTGCCGGTCGGGCCGGTGATCGTACCGGCGTCGGTCAAACCCTGAGGATCTGCTATTGTCGGGCAGCCGGTCGCCGGCGTGACCTGGGTAGGGGTTGGCGTCGGAGCAGGAGCTGGTGTCGGGGTCGGCGCAGGATAGTTGATCGTCACATTACCGCCGGTGCCGGGCGACGCAATATCGCCGGCCCCACAGGCGCTCAGGACTGTTCCCGCAACGCTCAACATGAATAGGGCACGCATTGTCTTCATCTGGGTCATGATATCTCCGCTCCGGCCGCGCCGGCGTTAGTGGGAACTAGCGATCCGGAAGCAGGGAAACGATATAACGACCATCGCCCCCTGCGCCGGTCTTGAGGGGGCACTAGGGGCGCGACATGACTCGGCGATGCAGGGAGTGAGACAATCCGATGACAGTTTGGTGCCAGCATTGTGACACATTCGTCAGACGGGATCGGGAAAGTCGAAACCCGCGTTCAGGAGAACTCCTCGCGCGTTCCGCCTAAGCCTATAAGCAGGGCTGTTTGCGGGTGGCGACTGCAAGGAAATAGAATTCCTTACGCGGAAGAGCAGATCGGAAACGTCATGGCAGGAAGCCGGGCACTCAAGGGGTTTATTGGAGTCTCGGGGCAACGTTGCGCATGATGGCCTTTTCCGCGCTAACAATCGCCAATATTGCCCTCAAATTCGATTCGCCTCATTTCCGACATGACGCCCATCCCTATCGGATTTTCGACCCTTTCTCGTGCACGTCGCCAGGCAACCTGCGCACCTTCACGGGCGACCATAGGGCACCATGACCGCACTGGGACGAGACAGGTCTGGAACGATCGGTGGCGGAGAGGGTGGGAGACTACCCTTCCAACAAGAAAGGCGCCATTTTTGGGGCAATGGCCATAATCAGGTCACGCATAATGTAGCCCTTTTTGTAGCAGGCGGCGTAGCTATCGCATCCTTTCTCGGCCCAATCAGCTCAGTGCTCAAACCTCCAGCGACAATTGGCATCTGTTATTTCTCTAATCGTCAGAGAAGATCTTCTCTGCTCGCGCTAAAGAACGCCTTCCTCCGAGGCCGAGGGGCAATCTCGGGCCTGGGTCCTTGAGCTGGGCCGACGGCGCGGCCTTGCCTTGTGTTGGGGTTCATCCGAACAGGCTGAGTTAACGCTCGCTCCTCCGTCCACCCCATACGTAACCTGCCGTATAAAATAGATGCCTTGATACCAAGGCGATTAGCCCAAACGACTACTGGCAGTCGTTCGCCGTCATGCTCAATCAATCGCGACCGTGTGGAGTTCCTAATGTTTTCGCTTCTGCTAACCCAGGCACAGTTTTGCTTATAATATCCGTCATCGTTATCAAGTCGGTCGATTTGAAAATCAGAGTTAGGCTTAGGGCCCATATCTTCGAAAAAGCTTTTGAAAACTTGCCAACGACTACAAACTCTGATGCCGCGTGCGCCGTAATTTGCATATGAACTACTTCTAGGGTCGCCACACCTAAGGAGCATCATACGCCAGGTTCCATACTCGCTAGGATACCGGGCCGACAGGCCATCAGCAGTGTGTGCAAGGTGTCCGCAGGATACGGAATTTCCCGTACGCATGTGGCGCCCCATTACTGATCGCTCCACTCCGCATGAGCATCGGCAAATCCACCAAGCTCCACCTAGATTTCTGTTGTCGTCGCGACGCAAAACGACCCACTCCCCCCAAACTTGCCCTGTCATGTCTATTAGTTGAACCATACTCTAAAATGTATGCCATTTACGGTGTTAGGACCAGTGCTTCGTGCTCATGCGAGCGGCGCGGCGCGCTCCGCCGACGAGGACAGGCAACGCCAGCCAGTGGTCGACGTAGAGCGCCTGCTTCCACGGCTTCATCCCAGCGCCCTTGATCTGGGTAATCATCTCCAGTGCGCTCATAAGGGGCACGGGTCCGGAGGACGGGCGACCTTGCATCCCCATGATCGGAGCGTTCTTCTCGCGGACCTTCGAGAAGTCGAGCACGAGCAGTTCGTCGCGGTAGACCTTCTGGTAGGTCATGATCTCCAGCAGTTCGACGGCCTCTGCCCAACCTTCGCGGCTGTCAGGCACCTCGAACCAATGGACCTTGTCGCCCTTGCCGTAGAGGTGCTTGGCGTCGCGCACGCTGGTGTGCCGGGAATTATCGAAATCGGGGTGGGCTTCATCGAGCACGACGCGCAACATCGGCATGTAATCCCAATTCGTCAGCATCATGTCGTCGTCGTAGCAACGATCAACGGATGCGCCGTGCTATAGACATTCTATTTACCGAATTGCCGCGTAAGTCTCGCTAACCGACTTAAGGGCAGCCAGCCAATCGGGCCGATGTGACAGCGCTTTGGCTTCTGCGCGACTAATCTGGTCGGGCAAAAGGATGCAGGCCCAGTTATCGGCTCGGACCGTCTCATCGAGAAATGCGCGCCACTTTGTCGGATTGTCGAAACGGCGATGAATGCGGGTATGGCAGGACCGACAAACCGACTTCAGAGCGAACGGTCGAAAATATAATTCGTTATGGCTGTGCTCTGCTTGACGCGTCTCACATAGAGAGCAGATAGAATGCCTTTCTAGCAATCCCATCCGCCAAGCGATGTTATTTTTCTGCCACACTGCGATCCTTTCAGCTCCCGTGGCACCATTGTACGATCCGGGTACCGGCCAACCCCAACGTGGCAACGGAAAACCATCTATGATGAGAGCTTCGACCTTCCGATCAAGGATTACATCAGCGGGGACTGAACTGTATGGTTCGATCACGGTCGCAGGTCGGTCGAGTTAAGGGCGGCGTGTAGCTTACTGACAGCGCCTTGCAACCAGGTGCAGATTTGGCTCGTGATTTCCCGGCTAACAGTTGCATGTAGGTTGACCGCCGGCCCCTCATTTGGCAGTTCAAAAATGCCCTCGAATTGGCCAGCTGGTGTCGCGAAGTGCCTCGCCTGAACTCTCATGCCCGTTCCGCCGACAACAGGCGGTAAACGGATGCGCGAGACACCTGCAGGCGATTGGCGATCTCCGAAGGAGTGAGGCCCTCTCCAGCAAGCGCACGCATCGCTGGCAATTTGCGGAGGGCCGTCGGTGCCCTGCCTTTATATTTGCCCTCCCGTTTGGCGCGTTCAATTCCTTCACGCTGCCTGACGAGCATCAACTCTCGCTCGAATTGCGCGAGCGCGCCGAACATCGTGATCATGAGGCGGCCCGTAGGTGACTTCGTGTCCATCTCGGCCCCGCCAAAGTCCAGAACACGTAGAGCGACACCCTTAGTCTCAAGAAGGTCGATAATCCGAAGTAGGTCGGTGGTGGAGCGAGCAAGACGGTCGAGCCTGACGACAACGAAGACGTCACCCTCTCTTGCAAAATCCAGTGCCTGATCGAGTTGCTCTCGCTCGCCGACGGAGGAAACCTGCTCTCGAAACAGACGCTCAATGCAACCAACTTGTTCGAGGGCGCTAAGTTGAGCGTCTAACCCGGCAACCTGATCGAATGTCGAAGTTCGTGCGTAGCCAATAAGCAACCGAATTTCCTAGGTTATTTCTCCTAGGTTTAGTCTAGCCGAGTGTGCCGCACGGTCTAGGACATTCAAATACTGTACACAGGTCTCGAAAATAAAATGCGGCTGATACATACTGACCTATAATCTTGTTCATCTGACCTATAATCTTGTTCATAAAAACTAACGCATCTCGGTGTCCAACATGTTCCTAGGAGCATACGAGAAAGCGTCTAATTGGATAAATTGAACCAGTGTGAGCCACATTGAGCGTCCCCGCTCCGTCCAACTAGGGGAAGGTCCCTCAAGAAGCTTCGAGAGCCAGGCAGGGACACATTAATCTCAAGCCATTGGTTTTTCGTCGGGCTTCTGCCAAGCTCCTCAAATATGGTCGAACACACAACTCATTACACGGACGGACATTCCGTCGTAACAGTGGACTTCACGGCGAGGGAGGGTGGCCGCCTCGCTACGTGTCTGCTGCAGGTGGCACCAGTAGATTTATCGCATATACCGGACGATCAGAGCCGCAGTGACGTAGTTACAACGATTGAAGAATTGGTGGGTCGAGAGGGGCATGTGCCAATTCTTGACGATCTCATTCCTCAGCGGCCACCCACACTCATCCTTGCTCCCGAGTATGCGTTGGCATCTGCGGATTGGCACCGAGTGGACCAAGCCGTTCGCCAGTCGCCAAGACCCCTTATACTTATCGCTGGCTTTGGGATGACCGCAGCCTCGGTTGTTGAAGAATGGCTCGGCGTCGACGACGGTGAGACAAAAAGGCTAGCGGCCTGGGATCAAGATGCGCGCCCGGTCACCGGAAATCGTCGGCTGAACGGTGGTTGGTGCTGGATCCACCGTCCTAACGAGGCGCCCATCTGTATCGTTTTTGTCAAAAATCACCTTGAACAATCGCATGAGGCTCTTGGGCAGCCAGATCTTCTAGAGGGAAAGGCGCTCTTAGAGGTTAGACTTTCAGACCTTCGCCTTTTCCCCCTTATTTGCGCGGATATGCTTAGGCCGCGAATGGAAAATGGGAGCATCCAGAGCCGATTAGAACGTTCACTCAGGGACGAACTACTGGACCTTCCTATCCTTGTGACAGCTTCGCTTTTGCAGAGCACCGCCTTCGATCCAAACTGGCAGACCGCCATTGGCGACGTAGCCGCGCAAATAAGTAATCAGGCTGTGGTTATAGCCGTCGCCAATCAAGCATACGGGAAACTTCACCCCGAGGAAGAGCTTGATCGCTGGCGTTCACTAAGTGGCGTCTTTGGGCGACGCACGGATCTTAACAAGGGCCACGAAGCGTTCCCGGCCGGACGCGCCGTACAAACCCCTCACTTTAATGGACTAGTACTGCGTGATAGCGGTCCCTGTGTCGTATGTGGCGATGTAGCTTGGCCACCGTACACACCTATCAGTTCGCTTGTACGTTGGCGCGCGGTTAACTGCTGCCCAATAAATGCAGGTCGGATCGAGACTGACGACACGCTACGAATGTCAACTTGTGATTTTGAATTGCACAGGTTCACGCTGCGCTACCCTCAACAGGCAGATTTCTCATCCAGTCTTGGCTCAGGCCTGCAAAAAATCAGAGCGCATTTGGAAACAGGCAATTATCCTAGCGGATCTTTGATCGCTGGAAGCATCATTTCAGGCGTCGATCGCGATCCGGACATGAACGGTGACGATTTTTTTACCGTGGCGAACGCCCTCTCTGAGGGGCTGAACACTCTCGCCTTTGTGGCAGACCTCGATGGGAGCACTTGGCAACAAGACCCAGCTGAGGCGGGCCAGATGCGGCGAGGGGAAACTAATGTGTTAGTATGGCGCGATCCGCGCCTAAGCGGACGCGCTATCATGAGAACGTTGCAGGACTGGGCTCTCAAGGGCGCTGCACACCCACCGTTGCAGGTGATTGCGCGCGGAAACCCGGACGATGTTGCGCTTGGCCCCGTCATTCCGGATCGAAAATCAGACATTAGCCAACCCCCTACCGAAGAGGGCGACTGGGCTGCAGCCCGATCCATTAGAAAAATTAGGTGCGTACCGCTGGGGACGATTGCCGCGATCTATGCAGACGGGGCTGCCACAATCGAAAATGTTAAGGCCCGTGCTTCGGATGCCCTGCGTTAAGGATAGTTTACGTCATGATTACGCTTCCCCTACACGAGCTAGGTAAACGCTGTGAGACGGTGGGCCTGCGTCGGGCCGAGCCGACGCACGACATGCCTCTACCCGATGGCGCCGCCATGTGGACAAGTAGCTATGCTACATTACTCCTTTGGCCCGTAGCCAGCGTGGAAACTCACGTATTAGAGGAGGCGGAGATTACCGGACAAGATTGGCTGGACGAAAATCTAGCCCTGAAAGAGGGAGGGTCGTTGACAGATGGCTACTTGGTTCTGGCATTGCCCAGTCCACCTTCCGAAATTGGTGTTATTCGTGAGATTGAGCAGTCGACAATGGTTTGCCGAAAGCACGTCATTTGGTTTGAAGAGCTCAATGATCTGAGTTGGAAAGGCGTTGAAAAAATCACCGTCATAGCTCTTCCCCAACCCATTATCGCGTCAGAAGACCTATCTTACCCAGATATGGATGAAGATGCGCTGGGCGTTTGGGAAATTGTACGAAAAAACGGGCCTAACGAAGCTTCAACAATTTTGGAGCTTCTGCGATGACAGCACTGGCCATCGACAAAATCGAAATTCAAGGTTTCCGGGGCCTTGCTAAACCGCTGCCGGTTGATCTGAGATCTCCCCTCACCGTTCTCTACGCTCCTAATGGTACCGGTAAAACGACAATCTGCGACGCCGCTGAGTGGGTAGTCACCGGCAAGGTTGCTCGACTATGCGTTGGACCAAGCTTCGACGAAACAATCCTACGTCCAAAGTTCGACAACTCATTTCGGACCGAGGTTACCGCACATATAAGAATAAATGGATCCGTGCATCGCGTTCGACGACGAATAGGTGAGCTATGCCTGGCTGAGGGTAATGGAAACTGGCACCCTGTAAATCTGTCTGACCTGTTGGAAAAACTTGCCCCCGAAGGAGCAGGAAAGGCTCATTACAAGCGCACAATCCACCAGAGACAAGAGTATATCCGGGGTACCCGCTTTTTATCCTCCGACACGTTAGCCATTCTATTAGACCCTGAAGCCGAGGATCGGAGGCAAGAAATATTTTCTGATTTACTCGGCACTCGACACCTGCTTGAGGCTGAGAACAAACTCGAAAAGTTAAAAACAGCTCTTAAGAAAGAAGAGCGGCGATTAGTTTCGTCGTTTGACAGCATAACCGAAGAGCTCGCCGATTTGGAACGTGCGGGATTGACTGCTCCTGAGGTGCCCGCCCGCGCCTCAATCGAAGCCGCCGAGCGTCTGTTGAATCTTCAATCCTCCGATGCTGCGTTGGAGACAAGAGTGCAGCAGGTTGTTGGCGCTATTGCAGGGCAACGTCAGCAGTACGCCCAGCGCCGCTTAAATATCGCAATGCTGCGAGTGCAAATACCTCAGATTTCCGACCTTCAAAGAAATGCTGCCGAAGCTGAGAATGGGCGCAAGGCTGCCGAGGCAACATCTGCGAAAATCCGACCTCAACTTGTCAAGCTACAGGAGGAGGCCGCCTCTATCGTAGGTCGGCGGCAAGGCCTAAGAGCTCGCGTCACTGACCTCGCTGAAGGCAGAGAGCAGTTGAAAACAGCTAGCTCAAGCGTACTCGTGCATTACGGGCGGCTTGGGGCTGAGCAACCAGGAAAGCTGTCGCTCAGCCAGTCCTTTGCACGAACCAGAGACTGGGAACTATCGGACGATGCGCGGCAGGTTAAACGTGCCGCCGTCCAAGCTCTCTCATTCGGTCTTCCCGAATACCGGAGGCGGAGAGCAGAGCTAGAGATTAAGCAAGGCGAGCTGATCACCTCTACCACCGCGCTGGAAATTGACGCTGAGTTGAAGGCTTCTCGCGGGTCGACGGTCCAGGACCAAGCAAGACTTCGGGAGCTTCGTCGCCGGTTGGAGGTGGAAGCAGAGCCAGTGCAAAGGCTCCAGATGCTTGCTCGGGAATTAGCAGCGCATGAGGCTCATGGAACGGATTGTCCCGCGTGCGGGCACGATTGGGAGACAACCGACTTACTTCGGCGAGCACTGGAGACAATCTCCGAACGTACGCCTGCTTCGTTGGAGGCGATCGAGAGGCAAATTGCTGTGCTCGAGAAAGACCTTTCCGCTCAGAACGCCTTGGAGGTAGAAGCAGCAGCGCGAGAAGAAGCGCACCAAGTGCTCACCGGTGAAATCTCCCGACTTATTTCCTCGTGCGCAGAGTTCGAGCAGAACGCCGCAAGATGGTTAACCACTCCCGTTCCGGATGAAGCTGACCATATCCTACAACGCCTTCTGATAAGTCTCGATCTAGCCGACGCTCTTCGGAGCTTAGATAAAGCGCAAGGCCTTATTGGGCGTTTTGTCAGCTTCGACACCGAGATCCCGCTAGAAGATGCAAGTGCAGCAGCGCTGACCAGCATAAGCAATCTCTTAGCCGCGTCATCTGCTTCTCTTGGCGAGCTAGAGGCATCACATAACGCGATCCTGTATCAAATCCAGGATGCGGAACAACAGATCTCAGCCGCCGACGCCGCAGCACGAGCTTATGAGACGCAAGAGGCACAGGCGCGGAATAGACTGGACGTGCTTACACAGAGCTGGAGCGCCCTAGGGATTTCGGAACCGATAAACAGAGAAACGCTGGAAAAGGTTTCTCTCCAAGATGAGGGCACCGAGGCATCTTTACTGAAAGCAGAAGTCGAAGCTGAGGCGGCGAGAGCTAGCGCGGAACTTGAAGCGAGGCTAGTCGTCGCATCGCGCAAACGTGAGAAAAGGAGCGAAGTATCGTCAGAGCTCGAACGACTGCAGGCGCAGCTACAGTCAACGAGCAACGCCTTATTGGCCTTTAGCGGTCACGCGGCAGTCGAGAGCAAGGCACGAATTTCTGGCCTTACGGCGTCCGTCAATGCTATCTTTTCACGTCTTCATTCCAATAGAGTAATCGACGAAATTAGCTTAGGAGAGGCGACGCTTTACTGGGCAGGAGGATGCGGGGCGGAACGTATCGAACCACCGGAGTTCAGCCACGGTCAACGCCAAGACCTCGCGCTAGCGTTATTTCTCGCGAGAGCTCGCAGCATCGGGGGAAGCTTTATTCTTGACGAACCCATGGCCCATTTGGACGATTTAAATCGGGTGGGTTTAATCGATGTATTTAGATCAATAGCTATCGAACAAGAGGGCTTAACTAATGTGCTCGTCACTACTGCCAGCCGCTCTCTCACTCGGCATCTCGCGGAGAAGTTCGCACGCGTAGGCGACACCTTACGGGCCGAAGGAGGCAGCGCCATGAGAGTCGTCGAGCTGGAAGGCAACACTCGCAGCGGCGTAAATATCGGACAGTAGCTGAAATCTGCAATTTTCCTTCGATGACTATTTTAGCCGTATGAAACAGTGGGTGCCCAAATTCCTAATCTGGTCGTGGCCCAATCGTCGCACGTCGAGCAGTCGTCTGTCTTCGCGGATGAAATACTTAAGGAGCCCAGTACTGGAGCATGCTCTGCAACGCGTTGCAAGGCAGAGCGTCTTCTCTATCGTCAGCTGTTGATCAAGCGCTCGTTCCAGAAGCCGGTGATTGGGGGGAGTTGACCACGAGAGATGTCAATAGCTGCCTAACCTCCGAGCGTTGAAAGCTGCTGCTTAGGCAGCCAATATCAATGCCCCAAATCAAACCAAGGAATGCGCTCGATCTCTGTAAGGGTCGCTTTTGGTGAAGTGTCACCGTAAGCTTCTCCTTCTGTTCGAGGGACGTGACCTTGAATGTAATCCCTGATCTCCGGCACCATGCGGCAGTCGCGGGCAAGCGTTTTAAAGCGATGCCTCCATCCGTGGTTTGGTCTTACTCCGCGATCCGTAACTCCCACCTCGCCACGAACCCATCGCGCAACATGCTCCCCCACCTTCTTCGACTGCCTATTCGCACTCGATCCGCCACGAGCCAGCGCCGGATCATAAAAGATGGGGCCTCGTCGAGCTCGTGTAAGCTCGGGGAAGCCTTGATCAACTAAATGCGGGTGTAGCGCGACCACACGCGCACTTCCATCTTTTGTGCCCCCGGCTTCGGGGGTGATCCGGATGGTCCATATGTCGTCTATCAGTTCTACATCTTCAGCGCGAAGCTGTGCCATTTCATCGACCCTCGATCCGGTATACGCACACAGCCACGGCAGCCATCGTCGCGCTAGTCGTCTTCCGTCGCTCAACGAGGTTCGATGCTCCGCCAGCGTTGCCTTAAGGATCGCTTTGGCTTCGCTATCTGTAAAACCATTGGGACGAAGCTTCGGCGCGCGCTTTTTACCAGCGACAGACACTCCACTTGCCACATTTTCTTGTAGCTGTCCGCTTCCGACACCCGTGGCCAGGGTTGTTTTGATCGCGGATAGATACGTCTCGCGAACGGTCTTCACATTCAGCGGCTTACCGGCTGCACCGCCTTCGGAAAGCAGATGGTCACGCCACAGGGCAACATCGCGCTTTGTCACTCGACGCGCGTCTTCGTGACCGAGGAAAACAATGAACGAACGAACTTTAGCGCGGAATGATTTTACGGTCGCGGGGCTTGGCTTCCGCTCTAACTGATACTCCTCGAACAAGGTCGAGAGTGACACCGGTGGCCCGAACGTGGCGCCGCAGTCGGCCTCTTCTCGTTCGTTACGAAGCAATTCCTCGGGGCCAAATCCACTATCGCAAACAGTTGCAGGGCGACCCTCTAAAAACTGGATCTCACGCTCTGCTACCTCAATCTGCGAGCGCGCTACCATATCGAGCAGAGTGTGCCATTTTTCGCCCTGGTGATCGAGCGACCAGCCAAGCCGGTCGCAGAGAGCCTCGCCCTGCCAGTAAACGTCTAGAGGTGCGCTATCGCTTTCGAGCCCCCGCGAGCCTTGAACCGCGCGGCGAAAGGCCTTCAGGTCTTCAAGCCGGATGCGGGCTGCAGCTATTTGCTTGGGGTCTTGCTTATTTACGCCCCGCAACCGCATTAGCCGATTCTTAAAAGCACTGAGAACTTGGACTTCAATCTCACGCTTGGTAGGCTCGTAGATCGCAGTTGCGATCTTGGCAGGCGCGACCTCTTTTCGAGCGACTGCTACGCGCGTCTCGAACGCCTCATTCGCTTTCTGCAACCGAGTTCGAGCAACTGCCAATTCGCTCGTCTTCAAGGATTTCCAGACCTCGCCACTACCACCGAAGGCGAGCCGAACGTCGTCAGGCACACTCCTACGATAATACAATCTGTCGCCTCTACGAGCGAGATATCGATGCCCCCGAACCCCCTTCATATTCTCCTCTAATGTAGCAAGCTATGTAGCAGACCATGCACCATATGTGGCGGAAAACAAGAATTTCCTAGGCCATGTGTACGATTTAGCAAGTTAGTGGCGGAGAGGGTGGGATTCGAACCCACGTTACGGTCTCCCGTAAACTGCATTTCGAGTGCAGCGCATTCGACCACTCTGCCACCTCTCCGCAGAGGCGAATGGCGCGGGGGAAATCGTCCGGCCGGTCGTCAGGAAGCGGGCCAATAGCCAATGGTTAGGGCTTTGCCAAGCCTTTGCGCAACGCACCTGCCCGGCGATGCTATTTCGCTTGAAGCCCGGCCGCGGCCGCCTACATTGAAGCCATGACCGATTTTCCCTTCGCCGGCCGCACCGAGTCGCGCGCCCTGCCCGACATGCCGCCGATTTCCACCGCGACGTTTTCGATCGGCGACGTCGTGCGCCACCGCATGTTCGATTTTCGCGGCGTCGTGTTCGATATCGATCCGGTCTTTGCCAATTCGGACGAATGGTACGATTCGATCCCCGAAGGCATTCGCCCGGCCAAGGATCAGCCGTTCTACCACCTGCTCGCCGAAAGCGCCGACGAAAGCTATGTCGCCTATGTCAGCCAGCAGAACCTGCTGCGCGATGCCGATGGCGGTCCGGTCGATCATCCCGGTATCGGGTCGCTGTTCGACCTCAGCGGGTCGGGCAATTATGCGCTCAAGGCGCGCCTACGCCACTGATCGCGGCCACTGATCGCGAGGCTGTCCGCGGCCGTCAGGCCTTGAGCCGCCAGCCCGAACGCAACAGCGCGAGGCACGTGCCCCACAGCAGCAGGTTGACCCCGACGAGCACCGCGACGCCGATCGCCAGCGGCGAATCGGCGACCCCGATAAAGCCGTAGCGAAAGCCCGATATCGCATAGAAGAACGGGTTGGCGTGGCTGATCGCGCGAAACACCGGCGACAGCGCCTCGACCGAATAGAATGTCCCCGACAGCAGCGCGAGCGGCGCGATGACGAAATTGGTCACCGCCGCGGCATGGTCGAACTTCTCGGCCCAGATCGACGCGATCACCCCCATGAAGCCGAGCATGGTAGAACCGAGCAGGCCGAAAACCGCGACCGCCCAGACATGCGTCGGCACCGCTTCGCCACCGACAAACAGCAGGACAGCGACCCACACCGCGACGCCGACCATCAGCGCGCGCACGACCGATCCGGCGACCAGCGCGAAGAGCAGCTCGCCTTCGGAAATCGGCGGCATCAGGTAATCGACGATCGTTCCCTGGATCTTGCCGACGAGCAGCGAGAAGCTGGCATTGGCAAAACTGTTCTGCATCATCGCCATGATGATCAGGCCCGGCGCGATAAATGCGGCAAAGGGAACGCCCATCACTTCGCGCCCCGAACGGCCGAGCGCGACGGTGAACACGACGAGCAACAGCATCGCCGACAGCGCCGGGGCCCAGACCGCCTGCGTCTGGACCTTCATGAAACGGCGGATTTCCTTGATCAGCAGCGCGCGGGTGCCCGACCAGTTGACCGACCGGATCGTTCGCACACCGGGTTCGGGAAAGCGCTGCGTCGCGCGCGCTGGCGATGAAAGACCTGTTTCGTTATCCATGATGGCAGCGCCTATCGGCCCAGCGCGCACGCGGCAAGTTGCAATCCGGCTCGCGAATCCCTAACTCGCCACGCAGAGACGGGCGCGCGCTGCCACCGGCATGCGCGCCATCAGCATTTATCAAGAAGGGTGCCCCGCCACATGGCTTGGACCGACGAACGTATCGACCAGCTCAAATCGCTCTGGGAAAAGGGCCTGACCGCTAGCCAGATCGCCGACGATCTCGGCGGCGTCAGCCGCAACGCGGTGATCGGCAAGGCGCATCGTCTCGGCCTCAAGTCGCGGCCATCGCCGGTCAAGGCCGCCGATGCCAAGGCGCCCGCCAAGAAGGCGGCACCCGCCAAGGCTGCGCCCGCCAAGCCCGCTCCGGCGCGCAAGCCAACCGCGGCTCCGGCTCCGCCCCCGGCCCCCGCGCCGCGTGCCGCCGAGCCCGCCGCGCCGCGTCCCGCTGCGTCGGGCGTCCAGTCGCAGCCGTTGCCCGAGGACAGCAAGTTCTCGACTCCCAAGATCGTCTCGGTCGGCCCCGGCGGCTTCTTGCGTCAGGGTCCCGGCGATCAGCAGCCGCCGATCCCGCCCGCTCCGCCGCGTCGCCGCGTGCCCGCCAAGCCGAGCGCCGAGATTGCCGACAAGACCGGCCTGCTCGATCTCAACGAGCGGATCTGCCGCTGGCCGATGGGCCATCCCGGCGAGCCCGATTTCCATTTCTGCGGCGTCGACGTCAATCCGGGCTACCCCTATTGCGTCGAACATTGCGGTCGCGCCTATCAGGCGCAGCTGCCACGCGGCACGCGCCGCCCGCCCCCGCCGCTCCCGTTCGGCGGCCCGCGCGTCCGCTAACCCGCCACGCCGATCGGGCACGCACGAATGCGCGCCCTCCCCGCGTTCGGGAGGGCGTCGCTTCCTGCCCTTCGTCGGCGCGCTGAATTCAACGCAGCACTGGCAAGTCTAGCGTTTTTTCTTACCGGCTTTGGCCTTGGCGCTGCCCGACTTCATAGCCGCGAGCCGCTGCGAGACTGCGTCTTCACGGCGAATCGCATCGATTTCCGCGAAAGCCGCCTTGTCGTCGCTCGACGCCGGCGGATCGCGGGTGAGGTCGTCCATAATCCGGGCGAAGCGCTGTTCGGCCTTGGCCACGGTCTGCTCGACCGTGTCGCACCCGGCTCCGTCGTCACGCGCAAACGAGCTTCCCCGATCGGCCGTCGCCGAGCGCAGCTGTTCCGCCATTTCCTGGCGACGCTGCGCCAAGGCTTCGCCTAGCGCCTGCAGCCGCTTGATCTCGCGCTTGGCTTGCGCCTTGGTCTCGCCTTGTCGCGCCTGCTCGCGTTCCAGGTCGATCTGGCGCGCAAAGGCTGCACGCGCGAGGTCCTCGCGGTCCTTCGACAGCGAATATTCGGCCTTCTCGCCCCATTCGGCGATGTCCTTGGCCAATTCGGCCTCGCGCTGTTCGGCCGCGTCGCGGCGGCGTTCGGCGGCGAAGCGCTGGTCGCGGGCATCGTCTTCGGCCTGCTCGACCTCGCGCACCGAATAGCGCGCCAAGCTCGCCTGGTTGCGTTGCTCGGCACCGGACAGTCCGAGTTCCAGGTTGGCGGCGAACGCATGACGCGCCCGCATGAAGATCGATGCTGGCATATTTCCTCCCCCACGCTCACCGTAAAACCGAGCTAAAGCGATGATAGTCAGGCAGTAAATAACGGTCAAGCGATCCACTCATCGCGGTCGACGGGGCAACGCGAGATCAGCGTCGCGGCGTTTGACAGTGGAAAACGCGATATTTACCTCCCCGCATTAAGGGGGGCTATGGCCGGGAATCGAACAGCAAATATGCGCACGCCGCAGCGCGCCGTGGCGCCTGCATGGCGTGGCGCGGCCTTCATTGTGCTGTTCGCCGTGCCGAGCTTTCTCGAGCTCGGCCTCGCGAACCGCAAGTTCGGCGTCTTTACCGGCGGCTTCGGTGCATCGCGCACGCTCGACACGCCGATCGAATGGGCCGCGTTCGCGCCGCTGCTGCTACTCGGCAACCTGCTGTTCGCCGCCGCGGTCGCGTGGATCGTCGTCAAGCTTCACCGCCGCCGCTGGAACGGGCTCCTGTTCGTCTTCAACCTCGGCCTGCTCGTACCAGGCATCCTCGTCGCGCTGATCGTCGCGCGCTACGAGGTGATGCGCTATATTTCCGATGCGATGAGCTTTCGCGTGATGCGCGATCTCGGCGGCGGCAGCATGACCGACGCGCTGCTCTACATCCTCGCCGGACAGGGCCTGGCGATCGCGCTGGCGGCAGCAGCCATCGTTTTTGCAGCATGGGCGATGCGCTGGGCGGCGCGGCGCGATGCCCCAGCCTCACGCCGCCTCTATCGCGTCTCGCGCCGCTGGCGGATCGCTTTTGCCGCCGGGCTCGTCGCCCTCGTTCCGCTGATGGCCATCGCCGACCGGATCGGCGACACGCGCTTCGTTGCCGAACGCTTCGTCACGCTCGCCGCCGTGCGCGGCGTGCTCGATCTCGCGACCGATTTCGACCGCGACGGCTATGGCGTCTTCGGCCTCACGCGCGACCCCGCACCGTTCGACGCCGCGCGCTATCCCTTCGCGCTCGACATTCCCGACAACGGCCGCGACGAGGACGGCATCGGCGGCGATTTCACCGCGGTCGTCGCGCCCCACCCACATGCCAGGCTCGCCTTGCCCGCGCAGCCCAAGAACCTGGTCATCGTCGTCATCGAAAGCATGCGCGGCGACGTTTTGGGAATGCGCGTCCACGGCAAGGTCGTCGCGCCCAATCTCGAGGCGCTCGCCCGCCAGGGCAGCCATTTTCCCGCCTACAGCCATGTCGGCTTCACCACCGCCTCGCTCAAGAGCCTGTTCACCGGTGAGATCGCCCCGACCCATCCGGGCGCCTCGCTGTTCCCGCTGCTCAAGCGTACCGGCTATCGCGTCGCGGTCTTTTCGGGCCAGCCCGAAAGCTTCGGCGGTATCGCCGCGGTCACCGGCATGCGCGCCGCCGCCGACCCGATGGTCGACGCGCACGTCTTGCAGGACCAGCGCGCGGGCGCGTTCGCCGCCGAAGGATCGCTGCTGGTCGACGAGAAACGCCTGCTCGCGGCCTATGACGCACGGCTCGGCAAGGCGCCGACCGACCGCCCGTTGTTCGCCTATTTCAATTTCCAGTCGCCGCACTTTCCCTATTGGCACGACGGCATGGAAAACCTCGTCGAGCCGTCGCCGCTGTCGCGCAGCGCAATCACCGACGGCACCGATCGCGCCACGCTCGCACGGACCTATTACAACGCGGTCGCCTGGTCCGATGCCGCGCTGGGTGCATTGATCACCCGGCTCAAGGCCTCGGGACAATGGGACAACACCGTCCTGCTCGTTGTCGGCGACCACGGCGAATCGCTCCTCGACGACGGCTTCCTTGGTCACGGCCACATGCTCAACGACAGCCAGACGCGGACCGTCGCGGTGACCAACGTGCGCGGCGTCGAGGGAAAATTCGCCGGCCTGTGGGATCTACGCGACCTGCTCGTCGACATCCTCTCCAACCGGCCGCCGCGCCTGCCCGAACGCCCCGTGCTTCAGCATATCGGCGATCTCGACACGCCCGCGCGGATCGGGCTGGTCGATGCGTCGGGGCGGATCGGCTACAATCCCGAACGCGGCACCTGGTCGTTCGACGGCGGCCATAGCGAGCTGACCGACGATGCGTTGAATCGGACGCAGAAGCGCCGCGCGCGTGCGCTCATCGACCTGTGGTCGAACGCGCGCTGGCAGGCGCATCGCAAAACCCCGACCAGCGCGCCAGATTGACCTTGCGGGGCCGACTCCCCGCCCCCTATAGCCGGTGTCATGGCCGACGATCTTTTCGGCGCCTTGGGGGGCGCTCCAACCGCTAAATCCGATTACGACGCATCCTCGATCGAGGTGCTCGAAGGGCTCGAGCCCGTGCGTCGCCGTCCCGGCATGTATATCGGAGGGATCGACGAGCGTGCGCTCCACCATCTCGCCGCCGAAGTCATCGACAACTCGATGGACGAGGCGGTCGCGGGCCACGCCAACCGCATCGAGATCACGCTCGAGGCGAACAACCGCCTGACCGTCGCCGACAATGGCCGCGGCATCCCGGTCGATGCGCATCCCAAATTCCCCGACAAGTCGGCGCTCGAGGTCATCATGACCACGCTCCATTCGGGCGGCAAGTTCGCCGGCAAGGCCTATGCCACATCGGGCGGCCTGCACGGCGTCGGCGTCAGCGTCGTCAACGCGCTGTCGAGCGACACCGTCGTCGAAGTCGCCCGCGACAAGACGCTCTATCGTCAGAGCTTCGCGCGCGGCCTGGCCCTCGGCCCGCTCGAAAAGGTCGGCCCGACACCCAATCGCCGCGGCACGACGATCGCCTTTACCCCCGACCTCGAAATCTTCGGCGAGGGCGCGAAGTTCAAGCCCGCGCGCCTCTACCGCATGGCGCGGTCAAAGGCCTATCTGTTCGCGGGCGTAGAGATCCGCTGGAGATGCGATCCCGATCTCATCACCGACGACACGCCTGCCGAAGGCGTGTTCCAGTTTCCCGGCGGCCTGACCGATCATCTCGCCGAACAGGTCGGCGAGCGCGCCTGTGCGACGACCGAGTTCTTTTCGGGATCGCAGGACTTCCCCGATACCGAGAGCGGCCAGTCGGGCGGCCGCGTCGAATGGGCAGTCGCCTGGCCGCTCTATTCGGACGGGTCGTATAGCTGGTATTGCAACACCGTGCCGACCCCCGACGGCGGCACGCACGAAACCGGGCTGCGCGCCGCGCTGACCAAGGGCATCCGCGCCTTTGGCGATCTTGTCGGCGCGAAGAAGTCGAAGGACATCTCGGCCGAGGACATCGTCACCGGGGCCGAGCTGATGCTCAGCGTCTTCATCCGCGACCCGCAGTTCCAGAGCCAGACCAAGGACCGCCTGACCAGCCCCGAGGCGGCACGGATGGTCGAGAACGCCATGCGCGACCATTTCGACCATTTCCTCGCCGACAACATGGACCGCGGCAAGGCGCTGCTCGGCTATGTCATGGAACGGATGGACGAGCGCCTGCGCCGCAAGCAGGAGCGCGAGGTCAAGCGCAAGACCGCGACCTCGGGCCGCAAGGTCCGCCTGCCCGGCAAGCTCACCGATTGCGCCAACGACGACAGCGCGGGCACCGAACTGTTCATCGTCGAAGGCGACAGCGCCGGCGGCAGCGCCAAGCAGGCGCGCAACCGCAAGACGCAGGCGATCCTGCCGATCCGCGGCAAGATCCTCAACGTCGCCAGCGCAACCAACGCCAAGATCATGGCCAACCAGGAAATCGCCGACCTGACGCTCGCGCTCGGTTGCGGCACGCGCAAGGACTGCGACGCCGACCAGCTGCGCTACGAACGCGTCGTCATCATGACCGACGCCGATGTCGACGGCGCGCATATCGCGACCTTGCTGATGACCTTTTTCTTCCAGGAAATGCCCGACATCGTCAAACGCGGGCACCTCTTCCTTGCCCAGCCGCCGCTCTATCGCCTCGTTGCCGGAGCCAAGAGCGCCTACGCCCGCGACGACGCGCACCGCGCCGAGCTCGAGGCGACCGAGTTCAAGGGCAAGAAGGTCGAGGTCAGCCGCTTCAAGGGTCTCGGCGAGATGAACCCGCAGCAATTGCGCGAAACGACGATGGCACCCGAAACGCGCGGCCTGATCCGCATCACGCTGCCGCAGGAATATGAGCAGCGCGCCGGGGTCAAGGACCTCGTCGACCGGCTGATGGGGACCAACCCCGCGCACCGTTTCGCCTTCATCCAGGCCAACGCCGCCAGCCTCGAAGAAGACGCGATCGACGCCTGACGCTGCTTGCCGCGGGTGCGACCGTTGCCTGCCCAGCGACGGTTGACAGACTGTCTGGACGTATTAGGCTAATAATACACGCGCCTGATATTCAAAAGGTTTTCATATGCTTCGCTCCTCCGCACGCTTCCTCGCCAGCCTCGCAATGGCGACAGGCACGGCGGCTCTCGTCACATTGCCGATGCCGGTCGCGGCACAGCAAACCGCCGGCCCGTTGACCCTGCGCGCCAACAGCATCGTCGCCCTGTTCGGCGGCAAGGCGGACATTGCCGAGGTTTTCGCGCCATCGCTGCTGGCGCAATTGCCGCCCGCAAAGCTCGTCGAGATCACCGGGCAGCTCAAGGCCGAACTCGGCGACCCCGTCGGCATCGAAAGCATTGCCGAACAGGGCGAAAACAGTGCCACCGTCCGCATTGCCTTCACCCGGGCGGTCGCGACTTTCGACATCGGCATCGAACCCAATGCGCCGCACCGGATCACGACGCTGCTGTTCAAGGGCAGTGAGACGATCGGCGACGACATGGCCAAGGTCGTTGCCGACCTGCGCGCGCTGCCCGGCCATGCATCGCTCGCGGTCGCGCGGCTTGACGAGAGCGGTCCGACCTGGCTGGTCCGCGAGCGCGGCGATCAGGCGACCGCGATCGGATCGACATTCAAGCTCTACATCCTTGCCGAACTGTCACGGCAGATCGCGGCGGGGACGCGCCATTGGGACGACGTCGTCACGCTCGACCGGCGCTCGCTGCCCTCTGGCATGTTGCAGAACTGGCCCCAGGGGTCGCCGCTGACGCTCCATACGCTCGCCGGGCTGATGATCTCGATCAGCGACAACACCGCGACCGACACGCTGCTTGCCACGCTTGGCCGCGACAATGTCGAGGCGATGATGGTTGCCGCGGGCAACGCCCACGCCGCGTCGAACCGGCCAATGCTGTCGACCTACGACATGTTCGCGCTCAAGGGCACAACCGACGAGAGTCTTGCCGAAGCCTACATGGCCGGCAACGAGGCGGCGCGGCGCGCGCTGCTGCCGCAGATCGCCCGCGTCGATCGCGCGACGATCGAGGCCGACCGCTTCAGCGGCAACCCGCGCTGGATCGACAGCATCGAATGGTTCGCCTCGCCCGAGGACCTCGTCCGCGTGATGGACTGGCTGCGTCGCAACGGCGACCAGGCGACGCGCGACATCCTCGCGATCAACGCCGGTGTCGCCGATCAGGTCGCTCAGGAATTCGCCTATGTCGGTTACAAGGGCGGCTCGGAATCGGGTGTGCTCAACACGAGCTACCTGCTGCGCGACAAGGCCGGACGCTGGTACGCCGTCTCGGCCAGCTGGAACGATCCGGCCGCGCCGCTTTCCGACGGCAAGATGTTCCTCATCGCCTCGCGCGCTATTCGCCTCGTGGCGGCGTCCGACTGACGCGCCATTCGTCGGCGAGCAGCCCCCAGATGAAGCTATCGCGCACGCCGATATGCGTCTCCCATTCGGCACGCAGACGGCCTTCGCGGGTGAACCCCAGCGTCTCGAGCAGCCGGTTCGATCCCGCATTGTCGGGGTCGGTATCGGCGATGATCCGCCGCAGGCCGAGATCGCCGAAACCATAGTCGATCACCGCCGAGACCGCCTCGCGGGCATAGCCCTGCCCCCAGGCGTCGCGGCGCATGATATAGCCGATTTCGCGAATGCCGCTCCGCCGCGGGATGAACACGACCCAGCCGAGCGCGCGATCATCGTCGGCCAGCGTGACCGCCCAGGTCGGATAGGCGTCGCTGTCGCTATTGGCGGCAACGCGGCGCCGCGTGTCGTCGACCGTCGCATCGGGGGCGCTCGACCACCAGGTCATCAGCTCGACATCGCCGAACGCATTGTGCAGGCTCTCGGCATCGTCGGGACGGAGCGCGCGCAGGCGCAACCGTTCGGTCGTCAAAATGGGCAATGTCGTCATTGCGGTCGCGCCGCGGCGATCAGTTTTGCGCCATCGAGGCGGTCAGCGGAAAGCGCGGCACCGCGATGACGAATTCCTCGCCCTCGCTGTCGGCCATGACATAGGCGCCCTGCATAGCCCCGGTCGGCGTGCCGAGCGGGCAGCCCGAAACATAGTCATAGCTTTGCCCCGGCTCGATCACCGGCTGGTCGCCGACGACGCCTTCGCCCTCGACTTCGGACACCGCGCCGCGACCGTCGACGATCGACCAGCGCCGCGACAGCAGCTGGACGGTCTCGCGACCATGGTTCTCGATGCGGATATGATAGGCCCAGAACCAGCGCCCCTGGCTCGGCAAAGACTGGTCGGCAAGGTACGACACAGCCACGCGGACGGTGCAATCGCCCGTCGTCTCGGCATAGGGGAAGAACGCTTTCATGGCCCAAGTGTCGCGGATGGCGGGCCTAGCGTCAAGCTCGGAGCAGGAGCCGCTCCATAGCCCCTCCCTTTCAGGGGAGGGGTTGGGGTGGGGAAAATCCAGTTTATGCGTCGCCTGAGGAACCACCCCATCCCCGGCCCCTGCCCTAAAGGGAAGCGGTGGCGTGGACGCGTTTGAGCCGGTCGACCAGCCGCCGGCGCGTCTCCATCACGTCGACGCGGCGTTCGGCAACGGGCGATCGCGCGAGGAAGTGGCCGGTCAACGCCAGCCCCGCGAAAATCGCCTCCCAGTCGCCCGTCCCGCCCTCGGTCAGGAACGCGGGCAAAGCGAGCAAGCGCGCCTCATACCCCACCGCGCCAGCGCGTGAGACCGCGGCGCCGCTGTTGGGGCTGACATAGGCGAGGTCGCCGCTGGCATCGGTCGCGGCGCAGCGCGACAGGTCGAGCCCGAAGCCGATCCGTTCGAGCAGAAGTAGCTCGAAACTGACCAATGCCTGCGCCCAGCCGCGCGCCGCGGGCGCCGCCTCGACCGCGTCGAGGACGCCGCCGAGCGCATCGTACAGTTCGGGATAGCGCTGACCCTCGGGCAGTGCGGCGGCAACGAGGCTCGTCGTCCAGTCGATCGCCGCGCTCGCCAGCGGCTCGGCGAGCAACGGCGCGCGGCTGTGCTCGAGCTCGACCGTCAGCTGCGCCAGCTGCTCCTCGGTCCGCGCGCGAAACTCGGCCTGGACCAGGTTGCCCGGGATCAGCACCGGCTTGAGCCGCCGCGATCGCCCGCCACGGACATAGCCCGCCAGCAACCCCGCCTCGCGCGTCAGCAAGCGCGCCACCGCACCATGCTCGCCATTGGCCAGCACCGAACAGACGATGGCAGGGGCGATCAGCCGCGGCATATTAAAACCCTCGCCCCTTCAGGGGAGAGGGATACGAAGTCTTGCTGGCGTAGCCATCTAGACGAAGTTGGGAGAGGGGGGCGTCCGGACGCCGCCCCTCTCCAAGCTGCGCTAAGCGCATGCGGCGCCAAGCTCCGCTGTCCTCTCCCCTAAGGGGCGAGGGTCCATCCTCACCCATGATAGAAATCATACACCGCTTGCGCGACGGCGGCGCTGACCCCCGGCGCCTGCTGCAGGTCGGCAAGGCTCGCATTGCGTACCGCCCGGCCCGTGCCGAAATGCATCAGCAGCGCCTTCTTGCGCGCCGGACCGATGCCGGGAACCTCGTCGAGCGGACTCGATCCCATCGCCTTGGCGCGCTTGGTCCGGTGCGCACCAATGGCAAAACGATGCGCCTCGTCGCGCAGCCGCTGGATGTAGAACAACAGCGGATCGTTGGGTGGCAGCGTGAACTCGCGCCCGCCGGGCAGAAAGAACGTCTCGCGCCCGGCATTGCGATCGGGCCCCTTGGCGACGCCGACCAGCGCGAGGTCCTCGATCCCCAGTTCGGCAAGCGCATCCTGCGCCGCCGACAGCTGTCCCTTGCCGCCGTCGATCAGGACGAGGTCGGGCCAGCTCCATTTGCCGTCGGTCTTGATCCGCTCGGGATCCTCTTCCTGCGCGCGCGCGAAGCGGCGGTGGAAGACCTCGCGCATCATCGCGAAATCGTCGCCCGGCGCGGTCTCGGCCCGCTTGATGTTGAACTTGCGATAGGCACCTTTGAGGAAACCCTCCTGCCCCGCAACGACCATCGCGCCGACCGAATTGGTCCCCTGGATATGGCTGTTGTCGTAGATCTCGATCCGCCCCGGCGGCGCATCGAGATCGAACAGTTCTGCCAGCCCGCGCAACAGCCGCGCCTGCGTCGTCGATTCGGCAAGCCGCCGGTCGAGCGCCTCGCGCGCGTTGCGCGCCGCCTGTTCGACCAGCTTGCGCCGTTCGCCGCGCTGGCCGACGCCGATCTCGACCTTGCGCCCGGCAAGCTCGGCCAGCGCCTCGGCGAGCACCTTGCAGCCTTCGGGTTCGCGATCGGTCAGGACGAGCTTGGGTGGCGGCGCGGCCTCGTAGAACTGGATCAGGAAGCTCGCCAGCACCTCTTCGAGCGGCACCTCGGCGGTGTGCGCGGGGAAGAATGTGCGGTGCCCCCAGTTCTGCCCGCCACGGATGAAGAATGCCTGGATGCAAACCTGGCCGTCTTGGTCGGCGAGCGCGAAGATGTCGAGATCGCCCAGCCCCGCCGCGTTGATCGCCTGCGTGCCCTGGATGAAGGTCAGCGCCTTGAGCCGGTCGCGATACACCGCCGCCATCTCGAAATCGAACGCCTCGGCGGCCTGCTCCATCTGGACGCCCAGCTTCGCCTGCACCTCGGTCGACTTGCCGTCGAGATAGGCGCGCGCGTCATCGACCAGCTCGGCATAGCCGGCTTCGTCGATCCGACCGACGCACGGCGCCGAACAACGCTTGATCTGGTAAAGCAGGCACGGGCGCGATCGGTTGGCGAAATAGCTGTCGGTGCAACTCCTGAGCAGGAACAGTTTCTGCAGCGCGTTGAGCGTCTGGTTGACCGACCCCGCGCTGGCAAACGGCCCGTAATACTGCCCCGTGGCGCGCCGCGCGCCGCGATGCTTCTGGATCCGCGGAAACGCGTGGTCTTCGCGCAGCAAGATATAGGGAAAGCTCTTGTCGTCGCGCAGCAGCACATTGAACGGCGGGCGATAGCGCTTGATCAGCTGCGCCTCGAGCAACAGCGCCTCGGCCTCGTTGTTGGTCGTGACGATCGTCAGGCTGCGCGTCTGCGCGACCATCCGGCTGAGCCGCTTGGGCAGGCGCGATACCTGCGTATAGGTCGTCACGCGCGATTTGAGCGCGCGCGCCTTGCCGATGTACAGAACATCGCCGCGCGCATCGAGCATCCGATAGACGCCCGGCCGCGACGGCAGCGTCTGGGCGACGTTGCGGATCGCGGCGACGCCCGCGTCAAGGTCGGGCTTGTCGGCGCCCTGCACGACATAGACCGATTTCTCTTCGTTGAATCGTTCGGCGGCACCGGGATTGTCGGGTCGGCCTGCGGGTGTGCGCGTCATCGCTCCTATCTAGGCGTTCGCGCGCCGCGGGCAAGAAAAAGGCCGGGAAAACCCGGCCCTCTCCCACAGGAGATTGTCACGCTCGAAATCGGGCGATGCTCTAGTTGAGCGACGAAATCGCCTCGTCGACCAGCGCGGTGTCACCCTTGGCGTCGAGCTTGCCTTCGATCAGCTGTGCCGCGGCGGTTGCCGCTGCCGACACCGCGGTGGCCCGAATATCGGCGATCGCCTGACGTTCGGCGACGGTGATGCGCTCCTTGGCCGACTGCTCGCGCCGCGCGATCAGCGCCTTGGCGTCGACCTCGGCCTGCGCGACGAGTGCGGCGGCTTCGGCCTGCGCGCCTTCGACGATCTTGGTCGCGTCGCCGGCGCTGGCCTGGTGACGCTTCTTCGCATCGGCGAGCAGCAGGCCCGCTTCGTTGCGCAGTGCTTCGGCCTCGTCGAGCGTCCGCCTGGTATCGGCGATCCGTGCATCGAGCCCGGCGGTGATCTTTTGCCACGCCTTGCCGACGGTGAAGGCCAGGACGATGAAGATCGTCAGCGAGACCCAGACCCACTGCTCGGCATTGAAACCGAGCAGTTCGGGGCCGTGATCGCCGACATGGCTCGCCACTTCGGTGTGACCGGCAATCGCGCCTTCGGCGACGACGTTGCTGCCGATGGCTCCGCTATGTGTGTCGGTTACGGTCATCGTCGATCCTTACGCGGCCATCGCCGATTTGACCGCTGCCTGCGCGTCGCTCTTGGCGGGCTGCAGGCCGGTCAGCTTGGTGACGATCGCTTGCGCTGCCTCGGCGGCGACCGCCTCGATCTCGCCCATCGCGGCGCCGCGCGCGGCGGCAATCCGCGTTTCGGCGTCGTCGATCATCGCATCGGTCTTGCCGCCCGCCTTGGCGAGCTTGGTTTCGACCGACTTGGCCGATTTCGCCTTCGCCGCGGTCAGCACCGCGCGGGCATCGTCGCGCGCGGCGGCGATCCCGGCGGCGTAATCCGCGGCCATCTTGTCCGATTCGGCCTTGGCCGCCTCGGCACCGAGGATGTCGCTGCGGACCTTGCCCTCACGCGTGTCGATCACCTTGCCGAGCTTCGGCAGGGTGAGCTTCACGATGCCGAAATAGAGCAACGCGAAAAAGCCGACCAGCCACACGAACTGCGGCAGGAAGACGTTGGCGAAATCGAACTGGGGCATGACCTGGACCGGTGTCTAGCTCGCGATCAGGAGAACGCGAGGGCGAGCGCGACGACGGCGGCGATCAGGCCGAGAGCTTCGGTCACGGCGAAGCCGAAGATCAGGCGTCCGCCCATCTTGGCGTCGGCTTCGGGGTTGCGAACCGCGCCGTTGAGATACTGGCCGAAGATCGAGCCGACGCCGATGGCGGCAAGGCCGGCACCGATGGCTGCAAGACCGGCGCCGATGACGCGTGCTGATTCAGGATCCATGTTCAATTCCTTTAGGTTGGATTACGAAGTTGAAAATCAGTGAAGGTTGATCGCGTCGTTCAGATAGAGCGATGCGAGGAGCGCGAAGACATAGGCCTGGACCACCGCGATCAGCACTTCGAGCGCTGCCAGCGCAACGTTGACCGCGAGCGGCAGCACGCCGAACACATAGGGCAATGCCTGGAAGCTGCCGAGCGTCACGACGAAGGTGCCGAACACCTTGAGCAGCACGTGCCCGGCGGTCATGTTGGCAAACAGTCGAATGGCGAGCGTGAACGGGCGGCTCAGGAAGCTGAGGAACTCGATGACGAAAACGAACGCGCCGAGCAGGACGCCCGACCCAGCGGGCCAGAACAGCTTGAAAAACTTGAAGCCGTGGAGCGCGAAACCGACGATGCAGACGATGCCGAAGACGATCGCCGCTAGACCCAGTGTCACCGCGATATGGCTCGTCGGGGTGAACGCGCCGACCCACGGGATCAGGCCGAGAAGGTTGCACGCGAGGACGAAGATGAAGACCGAGAAGATCAGCGGGGCAAAGCGCTTGCCCTCGGGGCCGACGGTCTCGTCGACCATGTTGCGAACGAAATCATAGAGATATTCGACCGCCGCCTGCCAGCGGCCGGGAACCAGCTGCGGGCGCATCGTGCCGACGAACATGAAGATCGCGACGACGCCGAGCGCAATCGCCATCCACAGCGAGGAGTTGGTGAACGAAAGATCGTAGCCGTTCGCCTCGATCGGGCGAAGGACCTTGATTTGAAACTGTTCCATCGGACCGGACATGGCTCAGTGTCCCCTTTTGCCGGTGGTGGGATCGGTGTCGAACTGCTGCGAGGTCTTGAGCGCGCGGCGCGTGCCGGCGATGAACCCGAGGAACAGCAGGACGATCATCGCCCAGGGCGACGTGCCGAGGCCAGCGTAATTGTCGATGCCCCAGCCGATAAAGCCCGAAACGAGCACCGCGCCGACGAATTCGATGCCGACCGCCCAGCCGCGATTCTCCGCGCGGGCTTCCTCGGAGGAATGCCCGCGTTCGGTAGCGGCCTTGGCCGCCGCGATCCGCTTGTCGAGATCACTGTCGTGGATGCGCTCGTCGGCCAAAATCCGCGTGCCCTTTGGCTAGAATTTGCTCATAAAACGATGTCGCCGGGTTGCCCGCGGCGACACAGTCCGCGCGCCCGTCAGGTCGCATGGATGGCGTCCCTTTAGAAATCGGGTCGGGGCGAGTCAACCATTGCCGACAGGCGGCGGCGCGCTGTCATGAAAAAGGGCGCCTTCGCAGATGCGAAAGCGCCCCGTTCGTTCATTGCCGCATCACAGGCAGCGGCTGTCGCGCATCGGCGGCTCGCTGCCGCGCGTGCGCCAGACGCCATCGGGCGACTGGTATTTCTCACCCGGCGCGGTCTTGGCGATCAGGTTGCAGCCGGTGGTGAAGGCGAACTGCTCGACAGTCGAGTTGGTCGCCGCCGCGCGCTGGGTATAGGCCGCCTTGCGCTTGATGTTGATGTCGTCGACCATTGCCCGGACCGCGGCGGTCGGGGTGACGACAAAGCCGAGATAACCGGTAGGCAGTTCGCCGATGACCCCCGACTGGCGCGCGCTTTCATAAGCGGGGTCGCGCTGTGCATAGGCGGCGCCAGCCGTCGCCAGCATCGCCAGCGCCACGCTTCCCGCCATCCATTTTGCATATCGATACATCAGAAAATACCTCCTTGTTCGTCGATCAGCGCCTTGGCTTCACCATCAAGCCTATACACGACTTCCTGCTTGATGTTGATATTCAGGTTGATGACGATCGGTTTGTCGGGCGCTTCAACGGTCACGCATCCCGACAGCAGCATCGCCATCGCAACTGTTCCCAGCAGTGTCGCTCTTGGCTCCAGCTTCATGTCCCTCGTTACTGTCATGGCTTATCCTCGCTTACGGGGGGCTGAACGCCCGGTTCATCCTTGGTCCCGGCCTGCCTTGCGCGCGTCGCCTCGTCCTGCATCCGCTTGAGCGCCGGGAGGTTCTGCTCGATCAGCAATTCGGGGTTATAGTAACTGCGCGCCGAAAAGATCAGCTGGCGGAACGGCGCGGTAATCTTGATATTGAATTCAAACGGAATCTTGGCGATCGCCCGCGTCAGGATGTTGCGTTTCGCGCCTTCGCCCTGGCTCAGCCCGGAAAACTTGATGTCGGTCACCATGTCGCCGTCGAGCCGGCCGTCGAGGCCGATCGACAGGTCGTCATAGCGTAGCGACTTGAGCACACCGAACGCCATGTTGGCATAGGTGCTGAGGTCCTTGTTGGTCAGCTCGCCGACATAGCGGATCGTGCCGCCGCCGGGACGCGAATCGAGCTTCCCGTGATTGACCCTGCCACCCTGCTGATCGAAACTGACCGGCAGCGTCCCGTCGAATATCCCCGTCGCAGTGATATTGTCGAATTCGAAGCGCTGGAGGAACTTGGCCGAATCAAGCCCGCTGATGTCGAAAACGAGGTCGCGCGTATGGTTCTCGCTGAAGTCGAGCACCGTCGGTCGCAACGTCAGCACCCCGCCGACGAACGGCCAGCGCGCTCCCGCGACGCCGATCCGCTGATCGGGCAGCAGGCGGTAATCGACGACGCCGTCGGTCACCTCGATGCCAGGATTGACCGACGCGACCGTCATGCTCGCCGGCGCGGTGACGAGGCCGAGCAGGTCGGTGAAATGCACCTCGGTGGTGATCCCCGCGACTGGCCCGAACGGCGCGGCGAGGTCCATGCCCGTGGTGCGGAAGGTGCCGTCGCTCGTCACCTGCGCGCCGGTCCAGCGGATCTGCCCGTGCCCGTCGACGACGCCGCGAACATTGGCGACGACGCCAAGCGCGCTCTTGAACAGCTGGGGCGGCTGCAACGGCTTGTCGAAAACCAGGTGCGAGACGCCGATATCGGCATGGCCGACGCCGCGCGACAGGCTGTGGACGATGTCGAGCGAGGCGACGTCGCGCCCGCTGAGCGGCTCGACGAGCATGCCGTTGGCGGTCACCGCATCGCCCGCGAGGACGAAGGTGACGTCGCGCACGACCATTTCCTCGAACCGTGCGCCGGTTGCGCTGCCGGCCTCGATGTCGCTGACGCGCATCGCGCCGGTCACCGTCAGGCGATTGTCGGCATAGCTCCAGTCGCCCGCGACCGAGGCGAGGTCGAGCGGGACGTTGGCGATCCGCCCCGTGCCGCCTGCGATCGTTCCACGAATCGTGCTGCCGACAAAGGCGCCGTCGAGCCGGTCGAAGCGCATCCTTACCGGCGCGGCAGGGTCGCCGATCGCGATGTCGACGCCGCTACCGGCGAAATCCTGCCCGGCCAGGCCAAAACGGAAGCGGTCGGCCTTGAGCGTCGCCGGGGCCTTGCCGATCCGTCCGCGGATCACGGCATTGGCCATCGTCGCGGCGCTCTCGACGCCGCCCGATCCGATCGCCAGCAACGGTCGACCTGCCTCGGCGCAAAGCGTGAGCTTGCCGGGTTCGGTGACGAACGACGATATCTGCAGGCGGCGATAGCTGACCGGCGTACACCCGCCCGCCAAAGCAAAGCGACCGCTGGGGGACACGCTTGCCTCGATCGGCAGCTGGACCCCGTCGATTCGCCCACCCGCCAGCGGGCCCGACAGCGTCAGCGTCGTCGACAGATGCGTCGCACCACCGCCGCCGCTGGTGAAGCGGATCGGGGTCAGCGCCACGCTCGCATCGCCTGCGCTATAGGGACGGAACAATGCCTCGCCCGAAACGCGGCCGCTGGCGCTGCTCTTCAATCGTAGCGCGCCCTCGGGCAATTCTCCGCCGGTCACGCGCAGCCGTCCGTCGAGCCGCCACTGGCCCGATTTCGGATCGATGATCAGCCCGTTGCCCTGATCGAGGAAGACGCGTGCGCCCGATGCCGCGCGGGCATTGAGGTCGGAAACGACGAGCTGTTGACGGTTGCCGTCGCGCCGCCCGAAATCGACGTGCGCGGTGACGTCGGCGTTGCTGGCGGCGCGCCGCGCGGCGAGCGACAGTTTCGCGAGGATCGGTCCGAACGGCGTCCCCTTGCCCGCGCCGTCGAGCCCGGCGATGCCGCGCATCGTCGCACCGCTCGCCCGCGCATGGTCGAGCCGGATGTCGCCGTCGAACTTGAGCGGATCCTTCGCGCCGACAACCTTGGCCGCGGCGAACCGGCCCTTGATGCCGAGGCCGCGCGCGCCGAGCCACGGCGTCGCCAGGCTTTTGCCGGCAAGGTCGAACTCGGTCGCCACCGTCTTGGGCAGGTTCGACAGCGCGATGCGACCGCCGATCGATGCCAGCCGGTTGCCGCGCAGCGCGATCGGACCGCTGGCGACATCAAACGTCGCGTCGCGCACCGCGAGTTCTTCGGAGAAATTCGCGGTCACGCCGAACTGCGGCGCGGTGACGCGCATCCGGCCCTTGTCGCAGGCCATGTCGGCGACGCGCAGCGGCCCTTTGACGCGCGGTTTCTTCTTGCTGACGGCAAGGTCGACATAGGCGGTCGTGCGCCCCAACCGGCAGCCGAACGCATGGATACCTGTCGTGAGTGCGGCGAGCTTGCCCTTGAACCCGTTCTGCAGGTTGCCGCTCCCGTCGAGCTTGAGCCCGACGGTGGACCACGGCGTTTCCAGCCGGGCGCGCGCATCGCTCAGCCTAACGCGCAGGTCGGGCAGGCCGAGCGGTTGCTTCTTGGTCGTCGTGGTAAACTTGTCGAGTTCGCCGAGCGACAGCTTGCCATCGATGAAACGCCCATAGAGCCGCACTCCGTCGGCGCGGATCTCGGCCACGCCGGGGCCACCGAACAGGTCGATATCGACCTCGACCTTGCGTGCGATGAGGTCGGGCCGCGCGGGATCACCGATGACGACATCGGTCAGCCGCTGCGTGCGGAAACTGACCTTGTCGATCGTGTAGCTTGCCCGCACGCCACGCTTGTCGAGCTCGCCCTGGACGAAGTCGCCGGCGATCGACACGCGCATCAGCCACACCGCGGCAAATGCCGCGAGGATCAGCGTCGCGACTGCGACCAGCGTCCACCAACCCCAGCCGCGCCGAACACGGCTGCGCAGCGCAGGCGCTGGCTCGTCGGTGAAGTCGGTTGCCAAAGCGCTGATAATCCTCGTCGATGCAATGACAGGTTTCGCGCGAAGCAGGCCTGTCAGGGTCTAACCACGATAGCCTATCGCTTGTTCCATGCCACTGATTTGTCGCGATCCTGATCGATCCGCGCGGCATGATGATTGAGCATGAGCGCGCGGCAGGTTAGGACATCGCCATGGCCGAGCGCGAGCACCCTGCCAATATCCCGCGGCACGACGGCGCCGGGCATCGCGCGCGACTGCGCCAACGCTTGCTCGACCAGGGCGGCGATGCGCTCGGCGACCACGAAATCGTCGAATATCTCCTCGCCACCGCGATCCCGCGCCGCGACACCAAACCGCTCGCCAAGCGCTTGCTCAAGGAATTCGGCGGCTTTGCGCAGCTGGTCGCCGCCGATCCCGCCGCGATCGCGCGCGTCGACGGCGCCGGCGAGGCTGTCGTCGCCGCGATCAAGATCGTCGAAGCATCGGCTTTGCGGCTGCTGGCGAGCGGCATCCGCAACACGCCGATCCTGTCGGGCTGGCAGGCGCTGCTCGATTACCTGCGCGCCGACATGGCGCACCGGTCGACCGAGCGCGTCCGCGTCCTCCACCTCAATGCCAAGAACCGCCTGTTGCGCGACGAGGTGATGAGCGAGGGCACAATCGACCAGTCGGCGATCTATGTCCGCGAGGTGCTGCGCCGCGCGCTCGACATCGGCAGCAGCGCGGTGATCCTCGTCCACAACCACCCGAGCGGCGATCCGCAGCCGAGCCGGCAGGACATCGCGATCACCCGCGAACTGATCGAGGCAGGGCGCAAGGTCGGCGTCGCGGTCCACGACCACATCGTCATGGCCCGCGACGGCCACGCCAGCATGCGCGCGCTGGGATTGATCTAGCGCGTACCAATCGAAGCGGGCGCGTGCGTCAGTCTTCTTCGCCGCCGCCGCTGTCGGGACGCTCGCCGCGGCGCTGCATCATCTGACGGGCACGCGCAGCGAACTGCGCCTTGAGCTCGTCCTTGGTCAGCTCGCCATTGCCGTCGGCATCGGCCTCGGCAAAGCTCGCCCTGGCGCGCGCCTCGGCCTGTGCCGGATCGCGATCGCGGCGCGGGCGAGCGGCATCGTCGCCACCATCCGCATTTTGTCCAACGCGGGCGATGCGGATCTTGGTCTGGATGTCGGCCATCATCGCGACGAATTCGTCCTGCGTCAGATAACCCTTGGCGCCGGTATCGAACCGGTCCCACGTCTCGTCGAACTGCGCGAGCATCTGGCCGCGACGATCACCGCCGTTGGCGGCAGGACCTTCGGCTCCACGCGTCATCCGCGCCTGGACCTGCGCCATGACAAAGCCGGTGAACTCGCCGAGCGACATCTCGCCATTCTTGTCGGCGTCGGCATCGGTATAGACCGCCTGCGACCGGGCGAGGTCGGCCTTGCCTTCCTCCTGCTCCATCATCGTGTTGAATTCGTCGACGCTCAGATAGCCCTTGGCGCCGACATCGTATTTGGCGAACGCGGCGGCGAGTCGCGCTTCGATCTGCTCCTTGGTCGGCGGCACCGCGGCTTGCTGAGGCGGCGTCGGTGCGTCCTGCGCGATCAGCGGGGCGCTGGCGCAAGCGGCCAGCATCAGGGCGATTGTCGTCGTCGTCTTCATCGTCACATCTCCGTTGTGCCGCCCGATGGGCCGCTGCTTGGCGCCTCCCATAGCCGCCGCGCCTGAATGCGACCATAACCGGATTGCTTGCACGCCGCATGGACGCGGCGAGCCGCCTTTGCTAACGGGCGGCGCGACGCGCGCGGGTGTCCCGTACGCCAAAATCGAACAACAAGGCTGCAACATGGTCCCCCGCTATTCCCGCCCCGCAATGTCCGCCATCTGGGAAGCCGAGGCGCGCTACGCGATCTGGTTCGAGATCGAGGCGCACGCGACCGACGCGCTCGCCGATCTCGGCGTCGTCCCCAAGGAAGCTGCCAAGGCGCTGTGGGACTGGTGGGCTACCGATCCCGTGATCGACGTCGCCGCGATCGACGCGATCGAGGCGGTGACCAAGCACGACGTAATTGCCTTCCTGACCTGGGTCTCCGACGAGGTCGGCGCGCATTCGGGCGAGAACTGGGCGCGCTTCATGCATCAGGGCATGACCAGCTCGGACGTGCTCGACACCTGTCTCGCGGTCCAGTTGAAACGCGCGCTCGAACTGCTGATCGACGACGTCGGCACGCTGCTCGTCGCGATCAAGCGCCGCGCCGAAGAGCACAAATACACCCCGACGATCGGCCGCAGCCACGGCATCCACGCCGAACCCGTCACCTTCGGGCTCAAGCTCGCCCAGGCCTATGCCGAGTTCGCCCGCCACAAGACGCGCCTCATCGCCGCACGCGACGATATCGCGACCTGCGCGATCTCGGGCGCGGTCGGCACCTTCGCCAATATCGACCCGCGCGTCGAAGCGCACGTCGCGGCCAAGCTCGGCCTCACTCCCGAGCCCGTTTCGACGCAGGTCATCCCGCGCGACCGCCACGCAATGGCCTTTGCCACGCTCGGCGTCGTCGCCGGCTCGATCGAGCGTCTCGCCACCGAGGTCCGCCATTTGCAACGCACCGAGGTGCTCGAGGCCGAGGAATATTTCTCGCCCGGGCAAAAGGGTTCTTCGGCAATGCCGCACAAGCGCAACCCGATCCTCACCGAAAACCTCACCGGCCTTGCACGCATGGTCCGCAGCGCGGTCGTCCCTGCGCTCGAGAACGTCGCTTTGTGGCACGAGCGCGACATTTCGCACAGCTCGGTCGAACGCTTCATCGGCCCCGACGCGACGATCACGCTCGACTTCGCCCTCGGCCGCCTGACGGGCGTGATCGACAAGCTGCTCGTCTACCCGGCGCGGATGAGCAAGAATCTCGACCGGATGGGCGGCCTCGTCCATTCGCAGCGCGTCCTGCTCGCGCTGACGCAGGCGGGGATGAGCCGCGAGGACGCCTATAAGGCGGTCCAGCGCAACGCGATGCAGGTGTGGGAATCGGACGGCGAGATGTCGCTGCTCGACCTGCTCAAGGGTGACAGCGACGTCACCGCGAAGCTGAGCGATGCCCAGATCGAGGAGAACTTCGATCTCGGCTACCATTTCAAGCACGTCGACACGATCTTCGACCGCGTCTTCGGGGCCTAGCCCTTCGCCGTCGCGCGCTCGACCGTGACGGGCGGACCTTACAGACTCGCCACCCTCCGAAAATTCGCATAGGCTGGCCTCAACCAGGCCCAACGACAAACGAGGTAATACGATGCAGGCTTTGCGAACGATCATCTGGGTGATGCTGGCGGTCCTCGTCGTCGTCTTCGCAATGTTCAACTGGGTCCCCGCAACGGTACGCTTCTGGCCCGGCATGGTGCTCGAAACCAAGCTCCCGGTGATCGCGATCGGTGCCTTCCTGCTCGGCTCGCTGCCGCTCTGGCTGACCCACCGCATCACCAAGTGGCGCCTCTCGCGCCAGCTCGATACCTCGCAGCGCGAGCTTGAAATCTATCGCGGCAAGGATGTTTCGCACGTTAGCGCAGCGGCGGCCGCCAAGTCGGTCGATCAGCGTCCGACCAATCTCGAGGCACCGGCCCCGGCGCCCGCACCTTCACCCACCACCGCCGACCGGGATATCGTCGACCGACCATGAGCTGCCCTGTCTATCTTGCCATCGACATGACCGATCTCGACGCGGCCAACGCGCTCGTCGCGCGCGTCCGCAACCATGTCGGCGGGCTCAAGCTCGGTCTCGAATTCTTCTGCCATAACGGCCACCATGGCGTGCACGAGATGGCCAAGCACAAACTGCCGATCTTCCTCGATCTCAAGCTGCACGACATTCCCAACACCGTCGCCAAGGCTGTCCAGGCGCTCCGCCCGCTCGAACCCGCGATCCTCACCGTCCACGCCAGCGGCGGCCGCGCGATGCTCGAAGACGCCAAGGCGGCGGCGGGGATCCATACGAAAGTCGTCGCGGTCACCGTGCTGACCAGCCTCGACGCGCGCGATCTTGCCGCGACCGGCATCGAAGGCACGCCGCACGACCAGGTCCGCCGCCTCGCCGGCATCGCGCGCCGCGCCGGGCTCGACGGCATCGTCTGCTCGGGTGCCGAGGTGAAGGCGGCAAAGAAGGAATGGCCCGACGGCTTTTTCGTCGTCCCCGGCGTGCGCCCCGCCAACAGCACGGTGGGCGACCAGAAACGCGTCGTCACCCCGGGCCAGGCAATGGCCGACGGCGCCTCGATCGTCGTTATCGGCCGTCCGATCACCAAGGCCGAAGACCCCGACCTCGCCGCGCGCGCGATCGAGGCGACGCTTTAGCCACCGGTCACTGTGCTCCGTCCAGTCGTAGTAATCGCGTCGCTGGTCGTGTCGGCGAAGCACGAGGGGATCCCCGGCCCATGGCCAATTTGACCATTCGCCCCGCGCAATCGCGCGATCTCGTCGCGCTCCGGCCGGTCATCGAACGCGCCTATCGCGGCGACAGCGCGAAACTGGGCTGGACGCACGAGGCGGACCTGCTGTCCGATCCGCGCACCGATCAGGCGACACTCGAGGCGATCGTCGACAGCCCGACTCAGGTCCTGCTGACGTTGTTCGAAGACGACACGCCGCTTGGCTGCGTCAATGTCGCCGACCAGGGCGCGGGACGCGCCTATCTCGGCCTGCTGTGCATCGAACCGGCGCGGCAAGGCGAGCACCTCGGGCGCCAACTGATCGCAGCGGCCGAAGCCCATGCGCGCGACAGCTTCGGATGCACCGCCATCGAAATGACCGTGATCGATCAACGGCCAGAGCTCATCGCTTATTATGTCCGCCGTGGTTGGCGGGTCACGGGTGAGAAGCGCGACTTCCCGATCCTGCTCGATCCGCCCTTTTTCATGGAGGTTCTGGTCAAGTCGCTGACCTGACGGCTAAGAGCTGCTCCCATGTCCGATACACTCATCAAGATCTGCGGCCTCTCGACGCCCGAAACATTGGACGCAGCGGTCGATGCGGGCGCCACCCATGTCGGCCTCGTCCATTTCGAGCCGAGCCCGCGCCACGTCTCGCTCGAGGACGCTGCAAAGCTGCGGCGGCGCGTGCCCGAAACCGTCAAGGTCGTGCTGCTGCTCGTCAATGCGCAACCCGAACCGACCGAGCGCGCCTTTCATACGGTGCGTCCCGACGTCATCCAGTTTCACGGCAACGAGACCCCTGAATGGCTCGCGCTGGTGCGGAAATATCTCGACGTCCAGATCTGGAAAGCGGTCGGCCTGCGCGACGCCGCCTCGCTCGACTGGGCGCGCAAGTTCGAAGGGATCGCCGGTCGCGTCCTGTTCGATTCGCCCGCGCAGGCCCTGCCCGGCGGCAACGGCACCGGCTTCGACTGGAATCTTCTCGCCGCCAATCCGCCGGCCACGCCCTGGGGCATCGCCGGCGGGCTTGATCCCGCCAACGTTGCCGAGGCGATCCGCGTCACCGGCGCGCCGCTCGTCGATGTCTCGTCGGGGGTCGAAAGCGCGCCCGGCGTCAAGGATGTGGACAGGATCAAGGCGTTCTGCAAAGCGGTGCGCGGCGCCTGACCTTCCGCGCCCAGGCTGAACCTGTCGGAGTCGCAGACGGCGACTTCGCCAACCCTTATATCACAATCACCCTTCGACAGGCTCAGGGTGAGCGCTATTGAAGCTCCCATGATCGACACCCCCAACTCCTACCGCACCCAGCCCGACAGCGAGGGCCATTTCGGCGCCTATGGCGGTCGCTATGTCGCCGAAACGCTGATGCCCTTGGTCCTCGAACTCGAGGCCGAGTATAATCGCGCCAAGGCCGACCCTGCGTTCAAGGCCGAGTTCGATTATCTGCTCGAACATTATGTCGGTCGCCCCAGCCCGCTTTATTATGCCGAACGGCTGACCGACGCGGTCCGCGCAGAGTGCGACGAGAGCAAAGGCGCCGAAATCTGGTTCAAGCGCGACGAGCTCAACCACACCGGCGCGCACAAGATCAACAATTGCATCGGCCAGATCCTGCTCGCGATCCGCATGGGCAAGACGCGGATCATCGCCGAGACCGGCGCGGGGCAGCACGGCGTCGCCACCGCCACCGTCGCCGCGCGTTTTGGGCTTCCTTGTATCATTTACATGGGCGCGCGCGACATGGAGCGTCAGGCGCCCAACGTGTTCCGCATGAAGCTATTGGGCGCACAGGTCATCGGCGTCGAATCGGGCGCGCGCACGCTCAAGGACGCGATGAACGAGGCGCTGCGCGACTGGGTCGCCAATGTCGACGACACATTCTACATCATCGGCACCGCGGCGGGCCCGCACCCCTATCCCGAACTCGTCCGCGATTTTCAGAGCGTGATCGGTACCGAGGCGCGCGCACAGATGTTGTCGCGCACCGAGCGCCTGCCCGACCTGCTCGTCGCCGCGATCGGCGGCGGTAGCAATGCCATCGGCCTGTTCCATCCCTTCTTGGACGACAAGGACGTCGCAATGCTCGGCGTCGAAGCGGCGGGTCACGGCCTCGACAAGCAGCACGCCGCCAGCCTCGCCGGCGGCGCGCCGGGCATCCTCCACGGCAACAAGACCTATCTGCTGCAGGACGAGGACGGCCAGATCGCCGAGGCGCACTCGATCTCGGCCGGCCTCGATTATCCCGGCATCGGCCCCGAACACGCCTGGCTCAAGGATTCGGGCCGTGTCGAATATACGTCGGTGACCGACACGCAGGCGCTGACCGCCTTCCAGTTGCTGTGCAAGACCGAAGGCATCATCCCCGCACTCGAACCCGCCCACGCGATCGCCGCCGTCGTCGAACGCGCCAAGACGATGCCACGCGACAAGATCATCCTCGCCAATTTGTGCGGTCGCGGCGACAAGGATATCTTCACCGTGGCTGAGGCCTTGGGGGTTGAGTTGTGAAGCACACTGCCAAAAAGCCCTCTCCCCTTCAGGGGGGAGGGTTGGGAGGGGGGAATGCGTGAAGCCCGCCTGACCGACCACGCTCGCGAAAATCGCAAGGCGATGACCGAGCCGGAGACACGGCTTTGGCTCGCGCTGAGAGCCAAACGCTTCTCCGCAACCAAATTCCGGCGTCAGAAGGTGATCGGCCCCTATATCGTGGATTTTGCCTCGCGCGATCCGATGCTGGTGATCGAACTCGACGGCGACAGCCATGGCTCGCAAGTGCGCTACGACACAATGCGCAGCGAATATCTCGAACAGCAAGGCTATCGTGTGATCCGCTTCACCAACGCCGATGTGGTTTCAAATTTAGAGGGTGTTTTGACAACGATAGCCTTGGCGATTGCCCCCCTCCCAACCCTCCCCCCTAAAGGGGAGAGGGCTAAAAAACCCAATATGCCCTCTCCCCTTCAGGGGGGAGGCGCGAGACTTGGCGATTTATCGCCTAGTCGCAGCGGAGGGGGGCCGTCCGAATGACCCGCCTCGCCACCACCTTCTCACCTTCCCGGCCCGCCCTCGTCGCCTTCATCACCGCGGGTGACGGCGACACTGCGGCCAATCTCGACGCGCTCGTCGCGGGCGGTGCCGATGTGATCGAACTCGGCATGCCGTTCACCGATCCGATGGCCGACGGCCCCGCGATCCAGGAGGCGAACCTGCGCAGCCTCGGCGCGGGCACGACCACCGCCGACATCTTCACCGTCGCTGAGGCGCTGGAGATCAAGTTGTGACCCGTGAGCGCATTTGCCGATCTGTCATGTTTTCGCTGACGTTTTCTCTTCTCGGCTGGCTGCTCATCGCAACGATTATGTACGCTGAAGGCAAACCGATGCAGCTTACTGCTGGGCTGTGGCCAGTTGTGGCAATCAGCGTTCTTGGGTCTTTTATCTATTCGCTTATCAAGAAAGACGGTGATCATCGATGACCCGCCTCGCCACCCCCTTCTCCCCCGACCGCCCCGCACTCGTCGCCTTCATCACCGCGGGCGACGGCGACACCGCGGCCAATCTCGACGCGCTCGTTGCGGGCGGCGCCGATGTCATCGAGCTCGGCATGCCGTTCACCGACCCGATGGCCGACGGCCCCGCGATCCAGGAAGCGAACCTGCGCAGCCTCGGCGCGGGCACGACGACCGCCGACATCTTCGCCCTTGCCGCCGCGTTTCGCGACCGCCACCCCGATACGCCGATGATCCTGATGGGTTATGCCAACCCGATGGTCCGGCGCGGCCCCGACTGGTTCGCTGCGCAGTGCCGGGACGCGGGCGTCGACGGCGTCATCTGCGTCGATATCCCCGTCGAGGAAGACGCCGCGCTCGGCCCCGCGCTGCGCGCTGCGGGCGTCGCGGTCATCCGCCTCGCCACCCCGACGACCGATGCCGCGCGCCTGCCCTTTGTGCTCGAAGGCGCCGGCGGCTTCCTCTATTACGTCTCGGTCGCCGGGATCACCGGCAAGCAGCAGGCAGCGCAGGCGAGCATCGCCGACGCTGTCGCACGCCTCAAAGCCGCCACCGACCTTCCCGTCGCGGTCGGTTTCGGCGTTCGCACGCCTGACCAGGCCGCCGAGATCGCGCGCGTCGCCGACGGCGTCGTCGTCGGCTCGGCGATCGTCGAACTCATCGCCCAGCACCGCGAAAATGCGCCGCAATATGTCGAGGCCTTTGTCGCATCGCTCCGCCGCGCTATGGACGGCGCCCGCAACACCGAGGAAATTTCCGCATGAGCTGGATCCACCGCGTTCGCAACGCCATCTCGTCGATCGCCAAGCGCGAGACGCCCGACAATCTGTGGCACAAGTGCAAGGCGTGCAATCAGATGGTGTTCTGCAAGGAGTGGGAGGAGAATCTCTTCGTCTGCCCCAAATGCGACCATCACGACCGCATCGGCGCCGACAAGCGCATCCCCATGCTGTTCGATCCCGGCAGTGCCGAAATCCTGCCAAGCCCGCGCGCGCCCGAGGACCCGCTCAAGTTCAAGGACACCAAGAAATACGTCGATCGCATCAAGGCGGCGCGCAACGCGACCGGCGAACATGACGCGCTGATCAACGTCCGCGGCACGATCGCGAAGCATCGCGCGGTCGTCGGCATCCAGGACTTCGCCTTCATGGGCGGATCGATGGGCGTCGGCGTCGGCGAAGCGTTCGTATCGGGGGTCGAGGCCGCGATCGCCGATGCCTGCCCCTATATCATCTTCACCGCCGCGGGCGGCGCGCGGATGCAGGAGGGCATTCTTTCGCTCATGCAGATGCCCAAGGCGACCGTTGCGATCGCTCGCCTGCGCCGCGCGGGCCTGCCCTATATCGTCGTGCTGACCGACCCCACTACCGGCGGCGTCACCGCAAGCTACGCGATGCTCGGCGACGTCCAGCTCGCCGAACCCGGCGCGCTGATCGGCTTCGCCGGCCAGCGCGTGATCGAGAACACGATCCGCGAAAAGCTCCCCGACGGCTTCCAGCGCGCCGAGTACCTGCTCGACCACGGGATGCTCGACATGGTCGTCGAGCGCAAGGACCTGCGCCAGCGCCTCGGCCTCCTCATCGACTACCTCACCCCCCAACGCGAGGCGGCGTAATCGCCTCCTGCGCATGGCCGATTCCGCGCGTTCGTCCGATCCCGCCGTTCAGGCGCAGCTCGACCGGTTGGAAATGCTGTCGCCGGGGCGCGACGTGCTTGGCCTGTCGCGCATAGCCGCTTTGCTCGGGCGGCTCGGCAATCCGCATCTCGCGCTGCCGCCGGTGTTTCATGTCGCGGGGACCAACGGCAAGGGATCGACCGTCGCCTTCCTGCGCGCGATGCTCGAAGCCGATGGCAAGCGCGTCCACGCCTATACCAGCCCGCATCTGGTGCGTTTCAACGAGCGGATCCGCGTTGCCGGCAGCCTGATCACCGATGCCGCGCTCGCGCCGCTGCTCGCCGAAGTGCTCGACTGCAGCGAGGATATCGCGCCAAGCTTTTTCGAAGCGACGACCGCCGCCGCCTTCCTCGCCTTTGCGCGCACCCCCGCCGACGCCTGCATCGTCGAAGTCGGGCTCGGCGGACGGCTTGATGCGACCAATGTCCTCGCCGCGCCCGCCGCGGGCGGGATCGCCGCTTTGGGGATCGACCACAAGGAGTTCCTCCTCGTCGCCGAGGACGCGACCCCCGCCGATCCGCATGCACGCATCGCGTGGGAGAAAGCGGGCATCGCCAAGCCCGGCGCGCCGCTCGTCACCCAGGCCTATCGCCCCGTGATGACCGACGCGATCGCCGCCGTCGCCGCCCGCATCCGCGCGCCGCTGTTTGCGCGCGGCAAGGCATGGGATGCGACCATCGCCGATGACGCAATCGCCTATCGCGATGCTGCGGGCGACCTCACCCTGCCGCTGCCGCGCATGGCGGGAGCGCACCAGGCCGACAACGCCGCGCTCGCGGTCGCAATGCTGCGCCACCAGGACGCGATTTCGGTCTCGGCAGAGGCAATGCGCGCAGGGATCGCCGCGGCCGACTGGCCCGGTCGCTTGCAGCCGCTGTCACCCGGTCCGTTGCGCGACCTGCTGCCCGCCGGCACCGGAATATGGCTCGACGGCGGGCACAATCCCAATGCGGCGCGCGCGCTCGCCGCATTTCTCGATGCCCGACAGGGAGATGCAACGCTCGTCCTCGGCCTGCTCGCCAACAAGGATCTCGGCGGCGTCCTCGACAGTCTCGCGTCGCACGCCTCAGGCGTCATAGCCGTGCCGGTACCCGATCACGATCACCACGCGCCGCAAGCAATCGCCGACGCCGCCCGCGCGCGCGGCCTGACCGCCACAGTCGCCGAAGACGTCGCGGCAGCGCTGGCGCAGGCCGCCCCCGACTCGCCGCCGACCGTCCTTATCGCGGGGTCGCTGTATCTGGCGGGGTCGGTCCTGGCGGCGAACCGGCAACTGCCCGATTAGCCTCCGAGCTCGGGTCGGCCGGATCGGCGACCTCGTCGCTCGTCACCGCGCCCGCCGTACCGAGCGACTGGTCGACCAGCCCCTTGTGCATCATCCACCAGAACAGCAGCACGCCGGGCAGCGCCAGCAAGGTCGTCAGCAGATAGAAGTTCACATAGCCGATACCCTCGATCAGGCCGCCCGCGGTCGTCCCCGTCACGAAGCGTCCCAGGATGCTCGCCGCCGCCGATAACAGTGCAAACTGCGTCGCGGTGAAGCTGAGGTTACACAGCGCCGAGAAATAGGCGACGACGCAGACACCGCCAATGCCGCTGGCGAAATTCTCGAACCCGATCGCCCCGGCCATGCCGAGGTTGCTGTGTCCGACCGAGGCCAGCGCGGCGAAGCTGAAGTTCGATACCGCCATCAGGATCAGACTGATCAGGACCGATTTCTTCATGCCCAGCCGCGCATAGAGGAAACCGCCGACGAACACGCCGATCAGCAACGCCCAGAAGCCGACGCCGACGTCGTAAATCGCGATCTCGTCCTTCGAATAGCCGAGGTCGACGAACAACAGGCGAAAGGTCAGGTTGGCGAGCGTATCGCCCAGCTTGTGGATCAGGACGAACACAAGGACGAGCAGCGCGCCCTTGCGTTTGAAGAACTCGGCGAGCGGGCTGACATAAGCGATGGCAGCGGCGACCGGGCCTTTCATCACCTTGGGCGCGATGCGCCGCGCCGGCTCGCCCATCACCAGCCCGGTGACGATCGCGAACAGCGCAAAGCCTGCGCAGGCGGTGTAGGCGAGCTGCCAGCCGTAACGCTGCGCAACGATCAGCGCGGTCGCGCCAGCGGCTGCCGCACCGATCCGCCAGCCATATTGGCTCATCCCCGATCCGACGCCGAGCTGGCGCGGCTCGAGCAGCTCGATGCGATAGGCGTCGATGACGATGTCGAAGGTCGCACCGGCAACGCCGACAAGGATCGCCGCGACCGCGACCGCACCGATATGTGCCTGGGGGTCGATCGAACCGAGATAGACGACGCTCGCCATCACCAGCAGACCGGTGAAGATCAGCCACGAAACCCGCTGTCCGATCCGCCCGAGCAGCGGCAGCCGGACGGCGTCGATGATCGGCGCCCACAGCCATTTGAAATTATACGCAAGGAAGGTGAGCGCGAACGCGGTGACCGTCGATTTCTCGATCCCCGCTTCGGCGAGCCGCGTCGTCAGCGTCGCCGCGATCATCGCAAACGGAAAGCCCGACGAAATACCGAGGAACAGCGCCGCCAGCGGGGCCGGCTCGGCATAGGGCCGGACGCCGTCCCACCACGTCTTCGCTTTGCCTGCATTTTCGACTGCTGCGTTCATCGTCATCCCCCGTCGCTTCGTTGCGAAGCGCTCTTGTTCAATCGCAGACTAGCGGGACCGACCGCAATTGTAAGTCGCAATCATGCGGCATGGCGCGATGTGGCGGCACTTCATCGGGATTGTCCGGTCCGTTCGCGCGCACGCCCTTCGATACGGCCCTGCGGGCCTACTCAGGACAAACGGGGAGTGATGGAGACCCACTGTCGGACACTTTTGCCCGACCCGTTTGTCCTGAGTAGCGCCGAAGGCGCGTATCGAAGGGCTGCACCGAAAGATCGCGTCGGCGAAAAGCTCGTCATGCGTGGCTCCGTCGGCTGCGCCGACCGGCCTTATTTCGCGCCCGCTGCCTCGTCGGCCTCGCCGAACAGCGTCAGGCCGGCGGGGATATTGCCGACCTTCTCGCCCGCAATGACGCGGTCGAGCGCCTTGATCGATGCGACAAGGTCGCGGTCGTTATACGGCTTGGCGAGGCAGCCCATGGCAAAGGTCCTGGCATGGTTGGGGCACGCGCCGGTGACGAAGATCACGGGGATGTTCATGTCGCGCGCCGCCTTGGCGACGTCGATCCCGTCGCCCTCGCCCGAGATGTTGACGTCGAGCACGACGAGGTCGGTCAGCCCGCCCAGTTCGGCGATCGCCGCCTCTGCGGTATCGACCGTCGCGAGGATCTCATAACCCGCGGCTTTCAGGAAATATTCGTTGTCGAAGGCGACCAGCGCCTCGTCCTCGACGATCAGCAAGCGCTTGATCCGGGGCTGACGCCGTTTGAAAATCATTGATTGCTGTCCCTGTCTGCGGCATCGGCTTCCCACAACTACATACGCAATTGTGACGCAGCCGTTCCATTGGCCCGGCCAGGCGCCCCAAAAATCAGATGCAAAAATCCGCCACGGCGAGAGCCGCTGCCCATCGACCCCCAAGCGAAAGCATCCCCGATGCCCACCGACAGACCCCGCCCGCCCTCGAATCGCCCACCCTCGAAGCGCACGCCTTCGAACCGCTCCCCCTCGAACGGATCGCCGTCGAACCGATCGGACGACGCCCCGCGCAAGAACCGCAAGCCGCAACCGCGTGGGCTGCCGCGCGGCCCGCGCATCGTTCACAAACAGGCCAAGCCCGGCGAGCCGCAGCGGATCGCGAAAATCCTCGCGCGCGCCGGCGTCGGCTCGCGCCGCGATGTCGAACGGATGATCGCAGACGGCCGCATCGCGATCCACGGCGAGGTGCTCGACACCCCCGCGACGCTTGTCACCGACCTCGCTGGAATCACCGTCGACGGCGAGCGCGTCGGAGCGATCGAACCGCCGCGGCTGTTCCTGTTCCACAAGCCGTCGGGCGTCCTCACCGCCGCGCGCGATCCCGGCGGGCGCCCGACGATCTATGATCGCCTCCCGCCCAAGGGCTGGGATCCCGCCGACAAGCTCCCCCGCCTGATGCCCGTCGGGCGGCTCGATCTCAACACCGAGGGTCTGTTGCTGCTGACCAACGACGGCGAATTGAAGCGCCATCTCGAATTGCCCGCCAACGGCGTCGAGCGCAGCTATCGTGCGCGCGCCTTCGGCATCGTCAGCCAGCAGCAGCTCGAGGGGCTGATGATGGGGATCACGATCGACGGCGTGAATTACGGCCGTATCAATGCCAATCTCGAACGCCGCACCGGGCGCAACCAGTGGGTCGAAATGACGCTGACCGAGGGCAAGAACCGCGAGGTCAGGAAAGTGCTCGAACATTTCGAGCTCAAGGTCAGCCGCCTGATCCGCACGCGCTACGGTCCCTTCACGCTCGGCGACGCGCCGCCGGGCGCGCTGACCGAAGTGCCGCCGCACGATCTCGAACGCTTCATCGGCTCGCTGACCAGGAAGGCGAAGGCCGAGACAAAGACGCCCAAGCCATGAGGATCATCTCGGGTGACTGGCGCGGGCGCGCAATCGTCGCGCCAAAAGGGGATACCACGCGTCCCAGCGCCGACCGCACACGCGAAACACTGTTCTCGATGCTGGTCAGCCGGCTCGGCAGCTTCGACGGCCTCGCGGTGGCCGATCTGTTCGCCGGATCGGGCGCGCTCGGGCTCGAGGCGCTGTCGCGCGGCGCCGCCTCGTGCCAGTTCGTCGAACAGGATCGCGACGCGCTCGCCGCGCTCGACCGCAACATTATCAAGCTGGGCGCAGGTCCGCGCTCGCGTGTCGTGCGCCAGTCGGTCCTCGCGCTGCCCGCGCAGCCGCAGCCGCTCGATCTCGTCATGATGGACCCGCCCTATACGACCGGCGCGGGCGCAGTCGCGCTCGACCGCCTGTCGCGCTTCGGCTGGTTCGGCCCGGCAAGCTGGATCGCGGTCGAGACCGCGCGCAGCGAGACGATCGATGTCGCCGGTTTCACGATCGATGCGGTCCGCGATGTCGGCCGCGCGCGCTTGCACCTCTTGCGCAGCGCCTGACCGCCACCCAACGCAAACGACAACGCGACCGGAAACCCTGGTCTCCGATCGCGTCGTTTGGTCATCGCTGGCGACGGGGCGGTCGGCCTTATTTGGTCGGCTTGTACCCGCGCGGCGCTTCGTTCTTCTGCATGCAGTTGTCGGTCACCGACGCACTGCAATACGGCAAAGTCGCGGGCGCGGGCGCGGTGGTCGATGTCATCGGTCCGGCCATCGCGTGGCCTTCGCTGCTCGCCGGATTGCCCGCTGGAGTCATCCCGGCCATGCCGGGGTGTTCGACGCGCTTGCCGGTGTTGGCGGCATTCGCCTTGTACTGCGCCATGATCTGGTTCCAGACTGCGGCGCGCTGGGCGTCGGGCATCGCCGCGACCTTCATCCGCTGATCGTTGGTCAGCACCCAATAGGCGTTCTGCTGATCGGGCTGGAGCGTCCAGTAATAGACACGGTAATCGTTGGGCCAGCCATCGAACGCGCTCTGGCGCTCGGCCGGCCAGGCATCGTACAGCGCCTGTTGCTCGGGGGTCATGACGATCGTTTCGTCGTGCATGTCCATGTCGCCCATGTCCTGCGCGATCAACGCGGCAGGTGTACACATCATGGCAGCGGCTATCATCAGATGTTTCATCGCAATTCTCCTTGCCGATTTGTTACCCCGACCCAACGAACCACTGACTTGGGCGGTTCCATTTGCGAGGTGAACCGACAAACCGGTGCGACGAAGCGCGCCTATTCTACGACGATCGCGCCCGTCATCCCGAACGTCGCGTGGAGAAAGTGCGAACATTTGAGCGTGTAGCGGCCCGGCTGGTCGATCGTCAGTGCGATCGTCACGCTGCCGTGGCCCGGCACTTCGACCGTACCGTTGTCGATCTTGGCAGCATCGGCGGGATCGACGCGCGCCGCGCGAAAGAAGTCGCGGGCGGCGAAATTATGCCCGCCCTTGGCGCTGTTGACGAGCGTCAGCGTCACCTTCTGGCGCGCGGGCACGCGGACCTGCTCGGGAGCAAAGCCGAAATTCGACAGCGTCACGCGGACATCGACGGCTTGCTGGGCACTCGCGGGTAGCGCCGCCAGGACGATCCCCGCCGCGGCGGCCAGCGACAGAACTCTGCGCGTCATGATGCGTCTCCTCATGCTCCCCGATCATCCCTCAAATGACAATATACCTCGCTGGCGAAGGTTGCCAGCGCGCTTCGCGTTCCCTACCTGTTCGCTTGTGAACACGCCCGCCAACATGCCCGCCGACCCGCCCTATCTCGCCGCGCTCAACGCGCCGCAACGCGAGGCAGTGACGACGACCGAAGGCCCCGTCCTCGTCCTCGCCGGCGCGGGCACGGGCAAGACCGCCGCGCTCACCGCGCGGCTGGCTCATATCCTGTTCAGCCGCCTCGCCTGGCCGAGCGAGATCCTCTCGGTCACCTTCACCAACAAGGCCGCGCGCGAAATGCGCGAACGCGTCGGCCGGATGGTCGGCGACGCGGTCGAGGGGATGCCGTGGCTCGGCACCTTCCACTCGATCGGTGCCAAGATGCTGCGCCGTCATGCAGAGCTTGTCGGGCTGCAGTCGAACTTCACGATCATCGACACCGACGACCAGCTGCGCCTCCTGAAACAGCTCATCGCCGCCGAGGAAATCGACGAGAAACGCTATCCCGCGCGCCTCCTCGCCGGTCTCATCGACCGCTGGAAAAACGCGGGGCTTACTCCGACCGAACTCGGCGCGGGCGACAGCGAAGCGTACGCCGACGGCAAGGGCCAGCAGCTCTACGCCGCTTACCAGGCACGCCTCAAAACGATCAACGCGTGCGATTTCGGCGACCTGCTGCTCCACCCACTCGTCATTTTGAAGACGCACCGCGAGGTGCTCGAATCCTACCAGGCGAAGTTCAAGTACATCCTCGTCGACGAGTACCAGGACACCAACTCGGTCCAGTATCTTTGGCTGCGCCTGCTCGCGCAAAAGCACCGCAATATCGCCTGTGTCGGCGACGACGATCAGTCGATCTATTCGTGGCGCGGCGCGCAGGTCGAAAATATCCTGCGCTTCGAACGCGACTTTCCCGGCGCCAAGATCGTCAAGCTCGAACAGAACTATCGCAGCACCCCGCACATCCTCGGCGCCGCCTCGGGCGTCATCGCGCACAATGGCGGCCGCCTCGGCAAGACGCTGTGGACCGAGCTCGACGCGGGCGAGAAGGTCCGCGTCATGGGCGTCTGGGACGGGCCCGAGGAAGCGCGCCGCGTCGGCGAGCTGATCGAGGACCTCCAGCGCGGCACGAAAGGCAACGCCCCCGTCAGCCTCGACACCGTCGCGATCCTCGTGCGCGCCCAGTTCCAGACGCGCGAGTTCGAGGACCGCTTCATCCAGATCGGCCTGCCCTATCGCATCGTCGGCGGCTTCCGCTTCTATGAACGCGCCGAGATCCGCGACGCGATCGCGTACCTGCGGCTGATCAACCAGCCCGCCGACGACCTCGCCTTCGACCGCATCGTCAACACGCCCAAGCGCGGCCTCGGCGACAAGGCGGTCGGGCGCATCCATGCCTACGCCCGCGCCGAGAATATCTCGCTGCTCCACGCCGCCGCGCGCCTGCTCGACAGCGACGAGCTGACGCCCCAGGCACGCAAGTCGCTCGGCCGCTTCGTCGCCGACATCGCCCGCTGGCGCGACCGCACCAACGATTTGAACCATGCGGAACTCACGCGCCTCGTCCTCGACGAGAGCGGCTATACCGCCATGCTCCAGGCCGATCGCACCGCCGAAGCCGCGGGCCGGCTCGAAAACCTCTCCGAACTCGCCCGCGCGATGGAGGAGTATGAGACGCTCGAGGCATTCCTCGAACACGTCTCGCTCGTCATGGACAACGACGCGCGCGACGACGCGGCCAAGGTCACGATCATGACGATCCACGCCGCCAAGGGGCTCGAATACCACCACGTCTTTCTCGTCGGCTGGGAAGAGGGCGTCTTCCCCTCGCAACGCGCGCTCGACGAAGGCGGCAACGCCAGCCTCGAGGAGGAACGCCGCCTCGCCTATGTCGCGATCACCCGCGCGCGCGAACAGTGCACCATCCTCCACGCCGCCAACCGCCGCATCTACGGCCAGTGGACCAGCAGCATCCCCAGCCGCTTCGTCGGCGAGCTGCCCGCCGACCATATCGAGGAGGAATCGACGATGGGCGGCGGCCCGTCGATGTGGCGCGCCAACTGGAGCGCCACCGGCGATCCCTTCGCGCATGTCGGCAGCGGCACCGGCCGAGGCCCCGGCTGGCAACGCGCGACCAACAAACCCTCTCCCCTTCAGGGGAGAGGCAGCGAGCCTTATGAGCGCAGCGAATTAGGCGCAGCGGAGAGGGGCGGTTCCGGACGCAACGCCCTCTTCACCCCCGGCCTCACCTCGGCCGCAGACCGCCGCCCCGGCCGCCCCGACCGCGCCCGCACCGGCGGCCTCTACGCGCCGAAGGAAAACCGCGGCAGCGCCGTCAGCCTCGGCAACAAGGGCCGCAGCGACGTCGCGCTAGGCCAACGCGTCTTCCACGAGAAATTCGGCTACGGCGCCATCGTCGAGATCGAAGGCAACAAGCTCGAAATCGACTTTGAACACGCCGGGCGGAAACGGGTGATGGATAGCTTTGTAAAGGTGGGGTGAGAGGCTGAACTAAGGCCGTTAGCTGCCCTTCTACTCGGTGTATGACGACAAATGTATGCCGCTAGGAGGATTGCGCCCGGATAAGTGGGAAAGAAGCGAAGAGGAGCTGAGCCGCGAGGCCTATGAGCGGACCTGCCCGAGAGTAACTGCGGAAGTGCTCCTGCAAGGAAATGCCCGTTAGACCTATCGATAACACCGCTTCTGCTGTGAGCAGCAGGCCGAGCGCAAACGCGCCCACGACCACCCTGTCTAAATTCCTACGCGGCACGGGGACTTTCTTGAGAACCCAGTCGCAGGCGAACCACGCGATTACGAGCATGATCGGCACTTCCAGGACGACCGCTGCAACCTCCCCTACCTGGGGTACAACCACCAAGACCCGCAGTATTCCCATTAGGAAGCCTGCAACGAAAACGATCAGGAAATACGTGCCACCGGCGACTAGTATCGGCGATCTCACGCGTGAGGTTCCGCACGCTTCGGCTTGTCATACCCTGCCATTATATATCCGCCGCAAATGATGGTGCCGTTCATGGGATCTCCTTCTTCCAGTCCCGTCCTTTCAGTCGGTCGCCCCTGACCAGGAACTCGCCATCGATCCTCAGGGGCAATGGTTCGCCAGAGATCGGCGGCGCATCGGATGCGGGGGCGCGCTGCACATGAATGTGCAGATGTGGTTCGGTGCTGGCGCCCGAATTGCCGACTGATCCCAGCCTCTGGCCCAGTGCAACACGCTCACCCGGATCGACCACGATACTGCCCTGCTGCATGTGCGCAAAGACGATCTGAGCATCCCCGCAGTCTAGGATAACGTGGTTGCCCAGACGGTTCACCGTGTCCTGCTGTGGAACTTGAAAATCGGGACGACTGCTTTCGGCGGCCACCACCATACCGGCACACGGGGCGTGCAAAGCAGCACCGAAAATTGCGTAGGCAGCAGGATCCTTCGGGCTGAGGCCGCGTGCACGAGTACCGAGTGCGTTGACCCCGAAGAAATCGAGCGCATATGACTGACCCCGCCACGAACGGTAGCGAGGCACCGACGTGTCGAGCGTTCGCATGTGCGCGTTCACGATCTCGCGCCCGCCACCGCTTCCGACCAGATAGCTGCCGGGTCCGAACGGATTGGCGATATCGATAGTCCTGGATGGCGGCGGCGTGCGCCCCATTATCGCAGCGGTCGCGAACCATAGCCCCACCGCAAGCAAGACTGCGCCAACGGCTGCTTCAGTCCAGCGCCACCGACCAGATGGGAGCACTTTGTCATACCGCAGCCGCCTACGCATAAAATGATAGGCGATCGCGCCCACCCATAGCAGTCCATAGAACCGTGGTAGCCACCATGGGATCACGGCCCATTGGGCAACAAGGGCGAGAGCCAGCAACAGGGCGCCGACGCCGCTTGTTTTCAACAGGAAGCCTCCGAAGCTGTCCGAAGGCAGGACCACCCAGACAAGCAGCACCAGAGGCAGGACGATCTGGAGTAGCGATACCATTGCGATCATCTCGTCCACTCCGTTATTACCGCCGCATTCGCGCCGGCGCTCTCAGTATGATCACAACTTGTACCCCATAGACGCAGCTATTTTTACCCCATTCCGGTCGGTGGCGAGGTGCGGTCGCATCGCCGGGACCAGTCAGGCGGCTAACGACCCAATTGCGGACGTTCCATTCCAAAGTTAGAAGTGCTGAGTTCGGTCATTCTACCGACAGGGAGTTTCGGATTGCGAGAAAAGCACTGCCGCGTCCCAAGAAGGCTTCAAAACGCGCGGCGCTGGCAGTGGGTAGCGGCAGCCGCATCCGTCCTATTTTTTCTGGCATGCTTTGTTGGTTGGCCGTTTGGCTATTTTTGGCCTTCAGCTATCGGTCTATTGGTTTTTATACCAAGTGCCTGGGTATTCACCACCAAATGCTACAACTGCGGTTGGCCTGCGTTTTCTGACTATGAAGCCGAAGAAAAGCTAAGGATCGACCAGAGGTTCTGGACCCGTTTCTGGGGAAAGGACTATGGCGGCGTGAATTTGCCGCTTCCATCATCGTGCACAAAATGTGATGCCAGCTTTCTTAGATACGAGATGGACGAAGTTTCTCGTTGAGCTACCAAGAGTCCGCTTTCCACCCAATTCCCGACATTACGGTCTAGCCAGCGTCGAGAATAGCGGACGATCCGCTTACGGCGATTTGGAACAGCCTCCGCGATGACCCGGTTTTGGCGCAAACCCGACGCCAGTCTTCGCGCTAACCTCTCCCAAAAAACCGCTTTCCTACAATTATCGCAATGGCGCATGGTCGTCGCATGAACCCGACTCGCCCGATCGGCCCGATCAGCCGTCGCCGTGGCGCGACGCCCCACTCTCCGCGCCCGCGCCAGGGTCACAGTGTGAAGCTGTCCCTGGACGGTGTGAACCCCATGAACTTGTCGCCTCTTCCGCCGCTTTCACCGCTCGCATCGCGCCGTCGACCGCGATCGCCTTGCGCTGCGCTGCGGGGCGATTTTCGAAAGGGGCGTATCGCGAACTACCCCAACTTCCGGCTCGCCGCGTGGCCTGATCGATTTTACAACTCTCTCCGTGCGGTTATGTCGGTTTCCCTCGATCAGCCAAAGCGCCTAGTCTCCTTGCCAACCGCAACAGGCCGCACCAGCGGTCGGCATTTAGGAGAGTTTCCCGATGGATATGAAGACCGACGAACCGCTCGGCGGCTGCCCCGTCCCCCATAACCAGGCGCGCGCGCTGCTCGGCCGGACCAACAAGGACTGGTGGCCCGAAATGCTGGCGACCGAGATCCTCAATCCCAACGGTCCGACCAATCCGATGGGCGAGGATTTCGATTACGCCGCCGCGTTCAAGGCGCTCGATTATCAGGCGGTCAAGGACGACCTCACCGCGCTGATGACCGACAGCCAGCCCTGGTGGCCCGCCGATTACGGCCATTACGGCCCGTTCTTCATCCGCATGGCGTGGCACGCCGCGGGCACGTATCGCACCGCCGATGGCCGCGGCGGCGCCAATAGCGGGCAACAGCGTTTCGCCCCGCTCGACAGCTGGCCCGACAACGGCAACCTCGACAAGGCGCGCCGCCTGCTCTGGCCGATCAAGCAGAAATACGGGCAGAACATCAGCTGGGCCGACCTGTTCATCCTCGCCGGTAACGTCGCGATCGAGAGCATGGGCGGACCGACCTTCGGCTTCGGCGGCGGCCGCGCCGACGTTTATGAGCCAGAGCGCGACATCTACTGGGGCTCCGAGGACAAATGGGTCAACGAAGACGTCCAGACGCGCATTTCTCCCGAACACGGCATGGAGGAACTCGAAGGCCCGCTCGCCGCGATCCAGATGGGCCTCATCTACGTCAATCCGGAGGGTCCTCAGGGCAATCCGCACGACGATGCCGGCATGGCGCGCGACATGAAGGAAACCTTCGCTCGCATGGCGATGGACCACGAGGAAACCGTTGCACTCACCGCCGGCGGCCACACCTTCGGCAAGTGCCACGGCAACGGCGATGCCTCGCTGCTCGGCGCGGCGCCATCGGGCGGCGATCTCGCTGCCCAGGGCTTCGGCTGGGTCAGCAGCCACGACAGCGGCGGTATCGGCGAGCACACGGTGACGAGCGGTCTCGAAGGGGCTTGGACCAACACCCCCGATACATGGACCGAGAACTATTTCCGCCTGCTGCTCGACTATGACTATGAGCTGGTGAAGAGCCCCGCGGGCGCCAACCAGTGGCAGCCGATCGACCAGAAACCCGAAGACATGGCCCCCGCCGCCTGGGACTCGTCGATCAGGGTCCCGACGATGATGACGACCGCCGACATGGCGCTGAAACGCGACCCCGAATTCCGCAAGATTTCGGAGAAGTTCCGCAACGGTCACGAAGCCTTCAAGGACGCGTTCGCTCGTGCATGGTTCAAGCTGACCCACCGCGACATGGGGCCCAAGGTCCGCTATCTCGGCCCCGAAGTCCCTGCCGAAGACCTCATCTGGCAGGACCCAGTTCCCGCCGGGACGATGCCGTCGGACAGCCTCGTGGCCGAAGTGAAGGGCAAGATCGCCGACAGCGGCCTCACCGTCAGCCAGCTGGTCAAGACCGCCTGGGCCTCGGCCTCGACCTACCGCAAGTCCGACCATCGCGGCGGCGCCAACGGCGCGCGCGTCGCGCTCGCTCCGCAAAAGGACTGGGACGTCAACGAACCGGCGATGCTCGCAAAGGTGATCGACACCCTGAACGACCTGCGCGGGTCGATGAGCCTCGCCGACGCGATCGTCCTCGGCGGCGTCGTGGCGCTCGAAAAGGCGGGCGCGAAGGACGTGCCCTTCACCGGCGGTCGCGGCGATGCCACCGCCGAACAGACCGACTGCGAGAGCTTCGACGTGATGGAGCCAGAGGCCGACGCCTTCCGCAACTATGTCGGCAAGAAAAAGCTCGCGGTGAAAGTCGAGGAAATGATGCTCGACCGCGCGTCGCTGCTCGGCCTTTCGGTGCCCGAAATGACCGTCCTGATCGGCGGCCTGCGCGTCCTCGGCGCAAACCACGGCGAGCGCGGTCACGGCCACTTCACCAAGCGCCCGGGCCAGCTGACCAACGACTTCTTCGTCAACCTCTACGACATGACGAACGTCTGGAAGGCGACCGACGACCGCGACGAGGACTATGTCGCGACCGACCGCAAGGATGGCAGCAAGAAGTGGCAAGCCACCCGCGCCGACCTCATCTTCGGCTCGAATTCAGAGCTGCGCGCGGTCGGCGAAGTCTATGCCCAGAAGGGCGGCGAGGAGAAGCTGGTCAAGGATTTCGTCAAGGCCTGGACCAAGATCATGAACGCCGACCGCTTCGATCTCGCCTGACGATCACCCCTGCCGCCGCGCGCTCGTGGCGGCAGGGGATTGGCTTATCGGCCCCCCGCGCCTACCGCGTCGCGACGAGGCACATAGGCAAGGACGAATAAGCGATGGCGCGGCTGATCCTGTTCAACAAACCCTACGGGGTCCTGTCGCAGTTCACCGATCGCGGGACCACCTCGCCGCGCCCGACCTTGTCCGATTTCATTGCGGTGCCCGGCGTCTACCCCGCGGGTCGGCTCGATCGGGATAGCGAAGGCCTGCTGCTCCTCGCCGACGACGGCAAGCTCATCACCCACATCGCCAGCCCGAAATTCAAGATGCCCAAGACCTACCTTGTCCAGGTCGAGGGCGAACCCGATGCCGCCGCACTGTCGCAACTGCGCAAGGGTATCCGCCTCAACGACGGCCTCACCCTCCCCGCCGATGCCGAGCGGGTCGATGCGCCCGACCTGTGGCCGCGCGATCCCCCGATCCGCGTCCGCCAGGCGATCCCCGACAGCTGGATCAAGCTCACCATCCGTGAAGGCAAGAACCGCCAGGTCCGCCGCATGACCGCCGCGGTCGGCTACCCGACGCTGCGCCTCGTCCGCTGGAGCGTTGGTGAATGGACGCTCGACGGTATCGAACCGGGCAAATGGCGCGAGGTCGCGGCCTGACGCACGCCTAGTCGTCGAACGCCAGGCTGCCGCAATTGACCAAGGTCGCGACGAGTGCGCACGCCGCGTCGGACTGAACCAACTTAGTTCCGTCGATCGTGTCGCCGGCACAGAGAGCCTCGGCGAGCTCAGCAACATCGCCCGCACACCGATACTCTTCGCCGTCGACGTACAGCATCAGCGCGCAGTCCTCTTGCCGCACAAAGGCAAAACGGCTCGCCGGATTGCGGATCAGCGCCGCACCTGCTCGCAACCGTTCGCCGACATCGTCCGCCGACAGTGCCTCGTCGGGTGACCAGTCGATGTCGGGATATTTGGGCGTGCTGGCATAACCGCCGAACCAGCGCGCAAAGGCCGCGCGATCGCCCATCGTTTCGGTAATCATCGCGTGCAACCGGTCGATCGCCTCGGGTGCAATCTCGCCCGGATTGGCCTGACGCCTTAAACCCGCATCGCCATAGCGATCATCGTCGCTCATCGCGGCGAGCAGGTCGTCGGCCCAGTGCCCGATCAGCTCGGCGCGCGACGGTGCGCGAAAACCGATCGAATAGGTCATGCAATCGTCGCCGACCGCAATACCGTCGTGCGCAATCCCCGGCGGCACATAGAGGATATCGCCCGGCTCGAGCAGCCATTCGTCGCTCGCCTCGAACTCGGCAAGCAGCCTCAGGTCGTCGTGTGGCTGTAGCGCGCTCGCTTCGTCGCAGCGTTGCCCGACGCGCCAGCGACGCTGCCCCAGCCCCTGGACCAGGAAGACGTCATACTGGTCGAAATGCGGCCCAACCCCGCCGCCGTCGCCGGCAACGCTGACCATCACGTCGTCGATCCGCCAGTTGGGGATGAAGCGGAACGGCTCGATCAGCGCGGCCACTTCGGGGACATGATGATCGACCGCCTGGACGAGCAAAGTCCAGCGATCCTGATCGAGCGCGGCGAAGCGTCCGGGATCGAACGGGCCGTGTTCGGCCGCGCGGGCGCCGCCGGCGCACGTCACCAGTCGCGCCTCGACCCCCGGCTCGCACGCCAGTCCCGCCAGTTCGTCGGGTTCGATCGGATTGCGCCACTCCCCCCACGGATTGCGGATCAGCAGCGGCTTTTGCTGCCACGTGTCGCGCAGGAAGCCGTCGATATCGAACTGTTCAAATGTCATGCCGGACACCCTAGCCATGTTCGTCGCCTTGCACCGCACAAAAACAACGCAAGCCAAACGCGCAGCTTTCGTGTAAGCGCGCAGCCAGACCGTCGGCACGAGCCGCCGCCGCACTGCGGCTGCGCCCGCCCCGCGCGCCCTCTTATCCCTGTCCACCGCCCTGTCGGCCTCCTCGATCCAAAGAGATTTATGCCCTTTTCCAGCCTTCCCCCGTTCCTTGCCGAAGCGCTCGCCGCGCGCGGCTACGAAGCCCCCACCGCGGTCCAGGCCGCCGTTCTCGAAGACCAGGCGTCGGGCCGTGACCTGATCGTCTCGGCGCAGACCGGTTCGGGCAAGACCGTCGCTTTCGGCCTCGCCATGGCGCCCGACCTGCTCAACGACGCCGGCACGATGCCCGCCGCCGGCGCGCCGCTCGCGCTCGCCATCGCCCCGACGCGCGAACTTGCCCTGCAGGTCAGCCGCGAGCTCGCCTGGCTCTATGCCAAGGCCGGCGCGCGTATCGCCACCTGTGTCGGCGGGATGGACGCCTCGAAGGAACGCCGCGCGCTCAGCCAGGGCGTTCACATCGTCGTCGGCACGCCGGGCCGCCTGCGCGACCATCTCGAACGCGGCGCGCTCGTCCTTACGAACCTCAAGGCGATCATCCTCGACGAGGCCGACGAGATGCTCGACATGGGCTTCCGCGACGACCTCGAGGAAATCCTGGACGCTACCCCCGACGCCCGCCGCACCTTGCTCTTCTCGGCAACGATGCCGCGCCCGATCGTCGCGCTCGCCAAGCGCTATCAGCGCGACGCACTGCGCATCTCGACCGTCGGCGACGATCGCGGCCATGGCGATATCGCCTATCAGGCGATGACCGTCGCCCCCGCCGAGATCGAGCATGCCGTCGTCAACCTGCTGCGCTTCCACGAAGCCGAGACCGCGATGCTGTTCTGCGCCACCCGCGACAATGTACGCCGCCTTCATGCAACGCTGCAGGAACGCGGCTTTGCCGTCGTCGCTTTGTCGGGCGAGCATTCGCAGTCCGAGCGCAACCAGGCGCTGCAGGCGCTGCGCGACCGCCGGGCGCGCGTCTGCGTCGCGACCGATGTCGCCTCGCGCGGCATCGATCTGCCCAGCCTCAGCCTCGTCGTCCATGTCGAGATTCCGCGCGACGCCGAAATCCTCCAGCACCGCTCGGGCCGCACCGGCCGCGCGGGCAAGAAGGGCACTGCCGTCCTCATCGTCCCCTATCCGCGCCGCAAGCGCGTCGAGGGCATGCTGCGCGGTGCCAAGATCAACGCCGAATGGATCGATCCGCCGACGCGCGAAGCGATCCAGATCCAGGACCGCGAACGCCTGATCGAGGCGCTCCTTGCGCCGGTCGAATATGACGACGAGGATCGCGTCCTCGCCCAGCGGCTGATCGCCGAACGCAGCCCCGAAGATATCGCCGCAGCGCTCGTCCACGCACACCGCGCAGCGATGCCGCAACCCGAAAAGCTGATCGAGAACACCCCCGAGGCGCACCGCGCCAAACAGGCCGAGACGCACCGTCCCGGCTTCGAGGACGTCGTCTGGTTCCGCCTCGATATCGGCCGTCGCCAGAACGCCGACCCGCGCTGGATCCTCCCGATCCTGTGCCGTCGCGGCCATATCACGCGCGATTCGATCGGTGCGATCCGCATCGGCGCCAATGAAACGCACTTCCAGGTGCCGCGCGCTGCCGCCGCCAAGTTCGCCGACGCGCTCGCCCGGACCGCCAATATCGAAGGCGAAGAGGAAAGCGGCATATTGATCGAGGCCTCGCCCGACGGTCCCGCCTATCGCGGTCGCGACAACGAGGGCGGTGGGCGCAGCGCGCGTCCGGCCCCGCCGCGCTCGGATCGCCGTCCGTCCGCCCCGCGCAGCGATCACCGCGCCGCGGCGCCGCGCGGCGAGCACCGTCCCGCGCCCCGTGCCGCCCGGCCCGAACGCGACGACCGCCCCGCCCGTACGCCTGACCGCGCACCTGACCGTGCGCCCGTTCGCGCTCCCGCCCGCTCGACCGAGCGTAGCGATCACGCCCCCACCGCAGCGCGCAAGACGATGCGCCCGGTAACCGGCGCCGACGGCAAGCCGCCCGCGCCGCAGCGTGACTATGCTGCCAAGCGGCCGTTCAAGGGCAAGGGGCCTGGTGGGAAACTGGGCGGCAAGAGCGGGGGCAAGTTCGCCGGCAAGCGCAGCGACGGCAGCGGCAAGATGTTCCGCAAGCCCAGCGGGCCCAAGCCAACGCGGTGAGCGCCCAAGACTATCCCGTCGGCCCGGCAGGATCCGAAGCAACAGGCAGCGACGGCGGCACTTCGCCGTCGCGCCTGCGCATCCTGATCGATGCCGATGCCTGCCCGGTCAAGGACGAGACGTACAAGGTCGCCTGGCGCCACGCCGTCCGCGTGACGATCGTCGCCAACGCGCACATCCGCATTCCCGATCACCCGCTGATCGACCGCGTCATCGTCAGCGACAGCTTCGACGCCGCCGACGACTGGATCGCCGAAACATGCGATGCGCGCGGCGCGACCGCGGTCATCGTCGTCACCGCCGACATCCTCCTCGCCGACCGTTGCCTCAAGGCCGGCGCGAGCGTCCTCGCCCCGACCGGCAAGCCCTTCACGGCCAACTCGATCGGCGGCGCCATCGCCACCCGCGCGATCATGGCCGACCTGCGCGCCGGCGGAGAGCAGCTCGGCGGGCCAGCGCCTTTCGCCAAGGCCGATCGCTCGCGCTATCTGCAGGCGCTCGATGCGGCGATCGTGAGCTCGCTCCGCTAAAGCGGCCAGGCATGCCAGCCAAGGATTGTATCCAGCCGAAATGGCACAAATGTGCCACCTGCGGCCCGTCGGCTTCTCGTCCCCGATTCCCAAAAAGCGCACCTTCCGCGCATTTTCAGAGCGGTGGAACGCGGCGCGGAGATCATGATAGTTGACGCTGTACGGAGGCCACTTGACCCGCGCGGAATTTTGTGGCGTCTAACTTGGATGAGAAACCTTGTAACTGCAATCTCCAGCCTTCTGATTGCATTGTGCCCCGCGGTACCCGTTGCTGCTCAATCCCCCGATCCACTGGCGACGCGGCTTGACGCAGCATTGTCCGCGGCTGCGGGTCACGACAGGTTCTACGGCACTGTGCTCTTGGCGAGGGACGGCAAGGTTCTGCTTCGCAAAGCCTACGGGCCGCGTGATCGGCAAGGCACCCCTGCCACGCCGAGGCAGCACTACAATATAGGGTCGGTCGGCAAGCTCTTCACGATGGCTCTGATTTTAAAGCAGGTTCAGAACGGGCGGTTAACACTCGACGATACGATTGCCATGCACTGGCCCGAAAGCGGCTTGCCGAACGCCGACAAGATCACCATCCGGCAACTGCTCTCCCACACCTCAGGTTACGGCAATTATTTCGACAATCCCGATTACTCGCTTGCCCAGCGGAGCACAGACGACTTCCTGAACCTGGTTCGCAGCGGAAAGGTTGAATTCGCGCCCGGCACTGGTTTCTTCTACTCGAACAGTGCCTTCTGGGTGCTCGCAAGGATCCTCGAGAAAACCGACCCACAACATCGCGATTGGCAAACGCTTTTTCGTGAGGAGATCTTTCAACCTGCGGGGATGAACACGATAGTCGCCTTGCAGCCCGACGAGGCAAGTCCGGAGCGGCCTGATGGCTTTGTGCTGCGCCCTGATGGAACCATTGATCCGTCATTGCAGGATCCCCGGCCCGGGCCGGACGGTGGTTGGTACGCGACCGCAGACGACCTGCTCGCTTTTTCAAGGGGTATAGAGCGGCACCTCTGGTTCGGTTCTGTGCTTGACCAGCTGGCCACCCGTCCCGTCGCGCACTGGGAGGATCTCGGCGCCGATGTGGGTCTGGTTTGGGAACTCTATGCTGCCGGTGACCGGCACTATGTGACGAAGGGCGGGACCACGCAAGGTGGCGGCGCTGAGCTAATCCGTTTCAGGCACGGACGTGCAAACTACACCTTGGTGCTGCTGTCCAACCTGGAGAACGCACCGCTGTTTCTGTTCAAGCCGCTGCTCGCCTATGCCAATGGTGACCCCGAGGCGCGGCTCCCAGGAGCAGACCCGCAGGTCACTCTTTATCGCGCGGCGCTTGATCACCAGCTTCCATCAACCGTCAGCGAGTACCGAAAGTGGGCGAGGGCGAACGAGCTGGAGATTGGTCCGATGCCGATGTTGATGGCCGGAATGGGCCTAAGTCAGAAAGGAAAGAGCGAGGAAGCCAAGAACCTTCTGCAACTGACCTCCGATTTGTTCCCCGATAACACCCTCGCCCGAGATTTGCTCGCGAGCGTAACCACCGGCTAATATTCTGACACAAAGCACGCACGGTGCGGGCGCGGCTCGGCTTACGGCAAGAACGCCTCTAGGCATCCTTCAATTCCCCATGGGGAGCTTCCTCAACCCTCACCCTGGGAAATTGAAGCAATCTGACGTGGTAAACGCCGATGGTCTGCTACCTCATGTCATGGGCCATACTGTTGGGGCTCTGAGGGCGAGCTAGTATCGACATCACAGTAGCTCTGGCAGAAGCTCCCACCAAAACCGGACACTCTGCTAACGACCCAGAAAGGGAAGTTTGGTCGACCTTTTCGGCAGTATTTTTAGCGGACGCTCATAACGCGCCTCGTAGGACGTTTTGCCGTTAGGGGCGGTCATAATCAGAGCGAACAGCCGAATTGCCACCGATGGGACGGAACTGTTGTCAGCACGAGATTGCTTGAAAACCAAGCCTCAGTCTCGCATGATCTGCCTTATTTCCAATGAGGAATCTTGGCCTTGAAAAAGCTTTATTTCGCGATCTTCATTGTCTCGAACTTGATGGCGGTCAGTCCGGCCATGGCTGAACAGCCCTCGGTCGTGCCGCTCGACGTAGTGGCAAGCTCGCCGCCTGTTCCAATCGAGGGTGAAGACGGTGTGCATCTTCTTTACGAAATGCGCTTTTCCAACTTTTCGCCTCGTGGAGTCGAGCTTGAGAGCATCGATGTCATCGAGGCGGGCAATGTTCTTCACCATTACGACGCCCCGGCGCTTGTCACCATGATTGGGACACCGGGGCAGGAAACAGAGGGGAGTGCGAAGCTGAAGATCGCTCCCGGCTCATTTGCCCTCGTTTACTTTGACACGATTCTGGCCAGAAAAGCCGCAATCCCTTCTGAATTGATTCATCGCGTACATATCAAAGCCTCCAAGCCTGACGTCCCAGCGAGCCGCACAATCCTTGACACACCGCCCTTGAGGGTCAGCCGGAACGCACCGATCATGCTCGGACCGCCACTGCGAGGAAGCGGTTGGGTCGCAGCGAACGCATTATCGAACACAAACGATCACCGGCGCACGGTTGTCGTGGTAAATGGCCAGGCGCGTATCGCTCAGCGCTATGCAATCGACTTTGTAAAGCTAGATGCCAAGGGTCATGCTTTTCGTGGTGACCCCAGCCAGAACGCTTCATGGGCGGGCTACGGAACTGATGTCCTTGCCGTCGCAGATGGCCGCGTGGAAGCTTTGCACGTTGGCGTCCCTGACAATAGCCCTGGGGCTGCGCCTTCCGTTCCTATCACGCTAGACACGATCGGCGGCAACAATGTCGTACTTGCACTGCCCGGCGGCGCATATGTGTTTTACGGCCATTTGTTGCCCGGCAGCATAGTCGTTCAAAAAGGTCAGCAAATCCATAAGGGGCAGGTTATCGCGAAGGTCGGGAACTCAGGTCAATCGGACGCCCCACACCTTCACATCCATGTTGCCGATGGTGCGTCCGCACTTGGAGCGGAGGGAGTTGCCTATGCGTTCGAGAACTTCGACGTTGAAGGGCACGTGCCATCGCTGGAAGTTCTTGAGAGCACAGCCGGCTGGGACGAGCGCCCTGCCAGTTCGGAGAATCGGCGGCGCGAAGAGTTACCTATAGAAAACGCGGTCATTAGCTTTGATGGCAAATCCGTGAACTGAAAACTGCGCAGCTACATCAGCGATGCGGACCGTTACTCCGCGTCAAATTAGCGGGAGTCTGACGAGCTTGAAAGTCTGCTTTTGGGGCTTTCCTAACCAATAGCCGCGAGGGAGCTAACCACCCATAATCTGACATCGCGGCCCACAAATTGTCCAGCCAAGCAGTCGGTCCGCTCTCAGGGATATTTCACGGCACCGGCTATGACGGAAGTAGGGCGCTAAACAGTCATCGGCTTGTACGAACGCCATATTACGTGAATAGAATAAGCATCCTTTTTAAAAAACCGCTTTCCTACAATTTATACAATGGCGCATGGTCGACTCATGTACCCGACCTGCCAGATCGACCCGGCCTGCCGTCGCGATGGCGCGGCGCCCCATTCTTCGGGCACGCGCCAGGGTCACAGTGTGAACCCGTCCCTGGACGGTGTGAACCCCATGAACTTGTCGCCTCTTCCGCCGCTTCCTCCGCTCGCATCGCGCCCGCGCTCGCGACGTCTCTCCCGCTGCGCTGCGGAGCGATCTTCGGCGGGGACGTATCGCGAATTTTTCGAGCTTCTGGCTCGCCGCGCAGGTGCCGCGAGAAACTTCCCCGCTGGCCCGTGATCCGTGCTAAACGCGCCTCATCACCCGCTTCCCCAATCGAGCGCGTCGGTGACTGAGGGATCCTATCGCGCCCCCGCTTGGAGGCCGGAGCCCAACATGATTCTTGATAGTGACGCAGAAATTCCCGTGACCCGTGCGATCAACGTGCGCCTCCAGGAAGACCAGGTCATCACCAAATGCGACCGCAAGGACATCGCGATCAGCGCGATCGAACCCCTGCCCGGCGGCGGCACACGCGTCGTTCTCAACAACATGGAAGACGCCACCGTGATGCATAAGGCATTCGGCCGCAACGTCATCAAGGGCGAGGTCAAGCGGACCAACTTTATCGCTCGTCGGCACGCCTGAACAATTTGGGCGACTTTGGCGAAAGATTGTGTTATGCTCTGCAGATCGCGCGTAATCCGGCCGCAAGCCGACGCGTGGCTGAGAGACTTTGAGTGCTCCCTGCTTGCTGCACGATTAAGGCTTTCTACCCTGCTTCACGCATTCCCGAAACGACACGACCTGCATCGCGCCTCCGCGCCGATCGTCGCGCGTCGTTCGCCGAATGCCCTTCACATGTGCGCCGCCCCGACCTGATCGCGGCTGCGCCATATCATTCCCCGCAAAGCCGATGCTACGAGCCGGACGGCCTGCGGGGGACTTCTTAATCCGGTTCGACTGATACCCAAGGAAATTGATATGCCCGTAGGCACAGTAAAGTTTTTCAACAGCGACAAGGGCTATGGCTTCATCGCCCCCGAAGACGGTTCGGGCGATGCGTTCGTCCACATCTCGGCGGTCCAGGCCGCTGGCATGCAGACGCTCGAGAACAACCAGCGCATCGAATATGAGCTGACCGAAGAGCGCGGCCGCACCGCCGCGACCGACCTCAAAGCGGTCTGATATTTCGGCCAAGGGCGCGGGTCGGCGGCGGTTCATTCCGCCCCGGTCCGCGCCTTTACCTTGCCGACTTTACCTCGTTGGCGAAACTTACTATCCTGATATCCCGCTCGATTCTCGGGTCGGGATACTCACAAACATCCTGGCGGAGATTTGGAATTGGCCGATAATCTGGCATTCTACCGGCAGCGCGCAGAAGCAGATCGCCGCGCCGCCGAAGCGACGACTCTCGAAAATGTACGTGAACGCTGCCTGCGCTCGATGAGCCATTGGGAAGCGATGGCCGAACGCGCCGAAAAATACGAAGAACAGCGCGAAATCCGCGAAGCCGCGAGCCGCGCTCGCGTCGAAGCCGCGAAGCTCGCTGCCGCCGAAACCGCCGCGGCATAGCGCCTGGGCGTTCGGCGCCCTACCATCCCACGCTGGTGTTGCGGTCGATCAGATCGCGGTGATCGCTTGCCCGCTTTTGAGCCGTTCGCCATTGGTGACGATGATCTTGTCGCCGAGCTTGGCGACGCCGAACATCTTCTTGGCGAATGCCACCGGCACGCCGATACAGCCGTGCGTCGCATAGCCCCAGTCGACTTCGCTGCCGTGGATGCTGATGCCGTCGTTGGTCATCCGCAGCATGTACGGCATCGGCGCCGAATTATACAGGTTGCTGACGTGATCGGCATCCTTCTGGGTGATCGGATAGACGCCCGTCGGGGTCGGCTTTTCGTCGGCGCCGAACAGTATCACCGCCGCGCCGATCTCGTAACCGCCCTGGAACACCGATAGCGTCTCCGCCTTCAGGTCGACCGTGATGACGATCTGTCCCGGCGGTACGCCTTCATCGTCCCAGACATAGTCGCCATGGCGAAACGGTCCGTCGATCTGGAGCACGCGTTTGACGACATAGGAATCGCTGGCGGCGGGCTGCAAATTGCCCTGCCCCGCCTTGTCCGTGGCATCGCTCTTTCGATCCTTGGCCGTGACCGCTGCAGCATCTGCATTGGCCGTCGCGACGCTTGACTCGCCCGGATTGGCCTGCTGCGACGCGAGGTTCGTCTGCGCATCACGTGAACAGCCCGACATCAACACCGCCGACACCGACAATGCCGCCAACAGCACCACGCGCGGCGTGCGCGTTATTGGCATTGGGTTCGCCTGCCTGCTGATCACTATGACTGTCCTCGTTGGTGCGCGTTAAACTCTTGTTAGCCAATCCGCACGCGCTTGGCCAACTGCTTGGCGATGCCGTCCCGATTGGAGACGCGACTAGCAGCGAAGGTAAACATCCCTTGGGCGGCCGTCGGTAATTTCGGTTGGCCTCGCCAATGTCGCCTTATACAGCGCGGCAATGCCCTCACTCTCCGCCCCGTCGGACGTCCCCGACCTCGACCGCCATCCATTCCGGATCGCCAACTTTCGGCGTTACTGGGTCGCGCGGCTGGCGGGCACACTTGCGCAGTCGGCGCTCGTCCTGATCATCGGCTGGCAGGTTTACGGAATTGCGCGCGCCGAAATGTCGGTTCGTGAAAGCGCTTTCCTGCTCGGCATGATCGGGCTCGTCCAGTTCGTCCCGTTATTCTTCCTGACGCCGGTAACCGGCTGGGTCGCCGACCGCTTCGACCGCCGAAGGATCGGCCAAGTGACGATTTTCATCCAGCTTTGCTGCGCGAGCGTCCTCGGACTGCTGACATGGCGGGGCGATCTCGGCCTCGTCGCGCTGTTCGGGGTCGCTTTCTTCCTCGGCATCGCGCGCGCATTTTCAGGCCCTGCTTTCAGTGCGCTGGCACCCAATCTGGTCCCCCGCAAAGTCCTCCCCACCGCAATCGCAGTGTCGTCCATCGCCTGGCAGGCGGGTATGATCGCCGGACCGAGCATTGGCGGCGCAATGTATGCGATCCATCCCGATGCCGCCTATGGCTTATGCACCACGCTGTTCCTCATCGCGCTGGTCGGGGTGATATCGATCCGTCCGGTCGCCCAACCTGCGATGCTACGTGATCGCAAACCGCTTCAGCAGATGATCGACGGGTTGAGCTATGTCCGCAAGAACCGCCTCGTGCTGGCGACGATTACGCTCGACCTGTTCGCCGTCATGCTCGCCGGTGCCACCGCGTTGCTGCCCGTTTTTGCACGCGACATATTGCACGTCGGCGCTGCCGGTCTCGGCATTCTCGCCTCGTCGATGGGCGCGGGCGCTGCGGTTACCGCGATCTGGTTTTCGATCCGGCCGATGCACCGCAATGTCGGGGTCAAGATGCTCGCTGCGGTCTTCATATTCGGCAGCGCGATTATCGTATTTGGCCTGTCGCAATACCTCTGGCTCAGCGTTGCGGCGCTCGTCGTCGCCGGCGGAGCCGACATGGTCAGCGTCTACGTTCGCCAGTCGCTGATCCAGCTTCACACCCCCGACGCGATGCGCGGACGCGTCAGTTCGGTCTCGCTGCTGACGATATCAGCGTCGAACGAGCTCGGCGAAACCGAGAGCGGATTGCTCGCATCGCTCCTCGGCCCGGTCGCCGCGGTCGTCGCCGGGGGCATTGGGGCGATCGTCATCACGATCGCCTGGGCGCGGCTCTTTCCCGAGCTCAGGCTTGCGAAATCGTTCGACCCTCCCGACATGGACGATGAACCGACAGTCAAGGAAGGCCCGCCATGAAAGCAGCGAACATTCTCGAAACGATCGGCAACACGCCGCATGTCCGTATCCAGCGACTGTTCGGCGATGCCGAGGTTTGGATCAAGTCGGAACGTTCAAACCCCGGTGGGTCGATCAAGGATCGCATCGCGTTGGCGATGGTCGAAGCGGCCGAGGCCGACGGCTCGCTCAAGCCCGGCGGGACGATCATAGAACCGACCAGCGGGAATACCGGCGTCGGCCTCGCGATGGTTGCCGCGGTCAAAGGCTACAAAATCGTTCTCGTCATGCCAGAGAGCATGTCGATCGAGCGGCGTCGCCTGATGCTCGCGTACGGCGCGACCTTCGACCTGACGCCCAAGGAAAAGGGCATGAAGGGCGCAATCGAACGCGCGACCCAGCTGGTCGCCGCGACCGACGGCGCCTGGATGCCGCAGCAGTTCGAAAATCCCGCCAACGTCTCGGTCCATGCGCGCACAACCGCGCAGGAAATCCTCGCCGATTTCAAGGACACTCCAATCGACATATTGATCACCGGAGTTGGCACTGGCGGCCATATTACCGGCTGTGCCGAGGCGCTCAAGAAACACTGGCCCGATCTTCAGGTGTTCGCCGTCGAGCCAGACGCGTCGCCGGTCATTTCGGGCGGCGATCCGGGCCCGCACGCTATCCAGGGGATCGGCGCCGGATTCATCCCGGGCAATCTCCATACCGATGCCATCGACGGTGCGATTCAGGTCGATGCTGCCAGCGCCAAGGACATGGCGCGCCGCTCCGCCGCCGAAGAGGGCATGCTGGTGGGCATCTCGTCGGGCGCAACCTTGGCAGCTATAGCGAAGAAAATCGCTGAGACCGGTCCCAATAAACGTATTCTGGGATTCAACTACGACACCGGCGAACGCTATTTGTCGGTGCCCGATTTCCTCCCAGAGGAATGATCCGCTAAAGCGGCTCCATGATCGAATTCGACACCAACCGACCCGCCTATGTGGGTTCTGCCAGGCTGCCGTCTGGCGAACGTCGTCTGGCGAGCGCGATCGGTGTGCTGATCGCGGCTGCAGTGTTGATCCTGCCGCTCCTCCTGGGCACTTTTGCGCCTCCCGCTCTCTCCTCGGATTCTTCAAACGCTCAGTCGCGAGCAGCGGCATCGCGCAGTCTGGCGCCGCCGCCCGAAGCACCGCCGCCGGTCGAACCACTAGTGCTCAAACCCATTGCCGTGGACGATGCGCGCGCGGTCAACGATCGCGTTCCCTTTGTTGCGGGACCGATCGTCGCTGCCAGGCCGTTCAAATTTGCCGGCAACGATATCCAGCTCGATCGTGCACGTGACTGCCTTGCCGCCGCGATGATCTACGAAGCGGGCGACGATAGCGATGGCCAGCGCGCGGTCGGTCAAGTTGTCCTTAATCGCGTCCGCCACCCCGCATTCCCCAAGACGGTGTGCGGGGTCGTCTTCCAGGGCAGCGATCGGCAGACTGGGTGCCAGTTCACCTTCACCTGCGATGGAGCGCTCAATCGCCGTTACAGCGACGCCGCCTGGGATCGGGCGCGCGCGATGGCGCAACTCGAGCTCGGCGGGTTAGTCGACAAGCGCGTGGGCCTTGCAACGCATTACCATACCGACTGGGTCGTACCGTACTGGAGCGATACGCTCGACAAACTTGCCGCAGTCGAAACGCATCTCTTCTTCCGCTGGAAAGGCGGCTGGGGCACGCCAGCGGCGTTCCGGTCGCGCGTTAATCCTGACGAACCCGTGGTTGCCAAGCTTGCCGCCTATTCGCCCGCGCACAACCCGGGAGCGGCACTGGCCGCGCTCGATTCGATCGAGACGCTTGATCAGGCGGTCGCCGCGGCGGCACCTGCGACGACGGCCAAGGTGTTCGATAATACCGTCTTCATCGGAGCACCCGCCAGTGCGACGCCCGCAAGTCTCAAGGCTCTCGCCCTCACCCAATGCGGCGATCGCGATTATTGCAAGCTGTTCGGCTGGACCGACAAAACGCTTGTGCCGACGAATGGCGAACTGTCCGCGGCCGCGCGCAAATCGATGGCGTTCAGCTATTTGCGCGACAAGAAAAGCGGCTTCGAACGCGCGCTGTTCGATTGCGCCGCATTCCCCAGCCTTCCCAAGAACGCCTGCATGAAATCCTAACGGACGTTGCGACCGCGACTGCGGCGATGGCGCAAATTGACCCAGAACGACTTGACCAGCCCGCGTCTGGCGAGCGGTTCGAACATCTCGTCGGCGGATTCGGGATCGAGCATCTCGCGATCGGCGACGAACTTTTCGAATCCTTCGGGCTCGTCCATCGTAATCGGCTTGAGACATCGCCCTTCATCGGCAAAGCGCGCAATCGTCGCCCGCATCGAGTCGGTCTCGGCCAAGGTGTCGGCGATTACGTCGCAATCGGTGCCCAGATGTTCGGCCAGCAAGCCGACACGGATGGACCGGATCGCGGCTCGTGCAGCCGCTTCGTCATCGACCTGCGACGCCTCGATCAGGACATCGCATTCGCTGTCGAGGCCAAGCGATCGGTTATTCATGTTCGACGAGCCAATCCGCAGGACGCGATCGTCGACGATCATCACCTTGGCATGGACATAGATCGCTGTGCCGCCCTTGGTCAGCGGATAAAAAATGCGAAAACGATCGTCTGGGTCGCTCTTGCCGATCATCCTGCACAGCCGCACGCGCGTTCCGTCCATTGCAACCTGCTCGATCCAGCCATCGGCGGTCAGCGGTTGAACCATGACGATCTCGAGATCGGGTTTTTGCTCGAGCCGCGCCACGACCGCCGCAGCGATCTTGGGCGATGTGAAATACTGGTTTTCGGCGTAGACGAAGCGCTCGGCCGAGCAGATCATGTCGAGATAGAGTTGCTCGATTTCGCGGATCTCGACCTGGTCCTCATACGCCGCACGCGTCCGCGCGACTGCCACATCGGCATCGCGAAAGTGCGGCTCGACTTCGTCAACCCAGCAGTCACTGCGACCGGTGACCGCATGCATCGTCTCGCCCGTCGCGACTTTCCAACGTTCGCGGCAGAGTTCGTCGAGCGCCTCCGCCGCCTCGCCATTGAGCAATGTCGTGGCATCGTGCCAAGGCTCATAGGCCTTGCCGCTGGGCTCGACACGGCGCGGATCGTCGTCTTCGTGATCGCGGGTGTCCCAGCGGTCGCTGGTCATGTCGATCCCTCCGCATACTGCGAGGCAATTGTCGATCACGACGATCTTCTGGTGATGGCTGCACCCAGGCGGATGCTTGGCATCGAACTTGAACCGGATCGGCTTGGTGATCGCCCAGCGAAACAGCATCCACAAATGCGATCCGCGCAATAGCGACTTCCACGCACCGAAATCCCATTTGAGGATGCGGATCTCAAGATCGGGCCGCTGCTTGGCGAGTTGGAGCATGAAATGCCCCAGATCCATGCTCTCGTCGTCGTCGGGATCGAGATCGATTCGCGTGTCGAAATCCCAGCCGACGATCATGATCCGTTTTTCCGCAGCAAGCATCGCCTTGCGCAAGATACGGAAATAATCGCACGCATCGACGATCACCGCGACCTTGTCGGCGCGGGCCACTTTCCAGCTATTGCTGCCAGGTTGGGCAAGCGCACGGGACGACGGGCGAACAGATGCAGTGACGGCCATCCCGCGCGGCTAGCAGCTAGCTAGAGGCTTGGCGAGAATGGTTTTCCCGCCTTCCGCACTTGGCATCAGGCATAGGCCGACGCGAACTGCTCCGGACTCAGCGCCATTACCGCATCGCTGCCGCCTTCGATCTTGCGGCGCAAGGCGCCGGCATCGGGCATGATCCGCTCGGCAAAATAGCGCGCGGTGGCGAGCTTGGTTTCATAGAACGCCGCATCCTCGGCGCCTTCGGCCAGCTTCGCCTGTGCCACCGTCGCCATGCGGAGCCACATCAGGCCGAGCGCGACGATCCCCATGATGTGCATGTAGCTGTGCGCGCCTGCACCGACATTGTTGGGGTTCTGCATGCCGTTCTGCATGAACCACATCGTCGCCGCCTTGAGCTGGCCATTGGCCTTGTCGAGTGCATCGGCAAAAGCAGTGAGCGCCTCGTCCTTCTTCGCCTCGGCGATCTCGTCGTCGACCAGCTTGAAAAATGCCTGGACCGCACGGCCACCATTCTGCGCCAGCTTGCGACCGACAAGGTCCATCGCCTGGATGCCGTTGGTGCCTTCATAGATCATCGCGATCCGGGCATCGCGAACATATTGCTCCATGCCCCATTCGGCGATGTAGCCATGGCCACCGAAGACCTGCTGCGCGTTGGTCGCGATGTCATAGCCCTTGTCGGTGCCATAGCCCTTGATCACCGGGGTCAACAGGCTGATCAGGTCGTCGGCCATCTGGCGGTCACCCTCGTCTTCGGCCTTGTGGCTCAGATCGACCTGGAGCGCGCCCCAGATAATCAGTGCGCGCAGTCCCTCGATCACCGCCTTGCCTTCCATCAGCATGCGGCGGACGTCGGGATGGACGAACAGGTGGTCGGCCTTTGCCTCGGGATCCTGCGGCCCGGTCAGCGCGCGCCCCTGACGGCGATCGCCGGCATAGGCGACCGCATTCTGATAGGCGACCTCGGCAATGCCGAGTCCTTGCAGGCCGACGCCAAGCCGCGCCGCGTTCATCATCACGAACATCGCGGCGAGACCCTTGTTCTCCTCGCCGACCATATAGCCCGTCGCGCCGTCATAGTTCATCACGCAGGTCGAATTGGCGTGGATGCCCATCTTGTGCTCGATCGATCCGCACGAAGCGGCGTTTCGCTCGCCAAGCGATCCGTCATCGCCGACCATGAACTTGGGCACGATGAACAGGCTAATCCCCTTGACGCTGTCGGGCGCGTCGGGGGTCTTGGCAAGGACGAGGTGGATGATGTTGTCGGTGAGGTCATGCTCGCCCGACGATATGAAGATCTTCGTGCCGGTGATCTTGTAGCTGCCGTCGCCCTGCGGCTCTGCCTTGGTACGGATCAGGCCGAGATCGGTGCCGCATTGCGGCTCGGTGAGGTTCATCGTCCCGCCCCATTCGCCGGAGATCATCTTGGGCGTGAACTTTTCCTTCAGCCCCTGCGAACCCTTGGCGAGGATCGCGGAGACCGCGCCGTGCGTCAGGCCGGGATACATGGCGAACGCCATGTTCGCGCTCGTCATATATTCCTCGAACGCCATTGCCAGGACATGCGGCATGCCTTGTCCGCCAAATTCCTCGGGCGCCGACAGCGTGCCCCAGCCTGCTTCGCGATACTTGTCATATGCCGCCTTGAAGCCCTCAGGCGTCGTCACGCTGCCATCGTCGTGGCGCTTGCAACCCTGCAGGTCGCCAAGCTGGTTGAGCGGAAAGAGCACCTCTTCGACAAACTTGGCGCCTTCACCCAGAATGGCGTCGATCATGTCACCGCTCGCGTTCTCGAACCCCGGCAGATTGGCGAAACGATCGATGCCGATAACATCGTTGAGGATGAAGCGCGTATCTTTGACGGGCGCGGAATAGCTGGGCATTAACTTCCTTTCGATGCGCTTTTGCGGCGCTTGATGCTGGTAGGCGGCATTTCCCCGCGATCGGCTTTCTTGACCATTTCGACAAACAGTTTGAGTTCGTCGATCGCGCTGTCGATATCCTCGCGCTGACCTTTCAGCAGGTCGATCCGCGCCTGGCATTTCTCGATTGTTACACGGCGCTGGACCGCGCGGCCATCGCCGACATCGTAGAGATCGATCATCTCCTTGATATCGGCCAGGCTGAATCCGACGCGCTTGGCACGCAATATCCACGCAAGCCGTGCGCGATCGCGCTTCGAATAGACGCGCGTCAGCCCCTTGCGCGTCGGCGCGATCAGGCCCTCGTCTTCATAAAACCGCAGCGCGCGACCGGTGACGTCGAATTCGCTCGACAAGTCGCCGATCGAATAGGTTTGGCGGCCATGGACGTCGGGCGTGTCGAGATGCGCATGGCCGTGAGAACTCGTCATGGGCAAGATTTCTACATGCCGTTTACGTGAACGTCAAGTCAACCACAGAGCAGTTCGCCTTCAGCGACACCCTTGGCGGCGTGGCGTGCGCGCACGCGCCGCGCGTCCTGGCGCGACCAGCCTGATCGCAGGACCGATAGTCCGGCAAAGGTAGCGCGCGCCGAACATAGCGCGGCGCACTGCGGCGGGACCTTGCCCGACAGCCGGATTCCTTCGCCGTCATAATGTGCGTCGATGGCGCAATTGGGAACGCCGTCGAAGACAAAGCGAAGCGTGTCCGCGCTCTCCGAAACCCGCCCTCTGCCTTGGCACGAAAGCCCTGTGCCAAGGTCGGCGATCATACCGAAAACATAGTCGTTCGCTGCGGGACCGGGCGCGATACACAGTTCGTGCAGACCGTTTTCATGGCGCCTTGCGTAAGAACCGACCGGATTGAGAGCATCGCTGTCGGCGATCACGCCCGCGTCGCGCGCCGCGGTTTCGAGCGACGATTCGCTTGGCCGCGACATCGGTGCCTCGCCGTCACGGCAACCAACGAGCGCGAGCGCAAGTATCAGCGCAGCGCAGGGCCAGAGGGTGTTTCGGCAAAGGGCTGTCATGCGGGCTTCCTATCGCATCTCCACGCCGCGCACCAAGCGGCAACAGAAAAGGTAGATTGGGGGCAGACATATTGGGGCACCATCCCTATATGGCCCGCAAGGGCGAAGTCCGCTTCGCCGCCGTTGATCGACCCCAGCCAGAAGGCCGCCCGTGCTGATCACAACCGACCCATTCGACGACGACAAGCTGCGCGAAGAGTGCGGCGTATTCGGCATTGCCAATGTCGATACCGCCTCGGCGGTTGTCGCCCTTGGCCTTCATGCGTTGCAGCATCGCGGGCAGGAAGCCGCCGGCATCACCAGCTATGACGGCGACCATTTTCATTCGCACCGGGCGATGGGTCATGTCGCGGGCAATTTCGATCGCGACGAGATCATCCGCGCGCTGCGCGGCCATTCGGCAATCGGCCATGTCCGCTATTCGACCACTGGCGAGACTGCACTGCGCAACGTCCAGCCTCTGTTCGCCGACCTGTCCTCGGGCGGCTTTGCGGTCGCCCACAACGGCAATATTTCCAACGCCGAAAAACTGCGCAAGGACCTTGTCCGCCGCGGTTCGATCTTCCAGTCGACGAGCGACACCGAGACCGTTATCCACCTGGTCGCGACCTCGCTCTATTCGACGCTGATCGATCGCTTCATCGATGCGCTCAAACAGCTCGAGGGCGCCTATTCATTCGTCTGCCTGACGTCCGAAGGGATGATCGCGGCGCGCGATCCGCTCGGCATTCGACCGCTCGTCATGGGCATGCTCGACGATGCCGTCATCTTCGCATCCGAATCGGTCGCACTCGACGTTGTCGGCGCCGAGTTCATCCGCTCGGTCGAACCGGGCGAGATCATCATTGTCCGCGACGGGAAAATCCGCTCGGTCAAGCCGTTCGCCGCCACCCCGCCGCGTTTCTGCATCTTCGAGCACGTCTATTTCTCGCGCCCCGATTCGATCGTTGACGGGTCCTCGGTTTATTCGGTGCGCAAGGCGATAGGGGCTGAACTCGCGCGTGAGAACGGCATCGCCGCCGACCTTGTCATTCCGGTGCCCGACAGCGGCGTACCCGCGGCGATTGGCTATGCCCAGGAATCGGGCATCCCGTTCGAACTGGGCATCATCCGTTCGCATTATGTCGGCCGGACCTTCATCCAGCCGAGCGACAAGGTTCGCCATCTCGGCGTCAAGCTCAAGCACAACGCCAACAAGGCGCTGATCGAAGGCAAGAGCGTCATCCTGATCGACGATTCAATCGTCCGCGGCACGACCAGCATGAAGATCGTGCAGATGATGCGCGACGCCGGCGCGACCGAGGTGCACATGCGGATCGCCAGTCCGCCGACACGCAACAGCTGCTTTTACGGCGTCGACACGCCGCGGCGCGAAAACCTGCTCGCCTCATCGAAGGACGTCGACCAGATGTGTGCGCATATCGGCGCCGACAGCCTCGCCTTCGTCAGCATCGACGGATTGTACCGTGCGCTGGGCGAGGCCGCTCGCGACGATAAGGTGCCGCAATATTGCGATGCCTGTTTCAGTGGCGATTATCCAACCCCGCTGACCGATCATGCCAAGGGCAGCGATTCGGATCAGCTGCAATTGCTCGGCGAGCATCTCGTCTGATGGCGGGCGAGGACAAGGTTGCGCTGGTCACCGGGGCCAGCCGCGGGATCGGTGCGGCGACCGCCCAGGCCCTCGCGGGAAAGGGCATTCACGTCATTCTCGTGGCGCGGACCGCAAAGGACATGGAGGCGGTCGAAGAGGCGATCCATGCCGCCGGCGGCCATGCGACGATCGCGCCGCTCGACCTCACCGACGGAGAGAGCATCGCCAGGCTGGCAAAAGCCGTCAGGGAGCGCTGGGGCCATCTTGATATCCTGATCCTCAACGCCGCGACGCTCGGCACGCTGACCCCAGTCACGACGATCGATGGCAAGGAACTCAACCGCGTCTTCACGCTCAACGTCCTCGCGCAGCAGGCGTTGATCGCTGCGTTCGATCCGTTGCTGCGAAAGTCCGACGGCGGACGGCTGGTGGCGATCACCTCAAGCGTCGGCCAGTCGCCGCGCGCCTTCTGGGGCGCCTATGGCGCGTCGAAGGCGGCGCTCGACACGCTCGTCACCTGTTATGGCGCCGAGACATGCAACATTTCGAAAATCCGCACTGCGATCGTCGATCCCGGCGCTACGCGCACGACGATGCGCGCGCGCGCCTATCCCGGCGAGAATCCGGCCGATCTCAAATCGCCCGAAGTCGTCGCCGATGCGATCGTCGCCCTGATCGACCGCGGCTTCGACAGCACCGAGCGCCTCGAACTGGGCAGCTGATCAGGCTGATTTGGTCAGCGTAACCTGCGCGACCCAGATGCCGCCACCGCGGAATCCGCCTTCACAGTACATCAGATAATAGCGCCACAAGTCACGGAACTGTTTGTCAAAACCGGCCGGCAGGCGCTTCTCTTCTACAGCCAGGTCGAACCGTTCGCGCCACTGCTTCAGCGTCTCGGCATAATCGCCACCGAAGTGCGTCTCGTCGCTCCAGACGAGGCCGCGCGCTTCGGCGAGCGCGCGGAAACGCTCGGTCGACAGCAGCATCCCGCCAGGGAAGATATAGGTCTGGATGAAATCGGCGCTGGCGGCGTAATCGGCGAAAATCGCATCGTCGATAGCGATATACTGGATCGCCGCGCGGCCGCCGGGCCTCAGGCAGCGCGCGATACAGTCGAGATATTGCGGCCAGTATTCCTGCCCCACCGCCTCGACCATCTCGACGCTGGCGATGCCGTCGAACTGCCCCGTCATCGCGCGATAATCGACCAGTTCGAACCGCAGCGGCTTGCCGCCCGCGAGATAGCGCTGCTCGGCCCAGGCGCGCTGTTCCTCGGACAAAGTGATCGCGGTCGTTGCGACGCCGTTTTCCGCGAAGCGATTGGCGAGATAGCCCCAGCCGCAGCCGATCTCGAGCAATCGGTCGCCCGGTTCGAGCGCCAGCCGGTCGGCGATCGCCTCGATCTTGCGGCGCTGCGCGCTCTCGAGCGACTCGTCGCCGGCGAAGATCGCGCTCGAATAGCTCATCGTCTCGTCGAGCCACGCGGCGTAAAAATCATTGCCGAGGTCGTAATGCGCCGCGATGTTGCGCTTCGCGCCGCGCGCCGAATTGCCGTTGAAACGATGGATCAGCCGCTTGGCGATCCGCCAGATGCCCTTGGCGCGCGCGACCCCGCCGAGGCTGCGCGCATTGCGCATGAACAGGTCGAAGATCGCGACCGGATCGGGCGAAGTCCATTCGCCGCGCGTCCAGGCGACGTACCAGCCGACCGATCCCGAATTGGCGAGGCGGACGAGCGCCATCCAGCTGGAAATCTCGCAGACGGCATAGGGACCGTCGCCGCGGCCGCCGACGATCCGCGTGCTACCATCTGGCAGGCGCCCCTCGATCGTGCCGTGGTTCAGGCCCTTGTCGATACCCTCGATGACGCGTTCGAAGACGCGGGCGCGGCCGCGCGCCCACAGGCGCGCCCAGAGCCGTCCCGCGACGAGCCCGCGATCGCCAGCGACGAGGTGCGCGCCGCGCTTTGCATCGTGCTGATCGTTCACGATGCGGCCTTCATCTGGGCATAAGCGGCCAGCGCGCGCTCGCGCGCGGCGCGATGTTCGACCCGCTTGGCGGGATAATCGCGCGGCGCGCAACCCGCTTCGTGCGGATCGTGGATGGCATCGTCGTCGAGCGCCGCCAGCTCGGGCACCCATTGGCGGATATAATCGCCGGCGGCGAATTTCCAGGATTGTGACAGCGGGGCCATGATGCGGACGAACATGTTCGAATCGATACCCGTGCCCGCGACCCATTGCCAGTTCACCGCGTTGTTCGCGTAATCGGCATCGACGAGACAGTCCCAGAACCAGCGTTCGCCGCGCCGCCAGTCGATCAGCAGGTGTTTGACGAGGAAACTCGCCGCGATCATCCGCACGCGGTTGTGCATCCAGCCGGTCGTCCACAATTGCCGCATACCCGCATCGACGATCGGATAGCCGGTGCGGCCCTGCGTCCACGCAGCAAAATCGGCATCGGCGGTCTTGCCCGTCCGCCATTTCATCGGGTCGAAGCGGTCGCGTGCGTTCCTGCTCGCATAGTCGCCGAACTGCAGGATCACGTTCTGCGCATAATCGCGCCAGGCAACTTCCTTGAGGAAGGTGTTCACGCCGGTCTTGCCGCGCCCTGCTGCAGCGATGCGATGCCAGACATAGGCTGGCGAGATTTCGCCCCAATGGAGATGCGGCGACAGGCGCGAACTGCCCTCCTGCGACGGCAGGTTGCGTGCCTCGTCATAATCGGCCGCCTCGTCGATGAAATCGGCGACACGCGTCCGCGCGCCCGCTTCGCCGGGCGTCCAGTCTTCGCCGAAACCCGTCGCCCAGTCTGGCTTGGTCGGTAGCAGGTCCCAGTCGGCCAGATCGTCCGAGCCTGGCCACGACGTCGGCACGGGGATCTCGCGCGGAGCGTTGTGCGGCTCGGCAGGAGGCATACGCTCGCCCAGCGCTTTCCAGAACGGCGTGTAGATCTTGTACGGTTCGCCCGCCCCCGTCGTGACACTGCCCGGCGGGGCAAGGTAATTGCCGTCGTGGAGGACGAGGTCGATGCGGTCGGCGATGGCGGCTTCGGCATCGCGCCACCACGGCTCGTAATGGTGCAGCGCGTGAACGCGGCGCGCACCGACGTCTTTGGCCAGCTTCGCGATCTGTTCCACCGCGTTGCCGCGTCGCAGGATCACCCGCGAACCCTTGGCGCGCAGGTCGCCATCGAGGCTGAAAAGGCTATGATGCAGCCACCAGCGCGCCGCCCCGCCAATCGCATGATCGCCCGGCGCATCGTCATCGAGGACGTAGACCGGCACGACCAGTCCATCGGCACAGGCCGCAAGGAGCGCAGCCTGATCGGACAGCCGCAGGTCGCGGCGAAACCAAAGGATGACAGGGTCGCTCATAACATCTCTCGCCTCCCCTTAGCGGGAAGAGAAGCGGTGACTCATCATTCGGTGCGCGGTTCTTTCTCGACCATCCATGTCTGGCCCTTCGACACGAGCGCCTGGAGGTCGGGCGTCTTGCCTTCGCTGAGTTCGCGGTTCTGCGCGACAACGGCGCTTTCGAAAGTCGGGTGCGGATCATCGTAGAGCACGCCCAGCGCCATCGGGAACGGGCCGAAGCGCATTTCGACGAGCATGTGCGCAACCGCGCGGTTCTTGACGTCGTGGACGATCACGCCCGCGCCTTGCCAGTCGCCGTCGACGACATCGACGACCTTCAACTGCAGCGCCTCGCGGTCGAGCGCGATGCCCTTGGCGCCCTTTTCGAACAGCATCGGTTCGCCATCGGTCAGCCAGAGCTGGTGCGAACTCGCATTCTTCTTGTCGGTGAACTCGGCGAACACGTCGGCGTTGTAGACGATGCAGTTCTGGAAAATCTCGATGAACGCCGCGCCCTTGTGCGCGTGCGCGGCCTTGAGGACATCGGGCAGCTGTTTCGACACGTCATAGGCGCGGGCGACGAAGCGGCCGCCCGAGCCGAGGGCGAAAGCGCACGGGCGCGCGGGATGATCGACCGAACCGAACGGGGTCGAGGGCGAGCGCGTGCCTTCGCGGCTGGTCGGCGAATATTGCCCCTTGGTGAGACCGTAAATCTCGTTGTTGAAGAGCAGGATCTGCGTGTCGAGATTGCGCCGCAGGACGTGCATCGTGTGGTTGCCGCCGATCGACAGGCCGTCGCCGTCGCCGGTGACGAGCCAGACGTCGAGTTCGGGATTGGCGAGCTTGATCCCCGTGGCGAACGCCGGAGCGCGGCCGTGGATCGTGTGGAAGCCGTAGGTTTCCATGTAATAGGGAAAGCGGCTCGAACAGCCGATGCCGCTGACGAACACGGTGTTGGCAGGCGTGCCGCCGATTTCGGGCATCGTGCGCTGGACAGCCTTGAGGATCGCATAGTCGCCGCAGCCGGGGCACCAGCGCACCTCCTGGTCGGTTTCCCAGTCCTTGGGCGCGGTTACGATCGGGGTCATGTCGTTCATGCTGCGGTTCCAAAAGTCACAGGTTCACGTTCGGCGGTGTTTCCGTTCGACGTGACCTTCCGATCAATACCAATCATGCCAAGGCCTTTTCGATCGCCGCTTCGATTTCGGCGATCATGAACGGCTGGCCCGACACCTTGTTGAGCGGTTTCGCATCGACAAGATACTGGTCGCGGAGGAGCGTCTTCAACTGACCCGTGTTCATCTCGGGAACGATGATATGCTCGAACGACCGCAATAGGACAGCCATATTTTTCGGCAGAGGCCAGATGTGGCGGATGTGGATATGGCTGACGTCGAGACCCTTGGCGCGCGCGCGGCGGACCGCCTGGAGAATCGGACCGTAGGTCGAGCCCCAGCCGACGATCGCCAGCCTGCCGCCGGCTTCACCGACCTCGATGTCCTGATCAGGCACATCGACGCCGAGAATCTTGTCGCGCCGAATTTCGGTCATGCGCGCGTGGTTTTCCGGAGCGTAATCGATGTTGCCGGTGCCTTCGGCCTTTTCGATGCCGCCGATGCGGTGCATCAATCCCGGCGTGCCGGGGATCGCCCACGGACGCGCCAGTTTTTCGTCGCGGGCATAGGGCATGAACGCCTCGCCCTCGCCCGGCGCGTCGGTCATGAAGCTGACCGGGAACGGCGCATAGCCCGCCATGTCGGGGACCTTCCACGGTTCGGCGGCATTGGCGATATAGCCGTCGGTGAGCAGCATCACCGGGGTCATGTAGGTCGTCGCGATACGCACCGCCTCGATCGCGCAATCGAATGCGTCGGCAGGGCTGCGCGCTGCGATCACCGGCAACGGCGCATCGCCATTGCGGCCATAGACCGCCTGGTAGAGGTCGCTCTGCTCGGTCTTGGTCGGCAGGCCGGTCGACGGCCCGCCGCGCTGCGAATTGACGATGACGAGCGGCAGTTCGGTCATGATCGCGAGGCCCATCGCCTCGGTCTTCAAGGCGATGCCCGGACCCGACGAACTGGTGATGCCGAGCTGTCCGGCATAGCTCGCGCCGATCGAAGCGCAGATCGCGGCGATCTCGTCCTCGGCCTGGAAGGTCGTGACGCCGAATTCCTTGAGCCGTGCGAGATGGTGGAGGATCGCCGACGCGGGCGTGATCGGATAGCCGCCGAAGAACAGCTTGAGCCCGGCGAGCTGCGCGCCCGCGACGAGGCCGAGCGAAATCGATTCGGCGCCGGTGACGGTGCGATAGAGACCCGGTTCGGTCGGCGCAGCGGCGATCGAGACCTTTTGCATCGGCCCCGCAAGCTCGGCGGTCTCGCCATAGGCATGACCCGCGTTCAATGCGGCGATGTTGGCCTCGGCAATGTCGGGCAGCTTGGCGAACTTGGCCTTGAGCCAGTCGACGATCGGCTGGCGATCGCGGTCGAACATCCACAGCGCGAGGCCGAGCGTCCACATGTTCTTGCAGCGCAGCGCCTCTTTCTTGCCGAGGCCGAAGGGCTTGACCGCTTCCAAGGTCAGCGCGCTGATATCGAGCTTCATCAGCTGCCATTTGGCCAGGCTGCCGTCGTCGAGCGGATTCGCGTCGTATTTCGCCTTGGCGAGGTTGCGGTCGCCGAACTCGCCTTCGTCGGCGATGATCAGCCCGCCCGGCTTCAACGCATCGACATTGGTCTTGAGCGCGGCGGGGTTCATCGCGACGAGCACGTCGGGGGCGTCGCCCGCGGTCTCGATCGCGGTCGAGCCGAAATTGATCTGGAACGCCGAAACGCCGAACAGCGTCCCCTGAGGCGCCCGGATCTCCGCTGGGAAATCGGGGAAGGTTGCAAGGTCGTTGCCCGCCAGCGCGGTCGACAAGGTGAATTGCCCACCGGTCAGCTGCATGCCGTCGCCGCTGTCGCCGGCGAAGCGGACGACAACCGCCTCGGCGGGCGGATGCGCGGTCGCTTCAGCCTTGGTAATCGTGTGCGCGGCGCTCGCCATGCGTCATCCTGTCATTGGGGTGGTCAATCGCCGGCGACCCTAGGCGGCGGCGGGTGCGCGCTCAAACCCTTTTTGAACGCCGCCCGCTTTCCCGGAGGTGGGAAGACAAGTTCCGCTTTGCAACCGATCGTGGCGGTGGCAGTTAGAGGCCATGACCGAAATCCATTCCGACGCCCGCCCCGATGTCCGCGCCTATCTCGAGGTGATCAACGCACCCGAGACGCCCAAGGTCTATCAGTTCGAACCGCCGCACGCCCGCGAGCTGATGAAAATGGCCAAGGCGATGGCCGACGTCGAACGCGGCGAGATTGCGCGGGTTGCGGACCTGTCCTGCCCCGGTCCCGCCGGCGACATCGGGTTGCGAGTGTACGACGCGCGCGCCGAGGCAGGCCCTTCGCCCGTCATCTGTTTCTTCCATGGCGGCGGCTTCGTCATCGGCGATCTCGAGACGCACGATTCGTTCTGCGCCGAAATGGCGCGCGTGATGCAGCTTCCCGTCGTCGCGGTCGATTATCGCCTCGCCCCCGAAGCGCCCTTCCCTGCCGCGCCCGACGATTGCGAAGCCGCGACGCGCTGGATTGCCGATAATGGCGCCGCGCTCGGCCTCGACATCGACGGGCTGATCACCTGCGGCGACAGCGCCGGCGGCAATCTTGCGATCGTCGTGACCCAGCAGCTGCGCGACACACCCGCCAGCCAGAAGGTCGTCGCGCAATTCCCGATCTATCCCGTCGTCGACGAAGCGCCCGCCTATCAGAGCTTCAAGGACTTTTCCGAAGGCCATTTGCTCAGCGCCGATTCGATGCGCTGGTTCGACAACCATTACGCACCGACCAAAGGCGATCCGCGCAACGCGTGCCTGGGCGCGGGCCATCACGACACGCCGCCGACTTTGGTCATGACCGCGGGGCTCGATCCGCTGCGCGACCAGGGCCGCGCCTATGCCGCCGCGCTGGTCGCCGAAGGCGCGACGGTCGCGCATTACGACGCGGTCGGCAACATCCACGGCTTCATCACGCTGCGCAAGGCGCTGCCGTCGTCGGACGGCGACCTCGCGCAGGCATTCCGCCTGCTCAAGGCGCTGCTCCCCGCCAATGGCTGAACGTGGACCGCCGCCGATGACGAAACGCGAAACGCTTGCCTATCGCCCCGGTGTCGGGGTGATGCTGGTCAATGACGAGGGCAAGGTGTTCGTCGGCCAGCGCATCGATAACCGTGCCGAGGCCTGGCAGATGCCGCAGGGCGGCGTCGACAAGGGCGAGGACTGGCTCGACGCCGCGTGGCGCGAACTCGAGGAGGAAACCGGCATCGCCAGGGCCAAGGTCGACCTCGTCGCCGAGGCGAGCGAGGAATTCGTCTACGAACTGCCCGACGAGCTGATCGGCGTGTTGTGGAAGGGCAGGTATCGCGGCCAGAAACAGCGCTGGTACCTGATGCGTTTCACCGGCGACGACAGCGACATCGACATCGCCACCGAGCACGCCGAGTTTCGCGAATATGCGTGGAAATCACCGCACGATCTCGCCGATCTCATCGTCCCGTTCAAGCGCGCGCTGTATCAGCGCATCGTTGACGAGTTCAGCCCGCTGATCTGATTTCCAGGGCCCGCGCGAAGACCGCCTCGAACATTTCCGCGGTCAGTCGCCCCGTGTTCGTGTTGTAGCGCGAGCAGTGATAGCTATCGATCAGGACGCGGCCGTCGGGCAGGCGATGTTCGGCGAGATGGCCGAACTTGTACGCGGCCTGCCGCTCGCCGAGATTTCGGATCACGGTCGAATGCGCGATCTGGCCGAGCGCGATCATGACGCGGGCGGTCGGCAGCATCGCGAGCTGCTGCGTGTAGAACCGGCGGCAATTGTGCACTTCGGCAGGCAGCGGCTTGTTCTGCGGCGGCAGGCATTTGACCGCGTTGATGATGATCGCGCCGCCGAGCCGCAGCCCGTCGTCGATGCGGCTGTCGTAGCAACCGTTCGACAGGCCAAACTTGCCGAGCGTCGCAAACAGCAGGTCGCCGGCATAGTCGCCGGTAAACGGCCTGCCGGTGCGATGCGCGCCGTGCTTGCCCGGCGCGAGGCCAACGATCGCGAGCCACGCGGCGGGATCGCCGAATGCTGGCACCGGCGCATTCCACCAGTCGGGATATTCGCAAGCGACCTCTTCGCGAAATTCAGCCAGTCGCGGGCACAGCGCGCAATCGCGCGGCGGCTCACCCTCGGGCAGCGGCGACAGGTCGGCGGGGGCCAGACGGGTGAGGGCGATATCTACGGGGGTTGGCAGCGGCATCGCAGCGGGACTAGGGCGCAAGCATGAGCGAGGCAAGCCAGACCTACCTGATCGCGCTGGGCTCGAACCGGCGCCATGCGCAGTACGGAGCGCCGCCAAGGGTGGTCACCGCCGCCATCGGACAGCTGGACGCGATCGGTACCGTCATCGCGCAATCGTCGATCATCGCCTCCGCCCCGCTGGGTCCGTCGCGCGGACGATATGCCAATGCGGTCGTCGTGTTGTACAGCGCGCTCGCGCCGCTCGCGCTGCTCGACCGACTGCAGCGAATCGAGCGCGATTTCGGGCGGCGGCGCACACGGCGATGGGGCGCGCGCGTGATCGACCTCGATATTCTGCTGTGGTCGGGCGGATTGTTCGCCGCGCCGCGGCTGACGATCCCGCATCCCGCGCTTCGCACGCGGCGTTTCGTCCTCGACCCCGGAACACAGGTCGCTGCCGACTGGCGCGATCCGGTCAGCGGACACAGCATCCGCCAACTGGCAAAGCGACTTTCCAGCCCCAAGCCGCTTGACCCCGGGCCGACCCCTTTCTAGGTGCACATCGCGGTGGGGCCCTTAGCTCAGTCGGTAGAGCAACTGACTTTTAATCAGTAGGTCGCTGGTTCGAACCCAGCAGGGCTCACCACCGTATTCAAGCCAGCAGCAATCGCCGGATCAGCAGCGCGGCGCTGCGCGCGGTCATCGAGTCGCGATCGTGCGGCGGCGACAGCTCGACCGCGTCGGCCAGCGGGAGCGGGCGACCGAGTTCGGCGGTGACGCGCATGACTTCGCCGACGAGATGCTCGATCACCGAAAGCGGCACGCCGCGCGGCGCAGGGGCGCTGACGCCGGGCGCCTGGTAATGCGGCAGGACGTCGATATCGATCGTCAGATAGACGAGGTCGTTGCGACCGATCAGGTCGCGGATCGCGTCGTCGGCGGCGCGAGCGTCGGCAATCAGCGCATGATCGCTGACGGTCGTCACGCCCCAGTCGCGCGCCTTGTCGCGCAGTGCAGCGGTGTTCGATTCCTCGGCGAGGCCAAGCACCAGATAGTCGAAGGCATCGCCCGCCAGCGCGCGGATCTGCGCGAAGGGCGTGCCCGACGAACCGCCGCTCTCCCCGACCGCACGGATATCGAGATGCGCGTCGAGATTGACGATGCCGATGCGCTTGCCCGGATAGGCCTTGGCGAGACCCGAGTAACTGGCGAAGGCTGTCTCGTGCCCGCCACCGAGCACGATTACGCGCTCATGCCGGCTCAGCGCGCTGGCAATGCGATCGGCGAGTGCCGCCTGCCCCATCTCGAGATCGTCGTCTTCGACGACCATCGTGCCAAGGTCGCTGAAGCCGCCCTGCCCTATCCGTGCTCCGTCCGGCGCCGCCATGTTGGCGAGCGCGCTGCGCAGCGCGGCGGGGCCTTTTGATGCACCGGGACGGCCCTTGTTGCGCGCGACGCCGGCCTCGCAGGCGAAGCCGATCAGCGCCCGAGGGGCATCGTCGCGGACGAGCTGGTGAAGCCGCAGCGCATCGGACCCGTCTTCGGGATCGGAGCGGCCCGACCACGGCGCGGCGGGAAGGAAGCTGATCGACATCGGCGCTAATTCTGCGGCAAAATGCCAGGCAGATCGAGCCCGTTTTCACGCGCGCAGTCGATCGCCTCTTGGTAACCGGCATCGGCGTGACGCATGACGCCGGTCGCGGGATCGTTCCATAGCACATTGGCGATGCGGCGATCGGCATCCTCGGTCCCGTCACAGCAGATCACCATGCCGCTGTGCTGCGAAAAGCCCATGCCGACGCCGCCGCCATGGTGGATCGAGACCCACGTCGCGCCGCTGGCGGTGTTGAGCAGGGCATTGAGCAGCGGCCAGTCGCTGACCGCATCCGATCCGTCCTTCATCGCCTCGGTCTCGCGATTGGGCGAGGCGACCGAGCCGCTGTCGAGATGGTCGCGCCCGATGACGACTGGCGCCGACAGCTCGCCGTTGCGGACCATCTCGTTGAAGGCGAGGCCGAGCTTGTCGCGCACCCCCAGTCCAACCCAGCAGATCCTCGCGGGCAGGCCCTGGAAGGCGATCCGCTCGCGCGCCATGTCGAGCCATTTGTGCAGGTGCGGATCGTCGGGGATCAGCTCCTTCACCTTGGCGTCGGTCTTGTAGATGTCTTGCGCGTCGCCCGACAGCGCGCACCAGCGGAACGGGCCGATGCCGCGACAGAACAGCGGGCGGATATAGGCGGGGACGAAGCCGGGAAAGGCGAAGGCGTCGGTGAGACCTTCGTCGAACGCGACCTGGCGGATGTTGTTGCCGTAATCGACCGTCGGGACGCCGGCCTTATGGAAATCGACCATCGCGGCAACGTGGATTTTCATCGATTGGCGAGCGGCCTTTTCGACCGATTTGGGATCGCTTTCCTGTTTCGCGCGCCACTCGCCGACGCTCCAGCCGATCGGCAGGTAGCCGTGGACGGGATCGTGCGCACTGGTCTGGTCGGTAACGATGTCGGGGCGGACGCCGCGCGCGAACAGGTCGGGGACGATCTCGGCGGCATTGCCGATCAGCGCGACCGATTTGGCCTGCCCGGTCGCGGTCCAGCGGTCGATCAGCGCCAGCGCCTCGTCGATGTCGTGTGTTTTTTCGTCGACATAGCCCGTGCGGAGGCGGAAATCGGCGCGCGTCTCGTCGCATTCTATCGCGAGGCAGCACGCGCCCGCCATGACTGCGGCAAGCGGCTGCGCCCCGCCCATCCCGCCAAGTCCCGCGGTCAGCACCCAGCGGCCGGTGAGGTCGCCGTCATAATGCTGGCGCCCCGCCTCGACGAAGGTTTCGTAGGTGCCCTGAACGATGCCCTGCGTGCCGATGTAGATCCACGACCCCGCGGTCATCTGGCCGTACATCGCCAGGCCCTTCTTATCGAGCTCGTTGAAATGGTCCCACGTCGCCCAGTGCGGCACGAGGTTCGAATTGGCGATCAGTACGCGCGGTGCATCCTTGTGCGTATGGAAGATGCCGACGGGCTTGCCCGACTGGACGAGCAGCGTCTGGTCGTCGTCGAGCCGCTTCAGGCTATCGACGATCTGGTCGAACGCCTGCCAGTTGCGTGCGGCGCGGCCGATACCGCCATAGACGACAAGTTCGTCGGGATTTTCGGCAACGTCGGGATGCAGGTTGTTCATCAGCATGCGAAGCGGCGCCTCGGTCAGCCAGCTCTTCGCATTGAGCGTCGTGCCGGTCGGCGCCTTGACGGTGCGGCTATTGTGTCGGCGGTCAGCCACGGATCAGCTCCTCGAGTTCGGGAAAGGCGGTTTGGGCCGCATCGGTCAGCGCGCGGCCCTGGGCGAGCCGCGCCGACGTTTCGAGACATGGCGCGAGGAAACGGTCCTGCGTCAGCGGCGCGACATCTTCGTGGAAGCGCGCGCAGACGCGCGCCAGCGCCGGGCTCGTTTCGAGCGGGGCGCGGAAACGGATCCCCTCGGCTGCGCAGAAAATCTCGATGCCGAGGATGCGGAACAGGTTGTCGGCCATCGGCCCGAGCCGCCGCGCGCCGTGGGCGGCCATGCTGACATGGTCTTCCTGGTTGGCGCTCGTCGGGGTCGAATCGGTCGAGCACGGATTGGCCAGGTGCTTGTTCTCGCTCATCAGCGCGGCGCTCGTCACCTCGGCGATCATCATCCCCGAATTGAGCCCGGGGTCGGCTGCGAGGAAGGGCGGCAGGTCGAAGCTGAGCGTCGGATCGACGAGCAAGGCGATGCGCCGCTGCGATATCGATCCGATCTCGGCCAGCGCGAGCGCGATCATGTCGGCGGCAAAGGCGACCGGCTCGGCGTGGAAATTGCCGCCCGAAACGATGCTGTCGGCAAGCACGAGCGGATTGTCGGTCGCGGCATTGGCCTCGCGGCGCAGCGTCAACGCCGCCTGTGCGAGGACGTCGATCGCCGCCCCGGTCACCTGCGGCTGGCAGCGCATGCAATAGGGATCCTGGACGCGGGTGTCGTCGTCGCGGTGCGAATCGCGGATCGCACTCCCCTCGAGCAGCGCGCGGATTGTCGCCGCCGCGCAGATCTGCCCCGGATGGCCGCGCAGTTCGTGAATCTCGGCAGTCAGCGGCGCGGTCGACGCCATCGCCGCGTCGATCGATAGCGCCGACGACAGTAGCGACACGCGCGCCGCGTGCCAGGCGTTGAACAGGCCGACGAGCGCGTGCGCGGTCGAAAACTGCGTCCCGTTGATCAGCGCGAGGCCTTCCTTGGGGCCGAGGGTGACCGGAGCGAGGCCCGCCCTGGCGAGCGCCTTGCCGCCGGGCATCGTCACCCCATCGAACACCGCCTCGCCCTCGCCCATCATCACCGCCGCCATATGCGCGAGCGGGGCGAGATCGCCCGAGGCACCGACCGAGCCTTGCGCCGGCACCACGGGCGTCACATCCTTCGCCAGCATCGCCTCGATCAGATCGACCGTCGCGGGACGGATGCCCGAAGCACCACGGCCCAATGAGATAAGCTTCAATGCCATCATCAGCCGCGTTATCGCACGCGGCGTCGAGGCGCCCACCCCCGAGCAATGCGACAAGATCAAATTGCGCTGGAGCGTTGCGGTGTCGGCCGCGGCAATGCGGATCGAGGCGAGCTTACCGAAGCCCGTATTGACGCCATAGACCGTCTCGTCCCCTGCGATCACCGCGTCGATCCGCCTGGCCGAGACCGCGATCCGATCGCGCGCTGCCGCATCGAGCGTGACCGGCAGCTCCTCGCGCCAGATACGTTCGAGGCTGGCCAGATCGACCGAACCGGGGGAAAGCGTCAGCATAAGCGTCCTTCGAAAACACGTTGGTAGAGCGGCGCGTCGCCGATGCGATAGCTCAGCTCGGCGGGGTCGGTAACATCCCAGATCGCGAGATCGGCACGCATTCCGACCGCAATCGTGCCGCGGTCGCTCAGGCCCAGCGCTTGCGCGGCATGTTCGGTGACACCGCGCAGGCATTCCTCAGGGGTCAGGCCGAACAGGACCGCGCCCATGTTCATCGCAAGCAGGATCGAGCTCATCGGCGCCGAACCGGGATTGCCGTCGGTAGCCAGCGCCATCGGCACGCCCGCCGCGCGCAGCTTCTCGACCGGCGGCAACTGCGTTTCCTTGAGCATGTAGAAAGCTCCGGGCAGCAGCACCGCAACCATGTCGCTCGCCGCCATCGCCGCGATGCCATCGTCGCCGACATATTCGAGATGATCGGCCGACAATGCCCCATAACGCGCGGCGAGCGCCGCTCCGCCCTGATCAGAGAGCTGCTCGGCGTGGAGCTTGACCGGCAGGCCAAGCTCGCGGGCGACGTCGAATACGCGCGCCATCTGCGTCGCACTGAAGCCGACATTTTCGCAAAAGCCGTCGACTGCATCGACCAGGCCTTCGGCGGCGGCTTTTTTCAACGTCGGCAGGCAGGTTTCTTCGAGATACGCGTCGGCGCCGATCTCCTTGGGGAAAGCGTGCGCGCCGAGGAAGGTCGTCGATACGCGGATCGCGCGATGCTGTTCGATGTCGCGGGCGACGCGCAGCATGCGAAGCTCGGTATCGCGGTCGAGGCCATAGCCCGACTTGATCTCGACCGTCGTCACGCCTTCGGCGATCAGGCGGTCGATCCGTTTGAGGGCGCCGGCGAGAAGCTCCTCCGCCGACGCCGCGCGCGTCGCTGCGACGGTCGAGAATATCCCGCCGCCTGCGCGCATGATCGTTTCGTATGTCGCGCCCTGCTGTCGCAGTTCAAACTCGCGCGCGCGCGATCCGGCGTAGACCAGGTGGGTATGACAATCGATCAGCCCGGGCGTGACGAGACGACCGGCGAGGGAATGGCGTGATGCTTCGGCAAATGTGGCGGGGATGTCGTCGGGATTTCCGACAAACGCGATCTGCCCGTCGGCAACCGCGATCGTCGCAATCCAGGAATATTCGACAGCATTGCCCCGATTGATCGGAGCAATCAGTGCATCGGTCAGAAGCAGCATGGACAAGCAGTCACTCTCCGCAGTCGGATGGGATGGCCCCGAGCGCGTAGCATCGGAGACCCGCCGACGAAAGTGGTGGCCCGCGTTTCCAGGGCGTCATACGATCAGGACGGCTAGACCCTGCCGCTGAAGGTCCGCCCGTTTCCGATCAGCGTGCCGATAATGTTCGACCCCGATATGTTCGAATTTCCAGTGAGAACATTCCGCCCGATATAGGTGCCGCGCGGAAACGACATCGTCGTCGACACCTGTGACAGCGTGCAATCGGCATAGATGACGTTGGTCGTCCAAGGCAGCACCGCCTGATGGGTCAGGTGGAAGTCGCAACGGTCGAAGCGGACATTGATATTGTCGGGCAAGTCGCCGATCGGGCGGTCGGGGTTCTCGCCGCCATAGACCTTGCCGGTGGGCGATAGCGCGGGATCGTCGAGAAAGCGGCATTGGGTGAACTGCGTTGCGCGCGCCGGGTCGCGATCACCAATAGCGTGAACGAACGCGCCGACAAAAATGCATTGCGCGAAACGAAAGCGCGGCTTGTTGGGCCAGGCCGACCAATTGGTGGTGCCGATGAAGCTGCAACGGGTGAACCGCGCATCTTCGCTGTCGCCGCTGTCGGCGACCAGCCCCGCGCCAGTGTTATTGGCAACTTCACATTTGTCGAAAACAAGGTCGCGCACGCGCTTGCCGCCCTCGGCCTCGATATCGATGCCCGATCCCGGCGCGCTGGCGATGCCGCCCTTGCCGGTGTGATTGAATTGCGAAGACCGGATCGTGAAACCGCGACCGCCAACGATGCTCAACCCCTGGCGGCCATTATATTCGCTGCGAACATTGTCGAGCGTGGTCCGCGCGCCGTTGCTCCGGACAGCATCAACTCCGTCGATCATCAGGCCGTCCTGGGCATGATGATGCGCATAGATGTTGGACAGCCGTTCCCAGCCGCGATTGTTCTTCAATATGATGCCGGTCGCGGGAATCTGATATCCGGTATCGCCCCATGGTCCGCCGAGTGCGTGCGCGCGCAGGTTACCATCGAGTTCGATATCGCTGATCGTTATATCGCCCAGACATCCCTCGATATGGATCATCGCCCGATAGGGCGATGAAAGTTCGGTGCCATCTAGGAAGGGCATGGTGTGCGACGTCTTGCGCCCGCTCGCGCGATCGAATGTGCCGTAACGCAAGCCCGGTGCGCACTGCAGCTTAGCGCCGTTGCCGCGAATGACGAGCGAACCGCGCAAATCGCGCAGTTCAATTAGCGGCGCGGGCTCGTACGCATACCCTGTCTTGGCGCCGGCGGGTCGCGGTCGCTGGGCACCGACGATATAGGTCGTCTTGCGCAGCATGATCATGCCACCGCCGCGTTGCTCAACGGCGTCCGACAGAGCGGCGAACGCCGCCGTATCGTTGGTTTTGCCGTCGCCTTTTGCGCCGAACATTTCGGGTGTCAGCGCGCGCCCTGGCTGGGCGCGGGCGGGGACGAACGCGGCGAGAGCCAGTGCGGCACCCGACGAGGCGAGCAAATGTCGGCGGTCGATGTTCATCTGCCTGTCCTAGCCTGACCTATCTTGCGCGCCGATGAAGCAGATACGCAAGTGCCGTACATATGGTGCGCGACAGCGCTTGCGTTCTTGCATATCGGGGACGGCGTCTTTATCCGCCAGCGCGATTATCGTTTTGCCGGATCACGCTTATTATGAAAATTCTCGTCACAGGAGCCGCCGGTTTTATCGGCTCGCAAGTCGCGGGCCAGCTCGCCCGGCGTGGCGATCATGTCATCGGCATCGACAACCTCAACGATTATTATTCGGTCCAGCTCAAGCGCGACCGGATCGCGCACCTCAAGCGACACAATGGCAACGCGTTCGAATTTCTCGAGATCGACTTTGCCGACAATGCTGCGCTCGTCGCCGCACTGGCGGAGCACGATTTCGATGCGATCTGCCACCTCGGCGCGCAGGCCGGGGTGCGCTATTCGATTGAAAACCCGCACAGCTATGTCCAGTCGAACCTGGTCGGCCATCTCAACATGCTCGAAGTGGCACGCGATCGAAAGATCCCGATGACCTATGCATCGTCGTCGTCGGTCTATGGCGGCAACACGCAATTGCCGTTTCGCGTCGAGGACCGCGTCGATCGGCCGTTGGCGCTCTATGCCGCGACCAAGAAGGCCGACGAGCTGATGAGCGAGGCCTATGCCAACCTCTATCGAATCCCGCTGACGGGCCTGCGCTTCTTTACCGTCTATGGGCCGTGGGGCCGACCCGACATGGCGATGTGGCTGTTCACCAAGGCGATCTTCGCCGGTAAACCGATCAAGGTTTTCAACAACGGCGACATGCGCCGCGATTTTACCTATATCGACGACATCGTCGCCGGGATCGTGGCGTGTCTCGATCATCCCCCGCTCGACGATGGCGGCCCGCATGCGGGCGGCAGCATCAACCCGCACCGCATCTACAATATCGGCAATAATCGCTCCGAGCAGCTGATGGATCTGATCGGCCTGATCGAGACTGCCTGCGGCAAGGAAGCGATCAAGGAGATGCATCCGCTCCAGCCGGGCGACGTCAAGGACACGTTCGCCGACATCTCGGCAATCAGCACCGACCTGGGCTTCGAGCCCAAGACGACGATCGCGCAGGGCGTACCGCGCTTCGTATCGTGGTATCGCGACTATCACGGCGTCTGACGTGGCCAGGGCAATCCAACCGAATGATCAAGGAATAGACATGCGCATTGTCGTTATTGGACTCGGCTATGTCGGCCTTCCACTGGCGGTCGCGCTCGCGCGGCATTTCGACATCTGGGGTCTCGACATCGACACGCGCCGGATCGACGAACTGCGTGGCGGCCACGACCGCACCGGAGAGGTCGATAATGACAAGCTGTCCGCGAGCAGCCTCCAATTGACCAGCGATGCCGATGCCTGCCCCGCTGCCGACGTCTATATCGTGACCGTACCGACCCCGATCGACGGCGACAACAACCCCGATTTGCGTCCCGTCGAGGGCGCGACGCGGATGATCGCCAAAATGATCGCAGGCGAAAATCGCAAGCCCGTGATTGTCTACGAAAGCACGGTCTATCCCGGCGTCACCGAAGACATCTGCGGACCGTTGCTCGAAGCGCAGTCGGGACTGACGAGAGGCGAAGACTTTTTCCTCGGCTATTCGCCCGAGCGGATCAATCCCGGCGACCGCGAACACACCGTCGATCGCATTACCAAGGTGATCGCCGGCGAGAACGCGGAAATTACCGAACGTCTCGCCGACATTTACGGACGCGTCACGAGCGGCGGCGTCTATCGCGCCGCGTCGATCAAGGCGGCCGAGGCGGCCAAGGTCATCGAAAACACGCAGCGCGACATCAACATCGCCTTCATGAATGAGCTGGCGCGGATCTTTGACCGCATGGACCTGTCGATCTGGGACGTGCTCGATGCCGCCGGAACGAAGTGGAACTTCCTCCCCTTCCAGCCCGGCCTCGTTGGCGGCCACTGCATCGGCGTCGACCCGTTCTATCTCAGCCACCGCGCCCAACAGCTCGGCTATGATCCGAAACTGATCCTGGCGGGACGCACGATGAACGATTCGATGGCGCATTGGATCGCCGACCGGATCGACAGCGGAATTAGGCGCAAGCACGCGCGCATCCTGTTCCTCGGTGTGACCTTCAAGGAAAATGTTCCTGATCTGCGCAATTCCAAGGCCGCCGATCTTGCCCGGAACCTGGCAGCGCACGGTCATGAGGTTGTCATCCACGACCCGCTGGCCGATCCGCAGGAAGCGGAGAATGAGCTGGGGGTCGGGATATTCTCCGAACTGCCCCAAGGCCCCTTCGACTGCGTCGTCGGCGCTGTGCCGCACGAGGCTTTCGCTCCGGTCAATCCCGCCGCGCTTGGCGCGCTGCTCACGCCCGGTGGACTGGTTGCCGATATCAAGCGCATGTGGCACGCGGACGAGGTTACCGACCGTGACCTGCGGTACTGGACGCTGTAAGCAGGCGATTCAACGTCCTACGTTCGTCATGACAATAGAGAAAAGATTGCCAATCGGACGATTGGCTTGCTAAGTTTTGAGCATTGCGACGCCGCGTATCGACGGCACGTAAATTTGTTCGTTTCAGGAGTCGCCAAGCCAGTGTTCGATTTCTCCCGCCTCGGCCTGTCGGTCGTGTTCGCCAGCCTGTTTTTGCTGCTCGTCGGCTGTTCGTCGCCTCGCGGCGATATTCCGGTCAATCCAGCAAGTTTCGGCGTGGCCGATCCCACCCCAGTCGTTCAGACCGACACCGATTATCGCATCAACGCGCTCGACAAGTTCAAGATGACGGTGTTCCGCGTTCCCGACCTGACGGGTGATTACCAGGTCGAATTGTCGGGAATCGTCAATCTGCCGCTGATCGGTTCGATCGCGGCGGCTGGCATGACCAGCGACCAGCTCACGACGCGGATCGAAAATGCGTACGCCGCCCGTTATATTCGCGATCCCCGGGTGACGATCCAGCTGACCGAGATCAAGCAGCAGCAGGTCCTGGTCGGCGGCTCGGTCAAGCAGCCCGGCCTCTATGAAGTCATCGGCGCGTCGAGCCTGCTGCAACTCGTTTCGCGCGCGTCGGGCCCTGATGAATACGCCAACAGCAGCCGCGTCGTGGTCTTCCGGACGATCGACGGTCAGCGCAACGTCGCGGCATTCAACTACAAGCGGATTGCAGCCGGGCTCGACCCCAATCCGACGATCTATCCCGGCGACGAGGTCCTGATGGACGGATCCGCGCTGAAGCGCACGCTCCACGATGCTTTATCGATCGTGCCGTTGCTTGGCATATTCCAGATCGCTACCGGTTTTTGACGAGGGTCTCTGTCGAGATACCGACTGCGGTGTCCAACAAAACCCTTCCTGATTTCGAGGTTATGTAATGAACGAAGCAGCGGCGACAGGTGCGATGAGGCCGATCAACGGCCCCGAACAGAACGCCGCCTTTTACCAGGGCGGCGACGATAGCGGCACGCCGATGATCGCATTGCAGATGCTTGCGACGGCCAAACGTCATATGTGGATCATTGCCGGTTTTGGCCTGGCAGGGCTTCTGTTGGGCCTCGCTCTCGCGTTGGTTACGCCACCCCAGTACGAAGCGACCGCCCGCCTTCAGGTCAATCCGGAGCCAACCAAGGTGCTCGACAAAGGCGATGTGCGGCAGTCCGTTCAGCGCGATATCACCACCGACCAGACCGCCTTGGGCCTGCTCGAGGCGCGATCGCTGGCCGAGCGCGTCGTGCGCGACCTCAATCTAGCCGGCGATAGCGAATTCGTCGATCAGTCGCTGCCGCGCGATACGCGTCTCAAGATCGCTGCCGCGGTCGTCAGTGGCAATCTGGAAGTCGCGCCCGTCCGGCAAAGCCGCCTCGTCGACCTTCATTTCACTTATGGACAGCCGGCCAAGGCTGCCCAGATCGTCAACGCAGTGGCGGACAATTTCATCCAGGCCAATCTCGACCGCCGTCTCGAACAGACCGCGTTCGTCCGCAAGTTCCTAGAGGGCCAGTTGCAGACGATTCGTGACCGACTTGAATCGTCGGAGAAGTACCTGCTCGCATTCGAGCGCGAGAAGGGCATCGTAACGATCCAGGGAAACAGTGCCGACGGCACGCTGACCTCGCAATCGATCAGCAACGTCGAGCTCAAATCACTCGCTGAAACACTGGCCGAGGCACAGCAGCGCAGGATCGCCGCCGAACAGAAGCTGCGCAACATGTCGCGTGCACCTGTAAGCGACAGCGCGGTAACAGACCTGCGCGGCGAGTTGGCCAAGCTGCGGACGCAGGAGGGCGAACTGGCCAAGACATTCCTGCCTGGCTACCCCGAACTGGGATCGGTCCGCGATCGCATTGCCGCAACCGAAAAAGAAATAGCCAAGACCCAAGCAACCCAGGGCGGCGAACGTACGTCGACCTATCGCGCCGAATATCTTACCGCGCTTGGCGAAGAGCAGGAACTCGAACGCCGACTCGATGCGGTCAAGGCATCGATGCTGCGCGAACGCGGCGAAGGCGCACAATACACCATCCTGTCGCGCGACGTCGATACCAACCGCGAACTGTATGACGCCCTCCTGCAACGCTACAAGGAAGTCGGCGTCGCGGGCAGCGTCGGCGACAATGAAGTCGCCGTTGTCGATCGTGCCCAGGTCCCGGGCAGCCCCGTGTGGCCGATCATTCCGCTCAACCTTGTCGTCGGGCTGGCACTCGGACTGATCGCCGGTTTTGTCGGAAGCTTCGGGTACGATCTCCTCCACGAGCGCATTTCGGGTCCTCGAGACGTCGAAAGCCGATTGGGATTGAAAGCCTTGGGCACCGTTCCGCTGGTCAACGACGACACGCCAATCGCAAAACTGCTCAACGATCCGAAGTCTCCGATTACCGAAGCCTATCTCAACATCGCCAACGTCCTGCGCCTGGCAACAAGCCATGGCATACCCAGGACGCTGGTCGTTACCAGCACCCTGCCCGAAGAAGGCAAATCTTCGACCTCTTATGGGCTGGCACGCAGCTTTGTCAGAGCGGGTAAGCGCGTCCTGCTGGTCGATGCGGATTTGCGGCGTCCCACCTTCCGCGTCGAAGGTTCGCACAAGAGCGTCGCCGGCTTGTCGAACCTGCTGACCGGAACTGCGACGATCGACCAAGCTATCGTCGCGGGCGATCATGGCGTTTCGCTCATCCTGACGGGCGGTGCCCCGCCCAATCCATCGGAACTGTTTTCGGGCGAGCGCATTCGCGAGCTGGTCAGCGAACTTGCCGAGCGCTTCGATGTCGTCGTGTTCGACGCCCCGCCCCTGCTCTCGCTGGTCGACGCACCCGCGCTGGCATCGATGTGCGAAGCGACCATCTTGATTGTTCAGGCGAACAAGATCCGCGTTCCGCACGTGCAGAATTCGCTCGCCGCGCTGCGTAAGGTCGGCGCCTATGTCGTCGGCGCCGTGGTCACCAAATATGACGTGTCGGAAGACAGCTACAGCTACAATTACGGCTACGGTGACAGCTATGGCTATGGCTATGGTGCAGAAAAGGATTCGGCTTCGCATGCTGACTCGGCCCGCTGGATCAACTCGCGCCGCCAGGATCAGTAATGGACCAGCCCTTATCCGGCGCCCGTTCGTCGTCTGTCCTAATTCGCCGGATATTCGTTAGCTGTTTCGCCGTCGTCCTGATTGCGCTGGTGGCGCGCAACATGCTGGTCCAGATCGCCGTCAACAGCCACGTTTCCTTGGGGCTGAGCAAGCTGGTCTGGCCGTCCGAGGGCGCCCTCGATCTCCTCGACGAGAACCTTGTCGTGCAGGACATCGACTGGAAGAAGCACGACCCCAATACAGTTTTTGCCGTCGCCAGCGAGGCACACAGGCTCGATCCTCTCGACAACTGGCCGTTCATGCTTGCGGGATCGATGTTCGAACGGATCGGGGATACCGAGAAGGCGATTACCCTGTTCGAACGATCGGTTCGGCTTGATCCGCGTTCGCCGGCTCCCCGGCTTCACCTGATTAAGAACCTCATCGAGGCGCGTCGCGCCAACGACGCGGTAACCCAGATCGTTCGACTCGCGCGCCTACGTCCCGATCAGGACAAGCTTCTCCTAAAGGCCCTCGTCGTCCTTTTGGTGCGCGATCCGGAACATAAGCTGATTTCAAGGCTCAATGCTTACCCCGATGTTCGCAAGAGGTTTTTGGCGCAAGCTAGCCAGGTCGCCGAAGCCGAGCCCTTCATGACGGAGCTGCTCAACCAGCCCGGGGTGGACAAGCAGATTCGCTGGGACCAAATTGATCGACTGGCGCAACGCGGTAGCATCGAGACCGCCTATGCAATTTGGCGGCGCTCGCCGGACGCACAAAAGTCGGGCAACGTTTTTGATCCCCATTTTCAAGGCCGGCCGGGTCCGGCAGCATTTCGTTGGCAGCTCATCAACAACAGCGGGGTGGTTGCGGAATTCACACACGAGAATGCGGCCGGCCCGGTCGCGCTCGACGTCGAAGTGTTTTCCGATACGATTGTCGAGGCAACTCAACAGACGGTTCGGATGGCGCCGGGGTCTCACCGCCTGACAATTGTCGGCAAGGCAATCGACGTTCCCGAAATCGGAGGGACGATGCGCTGGGATGTGAGCTGTGCGGGTGACGATCGACCGTTAGCCCGGATAGTTTTCGCGATGACCGCAAAGCCCGCGACGAAACAAACCAGTTTCTCGATACCCGCGAGCGGTTGTGCGTTTCAGAACATTACCTTGAGCGGCATTCCTGAAGTCGGTTCGCAACCCTTCCGTATGCGCTTTTCCCGCATCGCCATCGATTAGGATTGTCCGCCTTGTTAAATACAAAGCATCTGAAGACCGCGCTCCTGCCTGCCTACCTTGTGCTGTGCCTGCTGCTCGGCGGCGCCAGTGCGGCGGGGTTCGTCGGCAATGCGGTGTTGCAAGTGATCGCGGTCGCGATTCTCGCCAGACTGTTTTGGACCCCTAAATCCGTCGAACACTCGGCCAATGCACCGCTTGACGCACGTCTCCTGTATGTGGCGTTCGCGCTGGCCGTCGCGTGGGTGTTGATCAGTTGGATTCCACTCCCCCCCGTTATCTGGCATGCCTTGCCCGGTCGCGGTTCGGTCGAAGAAAGCGACGCGTTGCTGGCAATGACCGACAATTGGCGTTCGATCAGCATTCAGCCGACGGAGGCGCTGGTTTCTATATTCGCCTTATTGCCGCCTTTCGCGGTTTTGGCGCTGACGTTGCGCGCGAGCGAACGATCGCGCGAAGCGACGCTCTGGAGTATTATCGGCTTTGCCGTGCTGAGTTCACTGGTCGGTCTCATCCAGCTCTCGCAGGGAATGTCAGGACCTGCCTATTTCTATGCAATCACCAACTACGGCACTTCGGTCGGCTTTTTCGCCAACAGCAACCATCTCGCGACGCTGTTCCTGATCGCCCTCGTTCTGTCGGCCGAAATGCCTTTTGGTCAACGTGCTGACCGGCGCGGCAACGGTCTCGCTTGGCAGGTTCTGCGCGCGGTAGTTTTCCTGTTTTTCGTCATCAACCTGATCCTCAACAAGTCGGTCGCGGGCTATGGATTGAGTATTGCGGCGGTGGCCTACTGGTTGTTGCGTAACGATCGAGTTCGTACGGCAATCCGGCTTTCCTTGCCTCGATTGATGGCTTTGTCCGCGATCGTTGCTGGAGCGGTTTTGGCCAGCATCTGGCTGTTGTCGAACCGACTGGCGGGTTTGGCGTTCGATCCGCTCAAGGGAGAAGAACGCGTCGATTACGTGCGCAATACGTGGCACATGATCGTCGATTCCTTTCCCGTCGGATACGGGCTGGGTAGCTTTCGCTGGAGCTATGCAGGCATCGAACCGATCGACCGCGTGACGACGGTTTTCGTCAATCATGCGCATAACGATTATCTCGAACTGTTATCCGATTTCGGGCTCGTCGGCCTGGCGTTGCTGGCAATTTTCGGATTGTGGTTCGTCCGCCGGATCCGCTGGCTGGCGACAACGCGCGTAACCTACCCGCAATATTGCTTGGCCGCCGCGATGGGAATTGTCCTCGTCGCCGCGCATAGCATCGTCGATTATCCGATCCGAACGGCTGCGATCGCGACGATCTTCGCATTTCTGGCTGCTTGCATCGCCCGTCCCGTAGTCCCGGTCGATGAGACACGCCACCGATCGCGCCGCCGACGCGCCTAATCGGTCACTGCGAACCGAGATTCAGTGCGTCGGAGCCATATCCGCCAGTGCAACGCGATAGGCATCGAAGACGCGTTGCTCGGCAAATTCTGCCTCGACCTTGAGCCGCGCCGCGCTGGCCATTGCTATCCATTGTCCATCGTCGAGCTTCAGCAGCTTTTCCATCGCCGCGGCGAGCGAAACGGGATCGCGCGCCGCACAGAGAAAGCCGTTGACCCCGTCATCGACGATTTCGCGGCACCCCGGAACATCGGTCGCGATGACCGGTCGCGCCAAAGCGCACGCTTCAAGCAATACGCGCGATGTGCCTTCGCGATACGAAGGCAGGACCACAGCGTCGGCGGTGGCAATCATTGCGCGCACGTCCTCGACTGGCGGGTGATAGTCGATCAGCCCTTCGGCTACCCACGCGTCGACTTCGCTGCGCGTGATCGCCGTGCGGTTGGCGACGTCGAGAAATCCCAGGAGTCCGAAACGAGCTCTAAGTCCGCGCGCCTTTAACAGGCGGGCCGCTGCGACGAATTCGCGCACGCCCTTGTCGCCGAGCAACCGCGCAATCATGAGGAAATGGCCTTTTTCGCGCAAGTCCGGCTCGGCTGTCGCAAAGCGGGCAAGGTCAATGCCAGAGCCGGGCAGAAGGCAAGTCTGTCGCTCGCGGACCATTGATCGTTCGACGAACAGGTCGCGATCGGTTGCGTTCTGGAAAAATACCGTCCTCGCCCGCGCTAGTCCGAACCGGTAGAGGCCACTGACGACTTTGGTTAGCATGTTATCGCGGATGAAGGCGGTGCCCAGACCCGAAATATTGGCGATTGCGGGTATGCCCAGACTTCGTGCTGCCAGCCCGCCATAAATATTGGGCTTGATCGTCCAACCGAGAAAGGCATCGGGGCGGACCGTCCGCATGATATCGCGATAAGCAAGAAAGGTGCGTAAGTCGGCTATCGATGAGAGCCCCTTGGCATCGATCGGCATCGGAACGAACCGGATGCCGAGGCGTGCCAGCTGAGCCTCGCTATCGCGGTCGTTCGGCGCGCAAACCACGATCGTCCACCCGTCGGATTGCAGCGCGGCAATCAGCCCCATCCGGAAATTGACAATATTCCATGCGATATTGGCCGATAAAAGGAGTGTATTACGGGAAGCCGGCACGGGATCAAGTTCCCGATAAGACAGAATAATATGGCACCCAGGCGCCGGCATTGTCGGCAAAGTTAAGCCAGATGAGCTGGATCGTTACGCAATAGGCGACGACCGCCATGATCATCAGTCCCGACCTGCGCAGTGGAATGTTCAACGCTTGCGGCAAATAGCCGAAAACATAGATCTGAATCGGAGAAAACAACAGGCCGAGGCGATCGACGACGGTAGACGACGGGCTCAACGGCAGGATCACCGCGAGGCCGATCGAGGCCATGCTGATCAACATCCATATCTTCTTTTCGAGCAGTGAGACCGGCAACCGGTCCTTCACATAGAGAAACACGATCGCAGGGCCGACATTCATCAAGATCCGGACTAGAGCTCCGCTGGATGCATATCCGGCGTCGATATAGCCGTCCTGGACTTGCTCAAATCGCTCGGTCCCACTCAGCAGGAAATATCCGGCGACTGCCAGAATGAACATGATGACGATCGTCCAGGGAAGATTACGAACATATGCAACGGCAAGAAACGGGACCATGATCAGAGCGCTGACATGGAACGCGGTCGCCATAACGAGATAGACGAAGGCCACCCCGCTGCGCTTGTCGATCAGTGCGTTGATGGCGAACAGGATAAACCCGATCGCCGCTGCCTGCCGGACGTAGCCCATGCCGACCACGATCAGAAGATACGGCACGGCTGCAGTTATCGCCAGCCAGGGATGTTGCGTCCGCCTCGCCAAGCGAAGCACGCCGAGTGAGAGAATTCCGGAACAAATGAAGTTCATGACGCCGATACCCAGCCCGAGGCGCGTCATTACCCATGTCGTCATTCCGAAACCGACATCGGTTTCGAACAGCGCTTCGAGGAAGTTGTCTTCGCGGACCCGATCAATCATATTGATATACGCAAACCAATCCCCGCCGACTTGGTAGCGCAGGCCCGAAATCAGGTTATAAAACACCCAGAACACGACCATCAGGAAGCCGCCGATGAACACGGTGTTCGACTGTGCGCGACTGGTGCCACCTCGTGTGCTGGCCTCTTGTCTGCGCAATCCGACCAGCGCCAAAAATGCGGGCAGCGCCAACAAGAGCCAATAGATCAGCATAGGCCAAGGAATCCCGGGCGGACGGTAAAGGGTTGAAATCGTCTCGCGGCGCGGCAAGCGATAGGGCAAGCCCCATCGCTACTCAAGTCCGTACTGGTCCCTAGATGTAGCGCTGTGCGGGAGTCGGAACTGCCCGCGGCGATTGAAAAACGTTGCCTGGAATGGACGGCGGTAGCGGTCGCGACATTGCCAATATCGCAGCTCGACGCTATCGATCGCAAACTAGGTCCGCCCGCTCGCCGACATCGCATTTTGCTTTAGAACTACAGTGATGAGGTCGATCATGTGCGGAATCGCCGGTTTGATTGCTCCGCGTCCGATCTTTGCGGAAACCGGTTGGGCAATGGCCGATGCGCTCGCCCATCGTGGCCCCGATGATCGCGGCCTCTGGACCAGCGACGACGGGCACGTTGCCCTGGGCCACCGGCGGTTAGCGATCCTCGACCTATCAAGCGCCGGCCATCAGCCGATGACCTCGTTCGACGAACGCTATGTCACCGTTTATAACGGCGAGATCTATAATTTCCGCTCACTTCGCCGAGACCTCGAAACCGCTGGCGCCGCGCCCGCGTGGCGCGGCCATTCGGATACCGAGGTCCTGCTCGCGGCGATCGCGCATTGGGGATTTGCCGACACGCTCGCCCGCCTCGAAGGCATGTTCGCGATCGCGCTGTGGGACAAGGCCGAACGCCGCCTGTCGCTGGCGCGCGACCGCTTCGGCGAAAAGCCGTTGTATTATGGTTGGACCGCTGCCGGTTTTGCGTTCGGCTCGGAGCTCAAGGCGCTCACCGTATTGCCCGGGTTTGACAACCCGATCGATCCCGCTGCACTGCGTGTCATGCTGGGGCGCGGCTATATCCCGGCTCCGCTCAGCATCTACCGTGGAATCTTCAAGCTCGAGCCCGGAACGTGGATGTCGATCACGACCGACGCCGCTCAATCTCACCGCCGGTCCGCCCCGACACTCGAGAGCTCTGACGGCCTCACCATCCAGCGCTATTATGATCATGCGGACGTCGTCGCCGCAGGCGCTGCGCAGCCATTTTCGAGCTATGACGCCGCGAAGCAAGCGGTCGGCGACAGCCTGGCCGGGGCAATCGAGAAGCAGCTCGTCGCCGATGTCGGCGTCGGCGCCTTCCTATCGGGCGGCATCGATTCCTCGCTAATCACCGCACTCGCTGCGAGAGCGTCCGATACGCCGGTCAAGACATTCACGCTTGGATTTCGCGAAGCCGATTTCGACGAGGCGGGCTATGCCAGACGCGTCGCGGCGCACCTCGGCACCGATCATTACGAACATTATGTCGGGGCAGAAGACGCGCTCGCGGTCATTCCCTCGCTGGCGCAGATCTATGACGAGCCGTTCGCCGACAGTTCGCAAATCCCGACGCACCTGGTATCCCATATCGCGCGCGCGCATGTCACCGTCGCGCTGTCTGGCGACGCGGGCGACGAACTGTTCGGGGGTTACAACCGTCACCGCTATTTCCCATCGCTGTGGCGCAAATTCGCTCCCCTCCCCTTGCCAGTACGCCAGGCCGGCAATGCAATCGGCGGCCCCGCCCTCGCCGGCCTGTGGGTCGCCGCAGCGCGGGTGCGCGGCGCGCGGCGTCCCCGCCAACTCGGCGAACGGTTGCGGACCGCGCTCGCGATCTTTGCCCGCTCGCGCGATTTCGACGGAATGGTCGGCCTGTTCCTCGACCACTGGTCTCTCGGCGAGGATCCGGTCGCTGCCGACTATGATCGATCGTCGATCCCGCCGCTCGCGATCGATCCGGCGTTGCGCCACCTGCCGCTCGAAACGGGCATGATGGCGCTCGATGCATCGAGCTATCTGCCCGGCGACATCCTGTGCAAGGTCGACCGCGCGGCGATGGCGGTCAGTCTTGAAACGCGTGTGCCGTTCCTCGATCCGCACGTTGCGGCCGCCGCCGCACGCATGCCCGCAGCGATGCAGTTCGATCGCCGCGGCGGAAAGCGCGTCCTGCGCGACCTGCTTGGCGAACACGTCCCGCGCGACCTGTTCGAGCGGCCCAAGGCGGGCTTCGCGATACCCGTCGGCGAATGGCTACGCGGGCCGTTGCGCTATTGGGCAGAGGATCTTCTGTCGGTTGCCGCGCTGGGCGAATGCGGCCTGCTCAATCCCGCGCCGATCCGCCAACGCTGGCAGCGCCACCTCTCAGGCCATAGCGATGCGACAGAGGCCTTGTGGCCGGTGCTGATGTTCCAGGCGTGGAACCGCGCACGCTGAAGCCTCAGGCTTCAACCGAATAGATCAGACCTTCCCACGCAACGATGACGCGTTCGGTGCTGAATTCGGCGACGGATGCCGGTGCGGCATCCCCCAGCCTGACCCGCAGAACTGCATCTCCCATCAGCCGCCGAAGCCCATCGGCAAAAGCAGCTATACGGTCCGGCCCGCCAACGAGGATCCCGTTTACCCCATCGACTACAAGCGCGTTGGTTCCTGGGCAGTCGGCAAATCCGACCACCGGCAGGCCGTGCGCGAACGCTTCGGCAGTAACGAGGCCAAAGCTTTCGTACGACGATGGCAAGGCGAACATCTGAGCCGCAGCATATTCGCTTGCGACATCCGACACCGCGCCGGCCAGATCGATCCGGTGCGACATGCCGAGATCGGCGATCTGTCGTTCGAGCGCCGGGCGCAAATCGCCTTCGCCGACGATCCGCAAGTCCCAGTCGGGAAACTCGCTCGCCAGTTGCGCGAACGCAGCAATCAACGTTCGCTGATCCTTCTGTTCGGCAAGGCGGCCGACGGTCAGTACGCGCTTGCGCACAGCGCCGCGCGTATCCGCCATCGCGCCGGGCGACGCGCTGACCGGATTGGGAATCACGCGCATCCGCCGCGCCACTGCGGGTGGGTAGGTGTCGCGCGCGGTCGGAGAAACAGCCGTCATCGCCGCGAACCAGGGCGCCGCGACCCGCAACAGCGCGCCTTCCAGCGGGCGCGTTCGAAAATGATCGTAGACGATATGATCGCTGGCGATCAGCGGCGTTTTCGTCCCCACCAGCGCCGCGACCATGGGAATATAGATCGAGTGCATGAAGCCGACAGCGACATCGGGGGCGAAGCTTTTGATCGCACTGCGCAAGCGCGGCAACCGAGTCAGCGTTTCGCGCAGCCCCGTCGGCTTGTGGGTTTCGCCGACCCCCAACCGGACTCGCTCGATCGCCGGATCGAGCGCATAAAAGTCAGGGGTTTCTGCCCGATCATAGCTGACGATGACGACGCTATGACCACGCGCGGCCAAGCCGTTGGCGACATCGGCCAAGACACGTTCGGCGCCGCCGCCCTGCGCACCCATGGCCTTGATCGCAAAGGCGATACGCCGGCGCTCGCGAGCATCCCTCGGCGAACCGCCCAGCCGATCGGCACACGGATCGGGCACGCCTCGCCTATCCTTGCTTGCGAAAAGCCATGCAGCGCATGTCCGAAGTCCGCGTACGATATGCAGCGTAAGCCTGCTCGTCATAGCCGCCGCGGAACAACAGATAGTCGTGCGTCATGACGGGTTCGAGCCCTGCTTTGGCAAGGATTGCGGCGATCTTGTCCCATTCGATGTGATCGTCGGGCCAGACGTGTATATCGCCTTCATTGGCGTGGCGGGGATCGAACAGCCGCCAGATCTTGTGGACGTAATTCGACGGCACGAACCACTTCTTCCAGTCATAGGGCTTCGCACGGGCATAGAACTCGTCGAGCACCGGATCGCCCTGCCAGTACCGCTCATGCTGTTCGTGATCGAGATAGACCACCCCTCCGGGTGCGACGACGCGACCGAATTCGGCAATTGCGCCGAGATAGTCGGGAACGTGGTGGAGGACCGAATAGGTCGCAATGAAATCGACGCTGCCGTCGTCCAGCTCGGCCAGGTCCTCGCCATTAAGTTGCAAGACCGACAGCTGGCTGGAGCTAAATCGCTTTTGCACCAGTTCGAGAAATTTGGGCGAAACGTCGGCGGCAGTGACGGCGAAACCGAGCGCTAGAAGGTGGCGCGTCAAATTGCCCGAACCACAGCCGAAATCGAGCGCAGTTGGCCGGGTAGCCGAACTGGTCATCAGCCCCTTGGCCTCGCCCAGCGCGGCGGCCAGGCGCGCCTGCTCGATCGGATTGAAGATTTCGCCATGGCGCGCGTCGTATTGTTCGGCAATGCGGTCGTGCACCGCAATGTTGCTGTCGATATGCTGGCGCTGCTTGTCCATAGTCGTGCCGTCGTCCCTGTTGGTAATCCCGATAATCGCGGCAGTCCTAACGCTATCGCTGCCCGCTGCCCAGTGGCTTGCGCCCCAGCAACTGATCGTAAAGTGCGGCCTGGTCACGATCGGCTGTCTTGGGGTCGAGCATCGCCATCGCGCGGTCGCGCACTGCATCGCCGTAACGCCGCGCCATATCGGGATTGTCGAGCAGCCGTTCGATCGCATCGGCGAGTTTTTCGATGTTGAGATATTCGACCAATTCGCCGGTCTTGCCGGTTTCGACAATCTCGCCGTGCCAGTCGATATCGTAGGCGACGAGCGGGGCCCCACCCAGCGCTGCTTCTCCGAGCGCGCGGCCAGTCAGCGGCGAGACCACCATCGATACGTGAGCCACGACGCGAGCAATCCATTGCTGGTCGCGATTGCCCGCGAACACGATCCGATCGGCAATTTCCAATCGGTTCGCAAGCTCTTCGAGATCATCGCGTCCGACCCCGTCACCGACCAGGATGGCGGTCACTGGCCGGCCGCGCTGTTTCAGCAGGGCGACAGCCGAAACGACATGATCAACCAGCTTGAGCGGTTCAAGCCGTGACAGAACGGCCAATGTATCATGTCCCGTAATGCCAAATTCGGCCAACGCCTCGGCCCCTCCCGTACGGCTTTCGGGCACACTGAAATGATCTTCATGCAGTGCATTGCCGAGCCTGAATATCGCGATACGGTCGTCCTTTACACCACAGTCGGTGACGAATTCACCGTTGTTGGCGTTCTGAACGATGATTTGGTCGGCGCGACGCAGAACAAAGCGCTCGACCGCCTCTTCGACCGCAACCTTGCGGAAGATTCGCGGCATCAATGGCCGGCCGGTCACTTTCCGGACGGCGCCGGGATTGCCCCACACGCCGACCATCAGCGGCAACCGCCGCAGGCGAGACATCAGCCATGCGCACAAGCCGTTATAATGCGGGTCCTCGGAACGGACGATGTCGATCCGTTCCCGCCCGATCAACCGCCACAGGACCACGAACAGGTCAATCTGGGCCAGAAGAAAATTGATATTCTGAAAGCGCCGAAGCGCAGCGAAACGGCCTATTCGCCCTTCGATCATCGTATGACTTGGCGCCAGCTCGTAGAATTGGGGGCGACCGAACCGCTCGGCCATCGTTTCGTCGACCAGGAGCGACGCGACCGGATGACAGGTCCAGATATGGTTGAAGTAGCCGTTCAAGCCCTTTCCGGTAACCAGAATTTCGATTTTGCGGTGTATCAAAATCTCATACGTATAGGCAGAGTCGAAAACCAGCATCCGCGGACCGAACACTGCGGCACCGGGGTCATTATCGGTCGGAAAATTGGCCATGTCTGATTAACAACCTGATTGTCAAAAACGGGATTTGTGCGAATCGCGGCGATCGCCAGGACCAATACGAGCCGTTAAAGCATTTCATCGAGATGATCGGCCAGTTTTCGTGCCGGCTTCAGCAATTCTTGCTTCATCCGCGCGATATCCCCAACCACACTGACCGCTGGCTTGTCCGCATTGGTTTCGAAGACCGGCGTGCGGCCGACTGCTTGGCCGATCATTTCGGCAATCTCGCGGAGCGACAGAACATCTGGTCCGCCGACGTTGAAGGTGGCGGAGCCGTCGATGGAAAGCGCCGCGATCACCGCTTTCGCCGCATCGGTCGCATGGACCGGGTTGATCCTCAGTCCGTCCTCTCCGTCGATCGTGATCGGTCGCCCCTCGCGGACATTGTCGACCAGCCGCGGGATCAGCATCGAACGTTTCTGGCCGGACCCGTAAGCGAAAAATATGCGCAACACCGCGACATTCATAAAGGCAGCGTAATTGTGCGCCAATATCTCGCCGATGATCTTGGTCGAAGGGTAAAATCCTAACGAACCACTGGCCGGAATCACCACGTCCTCGCGCATCGCGTCATTGGACAGGCCGTAGACGCCCCCGCTCGATGCCGAGACAAAGTGCGTCGCACCGGCGCGCCGGGCATAATCGAGCAAGATCAGCAACGCGCGAACATTGACGTCGAAAATGGCCAGCGCCTTGTCGGGAAAGTCTCGAAAATCGGGCGACTGCGACAGGACGATCACGCCATCGATCTGCCCGGGAAGGCCCGATGTGTCGAATTCGGTCGTCAGGTCGATTTTATGCACGACTGCATTGCCTGGCAGATCGACAACATCGCCGCGGGCGAGGACGTGAACCTCTTCGTATTGGCCCGATAACGCAAGCAGGTGGCTCCCGACCAATCCGGTGGCCCCGGCTATGATAATCCGCTTCACAACAAGCTCCTCAAACTCCTTGGTTCGAACATCGAACGGTTCAGAATTCCGGTGGCAAAGGCCCCTAACAAGACCAGCGCTGCGACGCCGATCTTGATCATGAACGCCCTAGCGGTCAACGCGCCTAGGTCTACGAGCGGCAGGGCGGCCGTGATGCCTACGATAAGCAGGCAATAGACCAGCTTCCTCCCCTCGAGGGCAATGGGATGGAGCCGCTGGTTCCAAACCAGATAATAAAGTGCCAGCAAGCCGTAAGTGATGAGCGTGGCAAGTGCCGCGCCCATCGCCCCGTATTGCCGGATTAGCCATAGATTTAAGACAAAGTTGATAAGCGCGGCGAGACACGTCCCTATTGTCCCCAAAGTGGTTCGCTTGCTTAGGATTATCCCAAGCGACGATACAGGTATCGTTCCGTACAACACCATGCCTGACGCCATGACCGGCAACATGATCGCGGCGGGCCAGAAATCGGCCGGGGTAAAGAGCATCAGTGCCTCGCGGGAAAAAAGGGCTATGCCCAAACCTACGAAACTCAAGACGAAGAACCATAGCGCGAAAACCTTGCCATATAATGTGCTATGTTCGGGATCATCGCGAAACAGACGGATAGCGAACGGTGTCCACGCTTGCGCAAATGCCGCGATCACAAAGCTTACGATCGTGGCATATTTAGCCGCTACACTGAAAAGGCCAAGTTCCAATGACGAGCTTAAATCGGCAATCATCCAACGATCTATTGATGTATAAATCCAGTGAGCGACGCTGCCGAAAGTCAGTGGGAAACCAAAGGCAAACAGACTCCGCGTAAGCGGCAGATGCAATTTCCAGCCGAGATCGCGGTGAATCAGCCACAGACCCAAGGGGACAGCCATCGTCGTACCAAAAACCACCCCTAAAAATAGCCCGGGTAATCCAGCATCGAACCTGATCACGAGCACGAGCGCTAACGCAGTGCCCAGAACATTTTTGGCGAAGGCCAGCAGGGCGAACCGCAGCGGTGTGAACTGCATACGCAGCACGTCGAGGCAATATTGCAGGAGCTGGTCGGGAATGACATTGGCAATCGCGAGGACCAACAACAATTGAGAAATGCCATAGCCGGCCAAGGTTGCCTTAGCGAATAATACGCACACCGCGATCGCCAACGTGACGACCGCGATGCTAGAAACGAAAATCTGGGCCAACCCGGTCGAAACTATGACGGCCGTTCCAACGTCGTCTGAAAAATCATCGAAATAAAAGCGTTGCACAGCCTGGTTAACGCCAAGATTGGCGAAATATCCGAGCAGAGTAGCCGATACGCTAAGCAACGCCCATAAGCCAAAATCAGCCACCGAAAAATGGTGGGCGTAGAAAGGAAAAGCAGCAAACGCGATAAATTTAAAGATGAATTCGCTTGAGCCGTATATCGCTATGTCTTTGCCGAGCCGTTGAGCGTGAGCCATGGCTTAATCCCTGCCCAATCCATTATCCCCTGTGTACCCGCAAGCTTAGTTATGCGCAGCGGCATTAGCTTACTCTCGCGAAAAATAGAGATAATCTCTTACCCACGGTGCTGGGTCTTCACTGCGCATCTTGATGGTATATCCCACCGATTCCAGCTTGGCACGCACCTCGTCACGCGTACGAAGTTCGTCCGGTCCACCTAGATCGGCAATAAAATCATGGCACGAAAAACACCCGCGTTTGAGGTCGGCGAACAACCTGTTCATTCCCAACACGGCCAAACGCTCGGCACCCTCAATGTTCATCTTGACGAAGCTTACACCGTCCAATCCTAATTCGTGGATCAACGAATCCAGCGACGACGCCGCCACCGCTATATTTCCGCTCAACATAATAGAACTCGCGACATGGTGCTCGGCGGTGCCAATCAACGCCTCTCCATCGGTATCAATGATCGCTCGCTGAACCGCGGTAACATTTTTCAGGCCGCTTCGATCTATCGTGCCTTCAAGACAAGCGAACGTCTCGGGGTGGGCTTCAATCGCGATCACACGTCCGGTCTCTCCAACCAATCGCGAAAAAATGACCGCATCGTCGCCAACCCCTGCTCCGACATCGATGATCGTGTCACCTTCTTTTGGCAGGTAATCCCAACACCATAGGTCCATTACGCGCCTCTCAACCGTCTCAAAACTCTCCAAATGGATCGACGAGTTGACAAAAGTTGCCTCGGGCTGAATGTTCAACCACCTGCCCGCCCCATCCACACGAAAGGTTTTATCCGGATGAAGCCAGGTGGCAAACTTAGCGAGATGAGGACGGAGCGTCGGACTATCCATCCGCGACAAAAGGTTGAAAGCCTTGACCAGTATCATCAGTGAATAACTCTCTTGCGATAAGGCGGCCTGCCTCAGTTAAGTTCGAATCTGCGAGCTGAAACGGCCCGATTTCGGTATGCCCGTTCATCACGCATAAAAGTTCGTATCATTTAGGAATCTAGCAGGTGGAACCTCCAGCGAAATTGCGCGGCAGCGTGCTCTCGATCAACGGATGTTCGACGCGAGGTGTGCGAAGATTATATTCGGACTTAAGGGGATGGAAAAGATTAAGTAGATCTACTTTTTTTTCTGAGAATAAATGGTCATATATCGAGCCAAATAAGTATTGGGTGGAATATAGCGAATGGTATTTTACAACAAAGTCTCGTGACGCCATGCCCAGCCTCTTGCGAAGCTGTGGGTTTTCTACCATAACGCGGATATTTTCTCTAATGTTTTCTGGCGTTGTCGACAAGATCGGGCACTCGTCAAGAAATCCATATCGACGAAACACTCGAGTGTAATATTCCTCGCTCATATTGGCTAAAACTGGAAGACCCGATGCCATACCCTCCATCGAATTCAATGCGTAGCCGGTCATAATGCATTGGTCGAGCAAGAAGTCTACGCCCTTCATGACCTCCCGGACTTGGCTGTTCGGAATTCCTTCAAGCAAGACAAGCTCTACCTTGAGCCCTTGGGCCTTAAGCTCCTCAACGGCTTGGATGATGAATTCCGTTCCCTTGAATCCGCGATGGTTTGGCGCGTGAAGGAGACGCACGACGCCGTTCGTCCCGTCGTGATCGGAATAGTCGGATTTCGGCGTCCAGTGATCTGTGTCGACTGCATAAACGCTGTGCGTCGTGACATCCCATCGTCCAATGCCATCCATCATGTAGCCACAAAGAATGATGTCAGCGTTGCGGACCCAGTAGCGTATGCGGGTGACGGTTTTTTCCTCTTCAAGCGCAAAGTGCGGATAGGACGCCAACAAACCATACCTCAGAGACGGGTCTGAGACCTTCGAATACAGATAAATGTCACCGCCGAATCCAATAACGACAAATTTCGTTCCACTGAGGCGAAAGAAAAAGCTTTCGATCCACCATAGGCCCGAAAGACCCAGTGAAAAGCCCCAAAAAGATCCGTGAACAACCTTCCCGCGCCGAAGTGCATAAATGAAGGCCAAGCATGATCCAAGTGCCCATCGCAGTGATTTGGGCAGCGGCAACGGAACGAAATCTACATAATACTTGTCGAAGTCTTCAGGCGCATTGATCGCATACCGATCGGACATCAAGGAAACGCTTTTATGCCCGGCCTGCTTCATCGCCTTGGACCAGTATTTGTTTCCAATCCCCGGCTCCGGACCCCAAATAAGCAGGTCATGCCGACGGCCTGGGAATATCGCAGCGATTAGAAATACTGGAACAAAGGCGATAATAATAAGGTTCCAGAACAGCCTTTTATACCAACTAATTCTCATTTTACGAACAGCCTTTTTAGATGGATTCAGGGCACAGACATCGCGACAAGGCCATTTCTGATTGCCCGCACGAATAACTCTCCCTAGTAAGATTTGTGCCTAACGTGTTGATTCGATAGATTATATATGATTATCGGGCGGTGACACGACTAGCCATCGGCGAGCCACTGCTCGACGTTGAGCAAGGACCATATCAACAGGCGGCGGTTTTGCACACCGTCCAAGTGTTCGGTGACCAGGCCCTGCACTGCGTTGCGATCGAGGAGATCATAGATCCGCGCGTTTTTGTTGAAGAGCGCCGATTTGACGAAATCGATACTCTCTCCCTTGAACCAGCTTGCATCGGGGGCAGAGAAGCCTTTTTTCTCAGCCTGGGTGACGTCGTCGGGGATGAAATTCTTCATCGTGTCACGGAGTACCTGTTTGCCGTCCTTGGTCTTCTGGAAGAACTTGCCCTGCTTGTTGCCGGGTTCGTTTTCGTTGATGCGTACGACCTCTTTCAGGTTATTGAGCTTCAGATGCACCGGGCAGCGCATCGCGAAATCAACCAGGTCATTGTCGAGGAACGGCACGCGTGTTTCGAGGCTGTGCGCCATGCTGAGCTTATCTTCGACAACGAGCAGGCCATGCAGGAAGGTCTTGCATTCGAAATAGAGCGAATGGTTTATATAGCGCTCGGGGGTCGCCAGTCGATCGTCGTGGTGTTTGAAAACGTTGCGGAATATATCGCGCGTCGACACATCCTTAACATCGCCCCAGACCGGAGCGAAGATCTTCTTGATGTCGTTGTTGGGGATCAATCGCTGCCAAAACAGATAATATTTATCGATATAATCTTCGAAATCGTCGTTCACGACCGCGCGGTAGTAACGCCACGGATAACCGCCGAACAATTCATCGCCGCCTGCGCCGCTCAGCACCACCTTGACGAACTTGCTAGCAAGTTGCGCGGCATAGAAATTGGGATAGCTCTGGCCGACGCGCGGCTCTTCGAGGTGCCGGGCGATCTTGCCCATCGCGCGTTCCATGTCCCCCGCCTTCAGGACCATCTCGTAATGTTCGGTCTTGAAGTGATAACTCATTGCCTCGGCCTTGGTGCGCTCGTCGAAGCCCAGTTCGATGCCAGAGGCCGAGCTCAGGTCGAAACCACAGGTAAAGGTCTTGAGATAGGGGAATGACTGCGCCGCGACCGCGGTGATCGATCCCGAATCCATACCGCCGCTCAGATAGCTTCCGAGTTCGACGTCGGACACCAGCTGGCGCGTGACCGCCTGGCGAAACAGCCGGTCAAGCTCCTCGCGATATTCGGCATCCGAAGCAGGTTTGTCGGGTTCGGAGAAGTCGAAGTCCCAATATTGCGTGACCTTGAGCTGCGCGTCTTTGCGCGAGCAGTCGAGCGTCGCGAAATGCCCCGGCGGGAGTAGCTGAATTCCCTCGACCAATGTCCGGTCAGTAAAGATGTTCTGGAAGGTGAAATATTCGAGCAACGCCTTGTGATCGACCCGCCGCTCGATCCGGCGATCGGTCAGGATCGCTTTCTGTTCCGAGCCGAAGGCAAACAGGCCGCCCTGGTTGTAAACATAGAGCGGCTTGATCCCGTAACGGTCGCGCGCCAACGTAAGGCGCTTTTCGCGGCGATCGTAGATCGCGAAAGCAAACATGCCATTGAAGCGATCGAGCGCTTCCGTACCCCATTCAGCGAACGCATTGAGCAAGACTTCGCTGTCGGTTTGCGAGCGAAACCAGTAACCCTTCGCCTCTAGTTCGGCGCGCAGCTCGCGAAAATTGTATATTTCTCCGTTATACGTGAGAACGAACCGATGGTCGGCGCTGACCATTGGCTGGTGCCCCGCGGGCGACAGGTCGATGATCGCGAGACGACGATGCCCTACGCCAACGCCGCCCTCGATCCACTGGCCCTCACCGTCGGGACCGCGATGGGCAATGGCATTGGTCATGCGCCGAAGCGTTTCGGGCGAAACCGCCTGGCCATCGAGATTTACAATCCCAGCGATACCGCACATCGATTTATACCTTCATATCAAACGCGATATCGTCGATCGAACCCCAAACCGCTGGTAATGGTCAACCGTCGCAATTAGCGTCGTCGAAAAAGTTCAAACGACAATTGCCGCCGTTAGCGGAACCGCCCCGAATGGCAGGCCTCTTCGCTGTGTACGAACAGGTCGCGGAAGCCAGCCTCTTCGATCATCGCAAGAAATTCGTCACGGGTATAGCGGAATGCCGTACTTGGCGCATACCAGTCGTAATTGATCATCTTCGATGCTTCGAAACCGTGTTGTGGGTTCCAAAAGCATTTCAGGAAATTCCAGTAGAAGAAGCGCTGGATATCCTGGCGCCCCCCCTGGATGCCGAGCACCGGCATTGCGGGGACATCGATTTCTATCTCGAGTTCCGACAAGGTCTTGCCAAGCTGCGTCAGCTGGTCACTCAATTCCCAGACCTGCTTGGCACTCAACTGCTTGGTATACTCGCGCAGGTGCTCGTCGAGCAGCTCGCGCGGCAAGGCCTTGGTCGCATAAACATACGTGTTCAGCTGGCCGCCGGGAGCGATGATGCGACGGAACTCGCGTGCCGTGGCCGGCGGGTCGATCGTATGATGGAGTACCTGATCGCAGCTGACGAGGCTGATCGTGTCATCCTTGAAAGGCGTATTGGCAATATCGCCGCGCACGAAGATCATGTTGGCCCGATCGCCATAGCGATCGGCCGCACGAAAAATCGATTCCGACAAGTCCATCGCGATCACGGTCGATTCAGGTGCCAGTCGCGCAAACCAAGCCGCCTTGTACCCCGGACCGCAACCGGCATCGACGATCACGCTGTGCTTGCGCAGGTCGGCGGCCAGCTCGGCCTCGTCGGCATAGCCGTAACACCGTAAATACCAGTCGAACTGAAACTGCTTCCAGCCTTCGGAATCGACATCATCCTGCGCAAGGCTAGTCCATTTGTCGGAGAAGGCCGCGCTCGTCTGCCGATCATTTTCGGACGAACCGAATTCGTGCGCGACATAAACGCCGTTCGAAAGCTCGGGAACATCGCGGAAAATCGACCTTGCGATTTCGGTGATCGTCATCGGATCAATCCTTCGCCCGGATCAAATCTCGACGCCCGACTTGGCTCGCCGATCCTCGACCTCGGCCTTGTGCGACGCGCGCCAGTCAATCAGGCGCTTGAGCCCTTCGCGAAGGTCTACCTCGGCGGTGAAGCCGATCTGTTCGATCGCCTTGGCCGGATCGCCGATGCGGTTGCGGACCAAGGTCGCAGTGCTTCGCGGCGCATAATTGATCTCGCCATCGGTGCCGGTCAGTTCAATCAGCATTTCGGCCAGTTCCTTGAGGCTGGTGCGCTTGCCCGTGCCGACATTGTAGAATTCGTCGGTCGCATCGGCCTGCATCGCGCGCACGTTGGCGAGTGCGCAATCCTCAACTGCGACGAAGTCGAACGCTTCCGAACCGTCGCCGAGGATCGTCGGGTTGTCGCCGCGATCGATCGCGTCGAGCATCTTCATGATCACCGCTATATAAGCACCCTTATAATCCTGCCGCGGGCCATAGACGTTCATGTAGCGCAGGCCGACAAAGTCCAGATCATAGCGATGATGGAAGGCGCGCAGCATGGCCTCGCCGGCGATCTTGGTCGCGCCGTAGAAGTTCTGGTTGTTGAACGGATGCTCTTCGCTCATCGGTTCGGTCACCGCATCGCCATAGACCGAAGCCGAGGACGAATAGACGAGACGCTTGACGTTCTTTTTGACGCACGCTTCCATGACGTTGAACGTCCCGCGCACGTTGACGTCGAACGCCGAACGCGGATAGTCGTGACATTGCAGCAGCCAAAGCGCAGCAAAGTGAAACACGCCGTCGGCGCCGTCAAAAGCGCTTTCAAGAATGTCGGTATGCATGATGTCACCACCGACGTCGTAAACGCGCAAACGCTTATCGGCGATTGAATCGCTTAGGTTTTCCATCCGGCCGCGGACGAAGTTGTCATAGACTATGACTTCGCCGACGTCTTCGCGTAGCAAACGATCAACAGTGTGCGACCCGATCAACCCACCGCCGCCTACTAGGACGAGTTTTTTGTCTTTGAAATTCATCGGTTTTCTCACGTAATATTGGCAAAGTCCGCTAGTCGGCGGGCAAGTGGGAAGGCGCTCGTAAAGGCCGGAGAAATGGCGTTAAGCACATGCGTTGAATGAGGTCCAGCCTCGACGAGAAAGTCGGTAACCAGCTCGCCACTGCGTTTATCCAGCATTTGCGCGCGAATGCCGACCTTGTCGCACGGCAGCAGATGCTCTGGACGCAGTCGCGGCAAGATCTTGCGCGCTGCCTCGGCGAACCACGGCTTGAAATAGCGCCGCCCTTCCTGCCACGCGAGGCGACGGAAACCGTTGCGGCCCGCAATATATTGCCCGGCAAGGTGGCTCAGTATTCGAACCAGCTCCACCGGCCTGACATCGTCGAGCCCATGATAATTTTCGCGCCCGAAGCCGGGCACCGACGTCGGACCGATATAGACGGTCCCGTCGATCGCGGTCGTCGTGTGAACGCCGAGAAAGGGCACGCGCAGGTCGGGCACGGGGTAGATCAGGTGATTGATCGTAAACCCCGCCGCCGGGTCGAGCTTCCAGTAGAGGCCCTTGAACGGCAGCAAGGTGAAATTTTTGCCGACCCCGAAGCGGTGCGCAACGGTATCGGCATGAAGCCCCGCGGTATTGAAGACATGGTCATAGGCGATTGTCGTGCTGCCCCACACGATCGTCCGCGCTCGGGCATCGACCGCCTCAATCGTCCCGCCGCAGCGGATCTCGATCCCGGCATTGCGGACATCATCGACGATGCTGGCGAGCACCGCTTGCGAACTGACGACCGAAGTCTGCGCGACGAGCAGTGCTTCGCCGGTGGCAGATCCCGCTTCGGGTTCAAGCCGTGCAAGTTCAGCACGATCGAGCCGCCGGACCGTAACGCCGTTCTGCGGTCCGCGCTGTTCGAGCATGTCGAGCTGGGCTCCATCGCCATCATTGACGGGAACGAGGATCTTGCCGATCGGGTTGAGCGGCAGGCCGCGTTCCTGGCAATAGGCAGCCATCTCCCGCGCGCCTTGGCCACAGACCTGTGCCTTGATCGAGGCGGGAGGGTAATAGATGCCGCTGTGCAGGACGCCGCTGTTGCGCCCGCTCGAATGTCGGCCCGGCTCGGGCTCTTTTTCGAGAATGACGATGCGCGCGTCGGGTCGGCGGCGCTTGATCTCGAGCGCCAGCGTGAGGCCGACGATTCCCGCGCCGATAACCAGGAAATCGTATCTCTCGGCCATCAATTCGTGCCGCGCAGCGCCTCCACCAGCGCCGCAACCACGCGGTCCTGGTCTTCGACGCAAAGATAAGGGTGCATCGGCAGGCTCATGACGGTGGCCGCCGCGGATTCAGAGCGCGGCGTAGCACCGCCGCCCGAGATATTGCTGTAGGCCGGTTGGCGGTTGAGCGGCAGCGGGTAATGGACCGCAGTTGGCACACCGGCTATCTTGAGCGCATCCTGCACCGCCGCACGATTGCGGACGAACACAGTGTATTGCGCGTAAACGCTGGTCCGGTCGTCGCGCTGCACGACGCGCCCGATACCTGCCGCGTCGAGCAGGTCGTTATAGCGCGCGCCGATCGCGAGACGCTGCTCGATTTCCCAATCGAAGCGACTTAGCTTGCCCAAGATAACCGCACATTGCAGCGTGTCCATCCGCCCGCCGACACCGACGCGGGTATGGACATAGCGTTCAGACTGGCCATGGACGCGAATTTCGCGGCACGCCTGCGCAAGCGCATCATCGGCAGTGAAGATCGCGCCACCATCGCCATAGCAGCCGAGGGGTTTCGACGGGAAAAAGCTGGTGCAACTGATCGTCGCCAGGCTGCAGCTCTTGCGCCCCTTATAGTCGGCGCCGAAACTCTGTGCGGCATCGTCGATCACCGCAATATTGTGTGCCTTCGCGAGCTGGGCGATCTCGTCCATGTCGGCGGGCTGGCCATAGAGCGAAACCGGGATGATCGCGCGCGTTCTGGGGGTGATCTTGTCGGCGATCAGCCGCGCGTCGATGTTGCACGTGTCGCTCTCGATATCGACGAAGACGGGCGTAGCACCGGCCAGGACGATCATCTCGGCAGTCGCGGCAAAGGTGAAGGGCGTTGTGATCACTTCGTCGCCACACCCGATGCCGAGCGCCATCATCGCGATCAGCAGCGCTTCGGTACCGCTCGATACCGATATGCAATTCCCGCCACCGGTATAATCGGCAAGCGCGGCCTCCATTTCGGTGACTTCGGGCCCCATGATATATCGACCGTGATCGAGCACGCGCTGGATGCCCGCGTCGATGTCGGCGCGAGTGTCGCGATATTGCGCGGCTAGGTCGATAAAGGGCATCATTTCGTGAGACATGCCAGCCGTCCGCCGGAGAGAGTGTAACGATCGCCGGTGTGTGGGCATGTCGCCTCGCCGTCGCCTTCGAGCGGCAGATCGAGACGCTCGCCAAAGCGGCTCATCCAGCCGATCTGGCGTGCCGGGACTCCCGCAACGAGTGCGTAATCGGCAACATCGCGATTGACCACGGCGCCGGCACCGACAAAAGCAAATTCGCCGACTGTCACGCCGCAGACCAATGTGCAGTTCGCGCCCAGGCTGGCCCCACGCCGCACCAACGTATCGCGATATTCGTCCTTGCGTTCGACCAGCGAGCGCGGATTGACGACATTGGTGAAGACCATGCTCGGCCCGCAGAAGACGCCGTCCTCGATTGTAACATTGTCATAGACCGAAACGTTGTTCTGGATCTTGCAGTCGTCGCCGATCACCACGCGATTGCCGACGAATACGTTCTGGCCGAGAGAGACGCGCTTGCCGATCCGCGCACCGCCGCAGACGTGGACAAAATGCCAGACGCGCGATCCCTCGCCGATCGTCGCGCCGTCATCGACAATGGCACTGTCGTGGCAGGCATAGCTCATGATGCGCGCGCAAGCGCCGCGGCGACAAATGGATGCACCTCGCCATGCGTACGATCGGGCGAAGCGCCGCGAATATGCGCAACGGTCTCGATGGCACCGCGACTGGCATTGGCGCCAAACCCCTTGCCTTCTAGGATCAGTTCATAGCTGCGCGTATGTAGGTCGGCAAAACCACCGGAAAACTCGATCTCGTCGCCGTCGATGGTGATCGATCGATACGTCCGCTGACCCTCGGCACGACACGTATCGGGCAAGGCCCGCGCGTCGATCGAGAGGAACCAGCGCACCCGGGCATTTTCATATTCCAGGTAGCCAGCCGCCTCGGTTTCGGTCGCGAGGTGGACGCGGTTGTCCTGAAGGTCGCCGAATAGGTAGTTGAGCATGTCGAAGAAATGGACGCCGATATTGGTCGCCACGCCGCCTGATTTATGGCCGTCACCCTTCCACGAATGGAGATACCACTGACCACGCGAGGTGATGTAGGTGAGATCGACTTCGTATTTCCCGTCCTTGCTTTCGGTCGCGACGCGGTCGCGCAACGCGACGATCGAAGGGTGGACGCGCAACTGGAGGATCGTGTTGACCTTGCGGCCCGACGACTGCTCGAGGTCGGCAAGCGCATCAACATTCCACGGATTGAGCACGAGCGGTTTTTCGCAGATCGCGTCGGCATCGTTGCGCAACGCAAAGCGGATATGCGAATCGTGCAGGTAATTGGGCGAACAGATCGACACGAAATCAACCTTTTCGCCGCTATCCGCACGGCGCAGCTTGTCGATATGCCGGTCAAAGCGCTCGAACTCGGTAAAAAAGCTGGCTTCGGGAAAATAGCTGTCGATGATCCCGACGGAATCGCTCGGGTCAAGCGCCGCGAGAAGCGTGTTTCCCGTTGCCTTGATCGCTTGCATATGGCGCGGAGCAATATAGCCGGCGGCGCCAATCATCGCGAAATTGTGCGTCATGCTGGTGCGCTTTCCCCATCGTCACTGGCCGGGGGGCTCCCGTTCCAGCTTCGGGTGTTTCGCCCTTGGCACTTCAAACGCATCCATTATTCCTCGACGTCAGGGTCTCGACCCAAGTTGCTGGCTCTTTAGGAAATAGCCCTTCGCGCCGCAACGGAAACCTTGCCGACGCAAGCTTGCGAAATTCGGCGATTTTCCAGCCTTTCCCTTGCCTGATATGGCAATGTCGCTTAGGGCGCTGGCCTTGGCCGGATTTGTTAACTCATGGGAAATTGGGCACCAACCGTGAATCTGACCACGTACGAATACAAGCGCGCCCAGGAAGGCCTGTCCAGCTCCCCCTGGTTCCGCTTGCAGACACTTACCGGTCTCTTCATCTGTGCCGGTCTTCCCTACATTGTTTCCATCGTGATCCGGCGGCTTCCGTACGATCGTGATCCGCCCAGTCTCAACACGCTGATCGGCGCCACGCTCGCGGTGATGCTTGGCATCTATTTCTCGCGTCGCCTGACCTATTTCCCGGGTACGCGACAGCGCGAAAGCGTGCTTCCTGCTTTTCTCCTGTCGTTCGGCGTCGTGGCGGTCGCGCTGCTGTTGTGGCGGCTCGATTACAGCCGCATCCAGCTGGCAACCAGTGCGATCATGTCGATACTTTTCTTCAGCCTGCCCAATATCTTCGGGCGGCAGTGGGAACAGACCACCTTCCACGTCGTGCCGGTCGGGGCCGTTGGCCGCCTCAAGCGGATGGCGGGCGTGTCTTTCGTCACGATGGCGGAACCGGCTCTGCCCGATCGAGCAAATGCCGCGATTGTCGCCGACTTTCGCGCCAGTATTCCCCCAGAATGGGAACGCACGCTCGCTCAGGCCGCGTTGCAAGGCTATCCCGTCTACCATGTGAAGCAGCTCGTTGAATCGCTGAGCGGACAGGTCAAGATCGAGCATCTGTCCGAAAACAGCCTCGGCTCGCTCATTCCCAATCTCGGCTATCGCAAGATCAAGTCGCTGGTCGATGTCATCGCCGCCCTCGTTGTGTTGCCTTTCGTCCTCGTCATTCTCGTCCCCTGCGCCATCGCAATCCGGCTCGATTCTCCCGGGCCGGTCTTTTTTCGTCAGAAGCGCATGGGCTTTCGCGGCAAGGTGTTCACCGTCATCAAGTTCCGGACGATGGCCTGGCATCCTGAACCTACGGCCGATGACGCGCGCAATGCTGCCGTTACGCAGGACGGCGACACCAGGATTACCCGCGTCGGAAGCATCTTGCGCAAGTTCCGCCTCGATGAATTGCCGCAGATATTCAATATCTTGCGCGGCGAAATGAGCTGGATCGGCCCGCGCCCCGAGGCGGTCCAGCTATCGCAATGGTATGAGGACGAACTGCCCTTCTATTCATACCGGCACATCGTCCTGCCTGGCATTACCGGCTGGGCGCAGGTCAACCAAGGCCATGTCGCCGATCTCGAAGCGGTCGGCACGAAGCTGCAGTTCGACTTTTATTACATCAAGTATTTTTCGGCCTGGCTCGATATCCTGATCACGCTGAAGACCGTGCGTACGATGCTGACGGGGTTTGGCGCCAAATAGGCCCGGTCGCCTCTCGGCATCCGCCCAGCCATCGCGCACTCGCTTCGTCGCGCGCCAGATTCTATGGAACCCGTGATGACCCAATCGATCGACACAATGCTGGCTCGCCTCCTTGGCCCGCGCGGCTTTACCACCGACGCCGACACGGTGACGCCGTGGCTCACCGACTGGCGGGGGCGCTATCATGGTGCGGCCCGCGCGATGCTGAGCCCTGCCGACACGAGCGAACTCGCCGAAACGGTCCGCCTGTGCGCAGCGCATCAAATTGCGCTGGTTCCGCAAGGCGGCAATACCGGCATGGCGGCGGGCGCGACCCCGGACTCCAAGGGCGACGCGATGCTGCTGTCACTGCGCCGGCTCGACACGATCGATACCAGCCGCATCGCCGACGGCTTCGTCGAATGCGGCGCCGGTGTTATCCTTGAGCGACTGCACACTGTCCTGGCGGACCAAGGTGCGCGCTTCCCCCTCAGCCTTGGTGCCAAGGGATCGGCCACGATCGGCGGGCTCGTCGCGACCAATGCCGGGGGCACACAGGTGCTTCGCCACGGCAACATGCGCGCGCTCGTCGCGGGGATCGAGGCGGTGATGGCCGACGGGACGGTGCTCGACGAACGTGCCCCGCTCAAGAAGGACAATCGCGGCTATGCGCTGCGCGATCTGATCGTCGGCTCCGAAGGGACATTGGCGATCGTATCGCGCGTCGTCCTGCGAACCTCCCCGGCGATCATCGACCGCGCGACAGCCTGGGTCGGCGTCGCCAGCGCAGACGCGGCCTATCGCCTGCTCCGCGCGCTCGACGGACAGCGCGAACAGCTCGAGCAGTTCGAAATCATCCCCGATCTCGCGCTCGAGAGCGTCCTCGGCCATGTCGCGGGTACGCGCGCGCCGCTTGCCGGGCGGCATGCCTGGCATGTCATCGTCGAACTCGTGCGCGAACGGCCCGATCAACGCGAGCCGCGTGAGCAGCTCGAAAACGCGTTGGCAAAGTCGATCGAAGCGGGCTTGGTCGAGAACGCGGCGATCGCCTCCAGCGGCCGCGAAGAAGCCGAATTCTGGCGGATCCGCGAGTCGATTTCCGAGACCGAACGCGCCCATGGCCCCGCCTTGCAGCACGACGTCAGCGTCCCGGTCGCCGACATGCCGCGCTTCATCGCGGAAACTTCCGCCCGCGTCGAAGACCAGTTTCCGGGGACCACCGCCCTCGCCTTCGGCCATCTCGGCGACGGCAACGTCCACTTTCACGTTCGCGCGCCCGAAGACGCCGTCGCCGAGCGCTGGCACGACGAGTGCGGGGAGGCGATCAGCGACATGGTCTATGACATGGTCGATTCCTTTGCCGGCTCGATCTCGGCCGAACACGGCATCGGCCGGGCCAAGCTGCGCGACCTGTCGCGCCACGCATCGCCCGCGCGCCTCGCCAGCCTGACGGCGATCAAGCGCGCGCTTGATCCGCACAATATCTTGAACCCCGGCGCACTGATCCCCGCCGAAGGAAGCAACACCTAATGACCGGCATCGGCACCCATCTACTCGAACTTGGCACGCGCATAATCGGCAGCAAGGACGCGCTTGAACTGCTTGTCGATCTTTCGCCCGACGCGCTGCACATTCACATGTCGCTGCTCGTGCTGTTCGCCATCGCGCTGATCCTGCGGCGGCGGCCCGACGACTGGCGTCCGTGGCTGGTCCTGCTGGTCCTCGAGATGATCAACGAGACCAACGACATCCTCCACCATTCGATGCGCGTGCCGCTCGACGACCGCGCCGCCGCACTCCACGATCTCCTCAACACGATGTTCTGGCCGACTCTGATCCTGATCTTCGGACGACTGCTGTTTCCGCCACCAGTCCCGATGATTATCGAACCGGATCCAGATACGCGCGATGACGACGCGACCGACCCCTCACTGACTATCATCGAGCACAGATAGAACGCGCTCGACGCGCCCGGTGACAGCCGCATCGCCTTGCATTGGATGCACGCGCCACCTACCAATCCGCGACATGCCAACTGACGGACTGCAATTATGAAGATTACGATGATCGGTGCGGGCTATGTCGGCCTCGTTTCGGGCGCCTGCTTTGCCGATTTCGGCCACGAAGTGACCTGCGTCGACAAGGACCCGACGAAGATCGACGCGCTGCTCGGCGGAATCATGCCGATCTACGAGCCCGGGCTCGAAGCGCTCGTCGCGAGCAACGTCGCGGCCGGTCGACTGTCGTTTTCGACCGACGTGACGGCAGGGGTCGCCGGGGCTGATGCGGTGTTCATCGCGGTCGGCACACCCTCGCGACGCGGCGACGGCCATGCCGATCTCAGCTACGTCCACGCCGCTGCCAAGGAAGTCGGCGCAGCGATTGCGGGCGATTGCGTCATCGTCAACAAGTCGACCGTTCCTGTCGGCACCGGTGACGAGGTCGAACGCATCGTCCGCGAAGCCGTCGGCGACACGCACCGCGTCGCGGTCGTATCGAACCCAGAATTCCTGCGCGAAGGCGCGGCGATCGGCGATTTCAAGCGCCCCGACCGAATCGTTATCGGGTCCGAAGACGACTGGGCGAGCGACGTCATGCGGCAAGTCTATCGCCCGCTATTCCTCAACGAAGCCCCAATCCTGTTTACCGGCCGGCGCACCGCCGAACTGATCAAATACGCCGCCAACGCCTTCCTCGCGACCAAGATCACCTTCATCAACGAGATCGCCGACCTGTGCGAAGCGGTCGGCGCGGACGTCCAGGACGTCTCGCGCGGCATCGGCCTCGACAACCGGATCGGCGCCAAATTCCTCCACGCCGGTCCCGGCTATGGTGGCTCGTGCTTCCCCAAGGACACCCTGGCGCTGCTAAAGACCGCGCAGGACAACGACGTACCGATGCGGATCGTCGAATCGGTTGTCCAGGTGAACGACAATCGCAAGCGCGCGATGGGACGCAAGATCGTCAACGCGCTCGGCGGCGATGCGCGCGGCAAGAAGGTCGCGCTACTTGGCCTGACCTTCAAGCCCAATACCGACGACATGCGCGACGCGCCAAGCCTCGCCATCGTCCAGTCGCTGATCGACGCGGGCGCCAGCGTCTCGGCATACGATCCCGAAGGCATGAAGGTCGCCGCCGACCTGCTGCCCGATGTGACGATGGCCGATACCGCCTATGCCGCGGTCAAGGACAGCGACGCGGTTGTGATCGTCACCGAATGGGACGCCTTCCGCGCGCTCGACCTTGCCGAGATCGCGCGGCTGGTGCGCACCAAAGCGCTAGTCGACCTGCGCAATATCTATCGCCGCGCCGACGTCGAGCGGCACGGATTTGCCTATCACGGCATTGGAATGCCCTGACCATCGCAGCAGGGCCAGACAGCGGGGGCAGTCGATGAATGAAATGAAGAACGACGCCGAACGCATTGTTCCGGTTATTCTTTCTGGCGGGTCTGGGACACGACTATGGCCGCTCTCGACCGTCGAACGGCCCAAGCAGTTCCTCGCGCTGACCGACCCGGTGCAAAGCATGTTCCAGCTGACGCTGGCGCGCTGCGCCGATCCAAACCTGTTCGCCGCGCCGATCATCGTCGCCAATGCGCGCCATGGCGTCATCATCGGCGAACAACTCGATGCGTGCGCCATCGCCCCGCGCGCGATCATCCTCGAGCCTGCACCGCGCAACACCGCGCCCGCGATAGCACTGGCCGCGTTCGAAGCGGGCGACGACGCACTCCTACTCGTAATGCCGAGCGATCACAGGATTGCCGACACCGCCGCCTTCGTTGCCGCCGTCACCAGCGCCGCACCCGCTGCGCGGCAAGGTGCGCTCGTCACCTTCGGCATCGAACCGACGCATGCCGAAACCGGCTATGGCTATATCGCCCGGGGCGACGCGGTTGCCGACCACCCGGGCGTCTTCGCGGTCGATCGCTTCGTTGAGAAACCCGATGCCGACCGGGCCCAGGCGATGCTCGACAGCGGCGACTATCTCTGGAACGCAGGAATTTTTCTGTTTTCGGCGCGCCGCTACCTCGACGCGCTGGCGCACCACGAACCCGATATCGAACGCTGCGCGCGCTCCGCGGTCGACCGCGCAGAGCGCACCGGCGCGATCGTCACCCCCGATGCCACGACCTTCGAGACCAGCCCGTCGCAATCGATCGATTATGGCGTCATGGAGCGATCCGATAATGTCGTCACCGTACCGCTGTCGTGCGGCTGGTCCGACGTCGGCAGCTGGGATGCGATCGCCGATCTCGCTGGCGTCGACAGTGCGGGCAACTATGTCCATGCCGAGGGGCTGCGCGTGTCCCTAGCCGGCGTCAGCGACATGATCGTCGTCGCGACGGGCGACGAGGTGATGATTGTCCCGCGTGGCCAGTCTCAGCTTGTCCGGGGCCTGGCCGAAGCGTCTCGCGAAAAGACCAAATGATGACCGCACTAGACCTCCTAGATACGCTCGAAGCCGAAGCGATCCATATCGTCCGCGAGGCTTTGACGAGCGCCAGCAACCCGCTGTTGCTGTTCTCGGCGGGCAAGGATTCGGCGGTCCTGCTCCATCTCGTTGTTAAAGCTTTCGCTCCCGCGCTCCCGCCGGTGCGGCTGCTCCACGTCGATACGACCTGGAAGTTCGCCGAGATGTATCGCTATCGCGACGCGGTCGTGCGCGCGAACGGGCTCGAGCTCATCGTCCACCGCAATCCGCAAGCCGTCGCGGAGGGGATCAATCCGTTCGATCACGGCGCGCTGCACACGACGATGTGGAAAACCGACGGTCTCAAACAGGCGCTCGACGCACTCGGGTGCGATCTCGCGCTGGGTGGCGCGCGACGCGACGAAGAGCGGACCCGCGCCAAGGAACGCATTTTCTCGCTGCGCAGCGCGCGCCATGGCTGGGACCCACGCCGCCAGCGCCCCGAATTGTGGCACCTGTTCAACACCCAGGTCCAGGACGGCGAAAGCCTGCGCGTCTTCCCGCTGTCCGACTGGACCGAGATCGACGTCTGGCGATACATCGAACGCGAAGGCATCGCCCTGCCCGACCTCTATTTCGCCGCACCGCGCCCGACGGTGATCCGCGACGGCAACCTGTTCGTCGTCGATGATGATCGCTTTCCGCTCGATGGGGAAACACCGGTCGAGCGCGTCGTGCGGTTCCGCTCGCTCGGCTGCTACCCGCTGACCGCGGCGATCGAGAGCGACGCGCGCGACTGCGCCGCGATCATCACCGAACTCGTCGAGAGCGATGCGGGCGAACGCGCCGGACGGACGATCGACCGCGAGGATTCGACGCTCGAAGGCAAGAAGACCGAGGGATATTTCTAATGAGCGCGACGCGCGTCAAAATCGTCGCGTGCGGCAGCATCGACAACGGCAAGTCGACGCTGATCGCGCGGCTGCTGCTCGATACCGGAAAACTGACCTCCGACGAACGCGAAGCCGCGCTGCGCGGCGGCGACGGCGCAGCGCTCGCCAGCCTGCTCGACGGCCTCGCCGCCGAACGCGAACAGGGCATCACGATCGACGTCGCCTACCGCTATTTCGCGACCCCACGCCGATCCGTCGTGCTGATCGACTGCCCGGGCCACGAACAATATACCCGCAACATGGTCACCGGCGCGTCGAACGCCGATCTCGCACTCGTCCTCGTCGACGCGACGAGCGGAGTGACGACGCAAACGCGCCGCCATTGCCGCATCGCGCATCTTCTCGGGATCGAGGATTACATTTTCGCGCTCAACAAGATCGACCTCGTCGCCGACCCTGCGAAGGTCTTTGCCGAGCACAGCCGGGCGATCGATGCCCTGGCGGGCGAGACCGGCCTGGCGCGCCACAACATCGTCCCCGTCGTCGCGACGAGCGGTGCCAATGTCGCGTCGCGGGCAAGCGACATGCCGTTCTACACCGGGCCGAGCGTCCTTGAGCTGGTCGAGGATTTTGCCCCGGCCGAGACCACCGAAGCCGGCTTTCGCCTGCCGATTCAGACGGTCCTGCGCGGCGATGGTTCGGTGCGCCGTCTCGCGGGAACTGTTGCTTCGGGCGCGGTCGCGATCGGCGATGTCATCGTCGTGCTGCCCGGCGAGCAACATGCAACGATCGCCGCAATCCATGTCGGCACGACGGCGATCGACCGCGCAGTCGCCGGACAGTCGATCGCGATCACGCTCGATCGCCAGGTCGATTGCGCGCGCGGCGATGTCATCACCACCGCATCCGATCCGGCGATCGTCGCCGACCAGTTCAAGGCCGATATCGCCTGGCTCGGCGACAAGCCGATGCTCGCGGGCAGGGCCTACACGCTCAAGCTCGCGACGCAGAGCGTTTCGGCGACGGTCCACCAGCCCGATTACCGGCTCGATATCGAGACCGGCCAGCATCTCGCCGCGCGCACCTTGCGCAAGAACGACATCGGCACCGCGATCGTGACGACCGGCCGCGACATCGTCAGCGATCCCTATAACGACAATCGCATCATGGGCGGTTTCATCCTGATCGACCGCGAGACGGGCGATACCGTCGCCGCGGGGATGATCCGCCATTCGCTCAGCCGCTCGCAGAACATCGCCTGGCAACAGGCGTCGGTCGATCGCGACGCCCATGCGCGGCAAAAGGGGCAGCGAGCCAAGATCCTGTGGTTCACCGGCCTGTCGGGCGCGGGCAAGACGACGATCGCCAACCTCGTCGAACAGCGGCTCTATGCCGCTGGGCTGCACAGCTTCCTGCTCGATGGCGATAATGTCCGCATGGGCCTCAACAAGGATCTCGGTTTCACCCAGGCCGACCGGGTCGAGAATATCCGCCGCGTCGGCGAGGTCGCCCGGTTGATGACCGACGCCGGCCTGATCGTGCTTGCCACCTTCATCTCGCCCTTCCGGGCCGAGCGCGAGCTGGTCCGCGCGATGGTCGGCGACGGCGACTTCATCGAGATATTCATCGATACGCCGCTGGCGATCGCCGAGGATCGCGACGTGAAGGGTCTCTATGCCAAGGCGCGGCGCGGCGAGATCAAGAACTTCACCGGCCTCGACAGCCCTTATGAACCGCCCGAAGACCCGCAAATCCGCGTCGATACCACCGCAATGACCGCCGTCGAGGCAGCCGAGCGGATCGCGCGCTACCTGCTGCGCGAACTGGGTACGATCGATGACTGACCTTGTCGATTTCGCGGCGTCGGTCGCGCGCGCCGCGGGCGACTTGCTGCTCCGCATCCGCGAACGCGGCGACCTGGCCGGCCGCGCGCTCGGCGATCGCGGCGATGCCGAGGCCAACGCGCTGATCCTCGCGATGATCTCCGAACGTTATCCCGACGACGCGATCCTGTCCGAGGAATCGCGCGACGACCTCGCCCGGCTCGATTGCCGCCGCCTGTGGATCATCGACCCGCTCGACGGCACGCGCGAATATCGCGAAGGACGCAACGACTGGGCGGTCCATATCGGTCTCGCGATCGACGGCGCCGCTGCGGTCGGCGCAGTTGCCCTGCCCGCTGAATCCTTGATTTTCGCTTCGAGCAGCGATCTCCCTCGGCCCGATCCGAAAAAATCGCGCAACATCGTCGTCAGCCGGACGCGCCCGCCGGCGATCGCCACGACGATTGCCGACGCGCTTGGAGCAACGATCATCGCGATGGGATCGGCGGGTGCCAAGGCGATGGCGGTGGTCCGCGGCGATGCCGACATCTATCTCCACGAGGGCGGCCAGCACGAATGGGACAATTGCGCGCCGGTCGCGGTGGCGCAGGCGGCGGGGTTGCACTGCTCGACGCTGACCGGCGCGCCGCTCGCCTATAACCAGCGCGAGCCGACGACGCCGACGCTGCTGATCTGCCGCGCCGAACTCGCCAGCGAGGTGCTCGCGCTCATCGATCGCGACGGCTCCCCGGAATGATCTCCCGACGCTTTTGCGCAATTCCTTAATCTGCTGGAAACCGCGCTGCGCTAGGCCTAGCACGGCTAATCACCAACGGGGGCGACAGGTGCGTGCGCAAGACTAGGATCATGACGGTGTTCGGTACGCGCCCCGAAGCGATCAAGATGGTTCCCGTGGTCCACGCCTTGCGGACGCGAGAGGACCTCGACGTGTCGGTCTGCGTCACCGCACAGCACCGCGACATGCTCGATCAGGTGCTCGCGATCGGCGGCATCACCCCCGACATCGATCTCGACCTGATGCGTGATGGCCAGTCGCTCGACGAACTGGGATCACGGCTCCTGAGCGGTCTCGGCCCCGTCTTCGACGAAGAAAAGCCCGATCGCGTCCTCGTCCATGGCGACACGCTGACGACGATGATGGCGAGCCTCGCCGCCTATTTCCGCAAGATCCCCGTCGGCCATGTCGAGGCGGGATTGCGCAGCGGCGACATCCACCATCCCTGGCCCGAAGAGGTCAATCGCCGGGTCACCGCTTGCATCGCCGACCTCAATTTCGCACCGACGCAGCGCGCCGCCGACGCCCTGCGCGCCGAAAACGTCGCCCCCTCCTCGATCCACGTCACCGGCAACACCGTCATCGACGCGCTGTTCGCGACCCGTGCGAAGGTTGCGGATGACCCCACGCTGGCCGCGTCGCTCGATCCTGTGCTGAAGCGCTTTGCGGGCAAGCGGATCATCGCGGTCACATCACACCGGCGCGAGAATTTCGGCGACGGCATGGCGGCGATCGCCGACGCCGTCGCCCGCATCGCCGAACGCGAAGACGTCGCGATCATCTTCCCCGTCCACCCTAACCCGCAAGTGCGCGGCCCGATGGAAAGCGCCTTGGGCGGGCATGATCGCATCGCGCTGATCGATCCTTTGGATTATCCGGGGTTTGTGGCGTTGCTTGATGCGTCGCATATTGTCCTGACCGATTCGGGCGGGGTGCAGGAAGAGGCGCCGAGTTTCGGCAAGCCGGTGCTCGTCATGCGCGAGACGACCGAGCGGCCCGAGGGGATCGAGGCGGGCACCGCCTTGCTCGTCGGGACCGACGCCGAGCGGATCATCAGCGAAACCTTTCGCCTGCTCGACGACGAAGACGCCTATGCCGCGATGTCGCGCGCGCACAACCCGTTCGGCGACGGCCACGCCGCCAGCCGCATTTCGGAGATTATTGCCAATGCCCATCGCTGAAGGCCAGAAAACCATCGTCATGGGGCTGGGCTATATCGGCCTGCCGACCGCCGCGCTGATCGCGCGTTCGGGCATCGAGACGATCGGCGTCGACGTCAATGAACACGTCGTCGAAACGGTCAACAAGGGCCAGGTCCATCTCGAGGAGGTCGATCTCGACGGGCTGGTGCGCGGCGTCGTCGAACGCGGCACGCTGCGCGCCTCGCTCGAGGTCGAACGGGGCGACAATTTCCTCATCGCGGTGCCGACCCCGCTCGGCGCCGATAACGACCCCGACATCAGCTACGTCCTCGACGCCGCCGCCCGGATCGCGCCGTTCCTCGAGCCGGGCAACCTGATTATCCTCGAATCGACCTCGCCGGTCGGCACGACCGAGCAATTGTGCGCGGCGATCGCCGAAGCGCGAAGCGACCTCAAGGTGCCGGGCCATTGCGACGGCGCCGCCGACATCTTCATCGCCTATTGCCCCGAGCGCGTCCTGCCGGGACGGATCCTGGCCGAGCTGGTCGCCAACGACCGCTGTATCGGCGGGATCACGCCGCGCTGCGCGCGCCGCGCAATGACATTTTATCGCAATTTCGTCCGCGGCGAATGCGTCACGACGACCGCGCGCGCCGCCGAACTCGTCAAGCTGGTCGAGAACAGCTTTCGCGACGTCAACATCGCGTTTGCCAACGAGCTGTCGATCATCGCCGACGGCATGGACATCGACGTGTGGGACGTCGTGAGGCTCGCCAACCGCCATCCGCGCGTCAACATCCTCCAGCCCGGACCCGGCGTCGGCGGCCATTGCATCGCGGTCGATCCGTGGTTCATCGTGGCCGGCGACCCCGCCAACAGCCGCCTCATCCGCACCGCGCGCGAGGTCAACCTGGCCAAGACCGACCACGTCGTAACGCGCGCCAGGGCGATGATCTCGGCCTTGCCGGACGATATGAAGGTCGCGCTGTTCGGCCTTGCTTTCAAACCGAATATCGATGACTTTCGTGAAAGCCCCGCGCTCGATGTCGCGGTCGCGCTCGCGGCCGAGTTCGGCGATCGCATCGCCATCGTCGAACCCTTTGCCGAGGCGCTGCCCAAGCCGCTGGCGGGGACCAAGGCGCATCTCGTCGCGCTCGACGATGCGCTCGACCAGTGCGGCGCGATCATCCTGCTGGTTGATCACGATGTCTTCAAATCGATCCCGCTCGGCGAGCGTCGCGACAAGATCGTCTACGACACGCGCGGACTGTGGCCCGACCAGCCGGTGCGGAGCAACTGGACCGAACGTCGCGCGCCGTCGTAGGTTGCTGGCAAAGCCCATGAAACTGCGCCGTCACTTCGTCGAAAAAATATGGGGTCGCACCGATATCGCGGCCCGGTTCGGCGCGCCCGGAGGACAGCGGACCGGCGAGATCTGGTACGAAGGCGCGCCCGACGATTTCGGCCTGCTCGCGAAATATCTCTTCACCAGCGAAAAGCTGTCGATCCAGGTCCATCCCGACGATGCCCAGGCCGCCGCACGCGGCCAGCCGTCGGGCAAGACCGAATGCTGGTACATCGTCGCCGCCGGACCCGATGCGACGATCGGCATCGGCACGGTTGCGCCGGTTTCACCGGCCGAACTGCGCGCCGCCGCTTTGTCGGGCGCGATCGAAGACATGATCGACTGGCGCCCCGTCGCCGCCGGAGATTTCTATTACGTCCCGCCCGGCACGATCCATGCGATCGGACCCGGCGTGACGATGGTCGAGATCCAGCAGGCCGCCGATATCACCTACCGCCTCTACGATTACGGCCGACCGCGCGAATTGCACCTCGATGACGGCGTGGCGGTGGCGCGTGCAGCGCCCTTCCCCGCCGGCCAGTTCAACCACGTGCCGCTCGATCGCGATGCGATGCTGGTCGACGCCGCGCCCTTCGCGGTCGTGCTGTCGGGGGCCGATCTTGCCGGTGTACCCGACGATCGCCGCCTGCTCGTCGTGCCGCTCACCGGGATAATCGCGGTCGATGGCGAGAGCGGCGGCTGCGGCGACTGTTTTCACGTTGCCGATAGTGCGCAGATCGAGCCGTCGGCCGACGCGCGGATGCTCGTGGCCTGGCCGCGCGCCTAGCGCCATTGGCCGCGCACGATGCGCCCGCTCGCCGGACAATCAAACAATCGCTAAACAAGAGGGCGTATCGCCTGCTAAAGAGCGGCGGGCGACCGGGGGCGCGGCATAAACGATATGGCTAGAATGCAGCGAACAGACGCGAGATCGGCCGTAACGCACGACGCGCCAGCGCCAGTGACGGGCAAGCGCACCGCGCGTCATCGCCTTGCCGTCCTGCTGGTGCTTGCCGATATCGCCGCGATCAGCCTCGCCTTTTCGTTCGCTTGCCGGATCTGGCTCGGCGTGCTCGACCCCGGTGAGGTCGGCCCCGTGCTGGCGGCTTTGCTGCCGATCTACCTCGTCGTCGCGCTCAGCCGCGATGCCTTTTCGGCCGATGCGACGAACGATTTCCTGATCGGCTATCGCCGCGCTTTTTTCGCGCTCGTCGTCGCGACGGGATCGATCCTGCTGATCGCCTTTTTCCTCAAGGTCAGTATCGATTTTTCGCGCATGGTAATGGGCCTCGGCGCAATCGGCAGCACTGCGACGATCGCCGCCGCGCGCTATAGCGTCGCCCGCTCGGGGCGCCGCCGCCTTGGCGACAGCCCTTATGCAACGCTGGTGATCGACGCGACGGGCGAGCGCCCGGTTCCCGCCGGGGCGATCGATGCCGGCTCGCTCGGCCTATCACCGACGCTCGACAGCGCCGACCAGGCCAGCCGCCTTGGCGATCTCGCGCGCGGCCATGATCGCATCATCGTCCGATGCAACCCCGCCGATCGCGCGGCGTGGGCGGTGGCGCTCAAGTCGCTCGCGATTCATGGCGAAATCGTCATGCCCGAACTCGACGCACTGTCGCCGCTCGCGCTCACCCGGATCGACGGCAAGACCGGCCTGTTGCTCAGCTCGAACCCGCTCAGCATTTCGCAGCGCACACTCAAACGCGGCTTCGACCTCGTCGTCGTCGCGCTGCTGCTGCCCGTCGCGCTGCCGATCGCACTGCTCGTCGCGCTCGCGATCGTTCTCGACAGCCGCGGCCCCGTGCTGTTTCGCCAGCAACGCATCGGCCTCGACAACCGGCCGTTCGACATCCTCAAGTTTCGCTCGATGCGCCACGAAGCGAGTGACGCAAAGGGCACGCGATCAACCGCGCGCGACGACGATCGCATCACCCGCGTCGGCCGCTTCATCCGGCGGACCAGCCTCGACGAGCTGCCCCAGCTCGCCAACGTCATCGCCGGCGACATGAGCATCGTCGGGCCGCGCCCGCATGCCGAAGGATCGCGCGCCGGCGACGCGCTGTTCTGGGACGTCGATGCGCGCTACTGGCATCGTCATGCGGTCAAGCCGGGGCTGACGGGCCTCGCGCAGGTCCGCGGCCATCGCGGCGCGACGCATACCTCGGGCGCGCTTTCCGACCGGCTCCAGGCCGATCTTGAATATGTCGCGAACTGGTCGCTGGCGCGCGATGTCGGCATCCTCGCCCGCACGCTTCGCATCCTGGTCCACGCCAATGCCTATTGAAGCGCGATGAGCGTCGAACTCGACGAAGTGCCCGATCGCGACGCGATCAACCAGGAGGCGCTGGCAACCGACCACCTGATGGCCGATCTCGGGAAACGGACGCGGCGCGGCGGCGCGATTGCGATCGGTGCCCAGGTCACGCGCCTCGCCATCCAGTTCGCCACGCTGGCAATCCTCGCGCGGCTGCTGCTGCCCGACGATTTCGGCGTCATCGCGATGGCCGCGGCGATCACCGCATTTGTCGCGATGTTTTCCGAACTCGGGCTGGCGGCGGCGACGGTACAGCGGACCGAAATCGACCAGGACACCGTCAGCGGCCTGTTCCTGATCAACCTCGGCATGGGCCTTGCGGTGATGCTCGCGGTGATCGCGTTGGCGCCGCTGGCGGCATGGTTTTTCGACGATCCGCGCGTGCTCAACGTCATCATCGCAATGGCGCTGCCGGTCCCGCTGCTCGCCGCCAGTCGCCAGCACGCCGCGCTGCTCCAGCGCGGCATGCGCTGGGCCGCGCTCGAAGTGACGACGATCGTCGCGCAGGCGGTCGCCGCGCTGGTCGCGATCGGCATCGCGTGGCAGACCGACCTCGGTTACTGGGCGCTGGTTGCGCAAAGCTGGACCGCGGGGCTGCTGACTTTCGGCCTGCTGTGGCTGGCCTGCCCGTGGCGGCCCAGCCGCGTGCGCGACTGGAGCCAGGTCCGCGGCGCATTGGCGTTCGGCCTGCACCTCACCGGCTTCCAGTTCCTCAATTACTTCCACCGCCAGTTCGACGACCTGCTCGTCGGGCATCGCTGGGGATCAATCGAGCTGGGCTTTTACAACCGCGCCTACATGCTCCTGCTGCTGCCGACGCACGTCATCAACGGTCCGATCGGATCGGCGGTCATTCCCGCGCTGAGCCGGATGCAGGACGATCCCGCGCGCTGGCGCCGGACCTTCCTCGACGCATTGGGCCTGATCACGATTATCGGAGTCGGCATTTCGGCGGTGTTCACCGCGACCGCCGAGCCTCTGGTTGCCTTCATATTCGGACCCGGATGGGAAAAATCGGGCGAGATTTTCGCGCTGTTGTCGCTTTCGCTGTTCGTCGCGGCACCGATGAACTCGGTCGGATGGATTTACGTCTCGCTCGGCGAAACGCGCCGGATGATGCAGTGGGCGCTGCTCACCACGCCGGTGTGGATCGGCGCGTTCCTGCTCGGCCTGCCTTATGGTGCGAAGGGGGTCGCGGCGACCTACAGCGTCGCGGTCTGGTGCCTCGCCCTGCCCTGTTTCGCCTATGCTGCGGCCAAGGCGCCACTGCGGCTGCGCGAGATGACGGCGGTGCTGGTTCCGCTCATCGCCAGCGGCATCGTCGCGAGCGCGGCGATCTGGTGGACGATGGGCGACTGGATTGCCGCGCAGGGCCCGATCGGTCTGTTTGCCGGTGGCGCCGCGTGTGCCGCGATCTACGGCGTGCTCGTCGCGTTGCTCGTCGCATGGCTCGATCGCTATTCGAGCTTGAAGCAGCGGATGCTTGCCCTCATCACGCCATACACGACACGATTGCGCAGGAGCAGAACCCTTTGACCGTTCGCGAAACACTAGGCCGATTGCTGCGCAGGCGGCGCGAACCGGACTTCGTCCGATCCGACCAGTATTGGCAGGATCGCTATGCCACCGGCGGCAAATCGGGCGCGGGTTCGGTCGGGCGCCTCGCCCGGTTCAAGGCCGATGTGCTCAACCGGTTCGTCGCCGACCACGCGATTACCAGTGTGCTGGAACTCGGTTCGGGTGACGGCAGCCAGCTCGAGCTGGCGGCCTATCCCGATTATACCGGGATCGATATTTCCGAGGCGGCGGTCGCGATGTGTCGCAAGCGCTTTGCGGGCGATTCCGCCAAGCGCTTCCTGACCGCGATCCCCGAGGGACAGAGCTACGACCTGACGATGTCGCTCGACGTGATCTATCACCTGATCGAAGATTCGACCTTTGCCGACTATCTTGCCGCGCTGTTTGCCGCTTCGCGCGAGTGGGTGGTGATCTATTCGAGCAACATGACCCACGCCGAGGCGATCGAGCGCTTTCCCGAATTCGCCGCGACGCGCCACGTCACGCATCGGCGGTTTTCCGACTGGGTCGATGAAAACCAGCCGGGCTGGACGTTGTTCGAACGGATTGCCAACCGCTTTCCATACGACACCGCCAATCCCGACAAGACGTCGTTTGCCGACTTCTACGTCTATCGCAAGCGCCAGGACGGACCGGCCGGGGGCGACTGATGCTTGCGATCATCTCGCACGCGTTCGACCAGCCGTCGGAAACCTTCATCCGCGATCATGTTGCCTGCCTCGCGCCGGGCGACACCGCGCTGGTGGCGCGCAAGGGTAGCCCGCCGGCCGGGTTCGACGGGCCGTTCCTGGCGCTGGGCGGCAAGACGCATGCGCCGCTCTATGTGCTCGACTATCTCGTGCGGCGCGCACTGGGCCTCGCTCGCAAACCGCGACCGGCGTGCATGACGCGGCGCGAAACGGCGCGGCTGCAAGGCTTCCTGCAGCACCACAATGTCACCACCGTGCTCGTCGAGCACGGCCATGTCGGGGCCGAATTCGCCGACGCGCTGTGCGCCGCCGGAGTGCGCCTGTTCGTCCATTTCCACGGCCATGACGCCAACATCCTGGCGCGCTTCGCGGGCTTTGCCGAGCGCTATCGCGCGCTCTTCGCGCAGGCCGACGGGATCGTCGTGACATCAACGTTCATGGCCGATCGGCTGGTGGCGCTGGGCTGTCCCGAGGCGAAGTTGATCGTCTGTCCGGTCGGAATCGACACGCGCCGCTTTGTCCCCGCACACGACCGGCCGGTAACGAAACGGATCGTCGCGATCGGCCGGCTGATCCCGCTCAAGGGTCCACTCGAGGCGATCTCCGCCTTCGCGAAGGTTGTCGAGAGCCATCCCGACGCGCACTTCGACGTGATTGGCGACGGCCCCTTGCGGCAGCGGTGCATCGATCATGCGCGCGCGCTCGGCGTGAGCGAGCGCGTACACTTTCACCTCGCCCAGCCGGTCGATCGTGTCGTCGAGCTGCTGCAGGGCGCTTCGGTCTTTATCCAGCACGGCATGACGCAGGCCGACGGCGCGGCCGAGGCGTTTGGCCTTGCCCCGCTCGAAGCCGGTGCGTGCGGCTTGCCGGTGGTCGTAACGCGCCACGGCGGCATGGCCGAAACCGTCGTCGACGGGCGGACCGGGATGCTGGTGGCCGAGGGCGACATCGATGGCATGGCGCAGGAAATCGTAGAGCTGCTCGCCGATCCGGCGCGCGCGCAGGCGATGGGCGCGGCGGGGCGCGAACGGGTGCTGACGCATTACGATCAGGGCGATTGCTGCCGCCGTCTGGCGCAAGCGATGAATCTCGCCGCGAAAAACGCCTAGGCCTGGCCGAGTAGCGTTCGCCACGCGCCGACCAGCCGGTCGGCGACTGCCTGCGCAGAGAAACGGTCGAGCACATGCGCATGGGCGGCCTCGCCCATCGCGGCGGCCGCATCGGGGTGGGTGACGAGATCGACGATCGCCTGTGCCAGCGCTGTGCGATCGCCGGGTGCGACCAGCCGGCCGGTCGTGCCGTCGATGATCGTTTCGAGATGGCCGCCCTGCGCGCTGGCGACGATCGGACGCCGCGCGATGGCCGCTTCGAGCGGTAACCTGCCGAAACCCTCGGGACCGATCGTCGGGCCGACAACCACGCTGGCGCGCGCGAGCCTCCGGTAGATGTCGTCGCGTGGGGCAAAACCGAGCATCTCGACATGGCGGCCAAGGCCCATCGCCTGCGCGCGCGCAACGATGGCGTCATGGAGCGGTCCGCGCCCGGCAAAGACGAGTTTGAAGGTATCGAGGGCGTCGGCAAGCTGCGGCAGGCAGTCGATCAGCACCATCGGCCCCTTGGCATCGCGCAAATGGCCGACGAACAGGATTTCGGGCGGGTCGGCGCGCACGACACCGTCGGCCGCGCGCGCATAGTCGGCGACCGGGGGATGCGGGTTGCCCAGCGCCATCGCAATCTGGCCAACGCCCGCGCGCGCCAGCTGGTCGACCAGATAGTCGCTCGTCGTCAGGACCGTGTCGATCCCGGCCAGCGCGGCGTGGCGCAGCGTGATCGCCTGCGCCATTTCGCGTTCGATCATGCCGCGCTGCGGTTGGCCGAGGTCGCCGACACAGCCAAAGGCACAGGTCGCGCACGCACGCTCGCCGACCATCATGCGCTGGCGCGGATGGCCGCAGAAGAAGCGGTGGTCGCGCACCATCGCGACCGTCCTGGCAGACCCGGTATCGAGCGTCGGCGACAGCATGATGCTGTCCTTGTTGTCGAAATGGACGATGTCGGGATGCCAGTCGTCGATCGCCGCCTGGATCAGGCGCGAAGGCGGCGAGCGTCGATCATAGGCTTCCTCAAGCCGACCGAAATGATCGCGATCGAATGCCGCCAGCATGGCGAGCAGGACGACGCGCCCCAACCGCCGACCAATGCCAGCGAAAGATTGCGCCAGATAGGCGACAAGCAGGCCGAGCGCGACGAACGGGCCGATCAGCCGTTTTTGCCAGCGCCCCATCGGCGACAGGCGCGCCTTGATCTGGCCGAGGCGGACGGGCCAGCCGTCCTCCGAACCGACAAAGGCAACGGGAATCCCGTCGAACGTCGTCCGGCGGACGCCGGCGCGGTCGCTCAGCGCGATGACGCGGCATTCCCATTCCACCGGATCGAGCGCCTTGAGCGTATCGTGCAGGCTGAGTTCGGCGCCGCCTGCGATCTCGGGCGGATAGCGATCGCTGACGACAAGGACGCGGCGACGGTCGGTCATTGCGCCCTGGCCTCGAGCAATGCGACGACGAGCTCGCGATAGGCCGTCTGCATGCCGGCTTCGGTGAAATGGTCGAGAACATGCGTCCGCGCCCGTTCGGCGAGATGCGCGGCGAGTGCGCGATCGGCGATCATTGTACCAAGCGCCCCTGCGAGCGCCTGCGGGTCGCCCGGCGGCACCGTCAGCGCGGTCTGGCGGTCAATCGAAATGTCGCTGACACCGGTCGGCAGGTTGCTCGCCACGACGGGCGCGCCGACCGCCATCGCTTCAAGCTGGGCGATCCCGAAGGCCTCGGTAATCTCGGTCGAGGGAAAGGCGAAGATATCGATCGTCGCAAGCAGGCCGAGCTTTTCGTCGTGCGAGATGCGACCAATGAAATGGACGCGGGGCCCGATGCCGAGGTCGCGCGCAAGCGCCCGGGCAGCGTCACTTTCGCTCCCCTCACCCGCGACAATGGCGTGGACACCGGGCATCAGCGCGAGCGCGCGCATCAGCACGTCGAGGCCCTTGTAGCGCGCATGGCGTCCGACGAAGCCGACCACCGGCGCATCACCGGCGAGCGCCTGGCGACGCTCCCGCGCGGCGCTGCGGGCGGCATCGGCCACGACGCAATCGTCCGGATCGATCCCGAGCGGGATCGCGACGATATCGCAGGCGACGCGGATATCGGCCGATACCTGCGCATTCTTCATCGAGGTCACGACGACGCGATTGGCGCGCGCGAGCAGCCGGTCGTAGAGCCAGCGCGACGGTGCGCGGAGCATCGGGCGGCCGTGCATGTCCATGTGGTGGACGACGACGAGCCGCGCGCGGTCGCCAAGGATGAGGCGCCGCACCAGCCAGGCGAGATTGGCGAGGATGTTGGGCGTGTGGACGATCAACACGTCATAGCGGCCGCGCAGCACCGCGAGCGCATAGCCGAGGCTGATCGGTTGCGAGGCGAGCACGATTTGCGTGGCGAAGCGGCGTACCCTGACGCCTGCCATGACCTCTTCGCTACCACCCCCGTCATGGGCGAAGGCGAACACTTCGACATCGGCGTTACCGACCAGCGCCTCGGCGGCGATCCGCGTGACATGTTCGATACCGCCTTCGAACGGAGCATAATATTTCCCGAGCACGCGCACTTTTGGCCTGGCGGCAGGCGGTGCCGAACGGGAGACGGCGGGATCGCGGCGGTCCATGACTGTTCGATCCCCCCATCGGCCCGATTATCGTTGCCCAGTTTATCATTGGCAAAGCGGCGGCTTGGCTTCAATCCTTGGCGCAAAGCTGGCAGATGGTCCAGCAGCCAGTCACCCCATGAGGACCCTATACGCATGGCCATCGACACGAGCGACACGCGATCGACGCATCCGGCGGTGCTCGTCACCGGCGGGGCGGGCTATATCGGCAGCCACGCGGTGCTCGCGCTGCGCGATGCGGGCTGGCCGGTCGTCGTGATCGACAACCTCGTCACCGGCTTCCGCTGGGCGCTGCCCGACGATGTCCCGCTGGTCGAAGGCAATGTCGGCGACGGCGCGCTCGTCGCGCAGACGATCCGCGATCACGATGTCGGCGCGATCATGCATTTCGCCGGATCGGTGGTCGTGCCCGATTCGGTCTCCGACCCGCTGTCCTATTACGCCAACAACACGGTCAACAGCCGCGCGCTGATCGAAGTCGCTGTGCAAGAAGGCGTGCCGCATTTCATCTTTTCATCGACCGCCGCGACCTATGGCATTCCCGAGAGCATTCCGGCGCGCGAAGACGACCCGACGCGGCCGATCAATCCCTATGGCTGGTCGAAGCTGATGACCGAACAGATGCTGGCCGACACCGCCGCGGCGCACGCCATCAATTATTGCGCGCTGCGCTATTTCAACGTCGCCGGGGCCGATCCGCAAGGCCGCACGGGCCAGTCGACGACGGGCGCGACGCACCTGATTAAGGTCGCCTGCGAGGCGGCGCTCGGCAAGCGCGCCGATGTCGCGGTGTTCGGTAGCGATTTTGCCACCCCCGACGGCACCGGCGTGCGCGACTATATCCATGTCAGCGACCTTGCCGCCGCGCACGTCGCCGCGCTCGACACGCTGATCGCCGAGCCGGCCCGCAGCCTCGTGATGAACTGCGGCTATGGTCACGGCTTTTCGGTGCTTGAGGTGCTCGACGCGGTCGATCGCGTCGCGGGCACGACGCTCGCCCGCCGCATCGAAGGCCGCCGCGCGGGCGATCCCGATGCGCTCACCGCCGACAATGCGCGTATCCTCGCGACGCTCGACTGGACGCCGCGCTACGACAATCTCGACACGATCGTCGCCGATGCGCTTGCCTGGGAAGCTGAACTCGCACGCCGGGGCGTCAATTGAGCGGTCCTGCCGCCAACGCCGCCGGCCCGATCGTCATCCACGGCGCGGGATCGATCGGCGCCTATGTCGGTCTTTCATGGCAACTTGCCGGCGGCGACGTCCGCCTGCTCGGACGCCCGTGGCTCGCCGAGGCGGCGCAGGCGGCGGGCCATCTCGCCCTGTCCGATTATGCCGGGCACAGCGCCGAGATCGCCGCCGCAGAGCTCCACATCACGAGCGATCCCGCGGTGCTCGGCGAGGCCGGGCTCGTCGTGCTGGCGATCAAGGCGACCGCGCTCGACGGCGCGATAGCCGAACTCAAGGCGCATTGCCCATCCACAACGCCGATCGTCGCGCTGCAGAACGGTATCGGCCCGCTCGAGGCGCTGCGCGCAGCGCTGCCCGATCACCAGGTCTTCGGCGGCGTCGTGACGCACAATGTCGTCGTCATTGGCGGCGCGCGCTTTCACAAGGCGACCGCGGGCAATATCGTCGTCGAGGCATCGCCCGCGCTCGGCTTGCTCGAGACTATCGCGCACAGCCGCTTTGCGCCGGTTGCGTTCAGCCACGACTTCGCCGCGGTCCGCTGGGGCAAGCTGTTGATCAATCTCAACAACGCCGTCAATGCCGCTTCGGGAATGGGCCTGCGCGCACAGTTTCTTGATCCAAAATGGCGCAAAATGACTGTGGGCGCGATCCGCGAGGGGATGAAGGTCGCCCGCGCCGAAGGAATCCACCCCGCACCGACGGGCGTCGTCTCGCCGCAGCGGCTCGCGCTGATGCTGTCGTTGCCGCAATGGCTACTCAAACGCCTGCCCTTGCTGGCTAAAATCGACGCCAAGGCGCGCTCGTCGATGGCTGACGACGTGACCGCGGGCAAGCCGACCGAAATCGCCTTTTTGAACGGCGCGATCGTCGATCTCGGTCGTCGTCACGGCATCGCGACACCGGTCAACGATGACCTCGTCGCGCGGATCGGCGCGATGCGCGGGCTTGCATCGCCCGAGGGCTGACCCATATTCGCGGCCATGAGCAACGAACAACACGGCCTAATCCAGTGGCATGGCACCACAATCCTTTCGGTCCGCAAGAACGGCAAGGTCGTCATCATCGGCGACGGCCAGGTCTCAATGGGCCAGACGATCATGAAGCCCAATGCGCGCAAGGTGCGCCGTCTCCACGACGGCAGCGTCATCGGCGGGTTCGCCGGTGCGACCGCCGACGCCTTCACGCTGTTCGAGCGGCTCGAGCGCAAGCTCGAACAGCATCACGGCCAGTTGATGCGCGCCGCGGTCGAGCTCGCCAAGGACTGGCGGACCGACAAATATCTGCGCAACCTCGAAGCGCTGATGATCGTCGCCGACAAGGACATCACGCTCGTTCTCACCGGCAATGGCGACGTCCTCGAACCCTATGAAGGCGTGACCTCGATCGGATCTGGCGGCAATTACGCGCTGTCGGCGGCGCGCGCGCTGATGGATTACGAAGAGGACGCCGAGGTTCTGGCGAACAAGGCGATGAAAATCGCCGCCGACATCTGCGTCTATACCAACGGGAACACGACGGTCGAAACGATGGAGAGCGCAACGTGAGCGCCGATCCGACGGGCTGCACCAGCCTGACCCCCAAGGCGATCGTCGCGGCGCTCGATCATCACATTATTGGTCAAAGGGCGGCCAAGCGTGCGGTTGCGGTCGCGCTGCGCAACCGCTGGCGCCGCCAGCGTGTCGATGCCGAATTGCGCAACGAGGTGACGCCCAAGAACATCCTGATGATCGGCCCGACCGGTTGCGGCAAGACCGAGATTTCGCGCCGCCTCGCCAAGCTTGCCGATGCGCCGTTCGTCAAGGTCGAGGCGACCAAGTTCACCGAGGTCGGCTATGTCGGCCGCGACGTCGACCAGATCGCCCGCGACCTCGTCGAGGATGCCGTCCGGCTCGAGCGCGACCGCCGCCGTGAAGCGGTTCGCGAAGCTGCGTCGAAGGCGGCGATGGAGCGGCTGCTCGACGCGCTCACCGGCAAGGGATCGAGCGAGGCGACGCGCCTGTCGTTCCGCGAAAAGATCGAAGCCGACCAGTTGAACGATGCCGAGGTCGAGATCGAGGTCACCGACGCGCCCGCGATGCAGATGGACATGGGCGGCATGGGCGGCAATGTCGGGATGATCAATCTCAGCGAAATGATGGGCAAGGCGATGGGCCAGAAACCCACCAAGCGCCGCAAGCTCAAGGTTCCCGAGGCGTGGGACCGCCTGGTCGAGGAAGAGCAGGACGCCCGGCTCGACCAGGACGATGTCGCGCGTGTCGCGCTGTCCGATGCCGAGCAGAACGGGATCGTCTTTCTCGACGAGATCGACAAGATCGCGGTCAGCGACGTGCGCGGCGGGTCGGTCAGCCGCGAGGGCGTCCAGCGCGACCTGTTGCCGCTGATCGAAGGCACGACCGTCGCGACCAAATACGGTCCGATCAAGACCGACCATATATTGTTCATCGCCTCGGGCGCGTTTCATGTCGCCAAGCCGAGCGATTTGCTTCCCGAATTGCAGGGGCGCCTCCCCATCCGCGTCGAGCTGCGCGCGCTGACCGAAGAGGATTTCGTTCGCATATTGAGCGAGACGCGCGCGTCGTTGCCCGAACAGTATCTCGCGCTGCTGGCGACCGAGGACGTCACCGTGACGATGACCGACGACGCGATCGCCGCGGTCGCCAAGATTGCCGCCGAGGTCAACGAGAGCGTCGAGAATATCGGTGCCCGGCGGCTGCTGACGATCATGGAGAAACTGTTCGAGGACTTGAGCTTCGAGGCCGAGGATCGCGGCGGCGAGAGCATCATCGTCGATGCCGCCTATGTCGAGGCGCAGCTCCCCGAAATCGCGCGCGATACCGACCTCAGCAAATATATTCTCTGAGCGCGCTACCCGGTCAGGCCCTCCTGGCCCGAAGCGTCAGCCTAGCCTGCCCGCCGTTCGGCCCACCATGCCATGCGCTCGGCGATGCGTTTTTCGAAGCCCTGGTCCTTGGGCGCATAATAGTCGCCCGGCTGCATCTCCGCGGGCCAGTAATTGGCGCCTGAAAAGCCGCCGTCCTCGTTGTGGTCGTAGCGATAGCCCTCGCCATAACCGAGCTCCTTCATCAACTTGGTCGGCGCGTTGACGATGTTCATCGGCGGCATCAGCGATCCGGTTGTGCGCGCGTCCTTCCACGCCGCCTTTTGCGCGGCATAGGCGGCGTTCGACTTGGGCGCGGTGGCGCAATAGAGGCACGCCTGGACGATCGCCAGCTCGCCTTCGGGTGACCCCAGAAACTCGTACGCGTCCTTGGCCGCGAGGCATTGCACCAAGGCCTGCGGGTCGGCGAGGCCGATATCCTCGCTGGCGAAGCGGACGATCCGGCGCAGCACGTAGAGCGGCTCCTCGCCCGCGACGAGCATCCGCGCGAGCCAGTAGAGCGAGGCCTGCGGATCGGACCCGCGCAGCGATTTGTGCAGCGCCGAGATGAGATTGTAATGCCCCTCGCGATCCTTGTCATAGACCGCGACGCGGCGCTGGAGAAACTTGGCCAGCCCCGCCGGATCGAGCGGCGCGTCGAACTCGACCGAGAACAGCGTCTCAGCCTGGTTGAGCAGGAAACGCCCGTCGCCGTCGGCCGAGGCGATCAACGCCTCGCGCGCGTCCTTGGTCACCGGCAGGTCGCGCTCGACCAGCGCCTCGGCGCGCGCCAGCAGCGCATCGAGCGCGGCGGCATCGAGCCGGTGGAGGACGAGCACCTGCGCGCGGCTGAGCAAGGCGGCATTGAGTTCGAAGCTCGGGTTTTCGGTCGTCGCGCCGACCAGGACGACGGTGCCGTCCTCGACATAGGGCAGGAAACCGTCCTGTTGCGAGCGATTGAAGCGGTGGATCTCGTCGACGAACAGCAATGTCTGCTGTCCGGTGCGGGCATATTCGCGCGCCTCGGCGAAGATCTTGCGCAGGTCGGCAACGCCCGAAAACACCGCCGACAGCGCGACGAACCGTAGGCCCACTGCGTCGGCAAGCAACCGCGCGATGCTGGTCTTGCCCGTCCCCGGCGGTCCCCAGAAGACGATCGACGACAGCTTGCCGGCATCGACCATCCGGCTGATCGTCCCGCCCTCTCCGGTGAGATGATCCTGGCCGACGATGTCGCCGAGCACCTCTGGTCGCAGCCGGTCGGCGAGCGGCGCGCTGTCGGGGCGCGCGTCGGCGCGCTGCGGTTTGTCGGAAGCGAAGAGATCGGCCATCGCTGTGAAATAGGCGTTCGCGACCGATAGTTCCACTCGCAAGGTGTGACGGCGCGTTTGCAAGGCCGTTCGGTTGCGCTACGAGCGGCGCGCGGAGAGGAAATCCATGTCGACCGAGACGCCAACGACTGACCCGGCCAGGACCGCCGACAGCTTCATCTCGCGCCTGCTGCTGGCGAGCGCGGGGGCATTGGTCGTGCTGGTCCTTCTCGCATCGCTCGGCCGCCTGCCGCTGTTGGCGCATGCCTTCCTGGTCCGGCAGGATATTGCGATCACGCTGACGCTCGCGATGCTGTTCGTCGTCTTCGCCCCGCTGATAGCGCGTTCGCGCGACCAAAACCCCCTGTTCGCGCTCGAACGGCGCCATGTTGCGATCGCATCGCTGATCGTCGTCATCGTCTGCCTGGTCGGGTTCCAGACCGTCTTGTGGGGCCGCGACCTCAGCCGCGACGAACAGATGGCGATGTTCGACGCGCGGACCTTTGCCGCCGGCCACTGGATCGGCATCATCCCCGAGAATTGGGTCGGGTTCCGCCCCGCGCTCAACACGATATTCATGCAATCGGGCCTTGCCGGGTCGGCGTGGGCATCGGATTACCGGCCGATCAACTCGGCGCTGCACGCGATCGGCCAGCTGCTCGGCTATGCGCACATCGTCGGACCGCTGTTCGGCGCGCTGGGCCTGTGGGCGACGTGGCGCTGCGCCCGGCTCATGTGGCCGGACGGCAGCGGGTCCGAGGCAGTGACGGTCAGCGTCGTCACGCTGCTGCTCAGTGCGCAGTTCCTGCTCAACGCGATGACCGCCTATGCGATGGCGCCATTGCTCGCGCTCAACATGGTCTGGCTGCTGCTCGTCTGGCGCGACGACAAGCCCAGTCATGCCGGCGCGTTGGCGATCGGCTTTTTTGCCACCGGCCTTCACCAGGTCCTTTATCATCCGCTGTTCGCCTTTCCCGTCGCGGCGGTGTTCCTGATCCAGCGCCGCTGGGGCCTCGCCGCGATCTATGCCCTCGCCTATCCCGCCTTCATCCTGTTCTGGGAGATGTTTTCGGGGCTGCGGGCCGACTGGGCCAGCGTATTGCCGATGGCGGGCGCTGCTGCCGGTCCTGCAACCGGCGCTGCCGGCGGATTGCTCGACCAGGCGCGCAACCTTGCGGGCGAATTCGGCTGGGGGTCGGTGACGATCCAGGCCGCCAACCTCGTGCGCTTGTTGAGCTGGCAGCATATCGCCTTCCTGCCGCTGCTGATCGCGGGCGGCGTGCGCGCCTGGCGGACGCGCGACACCCGGCTGCTGACGCTGGTTGCGATCATCGTGCTGACCATCGCGATCAAGCTCGTCCTGCGGCCCTATCAGGGCCATGGCTGGGGCTATCGCTATCTCCACGGCGCGCTCGGCGCGATGTGCCTGTTGTGCGGGGCCGGCTGGATCGAGCTACGGCAACGCGGCATTGCCCATGCACGCGTGTTCATCACCTTGTCGCTGGTGACGCTGGTGACGATCATCCCGCTGCGCTTCTACCACGCATATGAGTTCGCCGGAGCGTTCGCGCGGCCTGCCTTTGCCGCGATGGAATCGGGCGCGGATATCGCGATCGTCGACAATCTCGCCGCGCCGTTTTCGCAGGACATCGTCATCAACGATCCCTTTGTCCGCAACCGCCCGGTGATGCTGCTCGCCTCGGGGGTCAGCCCCGCGCAGATGGCCGCATTATGCCGCGATTATCGTATCACGACGGTCGACCGACGCGACCTTGCCGCGGTCAATGCGTTCTTCAGGCGGCCGCTGGCGGCCACGCAGCCGAGCCGGAGCGACGCGACGATGGCGGCGGCGGCGCAATGCCGCGCCGATCAGCGGTCGCGTTCGGCGAGTTCGAGGTAAAGATCGACGATCCGCTGGTTGACCGCGTCCCAGCTGTAATCCTCGCTGCGCGCCTCGCCGGCGAGGCCCGCCGCGGTCCGCGATGCGGTGTCCTCGCAATAGGACGCCAGCGCATCGGCATAGGCGGCGATATCGCGCGGCTCGACCAATCGCCCGGTGACTCCATCGACAACCAGGCTGGCGCTGCCCGTGGCACGCGCGGCAACGACGGGCACGCGGCACGACATCGCCTCTAGCGTCACGTTGCCGAAGGTTTCGGTGACCGAGGGGTTGAGGAAGATGTCGATCGAGGCGACCGCGCGACCGAGGTCGTCGCCCTTCTGGAAGCCGACGAAATGCGCGTCGGGGAGCAGTTCCTCGAACTTGGCGCGCGCCGGTCCGTCGCCCACGACGATCGTCGCGAAATCGGTTCCGCGCGCCTTGAGCGCATCGATCGCCGCGGCAAAGACGTCGAGCCCCTTTTCCATCACCAGCCGGCCGACAAAGCCGATCACGGGCGTCCCGTCGGCAATGCCGAGCGAACGGCGCCATGCCATGTCGCGGCGTGCGGGATCGAACAGGTCCTTGTCGACGCCGCGGCTCCAGATGCCGATGCGGTCGTTCATCCGCTCTTCGCGCAGCACGTCGGCCATCGATTCGGACGGCGCGACGATCGCATCGCAGCGGCGATAGAGGTTGCGCTGGTAGATCGTCAGCAGCGGCTCGAGCGCGCCGAGATGGTAATAGCTCAGATAGGTCTCGAAGCGCGTGTGGATCGACGCGAGCGTCGCGACATCGTGCTTGCGCGCCCACGAAACGGCTTTCTGCGCGAGAAAGTCGGGGCTCGCGATCTGGACGACATTCGGCGCGAAATCGGCGAGGTCCTGCCGCACCGACGCTGGGATAGAATAGGGAAAGCGGTATTCCTCGCGCCCCGGGATCGCGAACGAGGGAACGCTGACGAGATCGCCGGTCGGTTCGAACGCCGGATGTTCGACCGTCGGCGAATAGACCCGCACCGCCGCGCCCTGCGCAAGCAGATAGCCGACCAGCCGGTTGAGCGCCTGGTTGGCGCCATCGCGGACGTAATTATAGTTGCCGCTGAACAGGGCTATTCGAAGGTCGGTCGCGCGCATCGCGCCTCGTTAAGGACAAAGCGGGTGCGAGGCAATCGAAGTTGGCGCGGCCCCGTCGGGGCGATTAATGGTCTAAATCAGCGCTAAGCCTCGACCTTCGCGGCGGGCGGATGAAGCCGGACGCGCGACACGCGGCGGTAGTCGCTGGCCAGGATCTCGAGCCGCCAGCCGCTGTCGTGCTGGAGGATCTCGCCCGCCTTGGGCACGTGCCCCGCAAGCACGAAGGCCAGACCGCCAAGCGTATCGACATCGCCTTCGACCTCGGCCAGGCGCGGCGAGACGGTGCGGGCAAGGTCGTCGAGCTCGACGCGCGCATCAGCGTCCCAGACGCCGTCGTCGCGCGCGACCAGCTCCTCGACCGGCTCGTCGTCATGCTCGTCCTCGATCTCGCCGACGATTTCCTCGACCAGGTCCTCGATCGTCACCAGACCTTCGGTGCCCGAATATTCATCGACGACGATCGCGAGATGGGTGCGCTTGCTGCGCATCTCGGCGAGCAGGTCGAGCACGCCCATCGACACCGGCACGTACAGCGGCTGGCGGATCAGCGGCGACCAGTCCTCGTCGCCCGAATCTTCGGCCAGGCGCGCGAAGACGTCCTTGACGTGGAGCATGCCGACGATCGAATCGAGGCTACCCTGATAGACCGGCAGGCGGCTGTGGCCCGCCTCGGCGAACTGCGCGACGATCTCGCCAAAGCTCGATGTCGCCGCGATGGCGATAATGTCGGCGCGCGGGACGGCGACGTCGTCGGCGGTTTCCTCGCCGAAATGCAGCATGTTGCGCAGCATCTGCCGCTCGAGCGGGGTAAGGTCGGTCGACGGCCCCTTGGCCGAGGCGGTGCGCGCGTCGTCGTCATGCTCGTGATCGTCGATGACGTCCTCGAGCTGCTCGCGCAGCGACTGTTCTTCACCATCACCGAATAGCAGGGCCTTCAGGCCCCGCCATATTCGTCCCGAACCCTCGTCGGTATCGCCCGCATCACTTGCGGGCAGGGAAACGTCATCGGCCATCGGCGTCAATCTCGTCCTGTTCATAGGGGTCATGCAAACCGAGACGGTGCATCACCCGGGCTTCGATCCGCTCCATCGTCTCGGCCTCGTCATCGTCCTGATGATCGTGGCCGAGCAGATGCAGCGCACCGTGGGCGACAAGATGGGTTACATGCGCGTGCAATGCAATCCCGCGCGTGGCCGCCTCGGCGCTGCACACGCCAAGCGCGAGCGCGATATCGCCGAGCAAAAGCGCGGGCGCACGCGCTACGGCGGCGGCAATATCGCCGCCGACCTGCGGGAACGACAGGACATTGGTCGCGCTGTCCTTGCCGCGATAGTCGCGGTTGAGCAGGCGGACCGCTTCGTCGTCGGTCAGCAAGACCGACACCTCGACCGGCGTGTCGCCCGCAACGAGCTGGGCCAGCCCGGCCTCATCGAACGCGGTCGCGACCGCCTCGTATGCCAGCGTTTGCCAGTCGTGCGCCGGCCAGTCGGCGGCTGCCTCGACTTCTACCTCAAGCACGTCGTCGCTCAGGCATCGGGGCCTTCATAGGCCTCGACGATCTTGCCGACGATCGGGTGGCGGACGACGTCGCTGGCGTTGAAGCGCATCACCGAGATCCGTTCGATCCCCTCAAGCTTGCCGACCGCGTCGGCGAGGCCCGACGAGCCCGGCAGCGGCAGGTCGACCTGCTTGGGATCGCCGCAGACGACCATCCGGCTGTTCATGCCGAAACGCGTGAGGAACATCTTCATCTGCGCGGTCGTCGTGTTCTGTGCCTCGTCGAGGATAACGAAGGCGTCGCTCAGCGTGCGTCCGCGCATGAAGGCGAGCGGCGCGATCTCGATCTCGCCCGAGGCGATCCGGCGCTCGACCTGTTCAGCCGGCAAGGTGTCGTAAAGCGCGTCGTAAAGCGGGCGCAGATACGGATCGACCTTTTCCTTCATGTCCCCGGGAAGAAATCCCAGGCGTTCGCCCGCCTCGACTGCGGGGCGCGACAGGATCAGCCGCTGGACGCTGCCGGTGATCAGCTGTGCGACCGCCTGGGCGACCGCGAGATAGGTCTTGCCCGTGCCTGCGGGGCCGAGCGCGAAGATGATGTCGTCGCGCGCCAGCGCCTGCATATAGGGCACCTGCCCCGCCGAACGCGGCACGATCGTCTTCTTGCGCGTGCGGATGATGACCTGCGGCGGCTCGGCGGCATCGTTGCGGACGATGCCCTTCAGCGGCGCGGCTCCGGTCATCGCGATGATCGCCTCGACCATGCCGCTGTCGATGTCCTCGCCGCGCAGCAGCCGGCTGTAGAGACCTTCGAGCACTTCGCGCGCACGCGCACAGGCCGAGGCTTCGCCCTCGATCTGCAAGCGGTTGCCGCGCGCCGCGATATAGACGCCGAGCCGGTTTTCGATCGCGACGAGATTCTCGTCGAACTCACCGAAGATGCGCCCGAGCAATTGCGGCTTGTCGAACTCGATTTCGATCCGGGCACGATCGCCCGCCGCTGCCTGCACCGCCTTTTTGGTCATTAAGCCGCTACCTTCCGTAATTCGCGTCCCGCCAGGCTGTTGGGCCCGGCCGAGACCAGTTCGACTTCGACGAGATCACCGATCGCAAGGCCCGTTCCGTCGAGATGGACCGATTGCAGCCACGGCGACTTGCCGATCAGCTGGCCCGGCTTGCGCCCCGTGCGTTCGAGCATGATCGCGCAGGTCCTGCCGACCGATGCGGCGTTGAACGCCTGCGACTGCTGCGCAAGCAGCGCCTGGAGCCGCTGCAAGCGTTCGTCCATCACCTCGGGGGCGATCTGGTCGTCCATCTCGGCGGCGGGCGTGCCGGGACGCGGCGAATATTTGAAACTGAACGCGGCGGCGTAGCGTGTTTCGCGCACGATGCTCAGCGTGTCCTCGAAATCCTGGTCGGTCTCGCCCGGGAAGCCGACGATGAAGTCGCCCGAAATCGCGATATCGGGGCGTGCGACGCGCGCACGCTCGATGATCTCGAGATAGGATTCGCGGCTGTGGCTGCGGTTCATCGCCTTCAGGATCCGCGTGCTGCCCGATTGTACCGGCAGATGGAGATAGGGCATCAGCGAGGGCACATCGCGATGCGCATCGATCAACCCCTGCGTCATGTCATTGGGATGGCTCGTCATATAGCGGATGCGCGCGAGCCCGGGCAAAGCGTCGAGCGCGCGGATCAGCCCGTCGAGCCCCTGCCCGTGGCCGCGTTCGTCGTCGCCGGTCCAGGCATTGACGTTCTGGCCGAGCAGCGTGATCTCGCGCGCGCCGCCTTCGACCAGCGCGCGTGCCTCTTCGACGATGTCGCCGAACGGGCGCGAGATTTCGGCGCCGCGCGTATAGGGCACGACGCAATAGGTGCAGAACTTGTCGCATCCTTCCTGGATCGAGAGGAAGGCGCTCGGTCGCGGCTGGACCGGGCGGCGCGGCAAATGGTCGAATTTCGAAATTGCCGGCATGTCGGTATCGACCGCGGTTTCGCCGCGCGCCGCGCGCGCGACAAGCTCGGGCAGCCGGTGATAGGCCTGCGGGCCGACGACGACTCCGACACTCGGCGCGCGGCGGGCAATCTCGCCGCCTTCGGCCTGGGCGACGCAGCCGGCGACGGCGATGATCGGCGTCGTCCCGTCGTCGCGCCGCTGGCGGCCAATGTCCGAATAGACCTTCTCGGCGGCTTTTTCGCGAATATGGCACGTGTTGAGGACGACGAGGTCGGCGTCTTCGCCGTCGCCGGCGGCGGTCATGCCGCGCGCGCCAAGCAGCTCGCCGATGCGCTCGCCGTCATAGACGTTCATCTGGCAACCATAAGATTTTACGCGAAAAGTCTTGGGATCATGTGCGGGGCTTTGAGTCATGGGCTCGCTATAGGCGCATGGCGGACGGGGGAAAAGCACTGTCGCCGCGTCGGGGAAATAGCGCGCGATCGATCGCGGCCTGCGCTGCGGCGGCGGCGGACTTGCGATCGCAAATTTGGTCGCCATCGAGCGGGTCGAGGAAACGAATGACCAGCTTCGCGCGGCCGCGCCGCGACAGCAGGCGCTTGGCGTTGTCGCCCGCGCTTTCGGGATCGAGCCAGGCGAACTCCTCGGCCTGCGCCCCGTAATCGAGCGCGACCGGCTGGATTTGTAGTGCGTCGGGCCCCGGAGCCGCGGCGGCGAGCAACGAGGCGCGAAACGGCAACAGCGCATCGCCCGGCCCCGTTGTCCCCTCGGGAAACAGCGCCACCGGATAGCCGCATGCAAGCGCCTGACCGAGCGCATCGGCCTGCTGCGTCACCTCGTGGCGGTTCTGGCGCGCGACGTAGACGGTGTGGTTCTGATCCGCGAGCCAGCCGACCAGCGGCCAGTCGGCGACCTCGGACTTCGACACGAACGCGGTGCGCCCTGCCCCGCCGAGCGCCAATATGTCGAACCAGCTCAAATGGTTGGCAACAAACAGGACGTTGCGCCTGAGCGGCCGGCCGACGATCTCGACATCGAGACCCGCGGCCCATGCCGTCCAGCCGAGATAGAGATTGGGGATATGGGTGCGAAGCCCGACCCATTTGGTCAACAAATGCGGGAGGATGAGAATCAGCAGCACCGCTGCCATCAGCGCGATGCGCGCATAGCCGCGCACGCTCAGCCGGACGTCAGTCCTTGCGATCGATGGCGACGCCATAGAGCTCCATGCGATGATCGACGAGGCGATAGCCCAGCCGTTCGGCGATCTGCTTTTGCAGCGCCTCGAGCTCGGGATCGACGAATTCGACGACCTTGCCCGTTTCGACATCGATCAGATGGTCGTGATGCGCCTCGGGCGCGGCTTCGTAGCGCGCGCGTCCGTCGCCGAAATCGTGGCGATCGAGAATTCCCGCCTCTTCGAACAGGCGCACCGTGCGATAGACCGTGGCGATCGAGATGCCCTTGTCGATCGCCGAAGCGCGCTGATAGAGTTTCTCGACGTCGGGATGATCCTCGGCCTCCGAAATCACGCGCGCGATGACGCGCCGTTGCTCGGTGATGCGCAGGCCTTTTTCGGCGCACAGGGTTTCAAGATCGATACTGCCGGTCATTATCATCGGATATAGACGCGGCCTGCAGCGCGGGCAAGGCGAGCGAGCCGTATCAATCGTATCGCCGCCAACGACCGGTTCGATTGGCGAGCATCAAGAAAACGGGGGCGCGATTCGCATCGCGCCCCCGGGAATCGTTCGGCTTTGTCGGGCGGGGCTTATTTGCCCTTGCCGCGCGCCTTGCCTGCGTTCTTGGTGCCGAGGCCGATTTTCATCGCGAGATCGCGGCGTTGGGCGGCATAATTCGGAGCAACCATCGGATAATCCGAAGGCAGGTCCCATTTCTGACGATACTCATCGGGTGTCATGTCGAAATTGGTGCGAAGATAGCGCTTGAGCATCTTCAGTTTCTTGCCGTCTTCAAGACAAACGATATAATCGGGCTTGATCGACGAGCGGACCGAGACGGCCGGCGTAAGCGGCTCGGCCGGAGCGGATGCGCCGCCAGAAACCGAGGCAAACGCGCTGTGGACGCTGCTGATAAGCAACGGCAAATCAGAAACGGCAACGCTGTTATTGCTGACGTGAGCCGCGACGACATCTGCGGTAAGCGTCACAAGCATTTCATTCAAATCGCTATCTTCGGTCACAATATTTCCTTAAAAATTCGGGGGGAACTATTCCGCAATTAATCCTTGCGATATTTTCTTTGGGTTCACTAACACGCCAGGAAGAGGCTGACAATACACCGATTTGGACTAATCGAGACCGGACGTCATGGTGATTGCGGCGCTGCGGGCATTACCCTCGCCCGAATAATAGGCTTCGCGTCGCCCGATTTCAATGAAACCGAGGTCGCGATAGAATTCGATCGCGCTATTTCCTTCGCGCACTTCGAGAAAGGTGCGCTCGACTCGACCCGCCCTGCATTCGTCAAGCCAGCGCCCGACCAGCGCACGGCCAATACCCGATCGACGACTGCGGCTGGCGACGGCTAACAACATCATCTCGCTTTCACTTGCGAGCGTCCGCGATAGAAAGAATCCGACTGCATCGCCGGCAACGCTTGCGACGAGCAAGCGATATCCGGGCAGTAAAAGCGTCGCGCGGCACTGGTCGCTGGTCCACGCCTCGCCGTGACGCGGATCGAACGCATCGTCCATGATCCGCATGATGGCATCGATGTCGCCGATCGATGCTTCGCCGATCTCGATCGCACGCGTCACGCCGACGGGCCCTCGTGCCCCAGCGTCGGCTTTGCCATCGGCGTCGCGTCGGGCGCGCGCGCATAGAGCGGTGCCAGCTTCGTGCCGAGCAACATGCCGTCGATCATATCGGCGTATCGCGCCGAGGGATGGAGCGGACAGGCGCGGCCCGACCCGCGCAAGGCAACAAATTCGGTGGCGCGCGAGCCGACGACCACTTCATGATCGAAGGCGATTGCCTCGGCCGGGAGCAGCGAGCGCGTTGCCGCGGGCGTGGCGGTTGGCGCGATCGGGGTCGCGAGCCATTCGCCATGCCCCCCCTCCATCACGACGAGCAAGGCCTGCCCCGCCAGGTCGCGATCGAGCGCCCGCGCGGTCGCCGCGACGAGCGATGAGGTTTCGAAACCAAGGACTTCGGCACCCCACGCGATCGCCAGCGCGCGCGCGGCGGCGATACCGATGCGTACGCCGGTGAAGCTGCCGGGGCCGAGATCGACATGGATCTCGTCCGCCCTGCCGCCATCGGGCAGCTCGGCGATGCGCGGGACGAGTTGTTCGGCATGGCCGCGCCCGATGACTGCATCATAGCTGTCGAGCAGCACGCCGTCCTCGAACAGCGCGAGCGACAGGGCTTCGGTGGCGGTTTCGATGACGAGGCGGCGCATACGGGTCGCTCTAGCGGTTTAGCGGATCGAATTGAACTCGGTGAAATCGGGTCGCGGGCTGCGGTCGAAAATCGTATCGCGATCGCCATAGCCGAGCGTCGCGATGAAATTGGCCTTGTGACTGGTGCCGGCGAAGAATTCGGCATCGACCTTGTCGGCATCGAAGCCCGACATCGGCCCGGTATCGAGCCCCAGCGCACGCGCCGCGATGATCAGATAGGCGCCCTGCAGCGAGCTGTTGCGAAACGCGGTATCGGCAATCATCTTGGGCTTGCCGACGAACCAGCTCCTGGCATCGGCATGCGGGAACAGGCGCGGAAGCTCCTCGTAGAATTCCAGGTCCATGCCGATGATCACGGCAACCGGCGCCTTGCGGATCTTCACCGCATTGGCTTCGGAGGCGCAATCGGCGAGCGCGTCCTTCGCCGCCTGGCTGGTGCACCAGACGAGCCGCGCAGGGAGCGAATTGGCCGATGTCGGCCCCATCTTCATGAGGTCCCAGATCGCGGTCAGCTGCTCTTCGGAGACCGACGCGTCGCGATAGCCGTTATACGTACGGGCTTTGCGAAAAATCTGGTCGAGCGCCTCGGCGCCGAGCGGGTCGGTCATGGAAATCCTTGAAGGTTACGGTAAGGCGCGGTGCGGCCGATCAGACCGCGTGGACGTCGGTCACTTCGGGCACGTAATGTTTGAGCAGGCTTTCGATGCCGTGCTTCAATGTCGCGGTCGATGACGGACAGCCCGCGCAGGCGCCCTGCATCTTGAGATAGACATGGCCCTTGTCGAAGCCGCGATAGACGATGTCGCCGCCGTCGCCGGCCACGGCGGGGCGCACGCGCGTCTCGATCAGTTCGCGAATCTGCGCGACGATTGCGGCGTCGGCTGGATCGTCGTCGAGGCCGCCCTCATCGCCGGGCACCGCGATATCGCCCGCGCTGCCGGGCCGGAACAGCGGCATCTGCGCCGAGAAATGCTCGGCGAGCAACGCCACCACTTCGGGCTTGAGCGGCGCCCAGTTGACCTCCGGCGCGACGGTGACCGAGACAAAGTCGCGGCCGAAAAAGACGCCGGTGACGTCGCCGAGGGTAAACAGCGCCTCCGCCAGCGGCGAGATTTCGGCCTCATCCGCATCGGCAAAGTCGCGCGTGCCGCTTTCCATCACGGTCGTGCCGGGAAGGAATTTGAGCGTCGCAGGATTGGGTGTGGTTTCGGTCTGGATCAACATGACTGCCATGTGGCGAGCCGGGCGCGACTAATCAAGACCGGGCGGTCATATCACTGCCGCTAACTATATTTCCCGTCACCGCGACTCTCTGCTATAGTCACCTGACAACAGAACAATAATGTTCGTCGCAAGGGGAAATGCCATGACAAATGCCGGATATCGATACGAGTTCGACTGGGAGCTCGCGCAGGCGTGGGGCACGAAACTGCTCATCATTCTCGCCATACTCGTCGTCACCTGGGCACTCGCCAAGGCGGCCAAATGGGCGATCGAAAAGATTGCCGAAGCACTCCCCGTTCTCCAGCGCCATGACGGCACCGGACAGACCGTCGCCTCTTCGCTCGGAACGATTGCCGCGCTGCTGATCTGGCTCGTCGGGCTCGTTGCCGTGCTGCAACGCCTTGGCCTCGACGAAGCGCTGCTGCCGCTCCAGTCGATGCTCAACCAGATCGCCACCGCGATCCCCGCGATTGTCGTCGCCGGCCTCGTCTTCGCGCTCGGAGTCATCCTCGCGCGGATCGTCCGCCGCCTCGTCGTCACCGCGCTGACCGCGGTCAACCTCGACGGCTGGGCCGCGCGCGGCGGTGTCGACAATGTCGTCGCCACGTCCAACATCAGCCGGATCATCGGGACGATCTGCTATGCCGTGATCATCATCTTCTTCGCGATCATGGCGCTCGGGATCCTCGATATTCCCGTCATCTCCGATCCGTTGACCAGAATGCTCGAACTGATCTTCGCGGCGATCCCGCGGGTTATCGGTGCGGCATTGCTGCTCGGCATCGGCTACATGATTGCCCGCTGGGTCAGCGAAATGCTCGAAGCACTGCTCGTCGACATGGGCTTTGACCGCGCGGTACACGGGATGAGCCTGCTGCCCGCCGATCGTTCGCCCGCCCGGCTGGTCGGCAAGATCACGATGATCGCCATCATGATCAGCTTCGCCATCGCCGCCACCCGCCTGCTCGGTTTCCCCGAGCTGACGAGCATCCTCGATGAGGTCCTCGCAATCGGCGGCAACATCGTCTTCGGCGTTGCCATCATCGCGGTCGGCTTCCTTGTCGCCAACCTGCTTGCCAGCCTGGTAGCCGGCGCGACCGAGGGCGGACAGCTCGTGGTCAACGTCGTGCGCTATGCGACGATCGGCCTGTTCATCGTGATGGGCCTTTCGCAAATGGGTCTCGGCGGACCGATCGTCGAGATCGCCTTTACCGCGATCGCGATCGGCGTCGGCGTAGCGATTGCCCTCGCTTTCGGGCTTGGTGGCCGCGACGAGGCAGCTCGCATCCTGCGCGATGCACGCGACAAGGCCGATGAGATGCCGAGCGGCAGCGCGTCGGTCGCCGAGCGCCGGGTCCCGCCGCGCAAGACGCCCGCAGCGCGCAAATCGCCGCCGCAGGGCTGATCCTGCCACAAAACAACAAAGGGGCGGGTGTCGTTGAACACCCGCCCCTTTTGTTTGCTCGGCGCTGACGGTTGCTCACCGATACGCTAGGACACGGCGATGCGCAGCTTCTCCCAGTTCGCCTGTTTCGACTGGTCGGGCCAGGCGGTTGCCCGCCCGAAGGGGCTGGCGCTCGCCACGATCGACGGCGCGCGCGGCGCGCATCCGCGTCTGCACTGGCCCGATGGCGGCTGGTCGCGCGGCGCGGCGCTCGACTGGCTGATCGATCGCGCCGACCAGGGCAGCGATATGCTGATCGGCCTCGACCTGTCGCCGACCTTCCCGTTCGTCGATACGGGCGCCTATTTTCCCGGCTGGAGCGACAGTCCCGTCGATGTGCGGTCGCTGTGGGCGCTGGCCGACGATCTGTGCCGCGACGATCCGCATCTTGGGGCGAGCGGCTTTGTCGGACATGCGGAGGCACGGCGCTATTTCCGCCACGGGCGCGGCGATGTCGGCGACCGGTTCGGACTGACGGGGATCGGCCGTTTGCGCGCAGTCGAGCACCACCAGCGCGCCACGCGCCAGGCCAACAGCGCAAGCTGCTTCAACCTTGTCGGGGCGGCGCAGGTCGGCAAGTCGAGCCTCACAGGGATGCGCGTGCTCCACCGGCTGGCGGGGAGAATCCCGGTCTGGCCGTTCGACCCGGTCCCCGCGCACGGCCCGCTGATCGTCGAAATCTATACCTCGATGGCGGCGCGCGCGGCAGGGCTGCCGGGCAACCGTTCGAAAATCCGCGACCGGGCGACGCTGACGACGGCGCTTGAGGCGTTCGATGCGCCGCCGCCGGTGCGGCTGGCGCGCTATGACGACCATTCGACCGATGCGTTGCTTACCGCCGCATGGCTGCGCCACGTCCATCGCCGTCCCGAATTCTGGGCCCCCGAAGCGCTTTCACCGCATATTGCGCGCGTCGAGGGCTGGACCTTCGGCGTGGTTTGAAGCATGGGCGGAACGCCGGCGCCGGATTAGCTCAGCTGGTAGAGCAACCGCCTTGTAAGCGGTAGGTCGTCCGTTCGAGTCGGACATCCGGCACCATCATACAAAAACGGTCCGGGGGACCGTTTTTGTATGATCCCGAAGCGAAGCGAAGGGTCATACCCGTCCGGGGGACGGTTTATGATGATCCCGAAGCTTGGCGCTGGCCAGTACTGCCCGCAACGCACCATTAACCCTGTTTCCGAGTCGCGCTTTAACCGCGATCGGCGATGCTGCGGCGATGATCCGCATATTGCTCCCCGCCGCGCTTGTCGCGCTCGCCGCCCTCGCCTCGGGACCCTCAGCACAAGCGGGTTCGACCGAAATCGCGGGCCGCGCGAGTGTCATCGACGGCGACACGATCGAACTGGGTTCGACACGCATCCGCCTGTACGGGATCGATGCGGTCGAGGCCGCCCAGACCTGTACCACCGATGGTCGCGTCTGGCCCTGCGGCCAATATGCGACCGGAAAGATGAAGGCGTTGACCGGCACGCGTGCGGTCGTGTGCGAAGCGCGCGATACCGATGTCTATGGCCGGACGGTCGCGCAATGCCGCGTCGACTCGGTCGATATCGCGGCGGCGATGGTCGAGGATGGCTGGGCGACCGCCCTGCCCCATTTCACGACGCAATATGTCGCGCTCGAAGGTCTCGCCAAGGCGGGACACAAGGGGATCTGGAATTCGACCTTCGATCTTCCCGCGGCCTATCGCGCCGCCAATGCTCCGGCGTCGCCGCGTGTCACGCGTCCGCCCGCAACCGCGCGCGCCGCGCCGCCGCGCGCAGCACGGGCCGAATATGCGTCACGCGCCTGCGCCATCAAGGGCAACCACAGCCGCCGTGGCGAATGGATCTATCATCTGCCGGGGACCAAATATTACGATGTCACGCGCGCCGAGGAATTCTTTTGCAGCGAGGCGCAGGCGCGCGCCGCGGGATATCGCCGCGCGCGCAACAACTGACACGCCGGCCTGTCTCGTCTTCGCAATTATCGGGTACAATCGAGCGATTCTGTTGCTCGGCTCCCGCGCCTTTGATGGCACGGACGCTGGCCTGACTCGTCTTCGCAATTATTGGCTAAAGTCGAGGGATTCTGTTGCTCGGCTCCCTCGGGGCCGCCGGTTTCCGATCCTGTTGCCCGGCTCGGTCCAAGCCGCGTTCTGTTAGTGTAATATCAGGGCGTTAGCCCATCAATTACGCTGCAAGAGCAAGTGCTTCGTTATCGTTGGCACTTATGGGTTTTGAGCCTTTAACGGGTTACTCAGCCCGGGCAAAAACTGCGCTTTTGAACACACGTCGATCCTGGTTCGGCCCCATCGGGAACCCCGCTTTCGCGCGATTTCTGGTGGAGCCGCCGGGTACTGCCCCCGGGTCCGCTGCGCTTATTGCACGCAACAATTTATCGCCATAGCCGGCCGAAACCGGCTCCACCGATATAGGGCGTTGCGATGAACGGCGCAATAACGCGCACGAAAAAGGGCCGCGCCTTTCGGCACGGCCCTTTCGCAGTCCAAAGTCGTAAAGACTTACATGGCGTCTGCGCTGTTGCCAGCGGCATCAGCCGGAGCGGCTTCGTTCATCGTGCCGTCGACCATTGCGTCGTTGGTCATGGCCGAACCGTCAGCATTCATGTCGGCGGTGTCGGTTGCCATCGCGTCATTGGTCATGACTTCGTTGGTCGTGGCTTCGTCCTTGGCCGAATCGCAAGCGGCGAGCGCGAGCGGTGCGAGGAGCGCTGCAATGATGATTTTTTTCATGGTAAAGGACCTGTACTTTCTGTCTTGTTATAAAGGGTTTGATCGAACGGCCGGGAGGCCCCCCTGCCGGTTCGTATCACGCCATACGCGATATGACATATCGGTGACAAACTTATTCGCGTGAAGCCGCTATGGCCGGGCCTTCAAGGCATCGCGTATTTCGGTCAGCAACTGCACCTCGCTCGGCCCCGACGGCTTCGCCTCTTCCTTGGTCGCCATCCGGTTCGCCGCGCGGACGATCAGGAAAATGATGAAGGCAAGGATGACGAAGTTGACCAGAACGGTGATGAACTGGCCATAGCCAAGCAGTGGAACGCCCGCTTCCTTGAGCTGCGCATAATTGTCGAGCGATCCCTTATAGCCATCGGGAATCGCGCCAAGCCGGACGAAATAGCTCGAAAAATCGAGCCCGCCGAACAGCCAGCCGACGACCGGCATGATGATATCCTCGGTCAGCGACGTCGTGATCTTGGCAAACGCCGCGCCGATGATCACCGCTACCGCGAGATCGAGCACATTGCCGCGCGCGATGAAATTCCTGAATTCGTTCAGCATCCCGTCCTCCGCCAACGACACGCGGCGATTGCAACCACGTGCCGCCTGTCCTATTAATATGATACACGTCGCCCACCAGCCAGTCGGAGCATCCCATGATCGCCAAATCGTTCAAACTCGCGCTTGCAGCGACCCTGCTCACCCCGCTCGCCGCCTGCGGCATCAACTCGGTACCCACCGCCGAAGAAAACGCCAAGGCGAAATGGGCCGATGTCCAGGCCGCGTTCCAGGCACGCGCCAACCTCATTCCCAACCTCCAGGAAATCGTCCTGTCGTCGTCCGAGCAGGAGCGCGAGACGCTCAACGACGTTATTAGCGCGCGCGCCAGGGCAACCAGCCCGCAGATCCAGCTCAACCCCGACGACCTGTCCGATCCGGCCAAGGTCGCGGCCTTCCAGGCGGCGCAAGGCCAGCTGTCGAGTTCGCTCGGGCGGCTGCTTGCAACGGTCGAGGCCTATCCCGAGCTCAAGAGTCAGGACAATTACGGGCGTTTCATGACGCAGCTCGAAGGCAGCGAGAACCGGATCCGCGTCGCGCTCAAGGACTACAACGAATCGGTCCGCAATTATAATACGACGATTCGCACCTTCCCCGACATCATCGGTGCCAAGGTCATCCACGGCGCCAAGCCGATGGTCACCTATGATGCACCGACCGAAGGCGCCGAAGTCGCGCCCACGCTCGACATGCGCGAGAAGTGATCGCGGCGAGAAACTCTGCCATGTCGCTGTCGCGCCTTGCCCCGAGGCTGGCACTGCTGCTGATCGCGTGCGTTGCGGCGCTGGGCGTGTCGGCCACGGCGAGGGCACAGGATTTCCCCGATCGCGGCACCGCGCCGGTGGTCGATGCGGCGAACATCATCGATCCCGCCGCCGAGGCCGAGCTGACGACAAAACTCGACGCGTTCGAACAGCGCAGCCAGCGCCAGTTCGTCGTCGCGACGATCCCCGACCTGCAAGGCTATGACATTGCCGATTACGGCTATCAGCTTGGCCGCAATTGGGGCCTGGGTGACAAGCAGCGCAACGACGGCATCTTGCTGATCGTCGCGCCCAACGAGCGCAAGGTCCGGATCGAGGTCGGCTATGGCCTTGAGGCGGTGATCCCCGACGGCCTCGCCTATGACATCGTCGAAGGCGACATATTGCCGCGCTTTCGCGACGGCGACATGACCGGCGGCATCGTTGCGGGCGCCGATCGCATCATCGCTCAGCTCGAACTGCCACCCGAGGAAGCCGCCAAGGTCGCGCAAGAGGCAACCGCTCGGCAATCGTCATCGAAGGGCGGGCTGCCGATCGGCATGATCATCTTCTGGGGCGTCGTCATCGTCTTCTTCGTCCTGCCGATGCTCGGCGGCGGCAAGCGCGGCCGGCGCTATCGCCGTAGCGGGATTGGCAATGTGATCCTGTGGTCGGCGCTCAACAGCATGGCCAATTCGGGACGTGGCGGCGGCTTCGGCGGCGGTGGCGGTGGATTCGGTGGCGGCGGCGGATTTTCGGGCGGCGGCGGCAGCTTCGGCGGCGGCGGTGCATCGGGGGGATGGTGACATGACCGACGCGCACGAAACGCCGGCCCTCAGCGTAGCCGAGCATAATGTCGTGACCGCCGCGGTGACCGCCGCAGAGCGCGCCAGCGACGGCGAGATCGTCACGATCATCGCCGATCGCTCGGACGGCTATACCGATGTCGCGCTCGCCTGGGCGGCGGCGATAGCATTCCTCGCGCTCGCGACACTCGCGATCTGGCCCGATGACATGCTCAGCCTCTATGACCGGCTGACCAATTCATGGACACAGGATTGGACGCCGCGCGGGATTTTCGCACTGGCCACCACCGCCGCGGCGATGAAATTCGGCTTCATGCTGCTGATCCAGCTGTGGCCGCCGCTCAAATACCTGCTCGTTCCCGCGCCGATCAAATCGAGGCGCGTGCGCGGCCGCGCGATCGACCTGTTCAGGGTTGGCGCAGAGAAGCGCACGGTCGGGCTGACCGGCGTGCTGATCTATCTGTCGATGCGCGAACACCGCGCCGAGATCGTCGCCGACGAGGCGATCGTCGCCAAGGTGGCGCCCGAAGTGTGGGGCGAGGCAATGGCGGCGATGCTGGCCGAGGTCAAAACCGGACAGGTCGCGGCGGGCATGGCCGAGGCGGTCCGCCAGATCGGCATCATCCTCGCCGAGAATTTCCCCAAGAGCGACACCAATCCCAACGAGCTGCCCGATCGGCTGATCGAACTTTGATCGACGCCGATGCGCCTGAAGAGGTGATGTGGGAAGGCCGTTTCATCGCGGCCAAGCGGCGTGGTCGGTGGGAATATGTTGCGCGCACGCGCGGCATATCGGCTGCGGTCATCCTTGCGATCGACGCTGAGCGTCACGTCCTGCTGGTCGAACAATATCGCGTCCCGCTCGGGCGGCGCTGCCTCGAACTGCCCGCCGGGCTGATCGGCGACGATGGCGCCGAGGAGGCGCCCGAAAAGGCCGCGGCGCGCGAGCTCGAGGAAGAAACCGGCTATCGCGCCGAACAGATAACCTCGCTCGGCGACTATTATTCCTCGCCGGGGATGGTCTCGGAAAGCTTCACGCTGGTGCGCGCTACGGGCCTGGCGAAAGTGTCGGAGGGCGGCGGGGTCGATGGCGAGGATATCACCGTCCACCGCGTGCCGCTCGCCGATATCGCCGGCTTCGTCGCGGACAAGCGCAGCGAAGGCGTGGCGATCGACGTCAGGCTGTTGATGCTGCTCGGACCGGGTCTCGCCGACCTCGCCTAGCGCATCGGCTCAGCGGAAATTGTCGGCGTAGGCCTGCAGCTTGAGCTTGCGTTCGGGGGCCGGAATGACGTGGAAGACGATGCCGTATTTCTCGGCATAGGCGCGTGCCTCATCGCAGCTGGCAAAGCCCAGCCGGACCTGGCTCTGCGTGTCGCCGCTGCCTGCCCAGCCGGTCAGCGGATCGGGCTTTTTCGCCTCGGCAGGTTCGAATTCGAGCATCCATTCGTCGGTCAGCGCGCGGCCCGACTGCATCGCATTCTTGGGTCGCTGAAAGATCCGGGCCGCCATAGAGTGTTCCTGTGCTGGGTCGCGTTGAGCGTCGCCGCGATGCCGCACCGCATTGCCCCCCGTCAAGACTTTCGACGCGCATCGGCGTTCTTGGTCCGCACCGTCGCGCGCGCCGAGGCGGGGTCGTCGGGCCAGGGATGGCGCGGATAGCGCCCGCGCATGTCCTTGGCGACGTCGGCCCAGCTCCCCCGCCAGAAGGCAGGCAGGTCGCGCGTCGCCTGGATCGGGCGCCCGGCGGGCGAAGTCAGCTCGATCAGCAGCGGGCGCGGCGGATCGCCGACATGCGGATGGCTATCGAGCCCGAACACGGCCTGGGCGCGGACCGCGACCTTGGGATCGGCACCACCATAATCGATCTCGTGCCGCGTGCCAGCGGGCGTTTCGAACCAGCGCGGCGCGATCCGGTCGATCCGCTGCATCGCATTCCAGCCGGCCAGCCCCTGCAGCGCGCTCACCAGCGCATCGGGCGCGATATCGCGCAAGCGGCGCGCGCCGTCGAGCGCGGGGGCGAGCCAGTCGTCGAGCGTGGCGAGCAAATTCTCTTCGCCAAGCGCGTCGACGCCGGCATAGCCAGCGCGCGTCAGCAGCGCCTGCCCCGCCGCACCCCATGGCAGGCAGGCGAGACCGTTGGCGGCGACATGCGCGAGCAGCGCTGCGGCAGCCTGCGCAGGGTCGGGGCTCTGCGCGGGTTCGCTCGCGAGGCGGATCGCGCCGAGGCGGCGTTCGCGCAGTGCCTGGACGCGGTCTTCGGCGGCGTCGTAGCGCGTGACGATCCGCGTTTCGGCCTCGGCATCGATCAGGGCGGCGACATCCCTATCGTCGAGCCGCGCTGCCGAAACGATCCGCGCGCCGCTCGCGCTGCCCTGGACATCGGCGACCGCGAGCCACGACGCGTGCGCCAGCGGCTGGTCGGCCGGCAGCGTGAAGCCACGCCCGCCGACGCTGGTCCAGCGGCTGCCGTCGCCGCCGCCACGCCGGGCGACGCGATCGGGAAAGGCTGTCGCGACGAGCGCGCCGATCGACATGGGATCGCCACGCGTCTCGCCTGGCCCCGCCAGCTTTTCGATGCGCCGGGCGAGCGCACGCGCGGCATCGGCGGCGCGTCCGCGTTCGCGCCGCCAGCGCGTGAGGCGTGTCTCGATATCGCAATCGCGCCCGCCGAGCCGCTGTTCAGCGAGCAATACCGCAATTTCGGCGGCAAGCGCACTTTGCCCCTGCCGCGCTGCGACGACGACCATGTGCGCGACGGCGGGCGGCAGCGGCAGGCGCGCGATGGCGCGACCGTGCGGCGTAATCCGTCCGTCCGAATCGAGCGCACCGATCGCGACCAGCCGCTTGCGCGCCTCGGTCAGACCGGCGGCGGGCGGCGCGTCGATCCAGCGCAGGCTGGCAGGGTCGCCGATCCCGCTCGCGGCACAATCGAGCAGCAACGGCGCGAGGTCGCTTTCGAGGATTTCGGGCGGGTCATAGGCGGCGAGCCCGGCGGTCGCGGCCTCTTCCCACAGGCGGATCGCGATCCCCGGCGCCTGCCGCGCGGCACGCCCCGCGCGCTGCGTCGCCGCTGCCGCGCTGACGCGTTCGGTGACGAGCCGGGTGACACCGGCGGCGCGATCGAAGCGTGCGCGCCGCGAGAGTCCGCTGTCGATGACGATGCGCAGGCCATCGATCGTGATGCTCGTTTCGGCAATGCTGGTGGCGAGGACGATCTTGCGTGCGCCGTCGGGTGCCCGCCGGATCGCGGCGCGCTGCGCGGCGGGATCGCACTGGCCGTGGAGCGGATGGATCGCGACGCCACCAACGCGGCCAGTGAGGCGTTCGGCGGTGCGGTCTATTTCGCGCACGCCGGGGAGGAAGGCGAGAATGTCGCCGTCATGGTCGGAGAGCGCTTCGCGGACGGCGCGCGCGACCGCGTCCTCGATCCGCTCTTCGGCGCGGCGTCCGGCATAGCGTATCGTGAGCGGATGGCTGCGTCCTGCGCTCTCGATCAGCGGTGCCGCGCCATGATCGTCCTCGGCCATCAGCGCGGCGAAGCGCGCGCCGTCGAGCGTCGCCGACATCGCGATCAGGCGCAAATCGGGGCGGAGGCCCGCCTGAGCGTCGAGCGCGAGCGCGAGGCCGAAATCGCCGTCGATGCTGCGTTCGTGGACTTCGTCGAACAGCACCGCCGACACGCCGGGCAATTCGGGGTCAGCCGCGACGCGGTTGCGGAAGATGCCCTGCGTCATCACGGTCAGCCGCGTGGCCGCGCTGCGCTTGCTGTCGAGGCGTGTGGCATAGCCGACCAGGTCGCCGAGCCGCGAACCGGCGAGGTCGGCGATGCGTTCGGCGGCGGCGCGCGCGGCCAGGCGGCGCGGACTGAGTAGCAGCACTTCGCCGGTACACCAGGGCTCATCGAGCAACGCGGGCGCAGCCATCGTCGTCTTGCCCGCACCGGGCGGGGCGATCAGGACCGCGTTCGATCGGTCCGACAGGGTAGCGAGCAGTCGTGGCAGCGCGTCTTCGACCGGCAGGCGGGTCATTGATCGGCCATGAGCCCGAGCCGGTCGCGCAGCATCCAGCGACCGAGCAGCAGGACGGCGACGACGCCGAGCCCGGCGGCAAGCCCGATCCAGATGCCGACCCCGGCGAGCGGTGTGTGGAACGCAAGCACGACCGCGACACCGATCCCGACGACCCAGTAGCCGAACAGCGCGATCAGCATCGGCCAGCGCGTATCCTGGACGCCGCGCAGCACGCCCGCGCCGATCGCCTGCGTCGCGTCGACCAGCTGGAACACCGCGGCGACGAGGAGGAAATCGACCGCCAGCGTGAATACGACTGGGTCGCCCTGCCCCGTACCGCCGAGAAACTGACCGATGATCCACGGCGCGCCGAGCGCCATGCCGAGCGACAGCAGGATCGCCGCAGCAAGGCCGAGCGCAAACGATGTCCAGCCGGCACGCGCGACACCCGCGCGATCGCCGCGCCCGTAGAACAGGCCGACGCGCACGGTGGCGGCTTGCGAAATGCCGAACGGCACCTGAAAGGCGAGCGCCGCGACCTGGATCGCGATCGCGTGCGCGGCGAGCGAGGCAAGGTCGATCAGCCCCATCAGGAACACCGCGGCGTTGAAGATCGTGATCTCTAGCGCGAGCATCAGGCCGATCGGAACGCCGACCCTGACCAGTTCTCGAAACCGCTGCCAGTCGGCGCGCCAGAAGCGCCCGAACAGATGATAGCGGCGAAAGCGCCGGACGCCCTGGACGACAGCGACCATGCCGAGAAACAGCACGAGATTGGCGAGCGCGTTCGCAATGGCGGCGCCTTCGAGCCCCATTTCGGGCAGGCCGAGCCGTCCGAAGACGAGCGCCCAGCAGGCGATGGCGTTGAACACGACTGCACCCGCGGTGACGACGAGGCCCCAGATCGGCCGCTCGAGCGCGGTGACGTAAAACCGCAGGACGAGATGGAGGAGGAAGGGCAGCACGCCCCACATCGCGATCGAGACAAACCGCCCGGCATCGACCGCAAGCTGGTCCTGCTGGCCGAGCAGGCGGAACATCGCCTCGCTGTGCCACAGCAGCAGCCAGATCGGGACCGAAATGAATACCGCGACCCAGCCCGCCTGGCGCACCGTGCGGCGCACATCGCGCACCGCATGGCTGCGCCGCCCGCGCTCGGCGGCAATCAGCGGCGACGAGGCGGTGACCACCCCCATGCCGAAGATGCCGAACGCCCAGAACAGGTTGACGCCGAGCGCGGCGGCGCCGAGCGCCTCGACATCATAGCGCCCGAGGATCAGCACATCGGTCGTGTTGATCGCCATCTGCGCAAGATTGCCGAGGATCAACGGCCAGGCGAGCGTCAACGTCGCACGCATCTCCGCCATCCTCGGCGAGGGCGCGATAGAGTCAATCAGGGCGGGGGCGGCGTCGGACATTGTCGGCGCGATAGGCGAAAGAAACCGCGATGCGAAGCGCCACGTCGCCCGGTCGCGTCAGTAGGCGCGCGAGACCGCGAATTCGGCCGCTTCGACGAGCGCCGCCTTGGCGACTCCGGCGGGGAAGATGCCGAGCGCGTCGATCGCGCGCTGGCCGTAGTGGCGCGCATGTTCGAGCGTGTCGGCGATGCCGTTATGCTTGGCGAGCAGCGCGGTCGCATGGCTGAGGTCGTCGTCGGAAATGCGCCGCCCCATCATCGCATCATGCCAGAAGGCGCGTTCTTCGGCGCTGCCGCGCGCATAGGCCAGGATGACGGGCAGCGTCACCTTGCCGTCGCGGAAGTCGTCGCCGACCCCCTTGCCCATCGTCGCCTCGTCGGAAACATAATCGATCGCGTCGTCGACGAGCTGGAAGGCGATGCCGAGATTGCGGCCATAGGCATCGAGCGCGTCCTCGACCTCGCCCTCGCGCTCGGCGATCACTGCGGCGATACGCGCAGCGGCGGCGAACAGGGCGGCGGTCTTGGCGCCGATGATCGCGAGATACTTGTCCTCGCTGGTCGAAACCTGGCGCTGCGCGGTGAGCTGGTCGACCTCGCCCTCGGCGATCACCGCCGACGCGTTCGAGAGGATCTTGAGGACCTTCAATGATCCGTCCTCGACCATCAGTTCGAAGGCACGGCTGAACAGGAAATCGCCGACCAGGACGCTCGCCGGATTGCCCCAGATGATGTTCGCGGTGCGCTTGCCGCGGCGCATGTCCGACCCGTCGACGACATCGTCGTGGAGCAAGGTTGCGGTATGGATGAACTCGACCGCGGCGGCGAGCTTGTGCTGGCGCGTGCCGGGATAATCGAGCAGCCGTGCGGCAGCGAGCGTGATCATCGGCCGCAGCCGCTTGCCGCCGCCCGAGATCAGGTGGCCCGCAAGTTCCGGAATCAGCGGAATCTGCGACTGCATGCGGTCGAGAATGACGGCGTTGACCGCATTCATATCGCTCGCAACGAGGCGCATGATCGGGTCGAGCGAAGGCGCGGCGCCTTTGAGCCTGTGGATTTCGGCGGTCATGTCCCGCCCCCGTTAGCCGAGCGGCCGCCTGCGCGAAAGGGCAATTGCACGCTAGTCCTCGCTTGATTCGATCGGCGCCAGCGGCAAGCGCAGCCGGACCAGCAGGCCGCCAAGGTCCTCGCTGTCTTCGAGCGTCACGCTGCCGCCATAGATCTGCGCAACGTCGCGCACGATCGCGAGACCCAGGCCGGTACCGGGTTTTTCGGTGTCGAGACGCGCGCCGCGATCGAACAGGCGCAGGCGATCGGCGGGGGCAATGCCGGGACCGTCATCCTCGGTCAGGATCTCGAGAAACCCGGCCTCGACGACCGATGTCACGAAGACGCTGCCGCCGCCGTATTTTGCCGCATTCTCGATGACGTTGCCGAGCATCTCGTCAAGATCCTGGCGCTCGACCTGGACCATCACCTCGCGCGGGCCGTCGCTGTCGAGTCGCGTGTCGGGATAGAGGCGCCCGACCGCGCGCATCACCGCATCGATGCTGTCGGCCGCCTTGCAGCGGCTCTGCCCCGATACGCGCCGACCGACCGCGCGGGCACGGGCGAGGTGATGGTCGATATGGCGGCGCATCGTTGCCGCCTCGCGCATCACCGTCTCGTCGATATCCTCGGCATGGCTTGCCGCGGCATTGGTGATCACCGTCAACGGCGTCTTGAGCGCGTGCGCCAGATTGCCCGCGTGGCGGCGCGCTTCCTCGGCCTGCAACTCGTTGTGCGCGAGCAGCGCATTCAATTCGTCAACCATCGGCATGACTTCGTTGGGCAGCGGCGCGGTGACGCGGTTGCGGGTGCCGCGGCGCATCTGTGCGATCGATGTCTGGATCCGCCTGAGCGGCCACAGGCCATAGAGCGTCTGCAGCGCGGCCATGATGATGAGGCCGATCGCGAGCGCGGCGAAGCTGCGCACAAGCGTGCGACGCAACGTGCGGATCTGCTCGTCGAGCGTGGCGCGGTCCTGCGCGACCTGGAATCGCCAGCGGACTTTCGATCCGGGCAAGATAACGTCGCGTTCGGCAATGCGGAGCAGTTCGCCGTCGAATTCTCCGCTGTCATAGGTGCGCACCTCGTCGCCGCTCTGAGCCTCGCCCGCCTTGAGCTGGCGATCCCATAGCGATCGCGAGGGGAACGCCTCGTGCCCCTTGCCGCTGATCTGCCAATAGAGACCGCTATAGGCTTCGAGGAAACGCTGGTCGCCGAGCGGCTCGACAAAACGCACCTCGCCGGTCGGGTCGATCTCGGCGGTGCGGATCATCGCGTAGAGGATGTATTCGAGGTTCGAATCGAAGTTGTTGGTTACCGCGTTGACCAGCACGCGGTCGAGCGCGCCGCCGCCGCCGATCAGCAGGATCGCGATCCACAGCGTCGCGACGCCGATCATCCGCCGGCCGAGCGAGCCCGTCGTGCGCCGTTCGCCCGGAGCCGGAACGGGCGATGCGATCGGCTCGGTCGGCGCATCGGTCACGCAGGTTTATCCTAGGCTTGGGGGTCTTCGAGGCTGTAGCCGAGCCCACGGATCGTCGTGATGACATCGGCGCCCAGCTTCTTGCGAATGCGCGTGACGAACACCTCGATCGTGTTCGAATCGCGATCGAAATCCTGATCGTAGATATGCTCGATCAGCTCGGTGCGTGACACGACCTTGCCCTTGTGATGCATCAGATAGCTGAGCAGCTTGTATTCCTGCGCGGTCAGCTTGACCGGTTCGCCGGCGCGCGTGACCTTGCCCGAGCGCGTATCGAGGCGGACGTCGCCGGCTTCGAGTTCGCTCGACGCATTGCCCGAGGCGCGGCGGATCAGCGCGCGCAGCCGGGCGATCAGCTCCTCGGTCTGGAACGGCTTGGCGAGGTAATCGTCGGCCCCGGCATCGAGCCCGGCGACCTTGTCCGACCAGCTGTCGCGCGCGGTCAGGACGAGGACGGGAAAATCGCGATCCTCCTTGCGCCAGCGGTCGAGCACGGTGAGGCCATCGACGACCGGCAGGCCGAGGTCGAGAATCGCGGCATCGTAATTTTCGGTCGAGCCGAGGAAATGTCCGTCCTCGCCGTCGGTCGCGAGATCGACCGCATAGCCCGCCGATTCGAGCGTCGCCTTGAGCTGCGGACCCAGGGTCGGCTCGTCTTCCACGATCAGGATACGCATCGCAGTCATTCTCCTTGCAGGCCGATCGCGCAGGCTCAGCGCGCGGCGTTAACCTTCATCTAGGGACTGGGCTGTTCATGTAAAGCACCCGCAGCGGATCGACGGAGCGCGAAACGGTTGATCGCGCGCCGGCAGGTCAGCGCGAGCTGCCGAGGACGCGACCGGTGCGCGCATCGACATAGACATAGACGACCTGGTCGCCGTCCATGAACTTGAGCTTGTAGCGCAGGCGCACGGCATCGAGGCCGACGACGCCGAGGAAGCGCATCTCGTCATAAGGCGGCGTCTGGCGCGCAAGCTGGATGATCTCGCCAAGCCGCATCACCTTGCCGCTCTCCATCGCCTCGCGCACGGGCGACAGATCGGCGCGGCGCGCCTGCGACTCCGCCGCAGCCGGAACCGCCACGCAGGCGAGGACGGCAAGAGTGCCTGGCGCGAGCCATTTGGCGGTTTTGGAAAAGACGGGTGCGAATGCCATAGCGGTCCTTTTAACCGACAGCATTGAATGGCTTATGAATGCGCTGGTCATTCTGTCGCAAGCCGTGCGGGACTGTGGCGTGCGGGACACACGCACGTCGCGCTCAGGGGCCGGGATGGTGGGCGCGGCAGGGATTGAACCTGCGACCCCACCCGTGTGAAGGGTGTGCTCTACCACTGAGCTACGCGCCCCCGGCGGGCCTGCGACGCGCTCCCTAGGCAAGCGGTGCGCGAAAGGCAATCGGCGATCGCCATCCGTCGCCGCCGATCGCGCCTTCGCCTTGGCATAAAATGCCGAAGGCGGCGCGTTTCCGCGCCGCCTTCTCGCCGGGACGAACCCGGGCAAAAGCGAGGAAGCCATGCCTCCCCGCCCAGCATGATGCTTACTTGTTGACCGAGTCCTTGAGACCCTTGCCGGCCTTGAACTTGGGCTGGGTCGATGCCTTGATCTGCATCGTTTCGCCGGTGCGCGGGTTACGGCCGGTCGAAGCCTTGCGCTGCGAGGTCGAGAACGTGCCGAAGCCGACGAGACGGACTTCGCCGCCGCGGCCCAGCTCACCCGAGATGCTGTCGAAAACTGCTTCGACTGCGCGGCTCGCGTCGCTCTTGCTCAGACCGCTGCTGTCAGCGACCGACGAAATGAGATCTTGCTTGTTCATGCCTTGGGAACCCCTGTCTAAAGTTTATATCGTACCAGACTCGTGGCGTGGTGGCCGCAGTAAGGCCCGATTCCCGACCGATGTCAAAGCAAAAGCGGTAAAAACCGACGCAAATCGCCCAAAAAGAGTGGCGAATTGCAACCTGACACCCCTTAGTGCGGCAATCGGACACTAGCATCGCCGCCCGGATGCGGTAGCGGCTGAGCCGCCAGCTCGTCGGCTTCGGTCCACTCGATCGCATCGATCGTCGCGGTCAGCGCGATCTTGAGCACGTCATCGACATGTTCGGCGGTATGGATTTCGAGCGCATCGCGGATCGATTGCGGGATTTCGACGAGGTCCTTCTCGTTCTCGGCCGGAATCACGACGGTCGTAATGCCGCCGCGCAACGCCGCGAGCAGCTTTTCCTTGAGCCCGCCGATCGGCAGGACATGGCCGCGCAGCGTGACTTCGCCGGTCATTGCGACATCCTTGCGCACAGCAACGCCGGTCAGCGTCGAGATCATCGCGGTGACCATGCCGACACCCGCCGAGGGGCCGTCCTTGGGGACTGCGCCTTCGGGCAGATGGATGTGGATGTCCTTGCGTGCGAACAGGCTGGGGCGAATGCCGTACGACGGCGCGCGCGCCTTAACATAGCTCATCGCCGCCTGGATCGATTCGGTCATGACTTCGCCGAGCTTGCCGGTCGTCTTGACCTGGCCCTTGCCCGGGACGGTGACCGCCTCGATCGTCAGCAATTCGCCGCCGACCTCGGTCCACGCCAGCCCGGTGACTGCGCCGATCTGGTCTTCCTTGTCGCCGACGCCGTGACGGAACTTGCGCACCCCGGCGAACTCGGCAAGGTTTTCGGGCGTCACGGTGACGCTTTCGGCCTTTTTCTCGAGGATGCGGCGCAACGCCTTGCGGGCGAGGCGCGCGATCTCGCGCTCGAGCGTGCGAACGCCGGCTTCGCGCGTGTAGAAGCGGATCAGGTCGCGCAGGCCCTCGTCGGTCAGGGTGAACTCGCCGTCCTTGAGCCCGTGCATCTCGACCTGCTTGGCGATCAGGTGGCGCTTGGCGATCTCGACCTTTTCGTCCTCGGTATAGCCTTCGAGGCGGATGATCTCCATCCGGTCGAGCAACGGCTGCGGCAGGTTGAGCGTGTTCGCGGTGGTGACGAACATCACGTCGCTGAGGTCGAGGTCGATCTCGAGATAATGGTCCTGGAACTTGTTGTTCTGTTCGGGGTCGAGCACTTCCAAAAGCGCCGAGGCGGGATCGCCACGGAAATCCTGGCCGAGCTTGTCGATCTCGTCGAGCAGGAACAGCGGGTTCGACGTGCCGGCCTTTTTGAGGTTCGAGACGATCTTGCCGGGCAGCGAGCCGATATAGGTGCGGCGATGGCCGCGGATTTCGGCTTCGTCGCGCACACCGCCGAGCGACTGGCGGACGAATTCGCGGCCCGTCGCCTTGGCAATGCTCCGCCCGAGGCTGGTCTTGCCGACGCCCGGGGGGCCGACGAGGCACAGGATCGGGCCCTTCAGCTTGTTGGTGCGCGCCTGGACCGCGAGATATTCGATGATCCGGTCCTTGACCTTTTCAAGCGCATAATGGTCGTCGTCGAGCACCTTCTGGGCGACCGCGATGTCCTTCTTGAGCTTCGTCTTCTTGCCCCAGGGCAGGCCAAGCAAAATGTCGAGATAGTTGCGCACGACGGTCGCTTCGGCCGACATCGGCGCCATTCCGCGCAGCTTCTTGAGTTCGCCGAGCGCCTTGGCCTTGGCCTCTTTCGACATTTTCAGTTTTTCGATCTTGGTCGCCAGTTCGGCGAGCTCGTCGCCGTCCTCGCCGCCCTCGCCGCTGCCAAGCTCGCGCTGGATCGCCTTCAACTGTTCGTTGAGGTAATATTCGCGCTGGGTCTTTTCCATCTGGCGTTTGACGCGCCCGCGAATCTTCTTCTCGACGTTGAGCACGCCGAGTTCGCCCTCCATGAAGGCGAAGACCATTTCGAGCCGCTTCAACGGATCGAATTCGCTGAGGATCGCCTGCTTGTCGGCGACCTTGACCGAGATATTGGCGGCGACGGCATCGGCGAGCTGCGCCGGATCGTCGATCTCGCCGAGCTGGACCGCGGTTTCGGTCGGCAGTTTCTTGTTGAGCTTCGAATAGTTTTCGAACTGTTCGGTCACCGTACGCATCAGCGCCTTGGCCTCGACGCTGTCGAGTGCGCGCTCGTCGAGCAGTTCGACTTCGCCGACCTGATAGTCGTCCTCGCGGACCAGGTCGGTCAGGCGCGCGCGCTGCTTGCCTTCGACGAGCACGCGGACGGTGCCGTCGGGCAGCTTGAGCATCTGCAACACGGTGGCGAGCACGCCAAGGTCGTACATGTCATCACGGCCGGGATCGTCCTCGGCCGGGTCGAGCTGCGCGACGAGGAAAATCTGCTTGTCCGATTCCATCGCGCGTTCGAGCGCGACGACCGATGCGTCGCGGCCGACGAACAGGGGCACGATCATCTGCGGGAAGATGACGATGTCGCGCAACGGCAACAGGGGAAATTTCTGGTTCATTCTCACTCCGGACGGGAGAGCGCGAGGAGGCGCTCCGATCCACAATATGTGTGCGCGGTGCGGTCGGTTCAATGGCCGAACCCGGCGAATACGCCCTCGTAACACCGCAGGATTAACGTACTCGATACATCAATGCCGCGAAGCTGCGGTTTTTCAGAACGGCATCTTGAAGCCGGGCGGAAGCGGCATGCCCTGCGTCGCCTTGCCCATTTCCTCGTTGCTCGCGGTATCGGCCTTGGCGCGCGCGTCGTTGAACGCGGCGGCGATCAGGTCTTCGAGCATCTGCTTGTCGGCCGGCACGATCAGGCTGTCGTCGATCGACACGCCCAATATCCGCCCCTTGGCGGTCGCGCGGACCTTGACGAGGCCGCCGCCGGCAGCGCCCTCGACCTCGATTGCGTCGAGCTTGCCCTGCGCTTCGGACATCTGTTCCTGGATCCGTTCGGCGGCTTCTTGTGCTGCCTTGAGCATCTCTTCCATCGATTTCATGATGCGCTTTTCCTGTCCTGGGGTTCGAGTGGGGGGAGGAGCTGGGCCTCGGGGAAATGGTCGAACGCAGCCTTGACGACGGGCAGCGCCTTGATCTCGGCCTCGTGGCGCGCCTTGGCCGCGTGTTCGCGTTCGAGCAGCGAGGGTTCGCCCTCGCCATCGCCGATCGTGACGGTCCAGCGATGCTGGCTGACCTTGCCCAGCGCGTCGGCAAGGTCGCGGCACAGTTCGTCGTCGATGCGATCGCCGCGCGCGATGACCAGCCGGTCGGTCGTGATCTCGATCGGCCGGACATGATCGTGCGTCTGCTGCGCCAGCCGCCCCCTGCCCGCCCGCCACAGCATCTCGACAACATCGGGCAGAGACGGCACTTCAGGCGTGACAGGTGTGGCCGGCGGCGCAGGCGTATCAGCCGCCTCGGGCTCATCCCAGGGCGGGGTCTCGTCGACCGGTTGCTCCACCGGCGCTTCGACAGGCGCGGGAGCCGGTGGCGGTGCGCCTTGCGTCGCGGGCTCCGCCTGGGCGGTGCGATCATCGTTTGCCGGCGCTTCAGGCGTGGCAGCATCGGCTGGAGCCAATTCCGGCGTGCTCGCCAGCCCGCGCGCCAGTGCGCCGGGATCGGGCATCGTCGCGGCATAGCAGATCCTCAGCGTCGCCATTTCGAGCGCCTCGAGCGGCATCGCCGCGCGCGCCACCTCGTCATGCGCCTTGAGCAACAGCTGCCACAAGCGATGCAGCGCGGCATGGCCGATCTGGTTGGCCCAGCCGCGCATTGCTTCGCGATCGGCCTCGGGCAGGCCGGGATCGACCGCGCGGCCGACCTTGGCGAGCGTCACCGCGTGCGTCAGGTCGAGCAGCCCGCGAACGAGCGACAGCGGCTCGGCGCCCAGCGCGTAATGCTCGGCGAGGCCGTCGATCATCTCGCGCGTTTCGCCGGCGATCATGTGGCCGAACAGGCGCCGCACCGCGCCGCGATCGGACAGGCCGAGCATGACGCGGACCTGCGCCGCCGTGACCTTCCCCTCGCCGTCGAGATCGGCATGCGCAATCGCCTGGTCGAGGATCGACAGGCCGTCGCGGACCGACCCTTCGGCAGCGACCGCGATCAGGTGGAGCGCCTCTGGCTCGGCGGTGCAGCCTTCGAGTTCGATGATCCCGGCGAAATGCTTTTCGAGCATCTCGACGGTGATCCGCCGAAGGTCGAATCGCTGGCAGCGCGACAGGACGGTCACCGGCAGCTTGTTGACCTCGGTCGTCGCAAAGATGAACTTCACGTGCGGCGGCGGTTCCTCGAGCGTCTTCAACAGGCCGTTGAACGCGGCCTTCGACAGCATGTGGACCTCATCGATGATGTACACCTTGTAGCGCGCCGACACCGCGGCATAGCGCGACGCGTCGACGATCTCGCGAATGTCGTCGATGCCGGTGTGGCTCGCGGCATCCATCTCGATGACGTCGATATGGCGTCCCTCGGCGATCGCCTTGCACGGTTCGCACACCCCGCACGGATCGATCGTCGGACCGCCGTCGCCGTCGGGGCCGATGCAGTTCAGGGCCTTGGCGATCAGCCGTGCGGTCGTCGTCTTGCCGACCCCGCGCACGCCGGTCATCAGGAAGGCATGAGCGATGCGATCGCGCCGGATTGCGTTGGCCAAAGTCTGGACCATCGCGTCCTGGCCAATCAGCGCATCGAAGCTCTGCGGACGATATTTGCGCGCGAGCACGCGATAAGGCTGTGGGGATTCGGTCATTGCCGCAAAGGATAGGGGCAGGCGCGGGAGAATGCGAGGGCCACGATACGAAACTTGGCGACGCACAGCGCGAACCGGGCGGTTCAGCAAATCTCTGGGGCTTGCCCGCCGAAGCCTCGGCTACCCTTCGCTTCGCTTCGGGATCTCCCGAATTTCATCCCCCGGATGAAATTGGTGAAATGGTGAGAGCCGGAACGACCCGCGGCGAATTCGTTGCGGCTGCTTCCTTCCGGATCTGACCGGGTTGGCGAAGACCACGTCCGCCCGACTCTCGATCGGCCATATGGCGGCTGATCGGCCCGATGGCAAGATGGCGGTCGTTATCCCCCGCGCATGTCGCGCCGCGTCGGCGGGATGCTGACGGTCAGGCTGTCGAGGCTTTCGGCAAGCTCGATCTGGCACGACAGGCGGCTGTGGCGCGTCACGCAGGCGGCCAGGTCGAGCATGTCGTCCTCCATCTCGCTCGCCGGCGGCAGCTTGGCAAAATCCTCGGCGGCGACGATGACATGGCAGGTCGAGCACGCCATCTGCCCCTCGCACGTGCCTTCGAGCGGCATGCCCTGCGCCTGCGCGAGCGCGAGCAGATTGGTTCCGGCGGGCGCTTCGGCGACGGTGCGCGCTTCGCCGTCGGCATGGATGAAGGTGACGCGGGTCATCGCATCATCCCTGTGCGTCTGCGGCGGCGTTGATGCGTTCGAGCGCGCCGACCAGTTCGTCTCGCATTGTGTAGCGGCCGAAGCCGATGCGGATCGACGAGCGCGCCTCTGCGCCCACCAGGCCGAGCGCGGCGAGCACGTGGCTCGGACGGCCCGAGCCGCTCGCGCAGGCGCTGCCGAGCGAGAAGGCGATGGCACGCAACTCGGAGAGGAGGCGCGCCGAATCGAGCCCGTCGCGGCGAATGTTGAGATTGCCGCGATAGCGGTGCTCGATCGATCCGTTGATCGTCCAGCCGGCCAGCAACGGCTGTGCGGCGCCCCACAGATCGGCGACATGCGCCGCATCGCTGTCGAAGCGATCGTGCGCGAGCCGTGCCGCCGCGCCAAAGCCCGCGCACAGAGCGGGCGAGAGCGTCCCCGATCGCAGCCCCTGTTCCTGTCCGCCGCCGTGGAACAACGGCCTAAGGGCGACGCCGTCGCGCACCCACAATGCGCCGATCCCCTTGGGGCCGTGGACCTTGTGCGCAGAGATCGCGACGAGGTCGAGCGCCTGGGGAATCGCGACGCGGCCATAGCCCTGGACGCAATCGCTGAGCACCAGCGCACCCGCATTGCGGGCGAGCGCGGCGATATCGGCAACCGGCTGGATCACGCCGATCTCGTTGTTGACCAGCATCGCGGCGACGAGCGCGGTACGCCCATCGATCGCCGCATCGGCGACCGCCAGATCGACGATACCGTCGCTCGCCACGGGCAACAGCACCGCCTCGTATCCGCGCGCATCGATATGCCGGACGGTGTCGAGCACCGCAGCATGTTCGGTCGCGATGGTGACGATGCGGTTGCGACCATCCTCGGGCCGGTCGGGCAACGCCCCGCGAATCGCAAGGTTGATCGCTTCGGTCGCGCCGCTGGTAAAGATCGTCCGCCCGCCTTCGGGGAGCAGCGCCGCGACCTCGTCTCGCGCAACCTCGACCGCGGCGGCGGCGGCGCGGCCCGGTGCGTGCTTGCTGTGCGGATTGGCGTGCTGGTCACGCAGCCACGGCTCCATCGCGGCAAAGGCCTCGGGGGCGAGCGGCGTCGTCGCCTGGTAATCGAGATAGATCATGCCGCCGCCCTGGCGCGTTCAGCGATTGCGCGCCAGACCTCGATGAAACGATAGACGTCCTCGCGCCGCGTCTGCGGGCCGAAACTGACGCGGATCACCTCGCCGACCGCGGTGTCGTCGAGGCCCATCGCGCGCAGGACATGGCTCGGCTTGAGCGTGCCCGACGAGCACGCGCTGCCCGCCGAGACCGCGATTCCCGCCATGTCGAACTGGATCAGCTGCGCGGTCGCTGGCGTTCCGGGCATGCGGTACGCGCCGATCGTCGCGAGCCGCTGTGCGCCGTCGGCGATCACCTCGCCGCCGCCCGCAGCAATCGCATGTTCAAGCTGGCGGCGCAGGTCGGCGGCGCGGTCGATCCAGTTGCGCGATGCGGTGAGCGCGGTGGCAAAGCCGATCACGCCGGGAAGGTTCTCGGTGCCGCCGCGATAACCCTTTTCCTGGCCGCCCGCCGGGGCCAGCTCGGCAAGATCGCGGACCAGCAGCGCACCGGCGCCAGGCGGTCCGCCGAGCTTGTGCGCGCTGACCGCGATGAAATCGGCATCAGGCAATGGCAATTTGCCCGCGCTCTGCGACGCATCGGCGAGCATCAGCCCGCCAGCTTCGCGAACGAGCGCAAGCAATGCGGCGCTGTCCTGGACGACGCCGGTTTCGTTGTTGACCGTCTGGATCGCCACCAGCGGGCGCGTATCGCTGTCGCCGAGCGCGCCTTCAAGCGCGGCGGGAAAGACGCGCCCGCGCCGCCCGACCGGCACGCGCGGCGCGTCGGGCACGGCCCGCAGAACCGCGTCGTGCTCGACCGCAGAAACGAGCACGCGGTCCGCCTTGGCGCGCGCCAGGGCTATCGCAATCGCCTCGGTCGCGCCGCTCGTCAGGATGATTTCGCCGTCCCAGCCGAGCGCGTCGGCGATGGTCGCACGCGCGCCTTCGAATGCGCTGCGCGCGCGCCGCCCCTCGGCATGCGGCGACGACGGATTGGCCCATTGCTCCATCGCATCGGCCATCGCGGCGCGGACTTCGGGCAGGATCGGCGTCGTCGCGGCGTGATCGAGGTAGAGGCGATCGGAAGGACGGACGGACGGAGGGGCGGTCATGCTGGCGACGTGCCATTCCTTCGGTTGCGAAACGGGGCTTAACCTCTATATAGGCGCCACGCGCATCGCCACCAGAACTTCGCCGGACGCGCCGGCAAAACTGACTGTCGCTGCGACGATCCCATCACCTGTTTCAAGGTATCCGATGCCAGACGTCATTTTCCCCGGTCCCGAAGGCCGTCTCGAAGGGCGTTTCAGCCCGCCGCCGCGCCCGCGCGCACCGATCGCGATGATCCTCCACCCGCATCCGCAAAGCGGCGGGACGATGAACGATCGCGTCACGCTCGCGCTCTACAAGACCTTTGCGCGTCGCGGGTTCGGCGTCCTGCGCTTCAACTTTCGCGGTGTCGGGCGCAGCCAGGGCACGTTCGACAACGGCATCGGCGAATTGAGCGATGCCGCATCGGCGCTCGACTGGGTGCAGAGCTTCCATCCCGAAGCTTCGACGACCTGGGTCGGCGGATTCGGCTTCGGCGCGCTGATCGGCATGCAGCTGCTCATGCGCCGCCCGGAAATTCGCGGCTTCATCTCGGTCGCACCGCCCGCCAACATGTACGATTTCAGCTTCCTTGCCCCCTGCCCGGCATCGGGCACCATGGTCCAGGGTGCCGTCGATGAGGTGGTCACGCCGGGTTCGGTCGAGAAGCTGGTCGAGAAACTGCGCACGCAAAAGCACATCACGATCCACCACGACGTGATCCCGCGCGCCAACCATTTCTTCGAGAACGAATTCGACGACATGATGAAGTCGGTCGACAACTATCTCGACATGCGGCTCGACCCCAACTGCCCGATCAAATAGGCGGTTTCAGTCCTGTTCGACCTGCTGGTTGACCAGGCTTTCGCCGCGCTCGTTGGGAATCGTCCAGATCGCCAGATTGACCAGCATGACGAGCGCCGCGAGGACCATCAGGCCGAGTTTCTTGACCGGCATGCCGCGCCGCCAGCCGACATAGGCGCCGATGCCGAGCGCGATGGCCGAGAGCATGATGAGCGATGGAATGAGACCGGCCATGCGCCTGCCCTAGCGCGATCCCGCGTCGGGGGTAAAGTGGCTCAGCTGGCGAGACGCACGACAAGCGCCAACGCGCACACGACCGCAGCGCGCAGGACGGGCTCGGGGTCGAAGCTGGCAAGACGGGCGATTGCGTGGGCCATCCGCCGATCCTAGCGACGGTCGCTTAGCAAAAGGTTACGCCTTATGGCCTTTGCCCGCGCCCTCGCCTAGATAGCGAGGACCGACAGGGCTGCGCCCGATTCACGACCGTCGAGACTGGGGAAACGCCATGAAGATCGCCATCGCCTCCGACCATGCCGCGCTGCGGCTCAAGGCGCGCCTTGCCGACTGGCTGCGCGAGGCAGGTCACGAGGTCGCCGATCTCGGCCCCGACACGCCCGACAGCGTCGATTATCCCGATTACGGCTACAGGCTCGCGCAGCACGTCGCCGACGGCAAGGCGACACGCGGCGTTGCCTTGTGCGGATCGGGCATCGGCATTTCGATGTCGGTCAACCGCAATCCCGCCTGCCGCTGCGTGCTGGCATCCGAACCGCTGTCGGCGAAGCTCGGGCGCGAGCACAACGACGCCAACGTCATCGCGATGGGCGAGCGATTGATCGGCGAAGACATGGCGATCGCCTGCCTCGAAACATTTCTCGCCACCGAATTTGCCGGTGGCCGCCACCAACGCCGGGTCGACAAATTGTCGGCTCCCGAGTGAAAGGATAGCCTGTGTCTCTCGATATCAAGGAAGCCCCGCAATATACCCGTCCCAAAGGGTTTTTCAGCGATTCGGTCGCGACGACCGACCCAGCCGTCGATGCCGCGCTCAAGGATGAGCTGCGCCGCGAGCGCCACCAGATCGAGCTGATCGCGAGCGAGAACATCGTGTCGAAGGCGGTCCTCGAAGCGCAGGGGTCGGTCCTGACCAACAAATATGCCGAGGGCTATCCCGGCCGCCGCTATTACCAGGGCTGCGCCCCCTCCGATGCCGTCGAAACGCTCGCAATAGAGCGCGCCAAGTCATTGTTCGATTGCGGTTTTGCCAACGTCCAGCCGCATTCGGGTGCGCAGGCCAATGGCGCCGTGATGCTCGCCCTGACCAAGCCCGGCGACACCATCCTCGGCATGAGCCTCGATGCCGGCGGCCACCTGACCCACGGCGCCAAGCCCGCGATGAGCGGCAAATGGTTCAACGCCGTCCAGTACGGCGTCCAGAAGGATTCCCACCTGATCGATTTCGCCGAGGTCGAACGGCTCGCCAAAGAGCATCGCCCCGGCCTGATCATCGCTGGCGGCTCGGCCTATCCGCGCCATATCGATTTCGCCGCCTTCCGCCGCATTGCCGACGATGTCGGCGCGCTGCTGATGGTCGACATGGCGCATTTCGCCGGGCTCGTCGCAGGCGGTTGCCATCCCAGCCCCCTGCCGCACGCACACGTCGTCACGACGACGACGCACAAGACGCTGCGCGGGCCGCGCGGCGGCATGGTCCTGACCAACGACGAGAGCATCGCCAAGCGGATCAATTCGGCGGTCTTCCCGGGACTGCAGGGCGGACCGCTGATGCACGTCGTCGCCGCCAAGGCGGTCGCGTTCGGCGAAGCGCTCAAGCCCGAATTCAAGGACTATAGCCGCGCCGTCATCGCCAATGCGCAGGCGCTCGCGGCGCGATTGAAGGCGCGCGGCGCCGATGTCGTCTCGGGCGGCACCGACACGCATCTCGCGCTGATCGATTTGAGCCCGCTCGGCATCACCGGCAAGGACGCCGACGAGGCGCTCGAGCGCGCGAGCATCACCTGCAACAAGAACGGCATACCGTTCGACCCGCTGCCGCCGGTCAAGACCAGCGGCATCCGCGTCGGATCGCCGGCGGGCACGACGCGCGGCTTTGGCATCGCCGAATTCGAGGCGATCGGTGATATGGTCGCCGACGTGCTCGACGGCTTGCGCACCAAGGGCGAAGGCGGCGACGCCAGCGTCGAAGCCGACGTCAAGGCGCGCGTCGAAGCCCTGTGCCTGCGTTTCCCCATTTATCAGGACTGACATCATGACCGATCCGTATGAACCCGACCACGACCCCGAAGAAACCATGGCCGATCGCGCCGCTGCCGAGATCAAGGGCATGGCGAAACAAGGCATGGCGCACCCCGGCACCAAGCCGATGCTGACCGGCATGGCGATCGGCGCTGTCGCCGCCGCCGTCCTGCCCGTGCTGACGATCCCCGTCGGCGTCGTCGGTGGCGCCGCGATCGCGCTGTGGCAGCGCGTCAAGCGATAGTCGATGCGCTGTCCCTATTGCGCCCATGAAGACAGCCAGGTGAAGGACAGCCGTCCCACCGAGGACGGCGCGGCAATCCGCCGACGGCGCCAGTGCGAAGGCTGCAGCGCGCGCTTCACCACCTTCGAGCGCATCCAGCTGCGCGACGTGATGATCCTCAAGAGCGAGGGGCGGCGCGAGCTTTTCGACCGCGACAAACTGCTCCACTCGGTCTCGATCGCGTGTCGCAAGCGGCCGATCGACGGCGAGCGGATCGAGCGGCTCGTCTCGAGCATCCAGCGAAGATTGGAAACCAGCGGCGATTCGGAGATCGAATCGGCGCGCATCGGCGAGATGGTGATGGACGGATTGAAGGGCCTCGACAGCGTCGCCTACATCCGCTTCGCCAGCGTCTACAAGGACTTCACCGAAGCCAAGGATTTCGAGGAATTTGCGGGCAATATCCAGCATCTGGGCGAGGAATGACCGCGCCTGAAGTTCACCCCAAGCCCGTCATCGTCCTCGTCCGTCCGCAGCTGGGCGAGAATATCGGCAAGGCGGCGCGGGCGATGCTCAATTTCGGGCTGACCGAACTGCGCCTCGTCGCGCCACGCGATGGCTGGCCCAATCCCGATGCCGGTCCCGCCGCCGCCGGTGCCGATCGCGTGCTGGCCGAGGCCAGCGTTTACGACAGCCTGGCCGAAGCGGTGTTCGATTGCCCGCACGTCTATGCCACGACGGTGCGGCGCCGCGGCGTGACCAAGCCCGTCGTGACGCCGGCCATTGCGGCGGACGAGGTCCACGCCCAGTCGAGCCGGTCGGCCTTCGTCTTCGGGCCCGAACGCTCGGGCCTCGAGACCGACGACGTCGCGCTGGCGCGGACGATCGTCACGGTGCCGATCAATCCCGAATTCGGCTCGCTCAACCTCGCGCAGGCGGTGATGGTGCTGGCGTATGAATGGTCGAAGGGCGAGGCGCTCGCCAGCCCGCCGATGCGCGACCTCGACCCGCCCGCACCGCAGGTCGAACTCGAAGGTTTATATGGCGAACTCGAAGCGATGCTCGCGCCGACGAGCTATTTCTTCCCGCCGATCCGCGCTGCGGTGACCAAGCGAACGCTGCGCAGCATCCTGACCAAGCCCGGCTGGAACAGTGGCGAGGTGCGCACCTTGCGCGGGGTATTGTCGGCGCTGAAGAAGCCGATCCGCGACTAGTCGGTCGGTTGGCCGCGCGCTTCGTCCCAGCGTTCGGTCTCGTGCGCGATCGATTGCTCCATCAGCTCTTCCCACACCGCGCGAATCCGATCGACGGGCAGGCCGAGCGTCGCGGCGGTCGCGGCGACCTTGGCGTGGACGTCGTCCTTGCGATCCTGGTCGCGAACCGCCGCGCGCGTCGGCTTGATCCGCGCGGCGGCGTCCATATAGCCGAAGCGGCGGGCGAGCAGGCGAACCAGCGCCTGGTCGATCGCATCGACCCCGGCGCGCACTTCGGTCATGGTCTGGCATTCGGCGGACGGGACGATCGGTTGCATGGCGACACTGTAGCCAGACCGTTCGCCCGACGGAACCCGCCAATCGCCCTTCCCCGGCAATAGACAGGGCGCGGCAATTGACACGGCGCCGCGATCGACATGGCGCGGCGATTGACATGTCCGGCCCGTTCGCCTAGTCGCGCCCTCGCAAATTGACCCCGCACCCCGGTGAAGCGGAGGTCGCGCCCGACCTGATCGTCGGGTGGTGCGCCCCGGGAACACGCGAAAATCTTCGCACACAGCAAATGGAGACGATTATGTCTAAGCGCCATAGCGCCAAGTACAAGCTCGACCGCCGCATGGGCGAGAACATCTGGGGTCGCCCCAAGTCGCCCGTCAACCGCCGCGAATACGGCCCCGGACAGCACGGCCAGCGCCGCAAGGGCAAGGTCTCCGACTTCGGCCTGCAGCTGCGCGCCAAGCAGAAGCTCAAGGGCTATTACGGCGACGTCACCGAAAAGCAGTTCAAGCGCACTTACGCCGAAGCCGCCCGGATCAAGGGCGATACCGGCATGAACCTGATCGGCCTGCTCGAGCGTCGCCTCGACGCCGTCGTTTACCGCGCCAAGTTCGCACCGACGGTGTTCGCCGCGCGCCAGCTCGTCAGCCATGGCCACATCTTGGTCAACGGCGTGAAGTGCAACATCGCATCGCGTCGCATCTCGGTCGGCGACGAAATCTCGCTCGGCAAGAAGGCACAGGAAATGGCGCTGGTCGCCGAGGCGCAGAGCCTCGCCGAACGCGACATGCCCGATTACGTCGCGCCCGACGGCACCTCGAAGGTCACCTTCGTGCGTATCCCGACGCTCGACGAGGTCCCCTACCCCGTTCGCATGGAACCCAATCTGGTCGTCGAATTCTATTCGCGCTGATCGGGCAACAGCACCGAAAACAAAAAGGGCGGCCCGTTTCGGGTCGCCCTTTTTCGTATCGTCAGTGCGGCAGGAACGCGGTGATCCGCGCCAGCATGTCGGCACGCGCATTTGCGCTCGCAAGACTGTGCGAGAGATCGGGATATTCGATCAGCTCGACCCGGCGCCCGGCGTCGCTTAGCGCATCCTTCATCGTGCGCGCCTGCTCGATATCGACATTCTGGTCGAGCGTGCCGTGGAACATCAGGACCGGCGCGGTGATCACCGCCGCATTTCGGGCTGGCGATCCTTCGGTCACATGTGGCCCGTTGCCGACGAAATCGCGGACGATCCTGGCGGTGACGTAACGCTGACTTTCGGTCTTGAGCAAGGCGAGGTCAGTGACCGGCGCAATCGCCACGACCGCCTTGAACAGATCGGGCGCAAGCACCGCCGACTGAAGTGCCGCATAGCCACCATAGGACCAGCCGACGATCGACAGCTTGGCCGGATCGACGCCCTGCGCCGACACCAGCCAGCGACCGGCGTCGGCAACATCCCCGATAGCGGTGCGCCAGGACTGGAAGCCGTTATCGCGATACCAGCTGTCGCCATAGCCTGACGAGCCGCGGAAATTGGGCTGGATCACTGCATAGCCGCGGTAAGCGAAATATTGCGCCAGCCAGTCGAACCCCCATTCGTCGCGCGCCGAGGGTCCGCCGTGCGGCATGACGATCGCGGACAGGCCCTTGGCATCGGTCCGACCCGGCGGCAGCGTCAGATAGGCAGGGATCATCGTTCCGTCAGCCGCCGGATAGGATATCGCGCGAACTGGCGAGAGCGCGGTATCGGCGAGTTCTGGCCGGTCGCTGAGCAACGGCCGAAGCTGCTTTGCGGCAGGATTGAACAGAAAATATTGACCTGGATCGACATCGGACCCGGCCCAGACCAGCCATTCACTCTCGTCCGCCGAGGAATCGACAAAGTAGACCGACTTGCCGCCGAGCGCCTGCGAGAGGGCTGAAGCCATGGCCTTCAGCTTGGGATCGGTCATGACCGCGACGCGGCGATCGGTCGCATAGGAAAATCCGACGACCCGCCGATCGCGCCCGACACGCAACACGCCGTCGACATCGACATCGGGCCGTTCGAGCAGGATCGTCGGCTGCGCGTCGGTGGCGAGCGGCATGCGCGCCGCCGCGAGCCGTCCGTTCACCTTGACGAAACCGACCACCGAGTTGCTCGCGGCATCGACCGTGACGGGATTGAAGCCAGCATCGGTGCGCGTGTCGAGCGTGGCGAGCGGTTGCCAGTCGCCCGACCCTTCGGCCGCCCGAAAGAAATAGCGTATGACGGGATCGAGGCTGCTCGTGCTGCCGATCAGCCCTTCGACGCCCTTGATCCGCAACTGGCCATGGCCGTCGGTGATATATTCGACCGAATCATCGTGCGGCGGTTCGACCGGCGTAGCGCGGGCACTGGAAATGTCGATCCGGTCGACGCCGAGCCCTTCCTTGGTGCTGCCGAAGCGCGTTCCAACACGGGCTTCAGGGACGTAGCTGCGAGTCATCAACACGGTTTTGTCATCCGACGGCAACCAGTCGATCACCGATCCGCCACGCAAATCGAGATATAGCGAATTGTTGCCGCGACGCGCGCTGAGCTTGGTCACGTTCGCGCCGTCGGCATCGATCGCGACGACGTTCGAATAGCCGTAAATGTCGCCAGCCCCGCCGAGCTTGTCGCGCCCGTAGATATTACAAATGAGGCGCTTGTCATTGGCCCAATGGCACCAGTCGAGCCTGTCGGGATCGCCGTTCGAGGCGAGGATCCGGTGAGGTTCGCCCTCGCCTTCGACATCGGCGATATAGAGCGCATTGCCCCGGTCACCGAGCGGCGCGATGAAGGCGATGCGATGGCCGTCGGGCGACAGGCTGATATCCTCGACCGATTCGAGTGCCGCGAATGCCTTGCTGGCGTCGGCTGCGGCGGCGTTCTGCACGCCTAGGCTGCCCGCCACGCCGATGACCGCAATCAATGCAAATGTCTGGAAACGCTCCATAGTAATCCCCCCTTGATGAGCGCGACCGTCGCAAAACGACTCTCCTGGATCAAGCGCAAATTGTGCACCGGCCTCGGCTGCCGCGTTGAACCTGCGCTGCATCTGGTCTATCCCGGCAACACTATTGACCGATCAATCGCCGACTCCGTCCGCCGGTCGGCGTCACGCAATTTCAGGAGCTGCCGATGTTGCCTCGTTTGTTTGCCCTTCCCCTTGCCGTCGGGGCGCTTGCCAGCCTCGCCGCGTGCAACTTCGCGCAGAGCGGGAACGAAGCGGGCAATGAGGCGGTTGCGGCGAACGAGGCACTGCCCGACGTCACCGTTCCCGACCTGTCGCTCGACACGATGAAGACGCTGGTCGGCGAGCTTTCAAGCGACGAATTTGAGGGACGCATGCCGGGCACCGTCGGCGAAGAGAAGACGATGGCGCTGCTGACGCGCGAGTTCGCCGGCGCCGGATTGAAGCCCGGCAACAACGGCCAATGGTTCCAGGACGTGCCGCTCGTCGAGATTACCGCCAAGAACGTTTCGCCGCTCGAGTTCACCGGTGGCAAGACCGACATGTCGCTCGACTACGGCTCCGATTTCGTCGCCGCGACCTATCGCGTCACCGACAAGATTTCGGTCGCCGACAGCGACGTCGTCTTCGTCGGCTATGGCATCAATGCGCCGGAGAAGAAGTGGAACGACTATGCCGGGCTCGACGTCAAGGGCAAGACGGTCATCATACTGGTCAACGATCCCGACTGGGAAACCAAGGGCAATGACGGCGAATTCAACGGCCGTGCGATGACCTATTACGGTCGCTGGACCTACAAATACGAGGAAGCCGCACGCCAGGGCGCAGCCGCCGCGATCATCGTCCACGATACCGAGCCCGCCGCTTATGGCTGGAACGTCGTCGAATCGAGCTGGACCGGCCCGCAGAACGTTGCCGATGCCACCAACAACCACATGGACGCGACCGCCGCCAACGGCTGGATCCAGCTGGCCAAGGCGAAACAGCTGTTCGCCAGCGCCGGCCAGGACTTCGACAAGCTCCGCGCCGCTGCCAAGAAGCCCGGCTTCAAGGCTGTCCCGCTGGGGGTGAAGGCATCGCTTTCGTTCGACAACACGATCAAGAAGACGCTGTCGAAAAACGTCATCGGCATCCTGCCCGGCAAGACGCGGCCCAACGAATATGTCCTCTATACCGCGCACTGGGATCACCTCGGCCATTGCGGCGCCGATGCGACTGGCGATGACATCTGCAACGGCGCGATCGACAATGCGACCGGTGCCGCCGCGCTGGTCGCGCTCGCCAAGGCGCACGTCGCGCAGGGACCGGCCGAACGCACGATCGTCTTCATCGCGCTGACGGCCGAGGAATCGGGTTTGCTCGGATCCGAATATTATGCTGAAAACCCTGTCTTCCCGCTCGGCCAGACGGTCGGCGGCGTCAACATGGATGCGCTCTCGGCGGCGGGTCCGGCCAAGGATCTCGTCGTTATCGGGCGCGGCAAGTCCGGCCTCGACCGCTATCTGGAAAAGGCGGCGAAGCTCAACAACCGCGTACTGGTTGACGAATCGACCCCCGAAAAGGGCTATTATTATCGCTCCGATCATTTCAGCTTCGCCAAGCAGGGGGTTCCGATGCTCTATTTCGAAGCGGGCGAGGACCTCATCAAGGGCGGCGTCGCAGCCGGCAAGAAGGCGGCCGAGGACTATACCGAAAATCGGTATCACGCGCCGTCGGACGAAGTGACCGACGACTGGAACTGGGACGGCATGATGGCCGATCTCAAGGTCTATTTCGCGGTTGGCCGGATGCTCGCGATGACCGACGCCTGGCCCAACTGGAACAAGGGCGACGAATTCCGCAAGGCACGCGACGAAAGCCGCCCGACCAGCTGATCGGGAGCCGATTGGGACCGTCCGATATGACCAGGATGCAACCCGAATGGGCGCGGCACGAACGCGTCTGGATCGGCTTTCCGCACGACCGCGACGAATGGCCCGAGGCTGACTTCGACACGGCGCGCCGGCAGATCGCAGCGTTCGCCGCTGCGGTCGCCGACGGCGGGCGCGGCGAGCCGGTTGACCTGATCGTCAACGATGCCGAGTCCGAGGCGGCCGCGCGCGCACTACTGGCCGATAGCCACGTCGCGATCCGGCGCATGGCGCTCGGCGACGTCTGGCTGCGCGATACCGCCCCGATCATCAGCGGCGGCGGCGCTGCGCGCACGGCAAACGATTTCGCGTTCAACGGCTGGGGCGGCAAGTTCGCAATGGCCGGCGACGAGGACATCGGACAGCGCCTCGCCGCAGCCGTTGGCTTCGATCGCATCGCGCACGACTGGGTGCTCGAAGGCGGCGCGATCGATGTCGATGGCAGCGGCCTGGGCGTCACCACCGAACAGTGCCTGCGCAATCCCAACCGCAATGCCCAGCTGACGCGCCACGACATCGAGCAGCGATTGCGCGACACGCTCGGCATTACTTCGCTGCTATGGCTCGGCGACGGGCTCGAGGGCGACCACACCGACGGGCATGTCGACAATCTTGCGCGTTTCGTCGGCAAGCGATTGTTGCTGTTGCCGATCCCGAACGGGGCCGACGATCCCAATGCCCAGGTCTATTCCGATGCCCGCGTGCGCGCCGACCAGTTCGGCGTCGAGGTCGTTACCATGCCCTCGCCCGGGCGGATCGTCGTCGAAGGCGAGGTGGTCCCCGCGTCGTACATGAACTTCTACATCGGCAATTCGGTCGTCGTCGTGCCGCAATACGGCGTCGGCGCCGACGGCATTGCGACCGACACGCTCGCCGAACTGTTTCCCGACCGGCGCATCATCGGCCTGCCGTCGAACGCGATCCTGGGCGGCGGTGGCAGCTTCCACTGTTGCAGCCAGCAGGTGCCGGAGTAGAAGGCTCGCCATGCGCACCCTCACCGTCGCTGCGATGCAGCTCGCCTTTTCCGATGACATCACCGCCAACATCGCGGCGGTAAGCGCGCGTGTTCGCGAGGCAGCTGCCAAGGGCGCGACGGTGATTTTGCCACCCGAACTGTTCGAAGGCCCCTATTTCTGCAAGGTCGAGGATGAGGCGCTGTTCGCCAACGCGCGGCCCGTCGGCGAACATGCTGCGGTGCTGGCGATGCAGGCGCTGGCCGACGAGCTGGGCGTGTTCATCCCGACCAGCTTCTTCGAGCGCGACGGCCATCATTATTACAACAGCCTGGCGATGATCGGCCCCGACGGCACGGTGCGCGGCGTCTATCGCAAGAGCCACATTCCCGACGGGCCGGGCTATGAGGAAAAATTCTATTTCCGTCCCGGCAATGGCGGGTTTCGCGTCTGGAATACGCCTGCAGCGCCCGTCGGCGTCGGCATCTGCTGGGACCAATGGTATCCCGAAAGCGCGCGCGTCATGGCGCTGATGGGCGCCGAGGCGCTGTTCTATCCGACCGCGATCGGCACCGAGCCGTATGACGACACGCTCGACACCAGCCGGATGTGGCGCCGCGCGATGCAGGGCCATGCGGTATCGAACTGCATGCCGGTGATCGCATCGAACCGGATCGGCAACGAGGACGGCCAGCGCTTCTATGGCCACAGCTTCATCTGCGACGAATGGGGCGACGTCGTTGCCGAGTTCGACGGTGAGGAAAGCGGCGTGCTCGTCGCCACGCTCGATCTCGAACGTGCGGCCAAGCATCGCGCGGGCATGGGATTCTTTCGCGACCGGCGGCCCGAATTGTACACGCGGATCGCCGAAGATATCTAACCGGCGCAGCGATTTTGCCCGTCGGCTAGCCGATCCGCCGATGGCGCGCTAAGAGGCTCGCCATGCCGCAACTTTCCCCCACCGAAACCGCAATGATCGAGACGATCGACCAGGCCGCAATGCTGGCGCAGGTCGAACGCTGGGCGGCGACCAATTCGGGCTCTGCGAATCTTGCCGGGCTCGCCAATGTCGCGTCCGAACTCTCAGACGCTTTCGCGCGACTGCCCGGCGAAGTCCGGCTGGTCGATCCTGCGCCGGTCGAGACGGTCGATGCGGCGGGCAAGGTCAACGTGGTCGAGCATGGCCGTCATCTCGTGCTCAGCGTGCGCCCCGATGCGCCGCTCAGGATGCTGTTCACCGGCCACATGGACACGGTGTTCGGCATCGATCACCCCTTCCAGGCGCTGCACTGGATCGACGATGCGACCTTGGGCGGCCCCGGCGTCGCCGACATGAAGGGCGGCATCGCGGTGATGCTCGCGGCGCTTGGCGCGGTCGAGGCATCGGGCGATTGCGAAGGCTTCGGCTACGACGTCCTGATCAATTCCGATGAAGAGGTCGGCTCGCCCTCATCGGCTGCGCTGATCGCCGAGCTGGCGCGCGGCAAGCTTGCCGCACTGACCTACGAGCCTTCGGCGCTGCCCGACGGCACGCTCGCCGGCGCGCGCGGCGGCAGCGGCAATTTCTCGCTGACGATCAGCGGCAAGAGCGCGCACGCCGGGCGCAACCCCGATGACGGCCGCAACGCGATCGTCGCCGCCGCCGATCTCGCGCTGCGTTTGAAGGCGCTGCACCGCGCCGGATTGTCGGTGAACCCCGCCCGGATCGACGGTGGCGGGCCCAACAACGTCGTGCCCGATGCGGCCATATTGCGCGTCAATTTCCGTCCCGCGACCCCCGCTGACGAGACCGCCGCCGATGCCGCGCTGTCGCGCATCATCGCCGAGGTCGCCGAGCGCCACGACGTCACGATCGCCCGCCATGGCGGCTTCGGACGCCCGCCCAAGCCGATCAACGCGTCGGCCCAGCGCCTGTTCGACCTCGTCAGGGATTGCGGCGCCGATCTCGGCCTCGATATCGGCTGGAAAGCAACCGGCGGCGTGTGCGACGGCAACAACATCGCCGCCTGCGGCGTGCCCGTCGTCGACACGATGGGCGTCCGCGGCGGCGCAATTCATTCGCGTGACGAGTTCATGATCGTCGCCAGTCTCGCCGAGCGCGCCGCTTTGTCGGCGCTCACCATCCGGCGCATCATTGCCAAGGGACATTTATGAGCTTTTGCATTCGTACGGCGACGACCGCCGACCTCCAGCCGATCTACGAGATGGCCAAGCTTACCGGCGGGGGGTTCACCAACCTGCCCGCCGACCGGACGTCGCTCGCCAGCAAGCTGGAAAAAGCCGCCGCATCGTTCGCCAGCGACGCGACCGAGCCGCAGGACGACCTGTTCATCCTTGTGCTGGAGGATTGCGACAACAAGCAGGTCGTCGGCACGTGCCAGCTGTTCGGCAAGGTCGGCAGTTCGTGGCCGTTCTACAGCTATCGGCTGAGCTCCTATACGCAATCGAGCAAGGAGCTCGACCGGACCTTCAGCGCACGGATCCTGTCGCTGACGACCGATCTGGAAGGCGCCAGCGAAGTCGGCGGCCTGTTCCTCCATCCCGGCCAGCGGGCCGGCGGTCTCGGCATGCTGCTCGCGCGCTCGCGCTATCTGTTCATCGCCAGGCATCGTCGCCGCTTCGACGACCGGGTGCTCGCCGAGCTGCGCGGCGTCATCGACGAGGCGGGCGGTTCGCCCTTCTGGGACGGGGTCGCCGGCAAGTTCTTTGGCATGAGCTTCCAGGAAGCCGACGAGTTCAACGCGATCCACGGCAACCAGTTCATCGCCGACCTGATGCCCAAGCATCCGATCTATGTCGCGATGCTGTCGGAGGCCGCGCGCAGCGTCATGGGCGTGCCGCACACATCGGGCCGCGCGGCGATGCGGATGCTCGAGACCGAGGGTTTCGCCTATGAAAACTATATCGACATCTTCGACGGCGGCCCGACGATGATCGCCCGCACCGACCAGATCAAATCGGTGCGCAATGCCGAAGAGGCCTGGGTCAGCGGCATCGCCAAGGGCGACACGCGGGCGATGGTATCGGTCGGCAAGTTGGCCGACTTCCGCTGCTGCTATGCCGATATCGGCATCACCGACCAGGGCATAACCTTATCGCGCCAGGCCGCCGACCAGCTCCGGATCGAACCCGGCGCCTCGGTCCTGTGGGTGGCACGCTGATGCTGACCGAAATCAACTTCGACGGCATTATCGGGCCGAGCCACAATTACGCCGGCCTGAGCCCGGGCAACGTCGCGTCGGCAAACAACGCGCGCACCGCGTCGCAGCCGCGCGAAGCCGCGTTGCAGGGCATCGCCAAGATGCACGCCAACCTCGACCTTGGCCTCGCGCAGGGATTTTTCATGCCGCTCGACCGGCCCGACGATCGCTGGCTGGCGAGCCTCGGCACGAATTTCCCCGATGCCGATCCCTATCTGCAGGCAGCGGCAATGTCGGCATCGTCGATGTGGGCGGCCAATGCCGCGACGGTTTCCCCCGCGCCCGACAGCGCCGACGGCAAATGCCACCTGACCGTCGCCAACCTGCAGGCGATGGCGCATCGCAGCCACGAATGGCCCGGGACGCTGGCGCAGCTCAAGCTCGCCTTTGCGCATGACGCGTTCCAGGTTCATCCCCCCGTTCCCTCGCCGTTCGGCGACGAAGGTGCCGCCAACCACCTGCGCCTGTGCAGCAGCCACGATGCGCCGGGCCTCGAAATCTTCGTCTACGGCATCACCGGCGGCAAATACCCGGTGCGCCAGCATATCGAGGCGTCGCGCGCGGTCGCGCGCTACCACCGGCTCGATCCCGCGCGGACGCTGTTCGTCGCGCAGGCCGACGCGGCCATCGGCAGCGGCGCGTTCCACAACGACGTCGTCGCGGTCGCCAACGAAAACGTCCTGTTCTGCCACCAGCTCGCCTTTGCCGACCCCGAACTGACCTATGCCGCGATTCGCGCGATCATGCCCGAGGTCGAGATCATCGAGGTGCCGCGCAACATCGTCAGCCTCGATGACGCGATTGCGAGCTATCTGTTCAACGCGCAGCTGGTCACGATTCCCGCAGGCGACGGGCCCGATGGCGGCATGGCGCTGATCGTCCCGACCGAAGCGCGCGACAATGCCGCGGTGTGGGGCTGGCTCGAAGAGATGGTCCGCGGCAACGGTCCGATCCGCAAGCTCGTCCCTGTCGATGTGCGCCAGTCGATGGCCAATGGCGGCGGGCCGGCATGCCTGCGCCTGCGCGTCGTCGCCGATCCCGCGACCGTCGATCCACGCTTCATCGCCACCCCCGAAAAGCTCGACACGATCGCCGATGTGGTCGCGAAGACCTGGCCGCAATCGGTATCGCCCGACGAGATCGCCGAACCCGGCTTTGTGGCAGCGGTGCACCAGGCGCGAAGCGCTCTGCTCGACGCGCTCGATCTGTCGGAGCTTGTCTGACCTGTCAGGTTAATTGACAATTTACCCTGTGTCCTAATTCGGGAACCGCGGTTTCTTGCCATTGGCACAGCCATTGCTTAACGCTTGGCAGCATGTGGAAACGGATCAAACGCCTCTTCATAATCAAGACACGCTTCGAAGCGTGCCTGATCGTTTATGCCCTTGGCCTCGGCGCGATCGAGCGCGGGCTGCATTACCGGGTCGATTATCCGGGCGTCGGTGGATGGCTGCTGTTGCTCGCCTGCACCGGGTCGGTGTTTCTGGCGGGGGCGAAGATTTTCGACTGCATCCGCTATGAAGACGAACGCAAGGCAGACGCTCAGCGCATGCTCGGCGTGAACGGCAATATGCCCTCGTAACTCGCCAGAGGCGGTGCGCCGGGGACGTGCACGCCGCGCCGCAGCAGGAAGACATGGCGGACGATCTCGGCCTGCTGTTCGAGCCCATAGCGCGCGAGGGGCCAGCCCGGGCGCAGCGCGTAATCGTAGCGGCTCCACGGATGGCGCATCACGACGAGATACCAGCGTCCCATTTTCTGCGCCTGCCAGACATGCGTCATTTCATGGATGAAATGGCCCTGGAGCGACAGTGACCGGTCGCAGAAATTCTCGCAGTAGAGGCCGCCCTTGGGGTTGAAATGGATATGCCCCATCGGCGCCATCGTCACGCGCGCGGGTTGGAAGAACGCCCATTTGGCGTTGCGGATTTCAACCGCGTCATAATCGATCGCATCGCCAAAGATCGACGCGGCGAGAGTGCGCTCGCCCGCGGTCAGGGATCGTGCGATCATTTCGCCCCGATCACTTCGTCACGATCACTGCGCCTCGTTACCCATCACCTCGTTACCCATCGCCATGCCATCGTGCGCCATCGCCGCACCCGCGTCCGCACCGGGTTTGACGAACTGCGCATCAAACTCGATCCGGTCGCCGTTCTGGAAGACAAAGATCACCGGCATCTTGTTTGCCGCGATCGCGCTTTTCGAGATACCCCAGACCATGACGTGCATGCCGCCCGGCTTGAACGCCACGTCCTTGCCCGCGGGAATAACCGCGTATTCGAGCTTCTTCATGTCGCTCATCCCGCCACTGGTCACGCTTTCATGCATCTCGTAGCGCAGCGCGCTGTCGATCAGCACGTTGAGCAATTTGGTATCGCTCGCGCCGCCATGGACGGTGAAATAAAGCGCCGAGGGCGCATCGGGATTGGCCGCCAGCTTGACATAGGCGCGATCGACGTGGAGCGCGGGCGGATTGAGCATGTCGGTCGCCTTGTTGCACCCGGCAAGGCTCGTCAGCGCGAGGGCTGCACTCGACAGGATCAGCAAACGGCGCGAGAACATGATGAATTCCTTTCGTTGTGCCATGACCGGCAATCTCTGAAATGTAGGAGGCCGTTGTCCTTGTGCCAAGCAAAAGCACACCTATATCGCGAGCCAGAGCCTGTGAACGTATCGCGCCCGAAACGGGTTGGATCGGTCGCCGGGCAAAACGAACAATTGCTTCAAGAGGGTAGAAAATGGCCAAGGTAATCGGAATCGATCTGGGAACGACCAACAGCTGCGTCGCTGTCATGGACGGCGGCAAGCCGAAGGTTATCGAAAATGCCGAAGGCGCGCGCACGACGCCGTCGGTCGTCGCCTTCACCAAGGACAATGAGCGCCTGATCGGCCAGCCGGCCAAGCGCCAGGCTGTCACCAACGGCGACAACACGATCTTCGCGGTCAAGCGCCTGATCGGTCGCCGCTTCGACGATCCGGTGACCAAGAAGGACACCGAGCTGGTCCCCTATGACATCGTCAAGGGTTCGAACGGCGACGCCTGGGTCAAGGCCGGTGGCGAAGATTATTCGCCGAGCCAGATCAGCGCGTTCATCCTCCAGAAGATGAAGGAAACCGCCGAAGCATTCCTCGGCGAAAAAGTCGAGCAGGCGGTCATCACCGTGCCCGCTTACTTCAACGACGCCCAGCGCCAGGCAACCAAGGATGCCGGCAAGATCGCCGGCCTTGAAGTCCTGCGCATCATCAACGAGCCGACCGCGGCCGCACTCGCCTACGGGCTCGACAAGTCGGAAAACAAGACGATCGCGGTCTATGACCTTGGCGGCGGCACCTTCGACGTGTCGGTGCTCGAAGTCGGCGACGGCGTGTTCGAGGTAAAATCGACCAACGGCGACACCTTCCTTGGTGGTGAAGATTTCGACGCCAAGATCGTCGAATTCCTCGCCGACACCTTCAAGAAGGCCGAAGGCATCGACCTGCGCAGCGACAAGCTCGCGCTTCAGCGCCTCAAGGAAGCTGCCGAGAAGGCGAAGATCGAGCTGAGCTCGGCGCAGACGACCGAGGTCAACCTGCCGTTCATCACCGCCGACCAGAACGGACCCAAGCATCTCGTCAAGACGATCACGCGCTCGGATCTCGAGAAGCTGGTCGACGATTTGATCAAGCGTACGCTCGATCCGTGCAAGAAGGCGATGAAGGATGCCGGCATCGACAAGGTCGACGAAGTCGTCCTCGTCGGCGGCATGACGCGCATGCCCAAGGTCCGCGAGACGGTCGAGAAGTTCTTCGGCCGCGAACCGCACACCGGCGTCAACCCTGACGAAGTCGTCGCGATGGGTGCAGCGATCCAGGCCGGCGTGCTCCAGGGCGACGTCAAGGACGTCCTGCTGCTCGACGTGACCCCGCTGAGCCTCGGCATCGAGACTCTGGGCGGTGTCTTCACGCGGATGATCGATCGCAACACGACGATCCCGACCAAGAAGAGCCAGACCTATTCGACCGCCGACGACAACCAGCAGGCGGTGACGATCCGCGTCTTCCAGGGCGAGCGCGAAATGGCCGCCGACAACAAGATGCTCGGCCAGTTCGATCTCGTCGGCATTCCCCCCGCACCGCGCGGCGTGCCGCAGATCGAGGTCACGTTCGACATCGACGCCAACGGCATCGTCAACGTCCATGCCAAGGACAAGGGCACCGGCAAGGAACAGCAGATCAAGATCCAGGCGTCGGGCGGTCTCAACGACGCCGACATCGACCAGATGGTCAAGGATGCCGAGCAGTTCGCCGAAGAGGACAAGAAGCGCCGTGCCGCGGCCGAGGCGAAGAACAACGCCGAAAGCCTGGTGCACACGACCGAGAAGCAGCTCGAAGAGCATGGCGACAAGGTCGACGCGTCATTGAAGTCCGAGATCGAGGCCGCTGTCGCCGAGACCAAGACCGCAATCGAAAGCGGCGATTCGGACGCCATGACGACCAAGTCCGAAGCGCTCGCGCAGGTCGCGATGAAGCTGGGCCAGGCGATCTACGAGAAGGAACAGGCAGCATCGGCCGCTTCGGAAGGCGGCGCCGATGCGGGCGCTGACTCCGACGGCAAGAGCGACGAAGACGTCGTCGATGCCGAATTCTCCGAGGTCGACGAAGACTCGAAGGGTTGATCCCATGATGCGGCGCGCCTGCCCGGCCCCTTCGGTCGGGTGGGCGCGCCTGCATCGGGACGTTAGTTTATGACCAGCCAGACCGACTATTACGAAACTCTCGGCCTCTCGCGCGACGCCGATGCAGCGTCCATCAAGGCCGCCTACCGCCGTCTCGCGATGGAATTCCATCCCGACAAGAACGGCGGCTGCACCGATTCCGAAGGCAAGTTCAAATCGGTCAGCGAGGCCTATGAATGCCTCAAGGACCCGCAGAAGCGCGCAGCCTATGACCGCTTTGGCCATGCCGCCTTCCAGAATGGCGGGTTCGGCGGAGCGCAGCAGGGTGGCGGCGATTTTGGCGACATTTCCGACCTGTTCGATACGATTTTCGGCGGCTCGTTCGGCGGCGGCCAGCGCCAGCGCGGACCCGCGCGCGGTGCCGACCTGCGCTACGACCTCGAGATCAGCCTCGAAGATGCGTTCCACGGCAAGACCACCGAGGTCACGATCGACGTCGCGGTGGCCTGCGACAGCTGCGAAGGATCGGGTGCGACGCCCGGCACCGGCGTATCGACCTGCCGCACCTGCAATGGTCAGGGTAAGGTCCGCACGCAACAGGGCTTTTTCGCGGTCGAACGGCCCTGCCCGTCCTGCCACGGCGCCGGCCGCAAGGTCGACGATCCGTGCCGCAAGTGCGGCGGCGAAGGCCGCATCGACAAGCGCCAGACGCTGACGGTCGAAATCCCCGCGGGCGTCGATGAAGGCACCCGCATCCGCCTGTCGGGCCGCGGCGAGGCTGGCGCCAATGGCGCCCCCGCGGGCGATCTCTACATTTTCCTGCATATCGCCCAACACACTGTTTTCCAACGCGAAGGCACTGCCCTTTTCGCGCGAGTCCCGATCAGTTTCACCACCGCCGCACTCGGCGGCGAAATCGACGTCCCCGGACTCGACGGCAAGACCCATCCAATCCGCATTCCAGCGGGTATCCAGTCGGGCAAGCAGCTGCGCCAGCGCGGCGCGGGCATGCCGGTGCTCAACGGCCGCGGTCATGGCGACATGGTGGTCCAGATCGAGGTCGAGACGCCGACCAAGCTCAGCGCCAAGCAGAAGGAACTGCTCGCCGCCTTTCGCGAGACCGAAACCGGCGACGAGTGCCCCGAAAGCCAGGGCTTCTTCACGCGCATTCGCGACATGCTCGGCGAGCGCGCGAACTAGCCGGTTATTGCGTCACGGCGAGCCGCAGCATAGGCTGGCCTTCCCGTCCGCAGCCCGAGGTTCGCATCATGCACAAGTTCGCCGTCGTCCTGATCAGCATTGCCGCGCTGACGCTGAGTGCGCCCGCGCAGGCGCAACGCGATTTTTCGGCCGTCGAGATCCGTACCGAGATCGTCGCGCCCGGCATTGCGGTCCTGTTCGGATCTGGGGGCAATATCGGCGTCTCGTACGGCGGCGACGGCACCGTCCTGATCGACGATCAGTTCGCCCCGCTCACGCCCAAGATCGAAGCCGCGATCGCTGCGCTCGGCGCCAGCCCGGTGCGGTTCCTGATCAATACGCACTGGCACGGCGACCATAGCGGCGGAAACGCGAATTTCGGCAAGGCGGGCGCCCTGATCCTGGCACAGGACCATGTCCGCGACCGCTTGCTCGCCGAGCAAGCCAAGGACGGCAATGAAGCGGCCCCGGCTGCCCTTCCCGTCATCACCTATCACGACGGCATCTCGCTCTTCCTCAACGGCGGCAGCGTGCGCACGATCCACGCCCCGCACGCGCACACCGACGGCGACAGCATCGTCGTCTGGCAGGATGCCAACGTCGTTCACATGGGGGATACGTTCTTCAACGCGATCAGCCTGCCCTTTATCGACCTCGATTCGGGCGGCTCGGCGCAGGGGATGCTTGCCGCGGTGGACCGCGTGCTGGGCATGATCGACGACAAGACCGTCGTCATTCCCGGTCATGGCCCGGTGTCGAACAAGGTGGGTCTTGTCGCCTATCGTGCGATGCTTGCCGATGTCATCGGCCGCGTCGGGGCCGCGCGCAAGGCGGGCAAGACGCTCGCTGAAGTGGTCGCGATGAAACCGGCGGCGCAGTATGAAATCAAGGACGCCTTCATCTCGGGCGATGCGTTCACGACCGCCGTCTACAAAAGCTTCGACTCGGCCATGGGGCACGATCACGACGATATGGATCACGGCGACAAACCCGCCGAGCACCACCACTGACGGCGGCGCGGGTCAGTCGAAGAAGCGCTTCTTGATCTCTTCGGTCAGGCGCGACGGGCGCAGCGTTTCGGCATCGATGCAGCACCACGCCGATTTGACCTCGGCGAGCACTTCCTCGCCGCGATGGATGATGGTTTCGTAAAACGCGCGCGCGCCGTGGACCTTTTCAAGAACGACCGAGGCGATCACCTGATCGTCGAGAAAGGCGGGCTTGCGATAGGTGATCTCGTGCTTGAGCGCGACCCACAGCCGTCCCGCGACTTCCTTCGGCGGCGCCACCTCACGCCAATGCGCGAGCACCGCTTCCTGGACCCACGTCAGATAGTTGGCATTGTTGACGTGCCCCATGAAGTCGATTTCACGGGCCGATACGGCGATGCAGTGGTCATGGCGTGCGGACATGAATTTACACTAATGTAAATTGCGCGAAATGTCAGGCGATTTCTGCGCGTAACTCGGCAAACAGATCGCCGATCCGCGTCAGGCGCGGCTCCTCCTCGTCGAGAATGGCGTGGAAGGCCCGACGCTTGAGCTCGGTCAGCGCGCCCGGCGGCGGACTCTTGCCCTCGGGCAGCGTACTCGCGACAATGTCGATCAGGCGGTCGGCACCGTGCAGGCGGCCCCACAGATAGTCGTTCTCGCGATAGGCGCGGCTGAAAAACGCGCCGAAGCTGTTGAACTGGATGCCCTTGAGGCTTTCGGCTGCGCCGCCGCCGCGGATCGCGGTGGCATCGTCGGGCGCGATCCGGTCGATCTTGATCGGATCGAATTCGTCATTCCCTTCGCCCTGCAGCAGCGGCAGCGTCGCGATATCGTAGAACGGGAAGCCGACATAGGCGAACAGCATGTCGCGCCGCTCGGCCTTGGGCAGCAACGCGAGTGCGCTCGCAAGCCGTTCATCGACCTCGGCATCGACTGCGGTGAGATCGCGCAGCGCACCAATTCCTTCGAAGATCGCGCCGACGTGCTCGATCGCGTCGGCGCCTTGCGGCCAGCCAACATCGGACGCGCCGCGGGCTATATAAAATTGCGACGATTCGCGTTCGAGATAGGGCTCGAGCCCTTCGTAGATCGCCTTGTACATCGCAGTAACCGCGGCATCGGAGACCTGCCCGGGCGCCTCGACGCGCTCGTCGAGGCGGCGCGCCAGACTGCGCAAGCGGCGGATGCGAAAGCGCAGGTCGTGCGCCCGGAAAAAGGCGATCGCCTCGGGCGTCGCTCCGCCGCCCTTGACCGGCGATATCCGGTCGAGCCCGCGTCCGCGTACCTCTTCCCATAACGCCGAGCGCAAACGGCGGCGCAGATTTGCATTGTCGGCACCGGTCAGAGTGGCGGCCAGAGTTGCGATATCCTCGACGATGTTGGCCAGCTTGAGGTGGCCGTAAGCGGCATAGGCAAAGCCCGCGGTCTCCGCCGCCTTGGTCTGCGCCTTGGCCCGCCATGACGAGAGCCTGGCAGCCGTGGGCCGGTCGAGAAAGAAGGTGCGCCCGAGCAATTTCTCGACGCGCTCCTCGACCTCGGCGCGCAAGGAATCGACGATGCGCTGGATGCGGCGGATGCGCTGCGACAGATTCGCGATCGTCTCGACGTTGTCGCGGATCGGCTGCTCGCGCGGGATGTCCGACAAGGCCTTGAAGATCGTTGCGAAGAAACCGGGCAGCGGCGGTACCTGGTCGTCGGGCACCGCTTCATCGCGTGAAAAATGGATGCTGCGGAGCCCCGGCTTGGGGTCGATATAGACGAACCGCCGGTCGACTTCGCGGCGGGCTGGGCGATGCTTGAGCGCAGCGATCGCCGGTTTGAACGGCGCGTTGGCGAGCACCGAACCGTCGATCATGACGAGGTCTTCCGCTCCGCCAATCGCTTCGGCATGCGGCAGCTGGCGCTTGAGAAAGGCTTCGCGCCCCGGCCAGTCGCGGCCGTCTTCGGCGAGGACGCCGTCGATCTCGCGCACGGTGAACGGGGGAAACGCGCCGGGGAAACTGGCGGTGGCGCGCGCGGCAAAGGCCAGCGCCGGGAGTTCGTCGAGCGAGGCACCGGTCTGGCCCACTCCGCGAAAATTGAATACCAGCCGATGCTCGGTCTCGACGACCTCGGCGGGGCTGTTGAGCGTCAGGCGTTCAGGATAGCCGCGATAATCGGTTACCGTGACCATCAGGTCGAGCGGCTGGCCCGCCGGGATCAACACCGGGCCGCGTTCCGACAGCTCCATCGCATCGAGTGCGTCGAGCACCAGCCGGGTGAAGGTCGCGCCGCCGAAGGGCGGTTCGAACCAGCGCGCGCGGACGAAATTCGACAGTTTGCGACGAACCTCGTCGCGTTGGCCGGCCTCGACGGTTTCATCGATTGTCGAGCCGCGCCGCTTGCTTGCCATCCACGCGATCGGCACGGCCCAGAACTTGGTGAAGCGCGACAGGGGCCGCGCATCGGGATCCATCAGGTGTTCGACATCGGCGCATTCAAGCCACAGGTCGGTCAGCGGATCGAGCGACTGGCCGGTGAGCGCTGCCTGTGCCAGGAACACGCCGTTGATCCCGCCCGCGCTGGCACCCGCGATAATGTCGCTGAACACGCGCAGCCGCGTGCCCGAAGAGTCCTCGAGCAGGGCGAGCAATTCGCGATAGATCGCGGCGCTGCCGTCGGGAAGGTCGGTGCCGTCGAGCCAGGCACGGCTGGCCCGCGTAAGGTGCCAGACCTCCTTGGTGATGCCGTGCATGTAGACTGCCAGGCTGATCCCGCCATAGCAAACCAGCGCCAGCCTGAGTTCCTTTTCCCGCATGGTTCAAGGCTAGGGAGCCGCGCCCGCCGTGTCGAGCGTGATACGCATCATTTGGGGGTGCGCCGTGCGCGCGCACTGCTAAGGTCGCCCGACCCACGTAAGCCGAGGATCGTCTACGCACCATGAAAACCGACAACACCCGCGTGCTGCTCCTCGCACTCGGCGCAAACGTCGGGATCGGCATCGCCAAGTTCGTTGCCGCGGCGATCACCGGATCGTCGGCGATGTTGACCGAAGGCGTCCATTCGATGGTCGATTCGACCAACCAGTTGCTGCTGATGTACGGCCAGAAGCGCGCGAAAAAGGCGCCCGATGCCCAGCATCCGATGGGCTATGGCCGCGAACTGTATTTCTGGAGTTTCGTCGTCGCGTTGCTGGTCTTTGCACTCGGTGCGGGCATCTCGACCTATGAAGGCGTGCTGCACGTCATGGCGCCCGAAAAGCCCGTCTCACCGCTGATCGGCTATGTCGTGCTGGGCTTTGCATTCCTCCTCGAAGGCGGATCGACCGTGGCAGCGTTTCGCCAGTTCGATGCCGCGCGCGGCGACAAGTCGTGGTGGCGCGCGCTGGTTGATACCAAGGATGCGACGACGGTCATCATCCTGCTCGAAAACGGGGCGGCGATGCTCGGCATCGTCGTTGCCGCGATCGGTCTCGGCCTGACGCAGCTGACCGGCGATCCGCGCTTCGACGGGATCGCTTCGATCGTGATCGGCCTGCTGCTCGGCTGCGTCGCGATGTTCCTCGCACGCGAAGCCAAGGGGCTGCTGATCGGCGAGGCGGCCGATCCGCGCCTGATCGAAGGGCTGCGCCGCGCGGCGTCACGCGACGGCATCATGGGAATCGGCGAGATTCGCACGATCCACAACGGGCCCAACCAGATCGTTGCGGCAATGAATGTCGATTTCGACAACCGTCTGAGTGCGGCCGACGTCGAGCGGCTGGTCGACGAGATCGAACGCAGCGTCTGCGGCGAATTCCCCGACGTCGAACGCATCTATGTCCGCCCGCACGAGGACGCCGGGATCGGCTTCGGCGACACGCGCGGTCTCGACCCCTCCAGCGCGGCAAGCGGACCAACCGGCGACGCCGCCCCCTCGACCTGATGCATACATGACCCGCGCCCGCGTTATCCTGCTCACCTCCGCGCTCGGCCCGCTCGATTACCGCATTCCGCACGGCATGGAGGCGGGGCCCGGGTCGGTCGTCGAAGCGCCCCTGGGCCCGCGCCGGATGGTCGGGGTTGTGTGGGACGACGACAGTTTTCCCAGCGTCGAGACCGTCGGCGACAACCGCCTTCGCCCGTTGCTCGACGTGTTCGACGTGCCCGCGCTGTCACCCGCGCTGCGCAAGCTCGTCCTGTGGACCGCCGATTATTATCTCGCGCATCCTGCCGCGGTGCTGCGCATGGTGTTGCCGCACGCAGCCCTGTCCGGAGAAGGGCGTCCGATCGTCGAATATCGCGCGACGGGAGATCTGCCCAAACGCATGACCGCGCAGCGCGAGCAGGCAATGGCGGCGATCGGCGAGAGTCTTGGCACGGTGCGCGAACTCGCCGAAAAGGCCGAGGTCAGCGACGCGGTGATCCGCGGCCTGATCAAGGCCGGCGCCCTCGAAGGCTTTGAAAGCTCGGCCGACGCCGCATTTCCGCTGCCCAACCCCGACGCGCCTGAGCCGCAGCTGTCGGACGCGCAGGCCGCCGCGTCGCGCGCACTCGTGCAATCGGTCGAGGCGCGCGCCTTTGCGCCCTTCCTGCTCGACGGCGTGACCGGATCGGGCAAGACCGAGGTCTATCTCGAGGCGGTAGCCGAAGCGCTCCGGTCGGGCCGCCAGTCGCTGATCCTGATGCCCGAGATCGCGTTGACCCAGCCGTTCCTCAAGCGTTTTGCCGCGCGCTTCGGCTGCGCTCCTGCAGTGTGGCATAGCGGGATGCGATCTTCCGAGCGCCGCCGGACCTGGCGCGGCATTGCCAGCGGCGAGGCGAAGGTCGTCGTGGGGGCGCGATCGGCGCTGTTCCTGCCCTATGCCGACCTTGCCCTGATTGTCGTCGACGAGGCGCACGAAACGAGCTTCAAGCAGGAGGACGGCGTCCATTACCATGCCCGCGACGTCGCGGTAATGCGCGGATTGTACGAAAATTGCCCCGTCGTCCTCGCCTCGGCGACCCCGGCGATCGAGAGCATCGCGCAGGCCGAAGCGGGGCGCTACGAGACGCTGACGCTGCCCGCGCGCTATGGCGGCGCGGCGATGCCCGATATCGCCGCGATCGACCTGCGCGAGGACCCGCCCGAGCGCGGCACCTGGCTCGCGCCGAAACTCGTCGCGGCGCTGACTGACCGGCTCGAAAAGGGCGAACAGAGCCTGCTTTTCCTCAACCGCCGGGGCTTTGCCCCGCTCACGCTGTGCCGGACCTGCGGTCACCGTATCCAGTGCCCCAACTGCACCGCCTGGATGGTCGAACACCGGCTCGTCCGCCGGCTTGCGTGCCACCATTGCGGCCACGTCATGCCGCCGCCGCGCGAATGTCCCGAATGCAAGGACGAAGACAGCCTGGTGCCGTGCGGCCCCGGCGTCGAACGGATTGCCGACGAGGTCGCGCTACGCTTTCCCGAGGCGCGCACCGCGCTCGTCACCAGCGACACGATCTGGTCACCGACCAAAGCCGCCGAATTCGTCGAGCAGGTCGAGGCGGGGATGGTCGACATCATCATCGGCACGCAGCTCGTCACCAAGGGCTATCATTTCCCCGAGCTGACGCTGGTTGGCGTGATCGACGCCGATATCGGCCTCGAAGGCGGCGATCTGCGCGCCGCCGAGCGCACCTTCCAGCAGATCCAGCAGGTCGCCGGGCGCGCCGGGCGCGGGACCAAGCCGGGCGAGGTGCTGATCCAGACGCGCGTCCCCGGCGCAGCGGTGATCGAGGCGCTCGTCGCCAACGACCGAGACGGCTTTTATGCCGCCGAAACACAGGCGCGAAAACACGCCAATGCCCCGCCGTTCGGCCGGCTGGCGGCGATCGTCGTCAGCAGCGAAGACGCCCAGCGGGCTCAGCGCACCGCGCGCGATCTCAGCAACGCCGCGCCCAAGGACGACGGCATGGCGGTCTATGGCCCCGCCCCCGCCCCGCTCGCCCAGTTGCGCGGCCGCCACCGCCACCGCCTGCTCGTCCACGCCCCACGCAGTTTCGCACTGCAGGATGCGATCCGGGCATGGCTGGGGTCGGTCGAATGGGGCCCCAAGGTCCGCGTCACGGTCGACGTCGATCCGTACAGCTTTATGTGAACACCGGTGCCGCGCTACTGCGGCGGCGCCACGACGGTGCGACAAGCCGGCCCCGCCGGATCGCCAAGGTCAGGACGATCACCCCGGCAGCCGTCGCGACGACCATCGCGATTATCGACGCTTCGAGCCCGAAGACGCCTCCAGTCAAGAGCGTTGCCCCGTCCAACTGCCCCTCGATGATTCCGGATTCCTTGGCCCCCGATACCGGGACGCCGAAAATCCAACCCTGGGTAAAATTCCAGGCTGCATGGAGGCCTATCGCGGCCCACAGACGCCGCGTCAGCATATAGACCGCGCCGAGCAGGAGGCCCGCCTCAATCGCGATTGCGATCGCCGCGATCGGGCTGGCATTGGGATTGGCGAGATGCGCACCGCCGAAAATCGCCGCCGAGATGAGCAGCGCGATCCAGCTGCCCGCCATCCGCTCGACATAGCGGAAGATGATGCCGCGAAAGAGGATCTCTTCGCTTACGCCGCTAAAGATCGCCATCGCCAGCATCGGCCAGATGGTTTGCCATGGATTCACCGGCCCTATTGTGTAAACGCCGATCGCCGCGGCAATGGCCACCACGAGCGTGAAAAGTCCCGCACCCAGCAGGATGCCCCTCGCCAGCTCGCGTCCTGCCCCGCCCACCGCCAGATCCCGAAACGGCGCGCGTTCGACCCAATGGACGAGGACATAATAGAGCGCGATGAAGATCGCGACTGCGATCATCGCGACAACGAGCGTCGCCGGATCGTATTTCCCCTGGGGAATCCAATGGCCAATGACGCTCGCCGCGGCTGCCGCAGCGATCATCAGCGCGATACCCGTGACCAACAGCGTGGCGGGATAAGAGATAAACCGTCGAACGCCAGAGCCCGTTGCCGGATCCTTGCCGACCGCAGCGGCGGGCAGATCCGAAGCAACGGTTTGGAAGTCTTGGTTCATGGTGTTGAGTCCCTTTCGAATTGGCCGATTTTATCCGGGGCTAAACAAAAGGCCAACTGAATGCCAGCATCGGATCGAGGTAATGTTTGACGGGCTGGGGCTTGATGCGCTGGGCGCAAATCATCGTTCCGCTTCCTGCTCGGCAAGATGCATCTCGATTTGTCCGGAATGGAGTCTCAACTCTGCGTTACGGTCGACGGCGATCCGGATAGCTTCATGTGAAGCCGAGCCACTCAGTCGATCTCGCGCGGGCGATCAAGCTACCCGTTGCATCGCCGCAAAGTGCGCGGCACATATAGTGAGCTAACCTCGCACAAAAGGATTGCCGATGCGTATTCGCCTTCTGCTCGCAGCCGCGTTTGTCCTGTCGGCGCCTGCGTCGGCCCAGAATGCGCCGGTAACGATCCCCGTCGTCGTCGATGCCGATCTTGGCGCGACGCAATCGGGGCGCATCCTCGTCTTTGCCAAGCCGATTTCGTCCGATGACAAGCCCGGTGACGATGTCGATACCTCGGCCTTTTCACCGACCGGTACGGCAGTGGTAGGCCGCGAAGTGACCGCGATGGTGCCCGGCACACCGGCGCTGGTCGGCGCCGAAACCGATGCCTTTCCGGTTGCCTGGTCGAAGCTCTCGCCGGGCAAATATCGCATCCAGGCGGTGCTCGATGGCGATCACAGCTATAATTACAAAGGGCGCGGCGCGGGCGACCTCGTCTCAAAACCGGTCATTGTCCAACTGCCCGGCCCCGTCCCGACGCTGACACTGACCACGCGCCTACCCGCAACCGATACAGATGCGTACATGGCCAGCCTGCCCGAGGCGCGCCGGACTGCGCTTACGACAGCGATGCGTTCGGTCGAGCCGGTCGATTTCACCAGCCCCGCAATGACCGCCTTCTGGGGCAATTCGACCGCGATCAAGGGCTGGGTCGCGCTTCCGCCGGGTTATCGCGATGGCAATGCCCGATACCCCACGGTCTATTCGGATGGCGGTTTCGGCAGCACGCTCGACAGCGCGCGCTTCAGCGCGGCAAACATGGCCGCGATGATGGCGGCGGGCGATATCCCGCCGATGATCTGGGTTTTTCTCGACCACCATGTCGCCACCGGCACGCATGAATTCGCCGATTCGGTCAATAACGGTCCCTGGGGAACTGCGCTAAAGACCGAACTGATCCCCGCGCTCGAGGCGAAATATCGCATGGATGCCCGACCCTCGGGCCGCTTCCTTACCGGGCATAGCTCGGGTGGTTGGTCGACGCTGTGGTTGCAGATTGCCTATCCGAAAGTCTTCGGGGGCAGCTGGCCGACCTCGCCCGACCCGAGTGACTTCCACGATTTCACCAATATCGATCTCTACGCGCCGGGTGCCAATTTCTACAGCGATGCCAAGGGTGAAGCCCCGCCGCTGATCCGCGACAAGGGCAAGGTGATCGCGAGCATCGCCGATTTCGGCCGGCTCGAAGCAGCGCTTGGTCCCTATGGCGGACAGTTCGCTAGCTTCGAATGGGTCTTCTCGCCCAGATGCCCCGACGGCCGCCCCTGCACCATTTTCGATCGTGCGACCGGCGCGGTCGATCCCAAGGTCGCCGCATATTGGCGCGACCATTACGACATTGCCCACATCGTCGCGCGCGACTGGCCCACGCTCAAGCCCGATCTCGACGGCAAGATCCACCTTATCGTCGGGTCCGCCGATACCTTCTATCTCGACGGCCCGGCGCACAGGTTGCAAGCGGTGCTCGACGGGCTCGGCGCGAAATCCTCGTTCCGCTACCTGCCCGGCAAGACGCATTTCGATCTCTTCGAACAGGACGGTGATCGACAGGCGCTAATGAAAACGATCGCCGGGGAAATGTACGCGGTGGCGCGGCCCAACGGCTAGGCGTTGCGTTCCTTGTCGAGCAACGCGGTCTTGCGCTCGAGGCCATAGGCATAGCCGCCCAGGCTGCCGTCCTTGCGGATGACGCGGTGGCACGGGATCAGCACCGCGACATGGTTGTCGGCGTTGGCCGACCCCGCCGCGCGTGTCGCTTTGGGGCTGCCGGCGGCAGCGGCAATATCCGCATAGCTGCGGGTTTCGCCGGGCGGGATCGCGCGCAGCGCCGCCCAGCACGCTTCCTGGAAGGCGGTGCCCTTCACGTCGAGCGGGATATGGCTGAAGTCGCCCGGTGCCTCGACCGACGCGACGACGTCGGCAAGCAGTTTTTCGAACGCCGCGCCGCCCTCGACCAGTTCGGCGTTGGGGAAACGCCTGGCGAGCGCGCTCGCATCCTCGTCGAACGACAGGCGGCAAACGCCCTTGTCGGTCGCGGCGACGAACATCTCGCCGAGCGAAGTCGTGACGACCGCCCAGTGGATTGTTGTCCCCTTGCCGCCATCGGCCCAGATCGAAGCCGTCATGCCGAGTTTTCCTTTCGCTGAATCGTAGAATCGCGACGGCCCCGAAAAGCCCGCATCGTAGATCGCATCGGTGACGCGGCCGGTCTCGCTCAGCGCGGTCCGCGCCCTTTCATCGCGCAATGCGCGCGCATAGGCCGCGGGTGACAGGCCGGTTTGCGCGGTAAAGATGCGCTGGAAATGGCTCGTCGAATAGCCGGTCCGTTGCGCCAACGCCGCGAGCGCCAGCGGTTCTTGCGATCGCTTGATCGCGTCGATCGCTTCGAGCACCGCACGTTCGTCGCGCGCGACATCGTCGGGCGAGCAGCGTTTGCAGGGCCTGAGACCAGCCGCCCGCGCGGCGGTACCGTCGGCGAAGAAGCGCACGTTGTTTCGCAGCGGATGGCGCGCAGCGCACGACGGGCGGCAATAGATGCCCGTCGAAAGGACGCCGGTGACGAAACGCCCGTCGTGGCTGCGGTCACGCCGCAGCACGGCCTGCCATGCCTGTTCGCCATCGATCGGGACTGCCTGGGTCATATTCGCCCTCCTTGTTGCGTGTGTCGTGATAGCGCGCAAGCATCGCTTCGGCGTCCCGCGCCTTGCGTTCAAAGCGCGACGGGTTAGACACTGGCGGCCATGACCAGCCTTGCCCATCGCTTCGCCCGTTTCTGTGCGCTCATCGCCGCTCTTGTCGCCCTCGCGATCGCTGCGCCGACGCAGGCCGACGATGTCGCCGCCGCCGGGCGCGGGGTTGTGCGCGTCGTCACCGTCGCAATCGTCAATGGCGAGGTCGTCGGCTTCGGCCACGGATCGGGCTTCGCGATATCACCGACGCGGATCGTCACCAACGCGCACGTCGTTGAATCGGCTGTCAAATACCCCCAGAACGTCGCGCTCGGCGTTGTCCCGTCGGAGGGCAAGAAGAGCTATGAGGCGCGGCTCGTCGCGATCGACACCAAGCGCGATCTTGCCCTCATCGAAATGGTCGAAGGCCATATCCCGGTGACGGCAATCTATACCGGGCCGTTCGAACCGGGCGAAGAGGTTACCGCGCTGGGCTATCCGGGCAACGTAGATGCCGCCGCCGCGGTCGATGCCGCCGATTACATCACCCCACGCACCCCGGTCCGGTCTAACGGCAATCTGTCGAACCAGCAGGTCATCAACGGCATTGCGGCGATGGTTCACACCGCAAGCATCGCGCGCGGCAATTCGGGCGGACCGCTAGTCGACGAATGCGGTCGGGTGGTCGGCGTAAACACCTTCATCACGCGCGCCGACGATGGCGATTCGCCCTTCGCTTTTGCCATATCGAACCGCGAACTGACGCGCTTCCTGGGCGAATCGAACCAGAAATATACCGCGATTTCGAGCGCATGCCTGACGATGGCCGAAGCATCGAGCCGCGACAGCGCGCGGATGACCACAGAACAGCGAATCGCCGCCGCCGCGCGGGACAAGCGCGATGCCGACGCCGCGGCCAAGCGGAGCGCGGCGCTCGAACAGGCGCATGCTGCCAACGAGACGAGCCGCGAAAACCGCATGGCGCTGGCGCTCGCCCTGTTCGTGTTCGGCGCGCTGGCGCTCGGCGCGGCAGGCCTGTTCACGACCAAGAGCCGCGAACGCGACGCAAAGATCGCCGGCGGGGTCGGCGGAGTGCTGATGCTCGCCGCGCTGATCGTCTTTCTCACCCGCCCGTCACCGAGCGACATCGCGGTTCCCGACATCGCGCGCGACGGCAGCGGATCAGGAACGACCAGCCTTGCGGCAACGGGCAAGCAGCTCTGCACAATTGCGCCCGAGCGCAGCCGGATCACGGTTTCACCGACTGATGATGTCGCTCTCGAGTTCGACGATGCCGGCTGCGTCAACGGGCGCACGCAATATGCACTCGGCAGTGACGGTCGCTGGAGTCGCGTGCTCGTCCCCAACGAAGAGGCGACCGTGTCGGTGCTGAGCTTCGATCCTGTCGACGCTACATATCGCAACCAGCGCTACCTGCTCGATGCCGAAACCATGGCGCGCGCTCGCGAATTGCGTGCCAACGTCTCGACCAAGCAATGCACTGCCGATCCCGCAGCGGTTCAGGCGCTCGGCGTCCAGCAGGACGCAATCCTCGCGATGCTCCCGGCCGACCCCAATGAGCGGCTCGTCTACGACTGCCGCAAGGCGCGCTAAATCGGCATCTGCAATCAAGCGGGGCGCACGCACTTGCAAGCCGCACAAGGCGATGCTAGGCGCGCCGCAACTCGCGATGCGGACTCCCCTCGGATGCCCGCATTTTTTGCGCGAATCACTTAATCGGGCTTCCAAAAAGGACATTGGGCGCGTGGATCATTCCGGCGGCATGCAGGCCAACATTCAAGCGAGCCTGGGCGGGCGTTACGCAATCGCCCTGTTCGATCTGGCGAACGAGCGCGGAGCGCTTGGCGCGGTCGAATCGAGTCTCGCCAAGCTCGGCGAAGCGATCGCCCAGTCGAGCGACTTCAGGGCGCTGATCACCAATCCGATGCTGTCACGCGCGCAGGCGGGCAAAGCCGTCGACGCTGTCGCCGCCTCGCTCGGCCTCGATTCGCTGACCCGCGATTTCCTCGGCGTCGTCAGCGCCAACCATCGCCTTGCCGAACTTCCCGCGATGGCGCGCGCGTTCAAGTTGCTCGCCGCCGACCAGCGCGGCGAAGTCGATGCCGAAGTCGTTTCGGCACGGCCGCTGTCGAGCGGCCAGGTGACCGCGCTCAAGGCCAAGCTCAAGACGCGCGTCGGCCGCGACGTCACGCTGACGCAAAAAACCGACCCCGAGATTCTCGGCGGGCTGATCGTCAAGATCGGCAGCCAGATGATCGATTCCTCGATCCGCACCCGTTTGAACACCCTCGCCCTCGCGATGAAGGGCTGAAAGCCTCACCAGGCTTCGATGAAAGGCTAAACAATGGACATCCGCGCCGCAGAAATTTCCAAGGTCATCAAGGACCAGATCGCCAATTTCGGCAACGAAGCCCAGGTTTCGGAAACCGGCACCGTGCTTTCGGTCGGTGACGGCATCGCCCGCATCCACGGCCTCGACAAGGTCCAGGCCGGTGAAATGGTCGAGTTCGCTGGCGGCCTCAAGGGCATGGCGCTCAACCTCGAAGCCGACAATGTCGGCGTCGTGATTTTCGGCTCGGACGCCGCGATCAAGGAAGGCGACACCGTCAAGCGCACCGGCGACATCGTCGACGTGCCCGTCGGCAAGGGCCTGCTCGGCCGCGTCGTCGATGGTCTTGGCAATCCGATCGACGGCAAGGGCCCGCTCAAGGACGTCAAGCGTACGCGCGTTGAAGTCAAGGCGCCGGGCATCATCCCGCGCCAGTCGGTCAACGAACCCGTCCAGACCGGCATCAAGGCACTCGACGCGCTCGTCCCCGTCGGCCGCGGCCAGCGCGAGCTGATCATCGGCGATCGCCAGACCGGCAAGACCGCCGTCGCGATCGACACCTTCATCAATCAGAAGCAGGCCAACGCCGGCGACGACGAATCGAAGAAGCTCTATTGCATCTACGTTGCCGTCGGCCAGAAGCGTTCGACCGTCGCGCAGATCGTCCGCAGCCTCGAAGAAAACGGCGCGATGGAATATTCGATCGTCGTCGCCGCGACCGCGTCGGAGCCTGCCCCGCTGCAGTATCTTGCGCCGTACACCGGCACCGCGATGGGCGAATTCTTCCGCGACAACGGCATGCACGCCGTGATCGTGTTCGACGATCTGTCCAAGCAGGCCGTCGCCTATCGCCAGATGTCGCTGCTGCTGCGTCGCCCGCCGGGCCGCGAAGCCTATCCCGGCGACGTCTTCTACCTCCACAGCCGCCTGCTTGAGCGCGCGGCCAAGATGAACGCGGCCAATGGCGGCGGTTCGCTGACCGCACTGCCGATCATCGAAACGCAGGCTGGCGACGTGTCAGCCTATATCCCGACCAACGTGATCTCGATCACCGACGGCCAGATCTTCCTTGAAACCGACCTGTTCTTCGCCGGCATCCGCCCCGCGATCAACGTCGGCCTGTCGGTCAGCCGCGTTGGCTCGGCCGCCCAGACCAAGGCGATGAAAAAGGTCTCGGGCTCGATCAAGCTCGAGCTCGCGCAATATCGCGAAATGGCCGCCTTCGCGCAGTTCGGCTCGGATCTCGACGCCTCGACGCAGAAGCTGCTGAATCGTGGTGCAAGGTTGACCGAATTGCTCAAGCAGCCGCAATTCTCGCCGATGCCGTTCGAGGAACAGGCCGCGTCGATCTTTGCCGGCACCAACGGCTATCTCGACAGCGTCAAGGTCGAGGAAGTGACGCATTACGAAAGCGCGATGCTTTCGTTCCTGCGCAACGACCATCCCGAAGTGCTCGGCGAAATCCGCGACACCAAGGATCTTGGCGACGAGACCAAGAAAAAGCTCGTCGCTGCGCTCGACGCGTTCGCCAAGCAGTTCGGCTGAGCCGGATTTCATTTCACCGCTGGAATGCCTTCAGCGCGACGATAACTAGGGATTGAAGACGGGATCACATGGCCAGTCTGAAAGAACTCAAAGGGCGGATCGGCTCGGTCAAATCGACCCAGAAGATCACCAAGGCCAAGCAAATGGTCGCCGCTGCCAAGCTGCGTAAAGCGCAGGCGGCAGCCGAAGCCGCGCGACCGTATTCGGAGCGGCTCGAAGCCGTCGTCGCCAGCCTGGCCAGCCAGGTGTCGGGCGACGGTGCGCCGCCGCTGCTCGCCGGCAACGGCAAGAACCAGGTTCACCTGCTCCTCGTCGCGGCCGCCGATCGCGGTCTCGCCGGTCCGTTCAACGCCAACATCGTCAAGGCGGCGCGCGAACAGGCGCGGTCGCTGCTCGACGCTGGCAAGACGGTCAAGTTCATGGTCGTCGGACGCAAGGCGCGTAGCGGCCTGCTGCGCCTCCACGGAGATGCAATCGTCGAATATTACGACACCACACCGGTCAAGACGCCGGGCTTTCACGAAGCCAAGGAAATCGCCGCGCGGCTGCTCGCGATGTACGAAGCCGGCGATTTCGATGTCGCGACTTTGGTCTATTCGAAGTTCCGCTCGCCTTTGGTCCAGGAACCGACTGTGCAGCAGATCATCCCCGTCGCGATGCCCGAGACCGCAGCCGTCGGCGGCGATGCCGCGGTCGAATACGAGCCCGACGAGGAAGAAATCCTTGAACAGCTGCTGCCGCGCAACATCACGATCCAGATCTTCAAGGCGCTGCTCGAAAACGTCGCCGGCGAACAGGGCGCGTCGATGACCGCAATGGACAACGCCACGCGCAACGCGGGCGACCTCATTCAGAAGCTCACCATCCAGTATAACCGCAGCCGCCAGGCCGCGATCACCACCGAACTCGTCGAAATCATCTCGGGCGCCGAAGCGCTCTAAGACAGGCCAAGGAAGACAGACATGGCAACCGCAGCACCCAAAACCGCCAAGAAGGCGCCCGCCAAAAAGGCTCCCGCGAAGAAAACGCCGGCCGGTCAGACGCAGGGCGCCGCCAACGGCAAGATCGCCCAGGTCATCGGCGCCGTCGTCGACGTCGTTTTCGACGGCGAACTGCCCGCGATTCTTTCGGCGCTCGAAACCGACAATAACGGCCAGCGCCTCGTCCTCGAGGTTGCCCAGCATCTCGGCGAGAACACCGTTCGCACGATCGCTATGGACGCCACCGAGGGCCTGACCCGCGGTCAGCCCGTGCGCGACACCGGCAGCCAGATCACCGTCCCCGTCGGTCCCGAGACGCTCGGTCGCATCATGAACGTCATCGGTGAGCCGATCGACGAGCGCGGCCCCGTTGGCGCGACCCGGTCGGCCCCGATCCATGCCGAGGCACCCGCCTTCGTCGACCAGTCGACCGATGCCGCGATCCTCGTCACCGGCATCAAGGTCATCGATCTCCTCGCGCCTTACGCCAAGGGCGGTAAGATCGGCCTGTTCGGCGGCGCCGGCGTCGGCAAGACCGTGCTCATCCAGGAGCTCATCAACAACATCGCCAAGGGTCACGGCGGCACGTCGGTGTTCGCCGGTGTCGGCGAGCGTACGCGCGAAGGCAACGACCTCTATCACGAGTTCCTCGACGCCGGCGTTATCGCCAAGGACGCCGACGGCAACGCGACCTCGGAAGGTTCGAAGGTTGCGCTCGTATTCGGCCAGATGAACGAGCCCCCGGGTGCCCGCGCCCGCGTCGCGCTGTCGGGCCTGACGATGGCTGAATATTTCCGCGACGAGGAAGGCCAGGACGTCCTGTTCTTCGTCGACAACATTTTCCGCTTCACGCAGGCGGGTTCGGAAGTGTCGGCATTGCTCGGCCGAATCCCGTCAGCGGTGGGCTATCAGCCGACTCTGTCGACCGACATGGGCCAGCTGCAGGAACGCATCACCTCGACCAATAAGGGTTCGATCACCTCGGTCCAGGCGATCTACGTTCCCGCCGACGATCTTACCGATCCCGCGCCGGCAACGTCGTTCGCGCATTTGGACGCGACCACCGTGCTCAACCGCGCGATTTCGGAACTCGGCATCTATCCCGCGGTCGATCCGCTCGATTCGACCAGCCGCGTTCTGACCACCGCAGTCGTCGGCCAGGAGCATTACGAAACCGCTCGCCGCGTCCAGGAGACGCTGCAGAAGTACAAGTCGCTGCAGGACATCATCGCCATTCTCGGCATGGACGAGCTCAGCGAAGAAGATAAGCTGACCGTCGCCCGCGCGCGCAAGCTGCAGAAGTTCCTGTCGCAGCCGTTCCACGTCGCCGAGGTCTTCACCGGCATCCCGGGCAAGTTCGTTGCGATCGAGGACACCGTCAAATCGTTCAAGGCAGTCGTCGACGGCGAATATGACTATCTGCCCGAGAACGCCTTCTACATGGTCGGCGGTATCGACGAAGCGATCGCCAAGGGCCAGAAGATGGCCGACGAGGCCTGATCATCTTAGCCCCTCCCCTTCAGGGGAGGGGTTGGGGTGGGGCATGGCTATCTGCCCCTCCCCGCTTCCCCACCCCCGACCCCTCCCCTAAAGGGGAGGGGTGGAGAAAAGACATGGCACTCAAGTTCGAAATCGTAACGCCCGAAAAGCTGGTCCGCTCGGACGAGGCCTATATGGTCGTCGTGCCCGGCAGCGAGGGCGATTTCGGCGTGCTCGAGGGCCATGCCCCCTTCATGTCGACGATCCGCGACGGCGCGCTGACGATTTACAAGACCGAAGGCGGCGAGCCCGAGACGCTGGCGATCGAGGGCGGCTTTGCCGAGGTCAGCGCCAACGGACTGACCGTGCTGGCCGAGAAGATCGGCGAATAGTCGCACCTTCTCCCTTTTAGACGTTCAAAACCCCGGCCGCTCGCGCCGGGGTTTTTCGTTTTGGCCCGATAAATTCGTCACAATTGCACGCTTCCGACTCTAAGTTTCCGATTGGTTTACCATTTCCCGCTAGCAATCGACTTCGACCACTGGCGCAAACCGGACTGTCGGCGCCGGGAAAGGGACGATTTCAATGAGTGCATTCGGGCGCAAACCTGGGGCCAGCGGGGCCAAGCCATCGTTCGGTGTCGCCAAGCCGATGCAGGGCGTCGGTCCCGTTCAGAAGAAATCGGAAGGCGGCGAGCAATTCCCGCCGATCGATCCCGCCGTGCTGACCGGTGCGGTCGATGCCGAACCGCAGACACCGCACGACGAAGCGATGTCGCGCCTCGCCTTGCGTTCGGCCGACACGGTCGAAGCCGAAAAGCCGCAGGGTTTCGAGGCATCGGTTCACAAGATCAAGGAACAGGTGCTGCCGCGCCTGCTCGAACGCGTCGATCCCGAAGCCGCCGCGACGCTCAACAAGGAAGAGCTGACCGAGGAATTCCGTCCGATCGTGATGGAGGTGCTCGCCGAGCTCAAGCTCACGCTCAACCGGCGCGAACAGTTCGCGCTCGAAAAGGTGCTGGTCGACGAGCTGCTCGGTTTCGGGCCGCTCGAGGAACTGCTCTCCGATCCCGACATCTCGGACATCATGGTCAACGGCCCCGACCAGACCTACATCGAAAAAGGCGGCAAGCTTACCTTGGCCCCGATCCAGTTCCGCGACGAGGAGCATCTGTTCCAGATCGCCCAGCGGATCGTCAACATGGTCGGCCGCCGCGTCGACCAGACCACCCCGCTCGCCGATGCCCGTCTCAAGGACGGCAGCCGCGTCAACGTCATCGTCCCGCCGCTATCGCTGCGCGGCACCGCGATCTCGATTCGTAAATTCTCCGCCAAGCCGATCACGCTCGACAATCTCAAGGATTGGAACGCGATGAGCCCGAAGATGTGCACCGCTTTGAAGATCGCGGGCGCGTGCCGGTTCAACGTCGTCATCTCGGGCGGTACCGGCTCGGGCAAGACGACGATGCTCAACGCACTATCGAAGATGATCGATCCGGGCGAACGCGTCCTCACCATCGAGGATGCCGCCGAACTTCGCCTGCAGCAGCCGCACTGGCTGCCGCTCGAAACCCGCCCGCCCAACCTCGAAGGCCAGGGCGCGATCACCATCGGCGACCTCGTCAAGAACGCCCTGCGTATGCGTCCCGATCGCATCATCCTCGGCGAAATTCGTGGCGCCGAGTGTTTCGACCTGCTGGCCGCAATGAACACCGGCCATGACGGTTCGATGTGTACGCTTCACGCCAACAGCCCGCGCGAATGCCTTGGCCGTATGGAAAACATGATCCTGATGGGCGACATCAAGATCCCCAAGGAAGCCATTTCGCGCCAGATCGCCGAATCGGTCGACCTCATCGTCCAGGTGAAACGCCTGCGCGACGGTTCGCGCCGCGTCACCAACATCACCGAGGTGATCGGCATGGAAGGCGACGTCATCGTCACGCAGGAACTGTTCAAGTTCGAATATATTTCCGAGGACGCCGACGGCAAGATCGAGGGCGAATACCGCGCGATGGGCTTGCGCCCCTATACGCTCGACAAGGCGCGGATGTTCGGATTCGACCAGCCCTATCTCGAGGCGTGCCTCTAGACCCCGGTCACCCGCCGCGCATCGCCAACCCGGCGAATACCGCAAACAAGAGCGACGCCAGCACGGTGATCAGCGGCCACGGCATGAAGCCGACGCGTTCGAGATTCTTGCGTCGCATACGCCGTCGCTCGCCGAGGATCGCGACAACAAGAACGCCGAGCGCGATTCCTGCATAGCGCAGATAGTCGTTTGTCATCGTCGCCTTTCGTGGGCTAGGCTGCAGCGGAGCCCGCAGACGGGCCTATGTGGAGGATGCCATGACCCGCTTCAAGACGCTGAGATACGCCGCCCTCGCTTCGACGATTGGCGCGGGCATCGTCCTGGCCGCCTGCATGCCGATCGACGGAGCGGCGAATGAAACCAACCCACAGGGCGAGACCAGCACCGCGCTCGCGGCTGCGGTCGCGGCGCCGTCGCGCACGCCTGCCAATGTCGCCCGCGACCGCTATCGCCACCCCGCCGAAACGCTCGCCTGGTTCGGCGTCAAACCGAGTGACACGGTGGTCGAGATCTGGCCCGGCGGTGGCTGGTACAGCGAGATACTTGCGCCCTATTCGGCCGCAGGCGGCGGCAAGCTGACCGTCGTCGGTCCCTGGCCCAATGGCGTCAATTCGGTCCGCAAGCTCGAACAGGCCAATCCCGCCGCCTTTGCCACGATAAACTATGCCGCCTTCCCCGCCGCCGACGGCGCGCCCAAGGTGCCCGACGGCAGCGCCGACGTCGTCCTGACCTTCCGCAACGTCCACAACTGGCGCTTCGGCGGAGTCGATGCCGCGCAGGCCAATTTCAACGCGATGTTCGCGATGCTCAAGCCCGGCGGGACCCTCGGGGTGGTCGAGCATCGCCTGCCCGAGGACATGGCTTCGGCGCTGGAGGAAAAGAGCGGCTATATGAAGAAATCGTCGGTCATCGCGTTCGCCCGCGCCGCCGGGTTCGATTTCGCCGGAGAAAGCGACATCAACGCCAATCTGCGCGACACGCACGATTATCCCGATGGCGTCTGGACGCTACCGCCGACCTATCAGCTCAAGGATGTCGATCGCGCAAAATACGCCGCGATCGGCGAAAGCGACCGCATGACGCTGAAGTTCCGGAAACCGAGGTGATCGGTATGCTCTCTCCCCTTCTGGGGAGAGATACGAAGCCTTGGCCGAAGGCCTAGGCGCAGTTGAGAGGGGCGCAAGGCGCACGAACGTCCCGCAGCATGTAGCCGCGCCCCTCTCCGCTGCGACTAGGCTCGGCTACGCCTCGCCAAGTCTCACTACCTCTCCCCTGAAGGGGAGAGGGGTAGCGCCTCACAAAGTTTCGATGATCCCCGAAAAGTCGTGATGGCCTTCGTCGTTCGCGACGTAGTCCTCGTAAAGTTCGCGCGCACGCGTACCCATCGGGACGTTGGCACCGACCGACTCGGCGGCTTCCATCGCCAGACGCAGGTCCTTGAGCATCAAAGCGGCGGAAAAACCGCCCTGATAGCCGTTGTCGGCAGGGCTTTGGGGTCCGACGCCAGGCAGCGGGCAATAGCTCGTCAGCGACCAGCTCTGGCCCGAGCTGACCGCGGCGATGTCATAGAAGCTCTGCGGGTCGAGGCCGAGTTTCTGCGCCATCGCCAGCGCCTCGCAGGTCGCCACCATCGTCGCGCCGAGGATCATGTTGTTGCAGATCTTGGCCGCCTGCCCCGCGCCATTGTCGCCGGCATGGATCACCGCCTTGCCCATGTCCGACAGGATCGCCTTGGCGCGCGCAAAGCCTAGATCGCTGCCCCCGACCATGAAGGTCAGCGTACCCGCATTGGCCGCCGCGATGCCGCCCGATACCGGCGCATCGACCGCGACGAGCCCTTGGTCCGCCGCAGCCGCGGCATTGCTTCGCGCGGTGGCAACGTCGATCGTCGAACAGTCGATCAGCAATGTGCCCGCGGCCGCGTTGCCGAATACGTCGTTGGCGTAAACGCTGGCGACATGTTTGCCCGCCGGCAACATCGTTACCACCGCATCGACGCCCTTGATCGCCTCGGCGGCGGTGGCGGCGCGGGTGCAGCCTGCTTCGTCCGCCTTGGCCAGAGCGTCTTCGCTAAGGTCGAAAGCGCGCACCGTGTGTCCTGCTTTCGCGAGGTTGGCAGCCATGCCGCCGCCCATATTTCCTAGGCCGATGAATGCGATAATCGCCATGTTGTGTTCCGTTCATTTTAAATGTGCTAAAGGAGCGAAATGCTTCCATTCGTCGCGACCATAATCTCCGTCCTGCTGTTCGGCCAGCCCCAGCCTGCGGCCGCCAACGCTGCGCCCGCTCCGGCGAGCGCCGCGCCTACAAGCGCCTCGTCTGCGGGCGCGACAGCGATGGCGACACCGCCGCCAAGCTATCTCGCCTGGCTCGCCAAGGGCGACAATGCGCGCAATGTCGCCGCGTTCGAGCGCGAACTGGCGGCCCGCGACATCGCCGACATCGTCCCGACTTTCGAGATCCTGCGCACCGCGATCGACTGGCAGCGTTGCGGCGCCGAAGAATACGAGCTGCCCGATGCCAAGACGTGGCCCGGTGCATTCGCGTCGCTCAGCGTGATCAAGAACGAGCTGGTGCCGGTCGTCGGCCCGGTCGAGATCGTCTCGGGCTATCGCCACGCCTCGCTCAACAGCTGCGCCGGCGGCGCGCCCAGCAGCGTCCATCGCCAGTTCGGCGCGTTCGACGCCTTCGTCACCGGCCCCGAAACACGCGACGAGATGATCGCCCGCCTGTGCACCTGGCACCATCAGCGCGGCCCTGCCCTCCAGGCGGGACTCGGCATCTACCAGGGCAAGAAATTCCACATCGATGCGGGGCTCAAGGGCTATCGCACCTGGGGCAGCGACTATCACCGCGCGAGTTCGCCCTGCGCGGCGTAACCGGCTCTCTCCCCTTCAGGGGAGAGATAGCGCAAGCTTGCCGCTTCAGCGGCTAGCGCGCTTGAGAGGGGCGCGCCAAATCGCAGCCCCTCTCCACTGCGACTAACTCGCTTCGCTCGTAAGTCTCGTTGCAGTGGGAAAAAAGCCTTACCGCCCCGACCATTTCCCGGCGCGCTTGTCGACAAAGGCTGACATGCCTTCGGACTGGTCGTGCGTCGCGAACAGGCCGTGGAACAGGCGGCGTTCGAACTGGACGCCTTGGCTCAGCGTCGTCTCGAACGCGGCGTTGACCATTTCCTTGTTGGCCATCACCGCGAGCGGCGCCATCGAGGCGATCGTCGCGGCGGTCTTGAGCGCTTCGTCGAGCAGGTCGGCGGCGGGCGCAATGCGTGCGACCAGGCCAGCGCGTTCGGCTTCCTCGGCATCGATCATCCGCCCGGTCAGGCACATGTCCATCGCCTTGGCCTTGCCGACCGCGCGCGTCAGCCGCTGCGATCCGCCCATGCCCGGCGACACGCCGAGCTTGATCTCGGGCTGGCCGAACTTCGCATTGTCACCCGCAATGATGAAATCGCACATCATCGCAAGCTCGCAGCCGCCGCCGAGCGCATAGCCCGACACCGCCGCGATGATCGGCTTGCGCGTCGCGGCAAACCGCTCCCAGCCGGCAAAGAAATTGTGCGCGTACATGTCGGCAAAGCCCTGATCGGACATTTCCTTGATGTCCGCCCCTGCGGCGAATGCCTTTTCGCTGCCCGTCAGGACCGCGCAGCCGAGATCATCGTCGGCATCGAAATCGGCCATCGCCGACAGCAGCTCGTCAAGCACCTGCGAATTGAGCGCGTTGAGCGCCTGCGGCCGGTTGAGCGTGACGAGCAGGACGCGGTCACGCGTCTCGGTGGTGATCGTTTCGTAGTCGGCCATGTTGGCTCCCAGCTATCTGCGTTATTCGGGCGTCCACGCCTCGTCGTCGGGCAAGGGCGCGAAGATCGTGTCGATCATGTGCGCGGTGACCTCGTCGGGATGCGCCGGGTCCCATTCGGGCCGGTTGTCCTTGTCGATGATCAGCGCGCGAACGCCCTCGATGAAATCGTGGCGCTGGACGATGTGCGATGCGACCGCGAATTCCTGCCGCATCTCGTCGATGAAGAACGGCATCGTCGCACCTTCGCGCAGCAGCCGCAGCGAGACTTTGCACGACAACGGGCTCTTGGTGCACAGCGTATCGAGCTCGCGCTGCGCCCATTCGCTCTCGTCATTGCCGAGCGCGTCCATCACCTCGGCAAGGTCGTCGGAGGCAAACAGCTTGTTGATCTTGTCGAGATTGGCGAGGATCCGCGCTTCGGGCGGGCTGACCGCGAGCTGGCCGAGGATGCCCTTGATCCGGCCCGGATCGGTGGCGATTCGCTCCTTGGCTTCTTCAAGATGCTCGCTCGGCAAATAATGGGTGGCAATGCCCAGTTCGACGCATTCGCCACCGTCGAGCCGCGCCCCGGTCAGCGCGAGGAACTGGCCCACGCGCCCCGGCAGGCGGGAGAGATACCAGCCGCCGCCGACATCGGGAAACAGGCCGATGCCCGTTTCGGGCATGGCGAAACGCGTATTCTCGGTTGCGACGCGATATTCGCACGGCAAAGAAATGCCGACCCCGCCGCCCATCGTGACCCCGTCCATGAACGCGACGATCGGCTTGACATAGGCGAACATCGTGTTGTTCATGCGGTATTCGTCGCGGAAAAACGCGCGCGCCTGGACGCCGTCTTCGGCGCCGCTTTCGGCGATCATGCGGATGTCGCCGCCAGCACAGAAGCCGCGCCCTTCGCTATGATCGAGCAGCACCGCCTCGATGGCCTGGTCGCCGCGCCACTCTTCGAGCGCGGCCGAAATTCCCCGGCACATATCGATGTTGAGAGCGTGAATCGCCTTGGGGCGATTGAGGCTGATATGCCCTACGCGGCCATGCGAACGTACGATCAGATCGTCGGTCATCTTGTGTTCTTATCCTGTTCCGGGCGGCAGCCTTAGCGCGCTGGCGCTATTGCCGCAACATATCGCGCGCGACGATCATGCGCATGACCTGGTTGGTTCCTTCGAGAATCGAATGCACGCGCAGGTCGCGCCAGAAGCGTTCGATCGGATAGTCCTGAAGATAGCCATAGCCACCAAACAGCTGCAGCGCATCGTTGACGATCTTCGATCCGGAATCGGTAGCGAGACGCTTTGCCATCGCGGCAAAGCGCGTTTTGTCGGGCGCGTTCGCGGTCACCTTTGCCGCAGCGATATAGAGCAAGGCGCGTGCTGCCTCGAGATCGGTCGCCATGTCGGCGAGCATGAATTGCGTGTTCTGGAACTCGCTGATCGCCTGGCCGAACTGCTTGCGGTCCTTGGTATAGGCGAGCGCTTCGTCGAGGCAGCGCTGCGCGCCGCCAAGCGAACAGGCACCGATATTGAGCCGGCCGCCGTCGAGCCCGGCCATCGCGAAGCGAAAGCCCTCGCCTTCCTTGCCGACGCGATTTTCGACCGGCACGCGGACATCGTCGAAGGTCACCATCCGCGTCGGCTGCGAATGCCAGCCGAGCTTCTTCTCGTTCGCGCCGAACGACACGCCCGCCATGTCCTTGTCGATAACGAGGCACGATATGCCCTTGGGGCCATCCTCGCCGGTGCGGACCATCGTCACATAGACTTCGTTCTCGCCTGCGCCCGAGATGAACTGTTTCGATCCGTTGACGACATAGTGATCGCCGTCGCGCTTGGCCGATGTCTTGAGCGCGGCAGCATCGGATCCCGAACCCGGCTCGGTCAGGCAATAGCTGGCGATCTTGTCCATCGTCACGAGATCGGGGAGATATTTCCCCTTCACCGCATCCGACCCATAGGTGTCGATCATCCAGCTCGCCATGTTGTGGATCGAGATGAACGCGCTGGTCGAGGGACAGCCATAGGCCATCGCCTCCATGATCAGCGCCGCCTCGAGCCGGCCAAGGCCGATGCCGCCCGATTCCTCGCTGACATAGATCGCGGCAAAGCCCAGCCCGGCTGCTTTCTTGATCGTCTCGCGCGGGAAGATATGGTCCTCGTCCCACTTGGCGGCATGCGGGGTGATCTCGTCGGCGGTGAAGCGTCGCGCCATTTCCTGGATCGCAAGCTGGTCTTCGCTAAGGGCAAATTGATCGGTCATGCCGGTCCCCTAGCACCGGCATCGGGGCTTATCCAGATTGCAATGAGCGGATAAGTGCCTCGGGCAAACCCGCCTCGATGAACCAAGCGATGCGATCCAGACAATTGCGGGACCAAGCAGCAGGCCGCCGGTCAGCCGACCGATCCAATCAAGCTATTTGCATCGCGAATAGGTCATGTTGACGACAGGATTGATGTCGGCGCGGACAAGCGAATTGCCGCCATCCTCGAGGAACCAGTTGGTCCGGCGAAACCATTTCTCGCCGCGCCCGGTAAAATCGATCCGAGTCTTCACCTTTTCGGCCGATTTGGCAGTCATTTCGGTGACCTTGCCGACGCGGTCGTGGAACGTCAGCGTGTCGCCCTTGATCACGACATACATTTCCGACGCGCCGCGCACCGGCGAAGTGCAATCGCTGTCGAGTACGCCCCAACGCCCGTCGAAACCGGACGGAAAATCGTTGCCCTGCTGAAACGCGACCACTTCGTTGACGGTCGCAGCGGCATTGTCGACCACCGGTGCGCCGCTGTCGCAGCCCCCGAGCAGTGCCAGTCCCGTCAGCGCCAGTGTCGCGCGTAATGCGTTGCTCGGTGTGATCATCGTGAAGTCCCCCTTGTCGTTGTCGTCGGTCGTTTCAGTCCTCAGCCGCAGCGCGTGTAGCGTTCTTCGTGCCGAGGATCATGGTCGACACGCACCATCGTTCGGCCGCCGTTGACGAGCGTATAATCGGTCGTCTGCTTCCATTCCTGTCCCTCGCCGGTGAAAGCCAGATCGGCAGTGATGCTGACCGGAGACTTGACCGTCAGGACCTTCACCGTTCCGATCGATTCGTAGAACCGCAGCTGATCGCCGGTGATCGTCAGCAGGCCCTTGGCATCGCCGCGCGTCGAGGTGCAGTCGCCCGCCACGAGGCCCCAGCGACCCTGGAAGCTCTTGGGAAACGCCTTGCCCATCGGCTGCGCCATTTCCGCATCGGTTGCCGCTTGCGAAGTCGCCGCCTCGTCCTTCTCGGGATCAGGCGCGATCACCGCATCGGTGCCGACCGGAACGCCATTCTCGTCGATCTGGCCCGACTGGCCATTGACCGGTTCGTCGGCCGGCGGCTGCGAGGAATTGCACCCGGCAAGCAACGCAAGGCTCATCAGGGGAATAAGATAGCGCATCGAACCTGTTCCTCTCGGCTGGCCGCAGCCCAATCAGCCCATCGTCGGAATGACGAAGGCGTCCTTGTCATCCGCATCGGCGGTGCCGTCCGGCCAGCGCGCGGTGATCGTCTTGACCTTGGTCCAGAACTTGACGCCTTCAATGCCGTGCTGGTTGGTGTCGCCGAACGCGCTGCGCTTCCACCCGCCGAAGCTGTGATAGGCGACGGGGACCGGGATCGGCACGTTGATGCCGACCATGCCGACATTGACGCGGTGCGCGAATTCACGCGCGGCATGGCCGTTACGCGTGAAAATGGCGACGCCGTTGCCGTACTGATGCTCGCTCGGCAGGCGCAATGCTTCTTCGAAACTCTTCGCCCGGACGATCTGCAGCACAGGGCCGAAAATCTCTTCCTTGTAGCTTTGCATGTCGGTGGTGACGTGATCGAACAGGCTGGGGCCGATGAAGAAGCCTTTTTCGTGGCCCTGGAGTTCGAAACCGCGGCCGTCGACGACGAGCTCGGCACCTTCGTCGACGCCGGTCTGGATCCAGTTCTCGACGCGCGTACGGTGCGCCGCGTTGACCACCGGGCCGTAATGCGCGTCGTCGTCGCTCGACACGCCAACGCGGAGCGCCGCGATCGCCGGGAGCAATTTCTCGCGCAGCCGTTCGGCGGTGTCTTCGCCAACGGGCACGACAACAGGCAGCGCCATGCAGCGCTCGCCCGCCGAACCGAAGGCGGCGCCCGACAGGTCATTGACGACCTGATCCATGTCGGCATCGGGCATGACGATGCCGTGGTTCTTGGCGCCGCCCATCGCCTGGACGCGCTTGCCCGCGGCAACGCCGCGCTTGTAGACGTAATGCGCGATATCCGACGATCCGACGAAGCTGACCGCGCCGATATCCTCGTGGTCGAGGATCGCGTCGACCATCTCCTTGTCGCCGTGGACGACCTGCAAGATGCCCTCGGGCAAGCCCGCTTCGCGCATCAGCTCGGCGAGGCGCACGGGAACGCTGGGATCGCGCTCGGAGGGCTTCAGGATAAACGCGTTTCCGCAGGCGATGGCGGGTCCGAACATCCACATCGGGATCATCGCGGGAAAATTGAACGGGGTAATGCCCGCGCCGATGCCGAGCGGCTGGCGCATCGAATAGACGTCGATGCCAGGTCCGGCGCCTTGCGTATATTCGCCCTTGAGGACGTGCGGGATACCACAGCAGAATTCGATCACGTCGAGCCCGCGCTGGACGTCGCCGCGCGAGTCGGCGACGACCTTGCCATGTTCACTCGACAGCAGCCGGGCGAGTTCGTCGATGTTCGCCTCGACCAGTTCCTTGAACTTGAAGAACACGCGCGCGCGGCGCTGCGGATTGGTTGCCGCCCATTCGGGCTGCGCCGCCTTCGCCGCTTCGACTGCCTTGGCGAGCAGTGCCGCATCTCCAAAGGCAACCTTCGCCTGCACTTCGCCCGCATTGGGATCGAATATCTCGCCCGAACGTCCGCCCGCGGCGCTGCCTTGGGTGATGCTGTCGGCCAGCAAATGGTTTACTTCGCGCAACGTCTTTCTCCTGAACTGGATCATGGCAGGCTGCGTGGCCCGGCGGTTCGGCCGGTCAAACGCCCTGATTTGCCACAGACTTAGCGTGGTTGGCGCATCGGCGTAAAGGCCCGTGAGCGCGATTATGGCAGGCAACGGCGAGTGGGCCGGCAGACACTATTGAGACTCGAAGGTTTTTCGCGCACCCGATTGATCGCTCGTTAATCGCTTTGTGTCATAGCAGCACGATGTCGCGATCCGACCCCGCTGTGGTGCATGAAGAACACCGCCTTGCTGCATTGCGCAAGCTCGACATTTTCGATTCTCCGTCCAACGCCGAATTCACCGCGCTGACCGAGCTCGCCGCGACCTATTTCTCCTGCCCGATCGCGCTGATTTCGATGGTCGACAAGGACCGTCAGCGGTTCAAATCTCCGATCGGCCTGAGCGTCACCGAATTGCCGCGTGTGGGGACGTTCTGCGATGTCACGGTGGCGCAAAACCGACCGCTGGTGGTCGAGGATGCAACACTCGACCCTCGGTTTGTCTCGGGCATGATGGTCGTGAACGCGCCGCATGTCCGGTTTTACGCGGGCATCCCGGTGCGCGAGAGCCACGGCTATGCGATCGGCAACCTGGCCATCGCAGACGTCAAGCCGCGCAACTTTGGCGACGCCGAGATGGACGCTCTGGCCAAGCTTGCTAAGCTTGCCGAAAACATCATCCTGACGCACGAACGCGAGATCGAGCTGATCGACCGATCTAACCAGCTCGAAAAATGGAATACCTTGTTCCGCCAGTCCGAACGCATGATCAAACTGGGCACCTGGGAAGTCGACATCGACGAGGGAAAGCTGAAATGGTCCGACGGCGTTTACAATGTCCATGGCATCTCCATCGGCACGCCCGTCACCATTGCCCAAGCGATCGCTAAATACATTCCGTCCGATCGGGGATTGGTCGAACGGGCGGTTACCGACGCGATCGCCAACGATATGCCGTTTCGATACGAAGCGAGCATCCAAGTCGGTGAGCAAATTCGGCGAATTCAGGCGGTGGGCGAAATTATTACCGACACCGGCGGCGGACGCCGACTGGTTGGCATGATCAAGGACATCGACGACGAATACAGCGCGACCGAGCGGCTCAGGACACTGGCCTTCAGCGACAGCCTGACAGGCGCGCTCAACCGGCTGGGCTTCGACCAGGATTTCGCGCGCCAGCTCGATGCATCCGAGACGTCGGGCGCGTGCGTCCACCTTGCCATTCTCGACCTCGATGGGCTTAAAGCGATCAACGACGTCTACGGTCACCTGTCGGGCGACTTCGCAATCCGCAACACCGCTGCGATCGTATCTGGCCTGCTGCCCGAAGGTACGCAACTGGCCCGTCTGGGCGGCGACGAGTTCGCCATTTTCGGCGGCTCGTCACTGTCATCGCGCGAATTCCTCGCCGCACTGGAAAAAATCCGGCGGGGGTTCGACAAGGGCGTCGTCCACGACGGCCATTACTTATCGATCGGAATATCGGGCGGTTATGCCGTCAGCCGACCCGGAGACCTGCCGAGCAACCTGTTGTCGCGCGCCGATGCCGCCTTGTACCATAGCAAGCGCGTCAGCCCCGGCACCATCAGCTCTTTCAGCAAGGAAATGGACGAGCAATCGCACGATCGCAATGCGTCGGTCGCACGGTTGCGCGGGGCAATCGCCAAGCAGCAGATCGTCGCGCATTACCAGCCGATCGTGCGCCTGTCCGACGGTGCCATCCAGGCCTGCGAGGCGCTCATGCGCGTGCAGGATGAGGACGGCGCAATCCACACCGCCGAGCACTTTGCGCTCGCCTTCGAGGATGCGAAGATTTCGCGCCAGATCGGCGCGTTCATGGTCAAACATACAACGCACGACATGGCCGTGATGGCGCGCCAGCTAGAGTCCCCGCCGCGCATCAGCTTCAATGTGACCGCTGCCGACCTGCTGTCGCTCGGCGGCGTCGAATATTTTCACGACATGGTCGCCAAACATAAACTCGACCATTCACAGTTCTGCATCGAACTGACCGAATCGATGCTGCTGGTCAACGATCGTGGGGCCTTGAAAACGCTGCTCGTCGAACTGCGCAAGGCGGGGACGAAAATCGCGCTCGACGACTTCGGCACGGGCTATTCGTCGCTGACGCATCTGCGCGACTTCCCGATCGATTTCATCAAGATCGACAAGTCGTTCGTCGCCCGACTGGAAAGCGAGCACGAGTCGCGCCTGATCGTGCAGTCGCTGATCCAGATGGCCGCCAACCTTAACATCACGACCGTCGCCGAAGGGATCGAGACGACGGGCCAGGTCGATCTTCTAAGGCAGATCGGTTGCGAATTCGGCCAGGGCTTCCTGTTCGCCAAGGCGATGCCGATCGACCGATTGATCGCCCAGGTAAAAGCTGCCAACGCCATCCGTACCGCACAAATGTCCAAGGCGGGTTAGCAACGCAAAGGTCGGGGCCCCATTCGATGTCGAACCGCCCCTTCGCCACCCCTCCATCGACTGGCGCATCGACCGACAAGCCAACCCCTGATCGCCCGCTGGCCGGGATCGCGCTGCGGCTGCTTTCGGTGCTGTTGCTCGCGATCATGTTCGCGGGCGTCAAGCTTGCCGCGACGCGCGGTGTGCATATCGTCGAGAGCCTGTTCTATCGCCAGATCTGCTCGGCACTGTTCGCCGCCTTGTGGGTCCTCGCCGGACCCGGCCTGGCCAGTCTGCGGACGCAGCGCGTCGGCGCACACGTCACGCGGATGATGATCGGCCTTACCGCAATGGCGCTCAACTTCCTCGCAATGGTCCTGCTCCCGCTCGCCGAGGCGACGACGATCGGCTTTACCGTGCCGATCTTCGCGACGCTGCTTGCCGCGCTGCTCTTGCGCGAACCAACCGGGCGCTGGCGCTGGGGCGCGGTCGCCGCGGGCTTTGTCGGCGTGCTCGTCATCGTCCAGCCGGGCAGCGGGATGATCGCGCCAATCGGCGCTGCGGTCGCGCTCGCCGGCGCGCTGCTCACCGCCGCGGTCACGATCGTCATCCGCCGGCTCGGCGCGACCGAAGCAGCAACGACGACGGTGTTCTGGTTCGCCGCCAGCTCGCTCGCGCCGCTCGGCCTGCTGATGCTCCATTTCGGCCAGGCGCATGATGCCGCGACCTGGGGCATCGTCGCGGTGATGGGGATCGCCGGTGGCGCGGCTCAGCTGGCGCTCACCGGCGCGCTGCGCCTCGCCCCCGTCGCGGTGGTGATGCCGATGGATTATACCAGCCTGATCTGGGCGACGATGTTCGGCGCGATCCTGTTCGGGCAGTTGCCGGGCACATCGACCTGGCTCGGCGCGCCGATCATCATCATCAGCGGCATCGTCATCGTCTGGCGCGAACACGCGCTTGGCCGCCGCGCGGTGCGCGAGGCGGTCAGCGACGGCGGAGAATGACCGACAGGTTGTTGGCCGGCATCGGCGCGACGCGATCGAGCACCAGCCCGAGTGGCTGTGCCGCAGCGATCACGTCCTCGATCCGCCGGATACCCCACGCTGGATTGCGGGCGCGCAGGTTGGCGTCGAAATTCACATTGCTCGGCGCCCGCTCGACCCCGTCCTGCCAATAGGCGCCGTAAAGATAGAGCGGCGCGCCCTTCGGCAGCAACCGCGACGCGCCGTCGAGCAGGCCCAGCGTCGCCTCCCACGGGCTGATATGGACCATGTTGATCGCGAGTATCGCGTCGGCTTGTGCAATCGGCCAGGCCGCATCGCGCACGTCGAGTGCGATTGGCGCAGCGAGATTGCCCAGCCCCGCCTCGGCGCGATGAGCCGCGATCGAGGTCATTGCCTGCGGATCGGGATCGCTCGGCTGGAAGGTCAGCGAGGGAAAGGCGCGCGCGAACGCAACGACATGCTCGCCCGACCCGCTGGCGATTTCGAGCACCATGCCTGCATCGGGCAAGACGTCACGCAACACCGCGAGAACCGCGTCAACATTGCGTTGCGTTGCGGGAGCATGCCGCTTCTCTCCCGGCGTCGAATCGTCGCCGGGCATCCACGGCCGCGGTCCCGGATCCGGATCCCCGGTCATCAGCCCCCTCCGGGCTTCTCGTAATTGCCCGACCCGCTCGCAACTGCCGGTTCGGCCCAGGCGAGGATCGGCTTGCGCGCGGCAAGCGTCTCATCGAGACGGCGGCGCGGCGCGTAATAGGGCGCACCCTTGAGCGCTTCGTCGCCAGCCTTCGCCTGCCCCGCGACATGGCGCATTGCGGCGATGAACTGGTCGAGTGCTGCCTTGCTCTCGGTCTCGGTCGGTTCGATCAGCATCGCGCCGTGGACGACGAGCGGGAAGTACATCGTCATCGGATGATAGCCCTCGTCGATCAGCCCCTTGGCAAGATCGAGCGTCGTGAAGCCCTCGGCAAAGCCCTTATCGCTGAACAGCGCCTCGTGCATGCACGGACCCGATCCGCCGAACGGCGCGTCGAGCACATCCTCGAGACTGCGCAGGACGTAATTGGCGTTGAGCACGGCGTCTTCGGCGACCTGTTTGAGGCCGTCGGTGCCGTGGCTCATGATGTACGCGAGCGCGCGGGTGAACATGCCCATCTGGCCGTGGAATGCGGTCATCCGGCCAAAGCTGTGCGGCAGGTCCTCGCCGACATTCTCTTCCTCGACCAGCCGCCACGCACCGCCGTCGCGATGGACGAAGGGGAGCGGGGCGAACGGCGCGAGCGCTTCTGACAGCACGACCGGGCCCGAGCCTGGACCGCCGCCGCCATGCGGGGTCGAAAACGTCTTGTGCAGGTTGATGTGCATCGCATCGACGCCAAGGTCGCCGGGGCGTACGCGCCCGACGATCGCGTTGAAGTTGGCACCGTCGCAATAGACGAAGCCGCCGACCGCGTGGACCGCGTCCGAAATCGCCTTCATCTCGGGCTCGAACAGGCCGCAGGTATTCGGATTGGTGATCATCACCGCAGCGATGTCGGGGCCGAGCCGCGCCTTCAATGCGGCCAGGTCGACGCGCCCTTCGGGCGTCGCCGGGATGTTCTCGACCTTGTAGCCGGCGAATGCGGCGGTCGCAGGGTTGGTGCCATGCGCGCTTTCGGGGACGAGGACGACGGGGCGATCTTCGCCGCGCGCGTCGAGCGCCGCCTTGATGCACAGGATCCCGCACAGCTCGCCGTGCGCGCCCGCCTTGGGGCTCATCGCGACGCTCGTCATGCCGGTCAGCGTGATCAGCCAGTGCGCCAGCTGGTCGATGACGCCGAGCGCCCCCTGGACGGTGTCCTGAGGCTGGAGTGGATGGATGTCGGCAAAGCCCGGCATCCGCGCGATCTTTTCGTTCAATCGCGGATTGTGCTTCATCGTGCAGCTGCCGAGCGGGAACAGGCCGAGGTCGATGGCGTAGTTCTGCCGGCTAAGCCGCGTGTAATGGCGCACCGTCTCTGCCTCGCTGAGGCCGGGGATGCCCATTTCGGCGGTCCGTTCGAGCCCGCCGAGGCGCGAAGTGTGCGTCGGCGCATCGGCGAAATCGACCCCGGTGGTGTTGCTCGACCCGATCTCGAAGATCAGCGGCTCTTCGAGCATCAGCGCGCGGTTGCCCGTGCTGGTGGTCGGCGCGTCGCCTTCGATGCGCGCCATTTCGGGCTTCCAGCCGCTGGCGTTGATACCGCTCATGCCAGTGCCTCCTTGAGTGCGGAGGCCAGTGCCTCGATATCCTCTGCCGTCGTCGTCTCGGTCACCGCGACGATCAGGCCGTTCTGCAAATCGGCATTGTCGGCATAGAGCCGGCCGAGCGACACGCCGCCAAGCACGTCGCGTTCGGCCAGCGCCTGGACGACCGGCCGCGCTTCCTTGGGCAGGCGCAGCGTGAATTCGTTGAAGAAGCTGTCGTTGATCAGCTCGACGCCAGGCAGCTGGGCCAGCCGGTCGGCCGCTTGGCACGCCAGCGCGTGGTTGAGTGCAGCGAGTTCGCGCAGGCCACGCTCGCCGAGCAAGGTCATGTGAATGCTGAACGCCAGCGCGCACAGCCCCGAGTTGGTGCAGATGTTGCTCGTCGCCTTCTCGCGCCGGATATGCTGTTCGCGAGTCGACAGCGTCAGGACGAAGCCGCGCTTGCCGGTCGCGTCGACCGTCTCGCCGCAGAGCCGCCCGGGCATCTGGCGGACGAACTTCGCCTGGCAGGCGAACAGCCCGACATAGGGACCGCCGAACTGCAGTCCGACGCCGATCGACTGGCCCTCGCCAACGACGATGTCGGCACCCATTTCGCCGGGCGAGGTGATCGCGCCGAGCGCAACGGGCTCGGTCACCACCGCGACGAGCAGCGCGCCCTTGGCATGGACCGCCTTGGCAAGTTTCGACAGGTCGCCGATCCGGCCGAGGATGTCGGGATACTGGACGACCACGCAGCTTGTCTCGTCATCGACCGCATCGATCAGGTCGTCGATATCGGTTGCGGCCGCGAGCGTCGGATCGCGATGGACGATCTGGTCGCGGGTGAATTTCGCCATCGTCCGCGTCACGCTGACATAATGGGGATGCAGCCCCGACGACAGGATCGCCTTGCGCTTCTTGGTCACGCGCGCGGCCATGCTGACCGCTTCCCAGCAGGCGGTCGAGCCATCGTACATCGACGCGTTGGCGACGTCGCAGCCGAACAGGCGCGCGACTTGCGACTGGAATTCGAACAGCATCTGCAGCGTGCCCTGCGCGATTTCGGGCTGGTAGGGCGTGTAGGCGGTGAGGAACTCGCCGCGCTGGATCAGGTGATCGACGCTGGCGGGGACATGGTGGCGATAGGCCCCTGCCCCGAGGAAAAACGGCACGTCGCCGGCGACGGTGTTCTGCGCCGACAGAGATTTGAAATGCCGCTCGACGCTGAGTTCGCTGGCGTGATCGGGCAGGTCGCGGATCGGCCCGGTCAGCCGCGCGGCCTCGGGCACATCGATAAACAGGTCGTCGATCGAGGCGGCGCCGATCTTGGCAAGCATCTCGCTACGATCGTCGGGAGTCAGGGGAAGATAGCGCATTGATACTCCTTTACCCCCTCCTCTTCAGGGGAGGGGCAGTGAGACTGGGCGGCGCGCAGCGGCGCCTTAGTCGCAGCGGGGTGGGGATGATCAGGCGCGACGTCTTAGGCACGCCCCCACCCCAACCCCTCCCCTGAAGAGGAGGGGCTTAGGCTTCACAGCCCCGCGACGTAGTCCTTGTAGGCGGCTTCATCCATCATCGCCGACACCTGCCCGGCATCGGACAGCGTCATCTTGAAGAACCAGCCCTCGCCCTCGGGATCGGTGTTGACCAGCGCCGGGTCGTCGGCGAGCGCGGCATTGCCTTCGCTGACCGTCCCGCTCGCAGGCGCGTAGACGTCGGAGGCTGCCTTGACCGATTCGACCACCGCGGCGTCATCGCCCTGGCTGACCGATTTTCCCGCTTCGGGCGTCTCGACGAAAACGATGTCGCCCAGCTGTTCCTGGGCGTAGCTGGTGATGCCGACCGTCGCGGTGTCGCCGTCGACATCGAGCCATTCGTGATCCTTGGTGAAATACCGCGCCATGTTCAGACTCCCTTGCGAACGTAATTGTGGGGAACGAACGGCATCGCGGTGACGATGCCGTGGAATATCTTGCCGCGCTGCGACAGCGTGATGCGGGTCCCCGCCTCGGCCATCGCGGTCGGCACATAGGCCATCGCGATCGGCACTTCGAGGCTCGGCGAGAAGCCGCCCGAGGTAACGCGGCCGATCTCGTCGCCTTCGTCGTCGAGCACCAGCCCGCCCTCGCGAACCGGCTGGCGGCCTTCGACGGTGAGGCCGACGCGTTTGAGGATCGCGCCCTGTTCGCGCTCCATCAGGATGCGCTCGGCCCCGGGGAAACCGCCTTCTTCGCGGCGGCGTTTCGAGATGGCGAAGCCGAGATCGGCGGCGATCGGCGTCGTCTCGGTATCGATGTCGTGGCCATAGAGCGGCAGTCCTGCCTCGAGCCGCAGCGAATCGCGTGCGCCGAGCCCGACGGGCCTGACCTCGGGCTGTGCAACCAGCGCGTCGGCAAAGTCGGCGGCAATCTCGCCGGGCAGCGAAATCTCGAAACCGTCTTCGCCGGTATAGCCCTGTCGCCCGACGCCGAGCGTGTGGCCGTTCCAGTCGAAGGTCGCGCTCTGCATGAACACCATCGCCTCGACGCCGGGCAGAATGCGCGCCAGCGCATCGACCGCCTTGGGCCCCTGCAACGCGAGCAACGCGCGGTCTTCCTGGTGGTTGAGCGTGATCTCGTCGGCGAGATTTTCGCGCAGATGCGCGATGTCGTCCCATTTGGTCGCGCCGTTGACGACGAGATACCAGTCGGGATCGACATTGGTGATCATCAGATCGTCGAGGATGCCGCCATGCTCGTCGAGCAACAGCGAATAGCGTGTCCGGCCCGGCTTGAGCGCGGAAATATCGCCCGGCACCAGCGTCTCGAGCGCTGCGGCGACATTATCACCGCTGATCAGCAGCTGCCCCATATGGCTGACATCGAACAGGCCCGCGCTTGTCCGCGTCCACAGATGCTCGGCGATGATACCGTCATACTGGATCGGCATGTAGTAGCCGGCGAATTCGACCATCCGCGCACCGTGCGCGCGGTGCCAGGCGTCGAGCGGCAAGGTCAGGGTTTCGGGTTCGCTCGGCTCGGCAACGTCGTCTTCGATAGGAGGGGTCATCGGGGCACTTTCAAAGGGGGCGGCGCGGGCGCACGATTCCGCCGGAGCGAAAGCGTTTATCCGGCCCCCTCTGTCGCTGAAACCTGAGAGCTTGGCGAGTCGCAAAACCCGCTTACACCGTCGGTGGCCCGCCAAGGCCCGAAGGGCGAAGGAGGACGCTTTCCAGAGTGCCCGGCCGGTCAGGGCCATCGCGACGCGGTCCTGGGACCTGAGAGTTTCCGGGGCGGTTGCTCCTTCGGTGAGGACGTCGCCGCCCTCTCTCCCGCGCCGCCAATCGCTCGGGCGGACCCGGGCGAAGGCGAGGCTCCGCATTGGCCGTGCGCGCGGGTTGAGTCAATCTGGGATGCGCGGCGGACAGCGCATTTTCATGCGGGATCGGGTACGCGAGGGATTGGCTCCGCTGCGTTTGCCTGTCTTCGTGGCTGCGCCACTGCGACTCCGAACCCAGGCGGCTCGCCCAGCCATCTCCGCCACAAAAAAGGCCGCCTTGCGGCGGCCTCATTGTGGCGGACACGGAGGGATTCGAACCCTCGGTACGGAATTAACCCGTACGGCGGTTTAGCAAACCGCTGGTTTCAGCCACTCACCCACGTGTCCATCGGTGCATACCGGACGGACCGGCAAGGCAGGCGGGCGCTATAACCAGCGCTCCCGATACTGGCAACGGCAAACCCGCCTGCGTTACCGATAGTCGCAGATCGGTGCGTTTTAGACTCGCCTCGCCGCATTGCAGACTCGAGTCACCGCGCATTCATTGTCGCAGGCGCAGCATCATGGCTTGGTATTCCTTCGACCGAGAGCCTTGGGGGGCTGATATGCGCGCACCACTAATTTCCGCCGCCTTGCTGACGTTATCGAGCATGGGCCTGGCCAGCGTCCCGACGTCCGCCGCGGCGCAGATCACGACTGTCGATCCCAATGACGTGATCGACGCCGATCTCGACCAGGCGGGCCAGACTCCGGCATCGCAGCAACCGATCTATCCCGCGCCGCCGACGAACGCACAGGACCCGTACCAGGACCAGGGCGAAACCACTGAACCCGCCGCGAACGAAACCGCGGCAGCCCAGTCGGACAGTTGGGTCGCCAACGCGCCGGCCGCCAACACGCCGGCTCCGGGCGATAGCGAAACCTATCAGGAAGACGATCTGATCGGCGCGGCCGAGGGCGTGTTCGGCAAGGGCGCACAGGGCCTCGCGACGATGATTGAGGATATTCTCGCCAAACAGGGTCGTCCCAACGGCTATATCGTCGGGCGCGAGGCGGCGGGCGCCTTCGTCCTGGGCCTGCGTTACGGGTCGGGTACGCTGTTCCACAAGATCGAGGGCGAACGCACCGTCTACTGGACCGGCCCGTCGGTCGGCTTCGATGCCGGCGGCAATGCGTCGCAGACCTTTACGCTGGTATACAATCTTTACGACAGCCAGGACCTCTACAAGCGCTTCCCCGCGGGCGAAGGCGCGGCCTATCTGGTCGGCGGGTTCACCGCGAGCTACATGCGCCGCGGCGATGTCGTGCTGATCCCGATCCGCCTTGGCGTCGGTGCCCGTCTCGGCGTCAATGTCGGCTATATGCGCTTCAGCGAAAAGCAGAAGTGGCTGCCGTTCTGATCCAGCAACGGCTGCGGTAATTCAATCGCCGGCGAAAGCGATGAGCGTCTCTACCGGGACGCCTGCATCGGCCAGGCGCTTCGCCCCGCCCAGATCAGGCAGGTCGATCACGCACAGCGCAGCGGCGGCGATCGCCCCCGTCCGTCCGACCAGCTCGGCCGCCGCAAGCAGCGTGCCGCCGGTCGCAAGCAGGTCATCGACCAGCACGGTGCGCTGGCCAGCGCTCAGCATCCCCTCATGCATCTCGAGCCGGTCGCTGCCATATTCGAGCGCATAATCGACACCGATCGCCGCCCCGGGCAGCTTGCCGGGCTTGCGCGCCAGCACCACGCCCAGTCCCATCACGCGCGCCATTGCGGCAGCGAAGATGAACCCGCGCGCTTCGACTGCGACAAGGATATCGGGGCGATAGCGTGCCGCACGGATCGCGAGTAGATCGGTCGCCAGCGCAAAGCCGTGCGGATCGGCGATCAGCGTCGTGATGTCGCGAAACTGGATGCCGGGCTGCGGGAAATCCGGAATCGTGCGGACCAGCGCGGCGAGCCGGGCGAGATCGTCGTCAGCCATCATTGCGCCAGCCGTCGTTGAACGTCGCGCCGCCCGTCACAGGCAGCGCGACCGATCAATGCTTCTTGTCGGCCCAGATCTGGCGATAGGACAGATAGGTGAGGACGGTGAAGATCAGCAGGAAGCCGAGCGCACCCCAACCGACGGCGCGGCGGTTCTCAAGCTTGGGCTCGGCGGTCCAGACGAGAAACGCCGAGACGTCCTTGGCCATCTGGTCGACCGTCGGCTTCGGATTGCCCGGTCCGTAGGTCACCTGGCCTTCGCTCGTCAGCGGCGGTGCCATTGCGAGGTTGAGGTTGGCGAACCACGGATTGAAATGCAGGCCGGTGCCGGGCTTGCTGTCGGCGGGCAGCGCCTCGCCCTTTTCGTTGCGATAGGTCTCCGGATTACGGAAGCCGGTCAGCAGCGAATAGACATAGGGAGCGCCGCCTTCGCGCGCCTTGGTGATCAGCGAAAGGTCGGGCGGCAGCGCATTGTTGTTGGCGGCGCGCGCGGCGGTTTCATTGGGATAGGGCGACGGGAACGCGTCCTTGGGCAGGCCCGGACGCGTCGCCGGCTCGCCGGTGTCGGGATCGATGCTGGGCACTTCGTGCGCCGCGGCAAAGCTCTTCACCTGTCCTTCGTTATAGCCGAGCGCGGCGATGTCGCGGAACGACACGAGGCGCAGTGAATGGCACGCCGAGCAGACCTCGTTATAGACCTGCAGGCCGCGCTGCAGCTGCTTGCGGTCGAACTTGCCGAACGCGCCATCGCTGGCCAGCGCAAGCGTGCGCGGCTTCTGGTGGAAGTCCTCGACCGCCGTGCGCTCAGCCGCCTCGAAGGGAAGTGAACCGATGATCGAGAAGATCAGCGCGGAAACGAAGCCCAGGCCGACGATTATGCCAAAAAAACGAACCATGTGGAAAGCAGCTCCTGTCAGGCCTTAGCCGGCTCGGGATGGGCGGGGTTGGTCGCGCTGACGCCGACCGGATGGGCTTCGTCGGCTTCGCCCGACAACACCGCCTCGGTGATCGAATTGGGCATCGGCAAGGTCGTCTCGATGCGCGACAGGATCGGCACGATGATGAGGAAATGCGCGAAGTAGTAGGCGGTGCAGATCTGGCTGGCGAGGACCGTCCAGTTCGACGGATGCGCCTGACCGAGATAGCCCAGGATGATGACGTCGATGACGAGAACCCAGAAGAACGTCCGGTAGGTCGGGCGATACTTGGCCGACCGCACCGGCGACTTGTCGAGCCACGGCAGGAAGAACAGCAACAGGATCGAACCGAACATCGCCAGCACGCCCCACAGCTTCGCCGGGATCCACAGGAAGTTGCCGGTGAACGATTTGAGGATCGCGTAGAACGGCAGGAAATACCATTCGGGGACGATGTGCGCCGGCGTGGAAAGCGGGTTGGCCGGGATATAGTTGTCGGGATGTCCCATGAAATTGGGCAGGAAGAACGCCATGATGACGAACGCGATCAGGAACACGCCGAGTCCGAAGCCATCCTTCGCGGTGTAATAGGGATGGAACGGGACGGTATCGCTCTCGCTCTTCACATCGACGCCGGTCGGGTTGTTCGATCCGGGGATATGCAGCGCCCAGATGTGCAGGATGATGACCCCGGCAATGACGAACGGCAGCAGATAGTGCAGCGAGAAAAAGCGGTTGAGCGCAGCATTGTCGGGCGCAAAACCGCCCAGCAACAGCTGGCGAATCGGCTCACCGACGATCGGGATCGCGCTGAAGAAGCCGGTGATCACCTGCGCACCCCAGAAGCTCATCTGGCCCCATGGCAGGACATAGCCCATGAATGCGGTGGCCATCATCAACAGGAAGATGACGACGCCGAGCAGCCAGATCATCTCTCGCGGCGCCTTGTACGACCCGTAATAGAGGCCGCGGAACATGTGGATATAGACGACGATGAAGAAGAAGCTGGCGCCGTTCATGTGCATGTAGCGCAGCATCCAGCCCGAATTGACGTCGCGCATGATATGCTCGACGCTGTCGAAGGCGATCCCGGCATTGGCGGCGTAATGCATCGCAAGGACGATGCCGGTGACGATCTGGATCGTCAGTGCGACACCGGCAAGGACGCCGAAATTCCAGAAATAGTTGAGGTTGCGCGGCACCGGATAGCCCGCGCCGATCGCGCCGTAGACCAGCCGCGGCAGCGGCAGTCGCTCGTCGATCCACTGAGTGAATCCGGATTTCGGCTTATAGGCTTCAGCCCAGGGAAAACTCATAGTGTCTGTCCTTAGCCGATCGTGACTTTGGTGTCGGTGTCGAAAACATATTCGGGCACCTGGAGATTGAGCGGCGCGGGACCCTTGCGGATGCGCGCGGCGGTATCATAGGCCGAACCGTGGCAGGGGCAGAAATAGCCGCCGTACGGGCCCTTGTCCTCGCCTTCGGCCGCGCCGAGCGGAATGCAACCGAGATGGGTGCAGACGCCAAGCGTGATCAGCCAGTTTTCCTTGCCCGGTTTGGTCCGTTCGGCGAGCGTCTGCGGATCGCGCAGTTCGCTCAGCGGAACGGCGTTCGCCTCGGCCATTTCCTTGTCGGTCAGGTTGCGGATGAAGATCGGCTGCTTGCGCCAGCTGGTCTTGATCGCCTGGCCGCGCTCGATCGCCGAGATGTCGACGTCGATCGACGCTTCGGCGAGCACGTCGGCGCTCGGGTTCATCTGGTTGACCAGCGGGAACACAACCGCAACGGCACCGACGCCGGCAAAGCTCACCGCGGCAATGTTGAGGAAGTCGCGGCGGCGCACGCCGTCTTCGGTCACGCCGCTGTCGTGCGGACTTTCTATCCCGGCGTTGGGTGCGGGTGCTGTCATCTAAGGGCCCTTGCCTTCGAAAATGCCGTCGAAAAATCGAGTCTAGCCATTGGTCGAACAGGGGGATCGTCAAGCGCGGCGCCGAAGCGCGGCCAAACCGCCCCCTGCGGTGGTTTGGCCGCGTGATAGCGACCGCACCCGCGGTTGCCAACTGCGAATTTGCCGTATCCCGCCTACCGCTTAGTCCTCTCGCACGTTAGCCCCCGTGGCGCTATGGCGACCATCATGGAAATTGCCCTCTACCAGCCCGACATCGCCGGCAATGTCGGCGCGATGCTGCGCACTGCCGCGTGTTTTTCGGCGCGAGTCCACATCATCGAACCGTGCGGCTTCCCCTTTTCGATGCACGCATTTCGGCGCACCGCGATGGATTATGCCGATGCGGTCGAGGTCATGCGTCATGCCGATTGGGCCGCATTCCACGGCTGGGCCGAGGCACAGGATCGCCGGCTCGTGCTGTTGACGACACAAGGCGGCGAATCGCTCTATGCCAGCGCATTCGATTCCGCCGACGTGCTGTTGCTGGGGTCCGAAGGCGCCGGCGTACCGGCCAGCGTGCACGAGGAAGTCGCCTTGCAGGTGCGAATCCCGATGGCAGCGGGTATGCGTTCCTTGAATGTCGGCGTTGCCGCTGGCATCGCGCTCGCCGAAGCGCTTCGACAGACCGGAGGATTGCCAAAATGACGCTCACGCTCGACCCGCAACAGGCCCAGGCGCGCAGCTGGTTCGAATCGCTGCGCGACCGGATCTGCGCCGAGTTCGAGAGCATCGAACGCGAAGCCGGAAGCGATGCCGCGTTCGAATACGGCGCCTGGGACCGCGAGGCCGAGGGTATCGCCGCAGGTGACGGCGGCGGCGGCGTGCGCGGCGTGATGAAGGGCAAGGTGTTCGAAAAGGTCGGGGTCAACGTCTCGACCGTCAGCGGCGAGTTCGCCCCCGAATTTGCCGCCAGCATCAACGGCGCCGACGAAGATCCGCGCTTTTTCGCGACCGGCATCAGCCTCGTCGCGCACATGGCCAATCCGCACGTCCCCGCGGTCCACATGAACACGCGCTTCCTCGCTACGACCAAGCGCTGGTTCGGCGGCGGCGCCGACCTCAACCCGCCGATCCCCTACGAAGATGATACCGCCGCCTTTCATGCGCGGCTGCGCGCAGCGTGCGTGCCGTTCGGCCCCGAGCTCTATGATCGCTATGCCAAATGGGCAGAGGACTATTTCTATATCCCGCATCGCGGCGTCCAGCGCGGCGTCGGAGGGATTTTCTACGACCATCTCGAATGCGCCGATGAGCCCGCATTCGATCGCAACCTCGCATTTTCCAAGGCGGTCGGCGAGGCATTTCTCGACGCCTATCCCGCGATCGTGCGGCGCCGCATGGGGCAGGAATTCACCCCCGAGGAGCGGCGCAGAATGCTCGTCTGGCGCGGTCGCTATGCCGAGTTCAACCTCGTCTATGACCGCGGCACGCTGTTCGGGCTCAAGACCGGCGGCAATATCGACGCGATCCTGATGAGCCTGCCGCCCGAGGCGATCTGGGAATGAGGCGAGCATGGGACTGACGCCGGTCGCGCCGGGAATGCTCGCCGCGGTCGTCACCTCGCTCGAGATGACGACGCCGCCAGCAGCTGACGTCGCCGCCAAAGAATTATCGCCGCTCACGCTCGTCCGGCTCGAATCGCCTACGCTCGACGACTATCGCGCACTGTTTCGCCTCGTCGGGGCCGACTGGCTGTGGTTCTCGCGGCTCGTCCTCGACGATGCGGCGCTGGACGCGATCATCGGCGACCCGGCGGTAGAGATTTACGCCGTGCGCGATGCTGCGGGTGTCAACGTCGGCATGCTCGAGCTCGACTTTCGCGAAGGCGCGACCGCCGAGCTCGCGTTTCTCGGTCTCGCCTCTAGCCTGACCGGCCAGGGGCACGGCCGCTGGCTGATGACGCGCGCGCTGGCGCTGTTGTGGCGGCCGGGCGTGTCGCGGGTCTGGGTCCATAGCTGCACGCTCGACCACCCTGCCGCGATCGCCTTTTACCGCGCCAGCGGCTTCACGGCGTTTGCCCGCGCGCTCGAAACCTTTGCCGACCCGCGCCTGACCGGCCACCTGCCGCGCGATGCCGCGCCGCAGGTGCCGATCATCGCCTAGGCGCGCAAGCCGAAGGCGTCAGGCGAAAGTCTCGGCATCGTCGGCCGGGACGATCTCGCGATAGATCGCGGGCGGGGTCGCCATCCACACCATCAGCGCAGGCAGATAGACGAGCACCGCGACGACGATCAGCGCGGCGGGACCTTGGCCGACCAGCTTGCCCACGATCCAAGCGGCAACAACGACCGCGACGCCGATCACGATGTTGATCAGGAGCGTGAAGCCAACGATCCGCCATTGCGACGGCCCCGTCAGGCGCCACGATTCGCTGATGCCGGTGATCGGATTGAGCAGCCTGCGCGCGGCCATCACCGGACCCGCGACCGACAGCCGAGCCTGAAACCACATGATAGCGAGAAGGAACAACAGGTAGATCGCGACCACCGCAACCAACACGCCGCCAGCAACCGCGCCGCTCTGGATCGCGGCGGGCGTGAAGGCTGCGCCGCCGGTAATCGCAGCGAAGATGAGCCCGAAGACGAGCAGCGCGATGATCAGCACGATATAAAGGACGATCATGAGAACGAAATACGCCAGCGCATAGAGTGCGCCCGCACCAATCGCCCAGCCGACATCGCCCGCCGCGCTACCGGGGACGAGCGCGCCACGCCAGATCATCAGTCCGGCGGCATAGAGCACCACCGTTGCGGCCAGGCCGAACAGTGCCATTCTGGCGAAAAGGCCGATGAACGAGCCCAGGTTGCCCGGCGAGGCTGCCATCGCGGTGAATGCGTTACCCATCGTCATCATGCCGAGCGCGATAATGAGCGCGAGAGCGCCCCCCATCCACAAGACGATGCTCAGCCAGTTTTGTGCCATGAAGGCGAAGGTGCGTGAAAACGCGCCGCCGATCGTCAGTCTTTCCATTTCGTTTCCCCCCTGTGTGCCGAATCGACCCGGCGTGTCGTTATCGGCCGTCCGATCTTACGAAAACTCTTCGCTAAGCGTCTGTCCACTGACGCCGGTCAGCTCACGATAGGCGCCGCACAAGATAGCGGTGTAGATGACGGAAAATGCCGCGCTGAGCAGCGCATCGAGAAGCGCGGTAGCGACCCGCGACACATCATCGGGCAACAACGAGGTCAGCAACAGACCGATGACCCCTGACGCGAGCAGATAGACGACGATGCCGATAATCCCGATCAGCACCAGATAGACGACGAGCCGCCAGCCATTATTGCGCGTGGCGTTCCAGCTGCCCTGGAGCAGGTTGAACGGGTTCTTTTCACCGGTGCTCGCGACATAGGGCAGGACCATCGCAAAGCGTGCGTAGAGATACAGGCCGGGGACGAGGAGCAGGACCAAGGCGAAACCGACCGCGATACTCGACAATATGCCCGCGACAACGGTGCTGATGACGACAGTCAACGCGAATACCAACGTGGCGCCCACGGTCATTCCCCGCGCGCCGAGATAGAGGCGCGCGATCGCGATCGTCCCGACCGATCCCAGAACCGCGGTAACCAGCATATACGGCAGCATGTCGCCATAATATTGCATCAGAACGTCGAACGTCTGTGTCGCCGGGACGCCCTCGACCCCCGGCTGGGGTGGGCCGAATATCCCGACGAGTGCCGCCGGAAGGAACAGGAACACCCCGGCGATTGCCAGGACGAGATCGCGATGCGAAGCGATCAGCCCGGCGGCCGCATTCCACGCCGCGCCCATATCGAATTTGTTCAAAGCATATCCCCGATTGCCCCATTTTATCTCCCCGCACCATGGCTCGCCAGCGACGCCCTGTCCAGATGCCGTGACGCTATGTCGCCCTTGCGGAATGCTGCGCCGATGGGCAAATCGCGGACATGACCGTGCCGATCCCGACCCAGCCTGCCGTGACTGGCCTTGCCGATCCCGACTGGACCGTTGCGCCCGGGCTGACCCCCTATCCTTTCGCGCTCGCCGAAATGGAGCTGCGGGCGAGCGCGATCCGCGATGACGGCGCCGCCGAACGCATCTGGCTGATCGAACATCCGCCGCTTTATACCGCCGGGACAAGCGCGGTCGAAAGCGACCTGCGCAACCCGCGCTTTCCCGTCTTCGCGGCGGGGCGCGGCGGCAAATATACCTATCACGGCCCCGGCCAGAGGGTCGGCTATGTCCAGCTCGATCTCGCCCGCCGCGGTCGCGACATCCGCGCCTATGTCCACGCGCTCGAGGCGTGGGTCATCGCGACGCTCGCCGATTTCGGCGTCACGGCCTTTGCCGTGCCCGAGCGGATCGGCATCTGGACCCGACTGGCGAACGGCGAGGAAGCCAAGATCGGCGCGATCGGCGTGCGCGTGCGCCGCTGGGTGACGATGCACGGTTTTTCGGTTAATATCGATCCCGACCTGTCGCATTTCGGCGGGATCGTGCCGTGCGGCATCGCCGATCACGGCGTCACCAGCCTCGCCGCGCTCGGCTGCCCGGCAAGCATGGCCGATATTGACGAGGCGTTGCAAAAACGCCTTGGAATCCTGATGAATTCGCTTGTTCATCGCTGATTACTCTCTAGGAATCCATAACCATGGCGAAGCGACTGGACATCAACGGCAGCGGGCGGATCGAATGATCAGGAATTTGGGGCTTGGAGCGGGTCTTGCGGCGATCGCCGCGCTCACGCTGGGCGGCTGCGGTGACAAGCAAGACGACGGCTCGGCGACGACAACGACCCGGCTCGATGCGGTTGATGTCCCGCAAGGCACGATCAGCGACGAGCTGATGCCGCTCGACACGCGCAACGAAAGCAGCGCGGTTGCCGCTTCAACCGCAACCAACGAAACCGCCGCTCCGGCCGCTGCGGCGACGAAGCCCGCCGCCGAAAGCCAGGCCAGCGCGACCGACAGTGAAAGCGAGACCGACCAATGACCTTAGCCGACCGATGGCTCCCGACGATGATCAAGACCTGCGCTGCGGCAATGCTGGCGTTGGTCGCGGTCTCGCCTGCGCAAGCGCAGTTTTTCTGGGTATCGCCCGACAATAGCGGCGCTCCCGTAACGGGTTCGGAAATCGACGTCGGCATTCCGTTGCCAGGCGCCAATCCGGCCGAACAGGAAGCCGCACTGACCTGGACGATGCGCACCGGCCTCAACACCGCCGCGCTGCAATGTCAGTTCGAGCCGATGCTGCTGTCGGTCGAAAACTACAACGGCGCGCTCGAAAAGCACGAGGGTGAGTTCGTCCGGGCCTATCAGACGGTCGAAAGATATTTCAAACGCACGCAGGGCGCGAAGTGGCAGGCGCCGTTCGACACCTATCGGACGCGCCTCTACAATTATTTCGGCACCGTCAGCGCGCAATACACTTTCTGCCAGACCGCCGGGAAGATCGGGCAAGAGGCACTCTTCGCACCGGCGGGCACGATGGCCCAGCTCGCGCGCATGCGGATGCGCGAATTTCGCAACAGCCTGATCACGCGCGGCGACCAGCTGCGTGTCATCTATCGCCCGCAATGGTCACCGCTGGTCCTGCCGAGCTTCGACGACAAGTGCTGGGACCGCAAGAACCAGCTCAAGAAAAACTGCCTGCGCGATTACGAACAGGCCAAGCGGCAGCCGCGCGGTCTCGTCTACGGATAACGCCGCGCAGCGCCGAGGCGCCTAGCGGATGCCGAGCAGCTTGTGCGTTTGCAGCGATAGCCTCCAGTGCGGCCGTTCGATCACGAGGTCGACGCAGGCGCGCATGTTTTCGGCACTCCGCGCATCGTCCATCGGCTGGATCAGCCGGTGGACAAAGTCCCAGCCTTCCATCGCGTCGATATCGCTCCCCGGCTGGGGCCACACCAACTTGAGCTCATCGCCCGATCGCTGGACGGTCGTACTCCCCGCCTTGGGGCTGACACAGATCCAGTCGATACTGCGCGGGACGGCGAGCGTCCCGTTGGTCTCGATCGCGATCTCGAAGCCGCGATCGTGCAGCGCGTCGACCAGTGCATCATCGACCTGCAACATCGGCTCACCGCCGGTCAGCACGACATAGCGCAGCGCCGCATCGTCGCCCCAGAAGCCGGTGATCGCATCGGCGAGCGCGCCGGCATCGGCGAACTTGCCGCCGCCCGCGCCATTGGTCCCGACGAAATCGGTATCGCAGAATTTGCAGGTCGCGCTTGCCCTGTCCTGCTCGCGCCCCGACCACAGGTTGCACCCGGCAAAGCGACAGAATACTGCGCGGCGACCGCTGCGCACGCCCTCGCCCTGCAATGTCAGGAACAGCTCCTTGACCGCATAGGCCATCTCAGTCGGCCGCCGCAGCATAGCGCGTCGGATCGTCGAGCCCGGCCGCAGCGAAGCCCGCACGGCGCAAGCGGCAGCTGTCGCACAGGCCGCAATGCTTGAGGTCGGGCGTCGGATCGTAGCACGACCAGCTCATCGCCGGGTCGAGGCCGAGACGGACCGCTTCGGCGGCGATATCGGCTTTGGTCATGTGCTGGAGAGGGGTCTGGATAGCGAACCGCTCGCCGCCATCGCCCGCCTTGGTCGCCAGCGCGGCGAGATCGGCAAAGGCGGCGATGAATTCGGGGCGACAATCGGGATAGCCCGAATAGTCCATGCTATTGACACCAATATAGATTTCGCGCGCGCCTGCCGCTTCGGCCCAGGCCAGGCACAGCGACAGGAACACGGTGTTGCGCGCGGGGACATAGGTGACGGGAATGTCGTCGCCGACCCCCGATTTGGGCACCGCGATATCGGCGGTCAGCGCCGATCCGCCGAACGCGCTGAGGTCGAGCGGCAGCACGACGTGGCGCAGCGCACCGACATGCGCGGCAATCCGCGCCGCGCTCTCGAGTTCGATCCGGTGGCGCTGGTTATAGTCGATCGTCAGCGCAAGGACGTCGCGACCCGCCTCACGTGCGAGTGCCGCGCAGACCATCGAATCGAGCCCGCCCGAAAGCAGCACGACCGCCAGATTTTCATCGAGTGTGTTCATCGCGGGCGCGCTAGCGAGCGCCGGCGCGCTTCGCAAGCGCCGCGCGGTTTGCGGTCAGTCGCAACTGCCGCTTTGCCGGGCCTCATAGTTGTCCGAAAACGGTGATCCGTCGGCGAGTCCCTGCGTATAGACCTGGACCAGCCGCGGCGTTTCGTAGCGCAGCGTGGTGCGGACATGGCCCGCCGCGCCGCACGTCATGTGGATCGTCAGCTCGCCCGGGGCATTCTTGACGACATAGCGCGAACAGGATCGCGGGACGTGGCGCAATGCGAGCAGCTCCTCGCCGCTGCGAACGCAAACTTTCCGCGGCGCGCCTCCGCCGACGGGCTTGAGCTGCCACGCGCCCTTTTCGATCCGGTCGAGCAATATGAAGCCGGGCGCGAATGCGGGCGCTGGTACGGCCAGCGCAATCGATCCGAGCATCAAGCCGAGCTTGCCGGTCGCGACCATCGGGCTTCGCATCGTCCGCATCCCTTCATCCAGCTTTCAGCAGCCAGGATAGCATAAATGGGAAGCAAATGCGCCACGACAATAACAGCTAGGCGGGGTCGAGTCCGGCGGGGATCGCAAAGATTTTCGCGCAAAACGCGCAATCGACGGGAATCGTGCCGTTTTCATCGGCCATTTCGCGCCGTTCGTCTTCGGGAAAGCGCGCGAGCACGCCCGCCAGATAGGCAGCGTCGCAGCGGCATCCGCGCGTCAGCGTATCGCCGGCGAGGACGCGCACCTCATCCTCGTGAAACAGCCGCCAGGCGATCTCTTCGAGCGACAACGCGGGGTCGAGCAGCTCTTCGGGTTTGATTGTCTCGGCGAGCGCGCGGACATGGTCCCATTCGGGATGGTCGAGCCGCGTGTGGAGCCGCTCGCGTCCCTCCTCGCCCTCGGGCAGATGCTGGATCATGATGCCGCCCGCAACATGCTCGCCCGGCGTGCCGCAATCGGCCGAGATCCGCACCAGGCTGGGCAATTGTTCGGACTGGACGAGATACGATTGCGCCGCCTCGGCAATGCTGGCGCCGTCGAGCGGGACGATCCCCTGATAGCGCTCGCCATCGACCCCCTCGCCCGCCGGGCGATCGAAGGTGACCGCGAGATAGCCCTTGCCGAACAGCGCGAACAGCGACGGATCGGCGGGAACCTCGACGAAGCGCTCCATGTCGAACTTCACGTAGCCGCGCAGCTCGCCCTCGCGGAAATCGCAGACCAACAGCTCGATGATGCCCGCCTCGGTCTGCGCCTGCAGCGTCAGCTGGCCGCCCGCCTGTTTGAGCGTCGAACCGAGCAGGGCGGTCAGCACCAGCGCCTCGGCGAGGACCCGCGCGATCGGTTCGGGATAATCGTGCGCCGACAATATTGTGTCGAGCACCGGGCCCAGCCGGACGATCCGTCCGCGGGCATGCCGCGCGGGGATCGTTACCGCCAGCGGGCGATCGAAATAGGTCGCGCTGCCGCCCGCCCCGTCGCTGCCGCCGTCCGATTCGTCGCTCATTTCGCGACCGGTGCCTTCACCATCGGCTTGCCTTCATATTCGTAGTCGCGCGCACCCGCCGAGAGCTTTTCGATGCACTCGTCGATATGGTGCTGCTCGATGTTGAGCGGGGGGAGGATGCGCACGACATTGTCGCCCGCCGCGACGGTCAACAGGCCGTGATTGTCGCGCAGGTGCGCAACGAAGGGGCGGCTTTCGACCTTCATCTTGAGACCGAGCATCAGCCCCTTGCCGCGGACATGGTCGAACAGGTCGTCATGGTTGGGGATCAGCTGTTCGAGCGCGCCGCGCAGCCGTTCGCCGGTCGCCGCAACCTGATCCATGAAACCGTCTTCGAGGATCACGTCGAGTACTGCCGATCCTGCGGCCATCGCCAGAGGATTGCCCCCATAGGTCGATCCGTGCGTGCCGAACACCATCCCCTTGGCCGCTTCCTCGGTGGCGAGGCACGCGCCCAGCGGGAAGCCGCCGCCGATCCCCTTGGCGCTGGCGACGATATCGGGCGTCACGCCGTAATGTTCGTGCGCGTAGAGCGCGCCGGTCCGCGCGACGCCGCACTGGACCTCGTCGAGGACGAGGAGCAGGCCGTGCTCGTCGCAGATCGCGCGCAGGCCGGCGAGGAATTTCTGGCTCGCGGGGCGGATGCCGCCCTCGCCCTGGATCGGCTCGACGAGAAAGCCGGCAGTATGCTCATCGACCAGCGCGCGCGCCGCTTCGAGGTCGTCGAACGGCGCATAGGCGAATCCGGGGAGCAGCGGCTCGAACCCGTCGCGCATCTTTTCCTGGTTGGTCGCGCTGATCGTCCCCAACGTACGTCCGTGAAAGGCGTTGTTGAAGGTGATGATGTTGGTCCGCTCGGGGTTGCCGTTGACATAGTGATAGCGGCGCGCGGTCTTGATCGCGCATTCGACCGCCTCGGCACCCGAATTGGTGAAGAATACGGTGTCGGCAAAGCTCGCATCGACCAGCCGCTGCGCGAGCGCTTCGCCCTGCGGGCTGCCGTACATGTTGCTGACGTGCATCAGCGTCGCCGCCTGCTGCTGGATCGCCCGGGTCAAATGCGGATGGCCGTGGCCGAGGATGTTGACCGCAATGCCGCTGGCAAAATCGAGTGCGCGGCTGCCGTCTTCGCCGATCAGATAGGCCCCCTCGCCCTTGACCGGCCGAAAGTCACAGCGGGGATAGACGGGCATCAGCGGCGTGATCGACATGAAGACAAGACCTTTCGAGAGACAGAGCGCCGCGCGTGCCCGAACGGCCTGCGGCAATGACGCGCCGGCTTATAGCCAGCCAGCCTGAGGGCGGCAACCAGCCGCGCCGGGTGTCGGAACCATATCGGCCGTGCCGAATTGAAAAGACCATGTTTGCCGGTCCACGCTCGCTCTGTCTGATCCTCGCTTTGGCGATTTCCGGCTGCGACATGCCGCGCGACGTCGAAGGCACGACCGAAGCGATCGCCACCGCCGGGACGATCCGGATCGGTCTTGCCGAAAATTCAGGAAAGACCACGCAGGACGACGCGCAGCTGGTGAGCCGGCTGATCACCCGGCTTGAACGCAAGACCGGGGCTCACGCACAGATTACGCGGGCGACATCCGAACCGCTGCTGCTCGACCTCGAAGCGGGCGAGCTCGATCTCGTGATCGGCAGCTTTGCCGCCAAGACCCCGTGGGTAAAGCGCGTCAGCTTCGCCCCCGCGCTCGCCACCCATCCGCGAGGCGAGGCCAGTCTCGAACTCAAGGCCGCCGGGCGCAATGGCGAAAACCGGTGGATATCGCTGATCGAGCGCGAGAGCCGCGCGGTGGCAAAGGAGGCGGGCACGCCATGACCTATGACCATCTCCCCCAGGAACTGCGTGCGCCGATGCATCGCGCGGTCAGGCTCGAATACTGGAACATCTTCTGGTCGACCTCGGTCGTGATCGTCATGGGGCTGGTGATGGGGCAGAGCCAGGCAATGAAGACCGCCTGGGTCGAGGACCTGCTGGCGCTCGTCCCGCCGATCGCCTTTCTCGTCGCCGCCCGGCTCGAATCGACCGCCGACCATTCGCCCCGCTTTCCGTTCGGCATGCGGCGCGCCAACAGCCTGGGCTTTTTCGTCGCCGCAGTCAGCCTGTTCGCGATCGGCGCGCTGATGCTGTTCGAATCGGCATCGACCCTGCTCAAGCAGGAGCACGTCACGATCGGCACGATCGAACTGTTCGGCCAGTCGATCTGGCTCGGCTGGCTGATGCTCGGGGCGCAGCTCTATTCGCTGATTCCGCCGATCTTCATCGGCAACCGCGAATTGCCGCTGTCGAACACGCTGCAGGACAAATTGCTCCACACCGACGCCTTGATGAACAAGGCCAACTGGATGACCGGCGCGGCGGGCATGGCGGGCGTCGCCGGTCTCGGCCTCGGCTATTGGTGGGCCGACTCGCTCGCCGCCGCGCTGATCTCGCTCGACATCGTCCATGACGGGTTCAAGGCGATGAAGGCGTCGAGCGCCGAACTCGTCGACGGGGCGCCGCGCGCGCTCGACAGCGACGGCATTGCCGAGGATGCCGCGATTGCCGTCGGGTTGCTGAGGATCGCCTATCCCGACGCCGAGGTACGGATGCGCGAGACCGGGCGCTTCATCAAGCTCGAGGTCAAGGGCGCGCGCCCCGAAGATGCCAGGTCCCCGCTCGATATCGACCTCCCGCGGCCGTGGCGGATCGACGACATCGCCTTCATTCCCGACCCGATACCGGGCCTGGGCGACTGACGCCTATTCGACCGTCACCGATTTGGCGAGGTTGCGCGGCTGGTCGACGTCGGTGCCCTTGGCCACCGCGACATGGTATGCGAGCAACTGGACCGGCACCGCATAGACGAGCGGCTGGATCAGCGGGTGGCAGGTCGGCATCTCGATCGTCGCGACACAGCCGTCGCCCGCCGCGGCGATACCCGCAGCATCCGAAATCAGGATCACCTGCCCGCCGCGCGCGGCGACTTCGTGCATGTTGCTGACGGTCTTTTCGAACAGCTCGCCCGACGGCGCGATGACGATCACCGGCACGTCTTCGTCGATCAGCGCGATCGGGCCGTGCTTCATCTCCCCGGCGGCATAGCCCTCGGCGTGGATATAGCTGATTTCCTTGAGTTTGAGCGCACCTTCGAGCGCCATCGGATAATCTGGGCCGCGGCCCAGATAGAGCACGTCGCGCGCCGGCGAAACGAGCCCTGCGATCGCCGCGATATCATCGTCATGGTCGAGCGCGCGGCTCATCGCCTCGGGCGCTTCGGCGAGATGCTTGACGATCTCGGCCTCTTCGGCGGCATCGATCCTGCCCTTGGCGCGCGCAAGGTTGGCGGCAAAGGCGGCGAGCACCGCGAGCTGGCAGGTGAACGCCTTGGTCGAGGCGACGCCGATTTCGGGCCCGGCATTGGTCGGCAGCAGCAGGTCGGCCTCGCGCGCCATCGTGCTCGTCGGCACGTTGACGACGACCGCGATCTTCTGATCGTGCTGCTTGCAATGGCGCAGCGCGGCGAGCGTGTCGGCGGTCTCGCCCGATTGCGAGATGAACAGCGCGAGGCCGCCCGGTGCGAGGACGGGGTCGCGATAGCGGAACTCGCTGGCGACATCGATGTCGACGGGGACGCGGGCGAATTTCTCGAACCAGTATTTGGCGACCATCCCGGCATAGAAGCTCGTCCCGCACGCGACGATCGTGACGCGGTCGATCGCCGACAGGTCGAAATCGGGAATCGGCAGCGCGACGCGCCCGTCGAGCGGCTTGAGATACGCCTGCAGCGTCTGCGCGACGACCACCGGCTGCTCGAAGATTTCCTTCTGCATGTAATGGCGGTGGTTGCCCTTTTCGACCGCCGCCGCCGATGCGCCCGACTGGGTGATCTCACGCTCGACCGGCGCATTATCGACATCGAAAATCTCGACGCTGGTCCGGCTCAAGACCGCCCAGTCGCCCTCTTCGAGATAGGATATCCGCTGCGTCAGCGGGGCCAGTGCGATCGCGTCGGAGCCGAGATAATTCTCGCCATCGCCATAGCCGACGACGAGCGGCGAGCCGAGCCGCGCGCCGATCAACAGGTCGTCATGACCGGCGAACAGGATCGCGAGACTGAAGGCACCGTGCAGCTGTGGCAGGACGGCGGCGACCGCGTCGCGCGGGCTTGCCCCGCCCTCGAGCTCGCGGGCGATGAGATGGCCGACGACCTCGGTGTCGGTCTGGCTCGAAAAGCTGCGGCCATCGGCGATCAGCGCGTCGCGCAGTTCCTTGAAATTCTCGATGATGCCGTTGTGCACCAGGCTGACGTCGCCGACGATATGCGGATGGGCATTGTCCTCGGTCGGCGCGCCATGCGTCGCCCAGCGCGTGTGCGCGATGCCGGTCCGTCCGGGCAGCGGGTCGGCGGCGAGCCGCTCGGCGAGATTGACGAGCTTGCCCGGCGCGCGGCGACGGTCGAACCCGCCGTTGACCAGCGTGCAGATGCCGGCCGAATCATAGCCGCGATATTCGAGCCGCCTGAGCCCTTCGAGAAGCGGCCCGGCGACGTCGCCCTTGCCGAGAATGCCAAGGATTCCACACATTTATTTGCCGTCTTTCTCAGGAATATAGATGAACTCGCCAACCGGCATATAGGGGGTCGAGGCCTCGACGTTAAGATCGGCGTCGGTCGGCGCGGTGCAGATGCGCTCGGCGATCGTCTTGTCGCCCTTGATCACCGCGACGCCCGCGCTGAACGCCGGATCATTGCCTTTGCCGTCGAAGCGCGTGCGCACCATGCGGCTGTAGGCGACATAGGTGAAGCCGCCATTGTCGAACTGGATCTGTGCCTCGCCGCCACCCGAATAGGGCGCGGTCGCGCTGCGCATCGTCCCGCTTCCCGGCGTCCCGTCGGCGGGATAGGCCAGCTCGCGCGTGGTGCCGCGACTGGCGCGATATTGCGCGCCCTGCGCGGGATCGGCGGCGCCGCAGACCGACATCGTCCGCGCACCCGAGCCACAGGAAAAGAGAACAATTTCGCCCGGCCGGCACAGCGTCGGCACGCCCGCCACCGCGATCGTCGCGGCCGCGGCTGATGGTGTCGGCGTCTGTGCCACCGTCTCATTGTGAGCCACCGCCGCGCGGTCGGCTTCGTTTGGCGCGGCGATCTCGTTACCGCCGTTGTCGGGGCTCGAGCATGCCGCCAGCATGACCGCCATCGCCGCCCATCCCGCGGCCGCAACGCGGCTCACGCGCCCTTGTCCTTGCGTGCCTGCATCGCTTCGCGGAAGCGCTTTGCCCAGCCGGGCTTGGCGTCCTGCTTGCCGCGCGCCAGCGCCAGCGCATCGGGTTCGACATCGCGCGTGACGACGCTGCCCGCAGCCACGATCGCGCCCGCGCCGATTGATACCGGGGCGACCAAAGCCGAGTTGGACCCGATGAAAGCTCCGGCTCCTATCACCGTGCGATACTTGAAAAATCCGTCATAATTGCACGTGATCGTGCCGGCGCCGATATTGGCCCCAGCGCCGACCTCGGCATCGCCGAGATAGGTCAGATGGCTGGCCTTGGCGCCCTCTCCGAGCGTCGTGTTCTTGACCTCGACGAAGTTGCCGACCTTGGCCCCCTTGCCGAGCACCGCGCCGGGACGCAGCCGCGCATAGGGACCGACGTCGCAATCCTCGCCGACACTCGCGCCTTCGAGATGCGAGAAGCTCTTGATCCGGGCACCGCGCGCAATCTTGACGCCGCGGCCAAAGACGACGTGCGGTTCGATCACCGTGTCCTCGCCAATCGCGGTGTCGAACGAAAAGAACACGCTGTCGGGATCGCGAAGCGTGACACCATTGCGCATCATCTCGGCGCGACGATCGGCCTGCCAGAGAGCTTCGGCGCGGGCGAGATCGGCGCGGTCGTTGACCCCGGTGACTTCGGCCTCGCTCGTCTCTACGACCGCCGAGGCTCGCTCGTCGACGCTCGCCACCGTGACGAGGTCGGGAAGGTAATATTCGCCCTGCGCATTGGCGTTGCCGATCCGCGCGAGCAAATCGAAAATCTCTTCGCCGCGCGCCATGATCGGCCCGGCATTGCACAAGGTTTCGGCGCGTTCGTCGTCGCTCGCGTCCTTGTATTCGACCATCTTGGCGATCCGCCCGCCCGGCCCGGCGATGACGCGGCCATAGGCCTTGGCGTCGGCGGGGCGGAAGCCGAGGACGACGCAGGCGGGGGCATCGGCGTCGTGCAGCCGTGCCTGCATTGCGGCGACGGTCGCCCGCCTCAACAACGGCACGTCACCGAAGCAGACGAGCACGTCGCCGGCAAAATCGGCCAGGGCATCGCGCGCCTGCAATGCGGCGTGCGCGGTGCCGAGCTGTTCGGTCTGCCGCGCGAAAACGACCGTCTCGCGCGAAGCCTCGGCCTCGACCGCTTCGCCGCCCGCGCCGGTGACGACGACGATCCGCGCTGCGCCGGCGCGCTCAAGCTCGTCGATCAGCCCGACCAGCATTGGCCGCCCGGCGATCGGGTGGAGGACCTTGTGCAACGCCGACTTCATTCGCGTCCCCTGCCCAGCGGCAAGGATGACAATGGCGATCGGTCGGGTGGATGCGGCTGAAACCATGAAACAAACCATCGCCTGAATGGGGTGGAAGAAGTCGTGCCGCGCGTTTGCCACGGCGCGGCGCGATTATCCAGTCCCGCCGAGCCCGCGCTTGCGCCATTTTGTCGCGAGATGCGGCAGCAACTGGCGCAGCGGCATGCGAAGAAGGTGCGAGCGGACGTAGAAGGCGAAGCGGTTTACGCCGTGTGTTTCCTGGCCCCAGCCATTGCGTGCGAGCAGGCGACGGACGAACACGGCATCGCTGCGCGCGCCTTTGTGCCAGTCGTTCGGGAGCGGCGTCGCATAGAGACGATGCGCCAGCCGCACGGCGCGCGCGACCGCAGGACCGAGGTCGTGGCGATCGGCGCGGGTGGCAAGCCGGTCCCAGAAATCGGGCGCATCAGACGCAAACTGCCGCAACAGCCGGTCGATATCCCACAGGTTGCGCAAGCCGCCCGCAAGATCGCCGTCGGCGATGAGGTGCGCGGCCGCATGACAGATCATGTCCTCCCGCGACAGCATCATCAGGCCGCCGTCGCCGATCGGCACCGCATCGGCGATCATCGCCGCGGCATCGGGTGTCGGGCGCGCAGTGAGTGGCAGGATCGTGTGGTGGACATCGATCATACGGTCGCGCTCGCTATGCACCAAGGGCGGCAGTTCGTGCATCCAGCGGCGGTAATAGGCATCGTCGTAATCGTCCTGCTTGACCCATTCCCAGCCGTTGCCAAGCAGCGCTGCCTCAACCGCGTCGATCCGATCGCGCGGGACGAGGATGTCGAGGTCGCCGATCTGCCGCCCCGGCGCGGGGTCGAGCCCGGCGGCGGCATAAGTGGTGCCTTTGAGCAGGATCACCGCCACGCCGAGCGGGGCGAGCGCGCGGCGTGCCATCTCGGCCTCCCACACGGCGCGCCGTGTCGCCGTCTCGCTCGCGCTACGGATATCGGCGAGCATCGCGGCAATCGGTGCAGGCAGCGCCAGATCGGCGCAGCGATGGGCAAGCGTCCCGTCGAGCACCTCGGCGCGCGCGACGCTGAGCAGGCGGGTCCAGCGCGCGCCGTCGAACGCCAGCGCAACTGCAGGATCGCGCAGCACCGCGACGAGATCGCGCACCGCGCTCATCCGACGTGCTCGGTCCACAGCCGTTCGACCTCGGCAATGCCTGCTTCGCCATCGCTGTAATCGAGCGCGAGCGCAGGGACCGATTCGACAAAGCGCGACAAGGTGCCAAAGCCGCGCTCGCCCAGCGCGACATAGTTGGTCGACGCCTGCGTCAGCCGCATGAAATTCTCGGACTTTGCCAATCGCCGCGTCGCCGCATCGAACCCGTAACGCGGATAGAGCAGCAGCGCGGGCGCCGCCGGTTCGTCCATCCGCGCAATCGCATCGGCGCGCGGCACAAGGTGGCGGATCGCGCCCTTTGGCGTAGCCTCAAGCCGCGGACCGAAACGGGCGGCATCGGCGACCGCCTCGACCGCGGCGATGCCCGCATTCTTGAGGCTGACGAGCCGGGGAAAGCCGCGCACGCTATCGCTATCGAGGTCGAGCAGCGTGAACTCGTCACCGAGCAGGCGCCAGCCGCGCTCGCCGAGCATCGCCGCAAGCGTCGATTTGCCCGAGCCGCTCTCGCCCGTCAGGATCAGCGCACGCCCGTCCTTTTCGACCGCGCTGGCATGGATCAGCAAATGGCGACGCCAGCCCAGCGCCATCTGCAGGTTCATCCCCATTTCGGCCGCGAGCAGCCCATGCGCGAGCGAAAGCGGCAGCGCATCGGGCAGCATGTAATCGCCGCCGAGATGAACCGAGGGGCGCACGAAACGGCGCCACGGACGCTTCGCCTCGAGCCGGACGGTGAAATCGGCAAAGCCATCGGGCGCGGGCGGATAATCGGCATAGAGCGTGCGCAGGTCGGCGATCGGTGCGCGCCAGTCGCTGCCGACGCGAAATGCCGCCGGGCCGATCTTGAGCGTCAGGCCATGCCGCATCAGAGCGCCCGCGCGTCGACCAGGCCGAGCGCTGCAAGCTCGGCGAGCCGCGCGCGCAGCGCGGCAAGCTCGCCTTCGATCGCATAGTCGTCGGCAAGCCGCTGCATCAGATCGGCAGCGCTGGCGGGCCCCGCGGCAAGCGCGTCGAGAATCGCCGGGACGGGCTCACCGACGAGATGCGTCAGGCCCGAGCGCCGGTCGTAGATCGCATCGAGGAGGTCGAGCGGCGTGCGCAGCAGCGTCGCGGCAGGCGGGGCGTGGTAAACCGGATCGGGCGCGGCGTCGGGCATCACGGCGCTCATAGCATGCGCCGCGCGCCTGTCAGCGCGGCATCTGGATCGAGGCGAAGCAGGTAAAGCCGCCGGTGCCCGAGCGCAGGCGGCGGATATAGTTCACATAGGCCTCGTTCTGTTCGGCCGTCGTGCCGGGCAGGCGGCCGCCGTGCGTCATGACGTTGCGCACGTCCTCGCCCTTGAACGGCATCGCCGCGCCGGGCACCGCGCCGGGCGTGCCGGGAGCGACGAGCGAACCGTCGGCGGCGACATACTGGCTGGCGCGCGACGGATCGGGCACGGGAATTTCGCAGGTCATCACCGAAACCGCGGTTTGGGCGAGCGCGGGACGCACGCTGATCACCGTCGCGGCACCGATCGCGCCGAGTTGCAGCACGCGGCGGCGCGATGCCGCGGGGCTTTGCGCGCTGTTGGCGGACGGGTCTTGGTGATCGCTCATCACCGCTCCATACGACGAGCGGCGCAAGACATAAAGTGCGCTGATATCGCGGTCGGCCCAAGTCCCCGATTGGCACATCGCCCGCCGCGCGTGTAAACGCCGGTCAGCGGCGCGGAGGAAACGACCCATGACGAGAATCCTGTTCGCCCTGGCCGCGGTCGGAATCGGATGTTTCGTCGCGATCACGCTCGGCGCGGCAGCCAATATCGTCCTGATCGTCGCGGGGACCGGCCTTGCCACGCTGCTGCTCGCGCTGTCGCCCGCCGAAACCCATGCGCCGCAGCGTCTCGACGAGACCTCCGAGGTCACAACCTCGCCAATGCCGATCGAGGACCATCCCGCGTTTCGCGCGATCATCGCGGCAACCCCCGACCCGATCCTGATCGTGCGCAGCGGACGGGTCACCGCAGCCAATGACGCGGCGCGCGATTGGCTTGGCGATTATATCGTCGGCAGCGACGTACGCACCGCAATCCGCCATCCCGCCGCCGCCGAGCGGCTGGCCAATCCGCGCCCCGGATCGCAGGGCGGCACGATCGCCCTCGTCGGCCTCGGCAGGCTCAATCGCCGCGTCGAGATGCGCACGATCGCCCTGCCCGACGCCAGCCGTTTCGTCCTCCTGACCGACCGCACCGCAATCGACACCGCCGAAACGAGCCGCGCCGATTTCGTCGCCAATGCGAGCCACGAACTGCGCACCCCGCTGGCGGCGATCCTCGGCTTTATCGAGACGTTGAGCGACCCCGAAACCGGCGGCGACGAGACCACACGCCAACGATTCCTCGCTGTGATGGACAAGGAAGCGCGTCGCATGCAGCGGCTAGTCGACGACCTGATGTCGCTGTCGCGAATCGAGGCGAGCAAGTTCCGCGCGCCGACCGACCCGATCGATCTTGCCGAACTGACCGCTCAGGTCGTCGGCGAAATCGCCAACGGCCAGGACCCGCGTGCCGACGATATCGCGGTGGACGCCGAGCCGGCATTGCCGCTCGTGCTCGGCGATCGCGCCCAGCTGTCGCAATTGCTCCACAACATCGTCGGCAATGCGATGAAATACGGGCGGCCCGAGAGCCCGGTCGAGATTGCCATCGCCCGCGACGGCCATCACATGGTCCGGATCCGCGTCAGCGACCATGGCGAAGGCATCGCGTCCGAACACCTGCCGCGCCTGACCGAACGCTTCTATCGCGTCGATTCGGCGCGCAGCCGCGCCGCCGGCGGGACCGGGCTGGGCCTCAGCCTCGCCAAGCATATCGTCGAACGCCATCGCGGGCGGATCGATATCGCCAGCCGCGCCGGGCACGGCACGCAGGTGACGATTGCGCTGCCGTGCGCCGATGACGAGGACCGCGCGGTACCGCCGTCATAAAATTGTGACCCGCGAGTCATGAAATTGTCATTGGCGTGGCCGATTGGGCTGCATCGCACGATGGCATCGCCCGTCGCGCGCAGACATCCATCTGGGGTTAGGAATACAGCAATGAACAAGACTCTCGCTCTCATCGCCGTCTCGGCGATCGCGCTCGCCGGTTGCAACGACAAGGCCGGCAGCTCGGGCGCATCGCGCGATTACATTTCGGCAGTCGGATCTTCGACTGTCTATCCGTTTGCCACCACCGCGGCTGAAGAGTTCGTCCGCGCCAACGCCGGCATGAAGACGCCGAAGATCGAATCGACCGGTACCGGCGGCGGCATGGAGCGTTTCTGCCAGGGCGTCGGCGCCGCCTATCCCGATATCGAGGACGCCTCGCGCCGGATGAAGAAGTCCGAGTTCGACAAGTGCGTCGCCAATGGCGTCAAGGATATCGTCGAAATCCAGGTCGGCATCGACGGCATCGCGGTGGCCCAGTCGGTCGACGGCACCAAGCTCTCGCTGACCCCGCAGGACCTTTACAAGGCGCTCGCCGCGAACGTCGACGGCAAGCCCAACACTGCCAAGACCTGGAAGGACGTCAACCCGTCGCTCCCCGCGATCGGCATCTCGGTCTATGGCCCGCCCTCGACTTCGGGCACCTATGACGCGTTCAAGGAACTGATCCTTCTGAAGGGTTGCGAAGCCGACCCCAAGATGAAGGCGATGAAGGAGAGCGACAAGGACGGGTTCGAAAAGAGCTGCACCGACCTGCGCAGCGCGCCTTATTATGTCGAGCAGGGCGAAAACGACAACCTGATGATCGGCAAGCTGGCCAAGAACCCCAACAGCGTCGGCCTGTTCGGCTACAGCTATCTCGAGGAAAACCAGGACAAGGTCCGCGGCATTCCGCTGAACGGCATCGCGCCCGAATATGCCGCGATCGCCAGCGGCGAATATCCCGGCGCGCGCCCGCTCTACATCTACATCAAGAAAGCCCATGTCGGCGTCATTCCGGGCATCAAGGAATATGTCGCTGAATTCTTGAAGGGCGCGGGCGAAGGCGGCTATCTCAAGGCCAAGGGTCTGATCCTGTCGCCTGCCGATGTCGCGGCAAAGGCCAATGCCACCGCGGCGGCGATGACGACGCTTGACGGCGCCGACCTGAAGTAACACGGCCTGTTGCCGAAACCGAATTGCGATGGGGGTGCCGGGTTCCGGCATCCCCATTGGCGTTAGTAAAGAGGGGCGTGATTGGTGACGATATCCGGACCGGCACTGCTGTTCCTGATCGTCGGCCTGGGGGTCGTCGGCTGGCTTGCCGGACGCGCCAAGGCGCGCGGCTTTTCGCGTGTCGGGGGACGCCGCGCGCTCCATTCGCTGCCCAATTACCACGGCTGGTACGTGGCCCTTTGGGCGGTCGTCCCGCCGCTGATATTCCTCGCTGTCTGGTCGGCCTTGTCGCCATCGCTGGTGACCGATGCGGTCCTCGCCACGCCCGCTGCCGCCAGCCTGCCCGCCGACATGTTTTCGCGCGCGGCGATTCTTGGCGAGGCGCGCAGCATCGCGATGGGCCAGCTCGACGTCGGCTTCAATCCGCAGGCGGCCGCGCTGGTCGCGCCGTATCGCACCGCAATCTCCTATTATTCCTCGATCGGCGCGGTCGGGGCCGCGTTGCTGCTGTTTGCCGGCTGGGCCTATGGCTACACCCGGCTCAAACAGGATTTTCGCGCCCGCACCCGGGTCGAGCGCGTCGTCATGGGCACGCTGCTGATCGCCTCGCTGATCGCCATCCTGACGACGGTCGGCATCGTCCTGTCGCTGATCTTCGAATCGATCCGCTTTTTCGGCATGGTCTCGCCCTTCGCGTTCCTGACGGGGACGCACTGGAGTCCCGCATCGGGGAACGTCGATCCCGATCAGTTCGGCGCGATCCCGCTGTTCTGGGGGACGATCCTGATCGGCGCGATCATTGCGATGCTGGTCGCCATCCCGCTCGGCCTGATGAGCGCGATCTACCTGACCCAGTACGCCGCGCCCAAGGTCCGCCAGTGGATGAAGCCGATCCTCGAGATCCTCGCCGGCGTGCCGACCGTGGTTTACGGCTATTTCGCCGCGCTGACCGTTGCGCCCGCATTGCGCGACTTTGCCGTGATGATCGGCATCCCCAATGCCAGCGGCGAAAGCGCGATGGCCGCGGGTGTCGTGATGGGCGTGATGATCATCCCGTTCGTTTCCTCGATGGCCGACGACAGCATCAACGCGGTGCCGCAATCGATGCGCGACGGGTCGCTGGCGATGGGATCGACGACCAGCGAGACGATTCGCCAGGTGATCCTGCCCGCCGCGCTGCCCGGTGTCGTCGGCGGCGTCCTGCTCGCGGTCAGCCGCGCGATCGGCGAGACGATGATCGTCGTCATGGCCGCCGGACTTTCGGCGAGCATGACCGCCAACCCATTTGCCAGCGTCACCACGGTGACCGCGCAGATCGTCAAGCTGCTGACCGGCGACCAGGAATTCGACAGCGCCAAGACGCTCGCCGCGTTCGCGCTCGGCCTCGTCCTGTTCATCGTCACGCTGCTGCTCAACATCGTCGCTTTGCGCGTCGTGAAGAAATATCGTGAAGCTTATGAATAGCCCCGACGCCCTCGACGCAGCGGTCGACCGCACGCCGACCGACTGGAACGCGCCCGACATGCAGGCGCGCATCCGGCGACGCTACGCGTCCGAGCGCCGGTTCAAATATGTCGGCCTCTCCGCGGTCGCCGCCTCGGCCGCATTCCTCGCCTTCCTGCTGATCGTCATGATCGGCAACGGCATCGGCGGCTTCACCCAGACGCGCATCGCGCTGCCTGTCGATTTCGAGACCGCACCGATCAGCGTCGATCCCGACCTGCTGCGCTCGGGCAGCGGCGAGGCAGCGCTCGCCAATGCCGATTTCCAGGGGCTGGTCGAATATGCCGCGACCGCCGCTTACGGCCCCGGCGCGAACCAATATTTCAGCGATGGCGCCTGGGTGCTGGTGCGCCGCCAGATTGCCGCCAATCCCGACCTGCTCCTCGGCAAGACGGTATTCGACCTGCCCGCCGCATCGGACATCGACATCGCCAACAAGAGCGAAGGCAGCGCTGAGGCCGAACGCGCGGTAAAACTGCTCGATAGCCGCCACGCGCTGTCGAAAAGCTTGAACGTCGCCTTCCTGACCGGCGGCGATGCGACCGATCCTGCGCTTGCGGGGATCTGGGGCGCGCTCAAGGGGTCGCTGCTGACGATGCTCGTCACGCTCGTCCTTGCCTTTCCCGTCGGCGTTCTCGCCTCGCTCTATCTCGAGGAATATGCCGCGCGAAACCGGCTGACCGACATCATCGAGGTGTCGATCAACAATCTTGCCGCGGTCCCCTCGATCATCTTCGGCCTGCTAGCGCTCGCGGTGTTCATCAACCTGTTCGGCATGCCGACCTCATCGCCACTGGTCGGCGGCGTCACGCTGGCGTTGATGACGATGCCGGTGATCGTCATCGCCGGTCGCAACGCGATCAAGTCGGTCCCGCCGTCGATCCGCGATGCCGCGCTGGGTGTCGGCGCCAGCCGCGTCCAGGTCGTCTTCCACCACGTCCTGCCGCTCGCCTTGCCCGGCATCCTGACCGGCACGATCATCGGCATGGCGCGCGCGCTCGGCGAGACCGCGCCGCTGCTGCTGATCGGCATGCGCGCCTTCATCGCCGATCCGCCCGGCGGGATCACCGATCCCTCGACGGTCCTGCCGATGCAGATCTTCCTGTGGTCCGACGAAGTCGACAAGGGCTTCGTCGAAAAGACCTCGGCGGCGATCATCGTCCTGCTCGTCGTCCTGCTGTCGATGAACGCCTTTGCCGTCTATCTCCGCAACCGTTTCGAAAAGCGCTGGTAATTATGCCCGATTCCATTTCCCCCACCGGCACGCCCAATCCCAAGATGACGGCGCGCAACGTCAGCGTCTATTACGGCGACAAGAAAGCGATCGATAACGTCTCGATCGATGTCGATCGCGATAACGTGACCGCGTTCATCGGCCCGTCGGGCTGTGGCAAGTCGACATTCCTGCGCACGCTCAACCGGATGAACGACACGATTCCCTCGGCCCGCGTCGAAGGCGATATCAAGCTCGACGGCGAAGACATCTATTCGTCGGCGATGGACGTCGTCCAGCTGCGCGCGCGCGTCGGCATGGTCTTCCAGAAGCCCAACCCGTTCCCCAAGTCGATCTACGACAATGTCGCTTACGGTCCCAAGATCCACGGCCTCGCCGAGGGCAAGGTCGAGCTCGACACGATCGTCGAACGCTCGTTGAAGCGCGCCGGCCTGTGGGAAGAGGTCAAGGACCGCCTGACCGACAGCGGCACCGCATTGTCGGGCGGTCAGCAGCAGCGATTGTGCATCGCCCGCGCGATCGCGGTCGATCCCGAGGTGATCCTGATGGACGAGCCGTGCAGTGCGCTCGATCCGATCGCGACGGCCAAGATCGAGGAGCTGATCCACGAACTGCGCGGCCGCTATGCGATCGTCATCGTCACGCACAACATGCAGCAGGCCGCGCGCGTGTCGCAGCGCACCGCCTTCTTCCATCTCGGCAACCTGGTCGAATACGGCCAGACGACCGACATCTTCACCAATCCCCGCGAAACGCGGACCAAGGATTACATCACCGGCCGCTACGGCTGACGATTGAGCAGGAACGCGCTATGAACACGGGCATGGACCACACGGTAAAGGCTTTCGACGACGATCTTTCCGAATTGCGCGGGATGATTTCCGAAATGGGCGGGCGGTCCGAACTGGCGCTTGACCAGGCGATGCGTGCACTGGCCAACCACGATCTCGAACTCGCCGAAAAGGTCGTCGTCAGCGACAAGGTGATCGACGAGCTCGAGGCCGAGGTCGAAAAGCGCATCGTCCAGGTGATGGCGCTGCGCGCACCGATGGCCGACGATCTGCGCGAGATGGTCGCGGCGATGAAGATCGCCGGTGTCGTCGAACGGATCGGCGATTATGCCAAGAACATCGCCAAGCGCATCCCGCTGATGACCGACAGCCGCTCGATCGAGGCCGTCTCGCTGCTCGTGTCGATGGCCGATATCGCCAAGGAAATGGTCCACGACGTGCTCGACGCCTTTGCCGCGCGCGATGCCGATGTCGCGGTGCGCGTGTGCGAGCGCGACCAGGCGGTCGACGATTTCTATAATTCGATCTTCCGCACGCTCGTCACCTTCATGATGGAAAACCCGCGCAACATCGGCGAATCGGCGCATCTCCTGTTCGTCGCCAAGAACATCGAGCGGATCGGCGATCACGCGACCAACGTCGCCGAGATGGTCTATTATGCGGTCACCGGCGATCGCCTGCCCGACCGCGAACGCGGCGAAAACCCCACCGACGAGCCGGTCGGCTGATCGGATCATGCCGCACGCCGACATGCTGCTCGTCGAAGACGACGCCGCTCTCGCCGAGCTGCTGACCTTTCATTTCACGCGCGAGGAATTCACCGTCCGGCACACGCCCGACGGCGAAGAGGCGCTGATCCTCGCCAAGGAAAAAGTGCCCGACATCGTCCTGCTCGACTGGATGGTAGAGAACCTCTCGGGGATCGAGGTCTGTCGCCGCCTGCGCCGCGATCCGGGCACCGCCAACGTGCCGATCATCATGCTGACCGCGCGCGGCGAAGAGGAAGACCGCATCCGCGGCCTCGACACCGGCGCCGACGATTACGTCACCAAGCCGTTCTCCCCGCGTGAGCTGATCGCGCGGGTCCAGGCGGTGCTGCGCCGCGTCCGCCCCGCGCTGGCCGGCGAGACGCTGCGCTATGCCGATATCGAAATCGACACCGTCGCGCACCGCGTCCGCCGCGACGGCGACCCGATCGCACTCGGCCCGACCGAGTTTCGACTGCTGCGCCACTTCCTCGAACATCCCGGTCACGTCTTTTCGCGCGAGCGCCTGCTCGACAGCGTCTGGGGCCAGAACAGCGATATCGAGCTGCGCACCGTCGACGTCCATATCCGCCGCTTGCGCAAGGCGATCAACGAAGGCGGTCGCACCGACCTCATCCGCACCGTCCGCTCGGCCGGCTATGCGCTCGACGCCGAAGGGCGCATCTGACGCCACTCCGGGCGTCATGACCCAAGCCCAGCACCAACGAAAAACGCCGGAACCCGCGTTACGGATTCCGGCGTTCTGGCGTCGTCAGGAGGGGGACGACGACGCGAGGTCTATGGCGTGTTAGAAATCGATCTGCGCGCGCATGCCGAGCGTGTCGACAGAATAGCTGCGATCGGTCCCCGCGGGCACAGCGGCGTTATCGTAAACGATGTGACCGTAGTTGGCGACGAAGCGGACATAATCGATCGGCACCCAGACGAGTGACAGGCCATAGGCGTTCTGCGTTCCACCCGTGATGCCGTTGTCGACGAGGTCGAGATAGTCGTAGCGCGCATTGAGCTGGATCGCGCCGATCCCGCCCTTGGTGATCAGCCGCGAAGGCTTGATGCGATCGAACGCACCGCCCTTGTAACCGCTCGAATCGCCCGGCGTCAGCATCATGCCGACCTCTCCATAGCCGCCGAAAAAGGTCGGATCGGCAGCACCCGAAACCAAGGCGGTCTGCCAGAAGCCTTCGGCGCTCGCGTGGAACGGGCCGGTCATCGCCGCTGCCTCAAGTCCCAAGCCGCGCTCACCCTTGGCCGCGATGTTCCCGGTGTCGATCAGGCGCAGATCGGTTGTGTGCGCAAACGGACGCGCACGGTAGCGCACGCTTGACTGGCCATCGTTGAAATCGTGGTAATGCGCCGATCCGCCGAGATGAAGCTGCGTGTTGCCCAGCTTGGGGAAATATACGACGCGGCCATCGAAGCTGTAGCTGTTGTTGCTGTCGCTCAACAGGTCGCTGGCATTGTCACTGAAAACACCGCCCTGAACGAGCAGCGACTTGCCGTTGTAAGCGCCCGAGACACCGACGCGACGTTCGAAGCCGAAACCGCTGGTGAACGATGCCCGCTCCATGAAGCTGGTGAACAGGTCGCTCGTCATCTCCTCGAGCGACCAGAACGGCTTGATCTGCCCAACGGTGATCGACGCAGGGCCGTCCGAATAGGTCACGTAAACATCGGTCAGCTCGACCGCGCTGTTGGCCAGATCGGCCTCGACGCGATAGGCGAAGCCGCCGGGAATCTTGCCGTCGACGCCGAGATAGATGCGGCGAAATTCGGTCGCGGTGCCAAGCCGGTTGCCGCCGACGCTGTCGGGTGCGTTCACGCTCGCTATGTCGAGCTGAGCACGACCGCGCGGCTTGAAGCTCCAGCCGCCCTCGCCGGTGATCTCGGGCGCACCCTTCCACGCGATGGCGGGAACGCTCTTTGCTGCCGCAGTGGCCTCGGTAGCAGCCGCCGTCGCCGCCTGCGCCTTGACGTCGGCGTTGGCAGCAGCCTGGCCGGCGTCCTGCGCGGTCTGATCGGTCGCTGCGACGCGCGCCTCGAGCGTGGCGAGCTGCGCCTTCATCGCGGCGAGCTGGGCGCGCAACTGCGCGGCTTCGTCGGCGCTGATCTCCTGCGCATGGACGGGCGTGGCAAAAGCGGTAACGGCGCTGGCCGAAAGCAGCGCGGCGGCGAGAGTACGTGTCATGGTTATCCCCGAATAAAATGAATGCCCGAAGGCGTCGATGACGCCGCTAGGACCAAGCTGTTACGATTCGAAGGCGGTTGTGTGACGGATATTTGACAGCCGCCCGCCACAGGCGACCAAAGGGCTTGCCCCGCGCGCCTGCGACCGCCAATCGGGGCACATAATATTGCACATCATCAGCTCAGGGGATTTCGCCATGACGATCGACTTTACCGGACGCGTTGCCGTCGTGACGGGCGCCGGCGGCGGCCTGGGCCGCGAATATGCGATTCAACTCGCGCGCCGCGGGGCGAAGGTCGTGGTCAACGACCTCGGCGGTTCGCGCGACGGCACCGGCCATTCGGATGCCGCCGCCAAGGTGGTCGCCGAGATCGAGGCGGCGGGCGGAGAAGCGATCGCCGATGGCGGCAGCGTTACCGAATATGCCCAGATGGAAGCCATGGTCGCGCGGGCGAAAGACCGCTGGGGCCAGATCGACATCCTGATCAACAACGCCGGCGTCCTGCGCGACAAGAGCTTCGCCAAGATGAGCCCGGAGGATTTCGCCTTCGTCGTCGACGTCCACCTCAATGGATCGGCCAACGCGACCAAGGCGGTCTGGGAAATGATGCGGCAGCAGGCCTATGGCCGCATCCTGATGACCGCCTCGTCGACCGGCCTGTTCGGCAATTTCGGCCAGGCTAATTACGGCGCTGCCAAGCTGGGCCTCGCCGGCCTCACCAAGACACTCGCGATCGAGGGCGCCAAATACGACATTCGCGTCAACACGCTCGCCCCGACCGCGGCGACGCGAATGACCGAGGATATTTTTCCCGAGGCGATGCACGCGCTGTTTTCACCCGAAAGCGTTGCGCCGGCCGCGCTCTACCTCGTCAGCCATGATGCCCCCACCAACATGATCATGGGCGCGGGCGCAGGCGTCTACCAGGCCGCCTATGTCACGCTGACGCAGGGCGTCGCGCTGCCCGCAGACCAGCAAACCCCCGAAGGCGTCGCCGCCGCGATCGACCGGATCACCGACCGGACCGGCGAGATCGTCCCGCAATCGGGCGCCGAACAGGCCGGCACGATCCTCAAATTGCTGCAGGGCGGCTAACTGTATTGCCAACATAACACGCATATGCTAATCCCGTCCCGGGCAAGATCGTAACGATCAAAGAAAAGGACAGGGGATGTATAGCGAAACCGATATCCAGACGGCGATTGCCGATGGCGCGATCAGCGCCGAGGCAGCAGCCGCATTGCGCGCGCACGTGGCAACATTGCGTGAAACACCCGCGGTCGACGAGGAGAGTTTCCGCCTCCTGACCGGCTTCAACGACATTTTCGTCAGCATTGCCGCGGCGATCCTGCTGGTCGCGGTCGGCTGGATCGGCCAGTCGATCTGGCCGGTCGAGGGACCATCGCCGCTCGCGGGCGCGCTGGTTGCCGGCTCGGCATGGGCACTGGCCGAATATTTCACCCGCCAGCGTCGCATGGCGCTGCCCAGCATCCTGTTGCTGCTCGCCTTTTCGGGCGGGATATTCGCGATGCTCGGCGGCTTTATCGCGGTCGGCGGTGAAGACATGTTCGGCAGGAATCCCGATCCGCGGCTGATGGCATCGCTGGCAGCGGGCATCGGCCTGATCACCGCCGGCGCGACCTGGTTGCACTGGAAGCGCTTCATGGTGCCGATCACCGTCGCCGTCGGTGCCGCAGCGATCGCTGGTACGGTCATCGCGCTGATTCTTGCCGGCATCGGCCAGGTCGACAACATGCGCAATATCGTCCTCGGCCTCGTCCTCGTTGCAGGTCTCGGCGTCTTCGCCCTGGCAATGAACTGGGACACGTCGGACAAATTGCGCCAGACGCGGCGCAGCGACGTGGCTTTCTGGCTCCACCTGCTTGCCGCGCCGATGATCGCGCACGCATTGTTCAGCCTCCTGGGCGTGACCGAAGGCAATGCGATCTCGGCAGGCAGCGCGATCCTCGTCATCGCGATCTATGTCGCGATGGGCGTCGTTGCGCTGGCGATCGACCGGCGCGCGCTGCTCGTCTCGGCGCTGGCCTATGTACTCTATGCGCTGACCGAGCTGTTCCGCGAATTCGGTGCGGTCGAACTCAACGTCGCGCTCACCGCGCTGGTGATCGGTTCGGCGTTGCTGCTGCTGTCGGCCTTCTGGCAGAATGCACGCGCGTTCGTCGTCGCTATGCTGCCCGATAGCGTGTCGGATCGCCTGCCGGTGATCGCGGCACCTGCAACGGTGGCAACGCTCACCGCCTGAGCGAACAATACCTAACGCGAGGCGGCCGGTTCGGAAACGGACCGGCCGTTTCTATTCGCCGACCAGCTTCATCAGGCGCCGTTCGACCGGCGCGAGGACGCCCGCCAGTTCATGCCCGCGTTTGAGCACCGCCCCACCCTCACCGACCAGCGACCACATGCCCTGGCGCGCGCGCAGCGCGGGGCGTTTCTCGACGCGGATCTCGGGACGTTCGGCGGCCCGGCGAAAGGCGCTGAAGATCGCGACGTCGCGCCCGAAATACATCGCGTAATCGCGCCAGTGCCCGGCCGCGACCATGCGTCCGTACAGGTCCATGATGCGGGTCAGTTCGGCACGCTCATAGCCGACCTGCGTCGCCCGGCTCGGCTGGGTCGACGGAAACGGCGTAACGTTTCCGCTCAAGCGCGCTTGCCCTTGCGCGGAAGCGTGACGGGATCGGCGGGAGCGATCGCGACCGGCGCGGAGTCGCGCTCGGCCTTGAGCGCCTCAACCTGCTTGGCGAGCACAGCAATCTGGCATTCGAGAATCTCGAGCTTCTGCGTCGCCGGATCGAACCGGTCGCCGCACGGCGTACCATAAGGCATGAACTCGCGCGCGTAATCGTCGGCCTCGACGAGCATCTGGCGCGCGGGAATGCCGACCATCGTCGCGCCTTCGGGAACATCCTTGGTGACGACGGAATTGGCCCCGACGCGCGCACGCGGGCCGAGCGTGATGGGCCCCAGGATCTGCGCGCCCGAACCGATGATGACGTTGTCGCACAGCGTCGGATGGCGCTTGCCCGGAATGCCGTTGGTCGGATTGGTCCCGCCCAGCGTGACGCACTGGTACAAGGTCACGTTGTCGCCGATCTCGGCAGTCTCGCCAATGACGGTAAAGCCGTGGTCGATAAAAAGGTGCTTGCCGATCTTGGCGCCGGGATGGATGTCGATCGCGGTCAGCATCCGTGCGACATGGTTGACCAGCCGCGCGAGGAAGAACAGTCCGCTCTCGAACAGCCAGTGCGAAACGCGGTGGAAACCGACCGCCCACAACCCCGGGTAGGTCAGCACTTCCCAGCGCGACCGCGGGCTTGGATCGCGCGCGACGATCGAATCGAGAGTGGCGATCAGGCGATCGAACATAAAGATTTGCTCCGTTACCCAGACATAATAGGTTCGCGCGCGGCGCATTTCCAGTGACGAGCGTTGACCACGGCACGATTGCACGACAAAATCGATCATTAACGCATTATTGATCGAGTCCTTGTGCAAAATTACCTTCCGACGCTCAAACAGCTGCAATATCTCGTCGCCTTGCAGGAACACGGCCATTTCGGCCGCGCCGCAGAGAGTTGCTTCGTCACCCAGTCGACGCTTTCTGCCGGGATTCGCGAGCTCGAATCGCTGCTCGGCACGATGCTGGTCGAACGCACCCGGCGCGTCGTCCGCTTTACCCCGCTCGGCGACAAGATCGCGGCGAAGGCCAACCGCGTCTTGCGCGAGGCAGAGGATCTCGCCGCGCTCGCCGCAGCTTCGGGCAAGCCGCTGACGGGCGACCTCAGGATGAGCGTGATCCCGACGATCGCGCCCTTCCTGCTCCCCCGCCTGCTGCCCAAGCTGCGCGCCGAACGTCCGCAGCTCAAACTCTATCTGCGTGAAGAAACCAGCCAGGCGGCGTGCGATTCGCTCCACCACGGCCAGGTCGATTGCGTCCTGCTCGCGCTACCCTATGCGTGCGGCGACATCGAACACCAGACGCTGTTTTCCGACCGGCTGTGCGTCGCCTTTCCCGCCGAAGCCGCGGGCGACCTGCCCGATGCGATCGCGCCCGATTCGATCGCGGCGTCGGACCTGTTGCTGCTCGAGGACGGCCACTGCCTCAAGGATCATGCGCTGGCGGCGTGCAACCGGCCCGAACTGCGCTCGGGCGCGGTGATGATGGGGACATCGCTCCACACGCTCGTCCAGATGGTCGAAAACGGGCTCGGCATCACGATGCTGCCGCAGATGGCGATCGATTCCGGCATCCTTGCCAACACCTCGATCGTCACACGGCCGATCGAATCGGACAATGACGCGCGCGACATCGCGCTGGTCTGGCGGCGCAACTCGCCGCGTCGCGACGAATTCGAAATGCTCGGAGAAATCCTCAAGACGCGGTTCGAAGCGGCGTCGTAAGGCGGCGTCAGCCTAGTCCCAACGCGCGGCGCTGGCGTGGTCGGCGGGGCGCGGCGCGACCCACGCGCTCTTGCCGTCGGTGAAATGTTCGCGCTTCCAGAACGGTGCCGCGGTCTTGAGCCGGTCGATCGTGAACGCGACCGCATCGAGCGCGGCGGCGCGATGCACCGCCGAGGCGCCGACGAAGACGATCGGTGCAGCGAGGTCGAGGCGGCCGAAGCGGTGGACGATGGTCAGCGCGAGGAGCGGCCAGCGCGTCGCCGCGTCCCGCGCGATCTGTTCGAGCGCAGCCTGCGTCATGCGCGGATGATGTTCGATCTCGAGCGCGCTGAGGCCATTGCCGCCGCGCACGATCCCGGTGAAATTGGCTATGCCGCCCGCACCCGCCGCACGCAGCTGCGCCATCAGCGGTCCGGCGTCGAACGGCTCGGCCTGGACCGAAACCGATATGCGGGTATTGCTCATCCGCCGGTCATCGGCGGGAACAGCGCGACGCTGGTGGCACCGTCGAGCGAGGTATCGGCTTGCGCCATCACGTCGTCGACCGCGATAAGGACGCTGTCGTCGAAGGTCGCGTGGCCCGCTTCGTCGCGTTCGCGCAGCCATTCGACCAGCATGCCCGCCGAACCGACCGCGGTCGGCAGCGCGACATCCTCGGCAGAGCGGCCCATGGCTTCGCGAAACTTGGCGAAATATTCGATTCTGATCGGTCGGTGGTCGGACATGGCTCAGTCCATATGGCGCAGGCCGGAGCGCAGATAGTCCCATCCGGTGATCAGTGTCAGAACTGCGGCAGCCCACAGCGTGATCACCCCGACATCCTTGACGAACGGGTATTGCGGCAGGCCGCCGGCGAGGATCAGCGCGCCGAGCGCGATCATCTGGAACGCCGTCTTCCATTTCGCCAGCCGCGTCACCGGCATCGAGACGCGCAGGTCGGCGAGGAATTCGCGCAGGCCCGACACGACGATTTCGCGAACCAGGATGACGATCGCCGCAATGACGTGCCAACCGGCGATGTCGCGCGTCGCGCACAGCATGACGATGACCGCGCCGACCATGATCTTGTCGGCGATCGGATCGAGGAAGATGCCGAGCTTCGACACCGTGCCCCGCGTCCGCGCGACATAGCCGTCGAAATAATCGGTGATGCCCATCAGGCAATACAGGACGAAGGCGACCAGATAGCCGAGGTGCCAGCCCGGCCACCACAACAGCGCGACGAGCAACGGCACCGCGAAGATCCGCGACAGGGTGAGGAGGTTGGGCAGGCTGAGCATGATAGGGCGAGACCTTAGACCGCCCTGCGCCCGCTTGAAAACCGTTTTGACCGCGCCAGCGTCAGTCTCTACACCCCCCACGGTGCAAGGGGGCCGAACGCGGTCGCACGGTCGGGCGAAGATAGGGCAACCGTATAGATGCAAACATCGCTCGTATTGTTGAAACGCCGCCATTTCGGCCCGCTCTTCGCAACGCAGTTCCTCAACGCCTTCAACGACAACCTGTTCAAGATGGCGATGGTCGTCCTGGTCACTTACACGATCTATTCGAACCCGGCGACCGAGGCGCAGTTCAATGCGCTCGCCAGCGGCCTGTTCATCCTGCCCTTTTTCCTGTTCTCCGCGCTGGCCGGACAGATCGCCGATTCGAGCGACAAGGCGCGTGTCATCCGCTTCATCAAGTCGGCCGAGATCGGCATCATGATCGTCGGCAGCGTCGGCATCTATTTCGAGCTGGTTCCCGTGATGCTCGCCGCCTTGTTCGCAATGGGGGTTCATTCGACCTTTTTCGGACCGATCAAGTACGCCATCCTGCCGCAGCATCTCGAACCCGAAAACGTTCTTGGCGGGACCGGGCTGGTCGAAGCGGGCACCTATCTCGCGATCCTTTCGGGCACCGTCGTCGGCGGCATCATCCCCCCCGCCTGGGCCGCGATCGCCGTAATCCTCGTCGCAATCGTCGGGCGGCTGACCGCGAGCGCGGTCCCCTATGCACCGCCCGAGGCCGATGCGCCGCCGCTCAAGCTCGACTGGCACCTGATCCGCAACAGCTGGAATCTCGTCTCGGGGACGATGCACATTCCGCGCCTGTTCCTCGCGATCATGTCGATCAGCTTCTTCTGGGCGATCGGCGCGGTGATCATCGCGATTTTCCCGCCGCTGGTGAAGAACCTGCTCGGCGCGGACGAAAGCGTCGCGACGGTGTTCACCGCGGTCTTCTCGGTCGGCGTTGCATTGGGCTCGATCGCAATCAACCGGATGCTCAAGGGCAAGGTATCGGCCAAGTTCGCGCCGGCCTCGGTCATCGTCATGGGGCTGTTCATAGTCGATCTGTGGTATTCGGTCGGTCACTGGGGGCCGGTCGGCGGTCAGCTGATCGACTGGCGCGATTTCCTTTCGCTTGCGAAAGGCGACCGCGTGTTCATCGATTTGCTCGGCATCTCGGTCGCGGGGGGGATGTTTGTCGTGCCGCTTTACGCCTTCCTGACGACGACCGTCGCCAAATCGATGACCGCGCGAACGATCGCAGCGAACAACATTGTCAACTCGGCCTTCATGGTGCTCGGCACGCTGATCTACGGCACGCTCGTCTATTTCGGGGTGACGATCGACGACACGCTATTGTTCGTCGCCGCCGCGTGCCTCGTTTCGGCGTGGCTGGCACAGAAACTCCACCGCGCCTGCGACTGAGGGCGGTTCGGGCGTCGTTTCGGGCCAGCAAGGCTGTCCCGACGCACGGCGCAAGCCGGAGACCTACGCGAGGAAGATCATCGCCGCGGTGAAGAAGGCGACGAAGCTCATCATGAACTGCCGGACATCGTCGTTGGCGATCAGCGGTGCGCGCGTCGGGCGATAGTCTTGCCAGTCGGTCGTGTTCGCCTGCGAGACGATCGCACCAGCGGGCGCGCGGCGGACGCGGCGGCGATCGCGGATGCGGATTTGGCCAACCCCCGACGGGGCGGGTATCGTGATCGTGTTGCTCATGGGCCAAAGGTTAAGCCCGCGTTTACTATCTGACTAGGGGGCAAGATGGTAAATGCGTGCCTGTCCCTCGACGGGACGAATCCGCGGCTCAGTCGGGCGAAAAGTCGAGCCCGATATCGGCCGCGGGTGCCGATTGCGTCAGCCGCCCGACCGAGATGAAATCAACCCCCGTCTCGGCAATCGCGCGAATGGTATCGAGCCGCACGCCGCCTGACGCCTCGGTCGGGACGCGACCGTCGACGAGCGCGACCGCGTCGCGCAGCGTATCGTTGGCCATGTTGTCGAGCAGCAGGTGCGTCGCCCCCGCATCGAGCGCCGGTGCGATCTGGTCGATCCGGTCGACCTCGACGATGATCCGCTCGATCCCTGCGGCGACCGCGCGGCGGACCGCCTCGCCGACCGATCCGGCGACCGCGACGTGGTTGTCCTTGATCATCGCCGCATCGTCGAGCCGCATGCGGTGGTTGGTCGCACCGCCCATGCGGGTGGCGTATTTTTCGAGCACGCGCAGTCCCGGGATCGTCTTGCGCGTATCGAGCAGCGTTGCCCCCGTCCCCGCGATCGCATCGACATAGCGCCGCGTCATCGTCGCGATGCCGGTGAGATGCTGGACGGTGTTGAGCGCCGAACGTTCGGCGGTCAGCATCGCGCGCGCCAGTCCGGTGAGGCGCATGAGGTCGCCGCCCGCGCCGACACGCGCGCCTTCGTCGGCGAGGATCTCGATTCCGACATCGGCGTCGAGCGTGCGAAAAAACGCCTCGGCGATCGGCAGGCCCGCGACGATGACGTCCTCACGGCTGTCCATCACGCCGGCAAAGCGGGCATCGGCGGGAATCGTCGCGCGCGACGTGATATCGCCATGGTCGCCAAGGTCCTCGGCAAGCGTGGCGGCGACGAAGGCGTCGAGGTCGAAACGGTCGAGGGTGAAGGTCATGCGCCTGCGCTACCGACCTTGAACGAACCCGGCAAGCCGTCGCAGGCAGCGATTTCGAAACGGACGCGGAACAATGGCCATCGCAGCGCATTGTCGAGGTTCTGTCCCTGGGGAGCCATTGAATGAACCGCCTGCGCCGCGTCGAAACCTTTGCCCGGCTGGGCTATCTTGCGCGCGGGATCGTCTATGTCCTGCTCGGCTATCTCGCCTTCGCCTCGTCGCGCGCGAAAAGCCCGAGCAATGTGCTCGCCGAGATCAAGGACATGTCTGCAGGCGAACCGATCCTGCTGCTCGTCGGCATCGGTCTCGCCTTTTACGGCCTGTTTCGCCTCTATGGTGCCGCGCTCAACATCGACGGCGAGGACAAGGACGCGCTCGGGATCGGCAAGCGGATCGGTCATGTTGCCAGCGGGCTCGGGCACATGGTCCTCGCGTTCGTCGCGCTCAAGGCCGCGTCGGGCAGCGCGACCCCCGCCAAGGAAGGCGGCGACCGTAGTGGCGAGGCCGCCTCGTTCCTGCTGTCGCTCCCCGCCGGCGAGATCATCCTCGCACTGATCGGACTCGGTTTTCTCGCCGCCGCCGCCGAGCAGGCGCACAAGGCGTGGACCGGCAAGTTCATCCACGAACTCGATGCCGACACGCCGCATTCGGCCAAATTTCTCGGCCATGCGGGCTATGCCGCGCGCGCCGTGGTCTTTGCAGTGATCGGCTGGAACATCGCCGCCTCGGCGCTGTCGGGCAATTCCCGCGAAGTCGGCGGTGTCGGCATGGCGCTCGAAAAACTGCGCGAAAACCCGACGGTCTTCACGCTCGTCGCGATCGGCCTGTTCCTGTTCGGCCTGTTCAGCCTGGTGATGGCAAGGTTCGCCCGTATCTGCGACGAGGACGTCGTGACCAGGCTCAAACAGTCATTGCAAAGCTGAACGGCCGGCGTCCCGGCATCGGCGACAAGCGATCGGTCGGGTCTCATCCCGCCGCCCGACTGGAAAATCCGTAGCTGGTCGTGTAGATAGCGACGCCTTGGACCACGCCGCGCGATACGGCATCGTGTCGCTTGCGCATTCGACCTGGAGACGCACCATGTCACACGCCTTGCTCGCGACAATCGCCATCATCGCTGCCGCCGGAGGAATGACGGCCCAGAGCCAGCCTTCGCGCCACCAGCCCGAAGCCCAGGCGGCGGAGTATTCGGCCAAGCAGTGCGAACAGGCGAAAAACTGGCTGGTCGAGACCGAAGGCCGTGGGGGCGATACGGCCGACAACCAGAAACAATATGGCATCTGGTCGAGCCCCGCTTGCGTTGCCCATCGCCGTCCGCGCCAGCTCGACGTAACTCCGCAGATGCGCAAGACGATCGCAATGCTCAAGGAAAACGGCATCGATATCGAAGCGCGCATGCCGGCCAAGGTCGCCGAATGCCGCGCCAAGGCACCGGGGGCGCTGCTCGCCCTGCCCGCGAGCGAACGCGCGACGATGACCGTCGACGAGGTCGCCGCGACCTGCGTCCTGAATGCCCGCACCGATCTCTATGCCGAAGCGCTCAACGAACTGAATGCCGATCGCCAGAGTCAGTATGCCAGGAAAGAGGCCGAATACGAGCGGCTGAAGCAGGAGCGCGATGACAAGCTGGCCGAAAATGCACGGATCGAGAAAGAGCAGGCCGAAAAGCTTGCCGCGTACAAGGCCGACTATGAGCGCAAGATGGAGGAATGGCGCACCGCGGTCGCCCTGTGCAAAAAGGGCAAACGCGAATACTGCGCCAAGTAGCAAGGCATGGCGCGAACGCGCCCGGGGTGCCGGTTCGGCATTTGCCGATTGACCGCCCCTGCCCTTGCCCATAAGTTGCGGCCATTGCCATGCCCCATGAACCCGCCCCTTCGCTGACTTCGATCGCCGCCTTCGCGCAGCGCAATTGGTGGTGGACGCCCGCATCTTCCCGCTGGCGCGGCCGTATCGCATGATCCTCCCGGTCTCCTGAACGAGACCATCCCGATCCAAGCTCCCGGCCCGCCTCAGGCGGGTTTTTTATTGCCTTTTTTCCGGAAGACCCAAAGCATGATCATCGTTCTCAGACCCCAGGCCACCGCCGCCGAAGCGCAGGATATCCTCGCGCGGATCGAACAGGCGGGGCTTCAGCCGCTGCACATGCCCGGCTCCGAACGCGTCGTCCTCGGCGCGCTCGGCGACGAGCGCGTGCTCGCCGGCCTCCACCTCGACAGCCATCCGATGGTCGAATCGGTCAAGCCGATCCTCACGCCGTACAAGCTGGTCAGCCGCGAAACACATCCGCACGACACCGTCGTCCATATCGGCAGCGGAGAGTCGACGACGGCGATCGGCGGCACCGCGCTGGCGATCATCGCCGGTCCCTGCGCGGTCGAAACGCACGACCAGATGCTCAATACCGCCCGGGCAGTCAAAGCCGCGGGCGCCTCGGCGCTGCGCGCGGGCGCATTCAAGCCGCGCACCAGCCCCTATGGCTTTGCCGGCCATGGCGAGGAAGGCCTCAAGATCCTGCGCAGCGTCGGCGACGAAGTCGGCCTGCCCGTCGTCACCGAGGTGATGGACACCGCCGATATCGACACCGTCGCGCAATATGCCGATGCGCTCCAGATCGGCGCGCGCAACATGCACAATTTCGCGCTGCTCCGTGCGGTCGGCGCGGCAGGCAAGCCGGTGCTGCTCAAGCGCGGCATCGCGGCGAAGATCGACGAGTGGTTGCTGGCCGCCGAATATATCCTCGCCGCGGGCAACCCCGACGTCGTCCTGGTCGAGCGCGGCATCCGCACTTTCGAAACCGCGACGCGCAACACGCTCGATCTCAACGCGGTGCCCTATGTCCGCCAGCGCACGCATCTGCCCGTGCTGGTCGATCCGTCGCACGGCACCGGCATCCGCGATCTCGTCGCGCCGATGGCGCTGGCGAGCGTCGCGTGCGGCGCCGACGGCCTGCTGATCGAAGTCCACGAAGACCCCGAACAGGCGCTCTCCGACGGTGCGCAATCGCTCTATCCGGCGCAGTTCGACGGGCTGATGCGCGCGCTCGCGCCCGTCGCAGCCGCGGTCGGGCGCACATTGTGAGGCGCGATACCGCCGGCGGCACCGGGGATGCGATCGCGCTCCACCGGCGCCTGTCGCTCCCCGCCGACGCGCTCGCGCTCCACGCCGCGCTGACCGATCGTGGCGAGCGGTCCGACACGATGCTGTTCGAGCGGACCGTCGGGCCGACGCTGATCCTCGACGCTGCCGCGCTGCGCATCGTCGCGCGCGGGCAGCGCGTGACCGCCGAAGCGCTGTCGGCGAACGGCGAGAACCTGCTCGCGCTGCTCGTCGATCGCCTGTTAGTCCATGTGACCGATTCCGCGCCGACCGCCGTGCAGTTCGACTTTCCGCGACCGACCGGCGACGACCCCGCCGCGCGGCTCGCCGCCCCCTCGCCGTTCGATGTACTGCGCGCCGCGCTCGCCCCCGTCTCGCGCTCGCCCGAGGAGCCGTTCACGCTCGCGCTGCCCGGTATCGTCGCGTTCGACCATGTCGACCTGTTCGAGGATCTGCCCGCCAACGCCGCCGACCCGCTCGATTTTCCCGACCTCGTCTTCTGGGTCGCCGAATCGCTGGTCGTGATCGATCCCGGCGCGCCGCCCCGGCTGATCTGTACCGCCTTCGGATCGGCCGATGCCGCGGCATCGACGCGCGCGTTCAACGACGCATCGCAGCGCCTGACCGCGCTCGTCGCGCGTTGTGCCGCCGCACCGCCGTTTGCCCCCGTCCCCGTCGCCGCGCTCAACGATCACCGCGCCGAAACCGATCTCGACGACGCCGCCTATCGCGCGGTCGTCTCCGCGATGCGCGAGCACATCGCCGCCGGCGAGGTTTATCAGATCGTCCCGTCGCGCAGCTTTCGCCTGCCGTGCTCCGATCCCTATGCCGCCTATGCGGCGTTGCGCGCCTTCGATCCCAGCCCGTACCGCTATTACGTCACGGCGCCCGACCACACGTTGTTTGGCGCCTCGCCCGAAACATCGGTCCGCGTCTATCGCGAGTTCGGCACGGCGATGGTCGAGGTCAAGCCGATCGCGGGCACGCGTCCGCGCGGTGCGAGCCCCGACGCGGACGACCGGCAGGAGGCCGACATGCGGCTCGACACCAAGGAGCTCGCCGAACACATGATGCTCGTCGATCTTGCCCGCAACGACGTCGCGCGCGTCAGCACGAGCGGCACGCGCCGCATTGCGCGGTTGATGACGACCGAACGCTATGCGCGCGTCATGCATCTCGTCTCGTCGGTCACGGGGCAGCTGCGCGAGGGCCATGACGGCCTCCACGCGCTCGTCGCCTGCCTCAATGTCGGAACGCTGAGCGGGGCGCCCAAGCTGCGCGCGACGCAGTTGCTCCGCGGCGTCGAGGCGACCAAGCGCGGCCCCTATGGCGGCGCGATCGGCTGGCTCAACGGCGATGGCGACATCGATACCGGCGTCGTCATCCGCACCGCGGTCGTGCAGGACGCGATCGCGACGGTGCGCGCCGGCGCGGGCGTCGTCCACGACAGCGACCCACAGGCCGAGGCCGACGAAACGCGGCGCAAGGCCGATGCGGTGCTGGGCATCATCGCGGGCGTCGAAGCCGCGGGGGGTGCGAGCAATGCGTAACGTCCTCCTGATCGACAATCTCGACAGCTTCTCGTTCAACCTCGTCGAGGCGTTCGAGCGGCTCGACTGCCGCGTCTCGGTCCGCCGCAACACGATTGCGGCGGGCGAGGCGATCGCACTTGCCGAAGCTGAACATGCATTGATCGTCCTGTCGCCCGGACCCGGTCGGCCCGAGGACGCGGGATCGCTCATGAGCATCGTCGATGCCGCGATCGGCCGCTGCGACGTTCTCGGCATCTGTCTGGGCCAGCAGGCGATCGTGCTGCACGCGGGCGGCCGTGTCGATCGCGCGCCCGTGCCGGTTCACGGCAAGGCGTGGCCGCTCGACCACGATTGTCGCGGTCCGTTTACCGGCCTGCCCGGCCCGCTCCGCGTCGGGCGCTATCATTCGCTGTGCACGCCCAATCCGCCGGAGCGTTTCACCGTCCATGCGCGGATCGGTGCAATGGCGATGGCGATCAGCGACCGCGCGGCGCGCCAGACCGGGCTGCAGTTCCACCCCGAATCGATCCTGACGCGCGACGGCGACGCGATGCTGGCGAACATCCTCGCCGGACGCTGAGATGCTCCGCTGAAGCCTAGGCAGCAACCTGTTCGAGCTGTTCGCTGACCTCGAGCCAGCGCGCCTCGGCAGCGGCGAGCGCATCGGCGACCTGCGCGCGGCGTTGCGCCAGTTCGCCCATCGTCAGCGTCGCCAGTTCGGGCGGCGCGGCGGCGGGGTCGAACATCGCGTGGTCGATCGCCTTGCAATCGGCATGCAGCCGCGCGCTTTCGGCCTCGGCGGCCTTCGCTTTCTGCTTGAGGTCGCGGGCATCGTCGCGCGCCTTGGCGGCGGCCTTGCGGTCCTTTTTCGATTGCTTGGGCTTGGCGTCGGCCTTGGGCTGGTTCCGGCCAAGGACGAAATCGATATAATCGCCCATGCTGCCGGGATAATCGGTCGCGCGGCCGTCATCGACGAGCACCAGCCGGTCGGCGGTCAGTTCGACCATGTGGCGGTCATGGCTGACGAGGATCACCGCGCCGTTATAGCCGTTGAGCGCCTGGACCAGCGCTTCGCGGGCGTCGACGTCGAGATGGTTGGTGGGCTCGTCGAGGATCAGCAAATGCGGCGCATCGCGCGTCACAAGGGCGAGCGCGAGGCGGGCGCGTTCGCCGCCCGACATCTTGGCCACGCGCTGCGTCGCACGCTCGCCCGAAAAGCCGAAGCGACCGAGCTGCGCGCGCACCGCGCCGGGCGTCTTGCCCTTCATGGCGCGCGTCATGTGCTCGAGCGGCGTGTCGTCGCCGGCCAGTTCCTCGACCTGATACTGGGTGAAATAGCCCACCTGCATCTTGCCCGAGGCGTTCATTTCGCCTTCCATCGGGGTCAATTGCGCCGCCAGCAGCCGCGCCAGCGTCGTCTTGCCATTGCCGTTGCGGCCGAGCAGCGCGATCCGGTCATCGGGATCGATCCGCAGGTTGAGCCGCTGCAGGATCGGCTTGTCGGGGACATAGCCGACCGCGGCGAGATCGAGCGTGATCAGCGGCGGGCGCAGCTCGGTCGGATCGGGAAAGTCGAAGCTGAGGCTGGGATCGTCGACAAGCGCGGCGATCGGCTGCATCTTGGCGAGCATCTTGGCGCGCGACTGCGCCTGTTTCGCGGTCGAGGCGCGCGCCGAATTCTTCGCGACATATTCCTGCAAGCGCGCGCGCTGCGAATCCTGCGATGCCTTGGCCGCCTCGAGCTGCGCGGCGCGTTCGGCACGCTGCGTTTCGAAACTGTCATAGCCGCCGGGATAGATCGTCAGCTGGCCGCCCTGGAGGTGGACGATCGTGTCGACGACGTTGTTGAGCAGGTCGCGCTCATGGCTGATGACGACGAGCGTGCCCGGATAGGCCTTGAGGAAGTTCTCGAGCCACAGCGTCGCTTCGAGATCGAGATGGTTCGACGGCTCATCGAGCAGCAGCACGTCGGGCTCCGAAAACAGCAAGGCGGCGAGCGCGACGCGCATTTTCCACCCGCCCGAGAAGCTGTCGAGCGGCTGGCCCTGCATGTCTTCGTCGAAGCCGAGGCCGATCAGGATCCGCGCGGCGCGCGCCGGGGCGCTGTAGGCGTCGATCGCGAGCAGCCGGTCGTGAAGGTCGCCAAGCCGGTGCGGATCTTCGCAATGCTCGGCTTCTTCCATCAGCGAGGCACGCTCGATATCGGCGGCGAGCACGGTGTCGAACGGCGTCGCGGTGCCCGCCGGAGCTTCCTGCGCGATATAGCCGAGGCGCGTATCGCGCGGCATCTCGATCTCGCCCTCGTCGGCTTCGAGCTCGCCGATCATGACCTTCATGAGAGTCGATTTGCCCGCACCGTTGCGCCCGATCAGGCCAACGCGCGCGCCTGGCGGGATTGCCGCCGTGGCACGATCGAGGATCGTCCGCCCGCCAAGGCGCACCGTGATTGCATTGATTGTCAGCATGGGCGCGCGCTTAGCAGCGAATGCGCGAAAACCCAAGCACGCTTTGCAGGGGCTTGTCCTCGCGCGCGCTTTGCCGCAGCGGGGGCGACACAATCACGACGGACACCGCCCGATGACCCCACGCGAACTGATCGACACGGCGCAGGTTGCCGACGGCGAGGAACTGCGCCTTTACCGGCGCGGCGGCGATTTCATGATCGTGCTCGACCGCAACGAACTGATGAGCAGCCGGATGAGCGGCTCCGAAGAGGCGCTCGCGGTCCTCGCCTGCGAGCAGCTCACCGACCGGCCCGCGGCACACGTGCTGATCGGCGGCTATGGCATGGGCTTCACGCTGCGCGCCGCACTCGCCGAACTGGGCGCTGCGGCCAGGGTCACCGTCGCCGAGCTGGTGCCAGAAATCATCGCCTGGGCGCGCGGGCCGATGGCCGATCTTGCCGCGGGCTGCCTCGACGATCCCCGTGTCGCGCTGGTCGAAGGCGATGTCGGCGCGCTCATCGGACGCGCCACCGGCGTTTACGATGCGATCCTGCTCGACGTCGACAACGGCCCCGACGGGCTGACCCGGATCGGCAACGACAGCCTCTATTCGCTGCGCGGCCTCGCCGCCGCACGCCGCGCGCTGGCGCCGGGCGGCATCCTCGCGATCTGGTCGGCAGCCCCCGACGACCGCTTTCGCCGCCGGCTGGGCGATGCGGGGTTCATGGTCGAAGAAGTCATCGTGCGCGCGCGCAGCAACGGCAAGGGCCCGCGCCACGTCATATGGTTCGCGACCAGGACGCGCTGAACCCGGCGCGAACGCTCGTCACGCCTACCGAAATTTCGCCAGGCGACTAAGCTGACGCCCCCTCGTTGGCGAAGGGACGGCGCAGGACGATCGTCTGTTCGCGCGCTGGGCCGACGCCGATCGCGAACCTTGGAATAAGACCCAATTGTACCTTAGGAAGCTCGGACGCTGTTGGCAGCAGGATACAGCCTTCGCGCTGAACTGCTTGGCAGGCTACTGTCGATATCGGACACTCAGCTTCAGGAAACTTCCTCACCGCCTAACACCTCGACTGGACTTTGCGACACAATCGTATCGTGCTTCACGCCCACCATGATTATACGGCAGCCTTTCGCATGCGGGACGAGCTTCGCAACGTTGGCCAGATTTATAAATTCTGGCTCGCCATTTTGAGCTAGGGTGCATTTTCTCCACTTGGCCACAAATTTCTACCAGCCTCCAAGCTAGGCATAGCACAAACTCGAAGCTGCCGCACTTTATTAACACACCTAGGGGCGGGAAGGTGCCAGCTTGAGCTAGCGACCAGCATGGGTTTGGGGTCGCCAGTTTTCTTGCCGCCAGCGTTGCTCCGTCGCCGCATCAGCAGGGGCGCCAACCATCATCTCGCTCGCGGCGGTCAGCAGCGCGCTGTTGCCTGCCTGGCGATAGGTCGCCTGCTCGCGGCCCGGAAAAGTCCGGCGCAGTTGCCAGCCGTCCTCGGCGCGGCATGCGATCCCCGAAAGAGCCACTGTTTCGAAGCTGCGGCACACGGCGCCATCGGTCGCGCGAAAGGTCAGGCCGATGCGCGTCTCGCTTTGCCGCGGCTGCGCCGAGGCCAGCTGGGTCTCGAGCGCGCTGTTGAGCGTGCCGCTCGCCATCAAAGTTCCGCTGCCGACCGCAACGGGGCCGCCGGGCGCGTCGATCTGCTGGCCGACGAACAGCCCGAAAGCCAGCGCGGCAGCGATCGATCCAACCGCCCACGAGCGACCGAAACGCGGTTTCGGCCGCAGCGTTACGGCGGCCGCGCGCACCGCTGCGATCAGCTGTTCGGGCACTGGCTGTTCGGCGACAGGGTCGTAATGATTGCTCAACATTGCGCGCAGGCCGCGCTGCTCGGCGATCCGCGCCGCCAGTTCAGGATCGTCCGCCATCGCACGCTCGATTCGCCGCGCGGTGACCAGGTCGATCTCGCCGTCGACGAAAGCGTGGATCGTTGCGCTGTCGAAAGTCATGCCGTTGCTCCCAGGTCGCGCGCCAGCGCTTCGCGTCCGCGGACCAGGCGCGAGGTCAGTGTGCCCATCGGAATATCGAGGATTTCGGCGGCCTCCTTATAGGCAAAGCCCTCGACCAGGACCAGCGCGACCGCCTCGCGCTGGTCGTCGACCAGCCGATCCATCGCGGCATCGATATCGACGCGCAGCGCGCGCGATTCGACCTGCTGCTCGCCATCGCCCGCGATCTCGCCAGCGTCGTCGAGCGCGGTGGTCCGGCGCCGGGCGCTCGAACGCACGCTGTCGATCCAGATATTGCGAGTAATCTTCATCATCCAGCTATCCAATCTCGTGCCCGCCTGCCATTGGTCGCGCGCCTTCAATGCCCTCTCAAGCGCAGCCTGGCACAGATCGTCGGCGTCGGACTCGCTCCCCGACAGGCTGCGCGCAAATCGCCGCAACCGGGGTATCAGCCCGATCAGATCGTCTTCAAAAGCCCTGCCTTCAAAAGCCATGCCGTCTCGACATTTTCCCGGTTCACATGGATGAAACGATGACCGTGCTACGTTTAATCCGCATGAGCTGGAAATTATTTATTTCGCGCGCCGCGCGCCGTGTCGTCGCACCTGCCTTCTTGCTCGCGGCGATCGGCGCGATTGTGGCGATGCCCCCCGCTGCCTCGGCGCAGCTGCTCGGCGGGTTGACCGGTCAGGTCTTGCCGGGCACTCCGCTCGGCGGCCCGTTGCGCGGTCTTACCGATCAGCTGACCGACAATGTCGGTAAGCTCGAACGCCTGACTGCGCGCGAAGCGGGTGACCTGCTCGAACGCATCCGCCTCGACCGGATCGATACGCTGCTTCGCGACAATCGAGAGAATATCGAGCGCGACCGCCACGGCGATCCCGCGCTGCGCGGCGTCCTCGTCGCCAGCGGCATCGATGACACCGCACTTGCGGCCGCACGCGCCGCGGGCTTCACGATCGTATCGCGCGAAGACATCGCCGAGCTCGATCTGTCGGTGACGCGCTTCGCCGTCCCGACTGGCGTCTCGCTGGCTGAGGCCGAACGCCGCCTCGCCGCCTTGCTGCCCGCCGCCGACATCGCCGCCGACACGCTCTATTTCCCCAGCGGAGGCGACGCGCGCATCGCATCGGTCCCGCTCGCGCTGGCGGCAAGCGCTGTTACCGCCCCCAGCGCCGGGCCACGGATCGGCATGATCGACGGCGGCGTCGGAACGCACACTTCGCTTCCCGCAATCGAACAGCGTGGCTTTGCGCGCAATGCCCCGCACGCCAGCGGCCATGGCACCGCAGTCGCGTCGCTGCTAGTCGGGCGCGGCAAGATCGCCGGCGCGGCGCCGCGCGCGCGCCTGCTCGCCGCCGACGTCTATGGCGACGATCCCGCCGGCGGCAATGCCACCGCAATCGTCCGCGCGCTCGGCTGGATGGTCCAGCGCAACGTGCCCGTCGTAACGATCAGCCTGGTCGGCCCCGCCAACGCGCTGCTCGGCAAGGCGGTCGCCGCGGCGCAGGCGAAGGGCACGATGGTCGTCGCCGCGGTTGGCAATGACGGCCCCGCTGCGCCGCCCGCCTATCCCGCCTCGTATGACAACGTCGTCGCGGTCACCGGGGTCGATCGCCGCAATCGCGCGCTGGTCGAGGCAGGGCGCGCGCGCCACGTCGATTTCGCCGCGCCGGGCGCCGATCTCAAGGGGGCCCGCATCGGCGGCGGCCTCACCAGCCTGCGCGGGACCTCTTACGCCGCGCCGTTCGTCGCCGCGCGCCTGCTCGCGCATCATGCCGCGCAGGGCGAGAGCAGCACCGCGCTCGCTGCGCTCGTTCGCGAGGCAAAGGATCTCGGCAAGCCGGGGCGCGATCCCCTTTACGGCTATGGCCTGGTTTGCGGTAAATGCGCAACGCGCTGAAATATCATAACTATTTATCCAAAACGGAATTTTTTCACGCCCGCTTGGATTAAACCCCTTCGTCGTCTCGTTCTCCTTCATGACAGCCCCTTTTTCGGGCGCCAACGGGAGACGCAACATGACCTATTTCAAGCACAGCATGATGATCGGCGCGGCAGCAGCAGCCTTGCTCGCGGCAGCCCCTGCGCAGGCACAATTGCTCGGCGGTAGCGGAGGAGGCGGGCTCACCGGCGGGCTTGGCGGCACCATCGGCGGCACGCTGGGCGGCAACACGCTTGGTAACCCGATAGATACGATCGGCCGGACCACCGGCAGTGCGCAGGGTGACGGAAATGCCCGCGGCCGCTCGCGCACCGACCGGAAGGTCGACCGCCGTTCGGGTCGCGTCGAGGCGCGCAACCAGAGCGAAGGCGACGCCAATGGCGCACTCGGCGGCTCGCTCGATAGCCTCGGCGGCGGCATTGTCGGCTCTGGCTCGGGCTCGGCTTCGAGCCGCGGTTCTTCGGACGCCGGGCTCGATGCGCAGCTCGTCGGCACCGACGCCGTGCGCAGCACCGCACGCGGCGTAGCCAGCACGGCTACCAACGACGCCGGCAACGTTGCCGCTACCGCACGCGGCACCGCCGATAATGCCGTTTCCGGCGCGCGCAACGCCGCCTCGGGCTCGTTTGCCGGGTCGGGTTCGGCGCAAGGCTCCGGTTCGGCCAACGGCTCGGGCCTCTTCTCGGGGGCCGCCGGACAGCTCGCCGCGCAGGGCAGCGCGGCGGCTAATGGCAGCGGAATGTTCGCTGTCGCTCCCGGCATGATCGTCGAAGACGCGCGCGGCAAGACGATCGGCACCGTCGCCGGCGTCCAGCAGACCGCCTCGGGCGCGGTCCGCACCGTCACCGTCCTCGCCGGCGATCGTCTCGCTACGCTCGACGCCGCCAACTTCTCGGGCTCGGGTGACGTGCTCGTCTCGGCGCTCGCCAAGGGAGACGTGAAGTCCGAAGCCAAGAGTCAGGAAAAGGCGCAGCGCCGCGAGCGCAAGGCTGCCCGTAAAGATAATCAGCAGACCCGCGACTGATCAACCCGATACGCGGCGCGCCTCTGCCCCCCGCTCATTAGCGCCGCGTTGAGCCGGGACCGTTCACCCCCCCGAACGGTCCCGGCTTTTTTATTGACCGGTTCAATCAGCTGAATTCAGGATCGGAATGCTCGGCCGCGGAGTGACAGCTGTCGACCATCTTGTCCCAGCCGGATCGACCATTCTAATCATATGAGCACGCGGCAGTCTGCCCGCCTTGTCGACGAGTCGGTCACGGCAATTGGTTTGCGCAAAGCCGAATACCGAACGCATTCGCTGCGCCGCACGAAAGCCGCAATGATCTACCGGGCGACCGGAAACATCGGCGCGATCCAGATTCTGCCTGGCCACTCCAAGATCGAAAACACCGTTCGTTATCTAGGTGCCGATGTAGAGGACGCCTTATTGCTCGCTGAGCGGACTGAAATTTGAAACCGGGGCGGTCGTTCGAGAACCTCGCACGACGCTTCTCATGGCTGCGATTCAATATAACGAGGTCAGCAATTGGGTGGGAATCAGGCGCTAGCCGCTGCGGGGAAACTGGACGGTAATGCACGCCCCACCTTTGCCGGTATTCGGACCGGCGGTGACGGCGCCTTGCAACTGGTTTGCCAGGGTAGATATCACGCGCATGCCGAGACCAGCTGTAGCGGCATTTGGATCAAATCCAGCAGGTAGCCCTCTGCCTTCATCGCATACAGCCAAACTGTTGCTCTCGCCTTCGACGCGGAACGCGACGTCAATTCTGCCAGCGCCATATTTTGCGGCGTTGGTAACCAGTTCGTTCGTAATCAATCCAATGGGCTGAATCGAGTTTGCGGGGACCAAATCCTCATCGCCGTCGACAATGATCTCCCGGTCTAGAATGGAAGCCAGATCAGCACACAAACGCCGCAGGAACGCGATGCACGACACCTCTTCCGCGACATCTGCGTAAAAATGACGATGAACCTGGGCAACGGCTGCCACCCTATTGGCCGCCAGCCTAAGGTGGGTGGCGCCATCGCCAACATCTGTCGATCGACTTTGCATCGCGAGCAAGCCTGATACGAACTGCAGACTATTCATCACCCGATGATCGATCTCCTTCGCCATCAGATTTGCCTCCCCGATCGCCGTCAGGGATGAAAGTCTGAGCTCAAGCTGATCCATCACGATGGACGCGAGGTCTTTCAGGTCCTCGACCTGATCATCGTTGATCGAACGGGGCTCCTTATCGATCACGCACAGGGTGCCGAGATTATGACCGTCACCCGTTGCAAGCGGAACGGCCGCATAAAAGCGAAGGCCAAAGTCGCCAGCGACAAGCGGGTTGGCAAGTGATCGAGGGTCACTCCGGGCGTCTTCGATTAGATAGGGAGTATTGCCCATAATGGCAGACGCACAGAGGCCCGGCGCACGATCAATCTGCTCGACTGGCAATCCATGATGTGATTTGAACCAGATCCGATCTTCATCGACAATGCTGACAATCGCAATCGGAACATTGAGCCGCCGGGCAGCAAGCGCTGTGATGCGATCAAAGGCTCCGTCCGGTGGACTGTCGAGAATGTCATAGCGCCGGACGGCGGCTAGGCGCGCAGCTTCATTTGGGCGAACTTCGGCGGCAATCGGCATTCGAATAGTGCCTTTTAATTCGGGGATTCAACGGCCCACCATAATGGATCAAAACTTATAGGACGTCTAATCGTTTGCCCTATTGATGATCGTGCCGCTGCACAGGCGGATCGACCATTGGGCCGAATTCAACGCCTGGCACGCAGCCGAAACAGCATTCGAGGAACCGGGACCGCATACCAGGGCAGACGATGTGCTGTTGCCCACGCGTCTGAGCCTGGAGGCTCCCGGGCATGGCCTAATCGGATGGCTATCGCTCGGCTCCCGTCCCGACGGCTCTCCCATCGGCAAGGATGAGCGCGAGGCTCTGATCATCATCGCCGACCCTTTGGCCCGCGCGCTTCGCCATCAATCCCGCTGCCGTCGCGCCATCGGCCCCGCCGACCGCCCCGCCCAGCAGCTCCCGCCAAGCCGTCGCCCATTGAGGTCATCTCGGCCATCGTGGTCCATGTCAGCGGTCCCGCTCCCTCGCAGCATGTGGTGGCAGAATGCCCCCCTTATCGACCTGCCCCTGCGCCGATCCGCTGAACTTCCTGCAAATAAAGGGAATCGATGCGTCATTTCGAATAAACTCAAAATATCATTGACGTCGGTGACCAACTCTGTCATTTCCACTTATATCGAAACGAGGAGTGAGTCGTGGAAGCCAGTTCAGCTATCGATGCCCTAGGAGCGCTTGCCCAAGAGCACCGCCTAGCCCTGTTCCGGCTGCTCGTGCAGGCCGGCGACAAGGGAATGCCGGCAGGCGCAATTGCAGCGTCGCTCGGTGTTCCGAACAGTTCGCTGTCGTTCCATCTGGCGCAGCTCCGCACCGCGGGGCTTATCCGTCAGGAGCGGCAGCATCGCTCGCTGATCTATCGTGCGAATTACACCACGATGAATACCTTGGTCGATTATCTCACAGAAAACTGCTGCGCCGGCGATACCTGCGGCGGCGAAGCATCAGCATCAGAAGGGAAGCCTGAATGAAACGCCTACACGTCCATATTGGGGTCGAAGATCTCGCCCGCTCGGTCCATTTCTATTCCACCCTGTTCGGTTCTGAGCCGACGGTTGTGAAGGAAGACTATGCCAAATGGATAATCGAGGACCCGAGCGTTAACTTCGCCGTCTCGAGCGGTCACACCCACAAGGGCATCGAGCATCTCGGCATCCAGGTCGAAGATGCCGAACAACTCGCGGAGGTTTATGCGCGGCTGAAGGCCGCCGACCGTCCGGTCATAGAAGAAGGGCAGACGACCTGTTGCTACGCAAAATCTGAAAAGAGCTGGATCGCCGATCCCGATGGAGTGGTGTGGGAAGCGTTCCTGACCAGCGGCGATTCAACGGTTTATGGCGCCAGTATTGACTTGTCTGCGGTTTCCACGACGTCTGCCCCGGGCGGATGCTGTGCTCCCGCTGGCTCGGCGCTGTCATCATGCGACATGAGCTGACCGATGCAGACCTACGACGCAGCATCACTGCAAGGGCCGGTCGACTGGTCGGGGCCAACGCTTCCCGCGATAGCGGGTGCGGCGGTCAAGTTACGATGGATCAACAGCCCGTTCCGCTGGCACCGCAACACAGGCGCCGAAGTGTTCTGCGTGCTCGATGGCGAGGTCGACATGCATGTGCGGACCGGCCCCAGCGCGAAAGCGAACGTGGTTCGCCTGGGGCGGGGGCAGTTAATGCTCATTGAGGACGGCGAGGAACATGTCGCCTATCCTCTTGGTGAAGCGCGAATTCTCGTTATCGAAAACGAGGATAGTGAGTGACCGGGTCTCGAGTGCCGGAGACTCGCGCTCATGATTTCCGGCTAGGGCAGAGAGTCGTAGCCGAAGCGATCGCCAGCTTCTTCCTGTTCGTCTGTGTGATCGGCTCCGGAATCATGGCCACCAGGCTGAGCCCCGGAAACGACGCCATCGCGCTCCTCGCCAATTCGCTGGCGACGGGCGCGATGCTGTTCGTCCTGATCATCGTTTTCGGGCCCATATCGGGCGCCCACATGAACCCAGCCGTCACTCTTGTCGCCGCTTCGCGCGGCGAACTCTCGTGGCCCGATGCCGGCACCTATATCCTGGCCCAGATTGGGTTCGGGGTTGTCGGGGTATGGGCCGCCCACCTGATGTTCGAGCTGCCGGCGCTTCAGGTTTCACTCCACGCCCGAACCGGCCTTGGCCAATGGACGGGGGAGGCCGTTGCGACGTTCGGTCTGATCTTTACAATTATCGGCGCGGTGACATTCCGACCCGCTGCGGTCGGCGCTGCGGTGGGCCTTTATATCAGCGCTGCCTACTGGTTTACCTCGTCGACAAGTTTCGCCAATCCGGCGATCACCATCGCCCGAAGCCTGTCCAATACCTTCGCCGGAATTTCACCAGGCGATGTTCCGGCATTCGTCGCTGCGCAACTAGCCGGGGCAGCACTCGGCGCCGTAACGGCGCGGCAGCTGTTTGATTGGCGCCACTAAGGTACGCAATCGAAACGGGCGATGCGGCGGCCGTCCGTCTTGCAGTCTTCACGTCCCGTGAGCTTCTGGCCAGCGTACTGCACCGTCAGCCTATCGCGCATCCCATTCGAGAATTTCGAGATTGGAGCAGCCTTGAACATGCAACGGATCCGCCAACGCGCGGTGCTTGGCTTCGTCGAGGCTGTTGGCGATTAGCAGGTAAGCGCCTCCCGAGCGGTCCGTAAATGGTCCGGCGCACTCCAGGTGGCCGGCACGCCGCAGGCCATCAAGGAAGGCGTAATGATCGCCGAGCAAATCGTCGCGAAATTGCGGCGTTCGCCGCGTCAGCACGAGATATTTCACCGCTATTCTCCTTTGCTAACGAACCGCGAACCGGCGTGATCGACGAAGCGGCGAGCGCCCGGTTTACCGCCGACACCAAGTCTTCGACCGGATCACGGACATCGTCTGCCGGGCTGCGATCGCCGATCTCCAGCACTAGCACCGGCACAAACGCATCCTCAAGGTCGTCGAACAGGGCTGCGACGGCTTGCCGACACGCAAGCCGGATCAACCGTAGGCCTTCAAAAAACGACGTCCGTTTCACGCAGGTCTGGCCCCTTGCCCCCGTTTTCGGATTCGATGCGTCCATCCTCTCGTTTCGCACACGCTCATTCTATCCGATTACGGGTAGCAGCAGGTCGGCCAGTTCAGCCGGATGGGTCAGCGAGAGCATATGCGGCGCGTCGGAAATTACGGTAAACGTGCTCGCCGGGATGGTTTTCATGCCTTCCATCAAATTCGGGGGTGTCGACACATCAGCCTCGCCCGCGATGATCCGTGTAGCTACTCGCATGCTGGCCAGTTCGTCGGCGATATCCAGCGCATGCAAGGCATTCCACCCGGCCAACCAGCCGTTCAGATCGGCGCGGTCCACGCAGTCACGGGCATAGCGCACAGCCCAGCCATTGCGGGCGAGATCTTCCCCGCGGAACCATCGTGTCAGGCTGGGCGCGATCTGCGCCGCGACCCCTTCGCTACGGGCAGCATCGATCCTTTCTCCAAAAGCCGCGAAGGGCCAAGCGGTCGCGGCAACGACAGTCAGGCTGGTGAGCAGCTCGGGTTGGTCACTGGCGAGCTTCAGGGCGATCGTCCCGCCAAGCGACAGGCCGACGAGATGAACCGGTCCTCCGCCCAGTTGGTCGATAAGCGCGCGCAGGTCGACGGCATAATCATCAATCGCCGTCGCGGCCCTCGCCTGCCCCGCGGCGCCGAAACCCCGAAGATCGAAGGCGATTACGCGATAGCGATCAACCAGATGCGGGATCACGTCGCGCCACATTCGCCAGTCCAGACCCAGCGCATGAACGAGGATCATGACCGGCCCGTCACCGCCGCTGTCGAACAGTTCCGTTTCCATGTCGCGCAATTGCAAATTGCGAAGAGTTCCAAGGGGCATCTTTTGATGGCGTTCGAGACCGGAGCGCAAAATGCGCAGCATGTTCAGCGCGCGAGGATAGCCTGCGTAAACCGATAGATGTTCAGCAAGCGCGATCAGTTCATCGCGGTCAGCGCCGACCCGCAACGCTGCCTCGATGTGGAGCTCAAGTTGCGGTTCGCAGCCGCCCATTGCGGCCAGCGCGACGACCGATGCCATCTCGCGCTCTCGCCGGGACAGGGTGGTGCGCGCGAAGACAGTGCCAAACGCGTGTTCGACAAGGCAGCCAGCAAGAACGGGCGAGGTTTCGCAAACTGCCTGGACGGTTGCCTTGCCGCGCGGGCCATCGATTGCGGCCAACTCACGCTGACCGATGGAATGAAGGGACATTGTTGGCCTCTCAGTCTTGAATGCCGGAATTGATAGAACCAAGACTTCTGCGTGCTCGGCTGCGGCCAGATCGAAACATTGGACCAGCCGCATTGCCAGATATCGCACTCCATGAGCCATTCGTGAATGGAGCTGGAAGGAAGATCGTATTCCAGTTATGGAAAACCAATGGACTGGAACGATTTGCGCTACTTCACTGCGATTCGTCGCTCGGGAAGCCTTACCGGCGCCGCTCGGCTGCTGGGAGTGAGTGTGCAGACCGCTGGACGCCGCATCGCAGCTCTCGAACTAGCCTTGGGAACTCAACTCTTTGTCCGAACTTCGACGGGATACCTGCCGACGCCCGATTGCGAAGCCTTGATCGGAGAGGCGGAACGGGTCGAGGAAGCGGTCGCCAGCTTTAAGGCCAGCGCAAGCGGCAGGGGTGGTGCGATTAAGGGTGTGGTCCGCCTCGCAGCGCCCGAGACAATCGCTAGCCACTTGATTCTACCTGCGCTGCGGCCATTTCTTACCCAACATCCCGGACTTGAACTGGAAATGGTAACGGGCATCACGCCCGTCGGGATTGCGCGAGGAGAGGCCGATCTTGCCCTCCGTCTCGTGACGCCCGAGCATGGCGCTCTGACCATCCGGCGTGTCGGCACGATGGCGCACGGTGTATACGCCGCCAGGGACGATGTAACCGAATTCGCTACGGCACGTCTTGTCGGGTGGACAGCCGAACACAACCTGCCTGCCTCTCGCTGGCTGCACCGACTGACAGGGCGAGCCCCCGAACTGCGTCTCAACAGCATGCCCGGTCAAGTCGCGGCAATCACTGCAGGCCTCGGCATCGGTATCCTGCCATGTTTTTTGGCCAAGGGCCTGAAGCGCCTACCCGTAAGCCTCACTATGGAAGAACCGTTATGGCTTGTCGCTCACGCAACGACTGAAATGCCCGCGCGAGTAAGGCTGGTGAATGACGCGATCGGTACGATCTTGGCAAACAGCGCAGATCGACTTGCTGGTAATGTCGCCACTTGAACTGGCAAGATGGAAGGTTCGAATTAATCCCGTTCGTTAAGTGCCCTAGCAGCAATGGTTGGCAAGGCCGCCCTTGCTGTGTCGAACGGCGGCTTGCTTAGGAAGCGGATCTGAGGCGGGCCTGTCAGCAACCGGCCCGGGAGCGAGGCCAGTCGGCTCTCGATTTAGCCGCCGGACTGCAACGCGCCCATTAGCGGTCGTGAACCTTTTAATGTAAACGTCCCGAAAGCTGCCGTCCGTTGCGTTCAAGCGCCCCATGCCCGAAGCGAACGATCGCCTGCCGGTCATCCTCGCTTTCGGCTAACTGTAGGGCGATCGCATCTCTGGCTAACCCGCCAGTGCTTGCACCCGGCGTGAAAGCCGTCGAGGCAAATTCGGCAGCGACCATGAAGCCGAATTCCGCGTCAGCACCCTGCCTCGGTCGAGCTCAGACCCCAAAAGTCTGCGATGTGGCGGGTCGATGAAATGCCGACTTCGAGCATATACTCGCCTTCTTTCCCTAGACCTTGGTCTCCGGCAGCGCTGATCGGAGTGCCGTGGCCCATCCTCTCGATGATATATTCCTCGATTACCTCTCTACCACCCGGCTCGCACCAGACCTGCCGGGGAATGCCGTCGATTTTCTCGATCCGTGTCGGTGGCCCTTCGACCTTGTGAATCTTTTGCCACTGCCGGACGATGGAATCGGCGTTGGAACTGTCAACGGTCGTATCGCGGCCGCCATGCCAGACTGAGATTGTCGGCCAAGTGCCGGTGAATTTCGAGGCTCCGCGCACCAGGGCGTCAAGCTTGCGGTCCGACGGCCCACCATAGCCTTTCATACGAAAGATCGCCTGCATCAGGTTGCGCGCGCTGCGGTAGGGTAGGCCGGCGATGATCGCGCCTCCCGCAAACACCTCTGGATAAGTCGCCAGCATGACAGAGGCCATCGCACCACCCGAGGACAGTCCGGTGATGAAGACGCGTGACGGATCTATGGCATGGTTATCGACGACCTGCCCGATCATCTGACGAATTGAGAGCGGTTCGCCGTCGCCACGGTGGCTGTCGCCAGTCTTGAACCAGTTGAAGCTGCCAATCGCGTTGTTGGTCCGTCGTTGCCCCGGAAACAGGAGTGCGACGCCACACTCGTCCGCAAGGCCTGACCAGCCTGATCCGGTATTGTAGCTCTCGGCCGACTGGGTGCTACCATGCAGGATAACGACGAGCGGACCGTTTTTTGGAAAGTTCTTGGGAATATACGTCTTCGCGCGCAGCGAACCGGGGTCAGACCCGAAGCTGTTCACGACGGTCAGTCGATCGAGGTTCGGTGAAAATATCGTCATACGGACTCCATCGGCGAGAGCCCGGCATTGGCTGCCAATATCAAAACGTGCCGCCCTAACAATCGGTTCCCCCAAGGGTATGTTGATACACTGAATTCGTCTGATCCCAGCCAAGAGCCGTTCGCGCCAGATCAAGTGATCGCTAGCCAGCGCATAAAACTCGGGACAGCGCCTTTGGCGTTCGCGTCGAAGCCAAGGGTGGTGGTATGTTTGGGGCTAGGGTGTATGTTGCGCGCAATTCAGGAAAAGATGGAGGATGTAACGGCAAAATCAGACGTCCAAAAAGAGAGCGAAGAAAAAGTCGATGCGTTCCGTCAGGATCTCGGCCCTTTCGTCGTCGCAGCGGAAAAAACCCGCATGCCGATGATTTTCACCGACGAGGCGCCTGGTCACCCCATTATTTTCGCAAACGACGCATTTCTGGCGGTTACGGGCTACGAGCGCGAAGAAGTGCTCGCCAAGAGCTTTCAGTCCTTGCTCGCTACGGGTGTCGACGCGGAAACCATGCCGATTGTCGAGGCTGCGTTTGGTGGTGAATGCGAGAGCGATCCCGAGATCCACTATAAACGCAAGGATGGTAGCGAATTCTGGGCGACGATGTTCATCAGCCCGGTTTGCGAAGAGGACGGCACGGTCGTTCAGCAGTTCGTTTCGTTGGTCGATCAAACCAAACATCAGCAAGACAACGCGCAGTGCAAAATGCTGATCGACGAACTCAATCACCGGGTGAAAAACACTCTGGCAACGGTCCAGTCAATCGTCACCCAGGCACTGCGCCGCCCAGCCGAGCCAGCCGCGATCAGGCAGGCGATCGAGTCGCGGCTCATGGCCCTGTCGCGGTCCCACGACCTGCTCACCAGCGGCAATTGGGAGGGCACGGGTTTGCACGACTTGGTCGACACTGCTCTTCATCCGTTCGAGGTCGTTGCGGGCCGCGAAGAGCGATTTACGGTAGACGGCGATAATGTGCACTTATCGCCAAAGACGGCACTATCATTGGCGATTGCCTTCCATGAGCTAGCGACCAACGCAGTTAAGTATGGCGCCTTCTCGAACGAAGCTGGGACAATTCGGATCGACTGGACGGTGGCCGAGGAAAGAACGGGAAACCGAGTTCTTATCCGTTGGTTGGAGCGCGACGGTCCGAAGGTAACACTGCCGGTCGGAAAAGGGTTCGGATCCTGGGCTCTTGAGCGCGGAATTGCACATGAACTGGGTGGCAAAGTAACGCTCGACTATTTAACCGACGGCGTCGCCTGCACGATCGATATCCCCATCGCCGCGGATTTAACCGAATGAGCGGCCTACTAACTGGTCGGCGGATCCTGGTCGTTGAGGACGAGATGCTCGTCTTGATGAATATCGAGATGGCGCTTGAGGACCTTGGATGCACTGCAATCTCAGCCGCGGGCAACGTCGCGGAGGCGCTCTCGCTGCTCGCTGAACAGAGCTTCGATGCGGCGATAATCGACGTCAACTTGGGCGGGGATAAAAGCTACCCGGTTGCCGACAAATTGATGGAACGCGGCATCCCCTTTGCGTTCTCGACCGGAAATGGCGACCACGGCGATCGCAGCGACCTTGATGATCGATTAGTGCTCAAAAAACCTTATTTAGCAGCAGAACTCGTCGCGGTGCTTAATCAACTGATCGCAGACGAGCCATCCACAGCGGTAGCTTAGTGGTCCCAAAATCAACACTTGTGTCGTTCACACGCGGCTTATTTCGGTGGCGGGCCGAGATCTGATTGATCACCAAATTCACGGTCTTCGCGTGGCTTTTCGTCACGCTTGCTGACCGACGCATGGGCTACGGGATCGTCGATGCGTTTCTCCGCCGCACGGGTGCCGACCTTGGTTGCCAGGTTGCCGCCGGACCGGCTTTGTTCTGTGATGCTCGGCTGGTTGGCTTGAGAAAGATCGCTGTCGTCGTTGCGTTTGGCCGTTTCAGCGCGACGATTGCGTTCACGCTCGCCATTGCCAGTGTTTTCGTCAGTCATGATTTTTTCCTTCTGCCAGATCAACCGGCGAAAGGCTCAAGCGTTCCGTCTGGTGCACGCTCGCGGTGCACCGCATGCTGTGGTCTGGGGATGGAATAGCAATAAGCGTCAGCTTGGAAAGGTTGACCCACATCTAGCCGTTAGTCCGCTGTCGGCTCACAAAACGCTATCCCTGACATGCCGGAAGTCCATGCCAACCTCATCTGGGATGTCGCGTGGCGAGCGAAATTCCAGCCAGATTCTGTTCGCGCCTGATCCAGCGAATTCTCGCTGGTCGTGCCTTCGCAAGGATGAGCTTCAGCGTTTCCTCGTGCCGGGACATTGCATGTCCGGTTTTTAACACGCTTTGAGCCCTGATAATCACGTCGAGCGCGTCGCCGATCAATTCGACATCGCGTAGCTCAGAGGCTTGCGCCAACTCGAAACCCAGGATCAGGGCAAGCCATTCGGCGTCGTTGCTGGTCCCAGATCCTAAGTCGTCAAAAAGATGAGCGACGCCGCGCATAACTACCGCTGCCTCAATCGGCCCGGGGTTGGGGCGGCATCCTCCATCGAAGAATACTTTAACCCGTTTGCGGATCATGACCCACCTTATCGCATCTGCGCAATGGCGTTGAAATGGCAGCTTACCATGCTCTGCGCCCCGAAATCAGATCGGCAAGAAACGTCCCACGAGCAGCCGCCTCCCAATGTCAGATCATGGGGTGGAGAGCTGTCAGGTTGTTTTCGGGAAGCGGCTAAGCGGGGCCTGCTAACTTCCGTGCTTGGGTTGCGAATGACCGAAGCGCCTGCTGCTTTTCGCCGAAGCTTGTGCCCGGCCTGGCGTTGATGGTCGGGCAATAGGCCGTGATTAGATAATTGACGATTTCGCCCTCCGAAGCATTCGGATGGCGCGAACGCAGGCCGGCGACAGCGGCGGCAATCTCGCTTTCTCCGCCGGCCCCGAGTTGTCGGCCCATGCTGTCGATTTGGTCTGGACTCATATCCAAAGTTCCTCCGGCTTGTTGGGCAAGCGCGATGGGGCAATCGAGATCACCGGGCGAATGGGATGATGCTGCATCTGCGGCCGCTTTTGGCATTTGAGCGGTCTGAGACGAATTGGCGTCCCGAGACGACTTCGATGTTTCTGAAGGGGGCGAGCAGGCCGACAGCAAGGTCAGAACGGCCGTTCCGATAAGCAATGTGTGCGACTGCCTGAGGTTCATAATCTCCCCTCCCAAAAAGCGATAAGGACTTAATGCACGTTATATATGGGCTGGACTGGCTAGCTGTTCAAGTTGAGTGACGGGGAGTCCCCAGTGTGTATTCGATTGCACAGGCTAGGCGAAAGGCGGTCCTAGCTGCGAACACCGGAACGGCAGCTGGCGGCCCAACAGCCGTCACTCATGACAAAACTGGTAAAATGTCATGAGTTGCATCTGCTTTGCGCCCCATTGCCGTCGTCGACGAGCCCCTGAACGTAGTGCGGCTTCCGACGAGCTAATCCGAAATAGAAAGTGACTGTTCTTCAGCATTTGCCACATTCTTTCTCCGATAGATCAATTAGCTTAGATCGGTGGAATGGTCCTCATCGGCAGGTCGTGCCCAGTCGAGAAGCGACTTGGGTGTCTGCATTTGAAGCATACAAATGAGATCTGCCGGGACCATCACGCCTGCCGCTTTCTGAGGCGACACACTTGAAAGCCCGCACTGCTTTAGGAGCCCAACAATGGCATTCCTTCTATCGGTTGGATCTTTTCCCCATATGCTCGCAGCGCGACGTTTCCTGGTCTGCGCAATCACCTCATGGGGTTTTTGCGTATCACTTAACGACGTCCAAATAGTGTCTTTGAGATATTGTTCGAGGTCGAGCGCCAATAACAGGTGAGTGTCGAGTTCTGCCACAAGGTGATGAACCGCGTTGATCAACGAAGCGACTTCCTTGAAGGTGACAGGCCGCACAGCATCGTACCCACCGAGGAGCATTTCCGCGTCGAGCCCGCTAAATCTGGCCGCAAGTTGGTCAGCGTTGGCTCGTAAGACATCGAGATAAACCTGCGGCGCATCGCGATCGGCTTCTGTGTGCGCTCCTCGATTCCTCCACGCGATCATCAAGAACAAGATAGCCAAAGGAATTCGGTCAAGTTGAGGGCAATGGTATTCGACCGCTTTCATCTTCCCGAAGATGCTCTGCCCCGCAGAGTCTAATGAACTTCGAAAACCCGGCGATTGAATGAGCGCAGGCTTTCGTACGGCGTCCCTAAGATAGACATCGATGGCGTCGATTGCCCTGATCGGAGCCATGTCTAAAATTAGCCGTCTGCTGCGTTTTGCGGAGACGATTACATCCTTTGGAGACCAGACGGTTCGAAGTTCTCCCGGGATCTCGCGCACGTCCCCGCGCTCGATTCCGTCCAGTCCAACTAAGGCGGTGATGATCAAATGATTGGCGTTTCCGAGCAAACCTTTGAAAGCTTTTCGCGGCCGGCTTCTCTCAAGGTAAAGCGTCATTCCAATTCCAGTAATTGTGCGCTTGGTGCGTTTCGAGCGCACATCATCCGCTCTGAGAAAGTCGGGACTTCATAAAGGCGGATGCTCTGCCACTTGAGCTACAAGCGCGGGCGCTGCATTCGCTCACCATCCCGTTAGTGTCAAGCCAGTCAGCACACGCTCAGGCAGGGCCACGCATGAATGAACGGAAGGTTTCGAGAAGCAGAGCTGAGAGTTTCTGAACGGCAGATATGTTGGCGACTGCGGACTGGAACATTAGCCCGACTTTACGACAGATTCGCTCAATCTCGCGCTAGGACCGGACAGGCAGCAGCCAGCTCAAAAGAGGTCACCATGACAAAACTGATAAAATGTCATGAGTGCGCTTCTGGCCGCTCCGACGCGGCAAACTCAATCGACGAGCGCTCGTCTCAGGTTCGGCAGCTTGCGCGTGCGCGAATGGAAATGTCGTTTTCATCCAACGCAAAAAGAGTATCGTTTGCGAGCCGATCTCGACGGAGGGCTTTGTTGTGGAATGGACAAAAGAAAAAATCGAAGCGTTGCCAGCGAAAGGCCGTGATGCCCTCTTCAAAAACGCGCGCGCTTTAAACACGGCTGAAGCCAAGCGGATTGTCGATCTCATGATCGAAAACGATTTTCTCGTTTCTGAAGGCGGCGGGTTGCCCCGTGACCATCCCACAATCCAAACTATCGAAGAGATTATAAGGTCTGACGAGGGACGCGCGGGCGGGATAACAGCAACTAGCGATGGCCTTCCGGCTATGGCGGGCGTTGATAAGTTACTTAGCGACGCTCTTGGCTTTGATTACGGCAGCTACGACACAACGAGTTGGGCTGGCACCTTGATGGTCGAAGTTATGGAGGAGGCGGGCTACGTTAAGGTGACGTCGAAAAAGATGCCGCCTGAAAGCGTCATGAAAACGGCTGCTTTTTTTAAAAAGCGATAAGGTATTTAGTTGCGAGTTAGCCGAATCCCATCGGCATCGAGCGACGCGATCCGAAGGAAGTTGCATGACAGTTTTGACCGATCGATTTGACGAAGCCCTGGCATACGCGAGCCGCTTACATCGAACCCAAATTCGGAAAGGCTCAGAGATACCTTATGTATCGCATCTGTTGGGCGTTGCGTCGATTGCGCTGGAAAACGGCGCGAACGAAGATCAGGCTATAGCTGCGTTGTTGCACGATGCTGTCGAAGACCAGGGTGGCGCGGAGCAGCTGGAAACAATTCGCGCGAAGTTTGGCAACTCAGTCGCAGAGATGGTCGATCATTGCACCGATTGCGATGTCGAGCCGAAGCCCCCGTGGCGCCAGAGAAAAGAAGATTACATTGATAGCTTGAGCCATAAACCGGTTAGCTCGCTCATGGTCAGCCTTGCTGATAAAACTCACAATGCATCCGCCATCGTAACCGATCTGATATCGCACGGCGCATCGGTCTGGGATCGCTTCACTGGCGGCAGAGACGGCACCTTGTGGTATTACGATAAATTGGCAGCAGAGTTCGAGCGACTAACGCCCGGCCATGCCGCCTCTCGACTTTCTCGCGCCGTGAAAGACATGCAAAGCCATGAGCAAAATTCTCGTTCCGTCGAACGGCCCAGCTGACTGGAAACAGTTTCTCGTTCCGATGCCTTATCAATCGACGCCAGGCATTTGCGATCTTAGCTCGTCTAGATAATCTGACCACCATTGAGCCATGCGTGTGCGCTCATCCATATGCTGCCCGCGGTGATAGTTACCTCTGACGGAGCTGCTGTTATCATGCGCCAGCGCAAGCTCGATAGCGTCAGAGCTCCACAGCCCAGACTCGTTCAGCAACGAGCTTGCCATCGCGCGAAACCCATGCGCCGTCATCTCGTCGCCGGAATATCCTAATCGTCGAAGGGCAGCGTTTATCGTATTTTCCGACATTGGGCGTGTGCCGGGATACATTGAAGAAAACACATATTGCTGACCGGCGCTCAGCACCTCTGCCGATTTCAAAATCTCAATGGCTTGTTTCGACAAGGGCACAATATGCGCCTGCCTCATTTTCATTTTTGGTGCTGGGATCGTCCAGCGCGCTTTAGCAAAGTCGAACTCGCTCCACTCGGCCCGTCGTAATTCGCCAGGACGCACGAAAACGTGTGGCGTTAGCTGCAGGGCTAACCTTGTTAACGGTTGGCCTTCGAAGCCATCAATCGCACGTAACAAACCACCAACCTTTTCAGGTTCGATGATAGCGGCATGATGCTTAATTCGCGGTGTGACGAGAGCCCCCTGCAGATAGGAGCTCGGATCGTTACTGGCTCGCGACGACATGATAGCAAGACGAAAAACCCGCCCCGACAACGAACGCATCCTTCGAGCTGTTTCGTAATGTCCCCGGTCATGCACAACCTTTATCGCTGCGAGTAACTCAGCCGGCGTAATTTCGGCGATTGGCCGATTGCCGATCTTTGGAAGCAAGAGCGATATGAGCCACTGGCTCTTTTTTATCGTCACGGCTGCTCGGCCTTCAAGCGATGACTTTTCAAGGAATTCTTCGGCAACTTTTGCAAACGTGTTTGCGATGGCTTGTCCAGCTTCAAGCTGCGCTCGTTTCTTATCATCGGCCGGATTACGCCCGAGAGCGAGCGCCGTCCGCGCCTCATCGCGCCGCCGGCGAGCTTCTTTGAGCGAGACCTCGGGATATCGACACAGGGTCGGCTTTTTCTCTTTGTCGGCGAAGACGTATTTGAGCCGCCACAGCTTGCTGCCGCCTGGTTGGACGAGCAGATATAATCCACCACCGTCACCCAGCTTTCGGGCTTTCGGGCCCGGCTTGGCATTTCGTATCGTCGTGTCGGTCAGTGTCATTTAATGGGGCCACTTTTTCGAGTGCGATCGAAGTGGCCCCCAATGTGGCCCCCTTTCGCTCCGAATGCGGGCGAACGGTGGCGACCAACAGCGGTGAGCCGTTGGCTATAAATAGCAGAAATGCAGGGGTTTTCCAAGCTTTTGCGGACTGCCGCAAACAAGGTAATGGTGCCCAGAAGAGGACTCGAACCTCCACGCCCTTGCGAGCGCCAGCACCTGAAGCTGGTGCGTCTACCAATTCCGCCATCTGGGCACGGGTATCGAGGTAGGAGCGGGCGCTTAGCGGGCTGGCGCGCGGTCTGTCAACTGATCTTGCCGAGCGCACGCTTGCGCATCGCCGCCCCTTGTCACGCATGGCCGCTTCGCGCATGGACGCGGCAGACATTTCCACGATGACGACCGAGGCGAAAATGGCGCGAGCCCCGAAGGCAAACCCTGCAAAAACACCGACCGAGCGGCGCGATGCGCTTGCCGGGAAGCTCGTCACGGTGATCGGCGGCGGCGGCTTCGTCGGCAAGTACGTCGCGCAGAAACTGCTCTCGGCGGGTGCGCGCGTCCGCATTGCCGAGCGTCACCCGCGCAAGGCGTTCGCGATTCGCCCGCTCGGCGGGCTCGGCCAGACGCAGTTCGTCGCCGCCGACATCACCAACGCCGCCAGCATCGCCCGCGCGGTCCGCGGCTCGGACGCGGTGGTCAACCTGGTCGGCGTGTTTGCCGGCGATCTCCAGGCAATCCACGTTACCGGCGCGCGCGATGCCGCCGCCGCGGCACAGGCCGAGGGCGCATCGTTCGTCCATATCTCGGCGATCGGCGCCGATGCCGAGGCCGAGAGCCGCTACGCGCGGACCAAGGGCGAAGGCGAGACCGCGGTCCGCGCCGCGCATCCCACCGCGACGATCCTGCGCCCGTCGATCGTGTTCGGTCCCGAGGATGATTTCATCAACCGCTTTGCCGGCCTGATCCGGATGCTGCCCGTCGTCCCCGTGATCGGTGCGAAAACGAAATTCCAGCCGGTCTATGCCGGCGACGTCGCCGCCGCGGTGCTGGCCGCGCTCGCCGATCCTGCGCGCCACGGCGGCAAGACCTTCGAGCTTGGCGGGCCCGAGACGCTGACGATGCGCGCGCTCAACGAAAAGATCGCCGCCGCAACGGGCCGCAAGCGCGAGTTCGTTGATGTTCCGGGCTTCGCTGCAAAGCTGCTCGCGCGCACGACCGGCTGGGCCCCCGGCGCGCCGATCACCTATGACCAGTGGCTGATGCTGCAGCACGACAGCGTCGTCGCTCCCGCTGCCAGGGGCCTCGCCGCGCTCGGCATCACGCCGACCCCGCTCGACGTGGTCGCACGCGGCTGGCTCGTCAAATATCGCCGTCACGGCCGCTTCGGCGTCCGCGCCGCGTCCTGATCCCCGCGAAAGCCCGACTGTTATGCCGCTGTTTATCGTCGCCATCCTGCTCGGCATCGTCGAGGGGCTGACCGAGTTCATCCCGGTCTCTTCAACGGGCCATTTGATCCTTGCGAGCGAGCTGTTCGGCTATTCGGCCGAGCAATGGGCGACGTTCAACATCGTCATCCAATTGGGCGCGATCCTCGCGGTTATCGTGCTCTACTGGCGCACCTTCTGGGCGGTCATCACCGGCCTGTTCAAGAACGAGCCCGGCGCGTGGCGCTTCACGATCAACCTCTTGATCGCCTTCCTCCCCGCGGTCGCGATCGGCCTCGTCGCGCACAGCGCGATCGAGGCGATGCTCGGCGCGCCGAAGATCGTCGCGGTTGCCCTCATCGTCGGCGGCATCGCGATCCTCGTCATCGAGCGTTTGATCGGCACGCAGCGCTTTCACGGCATCGCCGACATTCCCTATGGCCGCGCGCTGGCGATCGGCTTCATCCAGTGTTTCGCGATGGTTCCCGGCGTCAGCCGCTCGGGCGCGTCGATCATGGGCGCGCTCGCGCTCGGCGTCGAGCGGCGCACCGCGGCCGAGTTCAGCTTCTTCCTCGCGGTACCGACGATGATCGGCGCAACCAGCCTCGAACTGTGGACCAACCGCGACACGCTCGGCAGCGCGAGCGTCGACTGGAGCCTGATCGGCATCGGCTTTGCCGTCTCGTTCATCGTTGCGATGCTCGTCATCCGCTGGTTCGTCGGCATCGTCTCGAAACACGGCTTCGCACCCTTTGCCTGGTACCGCATCCTTGCCGGCAGCGCCGCTTTGATCTGGCTGGTGATGCGCTAGGCCCGTTCACCGCAGCGACAGCGTCCTTTGGCTAGATCGAGCGATCATCGCCTTGATCGTCCAGAGGATTTGCTCATGCGCCGTCTCGTTACCGTTCTTTCGCTTGCCGCGCTCTCCGCGCCGGTTGCAGCGCATGCCCAGATCGCCGAGGTCGAGCTGCCGCCGAGCGACATTGCCGATGCGGGCTATGACACGGGCGATACCGGTTACGACGTTGCGGCTCCCGAAAGCGATTCCTCCGACCCGGGCTATGGCGATGCATCGAACGACGATGGCGATCATGCCGGCGCTTCTGACCGCGTCGCCGACATGCTCGACGACCCCGCCCGCCAGGACGCGATCGCCGACGCGATGAGCGACATGATGCGCGCGCTGATGACGATCCGCGTCGGCCCGATCGTCGATGCCGCGCGGCGGATCGATCCCGATGCCGAGATCGCCGACGCCGACCCCGATGCGACGATTGGCGACATCGCCAGCCGCGGCGATCCTGCCTATGAGGACCGGATCGAGGACGGCATCCGCAGCGGTACCGTGGTATCGGGCGCGATGGTCCGCGAATTCGCGAGGATGTTGCCGGGGCTGATCGCGATTACCAAGGATCTCGGCGCGCAGGCCGAACGCGCAGTGCGCGAACCGCGTCGGCGCTGATCGCGGCCTTCGCAAGCGACAGCAATTAAGCGACAAAGCCGATTCACAGCGCGTGCGTCATGCCCTATGACGCGGCCCATGTGGCAACTCTTCCAATTCCCGCTCTGTCCGTTTTCGCGCAAGGTGCGCCTGCTGCTCGGCGAAAAGGGCGTCGGCTACGAGCTGGTGCGCGAATCGCCATGGCAGCGGCGCGACGAATATGTCGATCTCAACCCGACCGGGCGCACGCCGATCATCCGCGACGCGGCGCGCGACATAACGCTGATCGATTCGGCCGCGATCTGCGAATATTTCGAGGAGACGGTCGACGCCAAGCCGATGATTTCGGGCACCGCGGCCAACCGCGCAGAGATCCGCCGCCTCGTCGCCTGGTTCGATGAACAGATGTACGCCGATGTCGTCGCGCCCTTGCTCGACGAGCGGATGAAAAAGCGCCTCATCCACCGCGCGCCGCCCGATGGCGGGACGCTGCGAAACGCGATGCGCGCCGCCAACGACCATCTCGATTATATCGATTACCTGCTCGACCACCGCAGCTGGATCGCGGGCGCGACGCTCAGCCTCGCCGATCTCGCCGCCGCCGCGCATTTGTCGGTCGCCGATTATCTCGGCGGGGTCGACTGGACCGGGCACGAACATGCCAAGGGATGGTACGCCGGGCTCAAGTCACGCCCCAGCTTCCGCCCGCTGCTGTCCGAGCGGATGGAGGTCATCACCCCGCCCAAGCATTACGAACTGCTCGATTTCTAGCGCAGCAGGTCGCCCGCCATCAGGACGAGGCTGAGCAGGCTCACCGACCAGACCAGCGTCCGGATCTTGGGCGTTCCCGCAGCATAGAGCGGCAGGTAGATCACCCGCGAGGCGAGCCACAGCGCCGCGGCGGCATTGCCCAGCCCGTTGGCGCGCCCGGTGATCTCGAGCGCCAGCGCGAGCGCGACGAAGATGACGAAATTCTCGTGATAGTTGACGCGTGCACGCTCGAGCCGTCCGGCCAGCGGTGGCACCTCGCCCGGGTTTTCGTCGCGCGGCCCCATGTTCCATTCGACGCCGAACTTGCGTGTCTTGACGTTCGACGGCGCAACATTGTGGACGATCGCCAGCGCACAGGCGAGCAGCAGGGCTATCAGTATCGTACTCATCGGCATTCCCCTATCGGCGCCGAGACTAACCTAACAGTGATTAAGAAAAAAGCCGCTTAGCGGTACCGCGCAGTCAGCAGATAGTTGATCGCATGATTGTCGCCCAGGACGAAGCCACGCCCCGGCATCGGCACCAGTCCGCGCAGGTCGCCGACGATCAGCCCCGCATCTTCGAGCATCGCGGTCAATTCCTCGGGGCGGACGAACTTGTCCCAGTCGTGCGTGCCGCGTGGCACCTGGCCCAGCCGTTCGGCCGCCTCGACGAGCAGCAGCTTCGACGCGGTGGTGCGGTTGGGCGTCGACAGGACCATCAGCCCGCCGGGTGCGAGCCGGTCGGCGAGCGCCTGGACGAAGGCCGCGGGATCGGCGACATGTTCGATCACCTCCATCGAGGTGACGAGGTCGAAGCGCCGCAGGTTCAGCGATGCCAGATCGCCGCTGCGATAGTCGATCGTAAGCCCCTGCCCCGCCGCGTGAACGCGCGCCGCGTCGATGTTCTCGGGCGCGGCATCGACCCCGGTGACGCTCGCCCCCAGCCGCGCGAGCGGCTCGGCGAGCAGCCCCGCGCCGCAGCCGACGTCGAGCGCCGACCGACCGGCGAGCGGATGGCGCTCGGTGTCGTCGATTCCCCAATGGTGGTCGATCGCCTCGCGGATATAGCGCAATCGCACCGGATTGAGCCGATGAAGCATCGCCGAGCTGCCCTTGGGATCCCACCAGTCGGCGGCGAGGCTGCCGAAATGTTCGGCTTCTGCGGGGACGATGCTGGTCATTGCGTTTCGCTTTCTCGCTCGCTTGCGTGTCGCAGGCGCTTTGCCTAACAGGCACAGCTTAGCCCAGAGCGGAGACCCGGCGAAACCCATGGCGCGCATCGTGATGAAATTCGGCGGCACGTCGATGGCGGGGACCGAGCGCATCCGCACCGTTGCGGGTCTCGTCAAGCGCGAGGTCGAGGCGGGCAATGAGGTCGCCGTCGTCGTCAGCGCGATGGCGGGGGAGACCGACCGCCTGGTCAATTTCTGCCGCGAGGCCGCGCCCGATTCCGACGGCACCGAATATGATGTCGTCGTCGCCACCGGCGAACAGGTCACCGCCGGCCTCCTCGCCCTGTGCCTGCAGGGCATGGGCTGCCCGGCGCGCAGCTGGCTCGGCTGGCAACTGCCGATCGGCACGACCGGACGCCATGCGCGCGCGCGGATCGGCGAGATCGATACCGACGCGCTGACCGCGGCGATGGCGGGCGGCAGCGTCGCGGTCATCCCGGGCTTCCAGGGCATGATGGACACGGGCCGCGTCGCGACTTTGGGCCGCGGCGGCAGCGACACTTCGGCCGTTGCCGTCGCGGCCGCGATCCACGCCGACCGCTGCGATATCTATACCGACGTCGACGGCGTCTATACCACCGACCCCCGCATCGTCGCACGCGCGCGCAAGCTCGATTACGTCACCTATGAAGAGATGCTCGAGCTCGCCAGCGTCGGCGCCAAGGTGCTGCAGACGCGGTCGGTCGGGCTCGCGATGAAGATGGGCGTGCGCATCCAGGTGCTGACCAGCTTCGTCGAATACGGCATGGCACCGACGCGCGGGACGATGATCGTCGGCGAAAGCGAAATCGAGGACCTCAAGATGGAACGCCATATCATTACCGGGATCGCGCCCGACAAGAACGAAGCCTTGGTCATGCTGATCGACATCCCCGAACGCGCGGGCAACGTCGCCGACATCTTCGGGCCATTGAGCGAAGCGCACATCAACGTCGACATGATCGTCCAGACCCCGACGCGCGGCGACGACCTGATCGATCTCATGTTCACCGTCCCGCAGGCCGACCTTGCCCAGGCGATCGCGCTCGTCGAAGCCGCCAAGGACAAGATCGGCTACGACCGGATGACGCACAACACGCACGTCGCCAAGGTGTCGATCGTCGGCGTCGGGATGAAGAGCCACGCCGGCGTCGCGACGACGATGTTCGATGCGCTCGCCGCACGCGGGATCGAAATCCTCGCGATCGCCACCAGCGAGATCAAGATCAGCGTGCTGATCGAGGAAGACTATACCGAGCTCGCCGTGCGCGTGCTTCACACCGCTTACGGCCTCGATGCCGAGGTCGAAGGAGCAGATTCATGAGCCACGAAAAACTCCATGCGTTGATGCAGCGCGGCACCGACTTTCTTGGTTGCCGCGTCGCGATCATGTGCGGCGCGATGAGCTGGGTGTCCGAACGCCATCTCGTCGCCGCGATCAGCAACGCCGGCGGCTTCGGCGTCATCGCCTGCGGCGCGATGACCCCCGCCCTGCTCGACACCGAGATTGCCGAGACCAAGAAACGCACCGACAAGCCGTTCGGCGTCAACCTGATCACGATGCACCCCGACCTGTTCGCGCTGATCGACATCTGCGAGAATCACGATGTCTCGCACATCGTCCTTGCCGGCGGCCTGCCGCCCAAGGGCAGCATCGACGCGATCAAGGCGACCGGCGCCAAACTCATCGCCTTTGCCCCTGCCGTCAGCCTCGCCAAGAAGCTGATCCGTTCGGGGGTCGATGCGCTGGTCATCGAGGGCAGCGAGGCGGGCGGCCATATCGGCCCCGTCTCGACCAGCGTGCTGGCACAGGAAATCCTGCCGCAGGTCGCGCACGAAGTGCCCGTATTCGTCGCTGGCGGGATCGGCCGCGGCGAGGCGATCGCGAGCTATCTCGAAATGGGCGCCAGTGGCGTCCAGCTCGGCACGCGCTTCGTCTGCGCGCACGAATCGATCGCGCACCCTGCGTTCAAGAAGGCGTTCCTGCGGGCCAGCGCACGCGATGCCGTCGCCAGCGTCCAGATCGACCCGCGCCTGCCGGTCATCCCGGTCCGCGCGCTCAAGAACAAGGGCGGCGAGGAATTCAACGCCAAGCAGCGCGAGGTCGCCAACACGCTCGACCAGGGCGGCATCGAAATGGCCGAGGCACAGCTCCAGATCGAACATTACTGGGCGGGCGCGCTGCGCCGCGCGGTGATCGACGGCGATGTCGAGAACGGGTCGCTGATGGCGGGCCAGTCGGTCGGCATGGTGACCAGCGAACAGAGCGTCGCCGAGATCGTCGCCGAACTGACCGAACAGGCCGCCGTCGCGCTGAGCTATCGCGGTTAAATTCCTCCCCGTACGAGGAGGGGGACCGCGCGAAGCGTGGTGGAGGGGCACTGCGCCAACGTTAGCGCAAAGCCCCTCCGTCAGTCCTGCGGACTGCCACCTCCCCGTACCGGGGAGGAATTGGAAAGCGACGCATGATCACCGCCTACCCCACTCCCCCAATGACAGCGCGCCTGTGCATCTGCTAGGTCCGCTGCCATGACCACCGCGCCGCCCCCGCCGACCTCCGCCGCCCAGTCCGCGCGGCAGATCCTGACGCGGCTGCACGATGTGATGGCGGCGCGGACCAACCCGCAATCCAAGCTCAACCAGGTCGTCGGGATCATCGCCGAAGAGCTGACCAGCGAGGTCTGTTCGATCTATCTGCTGCGCGAAGGCGTGCTCGAACTCTATGCGACGCACGGGCTGCAGCAATCGGCGGTCCACGTCACCCGGCTCGGTCTCGGCGAAGGTCTCGTCGGGACGATCGCGCGCGACATGGAAACGCTCAACCTCGACCAGGCCGCCGCCCATCCCGACTTCGTCTATCGCCCCGAGACGGGCGAGGACATGTTCCACAGCTTCGCCGGCGTGCCGATCGTCCGTTCCGAACGCGCGGTCGGCGTCGTCGCGGTCCAGCACGTCGATCCGCGCAAGTACGAAGAGGTCGAGATCGAGGCGCTGCAGACCGTCGCGATGGTCCTCGCCGAACTGCTCGCCAATGCCGGGCTGGTCGACGAGGCTCAGCCCGGCGGCGCACAGTTCGACACGACCTCGCAGCAGCTTTCCGGCCTCAAGCTGGTCGAGGGCATGGCGGCGGGCGAAGCCGTCTTTCACCAGCCGCGCGTCGTCATCGAACACACCGTCGCCGACGATACCGAGGCCGAGCGCCACCGCGTCTATGCCGCGTTCGACAAGATGCGCGAGCAGATCGACCGGATGGCGAGCCAGGCCGAATTCGGCGCCGGCGGCGAGCATGAAGAGGTCCTCGCGACCTACAAGATGTTCGCTTATGACGAAGGCTGGAGCCGGCGGATCAACGAGGCGATCGACAGCGGCCTGACCGCCGAGGCAGCGATCGAGCGCGTCCAGCAGCGCACCCGGATGCGCATGCGCCAGATCCACGATCCACTGCTCGCCGAGCGGATGCACGATCTAGAGGACCTCTCCAATCGCCTGCTGCGCATCGTCGCGGGGCGGATGGGGACCGCCGCCCAGGTCGGGCTGCGCGCAGACTCGATTCTCGTCGCGCGCAACCTCGGCCCCGCCGAGTTGCTTGAATATGACCGCCGCCGGTTGAAGGGCGTGATCCTCGAGGAAGGGTCGCTGACCGCGCACGTCATCATCGTCGCGCGCGCGATGGGCGTCCCCGTGCTCGGCCGCGTGACCGGCGTGCGCAGCCAGGTCCGCGAAGGCGACCGGTTGCTGTTCGACACCGCCGAGGGGACCGTCCACATTCGCCCCGGACAGGCGCTCGAGGACGCCTTCGACAGCAAGTTCGCCTTGTCGCAGAAACGCCGCGCCGCCTATGCCGCGCTGCGCGATACCGAACCGCGCGGGACCGATGGGACGCGCATCGACCTGATGATCAACGCGGGCCTCAAGGACGATCTCACCGCGCTCGACCTGACCGGCGCCGATGGCATCGGCCTGTTCCGCACCGAGTTCCAGTTCCTCGTCTCGGCAACGATGCCGCAGCGCGAGCGCCAGCAGAAACTTTACGAAGAAGTGCTCGATGCCGCGGGCGACCGCCCCGTCGTGTTCCGCACCGTCGATATCGGCGGCGACAAGGCGCTGCCCTATATGCGCAGCGGCGATATCCTCGAGGAAAACCCGGCGATGGGCTGGCGCGCGCTGCGCCTCGCGCTCGAACGCGGCGGCCTGATGAAAGCGCAGGCGCGCGCGCTGCTCCAGGCAGGCGCCGGTCGCCCGCTCAACGTCATGTTCCCGCTTGTTTCCGAACCGTGGGAGTTCGACGAGGCACGCGCGATCTTCGCGCAACAGGCAGGCTGGATCAAACAGCAGGGCGGCCGCCTCCCCTCGCAGGTCCGCTACGGCGTCATGCTCGAGGTCCCGGCGCTCGCCGAAATGCTCGACACTATGCTGGACCGGATCGATTTCGTCTCGGTCGGGACCAACGACCTCACCCAGTTCCTGTTCGCCGCCGACCGCGCGCATCCCAAGCTGGCCGAACGCTATGACTGGCTCAGCCCCGCAGTGCTTCGCTTCCTTGGTCGCGTCGTCAGGATCATCGCCGACGGCCCCAGGAACGCTGCCGGTGACGGCCCGCGCGTGACGCTCGGCGTATGCGGCGAAATGGGCGGGCGGCCATTGGAGGCGCTGGCGCTGATCGGCCTCGGCATCAACCGGCTGTCGATCACGCCTGCCGGGGTCGGGCCATTGAAGGCGATGATCCAGTCGCTCGACATCGGCGCGATCCGCCGCGACATGCCCGCATTGCTCGCCGGCTCGACGCGCAGCCTGCGCCAACCGCTGACCGACTGGGCTTTGCAACGGCACGTCGATATTTCTGCATGAAATTGCCCTGCCCCCTGCGGAGGGTTTGACAATATGGTCACGTTGGTGTGACATCGGCAATAATCTGATAATCTTGGGGGCGGGATAGCGATACATGGGCAACGACGAATACCAGGACGATGCCATCGAAACGCCGACCGAACGCATCGGCGACCGACTTCGCGCTGGCCGCGAGGCGCAGGGCCTGTCGCTGCAGGACATCGCCAAGGAAACGCGGATCCCGATCCGCCACCTCGAATCGCTCGAAAACTCCGAATATGCCGCCTTGCCGGGCAAGACCTATGCGATCGGTTTCGCCAAGGCCTATGCCCGCGTAATCGGCGGCGATGAAGCCGAGGTCAGCGACGCGGTCCGCAACGAATACGAATATATCGACAGCGACGATCGCCACGAATACCAGGCGTTCCAGCCCGCCGATCCGTCGCGCGTACCTTCGCGGTTCCTCGCCTGGACCGCCGGAATCGTCGCGCTGGCGTTGTTCGGTGCGTATATGATCTGGAAACCGTTTTCGGACGGCGGCGATCCCTATGCGACGAGCGAGACCGTCGATGCCGCGCCCGGCATTTCGGGCGAGGACCGCGCTCCGGCAGCAGCAGCGACGACCGATACCGTTGCGGCCGATGCGCCGATCGTGCTGACCGCCAACGCGCTCGTGTGGTTCCGGATCGACGATGCGCAGGGCAACCGGCTGCACGAACAGGAACTCGCTGCGGGTGACAGTTACACCGTGCCGCGCGATACGACCGGCCTGCTGCTGCGCACCGCGCGTCCGCAGGCGCTCGATGTCACCGTCGGCGGTCGCAAGATCGCGACGCTGGGTCCGCCCGATACGCTCGTCAGCAACGTGCCGCTCGACCCGCGCGCGCTCGTCGCACGGGCCAATGCCGGCCCCTGACGATGGCAGGCGTCGCGGTTAAGCATCGCGACAGCCCGCGTTTTATAGTTAAGCCCGACTTTACCCGGTGGTCCGCCGCGCTATGGTGACCCCGGACCGATCAACGCGTTTGCGAGGGGACTTATGACACACCTATTCCATCACCGGCTGGCCGCACTTGCGCTCGCCGCGATCATGGTCAGCGCCGCGCCGCACGCCGCCGCGCAGGACGCCAGCATCGCCCCGCGCGTCGACAAGCTCGAAAAGGAAATGCGCGCGGTCCAGCGCAAGGTTTTCCCCGGCGCCGACGGCACCTATTTCGAACCCGACATCACCCCTGCCCAGCCGGTCCGCACCGGACAACCGTCGAGCGCCCCGCTGACCGACGTGATGGCGCGCCTCGACGCGCTCGAGGCGCAACTTGCCTCGATCACCGGGCAGGTCGAAAATCTCGGCAACCGCCAGCGGATCATGGCCGACGAGTTCGCCGCGTATAAGACCACCACCGATCGCAAGATCGCCGACCTCTCGCCCGCTGCCGCACCGCCTCCGGTTGCTTCGTCGAACGACAGCGCATCGCCGCCCGCTTCGACCAAGCCGTCGGCGACCAAGCCCGCGGCGAACGACGCGCGCGTCGCGCTGGTCCGTGCGGTCGAGGTTCCCGACACCGGCGACAAGGGCGAGGACGCCTATCTCTACGGCTATCGCCTGTGGGACGCGCAGCTCTATCCCGAGGCGCAGATCCAGCTTAAAAAGGCGGTCGCCAACTATCCCAAGCACCGTCGCGCGACCTTCGCGCAGAACCTGCTCGGCCGCGCCTATCTCGACAATGGCGAAAACGGCCTCGCCGCCAAGGCATTCATGGCCAATTACCAGGACCGCCCCGACAGCGCGCGTGCGCCCGACAGCCTGATGTATCTCGGCGTCGCGCTGACCCGCCTCAAGCAGAAGGACGGCGCCTGCCGCGCGTTCAAGGAGCTCGACCAGGTCTATGGCGCGACGATTTCCCCGTCGCTCAAGGCAGAGGCGGGCAAGGCACGTGCGGCGGCGGGGTGTAGCTGAGCGGGGTGACACAGGCCGCGCCTCGATCGGCGACCCGGCGCTTCCGCGACGATCTCGCCGCCATCGTCGGTGAGCAGGCGGCGAGCCAAGCGCGGTTCGGCATCGCGGTATCGGGCGGCCCCGACAGCCTCGCGCTGCTGCTCCTTGCGCACGCAGCGCTTGGCCCGCGGATCGCCGCGGCGACGATCGATCACTGCCTGCGCCCCGAATCCGCCGACGAGGCGCGCTATGTTGCCGATGTCTGCGCCGAACGCGGCATCGCGCATGCGATCATGACCCCCGATACGCCGATCTCGGGCAATATCCAGGCGAGTGCGCGCGCCACACGCTATGGCCTGCTCGACCGCTGGCGCACGGCAAATTCCCTCGATTACATCCTCACTGCACACCATGCCGACGACCAGCTCGAAACGCTCGTCATGCGCCTCAACCGCAGTTCGGGCGTCGCCGGCCTCGCGGGCATTCGCGCGCGCAACGGGACAATCGTCCGCCCGCTGCTCCACTGGCACCGCGACGAGCTTGGCGATGTTCTTGCCGAGGCCGAACTGCCCTTTGTCGACGACCCTTCGAACCGCGACCACCGCTACGACCGCGCGCGGTTGCGCGCCGCGCTGGCCGACGCCGACTGGCTCGATGCCAAGGCAGTGGCCAAAAGCGCGGCGTTGCTCGGCGAAGCGACCGAGGCGCTCGACTGGATGACCGCGCATGCGCTCGAAACCGCGCTGACGCCCGACGGCGATGCGCTGATCCTCGCTTATGCCGATCAGCCGCGCGCGCTGTGGCACCGGATGCTCGTCACCGCACTCGACCGCGCCGAGCCAGGCATCACGATCGGCGAGATCGCCTTTCACCGCCTGTGGGACGCCATGCAGCGCGGCGACAAATCGTGCATCGGCGACCTGACCGTTACCGCCCTGCCCGGCACGGCGCGCAGCTGGCGGATCGCCGCCGCTCCCGCCCGTCAGGGCCAGCTTTCCCGACCCGCTCCGCTGAAGGTCGATAAGGCTGATCGAGATTGCTCGTAACACAGGTCATTGCGCATTAATCATCGCACCTTATCTTGGGGGACGATGGCAGGGGCGGAATGGCCGTATCCCTTCACTATGCGACAGGTTCGATGATGGACGACGACAAGACGCCGAAGAACGATCCCGAAGGCGGCGGCAACCCGTGGATGCGCAGCATCGCGATCTGGGCGGGGATCATCTTCGCCATGCTGCTCGTCGCATCGCTGTTCGGCGGCGGCGCGAAAACGGGCGATGCAATCGCCTATTCGGATTTCGTCGCCCAGGTGAAGCAGGGCCAGATCAAGACCGTCGTCATCGGCCCCGAAACGATCGTCGCGACGACCACCGACGGCGCCAAGGTTTCGACGATCCCGACCAAGGACGCGCAGCCGACGCAGCTGCTGATCGACAACAACGTCCAGGTTTCGAGCCAGGCAACCGGCTCGGGCAGCATCTGGCTGTACCTCCTGATCCAGGCGCTGCCCTTCCTGCTGATCCTCGGCGTCGCGTTTTTCGTCATCCGCCACATGCAGAAATCGGGCGGCACCGGCGGCGCAATGGGCTTCGGCAAGTCGAAAGCCAAACTGCTCACCGAACGCCAGGGCAAGGTCACATTCCAGGACGTCGCGGGCATCGACGAAGCGCGCGAGGAGCTTGAGGAAATCGTCGAATTCCTCAAGGATCCCAAGAAGTTCAGCCGTCTCGGCGGCAAGATTCCCAAGGGCGCTTTGCTGGTCGGCTCGCCCGGCACCGGCAAGACGCTGCTCGCCCGCGCCATCGCGGGTGAGGCAGGCGTTCCCTTCTTCACCATTTCGGGCTCGGACTTCGTCGAGATGTTCGTCGGCGTCGGCGCCAGCCGCGTCCGCGACATGTTCGAACAGGCCAAGAAGAACGCGCCGTGCATCGTCTTCATCGACGAAATCGACGCGGTCGGTCGCCATCGCGGTGCCGGCCTCGGCAACGGCAATGACGAGCGCGAACAGACGCTCAACCAGCTGCTCGTCGAAATGGACGGCTTCGAGGCGAACGAAGGCATCATCATCATCGCCGCGACCAACCGTCCCGACGTGCTCGATCCCGCGTTGCTGCGTCCCGGTCGCTTCGATCGCCAGGTCGTCGTGCCGCGGCCCGATATCGACGGCCGCGTCAAGATTCTCGAAGTCCACATGCGCAAGGTTCCGCTCGCCCCCGACGTCAACGCCCGCACGATCGCGCGCGGCACGCCGGGTTTCTCGGGCGCCGACCTTGCCAACCTCGTCAACGAGGCTGCCCTGCTCGCCGCACGCCGCGCCAAGCGCCTCGTCGCCGCGCAGGAGTTCGAGGACGCCAAGGACAAGGTGATGATGGGCACCGAACGCAAGTCGATGGTGATGACCGACGACGAGAAGAAAATGACCGCCTATCACGAGGCCGGCCACGCCATCGTTGCGGTCAACGAGCCCGCGTCGGACCCGATCCACAAGGCGACGATCATCCCGCGCGGTCGCGCACTCGGCATGGTGATGCGCCTGCCCGAACGCGATTCGTACAGCTATCACCGCGACAAGATGCACGCCAACCTCGCCGTTTCGATGGGCGGCCGCGTCGCCGAGGAAGTCATCTTCGGCTACGACAAGGTCTCATCGGGCGCATCGAGCGACATCCAGTACGCGACCAAGCTGGCGCGCGACATGGTCACCCAATGGGGCATGTCCGATGCGATGGGCCCGCTCCAGTACGAAGAGCCGCAGGGCGAGACCTTCCTCGGCTATTCGCAGTCGCAGCGCAGCCACATGTCCGACGAAACCGCCAAGAAGATCGACAGCGAAATCCGCAAGATCGTCGATGGCGGCTACGACCGCGCCAAGGCGTTGCTCAAGAAGCACATCAAGCAGCTCCACCTGCTCGCCAACGCGTTGCTCGAATACGAGACGATGTCGGGTGACGAGATCAAGGAGCTGCTCAAGACGGGCAAGTTCCACCGCGACGATGGCGAGATCATCAAGCCTTCGTCGACCCCGCAGGTCGGTACCGCGATCCCCAAGGCGGGCGGACGGCGCAAGAACCGCCCGTTTGGCGATGCCTCGCCGCAAGGCGCCTGATAGCGGTCAGGCTCACAAGCCCCCGGCCCTCTGGCCAAGGGCTTGATGCACCAAGGCGATTCGGTCATCCTGCGTGTTCAACGGGGGAGCGATCGAATGATTCGTAACGACTATCTGTATCTTGGCGTCGCGGCGGTCGCGCTCGTCGCGGCGAGCACGCCTGCCCAAGCCGGCGACACGCCGATCTACGCGCCGGCACCGGCCTGGGTCGATCGCAAGCCGGTTCCCGAGGTCGGCGAGGCCGAGGCGGAGGCCGATTTCTCCTTCCTCCTTGCCGATCGCCAGACGCGGATGAAGGACGGCATCGTCGAGAGCTATTCGAACTACGCCTATCGCGTCAACGACGCCTCCCTGCTCGCCCAGTTCGGCAATCTTTCGGAGAGCTGGAACCCCGAAAATGGCGACTTCACCGTTCATCGCGTCGCGATACTGCGCGGCGGACAGGTCATCGACCTCGTCGCCGACGGTCAGAAATTCACCGTCCTGCGTCGCGAGGCCAATCTCGAGAAGCTGTCGCTCGACGGCGTGCTGACCGCGACGATGCAGCTAGAAGGTATCAAGGTCGGCGACACGATCGTGTTCGAAAGCTCGACCAGCTACCGCGACCCCTCGCTCGAAGGCGAGGTCAACGATGTCGAGGCGCTGCTCGATAACAAGCTCGACGTGAAGTCGGCGGGCCTGCGCATTCTCTGGCCGAGCGATGTGACGATGCGCTGGAAGGCGCCCCAATCCGCGGGCGCCAGGCTCGCCAAGCGCGGCGCGGTGACCGAACTCGTCGTGACCAACCCGTCGCTGACCAAGATCGACATGCCCGATGACGCGCCGACGCGCTATCGCATCGGGCCGCTCGTCGAGGTGTCGAGCTTTGCCGACTGGCAGGCGGTCAGCCGCACCGCCAGCAAGGCCTACGCGCCGCGCGCGACGATCGCCGCCGATGGCGAACTTGCCGGCGTCGTCGCGGGAATCGCGGCCAGGACCAGCGATCCGATCGAACGGACCGCCGCCGCGTTGCGCGTCGTCCAGGACGATATCCGTTACCTGTTCCGCGGCATGGAAAACGGCAACTACACGCCGCAATCGCCCGACAAGACCTGGTCGCTGCGCTTTGGCGACTGCAAGGCCAAGTCGCTGCTGCTTGCGACGATGCTGCGCGCGCTGGGCATCGAAGCCGACGTCATGCTGGTCAATTCGACCTCTGGTGATGCGCTGCAGGACCGCCTGCCGAGCTTTGCCGTGTTCGACCATGTCATCGTCCGCGCGATGATCGATGGCAGGGATTACTGGCTCGACGGGACGCGTGTCGGTGACCGCATCGGCGACATCGCCGACACCCCCGATTTCGGCTATGCGCTCCCCGTCACCGCGGCGGGCAGTGATCTCATCGCGATCCCAGTACGACCGCTCGGCCGACCGGCTTCGAAGGTCACGCTGGGTTACGATTCGAGCGCGGGCATTACCTTGCCGACGCTGTTCGACGTCACCGTCAGCTGGCGGACCTCGAACGACAACAATCTCAAGTCGTCCAGGGGCGCCGTCAGCGAAACCGAATATACCAAGATGCTCGACGACGTGATCGACAATTACGTGCCGAACACGGGGATATCCGAACGCTCGATCAGTTTCGACGAGGCCAGCGACACGACGACGATCAAGGCCCGCGGCCTCAGTTGGCTGACCTGGGACAGGGTCGACGGCCGCTATGAGCGCGAGTTCAATTCGGCGATCGGATCGAAAAAGCTGACCGCCAACCGGTCAAAGAGCGAATGGCGCAACATCGCCTATTCGGTCGGTACAAAGACGCATGTCCGCTACGCCACGACGTTGCGGCTGCCGGACGTCGGCAGCGGTTTTGCGATGGTCGGGCGCGCCGCTATCGACGAGCGCGTGCTCGGCACCCATTTCGAACAGGCCGCAACGCTGGCCGACGGCCGCTTCGAAGCCGATGAAACCTGGCGGACGGTCGCACGCGAAATCCCGGCGGCGCAGATCGTCGCCCAGCGCCGCGCGCTCGCTGCGGTCAAGGCCGATGCGCTGCGCATCGAGGCGCCGAGCGACTATCCCGGAACGCATGTCGAGGCGATGCTTGCGGCCAGGGCGCACCGGCTCGGGCCGATCATGGATGCGCTCGACAAGGCGGTGGCGAGCGCGCCCAAGGACGAAATCGCGCCCTTGCGATCGCGTGCCTATGTTTACGAGCTGACCCAGCAATATGCCAAGGCGATCGCCGATCTCGACGCGATCATCGAAATAGACCCGAGCGCGGGCAAATATCTGTGGCGCGCCGAACTCTATGCCCGCAGCGACAAGGCCCGCGCCGAAGCGGACATTGATCAGGCGTTCGCGATCGAGCCCGATTCGCTCGACGCGCTGAAGCAACTGGTCGAATTGCGGCTCGATCACGATGCCTATGACGATGCCCTGTCGGCGATTGCCGAGCGCGAAGGCCTGGGGATCGAGGACAAGCAGATCGCCGGGCTCAAGGCATCGGTGCTCGCCGCTGCCGGGCGCGGCGACGAAGCGATGGCGGCGCTCGAAGCCGCCGGCCGCAGCGCGCAAAAGGCGCCCGAGCTGATCTCGGCGCGGTGTGCGACCGAGGCACGCTACACGCTCGGCGCCGATCGCGTGCTGGCCGACTGTACCCGCGCGATCCAGCTCAACGAACAACCTTCGGGGCCGTTGATCAATCGCGCGATCGCCTATGCCAAGCTCGGCCGCACCGCCGAGGCGATCGAGGATATCGATGCGGCGATCGAGATCGACCCCGATTCGGCCTGGGCCTATTATCTCCGCGCGGTCATCGCCAAGGGCTCCGATGCGGCGCGCGACCGCACCTATGCCGCCTATATCGATCCCGACGTCACCAGGGACCTGGCGAAGATCGGCATGGCGCGCTGATCGCACTGCACCCCTGACGCCAGCCACAAAAAACCCGGCCACTGGCCGGGTTTTTTTCGTTCGAAGGGGTGCCAAAGCTTAGCCGCCGGAGTTCAGCCCTTGTCGAAGTCGGTCGCGATGTTGGTCGGGCGCGGCGGCGCGGCGGCGGTGAGGCGCAGCGCCTCGGCCGAGCGGCTCTGCGAACCGATTTCATCGGGCGTGTCGTCGTCGTCGATCTGGACCTTCTGGAGGTTCTGGACGAGCGATTCCTCGAGATGCTTGGGCTTGACCTTGCTCTCGGCGATCTCGCGCAGGGCAACAACGGGGTTCTTGTCGCGGTCGCGATCGACCAGCAGCTCGGCGCCGCCCGAAATCTCGCGCGCGCGCTGCGCAGCAAGCAGGACGAGGTCGAAACGGTTGGGAATCTTGTCGACGCAATCTTCGACGGTGACGCGAGCCATATGCCGCTTCCTTTGCAAAACTTACGCTAAATGCGGGGAAAATTCGAAGCTCTCGCTTAGCGTCACAGCCTCGCGGAGTCAATGAAAACCGCCCGCGCCTCCGTCCGCACGTCGCTCGCCGCAGGCTCCGCACCGGCCTTGCCAAGCGCCGCGCAGCGACTATCGCAGGCGGATGGCCGACGATCACTCCCCTGTCGACGACGCGCGCGCGCCGCACGAGCTCGACCTCTTCCGCGATGCGGTGCCGTTCGGCGCGCGCGTCGGCGACGACGAATTCCGGGTTTTTCCTGCAGGAGAGGACCGGCTCGCGGCGCTGCTCGCGCTGATCGAAGAGGCTCGCGCCACGCTCGACCTGACCTTCTACATCTTCGAGAACGATACAGTCGGCGTACGCGTCCGCGATGCGCTCACCGCCGCCGCGCGGCGCGGCGTCAAGGTCCGCCTCATCATCGACGGCTTTGGCTCATCGGATACCGACGAGGCATTCTTTGCCGACTTGGTCGAGGCCGGCGCCGATTTCTGCCGCTTTTCGGCCAAGCGCTCGGTGCGTTACCTGATCCGCAATCACCAGAAGATCGTCATCGCCGACGGGCGCCGCGCGATGATCGGCGGCTTCAACGTCGCCGATGCGTATTTCGCACCGCCCGCCGACAATGGCTGGCACGACCTCGGCATGACGATCGAGGGCCCGGCGGTGACGCCGCTGCAGCACTATTTCGACCGGCTCCACGCCTGGACGCAGAACCCGCACGCGCAATGGCGGACGATCCGCCGCCTGATCCGCCAGTGGGATCCCGGCGAGGGCAAGGTCGGGCTGTTGCTCGGCGGGCCGACCAGCCGGCTGAGCCCGTGGGCACGCAGCGTCAGCCTCGACCTCAAGCACGGCAAGCGGCTCGACATGATCATGGCGTATTTCTCGCCCGCGCAGAGCCTGTTGAGGCGCATCGGCCGGATCGCGCGCAACGGCGAGACGCGGCTCGTCATGGCGGGCAAATCGGACAATGGCGCGACGATCGGCGCAACCCGGCTGCTTTACGGCTATCTGCTCAAGCGCCGCGCGAAGATCTACGAATTCACCCCCTGCAAGCTGCACACCAAGCTGATCGTGCTCGACGACCGCGTCTATATCGGCTCGGCCAATTTCGACATGCGCAGCCTGTATATCAATGCCGAGATCATGCTGCGGATCGACGATGCAGCCTTTGCCAACCGCATGCGCGCCTATGTCACGACGCACATCGCCTATTGCGAAGAGATCACCCCGGCGGTCCACCGCGCGCGCGCGACCCTGCTCAACCGCATCCGCTGGGCGCTGAGCTGGTTCCTCGTCACCGTCGTCGACTACACCGTTTCGCGCCGCCTCAATTTCGGATTGTAGAAGACCCGTCATTGCGAGGAGCGTAGCGACGAAGCAATCTCCGCGAAGCTGCTACGGTTTCTTGAACCACGACCGGCACGTGTCGGGCGACGCCACCCTTGCGAGAGGTTGCCGCGCGGCGTTGCCGCTCGCAATGACGATTGGGGGCAAGCGCTAAGCCTGCCGATCTCAGTCCTTGTGCGCCCAGAACAGGTGGCACGGCGGGATATTCCAGTATTCGATGGCATGGTCGATCGTGCCGAAACGGCCCTTGAGGAAATCGAGCACCTTGGCGCGGAACTGGTAGACCAGGAAGGCGCCGCCGGGACGGATCGCGGCGGCGGTGGCATCGGCGATCGCGTCGCCGACGCCCTTGGGCAGGGTCGAGAACGGCAGGCCCGACAATGCGTAATCGGCGTGGGCGTGGCCCAGCGCGGCGAGGATTTCCTGCACGTCAGCGGCCGATCCGTGGACCGGGACGAAGCGGCTGTCGCGGATTTCCCTGGTCAGGTAATCGACGAAGTCGCGGTTGGTATCGATCGCGACCAAAGTTGCATCGGGACGCATCTTCGCGAGGATCGGGCGGCAGAAGGTGCCGACGCCGGGGCCGTATTCGACGAACACCTTGCAGTTCGCCCAATCGACCGGCCCGAGCATGTGGTCGATCAGCCTGGCCGAGGACGGGACGACCGAACCGACCATCACCGGGTTCTTGGCAAACCCCTTGAGGAACATGCCCCACGGCCCGAGAAAGTCGACAAATCGTTCGGCAGTGTTGCGCGAACGTGCGCGTTTCTCGGCCTTGGTGGTGGTCATCGCTCTATCCGCGCAGCTGAAGGGGAAGCATAGCCAGTCGCAAAATAGCGGCGTGTTTGCAACTGATATCGCGTCGGCCGCAGCGCTGCTCCGGGTGCAGGGCGCGGCGACGCAACGAGACCGCGCGTCGCATAAACGCGCTTGATGGCGGCCGAGTCAGGCCTATGGTGGACGCCATGTCGAGCGCCCCCGCCCCCGTTCCGACCGACGCGATCGCGGTCATTTTTTCGGCCCGGCGCCGCGACGGCGACGCCTGGAACTATGCCGCCGCGGCCGACGAGATGGAGCAGCTCGCGGCGACGCAGCCGGGCTATCTCGGCATCGAAAGCGCACGCGGCAGCGACGGTTTCGGCATTACCGTCAGCTACTGGGCCGACGACGAAGCGGCGCTGGCATGGCGCGACCACCCGCTTCACGCCGCGATCCGGCAGCGCGGTCGCGCCATGTGGTACGACGACTATCGCGTCACCGTCGCGCGCGTCACGCGCGGCTACAGCTGGGCGCGCGAGTGAACGACAGCTCCGCGTCGGCCGCCGCATCACCTGCGCTCTCGGCGATCGGCGGCGTGCGCCCTTCACGCATGGCCGTGCTGTTCCTCGTCATGCTCGTCGCGGCCGCAGGCAACACCGCGATGCAGTCGATCCTGCCCGCGATCGGCACCCGGCTGGGCGTGCCCGACTGGTGGGTCGCGCTCGCATTCTCGTGGTCGGCGCTGCTGTGGGTCGTCAGCGCGCCGCGCTGGGCGGCGATGAGCGACCGGCGCGGGCGGCGCGCACTGATGGCACTCGGCCTGATCGGCTTTGCCTCCTCGATGCTGCTCTGCGGCCTCGCGCTCTACGCCGGTCTCGCCGGATGGATCGGCGCGGGCGTCACCTTCATCGCCTTTGCCCTGTTCCGCAGCCTCTACGGCGCGCTCGGGTCGGCCGCGCCGCCCGCGGTCCAGGCCTATGTCGCGGCGCGCACCCCGCGCATCCACCGCACCGCCGCGATGGCGCTGATCGCATCGTCATTCGGTCTCGGCACGGTGATCGGCCCCGCGGTCGCACCGTTCCTCGTCTTTCCCGTCGTCGGCCTGGCCGGGCCGCTGTTCGCCTTTGCCGGCTTCGGCATCGCGGTGTTCGTTGCGCTCCGCATCGTCCTGCCCAATGACGATCCGCGCTTTGCCGCGCGCAGTGCGGTCGTCGGCTATCCCTCCAGCGGCGGCGGCGCGCTCGCGGTCGAGGATGACGACGACGAGGACGCGGTGGCGGGCGGCAACGCGCCCCACCTCAGACCCGCCAGCCGCGCGCTCGGCTGGAACGATCCGCGCACGCGCCCCTGGCTGCTCGCGGGCCTGCTCGGCGGCCATGCCCAGGCGATCGTCTTCGGCATCATCGGCTTCGTCGTGCTCGACCGGCTCGGGCTGCGCGGCGATCCGGGTGCTGCGGTGGCGCCGACGGGCATCGTCCTCCTCGCCGGCGCGGGTGCGACTTTGCTCGCGCAATGGGGGCTGATCCCGGCGCTGTCGATCGGTCCGCGCGCGTCGATCCTGTGGGGCGCCGCGCTCGCGCTCGCGGGATCGATCGTCCTCACCTTTGCCGGCGGGCTGCTCGGCATGGTCAACGGCATCGCGATCGCCTCGCTCGGCTTCGGCCTGTTCCGCCCCGGCTTTACCGCGGGCGTCTCGCTCGCGGTGCGTCGCAGCGAGCAGGATGCGGTCGCCGGACAGGTCGCCTCGACCAACGGCGCCGCCTATATCGTCGGCCCGACGCTCGGCATCGCGCTCTACACGGTTTCGCGCGCCCAGCACGGCTGGCTTGCCTTCGCGCTGATCGGCGGCATCTCCGCCTTCCTGCTGGCCTGGGGCTGGAAGGCGTTGCGGGTCGATTGACGACCCATTCCTAAGTCTCGTCACCCTGAATGTGTTTCAGCATGACGAACTAGCGCTGACTGCCCCTAATCCTCGTGCTTCGCGGCGTTGATCGGCTTGAGCATGCCTTCGTCGATGAACCCGATCGTGCCGCCCATCCGCGCCGCCTGGCGCTTGAGCTGGCCCTCGATGCTCTCATACTCGCGCTCCATCGCTTCGCTGACAGACGCGCGCGTGTCCTTGAGCGCCGCCTCGAAATCATCCTGCCCGACCTTGCGCACGTCGAGCGAACGCCTCAGCGCATTCAAGCCGGCGCGGCGAACAAGGTCCTCGAGATCGGCGCCGGTAAAGCGCTCCGCCTCGACCGCGATCGTATCGAGATCGACGTCCTTGGAGAGTGGCATTTTCGCCGTATGGATCGCCAGGATCCGCCGCCGACCCGCCGCGTCGGGCACGGGAACATAGACGAGCTCGTCGAAGCGTCCCGGCCGCAGCAGCGCGGGGTCGATCATGTTGGGGCGGTTGGTCGCGCCAATCACGACGACCGACTGCATGTCTTCCAATCCGTCCATCTCGGCGAGGATCGTGTTGACGACACGGTCGGTCACCGCCGGCTCGCCGCCGCCGCTCCCGCCGCGCGCGGGCACCAGGCTGTCGAGTTCGTCGATGAACACCACGGTCGGCGCAACCTGGCGTGCGCGCGCGAACAGCCGCGCGATCTGTTGCTCGCTCTCGCCATACCATTTCGACAACAGGTCGGATGACTTGGTCGCGATGAAATTGGCCTGCGCTTCGCGCGCGACCGCCTTGGCGAGCAGCGTCTTGCCCGTTCCCGGCGGCCCGTAGAGCAGGAACCCTTTGGCCGGGCGGATACCGAGCCGGCGAAACGCCTCGGGGTCCTTCAACGGCAATTCGATGCCCTCCTTGAGCCGCTGCTGCGCATCGTCGAGCCCGCCGACATCGTCCCATTTGACGTTGGGGACCTGGACCATCACCTCGCGCATCGCCGACGGCTGGACGCGCTTGAGCGCGGCGAGGAAATCGTCGCGTGTGACGTGCAGCTCGTCGAGCAGCTCGGGCGGGATCGTCGCTTCTTCGAGGTCGAGCTTGGGCATCAGGCGGCGGACCGCCTCGATCCCCGCCTCGCGCACCAGCGCGGCAAGGTCGGCTCCAACGAATCCGAAGGTCGTACCGGCGAGCTCGTCGAGATCGACGTCCTCGGCGAGCGGCATGCCGCGCGTGTGGATGCCGATGATCTCGCGCCGGCCGCGCTGGTCGGGCACGCCAACGATGATCTCGCGGTCGAACCGGCCGGGGCGCCTCAGTGCCTCGTCGAGCGCTTCTGGACGGTTTGTAGCTGCAATGACAACCAGATTGGTTCGCGCCTCGAGCCCGTCCATCAGCGTCAGCAGCTGCGCGACGAGGCGCTTTTCGGCCTCGCCCTGGACCTGGCCACGCTTCGGCGCGATCGAATCGATCTCGTCGATGAACAGGATCGACGGCGCCGCCTTGGTCGCAGCCTCGAAGATCTCGCGCAGCTGGCCTTCGGACTGGCCATAGGCGCTGCCCATGATCTCGGGCCCGTTGATCAGGAAGAACTCGGCATCGCTTTCGTTCGCGACTGCGCGGGCGAGGCGCGTCTTGCCCGTTCCCGGCGGGCCGTGGAGCAGGACGCCGCGCGGCGGGTCGATGCCGAGGCGGGCAAACAGTTCGGGATAGCGCAGCGGCAGCTCGACCATCTCGCGCAACTGGTCGATCGTTTCACCGAGCCCGCCGATATCGTCATAGGTAACATCGGCGCGGCGCGCCTCCCTGGGCTCCTCGAACTCGGGGCGCAGCTCGACCTCGGTCGTCTCGTCGATATGGACGATCCCCGACGGCACCGTCGAGACGACGACGAGGCGGATCTCGGTCAGCGAATAGGCCGGCGCGCCGAGCATCTGGCGCAGCTGCGGCGGCAGTTCGTCGTTCTGCATGCGGTGATGACCCGATGTCGCGACGACGTCGCCCGCGACCATCGGCCGCCCGGCAAAGTTGCGCTTGAGCGCCTGGCCCGATCCCTGGAGCCGCAGGTTCTGCTGCGCCGGCGCGAGCACGACGCGTTGCGCCGGGCGCGATGCCGCCTTGCGCACGGAGACGAAATCATTGGCCCCGGCGCCGGCATTGGCGCGCTGCAGACCGTCGAGCCGCAAGCGGTCGATGCCTTCATCCTCGGCATAGGGAAAGACGACGCGCGATGCGGTCGTGCGCTTGCCCATGATCTCGACGATATCGCCCTCGGCGAGCGCGAGCTTGGCCATGATCTCCCGCGGCAGCCGCGCGAGCCCGCGCCCGCTGTCCTCGGGACGGGCGTTGGCGACCTGGATCTTGATCGTGTTGCTGTCGCTCGGCGGCGTTTCGGCATCGGCCATGCGGGAACCCTCGTGTTGCTTCGCCGCAGACCGGCTGATGATGGAACGGATAGATAGGGATGAAAGTTGCGCGCGCCAGATGTGCGCCCTGCGGTTGGCGACCGGCGGCGCGCGCGCCCTTCCGCGGCGCGACGTTGTGCCGTTGCGAACAAAGTCTTGCAGTTGCAGTTTTTGCAATGCTAGCGTGCATTATGCGACGCCTGCCGCCCCTGATCGGTCTCGAAGCCTTTGCCGCGGTCGCGCGGCTCGGTTCGATCAAGGCCGCCGCCGGCGAACTGTCGTTGAGCAACCCGGCGCTGTCGCGGCGCATCCAGAATCTCGAGGCGCTCGTCGGGCAGCAGCTGTTCGACCGCCGTCACCAGGCGCTCCGGCTGACCGAGGCGGGCCGCCGCCTCCAGCTCGAACTGGCCCCCGCGCTCGACGATCTTGCCGCCGCGATCGACCGGGCCGTCGGCGAGCCGCGCGAGCTGCGCCTTCGGCTCAACGTCCTGCCGCTGTTCGCCTCTCAGCGCCTGTTCCCGCGCCTGCCCGAACTGCGCGCGCGCCATCCCGAGCTCCACCTCGACGTCGAAACCGGCGGCCATGGCGAACTGCGCCTCGGCGATGCGGTCGATGCCGCGATCATCCTTACGAAGTCGGTCGATCCCGACCTCTATGCGGTCCGCCTCGGCAGCGATCTCGTCTTTCCGATCGCCGCGCGCTCGCTGGTCGAGGGTGGCGAGCGCATCACCGCGCCCGAACAGTTGCAGCGGATGACCGTGCTGATCCATTCCGAAATGCCCGAAACGTTCGACGAATGGCGCCGCGCGATCGGCATGCCCTATCTCGAACCCGCCGCGATCGACCATTTCGACAGCGGCCCGCTGATGCTCGAGGCCGCGGCCCAGGGCGTCGGCGTCGCCTTCATGCACAGCCACCATCTCGACGACGCGCGCGACGACCGGCTCGTCCGCCTGTTCGATTTCGAGGTCGCCAGCCCCTATGCCTATTACTTCGCCTGTCGCCCCCGCGCGCTCAGGACGCGGCCGGTCAAGCTGTTCCACGACTGGCTGGTCGAAGCGGGGCTATAACCAAAAACGGCGCCGCGACCGGAAGGTCGCAGCGCCGCGTTCGGTCCGGGCGAGCCCGGAAGATTATTCGATTACTTGGCTTCGTCGATCGCGTCAGCCTTGGCTTCACCGGCGTTCTCGACGGCATCAGCCTTGTTCTCGAGCGCGTCTTCGGTCGCTTCGTTGGTGGCGTTGTCGGCCATGTTGTCGATCACGTCGGCCTGCGCTTCTGCGTTATCTTCGACAGCGTCGGCTTCCTTGCTCTGGCAACCGGCCAGCGCCAGCGCGGCAGTGGCCACGGCAGTCATCAAAATCGTCTTACGCATAAATCCTCCTGTTAAAATGCACGACAAATACGTTTCGCGTCTGGAATAGTTTCATCGTCAGACGACATTTCGCATAACATTTCGCGAAAAGCCACCCTTCAAATCAACGCGTTCAGCCCAGCTTGGCGGAGATGATCTTGCCTGGATTCTTGGGCGGTTCGCCCTTGGGCAGCGCGTCGACATGCTCCATGCCGCTCTCGACCTGGCCCCAGACGGTATATTGGCCGTTGAGGAAGCCCGCGTCGTCGAAGCAGATGAAAAACTGGCTGTTGGCGCTGTTCGGATCCGACGAACGCGCCATCGAGCACGTCCCGCGAACATGCGGTTCCTTCGAGAACTCGGCCTTGATGTGCGGCTTTTCGCTGCCGCCCATGCCGGTGCCGGTCGGATCGCCGCCCTGCGCCATGAAGCCGGGGATGACGCGGTGAAAGACGACACCGTCGTAGAATCCCTCGCTCGCGAGTTCGGAGATCTGCGTGACGTGGTCGGGCGCGAGATCGGGGCGCAGCTTGATGACAACGTCCTTGGGCGTGCCGTCGCCGGTGTCGAGGGAAAGCGTCAGTGTATCGGCCATGATGGGCTCCTGAATCAGAAAGGTGGTCGTATTGCCGCTGCCCTAGCGCGTCGCTGCGCGCTTTTCCAGTATCGGACGGTCGTCACGTGGCAACTGCCGTTCCGGTTGCTTTTCCGCGCTGCGTGGCTAGGAAAACGCATCGGCCGCGATCCACTGCAGGAGCATCTTATATGAGCGATATCGCCGACATGCTCCGCGACGGCGATCCGCCGCCCGCCGAAACCAGCCTCGACGAGGACGATCGCCTCAAGCCATCGTTCGTCCGCGCGGTCCTCGACCATGTCGAGGATGGCGAGGCCGAGGCGGCGCGCGCGCTGGTCCGCCCGCTCCATCCCGCCGACATCGCCGATCTGTTCGAGCTCGCCGACCGCGACGAGCGCGCCCCGCTCGCCGCCGCATTGGGCGAACTGCTGACCGCCGACGCCCTGTCGGAAATGAACGACTATGTCCGCGAGGACATCGTCGATGTGCTCGCGCCCGAACAGGTCGCGGTGTTTGCCAGCGCGCTCGATACCGATGACGCGGTCGCGATCATCGAGGACATGGACCGGGCCGACCAGCAGGCGGTGCTCAACGCGCTCGATCCCGAGGACCGCGCCGCGATCGAGGAGGCCCTGTCCTACCCCGAGGAGACCGCCGGGCGCGTCATGCAGCGCGATCTTGTCGCGGTGCCCGAACATTTCACCGTCGGCCAGGTCATCGACATGCTGCGCGACGACGGCGACCTGACGACCGATTTCTACGAGATTTTCATCGTCGATCCGCTTCACCGGCCGATCGGCACCTGCCAGCTGTCATGGGTCCTGCGCACGCCGCGCGATATCGCGATGGCCGACGTGATGCAGCGCGACCAGACGCTGATCCCCGTCGACATGGACCAGGAAGAGGTCGCGCTGCGCTTTCAGAAATATGCGCTGATCTCGGCCGCGGTCATCGATCCGGGCGGCCGGCTGGTCGGCATGATCACCGTCGATGACATCCTCCACATCGTCCAGGAAGAGGCCGGCGAGGATGCGCTGCTGCTGTCGGGCGCAGGCGACGGCGACATCAACGAACCGATCCGCGAATCGTACGTCGCGCGCGTCCGCTGGCTGATCGCCAATTTGTTCACCGCGCTCGTCGCCTCGACGATCATCTACGCGTTCGGCGCGGCGATCGAGAAAATGGTCGCGCTCGCCGTGCTGATGCCGATCGTCGCGGGTGTCGGCGGCAATGCCGGCACGCAGACGCTCGCGGTCACCGTCCGCGCGATCGCGACCAACCAGCTGACCAGTTCGAACACGCGCCGCGCGATCGTCCGCGAACTGCGCATCGCGCTGCTCAACGGCCTGACCATCGCGGTGATCGCGGGCGTCGGCGTGACCTTGTGGTTCGGCATCCTCCATCTCGGCTTTGTCATCGCCGCCGCGATGACCGCCAACATCGTCATCGCCGGGCTCGCCGGCGTCGCGATCCCCGTGACGCTCGACCGGCTCGACCAGGATCCTGCGGTGGCAAGCTCGGTGTTCGTCACGATGATCACCGATTCGATGGGATTCCTCGCCTTCCTCGGCCTCGCGGTCGCCAGCGGGCTGGTGTCGCTCTAGTTCCCCTCATCCAACTTCGACTAGCTCGCTTCGCTCGCAGTCTTCGTATCCTTCTCCCGCAGGCGGGAGAAGGATGTGGAGGCTTGGCAGCTTGCTGCCTAGCCGGAGCTGGATGAGGGGAACGCGGCTAAACGCCAACGCTTGAATCCCCAGCCCCCCGCTGGCAAAGCCGCCGACATGGATGACGCACCGCAGCAATCGCTCCCCAAGACCTTCGACCCCGCCGCGATCGAGGCGCGCTGGTACGCGCACTGGGAGGAGAACGGATCGTTCCGTCCCGACCGCCCCGATGCCGAGCCCTTCACGATCGTCAATCCGCCGCCCAACGTCACCGGCTCGCTCCACATCGGTCACGCGCTCGACAACACGCTGCAGGATATCCTCGTCCGCTACGAACGGCTGCGCGGCAAGGACGCGCTGTGGGTCGTCGGCACCGATCACGCGGGCATTGCGACCCAGATGGTCGTCGAACGCCAGATGGCGCAGCACCAGCAGAAGCGCACCGACTTCACCCGCGAGGAATTCGTCGCCAAGGTGTGGGAATGGAAGCACGAGAGCGGCGGCACGATCACCCAGCAGCTGCGCCGCCTCGGCTGCTCGATGGACTGGTCGCGCGAACAGTTCACGATGGACCCGCATTTCACTGCCGCGGTCACGAAAGTCTTCGTCGACCTCCACGCCAAGGGGCTGATCTACCGCGACAAACGCCTCGTCAACTGGGACCCCGGCCTCAAGACCGCGATTTCGGACCTCGAAGTCGAAACGCGTGAGACCAAGGGGCATTTCTGGCATTTCCAGTACCCGCTCGCCGACGGCAGCGGTTCGATCAACGTCGCCACCACCCGCCCCGAAACGATGCTCGCCGACATGGCGGTCGCGGTCCATCCCGACGATGAGCGCTATCGTGACTGGGTCGGCAAGACCGTGCGCCTGCCGATCACCGGACGTGAAATCCCGATCGTCGCCGACGAACACGCCGATCCCGAACTCGGCTCGGGCGCGGTCAAGATCACCCCGGGCCACGACTTCAACGATTTCGAAGTCGGCAAGCGCGCCGGCATCGCGGCGGGCGACATGCTCAACATGCTCGATGGCGACGCCAATGTCGTCCAGACGAGCGACGGGCTGATCCCCGAAGCCTATCTCGGCCTGTCGCGCGAAGACGCGCGCACGAAGGTCGTCGCGCAGATGAAGGCCGAAGGCTTTCTCGTCGCGCATATCGACAAGGACGGCGCGCAGCACGACGCCGAACCGCGCACGATCCAGACGCCCTATGGCGACCGCTCGGGCCAGGTCATCGAACCGTGGCTGACCGACCAATGGTATGTCGACGCCGAAACGCTGGCAAAACCCGCGATCGAAGCGGTCAAGTCGGGCGCGGTCGAGATCGTCCCCAAGTCGTGGGAAAAGACCTTCTATCACTGGATGGAGAACATCCAGCCATGGTGCATCTCGCGCCAGCTCTGGTGGGGCCACCGGATCCCCGCATGGTATGGACTACAAAAACGGGATGGCTCGTTTTACGGAAACGTTTTCGACAGCATGGAAAACCATGTCTTCGTTGCGGCTGACGACAATGACCTTAGCGAGCAGCTCGCAGAATATTATGGTGCAGGTACTGAACCTGTTTTTGTGGATAGTTGGGACGAGTTTCGTAAGTGGAATACGAAATTCGCAACGGACATCGAATTCCAAAATACTAACAAATCCAAGATTGTTCTTGTCCACGACCCCGACGTCCTCGACACCTGGTTCTCCTCCGCCCTCTGGCCCTTCGCCACGCTCGGCTGGCCAGAGCAGACCGATCTCGTCCAGCGCCACTATCCCAATGACGTCCTCATCTCGGGCTTCGACATCCTGTTCTTCTGGGATGCGCGGATGCTGATGCAGGGGATCGAGCTGACCGGCACGCCGCCGTGGAAGACGCTTTACCTCCACGGCCTCGTCCGCGCCGCCGACGGGCAGAAGATGTCGAAATCGAAGGGCAACACCGTCGATCCGCTCGGCCTGATCGATCAGTATGGTGCCGACGCGCTGCGCTTCTTCATGGCCGCGATGGAGAGCCAGGGCCGCGACATCAAGATGGATGACGCACGCCTCGCCGGCTATCGCAACTTCGCGACCAAGCTGTGGAACGCCGCGCGCTTCTGCGAGTTCAACGGCATCGGCTCGAGCACCGACATCGCCGCCCCCGCCGCCACGCTCGCGGTCAACAAGTGGATCATCGGCGAAGTCGCCCAGACCGCGACCAGGATCGAGACCGCGCTCGCTGCCTACCGCTTCGACGATGCTGCCAACGCGATCTACCACTTCACCTGGGACCGCTTCTGCGACTGGTATCTTGAACTGATCAAGCCGGTCCTGTCGTCCCCCACCCCCTCCGCTCACCCTGAGCCTGTCGAAGGGTCAGCGGAGAGCGGCGATAGAGGCTTCGACAAGCTCAGCCTGAGCGCGGAACAGGAAGAGACCAAGGCCGTCGCCGGCTGGGCGTTCGACCAGATCCTCGTCATGCTCCACCCCTTCATGCCCTTCATCACCGAGGAACTGTGGCATGCGATGGCCAAGGGAGAAAATGGCCGGGATCACTACGACCTGATCACCGCCAAATGGGTCGCACCCGACGCCAGCGTCGATGGTGCCGCCAGCGCCGAGATCGACTGGCTGATCGCGCTGACCCGCGAAATCCGCTCGGCCAAGACCGAACTCGGCCTCGCGCCGGGGGCCAAGCTGACCGCGCATTTCCCCGCCAGCCTCAGGGCGCGCGTCGAAACCTCGCGCCAGGCGCTGAGCCGCGTTGCCCGCCTCGAAACGATCTCGTTCGATCCCGCCCCCGAAGGTGCGTCGATCCAGCTCGTCGTCGAAGGTGAAACGATCGGCATCCCCTTGGAAGGCGTCATCGACCTCGCCGCCGAACGCGACCGCCTGACCAAGGCGCTCGCCGCCGCGACCAAGGACCGCGACGGCCTCGCCGGCCGCCTCGCCAACGCCAGCTTCGTCGAGCGCGCCAAGCCCGAGGCAGTCGACAAGGCGCGCGCCGATCATGCCGAGAAATCGGCCGAAGCCGAACGCCTCCAGGCCGCGCTCGACCGGCTGGGCTGAGCCCCCGCCCCTCTCCCCTTCAGGGGAGAGGCAGCGAGACTTGGCCGCAAAGCGGCCTAGTCGCAGCGGAGAGGGGCGGTTGGATGCGGCAACCTTCCGCCAAGTGCCCCCCTTGACGGAACGGTAACGATCCTCAGCCATTATAAGCGCATGGCCAGCCGCTTCACCTTCGGACGGATCACCGCAATCGGGCTCGTCGCGGGCCTCGTCGCGGGCGGCGCAACCGCGAGCTTTACGCTCTCGCGCGCCAATTTCGATCGCCCGGGCAGCGGGGGCGACCAAGGCAGCTTTACCCGCTTCAGCGGCAATGCCGATGCGACTGGCGGCGGAATTGACATGGCGAACCGCTGCCCCGGCTGCCGCGACAGTTACGACATGGTCTATCTCAACGACCCGCGCCGGACGCGCTCGGACGTTCGCGTCGGTCGCGGCGATCGCGTTGTCGGCGGCGCGCCCGAAGCGGCCGAATATTCCGAAAGCCTCGATCGTCCGCCACCCGAAACAGGCTGGGGCGACAAGCGCCCGCTCGAAAGCCCGCGCGCCGCGCCGCGCTTCTCGACCGTGCCGACGCCCGAGGAGATCGCCCGCGCAGAGGAAACCGCCGCGCGCGACGAACGCATGGCGCAGGCCGCGCGCCAGATCGCGCGCACCGTCGTCCAGACGCAGGGCATGCAGAACCCCGTGACGATCCACCGCCCCGCACCGCCGCCCGAGCCCGCGCGACCGGCTCCCGGCCCCCTGCCCCCGCCGCGAAACTGATGAGTCCAGCCGAGCGCCGCGCGATTTGACCGCAAGCGCCCGGACCGCCATCCTGCCGTCCTGACATCAGGGGGCAGGCTTGCACACATCACTCAACCGTCCGGTATTTTTCGTGCCGCTGGCCGTCCTTGCCGCGACGCTCGCCGCCAGCCTGATCGGCGGCGATGCTTTCCTCGCGTTCGAAGGCGCGCTGCGCGACGGCATCGTCGGCGGATTCGGCTGGCTGTTCACCGGCGCGGGCCTCGCCTTCCTCGTCCTGCTAACGGCCATCGCGCTCTCGCCGCTCGGCGGCAAGCGGATCGGCGGCGATGACGCGAAGCCGATCCTGTCGCGCTGGCGCTGGTTTTCGGTCACCTTGTGCACCACGATCGCCACCGGCATCCTGTTCTGGGGCACCGCCGAGCCACTGTTCCATCTCAACGCGCCGCCGCCCGCGCTCGGCTTCGAACCGGGCAGCGCCGCCGCCGCGAGCTTCGCGATGGCGACGATGTTCCTCCACTGGACGCTGACGCCCTACGGCATCTACACCGTCGCCGGGCTCGCCTTTGCGCTCGTCTATTACAATCACGGCGAACCGTTCAGCCTGTCGTCGCTGTTCGTCCCGCTGTTCGGTCAGCGCGCGCACGGACACATCGGCACCGGCATCGACATCGTCTGCCTCTACGCGCTCGTCGCAGGGATGGCCGCCGCGCTCGGCGCGGGCATTCTCGCGCTCGCCGGCGGGATCGAGGGGATCGGCGGGTTCGCTGGCGGCCATGCGCTGCGCTGGGGCCTTGCGGCCGCGATCGTCGGCACCTTCATCATCTCCGCCGCGAGCGGGCTGCAGCGCGGCATCGCGCGCCTCTCGGCGATCAACATCTGGCTGTTCTTCGGATTGATCGCCTTCGTCTTTGTCGCCGGACCGAGCCTCGCGATGCTGCGCCTCGGCGGCAGCGGGCTTGGCGACTACGCCGCGCAATTCGTGCCGCGCAACCTGGCGCTGGGCGTCGATCGCGAGTGGGCGCAGGACTGGACGATCACCTATTGGGCCAACTGGTTCGCCTGGGCGCCGGTCACCGCCCTGTTCCTCGGTCGCCTCGCGGTGGGCTACACCGTGCGGGCCTTCATCGGCTTCAACCTGCTGCTGCCGTCATTGTTCGGCGGTGTCTGGATGGTCGTCTTTTCGGGCGCGACGATCGCGCTCGACCGGTCGAGCGGCGGCGCGCTCAATGCGGTCCTCACCAGCCAGGGTCCCGACCCGGTGCTCTACAATCTGTTTGCGCAGCTGCCCGGTGGCGCCATCGCCGCGGTATTCCTGATTGTCGCGATTTTCCTGAGCTACGTCACCGCTGCCGACAGCAACGTCTCGGCGATGAGCGCGCTGAGCACGCACGGTATCTCGCCCGACACGCCCGAGGCACCGCTCGGCGTCAAGATCGTCTGGGGCGTCGCGGTCGGCCTCGTCGCGGTGATCCTCGTCGGCGGCAAGGGCCTCGACGGCATCCGCATGATCAGCGTGCTCGGCGGTTTTCCCGCGCTGTTTGTCGTCATCGGCGCGGCACTGGCGCTCGCCCGGCTGGCGCTGTCGCCGCCGGGCGAGCGCGCCTAGCTCACTTGCTCTCGGCGCCCGGCGCGATGCCGTACCCTTTCAGCAGCGGCGCGATGTCGGGGTCCTTGCCGTAGAAGGCGCGGAACATCTCGCCATAATCGAGCTCATGCCCGCGCGACAGGATCATGTCGCGATAGCGCTGGCCGTTGGCGCGCGTCATCCCGCCATTGGCGACGAACCAGTCGTAGCTGTCCTCGTCGAGCATCTTGGTCCACAGATAGGCGTAATAGCCTGCCGCATAGCCATTGCCCCAGATGTGGAGGAAATAGCTCGACCGGTAGCGCGGCGGCACGTCGGCGGTATCGAGCGGCAGGCTGGCGAGCGCGGCGGCTTCGAAGCTGTCGGCGTCCTGCTTGCCCGCGCTGGCCGGCAGCGAGTGCCACTTCATGTCGAGCAAGGCTGCCTCGAGCGTCTCGCCGACACCATAGCCATTGCCGAAGTTCGCCGCCTTCTTGAGCTTGGCGACGAGCGGCGCGGGCATCGGCGCGCCGGTCTTGTAGTGCTTGGCGTAGTTGGCGAACACCTTGGGGTCGCTCGCCCAATGCTCGTTGAACTGCGACGGGAATTCGACGAAGTCCCGCGCAGTGTTGGTCCCCGAAACATAGGGATAGACCGAATCGGCGAACAGGCCGTGGAGCGCGTGACCGAACTCGTGGAACATCGTCGTCGCGTCGTCGAAGGTGATCAGCGCGGGCTGGCCGTCGGCGGGCTTGGCGAAATTGCCGACGTTATAAATCACCGGCTTGGTCCCGTTGAGGTCCGACTGGGTGACGAAATTGTTCATCCACGCGCCGCCCTGCTTGTTGTCGCGCTTCCAGTAATCGAAATACATCAGGCCCAGCTCGGAGCCGTCGGCATCATAGACGGTATAGACCATCACGTCGGGCTGGTAGACCGGCAGGTCGGTACGCTTCTTGAAGGTCAGGCCGTAAAGCTGGTTGGCGGCATAGAACACGCCGTCCTCGAGCACCTTGTGGATCTCGAAATACGGCTTCACCTCGTCCTGGTTGATCGCGTATTTGGTCTGGTAGACCTTGTTGGCATAATACTGCCAATCCCACGGCTGGAGGTCGCCCTTGACGCCGTCGGCCTTCATCGCCGCCTGGATCTCGGCGGCTTCGGCCTTCTGCGCGGCGGCGAGACCCGGTGCGAGCTTTTGCATGAAGCCGATCGCCGCGGCGGGCGTCTTGGCCATCTGGTCGTTCAGCGTGTAGCTCGCATAATCGGGGAAGCCGAGCAGCTTGGCCTTCTGCGCGCGCAGCAGCGCGATCTGTTCGATCGTGTCGCGCGTGTCGTTGGCGTCGCCGCGCTCGGCACGGTTCCAGCTCGCCTCGAACAGCTTCTTGCGCGTCGCGCGGTTCTTGAGGCTGGTCTGGTAGGGCTGCTGCGTCGTGTTCTGCAGCGGCAGGACGTACTTGCCCGGCATGCCGCGGTCCTTGGCTTCCGACGCGGCCTGCGCGATCTGCGCGGCGTCGAACCCGGCCAGCTCGGCCTTGTTGTCGATCACCAGCGCGCCATCCTTGGCGGCCGCGACGAGCTTCTGCGAGAACGCCGTCTCGAGGCTCGACAGCTTGCCGTTGAGGTCCTTCAGGATTTCCTTGTCGGGACCGCTCAGCTGCGTTCCGGCATGGACGAACTGGTCGTGATAGAGGCTCAGCACCTGCTTCTGCTCGGGCGTCAGGCCGAGCGCGTCACGCCGCTTGTAGAGCGCATCGACGCGCGCAAAGAGCTTTTCGTTGAGGTAGATCGCATCGTTGTGAGCGGCGAGCTTGGGGCTCATCTCGGTCGCCACCGCATCGAGCGTGTCGTTGGTGTTGGCGCCCTGGAGGTTGAAGAAGGTCAGCGCCACGCGCTCGAGCATCCGGCCCGATTTCTCCATCGCGGCGATCGTGTTGTCGAACGTCGGCGCCGCCGGGTTGTTGGCGATGTTCTGGATCTCGGCGAGGTTGATCGCCATGCCCTGCTCGAACGCCGGGGCGTAATCGGCGTCGCTGATCTTGTCGAACGGCGGGGCCTCGAACGGCAGCGTGCTGGCCTGGGCGAAGACGCCCGTGCCCTTGGGGACCGGGGTCATCCAGTCGGTCGATGCAGTCGTCGTCGCGCCGCCCTCGACGCCGCCGTAAACGCCGGTGTCGCCCGTCGTCGTGCAGCCCGCTACTGCCAGCGCGGCCGTTGCCGCTCCCAGCCAAAGTGCCGTCTTCATCATGTTCGTCTCCCAATAGTTCATGAACCACCGCGCACGCCAGGGCGCGCGCCTTGCCGGCGGCATAAGAGGTTTCGTTGCGGGCGACAATAAGCCAGCCGGGCTGAAGCTGGGTTGAACGGGTCCCCGGCTTCGCCACCTTGCCCCGCGCGGCCCGCTTCCTATCTAGCAATCAACCCCTTCGCGCCTTGCGCAAATAGAACAAATATGGAACACGCCGGCTATGGCCCTTACCCACATTTCCGTCCGCGGCGCGCGCGAGCATAATCTCAAGGGCGTCGACGTCGACCTGCCGCGCGACAGCCTGATCGTCATCACCGGCCTGTCGGGATCGGGCAAATCCTCGCTCGCCTTCGACACCATCTATGCCGAGGGGCAGCGGCGTTATGTCGAGAGCCTCTCGGCGTACGCGCGCCAGTTTCTCGAGATGATGCAGAAGCCCGATGTCGAGCATATCGACGGCCTCTCGCCAGCGATCTCGATCGAGCAGAAGACGACCAGCCGCAATCCCCGCTCGACCGTCGCCACCGTTACCGAGATCTACGATTACATGCGCCTGCTCTGGGCTCGCGTCGGCATTCCCTATTCGCCCGCGACCGGAGAGCCGATCACCGCGCAGCAGGTCGCCGACATGGTCGACCGCGTCATGGCGCTGCCCGAGGGGACGCGCGCCTATCTGCTCGCCCCCGTCGTGCGCGGCCGCAAGGGCGAGTACCGCAAGGAGCTCGCCCAGTGGCAGAAGGACGGCTTCACGCGCGTCCGCATCGACGGCGAGTTCTACGCGATCGAGGACGCGCCCAAGCTCGACAAGAAATACAAGCACGACATCGAGGTGGTGGTTGATCGCATCGCGGTGCGTGACGACCTCCAGGCGCGCCTCGCCGACAGTTTCGAGACCGCGCTGAAGCTCGCCGACGGCCTCGCCTATGTCGATCTCGCCGACGGCAACGTCCCCGGCCGCGAGGATGAAGCGAGCGATCCGGGCAAGATGAAGGGCGCCGGCCTCCCGCCCAACCGCATCGTCTTTTCTCAGCGTTTCGCCTGCCCGGTCAGCGGCTTCACGATCCCCGAGATCGAACCGCGCCTGTTCAGCTTCAACGCACCGCAGGGCGCCTGCCCCGCGTGCGACGGCCTTGGCGAGCGGCTCGAGTTCGACCCGCAGCTCGTCGTCCCCAACGAACATCTCACCCTCAAGAAGGGCGCCGTCGTCCCCTGGGCCAAGTCGAACCCGCCCAGCCCCTATTACATGCAGGTGCTGAGCTCGCTCGGCCGCGCTTATGGCTTCGACCTTGAAACGCCGTGGGAGCAGCTCGACCCGAGCGACCAGGACGTCATCCTCCACGGCACGCGTGGGCGTCCCGTCGAGCTGACCTTCAAGGACGGTCGCAAGTCCTACTCGGTCCGCAAACCCTTCGAGGGCGTCATCGGCAACCTCAATCGCCGCATGCTGCAGACCGAGAGCGCGTGGATGCGCGAGGAGCTCGGCAAGTATCAGACCGCGCAGCCGTGCGAGACGTGCCACGGCAAGCGCCTCCGCCCCGAGCCGCTCGCGGTCAAGATCGCGGGCAAGGATATCGCCACCCCGACGCAGTACAGCGTCACCGACGCGCTCGCCTACTTCACCGCGCTGCAGGCCGACGACAGCCCGCTCACCGTCCAGCAACGGCAGATCGCCACGCCTATCTTGAAGGAAATCGTCGAGCGGATCGGCTTCCTCAACAATGTCGGCCTCGACTACCTCAACCTCGACCGCACCTCGGGCACGCTGTCGGGCGGCGAGAGCCAGCGCATCCGCCTCGCGAGCCAGATAGGTTCGGGATTGTCAGGCGTTTTGTACGTATTGGATGAACCGAGCATCGGCCTGCATCAGCGCGACAACGACCGTCTGCTGATCACTCTCCGCCGCCTGCGCGATCTCGGCAACACCGTCATCGTCGTCGAGCATGACGAGGACGCGATCCGCGCCGCCGACTATATCCTCGACATGGGCCCCGGCGCGGGCGTCCACGGCGGCGAGGTCGTCGCCAAGGGCACGCTCAATCAGATCCTCAAGGCAAAGAACTCGCTCACCGCCGATTATCTCAACGGCACGCGCGAGATCGAGATTCCCGCCAAACGCCGCAAGGGATCGGGCAAGAAGATCACCGTCCACGGCGCGCGGGCAAACAATCTTGCCAACGTCACCGCGTCGATCCCGCTCGGCACCTTCACCTGCGTCACCGGCGTTTCGGGCAGCGGCAAGTCGAGCTTCACGATCGACACGCTCTACGCCGCCGCCGCGCGCCAATTGAACGGCGCCCGCATCATCGCGGGCCAGCATGACAAGGTCACCGGCCTCGAATATTGCGACAAGGTCATCGACATCGACCAGTCGCCGATCGGGCGCACGCCTCGTTCGAACCCCGCGACCTATACCGGCGCCTTCACCAACATCCGCGACTGGTTCGCCGGCCTGCCCGAGTCCCAGGCGCGCGGCTACAAGCCGGGCCGCTTCAGCTTCAACGTCAAGGGCGGCCGGTGTGAGGCGTGCAAGGGCGACGGCCTGATCAAGATAGAGATGCACTTCCTCCCCGACGTCTACGTGACGTGCGAAACGTGCCACGGCAAACGCTACAATCGTGAGACGTTGGAAGTGAAGTTCAAGGGCAAGAGCATCGCCGACGTGCTCGACATGACCGTTGAGGACGCGGTCGAATTCTTCAAGGCGGTCCCCCCGATCCGCGACAAGATGGCGATGCTGGCAGAGGTCGGCCTCGGCTACGTCAAGGTCGGCCAGCAGGCGACGACGCTGTCGGGGGGCGAGGCGCAGCGCGTCAAGCTGGCCAAGGAACTCAGCCGCCGCGCCACCGGCTCGACGCTCTACATCCTCGACGAACCCACCACCGGCCTCCACTTCGAGGACGTGCGGAAACTGTTGGGCGTGCTCCAGGCACTCGTCGAACAGGGGAACACGGTCGTCGTCATCGAGCATAACTTGGACGTCATCAAGACCGCCGACTACATCCTCGACCTTGGCCCAGAGGGCGGCGTCAAGGGTGGCGAAGTCATCGCTGAAGGCACCCCCGAACAGGTCGCCGCCAGTCCGCGCAGCTTCACCGGCGGTTATTTGAAGGACATGCTCGCCAAGCAGGGCGCAAGGCAGCTCGAAGCGGCGAAATAGAACAGTCCCTCTCCCTTGATGGGAGAGGGTTGCGCAGACTTGGCAGCTTGCTGCCTAGTCGAAGCTGGGTGAGGGTGCCCGCGTAGAGATCGTCGCCGACCCGCTGATGAAAGACATCGGCATCCTCGATAAGCTCATCGACGAACTCGCCAAGGGCAAGGAGATGGAGAGGGTTTTGCGGGCGGGATTACGCCGAAATTAAATAAGGTCGTCAATTGAACACTTGGCGAATGCTTACTTAAGGCTATTATCGCAAACGGGCATGCTCATATGTCCACTACGGTAAAGAGGAATAGTCATGGAAAAACCTGAAACGTCCCCGATTATCTCTGAGGAAGAAGCCGCTAATCTCCCCGAGAACATAAATGGCGCGCAATGCTACATGCAGGCACATGACCGCTGGTACAATGACGGCGAAACGACCTGTGTGAATGGGCGTGATCACCGCTGCCGCGACGGTCGCTGGGTCGCGCTCGGAACCAGCGACTACTGCTGACCCACATGGATTGGGCGGCGCATTCTCGCGGCGCCTCCCAATCCTCAATCTCACCAGCGCATGAACCCCGATCGCAGCCTCGTCACCGGCACCGTCTGCGGCGTCCGCGTAGAGGATGTCCCCGACCCGCTGATGAAAGAGATCCGCATCCTCGACAAGCTCATCGACGAACTCGCCAGGGGCAAGGCGATGGCGAAGGTTTTGCGGGTGGGGTGATAAACGCTAGCCTGAATGGCCACCAGTGCCCTCAACATCTTCGAAAGGTTGAGCGAAAAGGCATCCTAGAATGGTTGCCTTTCGGCGGGCCAACCTCAATGCCACCTTTCCAGTTTCAATTTCCGTTCTATACATATCGGCATGAAGCTCGCCTCGATCTCAATTAATAATTATCGCGCGATCTCCAGTCTTGAGATTTCGATCAACGACGTCACGACGTTGATTGGCTCAAACGGCGTCGGAAAGTCCTGTGTTTTAAAGGGAATCGATAAGTTCTTCGCAAAAAGCGCCGCCGTATCCCTAGAGGATTTCCACGACAGAAACGTGTCCGATCCAATTGAAATTGGTCTTACTTTTAACAACCTCCAAGAGGATGAGCTCGAACGATATTCGACGCGGGTGCATGGCAATTCACTGCGCATCGTGCGCGTCTTTCACAGTAATGTAGGCAACCGGGATAACGGACGATATTTTGGTTTCGCATATCGCCATGGCGCCTTCGAACAAATTCGGCAGATTGATGGTGCCAACGATCAGAAGTCTGCTTTCAACGCATTGGCTGCTTCAGACGCCTATCCGGAGTTAGAGCCGCAAACTCGCATTGCAGATGTTTCCCAAGCGATGGCGGACTGGGAGGCGGCGCATCCAGATCAGTGTAATCTAGCTCGCGACGATGGGCAATTTGAAGGTTTCGCAAACGTTGCACGCGGTGGACTACAGAAATTTGTATCGTTTGTTTTTATTCCGGCAGTCCGAGACGCCTCCGCTGATGCAGCAGATCATAAGAATGCGGTTCTAGGGCAACTTCTAGAGCTATACGTGAAGACAGTAGTTCAAGCCAAGAAGGCGATTAAGGACTTTCAAGAGGAAGTTGATGAACGTTATAAGGACCTTGTTTCCCCTGAAAAGATCGGTGAACTTGGTGAACTGTCCGTAAGTCTTACAAAGACTCTAAGAAGCTTTTATGGTGAGAGTGAAGTAACCTTAAATTGGAAGGAGGTTGATCCACTGCCACTTCCTATGCCAACAGCGGAAACACTACTTACAGAGCAAGGTTATACGGGACCAGTCGAAGGTAAGGGACACGGACTACAAAGAGCATTTATATTTACTATTCTTCAACATCTGGCGATCGCGCTACACGCTAGTGCGGATGAGGTTTCTATTGAGTCTGACTTGGGTGACAAGGAGAAACAGGAATCACATTCAATAATTCTTGCGATAGAGGAACCCGAACTTTATCAGCACCCTACCAAGCAACGGCATTTTGCCGAAGTGTTGCGTAATTTGAGCAGTTTGGATGCCCATTCCAGCACTCAGTCTGTTCAATTAATACTATGCTCACACTCTCCTCACTTTTTGTCCACGGATCGTTTCGAGGAAATTCGCGTAATTCACCGAGGTTCTAACGAAGATGGTGGATCTGTCTCCGAGGTTAAGCAGGTAACTTACCAAGAGGTTGTCGATAGCCTTGCGGAAATAAGCGATACCCCTGAAAAGGGTTTGAATGTAGAAGCCCTTAAAGTCAGACTGCACACTCTGACTTCGATAGTTGCCGAGGGTTTTTTTGCCAAAAAAGTGGTTCTCGTGGAGGGTGTAAGCGACGTAGCTGCTCTTAGGGCAGCGGCTACCGTAAAAAATCTATCTTTTGAAGCTGAGGGAATCGCACTACTAGATGTAGGTGGGAAAACAAATCTAGATAAACCTCTGATAATTTTTTCCAAACTCGGAGTGCCAACGTTTGTAGTATTTGATTCTGATGGTCACAAGAAAAACGACCATGAGAAAAAAATTAATGCCAACATCCAAATTCAAAAACTCTGCGGGGTAGAGGACCCTCAAGGAATTAGAACCATAGTCGGGTCTAATTTTGCAAGTTTCGAATCATGTTTGGAGAATGTTCTTAAAGAGGAGGTCGGCCAACTGGAATTTGATAAAGCGGTTGGACAGGCTGCGCACGATTTTGGATTGGAAGCGTCTCGGGTTAAAAAGGTTCCAGCCGCGATGACACAAGTAGTAAAAACTTGTAGTATAGCGGGTGCTAAAAGTGTAACTTTGGACGCTATAGTTGAGGCGATTTTTCATGGGAGTTTTTGAACAAATTCGCGAAGCTATTGAAGCTCGTACGGTTATAGAATTCGATTACAAAAGCTCGCGCAGGGTTGTCGAACCCCATCTTGTCGGAATTAATCGCAAGGGTAATTTAACATTAAGTGCATTTCAACTTTCTGGTGGGTCTGGAGTGTCGTTTCGTGCTTTTATGGTTGATGAAATATCCGGCTTGCGAACGCTAGATGAGGGTTTCGACGGGCCTCGGCCTGGTTTCAATCCGAACGATCAAACAATGGACTCCGTCTTATTTACTATCTGAGGAGATATCGAAGGTGCGCATTAGAACCGCCTAGCCAATTTCCCCCTTTCCTACACATTTCCCCCTGGCATATATATCCGGTCCCCTTTTGTTCCTCAGCATAGCGAGGTGGATCGATGGACCACGAGACTTTCCCCCAGGGCGCGCCCGGCGCCGACACTCCCGACGCACTCCACGACGACCGCGCGCCCGACGCCGCGCCGGTCCTCGCCGCGCTCCCCGCACCCGATGCGCCCGACCCCGATGACCCTTCATCCGCCGAAGCCTTTGGCGAAGGAGGAGCCACCGACGCCTATGGCCGCACCCCCGATCGCTGGGCCGGGTCGGGCGATCCCGACGATCCCACCGCGGGGCTGACCGACCGCGAATACGATATCTACTGGGCGGGCGTGCGCGACTCGATCCGCCTCGCGCGGCACCCGCAACCGGGCGAGGCTCCTTCTCCCCTCCCGCAGGCGGGAGGGGCCGGGGGTGGGCACGATGGTGAACTCGCTTCGACTGAATTGCCCACCCCTAACCCCTCCCGCCTGCGGGAGGGGGACTACGCCGACCCCGACGACGCGCTCGTCCGTCCCTGGCTCAGGCAGTTCGATGCCGGGCTGCGCGATGCCGATAACGATGCCGCCACGCGTGACGGCGGCTGGAACCCGCGGCGCAAGCGCGTCTTCCTCGCGACGCTGGCCGCCTCGGGCATCGTCACCGATGCCTGCCGCGCCGCCTCGATCAGCCCGCGCTCGGCCTACAATCTGCGCAACCGCGACGCGGTCTTTGCCGAGGCATGGGTCGCCGCGCAGGCGCTCGCCCGCCAACGCCTCGCCGACGAGCTGCTCGAACGCGCGCTGCGCGGCCAGGCCGACCGCATCGTCAAGAACGGAGAGGTGATCGCCGAGCGTCACCGCACCGACAACCGCCTCGCATTGGGCCTGCTCACCCGCCTCGATCGCCTCGCCGCGCCCGAGCCGGTCTCGTTCGTCCCCGTCGATCCCGCGCCGCACAAGGTCCTCATGGCACACTGGGACGCCTTCCTCGACACGATCGACGCGCCATCCGCCGAAGACGACGCCATCCCCTCCCGCGCTCATCCTGAGCCTGTCGAAGGAGCCTCTGGCGAAACCCCCGAAGGTCACACCCAGGGTCACACCCGTGAACCCGTCCCTGGACGGTGTGAACTGCATGAACTTGTCAGGACTTTGGAGGCTTCGGGCGATTCCGCCCCCGACCCCGCAACCGCCCCCGCTTCACCCGTCGAAGCCGACGAGGACGAGCACGAGATCTGGCAGGACAGCGAGGGCCATTGGTGGACCGACTTCCCCCCGCCCGAGGACTTCAATGGCCGGCAGGACGGCCGCTACGGCGACTGCGACTATCAGCGCACCCTCGACGGGGACGAACGGTTCGCGGTCGAGGAAGAAGACGACGAAGACCGCGCCGAACGCGCCCGCCTAGAATCGCTCCGCCGCGCCGCCTTCGGCCTCCCCGCCGAAGACGAGGACGAGGAGGATGAGGAGGAGGACGAGGAGGAGGAGGACGGAACCCAAATTCCTCCCCGGACCGGGGGAGTCGCAGACGATCTCTCCGATCAGCGGGACCGCGAAGCGGTGGAGGGGCACGTCACCCCATGCGCCGACATCGCAAAGCCAGGCGATTCCGCCGACACCGCGTCACCTCCGCCGCCGCCCCCGATTGCCGCCGGGCCAGAACCCGCCGCAGCTCAGCGTTTGGGCGATCCGTAATCGGGCTTGCCGCCGCCGCCCGATCCGGGGCCGGCGTCCTCGTCGTCGGGATAGGCGTCGGGCGTCGTCGTGCCGACATCGGGGCGGTTCTCGACCGGCTCGATGCCGTGCGGCGTGGGGATGGTGTCGGTATCTTGGGTCTTGGTCGGTTCGGTCATCGCGGGCGCTCCTGCGGGCTTGGGACAAGGATCACCGGGTCAACGCCCATCCCGCTGCGCCGGTTCCTGCCGCCCGCGTCCGCCCCGCATCCGGGCGCGCCCCTTGAACGTAGCTCGGCGGTAACCAGATGCTTACCCCGACGCTTTATCGGGGCAGCAAGGGAGGACACGGCATGCGGAAAATCAGCGGACTGACAGTCGGGCTCATCGCCTTTGCCGCGACCGGCGCCGCGATCGTCGTGCCCGTCCTTGGCCAGCCCGTTTCGCCTCGCACGTCCAGCGGCGCGAGCACGGCTATCGCCGCCCCCGCACCCTCGCTCGACACGCTTACCGCGGGCTAGGATACGCCCGGCGCGGCGCGCTCAATGCCGCGTCGTGAAGCCCTTCGGTCCGAAGAACTTGCCGAGCGCCGCATTCGCCAGCGCATTGAGCGCCTGGCCCAGTTCGTCGGCGCTCTTCGACACATCATCGGCCGCCGCCTCGACATCGGGCGCTTCGCCATCGCCATCGGCTTCGGGCGCTTTCTTCTTCTTGCTCGCCTTCGCCGCCATTGCCGCGCCCGCCGCGATCAGTCCCGCCGCAGCCAGGTCGCGGACCAGCGGCCCGGTCACCGTCCGCGCAAATTCGCGCCCCTTGCGGCGCAGTTCCTCGGGGATCTCGAACTCCTTGAAGCTGTCGTCCATCTCGATGCGGATATGCGGCCCGTTGCCGCGGTGCGGTCGCCGACTGTCATCCTCGCCGCCGCGCGCGTTTCGCCGCGCAGCGCGCATCTCGGCCTTCGCCGCGCGCAGTTCGTCGCGCGCCTTGCGCATCTTTTTCGCCGCCTTGCGGGCTTTCTTGGCAATTTTTTCGGGGTCATCACTCACGAGTCGTCTCCTTCGCAACTGTATTACTCCTGTAAGGCAGTCAATGCAATCAGGAACGTTCGACGCCTCCGCTCGTTACCGTCACGCAACATTCAAAGGATCCCCGTCATGTCTGCAACCTCCACCACCGCAAAACTCGCCATTCCGCTTCTCGCCCTCGCCGGACTCACCGGCTGCGCGACAATCGCCGGCACCGTCGGCGAAAGCTGGAACACCGCCATGGTCGGCAACCAGGAAGTTCCCGGCCCGGGCGATCCCGACGGCACCGGCACTGCCAAGATCACCGCCGATGCAACGACCAACACCGTCTGCTACGACATTACCGTCCAGCGGATCGGCACGCCGACCGCGGCGCATCTCCATCGCGGCGCTGCCGGTGTTTCAGGCCCGCCCGTCGTCACCTTCAAGGCTCCGACCGCCGGCGCCACGTCCGAGTGCCTCAGCGTCGACAAGGCGCTCGCCGCGTCGATCATCGCCGATCCGTCGAATTATTATGTCAACGTCCACACCGCCGATTACCCGGGCGGCGCCATCCGCGGCCAGCTCGCACGATGAGCACGATCCACAAGAGCGGCTCGGCCCGATACGAAGGCCTCGGCAAGGACGGCAAGGGCCATGTCTCGACCCAGTCTGGCGCGCTCGATAACCAGCCATATGGTTTCCAGACGCGCTTCGAGGACAAGCCCGGGACCAATCCCGAGGAGCTGATCGCAGCCGCGCATGCGAGCTGCTTCACGATGGCATTGAGCTTTGGCCTCGCCAAGGCGGGCCATAGCGACGGCACGCTCGAGACAAAGGCGGTCGTCAGCCTCGACAAGGAGGGTGACGGGTTCAGCGTGACGAAATCGGCGCTGACGCTGAGCGCAACGATCGACGGCATTACGGCCGAGGATTTCGCCAAGGCGGCCGCCGAGGCGAAGGTCAACTGCCCCCTGTCGAAGCTTCTCAATTGCGAAATCACGCTCGAGCACAGCCTCAACGGCGGCTGACATCGGCGGGTTAAACGCCCCCGCAGCACGCTCGCCCAACGAAAAATGGGAGCCGACATTGCTGTCGGCTCCCACTGCGCCACGGATGGATTTGTTCTGATCCGAAGATCGTCGCATTTCCGTCGGGCGTCCGGTTTGATTTTTCTCCGAAGAGATAAATCAGACCCGATATCGCGTCCTTCCGGTTCGAAACCTAGGCTCGCGCCGCGGATTCTACTTTGGTTTTCTTCGACATCCCGCGTCCGCATTTCACATCGTGCTCCACGAGGGAGCCTTCCGCGCCGTGCCTGGCGGTCATCCAGTGGAACCTTCATCATCCGTTCGCCGCGTCTCCGAAGAGTCTTGGCGTCCGTCCGAAGGTTCGCCCTTCCGATGAATTGACAATGGCCCGCCAACCCGAGTCGAATCAAACGAAAAAAACCGACTTATCCACAATCACGCAACTAAGCTGTGGATAACCCCGATATCTGTAACAATGTTGCGTGGCTCAGGGCTTATCGCTCTCGGTCAGCGTCTCGTCGTTCGCTTCTTCGTCGTCGATCGGCTCGCCGCGATCGGGGTTGAGATCTGTCTCGATCCCGTCCTTGACCGGATGATGGCCCTCGACCTCAAGGATTTCGGCGCGCTGATCCTCGTCATAATCGCTCAAGTCTTCGCCGCTCGTATCGACCTGTCCGTCCATCATGATTTCCTTTGTGGTTGTATCGTTCAAACGCCCGATCAACGCACCCGTTCCTCGCATATGCGCTAGACCGCCCGCGTCGCCATCGCCGCCATCGTCTCGCGGAAATTACCGTAGCGCGTTTCGAGCTCGTCGAGGGCGGGCCCACTCAGCGACCCGCGTGCCTGGCTGAGCAGCAGCGCGCCCTCCTTAGCGATCGCATCGCGCCGACGCTGTGACGACGATGCGGTCGCGCTCGCGTACAGGCAGTCGAGGAAATTCTTTGCCGCCAGAGGACTGCCTGCCGCCGACGCGCGGATTCCGCCAAACCCGCGCCCAAGGAAATGTGTGAAATCGTCAGCCAATGGCATGACCCGGTCGCGCTTGTAGCCGCCCTGCTCGGGTCCGCGCGTCAGGTCGCGCCGCGCGATTTCGCCCGTCGCCGCGCCGAGCCAGTGCATCGCGGTGATCGCGGTGAACGGATCGTTGATCCCCGGCGATAGCGCGCGCAACGCGATCTCGACCAGCTCGTCGATCAGGAATTCTAGGTCCTGCGTCGGCGTGCGCCGCCCGCCCATTGCGAAACAGTCGCGGATTTCGCCAATCGCTTCGTCGTCCCATTCGCCGCCGGCAACCTTGGCAAAGGTCATATCGGGATGGACGAAATCGCCAGTACGCACGTTGAGCACGATCGTGCCGCCGCGCGCCTCGGCAATGTCGTCGAGCGACGAGAAATCGATGATCTGGACATAGCCGCTGTCGCGCGCGGTAATTGCATCGCCGTCGGGCCGCTCGCCTGGCTCGGTGCCATCGTCATCTTCGGGAAAGCGGCGCTTGAGATCTCGGATCAGCCGCTCGCCGATTCCTTCGAGCACCGTATTGATGCGGATGCTCGACGGGATGTGGTTGAGGAAATAGACGAGCACGGCGACCGCGACGGCCACCATGACCGTAGCGATCAGCAACGACAGTTGCGGTACGAAACCCGGCGCGATGGTTGATACCGCATCAGCAACCGTTGTCGCCTGTTCGCCCTCGCTGCGCACGACGCGCAGGACCATTACCGCATAGACGAAGGTGGCGATAAAGGTTCCAAGCGAAAGCTGGTTGCCCCGGTCCTCCATAAAGTTGGTCAGCAGCCGCGGGCCATACGTGCCAGAGGCATAAGCAACCGCCGCGATGGTGATCGAGAACACCGTCGATGCGACGCCGATCATCGATCCCGCGATCACCGTCAATGTGTTGCGCGCGCCATCGGGCCGCGCCGGGCTCAGCCAGTCGACTTGGCTCAGATATTCGGCCGCCCAGACGCGATCGATATAGACGGTAACGAACGCCAGGATCGCCGCCAGACCAGAGAAGATCGCCGGATAGAACCAGTAGCTCGCGTTGACACTAACCCACCAGCTGCGCAGCGTCGCGATCATGCGCCGGGATGACCCAGGTCGCCCTGCCCCAATGTGCCGGCGGCCATTTCGAGCATTCGGTCGAGCGATTTCTTGGCGGCGATACGCACGTCCTCCTCGATCTCGATCCGCGGTTCGAGGTCGCGCAGCGCGACATAGAGCTTCTCCATCGTATTCAGCGCCATGTACGGACAGATGTTGCAGTTGCAGTTGCCGTCGGCGCCGGGCGCGCCAATGAAAGTCTTCTCGGGTACCGCCTTTTCCATCTGGTGGATGATGTGCGGTTCGGTTGCAACGATCAGCGTGTCGCTCTCGCTGGTCTTGACGAACTGCAGAATCCCGCTGGTCGATCCGACGTAATCGGCATGGTCGATGATGTGCGGCGGGCATTCGGGGTGCGCCGCAACCGGCGCGTCCGGGTATTGCGCCTTGAGCTTGAGCAGCTCGGTTTCGCTGAACGCCTCATGGACGATGCACACGCCGGGCCAGAGCAGCATATCGCGGTCGAACTTGCGCGCAAGATAGCCGCCCAGATGCTTGTCGGGGCCGAAGATGATCTTCTGATCCTTGGGAATCTGGCTCAGGATCGTCTCGGCCGACGAACTGGTGACAATGATATCACTCAATGCCTTCACCGCCGCCGAACAGTTGATGTAGGTCAGCGCGATGTGATCGGGATGCTTGGCACGAAACGCCTTGAACTGTTCGGGCGGGCAGCTGTCCTCCAGACTGCATCCCGCCGCCATGTCGGGGAGGATGACGATCTTTTCGGGACTTAGGATCTTGGCGGTTTCGGCCATGAACCGCACGCCGCAAAAGGCAATGACGTCGGCATCAGTATCGGCGGCTTTTTTCGACAGCTCCAGACTGTCGCCGACGAAATCGGCAAGGTCCTGAATCTCGGGCTTCTGGTAATAATGCGCCAGGATCACCGCGTTGCGATCCTTGCGCAGCCGGTCGATTTCGGCGCGCAGGTCGACGCCGGCAAGGCTGGCATTGGGTTGGGCTGTCATTGCGAAGCGTCCTTTTCTCCGTCGAAGCGCACTTCGACCGTAACATTATCATAGCCCGCCACTTGCAGCGGAATCGTGAGGTTTTGCTGTACCGCATCGCGCGCAGCCGTCCGTGCGAGGTTCATCAGCACCGGGTTCGCGGCCTGCTTGGCCGCCTGCTGTTCGGCGAGGCGCGTGTTATTCCGGTTGAGGCGCTCCTGCGCGTCGCGCGTAATCAACACGCCCTCGCGGATATATTGTGCGCGGGCTTCGTCGAGATTGGGGCGACTGACGGTCAGCGGTGGCAGCGTTACCGTCAGCGTACGGTTTGCATCGTTCCAGCGCATCCGCTGGCGGTCTATTTGCGACAGGTCGAGGCGGTACTCAACGCGCGCCGGGATCACCGCGATCTGTTTCGATTTGAGCAATCCGAGCATGCGTTCATCGTCACTCGCCACGACCGGTGCGAGCTGCGCGCTGAACACCGTCAGGCTGTTCTGCTTTTCAAACGCCAGCAACGACGTTGCCAGCGGGTCGCCGAGTTGCTCGGGGCCAAAGGCACGCCACGCGAGCCAGACAGCGGCCGCAAGCGTCAGCGCGAACAGGACCCAGGGCGCGCGCCGAACAGGCGGCGCCATGGTCGGCGCGACCGTCCTTGGCTGCTCGCGGTCGGACGTGGCCATCAAGTTGCGCGAAGTTTCCATTGCTCTCCTGAACGGGCGACACGCCCTTGGCGTTCCAGTTCGATCAGATGCGCCAGCACCGATCGTCCTGCCGCGCCGTATAGCCGCGGGTCGAGCCCCTTGTACATCGACGGCACCATCTCTTCGATCCGATCGGTGCCCTCGGCAATGCGGCGCAAGATCTGCCCTTCGCGCTGGCGGCGATGGCCCATCATGCCACGCACCAGCTTGCGCGGCGTCTCGATAGCGCGCCCGTGCGCTGGATAGTAAATCCGGTCGTCGCGATCGAGCAGCAATGCCATGCTCGCCATATAGTCTGCCATGTCGCCATCGGGCGGGCTGACCACGGTGGTCGACCAGCCCATGACGTGGTCGCCAGTGAACAGCGCGCCCGATTGATCGAGCGCGAAACATAAATGGTTTGACGTATGACCGGGCGTCGCGACGGCAGTCAGCGTCCAGCCGTCGCCCGCGACCTGCTCACCGTCGGCAAGGACACGGTCGGGCGCATAAGCGACATCGAACGCGGCGTCGGCTCGCGGCCCGTCATCGTCGAGCGTCAGCGCCGCACAGCCGATGATCGGCGCGCCGACCAACCGCGACAGCGGCGCTGCCGCCGGACTGTGATCGCGGTGCGTGTGGGTGCACATGATCGCACGCACAGGACGATCCGCGATTCCGGCGACAATCGCAGCGATATGGTCCTCGTCGGCCGGACCCGGATCGATCACTGCAAGGTCGGATCGGCCAACCAGATAGGTCTGCGTACCGGTATAAGTGTAGGGCGAAGGATTGGGCGCGAGAACCCGCGCGACGAGAGGCTCGATCTGCTCGGCAAGGCCGACGGGTCCTGGTGCGGGAATAGCCATTGCCCTCCATGTGGCATTGCCAAGAGCAAACGAAAAGGGGCGACGCTGCGCGCCGCCCCGATCACGATTGGCTGAACCGCTTAAATCAGTCGGATTGCGCCTGCATCTTTGCGATCTGCGCCTCGAGCTCGGCGAGAACCTGCGCCTTTACCGAAGCGGGCATATCGCTGTCCTGCGAGATTTCAGCGCGGGCCTCGCGCAATCCATCAATGGCACTGGCGCGCGCAGTCCGCGCCATTTCGCGGTCACCGCACATGCGAATGATGATCTTTTCGCGATTACCGTTCTCGCTCGCACTAGTCTCGGTAATTACTGGATTGGTTACGTCACATTTGCCCTTCATCCGTGCGATATCGATTTCAGGGATCATGGCCCTGATTTCAGCCTCGCTCGGCACCGCCTCGCCGGGTCCGCCCCTGACGATCCGACGCTCGACCGTCCGCTTTCCGTCTTCTTTGAGGACGATCATGACATGGCGCTCACCCATATCGCCATCCTGCGCGGTCGGGGGTGCGGGCGGAGCGTTCGGTGGCGTTGGCACCGCAGAAGCCGTTGGTGCAGCCGGGGCCATCGGTGGTAACGGCGGCTGCGGGGGCTGAGGAATGGCGTCACTCTGTCCACCATCTTGAGCAGCAATTGCAGGAACGACGGTCGCCGTCGCGATCAGCCCCGTTGCAAGCAGGAGCCCGATTCCGAAAATTCCGGCGGCAGTCCGGGGGCGTGAAAAGGCGCGTGCATCTTTCAACATGATCAGTCTCTCCTTGAGATCTTTCTGAACTATCATTGGCGCAACCAGGCGCAGAGTGCGCGATCCCGGTCCAATCACTGCCTTGGCGAGTGTTGCGGCATAGAGCGCGCGGTCCTCGCCGTCGGCTTGTGCCGTCACCCGCGCATCGCAGCATTTTTCCTGGTCGAGCCGGAACGCACTCCACGACAGCCAGGCAAGCGGGTTGAACCAGTGGGCCGACAGGACGCATGCGGCGGCGATATTCGCCCACAGGTCGCCATGGCGATGATGCTCGGCTTCGTGGCGTAGGATATGGAGCTTTTCCGCCGCGCCGAACTGCGTTTCGAAATCGATCGGAACGACGATCAGCGGACGCGTAATCCCGATCGCGAGCGGTAAGGTGACTGCGGCCGTCCGAACGACGCGGAAACCCTCGAACCGCGGCGCTTTGATCGCCCCGGCGAGAAGCCGCCGGCGAAAGGCCCAATGCGCGAAGCCGATCGCGGTGAGACACACGATTGCCCCGCCCAGCCAGATCATAGGCAGCGCCGACACCAGCAGGTCCACCGTAGAGGGTTCGGCGATTACGCCCGACGAAGCAGTCGAGGCGGCAACGCCATTGAGCGAAGAAATCGGAATCGAAAGGCTCGCGACGCTCTCCTGCGGCGGACCCGTGAGCGCTGGCATGACACAACGGGCCGCAGGGATCATCCACAACAAATAGGCGATGCGCGGTCCAAACGTGCGCGCCACGGGACGCCGGATCAGCAGCACCAGCGCCATCATGACGCTCGTCGCGAGCAAAGTGTCGCTCAGCCACGCGATCGTGATCGGGCCGATCACGCGCGCAGTTCCTTCAGCAGCGCCTCGATCTCGGCAATGTCGTCTTCGCTCAGCGCATCACGTTTGGCGAGCTGCGCGACGAGCGGACTGACCCGGCCGGCGAACAGCCGATCGAGCAGACGCCGCGACTCGGCGACCGCATGATCGTTGCGCGCGATGAGCGGGCGATAGAGATAGCGACGCCCCTGCGTCTCGAACGCGACCGCGCCCTTGGCGACAAGCCGCGACAACAGCGTCTTGACGGTTTGCAGCGTCCAGTCGTTGTCCTTGGCGACGCGATCGGCGATTTCGACCGCCGTCAGCGGCGCCTTGTCCCAGAGCGGTTCGATGACCGCATATTCCGACTCGCTGATCCGTTCGATAGCCATAATGCCTCTTTCGCTTACGGCTACGTTTGTAATCCTATCCAACTACGCATGTAAACATAAATCTTGATCTCTCGGCGGAGCGCCGTCGTGTCGGGATCTTTGACACTCTTTCATCCCGTCAACCTCTGGGTAACCATCGTCTCCCGCCAAACGGCTGGATAGCACCTGTTCTGGCATGGAGCATGCAACGCCATAATCGTATCTGAGTGTTTCGCTCTAGAGTGACGGGTCGGACTGGTTTGGTCCCTGGTTCGACCCGTCCTCACCCGAAATTCCATATCCTCGCAGAACGACCAAAAACGCCGCCACCCTAAGGTGCCGACGCCAGCTTGGTTGTCGTAAATTCAGTTATGCGGCGCGCGTAGCCCAATCGAGGCTATTCGGCCTTCATCACGGCCTTGTCGGTCATCAACTGGGCGAGTTCGCCAGCTTCGAACATTTCCATCATGATATCCGATCCACCGACGAATTCGCCCTTTACGTAAAGCTGGGGAATCGTCGGCCAATCCGAATATTCCTTGATCGCCTGGCGGACTTCCATGTCCTGGAGAACATCGACGCTTTCATATCCAACGCCGAGATGATCGAGGATCGCGATGGCGCGGCTCGAAAATCCGCATTGGGGAAAGAGCGGTGAACCTTTCATGAAAAGCACGACATCGTGCTGGCCGACCAGGCTGTCGATGCGATCTTTGACGGGAGCGGTCATGATGATGTTCCTTCAGGTAATGCGGTCGTGAGTTGCAGCGCGTGGAGAGCCCCACCCATGCGGCCACCAAGTGCCTGATAGACCGCCTTGTGCTGGGCGACCCGGCTGGTTCCGCGAAAGCTTTCGGCGACGACGCGCGCTGCGTAATGGTCGCCGTCACCGGCAAGGTCGGTGATTTCCACCGTCGCGTCGGGAATGGCGGTCGCGATCATCGCTTGGATCTGTTCTGCGGTCATCGCCATGATCGCTCAGTCCTTGTCGACGCTATCGATAAACTGGCGGTGCGCCTCGACCGATTTTGCCTCAAGCGCGGCGCGAACGCCAGCGTCATCTATATCGCACTTGGCTGACATCATGTCGCCCAGAACCTTGCGAATGACGTCCTCGTCACCCGCTTCCTCGAAATCGGCCGCGATGACTTCCTTGGCATAAGCCTCGGTCTCTTCAGGCGTGAGTCCCATCTTTTCCGCCGCCCATTCGCCGAGCAGGCGATTGCGCCGCGCGGTTACGCGAAATAGCGCTTCGGCCTCGTGCGCGAATTTTGCCTCGAAGGCTTTTTCCCGGTCATTGAAATCTGTCATCGCGTCGCACCCCTCTGATTACTCATATGAGATAGGCAGGCCAGTGGTCTTTCGCAAGCGGTTGACGCCTTGCCCGTTTGGCGCGACAGACCGCGACGATGACTCCCGACACCCCATTGCGGCTGTTCGACAGCCTGACCCGCTCGCTGGTCGATTTCACGCCGGTGCATCCCGGCGAGGCACGCGTCTATTCGTGTGGTCCGACGGTCTATAATTACCCGCATATCGGCAATATGCGCGCCTATGTCTTTGCCGACACTTTGGGACGCACGTTGACGTGGCGCGGCTACAAGCTGACGCACATCATCAATATCACCGATGTTGGTCATTTGACCGACGATGCCGATGCGGGCGAGGACAAACTCGAAAAGGCCGCCGCGCAAAGCGCCCAATCGATCTGGGACATCGCGCGACACTATACCGAGGCCTACTGGCGCGATGTTCGCCGGCTCAATATCCGCCAGCCGGCGCACTGGACGATTGCGACCGAGCATATCGAGCCGATGATCGCATTCGCCAAGAGCATCGCCGACAAACATTGCTACCAGCTCGGCAGCGGCCTGTATTTCGACGTCACGACGGTGCCCGATTACGGACGTCTGGCGCGGGCGAAAACCGACGATGGCGAAAGCCGCATCGATCCCGTCGGCGGCAAGCGCAATCCGCAGGATTTCGCGATCTGGCGAACCACGCCAGCAGGCGAAACACGGCAGATGGAATGGGATTCCCCATGGGGTCGCGGCGCGCCCGGTTGGCATCTCGAATGCTCGGTCATGGCGATGCAGTATCTTGGCCGACAGTTCGACATCCATACCGGCGGTATCGATCATCGCGAGATCCATCATCCAAACGAGATCGCCCAGAACCAGGCGATCACCTGCTCATCGGCGACGGGCGCCAATATCTGGATGCACAACAACTTTCTTGTTGAGCGCGCGGGCAAGATGTCGAAATCGTCGGGCGAGTTCCTGACGCTGCAACGGTTGGTCGATCGCGGCTATCATCCGATCGTGTATCGGATGATGTGCCTGCAGGCGCATTACCGAAGCGAACTCGAATTCAGCTTCGACAATCTCGAGGCAGCCTCGACCCGGCTCAAGCGGCTGGTAATGACGATCGAGCGGCTGCGCGAGGCGGGTCCACCGATCCTCCCGAGCGATCCCCACCCGCATATCGCCAAGGCGCTCGCTGCCTTCGATCGCGCGATGTGCGACGATCTCAATACACCGCTGGCGCTCACCGCGCTCGAGGACATCGTCGGCAACAAGCAGCTGGAGCCAGGCGAACGGCTGGGCGCGGTCGAGCGCATGGATGCAGTGCTGGGCCTCGAGCTACTCGACCTCGAACGCACCGACCTGCGCGTGCGCCCAAAGGATTCGGACCTGTCCGAAGCGGACATCGCGATCCTGATGGCCGAACGCAAAACGGCGCGCGACGAAAAGGATTTTGCCCGGTCGGACGCAATCCGCGACGATCTTGCGGCGCGCGGAGTCATGCTGATGGACGGCGATCCGCTCGGCTGGGACTGGGTCGCGCGCCGGGGCTAAGGCCTAAATCCCTTCGCTGCCTGCCATCAACGCGGTGTTGCCGCCCGCTGCGGTAATATCGGTCGAGATCGTCTTTTCCTCGGCGAAGCGCAGCAGATATTGCGGACCGCCCGCCTTTGGTCCGGTGCCCGACAATCCGCGGCCACCAAACGGTTGCGAACCGACGATTGCCCCAATCTGGTTGCGGTTGACGTAAACGTTGCCGACCTGCGCGCGCGCCGCAACATGCGCCGCGAACGCATCGATCCGGCTGTGAATGCCAAGCGTGAGGCCGTAACCGGTGGCGTTGATTGCATCGATCACGCGATCGAGATGCTTGGCTTTCCAGCGAACGATGTGGAGCACCGGGCCGAACACCTCACGCTCCATTTCGGCAATGTCATCTAGGCGGATAATCGTCGGCATGATGTAGCTGCCGTTGTCGGCGATCGTCCCGGTTCGGACCGCTTGAAGAACAATCCGCCCCTTGGCGGCAAAGGTATCGATGTGATGCTGGATGCTCGCCTGCGCCTCGCCATCGATGATCGGCCCGACGTCGGTCGCGAGTTCGGACGGATCACCGATGGTAAGTTCAGCCGCCGCGCCGGCAATCATTTCGAGCATGTGATCGGCAACGTCGTCCTGAAGATAGACAACGCGCAGCGCCGAACAGCGCTGACCCGCCGACTGGAACGCCGACGATACAACGTCGCGCGCAACCTGTTCGGGCAAGGCGGTCGAATCGACGATCATCGCGTTCATCCCGCCGGTCTCTGCGATCAGCGTCGCAATTGGCGCGTTGCGCGAGGCGAGCTTGCGGTTGATCAGGTGCGCAACCTCGGTTGATCCGGTGAATACGACACCGGCGATCTCGGCATGGCCGGTCAGCGCCGCACCGACGACTTCGCCACGCCCGGGGAGGAAATGGAGCACGTCGCCGGGCACGCCGGCAGCAAGCAGAGCACGCACCGCCTCGTGCGCAATGACCGGGGTTTGTTCGGCCGGCTTGGCGAGCACGGCATTACCCGCCGCCAACGCGGCACCGACCTGTCCGAGGAAGATCGCCAACGGGAAATTCCACGGGCTGATGCATGTGAACAGGCCGCGCCCCTCAAGGATCAGTTCGTTGCGCTCACCGGTCGGCCCGGGCAGAAGGACTGCGTGTTCGAAATGCTCGCGCGCTCCTGCGGCGTAATAGCGCAGGAAATCGACTGCTTCTCGCAGTTCGGCGATCGCATCAGCCAACGTCTTGCCCGCTTCGTCCATCGCCAGCGCGAGGAACTTGGGAGTGTCCGCTTCGAGCAGGTCGGCGGCCTTTTCGAGCCGTGTCGCACGAAAATCGCCGCCGGCTAGGCTCCATTCGCGCTGCGCGGCAAGCGAAAGCGCAATCGCATCGTCAATTTCGCTCAGGCTCGCCTCGACGCACTGGCCAATCGGATCACCGGTTGCCGGATTGATCACCGCCAAGGCGCTGTCGCCTTGCCCTTCACGTCCGCCGATGATCGGCCCGACATGCCAGTCGTTACGCCGATGCTTCGCCATGTCGGCCATCAGTGCTTCGGCCTGTCCGGGTTCGCCGAGGTCATAGCCCTGGCTGTTGCGCCGTTGCGGCAGGAACAATTCGGCCCCGGTCGCGATGCGCGGTGCGGCGACATCGACCTGCTCCCGCGCGTCGACTGACAGATCCTCGATCGTAACGTCAGGATCACTGAACTGGTGGACGAACGAGCTGTTCGCGCCATTCTCGAGCAGGCGGCGAACGAGATAGGCGAGCAAGTCCTTGTGCGTGCCCACGGGAGCGTAGACGCGTACCGGGCGCGGCGGCGGCGCGATGTCGCGCATCGCATCGTGCGCGCCTTCGCCCATGCCGTGGAGGCGCTGCAATTCATAGCCACGCTCGCCGGCAAACAACTTGGCCACAAAGGCGATCGTCATCGCATTGTGCGTCGCAAAGGCGGGGTAAATGTGGTCGGTCATCCCGCGCAGCAACAGGGCGCAGCGCAAATAGCATAGGTCGGTATGCGGCTTGGCGGTCCAGACGGGAAAATAATCGGTGCCCGCGACCTGCGAACGCTTGATCTCGGTATCCCAATAGGCGCCTTTGACGAGCCGCAGGGCGAGATGCACGTCGTGTTTCTGGGCGAGCGCATAAACCAACTTCACCAGTTCGGGCGCGCGCTTCGAATAGGCCTGGACGACAAGCCCGAGTCCGCTCCAGCCATCGGCCACGCCCGCTTCGACGAGGCCGGTAACAATATCGAGATGCGGTTCGAGCCGGTCCGATTCCTCGGCGTCGAGCGTCATCGGGATGTTTGCCGCCCTTGCCTGCAAAGCCAGCTCGACGACACGCGGTAAAAGCTCTTCGCGCACGCGGTCCATCTGGAGATATTCGAAGCGCGGATGGAGCGCGGAAAGCTTGACCGAAATGCCGTGGTTGGCGTGCGGGTCGCCCGCCTTCGCAGTGCGACCGATGCGCGCAATCGCGGCTTCGTAGGAGCGGAAATAGCGCGCTGCGTCGCTCGCAGTGCGTGCTGCTTCGCCGAGCATGTCGAACGAACACAGTTCGCCCTTTGCTACTTTCGCCGCGCGCTTGACGGCGCCGTCGATCGTCTCGCCCATGACGAACTGCTTTCCGAGCAGTTTCATCGCGGCCAGCGCCGCCTGGCGGATGACCGGTTCGCCCGACTTGCGGATCATCCGTTTGAGGATCGTCGCCGGATTGTCGCTGCTCCCGAAGGCGTCGAGTAGCAGGGTCGTGCTGCCAAGCGATAGGCCATAGGCCGAGAGGTCGACCAATCGCGAACCGCTGTCGCCGTTTTGGGATACCCAGTTTCGTCCGGTGATCTTGTCGCGGATCAGCGCATCAGCGGTCCCGGCATCGGGCACGCGCAGCAGCGCCTCTGCGAGGCACATCAGGACCACGCCCTCTTCGGTCGACAGGCGATACCGGTTCATGAAGGCGTCGATCAGCGTCTCGCTGTCGTCGGCCTTGGCATGCGCGACGAGCTTGCGACCCAGCGCCTTCACTTCGGCGACCGCTGGCGCGCCTTCGGCCATCTCGTCGACAAATTGTTGGATCAACGTGGCTTCGTCGGCGCGCAAGGCGGAGCGTAGGGCGGAGCGAGATTCGGGGGATAATGTCATGGTTGCGCCGCTAGACCAAAGCACCGCCCGCGGCCAGCATGGTTTTGCCTAGCCGGCAACGCGGAGGCTGAAGCGTTGGAGCTTGCCCGTCGCGGTCTTGGGCAGGGCATCGACAAAGACGATCGCGCGCGGATATTTGTAGGGCGCGACCGCCGCCTTCACATGATGCTGGAGTTTGACGACGAGATCATCGCTTTCTTCATGGCCCTTGGCGAGCACCACGAACGCCTTGACGATCTGACCACGTTCGTCGTCGGGTGCGCCGATGACCGCACACTCCAGAACGGCGGGATGGGCATAAAGCGCCCCTTCGACTTCGGGCGCGGCAATGTTGTAGCCAGACGAAACGATCATGTCGTCCGACCGCGCGACAAACCAGAAATATCCGGTGGCATCGAGCCGGTAGGTGTCGCCGGTCACGTTCCAGCCGTTATCGACATAGTCCGATTGGCGCTCGTCGTCGAAATAGCGACAGCCGGTCGGCCCCTTGACCGCCAGCCGCCCGACTCCGCTATCGAGCGGTTCGCCTGCGTCATCGAGGACCGTCGCGACATAGCCCGGCACAACCTTTCCCGTCGCACCGGGGCGAATGTCATCGCCGGCGGCCGAGATGAAAATATGCATCATCTCGGTCGCGCCGATGCCGTCGACAATGCCGAGCCCGGTCGCCTCGCGCCATGCCTGCCACGTTGCGGCGGGAAGGTGTTCGCCGGCCGAGACGCAGGCCCTGAGCGATGAAAGGTCATGCCCATCGATCAGCGGGATAAGCGCTTTGTATGCGGTCGGCGCGGTCCCGAGAACGGTGACGCGGTGCCGCTCGATCGCTTCGATCAGCGCTACCGGTCCGGGCGTCTCTATCGTCACAGCGGCGCCGCCGAAGCGCCACGGAAATATCAGTTCCATGCCAAGGCCGAATGTGAAGGCCAGCGGCGCCGAGCACGCCCAGCGATCGCTAGAGCTTGGGGTGAGCAGATATCGCGCGAAACTGTCAGCGCAGGCGAGGACGTCGCGGTGGAATTGGACGCATGCCTTGGGCTTGCCGGTGGTTCCGGACGTGAAGGCAAGCAGCGCGACATCGTCGCGGCACGTGTCGCATGATACGAAATCGGGTAAGAGGTTCGCGGTCAGCCGCTCCATCTCGCCTGTCCCGGCATCACCGTCGTAGCTCAAGGTTCTCGGCGCGCTCCGCGAAAGCTTGCAGCCTTCGTCGAAATCCTGGGAGAAGCGTGCGTCGACGATAGCGTGGCTGATCTTTGCACAATCGAGGATCGTCGCGATCTCCTTGCCGCGCAGCATCGGCATGGTCGCAACCACGATCCCGCCCGCCTTTATGACGCCCAGCCAGGCGGCGAACATCGTTGCCGTATTGGGCCCGCGCAAGAGCACGCGATTGCCGGGAATCAGGGCCTCGCGCTCGACCAGCAACCGCGCGATGCGGTTCGACCAGTCGGACATCTCGCCATAGGTCCATCCGCCGCAATCATTGACCAGAGCGAGATCGTCGCGCGGCGCGCGATCGATCAGCTCGACCGCGCAATTGAAACGCTCGGGGTACCGGAGCTCGGGACGGACGAAGAGGAACTCAGGCTGGTCCTGCGGCGGCGGCAGGCCGTCGGCGATGAAACGGTCGATCAGGCCCGACTTCATGCGGGCACCACCGCCGTCGTTTCGATTTCCACCTTTGCGCCGTGTTCGACCAAGGCGGCGACCGCGACGACCGCCATCGCCGGATAGTGCTTGCCGATGATGTCGCGCCACGCCGCTCCGATCTCGGCCAGGCTTGCGACATAGGCATCGCGATCGGTGACGTAGCAGGTTATCCGCACGATATGTTCGGGAGCAGCGCCCCCTTCTGCCAAGATCGCGACGGTGTTGCGCAGCACCTGCGCGAATTGACCGGCGAGATCATCGCTGACGATGCGTTCGTGCGCGTCCCAGCCGATGACACCTGCGGTGTAGATTGTTCGCCCGCTCGCGGCGATGCCGTTGGCATAGCCCTTGGGTCGCGGCCAGCCGGGCGGCAGCAAGGTTTCATGCACCGTCATGCAGCGAATCCCTTGAGATGTTCGCGCGCGATCACCTGACGCTGGACCTCACTGGCGCCCTCGTAGATGCGCAGCGCGCGGATCTCGCGGTAGAGGCTTTCAACCGCGACGCCGTGCGTCACCCCGAGACCGCCGAACAGCTGGACCGCCTTGTCGATCACCCGCTGCGCCCCGTCGGTTGCATGGAGCTTGGCGAGCGCGGCCTCGCGCGTGTTGCGCACGCCTTTCACGTCGCGCAGCCAGCCCGCGCGATAGATCAGCAATGCTGCGGTATCGATATCGAGCACCATGTCGGCAAGGTTCGCCTGCGTCACCGCATTGTCGGCGAGCACGCCCGCACCAAGTCTGCGGTCGAGCGCACGCGCCGTCGCTTCATCGAGCGCGCGCCGGGCGAATCCTAAAGCCGCGGCACCGACGGTCGTACGGAAGATATCGAGCGTCGCCATGGCCTGGGCAAAGCCGCGGCCCGGCTCACCGAGCAAGCTGTCTGTGGGCACTTTCATGTCGGTGAACTCGAGCGTCGCGAGCGGATGCGGCGCGATGACGCGAATCCGTTCGGTAACTGCCAGTCCGGTGCTGTCGGCATCGACAATGAAAGCGCTGATCCCTTTCGCGCCCGGGGCTTCGCCGGTGCGCGCAAAAAGGATGTAGTAATCGGCAATCCCGCCGTTCGAGATGTACGTCTTGGCGCCGTTAATCGTGAAACCGTCGCCCTGCGCCGTTGCAGTCGTTTCCATCGCCGCGACGTCGGAGCCTGAGCGCGGCTCGGTTAGTGCGAAAGCTGCTATCCTATCGCCGCGCGCGACGGCCGGGAGATAGGTCGCCTTTTGCTTCGCGCTGCCGAACAGCGAGATCGTCCCCGAACCCAGCCCCTGCATCGCAAAGGCAAAGTCGGCGAGCCCGTCGTGGCGCGCCAGCGTCTCGCGGATGATGCTGAGCGAGCGGACGTCGATTGCCTCGTGCACGCCGCCATGGCTGGCCGGCACACAATAGCGCAGCCAGCCGCCGGCACCGAGCTTGCGAACCAAATCGCGGCATGCGCCATCGACATCGTTTTCGTCGTGACCGCCGGCCAGTTCGGTCTTGCACCACGCATCGAGGTCATCGGCGAGCGCGCGATGATGATCGGCAAAGAAAGGCCAGTCGAGGAAGCTACGGTCGGCCATCAATTGCCTTCGAACACCGGTTTACGCTTGGCGGCGAAAGCCTCGTAAGCGCGGGTAAAGTCCTTGGTCGCCATGCAGATAGCCTGCGCCTGCGCCTCCATCTCGATCGCGGTTTCGATCGATACCGACCATTCCTGTTCGAGCTGGCGCTTGGTCATCGCGTGCGCGAAATTGGGGCCGTCGGCGAGCGTGCGCGCCAGTGTTTGCGCCTCGTCGAGCAGCGCATCGCCAGCAACGAGCCGGTTGTGGAACCCCCAGGCGACGCCTTCCTCGGAGCTCATCGAGCGGCCGGTGTAGAGCAATTCGGCAGCGCGTCCCTGCCCGATAATCCGCGGCAGGATCGCGCAGGCGCCCATGTCGGCGCCCGCCAGACCGACGCGGGTAAAGAGGAAGGCGGTCTTCGCTTCGGCTGTCGCCAGCCGCAAGTCCGATGCCATCGCCATGATCGCGCCCGCGCCCGCGCAAATTCCGTCGATCGCCGCAACGATCGGTTGCGGGCAGGCGCGCATCGCCTTGACCAGATCACCCGTCATGCGCGTGAAATCGATCAGCTCGGGCATCGCCATCTTGGTCAGCGGCGCGATAATCTCGTGAACGTCGCCGCCCGAGCAGAAATTGCCCCCCGCCCCTATGATGACGACCGCTTTGACGTGGCGCGCATAGACAAGGGCGCGGAACAAGTCGCGCAATTCGGCATAGCTGGCGAAGGTCAGCGGATTCTTTTTCTCGGGCCGGTCGAGCGTGATCGTCGCGACGCGATCGGCGAAGGCCCAGCCGAAATGATCGGGCGCGAATGTTTTGGGATCGAACGTGCTGGTCATGCCTTGAGCGCTGCCTCCATCTCCGCCGCGCGCTTGAGGTTGCGCGTCAATTGTTGCTGCCCGCCGAGATAGGGTTTGGGAACAGCGACACTGCGATAGTCGGCAGCGGCGGCGGCATGCAACGTCCAATAAGGTTCGACGAGGTGTGGACGGGCCATGGCGACGAGATCGGCGCGGCCGGCGGCGAGGATCGAATTGACATGGTCGGTCTCGTAAATGTTGCCGACAGCCATCGTCCGCACGGCACCTTCGTTGCGGATGCGGTCGGAAAACGGCGTCTGGAACATGCGGCCATAGACGGGGTTGCCCTTCGCCCAGGTCTGTCCCGCCGACACGTCGATCAGATCGGCCCCGGCGCGCGCGAATGCCTCGCCGATCAAGACTGCCTCGTCGGGCGTGACGCCGTCGTCGTCCATCCAGTCGTTGGCGCTGATCCTGACCGACATCGGTCGATCTATCGGCCAGACATCGCGCATCGCCGCAAACACCTCGAGCGGGAAGCGCAATCGGTTTTCGAGGCTGCCGCCATATTCGTCGCTGCGCCTGTTCATCAGCGGGGTGATGAAGCTCGACAGGAGATAGCCGTGCGCGGCGTGCAGTTCGATCATGTCGAACCCGGCATCGATCGCTCGGCGCGTCGCGGCGACGAATGCGTCCTTCACCCGATCCATGTCGGCGCGCGTCATTGGAGTAGGCGTCTGATTATGCTCTGACCAGGCGACGTCCGACGCCGCCATCACCGGCCAGTTGCCCGTGTCGAGCGGGACGTCATAGCCTTCCCAGCCGACCTTGGTCGAACCCTTGGGTCCCGAATGGCCGATCTGGAGACAGAATTTCGCATCGCTGTTGGCGTGGACGAAATCGACGATGCGGCGCCACGCCGATGCCTGTTTGTCGCTCCAGATCCCGGCGCAGCCCGGGGTAATCCGCCCTTCGGGCGACACGCAGGTCATCTCGGTAAAGACCAGCCCCGCCCCGCCCTGCGCCCGCGCACCATAGTGGACGAGGTGGAAATCGTCAGGCAGCCCGTCGCTGGCCGAATAGGTCGCCATCGGCGAAACGACGACACGGTTGGCGAGCGCTATTTCGCGCAGCTTGAACGGCGCGAACATCGGCCAAACGGCTTTGTCGGCAGGCGTGCCCCCGGCCTGACCGAGGAACCAGCGCTCGACCCCGTCGAGCCACGCCGGATCGCGCAGGCGCAGGTTTTCGTGGCTTACCCGCTGTGACCGGGTCAGCAGCGAATAGGCGAACTGGATCGGCGCGAAGCCGGCATAGCGTTCGATATTCTCGAACCACTCGGTCGAATTGCGCGCCGCATTTTGCAGCTTGAGCACTTCGAGGTGTCGCTCTTCGCGATATTCGATCAGCGCATCGCCCAGCGCAAGGCCCGGGCGGTTGAGCACTTCGGCAAGCTTGATCGCGTCTTCGAGCGCGAGCTTGGTGCCCGACCCGACCGAAAAATGCGCGGTGTGCGCCGCGTCGCCGATCAGGATGAGCTTGTCGTGATGCCACGCGTCGCAAATGATCCGGGGAAAGCGCCGCCATGCCTCCGACCCAGCGAGATGCGCGGCGTTGGTCATCAGCGCGTTGCCGTCGAGATATCGCGCGAAGATCGCTTCGCATCTGGCGATGCTTTCGGCCTGGCTCATGTCCTCGAAGCCGAGTGCAGCGAAGGTTTCTGGCGCCATTTCGACGATGAAGGTCGAAAGTCCCTCGCCCTCCTTGGCTTCATCGAAGCGATAAGCGTGCGCCCAGACCCAGCCTTCGGGCAATTGCTCGAATGCGAAGGTGAAGGCGTCGAACAGCTTGTGCGTACCGAGCCAGATGAAGCGGTTGCGGCGCCAGTCGATATCGACGCCGAAATGCGGCTCATAGCCGGTCCGCAGGCGACTGTTGGCGCCGTCGGCGGCGATGACGAGGTCATAGTCACCAAAGGCGGCGAGATCGTCGCTCGCCTCCTGTTCGAAGTGGAGTTTGACGCCGAGTTCGGATGCGCGGCGTTGCAATATCTCGAGCAGGCGCTTGCGGTCGATGCCGATGAAACCGTGGCCGGTCGAGGTGATCGTCTCGCCGCCGAAATGGACGTCGATGTCGTCCCAATGGGCGAACTCGTCGGCGATCGTCTGACCCGAAACGGAATCGTTGGCCATCAGGTTCTCAACCGTCTGGTCGGAGAAGACGACGCCCCAGCCGAAGGTCGAATCGGCGGCATTGCGTTCAAACAGGTCGATGTCGTGCGCGGCATCGCGCAACTTCATCGAAATCGCGAAATAGAGACCGGCCGGACCGCCGCCGATGATTGCGATGCGCATGGTCTGACTCGTTGCTCCCCTTGCCAACGGGATAGGACAGCGCCGAGCCGCGGGCAAGGCGCTGCGGTCGGGGTCTATTGTGCTTGCCCGCGGTCGATCGGCGACATATTCTGATTAATGAACGGGCAAAGGGGACAGATCATGAAAGCGATCATCACGGGTTTGACGGCAGCTGCGCTGACGGCGGGGGCGATGCCCGCGGCGGGGGCGCAGGATGTCAAAGCGAGCGGCATCTTCAAGGACACCGACCAGATTTATGATTTGTGCGTGGCCAAGGATGCCGCGTCGGTGAAGCTATGCGAAACCTATCTGATGGGCGTGTACGACGGGATCATCTATTTCGAGGATCTCGACCAGATCGACGATGCGGTCTGTGTCCCATCGGGCTCCAAACCGCAGATACTGCGAGACGCGTTCGTCGCCTATGTCGATGCCAAGCCCGAGCGGCGCAAATACAGCGCGGTGAGCATTGCCTACAACGCGTTTTACACCGCGTCGTTCAACGCCTGCAAAGACGGATAGCGCCTGGTACCTCTGGCCGGAGTCGAACCGGCACTCCTTTCGGAACTCGATTTTGAGTCGAGCGCGTCTACCAATTCCGCCACAGAGGCAGATACCAGAGCGGCGCTGCCTCTAGCCGAGCAAAGACGGCGCTGCAATGGCTCCGATGCTCATACCCAACATCCTGCCCACCCTAGGCCTGTCGAAGGGTCGGCGTGCGCCGGGGCTTCGACAAGCTCAGCCTGAGCGGAGTGGAGACGGCGACCAAAGGTCACTTCTTGAAATCGCGCGCGATCGTCTTGGCGGTGGTCTTGCCATAGGGCGGCTTCATGCCCGCGAGCTTGGCAATGTCGAGCTTCGGCTGGCGATAGATCGACTTGGCGTGGCTGACCGCGCGGAAGCCCTCGATGCCGTGATAGCTACCGATCCCGGACGGGCCGACGCCGCCGAACGGCAGGTCTTCCATGGCGACGTGGAAGATGACGTCGTTGACCGTCACGCCGCCCGAGATCGTGGTGTCGAGCACGCGGCGTTCCTCGTCGCTGTCCGACCCGAAATAATAGAGGCCGAGCGGGCGGTCGTGCGCGTTTACGTAATCGACCGCGTCGGCAGTGCCGCTCGTCGCCTTGATCGGCAGCAGCGGGCCGAAAATCTCTTCCTGCATGACGGTCATCTCGTCGCGGACGTTGCGGATGATGTGGAGCGGCATCTTGCGCTTGTTCGAACTGGCAAAATCCTCGTTCGCCGGATTGACGACGATGACCTCTGCGCCCTTGGCGCGCGCATCGTCGACATGGCCCTGCAGCCGGTCATAGTGACGATCGTTGACCACCGAGCTGTAGTCGTCGTTGTCGAGCAGGGTCGGATAGAGCGCGCTCGCCGACGCCTTGATCTGATCGACCAGTTCGCCCTCTTTCGCCGCCGAGACGAGGAGGTAATCGGGCGCAAGGCAGATCTGGCCAGCGTTCATCATCTTGCCGAGGACGACGCGTTCGGCGGTTTGCGCGATGTTTGCGCTGTCGGAGACGATGACGGGCGACTTACCGCCGAGTTCGAGCGTGACGGGGACGAGGTTCTTCGCCGCCGCCGCCATGACGTGACGGCCGACATTGGTCGATCCGGTATAGATCAGGTGATCGAAGGCTAGTTCGGAAAATGCCTTGCCGACATCGGGTCCGCCGGTGACGACGGCAAGCTCGGTCGGGTCGAAATAGTCGGGCACGAGCTTCGCGATCAGGTCGCTGGTGACGGGGGTGAACTCGCTGGGCTTGAGCATCGCGCGGTTGCCCGCGGCGAAGACACCGGCGAGCGGCGAAAAGGCGAGGACGATCGGGAAATTCCACGGCGCGATGATGCCCACAACGCCCTTGGGCTGGTATTCGACCGTCGCCCTGGCGCCGAGCAGGCCGAGCGGGAACTGGACCGGGCGGCGTTCGGATTTCATCCACGTCTTGGCATGCTTGCGCGCATGCTTGAGCGCATTGATCGCCGCGTTGACGTCGGTCAGCATCGATTGTTCGCGGCTGCGGTGGCCGAAGTCCTCGCTCATCGCATCGCACAGCGCCGCGCCATGATCGACGAGCAGCGCGACGGCGCGCGTCAGCCGGTCGTGGCGGACGTCGAGGCTGACGGGCAGGTCGGCCATGAACGCGGCGCGCTGGCGGTCGAGCAGACCCTGCATCGAATCAGCGGAAATCTTCGGATCGGCATCGGCCATCAAAGCGGCTCCCAAGCTGAAAAGTTCACGGGTTCACACCGTCCAGGGACGGGTTCACGGGTGTGACCTTCTGTGTGACATTCGCGACGGGCCTGCCCCGCGCAATAAGTCGATCAGTGATCACTGTAGCAGACCCACGATAATGTAGGAAAGCGGGGAGTTTGCGGGCTCCGTCATTGCGAGGCGCCGAAGGCGACGCGGCAATCTCCGCGAAACTGAACCCACGCCGTCAAGACCAACCTTGCGTGTCGGGCCACGTCATCCTCGTGATAGATTGCCGCGCGGCTGCGCCGCTCGCAATGACGATGTTGGCTATTCCCCCGCCGCCTCGATCTGGACGAGCAGCGTGCCTTCGCTGACCTGCCCGCCGGGCCTGGCGTTGAGTTCGGCAACGGTGCCGTCGAATGGCGCGACGAGGCTGTGCTCCATCTTCATCGCCTCCAAGGTGACGAGCCGGTCGCCCTTGGTCACCTTTTGCCCCTCGGCGACCTCGACCGCGATGATCTTGCCGGGCATCGGCGAGACGATCGCGCCGTCGGAGGCTGCACCGGCGCCCGAACCGCGTGTCATCCCAAATATGAATTCATGAGCATGTCCGTTTTCGAACACTCGTATCGGGCCATTCTCTACGCCATGAGTGGACGGTAATCCGTCTACGACTTCGAATTCGCTACGACCGTCAATGGTGAGATCCCACTTCCAATTGTCGGTCCGGTTATTGGGCTGTGCAGAAGCACTGATTGCATTCCCATCGGCAGCGATTTTGAAGCGAGCAGGTTCAGTGGACCGGTTTAACCGGAACCCGAACAGACCGGTCGGGGAAATCGCAATATCGCCTTCGAACTCGGCATCGGTAAATTCTTCTAAACGCCAGCTCATTGCTGCCAATATTGCAGCGTCCGACAACGATTTATCGGTAAGGCTATCGCCTGTGCGCCCGATCAGGCCTGTATCTAATTTTGCAGACCGAAATTCTTTCATTTCAAGCAGCGCGTGCAAAAAACCGGCGTTGGTCTTGACCGGCCAGACTTCGGTTCCCTCGATCAGGTCGGCCAGCGCGTCGATCGCTTCGTCGCGCGTCTCGCCATGCGCTATCAGCTTGGCGATCATCGGGTCGTAGTGTGGCGAAATCTCGTCGCCTTCCTCGACCCCTGTCTCGACGCGGATGTCGCCGTCGCCGGCGGCCTCGAAATGCTCGAGACGCCCCGTGCTCGGCAGGAAACCGGTCGCCGGGTCCTCGGCATAGAGCCGCGCCTCGATCGCCCAGCCGTCGATGCTAAGCTCGTCCTGGCGCTTGGGCAGCGTCTCGCCGCTGGCGACGCGCAGCTGCCATTCGACGAGGTCCTGGCCGGTGATTTCCTCGGTAACGGGATGCTCGACCTGGAGCCGGGTGTTCATTTCCATGAACCAGATTCGGTCGGCGCGCAGGCCTTCGGACCCGTCGGCGATGAATTCGATCGTGCCGGCGCCTTCGTAGTTCACCGCCTGTGCGGCGCGGACCGCAGCGCCGCAGACGGCTTCGCGCGTTTCGGCGTCCATGCCCGGCGCGGGGGCTTCCTCGATGACCTTCTGGTGGCGCCGCTGGAGCGAGCAGTCGCGTTCGAACAGATGGACGACGTTGCCGTGGCTGTCGCCGAACACCTGCACCTCGATATGGCGCGGGCTTTCGATCCATTTCTCGATGAGGACGATGTCGTTGCCGAACGCCGCCTTGGCCTCGCGCTGCGCCGAGGCGAGGGAGTCGGCGAAACCGGCGGCGTCATCGACCTTGCGCATCCCCTTGCCGCCGCCGCCGGCGACCGCCTTGATAAGGACGGGATAGCCAATTTTTTCGGCTTCCTTGGCGAGGTGATCGGGATCCTGATTGTCGCCGATATAGCCGGGCGTGGTCGGCACGCCTGCGGCTTCCATCAGTTTCTTGGCGGCGTCCTTGAGGCCCATCGCGCGGATCGAGTCGGGCTTGGGGCCGACCCAGATCAGGCCTGCGTCGATCACGCTTTGCGCAAAGTCGGCGTTTTCCGAGAGGAAGCCGTAGCCGGGGTGGATCGCCTCTGCGCCCGTTTCCCTGGCCGCAGCGATAATCTTTGCGCCGACAAGATAGCTCTCGTTCGCCGGGCTCGGGCCGATATGGACCGCCTCGTCGGCCGAGCGCACGTGGAGCGCCTTTGCATCGGCGTCGGAATAGACCGCAATGGTGCGGATACCCATGCGCCGCGCGGTGCGGATGATACGACAGGCGATCTCGCCGCGATTGGCGATAAGGAGCGACTGGATCATAGCGACCGAGCGCCTGCGCTGGACTGTGGCGTGTTCATGCGCCCTTCCCTAGCGGGCGGCACCGAATGTGAAAAGAGCGGCCATCGCCGCCCCTCTCTCGCTATCGACGGGCGCGCAAACCTACGCTGCGGAAGCGGTTTCGTCGCGGTTTGCGTCGGGCCGGCGCGAGCGCCGGGCGTTGAGCCATGTGCACAGTTCGTCGAACGACATCGGACAGTCGAACTGGACGCCGATGCGGCGACCGTCGGTCCAGCGGATCCATGCGCCCTTGGTCGGCAGTCCGTCGAACTGGACGGTGACGTGGTCGCCGCTCAATCCGACCGGGCCGGTTTCGAGCTTGGCACCGCCGAGCGAAATATCGAGCACCCGAACCAGCTTCGATTCCATCGCGCAGACGAGCCTAGCCACGGTTTCGAAATGGATCCGCGGCGAGCGGCGCGGAGGATCCTCTTTGGTCGGATGGAGCAAACGTTCGAGGTCGATCGGCTGGACAAAGCGAAAGCCTGCCTCGCCTTCGCGCGCCCAGACGAGTTTCGAAGCGATGCGTTGGCCATTGGGAAATTCGACGAGTGCCTCTTCATCGACGTGCAGGTCGCTGTAGATATTGGCCTTCATGCCTTCGGCCGAGATATCGCGGAGCAGGCAGAGCATTTCGCCACTGTGGTCGGTCAGCTTGGCGGTGAAGCGCACCGCGTGATGACGCTCCTGCCCCCGTCGCTCGCGCGTGGCTCCCGATCGGCCGGCTGCAGCAGGCTTTGCGACGTCGTCGGGACAGGTTTGCGCCATGATCGTGTCTTTCTGGCTTTCGCCGGATACGTAACCCCACTCATGTTTGATCCTGAAAGGTAACGGCACGCGATGCCCTTGCCCGTCGCCCCAAGTTCGCGTCATGTTGTTAACGAAGCGTTATCGTTCCAGAATCGTAACAGAAGAAAGCAAGGCAAGGTCCGTCGGCTTGCGACTGTATTAAATCAAGAACATGCCGACGATAAATAAAAACGGCAGGCGTTTTTTATTTATGCGGCAGGTTTTATATGCGAATTATTCGCCGCTTTTACGAAATTGGTGCGTTGCCGATTAATTCGACTCACGATTTTCGAAAATCACATCCTGAACACGCCGAACTGCGCGCGCTCGGGGATGGGGGCGTTGAGCGTCGCGGCGAAGGCGAGCCCTAGCACGTCGCGGGTCTGCGCCGGGTCGATGACGCCGTCGTCCCACAGACGCGCGGTGGCGTGGTAGGGGTTGCCTTCGTCTTCGTATTTCTGGCGGACGGGGGCCTTGAAGGCTTCGGTCTCTTCGGGCGTCCAGCTATTGGCGTCGCGGTGGACGGTGGCGAGCACACTGGCCGCCTGTTCGCCGCCCATCACGCTGATCCGCGCATTGGGCCAGGTGAACAGGAACCTGGGATCGTAGGCGCGGCCGCACATGCCGTAATTGCCCGCGCCGAAGCTGCCGCCGATCAGCACGGTGACCTTGGGCACGCTGGCGGTCGCGACCGCGGTGACGAGCTTGGCGCCGTGCTTGGCGATCCCCTCTGCCTCATACTTGCCGCCGACCATGAAGCCCGAGATGTTCTGGAGGAAGAGCAGCGGAATGCGGCGCTGACAGGCGAGTTCGATGAAGTGCGCGCCCTTGACCGCGGATTCGCTGAACAGCACGCCGTTGTTGGCGAGGATCGCGACGGGCATGCCCCAGATATGCGCAAAACCGCAGACGAGCGTCGGGCCGTAGAGCGCCTTGAATTCGTGAAACTCGCTGCCGTCGACGATGCGCGCGATGACTTCGTGAACGTCATAGGGTGCGCGGACGTCGTCGGGGATGATGCTGTAGAGTTCCTCGGCGTCGAACTTCGGCGGGCGCGGATCGCGCATCGCGATGTCGGGGGCGCGGTCGTCGGGCAGGCTCGAGACGATGTCGCGGACGATGGTCAGCGCGTGCTCGTCATTCTCGGCCAGGTGATCGACGACGCCCGAGGTCTTGGCGTGGAGCGCGCCGCCGCCGAGATCCTCGGCGCTGATTTCCTCGCCTGTCGCGGCCTTCACGAGCGGCGGGCCGGCGAGGAAGATCGTCCCCTGTTCCTTCACGATGACGCTCTCGTCGGACATTGCCGGGACATAGGCGCCACCCGCGGTACAGCTGCCCATGACGCAGGCGATTTGCGCGATGCCCTGGGCCGACATGTTCGCCTGGTTGAAGAAGATGCGGCCGAAATGGTCGCGGTCGGGGAAGACCTCGGCCTGGTGCGGCAGGTTGGCGCCGCCGCTGTCGACGAGATAGACACACGGCAGCCGGTTGGCCTGAGCAATCTCCTGCGCGCGCAGGTGCTTCTTGACCGTCATGGGGTAATAGGTGCCGCCTTTGACGGTGGCGTCGTTGCAGACGATCATCGTCGTGCGGCCAGAGACGCGGCCGATGCCGGCGATCATCCCCGCGCCGGGGATTTCTCCGCCGTACATGTCGCAAGCGGCGAGCTGGCCGATCTCGAGGAACGGACTGCCCGGATCGAGCAGGCGCTCGACGCGCTCGCGCGGGAGCAGCTTGCCGCGCGCCGTGTGGCGCTCGCGTGATTTTTCGCTGCCGCCCCTGGCCGCTTCGGCGACGCGCGCCCACAGCTCGTCGTTGAGCGCGCGGTTGTGCGCGGCGTTGGCCTTGGCCTGGTCGCTGGCGAGATCGAGTTTGGTATCGAGAATGGGGGCGCTCACCGCTGTGTTTCTCCGCTAGGTTGCCCGCTGTGCCTAGCGGGCGCGGGCGCGCAAGCCAAGCCGTCAGGCCGATCGCGCATATCGTCGCAGAGAGACTTGAATGATCGGCGGCGTTCGTGCGTTATGGCGGTTCACTTCCCTGCCCGAGTCTTTCCTGAAAGGTCCGCCATGTCCCGCCGCCTGCTCTCCGTCTTCCTCCTCTCCGCCACCGCGCTCGCCGGCCCGATCGGCTGCAAGCAGGTCGGCAGCGGCAACGAGGCCGCGGTCGAGACCAAGGCCGGCACCGCGATCGGCATCGACGTCGCGGCGATGGACAAGAGCGTCAAGCCCGGCGACGATTTCTACGCCTATGCCAACGGCAACTGGGACAAGACGGTCCAGATCCCCGCCGACCGGTCGAGCGTGGGCGCGTTCTACGAGGCGTTCCTGAGCACCGAGGCGCGCAACCGCGCGCTGATCGACACGATCGTCAAGTCGGACCCCAAGCCAGGCACCGACGAGGCGCGGATCGCAAACTTCTACAAGGCCTATGCCAATACCGATGCGATCGACGCGGCGGGGATGACGCCGGTCCAGGCCGATCTCGACCGGTTTGCGGCGATTACCGACACCAAGGGCCTCTCGCGCGTCATCGGCGAGCAGCTGCGCGCCGATGTCGATCCCTTGAACGCGACCGATTTCAACACCGAGAACCTGTTCGGCATCTTCGTCACCCAGGGGCTGGCGACGCCGGGCGTGACGCTGCCCTATATATTGCAGGGCGGCCTCGGCCTGCCCGAGCGCGAATATTACCTGTCGTCCGATCCCAAGATGGCGGCGATCCGGACCAAGTACAAAGCGTATATCGCGCAGCTGCTGACCGATGCCGGCATCGCCGACGCCAACGCCAAGGCGGCGCGCATCTATGCGCTCGAAATGAAGATCGCGCAGGCGCACCAGCCGCGCGAGGACAGCGAGGATTTCGCCAAGTCGGCGACGGTGTGGACCAGCGACGAGCTGAAGGCCAAGGCGCCGGGGATCGACTGGGACGCGCTGCTCGTCGCCGGGCGGATGGGGGTGCAGGACAAGTTCGCCGCCTATCACCCCAAGGCGATTGCCGCGCTGTCGGCGCTGGTCGCCTCGCAGCCGCTCGACGCATGGAAGGACTGGCTCGTCTTCCACCAGATCAACAGCCATGCCGACGTCCTGCCGACCAAGCTCGACCGCGACCATTTCGCGTTTTACGGCACGACATTGTCAGGCACGCCCGAACAGCGCGAGCGGTCGAAACGCGCGCTCGACGCGGTCAACGCCTATCTCGGCGATGCGGTCGGCAAGGCCTATGTCGAGAAATATTTCCCCGCATCGGCCAAGGCCGAAGTCGAATCGATGGTCGGCAACATCAAGGACGCGTTCGCCACGCGGGTGAAGGCGATCGACTGGCTGGCGCCAGCGACCAAGGCCGAGGCGCTCAAGAAGGTCGAGACGATCCGCGTCAGCGTCGGTTACCCCGACACCTGGCGCGACTATAGCAAGATCGAGATCGTTCCCGGCAACGCCTATGCCGACGAGATCGCCGCCGAAAAGGGCGAGTACGCGCACCAGCTCGGCAAGATCGGCGGCAAGATCGACAAGGGCGAATGGTGGATGACGCCGCAGACGGTCAACGCGGTCAACCTGCCCGTCCAGAACGCGCTCAATTTCCCCGCCGCGATCCTCCAGCCGCCGTTCTTCGATGCCAAGGCCGATCCCGCCTATAATTACGGCGCGATCGGCGCGGTCATCGGTCACGAGATCAGCCACAGCTTTGACAACAACGGCGCATTGTTCGATTCGACCGGCGCGCTGCGCAACTGGTGGACCAAGGAAGACCTCGCCCATTTCGAGGAACAGGGCGCCGCGCTCGCCAAGCAGTACGACCAGTACAAGCCGTTCGCCGACCTTGCGGTCAACGGCAAGCTCACGCTCGGCGAGAATATCGCCGACGTCGCCGGGCTGCAGGCGTCCTATGATGCCTATCGCGCGTCATTGGGCGGCAAGGAGGCGCCGGTGATCGACGGCTTTACTGGCGACCAGCGTTTCTTCATCGCCTATGCCCAGAACTGGGCGACCAAGACGCGCGAGGAAGCGCTGCGCGCGCGCATCGCCACCGACGGCCATGCGCCCGGCCAGTACCGCGCGCTGACCGTCCGCAACCTCGATGCCTGGTACAAGGCGTTCGACGTCAAGCCGACCGATAAACTCTACCTCGCCCCCGACAAGCGCGTGCGGGTATGGTGAACGGCTAGGCCGGGTCGGCCTTTCGCCAGCCGCGTCCGGATGACCCGCGCAAGGCCAGCAGCATGACACCCGCAAGGGCGGCGAACACCGCGCCCGCGACGAAGGTCATGCCCGAACCGAAGCGGTCCCAGATCACGCCCGCGACTACGCTGGCGACGAGCAGCGAAACGCCGGTAACGAGGCTGAACACGCCGAACGCCGAGCCGCGCAGCCGTGCCGGTGCGGTATCGGCAACGAGCTTGGCCAACAGCCCCTGGGTCAGCGCCATGTGGACGCCCCACAAAGCGATGCCGGCAAAGACCCCGACGAGGCCGACCGAGCGCGCCAGGACGACGTCGGCGGCGATCAGGCAGCCGACGCCGGCGAGCAACAGGCTGCGCGCGGTCAGGCGGTCCGACAGGACGCCCGCGGGATAGGCGCCGAGCGCATAGACGAGGTTCATCGCGACGAGGACCATCGGGGCGAGCCACAGCGGCAGGCCTTCGCCTGTCGCCTTGAGGATCAGGAACGCCTCGCTGAAGCGCGCCAGCGTGAACACGCCGCCGACCGCGACGACGCCCCAATAGGCGCTGCCGAGCTGTTTGAGATCGGCAAGGCGGATCGGTGCTTTTGCCGTCCCCTGCGCGGCGGCCGGTTCCCGGACCCAGAAGACGACGCACAGCACCGCGAGGACCGCGGGGATGACCGCCACCCAGAACACCGCGCGCATGTCGTTGGCGAACGCGACCATCAGGCCGATGGCGAGGATCGGACCGACGAACGCACCGACGGTGTCCAACGACTGGCGCAGGCCAAAGGCCCTGCCGCGCAACGCGGCGGGGGTGACGTCGGCGATCAGCGCGTCGCGCGGCGCACCGCGCAGCCCCTTGCCGATCCGGTCGGCAAAGCGCGCGCCGAGCACGGGGAACAGTCCGGCAGCGAGCGGAAAGAGCGGCTTCGACGCCGCCGCCAGTCCATAGCCGAGCAGGATGAGCGGCTTTCGCTTGCCGAACCGGTCGGACAGATAGCCCGAAAAGACCTTCACGATGCTCGAGGTTGCCTCGGCGATGCCGTCGATCACGCCGACCACAGTAACGCTCAGCCCGAGCGTCGCGGTCATGAATAAAGGCAGGAGCGCGTGGATGATCTCGGACGACGTGTCCATCAGGAGGCTGACCATCCCGAGCGCGATCACGGTGGGCGGCACTTTGAGGCGACGATCGGTCATCGCGCATATAACCAAGTCGCAGGGTCGAACGAAAGACCAATGCGCGCTTGGCTGGGCCTGTCGAAGGTCCCGATCGAACGGCGCGATGCGTGCGCACCTGTCCTTCGATACGCCATTTCGTTACGCGGCTGAGCCGCTACTCATTGGCTACTCAGGACGATTGGGTTAGGGTTGGTGCCGCGTCCGCCTTGCTGCGCAAGTCTTCGGGGACGTCGCTTCCCTCGAGCCAGCGGCCGAGCATCCATTGCCGCGTCGCGGCGCGGGTGCGCTGGGCGTAGTCGGGCGTGTCGAGCCCGATCAGCGGCAGGTCGAAATCGGCGGCGGTCTGCGCCAGGCCGGCGTCATCGAGGGAGCGACCCTGGCGCACCGCGTGGCGCGCGAGTTCGAGCTCCTGCCCCCAGAAATAGACCATGTCGGCGCGAACATTGGCCTGCATGTCGTGGACTTCCTCGGCCCGCTCCCAGCTGACCAGGTCGAGCCAGACATCGGGCATCAACAGGTCGACCGGGCGGTCGGGCTTCCATTCGAGCGCGTCGCCGTGGACGATGTGGACCTTTTCCCCGACATTGCCGGGCAATCGTTCGAACAATCGCAGTCGCTGGTGCATCTCGACCACCTCATCGTCGAGCTCGACGACGGTGACTCGCTCGACCTCGGGGCGCAGCGCGCTCATCGCTGCCGACCAGCCCATGCCGAGGCCGAACACCGCGACATGGCCGCGCGCGAAATCGATCCCGATCTGCTGGCTTTCGAATTCGAACGGCGTCAGCGACATCCAGGTCCGCGTCCGCCGCTGCAGGAGGACGAGCCCGTACATCGCCTGCAATCCGCTCCAGTAACCGGGCATCGCCATGAACGGTACGTGGCGCAGGCTCCACGCGCCCGCGTCGAGCGGCACGTAATAATCGCGCAGCGGATCGGGTGGAGTGACCGGCAGCGCCGAAATGTCGATACCGGCAAGCGCGACCCCGAGGTCATCTCCCTGGCGCAGATCGGCAAACGGGTTGGTGATATTCGGGTCCAGGTCGCTCGTCATGGTGTGCCCCAAAGCAAACTCGATTGCGACAGGAGGTACCGCAGACAATGCGGATTGCAAACCCGGTTGTTGATCAGCCATCTGCGGTCGATTTCGTGGACGCCCCCGGCACGTCCTTGACAACAAGATAGCGCCAGACGCCGACGCAGTTGATGATCAGCAGGGCGACGTTCTGCCAGCCGATGCCTTCACTGTCGTCCTGCCAGAAGCCCCAGGCGATCAGCGCCGCCGAGCTGGTGACGAAGACGACGAACGCCCAGCCGGTCCAACGCCGCCCGAGGTTGAGCGAGACGATAAGCGCGGCGAGCGTCGCGGCAGCAGCGCCGTAATATTGCAGGACATCGAGCAGCAGCTGGCTCATCGCCTCCGCCTAGCGGGAAGCGCTGCGATTGCAAGTACTTGGCGCTATTGCGGGAGGTCGGCGCGCGCCTTCACATAGGCGATAACGGCGGATCGCTCACGCGGTGTGAGGTAGGAGAAATGATCCTTGCCGACCACTGCCATCAGGCCAAGCTTGCTGCCCGGACGCCCTTCCCCCGTGGTCAGCAGGCGGGTGAGCTGCTCCGCGCTATAGGTCGAGGCAATGGTAAGGTCGGGGGTGAAATCCTTGATCCCCGTGAGATCGCCGCCATGGCATTCGGCGCAGGTATTGCGCGCAACGTAGCGACCGAACGCATGGCGTTCGCCAAGATCGACCGGCTCGGACGCTTTGTAGTCGGCCACGGACTTGGCGGCGGTTTTCAACACTCCCGCCGCGATCATTCCCTTCGCCGCGTCGCTCAGCACCGGGGCGGGGGTCGCCTTACCCGACGGCTTGATCGTCCGCAGGTGCGCGATCAGCGCGGTCATGTCGGCCGCGCTGAGGCGCTGGAACGTCTCCGACGGCATCACCCACAGGTCGCCGCGCGTCGGATGCACGCCGGTGCGCAGCAGGCGTTCGAGCTGCTCGTCGGACATATCGGGGAGAATGCGGGTCAGGTTCGAGGCATAGATGCCGTCGAACGGCGGCTCGAAATCGCCGAAGTTGGCCCCTTCGAGCGTTGGCGTGTGGCAGCCGCGACAGCCGAGCACGTGGCTGAGCCGTTCGCCGTGCGCCTGGATCGCGGCACGATTGTCCGACGTAGCGCCGTCGAAGGCGAACTCGGTCGCCGCCGGTTGCGATTGCGCCGCATCACCGGGCTGGTCACTGGCAGACGACCCGCATCCCGCAAGGCACGCCGCCACGCCCGCAATCGCCACTTTCACCGCTGCTGCCAGATAAGAATTGCGCATCGTCATGCCCTCCCCTTTTCCCGCTCGGCAAAGCCGTAATCCTAATCTGGATCCGTGTCACTGCGATTTCGCCAAGTGCGCGTTGCCAAGTCCTCGTCCCGCCATGTCCCAATTGTACGGATTTCGCTGCAAATATAGAAAAACATACAATAAAGCAGGTGGGCGACGGAGAAGGTTGGCCAAAGTGACGTCGCAAGCAAATTATGCTATGTCATTCGCAGGAGGGCGTGGCATGACCTACTGGACACTCAAGGGACGTGAACTGGCCAACTGCAATTGCGACTATGGCTGCAATTGCCAGTTCGGCGGACTGCCCGACAAGGGCAATTGCCAAGCGGTCGTCGGCCTCGCGATCGACGAGGGAGAATACGGCGAGACCGACATATCGGGCCTCAACATCGGCGCGGTGTTCAAATGGCCCGGACCGATCCATGAAGGCCACGGCGAATGCGTCGCCTTTGTCGACGAGCGCGCCGACGAGGCCCAGCGCGGTGCGCTACTGACGATCATGACCGGCGGCGACACCGATCCGATGGCGACGATGTTCGCGGTCTTCGCATCGACGATCGAGACGATGCACGAACCGATTTTCGCGCCGATCGCATTCGACGTCGATGTCGAGGGGCGGACCGCCAGGATGCACATCCCCGGCCATATCGACATGACCGGCGAACCGATCAGGAGCCCGGTCGACGGCAGCGAGGTGCGCGCGCGGATCCACCTGCCCGACGGTTTCGAATATGAATATGCCGATATCGGATCGGCTTCGAGCACGTCGCGCGATCCGATGCCGATGGAGCTGTCGTCGAGCTATGGCCAGTTCGCCAACCTCCACCTCGACAGCCACGGTGTCGTCCGCGCCTGATGGGCCGGATCGCCGAGGCGGCGCTCGCCCGCCATCGCGCAATCACTATGGCGGCGCTGGCGCTGCTGGTGATCATCGCCTGGGCCTGGATTGCGCTCGGCGCGGGCATGGGCATGCCGATCCATGCGGCGCTCGCACTTTTTCCGCATAATCCAACGACGATGCCCGCGATAGGCAGCATGGCGGGCAGCACGCCGGGGTTCGCGCTGACCTTTTCGATGTGGTGGGTGATGATGATCGCAATGATGCTGCCGTCGGCGGCGCCAACCGTGCTGCTCTACGCCCGCGCCAGCCATCGCCGCACCGGCGATCCTGAACCGCCGACCGCCATCTTCGTGCTCGGCTACCTGATCGTCTGGGGAGGCTTTTCGGCGCTGGCCGCGCTCGGGCAGTCATGGCTGCAGGCGCACGCGCTGATGGGCGCGATGACGATGCAGTCGGCCAGCCGCTGGCTATCGGCGATCGTCCTGCTGGCGGCGGGAGCCTTTCAGCTCAGCCCGCTCAAGGACGCCTGCCTCGCCAGCTGTCGCAACCCCGCCGCGTTCATCAGCCGCCATTACCGCCCCGGGGCGGCGGGCGCGATCAGGCTCGGCCTGATCCATGGCGGCTATTGCCTCGGCTGCTGCTGGCTGCTGATGGGAATCCTGTTCGTCGGCGGGACGATGAACCTTGCGTGGATCGCGCTGCTGACGCTGTTCGTCGCGGCCGAGAAGATGTTGCCGCACGGCCGCCGCATCGCGATCGCCAGCGGAATCGGCCTGATCGGCTGGGGCGTCGCGACGCTGCTGGTCTAGGCGCCGATGATCTCGCGCCCGATCAGCATGCGGCGGATCTCGTTGGTGCCAGCCCCGATGTCGAGCAGCTTGGCGTCGCGGAAATAGCGTTCGACCGGCCAGTCCTTGGTATAGCCCGCGCCGCCGAGCGCCTGGATCGCCTCGCCCGCGACCTTCACCGCGTTTTCGGATGCGAGCAGGATCGCGGCGGCGGCATCGAAGCGCGTTGTGCGACCCGCGTCGCAAGATTTGGCGACCGCATAGACATAGGCCCGGGCGGAGTTGAGCGCGAGGTACATGTCGGCGACCTTGGCCTGCATCAGCTGGAACGATCCGATCGGCTTGCCGAACTGCTTGCGCTCGCGAACATAGGGCACGACGACGTCGAGGCACGCCTGCATGATGCCCAATTGGATGCCGCTTAGGACAGTGCGCTCGTAATCGAGGCCCGACATGAGCACGCCGACACCGCCATTCTCGGGGCCCATGATATTGGCTTCGGGGACTTCGCAGTCGGTGAAGACGAGTTCGGCGGTCGGGCTGCCGCGCATGCCCATCTTGTCGATTTTCTGCCCGATGGCAAAACCCGGCATGTCCTTTTCGATGAGGAAAGTCGTGATGCCGCGCGATCCCTCACCGGTCTTGGCATAGACGACAAGCGTATCGGCATAGGCGGCGTTGGTGATCCAGAACTTGGTGCCGTTGAGGACGTAGCCCGTATCGGTTTTCTGCGCCTTCAATTTCATCGAGACGACGTCGCTGCCTGCCCCCGCTTCGGACATGGCGAGGCTGCCGACATGCTCGCCCGAGATCAGCTTGGGGAGGTATTTGGCCTTTTGCTCTTCATTGGCCCAGCGCGCGATCTGGTTGACGCACAGGTTCGAATGGGCGCCGTAGCTGAGACCGATCGAGGCCGATGCGCGGCTGACCTCCTCGCACGCGATGACGTGTTCGAGATAGCCGAGACCGAGGCCGCCATCGGCTTCGGCGACAGTGATGCCGTGCAGGCCGAGTTCGCCCATCTGCGGCCACAGCTCGGTCGGGAACCAGTCGTCGGCGTCGATCTTCGCGGCGAGCGGTTCGATCTTGTCCTGCGCGAAACGGCGCGTGGTATCGCGGATCGCATCGGGCATCTCGCCGAGCGCGAAGTCGAAGGTGGCAAGGTCGGTCATCGGGTCGCTTTCATCTATCGTCGGTTGGCCGCCTCGCTAGCAGCAAAGACGCCGTTTGAAAAAGGGGGGGCGAGACATTAGATGCCTCTGCGACCCCAAACCCACCCGTTGGTGCTGAGTAGGGGCTGAGCGAAGCCGAAGACCCGTATCGAACCATCCTTCGATACGCGATTTCGACAGGCTCAATGGCTACTCAGGACAAACGGAATTGAGAAAGCATATCCCCTATGACCGATTCCCGCGCCACCGATCCCGTTGTCATCCTGTCGTACGCGCGCACCCCGATGGGCTCGATGCAGGGCGTGCTCGCCGATGCCAGCGCGACCGATCTCGGCGCGACCGCGGTCAAGGCGGCGGTCGAGCGCGCCGGCGTGACCGGCGCCGACATCGACCGGATCTACATGGGCTGCGTCCTGCCCGCCGGCCTCGGACAGGCGCCTGCACGCCAGGCGGCGATCAAGGCCGGCCTGCCCAAGTCGGTCCAGGCGACGACGGTCAACAAGGTCTGCGGTTCGGGCATGCAGACGGTCATCATGGGCGCCGAGGCACTCGCCGCGGGATCGGTCGACATGGTCGTTGCCGGCGGGATGGAATCGATGACCAACGCGCCGTATTTGCTCAAGAAGCACCGTTCGGGCGCGCGCATCGGCCACGACACCGCCTATGATCACATGTTCCTCGATGGGCTCGAGGATGCCTATGAGGAAGGCCGCGCGATGGGCAGCTTTGCCCAGTGCACCGCCGACGAATACCAGCTGACGCGCAAGGACATGGACGATTACGCGCTCGAATCGCTCAATCGCGCCAAGTCGGCGATCGAGAGCGGCAAGTTCGACCGCGAGATTACCGCCGTCACGATGACGACGCGCAAGGGCGAGGTGACGGTCGATACCGACGAGGCGCCCGGTCGCGGCCAGCCCGACAAGATCCCGACGCTGCGCCCCGCCTTTGCCAAGGACGGCACGATCACCGCGGCAACGAGTTCGTCGATTTCCGATGGCGCCGCTGCGGTCGTGCTGACGCGCGAATCGAACTCCGGCGGCAAGGCCGTCGCGCGGATCGTCGCACACGCCGCGCACGCGCAGGAGCCGAGCGAATTCACCATCGCCCCGATCGGCGCGATCGAGAAATGCCTCAAGAATGCGGGCTGGAGCGTCGGCGACGTCGACCTGTGGGAAATCAACGAAGCGTTCGCCTGCGTCGCGATGTTCGCGATGAAGGACCTCGGCATCGCGCACGACAAGATCAACGTCAACGGCGGCGGCACCGCGCTGGGCCATCCGATCGGCGCATCGGGCACGCGGATCATCGCGACCTTGCTCGGCGCGCTCGAAAATCGCGGGCTCAAAAAGGGCATTGCCAGCCTGTGCATCGGCGGCGGCGAGGCGACGGCGGTGGCGGTCGAACTGATCGACTGAACATGGTGCCGATGATGGTCTGAGCAGGCTGCGCTTCTCGAATGCGCGAAGGTTTCGCAAGTTTCGTATCGCTGCCGTCAAGCTATTCGGCAACTTCGCCTGGCAAGACCCAAGAATGACACATGCGGCCCGGTGGCAACACCGGGTCGTTTTGTTATGACCAGCCGTCTATCGGCCGAGTCGAAATCACCCCGATTCTATGCGGAATTTGCGATTCGCCATGTGCGGCCAAGAAGTGATAGCATTGCCGCTCTCGAAACAGGGAGAGATGTGATGAACAAGTTTGTACTGATCGCCGGGATGACCGGCCTTGTTGCACTAGCCGGCTGTTCCAAAACCGAAGAGGCCCCGCCGGTCGACAACGGCGCTGCGACGATGAACGAGATGGCGCCCGCCAACGAGATGGCGCCCGCCGATACAGCGTCGGCCGAATCGCCGGTCGGATCCTATGATGTCAAAATGGCCGACGGCAAAATGGGCACGACGGTGATCAACGCCGACGGCAGCTATACCGACACCGGACCCGACGGAAAGGTCATCAAGGGCACCTTTACCCGCAAGGATGGCAAGGATTGCTTCGATCCCGAAGGCGACGCAGTCGAAGCCTGCTGGACGATCGCGCCGCCAGCGGCCGACGGCAGCTTCACCGCAACTTCGCCCGACGGCACCGTCGTGACGGTGTCACGCAAGGCGAGCTGACCGCGCGCGGTTAATCCTGGAACGAACCCGCCGCGATTGCGGGGGTTCGTTTCAGGGCGCCTCGCCGCCCCAGATCTCGTTCGAGCGGATATAGCCCCGCTTGCCCTTCACATCGAAATAGCACCAGCCGTTGGCGCAATCGCTCAACCGTCCGACGACACCTGGCTCGGCGCGCCAGGCAATCGGCGAGCTGTCGTTGGGATCCACGTGCATCGCGCGGATGCCGCCGACGACGTAACCGGTCCGCTGCGCCGACAGCAGCCGTGCCGCCATCCAGCCGATGGTCCCGTCGGGATCCTGGATCTTGCGCCACGTCTGATAGCGTTCGAGCACCTTGACCGGCAGATCTTCGCGCCGATATTCCCAGATTGCGGGCAGGTCGGGCGACGGCCCCTTGCGCATCCGCGCGACCGACTGGCTGATCGAGGCCCAATAGGGCACGTCCTGCGCGCTCTGCGCCGAAACCGGCGTCGGTAGCGCGGTCGAAACGAGGCCCGCACCGACGGCGAGGACGGCGAGCAGACCGGTCAGCAATGGGCGGTAACGCATCGGCGCAAATCCTTTCGCGAACACGTCGGTCGATACGGCATATCCTGTACGATATCTTTTGCAAATGCCCCGCCCGCTGGCAAGCCGCGCCCGCTGGCCAATCGTGCTTAGCCGTTTATAAAGGAGACGTGCGATAGGGCGGCGCGAGCGACTCTCAGGGGGATCAGATGGGCAGACTGGCACTATTGCGGACATTGGGAGCGGTCGCGGCGAGCGGCGCAGCGATCGCGCTGCCGACAATCGCTTCGGCGCAGGAGATCGGTACCGGGATCGTCTCGGACAGCGGCGACACCGGCTTCCTGATCGCCGCCGCGCTGATCGGCTTGCTCGCCGCCCTGCCCGGCTGGGCAATGCTCCAGGCGGGCCAGCAGCGCGCAATCCACGCGCCGCGCGCGGTCGGCCTGATGTTCGGCATCGTCGCGATCGTTTCGGCGCTGTGGCTCGCAATCGGCTACAGCCTCGCGTTCAACGGCGCGAGCCCGTGGCTCGGCTTCGGCCAGAATGCCTGGCTCGCCAATCTCGGCAATATTCGCGAGGGCACGACGGTGCCCGAATCGGCGTTCGCGCTGATCAACCTCGTCTTTGCACTGCTGCCACCGCTGATCATCGCTGGCGCGCTGGCCGAGCGCGTCCGGATGGGCTGGATGCTCGCCTTTGCCGGGCTGTGGTCGCTGATCGTCTATGCGCCGATCGCGCACTGGCTGTGGGGCAGCGGCTGGCTGGCCAGGAACGGAGCGCTCGATTTCGCCGGCGGGCTGACCATATTCCTCGCCGCGGGCGTTTCGGCGCTGGTCGCGGCGGTGATGCTCGGACGCCGGACTGGCTGGCCCGAGACCGCGCTGCCCGGCCATGGACCGACGGTCTCGCTCGCCGGGGCCGGGCTCAGCTGGATCGGCTGGATGGCGCTCGCCGGCGGGGCCGCGCTCGCCGCGACCGACGACGCCTCTTCGGCGATCATCAATCTGCACCTCGGCGCGTGCGGCGGCATCATCGCCTGGCTGGCGTGCAGCCGTCTGTTTGGCGGCGCCGCCGACCTTGCCGGATCGGGCCGCGGCGCGCTCGCCGGGATCGCCGCCAGCGCGGCGGCGTGCGGCTATGTCGCGCCCGGACCCGCTTTGCTGATCGGCCTCGCCGGTGCGGTGCTCGCCTGGCTCGCGGCGCGCTCGATCGAGCGCACCTTCCGTATCGACGACGTTACCGGCAGCTTTGCAATCGGGGCGATCGCCGGCGGGACCGGTGCGCTGTTGCTCGCAATATTCCAGTCACCCGCGCTCGGCGGGGTCGGCTATGGCGAAGGGCTCGACATGGGCGGCCAGCTATTCGCGCAGATCATCGCAATCGGCGCGGTCACCCTGTGGTCGATCATCGGCACGCTAATCGCCGGATACGGCATCGCTATGGTGCTGCCGATGCGGGTCAGCGCCGAAGAGGAAGCGGCGGGGTAAGTCGCACTTCCAACCATTTGGATTGAGACTGCTCAAGCCCAATGCGGCAAGGCCCTTCGATACGCGCCTTCGGCGCTACTCAGGACAAACGGGTGTTGGGGAAAAACGGCAGTAGCGGAATTATGAATTGCTCCGAAAGCATCCTCAAACCTTCGGACCAAGACAGGCACGCGCATGATTGCACCTCATAACCGCCACCCTGAACCGTTGGTCCTGAGTAGGTCCGCAGGGCCGTATCGAAGGATCCTGTTGGCGCACACTAAGCTACCCGCCCTTCGATACGCGCCTTCGGCGCACCCCAGGACAAACGGATGTGGGCGAATTCGCCGCAGGAGGTCCGTGTTCAGTCGCCCGTCTGGATACGCTCGACCAGTTGCTTGACCGTCGGCACGAAACCATTCGAATAGAACGGGTCGCGGCCGAATTCGAACGCGCTGTGCCCGGCGAACATCAGGTTCTCGTCGGTATCGCCGCCATGCGCGATGTCCTGCAATGTCTTCTGGATGCAGAAGCTGCGCGGGTCGGCGAGGCGGCCGGTCGAGTTGGTCTCGGTATCCTTCCAAGCCGAAAATCCGCAGTGCGACAGACAGCCCATGCAGTCGGCCTGGTCCTTGCGGATGACGTCGCGCTGCTGCGGCGTTTCGAACACGACGGTCGAATCGGGGGTCTTGAGCGCTTCGGTATAGCCCGCTTCGAACCAGCCGCGCGCCTTTTGATAGGCGGCCTCGGAGACCCAGTAATTGCGGCCCTTCATGACGAAATCGAGCTGGCGGACATGCTCGCCGGTCTCGATCTTGGTGAAATCGACCTGGCGTTCGGAGCGCGCCTCGAGACTGCGCAGGAAGGGGTTGCGCACCGCCGACGAATAAAAGCCCGTCGGGGAGAACTGGTGGAGCAGGATGTCGCCTTCGTCGAGCGCGGTCAGCTTGTCCTTCCAGCCCTGTGGAATCGGGCTTTCCTGCGTCAGCAGCGGGCGCGTGCCGAACTGGAAGGCGATGCTGCCGAGTTCGGGATTATCGATCCAGTCGTTCCAGTCGCGCAGGTACCAGACGCCGCCCGCCATGACGATCGGCACGTCGTCGGGAATGCCGCCGTCGCGCATGACGTCGCGCAGTTCCTTGACCCGCGGATAGGGATCCTGCGGCGCGCGCGGGTCCTCTGCGTTACTGAGGCCGTTATGGCCGCCGGCGAGCCAGGGGTCTTCGTAGACCACCGCGCCGAGCCATTCGGGCACCTTCGAATACGCGCGCTTCCACAGCGCGCGAAAGGCGCGGCCCGAGGAGATGATCGGCAGGTAATGGACGCCGTACGACGCAGCGATCTCGCTCAATTTGTAAGGCATGCCCGCGCCGCAGGTGACGCCCGCGACGAGGTCGCCGACCTGTTCGAGCGTGCCATGGAGGATGCGCTGTGCGCCGCCCATTTCCCACAGCACGTTGATGTTGATCGCACCCTTGCCGTCGGCGATCTCGTGCGCGCGGCGGACCTGGTCGACCGCGCCGGCGATCGCATATTCGACGAGTTCCTCATGCCGTTCGCGCCGCGTGGCGGCGTGATAGACCTGCGGGATGATCTTGCCGGTGGGATCGTAGCTGTCGGCGTTGACCGCGCTGACCGTGCCGATGCCGCCGGCCGCCGCCCAGGCGCCCGAACTGGCATGGTTGGTCGCGGAGACACCCTTGCCTCCCTCGATCAACGGCAGCACTTCGCGACCGTTATACAGTATCGGCTTCAGGCCCTTAAACACGGCAATCCTTTGCGGTTGTGTGGTCGGCGATGCGTCCCTGCCGCCGACATTTGTTGGGAAAAGCTAAGGCGAAGCGCGCGCGCCAAGTCAACGTTAGAATCTACGCGCGAAGGCCCGATCCGGTTGCATCGAGCCGCGCTTCATCACCCAGCAAACGCCCGTAGAGCGTCACATAGGCGGCAATCATGTCGCGCTCTTCGAAAAGTTCGTGCGCGCGTCGGCGGTTCGCCTCGCCGACCGAGCGACGCAGGGCGGCATCGGAGCAGAGACGCGTCAGCGCGTCGCGCAAGGCCGCCTCGTCGCGTGCGATGAAGGGCAGGTTTTCGGGCGCGATCATTGCCGCCACGTCGCCGACATCGAGGCTCGCCACCGGCAAGCCCGCCGCCATCGCCTCGATCACCGCGATCGGTGCCTGTTCGCTCAGCGACGACAGGCCGAGAATATCGAAATGGCCGATCCAGCGGTGCGGTTTCTCCATGAAGCCGGGCAGGACGAAACGGTCGCCCCAACCGCAGGCGGCGGCTTGCGCGGCAATCGCCGAACGCTCCGGCCCTTCGCCGACGATGACCAGCCGTGCCTGCGCGCGGAGCGCGGCGGCTGCCGCGACCAGTGACGGCAGGTTCTTGACCTTGCGCAGGCCCGCGACGGTGCCGATCACGACATCGCCTTCGGTCGTTGCGAGGCCGGGAATCGCCTCGGTCGGCGCGCCGGTATAGGCGGCGACGGCGATCCCGTTGCGGATCATCCGCGTCCGCGACGCCGCGCCCCATTCGCGCGCGGCAATGCGTTCCAGCGTCCGCGACGGCACGACGAGCGCACTCGCGGTTTTGAGCGCAAGGCGGCGGAAGGCGTTGCGCTTCCAGTTGCGGCGAACGCTTTCGTCCTCGTTGAAACCGTCTTCGTGGTGGACCAGCGGCGGCAGGCCGCGCGCGGAGCGAAACAGCCGGTGCGCCATGACGACGTCCATCGCGCCCCAGTTGTACGTCAGGACAAGGTCGAAACCGCGCATGTAATCGGCCAGCGCGCGATACCGCCTGAGGCCGGGCTTGCCCTGGAGCGAGGGGGCATCGGTCGGGAAATCGACCGCGATGGCAGGATCGATCGCATCACGCGCGCCAAGCTCGCCGGGCATCGCCGAGAGGATCGTGTGCTGAGCGGTGGCGCCGAACGCGTTCATCAGCCGGACGGCGCGCGCCTCCTTGCCGCCCAATGAAAAGGTGCTGTGCGCGTGGAGGATGCGAACCGGTGTGCGCATCGCACCCGTCAACCCGGCGCTCCGCCATCGGCGGCGGCAAGCATCGCGTCGATCGCCGCGGCGGCTTCGGGCTCCTCGAGGCTCGGGGCATGGCCGGCATCGGCGACGGTGACGAGCGTCGCGCGGTTCATGTGCGCAAGCATCTTCGCAGCGGTGTCGGCCGAGAGGATATCCGAATTGGCGCCGCGCACGATGGCGACGGGAATATCGGCGAGCGCGTCGAGCGCGGGCCACAGATCGACGCCGGTCTCATTGCCCGGGACCGCGAAGGGCTCGGCGATCTTGGCGTCGTAATCGGCCGCGATCCGGCCTTCGCGCGTCAGGCTGTAGGCACGTTTGACGAGCCGCAACCAGTCGGCGATGCCGTTGTCGGGAAAGCGGTCGCGGCCCGCCTGGTCGGCAAACACGCGCGCTGCATGGACCCAGGTACGATAGGTGCCGCCCTGGCCGACATAGCCGCGGATCCGCTCGAGCCCGCCGGGTGCAACCTCGGGCCCGACATCGTTGAGGACGATGCCCGCGATGCGGCCGGGCAGCATCGCGGCAAGGATCATGCTGACGATGCCGCCGAGCGAGGTGCCGACGCAGGCGAAGCGCTCGAAGCCCAGCTCGTCGGCGAGCGTGACGACGTCCTGCGCATAGGTCAGCGGGACGTAGCTCATCGGGTCGGGCGAATAGGCGCTGTCACCGCGCCCGCGCAGGTCGAGCGCGACGACGCGTCGCCCGCCCGCCGCGATCCGCGCGGCGACATCCTCGAAATCGCGCGCGTTGCGGGTGAGACCGGGGATGCAGATGACGGGCACGCTTCCGGCTTCGTCTCCAGCGGCACGATAATCGCGATAGTGCAGGCGCAGCCCGTCGTTCGACCAGTAATAGCCGTCGCTGTAGGCAGCATCGCCGATCGGCGGGTCGATATCGGTTGCGGGAGCGTCCATGACCTGACCATATCGCCCGATGACCGCCGATAGACAAGCACAGACCTACGCGCCGCGCCGAACCATCCTCGAACTCGCCGAGATGATCGGCGAACCGGTGACCGCCGCCGCCTTTCCCGAGGCGACGCTGCGCTGGCGCAACGACCGCGCGGCGCACGGGGTTGGCCTCGAAAACCTGACCGATGCCAAGTGGTTGGCGCATTTCGGACGCTTCGAACCGTTGCCCGGAAGTCTCGAAGTGCCGCTCGCCCTGCGCTATCACGGGCACCAGTTCCGCGTGTACAATCCCGACATCGGCGACGGGCGCGGATTCCTTTTCGCGCAACTCACCGGCGACCGCTGCCGCCTGCTCGACCTCGGCACCAAGGGATCGGGCACGACGCCGTACAGCCGCAGCGGCGACGGCCGGCTGACGCTGAAGGGCGCGGTGCGCGAATTGCTCGCGAGCGAAATGCTCGAAGCGCTTGGCGTGACGACCAGCCGGACCTTCTCGATCGTCGAGACGCACGAGGAGCTGTGGCGCGGCGACGAACCGTCACCGACGCGATCGGCGGTGCTCGTGCGCCTCAGCCACGGCCATATCCGCATCGGCTCGTTCCAGCGGCTGGCGCACCAGGGCGACGCGGCGGGCATGCAGCGGCTGGCGCGCTATTGCCTCGTCCACCTGCACGGCCACGATGCCGACACGGTCGCGGGCCTCGACGACCAGGCGCTCGCCGGGGCGCTGCTGACCGAGCTGGTCGCGCGCGCCGCCGATCTCGTCGCGAGCTACATGGCGGCCGGCTTCGTCCACGGCGTGCTCAACACCGACAATATCGCGATCACCGGCGAGAGCTTCGATTACGGGCCGTGGCGCTTCGCGCCCAACTGGGCGCCCGCCTTCACCGCCGCCTATTTCGACCATAACGGTCTGTATTCGTTCGGACGCCAGCCCGAGGCGCTCCACTGGAATTGCGCGCAGCTCGCCATCGCGCTGCGGACGATCGCCGAGGCACCGCCGATGATCGCGATCCTCGAAGGCTTTGCCGATGCCTATCGCGCCGCGTTCGTCGCGCGTTTCCTGTGGCGGCTCGGCGTCGCGTCGCGCGGCTTCGACGACGATCTCGCGCTGGTCGCGGCCGCCGAGGCGATGATGGTCGCGACCGCGATGCCGATCGCCGATTTTTTCTTTGCCTATGCTGCCGGGCGCGGCGCGACGGGCGAGGCCGAGCGCGGTGAATTCGAGGGGATGCTGGCGGCCTATCGCCCGGCGCGCAATCTCGATGCGCCCTATTGGGCGTGCGCCACGTCGCAATCGATGCTGATCGACGAGGTCGAGGCGATCTGGGCAGCGATCGCCGAGCATGACGACTGGCAGCCGCTGATGGCCAAGGTCGCGGCGGTGCGCGACATGGGCGCGGCGATGGGTCGATTTGTTCCATCGGCCAGCGTCGGTCCTGAGTAGGCGCGAAAGCGCCCGGGCGGGCAGGGCCCTTCGATACGCGCCTTTGGCGCTACTCAGGGCAAACGGGCTTGGGGGAACGGGTAAGGATAATCGCGTCTGTGATGGCATCTTGGGTAACCTACGACCCAAACGCCTCCCACCAACCTCCGTTCGTCCTGAGTAGGCTCGCAGAGCCGTATCGAAGGACTGCGCGGCGCGCCTTTGCCGCTCCTCAGGGCGAACGGGTTTGGTGAGGGAATTGCGGCAGGACGTTGAACGCTACCGCGCGCGCACCTAATTGTCCTATTGGAACTACATCGCTCGGCCCGCTATGGAGGGGGCGGTCGCCTACCCGCCAGCTCACCAGCCCGCCCACCAGCCAGGATGCCGCATGACAGCCGAACTGATTTCGCACGAACCCGCAACGGGCGCCGAACTGTGGCGCGGGCCGATCGGTGATGTCGATGCCGAGGTGGCCGCGGCGCGCGGCGCATGGTCCGAATGGGCCGCGCAGCCATTCACCTATCGCGCCGAAACGATGCGCCGTTTTGCCAATGCGGTGAAGGCCGATGGCGACGAACTCGCCGACCTGATCGCGCGCGAAACCGGCAAGCCGTTATGGGAAGCGCAGACCGAGGTCGCATCGACCGCGAACAAGGTCGACATCTCGATCAAGGCGCATTCGGAACGCACCGGCCAACGCCGCGGCGAAGGCGCGATGAAGACGCGAACCGCGGTCCGGCACAAGCCGCACGGCGTGCTCGCCGTCCTCGGCCCGTATAATTTCCCCGCGCATCTGCCCAACGGCCACATCGTTCCCGCGCTGCTGGCGGGCAATACGGTGGTGTTCAAGCCATCGGAAAAGACCCCCGCGGTAGGCGAGAAACTCGTGTCGCTCTATCGCGCGGCGGGCGTTCCCGAAGGCGCGGTGCGGCTGATGATCGGCGGCCCCGCCGAGGGCAAGGCGCTCGCCAACCACGACGGGATCGACGGGCTGTTGTTCACCGGCTCGGCGCGCACCGGCCTCATTTTGAACCGTGCCTTTGCCGACAAGCCGGGCAAGATCCTCGCTCTCGAAATGGGCGGCAACAATCCGATCATCGTCTGGGACACGCCCGATATCGCGACCGCCGCGGTGCTCGTCGTCCAGTCGGCGTTCCTGTCGGCGGGCCAGCGCTGTTCGAACGCGCGCCGCCTGATCGTCCGCGACAGCATGTACGATGCGCTGATCAAGGAAGTGTCGGCGCTCGCCGGGCGGCTGATCATCGATCATCCGCACGCCGACCCCGCGCCGTTCATGGGGCCGGTGATCGACAACGAGACCGCCGAGGGGTTGATGGAAAGCTTCCTCTTCCTGCTGTCGAATGGTGGCAAGGCGATCCGCCACATGATCCGCCCCGACGAGACCAAGCCGTTCCTGACGCCGGGCATCATCGACGTCACCGAACTGGCCGAGCGCCCCGATATCGAGCTGTTCGGACCGCTGCTCCAGGTTGTCCGCGTCGAGACGTTCGAACAGGCGATCCTCGAGGCGAACGCCACGCGTTTCGGCCTGTCGGCGGCGCTGATCGGCGGCAGCCCGCAGCAATACGACCAGTTCTGGGCGAACATCCGCGCCGGCGTGGTCAACTGGAACCGCCCAACCAACGGCGCTTCGTCCGACGCGCCGTTCGGCGGCATCGGCCTTAGCGGCAATCACCGGCCGAGCGCCTATTATGCCGCCGATTATTGCGCCTTTCCCGTCGCCTCGAACGAGGCCGAGAGCCTGCGTGCATCGATCGGCGTCGGGCTGAAGCCGACCGAGGCCGAGGTGAAGGCGGCGGCGCAGGAATGAACTCCTGCCCTCTCCCCTTCAGGGGAGAGGAGCGAGACTTGTGAGCGGAGCGAATTAGTCGCAGCGGAGAGGGGCGAGGGCCGCGCCTCGATCACGCCGATGCGCCCCGCCAGCCCCTCTCCACTACGCTAGGGCAGCAAGCTGCCGAGCTTCGTTGCCTCTCCCCTGAAGGGGAGAGGGTGGATGGGTCAATCGTAGGTCACGCCCTGGTAGCCGTCGTCGACGAGGTCGCTGAAGCGCGTGATCTTGGGCTCGAACTTCATCTTTACCTTGCCGGTCGAGCCGTGGCGCTGTTTGGCGACGATCAGCTCGGCGAGGCCGAAGACGCGTTCCATTTCGAGCGCCCAGGCCTCGTGGTCGGCGTGGACCTTGACGTCGTCGCTGTCGATCGGCCGCTTGGGCTCGCGCGCGGCGACATAATAATCCTCGCGGAAGACGAACAGGACGATGTCGGCGTCCTGCTCGATCGAACCCGATTCGCGCAGATCCGAAAGCTGTGGGCGCTTGTCCTCGCGCTGCTCGACCGCGCGTGACAGCTGCGACAGTGCGAGCACCGGCACGCCCAATTCCTTGGCAAGCGTCTTCAATCCGCGCGAGATTTCCGAAATCTCGTTGACGCGGTTGTCGTTCGCCTTGCCCGAACCCTGGAGCAGCTGGAGGTAATCGACGACGATCAGGCCGATATCGTGCCGCCGCGACAGCCGCCGGGCGCGGGTGCGCAACGCGGCGATCGTCAGCGCTGGCGTATCGTCGATGAACAGCGGCAGTGTCTGGAGATCCTGTGACGCGCGGCTGAGCGACTGGAAGTCATCGCGGCTGATCTTGCCCATGCGCAGCGCTTCGCCCGAAATCCCCGATTGCTCGGCGAGGATACGCGTCGCGAGCTGGTCGGCCGACATTTCGAGACTGAAGAACGCGACCTTGGCGCCCATGTTCTTGTCGCGTTCGATCCCGTCGTCCTCGTCGCGGCGAAAACGCTGCGCAGCGTTGAACGCGATGTTGGTGGCGAGCGCGGTCTTGCCCATGCCGGGACGGCCGGCGAGGATGAGAAGGTCGGAGCCGTGCAGGCCGCCGATCTTCTGGTTGATGCTGGTCAGGCCGGTGGTGATGCCCGACAGGTGGCCGCCCGAATTGAGCGCGCGCTCGGCGATCTTGACCGCTTCGGTCGTCGCCTGCGCGAAGCTCTTGACCTTGCCGAGCTCCATGTCGCCGCCCGAGACGCGATAGAGCGCGCTTTCGGCCTCCTCGATCTGGCCGCGCGGATCGACCGATTCGCTCGTGTCCATCGCGTCGCTGACGAGCTGTCGCCCGACCGAGACGAGCTCGCGCAGCAGCGCGAGGTCGAAAATCTGCTGGGCGAAATCGCGCGCACCGATGAGGCCGGCGCCCGAGCCGGTCAATTGCGCCAGATAGCCCGTCCCGCCGACCGCCTTCATCGCCTCGTCGGCCTCGAAGAACGGCTTCAGCGTCACCGGCGTGACGGTCATGTTGCGGTCGAGCAGCGTCATCAGCTGGGTGAAGATGCGGCCATGGAGTGGCTCGAAGAAATGCACCGCGTTGAGCGGCACGGGCAGGTCCTCGGCAACGCGGTTGTCGATCAGGATCGCGCCGATCAGCGCGGCCTCGGCCTCGATATTGTGCGGCAGTTCGCGCACTTCGTCGCCCGAATCGGCGTGGCGTTCGGCGGCAAGGCGGACGATTTCTGGAACGGCGGTGCTCATCGCGATCTTATCGCGCGCCTCGCCTGCCCGATGCAAGGCTGGCGGCCCCCTGTGGAACGATTGTGGATAAGTTTGCACCCTTGCCCCCACCGCTGCGGCAAGGCATTGCCGCAAGCGTGAGCCAGCACCGCCTTATCGCCATCGATCTCGACGATGCATCGATCCTGCGCCGCAACGCCGATATCGAGCGCGAGCGCAGCGTTGCGATGTTCGATCTGCTCGAAAACAACAGCTTTGCGCCGTGCCGCAGCGTCGCACAGGGGCATGACGGTCCGTATCGCCTGCAGCTGTCGGTCCGCGAGGGGCGGCTGACGATGGCCATATCGCGCGAGGACGAGACGCCGCTCGAGACCGTCATCCTTGCGCTCGGCGGCTTCCAGCGGACGATCCGCGACTATTTCGCGATCTGCGAATCCTATTACCAGGCGATCGCGCAGGGCGGCGCCGCGCGCGTCGAGACGGTCGACATGGCGCGGCGCGGCATCCACGACAGCGCGGCGGAAAAGCTGCGCGAGCGGCTCGACGGCAAGATCGCTATCGACCATGCCACCGCGCGGCGGCTGTTCACGCTGATCTCTGTCCTGCACATCCGATGACGGGTCCCCTCGCATGACCGTATCGCGGCGCGCCCGGCGCTGGGCGATCGTCCTTGTCGTGCTGCTCGGTGCGGCGCTGGCGGCGGCGTATGTATATGCCCGGCAATGGCGGCCCGACCGTGCCGCCTATCCGGTCCAGGGCGCGACGCTGGGCGCGGCCAACGGCGATATCGCGATGGGGCGGCTGCATGCGGCGGGCGTTGATTTCGCCTATTTCGACGCGAGCGACGGGGCCAGGTTCCACGACGCGAATTACGATGCCAACCGCGCCAAGGCGCGCGCCGCCGGCATGCGCTACGGCGCCGTCCACCACTACGAGCTGTGCGCGATGGCGAGCGAACAGGCGGCCAATTTCGCTCGCTACGTGCCGCGCGACCAGGGCATGTTGCCGCCGATCTTGCGGCTCGATTTCGCCGGTTGTGCCCGCCGCCCGACGCGCGCGCTGGTGCTCAGCGAGCTGACCACCTTCCTCGCGCAGGTCGAGGCGCATGCCGGCCTGCCGATGATGCTGATGCCCGACGCCGATTTCGAGGAGGCCTATCACATCAGCGCCGCGTTCGAACGCAGCGTCGGGGTGATCGGCGATTTTCGCGAGCCCGATTACGCCGCGCGCCACTGGGCGCTGTGGCAGGCGAGCGACTGGGCGCGGCTCGACGGGGTGGATGGCGCGGTGCGCTGGAATGTGGTTTATCCCGGGCCATGAATCAGTCCGCCCCCCCGACCGACCCGCACGCCCATCGCGCCCGCCTGATCGACGCAGCGCGCGCCGCCGCGGCGCATGCGCACGCCCCCTATTCGCGCTTTGGCGTCGGCGCGGCGCTGTTGCTCGACGATGGCGAGATCGTCGCTGGCTGCAATTTCGAAAATGCCAGTTACGGCCTGACCTTGTGCGCCGAGACCGTCGCGCTCGCCAGCGCCAACGCGGCGGGCCAGCTGCGCCAGGTCGTCGAGATCGGCATCATCGGCGGCGTGCTTTCCGACGGCGCGATCAGCGGCAGCGCGCCCGTGCGCCCGTGCGGCCGCTGCCGCCAGGTGCTCAACGAGGCGGGCCAGCTCGCCGGTCGCGACCTCATCGTCCATTGCGCATCGGCCGACGGCAGCGCGATCGAGACGCACCGCCTGTCCGACCTCCTTCCCCTGCCCTTCGGCCCCGCCGACCTGGGCCTCGCCTGACCGGAGACGTTATCCCGCCATGAGCATTCTGTCCGACAAATGGATTCGCGAACAAGCGACCGAGCACGCGATGATCGAACCGTTCGTCGAGGCGCAGCGGCGCGACGGCTGTATCAGCTACGGCCTGTCCTCCTATGGCTATGACGCGCGCGTCGCCGACGAGTTCAAGATATTCACCAACGTCGATTCGTCGATCGTCGATCCGAAGAATTTCGATCCCAACAGCTTCGTCGACCGCAAGACCGATTGCTGCATCATCCCGCCGAACAGCTTTGCGCTGGCGCGGACGGTCGAATATTTCCGCGTGCCGCGCGACGTGCTCGTCATCTGCCTCGGCAAGTCGACCTATGCGCGCTGTGGGATCATCGTCAACGTAACGCCTCTGGAACCCGGTTGGGAGGGGCATGTAACGCTCGAATTTTCCAACACGACGCCGCTGCCGGCAAAAATCTATGCCAACGAAGGCGCCTGCCAGTTCCTGTTCCTCAAGGGCAACGAGCCGTGCGAGACGAGCTATGCCGACCGCGCGGGCAAATATATGGGCCAGCAGGGCGTGACGCTGCCCAAGCTCTAGCGCGGGCTCTAGCGCCACGACGCAACCGAATGCGAACCAAGTCGTTACACAGGCAGAAGGATCGCAACAGGGAGAGATAACGTGGCTGCACTGGGAACACTTTTCGCCTTTATCGGCCGGATCGGCCTGTCGCTGATCTTCATATTGTCGGGCGTCGGCAAGCTGATGAATCCCGAAGCGACCAACAGTTACATCGCGAGCAACCCCTATCTATCCTCGATGGGCTTCCTGCCGATGGCATGGGGCATCGGCCTGTTCGAACTGGTCGCGGGTGTGTTCATCCTGATCGGCTTCATGACGCGATTGACCTCGCTGCTGCTCGCCGGTTTCACGATCCTCGCCGCATTGTTCTTCCACAACGACTTCGGCGATCCGATGCAGCAGGCCAATTTCCTGAAGAACATCGCTATCGCGGGCGGCTTCCTTGTCCTGTTCGCCTATGGCAACACGCGTTCGAGCCTCGATTCCTATCGCGCGGCGCGCAAGGACCAGGCCGACCGCACGGTCGTCCACGAACGCGTCGTCCATGACGAGGCGCTCGGCAACGACCCCGTCGTCGTGACCGACCGCACAACGACGCGACACGACTGACTGGCGACCCTCCCACTGCTTGCATGAACGGTGCGCTGCCCCGTATAGGGCGGCGTTTCCGTATGGATAATTGACCCGATGATCGCGCGACTCTTCAAGTCGAAACGACCCCCTGCCCGCGCCCGCCCGAGCGTGCCCGATGGGCGGCGCGTGTACGCGATCGGCGACATCCACGGCCGCCACGACCTGCTCGTCGACCTGCTCGGCCAGATCGAGGACGACGACCGCAGCCGCGGCGCGGCGCAGACGACGATCGTCTTCCTCGGCGACCTGGTCGATCGCGGGCCCGACTCGCGCAGCGTCATCGAGACCGCCAAGGTGCTTGCCGAGAGCGAGATCGATGTTCGCTTCATCGCGGGCAACCACGAGGAAGTGTTTCTCCTGGCCGCGTCGGGCGATGCCAAGGCGACCAAGTTCTTCACCAAGATCGGCGGTCGCGAGACGATCCTGAGCTACCCGATTGCGGCCGAGGAATACGGCCTGCTCGAGCACAAGCAGCTCGCGCAGCGGCTGCTGACGCTGATCCCGCGCGATCATGTCGATTTCGTCGCCGGGTTCGAGGACATGGTGACGATCGGCGATTACCTGTTCGTCCATGCCGGCATCCAGCCCGGCCGCGCGCTCGACGATCAGCGCGGCGAGCACCTGCGCTGGATCCGCGACGAGTTCCTCGACGACGAGCGCGACCACGGCAAGGTCGTCGTCCACGGCCACACGATCTGCGAGGACGTCGAGATTTTCGACAACCGCATCGGCATCGATACCGGCGCCTATTGCAACGGCCGACTGACCGCGATCGGGCTCGAAGGCACTGAACGCTGGTTCCTCGGCGCGATCGGCGAAGAGCACCGCGAATGGCGCAGCGAAGGCGCCCGCGGCTAAGCGATCAGCGACTTCCGCCGGGCAGGTCTATCCGCGCGATCAATCCGCCGGCGTGCGCGTTCTCCAGCACCAGCCGCCCGCCTTCGTGTTCGACGATCGTCCGCGCGATGGCGAGGCCAAGGCCGGCGCCGCCGGTCTCGCGGTTGCGCGAGCTTTCGTCGCGCGCGAACGGCTCGACCAGCTCGGCGATCCGATCGGCGGGGATGCCCGGCCCGTCATCGGCGACGACGATCGCGACCTTGTCGGCGATTGTTTCGACCGAGAGCCGGGCCCGCGTGCCGTATTTGAGCGCATTGTCGACCAGGTTGCGGATCGCCCGCGCGAGCAGGTCGCGGCGCACCACGGCGATCGTCGCGGGACTGTCGCGGAAGGCGACGTCGCAATCCATGTCGCGATAATCCTGGGCGAGTGCATCGGCGAGCGCGGCAAGATCGGTCGCGGCGGGCTGTTCGAGCGAGCGGCCGGCGCGCGCCAGCGAGAGAATGTCGTCGAGCATCGCGGTGATCGATTCGATGCTGTCGATCATCCGCTGGCGCAGCGTATCGTCGGCGACGCTCTCGACGCGGACGCGCATCGACGCGAGCGGGGTGCGCAAATCATGGCCGATCGCGCCGAGCATCCGGTCCTTGTCGGCAAGCATCGCCGCGATCCGGTCGCGCATTGCGTTGAACCCGGCGATGAGATCGCGGACGTCGCCGGGGCCGCTGGTCGCAACGGGTTCGGGTCGGGCAAAGCCGACGGGTTCATCCATCGCGCGCGACAGCCGCTTGATCGGTTGCGACACGCGCCAGCCCATCCACAGGATCGGTCCAAGCAGCAGCAGGTAGATCAGCAGCGTCTGGACGACGAGGACGGTCGGGAAGCGGTGTTCGGGATACCAGACGAAGCTCCGCGCCACGACCCAGCGACCGTCGTCCATCCGCGCTGCGACGCGCACGACGCGCCCGACATGGCGGCTGTGCAGGACGATGCGCGCGGGTACATCGTCGATCTGCGTGACGCTGCGCACTTCGCCGAAGCTATAGGGCGAGGTGGCGAGGATCGCCGCGACGCGGCTCGACAAGGCGGGCCAGCGGTCGGTTTCAAGCCCCGGAGGGGGCGCGGGCAGGATCCGGACACGGCCGCGCGGTCCGTGGCCGGGCTGGCCATGCATCATGGTGGCACGATTGACGGGGCGCCGTGACGCCTGGCCGACGTCACTCGCATCGCGTTCGACCGCGCCGATGATCCGCGCCGCGCTGATCCCCGATATCTCGGAAATACGCGCCTCGTCGCGCGACGCCATCAGGAGGAACATGCTCAGCCCCTGAGCGATGAACAGCGCCAGTGCGGTGACGAGCAGCAACTGGCCGACCATGCTGCGCGGCCACAACGGCACGCGCCGTGTCGCCGCGCTCATGACGGATCGATCCGGGTGACCGAGGCGGCGAGCATATAGCCCCCGCCCCAGACGGTCTTGATCACCTGCGGTTCGCGCGGGTCGATCTCGAGCTTCTTGCGCAGGCGGCTGATGCGATTGTCGATCGCGCGGTCGAACGCTTCGCTTTCGTCGCCGCCGGTGAGGTCGAGCAGGCGGTCGCGGCTCATCACCTGGCGCGGATGGCGGACGAGCACTTCGAGCAATTCGAATTCGCCGCTCGACAGCGCGACGCTCACCCCCTGCTGGTCGATCAGGGCGCGTTCGCCGGGCTTGAGCACCCAGCGGTCGAAGGCAAAGCCGCCGCCGCCGACGTTCGTCGCCACACCGCCGCGCGCGACGCGGCGCAGGATGACGGCGATCCGCGCGACGAGTTCGCGCGGGCTGAAGGGTTTGCTGATGTAATCGTCGGCACCGAGTTCGAGGCCGAGCACGCGATCAACCTCTTCGGTCCGCGCGGTCAGCAGGATGACGGGAATGTCGAACGCTTCGCGGATATGGCGCGCGAGGCTGAGGCCGTCCTCGCCGGGCATCATGATGTCGCAGATCGCGATGTCGAAGCCGAGCGCGCCGAGCAGCGTGCGCGCCTCGCTCGCATCGGCGGCGGCGCTGACGCTAAAGCCGCGATCGGCGAGATAGTCGGCGAGCGGTTCGCGAATCGAGCGCTCGTCCTCGACGAGAAGCACGCGCACGGGTGACGGGCTGTCGGTCATGGCTGCGCAGCTATCATCGCGAACGGGTGGGTCATCGCTGTCCAATGGTCAAGAACGGGCATCATGATCGAGCGGCAGCGACCCCGTATGGGATCGCTGCCGTCGTCCTGTCCGGGCGGCTCGCAGGGGGACACAAGCCGCTCCGGGCAAATCGGGTTACTGGGCCGTACGCGCCTTGCGCTCTGCCATGTGCTTGGCGCGCATGGCGTCCATTTCGGCCTTGGTCACGACACCGTTCTTGTCGGTGTCGAGCATGTCGAAATGCTGGGCGGCTGCAGCGCGGGCCTCGGCCAGCGTCACGGCCTGGTCCTTGTTGGCGTCGGCCATGCCGAGCATGCCCATGCCGCCACCGCGATGGCCGCCCACCTTGCCGCCATGGCCGGCCATCATGCCGCGATGACCGCCGCGGCGTTTGCCCATGGCGTGTTCGCTATCATTGCCAGCCTCGGCGCGCATCTGTTCGCGCTTGGCCATGCGCGCGGCGTGCGCGGCATCCCATTCGGCGCGGCTGATGCTGCCGTCCTTGTTGGCGTCGAGTGCGTCCCACTTTTTCGCGCGCATCTGTGTCTGCATTGCCGCGCGGTCGGCCTTGTCGATCTTGCCGTCCTTGTTGACGTCGCCATGCGCAAACATCGTATCGACGCTGGCCATCATTTCGGCGCGAGTGATCTGGCCGTCATTATTGGCGTCGACCTTGGCCATATGGCCGCGTGCGCCGTCGCCGTGTCCGGCCTGCGCATAGGCGATGCCGCCACTGGCGAGGAGGGCTGCGGCGCCCAGTCCCATAACGATCTTTTTCATGTCGGATTCTCCAAATAAAGCGTGCGACTGCTCAATGGGGGCAGCCCTGATGCTGTCGGTTATGCCGATGGGGTGTTGCACCATTATGCCATATCGCCGGGCAAATGTCGCAAAGTGTGGCAGGCTGGCCCAGCCACGGGGGCCGAAGCGATGCGCATAATCGGGAGAAAATGGAGCGGGTAGCGGGAATCGAACCCGCCTAGCTAGCTTGGAAGGCTAGTGCATTACCACTATGCTATACCCGCTCGGTGCCAAGCCGCGCCCGATTGGCACGCGCGTCGCGATGAATCAAGCGGGTCATCGCCCGATCGGTGCGCCGTTGAGAACGAAACAGGAACGTGATAGCGCGCGACGATGGCCGAAAGCGACTCCCCCGATCCCCCGACGCCGGCGCCGCAACGCAAGATCATCCATGTCGACATGGACGCCTTCTTCGCCAGCGTCGAACAGCGCGACGATCCTTCGCTGCGCGGCAAGCCCGTCGCGGTCGGCGGGTCGAAGGCGCGCGGCGTCGTCGCGGCGGCGAGCTACGAGGCGCGCAAGTTCGGCGTGCGATCGGCGATGCCATCGGTGACCGCGCTGAGGAAATGTCCCGAGCTGATCTTCGTGCGCGGCCGGTTCGACGCCTATCGCGAGGTGTCGGCGCAGATCCGGGCGATCTTCGCCGATTATGCCGACGAGGTCGAACCGCTGAGCCTCGACGAGGCGTATCTCGACGTCACCTCGGACAAGGCGGGGGTCGGCACCGCGACCGCGATCGCCGAGGCGATCCGCGCGCGGATCAAGGCCGAGACGCAGCTCACCGCCTCGGCCGGGGTGAGCTATTGCAAGTTCATCGCCAAGATGGCGTCGGACCAGAACAAGCCCGATGGCATCTGCGTCATTCCGCCGCACAGGGGTGCGGCCTTCGTCGCCAGCCTGCCGATCGGGCGCTTCCACGGCGTCGGCCCCAAGACCGCGGCGCGGATGAACGCGCTCGGCATCTTCACCGGCGCCGATCTTGTCGCCAAGGACCTCGTTTTCCTCGCGCAGCATTTCGGCAGCAGCGCCGAATGGTACTGGCGGATCTCGCGCGGGATCGACGATCGCAGCGTCAAATCGAACCGCATCCGCAAGAGCTGGGGCACCGAGCGGACATTCGACAGCGACCTGACAACCCGAGAGGAACTGAGCGAGGCGCTCGACCGCATCATCGCGATCAACTGGGATGGCTCGAGCGCGCGCGGGGTGCGCGGGCGGACTATCGTGCTCAAGGTGAAATACGCCGATTTCCGGACAATCACCCGGTCGCACTCGCTGCCGCACCCGGTTCCCGACCGCGCCACCTTTGCCGCCACCGCGCACGGCCTGCTCGCAGCATTGCTGCCCGTCGAGAAAGGCGTCCGGCTGCTCGGCGTGACGCTGGCGGGGCTCGTCCATGACGAGACGGCCGATGACCCGGCAGCGTCGTCAGAACCGCGCCTGCCGCTGCTGTTCGACGACGAGGCGGAACCAAACGCGGCCTCAATGGCTATTTAGCCATGTTCGGATTGCTCGAAATCTGGGAGCCGGTCGCGCGCGGCGGCGTCCTGACGGTCGTCGCGCTGGCGTGGATCGTCGCGCTCGTGCGCATCATCGGCCTGCGGTCGTTCTCCAAGATGACCAGTTTCGATTTCGTCGCGACCGTCGCGGCGGGTTCGCTGCTTGCCACCGCCGCGACGTCGGACAGCTGGCGCGCCTATGTGCAGGCGCTGGTGGCGCTCGGCGCGCTGTTTGCGGCGCAATACATCATGGCGCGGCTGCGCCGGTCGTCGGAAGCTTTTGCCGCTGGGGTCGAGAACGAGCCGCTGCTGCTGATGCGCGACGGCGTGATGATCGAGGCCGCGCTGGCCAAGAGCCGCGTCGCGCGCAGCGACGTTATCGCCAAACTGCGCGAGGCCAATGCGCTCGACCTGGCGAAGGTCCGTGCGGTCGTGCTCGAAACGACGGGCGATATTTCGGTTCTGCACGGCGACCGCATCGATGCGATATTGTTAGAGGGCGTCCATGGCACCAAGGCCTAGCCGCTTGACGCACCTGCGGCGAACGCCCACGCTCGGCGTCTAACACAGGTCATCGACCTGTTCGCCAGCCGCGCCGCGTTCTTCGACCGGGAGAACCAGCGCTTGGCCGGCACCGCCTTGCCCCTGGAGGATTTATGCCGGTCACGCCGACCGTTCGGATTCAGCACAATGTGCTCGCACTCAACGAGCGACGTTTGCTCACCTGGCTCGCGGCACGCATGCCCGGCTGGGCCACCCCCGACAAGCTCACCGCGCTCGGGCTGACTGGCGCCGGGGTGGTCGGGGCCGGCTACGCGCTGTCGAGCGTCGATCCCATGTGGCTGTGGCTTTCGATCGTCGGCTTTTTCATCAACTGGTTCGGCGATTCGCTCGACGGCAGCCTGGCGCGCTTTCGCAAGATCGAGCGCCCCTTGTTCGGCTATTTCATCGATCACAGCAGCGACGCGCTGGGCAACATGATGATCATGGCGGGGATCGGGGCGAGCCCGTTCGTCCGGATGGACGTCGCGCTGTTCGGCCTCGGCGCCTACCTGCTGCTGTCGATTCACACCTTCCTCGCCGCGCGCGTGGTCGCCGAGTTCCGCCTGTCGTATCTCGCCGCGGGACCGACCGAGCTCCGGCTGGTGCTGATCACGATGAGCCTGGTGATGCTGGCGACCGCGCCGGTCGGCCCGGTGCTGGGCCCGTTGAGCGGCTTCGACCTGTTCATCGGCGGCCTTGGCATCGTGCTGTTCGTATTGTTCATCGTGCAGACGCTGGCGACCGCCAGGAAGCTGCTCAACCGCGACGCAAGCAACCGCGATTCGAGGGCGGGCTGAGCGCTCAGCCCGATTCGGCGATTCCGCTGGCATAGACGCTCGTGCGCGGGCGTTCGAACAGCTGCATCACGAGCGGTTCGAAAAACGACAGCGGGGCGTGGTCGTAATCGGGATCGAACGCGGTCTGGTCGTATTTCGCGCAGAATTCTGCCGTCGCCTCGAAATGTTCGTGGCCGCGAAACGCCTCGCGCGCATCGCTGTCGAGACCGATGTAATCGAAGAAATAAGTGCCCTGGAAAATGCCGTGGTGCGCGGTGATCCAGTGAAGCTCCTCGCTGACGAACGGCTTGACGATCGCCGCGGCGATATCGGGATGGTTGTACGCGCCGAGCGTGTCGCCGATATCGTGGAGCAGCGCCATGACGACATAGTCGTCGGGCCGGCCGTCGCGGTGCGCGCGCGTCGCGGTCTGCAGGCTGTGCGTCAGCCGGTCGACCGGAAAGCCGCCATAATCGCCGTCGAGCAGCTTGAGATGGTCGAGCACGCGCCGCCCGCCACCGGGCGCGAATTCCTTGTAATGGCCTGCGATGATATCCCAGTCGGCCTGCGTCCCTTCGTCCATCGAACGGAACTGCGCGCGGGAATGGGGATCGGCATCGGCCATCGGGATTCTCCTCTGGGCGGGAGGATAGCATCGTTCGACAAAAGGCGGCAGATTTTAACGCAGATGTCGTTGGGCGAACGCCCGTCCGGATCCCGATTTTAGATAACGTTCAAACGCGGCGGCCACGGCAGGCGATTCAAAATGGTGTTTCGAAACGAGCGTCCATGGCCTGAATTTCGATGTGTGGGGCGACTGGCCAGCATTGTGGGCCGCGAGCCGCTTGTCGGGATCGGCACATAGGCCGGTATAAAACTGATCGGGACATCGTTCGCTGCGCAGGATGTAGACCCAGTTCATCGCGACATTATGCCGCGCCAACCCGCCGTCGCCAAGGCTTTGGCGGGCAGCCTTCGCTCCCGGTGCATGGCGATCTTTGTGATATCCAGCCTCCTGGGCTGGCTTGCCAGCCGAAGCTCCCGCAGGGAGCGTCTGGTCGAGAGGGCCCGCCGTCGCCAAGGCTTTGGCGGGCAGCCTTCGCTCCCGGTGCATGGCGATCTTTGTGATATCCAGCCTCTTGGGCTGGCTTGCCAGCCGAAGCTCCCGCAGGGAGCGAAGGCTGGTGGAGCCGAGGGGGATCGAACCCCTGACCTCTACACTGCCAGCGAAGCCCACCAACGCAAAACTGCGCCAAATCGCGAATTACCGCCGAGCCAAAGCGCGAACGAGGCGAGAACGAAAGATGAAACGCGGTAACTTTTACCGCGTTTTTACCGCGTCGCCTATTACCGGCAGGTCAACCGGATGGACGGGGGCCGCTACTAGCAGGCTCCCATTCGGCCGCGGCAGCGCGACACGATAGCGACGCCACCGCCGTGTCGCGCAACAGCCGGCACGCGGAATCCAGCTTGCGCGCCACCGCCTTGCCCCAGTCGTCGCGGGCGTCGATCACCGCCTCGTATGCCGCCTCGCTTTCCAGCGCCGCGGCCGTCATCTCGGGACGATCGGCACGCTCGAACAGGTCAGCAGGCAGGCTCAGGCTTACCCTTGGCGCGGGCTTGCTGGCGCAGCTCGATACAAACGCGGCTGCGCTGGCGAGCACCAGGAGCCGCATCGGGAAGGTTCTCAGTCGCATTCTCCAGTTCCTTTCGCTGTTGATCGTCGATTGCCTGTCCGGCCTTCAGTTCCTCGCGTCGGCGATCGTCGGCTTTCCGCTCGCGATCGCGTTGCAAGGCATCGGCCTTCGCCTGGGCGACGGCCTGCTCGGTCAGGAGGTCGTTGCGGCCGTCGTTGTAGATCGCCGTATATGCCCACCACAGGCCCAGGATGACGGCGAGCGCGATCAACCCCCACGATGCCGCCTTGGCGACCTTCTCGCTGCAGCGCTTGACCAGCCATGGACCCAGAACAGGAATCAGGAACATCACACGTCTCCCTTGGTGTCGTCGGTAGGAACGGGCTGGTCGGGCCTGTTCACCACGTTCACGTCCTGCGTTCCCTCGTCGCTTTTCTTCGTGAACCATGCGGCCATAGCGAGGCCGACGAGCCCCTGAACGACGATGGCTTGGGCAAGCGTCTTGAACAGGTCCGCCTCGGCCAGCGTCCGGTCCCGGTAGAGCATCCAGAGGACAATCCCGGTGAGGATGAAGATGCCCGCACCAGCGGTCCCGCTTGGCGAGAGGCGGCTGATCTGCTTGTCGAGGAACTGCCAAAAATCCATCAGTCGGTCCTCATCATTTCCGCAATTCGGTTTGCTCGGGCCGGCGTCTGCTTCGCCCATTTCGACGCCAGCATGTTATTCGCCGCGTCTGCGAACCTGCCGTCTGCGACCATGCCCAGCGTATTCTTGAAACCGGCAAGGCCAGCCGCGCCAAGCTGGAAGCACATCGATGTGAGCGCTACCATTCGAGGCGTATTGCCCTGCACCTTCGCCCATGCTCGCTTAAGTCCGCTGTTCGTTTCCAGATCCTTGATCTTGTCCGCGATGTCGTTGGCGAGCAGCATGTTGACCTCGCTATCGGTCAGCACCCACTGGCGCACCGCTTGCCCCCTGCGGCCAGGATTGTTGGCGAGCAGCTTTTCTTGCTCGGCTGGCGTTATCCGCCCACCCTTGCGCTCATCGATCAGCCTTCCGACGCCGATGGTCCAATAGCCGAGATGGTCCTTATATGCCTCATGGCGGACCCCCTCTTCACGGCGCAGATGGTCTGTCGCTGCCAGGATGAAATCGGCAGGCGCGCAGATGGCGGTAGCCTCGGACTGCCCCACCTCAATGCCAGCCTTGGCGATGATCGCCGCCGCCGTCGCGGGTCCTGGCACACCATCATCGGTTACGCCCGCCCACCGCTGAATGACTTTCCAATCTTCGCTCATATCGTCCAGCCTTTCGAATATTGCTTCGCGCCCTCGAGCGCCGCTGCCCACGCATCGCCGCCGACGCGCGCGGCCTCGATCAGTGCGAGGAATTTGGTCCGCACATCGGTCAAATCGCGATCGAGCCCGTCGAGCGCAGAACTCGTCCGCGTCAGGTCATTCGACGTCTTCGCCAGCTGGCGCTTGCACTCGCGGCAGCTGCGACTGTGTGCGTCGATCAGGACTTGCGCCTCTGCCAATTCCTGCCGCATCCGCTCGATGTCTGAGTGCGCGAGCGTCAACGCGGTCCGCTGGCGATCGAAGGTATCGACATAGAACTTGGTCGCGATCTCGATCCGCTTGGTTTCGGCGTCGACGTCGACTTCGTGGCGCTTGGTGTCGGTGTCACGCAACGTGCGGTACATCGCCGCGACGAACACCAAAACAGCGCCGATCACGCTGACGACTTGCGCCCAGGGCGGCAAAATCCCATCCCACAGGCGCGTCATTTGCCCTGCGCCCGACGCTTGGCGAGTATGCTGATCGCGCGCTCGCGCATCATGTCGCTAAAAAATTGTGCCTCGCCTGTGCCCTCCACCGTGTCGAGGATGCAGAAATCGACCAGAGCGTCGATATGGTCCTCGTAAGGCAGCCATCGGCGCGCTTTTTGCGCGAAATACTGCAGTCGCTTGCGGACCATCAGGAACACGCCCACCGTGGAAATGAGGATGCACAGCGACACGAATGTCCAGATGCTCGAAAAGTCTCCCGTGCCGGTGATGAATGTCCGCAACTGGAACACCAGCCCGCCCGCGGCAAAACCGCCGACCAGGACGAGCGGCCAGTCGCCGATGACGAACCTTTGGGTCGCAACGCGGACAATCGAGGGGATGCACATGAATAGGGCGATCGCGGCGAGCAGGAGGTAGGTGACGCGCACGCCGATGATGAACTGGGCGAGCAGGGTGAGCGTGGGCGCGGAGGTCAACACGACCGGCTCCGGCCCATGCTCGGGCATGGGGGAGTGGAGAGCATCGGAAATTCCTTTCGTCGGGCGTTACGGTGCTGGCGCGGGCTCTGGCGCTGGGACCGGATCGGGTGCGTAAAGCTGCGATGGCGCCGGGTCGTCGCCAGCAACGGGCCATTCCGTCCCGCTCGGCGCTGCGAACCCGCCGACGCGCATCATCGCGCCGTAGATTGCCTCGAACCGCGCGCTGCCACCTTCGTTGGTTGACCAGCCCTGCCACTGGACATAGCGGGCCAGTTGCGCGGCCAGTATCTTCGCCGCCTGTGTCGCATCGCTTTTGCGCGCGAACACGATCTCGGCGATCGCGGGGAGCTTGTCGGTGAGGCCGATCTTGCCGCTCGCGGTCAGGATCATGTCGCGCAGTTCGACGGGCTGTTCGGCCAGTCCGCCGTCCGCGATGAACGACTGAATGACCATGTTGGCCTCTTCGTGGTTGGCTGGATAGTCCATCGTGTAATCCTTTCGCTTCTTCGATTTATGGGCGTGGCGTGGCATCGGTTGCCGCCATCAGGTTTTCGACTTTGGCTTCGAGTTCTTCGATGCGTGCCAGCATCGCGTCATGATCGCGGGCGGCGACGCGGCGCTCTCGAGCCGCGCGGCGCTTCGGGCATTTGGTCCACTTCTTTTTCACCGGATCGAGAACATGATCTTCGCTCGGCATGGTCTTGCCGCTGCAAATGACCGTCCAGCCCTCGTAACCGTCGAGATTCCCGACGACCTGAATCTCCCCGGTTTCGGGGCATTGGATCGTGTGGGTCATCCCTGCGCGCTCGCTTCGCCGGTGATGTTGATCGATTTGCTCGCCCCGCCGGTAATACGGGCCATCAGCCGGAACTTCTGCGATGTCCCGGCGGTCAGCCCGGTCTTGGTCGCGTTGCACGTCACCGATCCGGTGTTCCAGTTGGTGTACAACCCCGATCCGGCGTCGTAATCGACGGTCGGGTCAGGGCTGGAATTGACCTCGGTAGCGACATCGGCCCATGCGGTGCCGTTCCACCACTGCCACTTGAACGCGCAATCCCAGGTGCCGGATGGTGATGACTTGGCCCCCTTGAGCGTCAGGTTTGCGGCGGTCAGAGCAACCGATGTGCCGCCCGTCGTGACAGTCAGATCGCCGGTGACAGCCGCTGCCGTCGTGGTAGAAAACGTGATAAACGTCGTTGCGCTTGCGAGCGTGCCGCCAGTTCCGCCACCGCCAGGCGAACCTGCGCTGGCAGTTTTCTTGGCTACCTTGACTGTGAAAGGGTAGCTGCGCCCGCCATAGGCCGCCGTGATAAGCAGGACGGCCTCATTGCTCCCGAATGTCGGTATCGACAGCGCCCCGCTGCCCGTGCCGCTCATGCTCGCCGTGATAGTCCCGGTGATGACCGCAACTGCCCACGTGACGCCGCTGGTGTATGCCGACCCGTTCGATGGGGTCAGCTTGTATATCTGCGAAACCGGCAATTCGGTCGTCGAGCCGTCCGAGGCATACTGGACTTCGATCGCTGCCGGACCATCCGTAATCGTCTTGTTTACGTCGGCGTAGGTTTCTGGCTTGGTCGTGCCAGTGACCGCGGAAAAATCCGAACTGGTCGCGGTAGCGGCCTGGCCGTAGATCGTCGCGGCCTGACCCTGCGCGGTAACGAGGCCCGCGTTCGTGCCGCGCGTCACGCCGTCCTCGAGCAACAGATTGCCGCCCGCGCCGAGCCGCGCGCCGACCGTGGCGATCAGGCGCCGGAGATAGCCAGCCGGATCGTCTCCCTGCCAAACGACTGGACGCGTATATTCTGCGCGATGACCGTCAGTCGGATTCCAAGGAAAAAAGCGCATCCCTGCTTTTGTGGCGGCGGCGTCATGCTTAAACTCTGTGCCGGAGAGAAGTTTTGCTCCGGTCGCGGGGTCATAGATGCCAGTGACGCCCGAATAGCTGCCCGCATAAGCAGAGCCATGAACAAGCCCGATCCATAAATACCACTTATCGGCAACAACGCCCGAGCCGAACGACGATGCTCCATTGGGGAAGCGGATAGAGTCGAAGAAATACGGGTTGCCGTCAGTCACGCCGGCCAAGGTTTTAACGCCCGTTCCGACAGTATCTAATGCGGGTCCGAAATATCCATACGTCTCTTGACCAGCGTTATTGGCGGCGGGGTTCCGATAAAAGAAAGCCGATAGGAGCGGTTTCTTTGGGTCGAACCCGTCCTCGCCATCGACAAAGGCTCCGGTCGTTCCGCCCGCCGAGTAGGAGCCGCCGCTAACCTGGACACTACGCAATATGGTTTCGGTCGCGCCATCCGGCCCGATCGCGCTGACAAACGAGTTAAAGGATGCCCATGAGGGGTGATAAAATTGATCGCCGCTGGCCGCATGAGTCGCACCAATTCTCCAATTTGCCATATCGAGCAAGTTGTCGAACATTCGGGAGAGTGGGCGGCCGGTAATCTCGACGCCCCATGCGGCCGATGATTTCGTCGCGAACGTGCCTTGAGCGTATATCGTCGCGGCCTGGCCTTGAGACGTGACAACCGCCGCCTCGGTAACGGCAGTGGAGCCGTCGGCGCGAAACAGGAGGGTTAGCTTTCGATCGGTGATCCGCGATAGAGTGTCCAGGTTGCCCGACCCGTTGAGATATTGGGTGCGCGCGGTAACGGTTCCAGGCGTGATCGTCGTGTCTGTGACCCAGGGCGATTGCCCGAACACGGTCGCAGCCTGCCCAACCGATGTGACAACCAGCGCATCGGTCGCCCGCGTTGCCCCGTCGTCGCGATAGACCTGCCCCGTCGCGCCGAACTTGACCGAAACCGTAGCATCCACATCGGTCAGGCCCGCGCGCGTAAGCCGCACGACGCCGACGCCATTGGGTTGCAGGCCGATCCTGAAATTATCGAGTATCTTGCCGTTGCCGGTTCCGATGCCGGAAATCGCGCCGGTCGTGGTGGATACGCCGATGTTGGTGTTGATCAGCCCATCGTCCGCCTTGGCTGGGGGAAGCTTGCCGGTCACGCGACCGTCGGTGAGCGAGATATCACCCCCGATATCGTCAAAGGCGGGTGCCAACGCTCCGGTGGTCAATGGCCCGAGGATAAGCCGCGGCCCCGGCTCGCCGGCTACGACATAACTGACCGCAACCTGGTAATCCTCGCCGCTTGTCACGCCTGGAATTGTCCGCCGCGTCGTGCTGCGCGGAGATAGACCTGCATCGTTCCATTCGACGACGCCCACCTTGCGGTATTCGAACTTGATCGCGCTCGCGTAGAAATTGTCCGCTTCGCCAACTATGACCAGCGCGGGCTGGGTGACGCCGTTTGCGGACACCTCCCCGGCATTGAGTGCCCACGAACCCGGCGATGGCGCGGCAAGGACCGGAGGAACGGCATTGTCGTTCGCTACCGACCCGGGGTTGATCTCGTCGACCGCTGGATTCCAGTCGTAAATGCTGGACGAGATCTGGCGCAGCGCCAGCTTCATCTGCCACTTGTCGGTACGCGCATAGGAATCGATCCGGAACACGACGCGAGCGCCGCCGAAATGCCGTGCCGAGGTCCAGCCGATCCAGTCACCCTCTTCCAACCCGACGAAGCGGGCAGGGAGTGGTATCTTGCCCGTTTTCAGCAGCCGTCCCAGTCGTCTCGCGATTTCGCCGCAACGCTGCGCCTGTGTGTTCGAAGTCACGAGATCGAGCGGCAGCGGATACTCTCTTGGCCCGCCGTCTTCGATGACGTCCGCGTAAACCCGCCGGATCGGCGCGGTGTGCACCGCCCATTTCTGGTCTGCCTCGACATAGCGCGGAACCACCATGTTCTTCCATTCGGGGTCTGCCTCGCCCCGGAAATGCTCGACCTCGACCTCTTCCAGGTTGAGCAGGTCGCGATCGGTTATCTCTGCAACCACCGCCTGCGCATGACCCGGCACGACTTCGATCGAACCTTCGGGCTGCGCGATCACGCCGCCCATCGCCGCTGCGAACTTCTCCTCGGCATCGAGGAAGCTTTCCTCTGCCCCGATCGTGCCGTTGACCGTGTAGCGCTTCTCGGTCCCACCGTTCTTCAGCGTGACCGGCTCATCGCACAGCGCGGCCCAAACCATCGTCCGCTCGGATGGCGCCTCGATTTCGTTGAGGCCGCGCCCGATCAACAGCTGGTCGGGCTGGTCGACGCGATCGAGCGCATAGATCCCGCGCTGGTAATTGTACCGGCAGACCGCCGCGTTATCGTCCCATTCCCACGTCGACGGGACCGTCCAGCGATGCGCGCCCGCGCCGCCAGGCTGCGTGCTGTCCTTGGCGGGGTTGTAGAGCTTCTTGCCCTTCATCCGGAACAGGATGCGCGGACGCTGCCCCGACCAGGTCGGGTTCTCGACCTCTGCCTCATCCGCCTTGTACGCGACGACCGCACAGGAAACCCCGGCGCAATTGCTGGTGTTGGTCCACCCCGGCCCGTTCGCCGTGACGATGGAGGGCCACGTCTGCGTTTCCGTGCCCGGCAACCACCACACCGACAGCTGCCCGTTATAGCCGGCAACGGTCCCGTCACCCGCAAACGCCACATACTTGTCGTTGACGTAGATGCCCTCGAGCGACTCGCATTCGTGATCGGCCAGCGCATAGAGCACGACCTCCCAGTCGGTCCCGTATTGACCGCCATAGTTGAATGCATCGAGCAATCCGCCGCCGGTCGCCGCCTCGCCGAACAGGACCGTGCGCGGATGCTCGCCCAGCGACAGGCTGGTTTCCTGCGCCTGGCGTTCCTGTGTCTTTTGGGCGTTCCCCGACGGCTTGATCAGTGCCGATGCGGCCATCATCACGCCGTTGACGATCAGCGCCGGGTTGCCGGTTATTACGCCGACCACGATCATCGCCGCCGAAGCGACGAGCGTTAGGACCTTACTCATGGCGCGCCTCGGGCGCTGCGCGCCACGCCATCGTCATCATCGATCGCGGCACGCGGCGTGTTCCGCCCTCGCATGGCCCCGCCAGCGTCATCCCCTCGATCACCAGCAATGCAATGCCGAGATCCGGATCGGGGCAGCCGGCGATATCCCCGCGCATTGCCTGTCCCGGTGCGATCCGTTCGAATATCGCGTCTGTCGCCGCTTCAACGCCGCCAACGCGCTTCAGGACGCGCGCTGCGCCTCGCGCCGTCGACCATCGATGACCGATATCCGGCGCACGACCGAACTGCGCGCGGACTGCGCCCAGCGCGAAAAGGACACAGCAATTGCCGTCCCAGTCGAACGGCTTCGACTGTTCGAGATAGGCGCCCAGCGCCGCGAGGTCGCGCATCATAAGCGGTTGACGATCTTGCCCACGTCTCGAGCGAGCGACCCTGTTCCCGTTACGGCCCCGCCATTGACCACCCCCGATGCGGTGACCGGCCTCTTCCCGCCCCAATAGAGCTGCTTTTCGCCAGCATAGCTCACCAGCCGCATGCCCCCGTCGGTCGCCTTGATCAAACGCTGGTCGGCATCGGTGCGCATCCGGCCCGTGCGGCGCCCCAGCCCCCTGCCCGGGCTCTCCACCAACGCACTGATCGTCGCCTCGCCGCCCGACGTCTCGTTGACCGGCAAACGGTCCAGCCGCCCGCGCTGGTGCACCTTCGCATCGAGCAGCTGCGTCCCCGACCCGTCGAAGATCAGGGTCCAGAATGCCACGCCTGCCCCGCGCACCTCGTCCGCATCGAGCAGCTCGAGCACGTCTGGTTCTATCCCGCTCAGTGTCAGCGTCAAATTCTGCGCCGACCCGCCCAGCGACGCCCCGCCAACCAGCGCCAGCGCGCGGTCGCCCAGGGGCTGGTATGCATTGCCGTTCAGCGTCAGCACCCCGTGCCCGCCCCACACGCGGATTACCGGGCTGCACGCGATGTCCACCGCGCCGCTGACGATCGCCGTCCCGTCCTCGAGCGCGGCGATCGCCGCTGGGCTGTAAAGCTTCACGGCCTCAGGTCCTCGATCGCGCTGATCGTCCCGCCTTCGATCTTCATCATCGTTCCCAGCGCGCCAAGGCTGCTCTCGCCGCTCAGCAGCTTCATCCTGCACGCCGGTGTGTCGAGATAAGCGACCGCTCCGGCCGGCACGACCAACGTATCGATCGGGGGCTCGACGATCGCCGATGCCACCCCCGCGCCGCTGCCCACCGTGGCCACCACCACCCGCGCCAGCGCCCGGCGATCATACGACCCTGCGGACGATCCCGCCGCATCCCATTTCAGGCCGATATAATCGTTCAGTGACAGGGCAAAATTTGCTGGCAACCCCGATAGCGTGATCGCGGCATCGCCATTGGCGTCGATCGCCTGCGACCAACCCGAACATGCCCCCGTGAACGCGCCCCCGCCCGCCTTCACCATTCCGCCGAAACCGCCAGGATAGGCGGCCGGGAATGCGCGCGACCGGTCATGGGTCAGGAACGCGCGCTGCCCGCCCCGCAACCGTGCGAAGAACGCGCGAAGATTCTCTGCCGCTGCCGGCTCCAGGTTCGCGTTGAAACCCCATTTGGCCTTCCACAATGGCCGACCCAGCGTGACGCCCCCGACCCGGCCGCTGCGCTCTCCCGACATCGCGTCGAACCGTTCGGGTTCGAATTCCTGCGCCGTTGTTCCCGCGACTGGCATGGTCAGCAGCAACGCCATCAGCCCGCCCGCCCGTGCGTTCGCACCTGCATGTCGATTGCCCGCATCGCGCCCTGCTCGGCGATCCCCGGCGAGGCTGCCCTCACGACCCGCACCGATCCGCTTTCGATCCGCGCATCCAGCATCTCGTCCATCAGGCGGATCTCGACCACGCCGCCACCGCCATCGTTCGCTGGCTGGCCGCGCCGCACGTCCATGATCTCGCCCGAACTGACCGACGCGACCGGGTTGCCGTTCAGGCTCAGCGTATTGCGGTCGATCCCCGGAAATCCCTTGATCCGGAACGACCCGCCGCTGGCAAAGCCCGGCCGCGAGTTGTTCATTCCGGCCAATAGCGACGAGGGGTTGCTGCCTCCCGTGTTCATCCCCGCTCCACTGCTGGATACGGCACCGAAAATCGAGGTCGCAACTCCGAAGAGCGTACCGAGGATTCCGCCACCGCCCGAACTGCCGCTGGACGCTCGCGACAGCATCGATGCCAGGCCATCTGCCAACCGGTTCAACACGTTATTGAGTGCATTGAACATGCTTTCCTTCAGCCATGTCTTGAAAAAATCGCCCAGATTGCCGTCGAACGCCGCACGGAAACCGGCCTTTATGGTGTCGCGGAATGTTCCCTGGATGTAGGCCCGTTCCCGATCGAGGCCCTCTCGCGTCGCCTGGGCGACGGCATCGGACTCCGACAACTTGCCGTCGCGCATCAGCTCCGCGACGCGGTCCCTCCGGCGAAGGTCGGCCTCCATTGCTGCAATGCGGTTCGGATCGTCGCCACGCAGCCGGGCCAGTTCGATCTGGCGTTCACGCTCCTGATCGGCAAGCCGACGCGCGACAATCTCGGCACGGGCTTCTTCCAGGTGTGCCAGCGCGCTCTGCGCGAGCAATTGGGCGTCGACCAGGTCCTTGCCCTGTTGCTGGTAGAACAGGATCTTTTTCTCGATGAACTCTTCGTCCTCGAGCGCGCGCTGGTGAGCATAATCACCCCGCATCTCGGCCAGCTGGATGTCCAGGGCGCGCTCTTCCTGCGCGATCGCTTTGGCATTGGCCACTGCGCGCGCCTGGTCGATCTCGGCCATGTCCTTCTGCGCCGCCAGCCGTGCCTGGTCGAGGGCAAGCCCCGCGCGCTTGTACTGGTCGATCCGGCCATTGAGGTCCACCTGCCGCTGGATCGCCCGCTCGGCTTCGAACTCGCCACGCTCGCGCGCGACCGCGAGCGCTTGCGACAGGCGGATTTCCTCGCGCTGCGCCGCCAGTTCTGCTTGCGTTGGCCCCGTATGCGCGCGCCCTCGCGCCGTCCGCGATTTTTTGGGTGTTCCGGGCAGGGCATAGTCCTTTCCGTCCCCCGAGAACGCCCGCCCACCTTTTCCACCGGTGCGAGCCTTTATCTCAGCGAGGAATTCGGCTTGCGTTTGCGGTTTTTCGATGATGGGTTTACCCGCCTCGCCTTCATATCCGAGGAGCGCCCCGATCAGGCCGAGTGCATATGACAAGGTGGGCAACAGTCCCTTGATCTTGTTCGAAATCGAAATGACGGCCCGCGCGACAGCGTTCTTCGCCTTTTCCCAGGCGGTCTCCCACTTACCTTCGATCAGCAACGAAATGACATCGACGCTGTCCGCGACATAGTCGGTCAATATCCCCAGCAGATCGATGATCCCCTGGATCGCCGTGATGACCTCCAGCCCGCCGAGGCGGATCAACCAGTAGATCACGTCGCCGATCAGCCCGATCAGCTCGCCAAACAACTGCCCGATCTTGCTCGCCGCGAGCAGGTCGAAGGCGCGTCCGACCGATTCGAACAGTCGGCCCACCTTGCCCATCAACGCCTGCAGGGGAGGTCCGAGCGCCTTCTGCGCCTGCGCCCAGGCATCACCAAACGCCTTGACGATCTTGTCGCCGAATAGGGAAATCAACGTGATTGCCAGCCCGACAGGACCTAGAAAACGGAGGAACAGCGGCGCAATCCGCCCCAACACTGCTCCGATGACCTCCCAGCTCAACGCGAATTTGCTGAGCAGGACGAACGCCGTGCCGAGTGGGTTGAGCACCGCGCTTATAGCCAGGAACACGCCCCCCATCCTTACCAGCAACAGCGGTAGGACGAGTTTCGCCAGCGTCGAAAGCACCAGCATCGCAGGCCCTACCGCCACCGCCATGACTGCAAAATTGAATGCCAGATCCTTGACCGGCTGGGGCAGCTGCGACAGCCACTGGACCGCGCCCTGTGCCCAGCCGACGAAACGCTCTGCGATCGGCAATAGCTTCTGCCCGATTTCTTCGGTGAGCTCTTGGACGTTCGAACGGAGGGCACGTACGCGGTTGGCGAAACTGTCCGACGTCCGCTCGACATCGCCTTGCGCCACCGACAGCCCGTCGGCGATCAACGCGGCGCGCGACATGATCTTGCCTTGCTCGTTGAGCTCCTGCCCAACCTTGATCAGCCCCAGCTCGAGCCCCTTCGCCTTCACCTCTGCTTCCGATAGGAACACGCCAAACCGCCGCAACGGCTCCGCCTCGCCCGTCAGGCCAGCGCGAATTCGCTCCATCGCCTCATCCGGGCTGACATTGAAGAACGACGATGCATCCTGCGCAAGCTGCGCGAAGCTTTGCGACATGCTCGCCGCGGCTTCCTCTGTCGGTGCGGCCTGCTGCAGCAAGGGCCCGAACGCGAGCGCGAACTGCTTCATCTCCGTCGTTGACCGACCCAGCGTGTCACCGGTGGTCACGGCCCAGGCATTCATCGAATCCGCCATTCGGCCGAACGTGTAATCGTACGCCGACTGCAATTCCTGCGCATCCGAAGCAGCCTTGATGCTGAAGCCCCCCAGCGCCGCCAGCGGTGCGCTGATCCCCAGCGTCATTCGCTGGCCTGCCGATACCCAGGCATCCGCTACCCCGCCCGCGAACGCGCGCAACTTGCCGAATGCACCCTCGACATGCGCCGTCCCGCGGTCGAAATCGGTCAGGTCCCAACGTAGCGCGGCGTTGAGCGTGGCGATGCTGCCGGCCATTGCGAATTCCTGTCCTATTTCTGGTTTGCGTTGACCTGGTTGAGCGCCAAGCCCCACATCCGCGCATTGCGCGATGCCTCCGCCGGATCGTCGGCAGGCTGCTCGACAGCCTGCTTGTCTCCCGTCAGGCTATCGAGTGTCGGATAGTGATTGGGGTCGATCTGCGACAACAGCCCGGCGAACCATGCGCCCGTCAGGTGGAACCGTATTTCCCCTTCGATCCGCGCATTGACCCCGCGCAGCGCTAGGATCGTCGATCGCGGCGTCGCTATCCAGAACGCGTCTGGCGCGAACCCGCCCTGGCACCAGCGTTCGAAGATTTCTTCCCAGTCCCACCCGGCGCTTTCCGCTTCTGCGCGTTTCCCACCGCGCTCGCCGTTGCCGCGCCGCTCGTCGGCATTTGCGCGCCCTGCATCGCCTCGAGCACCGCGTTGCGAAAGCCCGCATCGCCGCTGAAGAACATGCCCAGAACGTCGTCTTCGCTGATATCAGGATGGTTCTGGCGCAGGCCACCGCACACCACCGCCGCCATGTGCGCCAGCTTGGGATTGCGCCCATTTTCCAGCGCCACGCGAAGCTCCTCGACGACATCGAGGATCGAATAGCCGAGGATGTTCTCCGCCTCGATCCAGACGCGGTTATTGAGGACCAGGAGATAATCCTGGCCCTCGTAAGTAAACCGCGCGCTGCCTTCCAACGCGTTGCCCATTATACGCTCGCCGCCTGGCTAAGCGGACCGGGCTGGCCGGTCAGCGTCGCCTTGCGGATACCGCCGAGCGGAGCATCGTCGGGCTCGTAGGACGTCAGGAACATCGATGCGGTGTTGTCCTGCGTCGTCCCGTCTTCCTCGACCGTCACAATCTTGAACGGACGCTTCTCGCGGCTGGCCAGATGCTCGAGGATCAGCGTGTCGGTCGCGCTGCCGGGCTCATACTTGATCGTTGCCTTGAGCTCGCCGACATCGCCGTGGCCGGGAATATAGGTCTTGACCTTGCCACTGTCGTGATCGGTCGATTCCTCCTTCGCGATCGACAGATTGGGCCGGTTGACGCTCATCAGCCCCTTGAGCTTGGTCAGCAGGGGCGTCGGTGCGCCGCTCGTGAGCCACAGCTCGGTTCCGTCCGCCAGGACGCCATCGCCTTCAGCCATGATAATTCTCCTTTATTGTGTTGGGGTAGTGGGCACGAAGAAATCGAGAACGGTGCGAAATACCTTGATGTTGCCGCCGATGTCCTCGGGCGGCATGTCGCGTTCGAACTGCAGCTTGCCGCGGTGGAAGCGCGTCGCGCCGACAACCTGCGCCATCTCGATGACCCCGATGATCGCGCGCGACATCCGCTTCGCCGAACCGTAGCTTAATCCAAAGCACTCGAACCGCACGCGCCGCTGCTGCAGGCCGCTCGGGCCCGCCTGGTCGTAGTCGCGCCCCGGTGAGACGATCGACAGGACGCATGCCGGAAACGAAGCGTTGGCATCCGATCGCCGCTCGATCCAGTCGACCGTCGGGCGCCCGTCATATTCCCCCGCCACCGCGGCTATCGCCGGGGCTGCGCGCAGTCGTGCAATCAGGTCCTCTTCCATGTCAGACCGCGGTCATGATCGTCTGGCCGACGCCTGCGCCGAGCACTTCGAACACCAGCGCCTCGTTGGCATCGATCGCCGGCAGCAGGAACGGCTCGGCACGCATCTTGACTGTCCCCATCTCCACGAACCAGGCATAGAACTGGCTCGATGTCAGCGGACCGACGAACGCCGCCCTGCCGTCGAAATACGCCTCGCCACCATCCGGCAGCGTCAGGCTGACCACGATGCTGTCGCGCAAGTCACCGCTTTCGACGGGCGCCAGGCTCCGGGCATCCTCTGCGACGGGCTCTAACGCCGCCAGCGCGCTTTCACCGACGCTGTCGTCGTTCACCGCCGCGCCGACGGTCCTGATATTGGCGATCGCCTCCTCGATCCCGCTCAGCGAGAAATCGAGCATCAGCCTGCCTGCTGAACCCCAAGGGTCGCTTCGATCGTCGCAATCATGTCGGCCTTGATGACCCGGCCATCCTTGCCCGTGCCTTCTCCCTCGGAAGGGAGGAGGATCGTGCGCTTGGCCGCGAATTCCTGGAGCTCGGCGACATCCATCTTGGCAAGATCGACCGGCGACGTCGCGTCCTCGACATAGCCGAACGCGATGTCGGCTTCGGGCTGCGGATGCTCATATTCGTCGCCCACCGCCTTCGCGTAGCGGGCGCCGAAAACATTGCCGTGCGGCTTCAATGTCCGGACCTTCATAAAGCTCTCCTCTGTGCGGTAAAATCCATGTCTTCGCGCTTCCACGGTACCGCGCTGGTGATGTCCCAGACCGCGCCGTCGAAATAGATGACGTGTTTCGTCGTGATGGATCTCGTCATCGCGTTCTGCAGCGTGCGGAATGTCGCTGGCAGGTCATTGCCCTCGATACCCGCCTCGCGCCTTTCCGAACCCGTGCCATAGGTGATCTTGGCCCATTCGCGCCCGACCTCGGCAAATCCAGTCCCCACGGGCTCGCCGAAGTCGTTCTCTGCGCTTGTCACCGCCTGGAACACGATCAGTCGGTCCCGCTCTCCCGCATCCATGGCGTCAGCCGATCACCGGCGTGCGAAACGCCGCCAACAGGGCCGTGACGCCGAACGGCACCTCGGTCACCACCTGCCCCGAAATCGTCGCCTCGCGCTGCTTGAACAAATGCCCCGTCAACAGCTTCACTGCCGACAGTATCGCGGGCGGAATGTCGGCCGCGCTGGCGTATCCCGCCGTGAACGTCACCGTCACCGAACCGGCGCCGTTCAGGACCGACGGCCAGCTGCTCCCGATCGCCGGGTAAAGGTGCCCGGCCCTGAACTGCCAGTCGGCCGGATCCATCGCGACAGCCGCCCCGCTGGTGTCGAACGTCGTGATCGCCGTCACGTCGGTCGCGGGAGCATACGGCAACCGGAACCGCGCCGGGAACCCGTCACCCGAATAGGTGAACGCCCGCGCCGACAGCGAGATCGCGCAGTACCGCTCGACCCAGTCGATCGCCGCATCGCGCAACGCCGCGATCAACGCGTCCTCGTCACCGTTGAGGACACGCAGATGCGCCTTCGCATCGTCCAGCGGCAGGACGGCCTCACCGTCGAACGGCTCGCTCTGGAGAGTGAACGTCATGTCGTGACCGGCGCTGCCGCCTTAGACCGCCTTGTTGTCGGGCGTCGGGGCCTTCTTGTTGCCCGGCGTTTTCGCCTTCTTGGCGGCAGCAGGCTTCTTCTTTCCGCTGTCGACCGGCGCGAGAATACCAGCATCGACCAGGTGCGCGACCACGCTCGGCTCGGCCGTGCGGGTGTCGCCCTCGGAATACTGCTTGTCGCCGCGGTGTTCGCGCAGCACCTTGAATTTCGCCATGATCAATCTCCCTTCTCGAACCGGCGCGACCGCGCGAGTTCGAGAAAAGGCGGGGCCGAAGCCCCGCCCGATCGAGTTAGCTATGTCGTTTAGACAATGCGGCCGAAGTCGCCGTAGATCAGCGCAGCCGGCGTGCGCGCGGCCAGCGCAAGGCGCTCTTCGGCGCGCATCGTGTACATGTTCTTCTCGAAGTCGTCTGCATTTTCGCTGGCGATCAGCACCTCGATGTCCATGCGATCGTACAGCCGCTGACGCTTGAAACCGCCAGAGAGGAACTTGTCCTCGGTCATCGCCGGAGTCGCAACCACCGGCTTGCCCCACAGCGTCGGACCGGCAAGACCCGTCGGGTTCGCGAAGATGTACGCGCCCTCGGTCGTCTTGGTCAGCTCGATGATCGCCCAGTCGATCGGGTTGAGCACGAAGCCGTCCGACGGATAGAGCGACAGCTCCGCCTGCAGTGCTGCCAACCGAAGCGTATCGATCTGCGTTTCCGCGGTAATCGCTCCGCCGGTCGGATCGGCATAGGCGGTCGCCTGCGGCACCAGGCCGTTCAGGTTTTCGCCCGTATTGTCGCCGAACAACAGCTGCGCTTCTTCGGTCAGCCTCAGGCCGAACCGCATTTCGCTGTCGACTTCGCCCTGCAGCTGGACGTCGTCGTCCACCGCCTGGCGTGTCAGCTTGGCGAGGTGAGCGATCGTCCGCACCGCAACCGACACCTTTTCCCAGGCGTAGTTCGAATACGGCTTGGCGGCGCTCTCGGCGACCGGCGCCGACTGGTTGTCGCGCACCGACTGGCGCATGTAATCGATCGACGACGAGCTGGTCGGAACGACATCGAGCAGGTCGCGAACGAAAAGGCCGCGGCGCGGCATCTGCACCGTCTCGCGATCGCGCATCGGCTCGACATCGGTGCTGGCCGACGTGATCGCCTTCATCAACAGCTTCATGCGACCGCCGCTGCCGCCCGATTTCATCGCCTTGTACTCGTCCGAACCGACGATCTGCTCGCCGTACGACTTCTGCCGCTCGGGCGTGCCGGGGCTGCGCGAAAGCTTCTGCTCGAGCGCATCATGCGTCGCGCGGATCGCTTCGACTTCGGTCAGCAACTTGTCGGCAGCGGCCTTGGCTTCCTTCGACAAATCCTCGCCGGCCTTCAGCCGTGCCTCAGCGCGGGTGGCGAATTCCTTGACGTCGTCGGTCGCCTTTTTCAGCGTGTCAGCCGCGGTCTTGAGATCCGCTTCGGTGGTCGGTGACGCGTCGCCGCCATCGTTCTTGCGGCCGAATTCACGAGCCGCGGGAAGGGCGAGGCCCGCCATCGCAAGCGACTTGAATCCGAGGCCTCCGACTGCTGCTGCGCCGGTCGCTGCCATCGCAACGTCGGGCGTGAAGATCATCGCGGCGACCGCGATGATCGCGATGATCATGTAACTGAGGTGTTTCATTTTACGCTCCAATTTCAGAGGGAAGGCAGCTGGAAATCAGCTACCGCACTGGTGAAGGCTTTCGCCGCACCACTGGCTGCCGCGCCCTCGGACTCGCTCCGGAGCAGGTGACCCAGGCCGCGATTGGCAACCGCTGCGGCCTGGGATTTGGAAAAGCCTGCCTCGCGCAGGTACTTTTCGAATTCGGGAAGTTCGGGCAGCTGGCCATGCGCCAGCTTCATCTTGACCGCTTCGATCCGCGCGTCGTCGCATGCGGGAAAGGTCACGAGCGATATCTCGACCAGGTCGAGCCGCTCGAGCGTGCGGATTTTCGTCTTTTCGTCGAAGCTCGATTCGCGGACCCAGTATCCGATCGACAGGCCGCTCACGATGCCGGCCTGCATCAGCTGCTGCGCTTCCTTGGCGCGGGCGACGCCGTCGATCAGCAGCCGTCCCGCGACCTTCAATCCGTGCCCGTCCTCGACGACTTCATCATAGGCGCCGATCGGCTCGCGCTCCATGTGCTGCCACAGGACCGGGATCTTGCGCCCCTTCGCCTGAAGCTCCTTCAAGCTGTCCGCAAACGCGCCTGGCGCCACGACCTCGTTATAGCTGTCGACGACACCGAAAACCGAACCGTATCCGGTGAAGGTGCCGTCCTCGGCCACGCCGTCCGCCTTCAGGTCGAGATCGAAGTCCCGCACTTTCAGCCTGCGCTTGGTGTCAAACATTGGTCGTCACTCCCTTGCCGGCATCGGTCAGTGGTACATTTTGCATCTGGATCCGCGCGACTTCGCCGCCTTCGATGGGGGGCAGGTTTTCCTTGGCGCGCACCTCGTTGACCGTCATCGCGCCGATGCCCGTCATTTCCTTGTAGAAAGTCGATCGCGCGGCCGTGTCGGCGCGCAGCAGCGACTCCAGGTTGAACTCCGCGAAGAACCGCTTGCGTTCCTCCGGCTTGAGCAATTGCCGCCCGATCGCCTTCTCGATGCGTTTCAGCCAGGGCCCGAGCGTGAACTTCTGAAACCCGAGCAGCTGCTGCTCGATCCCCGTCCCCCAGCTGGTCGACTTCTCGCTGTGCCCGATCATGAACGGAGGCACGCCGAAGAACCGGCAGATTTCCTCGATCGAGAATTTCCGGCTTTCCAGAAGCTGGGCGTCGTCCGCGTTCATCTGGACGGCCCCCCATTTGAATCCGCCTTCGAGAATGAACGGCCGGCCATGGTTGTCCGCGCCGGTGAAATGATCGGCGATGCGCTGCTTGACACTCTCGTACTGTTCCTCGTCGAGGAACTTGTCGTAATTGATCGTTCCGCTCGGACGCATCCCGTTGCGGAACATGCCCGCGGCAGATCGGTCTGCAGCGATGCCCAGGCCCAACGTCTCGCGTGCCGCTCCGAGCACCGACAATCCGCGCAGCGGTCCCCCGCCGAAACCCATGACATGGAACACGTCGTCTTCGGTTTTTTCGACCTCGGAACTCCCCTCGTGCCAGCGATACAGTCGCTGCCCGCGATCGCCACGGCCAACGGTGACGCGGCCCTTGATCGGTTCCAGCGCGACCAGTTGCCCCGAGGTCCCTCGATGCTTGAGCGCAAAGTGATCGCCAGCCAGCAACAGGCCGAGGACCATCTGTTCGAAATAGTCGACCGTAGTCTGGTCGGCATTCGGCGCATCGTGCAACACCGCATAGAGCGGATGCTCGCTTGCCGTGCGCCGCGTCCCGCCTTCGATCCGCTCGTACAGCGGCAAAGATAGCGACGCGATCGACGAGGCGAGGATGCGCGCGCAGGCGAAGAATGCCGCGAAGCGCATCGCCGTTTCCGCATCGACGCAAATATTCGCGCGCGACATGTCGCTCCCCATGCGCCCGGAGGCCGAAGCCACTTCGAACCCCGTGTCGGGGTATATACCTGTGAAGGCGAGCATGCGCCGGACAATTCCCATATCAGGCGCTCAACCGCTCCAGGTACCTGTCGAGTCCGCCATTATTGTCCCCTTCCGCAACCGGGTTCCGGCCCATCAGCGACACCGCGTTGAACATCGCGATCAACGGATCGATCTTGGCCTTTCCGGCCGTCTGTTTCGTGATCAGCACCGCATTGCCCCTTTGCTCCGTTTTCGCGTTGCCGACGCACCAGTTCATCAGCGCCTGGGGCGCATGGACGAATGTCCCGTCCTTCAACTTGCGCTCGAGGCCCCACACCGCGGAGGAGAGCCGAAACCCTTGTGCGATGCCGATCATCTGCGCTTCGGCTATGCCGCGACCGCTCAGCTCGTCGATCAGGGCGCCGACCCCTTGCGGGTCCAGCCCGACCGCGTTCTCCGCCGGCAACAATCCCAGCGTGTTCAATTCCTCGATGATATCCGCCAGGCCACGAATGTCCTCGGTCGGATCCTCGCACACCGTCAGGTCGCCTTCGTCGGCGAAGTCCTGTAGCCGCGCCGCGATTTCCTTGCGCTTGTCGAATACTTCCGGCTGCGCCCAGGCGTGTCCCCAGCCCAGCCAGTTCTTCGTTTCCCGGCACCGGCCGATCAGGCCGAGGCCCATAAGGTCGTCCAGCCCGCCCCCGTCGATGCCCGCGACGATGACCTCGCTCCGCGCGATCAGCTCCGCATAGCTCAGCGTCACGTCGACCGCGCGTGGCCACAGGTCGGCACCGATCCAGCGATCGCTGTGCAGTGCCAGCCCGATCTCGATGTTCAGGTGCTGCGATGCCCAGCGCCGTTCCTCGGCCTCGCCCTTTTCGCGCGCGGCCCTGAATTCCTTCTTCAGCCGGTCGACCGTAATCGAACGCCCCAGGTTGGGCAGCACCATCGGCCAGCATGCCGGGTCGCGCCACGGCTTTTCCTCGGCGATCTGCATCGCCTCGGGAAACTCGTACAGCATCGGCAGGACGCGGCCCTGCGGAATGCGGCCGTCGCGCACAGCCCTCGCATAGTCGAGCTCGGCCTTGAACGCCCCGGCAGGCGGCTCGTCCGACTGCGTCGTGATGAAGATCAGGAACGCTTCCGGGTTGGCGATCATGCCACCCCGCAATTGCCCGATCACGCGCGCCGCATGCGGCATGCCCGCCATCAGGTGCAGCTCGTCGATCAGCACGCCCGCGGGCTTCGCGCCCGTCGCCACCTTCAGGTCGAACGTCTTGACCTTCAGCCGCGCGTTGTTCGTCCGGTCGACGATCGTCTTGACGTGCTCCTGCACCTGGAACCGCTTCTGCAGATACCCGTCGGGATCCGCATCGATGATTCCCGACGCTTGCTGGAACGCCAGGTCGGCGATCTCCTGCGTCGGGCCAACCAGGACGAACTCCGCCCTCGGTCTCAAATTCATCAGCAGCGCGACGACCATGATCGCTGCGCCGTTTGTCGTCTTCGCGTTCTTCTTCGGCACGAGCTCGAACAGCTCGGGGACCATCCGCTCGCCATCGACCAGCGACCCGAAGATCGCCCGGACCATGTCGCGCGCCCAGTCGCCTGCAGCATCGGCGAACGCCGGTTGCCCCGGAACGTCCGGCAGGCGCAGCCGGTCGAAGATCGAGACCGCGCGTGACGCTTCGACTTCATCGAGCGGCAGATCGGGCAGCAGCGAGCGCTGATCGCGCAACCGCTGCTCCCAATCGGGGCACGAGAAGTCCCACTCTAGTGGATCAGGGGACCCCATCCGCTATCGCTTGCGCCCTCGCGGGCATCAATGATCGACTGCTCTTTCTTGCCGAGCTTCTTCGCCTTCGCCGGCACCGGCCGTTTCGCCGGCAGCGCCAGGTCATGCCGGTCGAGCCGCTTCCACAGCTTATCGATCGCCGACACGTTGCCCGCCTCGACCTGCTGGACCAGCGCGAGCAGCAGCTTCCCCTCGAGCCGCTGGCGCGACTCCAGCCGGAACTTCAGCTCGCGAAAATAATGTTTCCTCAGCGTAGGCGGCGTGATCGAAAGCGCCGCGGCAATCTGTTCCTCGTTCTTGTCGAACGCCGCCAACAGTATGACTTTCTGCCGGTTTTCGTCACTCGGCACATGCGGGGGCCGACCGCGCCGACCGAACCCCTCCGGGATCCGATCACCAAGCAGGTCAAAATCCCAATCACTCAAAAAAAATTCCCTGCGTTGGAGGGACGGAGGTCTAGGCGCTCCGGCCCTGTGGACTTTTCACCCCCCCCTATCGTCGCTGGGCAGCGCGCTCTTCGCGCTGCTTCACGCTGTCGTGACAAGGCGTCTTGCACAGCGTCCAGACGTTCTCTTCGTCGAAGAACAGCCGCTCGTCGCCCTTGTGAGGTCGGCGATGATCGGCGACCATCTCGGGGCTCGGCCCGACATGCCCGCACATCTGGCAGGTGAACGCATCGCGGATCAGCGCGCGCCATCGCAGCGCCTGCCATCGCGCAGTCTTGTACCATCGCCGCCAGGGCAGTTTGTCGCGAGCCGCGTCGATCTCGGCGCGCCCGGTCGGTGACTTGATCTTGGAGGAGGCGAGCGTTCCGATCCGAGAAGGCAACCGGGTCAGCCGTCCCATCGGCCTTGCCCCTTCGCGTTCGTACGTCACCGCCAGTGTGACTTCGTATAGCCCCATTCGGACCGATTAGTGAACACCACCCCTAGAAACCCTAGAAGCATTTTGGGGGGTTGACAGCTTCTACCCGCGTTTATCTGCGCGTTTTGGCTTTCCACCACCCGACTGATGGTCGGTTACCTGTTCACCCTTGCGTACGTTTTTAAATCAGGCAGACTGCGATGGTGAGTTTCCGCGAGGGACCTCACGTGAACGGACCGGCCGACGCAGCAACGCCGACCGGTCCATGGCAAGAATGCTCGGGTTGAGCGCTCAATCGGTGCCGATGTGCAAAATGCGCTTTTCGGTCGCGGCGGTCAACCTGGCACAACAAAGGAAGACGACGATGGCAAAACGCGCCAGAATACGCTGCATAAACAAGACGCCCCGCGACAACCGGTACGAGGCGATTACTCATTTCGGCTTCGAGGCCAACGGGATGTTCTACCGCTTCACGCTGGAGGATATGCTTAACCTGATCGATGACGGCTGGACCTTCTACACCGAAGAGGGCGGTCACGTCCGCGAAGTGCGGGCCTATCACTACCGCGGCAGCACGACCCGCTTCCTGCGGACCGATCCCGACAAGGACACGACCGACAACCTGCTCAGCCTCGACGAGTGTCCGATCGGTTGAGTGCCGCGACCCCGGGCGCGCGTCGCGTCCGGGGTCACCCCGCGTTCACCGCCATCGCCAGCCGCCCGATCGCCCGCGTGTAGCGCATGCGCAGCGCGTCGGCACCATGCGCGCGGCCCATCGGCGCGAGCAGCTTGCGCCACGGCACCCGCTTCGCCCCGCGCGCCAGCTCGGCGATCGCCAGGCACACTATACGCCGGTCGCCCTCGTCGGGGATCATCGACAGCCACTCGCTCGCCACGTCGCGCTCGCTGACCTCTCCGCGCGACAGCGGCATCGGCCGCACCGCGACGTCGCTCGATGCGCCGTCGCCTCCGCGCGCATCGTAATCGCCCGCGCGGACGTCACCAGTCGCCAGGTGCCAAGGCCCGTCACCGGCGAAGGGCCAGCGCCCGCCACCCGGCGATCGCCGCCACAGCTGCCACGCCTCGACCAGCGCCGCCTCGACATCGTCATAGGTCAGGAAGGCGCACTCGCCATCGACCGCGGTACCAGCGACGACGCTCATGCTGCCACCCGCGCAGCTGGCGTCAGCCGATCAGGCCCAGCGCCGTCAGCAACGGCCAGCCGACCAGCACCGCGATCGCTGCCCAGCCGAGCCAGCCGATCCACGCGCGCTCCGAAACGGGCTCTCGATCCGCGTCCATGCCCCGATGCTATCACCGGAAGGGTGGCGGAAGGAAGATGGAACCTTTGCCGGAACCATCGCCGATCCGCCAACCCCATAAGAATTAAAGGATAATGACTCTCTTCATATCCCTTTGGAAGGATTGGAAGGGTTATCATGTTTATTGTCTCGCGCATGCCTGAGCATGCGCGCGCACATATGAGGGAAAACATATCGCAAATCCTTCCAACCATTCCACACCCGCACGAAACCGCGCCCCGTCCCTTCCCGCAAAGCTTCCGCCACCCTTCCGGATGGAACCTTCCCTCAATCATCGAAGCCTCCACCATCGCGGGGGTCGGGGGCCGCGGGCGCATCGTCGGGCGGCGCGCGAGGCGCATCGATCGCGTCGATCTCGTCCTCCTCGATGCGCCGCACATTGCCCTCGTGGTCGAGGAAGTCGTCGGCCTGCCGGACCAGCTTCAATCCCATCCACTGGATCCCGTTCGACGCCTTCTTGATGAAGCCCTTGGCCTGCATCGCCTGCGAAAAACCCTTGTTCTTCCACTCATATTCGCCCGCGGCCTTCGCCCAGGCGACGAACACGCCATAGAGCACGCTGCTCTGCACGCGGCTGTCGGGGTCCATCTCGGTGCACATGCGCAGGAAGCGGGCCAACGGGTCGCTATCGTCGCGATATGCGGCCGTCGCGGCCTTCACCGCGTCGGGCTCGGTCAATCCATGGTCCATCCAGTCGATCAAACCCTCGACCAGCCGGTTGAGGATCCCTGCCCGCTCCAGCTTCAGCTTCCCGGGCAGGTCCTTGTCGCGCTCGCCGACCGGCAGATGCTGGTCCCACGGGACGAGCTTCAGGCGGCGCCAGATGCCCTCGTCGGTGCCCGGCACGTCGGGCCGGTAATTGCCCCCGATGGTCAGCTTGAACAGCGGGTTGAGGTCGAAAAACCCCTTGTGCAGCGCGCGCACGCTCATTGGCTCGCCGCCCGTCGCCGCCTTGACCAGCGCCTCGTTCAGCTTCGCCCCGCGCTCGGGCTCCGACGCGCGCAGCATGCGCACGCCTCCCAGTTTCGCCAAGTCGGGCGTCGCCTGGTCGCCGCGTTTCTTGATCCCCTGGTCGAGGAAGGTCTCGATGCCGATCGTGCCGGCATAATCGCCCACCGTGCCCGCCCATGCGTCGATGATCGTCGACTTGCCGTTCGCCCCGCGCCCGTACCAGAACTGCAGCTGCTGCTCGCCGACATGGCCGCACGCCGAATATCCGCCCCACTGGTGGAGGTATCGCCGCATCGCCGCGTCGGGCTGCGCCCACTCGATCACCGCGTCGTAAAGGGGACATTCGGCGTGCGGATCGTATTCGACCGGCGCCAGCTTGGTATTCAGGTCCTCGCGCCGATGCTCGCGCAACCGCACGATCGCCCGGAACTTGCCGTCGTCGTCGCGTATCCTCTCAAATCGAAGAGTTCCGTTGAGTGCGTTCACCGTGAAAGGATCGGTGTCGAATTCCTCAATCGCGACCGTCAGCCAGCGCTTGGCGAGGTTGGCGATACAGCCCAGCTTGCCCGCGCTCTCGCTCGACCGGCCCCATGCGCCCAATATCGTGTCGAATGGCTCGACCTTGCGACCCTTGTGGACCAGCCGGTTCATGCCGAGGTCGGCCGCTTCGGTGCGCCCATGCCCCTTGGCCTTTTCGATCCAGTAGATCAGGTCGGTATCGTCGCCCCAGCCCGTCTCGCGAATGCAGCGCGCCTCGTGCTGGATCGACCGGATCGTGTCGAACACCGCCGCCTGCACCTCGGCCGGCGTCGAATCCTGCTCCTGGTCGAGCACGCGCCAGCGCCGCCCGTCCCAGCCGAGCCAGCCCTTGGCCGTCGTGAAGCGGAAATCGTCCAGATACCGGTCGCGAAACCGCTCGGCATTGCCCAGGTCGGTCATCGGATGCGCGGCACAGCGCAATGATACGACAACCTGCCACGGATCGAAACCCTTGCGCTGCCCCGCCGCGAACGATCGCGCAATCTCGCGCGGCAGCTCCTCGAGCTCGAGCTTCGCGAGGAGCGCGGCGATAGCCGCCTCTTCGCCGACCATGTCCGCCGCGACGCGCTGCCCGACACCCCAGGCAAAGCGCTTCACCGCGTCATTGTCACCGCCGTCGACGAAGCCCGCGACCCGCGCAAGCCACGCTGCCCCGATCAACGCGACGCGCCCCCTTTCCTCGGCCGTCAGGCCCGCCAGCCTTCCATCCGGAACGATTGGAACGTCGTCCATGCTGGGGTCCGGGGTCGGAAACGCCGCGTCGAACCGCGTGCGCCAGGCGGCAAGATACTGCGCCCGCGTCTCGCCATCGCCGATCGATCGCGCAAGGCCGTCGAGGCGGGACCAGATACCGGCGATGGCCTCCGGCGATCGGGCTTCGCCCAAAGTGGTGCTTTGGGCGATCATGCTGTCGGCTCATTTAGCTGTCGCGGTCGCGCCGCTCCCGATAATCGCGGTAGTATTCGCCCATCGGCTCGCCGATCACCTTGCCGATGAAAAACACTCCCAAAACTGCGGAGCAAGTCACCGCCCACCCGTAAAAGCTTGAGGTCTCTAGTGTGAAACCGAGGCCGATGATCGCAATTATCGCGACCCTCAATCCGTGCGGGAACTGATACTCGTCGATCCGATGAGGCGAGATTCCAATCAAGACCCCGACAGAGAACAGATAGGTCATGAGGCTCAGAGATGGCATGCCTACCATGTTGCGCGCCTGTTTTATCAATTCCAAGTCGTAATTTGACTAGAGGTGTTTGCATCGCGGCAGTGTTCGTGCTGGATGCTACAAGAGGGGGAATATTATGCGCCGCGAAATCTCGATCGACAACGCTATCGGCTTCTATTTCGAAACGAATGAGGCCGTTCCCGCTCGCCTCGTCGCACGATTTCTGATCGAGGTTGACCGACTCGCGAGACTTCGGAGCCATTTCGGAAGAAATACTGTCGTAGAGATCGCGGAAATTCGGTCTGGCAGCGTGTGGGCCGACGTTCTGATCAACGGGGCGGCGCTGGCAGCGATCATAAAATTTGGAGTCGATATATCCGATAGACTGACTTGGAACCGCCCCAACCCGTTGAGTGATTCGGTCTCTATAATGGCGGAGAATTACTCGGTTGTTCGAGTGGACATTGTAACACGCACTGGAACGATAAGTGTCGATCGCGGGGATTTTCTTCCAAGACGAAACCGCTCTGATAAGAATTCTCGACGAAAAATACTGAAACGTGAACCTGACGTGGGACGCGGACAAACCGGCAAAGCAATTCTTAATAACGACGCATATGGGCCGGAATTTAGGAATGTTCGGCTGGTCATTCTTCGCGGATTCGATCCCCAGCTCGCGCGAGCGCCGCAAGATACTACGCTTATGGGAACAGCACACGTCGTAGGATCTGAGATTGTTTTTACAGCGGTATCCGGTGAGAGATATAATCTTTATCGGGGCGTAGGCGAGTGGCAGCAGGTGCCCGTCGATGTTCCGGTCGTCATTCGTGGTAGTGTCGTGACGCCGGAAAGTGGGGACGCCGTTCTCATTGTTGATGACAGTTTCATCGCGAGCCGCGTCAACAGTCCCCCTCCGGGCCAGTGAATATCCTCGTTTGATAGGCCGAATCACGCCGCTTCCCCCATAATCGCATCGAACAGGAATTCGTCGAGCGGTCGCGCCGCGTCGATCACCGCCGTCAGCGCCTTTTTGCATCCCTTGCGCGCCAGCCCGTCGGGATCCTCGCCCTCGGGCAGCATCGCGATCGCCAACGACCGACCTGGCCCGACGCCGGCAAGCGCGCGCTCGCACGCCCGCACCGCCGCAGCGCGGCCCGCGGCATCGCCGTCGAACATCAGGACGGGGACGTTGGAGACGCGCCAGGCGCGCTCAATCTGCGCCTCGGTCAACGCGCTGCCCATCGGCGCGACCGCCGCGAATCCGACGCGGTCGAGCGCCCACGCATCGAACTGACCCTCGACGACGACCAGCCGGCGCGTTTGCCGCGCCAGCGCCGCCGCGCGGTCAAGATTGAACAACGTCCGCCCCTTGTCGAACACCGGTCCGTCGGGCGAGTTGACGTATTTCGGACCCGCCACCCCACTTCCCGCTCGCCCTGGGCCTGTCGAAGGGTTTTCCACGCTCCGCGCGGCGAAGCCGATCACCCGTCCGCGCCCATCGCGCACCGGGATAGTGATCCGCTGCCACAGGAAATCCTCGTTTTTTTCGCCAGCGATCAGCCCTGCCGCACGCAGTTCTGCCTCGTCGGCCCCCGCCAACGCCGATCGCACCGACAGCGATCGGCCGGGTGCCCAGCCGATGCCGTATGTCGCGCACGCCTTCCCGTCCCAGCCGCGTTCCGCCAGATATTCGCGCGCCGCGCCGCACGCCTCCAATTGCCCCGCATAAAACGCCTGCGCCGCCTCGAGCAGCGGCAGCAATCCCGCCCGCCGCTCCTCGCGCTTCGCCGCCTCCGGCGATCGCTCTGGCATCGTCAGCCCCGCAGCCTCGGACAGCTGGCGCACCGCGTCGATGAACCCCATCCCGCCCGCATCGGTCAGCCACCGGATCGCGTCGCCATGCGCGCCGCACCCGAAACAGTGATAGAAGCCCTTTTCGTCGCTGACCGTGAAGCTCGGAGTCTTTTCGGAGTGGAACGGGCACAGCCCCTCGAACTCGCGCCCCTTGCGCACGATCTTGACCCGCGCCGAAACCAGCCCCGAAAGCACCGTCCGCGCGCGAATTTCCTCCAGAAAACTCTGCGGAATCGTCATGGCGCCATACCCCCCTTCAACAGCGCGAAATACTTGTTGTATTCCGTTGTTTTAATATTGACGCACCTGTTGTATTTCGTTATAATCGGAGCATGAAAACAGTCATTCTCTCGAAAGCCGCCAGCAAGGCGCTCGCCAAAATCCCCGCCAATGAAGCGGAGAAGATAGACGATAAGATTAAGCAGCTGGCTCTCGATGATGGCAGCCTCGCGAACAACGTGACGCGGCTTCAAGGGACCACCGCCTTCCGGCTTCGCGTCGGCGACTGGCGGGTCATTTATGACGACGACGGGATGACGCTCTCCATTACCGCCATCGGGGCAAGGGGGTCGGTTTACTGACCCACGATACGACCGTCCTACACTTCCCACCACGACCGGAGACTGACTATGACCATTGATACCAAAGGCGACATCGCCGCCCTGCTCGACCGCAAGGTCGCCCCCGACGCCAACGGCAACGTGACCATCCCGCTCGCCGAATATCAGGCACTGCTCGATGCCGCCGAAGACGCCGCTGATCTCGCTGCCGCATACGCCGGCCGCGCATCGATAGACGCCGACGGCGGTATCCCCGCCGAAGTCGACGCCGCTATTCGAGGCGGCAGGCACCCCATCGCTGCATGGCGTCGCTACCGCAAAATGACCCAGGCCGATCTCGCCGGAGCGACCGATCTCACTCAGGCGGGCATTGCGCGGATCGAGGCGCTCGATCCCGGTCGCGGCCGCGCCGAGACGCTCGATGCGATCGCCAAGGCGCTCGATGCACCGCGCTGGACGCTCGAACCTGCTCCGACCGACGATCCTGCCGAGATTACCAAGCGCAAGATCGCGCGGGCCTTCGACCAGGCGAACGCCGTCGAAGGCCGCTTCCTGCGCGCCGGCAACGCCAAAAGTCGCGCTGCAAGGCACCCTCGTACCGGTGAATTCATCGACCCCAGCGCTGCCGCGCGCATCAAGAAGTCGCCGCGTGGCAAGGAGGATTGAACGATGGTGCGATGGAAAGGGATCGGCGAAGGCCTTCTGGGCGGCCTCATAGCGGGAGCATTGCTGCTCGGCGCCTTTGTCCTGACCATCGGTCGGGCAGGCATCGACGGGGGCGACTGGTTTGGTTTCGCCGGCAACGTGGCGGGCGGCGCGATCGTCGCCTGGGCAGTACTCACGCTTGATCGCAGGCAAGCGAAACTGGCGTTGTTGAACGAGCGCGCCGCCGTTCTCGATGCGCTGATGCTCTTGCGTAGCCTGGTTCGCGAACCCGACCACGAGGCGCCGAATGGTCATCCCGTCCACCCGATTCTCGACGCAGAGCGGCGCGCCGAATTCATGATCGAACGCGCGGTGCGACTGACCCCCGGAGAATTGCTTGCGCTGGCAGATGTTCACGCCCTGCTTGAGGGTCACGAAAGTCAGACTCCGCGCATGACGTCGAGCTGGTGGTTCGAAAACCGCCAACCCGATGGTCGCGTGCCTCTGAATGGCAGGGGAATCCTGGTCGTCGAGAAGCTCAACGACGCCATCAAGGCCCTCGCCACGGGAAAGATCGCCTAAACCGCTCACGCCGCTGCCTCGATTCGTCGGCAAGCAGTTTCGAAATGCCTTGGATTATGCTCGATGCCGACGAAGCGACGGCCTTTTTCGATCGCCGCGACCCCCGTCGTGCCAGTACCCATGAAGGGGTCGCATACGCTGTTGCCAGCCGTATTCACTATGATCTTGCGCATCAGGTCGAGCGGCTTGACCGTCGGGTGGTTGAAGTCCTTCCGAGGAGCAGCCTTGCCGTCCCACGAACGCCGTTTCTCGACCATCGCGCCGTCCGGGTGAAAGCCTTCCAGCCATGCGTGAACATAGAATTCCAGATCGGGCTGGTAATGCCTATTTGCGACCGGCATCGGGTTCGATTTGCGCCAGATACAAACGGCATAGCGCCGGAACATTCCGGCAAGATGGGGTAGAAGCCGGTGTAGCTGGTCGTTGTGCGCAAAGACGATCACCGACGAGAACTGGAGCGGGTCGATAATTTTGATGTCGAAGCCGCAGTCTAATCCTTCGGCAACGATCTGATCCATGCCGCCTCGCACTTTGCGAAACTCGCCCCCCCCAGTGGCCTTGAAGTCGTAAGGTGGGTCGGTCACCAGTGCATCGAACCGACCCAATGCTGGCAACAGCTCATAGGCATCGCCGCAATATAGCTCGGCGCGACCGATCCGCACTGGCTCTAGCGGATGAACAGCGCCATCCTCGGCCAAAGTGCCACTTTGAACGAAAGACCTCACGCCGCACCGCCTATCGGCTGGCGAGCAGCTCCATTCGCCCGCGACCGTCGAACAGGAAGCGGTTGTGTCCCGCGCACCCCTCGGTGATCCGGCATGGCGGACGCCGGTCGACCAGCGAATATGTCCCGCTCGTCCGACTGCGCAGCGTGACCAGGTCGATATCGACCCAAGCATCGCACGTGTCGCAGCTGACACGCACCGTCGAGCCGCGCGCGATCAGCCCGTCGAGCGTCGTCGCCCAGTCGGGCAGGATCGATTCGGATTTCGCCATGCGCGAACCTGTGCGCCGACCCCGACGACCCGCGCAAGGCAAAAGAACAAAGCTGGAACAGGTCGCGCGTCATTCGCTCGCCTCGATCCGGTGCAGCCCAGCGCAGACCGCCTCGACCCGCGCCTCGACCCGGCGAAAGAAGTCGCGCGCCTCGGCCGCGCCGATCCGGTCGCCCGGCCCGACATGATCGGCAAAGAACGACACCTTCGACCGGTCGAGGATCGGTGCCATCGCCAGCGCAACGCCGAACCGCTCGGCCTGCCGTTCCTCGGCCATCGCTTCGTCGAACGCTTCGAACAGGTCCGATATCGCGGCTTTCTGTTCTTCGTTCAGCAACGGCGTGACCAAGGCAATGATGTCAGCAGCATCGCTCATTCGCCGCACCCGCGACCGATCTGGCCGTAGTCGTCGGCGTTGGTGAAGTCCTTCCAGTGGCGCCAACCCGCCTGCGCGCAATGAAAGCCCCATTGGCGAATACGCGGTCCGGTGATGAACAGCGTGAACGCCCGGGCGCCTTCGAACGGCAGCTCGAGCCGGTGCGCCGCCTTCGCCCTGCGAAAGACGATCGATCCGGGACCGCGCCAGACCTTGCGGTTGATCCCGCCTGCCTCGATCACATGCTCGAAATAACCGCCGGCAAGGACGATCGAGACGTTCCACCAGGGATGATCGTGCAACGCGCGATCCTCGTCGCTATGCAGCACGTCGTGATGATAGATGTTGAACAGCCGGTTGCGCGGGATAACCCACCAGCGACGGAGATAGTCGTTCCCGATCACGAAATCCGGCGCGCGCGATGCGCGCAGCCGCGAACACCGCGTCCAGAGCATCTCGTTCAATCGACCGGCAAGTTTCATATCGCTTCCTCCGCAAGATCCTCGGCCGCGCAATCGAGACCCATCTCGATCAGCGACACTGCGTATTGCAGCGGGCTGACCCCCGCCTTGGCCGCGCCCGCACAGGCGCGCCGCCACACCCCGTCCCAGCGCTGCTGCAGCGCGCGGCGCAGGTCGGCCGCATTTTCCATGCATTCTGCCTGGATCCTGAACGACAGCGACTGGCCGCTCGCCCGCGCCACCGCGACCGCCGCCTCGTCGGCGCGATCGACCGGTTCGTGCGGCGCCCGGATCATGTCCGCCCGCCGTCCGTCCATGTGTTGCCCGCGGACACGCTCGCGCCGCCCGGCCTGGTCGCGCGCCACCCGCTCGGTGATCGCCGCGACCTCGCCCTGTTTTGCATCCACCGCACTGCGCGCCAGCGCCGCCTGCCAGTCCGCGAACGGGCCCGGCTCGGCATATTGCTCGATGAACTGCTCCAGCCGACGCCCGAACCCTCGGTCGAACACGCGGCCCGTCGCCTCGAACCGCCTCAGCGATTCGAGCGATTGCCCGCCCTGCCGGTTGCCCGCCAGCGCCAGCGCGCGGACGAACGATTCCTGCGACCAGCCGGTGCGCGCGCGCCACGCCTTGACCCGCGCCGCGAGCAACGGGTCCGAATAGGCCGCGGCTTCGCGCTCGGGCGATCCCGCGCGCCCGTCGACCCAGCGCACCGACCGCAATTCCGCCCCGCACGCCGCGATCCGCACCTTGCGCCCGCGCGGCTGGCGCTCGACGATCATCTCGCCGCGCCCCTCCATCCGCGCGATCGCGTCGCGCACTGTCGAGAACGAGACGCCGCACGTCTTTCCCAGCGCGACATCGTTCGGCATCGCCAGCCCGCGCTTCGCCCGCGCCTTCACCGTCGCGATGATCGTCTCGCCGACGCTCGCCAGGTCGCGCGCTGGCCGTCGCCGCTTGGCGGATGGCGTGGCCGGGCCATCGGACCCTGCACCGCCACCCGCCGTCGCCGCCGCTCCAGTTGCGCGCGGGGCAGGAGAGCAACCCCCGGCACGCATCGACGGCGAAAGCCTGATCGCGTCCATCTCGACCTTCCCCGCCCAGCGCAGCGATCGCACTGCCGCGTCGAAATCCTTCAGCGTCACGCCCAGCGCCTTCGCCAGCGTACGCCGGTCGGCCGTCTCGTCGGCCTTGGCCTCGCGCAATGTCGCGACGATCCGGTCGGCCAGGTCGGGAGCCTTGCTCATCGCGCCGCCTTTCGTGAAAGGGTCGCGGGGACGGGGTCCAGGACGGGGGGATGTTCCGCCCCCGCCCCCGCTACCGGTCGCAGGAGGGTGGGTTGCCCGCGCCCGGATAATGCCGCCAACCCGCCGCGAAACGGCGATGACGGAATGAACAATTTGGTGCCGGACTTCATGCCGACCCCCGCTGCGTCGATCCCTGCGCCGTCCGCTTGCCCGTCGCCGCGATCGTCACGACCCGACCGCCCATCGCCGGCACCAGCACCGTGATCGCGCCGCGCTTCTTCAGCCGCTTGATCACGTCGCTCGCTGCCACTGGCGTATCGAGCCGCGCCAGCCGCGCCAGATCGGCATTCGATGGGCACGGTGCGTTGAAATTCGCCGCACGCTTCAGCGCGCGCAGGATGATGTCGTCGACCGATCCCTCTTCGGGCGGCGACAGCGCCGCAAGTGCGTCTTCGGCCCGGCGGTCGCTGATATCGCGGACCGCGCGCACCCTGCTCCGCACCGCATTCCACTCGAAACCCTTCGCCACTCTCTGCGACGAAAGCGTGACCAGTCCCGCATCGGCATATTCGCGCGCCAGCGTCACGACCGCAGCGGTCCGCGGCAGCACCGGCCCGTGCGCATAGACCAGCACGTCGCCAGCCTGCGCCGCCGCGCACCACGCCTCGAGCGCCCCTGCCTCGATCGCCATCGACAGCGGCCCGATCGAAATCGTCGGCACCTCGTCCACTATGATAGGTCCGCGCTGCGCCACGCCGTTCATCGTCCGCCCTCGGCGATCCGCGCGTCGAGCAATTGCCCCAGCGCCGCACAGCACCGCATCAGGTCGTCGAGCTCGCGCCGCACCTTGCCCGCCTCGACCGCGCTCAACACCTGGTCGTCGGCCAGCCCCGCGCGGATCGCGTTGGCGACATCGCCCAGCTCGCACGACAGGCTGACGACCGAATCGGCCAGCCCTGGAAGGTCGCCATCATGCGCCGGCAGCGGCACGAACACCCCGCCCGCCAGCTGGCACAGCAGCCGCGTCACCGCAGGATGCGCGGGATCGCCGCGCGAAATATCCTCGATCATCGCGATATCGCCGACCGTCGGCAGGTCGGAATCGTGCGGCGACTGGAACCGGCCATGCTGCGATTTCGACTTTCCCGTGATCTCCGCTGCCGCCTCGATCCCGCCGACCCCGCGCTGCATCTCGCGCGTTGCCGCGCACAGCCGGTGGAACAGCGTCCGCGACACGCTCATGCCGTCACCTGCGCATGATCGGCCGGGGAAATCGCCTCGCGCTTTCCCGATGACGCGGTTGCTGTCGGCGCGCTAACCCCGACAGCATGGGCGAAATCGCACACCTCCTGCGGCACCGGACCCGGCCAGTTCGCCGGATCGACGAGGAAGCGCGCGAACTTTTCGAGCATCTTGGTCGTGCAAGATGCGCCCTCTCCGGCGAGGCGGTCGAAAAAGCCTCCATGGTTGGCGACAATCTTCGCCGCTCGGCTCACGGGATCCCCCGTTTCCTGCGCCCAAAGGTCGGCGCAGCGCAACAATCGAGATTTCAGGTCCAATGAACGCACTCCCTACTCGTCGACTGACTTTTAGGGGTCTTTGTCCCCCGTCGTCAAGGGGATTGCTACCCTCTGGTGAAATCATCGGCAATGGGGATAATGCCCCCATGTCCAAACGCGCGGAAATACTGGCCAAACGCATCGGTGAGCGTCTCGATGAAATGGGTAAGACCGCCTATTGGCTGTCGATGCAGATTACCGATGGCAGCGACAGCAAGGCGATCGCAAACCTTGTGAAGCGTAAAGGCATGCCTCGCATCGAGCGCATGGAGGCGATCGCGAAGCACCTGAACGTTTCGGCCGACTGGCTTCTCGGAAAGACAGAAGTTCGCGAGATGGTTCGATCGGAGGTCGATCTACGCGACGTGCACCGCCATTTCGGCAGCGACTGGCCCGGGCAGGATCTACCGATCCTCGGCACCGGCCATTGTGGCGGCGCGACCTTCCCCAGCAATTCGAACGGCGATGTAGAGATCGAGACGACTCTCTTCGAACCAACCCACGTTATCCGCATGGTCTCACGCCCGCCTGCGCTTCAGGGCGTCCGAGAGGCTTATGCAATCTACTTCATGGGAGATTCGATGGAGCCCCGCTTTGAACGTGGCGACATGGGCATCGTCGATCCGCACCGGCCCGTCCGACCTGCCGACTATGTCGTCGTCCAGCTGAACAACGGGACCGACGACGATGTCGTCACCGTCCTCGTCAAGCGACTGGTCCGCATCACCGGCAATTTCGTCGAGCTCGAGCAGTTCAATCCCGCCCGCATCTTTCGCGTTGCCCGCACTCGCATCGCGCGGATGCATCGCATCATGCCCGCGGTGGACCTGTTCGGCGGGTGATCCGTCCGATTATTCGTAAGCGACCTCGATGACGGCCTCTTCCTGGACCACGTCGGGAAATCCGGCGACAACCACCACGCCCGGTGCCGGGCCCGGCAGGCCGCTCGCCTGAATACACGCCGCCGTCTCGAGGATGTCGCGCCTTCCCTCGTCGTCCAGACCGCGCCAGTTCGATCGCGATACGCCTGGTCGCGCGCCGCCATGCTCGACAATCCCGCGATCGCGCCAGTAACTGATCCTGTCCATGCAATAGCGCATGAGGGTCTGTTGCGGATCCGCGCTCGCTCGCGCATTGGCCTTCGCGAACAGCGACGCAGGCTCCGCCGCCGCGGGCCCGGATTGTTGATCGCTGCTTTCGGGCACCTCGGGCACCCCGCATGCCGCCAGACTCAAGGCAAGAGCGGCAATGCAGGCCATCCCCCTATTTGAACTGCGAAGACGCATAGTCCGCTGCCTTTTTGACCGCCTTGTCGATGCCCGTCTTGTTCGATCCGCCGAAGAAACCGCCGCTCACCGATCCTTCCGACCGGACTTGCGCCAGCAGCTGACCGTCAGGCCCGACGAAGTCCACTTCCATCACGATCTTCGACCCGCCGGCGATCCCCGCCGTAAGGTACCGCCCGACCTGGCTGCCTTCCTCGAATCCGATATAGCGATAGCGAACCGTCATCCCGTCGCCGCGCGCGAACAGGGGCGTGTCGCCCCCGAAGAACGCCTCTTCCATCTTACGCTGCGTGTACGTGATGTTTTCCGCGTCGACGGCCACCGTCGACTTGTCATACTCGACCGTCGCCGACTGGGTTCGATAGCTGGTGGTGTTCGGTTCCTCGACCATCAGAGCGCTATTCGCGCACCCCGCAAGCATAACTGCGGCGAAAGCCGTCCAAATTGCGTTTTTCATTGTGTTCCCCTCCAGTTGTTCCTTCCGAAGACAGCCCGAGCGACCGTGTTTGTCAATCGCAAAGGCGCTGCCCGGTCGCTGCACCGACCATTGACACTGGGTAAATGTCCCCCTTGACATAGGGGGATAGATACCCCTAATCATTCGCCATTCGATCAGCGAAAGGCGATTCCATGCTCAAGACCGATGCCAGTTTCCCCCATCCCGGCAGCTACGCGATAGAGCGCGGCGCCGACGGCACCTTCGACACCGGCCCCGGCATCCGCATCATCCGCGCGCAGGACGGCGCGACCGTCCTCGTCGGCGATCCGCTCCCCGGCGCACGCCGCGCCGACGCTGCCAGCGTCAACCGCACCGTCGCACTCGCCGACCTGCTCCCCGCCACGCGTGATCGCGCCATCGACCGTCGCTGCCCGACCGCGAGCGCGGCATGATGCGCCCGCCCCCCGCCGCCTTCATCGCCGGCGAACGCAGCATCGCCCTCGCCCGCTCGCGCCGCGCCGTCGCCACCGAACGCGCGCGCACCTATCGCCACACCGCGATCAACGAAGCTCTGCTCGACCTGCAGGCATTCTCCGTCATCGTCGCCGCGATCGTCATGGTCTGCGGCTCCACGCTCGCCCTCATCGACTGGCTCGCATCGTGAGGGACTGGTCGAAGAACGACTGGTCGATCGAAGACATCGACGCCCAACTGCCCCAGCCGCGCCGCTGCGAAGATCCGCGCCCGATCCGCGCCCGCGACCTCGCGCTCACCGCCCTCGTCATCGCCCTGATCGTCCTCGCGATGGTCGTCGACAACGCCAGCATTTGAAGGGACCGCCAATGCCTGCCGCCGCTTCCTCGCTCCACGAACGCATCGCCGCGCGCGCCCGCGCCGCCGACCTCGCCATCACTCCCGCCGGCGTCGCCGAAATCGACCGTCTGCTCGTCGAGGAAACCCGCGCCGCGATGCTCGAGAGCATGGCGACCCGGCTCCACACCGCAATCGAGGCCACAAGATGAAAAACAAGCTCACCGACCTCAACGACCACCTGTTCGCCCAGATCGAACGACTGTCCGACGAGGACCTGACCGCCGAGCAGATCGAGATCGAGTCGAAACGCGCCGACGCGATCGTCGACGTCGCCGACAAGATCATTGGTGGCGCAGCGCTGCAGCTCAAGGCCGTGAAAATCCTCGCCGACCATGGTGACCGCTTCAAACCGCAGCTGACCATGATCGGCAACCAGGCCGCGTCATGAAGGGCCAGCGCATCCTCTACACCGCCGACGAGCTCGCCTGGATCGAAGCGCACTGCGCGCTCGCCCGGCGCGCCCTTCATCGCAAGTTCGTCAGGCGCTTTGGTCGCGACGACATTACCGTCGATCACGTCAAGGCACTGTGCACGCGCAAGGGCTGGGCGACCGGTCGCGACGGGCGCTTCGACCCCGGACATATCCCGGCGAACAAGGGCAAGCCGATGCCCTATCACCCGAACAGCGCGGCGACCCGCTTCAAGCCCGGACACCTGCCCGCGAACGTCAAGTATCTCGGCCACGAACGCCTGTCGAAGGACGGCTATGTCGAGATCAGCGTCGCCGAAACGAACCCGCACGCCGGTTACGAGCGCCGCTACGTCCACAAGCACCGCTGGCTGTGGGAACGGGCGAACGGCCCCGTGCCCGACGGCATGGTCCTCAAGTGCCTCGATGGCGACAAGGCGAACACCGATCCAACGAACTGGGAGGCCATCCCTCGCGGCATGCTGCCCCGCCTCAACGGTCGGTTCGGCCGCAATTACGATGATGCACCCGCCGAGCTCAAGCCGCTGATCATGAAGATCGCCAGGCTCGAGCACCGCGCGAGGGCAGCGAAATCGCGCAATGATGGGGCAACCCCATGACCGCCCCCGCCCGCATCGACCTTGCGCCCGATCGCGCACCGCTCGCGGGCGCGGGCCGCTTCGACCTGGGCGAAGCGGGCGAGCTCGCCGCGCTGCTCGCGCACGTCGCCGACCTGATCCCCGAAATCGTCGCCAAACGCATCGACCAGGTCACCCGCCACGGCCACACCGCCGCGCGCGATGATGCCGCCCCCGCCGACGCGCTGGCAAAGGTCGCATACGCCTACGCCGGCGACGCGCTCGACCTGTCGGGCGGAGAGGATCCCGCGCGCATCGCGCGCTGCCGCATGAAACACATCAACGCCATCGCCGCCGGCTTCGCCGCCGTAGCGCGCATCGATCGGGCTGTCGCCCAAAGCATTGCTTTGGGCGAGGAAGAAGAAAGGAAATCCGCATGAGCGACGGCACAAAGATCGAATGGACCGACGCAACGTGGAACGTCGTCAACGGATGCTCGGTCACATCGCCCGGCTGCACCAACTGCTACGCGATGAAGCTGGCGGGAACGCGGCTCAAGAACCACCCCTCGCGCGCCGGGCTGACGCAGGACACGAAGGCTGGTCCCGTCTGGACCGGAGAGGTCCGCTTCAACGACAAGGTGCTGTCTGACCCGCTGCGCTGGAAGCGCCCGCGCATGATCTTCGTCTGCGCGCATGGCGACCTGTTCCACGAAAACGTCCCCGACGAATGGATCGACCGCGTGTTCGCCGTCATGGCGCTGTGCCCCCAGCACGTCTTCCAGCTGCTGACCAAGCGCCCCGAGCGGATGTGCGAATATTTGTCACGGCGCAAAGCCGGGAAACCGGTGCAAGCTCCTCTAGGTGACGGGACACTCGGCTATCACCCGTTCAATTGCGAAGTGCTGCCGCCGAGCAACGTCTGGCTCGGCACCAGCGTCGAGGACCAGGCGCGCGCCGACGAGCGGATCCCGCACCTTCTCGCCACGCCCGCCGCCGTCCGCTGGCTGTCGTGCGAACCGCTGCTCGGGCCGGTCGATCTGTCGGGCCTCATGTTCCGCGATGTCGAGTGTCCAAACTGGGAGATGGAGGGATCGCAGCCGCCGGTAGATCCCGAGACCGGGCAGCAAGAGTGCTGCTCATCATGCGATTGGACCGGTATAGTGGGCGAGCCAGCGATCGACTGGATCGTCGCAGGCGGCGAAAGCGGCCCCGGCGCGCGGCCCATGCACCCCGACTGGGCCCGCGCGCTGCGCGACCAGTGCGCCGCCGCCGACGTCCCGTTTTTCTTCAAGCAATGGGGCGATTGGGAACTTTCGCTCGATCGCGAGAGGGACGACCCCGACTGGCGCGCCGATTATTCCAACGATTACGTCGACCGCGGCAAGTCACGCTGGCTGAATATCGAGGGCGGGCGCGGCTTTCATGGCGACCGCTTCGTCGTCATGCGCCGCGTCGGCAAGAAAGCCGCCGGCCGCCTGCTCGACGGGCGCACCCACGACGCCATGCCGAGGCGCGCATGACCATCGCCGATATCGCCGCGGGCGAATATCGCCGCCGCGCGCACAGCGTCGCCCGCCTGCCGCAGCCGGTCGACGCTGAGATATCGCGACGCCTCACCATCTGGCGCGCGATCGCCTTCCACGTCGCGCAGGTCGGCGAGCCGGGCGGCATCGCCGCGGTCACGATCGAGGCGATGCGCGCCGAGGTATCGCTGGCCAACGACGCCGCGCTCGACCGGCACGAGGCCGCGCCCGCCGACGCCGCGCTGCGTGACCGCTCGCGCAACCTCCACCGCCTGTGGACCCATTTGCGCGTCACCCGCGACCTGTCGATGGCGGCGTTCGCATGACCGCCCTGCCCGTACTCGAGCGCAAATTCTTCAAGCGCGTCGACACCGGCCGCGGGATGAACCTCACCGCCGCCGATCTGGACCTGCTCATGGAAATCGGCGTAGGACGCTTGCTCGCCGACGCAGCAGACGAGATTCGCCGCAAGCAATGCCAGGAACGAAGAGAGCGCCGCCAATCTACAGCCGGGGAGGATATCGCCTCGACCGGCGACCCGGACGCGTCAACCTCGTCATCACCTGGTACGATACCGCCCGAAGTCGTGAGCGCAGCATTAGCGCGGGCTCGCCGGATGAGGGGGAAGCCAGCGAAGCGCTCGACCGCCTCTACCTCCAAAGCCGGGGCGCCGCCCCGCCAAGGCTCGGCACGCTCGTAACCGAGGCGATCGCCGACTATCGCGTCACCTGCACGCACAAGGCATCCTATGGCGCGATCTGCTCGCGCCTCGACGCCGTCATCGACTACGTCGCCGGGACCGATCCCGCGATTCTCTGCCGCTCGATCGACGAGGAATGGGTCGAGGGATTCCGCAAATGGTACGCGCGCGTTCCGATCGTCTCGCCCACCGGCGTTGAGCGCGAACGCTCGCTGTCGACGATCGAGGCCAGCGTTGCGCAGCTCGCCGCTGCGATCAACGCTCTTCCGGGAGAGGCGGCGCGGTTCAAGGCGATCCCGTCGACCGAGGTCAACGCGTCGCCGACGTTGCGCCTGACGATCGCGCAGCTCGCCTCGCTGTTCCGCTACGCCATCGCCCGGCCCGAGCGCGCGAATCTCGCCCGCTATTTGCGCGCCGGCGTCGCCACCTGGGCGCGGCCCGACGCGCTCTACGATATCTCGACCGATCCAAAGCGCCGCCAGTGGTTTCCCGAGGCGAACGTCCTCGCGCTCAACCCGCACGGCCGGCGACAGACCAAGAAATACCGCGCGACGATTCCCGTCGCGCGGCAATGGCGCGACGATCTCGACGCGACCGAGGGTTTCTATGTGGAGGTTGGCTCGATTCGCAAAGCCTGGCTGGCAATGATCGAAGAGCTCGGGATCTATCGCCGCGGCGAGACCGGCGAGAAGCTGCTCCGACGATCGGTGTCGCACCTGGCGCGCAAACGCATCGGCGAGGAACGCTGGCGCCAGGGCGAGATCATGCTCGGCCATCACAAGGCCAGCATTTCCGACCTTTACGCCCTGCCCGACCCCGCAAATCTGGGCCTCGCGCTGTCCGCGACCGAGGCGATCATCGACGACATCGAACACCGCACCCCCGGCGCGTTTACCGCGTTTTTACCGCGCAGCAAAACCGCGACCCCGAAGAGCCGCGACTGATTATCTAAGGATTTGAGGGGTTTGAATTGGTGGAGCCGAGGGGGATCGAACCCCTGACCTCTACACTGCCAGTGTAGCGCTCTCCCAGCTGAGCTACGGCCCCATCATTTCGCCCGCCGGTCTGGTTCCGGCCGGGCAGGCGCACGCCTTTATGCGAGCGCATCCGGCCATGCAAGGGGCACATCGCCCCGCGCATGGCCAATCAGCGAATCAGGTGTCTTCCTTGTCGTCGTCGCCCTTGCCCTTGACCACGCCAAGGTCGTCGTCGCCGCCAAGATCGACGTCGTTGTCGGGCGAATCATCGTCCTCATCGACATCGATGTCGAGATCGTCGTCGGCGACCTCGTTTTCTTTCTCTTCCTTGGCCTTGGCTTCCTTGTCCTTCTGATTCGCATCATAGGGCATGGTCTGCTTCGACTTCAGGACGGGCTCGGGCGTCCAGGTGTTTTCGCACTCGATGCAGACGACCGGGTCGTCCTTGCCGAGGTCGTAGAACCGCGTGCCGCATTTCGGGCAGGTACGCTTGCTGCCCCATTCCGCCTTCGCCATGTCGAGAAGATTCCATCTAGTTTGGTGAGATGCGGCATCGCCCGGATCCCGTGGGAGCCGCTCTGCCGCGAATTGGCGTGCGCCTTGCCAGAAGCGGGGGCCGCTGTCAAAAACCCTTTCGCGTGGGCGGGCCGTCGATTTGCCCCTGCACCCTCGCCCAGCACAGGAAGCCGTCATCACCCACGCCGCCGACACGCCTCGCCCGACCCGGTTCGCGCCATCACCGCCGCTTCTTGGCACGATTGCCGCGCCGGGCGACAAGTCGATTTCGCACCGCGCGATCATCCTTGCCGGGCTCGCAATCGGGACCAGCCGGATCAGCGGCCTGCTCGACAGCGGCGACGTCGCAGCGACGATCGGTGCGATGCGCGCAATGGGCGCGCGGATCGAACAGGATGGCGATGACTGGGTCGTCCAAGGTGTCGGCGTCGGCGGGCTGATGCAACCGGCCAGCGCGCTCGACATGGGCAACAGCGGCACCTCGGCGCGACTGCTGATGGGGCTGGTCGCGAGCCACGCAATCAGCGCGACCTTCATCGGCGATGCCTCGCTCAGCCGCCGCCCGATGGCGCGCGTCGCCGGGCCGCTCGCCGACATGGGCGCCGCGATAGACGTCGCGCCGGGAACGCGGCTGCCGCTCAGCGTGCGTGGGATCGCCCCCGCCATCCCCCTCGCCTATCGCCTGCCGATCGCCTCGGCGCAGGTGAAGTCGGCGCTGCTGCTCGCCGGGCTCAATACGCCGGGCGCGACGCGCGTGATCGAACCCGTCGCGACGCGCGATCATTCCGAACGGATGCTTGCCGCATTCGGCGCCGACATCGCGGTCGAAACCGATGGCGACGGCGTTCGCACCATCATCCTCACCGGCCGGCGCGACCTCAGCCCATGCGACCTGACGGTGCCCGGCGATATCTCGTCGGCCGCCTTCCCGATCGTCGCCGCGCTGCTGGTGCCGGAATCGCGCGTCACGGTAACCGGCGTCGGGATCAATCCGCGCCGCGCCGGATTGCTGCGCGTGCTGGGCGAGATGGGCGGCGATATCGTCCTCGCCAACCAACGCGATGTCGGCGGTGAGCCGGTCGCCGATATTACCGCCAGCCATTCGGCCTTGCACGGCACCGACATCGCGGCCGATCTGGCATCGGACATGATCGACGAATTCCCGATCCTGTTCGTCGCCGCGAGCATGGCGCACGGGCACACCGTCGCGCGCGGGCTTGGCGAGCTGCGCCACAAGGAGGCCGACCGGTTGGGCGCGATGGCCGCAGCGCTGGCCGCCTGCGGGGCGAGTGCGCGGATCGACGGCGACGACATGATCATCGACGGCAGCGGCGGCGCGCCCCTGCCCGGCGGTGCCACGATCGCCGCAAATCACGACCACCGTATCGCGATGAGCATGGCGGTCGCCGGCCTCGTCAGCCGCGACGGGGTGACGATCGACGACATGGCGAGTGTCGCGACGAGCTTTCCGTCTTTCGTGCCCCTCATCGAACGCCTACAGGCCGGGGCATGAGCATCATCACCCCGTTCGCCGCTGACCTGATCGGCTTTGCCGGCAGCTTCTGCATCGTCGCCGCCTTCGCTTATGCCAATTCGGCCAAGCAGATGAACAAGCTGCTGTTCAACATCGTCAACTTCGTCGGTGCCGCACTGCTCGCGATCTCGCTGACGGTGAATTACAACCTGCCGACGCTCGTCCTCGAGTTCGTCTGGATGGCCATCGCGCTCTACGGCATCGTCGGCGCGCTGAGCCGCCGCCGTTCGCGGCCTGCCGAAACGCGCTGATGATCATCGCCGTCGACGGACCGACCGCCAGCGGCAAGGGGACGATCGCCCGGGCGCTCGCGGCGCATTACCGGCTGCCGCTGCTCGATACCGGGCTGCTCTATCGCGCGGTCGGGGCACAGTGCGCCGCGCTCGGCCTCGATCCCGATGCCGAGGACGAGGCGGCGCGCGCGACCGATTTTGCCGACAGGCTGCTGACCGATCCGGCGCTGCGCAGCGAGGACGTCGGCGGGCTCGCCAGCCGCGTTTCGAAACATCCCGCGGTGCGCGCGGCGCTGTTGAAGCGCCAGCAGGATTTCGCCAACCAGAGCGGCGGCGCGGTGCTCGACGGGCGCGACATCGGCACCGTCATCGCCCCGCACGCCGACGCCAAATTGTTCGTCACCGCCAGCGTCGCCGCGCGCGCCGCGCGCCGCCATGCCGAGATGCTCGGCCGCGGCGAGGATGTGACGCTCGCCGCGATCGCCGCCGATCTTGCCGCGCGCGACGCACGCGACAGCGGTCGCGCGACCGCCCCGCTGACGCGCGCCGACGATGCGCTCTTGCTCGATACGAGCGATCTCACTATAGAGCGCGCCGTCGAGCAGGCGATTGTCCTGGTGGACGAGGCGCTCTCCGCCAAGCGGACGAGCGGCGTCGAATAGACTGGGCCAACCGGTCAAGCGACATGGCAACGATGGACCCACGCCCCCCGCAAGGGAGGTCGGTTTGTTCGCCATGGCGCGATTTGTCGCTTTCCGGGCCTCTTCCTCCATGATCGCGTGACCGGCTCTTCGGCGGCATGGGGTCGTCGGGGAATCTCTGGCCCTCAGACCTCGGGACTTGTCCCGATGGCCGGACAAACGAACGATTAGGACACTCTCACACATGGCCACTAAGGCAAACCCGACCCGCGACGATTTCGCGGCTCTCCTCAATGAACATCTCGGCGGCGAAGACGAAAGCTTCGAAGGTCGCGTCGTCAAGGGCACCGTCACCGCGATCGAAAACGATCTCGCGATCATCGACGTCGGCCTGAAATCCGAAGGCCGCGTCAGCTTGCGCGAATTCTCCGCGCCGGGCCAGCCGTCGACGCTCAAGGTCGGCGACGAAGTCGAAGTCTATGTCGATCGCGTCGAGAACGCGCAGGGCGAAGCGATGCTGTCGCGCGACCGCGCACGCCGCGAAGCCGCATGGGACAAGCTCGAGAGCGAGTTCGGCGAAGAAAAACGCGTCGAGGGCGTCATCTTCGGCCGCGTCAAGGGCGGCTTCACCGTCGACCTCGGCGGCGCCGTGGCCTTCCTTCCTGGTTCGCAGGTCGATATCCGCCCCGTGCGCGACGTCACCCCGCTGATGGACATTCCCCAGCCCTTCCAGATCCTCAAGATGGATCGTCGCCGCGGCAACATTGTCGTGTCGCGTCGCGCGGTGCTTGAAGAAACCCGCGCCGAACAGCGTTCGGGCCTGATCCAGAACCTCACCGAAGGTGCGGTCATCGAAGGCGTCGTCAAGAACATCACCGATTACGGCGCGTTCGTCGATCTCGGCGGCATCGACGGCCTGCTCCATGTCACCGACATGAGCTACAAGCGGATCAACCACCCGAGCGAGGTCATCAACATCGGTGACACGGTCAAGGTGCAGATCATCCGCATCAACCGCGAAACGCAGCGCATCAGCCTCGGCATGAAGCAGCTCGAGAGCGATCCGTGGGAAGGCGCAGAGGCCAAGTATCCGGTCGGCGCCAAGCTGTCGGGCCGCGTCACGAACATCACCGAATACGGTGCGTTCGTCGAGCTCGAAGCAGGTATCGAGGGCCTTGTCCACGTCTCGGAAATGAGCTGGACCAAGAAGAACGTCCACCCCGGCAAGATCGTCTCGACCAGCCAGGAGGTCGAAGTTCTCGTCCTCGAGGTCGATTCGGACAAGCGCCGCATCTCGCTCGGCCTCAAGCAGGCACAGTCGAACCCCTGGGCCGATTTCGCCGAGAAATACCCGATCGGTTCGACCGTCGAAGGCGAAGTCAAGAACGCCACCGAGTTCGGCCTGTTCATCGGTCTCGACGGCGACGTCGACGGCATGGTCCACATGTCCGACATCGCCTGGGGCATCTCGGGCGAGGACGCGCTCGCGCTTCATCGCAAGGGCGAGATGGTCAAGGCCGTCGTGCTCGACATCGATGACGAAAAGGAGCGTATCTCGCTCGGCATGAAGCAGCTCGAAAAGGGTGCTCCGGCAGTCGGCGGCGTCGGCACCGGTCCCAAGAAGAGCGAAGTCGTCACCGTCACCATCCTCGAAGTGCGCGATGGCGGGCTCGAGGTTCAGGCCGGCGAAGACGGCGCGACGGGCTTCATCAAGCGCGCCGATCTCGGCCGCGATCGCGACGAGCAGCGTCCCGACCGGTTCCAGGTCGGCCAGAAGCTCGATGCGATGGTCATCGGATTCGACCGTTCGAAGAAACCCAATTTCTCGATCAAGGCGATGCAGATCGACGAAGAGAAAAAGGCCGTGGCGCAGTACGGTTCGACCGACTCGGGTGCCTCGCTCGGCGATATTCTCGGCGAAGCGCTCAAGTCGAAGAAAACCGACTGATCGTTACGGAAAGCTAACGAAAAACGCCCGGAGCGAAAGCTTCGGGCGTTTTCATTTGATCTTAGGCGATAATTTTCGATGGTCTTAATTTGCATCAATCGGTCCATTATGGCATGGTTGCGTCATATCAGGGCTTGGGAAGCAACCTTATGATCCGGTCTGAACTTGTTCAAATGCTGGCCGACGACAACACCGACCTCCGTCACGCCGAGGTCGAACAGATCGTCGATATCTTCTTCGAGGACATCATTGCCCAGCTCGCCGCTGGCGGCCGCGTCGAACTGCGTGGCTTCGGCGCGTTCTCGACCCGCGATCGCAAGGCGCGCGTCGGTCGCAACCCGCGTACCGGTGAATCGGTCGACGTCCCCGCCAAGCGCGTGCCCTTCTTCAAGGCCGGCAAGGCGATGCGCGAGCGGCTCAACGTCAGCTAGACTTTCGCGCCCGGTCGAATTCTTTGCGTCATTGCGAGGAGCCGAAGGCGACGACGCAATCTCAGCGAAGCTGAAACCCTAGCCGTCGAGACCGACCTTGCGTGTAGGGCTAAGTCATCCTCGCGGGAGATTGCCGCGCGGCTCTGCCGCTCGCAATGACGGGTGGAGGGATGCGGCGGATGGCCGCCATCAGCTTTTCAGCCGGTATCCCGTCCGGAACATCCAGATGACGATGGCGAGGCACAGGCCGAGGAACAGCGCGAGTGCGCCGATGCTCGCCGCCATCGTCACGTCGCCCTTGCCGAAGAAGGTCCAGCGAAAGCCGCTGATCAAGTAGACGACGGGGTTGAACAGCGTCACCGTCTGCCACAGCGGCGGGAGCATCTTGATCGAGTAGAACGCGCCGCCGAGAAAGGTCAGCGGATAGACGACGAGCAGCGGGATGACCTGCAACTGCTCGAAACTCTGCGCCCAGATGCCGATCAGGAAACCGAACAGGCAGAAGGTCACCGCCATCAGGATGAGGAAGGCGAACATCGCAAACGGATGCGCGACGGGCAGGTCGACGAACAGGTGCGCGGTGGCGAAGATGACGAGCCCGACGATGACCGATTTGGTCGCCGCCGCGCCGACATAGGCGATCACGGTCTCAAGCGGGCTGATCGGCGCCGAGAGGATTTCGTAGATCGTCCCCGCCCATTTGGGCATGTAGATGCCGAAACTGGCGTTGCCGATGCTTTCGGTGAACATCGACAGCAGGATCAGCCCGGGCACGATGAACGCGCCGTATGGCACGCCGCCGATTTCGGTCATGCGGCTGCCGATCGCCGATCCGAAGACGATGAAATAGAGGCTGGTGGTGATGACGGGCACGACCAGGCTGGTCCAGAAGGTCCGACCGAAGCGCGCCATTTCGAAGCGATAGATCGCCCATACGCCGAGCAGGTTCATGGGTGCTTCTCCGCAGCGCTTTCGTGGACAAGATCGACGAAGATATCCTCGAGGCTGCTCTGTTTGGTGTTGAGGTCCTTGAAGCCGATATCGAGGTCGCTCATCGCGCGCAGCAGCGACGGCACGCCGGTCGCCTCGGCCTGGGTGTCGAATTCATAGACCAATTCGTGCCCATCGCCGGCAAGCGCGAGGTTCCAGTTGGCGAGCGCTTCGGGAATCGCGCCGAGCGGCTGGGCCAGGTTGAGCGTCAGCGTCTTGCGCCCGAGCTTCTTCATCAATGTCCGCGTTTCCTCGACGATGATCAGCCGCCCCTTGGCGATCACGCCGACGCGGTCGGCCATCTCCTCGGCCTCCTCGATATAATGCGTGGTGAGGACGATGGTGACGCCACGTTCGCGCAAGCCCCGAACCATTTCCCACATGTCGCGGCGCAGGTCGACGTCGACGCCGGCGGTCGGCTCGTCGAGGAACAGCAGTTCGGGTTCGTGGGAGAGCGCCTTGGCGATCATCACGCGGCGCTTCATGCCGCCCGACAGCTCCATGATCTTGGCATCGCGCTTGTCCCACAGGGTCAGGTCGCGGAGCAGTTTCTCGATGAATGCATCGTCGCGCGACCGGCCGAACAGCTTGCGACTGAAGCTGACGGTCGCGAGGACCGTCTCGAACGCGTCGGTGTGCAGTTCCTGCGGCACCAGCCCGATCAGGCGGCGGGCGGAACGATAGTCGGTGCGGGTGTCGTGGCCGAGCGCGTGCGCGCTGCCCCCCGACGGTGTGACGATCCCGCAGACCGCATTGATCAGTGTCGTCTTGCCCGCGCCATTGGGGCCGAGCAGCGCGAAAATCTCCCCGCGCGCGACGGTCAGGTCGACCGCGTGCAGCGCGACAACGCCGCTGGCATAGGTTTTGGCGAGACCGGATATGGCGAGCGCGGGGGTTGCGGGGGTGTCGGGGGCTGGCTGGGTCATGACGATGCTACATAGGGATTGGCCGGGCCGCATGACAGCCCCCATGAGGGACTTGACCCGCGCCGCGCGATCCGGCTTTGCTGGCCCGGCGCGCGGGCGTGGCGGAATGGTAGACGCAGCGGACTTAAAATCCGTTTTCCAACTGGAAGTGCGGGTTCAAGTCCCGCCGCCCGCACCAGTTTTGAAATCCTGTCCGGGGGACAGGATTTCAAAACTCGCGAAGGGAGCGCAGCGACCGAAGGGGTGTGAATCCTGTCCGGGGGACTGTTTTTGAAAACTCCCACAGGGAGCAAAGCGCCCGAAGGGGTGTCCTCGTCTGGCGAACAGGATTGTCGACCTCCCGCATAAGCGCCTAGGCAAGACCTCCCCCTGTCCGCGGTACCGGACGAACCTCGCATCGGGACGCGGCACGAACCATGTACAAGAGCGTCCAATATCTGCGCGGTCTGGCGGCGACGGCGGTCGTGTTCAAACACGCCGCGCATCCGCCCTACGAGCATGTGCTGGGCTATGGCGTCGACCTGTTCTTCGTCATTTCGGGCTTCGTCATGGTCGTTTCGACATCGGGTCGCGATATCGGCGTGGCGAAATTTCTCACCAAGCGCGCCAAACGGGTCCTGCCGATCTGGTGGGTCGCCCTGTTCGTCGTATGGCTCGCGGGGGTCGGTCGCGGCGATCCGCTCGACTGGCTCTCCTCGGCACTGCTGATCCCCTATGATCTCGAGACCGGCTACGGGATCGTATCATGGGGCGTGGGGTGGACGCTCGTCTTCGAAGCGATCTTTTACCTGCTGTTCGGCCTGACGCTCTGGCTGCGCCGACCGGTGCTCCTGCCGATCTTGCTGCTGGCGCTGGTGGCCTATGGCTTCGTCATCGGGCGGCCGGCGATCCCGGTCCTCAACGATGCGACGCATCCGCTCCTGCTGGAGTTCCTGTTCGGCGTCGCGATCGGCTCGTGGGTGGTGGCAGGACGGACCTTGCCGACCTGGCTCGCGCCGACCGGCCTGCTCCTGTTCATATTTTGCGTGTTCCTGCCCGACAGCGGAGAAGTCAGGCCGTTCTCGGCGGGCCTGCCGCTGGCGATGACGATGGCGGGAATGATCGCCTATGAGCAGAAGAACCGGATCGCCGACGTTCGCGTGCTGCATTTCGTCGGCGACGCAAGCTATTCGATCTACCTGTTCCATTATGTCCCGATCCTGCTCCTCGCCGGACGCCTGCCATGGCCTGCGCTGGCAATTGCCGGTCTTGGTGCCGGGGTGATCGCCTATCTCTGCGTCGAGCGACCGCTCTTGGTCGCAATGCGGCCGCGCCATATTGCGGCGGGCACAGGCGCCGCGACGCCGGGGCCATGAGCGCACCCGCGCCTTCATGCTTCGCTAGTGCGCCGCCGCCTACGAATGTGTATCGCCCGCTTATGCGCGCATCCCTTGCCCCCTTTCTTGCCCTCGGCGTTGCGCTGGCCAGCTGCAGCGCGCCGTCGAGCGAGGATGCCGCGCAGGTCGCGCTGATCGGCGGATCGCTCAGGATCGCCGATCCGACGACCGACCGGCTCGACGATGGCGACCGATTGCTGCTGCCCGCACTGTCGCAGGGACTGGTCGGATACGATTCCGACGGCAAGATCGAACAGGGGCTGGCCGAGGCGTGGACCGTCACCAACGACGGGCTGAGCTACATCTTTCGCATCGGTCCAGCGCACTGGAACGACGGTCGCGAGGTGACCGCCAAGGACGTCGCGAATATCCTGACCCGGCGCATCGCCAAGGCCAGCCGCAACCGCCTGTCGGGCGAGGTATTCGCGATCGAATCGATTCGCGCGATGACCGACAACGTCATCGAGATCCGGCTGGGCCAGCCCGAATCGGACCTGCTCGACCTGCTCGCCCAGCCCGAATTCGCGATCGCGTCCAAGCGCCGTGGCTGGGGACCGATGCGCGCGACCGCGGTCGGCGGCCACTGGTTGCTGTCGTGGGCGCCCGAGAGGTTGGGCGCGTCCGCGAGCGAAGACGACCTTCCCCCCGTCGCGCTGATCGACGTTGCGATCAACGCGCCCGATACCGCACTCGCGCGCTTCGGCCTCGGCGCCGCCGATGCGGTGCTGGGCGGGCGTTACCAGGATTTTCCCTACGTCCTCGCCTCGGGCATCGATACCAAGCAGCTGATCATCGATCCCGCGCACGGCCTGTTCGGCCTCGCCTTCGTCAACGAGCGCGGGTTTTTCGCCGCGAGCCAGAACCGCTCTGCAATCGCCAAGGCAATCGACCGCGACGCGATCGTCGGCGCCTTCGGCATCGAGGGCTGGCAGCCGCAGCTGGCGCTGCGCCCGAGCTATGCCGACACGCCGCCGGTCATCGCTCCGGTCCTGCCGCTGTGGAGTGATTCGCCGATGGCCAACCGGCGGATCGAGGCGCGCCGGACGGTCGCCGCCTGGCGCGCCGCGGGCGGAGCGCCGGTCACGGTGCGCATCGCCCTGCCCGACGGTGCCGGTTCGCGTATCCTGTTCGCATCGATCGAGGCCGACCTTGCCGCGATCGGGCTCGTCGCGAAGCGCGTCGCCTTGTTCGCCGACGCCGATCTCAGGTTGATCGACCAGGTCGCCCCGTCGGATAACCCGCTGTGGCTCGCGCACCGGCTGTCGTGCGACGGCGATGTCATCTGCGATGCCGAGATCGAGGCCAAGATCGCGCGCGCCGATGCCACCGCCGATATCGTCGATCGCAACGCGCTGCTCGCCGAGATCGACGCCGACCTGACCGGCTTCGTCCCCTATGTGCCGATCGCCACGCCGTTGCGCTGGGCGCTGGTCGCACAGCGGCTCGACGGCTATCGTGGGAACATCCGCGCGCGCCATTCGCTGGCCCAGCTGGCGCCCAGGCCGCAGTGAAGAACGGGAGATCCCAGCATGCGTGAACCAGACAACCGGCTCGATTCGCTCGCCGCCGCACTCAACGTCGATACGCGCGACCCCAAGGCGATCCGCAAGCGCATCGAGGCGCTTGAAATGATCCTTGAGCGCAGCATCGTCATCCCCGGGCTCGGCCGCCCGATCGGCCTCGACGCCGTCGTCGGCCTGATCCCGGTCGTCGGCGACCTGATCACCGGCGCGATGGGCGCCTACCTCATCTGGGAAGCGCGCAATCTCGGCCTGCCGAAATGGAAGCTCGCGCGTATGGCGGGCAATCTCGGCATCGATACCGTGCTCGGCTTCGTCCCGCTGGTCGGCGACGTGTTCGATTTCGCCTTCCGTTCGAACAGCCGCAATCTGAAGATCGTCACGCGCCACCTCGACCGCCACCATCCCGGCACGGTGACCATTGACCAATAGCCGCGCGATGCGCTTTAGCGGGCGCGCAAAGGGGATACTATGAACGACATCATCGACCGGCTCGAGGCGAAGCGCGCCGCCGCACGGATGGGCGGCGGGCAGAAACGCATCGACGCGCAGCACGCCAAGGGCAAGCTGACCGCGCGCGAACGGCTCGCGGTGCTGCTCGACGAAGGCAGCTTCGAGGAGCTCGACATGTACGTCGAGCACAATTGCGTCGATTTCGGGATGGAAACGCAGAAAATCCCCGGCGACGGCGTCGTCACCGGATCGGGCACGATCAACGGCCGGCTCGTCTATGTCTATTCGCAGGATTTCACCGTCTTCGGCGGTTCATTGAGCGAACGCCATGCGACAAAAATCTGCAAGGTGATGGACAATGCGATGAAGGTCGGTGCGCCGGTCATCGGCCTCAACGACAGCGGCGGCGCGCGCATCCAGGAGGGCGTTGCGTCGCTAGGCGGCTATGCCGAGGTGTTCCAGCGCAACGTGCTCGCGTCGGGCGTGATCCCGCAATTGAGCCTGATCATGGGCCCGTGCGCGGGCGGCGCGGTCTACAGCCCCGCGATGACCGACTTCATCTTCATGGTGAAGGATTCGAGCTACATGTTCGTCACCGGCCCCGATGTGGTGAAAACGGTGACCAACGAGGTCGTGACGCAGGAGGAACTGGGCGGTGCGGTGACGCACACGACCAAGTCGGGCGTCGCCGATGTCGCGTTCGAGAACGATATCGAGGCGCTGCTCGCGGCGCGCGACTTCTTCGATTATTTGCCCGAGAGCAACCGCTCAGAGGTCCCCGAGCGCCCGACCGACGATCCGTGGGATCGGCTTGAAATGGGCCTCGACACGCTGATCCCCGATAACGCCAACCAGCCGTACGACATGCACGAGGTGATCAGGAAGACGCTCGACGAGGGCGATTTCTTCGAAATCCAGCCGGCGCATGCGGGCAACATCATCGTCGGTTTCGGCCGCATCGAGGGGCGCACGGTCGGCGTCGTCGCCAACCAGCCGATGGTCCTCGCGGGCTGTCTCGACATCAATTCGTCGAAGAAGGCGGCGCGGTTCGTGCGCTTCTGCGACGCGTTCGAGATCCCGATCCTGACCTTCGTCGATGTCCCGGGATTCCTGCCCGGCACCAGCCAGGAGCTTGGCGGCATCATCAAGCATGGCGCCAAATTGCTGTTCGCCTATGCCGAGGCGACCGTGCCCAAGATCACCGTCATCACGCGCAAGGCCTATGGCGGCGCGTACGACGTGATGGCGAGCAAGCATCTGCGCGGCGACCTAAACTACGCCTGGCCGACCGCCGAAATCGCGGTGATGGGAGCCAAGGGCGCGGTCGAGATCATCTTCAGATCAGACGCGGGCAATGCGGAGAAGATCGCCGAAAAAACGAAGGAATACGAAGACCGCTTCGCCAACCCCTTCGTCGCGGCGAGCAAGGGATTTATCGACGAGGTCATCGTGCCGCACTCGACAAGACGGCGCGTGGCGCTGGGGCTAAGGAAATTGCGCAACAAGCAGTTGGAAAATCCGTGGAAGAAGCATGACAATATCCCCCTTTGACGAATGGCAAATCGGGATCAGCTTAGTCTTGCTAATCTCCGCAGTCTGGCAAAGCGTACGCGCCTACAGGACGGAGCGGACACGTTGGGAAGCTAAAGATGATATCGTCAAAGACGGATGGATCACCAACTACACCGAAAATCCATGGGCTTACGAAGATAAGCACGAGCAGGTCATGAAAGAGCGTCGCCGTGCAATTCTTAATAACGTTTTCCTTACGCCACTTCTAATTTTCGCTCCCGTAATCGTCTTAGCTATAACAAAGATAGACCTATGAAACTCGGCCGTCTCAACCATATCGGTGTCGCAACGCCGTCGATCCCCGACAGCATCGCCTTCTGGCGCGATGTCATGGGCGCGACGACGATCCACGAGCCCTTCGACATGCCCGAACAGGGGGTGAAAGTGTGCTTCGTCGATACGCCGAATTGCCAGATCGAGCTGATCGAACCGCTCGGTGCCGATAGCCCGATCGCGGGGTTCATCGCCAAGAACCCGGCGGGCGGACAGCATCATCTGTGTTTCGAAGTCCCCGATATCACGCAAGCGCGCGCCGAGTTCGAGGGAGAGGGCATGCGCATCCTCGGCCCCACGCGGATCGGCGCGCACGGCACCCCGATCTTCTTCCTCCACCCGCGCGACATGGGCGGCGTGTTGACGGAAATCATGGAAACGCCGAAATGATGGATTGCGCGCCTGCTCCCTCGCCCCTCTTGAGGGGAGTGATCGCATCTCGGGTCAAAATACTCCCCGGGTATTTTTCGACGATGCCGGGGGCATCGTCGACCCGAGGTGCGGTCACTGGTTGCGCAGACTTGGCGGCTCCGCCGCCTAGTCGCAGCTGGGAGAGGGGTATCGGCCTCTCGCTCATCCGCCCCCCTCTCCAACTTCGCCTAGGCCTATCGGCCAAGGCTGCGTATCCTCTCCCCTTTGCAGGGGTGAGGAGAGTGATCGCATGACCGAAAAAACCCCCACCCTCTCCGACTGGACCGCGCTTGCCGACAGCGAGGTGAAGGGCCGCGACCTGACCTGGCAGACGCCCGAGGGGATCGCGGTCAAGCCGCTCTACAGCGCCGCCGACACCGAGAATATCGACCCCGGGATGCCCGGTTTCGCGCCCTATACGCGCGGCGTGAAGGCGAGCATGTATGCCGGGCGGCCGTGGACGATCCGGCAGTACGCCGGCTTTTCGACCGCCGAGGAGTCGAACGCCTTCTATCGCCGTAACCTGGCCGCGGGGCAGAAGGGGCTGAGCATCGCGTTCGATCTCGCGACGCACCGCGGTTACGACAGCGACCATCCCCGCGTCGTCGGCGATGTCGGCAAGGCGGGGGTCGCGATCGACACGCTCGCCGACATGAAGATCCTGTTCGACGGCATTCCGCTCGACACGATGAGCGTCAGCATGACGATGAACGGCGCGGTGCTGCCGTGCCTCGCCTTCTACATCGTCGCCGCCGAGGAACAGGGGGTTTCGCAGGACCGGCTTTCGGGCACGATCCAGAACGACATCCTGAAGGAGTTCATGGTCCGCAACACATATATCTATCCGCCCGAACCCAGCATGCGGATCGTGGCCGACATCATCGCCTACACGTCCGAGCACATGCCGCGTTTCAATTCGATCTCGATTTCGGGCTATCACATGCACGAAGCCGGGGCGACGGCGGTGCAGGAGCTCGCCTTCACGCTCGCCGACGGCATGGCGTACGTCCGCGCGGCGCAGGAGCGCGGGCTCGATATCGACGCCTTTGCCGGGCGATTGAGCTTCTTTTTCGGCATCGGCATGAACTTCTTCATGGAGGTCGCCAAGCTGCGCGCGGCGCGCACGCTCTGGTCGAAGATCATCGCCGGATTCGGCGGGAATGCGCGCAGCCAGATGCTGCGCACACACTGCCAGACCAGCGGCGTGTCGCTGACCGAGCAGGACCCGTACAACAACGTCATCCGCACGACGATCGAGGCAATGGCGGCGACCTTTGGCGGGACGCAGTCGCTCCACACCAACAGCCTCGACGAGGCGGTCGCGCTGCCGACCGATTTTTCCGCAAGGATCGCGCGCAACACGCAGCTGATCCTCGCCGAAGAGACGGGCATGACCAACGTCGTCGATCCGCTCGGCGGCAGTTACTATGTCGAGGCGCTGACCAAGGCGCTTGCCGACGAGGCCTGGGCGCTGATCGAGGAGGTCGAGGGCCTTGGCGGCATGGTCCACGCGGTCGAGAGCGGCATGCCCAAGCAGCGCATCGAGGAAGCCGCCGCGGCGAAACAGGCGGCGGTCGACAAGGGCGACGCGGTGATCGTCGGGGTCAACAAATACCGGCTCGGCGAAGAGGCCGACATGGACACGCTCGACATCGACAATGCCAAGGTCCGCGCCGACCAGATCCGGCGGCTCGAACAGACGCGCGCCGAGCGCGATGAGGGCCAGGCGCAGGCGGCGCTGAAGGCGATCACGCTTGGAGCAAAGCACGCCCCCCTTTCCGCTCGCCCTGAGCCTGTCGAAGGGCCGTCAGCGCAGGGGCTTCGACAGGCTCAGCCCGAGCGGGATTTGGGCGACGCGCAACCCGGAGGAATCGAAACCAACCTCCTCGCTTTGTGTGTCGAAGCCGCCCGCGCGCGCTGCACGCTCGGCGAGATGTCGGCGGCGATGGAGGCTGCCTTCGGCCGCTACGACACCGTCCCCGTCCCCGTTACCGGCATCTACGGCAAGGCGTATGAAGGCGACGCCGATTTCGCGCGGATCGTCGATGCGGTCGCCGCCATCGCCGACCGGCGCGGCCGCCCGCCGCGCGTGATGATCGCGAAACTCGGCCAGGACGGCCACGACCGCGGCGCCAATGTCGTCGCCTCGGCCTTTGCCGACATGGGCTTCGACATCGTCCCCGGCCCGCTGTTCCAGACGCCGGAGGAAGCCCGCGACCTCGCGCTCGCCCGCGACGTCGATGCGATCGGCTGTTCGAGCCTCGCGGCGGGACACATGACGCTGATCCCCGAGCTGATCCGGCTGCTCAAGGACGCCGACCGCGCCGACATCAAGGTCTTCGCCGGCGGCGTCATCCCGCCCAAGGATTACGCCGCATTGCGCAAGGCGGGCGTCACCGGCATCTATGGCCCCGGCACCAACATCGTCGAAGCCGCTGCCGATTTGCTACAACTGATGGGGCATAATTTGCCGCCGAAAAAGGAATCTGCCGAGTGACCCAGCCCCGCACCGACTGGACCCGCGACGAGATCGCGGCATTGTTCGACCTGCCCTTCGCCGAGCTCGTCTTTCGCGCCGCCGAGACGCACCGCGAACACCACACGCCCGGCGAGATCCAGCTGTGCACGCTGCTCAGCATCAAGACCGGCGGCTGCGCCGAGGATTGCGGCTATTGCTCGCAGTCGGCGCATCACAATACCGGGCTCAAGGCCGAGAAACTGATCGACGTCGATGCGGTGATGATCGCCGCGCGCGAGGCGAAGACGGCGGGATCGCAGCGGTTCTGCATGGGCGCCGCGTGGCGCGAGCTCAAGGATCGCGACATGGACGCGATCGTATCGATGATCTCGGGCGTGCGCGCCCTCGGCATGGAAACCTGCATGACCCTGGGCATGATCGAGCCGCACCAGGCACGGCGCCTCGCCGAGGCGGGCCTCGATTACTACAACCACAATATCGACACCTCGCCCGAACATTATGGCGACATCATCACGACGCGGACCTTTCAGGATCGGCTCGATACGCTCGGTCATGTCCGCGATGCGGGGATGGCGGTGTGCAGCGGCGGGATCGTCGGCATGGGCGAGACGCGGTCCGACCGCGTCGGCTTCGTCCACGCGCTCGCGACGCTGCCGCGTCACCCCGAAAGCGTGCCGGTCAACGCGCTCGTTCCCGTGAAAGGCACGCCTTTGGGCGACATGCTCGCCGACACGCCGCTCGCCAAGATCGACGATATCGAGTTCGTCCGCACCGTCGCGGTCGCGCGGATCACCATGCCCAAATCGATGGTCCGCCTCAGCGCGGGCCGGGAAAGCATGAGCGAGGCGACGCAGGCGCTGTGCTTCCTTGCGGGCGCCAACAGCATCTTCACCGGCGACAAGCTGCTCACCACCGGCAACCGCGGCGACAGCGCCGACGCCGCGCTGCTCGCCAAGCTGGGATTGCGCGCGATGGAAAGCGCAGAGCCGATGCGCGCGGAGCTGGAGGCGGCGGAGTGATCCAACGATTTATCGTGATCGTTGCGCTGTTAATAGCATGGGCGTGTTTTTCACTGACCGCCTACGCGTGGATGCACACGGCGGGCGATCATTGTAAAGGTTTCGGCAATCTCTGGGCCGAGTGTATGGCGCCGCAGGGTCAGGTTTTGGTCCCAATATCAGCGCTCTTCATGATTTCGACTTTAGTGCTCGCTTGGATTGCCCTTCGCAAAGCTCCAACTTCGGACGATAAATAATGTTCAAAAAAATCCTCATCGCCAATCGCGGCGAGATTGCCTGTCGGGTGATCCGCACCGCAAAGAAAATGGGCATCGCGACGGTCGCGGTCTATTCGGACGCCGACGCGCGCAGCCCGCATGTCGAACTGGCCGACGAGGCGGTCCATATCGGCCCCGCTCCTGCCGCCGAGAGCTATCTTCTCGCCGACAAGATCATTGCCGCGTGCAAGGCAACCGGCGCCGATGCGGTCCATCCCGGTTACGGCTTCCTGTCCGAGCGCGAGAGCTTCGCCAAGGCGCTCGCCAAGGAGAAGATCGCCTTTATCGGCCCGCCGCCGAACGCCATCGCGGCGATGGGCGACAAGATCGAATCGAAGAAACTCGCGCTCAAAGCCGGCGTCAGCGTCGTTCCCGGCCATGTCGGCGAGATCGACGATACCGAACACGCCGTCAAAATCTCGGGCGAGATCGGCTATCCGGTGATGATGAAGGCCTCGGCCGGCGGCGGCGGCAAGGGCATGCGCCTCGCCTGGTCCGAACAGGACGTCCGCGAAGGCTTCGAGGCGACCAAGCGCGAAGGTCTCGCCAGTTTCGGCGACGACCGCGTGTTCATCGAGAAATTCATCGAACAGCCGCGCCATATCGAGATCCAGCTGATCGGCGACCAGCACGGCAGCATCGTCTATCTCGGCGAACGCGAATGTTCGATCCAGCGCCGCCACCAGAAGGTGGTCGAAGAGGCCCCCTCGCCCTTCGTCGATCCCGAGATGCGGCGCGCGATGGGCGAACAGGCGGTCGCGCTCGCCGCAGCGGTGGGATATTACAGCGCGGGCACGGTCGAACTGATCGTCGGCGCCGACAAGTCGTTCTACTTCCTTGAAATGAATACCCGGCTCCAGGTCGAGCACCCGGTAACCGAGGAAATCACCGGCATCGACCTCGTCGAGCAGATGATCCGTGTCGCCGCGGGCGAGAAACTGCCCTTCAGCCAGGACGACATCGTGCTCAACGGCTGGGCGATCGAAGCGCGCGTCTATGCCGAGGATCCCTATCGCGGCTTCCTGCCAAGCACCGGGCGTCTCGTCCGCTACGACCCGCCCGAGGAGGTGGATACCCGGCTTCGACAGGCTCAGCCCGAGCGGAGTGGGGATGGTAACCAACCTGACCCGCTCACCCTGAGCCTGTCGAAGGGCGAAGCGCGCGATGATCCATCACCAATGGTCATCCGCGTCGACGACGGCGTGCGCGAGGGGCTCGAGGTGTCGATGTTCTACGACCCGATGATCGCCAAGCTGATCACCTGGGCGCCGACACGTGAGGGCGCGATCGATGCGCAGATCGGCGCGCTCGACCGCTTCGAACTCGCCGGGCTCGGCAACAATGTCGATTTCCTCTCGGCGCTGATGCAGCATCCGCGCTTCCGTGCCGGCGCCATCACGACCAATTTCATCGCCGAGGAATATCCCGACGGTTTCGAAGGCGCCCCCGCGAGCGCCGAGCTCAAGCGCGGCCTCGCCGCGATCGCCGCCTTCGTCGCGACCGCCTATTCGGACCGCGCGCGGCTGGTCGACGGGCAGTTGAACGGCCCTCTAGAGCCGCCTTCTAGATGGCAAATCCGGTTGGGCGACAGCGACCACGACGTGGCGCTCGACGGCGACGACCTGACGGTCGACGGCACGCCTCTCGTCCTCGAGGCGATCTATTCGCCCGGCGACCGCGCGATCCTGGCCACCATCGACGGCGAAGAAATCGTCGTGCGGATCGCCAACCACCGCACCGGCTTCCAGCTGACGACGCGCGGCGCGAGCCACTTCGCGCGCGTCCTGCCCGCGCATGTCGCGCCGTTGGCCAAGCACATGATCGAAAAGGTCCCGCCCGATCTGTCGAAGTTCCTGCTGTGCCCGATGCCCGGCCTGCTGATGCAGCTCCATGTCGGCGAGGGCGACACCGTCGAGGCGGGCCAGCCGCTCGCGGTGGTCGAGGCGATGAAGATGGAAAACATCCTGCGCGCCGAAAAGGCCGGCACGGTCAAGTCGGTCAATGCCGTCGCGGGCGACAGCCTCGCGGTCGATGCGGTGATTCTCGAAATGGAATGACGTGCACCTGACGCACGATCCCGACGCGCCCGCCGCACCCCAGATCGGCTTCGACGATTTCCTCGCCGCCGACATTCGCGTCGGCACGATCGTCGCCGCCGAAGCCTTTCCCGAAGCACGCAAGCCATCGCTCAAGCTGCGGATCGATTTCGGTGCCGGCGTCGGGGAGAAGAAGAGCTGCGCGCAGATCGCGGCCAACTATGCGCCCGCCGACCTGATCGGACGACAGGTCGCGGCAGTCGTCAATTTCGCTCCGCGCCAGACCGGCCCGGCGATCTCCGAAGTGCTCACGCTGGGGTTCGCCGATGCCGACGGCAACGTCGACCTGTTCGCACCCGATACCCGCGTTCCGAACGGATCGCGCCTGTTCTGAACGCGATGGTTTCATCTGAAACCAGACGATTTTTATCGTTAATTTATTGTTGGTTATTTCGGATAGCTAAGAGGCGACGTCACTCTATCGGCGGATGTGCGATGGGCCACCAATATGCCTGGTGGGACGCCTGACCCGCGAAGGCTTCGCCTCTCGGGATCATCGATATTTTCGTCCCCCGGACGGGCGAAGTTGCGTGTGGGGAGACGCCTGACCCTTGAAGACTTCGCTTCTCGGGATCATTCAAAATCAGTCCCCCGGACTGGTTTTGAATGATGGTGGACAGGGCTGGATTCGAACCAGCGTACGGGAAACCCGGGCAGATTTACAGTCTGCTGCCTTTAACCACTCGGCCACCTGTCCAGATGTTCGCAGCGGTGAAACCACCGTGCTTGCGCCGGAATATTAACCCCGGCGCCGGGCGTGCAGGCGCCCCAATGGAGAAAGCGCCGTGGCGTGTCAATGCCGTCAAACCGGTCGCAAGGCGAATGCGCGCTTGCCTCACCGCCCCCGTGCGTTGCAAAGAACCCGTCATGTCACGTCGCAAGCAAACCTATCAGGTCAAGAAGGGCGCCCCGATCCGTATCTGGGGCCGCCATCCCGTCATCGCCGCGCTCGCCAATCCGGCGCGCAGCGTGCGCAAATTGTGGGGCACGCGCGAGGCGCTTGCCTCGCTCGACCTGCCCGCGACGCTGCCGATCACCTATAGCGAGGTCGCCGACCTTGCCCGGCTGATCCCCGGCGATACGCCGCACCAGGGGATCGTCGCCGAGTTCGAACCACTCGAAGACATCTGGCTCGGCGACGTGCTCGACCGCGAGGCGGGCGACAGCGCCGCCAGGCCCCGCCCGATCGTCATTCTCGACCAGGTCACCGATCCGCACAATGTCGGCGCGGTGCTGCGCTCTGCCGCCGCCTTCGACGCCTGCGCGGTCGTCACGCAGGATCGCCATGCACCGCCCGAATCGGGCGTCATCGCGCGCTCGGCCTCGGGTGCGCTCGAAATCGTGCCGTGGGTCCGCGTCGTCAATCTCGCCCGCGCGCTCGAGGAAATCGCCGAAGCCGAATATTGGCGCATCGGCCTCGCCGGCACCGCCGATACCGAGCTTTCGGTCGCGCTCGAAGGCAGCAAGCGGATCGCGCTGATCCTCGGCGCCGAGGGTGAAGGCATGCGCCACAACACGATGGCGCATTGCGACATGCTCGCCAAACTGCCGATCAGCCCGCGGATGGAGAGCCTCAACGTCTCCAACGCCGCAGCAATCGCGCTTTATGCGGTGGCGACCGCCAAGGGATAACCAATTTCGGGGGGAAATATCATGCGCAATCGAGTGACGTTTCTGGCCGCAATCGCGATTGCGCTCACCTTGGCCGCCTGTTTCATCGTTCCCGGCAAATTCACTTCGACCATCGATGTCGGGCGCAACGGCGCCTTCACCTTTGCCTATAAGGGCGAGCTGATGTTCGCGACGTCGCCCGCACTGATCCGCCAGGCGCAGGCCGACAGCGACGAAAAGTTCGTCGCGCAGTGCACCGACGAAGACAGCTTTGAAGACCGCAGCTGCAGCGACGACGAAATCGCCGAACAAAAGGCCGAATGGGACGAGGCCCAGGCCAAGAAGGCTGAAAACGTGGCCCGGTTCTCGGCGATGTTCGGCGGGATCAACCCTGCCGACCCCGCGACGATGGACGCCTTTGCCGCACGCCTGTCAAAGGAACAGGGCTGGAAATCGGTCGTCCACAAGGGCGACGGCGTGTTCGAGGTCGATTATGCGCTGACTGGCCGGCTCGACCGCGATTTCGTCTGGCCGATCTTCCCCGGGGTCGAGATCATCAAGCCGATCATCGCCATCCACCGCCGCGCCGACGGCTCGGCCGAGATCGGCGGACCCGGCCTCGCCACCGCCGACGACCAGAGCGCGCGCGCATTGGGCGGGCTCGGTCCCGATGCGCCCGGCGACAACGCCAATGCGCGCACCGAGGGGCGGCTGACGCTGACCACCGACGCCGCGATCCTGACCAACAACACCAACGACGGCCCGGCCAGGGCGGGGGCGCGTCAGCAGCTCGTCTGGGACATCACCTCGGGGACCAAGGTCGCGCCCAAGGCGCTGCTCAAGCTCGACTGAGCCCCGCGCGCTCAGTCTTCGGGGGCGATTGTCACCTTGAGGCCGTCGAGCGCGTCGGACACGTCGATCTGGCATGACAGCCGCGATCCCGCGGTCCGGTGGTCGGACGAATCGAGCAGATCGTCCTCGTCCTCGCTCATCGCGGGGAGCAGCGACAGCTGGGCATCGTCGACAACGACATGGCAGGTCGCGCACGAACAGCAGCCGCCGCAGAGCGCGAGCAAGTCGTCAAAGCCCGCATCGCGGATCGTTTCCATCACGCTATAGCCGGGCTTGGCTTCGACGGCGCGCTCGTTGCCCGCGCGGTCGGTCACATAAATCGTCGGCATCAATTATCCTGTCTGTAGCGGCTATGGCTTGGCATTGGCGGCCCGCCTATGGTGCGCGTCCACGCAAATCAAGGGGTGACGGCATGGGACTGACGGCAAAGCAGATACGGACCGATCTCGACGCGCTCGTCGCCGTCGAGCCGCGCTTCGCTCCCGCGCTTGCCGAGGCAGGCTATCCGCCGCCACGGATCCGTCCTCCGGGCTATGCAACGCTGCTCCGCACGATCGTCGGCCAGCAGGTCAGCGCCAAGGCGGCGACCGCGGTGTGGAACAAGCTCGAGGCGCATCTCGGCGAAGGCTGCCCGGTCGAGGCGATCGCCGCGTCGGACTTCGATGCGCTACGCGCCTGCGGGCTCAGCCGGCAGAAACAGGGCTATGCGCGAAGCCTTGCCGAACTCGTCATGACCGGCGACCTCACCTTCGACGACCTGCCCGCCGACGACGAGGAGGCGATCGCGCTGCTGACCAAGGTCAAGGGCATCGGTCGCTGGTCGGCCGAAATCTACCTGCTGTTCGCCGAGGGACGGCGCGACATCTGGCCCGCCGGCGACCTTGCCGTCCAGATCGACGTCGGCAAGGTCATGGGCCTTACCGAACGCCCGTCGGAGAAGCTCTGCCGCGCGCTGGCCGAGCCCTGGCGCCCCTATCGCGGCGCGGCGGCGATCTTCGCCTGGCACCATTACAGCATCGAGGCGATCTAGCCGCCCTCGTAAAGCACCCCTGAAGTGGGTTCAGAACACTTGTAAAGTTCCCTTTACTTGACAGGTCACGTGCCTGTGTATTATGCACATAATACACAGGGAGAATTGCTATGAAATCACTTCTATTGGGCGCCAGCATGCTTGCCGGTTCCGTCCTTTTGACCGGATGCACAAACATGGACCAACAGACCGCCCCGACAATGGTCGCCGCGCCGCAGCCGGCCGCGGCGGTCCCGCTGATCGAGCGCGCGGCGCTGTTCGGCAATCCGACCAAGACCAGCGCGCAATTGTCGCCCGACGGCAAGTGGCTGAGCTGGCTCGCCCCGCGCGGCGACGTGCTCAACATCTACGTCGCCCCGGTCGGCAATCCCGACGCCGCGAAACCGATGACCAATTCGACCGACCGGCCGATCCGCGGCTATGGCTGGTCGGGCGACGGCAAGACCCTGCTCTATGTCCAGGACAAGGGCGGCGACGAGAATTTCCTGCTGTACGGCATCGACGTCGCGAGCGGCGCCGAACGCACACTGACCCCGTTCGAAAAAACCCGCGCGCAGCTCCTCGGCACGTCGCACAAATACAAGGACGCCGTGCTCGTCGGGCTCAACAACCGCGACCCGCGCTGGCACGATGTCTATCGGCTCGACCTGACGACCGGCACGCTGACCGAGGTGATCAGGGGTGACGGCTATGCCGGCTTCCTTGCCGACGACAACCTCAACCTCAGGCTCGCGATGCGGCCCAACGCGGCGGGCGGGGTCGACTATTTCCGCGTCGTCGATGGCAAGGTCGAGGACAAGCCCTTCGGTTCGACCGAGCTCGCCGATTCGCTGACCACCAACCCGGCGGGCTTCACCAACGACGGCAAGACGCTGTACTGGATCGACAGCCGCGGTCGCAACACCGCCGCGCTGATCGCGCAGGATGTCGCCAGCGGCGACAAGCACGTCATTGCCCAGAGCGACAAGGCCGATATCGCCGGCGCGATGGGCAATCCCAGGACCGGGGTGATCGATGCCTATGCGATCAATTATCTCAAGCCCGAATGGACCGCGATCGATCCCGCTGTCGGTGCCGATCTCGATTGGCTCGATAGCCAGCTCGAAGGCGAGTTCGGGGTGAGCTCGCGGACCGAGGACGACAGCCTGTGGATCGTCGGCAACGATCCCGTCGTCGAGCCCGCCTCGACCTATCTGTTCGACCGCAAGGCAAAGACGCTGACCAAGCTCTATACCTCGCGTCCCGAACTGGTCGGCGCACCGCTCGTCGCCAAGCGCCCTGTCGTCATCAAGTCGCGCGACGGGCTCGACCTCGTCAGCTATCTCAGCCTGCCCAAGGCCGCCGATCCCGACGGCGACGGCACGGCGAATGCGCCGGTGCCGATGGTCATGGTCGTCCATGGCGGACCGTGGGGCCGCGACGGCTATGGCTTCAGCGCGGCACACCAATGGCTCGCCAATCGCGGCTATGCGGTGCTCAGCGTCAATTTTCGTGGCTCGACCGGCCTCGGCAAGGACTTCATCAGCGCGGGCGACCTCGAATGGGGCCGCAAGATGCAGGACGACCTGATCGACGCGATGGACTGGGCCGTGGCACAGGGCGTCACGACGCCCGACAAGGTCGCGATCATGGGCGGCAGCTATGGCGGCTATGCCACGCTCGCCGGCCTGACCTTCACCCCCGAACAGTTCGCCTGCGGTGTCGATATCGTCGGCCCGTCGAACCTCGAAACGCTCTTGAAGACGATCCCGCCATACTGGACCGCGATGGTCGAGCAGTTCCACCAGCGCATGGGCGACCCGCGCACCGAGGCCGGCCTGGCGATGCTCAAGGACCGCTCGCCGCTCTACAAGGCAGGCGATATCGTCCGTCCGCTGCTGATCGGGCAAGGCGCCAACGATCCGCGCGTCAACCAGGCCGAAAGCGACCAGATCGTCGCCGCGATGAAGGCGCGCGGGATCCCGGTCACCTATGTCCTGTTCCCCGACGAGGGTCATGGCTTCGCCAAGCCCGAAAACAACATCGCGTTCAACGCGGTCGCCGAGAACTTCCTCGCCAAATGCCTGGGCGGACGCGCCGAACCGATCGGCAAAACGCTGTCCGAATCGAGCGGCAAGATCGTCGAAGGCGCCGATTTCGTGCCGGGCCTTGCGACGAGCGTGGCGGGCGGCAGTTAGGCCAACGGGCGCGCGCACGGCATCGCGCCGTCGCGCGCCTATTCGGCGGCGACCGTTGCGACCGTTTCGACCCCGGGATTGAGCGCTTCGACCTCTTCGAGGAACGATCGCGGTTTCTTGAAGAACCTGCTCTTGCGATTGACCTTGAGGCCGACCGTCTCGGCCGCTTCCATCGCGAAATGGACGCAGTTGCGCTTGTTCAGATTATAGCTTTTCTGCGGCCGGTCGCGCCATTCGACGACCTTGGCCATCAGCCGCGCATAGCCCGCATCGTCGAGATGGACGGTGAAATGCGGATCGCTGCTCGCAACATATTTGGGCTCGACGCTTTCGACGATGCCGATCACCGATCCGAACAGGATCGCGGGCGACACGTTCTTCGCGGTGAAGCCGTAATTGGTGTCGATCACCTCGCCGGTCGCATCGATCGTGCCGTTGAGGACGATGAACGCGTGCGGGAAGCTGTCGCCGAATTCGTGGCTGTAGAATGTCACCGCGACATCGGCCCGCGCGGCGGACGGCACGAACAGCATCAGCGCGCCGAACAGAGCCATGACCGCCAATTGCATCTGCTTGATAATCATCGGCTTACAGGTCTCCCGCTCTCGACGCGCTTTACATGCCAAAGCGCCGACCCCATGTCCAACATCGCCTGACCGCGCAGCAGATGCCGCGGCAGGACGAGGGAGGGTGACATGGCACAGGCAATTTTCATTACCGGCGGCGGTTCGGGCATCGGGCGCGCGACCGCACAACGTTTTGCGCGCGCAGGCTGGTTCGTCGGGCTGGCCGACGTCGATGCGGCAGGGATCGCCGAAACCGCCGCGCTGCTTCCCGCAGGTCGGTCGTCGAGCCACGTCATGGATGTCCGCGACCGCGCTGCCTGGGCGAGCGCGCTGGCCGACTTCGCGCAAGCAACCGGCGGCCGGCTCGACGTCTTGTTCAATAATGCCGGCATCGGCCTTGGCGGCCAGTTTCCCGACCTTGCGCCCGACCAGGCCGAGCGGATGATCGCGATCAACTTCACCGGCGTCGTCAACGGCGTCTATGCGGCGCTCCCGCTGCTCGAACAGACGCCCGGCGCGGCGATCCTCAATACTGCATCGGCTGCCGCGATCTTCGGCTCGCCCGGCCTCGCAGTATATTCGGCGACCAAGTTCGCGGTGCGCGGCCTGACCGAGGCGCTTGATCTCGAATTCGCCGAACGCGGCGTCGATGGTGCGGGCATCAAGGTCCGCTCGTTGATGCCGAGCTTCATCGACACGCCGCTGCTCGACGTCACTGTCAGCGGGACCAACAGCACCTCGCGCGAACGCGTCCGCGCCGCGGGCCTCGAATTCACGCCGGTCGAACAGGTCGCCGACGCCGCCTGGGACGCGGTCCACGGCAGCAAGGTCCACACCGTCATCGGCAAGACCGCGAAAAAACTGCGCTTCGCCTCGCGCTGGGCGCCGTGGCTGCTCAAGAAACGGCGCAAGGCGATGGAGCAGGCCGCCGACCTGTCGGGCAGCAACCATTGAACCAACCGCTGCCCTTTGACGGCCCATCGACCGACGAGATGGAGGCGATGGCGCACCGCGCGATACAGGCAATGCCGCCCGAATTTCGCGCGCATCTCGGCCCCGTCGTCGTGCGCGTCGACGATTACGCGAAGCGCGACGTGCTCGACGGCTTCGGCATGACCAGTCCGATGCAGCTGTCGGGGCTCTACACCGGGCGGCCCGTCGGGATCAAAAGCGTCAGCGATTCGGGCGCGATGCCCGACATGATCCACCTCTACCGCCAGCCGATCCTCGCCGAAGCAAAGCAGCGCGGCATTGCCATCGAAACGCTCGTCGCGCACGTCCTCGTCCACGAGGTCGGCCATCATTTCGGCTTTTCCGACGACGACATGCACTGGCTCGAAGACCAGGCGGACTAGAGACCCTACCCTCTCCCGTTTGTCCTGAGTAGGCCCGCAGGGACGTATCGAAGGGTCTTTGCTGAACCCCAGCTCCGTTTGCCCTGAGTAGGCCCATAGGGCCGTATCGAAGAGCCTTCGCGGCTGCTCCACGCCCAACGCCGTTCGTCCTGAGTAGGCCGAAAGGCCGTATCGAAGGGCCATTTCCATACCGAGCGATACCAACCCTTCGATACGCGCCTATGGGCCTACTCAGGGCCAACGGGTGAGCGAGTTGCGCAGCCCTGTTCGGGCTGAGCCTGTCGAAGCCCGGTCTTTTCGACGGCGCATACAGTCCTTAGATACGCGCCTTCGGCGCTACTCAGGGCAAACGGAGGTGGGGTGGCTTATGCGAGCAATGCCTCGATCGCCTCCGCCATCGCGACATCGCGGGCCGACAGGCCGCCGGCATCATGCGTCGTCAGCGCGATATCGACGCGGTTATAGACGTTCGACCATTCGGGATGGTGATCCATCTTTTCCGCCAGCAGCGCGACGCGCGTCATGAAGGCGAAGGCAGCCGAAAAGTCGGCGAAGACGAACCGCCGCGTAAAGGCGTCGCGCACGCCGTCGTGGCACCAGTCGGAATGCGCGGCGAGAAACGCCTCGCGCGCGGCGTCGGACAGTTTCTCGATTGGCATCCCGGTTCTCCCGCTGGCGTTCGTGCGCGCCGCACCGTATTGAGCGCTGCCATGACGACCCGTCAATCGCCCAATGCCCCGCGCCACGACGCGATGATCGCATTCGACGCGGTCGCCTGCGTGCGCGGCGGCAATGTGCTGTTCGAAGACCTGTCGTTCGCTGTCTGCGAAGGTGGTGCCCTGCTCGTCTCGGGCCCCAATGGCGCGGGCAAGTCGAGCCTGCTGCGCCTCGCTGCGGGACTGCTCGATCCGGTCGCGGGCCGCATCAGCCGAAGCGCGACCACCGCGCTGACCGACGAACGCGCCGCGCTCGATCCCGAACAGAGCGTCGCGCGCGCACTGGGCTGGTGGGCCCGGCTCGACGGTGCGCCAGATGGCGCGGTCGACGCCGCACTGGCCACGCTCGGCTGCACCCACCTCGCCCCCGTCCCCGTCCGCCTGCTCTCGACCGGCCAGCGCAAGCGTGCCGCGCTCGCCCGCACGATCGCCAGCGGCGCGGCGCTGTGGCTGCTCGACGAGCCGGCCAACGGCCTCGACGCCGATGCCATCCCGCTGCTCGAGGCGGCGATCGCGCGCCACCGCGCGGCGGGCGGCGCGGTGATGGTCGCGACGCACATCGCGCTCGCGCTGCCCGATGCACAGCGGGTCGCGCTCGGCGCAGCGGTCCCCGCATGAGGCTGCTCGCCACCCTGTTCGTCCGCGATCTTGCGCGCTCGTGGCGCAGCGGCGCCTTGTGGCTCCCGGTCGGCTTCTACCTGCTCGTCGCGATGCTGTTTCCCTTTGCGGTCGGCCCCGATCCGGTGCTGCTCGCGCGGACCGGCGGCGGGATGCTGTGGGTCGCCGCGTTGCTCGCCGCGCTGCTGCCGGTCGATCGGCTGTTCGCCGACGATGCGCGTGACGGCACGCTCGACCAGCTCGCGCTGCGCGGCATCGGCGAGGAAAGCGTCGTCGTCGCGCGCCTTGCCGCGCACTGGCTCGGTTTTGCGCTGCCGCTGCTCGTCGCGACGCTGCCCGCCGCCGCGCTGCTCAACCTCGACGGGGCGACGCTCGCGCGGCTCGCGATCGGCCTCGCGATCGGCACGCCTGCGCTCGCCGCGCTCGGCGTGCTCGTCGCCGCGCTGACGCTATCGCTGCGCGGCGCCGGCGGGATCGTCGGCCTGTTGCTGCTGCCGCTGGCAGTGCCGGTGCTGATCTTTGGCGCGGGCTATGCCGCCGATGCGGGCGGGGCGCCGCTCAAGCTGCTCGCCGCCGCCTCGCTGTTCCTCGTCGCGATCACGCCGTTTGCGGCCGCAGCGGCGTTGCGCGCAGGGCGCAGCTAGGCGTTACGCCAGCGCGCGAAGATCGCGGTCGGCAGGACGAGCCCGCGCGCTTCCTCGCGCACGCCCAGTTCGCCGCATTCGACCGTGCCGGGAAGGTCGCCGAACGACTGGCGCATCAGTTCGCCGATCGCCAGCGCCGACAGTCGCACCGCATACGCGGTCAGGAAGACGCACGCCGAATCGGCATCGACCAGCCGACGGCAATCGGCGATCAGTCCGGGCAGGTCGTCCTCGAGCTTCCACATCTCGCCATCGGGGCCGCGCCCGTATTTGGGCGGATCGAGCAGGATCGCGTCGTAGCGCCGCTCACGCCGGACCTCGCGCGCGGCGAACTTGGCGGCATCATCGACGATCCAGCGCACCGGCCGGTCGGCCATGCCAGCCAGCGCGGCATTCTCTCGCGCCTGAGCGACCGATTTCTTCGACGCATCGACATGGACCATCGATGCGCCCGCTGCCGACAGCGCGAGCGTGCCGACGCCGGTATAGCCGAACAGGTTGAGTGCGGTCTTTGTTCGGCTAACGCCGGATACGGCACTTAAACACTCCCGCATCCAGTCCCAGACCGGCGCCATGTCGGGAAAAAACCCTAGGTGACGGAACGGCGTGCACTGCGCCTGGAACTTCACGCTGCGCCATGACAATGGCCAGCCGTCGAGCGGCACGTCGGTGTCGTAGAACCAGCGGCCGCCGCCATCGTCGTCCGATGCCGGCACGAATTCGCCATCGGCGCGCCAGTCGTCCTGCGCGGGGGCCCACATCGCCTGCGGTTCGGGGCGGATGAAGCGAAAGCGGCCATAGCGTTCGAGCTTGCGCCCGCCGCCGCTGTCAACGAGGCCATAGTCGTCCCAGGGCTCGCCGATCATCGTCACAAGGTCATTCATGCGCATGTCCTTAGACGATCAGCCGCGCGCCGCAACATAGGCTGTGACCGCAGCGACATCGGCGGGCAGGCGCACGACGCGTTCAGCGCCGGTCAGAGCATCGGCCAGCCGCGCCGGAACCGTCGGATCACGCCCCGTCGCGCGGCGCACCGCATCGGGAAACTTGGCGGGATGCGCAGTGGCGACGACCGCGATGGGATCATCGCCCCCGACGCTCTGAGCCGCCGCGAGCGCGATCGCGGTGTGTGGATCGATCGTCGTGCCGCGTTCGTCGGCCCAGCGCATAGCCGCGTCCATCGCCGCGGCATCGATCGCAACCCCGGTCATGTGCGCCAGAGCGGCGCGCTGTGCGTCGGTCAGGACGATCTCGCCCTCGCCTGCCAGCGCGGCCATCTGCCGCGCTACAACCGCGCCATCGCCGCCCGCTGCATCCCACAGGAGCCGTTCGAAATTGCTCGCAACCTGGATGTCCATCGCGGGCGCATCGGTCGCGCGCACCGCGCCGGGGCGATAGACGCCGTCGGCGAGCGCGCGTGCAACGATATCGTTGGCGTTGGTCGCAACGATGATGCGTGCGATCGGCAACCCCATGCGCCGCGCGGCGTGGCCGGCAAAGGCATCGCCGAGATTGCCCGTCGGCACGGCAAAACCGACCGCGGAATCGGGCGCGCCGAGCCGCAGCGCGGCGGTAAAATAATACACCGACTGCGCCGCGATGCGCAGCCAGTTGATCGAATTGACCGCCGACAGCCGGTGCTTCGCGACCAGCGCGGCATCGCCAAGCAGCGCCTTCACGATCCGCTGGCAATCGTCGAAGCTGCCGTCGATCGCGACCACATCGACATTGCCGGCCGCGACGCTCGTCATCTGGCGGCGCTGGACGTCGCTGATCCGCCCCTCGGGATAGAGCATGACGATGCGCACGCCCTTTTTCCCCGCGACCGCGTGGATCGCGGCCGATCCGGTGTCGCCCGATGTCGCGCCGATGATCGTCGTGCGCGCGCCGAAATGGCCGAGCATCGCACCGAGCAACTGCAGCGCGATGTCCTTGAAGCTCAGCGTCGGGCCGTGGAACAGTTCGAGGAGGGAAAGCCCATCGTCGAGCCGCCGCAGCGGCGTCACCGCGGCGTCATCGAACCCGGCATAGGCATCGCGGCACAGGCCAAGCAGCGTCGCATCGTCGATATCATCGCCGATGAAGCGCGCCAGCACGCGCGCGGCGGTCTCGGCATAATCGAGCCGCGCCATCGCGCTAAGTTCGTGGTGGGAGAAATGCGGCCAGACTTCGGGCATCCACAGCCCGCCGCCGGGCGCGAGGCCGCCGGTTACGACCGCGCGAAACCCCGCCGATCCCCCGCCGCGCGTGCCGACATAACGCACGCCTAGTCCGTCGCCGGCGCGGCGTCCGCCTTGGTCCAGCGCTGGCGCAGCGCAATGCCGTAGATCGCCAGAGCAATCGTCGCGAAGAAGAACCACTGCCACATATAGGCGATATGGTTGTTGGGGATGGCGCCAAGGTCGGGCGCGGCGTTGGGCTTCAGCCCGGCGACCGGGTCGGTCATGACGAGCATCGCGCGCGGCGGTGCGGCGCCCTGGATCCGGTCGATCAGCCCGCGATGATCGGGCGCGGTCGAGATCCAGCCGTGCACGGCGCCGCCGTTCCACAGCTGCTTGAGATTGGGCTCGTCGCTCGTCCCGACCTGGACGCTCGCGCCCGGCCCTTCGGCGCCGGTCCGGCAGTCGGCGATATAGCGCGTCGTGCCGCCGCCACCGGGTGCGCGGCCGCCTTCGGAGCGCCAGCCGACGACATTCAGGCAGACGAGGCTCGAGCGGCGGAACAGCGCGCTGTCGGGCACCGGTCCGAGCGCCGGGAACATCACATCGCTGTCCATCGCGATATTGCGTTCGTAGAGCGCGAGCAGCCGCTCCTTTTCGCCCGCGCGCTGGTATTGCCAGATGCCGAGCGCGATCATCGCGGCGACCGCCAGCGCGACGACGATCGTCGCAACGATCGGGATCGGCCGGCGCGGCTTATCGAGCGAATCGCTCATGGTTCGTCGTGCGGTACGATTCGCCCTTCGCGCGCGTCACGGCGATGTTCGGAGACGAGCAGCGCCGCCTTGGCAACGCGTGTGCCCCCGATCGTCAGCGCGGTGGTAACCGGGATCCAGATCAGTGCCTGGACCCAGAATGGCGGGCCGAACGCCACCTGGACAGTGATCGCGAGGCCGATGACCAGCGCGGTGATGATCAGGATGAGGAACGCCGCTGCGCCGTCACCGACATTGTAGCGCGAGAAATCGAGGCCGCAGACGCGGCAGCGATCGGCGAACTTGACCGGACCCGTGAACAGCGTCCGCTCGCCGCAATCGGGACACAGACCGAAAAGGGCAGCCGCGGCAAGGCCGGGCTGCCCTTTGCTGGTATCGGGAGGACCTTGCTCCATCTATCCGTGGACCGGTGCGCCCCAGCCGCCCCAGACATAGATCACCGCGAACAGGAACAGCCACACGACATCGACGAAATGCCAGTACCAGGCCGCCGCTTCGAAGCCGAAATGCTGGCGCGGGGTGAAGTCGCCCTTGTACGCGCGGACCAGGTTGACGATCAGGAAGATCGTCCCGACGAGCACGTGGAAGCCGTGGAAACCCGTCGCCATGTAGAAGGCCGAGCTGTAGTTCGACCCGCCGAACCCGAACGGCGCGTGCGCATATTCATACGCCTGGATGCTCGTGAAGATGGCACCGAGGATGATCGTCAGCCACAGACCGAGGATCAGGCCCTTGCGGTCGCCATGGATCAGCGAATGATGCGCCCAGGTGACCGTCGTGCCCGAGCACAGCAGGATCAGCGTGTTGAGCAGCGGCAATTCGAAGGCGTTGAGCACTTCGATACCCTTGGGCGGCCACTGCAACAGCGCCGATGCGCCGTCCTGGCCGATCATGTTGGTCACCGCGCCATCGACGAACTCGATCGGCGCAGGGAACAGCGAGAAGTCGAACCACGCCCAGAACCAGCCGACGAAGAACATCACTTCCGAGGCGATGAACAGGATCATGCCGTAGCGCAAATGGAGCTGGACGACGGGCGTATGATCGCCCGCGTGCGCTTCCTTGATCACGTTCGACCACCAGCTGAAAAACGTGAACAGCACCGCGGCAAGGCCAAGGAAGAAGACGTAGCCGCCGCCATTGGGCGCGCCGACATGGCCGCCATGCATCCACATGACGCCGCCGGCAGCCATCGTCAGCGCCGAAAAGGCACCGATCAGAGGCCACGGATCGGGGGCTAGAATATGATAATCGTGGTTCTTGGCACCGGCCATGAAACTGTCCCTGTTGCGTTGGTCGGGGCGGCGAAACACGCTACCCGCTCGATTGAAATTCGGGTTGGCTAACCCTCGGTGTCACCGTTCTTGGTGCGGTGGAAGGTATAGCTCAGCGTGATTTCCTCTATATCCCGGGTGTCGGGATCGTCCAGCAATTTCGGATCGACGAAATAGAGGACCGGCATGCGAACCTGCTCGCCTGCCGCGATCGTCTGTTCGGTGAAGCAGAAGCACTGGATTTTCTTGAAATACCTGCCTGCGGTGACCGGCGTGACGTTGAAGCTGGCGGTGCCGGTAATCGGTTCGCTGCCATTATTCTTGGCGATGAAAATCGCCATGTCGCGCGCGCCCAGGCTGACGGTGTCGGTGGGGTGTTCGGGCCGGAACTCCCACGGCAGGTCGCGATCGACGTTCGAATCGAAGCGGACCGAGATCGTCTTGTCGACGTACACCGGCACCTCGGCCGCCTGCGCCTCGTCGGCGCGGCCGGTCGTGCCGTTGAACCCGGTGACGCGGCAGAACATGTTGTAAAGCGGGACCGAGGCATAGCCGACGCCGACCATCGAGATCGTCATCGCGCCAAAGATAGCGGCGGTGCGCAGCTGCGGAGTCATGCGTTCTGCCTCATCCGTAACCTGCCCCGATCTTGACGATCGTGATCGCGTAGAACAGCGCGACGAGCGCGCCGAGAATCAATGCGGTGATCAGCGCGCGCGATTTCTGGCGGCGGCGATATTCCTTTTCGTCGAATGGATCGTTCATGGCACCACCTTAGCATCTACGACGAGGATCGCGAACAGCGCGAACAGGTAGAATATCGAATAGGCGAACAGCCGCTTTTCGGGGCGCATCGCCGCCGGCTCGGTCGCGCGGTTGGTGCCGACGCGGATCGCCAGCGCGACGAACACGAGGCTGAGCGCCGATGCGGCGACGCCATAGAGCGCGCCGGCAAGGTCGAGCAGCCACGGCGCGATCGCCACCGCTGTCATCACCAGGCTGTAGAGCACGATCTGGCGCCGCGTCGCGGCCTGGCCAGCGACCACCGGCAGCATCGGGATGCCCGCCTTGGCGTAATCGGAATTGATGAACAGCGCGAGCGCCCAGAAATGCGGCGGCGTCCAGAAGAAGATCAAGGCGAACAAGAGGACCGGCATCAACGTCACGTCGCCAGTCACCGCAGCCCATCCGATCAGCGGCGGGAATGCGCCCGCGGCGCCGCCGATGACGATATTCTGCGGCGTGCGCGGCTTGAGCCACATCGTGTAGACGACCGCGTAGAAAAAGATCGAAAAGGCGAGGATCGCGGCGGACAGCCAGTTGACCGCCAGCCCCATCAGCAGGACCGAGAACGACCCCAGGCCGACGCCGAAATGGAGCGCCGAGCTCTTGTCCATCCGCCCGGCGGGCAGCGGCCGCTGCGCGGTGCGCTTCATCTTGGCATCGAGGCCCGCCTCGTACCACTGGTTGAGCGCGCCCGACGCGCCCGCGCCCAGCGCAATCGCCAGGATCGCGGTAAAGCCCAGCACCGGATCGACGCTGCCCGGCGCGGCGAGCATCCCGCACAAGGCGGTGAAGACCACCAGGCTCATCACGCGCGGCTTGGTCAGCGCAAAGAAATCCCCCGCGCTGGCGGGCATGGCTGGCTGATATTCGGACACGCTGATGGTCATGGGGTTCCTGCCCCTCCGCGACGGGAGGGGCTATGTTCAGGCGATCTTCGGGAGCTGCTCGAACTGGTGGAACGGCGGCGGCGACGACAAGGTCCATTCGAGCGTCGTTGCGCCTTCGCCCCACGGATTGGCCGCAGCCTTGCGACCCGCCGCGAGCGACCAGATCAGGTTGACGAAGAAGATCAGCATGCCGGCCAACATGATCGAATAGCCCCAGGTCGATGCGATCTGGTTCCAGTGCGCATAGGCGTCGGCATAATCAGGATAGCGCCGCGGCATGCCCTGCTGGCCCAGGAAATGCATCGGGAAGAACAGGACGTTCACGCCGATGAAGAATACCCAGAAATGCAGCTGGCCGAGGAACTCGTTGTACATCTTGCCCGACATTTTCGGGAACCAGTAATAGAAGCCGGCGAACAGCGAGAACACCGCGCCGAGCGACAGCACATAGTGGAAATGCGCGACGACGTAGTAGGTGTCCTGCATGTACGTATCGACGCCGCCATTGGCGAGGACGACACCGGTCACGCCACCGACGGTGAACATGAAGATGAAGCCGATCGCCCACATCATTGGCGTCTTGAAGGTCAACGAACCGCCCCACATCGTTGCGATCCAGCTGAAGATCTTGATGCCGGTCGGGACCGCGATAACCATCGTCGCGGCGGTGAAGTACATCTTCAAATTCACGCTGAGGCCGGTGGTGAACATGTGGTGCGCCCACACGACGAAGCCGACGACACCGATCGCGACCATGGCATAGGCCATGCCGAGATAGCCGAAGATCGGCTTCTTGCTGAAGGTCGAGATGATCTGGCTGACCATGCCGAATCCGGGCAGGATCATGATGTAGACCTCGGGATGGCCGAAGAACCAGAACAGATGCTGGTAGAGGATCGGATCACCGCCACCGGCGGCATCGAAGAAGGTCGTGCCGAAATTGCGGTCGGTCAGCAGCATCGTGATCGCCGCGGCGAGCACCGGCAGCGCGAGCAGCAGGAGGAACGCAGTGACGAGGACCGACCAGACGAACAGCGGCATCTTGTTGATCGTCATGCCCGGGGCACGCATGTTGAAGATTGTGGTGATGAAGTTGATCGCGCCGAGGATCGACGACGCGCCGGCGAGATGCAGCGCGAGGATTGCCATGTCGACCGCGGGTCCGGCGGAGCCTGCCGTCGAAAGCGGGGCATAAACCGTCCAGCCGGTACCGGCACCGTTGCCGAGACCGCCCGGAACGAAGGTCGAGCCGAGCAGCAGGATGAATGCGGGGACGAGCAGCCAGAACGATACGTTGTTCATCCGCGGGAACGCCATGTCGGGCGCGCCGATCATGATCGGGACGAACCAGTTGCCGAAGCCGCCGATCATCGCGGGCATGACCATGAAGAACACCATGATCAGGCCGTGCGCGGTAACGAGGACGTTCCACAGGTGCTTGGCCTGCGTCAGCGAGCCCTCTTCACCGAGGAACTGCGACCAAAGGACGAGGTGCTGGATGCCGGGCTGGTTCAGCTCGATCCGCATCAGGCCCGAAATCGCGCCGCCGACGACACCGGCAAAGATCGCGAAGATCAGGTAGAGCGTGCCGATGTCCTTGTGGTTGGTCGACATGAACCAGCGCGCAAAGAACGACGGCTTATGGTCTGCACCATGGTCGTATTCCTGCAGGTGCTCGTGTCCGGCGGGGGCGTTGTCGGCGGTGATCGTCGTCATGGTAGTCGGCCTTTACTGGGCGGTGGCGGGCGCTGCGCGCTCGCCCGAATTGTTGGCATGGTCGTCGCCTACCGCAGTCGCGGCAGCTTCGCCCGAAGGCGCGGTTTCAGCCGGAACGTCGGGCTTGGCGAGGTCCTTGGCGCCGGCGCGATGACCGCCCTGGCGCGCGACCCACGCGTCGAACTGCGCCTGGGGCAGTGCCTCGACCGCGATCGGCATGAAGCCGTGATCGACGCCGCACAATTCGCTGCACTGGCCATAATAGACGCCGGGCTTGTTGATCTTGAAGGTCGTCTCGTTGAGCCGGCCGGGGACCGCGTCGAGCTTGGTCCACAGTGCGGGAACCGCGAAGCTGTGAATGACGTCCGACCCGGTGATCAGCAATTTCACCGTCTTGCCGACGGGAACGACCATCCGGTTGTCGACCGCGAGCTGGCGCGGCTCGCCCATCTTGGCGGCCTCTTCGGGCGGCAGCATTTTCGAGATGATCTCGGGAATGCCGTTGTCGGGATATTCATAGCCCCAATACCACTGGTAGCCGGTGACCTTGATCGTCACCGCATCCTTGGGCGCGGGCTTGTACTGCGCCGCGAGCAGCGACAGCGACGGATAGGCGATCGCCAGCAGGATGAAGACCGGGATCAGCGTCCACAGGATTTCGATGAAGGTGTTGTGCGACGTTTTCGACGGCACCGGGTTGGCGGCCGCGCGATAGCGGAACATCACCCACAGCAGCAGGCCAAGGACGAGCAGCGAGATGACGGTGATCAGCGGCAACAGGATCGAGTTCGACATCCAGTAGGCGTAGGCGCCGTTGTCGGTCACCTGCGGCTGGAAGTCGATTCCGCCCGGGGTCGGCTGGCCAACCCCGTCGACGGGCTTCAGCCGGAACGGATCGTTGGCGTAACCGGGCGCGGCGTCCGCGCCGGGCGCATTGGCCTGCGCCGCATCGGACGCGGTCGCTGCGGGCGAGACGGTCGTCTCGGGCGCACCGCCGGCGGCAGCGGGAAGCGGCGCGGTAACCGCACCCAAGGCAGCGGTGGCGGGCATGGCTGCGGCCGCCAGGCTCAATAAAATCGATGTGAGAATCTTCATGGGATTGGCTGTCACCCTGTTCTTCGGTTCACTGTGGGGGGCGTCGCTGGGGCAGGTTCATGCTCTCGCATGAGGCCTGCCGCTATGCCCTTCCCCCACGGCGGTTGCCGCCCTATAGACCCGGTTGCCGCTGGCCTCAAGCGCCAGAGGCCAAGAATCTTTGGCTATTTGCGATGGAGGCCCTGGCGGCATGACCGACGAGGATGTGCTCGACGAATTTCGTGTATCGGGCGCCTTGCTCGAAGGCCATTTCCTGCTCTCTTCGGGCCGCCACAGCGCACAGTATCTGCAATGCGCCCGCGTCCTGATGAATCCGGCACGGGCGGCGCGACTGAGCGACGCGCTGGCCGCCAGCCTGCCCGCCGATTTGCGCGATGCGCTCGACGCGGTCGTCTCGCCGGCGATGGGCGGGGTGATCGCGGGGCATGAAATGGGCCGCGCGCTCGGCCTCGACGCGATGTTCCTCGAACGCCCGACGGGCACGTTCGAACTGCGCCGCGGCTTCGCGCTCGAACCCGGTGCCAGGGTGCTGATGATGGAAGACGTCGTCACCACGGGCAAATCGTCGCTCGAGGCCATCGCCGCGATTCGCAGCGCGGGCGGCGAGGTCATCGCCGCCGCCGCGATCGTCGATCGGTCGGGCGGCGAAGCCGATCTCGGCGTTCCCTTCTATCCGCTGATCCGCCTCTCGGTGCCGAGCTATGCCGATGACGAGGTGCCAGCCGACCTCGCCGCAATCCCCGTGACCAAGCCCGGCAGCCGCGCCTGATGAGCATAGAAGGCCCGCACAAGCTGCGCCTCGGCGTCAACATCGACCACGTCGCGACGATCCGCAACGCGCGCGGCGGCGACCATCCCGATCCGGTCAAGGCCGCGCTGCTCGCCGCCGAATGCGGTGCCGACGGGATCACCGCGCATTTGCGCGAGGACCGCCGCCACATTCGCGACGACGATATCGCGCAGCTCATGGACACGCTCGAAATCCCGCTCAACCTCGAAATGGCGGCGACCGACGAAATGCTCGCGATCGCGCTGCGCCACAAACCGCACGCGGTCTGCCTCGTTCCCGAAAAGCGCGAGGAGCGCACCACCGAGGGCGGGCTCGATGCCGCTGGCCAGCACGACCTGCTCGCGCCCTATGTCGCACGGCTTGCCGATGCGGGCATCCGCGTCAGCCTGTTCATCGAACCCGCCGCGGCACAGCTCGACGCGGCTTTGCGGCTAGGCGTGCCCGTCGTCGAATTCCACACCGGCCGCTATGCGCATGTCACCGGCGAGGCGCGCACCGAAGAGCTCAAGCGCATCGCCGACATCGCCGCGCTCGCGACCAAGAACGGCATCGAACCGCACGCCGGCCACGGCCTGACCTTCGACAACGTCATTCCCGTCGCCGCGATCCCGCAGCTTGCCGAGCTCAACATCGGCCATTTCCTGATCGGCGAGGCGATCTTCGCCGGCCTCACCGAGGCAATCCTCGAAATGCGCCGCCTGATGGACGAAGCGCGGTGACGGGCAGCATGGCCGTCTCCTCCCCATATCCATGGGGAGGGGGACCATCCGCAGGATGGTGGAGGGGTCGACGCGCAAGCGGCAATCACGGCGCTAGCCCCTCCACCACGCTGCGCGCGGTCCCCCTCCCCGTACCGGGGAGGAATTGAAGATGATCGTCGGTCTCGGTTCCGACCTGTGCAACATCGAGCGGATCCAGGCGTCGCTCGACCGCTTTGGAACGCGTTTCGAAGCCCGCGTCTTTACCGAGGTCGAGCGCGCCAAGGCCGCGCGGCGCCCGTTCACCGCGGCGGGCACCTATGCCAAGCGCTTCGCTGCCAAGGAGGCGTTTTCCAAGGCGGTCGGAACCGGATTTCGCCGCGGCGTGTTCATGAAGGACATCGGCGTCGTCAACGCAGCCTCGGGCGCGCCGACGCTCGCTCTCGAAGGCGGTGCCAGACAGGCCTTGGAGCGAATGATTCCCGACGGTATGACCGCACATATCCACCTCACCCTGACCGACGACCATCCCTGGGCCCAGGCGCTGGTCGTCATCGAAGCCTTACCGACGGACCCCCAATCGCATGACTGACAGCACCCAAACCGATACCGACGGCAAGACCAACTGGTGGCGCGAACTGCGCAGCATCCTCGTCATCATCCTGATCGTGCTCGGCATCCACAGCTTCATCGCCAAGCCGTTCTACATCCCGTCGGGGTCGATGATGCCCAACCTGCTCGTCGGCGACCGGTTGCTGGTAACCAAATATCCCTATGGCTTTTCCTACGCTTCGGCGAGCTTCCACCTGCTGCCGCCGTTCAAGGGGCGCATTTTCGGTCATTTGCCCGAACGCGGCGACATCGTCGTCGTCGAACGGCGCAGCGACCGCGCCGACCTCATCAAGCGCGTCGTCGGCCTGCCCGGCGACACGATTGAGGTCCGCGACAGCGCGCTGATCATCAACGGCGTTCCGGTCAAACGCGAACAGCAGCCCAATCTCAGCCTGGCGATCGACGCCAACGACCCGTGCCTTGAAAGCACCTATCCCGGCGCGCGCGTCACCCATGGCGACGGCAGCGTCAGCTGCGACCTGCCGATCATCCGCGAAACGCTGCCCAACGGCGTCAGCTACAACACGATCGATTTGGAACGCGACAGCTATGCCGACAATTTCGGCCCCGTCACGGTGCCCGCCGACCATGTCTTCCTGATGGGCGACAATCGCGACCGCAGCGCCGACAGCCGCTTTCCCGGCCCGCTCGGCCTCGACGGGCCGGTCCCGTTCGAGAATATCAGCGGCCGCGCCGAATTCGTCACCTTCTCGCTGGACGGGAGTTCGCAGACGTTCAACCCGGTCAGCTGGTTCTCGGCGATGCGCGAAGGGCGTGCGGGGCTATCGCTCCGCGCAAAGCACGCTAAGCTGGCACCACCAGGAAAATAACCACGCCAGACAAGGGACATACGATGGCCGAGAGCGGAACCGACAACCGGCGCGAACAGCCCGGCCCGACCGAAATGCGCGATCCGGTCGTCCGGCGCGAGTTCCAGAAGGCGATGGTGTGGATCGGCCTCCTGGTGCTTGTCGCGATGGTCTGGTTTCTCGCCCAGCCGATCCTCCTGATCCTCGCCGCGATCGTGCTGGCCGCGATGCTCGACGGCGGCGCGCGCCTGCTCGGCCGGGTCCTGCCGATCGGACGCGGTTGGCGCTTGGCGATCGTCATCCTGGCCGCGGTCGGTTTCCTCGCCTGGATCTCGATCCTCGCCGGGGCACAGCTCGCGGCGCAGGCTGGCGAACTCCAGGCGACGATCGTCAAGCAGGTCGATACGCTCGGCCAGTGGGCGGCAGCGCGCGGCATCACCGACGGCATCGACATTGCCCAGATCAAGCAGCAGATGATGGGCTCGATCGGCAAGGTGACGACGTTCCTTGGCAACTTCGTCGGCGCCGTGACCAGCGCAGTGATGGCGTTCGTCCTGGCGATCTTCATCGCGATCGACCCGCGCCTTTACGAACGCGGCGTCGCGTGGATGCTGCCGATGAGCGAACGCGACCATTTCTATGGCACAATGGACAATCTGGGTTTTACGCTGCGCCGCCTGATGGCCGGGCGGCTGATCGGCATGGCGGTCGAGGGCGTCGGCACCTGGCTGCTGTTATGGGCCGGCGGCGTGCCGATGGCGGCATTGCTCGGCGTCCTCACCGGCCTGCTCGCCTTCATTCCGAATATCGGCGCGATCGTGTCGGGGCTGCTGATCGTCCTCGTCGGCTTTTCCGCCGGGACCGACACCGGCCTCTACGCGATCGGCGTCTATCTCGCGGTGCAGATGGTCGACGGCTATCTGATCGTTCCGATGGTCGCCAAGCGCGCGGTCGATCTGGCCCCCGCGCTGGTGCTCGGCGCGCAGATCCTGTTCGGCACCTTGTTCGGCATCCTCGGACTGATGCTCGCCGATCCGATCGTCGTGATGATCAAGGTCGCGCTCGAACGCGAATCGGCGCGCGGCAGCAAATCGGATCGCAGCGCGAAACGCGCCGCGAGCGGCGAGCGCAAGCTCGCCGCCGACCGAATCGCCAAGCGCGCGAACTAGGTCAGGCTTACTGGCCGGGCTGCGGCGGTCCGGCAGCACCGGGCGCGCCCGGAGCCCCGCCCTGCTGCTGCATCTGCTGCTGCATCATCTGCATCTGCTGCTGGAGCGCTTCGATCTCGGCGCGCGTCTTGAACTCGAGCAGGTCGACGTCGAAAACGAGGTCGCTGTTGCCCGGGATGACGACTTCGCCGGTCTTGGGATTGCGCTTTTCGTCGGCGCCGTAGCCAAGCTTGGCGGGGATCGTCAGCCGGTACTTGCCGCCCGCCTGCATCTGCGTGAGGCCCTTGGCAAAGCCCGGGATCATCTGCTGCAGGTCGAACGGCGTCTGCTTGCCGCTGTCGAATTCGGTGCCGTCGGCGAGCATGCCCTTGTAGTTGACCAGGACGACATCCTCGGCGGTCGGCGACGGGCCGGTGCCCGGCTTGATCGTCTCGACCGAGACACCCTGATAGGCCTGCGCGGTCCAAAAGGCACCGCCGATCGCCAGCGCGACGAGCAGCGCAAGGCCGATCCACAAGGTCCACAGCGAGGACGATTTGACGGGGCGCAACGGGACGGCGGTGATCGACACTGGGATTTCCTTCGGCAAATACTCTTGCGCGCGCTCCTAACCCGAGGCGCGCGCGCGGGCAAAGAAAAAGGCGCCGGACCGAAGTCCGACGCCCTTTTGGTGATTCGCTGAAGTGAATCCGGGGTCGCGCGGGGCTTAGCTGCCGTCGCGTTCCATCCGCTTGCGATCCATCTTGCGCGCGCGGCGAACCGCGGCGGCCTTTTCACGGGCGCGCTTTTCGCTCGGCTTCTCATAGTGCCGGCGCAGCTTCATTTCGCGATACACGCCTTCACGCTGCAGCTTCTTCTTGAGCGCGCGCAAGGCTTGGTCGACATTGTTATCGCGAACGATGATCTGCATAAATTCCCGTCACTCCAATCACTGCGAATTCGGTCGCCGCAGGGGCGTTTGGCCGAATCGATAAACTCTCGATAGCACGAATGGCTCGCAGATTATAGCGCGAGCCAAGGCTTCGTCGCAAAGACATGTTTGCGCCGTCCGCCGCGCTCCTAGCAACGCCCCCCCGCCGCATCAAGCGAAAAACGCGCGCGTCGGGTCTGGGGCGGCCGAGCATGCCGATGCGGCATGACCAAACACAGGCTGCGCGATCGCACGATGCGATCGCGCGACCACCGGGCAGCTTCCTGTTCCAAGAAACAATCTTGCGCTCTTTGGAAATAAAAACCGCATGCGACATCCAATGGTGGCGCCAGGTTCGGCGTGGCAATCTGCGATATTCGACTGCAGGCAGAATAATCGTGATGCCGCTATTTGCGGCTCGCGCGTTTTCTCTATAGTAAAGTCATCGTTAATGGTTTTATGTCGGGCAAAATGCCCGGGATCCGGGCGTCGTGCGTTGCATTTTGGGGAGAGATTCGATGAGAATGAGCAAATTGGGGGCCAGCCTGCTGGCCGGAGCAGCAATGGTCGCAGGTGCCGCACCGGCGCATGCACAGGCCAGCGACCCATTCTTGGGTCAGCTTGCCTTGGTCGGATTTACGTTTTGTCCGCGGGGCTGGGCAGACGCGAACGGTCAATTGCTGGCGATCGCCAGCAACACCGCCCTGTTCTCGCTTTTTGGCACTACCTATGGCGGTGACGGTCGCACGACCTTCGCACTGCCCGACCTGCGCGGACGCGTGCCGATCCATTTGGGGCAGGGCCCAGGACTGAGCAATTATACCCAGGGCCAGACGGGCGGTGTCGAAACGACGACGATGACGGTGGCCCAGATGCCGCAGCACACGCATGTCGCATCGGTCCAGACCGCGGGACCGGTAATGGCCAACCATCGGCGCGCCGACGGCGCGGCTTTCGGGGTCACGGCCGATAACACCTATGTCCGGCCGGGCACGCCGGTTGCCAGTTACGACATGGCCGCCGGGACCGTCGTCAACGCCAATGCCGGCAGTGGTCAGGCGCAGACCAATATCCCGCCCTATCTCACCATGCGATATTGCGTTGCGACGCAGGGGGTCTTTCCTTCGCGCAACTAGTGGCCGCGGGAGCTTGACTTGCAAGCGCCGGGACATCGCTTCCCAATCGATAAGCATATTGCTTGGCCTGATCCATGTCAGGAATACCTACGTCGCGGAGAAATTCGATGAGAATGAGCAAATTGGCGGCTAGTCTTCTGGCCGGAGCGGCCATGGTCGCAGGCACGGCGCCGGCGCACGCTCAGGCCAGCGACGCATTCATAGGTCAGCTCATGATCACTGGAGCCAACTTCTGCCCGAGGGACTGGGCAGAGGCGAGCGGCCAATTGTTATCGATCGCATCGAACTCCGCCCTGTTCTCGCTCCTTGGCACGACCTATGGCGGTAACGGAACGACCACCTTCGCGCTCCCCGACCTGCGCGGGCGCGTGGCGAACCATGTGGGACAGGGCCCAGGGCTGAGCAATTATGCTCTGGGCCAGACGGGCGGTGTCGAAACGACGACGATGACGGTGGCCCAGATGCCGCAGCACACGCATGTCGCATCGGTCCAGACTGCGGGTCCGGTGCTGGCCAATCACCAGCAACCCGACGGCGCGGCTTTCGGTGTCACGCTCGACAAGACCTATGTCAGGCCGGGGACGCCGGTTGCCGGTTACGACATGGCCGCCGGGACCGTCGTCAACGCCAATGCCGGCAGTGGTCAGGCGCAGACCAATATCCCGCCCTATCTCACCATGCGGACCTGCATCGCGCTGTATGGGATCTACCCCTCGCGCAACTAGGTTGACTGCGGCACGGCTGGTCACATGGGCCGGGGAACCATGCCCCGGCCCTTTTCGTGTCGGTCGCAGGCGCGAGCTGCAGTCTCGCGCATCAGCGCTCGAAATCGCGCGCGCGCCGCGCTATGCCGGTGATCAGCGAAAAGGAGTTCCCCATGGCCACCGCCCCTGCAATCGACCGCGCCGATACCCGCCCCGACATGTCGGACGCCGAATGGAAGGCGCGCCAGGAGCTCGCCGCCTGCTATCGCATCTTCGATCATCTCGGCTGGACCGAAAGCATCTACAACCACATCACGGTCAAGCTGCCCGATGAGCCCGGCGCCTTCCTGATCAACCCGTTCGGCCTGCTGTTTTCCGAAGTCACCGCGTCGAACCTGGTCAAGGTCGACATCGACGGCAACGTCCTCGACGGCAGCGATTACCCGGTCAATCGCGCCGGCTTCGTCCAGCACGCGGTGTTCCATCGCAACCTGCCCGACGCGCACGCAATCATCCACACGCACACGACGGCGACGATGGCGGTCTGCGCGACCGAGGCGGGGCTGCTGCCGACCAATTTCTATGCCTGCAACTTCATCGGCCGGATCGCCTATCACGATTTCGAAGGCGTTACCGTCCGCGACGAGGAGGGTGAGCGGCTCCTCAAGAACCTCGGCGACAAGCGCATCCTGATGCTGCGCAACCACGGCCCTGTCGTCATGGGCATGACGCTGCCGATCGCCTTCGTGCAATACTGGGCGCTGCAACGCGCGTGCGAGATCCAGCTCGCGACGCTGTCGATGGGCGCACCGATCCATGTCAGCCAGGAGGTCATCGACGTCCACCAGCGCGACATCTTCATGGCGCAGGCGAGCGCCGAACCCGGCCGCGCCGATTTCGACGCCTGGGTCCGCCGGATCGACAAGATCGACAGCAGCTGGCGCGAATAGCGCAATGACCGCGCTGACCGTCAACGACCGTCCGGTCGATTATCGCATGGACCCGGCGACGCCGTTGCTGTGGGCGTTGCGCGACGCGTCGAACCTGACGGGGACCAAATACGGCTGCGGCACCGGCGATTGCGGCGCATGTACCGTGATGATCGACGGCGAGGCGATCCGCAGTTGCCAGGTCAGCCTGGCCGATGTCGAAGGGCGCTTCGTGATCACCATCGAAGCGCTCAGCCGCGATCGTGGCCATCCGGTGCAGCAGGCGTTTGCCGAAAAACAGGTCCCGCAATGCGGCTTTTGCACCCCGGGCATGATCATGGCGATCGCCGTCCTGATCAAAAAGAATCCCAATCCGACGCGCGGCGACATCGATCGCGAGATCACCAACCTGTGCCGCTGCGGCTGCTATCCCCGCGTCTACGAGGCGGTCGAGCTTGCCGCACGCGTGGCACGCGGCGAGGAACGGATCGCCGCGGCACCGCCGCCGGGCATCTCGCCCGAGGATGCCGCACGCGCGGTGCCAGCGCTGACTCCCGAGCATTGATCGGCCTGTCACCGAACCAGCGGTCCAGTTCACCGCGAGTCCATCTACGCGCGCTTAACTATGTCGATACTGGACACTGTGTCCGCCCGGGAAGCGAAAACACAGGAGGCCTTGATGGCTTATAAATTGCTTGGCGGTCTGCTTGCAGCCGCAACCGTGTTGACCCCGCTCGTGCCCACTTATGCGGCAAGCGATACCGGGATCAGCGCACAAATCAGCAACCGCATCGCGCTCACCCAGCGCGACGACCGACGCGGACAGCGCGGCGACCGCTCCGAGCGCTCCACCCAGCGCGGCGAGCGATCGCGCGGTGAAGCCCGCCAGCAAGCGGCGCAGGCTCCACCAGCCGAAGCCCGCCGCGAGCGGCGCAGCGATCGGCGCGAAGATCGGCAGGACACTCGCCGCGAACGGCGCGGTGACCAGCGTAGCGCCACCCAGACCCGCGTGACGACGAACGATTATCGCCGCGGCGATCGTCAGGATAGGGGTCAAGACTATCGCCAGGACCGACGCGAGGACACGCGCACCACGACCCGCGATCGTTCGGGTGCAAACGCGGTCAACCGCTATCGCGACCAGCGCCGCACCGCCGACCGCCGCGATGCGCGTCGCTATGACGACCGCCGTGACGCGCGCCGCACCGAGAGCCGTCGCGACCAGCGCAACTGGAGCCGCGACTGGCGTCGCGACCATCGCTACGACTACCGCACCTATCGCAACAACCACCGCAGCACCTATCGTCTCGGTCGCTATTACGCGCCCTATCGCGACTATCGCTATCGCCGGCTCAACATCGGCTTTTCGATCGGTTCGCTGTTCTTCGGTAGCCGCTACACGATCAACGATCCGTGGCAGTACCGCCTACCGCCCGCGCACTACCCCTATCGCTGGGTGCGCTATTACGACGACGCGCTGCTCGTCGATACGCGCCGCGGCCGCGTCGTCGACGTGATCTACGGCGTCTTCTGGTAACGCCTCACGGCAATGCACGACGTTCGGGCCGGAAAGGAGACTTTCCGGCCCGTTTTCGTATCGCGGCTTGCATCGCCCCGGTGTCGGTTGCAGGTTCGCCGCGATCACGAACAGGGGGACGATTCGCATGACAATCGGAAAGCTTCTGGCGCATGGCTGCGCCGCACTATCGCTGGCGCTCGCGGCGCCGGCGCTGGCCGACACCACCGTCATCCACGCCGGCCATATCGTCCGCGATGCCGGCGCATCTTACGACGGCCCCGCGACGATCACCGTGACCGACGGCAGGATCGTCAGCATCGCGGATGGTACGCAGCCCGCCCCCGCAGGCGCCAAGACAGTCGACCTTGGCGACAAGACCGTGCTGCCCGGACTGATCGACGCGCACGTCCACCTCACCTTCGATCCCGGCGGCGACTATTGGCGCGAGGCGGTCGACCCGCCCGAATGGGACATGATCGTCGGCGTCAAGAACGCCCGCGCCACGCTGCGCGCGGGCTTCACCACCGTCCGCGACGTCGGCTCGGCCAAACTGACCGGATTCGCGCTGCGCCGCGGCATCGATGAGGGACTGGTCGAAGGACCGCGCATGCTCGCTTCGGGACCGGCGCTGTCGGTCATCGGCGGTCATGGCGATTCGACCGGCTTCCGCCCCGAAGTGCGCGAAGTGTTCGACCTCACCAACCTGTGTACCGGCGCGGTCCAATGCGCCGCCCGCGTACGCGAAGCGGTCGCGCGCGGCGCCGACCTCATCAAGTTCCACGCCACCGGCGGCGTCCTCAGCCAGGGCGACAAGAGCCTCGGCCAGGCGTTCACCGACGAAGAGATGAAGGCGATCATCGACACCGCGCACAGCCTCGGCGTCAAGGTCGCGGCGCATGCCCATGCCGATGCCGGCATCCTTGCCGCGACTCGCGCCGGCGTCGATTCGATCGAGCACGGCACCTTCGCCAGCGAGGCGACGCTGCGCGAGATGAAGAAGCACGGCACCGTCCTCGTGCCGACGCTGATGGCCTATACGGGCATCCGCGAAGGCCTAGCGCAGGACCGTTACACGCCCGCCGTTGCCGAAAAGGTCCGCATGACGCTCGGCGTCGTCGGCAAGGCGACGCGCATCGCGCATGATGTCGGGGTGACGATCGTTTTCGGGACCGACGCCGGCGTTTACGAACATGGCCGCAACGCGGGTGAATTTGCGTTGATGCGTGATCTCGGCGGCCTGTCGAATGCCGAAACGCTCGCCACCGCGACGACCGGCGCGGCCAAGCTGCTCGGTCTCGACGGCGAAATCGGTCGCCTCGCGCCCGGCTACAGCGCCGACATCATCGCGGTCGACGGCAATCCGCTCGCCGACATCCGCGACCTCGAACATGTCGACTGGGTCATGGTCCGCGGCAAGGTCGCCGACTGATCGACCAGCGGCGGGAGAGCGAAACCAGGCCGCCCTTGCCGCACGCTTCCATCTGTATTATGCAATCAATACACTTCGCTTCGAAAGGCCCGTCATGACCCTGCTCCGTTCTACCTCGATCCTCGCGCTCATGCTCCCGCTCGCCGCCTGCGCGACGACCGAACCGATGGCGGGCACTGGCGTCGCCGCGCAAACCAGCACTGCGGTAACTGCGGCGCAATCGGCGCAGTCCGAACACGACCGGATGTTCGCGATCTTCGCCGCCGATGATGAGGCGAACCTCAAGCGCAACCCGATGAGCGCATTATTTCGCGGCGACCTGCGCTATGCCGACCGGCTCGGCGACTTCTACACCGATGCCTATAACGATGCCGAACGCAGCGCGGCGCAGGACAATCTCAAACAGCTCGCGACGATCGACCGGGCCAAGCTCGATCCGACCGACAAGATTGTCTATGACGTCTATAAATATAACCAGGACGAGGCGCTCAAGGGCCTCACCCCCGAAATCCTCGCGCTGACCGACGTGCGGCCGATCAACCACTTTTTCGGCCTGCACACCTTCTATCCGACCTTTGCCAGCGGCAAGGGCGCAGCGCCGTTCAAGACGCTCGTCGACTACGACAACAGCCTCAAGCGCAACGCCGATTTCGTCAGGATTGTCGACCGTTCGATCGCGCGCTTCAAACAGGGCGAGGCATCGGGCGTCGTCGAGACCAAGCTGACGATCCGCAATGTCATCGACCAGCTCGATACCCAGCTCAAGATGCCCGTCGAGGAATCGCCCTATTGGGGGCCGATGACGCAATTCCCCGATGATTTTTCGGCTGCCGACAAGGCGCGGCTGACCGCCGCCTATCGCGCCAGCATTACCAACGACATCTATCCCGCGCTGACCCGGCTGCGCGATTTCCTGCGCGACGAGTATCTTGCCCAGGCGCGCGAGGGCGTCGGCCTCAAATACATGAAGGGCGGACCCGAGCTCTACAAGCAGCTGATCGAATCGACCACGACGCTGCCGCTGACCGCCGATTATATCCACAATCTTGGCCTCAGCGAGGTCAAGCGGATCACCGGCGAAATGGAAAAGATCCAGGCCGAGGTCGGCTACAAGGGCACGCTCAAGCAGTTCTTCCAGGCGCTGCGTGACGATCCCAAGCTCCAGCCCAAGACGCGCGACGAACTGACGCAGGATTATTACCGCATCGGCAAGGTCGTCGAGGCCAAGATCCCGACCTATTTCTCGCTCGTCCCCAAGGCGGGCCTCGAAATTCGCCCCTATCCCGAATTTCGCGAGAAATTCGAAGCCGGCGGCAGCTATGAACCGGGCACGCCCGACGGATCGCGCCCCGGCGTGTTCTATTTCAACGCCTATGACCTGCCGAGCCGCAATGTCATGGGCAACACTACATTGTTCCTCCACGAGGGTGAGCCCGGCCACCATTTCCAGATCAGCCTGGCGCAGGAAAACGAGGCGCTTCCGGCGTTCATGCGCTTCGGCGGCAACACCGCCTATGTCGAGGGCTGGGCGCTCTATTCCGAAACGCTCGGCTATCCGATGGGGCTCTACAAGGATCCCTATCAGCACATGGGGACGCTGTCGGACGAAATGCTGCGCGCGATGCGCCTGGTCGTCGATACCGGCATCCACGCCGACGGCTGGACGCGCGATCAGGCGATCCAGTACATGATCGACAATTCGCCGATGGGCAAAACCGACGCCACTGCCGAGGTCGAACGCTATATCGCGATCCCGAGCCAGGCGCTGGCCTACAAGATCGGCGCACTCTCGATCCTGCGGCTCAAGGACAAGGCGCAAAAGGCGCTCGGTGCCAAGTTCGACATCCGCGATTTCCACGCCCAGATCCTCGGCACCGGCGCACTGCCGCTGCCCGTGCTCGAAAAGAAGGTCGACGACTGGATCGCCGCGGGCGGCGGCGCCTAATTCCAAACCCTCTCCCCTTCGGGGGAGAGGCAGCGAAACTTGAGGGCGAAGCCCCTTGGTCGCAGCGCAGAGGGGGCGCCGAGCGCGTCGCCCATTGGAACATCGTGAATCCTCCGTGCGTTAGTGTTGCGAAGGCGCCGCCTCCGCGCGCCGCACGAACGAGGAGACACGTCATGGCGACGAACAGCGGCGACGGCCACCGCACCGGTTCGGTCGCGGGCCGCACCCAGGTCAGGAACCCCGCGACGGGCCACTATACCAAGCGCAACCGCGATCCCGGCAGCCCCGGCAATGGCGCGTTCATGGACACCAAGTCCGACACTGAACCGTTCAAGGGCGTCGCCAGGGAACCCGACGGCCGGCGCAGCTGAACCGAGGTCCTCTCCCTCTTCAGGGGGAGAGGATGGCGTAGCTTGGCGCGCGAGCGCCTAGCGAAGCCCGGAGAGGGGGCCGCGCCAGTCGCCCCCACCAATCCACACCCACCCCCAACCGGAAGCATCCCTATCATGGCCAACACCAACTCCAATCCCGCCAGCGCCCGCACCGGCGGCCCGAGCATCTCGAGCACCGGCGCGCCCTCGCAACAGAAGCAGGTCGATTCGCAGAAGGGCAGCGATGCCAACGCGACGGGCAAATCGCCGACCGATGCGCCGCGTGGCAACCCCGGCGACACGCGCACCGACGGCGGCAAGCAGCCGAACGATCCGGTCCAGAGTGCCGACCAGGGCTGATCGCGCTAAGCGCTTTCCTACACTTGGCGCGATCTGTACGATGCGCCCATGATCGTCGTTACCGCCTCGCCGTGCCAGATGCTCACCGCGCTCGCCAACACGGCAAAAGTCACGCTCAGGGTCACACCCGTGAACCCGTCCCTGGACGGTGTGAAGCGCGTGAACTTGCCGGGACTTCTGCGGCCTTGGACGGGTCGGCCGTCATGAGCGCGAATCACGCAGCGGCTATCCGGGTCGCACCCGCCAAGGTCGCAACGGTCCGCCCGCTCGACATCTTCGCGCGGACGGACTGGGTCGCGGTGACGCGCGTGTCGCGCTGGCATGGCATCTGGCTGATCGCGCACGCCTGGCTCGTCATCCTTGCCAGCATCGCGGTGACGCTCTGGTTATGGCAGCTATCATGGCCGTTCGGCCTGATCGCCGCGCCGGTGACCCTCGCGATCATCGGCGGCCGTCAGCTCGGTCTTGCGATCCTGATGCACGACGCCGCGCACGGGCTGCTGGTCAGGGACCGGCGCTGGAACAACCGTATCGGGCAATGGCTCTGCGCCGCTCCGATTGGCACCGACCTGCATGCGTACCGCGCCTACCACCTGATCCACCACCGCCATACGCAGACGCAGGCCGACCCCGATCTCGGCCTCAGCGCGCCCTTCCCCGTCACCCGCGCCAGCCTGCGCCGGAAATTCCTCCGCGACCTCACCGGCCGGACGTTTGCAAAGCAACGCTTGGCGCAATTCGCGACTGCATTTGACGGCGACACACCTGCCCCCGCCGATGCGACTGCGACCACCGACGACGAGCCCGCGTTGCCCGATACAGCCAATCTTTTCATTCGCCAGGCGACGCTGCGCTTCCTCGGTGTCCAAGCGATACTGCTGGGCCTCTCGCTCGCGATCACCGGAGGCGTCTGGCCGTTCGTTCTATGGTTCGTCGCGCTGGCGACGACCTTCCCCCTGTTCCTGCGCGTCCGCAACATTGCCGAGCACGCCTGCACCCCAACCGATTCGGGCGACCCGTTCAGCCATGCGCGCACCACCCGCGCGGGGATGATCGCGCGCGCGACGGTCGCGCCCTATTGGGTCAATTTCCACAGCGAGCACCACCTCTTCATGGGCGTGCCGTGCGCCAAGCTGCCCCGCGTCCACGCGCTGCTCGCCGCCGACCACCACGCCAGGATGACGATCGCGCCCAGCTATCGTGCGGTGCTGGCCTCGGTGGTGCGCCCGTAATGCCCGGTCAGTCGGCGACGAAGCGCCCCGCCTCGCGATCCTTGCGGGTACGCGACGGGTCGAGGACCTGGCCGTTCATCGCGACATAGACGCCCGGCGACAAGGTCTGCGCCGCGGCGAGCGCGAAGCCGATGTTGAACTCGGCATCGCTGTGCTTGAGCGTCGCGGGCTGCAGCGCGCCGGTCAGCACGACCGTCTTGCCCTCGATCCCGGCAAGCGCGCGTGCCGTCTCGACCATCGTGTCGGTGCCGTGGGTGACGAGGATCCGGGCCGCCTCGCTCGCCGCCACCGCTTGGCAGATCGCGGCGCGATCGTCGTCGGTCAGCTCGAGGCTGTCCTTGCGCATCAGCTGCGTCACCCGGTGCGGGGCATGGACGTTGTTGTCGCGCAGGATCGCGGCAACCGCGCTCGGTCCCACCTGGTACTCCGACAGGGCGTCGAAATAGACCTTGTCGATCGTCCCGCCGGTCGTGAAAATCTCGATCATTTCGTGTCCACTTTGCGGTTTTGTTCGATGATCTGGAGCAGCGCATCGATCTTCTGGTGCAGCCGGATGATCTCGAGCTCGGCGCGCAGGTTGACCTCGTAATCGTGCGCCGCGGCAATGCGATCCTTCGCCGATGCACGGTTCTGGCTCATCATGATGATCGGCGCCTGGATCGCCGCAACGGTCGACAGCATCAGGTTCAGGAAGATGAACGGATACGGGTCGAACGCCATCCCGACCTTGCCGAGAATCTCGCTGTTGAGCACCATCCAGCCAACCAGGACGAGGCCGAAGACGGTGATGAAGCCCCAGCTGCCGCCGACCGCGGCGACGCGATCGGACAGACGCTCACCGAAACTCGCCTCCGCATCGGCGATTTCGGCAACATCCTCGCTGATCGCGGTGTGCGAATGGATGCGTTGCACGACCTTGCGCTCTTCGTCCTCAAGCTCGCCGATCGTCTTGCCGAGCAGGTCCATCGCCAGCTCGTCGACAGTGCGTTTGGTCATGCGGCCTCCGCTGCTGTGAGTGCCTCCGCGATCAATTTGCGCGTATTGGCGATGCCGTACAAGGCGATGAAGCTGCCCATGCGCGGTCCCTGGCTCGATCCGAGCAGCGTTTCGTAGAGCGCCTTGAACCAGTCGCGCAGGGTGTCGAACCCGAACGCCTCGTCCTTGCCGATCTCGTAGACGATCGTCTGGATGTCTTCGGCGCTCGCGTCGTCGCCCAGACCGGCGAGTTCGCTGTCGAGCCGCTCGAGCGCGCCGACTTCTCCGCCGGCGGGCTTGCGCCTCGCCAGCCCGTGCGCGACGTGATCGCGATGATAGGCCAGCGCGTGGCCGATCAGCGCGTCGAGCTCGGGATGTGCCTGCGGTGACGCATCGGGCGCGTAGTTCTTGAGATAGGCCCAGACCTGGTCGCTATCGGCCTGTTCGCCCATCACCGCGACGAGATTGAGCAACAGCGAGAACGGCACCGGCATGTCGGCCGGCGGGACATCGCCCGAATGGACGTGATGGACCGGATTGCCGAGCCTCTTGTCGAGTTCCTGCGCGTGCCAGCTGCCGCGCATCTGGTGATATTCGTCGATCGCGCGCGGGATCAGCCCGGCATGGAGCTGCTTGGCCGACTTGGGATCGCGGTAGATGTAGAACGCCAGGCTGTCCTGGCTGCCGTACTTCAGCCAGTCTTCGAGGCCGAGGCCATTGCCCTTCGACTTCGAAATCTTCTCGCCCTTTTCGTCGAGGAACATCTCGTAAATCAGTCCCTCGGGCTTGCGCCCGCCGAGCACCTTGGCAATCTTGCCCGACTGGATGCCGCTGTCGGTCAGGTCCTTGCCGTACATTTCATAGTCAACACCGAGCGCGACCCAGCGCATCGCCCAGTCGACCTTCCATTGCAGCTTGGCCTGGCCGCCGAAGATCGACTGTTCGGTCGTGCCGGCATCGGGATCGTCGAAACGCACGATCCCCGCCTCGGCATCGACCACCGTGACCGGCACCTGCAGGACGACGCCGCTGACCGGAGAGATCGGCAGCACCGGCGAATAGGTTGCCGCGCGTTCGGCGCGCAGCGTCGGCAGCATGATGTCCATGATGCCCTGATAGTGTCGAAGCACGCCGCGCAGACCTTCGTCGAACGCGCCCGAGGCATACATGTCGGTCGAGCTGACGAACTCATAGTCGAAGCCGTAGCGGTCGAGGAAATCACGCAGCATCGCGTTGTTGTGCGCGGCGAAACTGTCATGCGTGCCGAACGGATCGGGAATGCGCGTCAGCGGCTTGCCGAGATGCTCTGCCAGCGCAGCGCCACCCGGCACATTATCGGGAACCTTGCGCAGGCCGTCCATGTCGTCGCTGAACGCGATCAGCCGCGTCGCCTTATCTTCTGGCTTGGCCCCGATCAGCGCCTCATAGGCGCGCCGCACCATCGTCGTGCGCAGCACCTCGTTGAACGTGCCGATATGCGGCAGGCCCGACGGCCCGTAGCCCGTTTCGAAGATCACCGGCGTCGCGGCGCCATCGGGGCCGGTCTTTCCGTCGGGATAGCGCTTGGCGATCCGGCGCGCTTCTTCGAACGGCCAGGCCTTGGAATTGCGGGCGGCGGTCTGAAGGTCGGTCACTTTACATGTTTCCTTTTCGTTCCACATTTGCGAGGGCAGCGCGGTGACGAGCCATCCCCTAGCCTACCCTGCGCTCCACGCAAGCCATGCGGGCATCTGGCTCGCCTCGCCCGATGGCGAGGTGCGCGAGGTCGCCAAGGGCGAAGCGATCGCGATCGCCGCCGAAACGCCGGTGATCCTGCTCAACGCGCCGCTGACCGGCCAGCGGCTCGGCTATCCCGAACTGTCGGGACTCGACCTGCTCGAACTGTTCGCCTTTATCCACCCCGCACGCTTCATGGTGCCGACCCCCGGCGGTCTCGCCCGCGCGCTCGGCATCGGCACCGAGCCGCCCGAGGACCGCGACTCGGCGCGGCTCTATCTCATCGCCGCGCAGAAACTGCTCGCCACGCTCGACGATTCCGACTGGCCCGAACGCGAAGGCGCGTGGACCGGGGCGCAATCGCTCTATCGCCTGCGCTGGCCGTGGGGCGCCGAGATCGCGCAGCGCATCGCCAAGCCCGAACGCGGCGAGCGCTGGCTGTTCTCGCGCCTCGCCGAGTGGGAAGAAAAACCTCCCCGCCCCGCCCCGCGCACCGTCGTGTCCGCCCCCGAAGCGGCGGTCGATCGCCTCACCGACCTCACCGGCAGCAGCGCCGAACTGCGCACCGGGCAACAGGATTACGCCCGCGCGACAAGCGCCGTCTTCGCCCCGCGCAAGGCGCGCGACCAGCCCAATATGGTCCTTGCCGAAGCGGGCACGGGGATCGGCAAGACGCTGGGCTATCTCGCTCCCGCCTCGGTCTGGGCCGAGGCTTCGGGCGGGCAATACTGGGTGTCGACCTTTACCAAGGCGCTGCAGCGGCAGCTCGCGCGCGAAACGCGCCGCCTCTATCCCGACGAGGCGAGCCACCGCGCCAAGGTCGTTGTCCGCAAGGGGCGCGAGAATTACCTGTGCCTGCTCAATCTCGAGGACGCGACGCAGGGCGGCTTTGCCGGGCGCGCCGCGATCCTCGCGCAGCTCGTCGCGCGCTGGGCCGCCTATAGCCGCGACGGCGACATGGTCGGCGGCGACCTGCCCGGCTGGCTGCCGACATTGTTCCGCCGCGCCGGCGCGACCGCGCTGACCGACCGTCGCGGCGAGTGCATCTATGCCGCCTGCCCGCATTACCGGAAGTGCTTCATCGAAAAGAGTGTCCGCGCCAGCGTCGACGCCGATATCGTCATTGCCAACCACGCGCTCGTGATGGTCAATGCCGCGCGCGGACGCGAGGCGGCGACGCGCCCGACGCGGCTGATTTTCGACGAAGGCCATCACCTGTTCGACGCCGCCGATTCGATGTTCGCCGCCGCATTGACCGGACAGGAAGCGATCGAGCTGCGCCGCTGGGTCATCGGTCCCGAGGGGCGCAGCCGCGGCCGTCGGCGCGGTCTCGCCGCGCGGCTCGGCGATCTTGCCAGCTACGACGAAGCGGGCGCGCGCGCGATCGCCGCCGCGGTGACCGCCGCCGAGGCGCTGCCGAGCGACGGCTGGCTCCAGCGACTCCAGGAAAACGCCGCATTCGGCCCGCTCGAGGCGCTCCTCGCGCAGGTTCGCAGCCTCGTCTACGCGCGCGACGCGAGCGCCAGTCGCAGCCAGGCCGACGCCGGCTACGGGCTCGAAACCGAAATCGCCGAAGTCCCCGGCAACCTGATCGACGCCGCCGCAACCGCCGCCAACGCGCTCGAGGCAATCCACCGTCCCTTGGTCCAGCTCGGCAAGCGGCTCGAAGCGGTGATCGAGGATGCGCCCGACTGGCTCGATGCGCAGGCGCGCGCCCGCGTCGAAGGCGCGCTTGCCAGCCTCGCCTGGCGGATCGACACGCTGTCGTCGTGGATCGCGCTCGTCGCGCGGATTGGCGGCCCTGCCGATCCCGACTTCGTCGACTGGTTCGCGCTCGATCGCAGCGATGGGCGCGAATGGGATGCCGGCATCCACCGCCACTGGCTCGATCCGACGCGCCCCGTTGCCGAAATCGTCCTCAAACCCGCGCACGGCGTCTTGATGACTTCAGCGACATTGCGCGCGGGCGGCGGCTGGGACGGCGCCGACGCGCGCACCGGCGCGGTCCATCTCGACCAGCCGCCGATCCATTTCGAGGCGCCGAGCCCGTTCGATTACGCCCGCCGCTCCGAAGTCCTGATCGTCACCGACATCAAGCGCGGCGACCTGCCCGCGCTGGCCGGCGGCTATGCCCGGCTGATCCTCGCCGCGGGCGGCGGCACGCTCGGCCTGTTCACCGCAATCCGGCGCCTGCGCGGCGTCCATGCGCGAATCGCCGACCGGCTCGCGCGCGAAGGCCTGCCGCTCTATGCGCAGCACGTCGATGCGATCGACACCGGCACGTTGGTCGACATCTTTCGCGACGATCCGCACGCATCCTTGCTCGGCACCGACGCCTTGCGCGACGGCGTCGACGTTCCCGGTCATTCGCTGCGCCTCGTCGTCATGGAGGGCGTCCCCTGGTCGAAACCCACCGTTCTCCACGCCGCGCGCAAGCTGGCCGCCGACGGCAGCGACTATGACGATCGCCAGATCCGCGCGCGCCTGGCGCAGGCGTTCGGGCGGCTGATCCGTCGCCGCGACGATTTCGGCCAGTTCGTCCTGCTGTCGTCGGCCGTGCCGTCGCGATTGCTCAATGCCTTTCCCGAAGGCACGCCGATCCGCCGCGTGACGCTCGACGAAGCCGCCGAGGCGGTCCGCACCTTCGCGCCAAGCCCGGTGGAGACTCGCGTCGAATCGGGCTAAAGGGGGTTTTCGCTGCGTGCGATTTGTTGCAAGGGCGCGCGCGTGCGGACAAAATGTCGGCGGGAGCGGACAATGAAATCCTTGACGCTGTTGAGGCATGCCAAATCGGGACTCGATAATCCCGCGCTGCGCGATTTCGATCGCCCGCTCAACGCGCGCGGGCAGAAAGCCGCGCGCAAGATGGGCGCGCATGCCCATGACCGGCTGATGATTTTCGACTGGGTCGTCGCCTCGCCCGCGCTGCGCGTTGAAGAGACGCTGGGCATTTTCCTTGCCGAACTCGAACCGCCGCGGCCCGACCCGGTCTGGGATCGCCGCGCCTATCTGGCGTCCGCCGCGACGTTGCTCGACATCATCCGCGAAACCCCCGATGACGCTAAGCACCTGCTGCTCGCCGGACACAATCCCGGGATCGAGGAACTGGCGCTGCGGCTGGCCGAAGGCCAGCGCGATACCGTCTATGCCAGCCTCGAGGAAAAATATCCGACCGGTGCGCTTGCCTGCCTGCGGCTCGACTGCATAAGCTGGAGCGATGCCGGGTTCGGCACCGGCACGCTCGAACGCTTCGTCCGACCGCGCGATATCGACCCGACGCTCGGCCCCGAATACTAGGCCGGGGCCCGGAAATCAGGCGGCGGCGAGAGCCTCAGCCAGACGCCGTCGTATCGCACGCAGCGGGGCCATGTTGCCAGGTGCCGACGCTGTCGGCGGCGGCGCCTGTGGCGCAGCTTTCGCCTCTGCTACCGGCGCCTTTTGCCCCGCGCCGCTGCGCAGTTCTTTCTGCGCGCCCTTGATCGTGAAGCCGCGCGTGTTGAGCAGCTCGTTGATCCGCTTGGCCAGCGCGACGTCGGCGGGCCGGTAATAGCGGCGATTGCCCGACCTCTGGAGCGGACGAAGCTCGGTGAACTTGGTTTCCCAATAGCGCAGGATATGCGTCGGCAGGCCCAGCTCGGCGCTCAGTTCGCCGATCGTCAGCATCGCGCCATCATCCTTGTCGATGGCGGCGGACATGCTGCTAGTTGCCCTGTGCGATCCGTTCGCGCATCGCCTGGCTGGCGCGGAACGTCATGACCCGGCGCGGCGTGATCGGCACTTCGACGCCGGTTTTCGGGTTGCGGCCGATGCGTTCGCCCTTGTCGCGCAACAGGAAGGTGCCGAAACCCGAGAGCTTGACCTGTTCACCGTCGCTCAGTGCGCCGCACATGCAGGCGAGGATATGCTCGACCATGTCGGACGCTTCGGCTTTGGAAAGCCCGACCTTGCGATGGATCGAGTCGCTCAGATCGGCGCGCGTCAATGTCCCGGTGCTCAAATCAACCCTCCCTCATCAAATTCACCTGATCCGCCATGTGTTAGCGCACCAAGAACCATCTGTAAATCGAGCCAGTCCAATCAGTAACGGACGACTGTTGCCCCCCAGGTGAAGCCGCCGCCCATCGCTTCGAGCACCAGCAACTGGCCGCGCTTGATCCGGCCGTCGCGGATTGCCGTGTCGAGCGCCAGCGGCACCGACGCCGCCGACGTGTTGGCATGTTCGGCAACCGTCACGACAACGCGCTCGATCGGCAGGCCGAGTTTCTTGGCGGTCGCCTCGAGAATGCGGATATTGGCCTGGTGCGGCACGACCCAGTCGACCTCGGACGCATCGACTTCCGCCTGTTCGAGCGCGATTCCCATGACCGAGGCGAGGTTGGTCACCGCATGGCGGAACACTTCGCGGCCCTTCATGCGAAGCTTGCCGACGGTGCCGGTGGTCGACGGTCCGCCATCGACATAGAGCAGCTCGCCATGGCCGCCGTCGGCATGGAGGCTCGACGACAATATGCCGCGTTCGCTGTCCTTTTCGGCCGACAGGACGACCGCGCCTGCGCCATCGCCGAACAGGACGCAGGTCGTGCGGTCCTCCCAGTCGAGGATGCGGCTGAAGGTTTCCGATCCGATCACCAGCGCGTGTTTCGCGGTGCCGGTGCGGATCATGCTGTCGGCGACGCCCATCGCGTAAAGGAAGCCAGAACAAACCGCACCGATGTCGAACGCAACCGCGTCCTGGATCCCGAGCAGCGCCTGGACCTTCGTCGCGCTCGACGGAAAGGTCTGGTCGGGCGTCGCGGTGGCAAGCACGATCAGGCCGATGTCGGAGGGTTCGAGCCCCGCTGCCGCGATGGCCTTGCGCGCGGCATCGGCGCCCAGTGTCGCGGTCGTTTCCTCAGGAGCGGCGATGTGGCGAAAGCGGATCCCGGTCCGCTCGACGATCCATTCGTCGGTCGTATCGACGGTCTCGGTCAGCTCGGCATTCGACACGCGCCGTGCGGGCAGCGCCGATCCGGTCCCGGCAATCACTGAGCGAACGGTCATGCGCGCGTCTCGCCGGCGCGGCTGCCGCCGAACCGCGCCAGATCCTCGCTGACCTGCCGCGTAATATCCTTTTCGACGAGCTCGGCGGCGACATGGACCGCGTTGGCGACACCCTTTTCGTTCGCGCCGCCATGGCTTTTGAGGACGACGCCGTTGAGGCCGAGGAAGACCGCGCCGTTATGGTTGTTGGGGTCGAGATGGTGCTTGAGCAGCTCGGTCGCCGGGCGCGAGATGAGGAAGCCGATCTTCGACCGGACCGAGCTGGCAAACGCGTTGCGCAGCAGGTCGGTCACGAAGCGCGCGGTGCCCTCGATCGTCTTCAAGGCGATGTTGCCCGAAAAGCCGTCGCAGACGAGCACGTCGATATCGCCGCGCGACATCTTGTCGCCCTCGATAAAGCCGGTGAAATCCATCGGCAGCTCGGTCGCGTCGCGCAATGCTGCGGCGGCATCGCGAATCTCGTCGGTGCCCTTCATGTCCTCGGTGCCGATGTTGAGCAGCGCGACGCGCGGGCGTTCGAGGCCCAGAGCGGTGCGCGCATAGGCCGCGCCCATGATCGCGAACTGGATCAGGTTGTTGGCGTCGCACTCGGTGTTGGCGCCGAGGTCGAGCATGACGAGGTCGTTGCTGCCAAGCGTCGGCAACAGTGCCGCCAGCGCCGGCCGGTCGATCCCCGGCATGGTGCGAAGCGCGAGTTTCGACATCGCCATCAGCGCGCCGGTATTGCCCGACGACAAAGCCGCACCGCAATCGCCCGATTTGACCGCCTGGATGGCGAGACCCATCGAGCTGTTCTTCGACTTGCGCAGCGCCTGGCTGGGCTTGTCGTCGCCGGTCACGACTTCGTCGGTGTGGAGGATGTCGGAGGCCGCGCGCAAATTGGGATGGCTGTCGAGCGCCGCCTTGATCCGCACCTCGTCGCCGACGAGCAGGAATTTCAGCCGGTCGTGGCGATGGCGTGCCAGCGCGGCGCCCGCCATCATGACGCGCACGCCAACATCGCCGCCCATCGCGTCGATTGCGATCCGCGGCGTCATGCCCACCGGCATATCTCCTTATTCTGGGTCAGCTGTCTGGCGGGCAAAAGCCCGGTTATTCGGGCGAGATGACTTCGCGCCCGTTATAATGACCGCAGGCATCGCACAAAATGTGCGGACGCTTCAGTTCGCCGCAATTGGGGCATTCCTGATACGCCTGGGGTTTCAGCGAGTCGTGGCTACGACGCATGCCGCGCTTCGACGGGGAAGTTTTTCTTTTGGGGACAGCCATTTCGGCACCTGCTCAATAATCGTTATGTGGATCCGTGTGCGTGCGCACGTAAGCCTCTCGACACGAAATGGCAACGGTCACCCCCATCAGGCGGCGTCATAGCCTCTTCGCGTGAATCAGAAGATTCGCTTGCCGTACCAGCGCGAGGCGCCGCCTATAACGCGAGGCTCCATTAGTGCAAGCCCCGGTTGCATGATCGCCCATACTCGGCCACGTTCATGCCTGTATAAATCTGGGGGAGTCCATCATGATGTTTTTGCCGATTACGCTGACGATCGCCGCTGCTGCCGCCTTGCTCAACCTGTGGTTGTCGATCCGCGTCGGGCGCGTGCGGATGAGTGAAAAAATCTCGGTCGGCGACGGCGGTAACGAAAATCTCATCCGACGGATGCGCGCGCAGGCCAATTTCCTCGAAAATACGGGCTTCGCGCTCGTCCTGATCGCGGCCATCGAACTCGCCGTCGGCAGCTCGACCATTCTCTGGCTGACCGGTCTGATCTATATCCTCGGGCGGATCGCGCATGCCTTTGGCATGGACGGCGGCAAATGGGCGACGGGCCGATCGATCGGGACGCTCACGACGATGATCATCCTGCTCGGCCTTGCCGCCTATGCGCTGTTCCTCGTCTATACCGGCCCGAGCGCGATGATCGCGCCGGCGAGCGCGGGCCACGTCGCCTGATCCTGCCCTGATCTAGCCCGCCATCGCCCGGTCACCGACGAACGGGTTGTTGGCGCGCTCATGGGCAAAGGTGCTCGGCGGGCCGTGGCCGGGGAGGAAGGTCGTATCGCCGCCGAGCGGCCATAGCTTGTGCGTGATCGCGTCGAGCAGGTCCTGGTGGTTGCCCATCGGGAAGTCGGTCCGGCCGATCGAGCCCTGGAACAGGACGTCGCCGACGATCGCGAGCTTCGACGGCGCGTGATAGAAGACGACATGGCCCGGCGTGTGGCCGGGGCAGTGAATGACGTCGAGCACGAGATCGCCGACGGTCACGGTTTCGCCGTCGCCAAGCCAGCGATCGGGTTCGAACACCTTGCCTGCAACGCCGTAATTGCGCCCGTCGTCCTCGAGCCGGCTGATCCAGAAGCGATCGGCCTCGTGCGGCCCCTCGATCGGCAGGCCAAGCTCTTTGGCAAGCGTGCCCGCCTCGCCGCAATGATCAATATGACCGTGCGTCAGCAGGATCTTTTCGAGCTCGACACCGTGTTGCTCGGCCGCTGCCTTGAGCCGGTCGAGATCGCCGCCGGGATCGACGAACGCCGCCTTGTTGGTCCTGGTGCACCACAGCAGCGTGCAATTCTGCTGCAACGGCGTGACGGGAATGATGGCGGCGCGCAGCGGCGGCAGGTTGGCTTCGGTCATCGCGCAGACATGGCGGCGGCAACCGCGAGTTGCAAGGCGGCGGTCAGCGCAGGATCATCGCGTCGTCGGCGATGCGCATCTCGGCGAGCTGGGCGAGGAACGACTGGCCGAGCAACGACATCGGCAGATCGGCATCGACCACCGCTGCGGCGACGTTGCGCCGTTCGATCCCGCCGATCCGCAGCCGGTCGATCGTCACGCGCTTGGTCCTGACCGGCCCGCCCGCTGTCTGCGCGGTCCCTGTGAACTCCGACGGAAACACCGATATGCCCGCCGCCAGCGCATCCTCGCGGCGCAGCACGACGAGGCTCGCGCCGCTGTCGATGACCATCGGAAAAGCCGCTCCGTTGACCACCGCCTGCGTCGTGAAATGGCCTTCGGGGCCGCGCGCAACGACGACACCGTCGCCCGATACGGCACGCGGAGCGGCAGGCGCTTGCGATCGTGACTGACCAGTGGGCGTTACCTCATTGATCGCGGCATCGCCTGCTTCACTGTCAGACGAGGTGCGCAGCCCCGGCCCGACGAAGAATGCGAGCGCGAGCACCGATCCGGCGAGGAACAGAAATCCTTTCACCGCCGGTCCTTATGAGTTCGGGTCGAGATCAATATTCGGGCGCGCGAGAGGCGCGCGCTTCGGGCGAATCATAGGCGGGCAGATCGACCAGGCTGCTGTCGCGTGGCGCGCGCACGGTCGAACGATGGGGCTGGGCAACGACGCTGCTGTCGTCGGTGGCGAACACGCGCTCGACCGGCTCAGGTGCCGACGGAGCGGCCGAATCGCCCGTCAACGCGCCCTCGTCGCTGCCTTCGATGCTGTTCGCGAGCTTGTCGTTAGTCGGCAGCGACGGCGCGATCACGAGGACCGCGACAAGGATGAATCCCGCCATCAGGATGACCGACCGTAACATGGCCGCAATCTTACGCGCGAATCGGTGGATATTGGGTAAACGCGTGCCCGCGCGTCAGGCCATCCAGCCGGGCCGTGCGACATCGGGGATATCCTCGACGCGCCGCCGCTCGACCGACACGCCAATATCCTGATAGGCGACCATCTGGCGCTTTTCCTCGGCCGCGGCGATCGGCACGACGACGAGGCGTCGGCTAACCTTGTTGCGCCAGTTCATCCGTGCGGTGTTTTCCTGGCCGACATAGCAGCCCTTCGAAAAGCTCACGCCGTTGAGCTCGCCGGAATTGGCCTCGAGCCACAGCGTCTTGTCATGGCCCAACTCGTCGCGGCCCTCGGTCACGCCGAGCGCGAGTCGGTGCGCGCGCCACGCGTCGTCGGCAGCGCCCTCGCCTGCCCCCTCGCCCGCCGGCGCCAACCAGCGCTGGCCGAGCGCGGCCAGCCGCGGATCGGGCGTATGCCCGCGCGCATCGGGCGACCAGTGCACCGCCAGGTCATCGACCGGCGCGATCGCGATCTTGCGGCGCAGGCGATAGAGACCCAGTCGTTTCGCCAGCTCGTCGCGATGCGCCGCCTCGCAATCGATCAGCAGCGCCGAATCGTCCGCGGGATCGGGCCAGATGAGGAAATCGAACAGCGCCTTGCCTTGCGGGCTAAGCAGTGCGGCCCAGCACGGCAGCGGCCCGTCGACGTCGTTGGTGACGAGGCCCTGGAGGAAACCGCGCACATCCTCGCCCGACAGGCGCAGCAGCGAGCGGTCGGCAAGGCGGGTCGCGGTGCAAGGCGTGGTGGCGGTCTGGGGGCTGGTTTCGGTCATGGTCCTTAGGTAGGGACTGGGACGTAGGGGCGAAAGACGCAGCGAGAGAATTGACCGCATGACCGACACGATCACCTTGCGCCGTCCCGATGACTGGCACGTCCACCTGCGCGACGGCGACATGCTCGGCCGCGTCGCCGGTGCCACCGCGCTCCAGTTCGCCCGCACGATCGTCATGCCCAATCTCGCCCCGCCGGTGACGAGCGTTTCCGCCGCGCGTGCCTATCGCGACCGGATCATGGCCGCATTGCCCCGCGACACACGCTTCACCCCGCTGATGACCGCGTACCTGACCGATGACAGCGACCCGCAGGAGATCGCGCGCGGCGCCGCCGAGGGCGTATTCACCGCGGCCAAGCTCTATCCCGCCAATGCCACGACCAACAGCGCGCACGGCGTCACCTCGATCGCCGCGATTCGCAATGTGCTTGAGGCGATGGAGGCGATCGGCCTGCCGCTGCTCGTCCATGGCGAAGTGACCGATGCCGATATCGACATTTTCGATCGCGAGGCGGTGTTCATCGACCGCGTCCTGGCGCCGCTGCTGCGCGACATGCCCGGCCTGCGCATCGTCTTCGAACACGTCACCACCGCCGATGCGGTCGCCTTCGTCGAAAGCGCCGATGCCGATGTCGCCGCCACGATCACCCCGCACCACCTCCACATCAACCGCAACGCGATGCTCGTCGGCGGGATCAGGCCGCACGCCTATTGCCTGCCCGTGGCCAAGCGCGAAGCCCACCGGCAAGCGCTGCGCAAGGCGGCAACGGGGACGAGCGATCGCTTTTTCCTCGGCACCGACAGCGCCCCGCATGAACGCGCGGCGAAGGAAAGCGCGTGCGGCTGCGCGGGGATTTTCAACGCGCCTTTTGCGATCGAAAGCTATGCCCAGGTGTTCGACGACGAGGGCGCGCTCGACCGGCTCGAAGCCTTTGCTTCGCTCAACGGCCCGGCCTTTTATCGCCTGCCGCCCAACGAAGAGCGGATCACGCTGAAACGCGGCGAGACCATCGTGCCCGATCTGGTCGACGGTATCGTCCCGTTCCACGCCGGCGAAACGCTCGGCTGGTCGCTCGCCTAAGCGGGCGTAACGCTCGCAATCGCATCGCGGCGCGACGCTTTCCACGCATCCCAGCTATAGAGGATCAGCCCCGTCCAGATCAGCGGGAATGCGATGAGGTGCGCGGTGGTCAGCGCTTCGTGGTAGAGTAAGACGCCGAGCAGGAACTGGATCGTCGGGGCGAGATACTGGATCACGCCGAGCGTCGCGAACTTCATCTTCTTGGCCGCGCTGGCGAACAGCACCAGCGGGATCGCGGTCACCGCGCCGCCGGCGATCAGCAACAGGTCGATATCGCGCGATTGCACGCCAAACGCGCCGCCGCCGACAAAGGCGAGCCAGACGAGAAAGCCGAGCGCGACCGGCGACAGGATCAGCGTCTCGGTCGCCATGCCGACCATCGGCCCGACCGGCGTCATTTTCTTGATCAGGCCATAAGTGCCGAACGATCCGGCGAGCGCCAGGCTGACCCACAAGGTGCTCAGCGCGCCCGCCGCCAGCACCGCGACACCGACCGCCGCCAGCGCGACGGCAAAGACCTGCGCCCGGCTCAGCCGTTCCTTGAGCACGACATAGCCGAGCACGACATTGAGCAGCGGATTGAGATAATAGCCGAGGGCAGCGGCGACGACATGGTCGTTGAACACCGCCCAGATATAGATCAGCCAGTTGATCGCGATCAGTATGGCCGTCGCACACAGCGTCGCCATCGACTTGCGTGTGCGAAGGACGGTGCCAAGCTCGCCGAGCCTGCCAAGGATCGCCAGTACCGCGATCAGCAACAATGCGCCCCAGACGATGCGATGCGCGACGACCTCGAGCGGCGCGACCGAGGTCAGCGCCTTGAAGAAGAGCGGCATCAGACCCCAGGAAACATAGGCGCCAAGCGCCTGCGGCAGGCCCGCTATGCCCTTGGTCGGCGGGGAAGCGCCGTGCGTCTGCGCAGCGCGCGCAGGCGTCTCGTCAGACAAGACCGCCGCCGAGCATCAGCCGCAGGATCGCGATGACGAGCACGATCAGGCAGAAATTGCGCCCGCCCTTTTTCGACGACAGCGCGCCGACCGCTATGCCGATAAGCGCGATCACGCCGACCAGCCAGTTGCCCATGCCGAGCAAAGGAAGGAACGACGGGATCGCGAGCAGCAGCGCGACGAGACCGATGAGGATCGAGAGAATGTTGAGCATGACGCTGCGCCTAGCGCCGTGTGCAGGCGACTGGCAAGCGAAAGCGAATGCGGCAATTCGTCGCTGCCGCGCCACGGCTCGTCGTCGCTGAACGGGCTGTCTAGCTGCGGTTCATCGAAAGGGTGTTGTCTGGCGGGGACAGCGCTCGCCGGGACCAAGGCGAGCCAGCAGGAGATACTTATGAAAACGCTCATCCTATCGCTCGCAGCCTTCGGCCTCGTCGCGCCGACCGCCGCTTTGGCCGACCCGCCCAGCTGGTCGCAATCCAACAGCTATCACAAAGGCAAGAAGCACAAGCATCGCTATCGCAGCTCGGCCAACCAGCGCGGCTATTACACCCAGGGTCAGGCCCAGCCACTGCGCGCCAACACGCGCGTCTGGCAGGGCGATGACGGACGCTATTATTGCAAGCGCGATAACGGCACGACCGGCCTGATCGTCGGCGGCGTCGTCGGCGGCCTGATCGGCAACGAGGTCGCGGGCCGCGGCGACCGCACGCTCGGCACGATCCTCGGCGCCGCCGGTGGCGCGCTGCTGGGTCGCGAAATCGACCGCCGCAGCGGCCGCAACCGCTACAGCTGCCGCTAACGCGCAGCTCCAATATCCCGTTGGGCAGGCATTCGCGCGCCCGACGGTTCAGAAGGCGCCTGTCCGGGTTACGCATGTCCGGCCAGGCGCCTTTTCGCATCTGCACACGGCGCACGCAGCGTGCCAAACTGGGAAGGGGCGCGCTGCGGTGGCAGATTCCTAACGACTTTTTAGCGTTTGGCGGTCAAGACTAACGCAAAGTTAAGGGAGTTTTCAGCCGATGCGCCGTTCCGATCGATCCGTTTCGTCCGCTCTTGCGATATCCGCCATGCTCGCGCTTCCGCTTGCTTTAGCGAGCTGCGGTCGCACCGCCAGCGACAGCGACGCGACCGACAACCAGTCGGATCCCGCCGCGCGCGCGGCGCTCGAAGACCCGATCATGGTCGATCCCGACCTCACCGAACAGTCGAACCGCAACGCCGTCACGACCGGCAGCAAGCCCGCGACCGGCGGCGTGCCGTTGTCGCGTCAGGCGGCGGTCGCCGATGCGGCGCAGGCCGACGCGGTCAAGGCCGTCGGCGGAAAACTGATGAGCGCGCCCGCTGCCAAAACGATGGAATGCGACAGTTGCGACGTCAACGAACCCGTCACGCTCGGCGCGCGCGCGGCACAGCAGAACGGAAAATGCGACGCAAAGCTGAGCTATGGCGCCGAATGGGCCGATCGCATGCCCGCCGCCTTTCCCGTTTATCCCCGCGCCACGCTGCGCGAGGCGGCTGGCGTAACGAGCGGCGAGTGCAACGTGCGGGTGATCAACTTCCGCACCGGCGCATCGCTCAAGTCGGTGCTCGATTATTATTACACCCGCGCCAAGCGAGCAGGCTATGACGGCGAGCACACCGTCAAGGGCCAGGAACATTATCTCGGCGGCACCCGTGCCAGCGACGGCGCCGCCTATGTCGTGATCGTCAACCATACCGGCGGCCTGCGCGACGTCGACATCGTCGCCAGCAACGGTCGGTAGATTCGACGCCTCCGCAACGGTCGGCAACGCACAAGAAAAAGGCCGCCCCGTGAGGAGCGGCCTTTTCTTTCGAATGCTTGGCGACGATCAGATGTCGTTGCCGAGAGCACCTTCGACTTCGCCCTTGAGCTGCTGCGCTTCGCCCTTGGCTTCCTGCTTCTTGCCTTCGGCGCGCGTCTCGGGGTTGCCGCTCTGCTGCTTCACATTGCCAATGGCTTCGTTGGTGTTGCCTTTGACCTTTTCGGTGAATTCACCCATTTTTCGTCTCCTGTCTTGTCAGGCAGCGCGTCATGCGCTGTCGAAAAGGAAACCGATCAAGGGCATGTTTGGTTCCGACGATTTGCGACTAACCGTTTGTCGCAAAACGGTTTCACAGGCGTAACGATCAAATCAGTCCGGCGAGCGGACTCGACGGGTCGGCGTACATTCGGCGGCCCATGCGACCGGCGAGATAGGCGTTGCGCCCGGCCTCGACCGCCTGCTTCATCGCGCGGGCCATGCGAACGGGGTCCTTCGCCTCGGCAATCGCGGTGTTCATCAGCACACCGTCGCAGCCGAGCTCCATCGCGACCGCCGCATCGCTCGCGGTGCCGACCCCGGCATCGACGAGGACCGGCACGCCCGCGCCTTCGACGATCAGGCGGATCGTCACGCGGTTCTGGATGCCGAGCCCCGATCCGATCGGCGCGCCGAGCGGCATGATCGCCACCGCGCCCGCCTCTTCGAGCTGTTTCGCCGCGATCGGATCGTCGACGCAATAGACCATCGGCTTGAAACCCTCGGCGACGAGCGTCTCGGTCGCCTTCAACGTCTCGCGCATGTCGGGATAGAGCGTGCGCGCTTCGCCGAGCACTTCCAGTTTGACGAGGTCCCAGCCGCCCGCCTCGCGCGCCAGCCTTAGCGTGCGGACCGCTTCGTCGGCGGTGAAACAGCCCGCGGTGTTGGGCAGGTAGGTGACCTTCTTCGGGTCGATGAAGTCGGTCAGCATCGGCGCATTGGGATCGCTGACGTTGACCCTGCGCACCGCGACGGTGACGATTTCCGCGCCCGACGCCTCGAGCGCGGCGGCGTTCTGCGCAAAATCCTTGTACTTGCCCGTGCCGACGATCAGCCGCGAGGTGAAGCTATGTCCCGCGACGGTCCAGCTATCGATATCGATTCCTGTCATCATCCACCTCCCACGAAGGTCACGATTTCGAAATCGTCGCCGTCCTCGACGATGACCTCGGCGAGCCTGGCGCGCGGGACGACCTCGAGATTGCGCTCGACCGCGACCTTGTCGGGCGACAGGCCGAGGTCGCGCGCCAGGTCGGCAATGCTGAGTCCTTCATAGACGCGGCGATGTTCGCCGTTCACGCGGACCGAGATGGTGTCGTCTGCCAATGCTGCTTTCCTTTGCGTCATGCGGTGCCGCCTGCATATAGGTAGGCAATGCCCGACCCCGCAACCGATGCCGGCACCGTCTTTGTCCTCAACGGGCCCAACCTCAACCTTTTGGGCACGCGAGAGCCCGAAATCTATGGTGCCGACACGCTCGCCGACATCGCCGCGATGCTCGATGCGCGCGCGTCCGATCACGGGCTGACGCTCGATCATCGCCAATCGAACCACGAGGGCGACCTGATCGACTGGCTGCACGAGGCACAGGCGACGGGTGCACGCGCGGTGATTCTCAATCCCGGCGGCTATACCCACACCTCGGTCGCGCTGCGCGATGCGGTCGCCGCCATCGCCCTGCCCGTCTGGGAGGTCCACCTCAGCGATCCCGAGACGCGCGAGGCCTTTCGTCATCACAGCCTTATCGCCGATGTCGCGGCGGGGCGGATCGCGGGTCACGGCGGCACAGGCTATCTGATGGCTCTGGACGCAATCGCCGCCGCCTGATAGCCGCCATTGCGATCAGGAAACGATGCCGTCCCCCGGACGTTGAAACGGGGTCCGACGCGCAGAAATAACAGGAAGCATCATGGCCGTAACACCAAAGGACCGACAGATGCAGGTCGATACCAAGCTTGTTCGCGAACTTGCCGAGCTGCTCGGCGAAACCGGTCTCACCGAGATCGAGGTCGAAGACGGCACGCGCAAGATCCGCGTCTCGCGCGGTGGCGGCGTCGCCCCCGCCCAGTACCAACCCGCACCTGTCGCGGCAGCGGCTGCAGCGGCACCCGCCGCCGCAGCCGCGCCGGTCGAACCCGCTGCCGATGCCCAAGCCGATGCAGTAAAATCACCGATGGTCGGCACCGCCTATCTCTCGCCCGAACCCGGCGCGCCCGCGTTCAAGGCGATCGGCGACAAGGTTGCCGCCGGCGACACGATCATCATCGTCGAGGCGATGAAGGTCATGAACCCGATCGTCGCGCCCAAGGGCGGCACGCTCAAGGCGATGTTCGTCGAAGACGGCACGCCGATCGAGTTCGACCAGCCGCTGTTCGTCGTCGCTTGATCGGCGCGCGCACATGAACTTCGAAAAACTCCTCATCGCCAATCGCGGCGAGATCGCCCTGCGCATTCACCGCGCCTGCCACGAAATGGGCATCAAGACCGTCGCGGTCCACTCGACCGCCGACAGCGACGCGATGCACGTCCGCCTCGCCGACGAGGCGATCTGCATCGGCCCGCCCTCGGCGACCGATAGCTATCTCAACATCCCGGCGATCATCGCAGCGGCCGAGATCAGCCACGCCGACGCGATCCATCCCGGCTATGGTTTCTTGAGCGAGAACGCGCAGTTCGCCGAGATCGTCGAGGCACACGGCATCGCGTTCGTCGGTCCCAAGCCCGAACATATCCGCATCATGGGCGACAAGGTCGAGGCCAAGCGCACTGCGGGCAAGCTCGGCCTGCCGCTCGTCCCCGGCTCCGATGGCGCGATCGAGGATATCGCCGAGGCGCGCAAGATCGCTGCCAAGATCGGCTATCCGGTGATCGTCAAGGCCGCCTCGGGCGGCGGTGGGCGCGGGATGAAGGTCGTTGCATCCGAAGACGAACTCGAAAGCCTGATGAGCCAGGCGCGTTCGGAGGCCAAGGCGGCATTCGGCGACGCCACCGTCTACATGGAAAAATATCTCGGCGATCCGCGCCATATCGAATTCCAGGTGTTCGGCGACGGCAAGGGCAATGCGATCCATCTCGGCGAGCGCGACTGTTCGCTCCAGCGGCGTCATCAGAAGGTCCTCGAGGAAGCCCCCTCGCCCGTCATCTCGTCCGAAGAGCGCACGCGCATGGGCGAAACCTGCGCCAAGGCGATGGCCGACATGGGCTATCGCGGCGCTGGCACGATCGAGTTTCTCTACGAGAACGGCGAATTCTTCTTCATCGAGATGAACACCCGCCTGCAGGTCGAGCATCCGGTGACCGAGATGATCACCGGCGTCGACCTCGTCCGCGAACAGATCCGCATCGCCGAAGGCAAGCCGCTGTCGGTCGCGCAGGCCGATATCGAGTTCAAGGGCCACGCGATCGAATGCCGCATCAATGCAGAGGATCCGCGCACCTTCGCCCCCTCGCCCGGCACCGTCACCGATTACCACGTCCCCGGCGGCATGCACGTGCGCGTCGATAGCGGCCTCTACCAGGGCTATCGCGTACCGCCCTATTACGACAGCATGATCGCCAAGCTGATCGTCTATGGCCGCAACCGCGAGGGCTGCCTGATGCGCCTGCGCCGCGCGCTCGAAGAGTACGTTATTCTCGGCATGAAGACGACGATCCCGCTCCACCAGGCGTTGCTCGACGATCCCGAATTCCAGAACGGTGCCTATACGATCAAGTGGCTCGAGGAATGGCTCGCCAAGAGCATCGCAGACGAAGCGGCGGAAGCGGCGGGGAAATAACCGCGCCGATCACTAGGGCCCCGAACGAGGATCGCGCATGACCGAGAATTTCACCTTCCCGGCGCGCGACGGCCAGATGCTGTCGGCGTCGCTCGAACGGCCGGCGGGCCGCATCCGGGCAACCGCGCTGTTCGCGCATTGCTTCACCTGTTCGAAGGACAGCCTTGCCGCGCGCTACGTCTCGCGTGCCCTCGCCGAGGCAGGCCTGGCGACGCTGCGCTTCGACTTTACCGGGCTCGGCAGCAGCGAAGGCGCATTCGCCGATAGCCATTTCGCGGGCAATATCGCCGACCTCAAGGCCGCCTGCGACGCCCTGTCCGAACGGCTTGCGCCGCCGTCACTGCTCGTGGGGCACAGTCTCGGCGGTGCGGCGGTGATAGCGGTGGCGAAGAACCTTCCCAGCGTGACCGCCGTTGCGACGATCGGCGCGCCGTTCGCGGTCGATCATGTCCTGTCGCATTTTCCCGACGGCACGGCGAAGGCACGCCGGGGCGAGGCTGCCGAAATCGAGATCGGCGGGCGCACGCTCGTCATCGACGCCGATTTCGTCGCGCAGATGCAGGGCCACGACCAGGCCGATCGGCTTGCCGACCTGAACCGCGCGCTGCTCGTCCTCCACGCTCCGCGCGACCAAATCGTCGGTATCGATAACGCTTCGCAGATTTTCGCTGCCGCCAAGCACCCCAAGAGCTTTGTCAGCCTGAATGATGCAAACCATCTGCTCACGCGCAAATCCGACGCACACTATGCCGCCGCTGTCATCGCCGCCTGGGCCGAACCCTATCTTCCGGCGGTCGCGCCCTTGCCCGGCGATCTTGCCGAAGGCCATGTCCGCGTCACCGGCACCGACGAGACATTCCTCCAGCATATCGAGGCATCGGGTCATTTGTTCGTCAGCGATGAGCCCAAATCGGTCGGCGGCGGCAATGCCGGCCCGACGCCGTATGACCTGCTGCTCGCGGGACTCGGCAGTTGCACCTCGATGACGATCCGGATGGTTGCGACGCGCGAGAATATCCCGCTCGAAAACGTGTCGGTCACGCTGTCGCACGACCGGCGTCACTGCGACGATTGCTTCACCGGTATCGAGGGCGCGAAAGGTGACAAGAAGGGGCGCCTCGACGTTATCGAACGCCATATCGTCCTGACCGGCGAGCTCGACGACGCGCAGCGTGCCAGGCTGCTGCGCGTCGCCAATCTGTGCCCGGTCCACCGCACGCTCGAAAACACGCCGGTGATCAAGACCGACCTCGCCGATCCCGCCTAGAAGCGCGCCTTCAGCGTGAAGCGTGCACCGATCGGCGCGCCGGTCGAGATGTTGTTGTCGTTGTGCGCGACGGGGAAATAGGTCGCGTCGGTGACGTTCTCGATATTGACCTGTGCCTCGATGCCGTCGGTCAGCCTGTAGAAGGCGGCAAGGTCGAGCCGGCCGTAACCGGGCAGCACCACTGCGTTCGACAGGTTGGCGAAACTCTTCGATTGGTACGACGCGCCGACGCCGAGGCCGAGACGATCGGTCGCCTGGTAGCGCGCCCACAGGCTGGCATTGTGCTTGGGCACCTGCGCGGTGCGTTTGCCCGCATCGTCGCCGCCAATGACCTTGGCATCGGTATAGCTGTAGCCCGCGGCGAGCTGCAGCGCGTCAGTCAATCGACCGGTCAGGCCCGCTTCGAACCCGCGGGTGCGCTGCTTGCCGGTGAGCACGACGGTCCCCGGAACGGGCCCCGCGGCGGTGCCGTTGGCGCTGTCGAGCTGATAGACGGCAGCAGTGGCGATCAGGCCCGGCCGCGCTTCCCATTTTGCCCCGATCTCGTAATTGCGGAACGTCTCGGGGTCGAGATTGGCGGTCGTCGGGCTGAGCGAGAGGAACTGGTCGCCCGATTGCGGCAGGTAGCTGACCGAATAGCTCGCATAGACCGATGCGTTCGCCGCCGGCTTGTAGATCAGGCCGACGCGCGGCGACCACAGAGAGTCGGTCCGCGACAGTGCCGCGCCCGAGACGAGGTCGACGGTGTCGAGCGCAAAGCGATCATGGCGCAGGCCGATAACAAGCTCGATCGCCTGGCCGATTTCGACCTGGTCCTGCGCATAGACCGCAAACACATCGGCCTGGCTCGTGCGGTCGCGGATGACCGGGCTGAAGCCAAATGAGGGGAACGTCACCGAATCGCCAAGCTGGCCATTGGACGTAGCAAAAATCGCGTTGCGGCGATTGTTGCGCGTGTCCTGGCGCGAGGCTTCGACCCCGATCAGGAGCGTGTGGGCGATGCCGCCGGTCGCGGTCTGCCAGACGAGATCGGCCTGCCCGACGACGTTTTCGCGCGCCGTCACGTCCCAATAGCCGCCAGCCTTGAATGCGCCGGTCGCCGGATCGACGGGGCCACCGGCATAGATGTTGCGATACATCTTGTCGTAATCGCCATAGATGCCGCGCACGTTGAGTTCGAGCGCGTCGGAGAAACGGTGGTTGAGCCGCACGCTGGCGACATGTGCGTCGAGCGTCGTCCGGTTGGTGTCGGGGTCGCCGAAAAATGTGTCGCGATGCCCCGCCAGTGGACGCCCGCCGAGCGAGGGCACGCCGCGATCGACGACGCGATCGTCATCGACATATTCGTAGCTGAGACCGAGCTTGGTCGCATTGCCGAGTTCGAACCCGGCGACTGGGTTGATCCCGAAACGGCGCCCGTCATAGGCGTCGCGGTGGTTGCCGAGCTCTTCGTAATAACCGTTGATCCGCGCCGCGCTGGAGAGCGTGCCGGTCGACAGCGGGACATTGACGTCGCCGCTGACATACCAGCTGCCAAAGGTATCGAGCGACGCGGTGGCGGCGGTGATCGCCTGGTCGGGCAGCGCGCTCTTGGTGACTCGGTTGACGACTCCGCCACCACCACCGCGGCCGAAGATCATCGCGTTGGGACCTTTGAGGATCTCGACGCGGTCGATATTGTAGAGGCTGCGGAAATACTGGACGTCGTCGCGCACGCCATCGAGATAGAAATCGGCGGTCGAATTGTTGCCGCGCAGCGTGATCTGGTCGCGATGCCCTTCGCCCTGGCCGCTGGTCACACCGGGCACGAATCGGACGAGGTCGGCGATCGAGCGGATGCCCTGGTCGGCGATCTGCTTGTTATCGATAATCGTTATCGATTGGGGCACGTCAATAACCGGAGTCTCGGTCTTGGTGCCCGCGCTGGTCTCGAGGACGACATAGCCTTGCCGCCTGGCGGTCACCAAAATGCCGTCGGCGGCCTGGACAGCGTCAGCGCCTGCGCCATCGGCGCGAGGAGGCGCCAACGGCGCGGATCCGCCGTCTTCGGCTTTGGCAAAGGCCGGCGCGGCGAGCGCGGCGGCGGCAATAGCGGTCGAAGTGAGGCGTACGGCGAAGGGTAGCAGTCTGGAGGTCATGAGAAGCTTTCGATTGGTGTGTGTGTAGGAGACATCCGCTAATGAGAGTCGTTCTCAATTGCAAGATCACTCTCGACATTGCGTCGCTTTTTTTGCTGCGCTATCGCAGTGCGCATGAAAGCAACGATCTGGCACAACCCGAATTGCGGCACCTCGCGTAAGACGCTGGCGATTCTTGAAGAGACGCCCGGGGTCGAGACGAATGTCGTCGAATATCTCAAATCGCCCTTCACCCGCGCCAAGCTCGAGCAGCTGTTCGCCGACGCCGGGATGACTCCCAAAGAGGCGCTGCGCACGCGTGGCACCGACGCCGACGAGCGCGGCCTTGCCGATGCGGACGACCATGCGATCCTCGATGCGATGGTCGCCAACCCGACCTATGTGAACCGCCCGTTCGTCGAGACCGACAAGGGCGTGCGCTTCTGCCGTCCGCAGGAAACGGTGCACGAGATTCTCTAGCCCCGCGCCGTGCGCGTTAACGAAGCACGCGCCGCCTGCGCCATATCCGTACCCGCATGGCGCCGGGCTTGCGCCGTCGCGCGAAGCGATTAGCGTCGCGTCATGCCAGCACTAGCGAACCGACCCGGCCGAACCGGCCTCCACCTGAGCCGCCCGGTTGCCACCGCGCTGACACTGGCGGCGACCGCGCTCGCCTTTGCTTTGTTCAACGAGCAGCAGCTCGTTCACGGTGTCCTCTATCGCCTCGCCGCGCACGACCCGCGCTCGGCCGCGATCAATTTCGGCGCGCTGGCGATCCAGGGCGGCCTCCTGTTCGCCGCGATTGCCTGGCTGCCGCGCCGCTGGTTCGGCATCGTCATCGCGCTCGCCGCACTCTCGGCCGCAATCGTCATGGGCTATCAGCAGGTGCTGCACGACCGGCTCGATACCGCGAGCCTCGCCTGGATGATCGGCGAGCGCCGCGAAGCAAACGCCGCTCTGGCCACCTTCGCCGTGCCGATCGTGATCGCCGGGACGCAATGGCTCGTCGCCATCATCGCCATTCTTGCCGCACGCCGACTGACGATCGGCTTTCGACACCGCGCCATCGCCCCGCTGGCATCGATCGTGCTCGTCGTCGCCTTTGCCTTCGCGCACATGCCCGCGCGCGCGCTCGGCTACGACACCGTGGGGTCCGAACGCGCACTCTATGTCTTCGGCGCACGCCTGATCCTCGCCGAACCCCCGCCGGCGCGCGCCAAGGTCGACCTGGCACCCGAGAGCGCCACCAAATTGCGCCATATCGTCTGGCTGGTCGACGAAAGCATTGCGCACGACGCCTATGCCCGCCTCGTCGCTCCCTCGCTCGCGCCCTACGCGCCGATCGACTTCGGTGAAGCGGCATCGATAGCCAATTGCAGCGCCCCGTCGAACGTCGCGCTGCGCGCGGGCGTCGATGTCGCAAACGTCTCATCGGCCACCGACCTGCGCGCGACCCCCTCGATCTGGGGCTATGCGCGCCGCGCGGGCTATAAGACGACACTGATCGACGGACAGGTCACCGGCGCGCCGCAAAACCTGCTGTTCGACCCCGAGCGCGCGCTGATCGACGATTATCGGCCTGCCGCCGACGGTCTCGACACCGACCGCGATATCGCCCGCACGATCAACCGGCAGATCACCCGCCCCGGCAAGAGCTTCACCTACGCCGTCCTCGAAGGCGCGCATTTCCAGTATCGCGACCATTATCCTTCGGACGCGCTCCCCGCCGATGCACCGCTGACCGCGCAATACGATGCCGCGGTCGGCTATTCGAAGCGCGATTTCTTCAGGACGCTGTTCGCCGGCGTCGACCGCGATGCGGTCGCGATCTTCTACACCTCGGACCATGGCCAGAACGTCCAGGACCGCGTGCCCCCGCATTGCAGCACCGCCCCCGTCCGCGCCGAATATTCGGTGCCGCTCGTCGCGCTGCTGCCGCACGACGCTGCCGCGGCCCTGTCTGGCACGAAGCCAACGGGGCACGACCACAGCCAGATCTTCCCGACGACCTTGTGGCTGATGGGCTATCCGCGCGGCGCGGTCGAGGCGCGCTACGACCATCTGCTCGATCGTCCGACCAAGCGCTACGTCACCTTTGGTCGTGCCGTCGTCCCGACCTCGGCGGGCGATGCGGTCGACGTCTCCGCCTCACCGCGCTTTCCCGGGCGCTAACTGCGCGAGACGATCCCACCGGCGACGCGCAACCGCGTCGCATTCTCGCTGACCGCAGCGAACAGCGTCGGCTCGGTGCCCGTCATCCAGACCTGCCCGCCATCGCTTTCGAGCCGCGCGAACAGCGCCGCGCGGCGCAGCGGATCGAGATGCGCCGCGACCTCGTCGAGCAACAGGATCGGGCGCTGCCCCCGCCGCCCAGCGATCAGGTCGCCATGTGCGAGGACGAGGCCGAGCAGCAGTGCCTTCTGTTCACCGGTCGAACATTTCGCCGCCGCCTGCCCGCTCGAACCGTGGCTGACCTGCAGGTCGTCGCGATGCGGCCCGGCGAGCGTCCGGCCCGCGCGCGCATCGCGCCGTCGCGACGTCGCCAGCAGGCGGCGCAGCGCCTCGCTCTCCCAACCCGCCTCGCTGTCGCCTGTGAGCGCCAGCACGGGCCGCGCGAAGGGACCGTCGGCGACCTCGTTGGCCGCGTCGGCGAGCGCGGCGACGAGATCGCGCCGCGCCGCATCGATCGCGGCACCGTGCGTTGCCATTGCGTCCTCGAGCGCGTCGAACCAGCCGGCATCGCCGCCGCGTTCCTCGGTCAGCAGCCGGTTGCGCGCGCGCATCGCCGCCTCATAGCGCGTCGCATGCGCGCCGTGTCCGGGATAGAGAGCGAGGACGAGCCGGTCGAGAAAGCGTCGTCGCGCGCCGGGCCCTTCGACGAACAGCCGGTCCATCGCTGGGGTCAGCCACAGCACCGACAGCCATTCGCCGAGCGCCGCCGCGGGGGCCGACGCACCGTTGACGCTGACCTTGCGCCGCCCGGGCGCCGAGGGCTCGATCGCGGTGCCCAGCGCGAGGTCGGCCTCGCCCTGCGGCGTCGTTGCCAGCCGCGCGGCGACGGCAAAGCCGCCGCTCGCACCCTCGCGCGCAATTTCGGGCAAGGCGGCGCGGCGCAGGCCGCGCCCGGGCGACAGCAGCGAGACCGCTTCGAGCACGTTGGTCTTGCCCGCGCCGTTTTCGCCGGTCAGCACGACCATCGCCGCATCGATGGCGATTGCGGCGTCGCGGTGGTTGCGAAAATCGGTCAGGCTGAGGCGGCGGATATACACGCCGACCGTCCTACTACGCGTGCAGGGGAGCGACTACGCCAAACACACGCGGCGATTTCGCGGCTTCTATAACGATTTTTTCGGGACGTAGCGAAATTGGCAGCGCGGAATCCTGCCAGTTCGCGTAATTTCCCATATATTGGCGCAACACGCGTTCTCTAAATATGGCTAAAATCGCCAACTGCTTATGAATAGGCGATTAATCGAAATTGGCACGTCCCATGCAGTGTATTTGGCATCGGGACGGATTGTCCGCCCCACCAGACAGGAGATACACCATGATCCGTTTCGCCACTGAAGAAGTCCGCACCGTCGCCATTGCCGCCTTCGCTTCGCTTTGCGTCGTCGCAATGTTCGCCGCTTCGGTTAGCGCCAATGCATCGGGTCTGGTGGCCTAATCGCCACCGACCCACCACCCCTGATTTCCAGGACAAGGACACCATGACCAACAACATCGAACCCCGCACCGAAGGTTTCCGGCTCGACCGCACGAGCGGCAAGCTGATGGGCGTTTGCGCCGGCCTCTCGAACAGGTTCGGCATCGACGCCACCCTGCTCCGCGTAGGCTTCGTCATCGCCACGCTCGCCGGTTTCGGCCTGCCCGTGGTCGCCTATCTCGCGATCGGACTGATCGCCGAAGGATAAGCCCCATTCGAACACCCACCGGGGCGAGCTTCTCGCCCCGCCAGAGGCCGACTGACCGCGCTAATCTGACATTCCTGCTGCGACCATCGGCGACACATAATCGGGTCGATGCGCGAATGGCATCGGCAGTTCGGCTCGCAAAGCCTCAAGTATATCCGCAAAGCTCGTTCGACACCGAAAGCCAAGAGTGGTTTCGGCATGCCGCGCATCATAAACGCGAGCGATGCTTGTCGGCAGTTTCCAGCCCTCCCGTTCGTAAAGAATTGGCGCGTCTGGAAAGTACCGGGCGACAACGTCTTCTGCATTGGACTTTAAGGCTTCGCAGTCCGAACGATCAAACGGCGTTGGTGCGCTTACGATCGATATGTCGAATCCGACGTCAGGTGCCCGTTCCAAGGCGGCGATATGCGCTGCGGCGGCATCCTCCACCGTCAACCGGCGATGGAGAAATTCATTGGCCTTGAGATTGGGGCCACTCAATTCGGTAAGCGTATCATCCTCCTCGGGAAAGAATCGCGCGGTGCGCAGGATGACACAAGGAAGATTGCGCTCGCGCGCGTAAAGGCGGCAAAGGCCCTCGGCCGCCAATTTGGTCACACCGTAGATGTTGCGCGGCGCCAGAGGCCCGCTGGTTTCGTCCAGCCACACCGCTGCCACCCCCCGCTCGGCGCGCACCGCTTCGGATATCATCAGTGAAGTGGTCGACGTGAAGACAAACCGATCATGGCCCGCCGCCGCCGCTATCGTGAGCAGGTTGAGCGTCCCCGCAATATTGACATCGACAAACTCCTTTTCGCCATGGCGCGCGATATCGGGCTTGTGCAAGGCCGCAGCATGAATCACCGCCTCAATCGAATGTTCGGTAAAGGCTTTTTCGATGATCGCGATATCGGCGACGGTGCCGACGATGTCGGTATGTTCGCCCGGCATTATGTCGAGGCCGATCGGACAATGCCCCGCGGTGCGCAGCATCGGCATCAGGTACCGACCTAGCCAGCCCGAGGAACCTGTTACCAATACCTTCATGCGTCGGTGTCTAATTCACTCGCGTCCAAACGAAAAGGGGCGAAACCTTGTGGTTCCGCCCCTGTTTCATGTCGTTGGCCAGCTTCAGCTCTCGCCGTTGCCTTCGCCGTCGCCGTCGGTCACGACCGCTGCCAGCGGATCGTCGCCGATGGCCGCTTCGACCGGCTGCTTGAGTTCGGCCTCATGCTCCTGCTCGGCCGTATCGGGCGCGATCAGCGCTTCCTGCATCTTGCGCCACTGGGCGCGCAGGGCGGCATCCTTGCTCGAAGCGGCAACGCGCATGCGGTTCATGCCGGCACCGGTACCCGCCGGGATCAGGCGGCCAACGATGACGTTTTCCTTGAGCCCGTTGAGCGTGTCCTTCTTGCCCTCGACCGCGGCCTGCGTCAGCACACGCGTGGTTTCCTGGAACGACGCCGCCGAGATGAAGCTGCGCGTCTGCAGGCTCGCCTTGGTGATGCCGAGCAGGACGGGCTTGCCGACTGCCTTCTTCTGCTTCTTGGTCAGCTTGGCGTTGATCTCGTCCATTTCCTCGTAATCGAGCTGCTCGCCCGCGAGGAGGACGGTATCGCCGCCGTCGGTGATCTCGACCTTCTGCAGCATCTGACGAACGATCGTCTCGATGTGCTTGTCGTTGATCTTAACGCCCTGGAGTCGATAGACTTCCTGGATCTCGCTGACGAGATATTCGGCGAGCGGCTCGACGCCGAGCACTTCCAAGATATCATGCGGATCGGGTGAACCGCCGACGAGGTTGTCGCCGCGCTTGACGAAATCGCCTTCCTGGACGTCGATAACCTTCGACTTGGGAACGAGATATTCGACCGGCTCGCCGCCGTTGATGCTGTCATCCTCGGGAACGATGGCGATCTTGCGCTTCGCCTTATAGTCCTTGAGGAACTGCACGCGGCCCGAGATCTTGGCGATGATCGCGTTGTCCTTCGGCTTGCGTGCCTCGAACAGCTCGGCAACGCGCGGCAGACCACCGGTGATGTCGCGCGTCTTGGCGGCTTCGCGGCTGACACGGGCAAGAACGTCGCCGCCCTCGACCCGGGCACCGTCTTCGACCGACAGCGTGGCACCGGGCGACAGCATATAGCGTGCCGCTTCGGTTTCGCCGTCGTCCGAACCTTCGGCGAGCAGCGTCAGGCGCGGGCGAAGATCTTCCTTCGACCGTGCGCCGGCACGATATTCGGTGACGACGCGCTGGGCGATACCGGTTGCTTCATCGGTCTGTTCGACGAGCGTCTTGCCGTCGAGCAGGTCCTGGAACTTCACGATACCCGACTTCTCGGTGATGATCGGCTGGGTGAACGGATCCCATTCGGCCAGACGTTCGCCGAGCGTCACCTTGCTGCCGTCTTCGATCAGCAGGTTGGCACCGTAAGGCAGGCGATGGACCGCACGTTCGCGGCCCTCGTTGTCGATGATCGCGATTTCGCCCGAGCGCGCGGTGACAATGCGCCGCTTCTTCTTGTCGACGATGCTCATCATGTCGCGATATTCGAGCGTGCCGTCGGCTACCGCTTCGAGGTTCGACTGCTCGTTGAGCTGCGCCGCGCCGCCGATGTGGAACGTCCGCATCGTCAGCTGGGTGCCAGGCTCGCCGATCGACTGCGCAGCGATAACGCCGACAGCTTCACCGATGTTAACGGGCGTACCGCGGGCGAGATCGCGCCCGTAGCACTTGCCGCAAACACCCATCTTCGATTCGCAGATCAGCGGGCTGCGGATCGCAACCGACTGGATGCCGATTTCTTCAATCCGCAGGATCGCCGCTTCGTCGAGCAGCGTGCCCGACTTGATCGGGTTCTTGGCATCCTTGGGATCGATGATGTCTTCGGCAGTCGTACGACCAAGGATCCGCTCGCCGAGCGACGCGATGGTCGAACCGCCCTGGACGATCGCCTTCATGTCGAGCGAACGGTCGGTGCCGCAATCTTCCTCGACGATCGTGCAATCCTGGCTGACGTCGACAAGACGACGCGTCAGATAGCCCGAGTTGGCCGTCTTCAGTGCGGTATCGGCGAGACCCTTGCGGGCACCATGCGTTGAGTTGAAGTATTCAAGGACGGTCAGGCCTTCCTTGAAGTTCGAGATGATCGGCGTTTCGATGATCTCGCCCGACGGCTTGGCCATCAGGCCGCGCATGCCGGCAAGCTGCTTCATCTGCGCCTGCGAACCACGAGCACCCGAGTGGGCCATCATGTAGATCGAGTTGATCGGCGCCATCCGGCCGGTCTTGGGATCGATCGGCTGCGCCTTGATCTTGTCCATCATGGCGTTCGCGACCTGGTCGCCGCAACGGCTCCAGGCGTCGATCACCTTGTTGTACTTTTCCTGCTGCGTGATCAGGCCGTCCTGATACTGCTGCTCGTAATCCTTCACCAATTCCTTGGTTTCGGCGACCAGCGTGATCTTTTCGTGCGGGATGATCATGTCGTCCTTGCCGAACGAGATGCCCGCCTTGAACGCGTGACGGAAGCCCAGGCCCATGATCGCATCGGCGAACAGGACGGTGTCCTTCTGGCCGGTGTGACGATAGACCTGATCGATGACGTCGCCGACTTCCTTCTTGGTGAGGAGGCGGTTGATCGTGTCGAACGGCACGGTGTGCGACTTGGGCAGGCATTCGCCGATCAGCATCCGGCCCGGCGTCGTTTCGACGCGGAGCATGAACTCCTTGCCGGCTTCGTCGGTCTGCGGGACGCGCGTCGTGATCTTCGAATGAAGCGTCACGGCACCGACGTGCAGCGCCTGGTGAACCTCGGCGATGTCCGACAGCATCATGCCCTCACCGGGTTCGCCATCGCGTTCCATGGTGAGATAATAGATGCCCAGCACCATGTCCTGCGAAGGAACGATGATCGGCTTGCCGTTGGCGGGCGACAGGATGTTGTTGGTCGACATCATCAGGACGCGCGCTTCGAGCTGCGCTTCGAGCGACAGCGGAACGTGGACGGCCATCTGGTCGCCATCGAAATCGGCGTTGAAGGCCGAACAGACGAGCGGGTGCAGCTGGATCGCCTTGCCTTCGATGAGGACCGGCTCGAACGCCTGGATGCCCAAACGGTGAAGCGTCGGCGCGCGGTTGAGCATGACCGGATGTTCGCGGATCACCTCGTCGAGGATGTCCCAGACTTCCTTGCGTTCCTTCTCGACCCACTTCTTCGCCTGCTTGAGCGTCATGCTCAAACCCTTGGCGTCGAGACGGGCGTAGATGAACGGCTTGAACAGCTCGAGCGCCATCTTCTTCGGCAGGCCGCACTGGTGCAGCTTGAGTTCGGGACCGGTGACGATGACCGAACGACCCGAATAGTCGACGCGCTTGCCGAGCAGGTTCTGGCGGAAGCGGCCCTGCTTGCCCTTGAGCATGTCGGACAGTGACTTCAGCGGGCGCTTGTTGGCGCCGGTGATCGTCCGGCCGCGACGGCCGTTGTCGAACAGTGCGTCGACCGATTCCTGCAGCATGCGCTTCTCGTTACGCACGATGATATCGGGCGCGCGCAGCTCCATCAGGCGCTTCAAACGGTTGTTGCGGTTGATCACGCGGCGATAGAGATCGTTGAGATCCGACGTCGCGAAACGGCCACCGTCCAGCGGCACCAGCGGGCGCAGTTCGGGCGGGATGACCGGCACGACTTCAAGGATCATCCATTCGGGACGGTTGCCCGAATCGATGAAGCTCTCGACGACCTTGAGGCGCTTGATGATCTTCTTGGGCTTCAGTTCCGACTTGGTCGTGGCCAGGTCTTCCATCAGCGCATCGCGCTCGCCCTCGAGATCGAGGTCCATCAGCATGTGCTTGACGGCTTCGGCGCCGATGCCGGCGGTAAAGGCGTCTTCGCCATACTCGTCCTGTGCTTCCATCAGCTCTTCTTCGGTGAGCAGCTGGAACTTCTCGAGCGCGGTCAGGCCAGGCTCGGTGACGATATAGGCTTCGAAGTAGAGGACGCGCTCAAGCTGCTTCAACTGCATGTCGAGCAACAGGCCGATGCGCGACGGCAGCGACTTGAGGAACCAGATGTGCGCGACCGGGGCGGCGAGCTCGATATGGCCCATCCGCTCGCGGCGGACCTTGGTTACCGTGACTTCGACGCCGCACTTCTCGCAGACGATGCCCTTGTACTTCATCCGCTTGTACTTGCCGCACAGGCATTCGTAATCCTTGATCGGACCGAAGATGCGCGCACAGAACAGGCCGTCACGCTCGGGCTTGAACGTGCGATAGTTGATGGTTTCAGGCTTCTTGATCTCGCCGAACGACCACGAACGGATGCGCTCTGGCGAGGCGATGCCGATCTGGATCTGGTCGAATGTCTCCGGCTTTGCGGCCGCCGGATTCGCGAAATGGGTGAGTTCGTTCATGGATCGAATTCCTCTTTGCCCCCGCGGCGTTTCCGCCAACGGGGGGCTTGATATCGTGATTACTCGGCGGCGTGCGGCAACTGGCCCATATCGTCGTCCTCGTCGCCATCGGTCAGCGACGACAGTTCGACATTGAGGCCCAGCGAGCGCATTTCCTTGACCAGCACGTTGAAGCTTTCGGGGATGCCCGCCTCGAACGTGTCGTCACCCTTGACGATCGCCTCGTAGACCTTGGTCCGTCCGACGACATCGTCCGACTTGACCGTCAGCATTTCCTGCAACGTGTACGCGGCGCCGTAGGCCTGGAGCGCCCAGACCTCCATCTCGCCGAAGCGCTGGCCACCGAACTGCGCCTTACCACCCAGCGGCTGCTGGGTAACGAGGCTGTAGGGACCGATCGAACGCGCGTGGATCTTGTCGTCGACCAGATGGTGCAGCTTGAGCATGTAGATATAGCCCACCGTCACCTGGCGATCGAACTTGTCGCCCGTCCGGCCGTCGTAAAGATCGACCTGACCGCTCTCGTCGAGCCCGGCGAGCTTGAGCATCGCCGAGACATCGGGTTCGCGCGCGCCGTCGAATACCGGCGTTGCCATCGGCACACCGTATTTCAGGTTCGACGCCAGCTCGACGATCTCGGTGTCGGTCCGCTCTTCGATCTCTTCGTCATAGTCGCTGCCATAGACGCGCTTGAGTTCGGCCCGCAGTGCCTCGGGGGGCTTGCCCGCCTTCGGATCCGGGTTGGCCTCGCGCCACGCTTCAAGCGCCCGGGTCACCTGCTGGCCGAGGCCACGCGCGGCCCAGCCGAGATGCGTTTCGAAGATCTGCCCGACGTTCATGCGCGACGGCACGCCCAGCGGGTTCAAGACGATGTCGACCGGCGTACCGTCCTCGAGGAACGGCATGTCTTCTTCGGGCAGGATGCGCGAAATCACACCCTTGTTGCCGTGGCGGCCAGCCATCTTGTCGCCCGGCTGCAGCTTGCGCTTCACCGCGACGAACACCTTGACCATCTTGAGCACGCCCGGGGCGAGCTCGTCGCCGCGCTCGAGCTTCTCGCGGCGGTCCTCGAACTTGTCGACGATCAGTTTGACGGCATCGTCATACTGCGTCTTGACGGCTTCGAGGTCGCTCTGGATCTTGTCGTCCTTGACCGCGAACTTCCACCATTCGTGGGTGTCGAGGTCGTTGAGCACGTCGAGCGTGATTTCTTCGCCCTTCTTGAAGCCCTTGGGCGCCGCGGTTGCGACCTGTCCGGGCAGCATTTCGCGCATGCGATTGAACGTCGCACGGTTGAGAATGGCGCGTTCGTCTTCGCGATCCTTGGTCAGGCGCTCGATTTCCTCGCGCTCGATCGCCATCGCGCGCTCGTCCTTGTCGATGCCGTGGCGGTTGAACACGCGCACCTCGACGACCGTCCCGGCAACGCCCGGCGGCAGCTTGAGCGAGGTATCGCGAACGTCCGAAGCCTTTTCACCGAAGATTGCGCGAAGCAGCTTTTCTTCAGGCGTCATCGGGCTTTCGCCCTTGGGCGTGATCTTGCCGGCAAGGATATCGCCAGGTTCGACCTCGGCACCAATGTAGACAATGCCCGCTTCGTCGAGGTTGCGCAGGGCTTCCTCGCCGACGTTGGGAATGTCGCGCGTGATGTCTTCGGGCCCGAGCTTGGTGTCGCGCGCCATGACTTCGAATTCCTCGATGTGGATCGAGGTGAAGACGTCGTCCTTGACGATGCGTTCGGAGATGAGGATCGAATCCTCGTAGTTGTAGCCATTCCACGGCATGAACGCGACGAGGCTGTTCTTGCCGAGCGCGAGCTCGCCGAACTCGGTCGACGGGCCATCGGCGATGATGTCGCCTTCGTTGACCAGATCGCCGACCTTCACCAGCGGACGCTGGTTGATGCAGGTGTTCTGGTTCGAACGCTGGAATTTCTGCAGCGTATAGATGTCGACGCCCGAACGGCCGGCTTCGATCTCGCCGGTTGCGCGGATGACGATGCGCAGCGCATCGACCTGGTCGACGACGCCGGCGCGACGCGCCGAAATCGCCGCGCCCGAATCGCGGGCCACGGTTTCTTCCATGCCGGTACCGACGAACGGTGCCTCGGCACGAACCAGCGGCACAGCCTGGCGCTGCATGTTCGATCCCATCAATGCGCGGTTGGCGTCATCGTTTTCGAGGAACGGGATCAGCGATGCGGCAACCGAAACCAGCTGCTTGGGGCTGACGTCCATCAGCGTCACGGTATCGCGCGGCGCCATGACGAATTCACCGCTTTCGCGGGCCGAAACGAGCTCTTCGACAAAGGTATTATCCTTGGTCAGTTCGGCGTTCGCCTGGGCAACAGTATGCTTCTGCTCTTCCATTGCCGACAGATAGACGACGTCTTCGGTCACCTTGTTGTCGATCACCTTGCGGTACGGCGTCTCGATGAAACCGTACTTGTTGACGCGGCTGAACGATGCGAGCGAGTTGATCAGGCCGATGTTCGGGCCTTCAGGCGTCTCGATCGGGCAGATGCGGCCATAATGCGTCGGGTGAACGTCGCGGACTTCGAAGCCCGCGCGTTCACGCGTCAGACCGCCTGGGCCCAAGGCCGAAACGCGACGCTTGTGCGTCACTTCGGACAGCGGGTTGGTCTGATCCATGAACTGCGACAGCTGCGACGAGCCGAAGAATTCGCGGACCGCGGCAACCGCCGGCTTGGCGTTGATCAGGTCGTTGGGCATCACGGTCGACACGTCGACGCTGCTCATCCGTTCCTTGACCGCACGCTCCATGCGCAACAGGCCGATGCGATACTGGTTCTCGAGCAGCTCGCCGACCGAGCGCACGCGCCGGTTGCCGAGGTTATCGATGTCATCGATGTCGCCCTTGCCGTCCTTCAGATTGACGAGCTCCTGGACCACCGCGAGGATGTCTTCCTTGCGCAGCGTCGTGACGTCGTCAGCGGCATCGAGTTCGAGGCGCATGTTGAGCTTGACGCGGCCGACCGCCGAAAGGTCGTAGCGCTCGGGATCGAAGAACAGGCCGTTGAACAGCGCATCGGCGGTCTCGCGCGTCGGCGGTTCGCCGGGGCGCATGACGCGGTAGATGTCGGACAATGCCTGGTCGCGATCCTCGGCCTTGTCGGCCTTCAGCGTGTTGCGGATCCACGGCCCCGTCGTGACGTGATCGATGTCGAGCAGGTCGAGGTTCTTGATCTTGGCGTTGTCGAGCTTCTCGAGGTTTTCAGGCGTAACTTCGTCGCCCGCCTCGATGTAGATCTCGCCGGTCTTGTCGTTGACCAGGTCGTGCGCCGAATAGCGGCCGAAGATTTCCTCGGTCGGGATCAGCAGTTCCTTGAGGCCGTCCTTGACCGCCTTGGTCGCGGCGCGCGGCGTGATCTTCTGACCCGCAGCGAAGACGACTTCGCCCGAGGCCGCGTCGACGATGTCGAACTGCGGCTTCTGGCCACGCCAGTTTTCGCTCGCGAACGGGATTTTCCAGCCGTCCTTGCCGCGCTCATAGGTGATGATGTTGTAGAACGTGCCGAGGATTTCCTCGTCGTCCATCTCGAGCGCCTGGAGCAGCGCAGTGACGGGCAGCTTGCGCTTGCGATCGATCCGGACGTTGACGATGTCCTTGGCGTCGAATTCGAAATCGAGCCACGAACCGCGATACGGAATGACGCGCGCGGCGAACAGGAACTTGCCCGATGCGTGCGTCTTGCCGCGATCGTGGTCGAACAACACGCCCGGGCTGCGGTGCATCTGCGAAACGATGACGCGCTCGGTGCCGTTGATGATGAAGGTGCCGTTGTGCGTCATCAGCGGCATGTCGCCCATGTAGACGTCCTGCTCCTTGATATCGAGCACCGACCGGGTTTCGGTCTCGGTGTCGACTTCAAAGACGATCAGGCGCAGCGTGACGCGCATCGGCGCGGCATAGGTAATCCCGCGCTGGCGGCATTCCTCGGTATCGAACTTGGGATCTTCGAGCTCGTAATGGACGAAATCCATCTCGGCGGTGCCGGCGAAATCGCGGATCGGGAAGACGCCGCGCAGCGTCTTTTCCAGGCCCGAGACGTAATCGATCGACGGATCGGACCGCAGGAACTGCTCATAGCTCTCGCGCTGGACCTCGATCAGATTGGGCATTTCCACGACTTCGTGGATGTTGCCGAACATCTTGCGGATGCGACGCTTGGCGGTCGCATCGAGCGTTTTGATGATCTTGCGCGAAGCGGTCTTCTTCGCCGCAGGTTTCGCCTTGGGTTTCGCCGGAGCCTTGGAAGCCATGGAATATAAAGCCCTTCTGGGTTCGATTCGGGTCGCCGCAGTCGTCGTTCGACTCGCGGTCGGATAGCTTTTGCGCATGCACAAACGCGAAAAGCCGCATGGCTCACGACCCCGATTTCCGGGGCGAACCTGCAGCTTTCACGCTATTTGAAGCCTGATCCCGATCTATTCATGAGCACTGCTGCGCGACGGCGGTGCCCGGCCCGAACGGGGTGGCGTTGGCAGCGATATAGGATTTGTGCGCCGCAGCGTCAAGCGCGCGGGCGGGTTGCAAGGCGGCACGAATAAAGAAAACGCCTGCCCGGCGAATAGTTTATCGCTCTGGGTTCATCTCACGGTAAAAGGCTTTGCGGCAATGGTCGCTTTTGCCGCCCCGATAGTGGAGAATCCCTGATGAACAGCAGATCGTTAGTCGTGATCGCCAGCGCCTGTATTGGTCTCGCCGCGCCGGCCGCGGCGCAGGAAGCATTCGTCGGCGCATATGTTCACGGCGTCGATACCCCCTTCACCCTCTACACCGGCGAAGGCGGCACAGACATCATGGCGGGCTATCGCTTTAAGCCCGTAGATCTCGGCTTCCTCGGCCATCCCGCACCATATGCCATGGCGTCGGTCAACACCGCGGGTGATACCGACTTCATCGCCGGCGGCTTTGGCTGGAAATTCGGCAATGGGCCGATCTACGCGCGTCCCGGCATCGGCCTTGCGGTCCAGGACGGCCCGTCCGAACGCTATGATACGACCGGACGTCGGACCGATCTCGGCAGTCCCGTGCTGTTCGTCCCGGAAATTGCGATTGGTGCCAACCTGTCGCCGCACGTCGCGCTCGAGGCGAGCTGGGTCCACATCAGCCATGCCCGGTTGTTCAACTGGCAACAGAATCCGGGCCTCGACATGATGGGCGCGCGGCTGGTGATCAAACTGCCCTGAGGTGCGCAAATCGGGCCTAATCGGCGATTCCATTGACCGGGATTTCGATTGACGAATATCGTATAATAACAACGCATTAGCCCTCTGCCCGCCCTGAAAACCCTAGGTTTTTCAGACAGTTTTCGCTTCGTCGCCGTTTGCCAACGGATCGTCGCGTCGGCCGCACCCGACCGTCCGATTGGGGGGTTGAGGATGGACTATGACCAAGAACCACACCCACTTTCGCCCCGCGATGACCGCGATTGCCGCTGTCCTCGCATCGACCCCTCTCGCCGTCGCGGCCCAGACCGTTCCGGCCGATGCCGGCACGCCGCCCGCCATGTCGGCGCCCGCCCCGGCCCCCGTTGCGCAACCGGTCATCATGACCGAACCCGTCGCGACCAAACCTGTCGCGACCACCGCGCCTGCGCCCGCTCCGCGTTCGACGATTGCACCCGAAGCGCTGCGCCAGATCGCCGATGCGGCTATCGCCGACGCGGCCGCAACCCCGGCTCCGCGTGCCAAGCAGGTCGCCAGCACGGCCGCGCCTCGTGCCGCACCCGTGACGCCGCGCAGCACTGCCACCACACCCAGCGCTGCCGATGAGACGATCGTACCCGTCGCCGCCGAGCTACCGGTCGAAGCTGTCGCCCCTGCACCGCTGGCCAGCGACACCGTGACGCCTGCCCCCGAAGCAGCGCCGCAGCAGACGATCTCGACCAACGACAACGCGCTCGTTACCGGCGGATTGATCGGCCTGGGCCTGCTCGGCATCGGCGGACTCGCCTTTGCGCTGCGTCGCCGTCGCTCGGACGAGGCGCTGCCCGCCGAACAGGGCTATGAGCCCGCACGCCGTGCCCAGCCTGTCGCCCAGCCCGCTGCCCCCGTTTATGCAGCAGCGGCAGCGCCGGTCACTCCCGCCCTGGTGCGCGCGCCGACGGCCCGTCCCGCGATTGCGGGCAGCCATGTCGAGCGCGCCATGCGTGGCCCGACGCCCGACAATCCCTTCCTCACGTTGCGCAAGCGCCTCGCGCGCGCCCGCTTCCTCGACAAGCGCGAAGGCGCGGGCGCGGCAGGCTTCGGCGGCATGCGCCCCGCGCTCGCCTGATCGCATCGCCCTCCAACGAAAAGGCCGCCCATCGGGGCGGCCTTTTTTGTTTGGGTGCGAGCCACAACGAAAAAGGGGCGATCCGTTGCCGGACCACCCCTTCCCATTCACGAGTGCTTCAAGACACCCGCAAAACTCGTGATGCTTAATTGAGCGAACCCAATCTTACTTAAGCTCAACGGTGCCGCCGGCTTCTTCGATCTTCTTCTTGATCTCTTCGGCTTCGGCCTTGTTGACGCCTTCCTTGATCGCCTTGGGCGCGCCTTCGACGAGCGCCTTGGCTTCGCCGAGGCCCAGCTGCGTGATCGCGCGGACTTCCTTGATGACGTTGATCTTCTTGCCACCGTCGCCGGTTAGGATCACGTCGAATTCGGTCTGCTCTTCAGCAGCAGGACCGGCAGCAGCGGCAGCAGCCGGAGCGGCGACAGCAGCGGCAGCCGAAACGCCCCACTTCTCTTCGAGCATCTTCGACAGGTCAGCAGCTTCCATCACGGTGAGAGCCGAAAGCTGGTCGACGATCTTTTCCAAATCAGCCATTATAATTCACTCCAATTTCTAAACGTTTCAAAGGGTTGTTAAAGTACGAAAGACTTATGCCGCGTCCTTGGCGGCATAGGCGCCGAACACGCGTGCCAGCTGACCGGCCGGAGCCGCGCTGATCTGTGCGAGCTTGGTCGCCGGCGCCTGCATGAGGCCGACGAGTTTCGCGCGCAGTTCGTCGAGGCTTGGCAGCGATGCCAGCGCCTTGACGCCATCGGCGTCGAGCATCTTGGCACCCATGGCGCCGCCGACGATCTCGAGCTTGTCGTTCGACTTGGCGAAGTCCACGGCAGCCTTGGCGGCAGCCACGGGGTCTTCCGAGCTCGCCAGTGCGACGGGACCGGTCAACAGGTCGGCAAGACCTGCATAATCGGTGCCTTCGATGGCGATCTTGGCCAGCTTGTTCTTCGACACGCGGAACTGCGCACCGGCCTCGCGGACTTTCGCCCTGAGGTCGGTCGACTGCGCCACCGTCAGGCCGAGGTTGCGGGTAACCACAACCACGCCGGCGGAGGCGAACGTCTCGCCGAGCGCGGCAACCGCCGCCTTCTTCTCGGTACGATCCATAATATGCTCCCATCTTGCACCGGGCAGACCCGATGCAGCTACTCAATCCGTCACGCCGCCTGGGCGACATGACGCGCGAAGGCATGGGCCAACGGCCCAGCCATCACGTCCAAAGGGGAGAGTAAGGCCGGTCGAGCGGACCATCAGGCCCATCGTCAACCGACGCGGCGGGCGAACCCACCTGAAACGCTACCCCGTCTTGGCTGCAAATTAAGGAGGAAACCTCCAGCAACTGTCTCGGACGGTACCGACGGGCAAGCCCGCCGGTGCGAGGGCGCTCTAGCGGATTGGGTGGGTGAGTCAACAGTGCATGAAAGCGTCGTCAGGGGGAAGACGAGACTGCGGAGGCAGCAAGCGCCCGACCTATCGGCCGAAAGCGTTGGCCTGATTAAGCGGAAAGCTTCGCTGGTGCAGGAATCGTTCGACCCATGCGTTCGGCCATGAAAGCCCATGTCAGCATGGCGCCTTCAACGCGCTCCAAAGCCTCCTGGCGGGTTTCGCCATCTGCCATGCAGCCCGGCAGTGCCGGAACGGTGGCAAGATAACCCCCGCCGTCTTCGTCGGAGAGGCGTTCTATCACCACCTGATAATCGCTAACGTGCATCGCTAACCTCCTCAGTTTCATCGCCGTCTTCAGCCGCGAGAACGGCATCGACGAACTCTACGAGACGCTTAATGTATATCCTCTTAATCGGCCTGTCACGCGGCACCGTAAGATGGTGCTCTTGAGAGGGGTGGGCAATACCGTAGTGAGACCCGCCACTCGGCTTTGCGAAGTCTATTCCAAAGCTGCGGCACAATGAGCCTACGTTCTCGATAGTCCAACCATCGGGATTCCGCCGCATCGCCTCAAGACGCTTTTCTTTTCTCGCCATATCGAGGAGCAGATTTACGGTTTTGCAGTCCGGGTCAAGGATACTTGTGGGAAGCAGTCGGGGTCGCCAGTATCTGCTTTAGAACCTCGTCCGCCTCTTTTTTATCGGTGTCAGCTATGGACATATCTTTTAATTACCGTGTGAAGCCCCCTTGGCGTCCTAGTGATCTGGCTGAACAATTTATGTCAGCCATTATATTCTGGAACCAGGCTGAGGCCAGCTTGAAGCAAATAGTACAGCTGCTGCTTGGGCAATCCTATGTCAGTCTCGCTGTTTCCGCTGAGATGGGGAACCGCTCGCTTACGCAGGCGATTGAGGCCGGTAGCCGACTCGATGAATTAAAAGAGATTGCGCCACACCTCCAGCATTTATGCAAAGGATTTGTGCTATTACTGGGATACCGGAATTTCTACATCCACGGCATCTACGCGACTGAGATCCATAACGGCGAACGCGTAGCTCGCATCCTTTCGGTGGACGGAAAGGGAAAGGCTCGGATTTTCAACCCTACCTTCGAGAGCAAAGACCTGCGCGTTTTCATCACCCATCTTCACAGTCTGATCGGTTACAGCGCAGCTATTCAGAAAGCACTTGGCGCAGACGGTGACGGCCTCGGGAACATGATTAAAGCCTACCAAGCATCTCTTATAAAGCCAGTGTGGCCACCTCAGCTAAAGAGAGTTCCGACAAATCTGCAAGCGCAGGTGAACCGGCCACTAGAAGCTCAGGGCTAATCTCAAAATACTCAACCTCATTAAGCACCTGCCTGTCCTGCATGATGATGTCACGGGTCGCTCCTACATCAAGCATATAATCGCCAAAAAAGGGCCGGAGGTTCGCACCCCCGGCCCTTCATGTCTCATGCGTCCAAGCCGCAGCCTGGACGAAAAGTTTTACGCGCCCGCGATGCCCGCGGTGTCGATCTTGAGGCCGGGACCCATCGACGAAGTCAGCGTGACCTTGCGGATGTAGCGGCCCTTCGAGCCAGCCGGCTTGGCCTTGGCGATCGCGTCGAAGAATGCCTCGGCGTTCTTCTTGATGTCGGCGTCGGAGAAGCTCGCCTTGCCGATGCCGGCGTGGACGATACCCTGCTTTTCGACGCGGAATTCGATCTGGCCGCCCTTGGCGTCCTTGACCGCTTGCGCGACATTGGGGGTCACCGTGCCGAGCTTCGGGTTCGGCATCAGGCCCTTGGGACCCAGGACCTTACCGAGCCGACCGACGACACCCATCATGTCGGGCGTCGCGATGACGCGGCCGTAATCGAGGTCGCCATTCTGCATGGCTTCCATCAGGTCCTCGGCACCGACGACGTCGGCACCAGCGGCCTTGGCCTCGTCGGCCTTGTCGCCGCGGGCGAAGACGGCAACCTTGACGTCCTTGCCGGTGCCCGAAGGCAGCGTGACGACGCCGCGGACCATCTGGTCGGCGTGGCGCGGATCGACGCCGAGGTTCATTGCGACCTCGATCGTCTCGTCGAACTTCTTCGAGGCATGTTCCTTGAGCGTCTTGATCGCCTCGGCAACGTCATAGAGCTTTTCGGCGTCGAGCTTGGCGACGATCTGCTGCTTCTTGGTCTGCTTTGCCATGATCTTAGCCCTCCACCACTTCGAGGCCCATCGAACGGGCGCTGCCTTCGATGATCTTCGTTGCCTGTTCGATATTGTTGGCGTTGAGATCAGCCATCTTCTGCTCGGCGATTTCGCTGAGCTGCGAACGCTTGATCGTTCCGGCCGAAATCTTGCCGGGCTCCTTCGAACCCGATTTCAGCTTGGCGGCTTTCTTGATCAGGAAGCTCGCCGGGGGCGACTTGGTCGTGAAGGTGAAGCTGCGATCGGCGAACACGGTGATCGTGGTCGGGATCGGCATGTTCTTTTCAAGGTCCTGCGTCGCGGCGTTGAACGCCTTGCAGAATTCCATGATGTTGACGCCGCGCTGGCCCAATGCCGGGCCGATCGGTGGCGACGGGTTGGCCGTCCCCGCGGGTACCTGCAGCTTGATATAGCCGGTAATTTTCTTCGCCATGAAATGGCTCCTTTCTCACTGTCTGGGCCATAGCCTTGGCGGCGGCCCATCATGTTAAGCGGTCAAACAGACGGGCATCACCCCATCCTCCCGCACGGATGCTCCCGAGGGAGCGCTTCGCGGGGCCGAGGCCCCGGGAAATTACTTGGCCAGCTCGACCTGTTCGAAATCGAGCTCGACCGGCGTGGCGCGACCGAAAATCGACACCGACACCTTGACCTTGGCCTTGTCGAAATCGAGTTCCTCGACGACGCCGTTGAAGCTGGCGAACGGACCGTCGAGCACCTTGACCTGGTCGCCGATTTCGTAATCGACACGGATCTGCGTCTTGGGCTTGGCCGCGGCCTCTTCCTTCGAATCGAGGATGCGCGCCGCTTCGGCTTCGGTGATCGGGATCGGCTTGCCGCTCGATCCCAGGAAGCCGGTGACCTTGGGCGTGTTCTTGACGAGGTGATAGACGTCGTCGTTCAGCGCCAACTTGGCGAGGACATAGCCCGGGAAGAACTTGCGTTCGGACTGGACCTTCTTGCCGCGGCGGACTTCGGTGACGGTCTCGGTCGGAACTTCGACGTCCTCGACCAGATGCTCGAGGCCGAGCCGCTTGGCTTCGGACAGGATCGCATCGCGAACCTTGCCTTCGAAACCCGAATAGGCGTGAATGATGTACCAGCGCGACATAGGTGCTTTATCCGTGACTTTAGGAAGCGAGGGCGATGAGGCCCGAGACGATCCAGCTGAACACAGCGTCGACGCCAAGGAAGAACAAGCCGAGCAACGCCGTCATGATCAGCACCATGATAGCGGTACGGACCGTGTCGGGACCCGTTGGCCAGACGACCTTCGCCGTCTCGGCCCGGACCTGCCGGATGAATTCGCCTGGATTGACCCTTGCCACCGTAATCGCGACCTTTGAAAATGCGTTATGCGGACGTTTTGGAGATATGCGCCGCCCCCCGCTCCGGTCGATACCGGGGCCGGGGAAGCGTCAGTCTCCCATGTCCGCGTGCCGCGCCATTTAGCGAGCGACGCCTGCCTTTGCAAGGCAAGTGTGCGAACGCCCGCCATGCGACTGTGCGCAACGGCGTAATGGCAGGAGTGCACGGACTCGAACCGTGGGCCCTCGGTTTTGGAGACCGATGCTCTACCAACTGAGCTACACTCCTGCAGCGGCGACGGCGCATAGCCGCGTGTGCGCTCGGGTTCAAGCCGCTAGCGTACCGATTTCGCCATTGCGGTCGCCGGCCCAAGTCTGCAAGCGGGCGCGATGACGCTCGCTCCCGACCTGTTGCTGCGTGCTTATGCGATGGGCATCTTCCCGATGTCCGACGATCGCGACGATGACGAGGTGTTCTGGGTCGAGCCCGAACGCCGCGCGATCCTCCCGCTCGACAGCTTCCGCCCCTCGCGCTCGCTCAGGAAAACCCTCGCCGCCGATCGCTTCGTTGTCACCGCCGACCGCGCCTTCGACCGCGTCGTCGCACTATGCGCAGAAGCCGCGCCCGACCGGCCTTCGACCTGGATCAGCGGCGAGATCGAACGCAGCTACGCCGCGCTTTATGCCATCGGCCACGCGCACTCCATCGAATGCTGGGACGGCGATCCGGCACGCGGCGGCGATCTCGTCGGCGGGTTGTACGGGGTCACGCTCGGCGGCGCGTTTTTCGGCGAATCGATGGTCAGCCGCGCGACCGACGCGTCGAAGGTCGCGCTCGCCTATCTCGTCGCACGCTTGCGCGTCGGCGGCTTCACCCTGCTCGATTGCCAGTTCATGACGCCGCATCTCGCGTCGCTGGGAGCAGTCGAAATCGACTGCGAAACCTATCGCCAGCGACTTTATTGCGCGGTGTCGGGCGCCGAATCGGTTCCCGCGGGCGCGTCGCTGCCGCCAGCACCGCCGTTCGCCGCGGCGGAGTTTGCCGTGTTCGACGATTTGGCCGCGGGCTTGGCGGCGTCAGTCGAAGGCTCGGCGGCAACGCCCGGGAAGCGCATCGTGCAGCTCTTGACGTAAACGTCGTAGATCGGGTGCTCGATGACGTTGCGCTCGGGGCGTTTCTGGAACAGCCATCCCGAAAAGACGCGCGTCATCTTGCTGTCGGCACCAGCGACGAACAGCCGCACGAAAGCACCGGTCTCGGCGGGCGTTTCCCAGGGCGGCGTCGTCTCGCACGCGCGCAGCTGGATGACGACCTTGTCGATCCGCCGCGCCTCACCGGGCTTCAATTCGATGTCCTGCGTCAGCCCGTTGCGCTTGTTGAGCAGGCCGAGCACCGCGGTGCGTTCGGCCATCGGCGTGACGCCGGGAATCGGGGTCGCCGCCTGCGCCAGCTTGGCATCGCGCAGCGATTCGGGGACTTCGGATCCACCCTTCTTCTGGTCGGGCAGGTCGCCGCCGCTACATGCCGAAACCAGCATCAGCGCGATCGACGCGGTGACCGCAAACCGGAACATCTCGGGCGCGCGCATTCAGCCCTCGGGCGACCAGGCTTCATAGTCGCCGGTCGCCGCGGCACGCACGCCGCCCGCTTCGAGCGCACCCTGCGGACGATAGGCGCGCGGCGTGCCGGTCAGATTGCCGGTCGGCGGCTTTTCCCAGATATGCGGCGGCGGCAGGAAGCTTTCGGGCACCTCGTCAAAGGTCCCGTGGATCCAGCCATGCCATTCGGGCGGGATCTGGCTGGCATCGTTGGCGCCGGCATAGATCACCCAGCGGCGCTTGCCGTCTTTGGCCATGAAATAGGTGTTGCCCGCGACGTCTTCGCCAACCTTGTTGCCGAATCGCCAGCTATTTAGCGCGGTGCCGATCGTGGCGCCGTCCCACCAGGTGAATATCTTGCCGAGGAAGCTCATGGCGCGGCGTTTAGCGCCACTGTCGTCCTGCTCGCAACCGAAAAGCCGCGCTCACGGCGTCGGCAACGTCCAGCTGACCGTCGCACCTTCATCGATTCCCAGCCGTTCGGCGGTGCCGCCCGCCAATTCGAGGACCGCCGCGACCTCGCCGCCGCTGGCGACGGGGACCTCTGACATCGGCACCGTATTCTCGGCGATCTTGTCGATCGTCCCGTCGCTGCGGACATAGACGATGTCGAGCGGGATCAGCGTGTTCTTCATCCAGAAGCTGGCGTATTTGGGCTGGGGAAAGGGAAACAGCATCGCCGCGTCGGGCGCCAGCGCCTTGCGGTACATCAGCCCCTGCTCCTGCTCCTCGGGGGTCCCCGCAACCTCGGTCGAAAACACGTGCGCCTTGCCGTTCTGCGTGACCGTCACCGGAATCACCTTGAGACCCGCCTCGCTGGTGACCGCCTCGGCATTGCCGCCAGTCGAACCGCACGCCGCCAGCGGCAGCGGCAGTATCGCCAGTGCCAGCACCCAGCAAAAGGGCGTCCGCCCGTTGATTGCTTTCATCGTCATCCTTCCATCAGCCTTTGCGCCACACGTGTCTCGTCGCCTTCGCGGGCGAGGTCGAGCAATCTTTTCGCCAGGCCGAACTCATGCCCCGCCCGGATCAGCGTGGCCAGCTGGCGCTGGCGCAGCTTGTCGTCGGGCGCGCTGTCGGCAAAGGGTCCGAAATGCCGCCGCCGGGCGAGCGCGACGATCGCACTGATTCGCTCGGCCTCGCACAGTTCGTCGGCCTCGCGGCGATCGCCTTCCTCGATTCCGTCGGCATAATACATGTTGGCGACGCGCCGCTTGCCATAGCCTCGTCTCAGCAGCGATCCCGCCTTCATCGTCGCATAGCCGGCATCGTCGATATAGCCGCGATCGGCCATCTGGGCGACGAGCGCGGCAGGATCGGCAGGCTGGGTGTCATTCCAGCCGCGTTCGCGCAATTTTCGCCCCAAATAGGTCCCCAGCCTCGCGCGCGTCGTCGCGAAGCGCGCGACATAGCTGAAGGCAAGCTCGCGCAAGCTCGCGGAATCGAGCGGTTTCGGGGGTGTTTTCTCTCGTCTATTGGTCACGCAACATAATTGTGCCACAGTCGGGCCCGAGTTTGAACGATACATTTAGACCAAAAGGGGTTCAGGAGCAGGATAGGCCGACATCGGCCTCTTACCGCACAGCGTCGGCCGATTTCGGGCGCGCGATCTCTATCGTTTTTCACCTTTTCAATTTCTGGAGCGTAATATCGGTGGCTATCCAAGCCGTTAACCCCGCCGGGCAGTCCGGTCGAAGCGCAGTCGCGCCGATCGCGACGCTCTCGCCGAACGCGACGAGCGCGCTCGCGCCGACCCCAACCGACGACGACCTGCCGCGCCGCTTTTCCGATTTCGCCACGCTTGGCGAAGCGCTCGATTATGCTGCGCGCGGCCGCCGCGGGCTCAATTTCCACGATCCACGCGGGACCTTGGTCCACAGCTATCTCTTCGCCGAGCTGCGCGACGACGCGCTGGCGATGGCGCACCGCCTCGTCGCGCACGGAATCGCCCCGGGCGATCGTGTTGCGCTGGTTGCCGAAACGGGTCCCGAATTCGCCGCCTTGTTCTTCGGCGCGGTCTACGCGGGCGCCTGGCCGGTGCCGCTGCCGATGCCGACCTCGTTTGGCGGCAAGGACCATTATATCGACCAGCTGTCGGTCCAGCTCGCCAGCAGCGACCCCAGCGTCCTGTTCTACCCGCCAGAGCTCGCCGAAATGGCCGCCGCCGCCGCCGACAAATGCAAAGTCGAAGGTATCGACTGGGACGATTTCGCCGCGCGCACGGTGAGCGAAGCCCCGCTGCCCGAACAGCGCCACGACGAAATCTGCTATCTGCAATATTCGAGCGGCTCGACGCGTTTCCCGCACGGCGTCGCGATTACTCACGCCGCGCTGCTCAACAACCTGTCGGCGCATTCGCACGGCATCGAGCTGCAGGACAGCGACCGCGTCGTCTCGTGGCTGCCGTGGTATCACGATATGGGGCTGGTCGGCTGCCTGCTCTCGCCGGTCGCCAACCAGGTTTCGACCGATTATCTGAAGACCGAGGATTTCGCGCGCCGGCCGCTCGCCTGGCTCGACCTCATCAGCCGCAACCAGGGCACGACGCTCTCCTATTCGCCGACCTTCGGCTATGACATCTGCGCACGGCGCATGTCGACGCAGATGAAGGCCAAGCACCGTTTCGACCTCGCGCGCTGGCGCGTTGCGGGCAATGGCGCCGACATGATCCGTCCCGACGTCATGCGCGCCTTCACCGTCGCCTTCGCCGCCGACGGGTTCGACGGCCATGCCTTCCTGCCGAGCTACGGCCTTGCCGAGGCGACCTTGGCAGTTTCGATCATGCCGCCGGGCGAGGGCATCCGCGTCGACATGGTCGACGAACACCTGCTCTCGGGCGCCGAACCCGTCGCCGGACAGCGGCCGCGCCAGCGCGCGATCGTCAACTGCGGCAAGGCGGTCAAGGACATGGCGATCGCAATTCGCGGCGCCGACGATGCCCCGCTCGACGACGGCGCGATCGGCAAGGTCTGGTGCAAGGGCCCGTCGGTCATGGCGGGCTATTTCCGCGACCCCGAATCGACCGGGGCGTGCCTCGTCGACGGCTGGCTCGACACCGGCGACATGGGCTATCTCAAGGACGACTATCTCTACATCGTCGGCCGCGCCAAGGACATGATCATCATCAACGGCAAGAACTACTGGCCGCAGGATATCGAATGGGCGGTCGAGCAATTGCCCGCGTTCAAGGCCGGCGACATCGCCGCCTTCTCGATCACCGCCGACAATGGCGAGGAAACGCCCGCGATCCTCGTTCAGTGTCGCACCACCGACGACGCCGAACGCGCCCGCCTGCAGGCCGAGATCAAGGACCGGGTGCGCGCGATTACCGGCATGCAGACGATCGTCGAGCTCGTCCCGCCGCGGACATTGCCGCGCACCAGCTCGGGCAAATTGAGCCGGGCCAAGGCGCGCGCGATGTATCTGTCGGGCGAAATCCAGCCATTCGCGATTGGGGCGTGATTGCAGTGGCTTCGCAGACCGGTGTCGTTTCGCAATCGTTTCAACAGCTAACCGAAATAGCTCAAACGATTTAATCGCGAAGTTACCCGCTTGATTACCCTTTTATAACCTTCACCCCCTAGTGACGGCTGCGTGAGAAATTCAGCCGACACAGATATCGCCCGCAACGACCTGACGCTTGGCGTCCTGTTCTCGCTGCGCGAGCCGAAAAATATCGACTGGGGGGTCATCCGCAGCGCGCAGATGGCACACGCCGACAGGTTGATCGCGGTTCGCGGCATGTCTGTGATGCTGATCGCGGCGGTCACCGGATTCCTTGTCCGCAACGCGGTAGCCCCGCTGACGCTCGGAATCTGGGTCGCAGCCTCGCTCCTCCTTGCCGGCTGGTCGTGGTACAGCCGGATCAACCGGCCAACGCGCGGCGCCGTCAACCAGACGCGCGCACCGATCTTCCTCGACGCGGCGATGGGCACGGCTTTTGCCTGCCTGTGGTCGGCGATGCTCTATTATTGCGCGCCCGGCCTGCAACCGGGCACCGCGATCGGTCTGTGGATCGTCGTTGCGACCTTCATGTGCGGCCAGATCGTCCTGCTCGCCGCCTTGCCCGCGACAACCTTTGCCTCCCTTCTGATAACCGGCCTCGGCGCCAGCGCGATGCTCCTGCGCCTCGACCATATGGTCGCAGCAGGCCTGAGTACGATCTTCACCGGCGTCTGCCTGGCGGCCGCGCTCCAGCTTGGCCGCGACTTCATCTGTTTCCGCACGACCGAAACCACGCTGGTCGATCGCCAGGAAACCGTCAGCCTCCTGCTGCGCGAATACGAGGAAAGCGCCTCCGACTGGCTGTGGCAGATCGACGCTTCGCGCCGCCTGATCCAGGTCAGCCCGCGCTTCGCCGAAACCTTCGGCAAGAAGCCCGCCGAGCTCAACGGCGTTCCCCTGCTCCAGGTTCTGGCCGGCGATAGATGGGATACCGGCAACCTGCCCGAGGCGCTCAACGAGCTGGTCGGCAAGATCCACCGCCGCGAGAGCTTCTCGAACCTGCTGGTGCCGATCCAGATCGGCGGCGACCTCCTCTGGTGGGAGCTTTCGGCATCGCCGCGTCGCAACGAGAATGGCCAGTTCACGGGCTTCCGCGGGGTCGGCTCGGACGTCACCCAGCAACAGGCCTCGGCCGCCAAGATCGACCGGCTGGCGCGTTACGACGTGCTCACCGGCCTGCCCAACCGGCTGCAGCTCAACGAAGCGCTCGGCAAGGCGATCGAGAACTGCACCAAATGGCGCACCCGCTGCGCCTTCCTGATGATCGATCTCGACCGGTTCAAGGCGGTCAACGATACGCTCGGCCACCAGGTCGGAGACAGCCTGCTCGCCAAGGTCGCCGGCAGGCTCCACAGCCTGATGGACGCCAACAGCATGTGCGGCCGGCTCGGCGGCGATGAATTCGGCGTGCTGATCTACGAGATCGAGGATCGCACGACGATCGACGCGCTTGCCAAGAAGATCATCCACATGCTGTCACAGCCCTATCAGATCGACCATCATACGCTCTATATCGGCGCCAGCATCGGCTCGGCGATCGGCCTGCGCGATGGCCGCTCGATCGAACTGCTGACGCGCAGCGCCGATCTTGCGCTGTACCGTTCGAAGGATCAGGGCGGCGGCGTCCATTACGGCTACGAACCGTCGCTCCATGCCCGCGCCGAGGAACGCCGCGTCATGGAACTGGCGCTGCGCAAGGCGCTCGAGCGCGGCGAATTCCACCTCAATTACCAGCCCGTCGTCCGCGCCACCGACGGCGTCATCGAAGGGTTCGAGGCGCTGCTGCGCTGGACCAACAAGGACCTCGGTCCGGTTTCGCCCGCCAAGTTCATTCCGATTGCCGAGGATACGCGGCTGATCGGCGCGATCGGCGAATGGGTCCTGCGCACCGCCTGCCACCAGGCGATGCTGTGGCCCGACCATGTCCGCATCGCGGTCAACGTTTCGGCCGAACAGCTCTTCCAGCCGACGTTCGTCGGTTCGGTCGTCTCGGCATTGTCGCACTCGGGCCTGCCGCCGTCGCGCCTCGAACTCGAAGTCACCGAAAGCGTCTTCATCAACGATTTCGGCGTTTGCACCGCGACGCTCGAACAACTCCTCGCGCTCGGCGTATCGCTCAGCCTCGACGATTTCGGCACCGGCTATTCATCGCTCGGCTATCTGCGCAAGACGCAGTTCTCGACGATCAAGATCGATCGCAGCTTCGTCCAGGGCGCGGCGCGCCAGGCGCCTGAAAGCCTCGCGATCATTCGCGCCGTCGTCGCGCTCGCCGATGCGCTTGGCATGTCGACCACCGCCGAGGGCGCCGAGACCGAGGCCGAGGTCGCAATGATCTGCGAACTGGGCTGCAAGAAGATCCAGGGCTTCTATTTCGGCCGCCCGATGCCCGGCGACGACGCCACCGAACTGTTCGCCCAGCACCTCCCCGGGGACGAAACACAGATCCTGCGCGAAGCGGGCTAGCTTTTCCGACGCTCGGGGAGCTGCTCGATCCGCCGCTCGATCCCGCGCCACAATTTGCCGAACGCCTTGGCTGCCGGTGTCGACGCCGCAAACGCGCCGACCGGACGTCGCAACGTCGCCATGCGTTCGACCACGCTGGCCATCGGGATGACCGGCCAGCGCGGATGCGCGGCAAGCATCGCGCGATGCTGAGCGCGCCTCATATCGACCATCGAATGGACCGGCAGGATCGGTGCCTGGCGACCGCGCTTGGCCGACATGTAACTGACCACCTCGTCGAACGCTCGCACCGACAGTGCCGACGGGATCACCGGCACGACGATCAGGTCGGCCGCGCGCATCACCTGCTCGGCGGTTTCGGTCAGGCCCGGCGGGCAGTCGATGACGATGCAGTCGTACGTCCCGCGCAACCGATCGATCAACTTGGCCAGCCGGCGCTTCTTGCCGAGCTCGAAGAACAATCGGTCGATCCCGCGCAGCGTCGTGTCGGCGGCGAGCAAGTCGAGCCCGGGGATCGTCGACGGCCGGATCAGCGCCGACGGATCGTCGCCATGCGCGAACAGCGAATCGACCGAAGCGGGGAGCTTGGTTGCCTCGGGCGCACCGATCAGGTGCGTCGCCGCCGCTTGCGGATCGAGGTCCCACAACAAGGTCCGCCGGCGCGACTGGACCGCAGCCGACCAGGCCAGGTTGACCGCGATCGTCGTCTTTCCGACGCCGCCTTTCAGATTGTAAACCGCGATTGCCGCCATCGGATCAGCCTAACGCCTCCGATGTTACGAACGCGTGACGGCGGGCGCCGCGGATATGGGCGTTATTCGCCGTCGTCGTCGCCGGTTTCGTACCAGGCCTCGACCGGGCCCGACAGCTTGATCGTCATCGGCTGGCCATAGCGGTCGCGGCTCTTGCCCGCGGCGACCTTCACCCAGCCTTCGGAAACGCAATATTCCTCGACGTCGTGGCGCTGGTTGCCCTTGAAGCTGATGCCGATGCCGCGCTGCAGCTTGTCGGCATCGAAGAACTCGCTGCCGGGATTGTTCGACAGGCGGTCGGGCGCAGCAACGCGCTTGGTATCGCTGCCAGCCTTCGTCTCGGCTTTGGCCGCTGTCTTGGTCTCGGCCTTGGCGGTCGTGTCTTTTTGATCGGTCATGTCAGTGTCCCTAGCGCGGCGCGCGAATCGAATCCAGCGGCGAAAAACCGGCCGGCCTCACGCCAGCCGATCCGCGCCACGCATCCTCGTCCGCGCTTAGGCGGCGACGCTGCGCTTGAATTTCTTGCGGTCGTTGGCGTCGAGGAAGCGCTTGCGCAGGCGGATGTGCTTGGGCGTCACTTCGACCATCTCGTCGTCGTCGATATAGGCGATTGCCTGCTCGAGCGTCAGCCGCTTGGGCGGCGTCAGACGAATGGCATCGTCCTTGCCGGTCGACCGGAAGTTGGTCAGCTGCTTCGACTTCATCGGATTGACTTCAAGATCGTCGGGCTTGGCGTTCTCGCCGATGATCATGCCTTCGTAGACAGCTTCGCCGGGCGACACCATCAGGATGCCGCGCTCTTCGAGGAAGCCGAGCGCATAGCCGACTGCTTCGCCGGTGCCGTTGGCGATCAGGACGCCGTTCTGGCGGCCCTCGATCGTGCCCTTGTACGGCCCGTATTTCTCGAACAACCGGTTCATCGTGCCGGTGCCGCGCGTGTCCGACAGGAACTCGCCGTGATAGCCGATCAGGCCGCGCGACGGTGCGCTGAAGGTGATGCGCGTCTTGCCGCCGCCCGACGGACGCATGTCGGTGAGCTCGGCCTTGCGGCGCTGCATCTTCTCGACGACGGTGCCCGAATAATCGTCGTCGACGTCGATCACGACGGTCTCATACGGTTCGGTCCGCTTGCCGTTCTCGTCCTCGGCGAACAGCACGCGCGGGCGGCTGATGCCAAGTTCGAAGCCTTCGCGGCGCATCGTCTCGATGACGACGCCAAGCTGCAGCTCGCCGCGGCCGGCGACTTCGAAACTGTCCTTGTCGGCGCTCTCGGTGACGCGGATCGCGACGTTCGATTCGGCTTCGCGGAACAGGCGATCGCGGATGACGCGGCTGGTCACCTTGTTGTCGCGGCTCTCGCGCCCGGCGAACGGACTGTCGTTGACCGCAAAGCGCATCGACAGCGTCGGCGGATCGATCGGCTGCGCGGCGATCGGCTCGGTCACGCTGGGATCGCAGATGGTGTTGGCGACGGTCGCGTTGGTCAGGCCGGCGAGGCTGACGATATCGCCCGCCTGTGCCTGGTCGACGGGGACGCGTTCGAGGCCGCGGAAGGCCATGATCTTGGTCGCGCGACCGACTTCGATGACCTTGCCGTCCATGTCGAGCGCGTGGATCGGCATATTGAGGTCGAGGCGGCCCGAATCGATCCGGCCGGTCAGGATGCGACCGACGAAATTGTCGCGGTCGAGCAGCGTGACGAGGAAGCGGAACTCGGCGTCGGGATCGACGTCGGGCTGCGGGACGTGGCTGATGATCGTCTTGAACAACGGTGCCAGCGTGCCTTCGCGCGCCTCGATGTCTTCGCTCGCATAGCCGTTGCGGCCCGATGCGTAGAGGACGGGGAAATCGAGCTGCTCGTCGCTTGCGCCCATGGCGACGAACATGTCGAACACTTCGTCGAGCACTTCGGCGGGACGGCCGTCGGGACGGTCGATCTTGTTGACGACGACGATCGGCTTGAGGCCCAATGCAAGCGCCTTGCCGGTGACGAACTTGGTCTGCGGCATCGCGCCCTCGGCGGCATCGACGAGCAGGATGACGCCGTCGACCATCGACAGGATGCGCTCGACTTCGCCACCGAAATCGGCGTGTCCGGGCGTATCGACGATGTTGATGCGCGTGGTTTCAAGGCCGGTATCGGGGCCGCCCGACGCGGTCTCGACCTTGCCGTGCCATTCGACGCTGGTGCATTTCGCCAGAATCGTGATCCCGCGTTCCTTTTCGAGATCGTTCGAATCCATCGCGCGCTCTTCGACGCGCTGGTTGTCGCGGAAGGTGCCCGACTGGCGGAACAGCTGGTCGACCAGCGTGGTTTTGCCGTGATCGACGTGGGCGATGATGGCGATATTACGAAGCGAGCCCGTGGAGGACATGAAAAATCTCTCAGTTTTTGAAAAGGCAAAAAGCCTCTCCAGTTCAGCGGAGAGGTTGGGGTGTGGCCAGGCCATTACCCGCGTTCGTGCGCGCCTTTAGCCGAGATTGTGCGTTGCGGCAAGCTTTGCCGTGTTCGCTTCGACGCGCTGTGCGCCCGGCGCGTTAACCGCCGCGCGCACCGCTCAGCGACAAGTCGTCGTCGCTCCGGGATCGAGATCGAGGCAGCGTCCATCGACCGCACCGGCGGGGAGCGTGAGCCCGATCACGCTCGCCAGCGTCGGCGCGATATCGACCGTCTCGACACCCAATGGCTGCTCGAACCCCGCCATGCCCTTACGCCAGAACAACATCGGCACGCGCCGATCGTAATCCCACACGCTGCCATGCGTCGCGACATAGCCCGGACCCGGATCGGCGATCGGCGTCACGCGCGGCTTGAGCACGACATACAGATCGCCCGAGCGCGGCGCGTAATGGTTCGCCTTGACCCGATCGATGATCGACCAGCTTTCGGGCGGTCCGGCCGGGACGGGTGCCGCCTCGATCTGCGCGCGGGTGAACACGTCGGCGACCTGCGGCTGGCGCGCGATTGCCGCGACGAGCAGGCCGGTCAGTTTCGCCCGCTGCGCGCCGGTCAATTTGCCATCGAGGTAGATCTCGCTGCCGTTGAACACGACGCTGCCCTCGGGCGTGCCTGCGGCCGCATTTGCTGCCTTGGCAATGGCGTCGCGGTCGAAGCTCTTGGCGATTCGCTGCGCATCGGGCGCGCCTTCCATCCGCGACCGTTCAGCCATGTCGAGCCCGCCATGATCGGCGGTCAGGACGACCATGTAATCGACCCCGGTGGCATCGAGCCGGGTCATGAAGTCGCCCAGGCTGGCATCGAGCGCCATCAGCTGGAGGCACATCTCGCTGCCCTGCGTGCCATAGCCATGGCCGATATAATCGGTCGCCGATGCGCCGATGCTGATGATGTCGGTGGTCGGCCCCTGACCGAGCTTCATGTCGTAGATCAGCGCGGTCGACAGCGCGAGCACCGCGGCGTCGAACTCGGGACTGTAGCGAAACGCCTTGGCATCGCCCGCCGCGCGGGCAAAGCGCCCTGCCCCCATGACGAGGCCGTCCTTGACCGCGATCGCGCGCGACCGGTCGGCGCACGCGTCGATCATCGGCGTCGCCGGTTGCGCTTCGGCAAGGCGGGCGGTCACCGCACGATTGGTCCGCGTAACGGCGCCGGGTTCGGCGCGCCCGGCGTAGCTGCGAAAGCGCTTGCCGTCCCACCACCACAGTTCGTCGACCTTGTGTCCGCCCATCATCACCGCGGCGCGGTCCTTGCCAGCGACCGAGACGACGCGCGTCGCCGGATTGGCCGCCTTCATCCGTTCGCCCAGCGTCGGGACTAGCAGGTGTTTGTCGCTGACGGTGTAATCGCTCGAAGTCGATCCCGCGACGCTTTCGTCCTCGGCGCAATAGACCGTCTTGTCGGCGCGCGCGGCGTTGAGGTCGATCCAGTCGTTGGCAACAATACCGGTCCGCGCGGGGTGATCGCCGGTCAGGATCGTCGAATGGCCGGGGCAGGTCTCGGTCGCGGAATGGCTCTGATAACCGCTCGGAAAGACGCCGCCTTGCTGCAGCCGCGCCAGCCCGCCGGTGAAGCGCGCGCGATATTCGGAGAACAGGTCGGCGCTGAACTGGTCGACCGAGATGACGACGAGCAACCTGGGCGGCTTGGCCGGCGATGCGGGCGTTTGCTGGGCGCTCGAAGGCACCGCCAGCGCGATGAAGGACAGGGCGGCAAGGGCGGCGAATCGCATGGGCGGACCTTCTCGTTTACGTTCCGGAAATCGGGGCCTGACTAGCATTGCACGCAGTCGTTTCGATGCCAAATTTCGCGGCGGATGTCGGCGAGGGTGTATGAGCCCAATAAAACAGCTTGTAAATCGCCGCCTCCCCCGCCATTTTAGCGGTGATGGCCGTCACGGCGCGGCACAGGCGAAAGAGGGATTATGGCAGACGATAGCGCGCAACCTGCGGCCACCAAGACCGCCACCGCAACCGACACGCTCGACGAGCTCAAGCTGACTCCGCCCGATCCCGTTCCCGTCGTCTCGCCGGCCAGGGCGTCGGGGCTCGTTTCGCTGTCGGTCGAACAGACCTCGAAGCTGGCACAGAAGGTCGACGGCTTCATCGACGACCTCGTCGCGCAGGACGTCAACAGCCCCGAATTCGGCAAGCGCGTCGACCTCATCACCAACATGGGCCGCGCCGAGATCATGAAGGCGGCGGGCCAGTCGAACCGCTTCCTCGACCGTCCGGTCCGCGCGATGGATCAGGAATCGGGCGTCGGCGCCGACCTGGCCGAACTGCGCCGCGTCATCGAGGATCTCGATCCCGGCAAGAAGGGCAACCTGCTCGCACCGAAAAAACTGTTCGGCATCATCCCGTTCGGGTCGAAGCTGCGCAATTATTTCGACGGCTACAAAAGTTCGCAGGGCCACATCGCACAGATCCTGAAAAGCCTCGGCAGCGGCAAGGACGAGCTGCTGATGGACAATGCCGCGATCGATACCGAGCGGCAGAACCTGTGGGCCGCGATGGGCAATCTCGAACAGATGATCCACATGTCGAAGACATTGGACGAACGGCTCGAGGAGCGCGCCGCCGATCTCGACGCGACCGACCCGGCCAAGGCCAAGGCGATCCGCGAGACCGCGTTGTTCTATGTCCGCCAGCGTACGCAGGACCTGCTCACCCAGATGGCGGTGACGGTTCAGGGCTATCTCGCGCTCGACCTCGTCAAGAAGAACAACGTCGAACTGGTCAAGGGTGTCGACCGCGCCAGCACGACCACCGTCGGCGCATTGCGCACCGCGGTCACCGTCGCCCAGGCGCTGGTCGGACAGAAGCTCGTCCTCGACCAGATCACCGCGCTCAACACGACGACTGCCCAGATCATCGATTCGACCGGCACGATGCTCAAGAACCAGACCGCGACGATCCATGAACAGGCGGCCAGCGCGACGATCCCGGTCGAGACGCTGCAGCGCGCCTTCCAGAACATCTACGACACGATGGATTCGATCGACGCGTTCAAGCTGAAGGCGCTCGATTCGATGAAACAGACGGTCCACACGCTGTCGAACGAGGTCGAAAAATCGCAAGGCTACATCGCCCGCGCCGAGGGCGCCGAAGAGGCCAAGCGGCTCGGCTCTTCGGCCCCGGCCAACAACCCGCTGGCGGCGCTCGAATGACGACATCGACCGACATCGCAGTCCACGACGCGCGCGCCAGCATCGAACGCAGCCGTGACCGCCGCGCCAATCACAGCGTCGGGCGCAAGTCCAAGCAGCTCAAGATCAAGCATGCCTGGCAGAAATTCACGCGCTTCTTCATCGCTGCCGCGGTCATCATGGTCGCCGCCGGCGTCATCGGCGCGGTGCTCAACGGCATCGGCTTCTGGGGCGTGATGATCGTTGCGCTGGCGATTCTCGGGGCCGGCGGCGTGTTCGCCAACTGGCCCAAGCTGCCCGAGGCGACGCGCGACACGCTGCGCCAGACCGACCTCGGCCGCCTGCCCGCGCAGACCGAACTGTTCCTCGAGGCGCAACGCCCCGCGCTGCCGCCGCCCGCGCGCACGCTCGTCGACGGCATCGGCGCGCAGCTCGACCAATTGTCCGACCAGTTGCGCGCGCTCGATCCGCAGGAACCTGCCGCACTCGAGGTCCGTCGCCTCGTCGCCGAGGACCTGCCCGAACTCATCACCGGCTATCGCCGCGTGCCGCTGTCGCTCAGGACCAAGGAAATCAACGGTCGCAAGGCCGACGACCAGCTGATCGACGGGCTGAAGCTGATCGAACGCGAGATCGGCACGATGACCGAACAGATCGCCAGCGGCGACCTCGACCGACTCGCAACGCGCAAGCGCTTCCTCGAACTCAAATACGACGGCGACGCCGCGGCGGAGTGAACCTCCGCCCCGGCATAGCGCAGCGCGTCAGACCGTGTCGGGATAGATCGGTTTGATGTCGGTCGGGATGGCGGCCATGCCTGACAGCACCGCCTCGGCCTGCGCGTCGAGATGCGCGTATTTGGCGAGGAACGCTTTCATTCCGGCATAATCGCCGTCGCCCTGGCGCGTTACCAGCTCATTGAGCAACGCCGACAGGCCCGCCTCCATCTTGTCGTAATTGACGACATAGCGGCCCTTCGATGCATCCCAGGCGAATGCGCCCTTCTCCTTGAGATAGCTGTACTGGACCGCCGCGCCGCGTCCGTGCGCCTCGTCGATGCCAAAGCGCACTGCGCGGAAAATCCCCGCGAAATAAGTGCTGAGCAGCTGCTCGCGCTCGGCGATCGGCATTTCGCCGCGCTTCATCAGATAGAGGATCGTCCACACGCCCATGACGTCGGCCTTGCACTCCTCGCTCGCCGAATATTGCTCCTTCAATTCGGCGCCGACCGTCGTGTCGCGTCCGCCAACCTTGATGATGCCGGGCCCGAGGCTGTGCGACAGTTCGTGGAACAGCGTCTCTGCGGTCATGTATTTCTTGACCACCTGGCCCGCCTGCGCCGGGGCGAGGACGCGCTCGGCGATCGGTTCGAGGATGCGGTCGTATTTCGCGCCGAGGACGTTGGCGAGGATCACCTTCTTGGCGCCCTTGGTGCTGCGCACGCGCTCGTCATTGGGCAGGTTGAACGCGATCGTCTGGACGCCCGAGACATTGTCGCCGCCGCCGCGCACCTGGTCGGCGACGAGGATCGGCGAATTGAACGGGCGATTGGCGTTCTTGTACTTCGCCGCGACGGGCAGGTTCGCCTCCATGTCGGGGAGCAGCGCCTTGTAGTGCGACAGCTTGGCCGATTCGCTCGGGCTCTGCAGCGTGATGAACGCCTCGAACGCGGTCTTCTGGCCATAGAGCCGGTCGGTATAGACTTCGTACGGCCCGATCACCGGCTCGATCGGCGTATCCTTGATATCCATCCAGGCGAGCTCGCTCGGGTAATAGTCATTCGTCCGGAACGCCTGCGCGCGCAGCGTGAGGAATGTCTTGAGGCTGGCATTGCTGGTGATCGCCGCGGCCTGTTCGAGATAGCGCGCAGCGGGCTCGAGCCACGGCTGGTATTCCTGGCTATAGGGCACCGCAACGAGCTTCGCCCCGTCGCGCTTGACGACGGTATAGCCGTCCATCAGCGCGTCCTTCTGCTTGGGATTTTTGGCGATATACGCGTCGAGTTCCTGCTTCGACAGGTCGACCGGATAGAAGCCGGCACCCTCGGGCGCGGTGATCGATCCGAAGAACGGCTTGTAGCCGTCGAGCTGGTTCCACGGCCCGTTGTTGATGTCATAGAGCGCGAGCAGCCGCGCCTTGTCGGGGCCTGTACTCGCCAGGATCTGCTGACGGATCGCCGGGTTGGCAGCGTAATACTGGCGCTGGTAGATCTCGCTCATCAGGTCGGCGGCCTTGATCAGCAAATTGACGACCTGGCGCTCCTCGCCGGTGAGGAAGCTGGTGTCGGGGTTCATCTTCACCGTCGCGAACTTGGCCAGCTCGGCGTCGAGCGCGGCGCTGTCGGCGCTTGTCGCACCCGTCGTGCTCGCCGCATCACCGCCAGCCATCGTCGTGCAACCGCCCGCGGCCAGCCCAGCTGCCAATGCCGTGCCCGCCAATATCGCCGTCATTACCTTGCGCATCGAAACTCTCCCGTCGAAATCATATCGCTCGCGTAGCGAACGCATGAACCGGGCGAAAGGGTTCGTGGCACACGATTGGCCGAAACGTGATCGCGATGCGGACGAACGACAAGCACCTTGATGAGCAACAGCACCGCGCGATCGCCGCGCAATCAGCATCGCAACGCTGTTTCCAAGTCAAAGCGTTGGAGGACCGCCTTCCTCAGCCACGGCCCCCAGTTTTGCGAGATACGCATGCATCTTCGCCTCGGCATCCGGGCTCAACGAAACAAAGACCCGTCGCGCGTCGTCTGGGTCGCGCTCACGCACCAGCAATCCCGCCTTGGTCATGTTCTTGACCCACCTGAGTGCAGTGGTTTGCGGAACCGTACACGCCAGACACAGGCTCGATGTCGAAACCGTGCGTTGCTCAAGCTTGGCGGCGGTCAAATCCAGCAGGATGTCCCATGCCGGGTCGGTGAACCAGTCCGCCGAGAAGTAGCTGCTACGCAATTTGCGATGGCGGATGAGCGCGCGGATAAACGGCGCGGTGACGCCGCCGGGCGAGCGCACGTCTTGGACGCCATTACAGCGCGAGGGTGATTGTCGGACGTCATCGCCAATCGGGTTTTTTGGCCGTCTCGAGGGCATTATGTCCGCGATTATCTCTCGCAGATTGCGCACCTCATCGGCGATTTTGTCGATCGCTAGGAGAGGGGCTGGGGGCATTTGTCGAATCTCCGCCCCTTCCACGTCGCATAAATCACCAGACCGATCGTCGGATAGGCCCAGAACCCCTGGGACATCGAATATACCCTCGCTTCGATCATCCCGTGATCGAGCGAACGGGCCAGATGCGTCATCAGGTTTACCAGCTGCCAGGCTGCGATCCAAAGTACCCATGTGCGAGATCCCCGCATTGCCAAGATGTAAAAGATTAGGAAAACCGATACATCTACAGCGACTTGCGCGATCAGGACGTTGGCAAAGTGATCGCCGGTTATTCGTTGAACCGCGATCGTCGCCAGCGTTCCGTACATGATCGTGCTGGCTGCCACGCGTTCGGAGGCACGCCCTGCTGCCCACGCGAAGCCGAAGCAAAAAATCGCGAGCGCCATGTAGATGTAACCGATCATGCCGCCGCCGATTTCATGAACGACGACGGCAGTCCGGCGACATTAGCTTGCCTGGGCGATCGATCGTTCGACATCGTTCGCACTATGGCCAATCGTCGGCAGCTTGTCTCCATCGCCGAACGCTACGGTTTGGTTGCGCATACCCAGTTGGTCGCGCACCGCGGCGAGGCTTTCATGAAGGGAAACGGCGCTCTGTCGTCCTGCCACCAGCGCGCCCAGTATTCCGGCCGCCTGATCGAAGGCGGCTTGGCCGACGACCGCCGATACGCCTGCGTTGATGCGCGCCTGGGGTAACGCGGACGCCATTTCGCCGGCGGCAAGGATCCCCTCGTCGATCGCCCGTTCGAGCCTGAAAAGATTCTTGGCGACATTTGCAGCCGCTGCTTTTCGTTCGTTCAACATGATTTCCCCTTCCGGCGCATGGCCGAACTGGGGCTAGATTCGGGATGAAAGCGCCAGCATCGCGGTCAGCAACGTGCCGATCGCCACGGCCGAGACGATTGCGAATATCACAATCACTGCCGTTCGCTTTTGCCAGCTCCACTCCGATATATCGCCCCAAGCAGAGAGCAGTTCGTTGTCGACTGGCAGGAGGCTCGAATTGATTCCGCTGACATGCGGAATGGATACGGTTCCATCGGTCGGTCGGGTGGCACTGCCCTCTACGCCTGCCTCGACGATGCCGGTGTGCTCGTGAAGATCGGCTGGAACGAGGGCCAGAACAGGGGATACCAACGATTGGTAGGCGGGCGAGGACCGCACGAGGATGCCGCACTGGAAGCGATCCGACACGCCGATCTTGCGCATCGCGTCCTTGATGTATTTATCGACCGTGTGGTTCGACAGGTTCAATGTCCGGCCGATCCGCTTCGAATCCATGTTCTTGCTGGCCAGCGCCAGGCACTCGGCTTCTCGTTGCGTGAGCAGGCCGGGTGGCAACTGGTCGAAGATCGGCATTTGGTCCATTCGAAAACCGATATCACGAGTCGCACGTTATCTCCAATATGGACTGGCCAGAGCGATTTGACACCAAACCCGTCCCTATCATTTGCGTGGCCTGGTGACACAATTTGCCCCCGACCCGCCGGCCCGGGAATGAACCGGCCGGCAATCGGCAAGACATCGCGCGAAGCGATTATCCCACGAGACGCGCTGACCAGCGCGCTGAAAATTCCAGTTTGTCGGGGTAGGGAAATGCTGGATGCCCCGTGAGGATTCGAACCTCAATAGACGGAGTCAGAGTCCGTAGTCTTACCATTAGACGACGGGGCATCGTGCTGGCGCGGGGGCGTTTTCGCCCCTGTCCTGCGGGCTGGCCGATTAGAAGCGCACGAGCGCGAAGTCAAGCCGCAGCGCGGCAAACTGCCCGTGTTCCGCGTGAAGCCTTGCGCCGCCGCCAAAGCCCGCTAGCATCACCCGCGACGCACGGCATCGCGCCGTCTTGAGTGCGAGCGTGCGCCACTGGGGAGGGATGCCCATGCGCCATGTCGCCATCGTCGGTTCGGGACCGGCGGGTTATTACACCGCCGAAGCCTTGCAAAAAAAGCTCGGCGACGATGTCCGCGTCGACATCATCGACCGGCTGCCCGTCCCCTATGGCCTGATCCGCTTCGGCGTCGCGCCCGATCACCAGTCGATCAAGGCGGTCTCGCGCCGCTATGAAGGCGTCGCGCTGAGCGACAGCGTCCGCTTCGTCGGTAATGTCAACGTTGGCCCGGACATCTCGATCGCCGAATTGCTCGACCTTTACGACACCGTCGTCCTTGCCACCGGCGCGCCCAATGATCGCGCGCTGACGATCCCCGGCGCCGACCTGCCCGGCGTGATCGGCAGCGCCGCCTTTGTCGGCTGGTATAACGGCCATCCCGACTTCGCCGATCTCGATCCGCCGCTGTCGGGTGCGTCGGCGGCGATCATCGGCAACGGCAATGTCGCGCTCGACGTCGCGCGGATCCTCGCCAAGACCGGCGCCGAATTCGGCGGGTCGGACATCGTCGGCCACGCGCTTACCGCGCTTCAGGATAGCAATATCCGCCATATCAGCATCCTCGGCCGGCGCGGCCCGCACCAGATCGCGATGACGCCCAAGGAGCTCGGCGAGCTCGGCCACCTCGCCAATGCCGCGCCGCGCGTCGACCCGACCGACTTCCCGCCCGAGGGCGACGATGCGCTGCTCGAACCGGGCATGCGCAAGTCGGTGACCCACCTGCGCAATTTCGCCGCCGATCCCGTTGCCAAGCCCAAGACGATCGATTTCGACTTTTTCGCGATGCCGATCGCGATCGAGGGCGACGGCCGCGCCGAACGCGTCGTGATCGAACGCACCCGGCTCGACGACGCGCTGCGTTCGGTCGGCACCGGCGAGACCTACACGATCGACGCCAGCCTCGTCGTGACCTGCATCGGCTATCAGACGCCGCCGATCGAAGGCGTGCCCTATGAACATGGCCGCGGCCGTTTCGCCAACGACGAGGGGCGCATCCTGCCGCACCTCTATTGCGTCGGCTGGGCGCGGCGCGGCCCGACCGGAACGATCGGCACCAACCGCCCCGACGGCTACGACGTCGCCGAACAGATCGCGAGCGAACCCGCGGTGCCGCCGCATCCGGGGCGCGAGGCGCTCGACCGGCTGCTCGCCGCGCGCAACGCCAACATCGTCACCTTCCGCGACTGGCAGCGGATCGAGGCCGCCGAAATCGCCAACGCGCGAGCCGGCGCCCCGCGTGAGAAGTTCACCGACATCGCCGCGATGCTTGCCGCGCTCGATCGCTAATCGCGACGCGGGCTTCCTCGCTTCTAGTGCTCAACCGTTGCTTAACCATTTGTCGCTAGGGTTGATGGCCGGTGCCGCTGGAGAAACGCGATGACAGCCGACCAAGCAAACAACGACCCGCCCGCCGCCGATGGCGACCAACGCGATGAAACGCGCCTGCCCGTCACGATGGAAGCGAAATGCCGCGAATATGGCAGCTTTCGAACCGAGGTCTATCTGATCGATCTCTCGGCCAAGGGCTGCAAGGTCGAAACCAGCCTTCGCATCCGTTCGGGCCAGCGCGTCTGGCTGACGCTGGCCGGGCTCGAAACCCGCGAGGCGCAGGTCCGCTGGTCGGGACGCGGGTCGATGGGCTGCCAGTTCGACGAGCCACTGCCTGACGCCATCCTCGCCCAACTGGCCAGCACCGCGGGTGGCACAAGCCATGCTGATCCACGTTAAACACCCCTTTTTAAGAGGTTTATCGCAGTAGGGCGCCATGTCCAGCTTCCCCAATCCGAACAGCGATTACCTGTCCGCCGCCGCCGCGGCCGCTCGCCCCGGCCGCGAACAGCGCGACGACACCCGGCGGCTGGTTTCTGCGTCGATTTCGTTCCGCCAGCCCGGCCGCAAGGGATCCATGGTGTCGTTGCGCGACGTTTCGGCGACCGGCTGCCGCTTTACCAGCTATGTCCAGCCCGCCATCGGTCAGCGGATCTGGATTTCGCTTCCCGGCCTCGAATCGCTCGCCGCGACGGTGCGCTGGGTGACGGGCAACGATTGCGGCTGCGAGTTCGACCGCGCGCTTTACCCCGCGGTGCTCGAATCGGTCATGATGCGGATCGGCCAACGGCCTTCCTGAGATTGCCCGGCCTGAGATTGCCCGGCCTGAGATTGCCCGGCCTGAGATTGCCCGCTTCAGCGCCGATCGCCAGACCCGCATTGACCGACGAGATTGCGACGCGCCATTCCCACAACGGCGATTTGTCGCTACCAGCGCGGAATCATGAAACCCCTGATCCTTGTCATGCTCGGCGGCGGCCTCGGTGCCGGCCTGCGCCACCTCGTCGGCAAGCTCGCGCTTGGCGCGCTCGGACCCGCGCTGCCGTGGGGGACATTCGCGGTCAACATCCTCGGCGGCCTCGCCATGGGCCTGCTCGTCGGCGCGCTCACCCGCTTCGGTGAAACCGGCGTGCCCAGCCAGGCCAACGATCTGCGCCTTCTCCTCGGCGTCGGCCTGCTCGGCGGCTTCACCACCTTTTCGGCGTTCAGCCTAGAGGCCGCGCTGATGATCGAGCGCGGCCAGCTGCTGCTCGCCTCGGGCTATGCGATTGGCTCGGTCGTCGCCAGCATTGCCGCTCTGTTCCTCGGCCTCGCACTCATGAGAGGCATCGCCTGATGGCCGACCCCAAGACCCCTGCGTTCAGTGACGACGTTCGCCAGTTCACGATCGCTCCCGACGACGATGGGATTCGCCTCGATCGCTGGTTCAAGCGGCATCTGCCCGACACGTCGTTCAACGTCGTCTCGCGCTGGGCACGAACCGGCCAACTGCGCCTCGACGGCGCGCGCGCAACCCCGGCGACGCGGATTGCCGCGGGCCAGCAGATCCGCGTGCCGCCGGCCGAAGCGCCCGCCGCTTCGACCCGCCCCGCGCGCGTCCGCGAACCGCTGTCGGCTGACCAGGAAGAATTCGCGCACAGCCTCGTCGTCCACCGCACCAGGCACGCGCTCGTCCTCGACAAGCCCCCCGGCCTTGCCACCCAGGGCGGCACCGGCACCAACGAGCATGTCGACCAGTTGCTCGACGCGCTGTCGTTCGAGAGCGAGCATCGCCCGCGCCTCGTCCACCGGCTCGACAAGGATACCTCGGGCGCGCTGCTCGTCGCGCGCAGCCCCCGTGCCGCTGCAGTCTATTCGAAGAACTTCGCCTCGCGCAGCGCGCGCAAGGTGTATTGGGCAATCGTCATGGGCCTGCCCGCGGTGCCCGACGGCGTGATCGACCTGCCGCTGTCGAAACAGCCCGGATCGGGCGGCGAGAAAATGCACGTCGATGAAGAAAACGGCGCCGCGGCCAAGACGCGCTATCGCGTCATCGACCGCGCCGGCAAACGCGCCTCGTGGGTCGAACTGCAGCCGTTTACCGGCCGCACACACCAGCTGCGCGTCCACATGGCGGCGATCGGCCACCCGATCGTCGGCGACGGCAAATATGGCGGCCGCGATTCGTTCCTGACGGGCAGCATCAGCCGCAAGCTCCACCTCCACGCGCGCCGCCTCCGGATCGACGGCCCCGACCGCGAGAAGATCGACGTGACGGTCGAACCGCCGACGCATTTCGCCGCGACGCTCGACGCGCTCGGCTTCGACCGCCAGGTCGGCGACATTCCGTTCGACGACGCACCGCCGCAGGAAACGCGCGCCGAGAAAAAGACCTTCGCCAAGGCGCACGCCAAGCAGGTCCGCAAGGCCAAGCGCGGAGAGAGGCGCTCGCGCAATGAACGCCCCGACGCGACCAAGCCCCCCCGCCGCAAGCCCGCCGCGCCCGGCGGCCGCAAACCCTGACGAGAGCGCCATGACCGACGACGACAGCCTCGCCAAACAACGCTTCGCCACGCTCGGCCTGTTGCGCTTTTCGGGCGTTGCGGTCGCGATCGTCGGACTGCTCCTGCTCGGTGAGAAACTCTCGCTGGTCGGACGTTCGGCCGACCGCCTGCTCGGCGGCGGCATCGTCATCATCGGAATCCTGATGGTGCTGATCTTCCCCCCACTCCTCGCGCGGCGCTGGAAAAGCTCCGACCGGTCATGAAGCGTTTCTATCGCGCGGCAACGATCGCGCCCGCCGAAGCCGGCGGCTTTGCGATCCACCTCGACGGCAAGCCTTTGGTTACGCCGGGTCGCACGCCTCTCAACCTGCCGACACGCGCGCTCGCGCTCGCGGCAGCGCAGGAATGGAACGACCAGGGCGACGACATCGACCCGCGTTCGATGCCGCTGACCGGCCTAGCCAACGCCGCGATCGACCGCGTCGCACCCGAACGGGATCGCTTCATCGACGGGCTTGCGCTGTTCGGCGAAAGCGACCTGTTATGCTACCGTGCCGAGACGCCCGACGCGCTGGCGGCGGAGCAGGCGGCGCTGTGGAACCCGATTCTCGACTGGTCCGAACGCAGCCACGGTCACCGATTCGAAATCACCCGTGGCATCCGTCATGTTGCCCAGCCGACCGAGACGCTCGCCGGGCTGCGCAATGTGCTCGCGTCGCTTGACGATTACCGCCTCGCCGCGCTCCACCCGCTCGTCACGATCGGCGGCTCGCTCGTCACCGCACTCGCGCTCGCCGCGGGCGCGATCGACGGTGATAGCGGCTGGACGGCGGTGACGATCGACGAGGCCTGGCAGGAACGCCACTGGGGCAGCGACGACGAGGCCAGCGCGGCGCTGGCGCTCAAGCGCGCCGAATGGGACAGCGCGCTCCGTTTTCTCGCGCTGCTCGACTAAAACCGCCTCAATCGTCGAAGTCGGGCGCGCGCTTCTGCATGTTAGCCGCGATCGCTTCCATCTGGTTCTTCGATCCGAGCAGTTGTTGCTGCTCATGGCTTTCGTTGAGCAGGATCTTGTCGGCGTCCTTGTCGGGCGCCGCGTTGGCGAGCCGCTTGATCGCCCGCACCGCCTGCGGATTGCGCCCCGCGATCTGCGTCGCCAGCGCCATCGCCGCTCCATGCGGATCGTCGTCGATCCGGCTGACGAAGCCCATGGCAAGGCCGTCCTCGGCGGTGAATTCGCGGCCCGTATAGGCCAGCTCGCGCAGATGGTCGTCGCGCACGCGGCCCTTCCACAAAGCAAAGCCCGCCATGTCGGGAACGATGCCCCATTTGATCTCCATCACGCCCAGCCGCGTACCCGGCGCGGCAATCACGCTGTCGGCGCCGCTCATGATCTGCAACCCGCCGCCAAAGGCGATTCCCCGCACCGCCGCGATCACCGGCATCGGCAGCGTCCGCCAGCCCCAGGCGACGTGCTGGAAGATGTTGGCGGCGCCGTGGCTGCGCTCCATGATGTCGGCAGGCGCGTCCATGCTGCCCATGCTGGCGAGGTCGAGCCCGGCGCAGAACGCGCGTCCCTCGCCCGACAGGACGACGCAGCGAACATCCGCCGCGGCGGAGAGGCGTGCGAGCACCGCCTCGATGCCGTCGAACATCGCGGGGTCGAGCGCGTTGAGCTTGTCGGCGCGCGTCAGCCGCACATCGGCGACACCGCCGCTCAATGTCATCGTTACGCGATCGTGAAACGTTTCGGTCATGGGGCCTCCCTGGCGCGATATTCGTCGACGAGCAGGCGTTTGTACAGTTTGCCCGTCGCATGGCGCGGCAGGCTGTCGCGGAAATCGAACCGGCGCGGCACCTTGTACCCGGCCAGCTCGGCGCGGCACCAGGCTTCGAGTTCTTCGGCCAGCGCATCGTCGCCCGCAACCCCGGGCGCCGGCTGGACGACTGCGACGACGCGCTCGCCCATGTCGTCGTCGGCCACCCCGATCACCGCGACATCGTCGACCGCGGGGTGGACGATGATGCGGTCCTCGATCTCGCGCGGATAGATGTTCACCCCGCCCGAGATGATCATGTAGCTCTTGCGATCGGTGAGGTAGAGATAGCCCGCCTCGTCGAGCCGTCCGACATCGCCCAATGTCGACCAGCCCTTGGCGTTCTGGCTGGCGCGCGTCTTTTCGGGATCGTTGTGATAGGCGAACGGCGTCGGGCTCTCGAAATACACCAGCCCCGTTTCGCCGACCGGCAGCTCGTTGCCATCCTCGTCGCAGATATGGACGATGCCGTGCATCGCGCGCCCGACCGACCCGGGCCGGTCGAGCCATTCGGTCGAATTGATCGCGGTCATGCCGTTGCCTTCGGAGCCGGCATAATATTCGAACACCACCGGCCCCCAGTAATCGATCATCGCGTGCTTGACCGGGACCGGGCACGGCGCGGCAGCATGGATCGCACAGCGCAGGCTCGATGCGTCGTGCGCGGCGCGCTCCGCCTCGGACAGCTTGAGGATGCGGACGAAATGCGTCGGGACGAACTGCGCATGCGTCACGCGATAGCGATCGATCGCCGCCAGCGCCTGGCCGGCATCGAACTTGTCCATCAGGACGACCGTCCCGCCGACGCGGTGGACCGTCATCGACCAGCGCAGCGGCGCGGCGTGATAGAGCGGCGACGGCGACAGATAGACCATCTCCTCGACAAAGCCGTAGAGGCCGCGCGCGAGCATCTCGAGCACCGGCGTCGCGCTAATGTCGGGATCGTCGGGCAAGGCGACGCGAATGCCCTTGGGCCGCCCCGTCGTCCCCGACGAATAGAGCATGTCGGTGCCCGCGCTCTCGTCGGCGATCGGCGCGCTCGGCATCGCGTCAAGCGCCGCGCCGAGATCGTCATAGCCCGCCGCCGCACCGTCCAACATCAACAGCGGGCAAATCGCGGCGAGCGGCGCGACGGTTTCGGCGAGCGATGCGCCCGTCAGCAACAGCTTGGCCGCGCTGTCCTCGATCATGTAGCGCATCTCGGCACTGGTCAGCCGCGTCGGGATGCAGACGAAATAGAGCCCGGCGCGCTGTGCGCCCCAGACCAGCGGATAATAGATCGGCAGGTTTTCGAGTGCGATGGCGACGACATCGCCGCGCTGCAGCCCGCGCGCGCGCAGCAACTGCGCCACCTGGTTCGACTGCGCCTCGAGCGCGGCATAGCTCATCGTCTCGCCGCTGGGGGCAAATATCACCGCCGGGCGGTCGGGATGGGTGGCGGCGTGCTGGCTTGGATGCATGCCGCATCCTGCTGTGCGCGCGCGCGGCGGTCAAGCGCGCGCCCGTCGATCAGCCGATCGGCAACCCATCGGGCGTGCTCGCCAGCGCATAGCCACGCGCCTTGGCCGAGCGCAGCATCGCCCAGTCGAAGCCATGGTCGATCCGTTGGCGCAGGCGCGAGACATGGACCGCGACGCTGTTGGTCCCCGGATCGAATGCCTGGCCCCAGACCCGCGCCCGGAGCGTCTCGGTGGCGATATACCGATTGGCGCGCCGGGCGAGATAGATCAGCAGCTGGTATTCGCGCGCGGTCATCGCGATCGGCCGTCCGGCGCGCGTCACCTGTCGGTCGATCGGATTGATCACCAGCGGTCCGCGCACGATCGGCAAGGCCGACAGCGCGACGAGCCGCCCGAGCGCCGCGATTCGGACTGAAAGTTCGCGCGGATCGCCCGCCTCGTCGAAAACATCATCGGCGCCGCTTTCGAACGCGCTGATGCACAGCGCCAACTCATAGTCGCGCAGCAGCACGATCAGCGCCACCGCCGGATGCGCCGCACGCAAACCTGCCAGCGCCGCACAGCGCTCGCCGCTCCCGTCGAACCCGCGCACCAGCGCCACCGGCCCGTGCGTAGCGGTCTCGTCGAGACAGGCGAGCTCGACCGGATAGGCCCACAATTGCCCGCAGCAATATCGCGTCGCCGGATAGGTCATTCCCTATCTTGGATGGATCGCCGCCGCTTGACCAAGCGCCGACGCGTCCGGATCGGTCTCGAATTCGAGTCCCTTCGCCGTGCGGACCGCGCACGCTGCGACGAGCGCGCTGTCGCTCGCGCCAAGTCCGACGAACCAGGCGTGGCGCGCCGCGGCATCGGGCAGCGTCGCGGCGATCGCGCGCGCCGCCGACCAGCGCATCCGCTCGCAGCGATGCGACGCGACGAATTCATGCGCCAGGTCGCACCCGTTCGGATCGAAATGCACCGCCACCGCGAGCAGGGATTCGCTCGCGGCAAAGCTGATCGGGCGGATCACCGAGCGGTCCTCGACGTCGATCAGATACTGGTTGCGCCACGCGATTCCCGGCGACATCTGCATGACGTTGAGCGAAATCGACAGGCTCTCGGGCGGCCATTGGCAGTGGATGTCGATTCCCGCACGATAGAGCAGCATCCGCCCCTCATGCAGCGCAGACCGCTCGATAAAGCGCAGCGGCACCGCCTCGCCCGGATAGCCCGTCAGCACGCCGTTATCGCCACCCTCGCCATAGTCATAATAGTCGCTGACATAGCCGGGCCCGCAATAACCGACGGTCAGGAAATCGAAATTATGGTCGTGCGCGCGGCCGTAGAAATAGGCGTGTGCGCCATTGGCGCGGACCTCGGCGTCGTCGCTCGCGGGCCAGATATTGGCGCGCACCGCATAAAGCCCGCGTGCCTGGTGCAGCATCACCACCTGCGGTCCGTAGCGATTGTCGCTCAGCTGGCTGGCGCAATGCGTCTTGAGCTCGGCGATCATCGCCTGCGCGAGGAAATCGCGGTTGCGCGCGAGCCCGCCGAGCGCTGGCGCGGCGTCGCGCGGATCGATCGCCCCGTCGGCATCCCTGGGCAGGCCGTCGATCGCGACGATGAAGTTGTCGAACGCGATCGCGGCCCGCGGCGGGTTGGCGATCGCGACCGGCATCAGGCCGCCAGCGGCCGCACGAGCCGCAGCGCCGCCAACGCAGCGCAGCGGACTTCGCGATGCCGATCGGACCGCGCCATCCGCGCCAGCGCGGGCAGCGCGGCCTCGGCATCGATCGCCAGCCAGGCGCGCATTGCGTGCCAGCGCAGCGTGAAGACCTCGCTTTCCACCGCACTTGCGAACGCGGAGGCCGCATCGCGCCGCGCCATCGTGCGCAGCGCGCTGACCATGATCTGTGCGCGCGCATCGGCCTCGGACGCCATCGTCATGCCCTGGTATCCGCCGCCCGGCCAGCGATAGCGCCGCGCGGGCAGCGGCGACGCGCCGCGCCATTCGACGCGCACCAGCGGCACCGGCCCCGCTGCCTCGACGATCCGGAACGCCTCATGTTCAGACGCGGTCATCAGCCAGTCGCCCGCTGCCATCGTCCACCGGCCCAGCAACCGGCACGGCGGCGCGCTGCCCGCTGCGAAGCCGTGGCGCCCGCCGGGCCCCGACGCGCAGCGATAGCGTTCGATCGTCACCGGCGAGCTTGCGTGAAAGACCGTCAGCCGATGGCCCGCGCCAAAGCCGATCGTCGCGTCCTCCGACCGGTCGGCATCGACCACCAGCAGCATCGCGGTCAGCCGGGCATCGCGATGGAGGACAACGCCGTGCGTGCCGTCCTGCGCGATGCCCGCGAGCCGCGGCTCCGCGCTGCCACCTTCGGCAATCCGCGCCAGCTCGGGCGCCAGGCGCCGCGCCAGCCCATCCCGATCGCTCAGCGCGGCGGCGAGGCGCGCAACCGCCCGGCGATCGCGCGGGTCGCGCGTCCGGCGCAGCACCGCGTCGATCGCCCCGCACGATTGCGCGCTTTTCCGCGCCATCGATCGGCCTAGTCGCCCGATCCGGTAATCACCGCGATGATGATGTCGACGACATCACCCGCGGCCTGGCTGGTGGGCGATGGCGGCGCCGACGCTGTGATCGAATCGAGTTCGGGCAGCTGCGCGATATCGAGGTGTTTCATATCCTTGTCCTTTCGGTTGGCGAAGGCCAGGACATCGCCGCCGCGGACCGCCCGATCAAATTAACATTACGTTATGTTGGCATCGCCCGGTGTCCGGGCTACCGCTGCGCGCGATGACCGAAGCTCCACCCTCCCCCGAATCGCCGCCCGCGTTCGACGCCGAGCGCTTTTTCAAGCGGATGGGCTCGGTCGGGCATAACGGTACGCTCGATATCCAGTGGCACGGCGCGGCCGACGACTGGGTCGAACTGCGGCTGCCGTGGCGCGACGCGTTGATCGGCGACGAAGAGGCGCGGCTGATGGCCTCGGGGCCGATCTTCACGCTGATGGACAATGCCACCAGCCTCGCGATCTGGCGCAAGATGAAGGCGTTTCGCCCGCAGGCGACGCTCGATTTCAGGATCGACTATATCCGCCCGGCGGGCAGCGGGCGCGACGTCATCGGGCGCGGCGAATGCTATCGCCTGACGCACTCGATCGCGTTCGTTCGCGGCATCGCGCACGACGGCGACGCCGACGATCCCGTCGCGCACTGCGCCGGCACCTTCATGTTCACCGGCCCGGCCTGGTCGCTGTGACGATGCGCAAGCTGCCCCCGTATGCCGATCTTCTCGGTGTCACGCTCGCGCCCGCCGACAGCCGCGCAACGCTGATGATGCCGTTCGGTGGCCAGGTGCTCGGCCGGCCGGGGTTTCTCCACGGCGGCGCGATCGCCGGACTGCTTGAACTTGCCGCGTTCGCCTCGCTCGAACTGGCGATCGCCGATCTCGATCCGCAGCCCCGGATCAAGCCGATCAACATGACGATCGACTTCATGCGCGGCGGGCGCGAGGCGATGACCTATGCGCGCGGCACCGTCGGACGGCTCGGTCAGCGGATCGCCAATATCGACGTCGTCGCGTGGCAGGACGACGAGGATCGCCTGATCGCGCGCGCGCACATCAACTTCCTGCTGGCAGGCTCGGCGAGCGCCTAGCTCAGCCGGTCGGGTCTAAGTCAGCCAGTCCGGAACGCGCTCGGCGCCCATGATCGTCTGCGCCGCGATGCGATCGGCGACGACCGCATAGCGATCCCCGTCGACCAGCACTTCGGGGACCAGCGCCCGGCTGTTGTACGTGCTCGCCATTGTCGCGCCATAGGCGCCCGCGGTGCGGAATACCGCCAGATCGCCCTCACCGACCGCGTCGATGTCGCGCGCCATCGCAAAGGTATCGCCGCTTTCGCAGACCGGCCCCGCGATGTTGGCGATCATCCGCTCGCCGCTCGGCGCGACCGCCGCGAAATCGTGCCACGCGTCATAAAGCGCGGGTCGGGCAAGGTCGTTCATCGCCGCATCGACGATGACATAGGGATGGCGCACACCCGGCTTGACCCACAGCACCTTGGTCAGCAGCACCCCGGCATTGCCCGCGATCACCCGGCCGGGTTCGAACATGAGTTCGACATCCCAGCCCTTGGTCGCGCGCGTGACCATCGCGCCGTAATCGGCGGGGCTCGGCAAGCTCTCGCCTTCGCGGTACGGCACGCCGAGCCCGCCGCCGAGATCGACATGGCTGATCTCGTGGCCGGCGGCGCGCAACTCAGCAATCAGCCGCCCGACAGATGCATAAGCGGTTTCGAGCGGCCTCAAATCGCCGAGCTGGCTGCCGATATGGATCGCCACGCCGCGCAGCGCGAGGCCCGGCAGCGCCGCGAGCCGCGCATAGATCGCGGGCGCGTCGGCGATCGCGACGCCGAACTTGTTATCGGCCTTGCCGGTCGAGATCTTGGCGTGCGTGCCCGCATCGACGTCGGGATTGACGCGCAACACCGCCGGCGCGCGCAGCCCGCGCTGATGCGCGATTTCGGCGAGCGCGACGCCCTCTGGCTCATGCTCGAGGTTGAACTGGCCGATGCCGCTGTCGAGACCAAAAGCCAGCTCCTCGCGCGTCTTGCCAACGCCCGAAAAGACGATGTCGTGCGCGGGCATGCCCGCCGCCAGCGCGCGCGCCAGCTCGCCACCCGAAACGACGTCGGCGCCATAGCCCATATTGGCGAGCACGCGCAGCACCGCGAGATTGGGATTGGCCTTGATCGCATAGGCGAGGTGGATCTTGCCGAGCCCGCTCAGGCCTTCACGAAAGACGCGCGCGTGGCGCTCGAGCGTGGCGCGCGAATAGACATAGACCGGCGTGCCGACCTCGGCCGCGATGGTATCGAGCGCGACGTCCTCGGCAAACATCCGGCCGTCACGATAGGAGAAATGGTCCATCGGTCAGCCCGGCGGCGGCAGGTCGAAGGGATCGTCCTGGCGTTCCTCGGACTTGGTCAGCGGATCGTCGCTGCGCCGCGGCCGCGCCTGCGTTTCGGGTTCGATCAGCTCGGCGACGGTCGGCGTCTTGGCCGCACCAGCGGGCGCGACGGGCATCGATTGTCCCGCCTTCGGGCGCAGGTCGACCTGGTTGCCGCAGGCTGCCAGCGTCAGGACCGCGACGGTCGTCAGGGTCAGTCGTGCTCTCATTGTCAGCGCTCCATTCCCAGGGCTTCGCGCGCCTGCGCGACCCGCTTGGCGACCTCGCTTGGCGCGGTGCCGCCGTGGCTCGTCCGGCTGGCCAGCGATCCCGCCAGCCCCAGCGCATCGCGCGCCGATCCGGTCAGGCGCGTATCGATAGCAGCCAGCGTCTCGGCATCCAACTGTTCGAGCGTCCCGCCGCGCTCTTCGGCGGCGCGCACGACGCGTCCGACGATGTGATGCGCCTCGCGAAACGGCACCCCCGCCTCGCGCACCAGCCAGTCGGCCAGGTCGGTCGCGGTGGCGTGGCCGGTCGTCGCCATTTCGGCCATCCGTGCGGTCTCGAAAGTGCATTCGGCGACCATCCCGGTCATCGCAGCGAGCGACAAAGCGAGCAGGTCATAGGCTTCGAACACCGGCGGCTTGTCGTCCTGCATGTCCTTGGCATAGGCCAGCGGCAGGCCCTTCATCGTCATGACGAGCGCGGTCATGCAGCCGGCGATGCGCCCGCTATGCCCGCGAACGAGCTCGGCGGCGTCGGGATTGCGCTTTTGCGGCATGATCGAGCTGCCGGTCGAGAAGCTGTCGGACAGCGTGACGAACCCGTATGGCTGCGATGCCCAGATGATCATCTCTTCGGCGAGCCGTGACAGGTGCAGCGACGTCTGCGTTGCCGCCATCAGGAAATCGAGCGCGAAATCGCGATCGGATACGGCGTCGAGCGAATTGTCGGTCGGCGCGTCGAATCCCAGTTCGCTCGCGACCGCGGCGCGATCGAGCGGGAAACTCGTCCCCGCGAGCGCCGCCGAGCCGAGCGGGCAGCGGTTGAGCCGCACTCGCGCATCGGCAAAGCGCGACCGGTCGCGCGCCGCCATCTCGTAATAGGCCATCAAATGATGGCCCAACGTCACCGGCTGCGCCGCCTGCAAATGGGTGAAACCCGGCATCGGGGCGGCGGCATGTTCATCGGCGCGCGCGACCAGCGCGCGCTGGAAGGCGCTGATCCCGGCATCGACCTGGTCGATCGCGTCGCGCACCCACAGGCGGAAATCGGTCGCCACCTGGTCGTTGCGCGACCGCGCGGTGTGCAGCCGGCCCGCCGCTTCGCCGATCAATTCGGTGAGGCGTGCCTCGACATGCATGTGGATGTCCTCGAGCGCGAAATCCTCGACGATGCCGCGTTCGGCATATTCGCGTGCAATCGTGTCGAGACCGCCGAGAATCGCCTCGCCGTCGGCCGACGAAATGATGCCCTGCGCGACCAGCATCCGGGCGTGCGCACGACTCGCGGCGATGTCCTGGCGCCATAAGCGCTTGTCGGCAGGGATCGAGGCGTTAATCTCACGCATGACCGCCGACGGGCCGCCGGCGAACCGGCCGCCCCACATCGCATTTGCCTCAGGAGTATCCGCCATCAACCGTCTCGATTTTGCTGTGCCCGCCGCCCTGCTGCTCATGGCGGCCGCGCTGACGGGCTGCGATACGCAACCGCGCGACGACGGGCAAGCCGAACCCGAAAGCGTCGTCGAGACCGAGGTCGACAGCGCGCTGACTTACCAGATCGACCGCAGCCATGCCGATGAGACCGCTCCCGCGGCGCTGTTCACCGCGCCCGACGGTAAGCCCGCCAGGCTCGCCGATTTTCGCGGCAAGCCGCTGGTCGTCAACCTGTGGGCAACGTGGTGCGCGCCGTGCATCAAGGAAATGCCGACGCTCGACGCGCTGGCCGTGCGCGAGGGCGAGGCGGCAACGGTGCTCGTCGTGTCGCAGGACCTGACCGGCGAAAAGGCGGTCGCGCCGTTCTTCGCGCAGCGCAAGTTCAAGCGACTCGAACCCTATCTCGACACCGAAAACGCGCTCGCCACCGCGCTTGCCGCGCAAACGCTGCCGGTCACGGTGATCTACGATGCCAGGGGTATCGAGGTCGCGCGCGTCGTCGGCGCGATGAGCTGGGACGGCGACCGCGCCGCGGGATTGCTCGACGAAGCCGACAAGGCGACGCAAACGGCAGGTTAACCTTCGCGCCGCGCCTGTTCCGTCGAGGGACATGCCCAAAAAAGCTGCAGCTTTCGCGCCATTCCTGACGTATTAGGATCGCGGGGCGAAGTTCGTCTTGCCCCGCGCTTTTTGCAACCAGATGGGAACCGCCCGACACGATGCCGACCCCGGCCAGCCTTGACCTGACCCGCCGCGTCGCGGCACCGCGATCGTCGCGGCGCTCGACGCTGGTCGTCGCGGTCCTGCTGATCATCGCGATGTCGCTGGCGCTCACCGCCAATGGCCGCGCCGCGAGCAGCTATCGCGTCAGCGTGCCGGTCCAGCTGAAGCCTTATGATCCCGACCGCTGGGCGCTGCTGACCGCGAACGATTATGCGACCGCCCGCGCGATCGATCCCAGCCTGCCCGACCCCTTCGCGCTGCCCAGCGATCCGGTCGTCGATCCCGACCAGATCCGCCAGGAAGCCTTTGTCGGCCCCGCCGCCAAGCCCTATCGCTTCGTCGGCGCTTCGGCGCAGGACCGCAGCCGCGCGCTCTACTGCCTGACCGCGGCGATCTATTACGAGGCCGCCTCGGAAAGCGACGACGGTCAGCGCGGCGTCGCCCAGGTCGTCCTCAACCGCGTCCGCCACCCCAGCTTCCCGGGCAGCGTCTGCGGCGTCGTCTTTCAGGGTTCGGACCGCACCACCGGTTGCCAGTTCAGCTTCGCCTGCGACGGATCGATGGCGCGCCGCCCCGCTGCCGCCGCCTGGGCGCGCGCCGCGCGCGTCGCCGGCACCGCGCTGGCTGGCAAGGTCGATCCCGCGGTCGGCCTCGCAACGCATTACCACACGCAGGCGATCTGGCCGCGCTGGGGCAAGTCGCTCGTCATGACCAACGTCGTCGGCGCGCACATCTTCCACCGCTGGCGCGGTCGCTGGGGTGAGCTTGCCGCGTTCAGCCAGCCCTATTCGGGCATCGAGCCGACGCCCGGCCCCTATCGCCCCGTCGCGCTCCAGCTCGCCGGCAAGAGCGCAGTTCCCGCCGCCGTCGACAGCGTGCCGTTCTCCGCCGTGGCAAGCCCCTCGGTTGCTACCGCGCCCGAAACCGCGCTGGCATCGCGCCGCGCCGCAGCCGCGCCTGCTGCCGCGCCCGAGCCCGAATATCGCGACCCTGCGCTCGCCAAATCGGGCCAGATCAAGGACAAGTTCAGCACTTCGGGCGAATGGATCGCCAGATAGGCGTTTGCGTGATAGCCTCGCGCCATTGCTGAGGAGGATCGCATGGCTGTCGTCGCAATGGGTGGATTGTTCTTTCGCGCGGACGATCCCGACGCGCTTTCGGCCTGGTATCGCGATCACCTCAATGTCGGCGCGGGCTGCGCCGCCGAGGGCGCGGGCGAGGCCGAGGACTATAGCTGGATCGTCCGCGGAGGGCCGATGGTGTTCGCGCCCTTCCCGCGCGACAGCGACTATTTCGCCGCCGACAAGCAGTTCATGATCAACCTGCGCGTGACCGCTCTCGACGCGCTGGTGGCCAGCCTCGAAGCCGCAAACACCGCGGTCATCCGCAAGGCCGAATGGGACGATCCGGCGATCGGCCGCTTCGCCCGGATTCACGATCCCGAAGGCAACGCCATCGAACTGTGGGAAGCGCCCGGAGACGCGAGTTAGCGCCCCTGGCTGCGCCAGCGGTGGACGACGCGTTCGAGCATTTCCTCTTCGCCGCCCGAATCCTGCCACAGCTTGGAAAACAGCGGGTCGCTCGACGCGGGCCGTTTCTCATCGGCGAGCGTATCGAGCGCGATGCGGATCGGGATGGCGACGCCCTCGCCGCAGATGATGCATTCGCGGTTGCGCAGCGCGGGGATCGAATCGATGAAGCCGCGCGACCCCTCGGGCATCGCTGCCTTGACGAAGTCCTGGTCGCGATCGTTGTTGAGGCGCATCGCGATGATCGTGCCGCACTGCGACAGCACGCCTTCGGCCAGATCGGACGGACGCTGCGTGATCAGGCCGAGTGAAACGCCGTATTTACGGCCTTCCTTGGCGATCCGCTCGAGGATCTTGCGGACCGACTGGCCGCTGCCGATCGTCGATGCCGGGATATAGCGATGCGCTTCCTCGCAGACGAGGAGGATCGGCCGCTGCGTCTCGTTGCGCGACCAGATTGCGTAGTCGAACACCATCCGGCTGAGCACCGCGACGACGACCGAGGTGACGTCGGACGGAACGCCCGAGACGTCGATGATCGACATCGGCTTGCCGTCGGACGGCAGGCGGAAAATCTTGGCGAGGAAGGCGGTCATCGTGTCGGCGACGAGCATCCCTGAGAACATGAAGGCATAGCGCGGGTCGTTGCGCAACTCCTCGATCTTGCCCTTGAGCCGCATATACGGCGCCGACGAAGTCGACTTGTCGAGCCGACCCATCTCGTTCTGGATGATGTTGAGCAGGTCGCTGAGCAAATACGGGACCGGCGAATCGACGGTCAGCTTGCCCATGCCCTCGGCGGAGCGCGATTTCGACCGCGCCTGCAGCAGGCACTTGGAAAGGATGTCGCAGTCGGCCTGACGGTCCTTGCCCTCCGAGGTGACGAACACTTCGCAATGCTCCTCGAAATTGAGCAGCCAGTAAGGCAAGGCCAGGTTGTCGACGTCGAACAGGGCGCCCTGGTTCTTGAACGCCGCGGCATATTCGCCGTGCGGATCGATCATCACGATATGGCCCTGCGGGGCCATTTCGACGATCTTGTGGAGGATGAGGGCGGCGGCGGTCGATTTGCCGGTACCGGTCGATCCCAAAAGCGCGAAATGCTTGCCGAGCAGCGCATCGATGTAGAGCGCGCCGCGAATGTCCTTGGTCGGATAGACCGTGCCGATTTCGACGTGCGGCCGCGCATCGGCGGCATAGACCTGCTTGAGGTCGAGGCTGGTCGCGGCATAGACCTCGCTGCCCGGCGTCGGATAGCGCGTGACGCCGCGGCGGAAATTGAAAATGCGCCCGGTCAGTTTTTCCTCGTCGCCCTCGCCAAGAAAGTCGATCTGCGCCTGGATGACGCCTTCGGCACGGTTGGTCATCTTCTGCGAGCGGATATTGGCGAGCAACCACAGATTGCCGATATGGATCTTGATCTGGCTGCCGACCTGCCCGGCCATCGCGACGGCAGGATCGTCATGATCGCGCAGCGCGTTGAGCCTGCCGAGATCGATCAGGATCTCCGAACTCGACCCCGAAATCTGCATGACCTCGCCGATACAGATGCCGATCGAACCCGTTGTCGGGATGCCGACCTGCGCTGCCCCGGTGGCGTTGGCGGTGGCGCGCGTCGGAAAGGCCTGGGCGCGCGCGGGCTGCGAACTCGTTGGCTCGCTGCCCTGGGTTTCGGCCCTGAAATCCTTGCCGGCCATGTCCATCGATAATTCCCCCCGGGCAAGCGTCATGAATGTGCCTTGGAGGGCGACCTTATAAGCGCGGCGTAAAGAAACGATTTACTCGGCGGCCGATTCGTTGCGCCGGTCAACGACGGCCGAAATAGGCGCTCGCGGCATAGCCAAAGGCGAGCGACAGCAGGATGGCGACCAATCCGTAGAAAAAGCCGAATTTCTGCGCGGCCATGGCAATAAACCGCTCGAACCCGGTCTTGCGCACGGTAATATCGCGCGATGCGACCGCCAGCACCTTGCCGTGCGATATCAGGAACGTTTGCGCGGTAATGCCGCCGACCGGAACGCGCGCCGGGACCGTCATCGACGCACGGTACAAAACCCCCTCGCGGATCGAAACCGCGCTCGCGTCTTCACTGTAGATGCGCGTGCGGCGGTTGAGGTCAATCAGGCCGGTTTCGAAGCGCTGCAGCTGGTCGGGCGAGGTAAAACCGGTCGGTGACAATTGCAGGTTGTGCAGGCCCAGCTCGTAGATCGCGGCGGTGCGCTCATCGACGATGTCGCTGATCGGGCGTGACGATCCGATCGCGTAATAGCCGGGGGCAGAGCGCATGCCGACCGCTTCGGCATTCATCCAGATGCCGCCGATCTGGCGCTTTTCGCGGATCGTGATCGGCACCGACGGGCCTTTGAGCACGATCACGATATCGACGTCTTCGTCGGGCAGTTTGCGGTCGGGATAGAGGATCGCCCCGAACAGCAGGATCGTCTCGCCCGCGAAACTGTAGCGGATTTCGATGTCGCTTTGCGAAACGTCGGGCACCAGTTGTGGATCGGCGGCCGCTGCGGGCCCCGCGCGAAGGATCAGCACGCCGAGCAGCAGCAGGATGGCTGGCATCCGCATCATGGCGCCTGCACCGAATAGATTTCGTCGGGCCGGATGCCCAGGCCCCAGGCCATGCGCGCCGCGACGAGCAGCACGATCAGCGACAAGGCCAGGCGGAGATATTCGGGTTTGACCTTGACCGCAAAGCGCGCACCGAACTGCGCGCCGACGACGCTGCCCAGCAGCAGCAGGACGGCCAGGACAAGGTCGACCGCATGCGTCGTCAGGCTGTGCGTCATCGTCGAGGCCATCGTCACGAAGACGATCTGGAACAGCGAGGTGCCGACGACGACCTGCGTCCCCATGCCGAGCAGGTAGAGCATCGCGGGAATCAGGATGAACCCGCCGCCGACGCCGAGCAGCATCGTCATGACCCCGGTCAGCGCGCCGAGCAGCAACGGCGCGATCGGTGAAATATAGAGGCCCGAACGATAGAATCGCCAGCGCATCGGCAACGCCGCGACGAGCGGATGATGACGGCGCCGCTTCACCCGGACGGGCTTGCCGCCGCGCACGGCGCGCACCGCGGTAAACGATTCGCGCGCCATCAGCAGGCCGATCGTCCCGAGCAGGAGGACATAGCCCAGTCCGATCACGGTATCGATCTGGCCAAGCGCGGTGAGCAGGCGGAACAGCCATGCGCCGAGCAGCGATCCCGCAATGCCCCCCGCAACGAGCACGCCGCCCATGCGAAAATCGACACCGTCGCGGCGCATGTGCGCCATCATTCCCGATACGCTCGCGCCGGTCACCTGCGATGCCGCCGATGCCGCGGCGACGGTCGGCGGGATGCCATAGAAAATGAGCATTGGCGTCGTCAGGAAACCGCCGCCGACGCCGAACATGCCCGACAGGAAACCGACCAGCCCGCCCAGCCCGATGATCACCAGGGCGTTCACCGATAGGTTGGCGATGGGCAGGTATAGATCCATGGGCCGGTATCCGCTGTGTCGGCGTCGGCGGGCTGCCGCGACTGCCGCCCCTGCGGATAGAGAAGAAAGCTGTGCGGGGGAACCGTGCGTCGCACGGCGACGGCTATTTCATCCCCCCTGCCGACGCCGCGAAGGACCCAGCGCCTAGAACGAGAAGGCCAGCGTCATCGCCGGACCGCTTTTCGGCTCGGCACTGCCGCCGACCCGCTCGCGCCAGTCGAGCGACAGGCGACCGTGGACGCCATCGTCATACTGCGCTTCGATCCGCGGCCCGATATCGACGCGCGATGCACCCGGCTGCGCCCCGATCCAGCCGCCGCCCCCTGCCGACAGGCTCAGCGGACCGCGCGCGGCGATCTGGTGCCGTGCCACAATCGCGGCATCGACGAACGGGACCGTGCGCCGCAATCCGACGATCCCTGCCTGGCCATAGGCTTCGGTCGCCAATTGGGTGCGATCGCCCGCGGCAAATCCGCCGCTGACGAACAGCGCCATCGCATCGCGTCCCGCCGCATTGGCGGCAAAGCGGCGCTCGGCATGCGCGGCTAGCGGCAGGTCGCCAAGCGCGACCTTCACCCCCGCGGCAATCTCCGCCTCGCCGCCGTCGACCAGCGCGCGGCTGGCGCGGACATACGCGCGCGGCGAGGCCTCTCCGCCCAGCCGATATTCGATCAGAGCGCCCGCCTGCGACGCGCCATAGCGGGCGATCGGCGCGCCCCGATCGATGGCGCTACCCGGTCTCGCCAGCAGCCATGCCGAGGCGGCCCAGCGGCGCGATCCCGAGGTCAGCGGCACTTGATCGGGCTCGGCACCGGCGATGCCCATGCCGGTCGTTGCCCCGGCCGGTGTTCGACGCGTCACGCTCGATGCGATTTGCGGGTCGCGGTAGCCGGCACGCCAATCGCCCGGACGCCAGCCGTCCTCCGTGGCACGACGATGGGCGAAGCTCCACTGTCCGCCCAGGGCGGCCAGCCGCAGCCATTTGTCGAATGACGCGCCGCCGTTTCCGCCCGAGAGCGGTGCGCTCTGCACGGCGCGTGGCGGTGACGGGGCGAACCGCGTCGTCATGGCCGGCACGGGGGGTGCGAACCCGGCTTGCGAGAGCGCTGGCGACCCACCGACAGGCTCGCCGACACTGTGCGCAAGCGGCCATATGACCGCGGCGGGCGGCTCGATCGGTGATGCCTCGAGAACCACCCAGGACGCCCGAATGAAGATCCACAACATGACGACGCCAACCACCATGATCAGCGGCTGGCCGGAAAAACCGCGGCGCTCGAACGCGATCGGACGCAAATGCCGGGTCAAGAGCGGATCCGCTCGATCCTGAGCGGCACTGCGCTCGTGACATGCGGGGTCTTGTCCCAGCGCAGCTGGGCACCGCACAGCGCCTTGATATACAGGACCAGAGCCCGGTGAACCGCGACCACCGAGACGACATTGGACACGAACGCCCGCGGGACTGCGCGCAACCCTTCGGCCCGTCCGTAAAGCCGCGCGGTGCACACGAAGCGCATCGCCAGTCGCCAGACCAGGACAACGCTGCTGGCCGCCAGCAAGGGCCCCATCAAGGCGGGAACTGGCGCCTGCTCGATGCCGAGAAACGCCGTGGTCGCTTGGCTCGACACGAGCAGGACAGCGCCCAGATAGGCCGCGATCGTGACGATGGCGGACAACACCGTGCGCCGGTCGCGCCACAGCATCCAGTTGCTGGCGATGTGCCGCCGGTTCCAGCCGCCGGCCCAGCCGATCCGGTCCCAACCCGATAGCGCGATCCCGGCGATCCAGCGGGCCTTCTGCCGGACCGACGATTCGAGATCGGCGGGGAAATGGCTGCGCACCGCGATCAGCGCTCCGTCGGGACCGCGTGCGCGGAAGAACGTCGATGGCAGGCCCGCCTGCCCGATCGCGAGCCCCATCTCATAGTCCTCGACCAGGCTGTCGGCGCAGAACGGGTCGCCACCACCGGCCATCATGGCGATCGCATCGCGGCGGAACGCGCAGCCGACCCCGGCGGCGGGGATCGGCGCACCGATCCGGTGGCGAACGATGATATCCTTCTGGTGCGCTTCGGCGAACTCGTCGCAATAATGGCCCGCGATCCACGCGCCGCGGCCGGGGATCAGCGGGATCACCGGCAGCTGGACGAAGGCGTGATCGTACAATGCGCGGTCGAACGCTGCCAGTTCGGCGGGATCGACGAAATCCTCGGCATCGTGAAGGATTATCGCGTCGTACCGGTCGCCTTCGATCGTCTCGTCGGCACGCAACGCGCGCCAGATCGCGTTGAGGCAATCGGCCTTGGTTGTCGGGCCGTGCCGGGCGTGGATGACGATCCGGATATTGGCGTCGAGCGCGGCCTGCGCCGCAACGCGCAACAGCGTCGCGCCGTCATTGGCATAGACCCCGACATAGATCCGGTACGGCTCGCCGCGCCATGCCGCGCTGGCATGCGCCAACGTCCCGCCGATCACCTCGGCCTCGCGCCAGGTCGGGATCAGGATCGCCATCCGGTGCGCCAGCGGGCGCCCGCGCACCACCTTGCGGGCCGGTGCGCGCATCGTCCGATTGCCCAGCCACAGCGCATCGATCAGCATGTCGCCAAGGCCGAACAGCAGGATGAAGACTGCGGCGAACAGCAGGAGCTCGACGCTGGTGGCGCGCATCGCAACCGCCAATCCGGCAAGGATTCCATCGCCCCCAAGCGCCCAGTTCGGCATCGACCTGTCCCCCTCGGTCGGGAGTATTGGCGCGCTAAACGATTAAATCAACAGCAATAACAACGGCTCCTGCCCGATTGCACCCGACGCGGGGTTGACCCATGCGGCTGCGCGGCTAGTCATCCGCACGACATTCAAAGGGGACAAGCTTGTGAACGAACCGCGAAAAAGGACCGGATCTCAGTCGGCGCTGCGCGATTTTCTGTCGAGCGAAGCGGCTGGCGGAATAGTCCTGCTAATTGCCGCAGGACTGGCGCTATTCATCGCCAACTCGCCGTTCGCCGAAAGCTACTTTCACTTCACACATTGGCAAATCGGGCCGACGCTGACCGACCGACTCGGACCGATGACGACTCATTTGTGGGTCAATGACGGGTTGATGGCGATCTTTTTCTTTTTCGTCGGTCTCGAGATCAAGCGCGAATTCATCGACGGTCGCCTGTCGAGCTGGCGTCGGCGGCGATTGCCCGTCGTGGCGGCCGCAGCGGGCATGCTGTTGCCAGCAGCCATCTACCTCTTCCTGACGCGTGACTTTTCCCGACTGGCCAATGGCTGGGCGATACCTGCAGCGACCGACATTGCCTTTGCCATCGGTGTCCTCGCGCTGCTCGGCAAGCGCGCGCCGACCTCGCTCAAGCTGTTTCTCGTCACCGTCGCAATTGTCGACGACATGGGCGCGGTCGCGATCATCGCGCTCGCTTATACGCAATCGCTCAACACCATCGCGCTGCTTGCCGCCGCCGCCATTCTGGCAGTGATGTACGTCCTCAATCGCAACAACGTGCAAAAGCTTTGGCCCTATCTGCTGCTGGCCGCCGCCTTGTGGTTCGCAGTGCTGTCGTCGGGGGTCCATGCGACGATCGCCGGCGTGCTCGCCGCGATGATGGTGCCGATCATCCGCACGCCCGGTCATCCCGACAGCAAGGTGTCGCCGCTCCACATCCTCGAACATCGCCTCGATGCATGGGTCGCCTTTGCGATCGTGCCACTGTTCGGTTTCGTCAATGCGGGCGTGTCGCTCGCCGGTATTGGCGCCGACGAGATCCTGGCCCCGCTTCCGCTCGGCATCGCGGCGGGCCTGTTCATCGGCAAGCAGCTCGGTATTTTCGGCAGCGTCTGGCTGATGGTCAAGATCGGCTGGGCCAATCGCCCGCGCGGCGCGACCTGGCTGCAGGTCTATGGCGTCGCCCTGCTGTGCGGCATCGGCTTTACGATGAGCCTGTTCATCGGCGAACTCGCCTTCCCTGGCGCAGGCGAACAGGCGGCTCTCCTGCGCGAGGAAGCCAAGATCGGCATCCTGATGGGCACGATCCTCTCGGCAATCGTCGGCTTCCTTGTCCTGCGCTTTGCGCCCTTGCACGAGCGGCACGAAGAGATCGAAGCCGAAGAGGCCGAAAAGGACGACGCCCAGCGCGAGTGACGTTCTCCACTCATTAAATCCTGCACTTCTCCGTTTGCGCTAACCTATGACACGCCAAGAGACCCGGTTTCGGTAAAGGCTGCGCACAGCCTGGCCAGATTCATCGAGCGCTGGATGAAATCGCGCCCGCTTTCGCAGCTTTTCACAAACCGTGCTGCCAAACTTGGGATCGTTGGTCACCGACTGGACATAGCAATTCTCGACCTCGCCAACTTTATTGACCACAAGGACAAACGCGACGTTTGAGTCTTCATCATTCAATCCCGATGGATAATCGTCAGGCCCGAGCCACCCACCGGGACTGCCGATAGGTTTCGCGTCAGTTTTCACATGTTTCAATTCTGAAGGTTCGAGCCCCCAACTACGTACTAGATCATCCAGGCAGGTTCGCATCGCTGCCATCGGTTGGGCCATCGGCCCCGTCTGAAGCCGATAAACGTCGTGGTTGGGCAAAGTTAGCGTCAGACTATCAATCGCCGCTTCTTGCTGAGGCGTAATCTCGGCATCCTGGCCGGGATCGGAAGATAAGGAACGAGGAATTAGACTTTGCCGTCCCAAAAACAGCAGCGGCAGCCCCTTTTCGCCAATCCGACCGATGTCCGCCTTGACTTTGCGAGCCGAAATTTCGTTTCCGAAAGCCAAGGTGACCGTTCGCGCATTCGCAATCCGCAGCGGCCTTCCTAAAAGCCGCAACTCGAAAACGTTAGTCAGGCCGTAACCATTGAATTGCGCTACGATAGTCTGATCGCCCTCTCCGAAGCTACGCACAAGCTTGCAGCTCGTGGTATCATAGTCGAGAACCCATTTGCTGGTCGGCGCTAACTGCGTGACGACATTCTTTGCGTCAGCGGATGGCGATAGAAAGCAAGTAATCAACAAACCGAAACAAAAGGTCGAGTGCCGCATTAAATTTCTCCCGGAGCCTTAATTAGCCAAGGTCGAACAATTCGGCAATCTCGCTTCTGATTATAGTTTATCTGTCAATTCCGGGACGATCTGGAACAGGTCACCCACCAGGCCCAAATCGGCGACCTGGAAGATCGGGGCGTCCTCGTCCTTGTTGATCGCGACGATCGTCTTGGAATCCTTCATGCCGGCAAGGTGCTGGATCGCGCCCGAAATGCCGATCGCGATATAGACTTCCGGCGCGACGATCTTGCCGGTCTGGCCGACCTGATAATCGTTCGGCGCATAGCCCGCATCGACCGCCGCACGGCTGGCACCGATCCCGGCGCCGAGCTTGTCGGCGAGCGGCTCGAGCAGGTCGTGGAACTTCTCGTTGCTGGCAAAGGCGCGCCCGCCAGAGACGATGATCTTGGCGCTGGTCAGCTCGGGACGCTCGCTCTTTGCGATTTCCTGGCCGACGAAGCTCGAAAGTCCCTTGTCACCGGTCGTTGAGACCGCCTCGATCGTGCCCGAGCCGCCGTCAGAGGCTGCCTTGTCGAACGCCGTACCGCGCACGGTGACGACGAGCTTGGCGTCGCTCGACTGGACGGTGGCGATGGCGTTGCCGGCATAGATCGGCCGGGTGAAGGTCTTGTCGCCGTCGACCGAGAGGATGTCCGAAATCTGCATGACGTCGAGCAACGCGGCAACGCGCGGCGCAACGTTCTTGCCGGTCGTCGTCGCGGGCGCGACGAAGGCATCGTGATGGCCCATCAATTCGACGATCAGCGGCGCGATGTTCTCGGCCAGCGCATGGTCGTAGGCGGCATCGTCGGCGACGTGGACCTTGCCGACGCCGGCAATCTTGGCAGCCGCAGCAGCGACGCCATCGACGCCCTTGCCGGCGACGATCAAATGGACTTCGCTGCCCATTTCGCCGGCAGCGGTAACCGCGCTCAGCGTGGCGTCCTTGACCGTGCCGTTTTCATGTTCGACCCAAACGAGCGTTTTCATATCAGGCGACTCCCAGGGCTTTGAGTTTGGCAACGAGCTCGTCGACATCGGCGACCTTGATCCCCGCTTGTCGAACGGGCGGTTCTACGACCTTGAGCGTCTTCAAACGCGGCGCGATATCGACGCCGTAATCTTCGGGCGTTTTCTGCTCGAGCGGCTTCGACTTCGCCTTCATGATGTTGGGCAACGAGGCATAGCGTGGCTCGTTGAGGCGCAAGTCAGTGGTAACGATCGCGGGAAGCTTGAGCTTGACCGTCTCGAGCCCGCCATCGACCTCGCGCGTGACATCGACGCTATCACCCTCAACGACGACCTTCGATGCGAAAGTGCCTTGCCCCCAGCCAAGCAGCGCAGCGAGCATCTGCCCCGTCTGGTTGCTGTCGTCGTCGATCGCCTGTTTGCCGAGGATGACGAGCTGCGGCGCTTCGGCCTCGACGACCTTGGCGAGCAATTTCGCTACCCCCAGCGGTTCGACGGTCTCATCGGTCTCGATCAGGATCGCACGGTCGGCACCCATCGCCAGCGCGGTGCGCAGCGTCTCGGTCGCCTTGGCCGGACCGACCGAAACCGCGATGATCTCTTCGGCGGGGCCTTTTTCCTTGAGCCGGATCGCCTCTTCGACGGCAATCTCGTCGAACGGGTTCATGCTCATCTTGACGTTGGCGAGATCGACGCCGCTGCCGTCGGCCTTGACCCGCGGCTTGACGTTATAATCGATCACCCGTTTGACGGGGACGAGGATTTTCATGTCGGTTCTTCTCCTAACCTTCCCTCTCCCCTGGTGGGAGAGGGTTGCGTAGACTTGGCCCGTCAGGGCCTAGTCGTAGCTGGGTGAGGGGGAGCGGTCGTTCCGACCGCGCGAGCCCAATGGCTCGCTCACCCTCTCCAACTGCGACTAACCAGCAAGCTGGCAAGTCTTCATATCCTCTCCCCTCAAGGGAGAGGAAAAAACTCTCACGCCGCCTTTTTAACCTCGGCGACGATCTTCTTGGCGGCATCGCCCAGATCGTCGGCGCTGACGATCGGCAGGCCCGAATTGGCGAGGATCGCCTTGCCCTTGTCGACATTGGTACCTTCAAGCCTAACCACCAGGGGCACCGAAAGGTTCACTTCCTTCGCCGCGGCGACGATGCCGTCGGCGATGATGTCGCATTTCATGATCCCGCCGAAGATGTTGACGAGGATGCCCTTTACCGCCGGATCGCTCAAGATGATCTTGAACGCCGCGGTGACCTTTTCCTTGCTCGCGCCGCCACCGACGTCGAGGAAATTGGCCGGGAACGCGCCGTTCAGCTTGATGATATCCATCGTCGCCATGGCAAGGCCGGCGCCGTTGACCATGCAGCCGATGTCGCCGTCGAGCTTGATATAGGCCAGGTCGTGCTTCGACGCCTCGACCTCCATCGGGTCCTCCTCGCTCTCGTCGCGCAGCGCGGCTATGTCGGGATGACGGAACAGTGCGTTCTCGTCGAACGACACCTTGGCGTCGAGGACGAGGATCTTGCCATCGTCGGTTTCGACCAACGGGTTGACCTCCAGCATCGCCATGTCGCTCTTGACGAAGGCGGTATAGAGCTTCTTGACGGTGTCGGCCGCCTGCGCGGCGAGGTCGCCCGAAAGCTTCAGGACGTCGGTCGCCTTCTTGGCGTCGGCGTCGGTCAGGCCAGTCGCCGGATCGATCGTGATCGTCTCGATCTTTTCAGGCGTATCGTGCGCGACAGCCTCGATATCCATGCCGCCTTCGGTCGAAACGACCATCGCGATGCGGCCCGATGCGCGATCGACCAGCATCGACAGGTAGAATTCCTTGGCGATGTCGGCACCGTCGGTAACGTAGAGGCGGTTGACCTCCTTGCCCTCGTCCCCGGTCTGGATCGTCACCAGCGTGTTGCCGAGCATGTCCTTGGCTGCGGCCTCGACCTCGTCAATCGAGTGCGCCAGGCGGACGCCGCCCTTGGCGTCGGCTGCCAGTTCCTTGAACTTGCCCTTGCCGCGGCCGCCGGCATGGATCTGCGCCTTGACGACGTAGAGCGGCCCGGGCAGCTTCTTCGCCGCAGCGACCGCCTCGGCGACGCTCAACGCGGGATAACCGGCGGGGATTGCAACGCCAAACGTCTTCAATACGTCCTTGGCCTGATATTCGTGGATGTTCACGCGGATCTCCGTGCCTGTGGGAATTGACGAGAACGACTCTGCGCCCGCGTCTCGGTTGGCCGCGCTTAAGCACAAGCCGGCCGTCAAGAAAAGGGCGAGCGCTAACCGAGCGCGCAGATTCCAGCCGATGTCGTGGCGACAGCCAGAATTTCGGGATCCTTGAGCGCGCGAACGTCATAGAGGAACCGTTCGAGCGAAATCTGGCTCAACCGATCGTCCTTGAGGTTGGCCAGCCCGCCGAGCCGTTTCATCTGGAGCAGCGACAGCCGGTCGGCCATTCTTTGCGCCATGCACGACGCCATCGGCCGCGACAGGCCGGCATCGATCAGGCCGCTACGCAATCGCGATTCGGGGGTTGCGCAGCTGCTGAGCAGCGCGGCGAGCACTGCTACCGCGACAAGTTTCGCTCTCATGGTCACGATATCCTTCATTGAAATGCCTCGCCTTCGAAGCGGTTTGGCCGAGACTAGTCGTGGCCGCAACGCGCGTCGAGAGGATCTGCGCTTGCCAGCGCACCGAGCCGGCGGCAAGCTGCAGCCATGATGAAAAAATCCGCACTCACCGCCGTCCTCGTTTCGCTGTCGCTGACCGCGTGCGCCATGCCGACCGAACCGCGCGTCGAATATCTCGGCCCCGCAGCGAGCCCTCGCCCAACCGCGATCGCCAGCCCAGCGCGCCTGCGCGCCGACGTCGAAAAGCTCGTCTCGTTCGGCACCCGCCATACCTTGTCGAGCGCGACCGATCCGGTCCGCGGCATTGGCGCGGCCCGCAAATGGGGTTTTGAGGAGTTCGAACGGATTTCGGCGGCGTGCGGCGGCTGTCTCGAGGTCACGACGGTCAAGCGCCGGATGACCGGGCCGCGGATCCCCGACGGTGTCGAGATCGTCGATGTGCTGGCAACGCTGCGCGGCACGGGCGATCCCAACCAGGTCGTGCTGATTACCGGCCATATCGACAGCCGCGCGAGCGACGTGATGGACGCGGCCAGCGACGCGCCGGGCGCCAATGACGACGGCTCGGGCACCGCGTTGGTGATCGAGGCGGCGCGACTGCTGAGCAAGCGGCGGCACCACGGAACCATCGTCTTTGGTCTTTTGACCGGCGAGGAACAGGGCCTGTTCGGCGGGCGGCTGATTGCCGAACATGCCAAGGAACAAGGCTGGAATGTCGTTGCGATGCTCAACAATGACATCGTCGGCGGGACCCACGGCCAGAATGGCAGCATCGTCGATGACCGCGTCCGGGTGTTTAGCGAAGGCATTCGCGACGCCGAGGACCTCACGGCGCAGAAGGTCCGCCGCCAGAACGGGGGCGAGGACGACGGCCCCAGCCGCGCGCTGGCCAAGGCCGCAATCCGCGCGGCGCACCTGAGCCGCAGCCCGCTCGAAGTGCTGGCGGTCCGCCGGCCCGATCGGTTCGGACGCGGCGGCGACCATTTGCCCGCGCTCGAATACGGCTTTCCCGCGATCCGCTTTTCAGTCGGCGTCGAGGACTACGACCACCAGCACCAGGATGTCCGCGTCGAGAACGGGATCAAGTACGGCGACACCGTCGACGAAATGGACTTCGCGTATCTCGCGCGCGTCACCAACCTCAACGTCGCGCTGGCCGGCGAGCTTTCCGACGCGCCGCCACCACCCGCCACGGTGACGCTCGAAGGCGCGGTCAGCAGCGATACGACGGTTCGCTGGATGCCCGTCGCCGGCGCCGATCATTACCGCGTCTACTGGCGCCGCGCCGATCGCCAGATCTGGTCCGACCACCGCGACACCAAGGCGACCGAACTGGTCCTGAAGGACGTCATCGTCGACGACAATTTCTTCGGCGTGGCGAGCGTCGCGGCCAATGGCGAGGAAAGCATCGTCGCCTTTGGCGGCCAGGCGCCGCGCTGATCGCCTAGCGTTCGCCCAGCCAGTGGCGCCGCGCGAACCAGCCGAGCAAGGATAAGGTGATCGCCGCGCAGACGCCCAGGATGATCCAGAAACCCTGGATATCCTGTTCCCAGGGAACGCGCGTGTTCATCCCGAACAGTCCGGTGATGAAGGTCAACGGCAGGAAGATGAGCGCGACGATCGACAGCAGCAGCGAGCGCCGGTCCAACTGCTCGGCGCGCAGGTCGGTGAGCTCCTCGGAAATCAAGGCGCTGCGCTCTCGCACCGACTCAAGCTCTTCGGCCATCCGTGCAAACCGGTCCTGCGCCGCGCGGAGATGCTCACGATCGTCCTTCTCGACCCATTCGGCCGAGGTGGTCGCCAGCGCTTCAACTGCGTGCAGCTGCGGCACGATAAAGCGACGATAGGCGATCGCTTCCGACCGCGCTTTCGCCACGCGCCGCCGTACCGCATGCGCGCGCTTGGCATCGAGCCGCCCCTCGCAGAAATCGATCGTGTCGCCAAGATCGCCAACCTTGGGATCGAGCCGTTCGGACATGTCGCGGGCGAATTCGGCGAGCAAGTCGCCGGGCGTCGTGATCTCACTCGCCAGGAAGCATTCGACGACGGGTTCGAGCGAAGCGCTCGTGCGAAAGCTGACCGACATGATGCGCCCTGCCGCCGCCCAGAACCGGATCGAAGTCAGCGGATCGGGATCGTCGTCGGGCGTCGCGCCAAGCCCACGCAGGTTGACCAGCGCACCTTCGTCGACGAATTCGGTTCGCGGGCGGGTTTCGCGCGCAATCAGCGCGCCGCGTACGGTTTCGGGCAGGCCCGACTGGCGCGCGAGCCACGCCTTGTCGCCCTCATCGCGCCCATCGAGGTGAAGCCAGGAAAATTCGTCTTCGGTTGAAAGGTCGCGTGCCTTTGCGCCCTGCGTTTCGACCGGCTTGCCGTTGACGATCTGGAGGAGCCGCGCCATCACCGCGAATTAAGGCGAATCGGCGAAGCTGGCAAAAGAAAAGAGCCGGCAGGATTGCTCCTGCCGGCTCCTGCCCCCCCGGGTAGGGTCTCGTGAAACTCAGGCGACGGCGGCGACTTCGATCTCACCGTCTTCGGCATCGACGTCGCGCAGGACATAGCCGCGGCCCCAGACCGTCTCGATGTAGTTTTCGCCACCGCATGCGAGGCTCAGTTTCTTGCGCAGCTTGCAGATGAAGACGTCGATGATCTTGAGCTCGGGCTCGTCCATCCCGCCATACAGGTGGTTGAGGAACATTTCCTTGGTCAGCGTCGTGCCCTTGCGCAGCGAAAGCAGCTCGAGCATCTGGTATTCCTTGCCGGTCAGGTGGACGCGGTTGCCGTCGACCTCGACCGTCTTGGCATCGAGATTGACCGCCAGCTTGCCGGTGCGGATGACCGATTGCGAATGGCCCTTCGAGCGCCGCACGACCGCCTGGATCCGCGCCACCAGCTCTTCGCGGTGGAACGGCTTGGTGACATAGTCGTCGGCGCCGAAGCCGAAGCTGCGGACCTTGGAATCCATTTCCGAAATGCCGCTGAGAATGAGGACCGGCGTCTGCACCTTGGCGACGCGCAGTTTCTTGAGCACGTCATAGCCGTGCATGTCGGGCAGATTGAGGTCGAGCAGGATGATGTCGTAATCGTACAGCTTGCCGAGATCGAGGCCCTCTTCGCCGAGGTCGGTCGTATAAACGTTGAACCCCTCGGTCGACAGCATGAGTTCGATGGCCTTGGCCGTAGTCGGCTCGTCTTCGATCAAAAGAACGCGCATCGTCTAACCCCTTTTCCCCGGTCGGCAGCCGCGTTACCGCGCTTCGCCTGACCCGTGTGAATTGTTAACCATGAAAGCTATGAAGGCGAAAGGTTAATTTTGTCTTTAATCCTATGAACAAAAAGTTGACGCGGGCAGCGCCTCCCGCCGCTCTTGCACCTGTTGGCGCCGCCCCCATCTTGCTTTCTTGCGATTTGCCAGAAGGACTTGCGATGATCGAACGACGCCCATTCGACAGTCTCGGCCATGCCGACCATGGCTGGCTCGACGCCCGACACCACTTCAGCTTTGCCGGTTACCATGACCCCGCACGGATGGGCTGGGGCGCGATCCGCGTATGGAACGACGACGCTATCGGACCGCGATCGGGCTTTCCGCCGCATTCGCACAACGACATGGAAATCATCACCTATGTCCGCACCGGCGCGATCACCCATCGCGACAGCATGGGCAACGAGGGACGCACTGCCGCTGGCGATGTCCAGGTGATGAGCGCCGGCACAGGCGTCACGCACAGCGAGTTCAATCTCGAGGACGAAACGACGACGCTGTTCCAGATATGGATCCTGCCATCGCGTGGCGGCGTGCCGCCCGCCTGGGGCCAGCGCGAATTTCCCGCAGGCGATCGATCGGGCCAGTTCGTTACCCTGGCGAGCGGGATCGATGGCGACGAAGACGCGCTTTCGATCCGCGCCGATGCCCGGGTCGCCGGGGCGACGGCGGCAAAGGGCGAGACCCTGGTCTATGACACGGCGCGTAGCCGGCATGTCTATCTGGTGCCGGCGACGGGGCGGATCCGTATCGACGGCATTGAGTTCGGCCCGCGCGACGGGGCCGCGATTACCGACGTCGATTCGCTGTCGATCGAGATACTCGAAGACGCCGAAATCGTTCTCGTCGATGCGCTCTAGCTGCTGAAAGCGGCCTCGGTCGCGGCCGATCCCGCAACAACCGCAGTCAGCGCTTCGAAACAGCTCCGATCGATCGCCTTGTCGACCTCGCTCGCCATGATCGACAGCGCCTTTTCGGGCGTCATCGCCTTGCGATACGGCCGGTCGGCGGTCAGCGCATCGTAGAAATCACACGTCGTGATGATGCGGGTTTCAAGGCTGATTGCGTGCTCGTCGAGACCCAGCGGATAGCCCTTGCCGTCGAGCCGCTCGTGATGGGCCGCGGAAATCGGTGCCATGTCGTCGAACGCCGAGATCCGCCCGAGGATCGTCTGCGTGTGGGCGGCATGGTCGCGCATCACGACCCATTCGTCGTCGTCGAGCTTGGCCGGCTTGTCGAGGATCGTGTTGCTGACGCCGAGCTTGCCGATGTCGTGGAGCAAGGCACCCCGCACCAGCCAGCGACGCTTTTCTAGCGGGTAATCGAGCGCGATCGCGAGGCGCAGCGCATAATCGGCGACGCGACCGCTATGGCCCGCCGTATAGGGGCTTTTCGCATCGACGACTTCACCGAAAGCAAAGGCGATATCGTCAAGATAGTCCTCGTCGACCGCGATCATGGCGTGCGCGGGTTCCAGCGCGAACAGCGTCAACTCGATATCGTCGGCCGACAGCGCCTCCCAGAAGCCCGGCCGCGCCTGGACCTTTTCGAACAGCATGACGAGTGCGGGATCGAACCAGCTCCCGCCGTGCGAGACGATTTCACGCAGCGCGATGGCGGGACCGCCGGCATGGTGGAAGACGTCGGCGACCTGCGCGAGCAACGCGATGCGCGCGTAGAGCGGTATCGCATCGCCGGCCAGACCCAGCGGCTTGCCTGAACCGTCCCAATGTTCGTCGAGCGAGCGGATCCCGTCGGCGACCGCGTCGGAAAAGCGCAGCTGCTTGGCGATATCGGCACCACGCGTGCAGCGCGTCTCGATCAGCTGGCGCGAATATTCGGGTCCGTTGCGCAATATGTCGAGGATCGCGAGCGGGCGCTTGATCAGTCCTGCATGGGTCCCGGTATGCGAGAAGACGAACTTGAGGACATCGCCAAGGTCGCCGGTGACGAACTTGAAGTCGCGTTTGAAGCTGCGGTCGTCGGTCTGGTAAAGTTCGCAAATTCGCGCGGCGTTGCTGCTGCAGCCGAGATCCTTGAGCAGCACGGCGTAATAGAGGTCGGCAAAAGCCTCGTCGGGCAAGCCGAGCTCCTGCGCGATCTGGCACGCGATCCAGCAGGCACGCACGCAATGCCCCACGGGCTGGCCTTCGGTGATGTCTAGCGCATAGCTGAACGCACCAAGGATTTCCGCGCGTGATATCATTTGCTTGGCAGGGGACTGGGTAAAACTCTCGTGGGCCAGGTGCATCGTGGGTGCCTTCTGCAAGCTCGAAATCTATTTCACCAAACGCCTAGGTGATCAGGTCTGACGATTGCGTAAACGCACCGTCGACCCTTCCCATCGGGCCGCGTTCCTGCCAGAGGAGCGCCATGCTATCCGACCGTGTCCTGTTCATCGATGGCGAGGCGATAATCCTCGACAAGCCGGCCGGCCTGCCCGTCACGCCGCCGGTCAATGGCGGCATGAGCATCGAGAATTATCGCGAGATGCTGTCGTTCGGCTTCCATCGCTGGCCCAATGCGGTCCACCGGCTCGACCGCGACACCTCGGGCTGCCTGCTCCTGTCGCGCAACCCCAAGGCGATGAAGCGTTTCCAGCGCGCCTTCGAGGAACGCCGCGTCGCCAAGCGCTATGTCGCCGTCCTCGACGGCATTCCGAGCGGCGATGGTGGCACGATCGACCTCCCGCTCGGCAAGGTCTCGACGCGCGAAGAAGGCTGGCGGATGGTCGGCGATCCGGCGGGCAAGGCAGCGGTGACGCACTGGATGCTGTTGCGCGTCCTCGACAATCGCGCGCTCGTCGCCTTCACGCCGGAAACCGGCCGCACGCATCAGATCCGCGTCCATGCCGCAGAGGGCCTCGGTGTCCCCGTCGTCGGCGATCCGGTCTACGGCAGCGGCACGCTGGGCAAGAACGGCATCATGCTGCTGCACAGCGAATGGATCCGCGTGTCGCGCGACGGCAAGCCGCCGGTCGAAGCACGTGCACCTTTGCCCGCAACCTTCATCAACGCCGGATTTGCCGACGATGACGTACCGCCTCCCTGACAGCGCCTGCAGCGAGAGCTTCCTCGCCGCGTCGGGGCCCGGCGGGCAGAACGTCAACAAGGTCGCCACCGCGTGCCAGCTGCGCGTCGCGGTATTCTCGCTAGGCCTGTCGCCCTCGGTCTATCAACGGCTCAAAACGCTCGCCGGGTCGAGACTGACGAGCCAGGGCGAGCTGATCATCACCGCGCGCCGCTTTCGCAGCCAGGAATCGAACCGCGAGGATGCCCGCGCGCGTGCCGAGACGCTGATCGCCAAGGCGCATGTCCGCCCTGCAGTCCGCCGCAAGACCAAGGTCAGCCGCGCCGCCAAGGCACGCCGCGTCGACAGCAAGAAAAAGCGGGCGACGGTCAAATCCGGGCGTGGCAAGGTCCGGCTGGACTAACGCGTGCGCCGCCCCATCTAGGACCCCCAATATACTAGGAATGACCATGTTCGACTTTGCCATCGATACCGAAGACCGCAGCACTTTCTATGCCGAACTCGCCGACGCGGCCGACGCGCTGACCGCGGGCGAAAGCGACGCCATTGCCAATATGGCCAACGTCTCGGCGCTGATCTGGCAACTGGTGCCACGGCTCAACTGGGCCGGTTTCTATCGGCTGGTCGGCCCAAACAGCGGAAACGACAGTAACGGCGAACTCGTCCTCGGCCCGTTCCAGGGCAAGGCCGCGTGCATCCGCATCCCGCTCGGCAAGGGGGTCTGCGGAACCGCAGCTGCCGAACACGCCACCCAGCTGGTCGACGACGTGCACAGCTTCGCCGGTCACATCGCGTGCGACGCCGAAAGCCGCGCCGAGCTCGTCGTGCCCGTCGTCACCAATGGCCGGCTTGTCGCAGTGCTCGATCTCGACAGTCCCGAACCCGGCCGCTTCGACGCCGAGGATGCGACCGGCATCGAACGGCTCGTAGCCCGCATCGCCGATCGGCTTGGCTGACCCGAATCGGGACTCTCGGGCGCGAAACGCTCGCCTTGGAACGATTTTCTTGATAAACGCGGCGTTAACATTTTGCGCCGTCCAGTTCGCCTGGGAGCGCCTGTTATCAGGGGATTAACCATGCGAAGCGCTTTGTTGCTGGGAGTTGCCGCCGTTGTCGTGCTGTGGGCCAATCCCGTCCACGCCGACGATTCGCCGCGCGTCGTGATCGTTCAGCGCGGCGTGGACTATGGCCTGGCGCCCCCCGTCGATGCGCGCGTTTACACCGGTCGCGACGATCGCCAGATCACCGAGGCCGACTATCGCGAGCGGTGGACGGGCGGTTGGGAGGGCCAGTGGGCGGCCGATGGCACGTCGTATAACGGCACCTTTCGTGGCACCTACCGGCCCGATACCGCTTATGGTTATGGCGATGCCGATCCCTATCGCTACGGCTACGGCTACGCTGACGAACGCGTCGCTGGCGATGATGTCTATTACGCTCAGGTCGACGACTATCGCGGCGCGCCGCGCTACGCGCAAAGCAGCTATGATGCGCGCGAGATGGAGCGCCTCTGCGGCGGCGACGCCACCGTCGGCGGCGCGGTCGCTGGCGCCGCGATCGGCAGCGCCGTCGACCGCCAGCGCTGCGAGGCGTGGCGCGCAGGCTATCCCCGTACGCGCCGCGTCATGGCACGCGGTTCCGCCTATCCGGGTTACGGCTATGCCTATCCCGCTTATTATTATCCGACCGCACCTGCCGTCGTGACGACGGTGATCATCGAGGGCGGCGGGACGGTCGTGGTGAGATAAGCCTGGTCGATCGAGCTGGGTCGCCAAAAGACATCAAGCATGGCAAGCTGGGCGGCGGAGCAATTCGCCGCCCCTTTTTCGTGCCGCTCAGACGTTCAGGCGCGCCGCGTGCCAGGCGACATGCTCGGCCATGAAGGTCGAGATGAAATAGTAACTGTGATCATAGCCTTCTTGCAGGGTGAGCGTCAGCGCGATCCCCGCCCGTTCGCACGCCTCGCGCAGCAGTCCGGGACGCAGCTGCTCGTCAAGGAACTGGTCGGCGCTGCCCTGGTCGACCAACAACTCGTCCACCCGCGCCCGGTCTTCGATCAAGGCAACCGCGTCATACGCGCGCCAGGCATCGCGATCGTCGCCGAGATAGGCACCGAGCGCCTTGTGTCCCCAGGGAACCTGCGACGGCGCGACGATCGGCGCGAGCGCACTGATCGAGCGATAGCGACCGGGATTGCGCAGGCCGATCGTCAGCGCGCCGTGCCCGCCCATCGAATGGCCCATGATCGATTGCCGCGCGCCATCGACGGGAAAATGCGCCGCGATCAGCGCGGGCAGTTCGTCCTCGATATAGCTGCGCATGCGGAAATGCTGTGACCAGGGCGGCTCGGTCGCATCGACGTAGAAGCCTGCACCCTGACCGATATCGTAGCCCTCGGCATCGGCCACGCCAGCGCCGCGCGGGCTGGTGTCGGGGGCGACGAAGACGATGCCGTACTGCGCACATGCTGCCCGAAATTCGCCCTTTTCGGTAACATTCGAATGATCGCAGGTGAGGCCCGAGAGATAGGTCAGGACGGGAAGCTTATGCGTGGGCCGATGGTCCGGAACGAACACCGAAAAGGTCATCGGCGTGCCGGTGGTCTTGCTTTCGTGGCGATAGACGCCCTGGATCCCGCTATGGCTTTTCGTCTCGCTCAGCGTTTCGATCATCGATTCCCGTCCCATCATAATTGCGTCCAGCCGACCGCCAGGCTGGCGATCAGGACCAGCGTGCTTGCGGTCAGCGCGATCGCGGCGCTGCGCCCCTTGCCGCGCGCATAAGCGAGCGTCACACCGATCTTCACCGCCATGTTGGCAACCACCGTGCCGCCGATCGCGATCGCTGCCAAGGCCGCACCGATCGCTTCGGGGCGCAATCCTCCCGCGGTGACGATCGAGGCATCGACGTCCATCGATCCCATCAGGAACAGCAGCAGCGCGATCCCCTGTTCGCCGAACTGGCTTTCGGCCCAGCGTGCGCCGACCGCCGCGATGGCGACGAAGGCTAGGAAGCCAAGCGCGGGGACGAGCGCGATCGGATTGCCGGGAGGGGCACCGCCCTCGCTTTTCTCGGCGCGACGATAGAGCCAGATGCCCGCAACCCATGCGACGATGAGCGCGGGTGAAATAACGATCGCGAAGGGCAACAGCATCCGCGGCGCGAGCACGGCGACAAGGACAATGACGCGCAGATACATGACCGCAGTCGCCAGCGCGATGCCCGCTGGCTCGGCGCTACCGCCCTCGCCCGCGCCCAGCCGCTGCGCGAGCGACTGGGTCACTGCGGTCGAGCTGTAGGCGCCGCCGATGACCGCGGTCGCGATCGTCCCGCGCTTGGCACCGAAGACGCGGTTGGCGACATAACCGATGAACGAAAAACCCGTCACGAGGATCACGACCCACCATAGATGCGCCGGGTTCCACGCATCGTAAGGGCCCATGTTGCGATTGGGCAGGAACGGCAGCACCGCCAGCGCGATCACCGCATAGCGCGCGAGCGCGCGAATATCCTTTTCATCGAGCCGCGCGACGAAGCCGTGCAAGTCCTCGCGCAGCGCGAGAATGACGACGACGATCGCGCTCGCCGCCAACGCCAGCCCGATCTCGCCGCTTCCGGCGAGAAAGGACGCCGCTATCGTGGCCATCGCGGCAACCGGGCTGGTCGCATCGGCGCGCGTCTTGAGCTGGGGTGCGTAAGCGAACGCCAGCGCCGCGACGAGGCCGGCGACCAGGGCCCCGGCAACGATTGGCTGGGCCGCCCCGACGAGACCGGCGATTGCGCCGACCAGCCCCATCAAGGTGAAGGTTCGCACGCCCGCAACGCGCGTACCGTCGCGCTCCTTGCGCAGGCTGAAACCGCGCTCGATCCCGACGAGCGCGCCGATCGCCAGCCCCGCACCGAGGCGGACCGCTTGGTCGGCCCACGGTTCGAGACCGGAAATCATCGGCGCGTCGATCGTGCCCGAATCGCGATCACGCGACCCGTTTGAGGGCGCACAACTTGTTGCCGTCGGGATCGCGCAGATAGGCGAGATACAGCTGAACGCCGCCGCCTTCGCGAATGCCCGGGGGATCCTCGATCGCGGTGCCGCCATTGGCGACGCCGGCCTTCTCCCACGCGTCGGCCTGTTCGGGCTCCATCGCGAAACCGATCGTACAGCCGTTGCCGTGCGTCGCGGGCTTGCCGTCGATCGGCGGGGTGACGAGGAACGATGCGCCGTTATGGCGATAGGCGATCCGGCCCTTGGGATCGATCACCCCCGGCTTGGCGTCCATCGCGGCGAAAATCGCGTCGTAGAATTTTTTCGAACGATCAATGTCGTTCGAACCGACCATCATATGGCTGAACATTGGCGCTTCCTTCTTCAGTAAACCACGACGGAGCGGATGCTCTCGCCGGCGTGCATCAGGTCGAAACCCTTGTTGATCTCGTCGAGCGAGAGGACGTGGGTGATCATCGGGTCGATCTCGATCTTGCCGTCCATATACCAGTCGACGATCTTGGGCACGTCGGTTCGTCCGCGCGCACCGCCGAACGCGGTTCCGCGCCAGTTGCGCCCGGTGACGAGCTGGAACGGGCGCGTCGCGATTTCCTTGCCCGCCTCGGCGACGCCGATGACGATGCTCGTCCCCCAGCCCTTGTGGCAGCATTCGAGCGCTTGGCGCATGACGGTCGTGTTACCGGTGCAGTCGAAGCTGTAATCGGCGCCGCCGTCGAGCATCGCGACGAGGTGCGCGACGACGTCGCCGACTTCATTCGGATTGACGAAGTCGGTCATGCCGAACTTGCGGCCCCAGTCTTCCTTGTCGCCGTTGAGATCGACGCCGACGATCCGTCCCGCACCCGCCAGCCGCGCGCCCTGGATAACGTTCAGGCCGATCCCGCCGAGGCCGAAGACGACGACATTGTCGCCGGGGCGCACGTCGGCGGTATTGATCACTGCACCGACCCCCGTCGTGACGCCGCAACCGATATAGCAGGCGGGCTGGAACGGCGCGTCCTTGCGGATATTGGCCACCGCAATTTCGGGCAGGACGGTGAAGTTCGAAAAGGTCGAACAGCCCATGTAATGGAAGATCGTCTCGCCCTTGTACGAAAAGCGCGACGTGCCGTCGGGCATCACCCCGCGCCCTTGCGTCTCGCGGATCGCGCTGCACAGGTTGGTCTTGCCCGAGAGACACATTTTGCACTGGCGACATTCGGGCGTGTAAAGCGGGATGACATGGTCGCCGGGCACGACGCTGGTCACGCCCGCACCGATTTCGCGCACGATCCCGGCGCCTTCGTGGCCGAGCACGCTGGGGAACAGGCCTTCGCTATCGAGCCCGTCGAGTGTGTAGGCATCGGTATGGCAAATGCCCGTCGCCATGATCTCGACGAGCACCTCGCCCGCCTTGGGCCCTTCGAGATCGAGTTCGACGATCTCGAGCGGTTGCTTGGCTTCGAAGGCAACGGCGGCACGCGTTTTCATGGGATAGACGTCCTTTAGTGATTCCTGGCTTTGCACTCGCGCTCAGGCTGAGCTTGTCGAAGCATTGGGTGCGCGGGGCAAGTGCGGGATATTCAAAGCCCTTCGACAGGCTCAGGGTGAGCGGTGTGGAGGTAGGCGACGGTTGCACGGCATTGTCAGTGCAATCAACACTCGACCACGCTCACCGCCAAGCCGCCCTTCGACGTTTCCTTGTATTTCGATCGCATGTCGCGCCCGGTGGCGAACATTGTCGCGATGACCTTGTCGAGGCTGACCATGTGCGTGCCGTCGCCGATCATCGCAATGCGCGCAGCGTCGATCGCCTTGACCGCGCCCATCGCATTGCGCTCGATGCACGGGATCTGCACGAGCCCGCCGATCGGATCGCAGGTCAGGCCGAGATTATGCTCCATGCCGATCTCGGCGGCATTTTCGATCTGCGCATTGCTCGCGCCGAGCGCGGCGGCGAGCCCCGCGGCGGCCATCGAGCAGGCGACGCCGACCTCGCCCTGGCAGCCGACCTCGGCGCCCGAAATGCTCGCATTGCGTTTGTAGAGCGCGCCGATCGCGCCGGCGGTGAGCAGGAAAGTGCGCACGCCTGCTTTGTCACCATCGTAGAATTTCTCGTACAGGCGGATCACCGCGGGGATGATCCCCGCCGCGCCATTGGTCGGCGCGGTGACGACCTGCCCGCCCGCCGCGTTCTCCTCGTTGACCGCCATCGCCCACAGGTTGATCCAGTCCATCGCGGCCATCGGATCGTTGGCACGGCGCAGCCGCTTTTCGTCGAGATCGTCGGCGATCTGAGGCGCACGCCGTTTGACGTTGAGCCCGCCGGGGAGGATGCCGCCCGAGCAACAGCCGCGATCGATCGAGGCCGCCATCGCTGCGGCGACATGGTCGAGCCGTGCCTCGATATCGCCGTCGGGATCGCGTGCACGCTCGTTCGCCATGACGATTTCGGCAAAGCTCAGCCCCTCGCGCTCGCCGATCGCGAGCAGCTTTTCGCCCGAGCAGAAATCGTACGGGACGGGCACATCGGTCGCAGCGCCGCTGGTTGCGTCGTCGATCTCGTCCTCGTTGACGACAAAGCCGCCGCCGATCGAATAATAGGCGCGCCGCACGAGGCTGGAGCCGTCGTGATCGAACGCTTCGAACGCCATCGCATTGCTGTGATATTTCTGTTTCTGGCGCGTGTTGAAACGGATGTCGCGCGCCGGATGGAAGGCGACGTCGCGCCCGCCCATCAGCGGCAACAGCCCCTCGGCATTGGCGCGCGCCCAATGGCCTGCGATCGCTTCACCGCTCGTCGTATCGGGACGCTCGCCGGCGAGCCCGGCGGCGACCGCGGTGTCCGATGCATGGCCCTTGCCGGTCAGCGCGAGCGAGCCGTAGAAATCGACCACGAGATGCGCGACGCGATCGCTGAACCCGTTTTCTGCGAGCCATGCGCCAAAACGCCCGGCCGCGACCATCGGCCCGGTGGTGTGCGAGCTCGAAGGGCCCACGCCGATCTTGAACAGTTCAAATACGCTAATCGCCATGGCGCGCGTGGTAGCGCGTCGTGCGCGTCGGCGCGAGACGCAATTTCCTTGCGCGCCTCGTTTTGGCTGCCACTATGTCCGGCAAACGCAAATCATATCCCAGGGGAAATTCTATGCGCCGTTCTGTCACACTCTTGCTCGCCACAGCCGCTTTCGTCGCCACGCCGGCATTCGCGCAGCTGCCGCCCGAACAGCAGGACAAGCCGGTCGAACAGACGCAGGCGCCCGAGAACGAAGTCCTCGACGCCGAGGCCAAGCCCGTTGCCCTGCCCGTCCCCGGCAGCGGCACGCCCGCGCCCGCCGCGCAACAGGCCGTCGCGCCAACCGCGGCACGTGATACGTCGAAATGGGATGTCGATAATCCTCCCTACGGCACGATCCGCCAGGTCGCGATCCACACCGACCAGGGCAGCTGGATGGATGTCGATGTCAGTCCCGACGGCAAGCGAATCGCCTTCACGCTGCTCGGTGACATTTATACGATGCCGATTACGGGCGGCACGCCGACGCGAATCTCTTCGGGCATGGCGTGGGAAGTCCACCCACGCTGGTCGCCCGACGGCAGCCGGATCGCCTTTACCTCCGATCGCGGCGGCGGCGACAATATCTGGATCATGAACGCCGACGGCAGCGACAAGCGCCCCCTGACCAACGAAAAATTCCGCCTGATGAACCAGCCGAGCTGGTCGCCCGACGGCCGCTATATCGTCGCCAAGAAGCATTTCACCACCGGGCGGTCACTCGGCACCGGCGAGATCTGGCTCTATCATGTCTCGGGCGGCAGCGGCATCCAGCTCGTCAAGCGGCCCAACGAATCGTTCCAGAAGGAACTGGGCGAGCCGATCTATGCGCCCGACGGCAAGCACATCTATTTCACCAAGAACGTCACTCCGGGCAACACCTTCATCTATGCGCAGGATTCGAACGGCGACCTGTTCGACATCCTCGAATACGACATCGATACCGGCAAGACCGAGACCGCGGTATCGGGCCTCGGCGGTGCAGTGCGTCCGACGCCATCGCCCGACGGCAAGATGATCGCCTTCGTCCGCCGCGAGGAGACCAAGTCGAAACTCTACGTCAAGGACCTCGTCTCGGGCGAGGAGCGCAAGATCTACGACAATCTCGACCAGGACGTGCAGGAAACCTGGGCGGTCACCGGTGTCTATCCCAATATGGACTGGACCCCCGACAGCAAGTCGATCGTCTTCTGGGCCGGCGGACACATCAACCGCGTCGATGCCGACGGATCGAACGCGCGCGTCATTCCCTTTGCGATCAACGACACGCGCGGCGTGATCGATGCGCCGCATCCGGTGATCGACGTCGCTCCCGCCAGCTTCACCACCGCGATCCCGCGTTTTGCCGCAGTCTCGCCCGACGGACGCCAGGTCGTCTTCGAAACGCTCGGCAAGCTCTACGTGAAATCGCTCAGCGGCGGCTCGGCAAAGCGGCTGACCAACGACGACAGCGGCCTCGAATTGTATCCCGCCTGGTCGCGCGACGGACAGTCGCTCGCCTTTGTTCGCTGGACCGATGCGGGCCTCGGCCGCATCGTCGTGACCGGACCGAACGGCGGCAAGGCGCGCAATGTGACCAGTCAGCCGGGCCATTATGCGCGTCCGCAATTCTCGCCCGACGGCAAGACGATCGTCTTCGAAAAGCGCGAGGGCGGCTATCTCACCTCGGGGCGCTGGTCCGAAGATCCGGGCGTCTATCGCGTTGCCGCATCGGGCGGCACGCCTAGCCTCATTGCCAAGGGCACCGCCGAGCCTCAGTTCGGCGCGACGAGCGACCGCGTCTTCATGGTCGCCAGCGACGACGGCAAGCAGCAGCTGATCAGCACCGACATGAATGGCGAGACGCGCCGCGTCCACGCGGCGGGCGAACTGGCGAGCGACTTCATCGTTTCGCCCGACGGCGAATTCGTCGCCTTCAAGCAGAATTACGAAGCCTATGTGATGCCGATCCTGCCCGGCACGCAATCGGTCGATGCATCGATCGGTGGCAACGCGCTGCCGACGACGCGCGCGAGCAAGGGCGGGGCCGAGTTCATCAACTGGTCGATGGACGGCAAGCGGCTGAACTGGTCGATGGGGCCGACGCTCTACACCGTCGATCGCGCGGCGATGTTCACGCTCGCACCGCCGCAGCCCGACGCGCCCAAGGACGCGCTGCCCGCCTTCACCCCCCCGACGCGCGGGGTGTCGCTGGCGATGACCGAACGGGCCGACAAGCCGACCGGGACCTACGCGCTGACCGGCGCGCGGATCGTGACGATGGCGGGCTACGATCAACAGGTGAAGGACGGCGCGATCATCGATGACGGCGTGATCGTCGTTTCGGGTGACCGCATCGTCGCGGTCGGCCGGCGCGGCGAAGTGCAGATCCCGTCAGGCGCGAAGACGATCGACGTCAGCGGCAAGACGATCATTCCCGGCCTCGTCGATGCGCATGCGCACGGCGCGCAGGGTGAGGACGGGCTGGTGCCGCAGCAGAACTGGTCGCTGGTCCAGAACCTGGCGCTCGGCACGACGACGATCCACGATCCGTCGGCGAGTTCGGACGAGATCTTCCACGCGTCCGAAATGCAGCGTGCAGGCAAGCTGCTGGGCCCGCGCATCTTCTCGACCGGAGAGATCGTCTATGGTGCCAAGGCACCGGGCATCTATGCCGAGATCAACAGTTATGACGACGCGCTCGCGCACATCCGCCGGATCAAGGCGCAGGGCGGCCATTCGATCAAGAACTACAACCAGCCGCGCCGCGAGCAGCGCCAGATGGTCGTTGCCGCGTCGATCGCCGAGAATATGGAGGTCGTCGCCGAGGGCGGCTCGCTCTTCGGCATGGACATGACACTCGTCGCCGACGGCAATTCGACGCTTGAGCATAACGTCCCGCTGATGGTGTTCTACGACGACGTCGTCCAGTTCTTCGGCCAGTCGACCACCAACAACACGCCGACGCTCGTCGTCACTTATGGCGGGCTGGCAGGCGATCCCTATTGGCGTCAGGCGACCGACGTGTGGAAGAACCCGCTGCTGATCCACACTCCGCCCGCGATCCTGCGCGCCGCCACGGTGCGCCGGACCAAGGCCCCCGAAGAGGATTTCGTCGACGACGACAATGCCCGCGAGGCGCACAAGCTCGCCAATGCCGGGGTCAAGATCGCGATCGGTGCGCATGGCCAGCAGGCAGGCATCGGATCGCACTGGGAAATGTGGTCGTTCGTTCGCGGCGGTTACACGCCGGTCGAAGCGCTCGCAGCGGGCACGATCGTCTCGGCGCGCTCGCTGGGGATGGACAAGGACATCGGCAGCATCGAGCCCGGCAAGCTTGCCGATCTCGTCGTCCTCAACGCCGACCCGACGACCAACATCCGCAACTCGGACCAGGTCGCCGAGGTCATGCTTGGCGGGCGCCTCTACGATTCGCGCACGATGAACGAGGTCGAGACGGGCAATGCCAAGCGCCTGCCCTATTATTGGGAAGGGACTTCGGACGGTGGTCGGACATCGGTCGGGATGGGGCATGGCGATGGCGGTGATTGATTGGCAGGGATGACTGCTATGACGGGCACGCCCGACGCAATCATTGTCGGTGGCGGGCATAACGGATTGGTTTGCGGCCATTATCTCGCGCGCGCGGGACTGCGCGTGCGTATTCTGGAAGCGCGATCGATCGTCGGCGGGGCGGCGGTGACCGAGGAATTCCATCCCGGTTTCCGCAACTCGACCGCGAGCTATACCGTTAGCCTGCTTCAGCCCAGGGTGATCGCCGACATGGCGCTCGAACGCCACGGCTATCGCGTGATCGAGCGGCCGATCGCGAATTTCCTGCCGCTGCCCGACGGCGATTACCTCAAACTCGGCGGCGGACTGGCGGCGACGCAGGCCGAGTTCGCGCGCTTTTCCAAGGCCGATGCGCAAGCCCTGCCCGCCTATTACGCGATGCTCGAAGGCGTCGCCGACCGGCTGCGCGCACTCGCGCTCGAATGCCCGCCCAATATCGGCGGCGGCTGGCGCACGATGGTCGCGGCGTGGCGCCAGGGCCGGCCGATCGCCAAGTTGCCGATCGAGGCGCAGCGCGACATGATCGACCTGTTCGCCAAATCTGCACGGCAGTTGCTCGACCAATGGTTCGAGAGCGAGCCGGTCAAGGCCGCCTTTGGCTTCGATGCGGTGGTCGGCAACTACGCCAGCCCCGATACGCCGGGCAGCGCCTATGTCCTGCTCCACCACGTCTTCGGCGAGGCCAACGGGACCAAGGGCGGCTGGGGCCATGTCGTTGGCGGCATGGGGGCAATCACGCAGGCGATGGCACGCGCATGTGAAGACGCAGGCGTCGAGATCGTCACCGATGCGCCGGTCGCGCGCGTCCTGGTCGAAAACGGCCGCGCGGTCGGGGTGCGCCTGGCCGATGGCAGCGAACAGCGCGCGGCGCGGATCATCGCCAATGTCGGGCCGAAGCTGCTCTACGAACGATTGTTCGACCCTGCCGACCTGCCCGCCGATTTCCGTCGCCGCATCGCCGGTTTCGCGGTCGGATCGGGCACCTTCCGGATGAACGTCGCGCTCGATGCGCTGCCCAGCTTCAGCGCGCTGCCCGGTGATGGCGAGCATCTGCGCGCGGGCATCGTCATGGCGCCGAGTCTCGATTACATGGACCGCGCCTATTGCGATGCGAAGCTCAACGGCTGGTCTAAAGACCCGATCGTCGAAATGCTGATCCCGTCGATCATCGACGACAGCCTCGCCCCGGCTGGCCAACACGTCGCCAGCCTGTTCTGCCAGCATTTTGCACCAACCTTGCCCGACGGTCGGTCATGGGACGACGAGCGCGAGGCCGCTGCCGATGCGATTGTCGCGACGGTCGAGCGCCATGCCCCCGGCTTTACCGCCTCGATCATCGCGCGCCAGATCCACTCGCCGCTCGATCTCGAGCGCAAGTTCGGATTGATCGGCGGAGATATCTTCCATGGCCGGATGACGCTCGACCAATTGTGGTCGGCGCGCCCCGTGCTCGGCCATGCCGATTATCGCGGGCCAGTCGCCGGTCTCTACATGTGCGGTTCGGGATCCCATCCCGGCGGCGGTGTGACCGGTGCCCCGGGTCATAACGCCGCGCGGGTTATCGTCGCCGATGCGCGCTAAGCGGCCTGGAAATCAGCGCTAGATCGAAACCATATCGCTGAGGCTGCGGCGAAATTCGCGGCTGCTCGCCCAGTCGGCGAGACGCTCGACCGGAATCGGATGCTCGAGTTCGAGCCCGACGAGATCGCTCGCCTTCCACTTCACCACGGCGTTCGACCTGACCAGGCCTTCGATGTCGATCGTGACGTCCTCACCGCGGATCAGGGCGTCGCCGCCCAAGAGCTTGATACCCGATGTCGAAATGTCGAGGATCGTCATCGGCAGCTTCGCCCGGCCGAACGTCACCGTCGCCGTGGCATCGATTTCGAGCCGCGGTGCGCGATAGCTGTATTCGGGCTGTGCGGTATCGAAAATCTTCTGCAGATCGATCGGCGTTTCGAACGCCAGTCCGGCGAATCGGTCTTCGATCCATTTGACGCTCGCAAAAACCGTCCGGCCGCCCTTGAATTCGACGCAGACGCGATCATCGACCGCGACGGTACCGAACAACCGCACCTTCATGCCGGTTTCCGAAACGTCACGAACGATGCACAATGACTGGCTTTTTTCGCCGATCAGCCGGGCCGATTGCAAAAGAGTCCGGAAACGGGGCGCCGCACGATCTTCCCCGACGCCGTCATTACCCGGTGGGGGCTGGCCATAGGATTCATGCCGGATCGCAGACAAAAGCCGTCCTTTCGCTTGATAGATCGCATGATTGGTAGTCGCGAGGCGTTAACAAGGCATGATTTTTGTGCCTGCCGTGCCGACCGATTGACCTTTCGACGAACCGGGCGGAAGCGCCGCCGAAATGTCATATGTGATGTTGTAACATTCGTTATTTCCGCCTAGTGCGCGTTCGTCCAATATCTTTTCCGAAAGACATCCATGTACGCCAAGCCTCTGAGTTCGACTCTCGCCCTCGCCATTGCCCTGTCGCTTCCCACCGCTGTCTTGGCGCAAACTGAGGGTGCCGCTGCACAGGCACCCGGCGACGCACCTGCTGTCAAAGGCGACTTTCATGACAACGGTCCGGCCATCGTCGTCGTCGGCAAGGCCGGCGCGCGACCCGATTTTCTGTCGGGCGTCGATCAGCTCGACAAGGCCGAGTTGACGCAGGCGATCCGCCCGTCGCTTGGCGAGACGCTCGCCCATTCGCCCGGCGTCTCGGCAACCTCGTTCGGCCCCAGCGCCTCGCGCCCGATCCTGCGCGGCCTGCAGGGTGAGCGCGTCCGCGTCCTGACCGACGGAATCGGCGCGATCGACGTGTCGAATACTTCGGTCGACCATGCCGTCGTCGTCGACCCGCTGCTCGCCGAGCGAGTCGAGATCCTGCGCGGTCCGCAATCCTTGCTTTACGGTTCGGCCGCTATCGGCGGGATCGTCAACGTCGTGTCGAAACGCATTCCCCGGCGCGTCCCCGACGAGCCGATCCATGTCGATGCGCTGGCATCCTATGGCAGCGCGGCCGACGAGCGCTCGATCGCGGCTGCCGCGGACGTCCCCGTCAGCGACCGCATCGTCGTTCATGCCGATGGCAGCTATCTCAAGACCGGCGACATCCGCATTGGCGGCTATGCACTCTCGCCCGAAGCCCGGCGCGAGGCGCTCGCCACCGCTGCGCTGCTCGGCCCGCCCGATCCCGCCAATCCCGATGCGATCGATTTCGCCGCCAACGCCGCTATCAAGGGTCGCCTGCCCAATACCGCGAGCGAGACCTGGACCGCGGCAGTAAGCGCCGCCTATATCGGCGACGGCGGCAATTTCGGCCTCGCCTACAGCCATTACGACAGCCTTTATGGCGTCCCGGTGCGCTATGCGACGCGCCCGGGCCAGGACCAGGAGGCGCCGCGCCTCGCGCTCGCCCAGGACCGGATCGACGCGCGCGCCGAAATCGACGCGGGCGGCGCGCTGATCGACCGGATCGCGATGCGCTATGCCTATGCCGATTATCGCCACAGCGAGCTGGCCCGCGACGGTGCGGTCGGCACGACCTTCTACAACAAGGGCATGGAAGGGCGGATCGAACTCGTCCAGGCGCTGCGCGGCGGCTGGACCGGGACCAGCGGCGCGGCCTTCAACCTGCGCGATTTCAACGTCGTCGGCGACGAGGCCTTCCTGCCCGCCAATACCACCGCCAATGTCAGCCTGTTCAGCGTCCAGCAGCTCGACCTCGATCCGGTCAAGCTCGAAGCCGGCGCGCGCTTCGAACATGTCACCCTCGCTTCGCAGCCGACCGCGACGCAACTGCAGTTCTTCGACGGCACGAAGCGTTTCGAGACGCTGTCGGCCTCGCTCGGCGCGTCATACGCCGTCACACCCGACTGGCGGATCGGCCTCAACCTGTCGCGCGACGAACGCGCGCCGGCAGCCGAAGAGCTGTTCGCCAACGGCCCGCACGCCGGCACCCAGACATATGAAATCGGCAATCCCGGCCTGAAGGTCGAAAAAAGCTGGGGGATCGAGGCGCTGCTGCGCGGCGGCACCGACGATTACCATTTCGAACTGTCGGCCTATCACACCTGGTTTTCGAACTTCGTCTACGACGCGCAAACCGGCGCGGTGATCGACGGCCTGCCGGTCTTTAAGAACACGCAAGGCAACGCCCGGCTTTACGGCTTCGAGGCGCAGGCGTCGGCGGTCGTGGCGCGCTTCGGCGACAGCCGCGTATCGCTCGACGGGCTTGCCGACCTCGTTCGCAATCCGATCGACGGCGTCGGCACCGCGCCGCGCATCCCGCCGCTGCGTTTGCTCGGCGGCATTGCCTTCAACGCGCCCAGATTCGACCTGCGCGGCGAGGTCGAATGGGTCGACAAGCAGACCCGCATCGCCGATTTCGAGACCCCGACCGCAGGCTATACGCTGACCAATATAGAGGCCAACTGGCGTCCATGGGGAAGCGATCGGCCGGTCACGCTCGCACTGTCGGCGAACAACATCTTCGACGTCGATGCGCGCCGCCATTCGTCATACCTCAAGGACTTCGCCCCGCTGTCCGGCCGCGATATCCGCATCAGCGCGCGAATCAGCCTGTAGCGAATGCGCGGCACGGCGCTGGCCGAAAACCACGGCTGTCCTGGCGTGCGGGGATTGAGCCAAGCGGCGCTTCGGCGCGGCTGTGTGTCGGGACATGAGCCATGGCGGACGGAGCGCCTGGGAATTTCACCAGAACCGTCCGCCGGACGGTTCTGGTGAAATGGTGCGCGACGCAGTCCGGAGTGAACCGGTCTCACCGCGGTTTTCCCTGCTTAATAGGGAATCTACAGGGAAATCACCTTTTTCAGGACCCAATCGCGCTCCTAGCGACCGGCCAGATCCGCAGAAAATCGATGTTAACGGGTCTAATTTCCCTACGCGCGGAACAGGGAATTTTCATGTGCGCTGCAGTGAATTCATATTCTGGAACAGCGAACTCGCGCCGGGTGAAACAGGCAACCGTCGTCAAGGGTCAGGGCGATCAGTTATTGGTGATCGGGTCGCCAAAGCGTCTCTGGTTTAACTAGACGCACCTCCAAACCGTGGTGTCGCAATGCAGCGTTGTCATCGATCACTTTGCGATTGACCGTGCATTTTGTACGATGTATGTTCCGGATAAGGACTATATTTGTTCCTCTGGTTCAGCTATAAGCTGCTGGCGCACTTTGGTCTGTGCGCTCTATGCAGGGGGCAGGACACGTGGCAGCAACAGGCATTATCGAGCGAGCAATAACTTCGCTCCAGCCTTATCCGCGCAACGCGCGAACCCATTCAAAAAAACAGATCAAGCAGATCGCATCTTCCATTGAGCGGTTCGGGTTCACCAACCCGGTGCTGATCTCGGATGATGGCGAAATCATCGCAGGGCATGGTCGGGTCGAAGCAGCAAAGCTGCTAAAGTGGAAGTCTGTTCCAACGCTCGCGCTGTCGCATCTCTCCGCGACCGAACGGCGCGCTTATGTGCTCGCGGACAACAAGCTCGCGCTTAATGCAGGATGGGACACGGAGATCCTTGCCATCGAACTGCAGGCGTTGGTTGACCTGGAGTTCGATGTCGAGTTGACCGGCTTCAGTTTGGCCGAGGTCGACTTTGTGATCGAGGAGGCAGGTGATGCCGATCCTGATGCCACCGACGCGCCGGAAGATGCCGTTGAATTTGCTTCGGGCACACCTGTCACGCGCCGCGGCGACATCTGGCAACTTGGTCGTCACCGCTTGATCTGCGGTGATGCCAGAAGCGCGATAGACTTCGGGATGCTCATGGAAGGAGCCAAGGCCGATCTCGTTTTCACCGATCCGCCGTACAACGTGAAGATTGACGGCAATGTATGCGGCCTGGGCTCAGTACGTCACCGCGAGTTTGCCTTCGCCAGTGGAGAAATGAGTCGCGCGAAGTTTACAGAGTTTCTCGGCGAGACCCTAGGCAACGTAGCTGCCGTAATGCGCGACGGGGCGATCGCCTATGTTTGCATGGACTGGCGGCACATGGGCGAGTTGCTTAGCGCAGGCTACGAAGCGTTCACCGAACTCAAGAACCTGGTAGTTTGGAACAAGACCAACGGCGGGATGGGGGCGTTTTACCGCTCGAAGCATGAGCTCATCTTCGTGTTCAAGCAGGGAACTGCCGAACACACCAACAGCTTTGGACTGGGTCAGACAGGCCGGTACCGTACCAACGTTTGGGATTATGCCGGCATCAGCTCGATCGGCGCTGGACGATCTGATGAGCTCGCCATGCACCCCACGGTCAAGCCAGTCGCAATGATCGCCGATGCCTTGCGCGATTGCTCGCGACGCGGCGAAGTGGTACTCGATGCGTTCGGTGGTTCCGGCTCGACTCTGATTGCAGCCGAGAAGACCGGACGCTTGGCGCGCCTCATCGAATATGATCCGCTCTACTGCGATACGATCGTTCGGCGCTGGGAAAACTACACCGGCAAACGCGCCACGCTGTCTGGAACGAAAGATACTTTCGAAGGACTCACCGAGACGCGACTTGGCATCGATCTCGCCAGCGAGGCCGCCTGATGGCCCGGCATTCTCCGCGTGAGGACGGACAGTACGTGGTCGGCTACGGCAAGCCACCTACCCAGCACCGGTTCCAGAAGGGTCGCTCAGGCAATCCAAAGGGCCGGCCGAAGGGCTCAAAAAACATTGTTCCTCCGGGGCAAGGCCTCGACTTCGGCAGCCAGCCGGCCAACCGCATGCTCCTCGAGGAAGCCTACCGCACGATTACCGTGCGCGAGGGCGAAAAGACCATCGAGCTTCCCGTCATCAAGGCGGTGTTTAGGTCGCTCGGTGTCTCGGCAATGAAAGGCAATCGTCTCGCGCAATCGACGATGGCTGAGCTCGTTCGAGGAATTGAGGACGAGGATCGCAAGCTTCGCGTGGATCACTTCGCGACCGCTGTCGAATACAAGTGGAACTGGGAGCAAGCGATCGAGCGTGCGCGCGAACGAGGACTACCTGAACCTCAACCGCTCCCCCACCCAGACGATGTCATCATTAATACTCGCACCGCAGAAGTGCACTACGAGGGGCCGATCACGCCCGAAGAGAAGAAGCGCTGGGATCGCCTTCTGGAATTTCGCGATGAACAACAGGAAGAGGTCACGAACTTCGCCACTGGCTACCGTCAAGCAAGGCAGAGCCGGGGACCGGATACAAAGTCTCTGAGCTCGCTGGCGGGCGACTGGAAGCGGGCTGTCGAGCTCTACGACAAAATAAACGGCCCGCTACCCGAACGCTATCAGAAGCGTCTCACCGACAGGTTCCATCCAACCATTACGGATGATCATGGTGACAAACCATGACTCCTCGCCCCGTCAAATTATCTCAGGCAATTCGCCGCGAACTGGACCTGACGAAAGGAGACCAGATCGTGGTAGCCGCAGTCGTCCAAATCGGGCTGGAGGACGTCGACCGCTACGCCCACCTTGGCATCCGCATGGAGCAAGGCAGTATCATTGCTGGTAAGGCTGCGCCTCCTCCGCGAAGTTGCGGCGCGCAGGCGCGCCGGAATCTCGACGGGTGGGAGGACAAACGTAGAGATCTTCAAAAAGAATCCCGCGAGATATCCAACTGGGCGCCGAGCTGGAATGGAAGCGGTTATCACCTCGTCAGCCGAACGGTTGAAGCCTGGCCGGTCGAATATCATTCCGCCAAGCTGCTAACCCTATCAGCGGTCGTGTTGAGGTCGCCGATCGAAGAAAAATTCTCCGTTCGGTTCCGAGTTGATCAGCCCCTCGCTCGTGACAATGCCAACTTTGAGCGTGATCTTGCTTTCAACCTGCGCCTCCTTCGTGAAGCGGTAGGTGATGCGCACGTCTACAGCGCCGACTTCACCGAGGATGACTTTGCCAACATACAAGCGGTCGGTTGGGAATTTTTGCCGCGCGGTTCGTGTGAGGAGGTATTGAAGCGACTAGCCACCGGCAGGAGCTCCAACGATGCCAGGATGCAGGTCGCTGCAGACAGAATACGCGTGCTCGATCGCCTTGAACATGACGGCTACATTGTTGGTTCAGGAATGTTCGCGCAGTATTTCGGCGCAAAATTTGGTGCCCGCCTAGTGGCACTCGAGAACCTTGAATATGGAAATGCGCTTTATCTGTTCGAAGAGAACTGGGAGGCTTTGACTAAGCTCAGCCGCACCGAGCTCATCAAACGCCGCGACCCAAGCGTTCACCGCATTCCCCATGTCCGGGGATGGCAATCAATGCTCCGCAAGTTGTTGGAGAAAATGTGACCGCTTTGCGCCCTTATCCGGTCATTGCCGACGACGTTGCACGTCCCCGAAAGCGGATCGTCCGCCATTCTTGACGCTGGCTAGACCGTAATGTCGGGAATTCGGTGGGCAGCGGACATTCGTAAAAGTCGGCGAGCCCTATGTGTGGATTAGCCGAGGCTAAACGCGCCGATTAGCCTCCTCGCCGATCGCAATTGGTACTAATTCCTGAGAGGTCGATTGTGCTAGCGTATCATCGCGAGCGGCTATGGGAGGGCAGGAGTGTGTTAGCTGAAAAGTCAAAGCTATACCCCCCCTTCCCCTGCAAACCGAACCTTCAAATAATATGATTCTGGGCGCACCTGATGTAAGATGAGGCATGAAATTAGATCCGAACGTTTCGCTCTGGCAAAGCAGTTGTGTGGAGCGTCTGTCCTCACGCCCGCTGGCAAGCCATATCAGCACCGATTTGGTCATCATTGGGGGCGGGTTTACGGGGGTATCTGCCGCTCTTGAGGCGGCACAAGCAGGTACGTCTGTCTGCCTTCTCGATGCACGGGAGGTCGGATTTGGTGGCTCCGGGCGTAACGTTGGGCTTGTGAATGCCGGGCTGTGGTTGCCTCCCGAGCGCGTATGTGACCAATTGGGTAAGCGTGCAGGTGCGAAATTGGTCGATGTCTTAAGTCGCGCACCTGATGACGTGTTCGGCCTCATCGACCGTCACGCGATCGACTGCGAAGGCACTCGTGGCGGTACATTACATTGCGCCCACTCACCGTCAGGGCTCAAGGATCTTAGAGACCGGTTCAATCAAGGGCTAAGCCATGGCGCACCGTACCAACTTCTGAACGAAGAGGAGACGAGCGAGCGAACCGGTTCTTATCGTTTCTTCGGCGCAATGTTCGATCCGCGCGCTGGAACGATACAACCCTTGTCGTACTGCAGGGGACTTGCTCGGGCGGCGCAAACACACGGCGCGGGAATCTACGAACACTCGCCGGTAATATCGATCACACACAAAAATGGGACTTGGCACGTCGGGTGCGCGGACGGGTCCGTAGTTGGAAATTCATTGCTGATTGCGACCAATGCCTATCAGGTCGGAATGGAAGATATACTCCGTCCCAACTTCACCAAAGTCAGCTATTTCCAATGTGCAACGCCGCCCCTGCCCGCAGCCCAGTTAGCAAAAATACTGCCAGGTGGTGAAGGATGCTGGGATACTGCGTTGGTTATGTCGTCATTCCGAAAGGACGAAGCAGGGCGACTCATTATCGGTGGCGTCGGTCGTTTGGATAGCCCTGCCCACCAGATTCATCTGAATTGGGCTCGCAAAAAAATAACCGAGCTGTTTCCGGAATTAGTCATTGATCAGTTCGACTATCACTGGGCCGGCAATATCGCGATGACATCGGACCATATTCCGAAGATCTTCGAAGTAGGTCCAAATGCGCTAGCCTGTTTCGGTTACTCAGGTCGAGGCATCGGGCCCGGAACGGTCTTTGGGGCTGCAGCATCTCGCGCCTTACGGGAGAATGACTTTGCCCATCTCCCGATTGAACCCATTACAAAATATGCCGAGCGGTTTTCGTCGTTAAAGCGCCATTATTATGAAGCCGGCGCATTGGTTTCGCATGCGTCTGGCATCAATATTTAGCGAGGCAATCTGCAAACCATCGATAGCGTCTGAACCGGTAGCGGCTCGCTCACAACGATTGGTATGTCCGTATTCGTATCTTAGAACGGAGATCTATCCGATATACGCAAACGCGAGGATGAGGATGATGGTCACCGGCGCCACGAACCTGACCGCAAACAGCCAGAGCGATTGTACCAGCCGGGAGGACGACGAAAGTTCGTTCCGCCAGATATCCTTGTGCGTTATCCAGCCCATGAAGATCGCGGTGAGCAATGCGCCGACGGGCAGGATGAAGTTTACCGCGATCATATCCTGCACGATATAGATCGTGCTGTCGGCGAACATCCCGGTCCACGCCAATGGATATAAATCGTCCCAATGGTTGAAAGAAAACACGGTCGCGAAGCCGAGCACCCAGATCAGGCCGCCGAGGATTGCGGTGGCTATTGGCCGTGTCATGCCGAACTTCTCGATAGTGTACGACACTAGCGGTTCGAGCAAACCGATGCACGAGGTGATCGCAGCGAGGAACAGCAGCAGGAAAAAGGCGACGCCGACGAGGCTGCCGCCTGGCATCGCACCGAAGGCGACGGGGAGCGTTTCGAAGACGAGGCCGGGCCCAGAGGCGATTTCGAGCCCATACTGGAATACAAAAGGGAAGATTGTAAGGCCAGCGAGCAGCGCAACGCCGGTATCGGCCGCAACGATCGTGCCCGCGACACCGGCGATCGAGGTATCCTTGTCGAGATAGCCGCCGAAGCTGACCATCGTACCGAAGCCGACGCCGACCGAGAAGAATGCCTGGCCCACCGCCATGATGACGGTATTGCCGTCGATCTTGCTGAAGTCCGGAAAGAACAGGAAGCGCACCGCTTGGCCCATATCGCCGACGATCATTGCGTAGATCGAGAGCAGCACTAGCCCTGCGAAGAACACCGGCATCAAGATCGTCGTGACCTTTTCGATGCCGTTCTTGAGCCCCTTGCCGACGACGAGCGCCATCATCACGACGACGCACGCGCCCCAGAAGATCATCCGTCCCGGGCTCGCCATCAGCGCGTCGAAGGCGGCAATCGATTGCGCCGGGCGCATGTCGGCGAAGCTGCCCGCCCCCGAGCGGACGATATAGTCGAGCGTCCAGCCGGCGATGACGACATAATAGACGAGGATTGCGAAGGTCGCGGTGAGCGCGAAGATGCCGATCCAGCTCCAGCCCCTGCTCGCCTTGCTCTCGGCGGCGACGGCACGGATGCTGCCGACGATCCCCTTTTTGCCGCGGCGACCGAGCATCAGTTCGGCCATGATCAGCGGCACGCCGATGCCGAAGGCGCAGGCGAGATAGATGAGCAGGAAGGCGGCGCCGCCGTTTTCGCCCGTCATATAGGGAAAACGCCAGATATTGCCGAGACCGACGGCGAAACCGCTGGCGACGAGGACGAAGGACAGTCTCGATGACCAGCGGAATTCGGGTTGGTCGGCAGCCAGATCGGTCATCGCATTCGTCCTGTTTTTTAAATAGAGCGGAGCGGGCGAGCGCCAGGCCCGCCCGCTACCGGGATCAGTTCGAGACCATTCGGTCGGGCGCGAGCAGCTCGCTCTCGGCGGGCCAGTGGCCCTGCGCGCTATCGTCGACGATTTCGCGCAGCAGGCGTTTCGCCTCGGCTTCCTCGCCGTTGAAGCGCCGCTCCATCGCGACCGCGAACTTGATCGTGCTGTCGCTGCTGTCGGCGAGGTCGTCGGGCGAGATCCGCCCCTGCATCATCTGGACCGCGCGATAATATTCGGCGTTCTCGACGAGCTGAAGGTCGGCAGGGATATCGGCGACCGCGCGGCGCGCTTCGTCGACCATGCCGAGCTTGCGATAGGCGAGATAGGTCCAGTAGGCGGTCGGCGGCAGCATGTCGTCGCGCGAGAAGACCGGCACCAGCGTATAAGAGCGCGCCATGCCTTCGACCACACGGTGATAGTCGCCGACCGCAAAGCTGGTCTGGGCATGGTAATAGATGATGTTGCTCTTGTAGGTCCCGAGCGTCAGCCCGATCCGGTTGGGCAGGCCATCGGGTTCGAAATAATCGAGCTGGCCCGACATCAGGTCCATCGCCCGCTGGTAATCGGCGAGCGCCAGATCGAACTGGCGGACGCGCGCGAGATGGCGGCCGCGATAGCGCAGCAGCGCATAGCTGTCGGGAAAGACCGCGAGGCCGCGGGTGAAGACGTCGACCGCCTCGCAGAAGCGTCCGGCATAACCGAGCCGGCGTCCGAGCCAGAAATAGCTGTCCTCGCGATCGGGCGCGATCGCGAGCGCGGCGCGCGCGATGGCGATATCCTCGTCGATCTTTTTCTGCGTCGCGGGCGCGAAATCGGGCGCGCGCAGCGCGGTGCCGATGAGCGTGGCGTCGCAGAAACCGGCGGCGGCACTGTCGACCGGGACGCTGTCGCCAGTGGTGGTGGCAGCAGCAGGAGCGGCGGCGAGGAGCAGGCCGACGGCGAGTGCAGCGAGGCGGAGGGTAGTGCTCATCCCACGACCTCCTGGTACACGCGGCGCAGGTTCTCACCCATGATCTTGTCGACGTCGGCGGCGCTGTAGCCGAGCTTCCTGACGCCGTCCCAGACGACCTCCATCCGCGTCGGTCCGTTGAGCTCGTCGATATAGAGCGGCCATTCGTCGGGGTTGAAATTGGCGCCCTCTTCGCGTTTCAGCTCGGCGATATATGCATCGGTCATCTTGACCCGGCGGTGATCGCGGTCGCTGCCGATGGCGACATGATCGGCTCCGGCGACGCGCACCGCATGGTCGATATGGGCGAAATAATCGGCCAGCGCGCCGGCGTGCTTGTGCGTCAGGAAGGGCCGCATCTGGCAGATGCCGACGACACCGCCGGCCCCCGCGAGCAGCCGCAGGTTTTCGTCGGTCGTGTTGCGCGTGTTGGCGTGGACCGCCATGCACGCGGTGTGCGAGATGACCACCGGCTGTTTCGAATGCGAGATCGTATCGGCCATCGTGCGCATGTTCGAATGCGACAGGTCGATCAGCATGCCGAGCTGGTTCATCCGTTCGACCAGCGAGCGCCCGAACACGGTCAGGCCGTGATCGCCGAGTTCCTTGCAGCCCGCGCCCGCCCAGTTCTGGTAATTGTAGGTGATCTGCGACGAGCGCACGCCGAGATTGTAGAACAGGTCGACATTGTCGAGGTCGCGCCCGAACTGGGTGCTGTTCTGGAACAGATAGAAGATCGCGATCTGGCCGTTGGCGCGCGCGCGTTCGATGTCGGTGGCGCTGGTCGCCTTGAGGAACTGGGCGGGATGCGCCTTGATATGGCGATCGTGGGCGAGCACCGCCTCGACCGCGACGTCATAGGCCTCGCCCTCGAAATATTTGGGATCGCACAGCGTCACAGCGATGGCATCGAGCCCGCTGTCGCGCATCTCCCGGACCAGCTCCGGGGTATATTCGAAGCGGACTTCACCCATCGCATCGAAGGTCAGCCGGCGTTTTGCTTGGGCGGCGAACAGCGGCGAAGCCATTGCCAGCGCGCCGAGTGCGGCACTCGAATTGATAAATTGTCGACGGTCCATGTCCGATCCCCTTATTTCTTTATCAGAAATATCTTAGCTGATCGGAAAATCTCTCGCAAGCGCTTTCGGCGCGTCCGCGCGGCCGTGCCTAGCCGGTGTTGATCCAGATGACGACGGCGTCGGTCTCGCTCGTCGTATAGCAGGCATGGCGCATGCTGCTGTCGATATAGATGTTATCGCCCTTGCCGAGGATGACCGGCTCGTAATGCTCGGTATGGAAGCAAACCTCGCCTTCGAGCACGTAGAGGAATTCTTCACCGGCGTGGTTCGACCAATGGGTGAAATCGTCGAGGTTGCGCGCCTTAATCGTCGTGACGAAGGGCAGGATCTTCTTGTGCGTCAGTTCGGTCGCCAGCAGCTTATGCTTGTACGCCGGAGTTTCCATTTCGCGCCCGGCACCGGCGAGCGTGACGCTGCGCCTGCCGCTGGCATCCTGCCCCGGCTTAGGCGCGAACAGCTCGGTAATGTCGATATCGAAACCTTGCGCCAGTTTCTGCACGACGTCGAAAGTCGGCGACATCTGGTCGTTTTCGATCTTCGATAGCGTCGAGGCGGCGAGCGCGGTGAGCTTTCCCGCATCTTCGAGCGTCAGCCCCTTTTCCTTGCGCAGCTGGCGAACGCGCTCGCCGAGATGGAGCAGTTCGCTGCGCCGTTTCCGCGGATTGCGCACATCGTGCAGAAAATCGGGAGCTTCCTTGTAGTCGCGCGTCACGGCCTTCTCCGAATATGGACAACTCAGGCGAAGCGGGGCACCGCGCTGACGTTTATCAGTGCGATGCCCCTACCACGTCCCGGCTGAACGGGGAAGAATTTCCGATCAGCCATATTATGGCCTGGACGATCCTGCCTCAGGGGAAAGACAGACTCGTCCGGCCGCTCCCCCGCTCAGAACTTCAGCTTGGCATTGAGGTAATAGAAGCCGCCGCTGACGCCGAAGACGCTGTGGTTGTCGTAGATCAGGCCGACCGCTTTCAACCCCGGACCGCGATCGGGCGGGAACTTGTTGAACAGGTTGCGCGCGCCGACGCTGAGGTCGATGTTGTCGATCCCCGAGTAGGTGATCTCGGCATCGAAGAGGACCGCCGGATCGCGCTGGAGGAAGTCGTTGCCGTTGCGGCGTTTCCAACTGCCGTAATAGTTGGCGCGAGTCATAAGGCTGAAGTCGCCGAAGGTATTAGTCGCGGTGAGATTACCCCTCCAGCGAGGCAGGCCGCGTTCGAACTCGATGATAGTGCCTGCGCCGAAAAAGGCGGTCGGATCGGTTCGCAGCTTCTGCTCGTTATAATTGACCGCCAAGCTGAGGTTGGTTGAGTTGCGATTGCCCCAGTCGAAGCGGTAGGTCGAGACGATGTCGAAGCCGCGAACGCGCGTATTGAGCTTGTTCTGGAAGTAACGGACCTGCTGGACCGACGCGCCGTTCGGAAAGCCGATCGCGGCAAGCTGCGCCCGCTGGGCCGCGGTCGTGTTGATCGACGGCGTCAGCAACAGGCGGTCGTCGACGTCGATCTGGTAGAAATCGATCGTCGTGAGAAAATTCTTCGTCCCCGTGATGACGATACCCGCCGACATGTTGAACGAGGTTTCGGGCTTGAGCGGATCAGACCCGAAGATCTTTGCCGCGGGCGAACCCGGGATCAGCACCGCATCGAGGATAAACTCGTTCTGCGCATTGATCTGCGAGGTCTGACTGCTGCCGAACAGCTGGCCGGCGGCCGGGGCGCGGAAGCCCGTGCTGATCGATCCGCGGATCGCCAGCAGGTCGGACAGCTCGAACCGCGAAGCGGCCTTGTAGCTGAAATTGCTGCCGAACTGCTCGTAATCCTCGTAGCGACCAGCGACCGAAAGGCTGAGCGAATCAGTGAGATCGACGTCAGTTTCGGCGAACAGCGCGTAGCTGGACGAGGTGAAGCTTCCGGCGATATCGGGGCTGAAGCCCTGGAAGCCGTTCGATCCGACCGGCAGGTCGCGTAGCGGCCCGACGCTATACGAAGCGGCATCGCCGGCACCGATCTTGTAGGTTTCCTTGCGGTAGCTGGCGCCACCGAAAACGAGGATCTCGCCGGCGAAGACGTCGTTGGCGATCGCGTACGATGCCTCGGCGTCGAGCTGGACCTCGCGCTGGGTCAGCGAACCCGGCTTGAAGCTGGTCGGCGAGGCCGCGCCGAGCGACGGGTTGATCGTGTTGTAGATCGAATAGTCGACCTTGTTGTTGCCGAGCCGCGCCGAGAGATCCCAGTTGAACGCGCCCTCGGTATCGCGGATGCCGACGACGGTGCTGAAATCGTCGGTCCGGCCGGCGAATTCGGGCGTGAAGCCACCGGGGTAGATCGACCTCAGGTCGAAGGTACCCGGATAGGCGGCGCTATTGTCGAATGCCGAATCGGCGTAGGTCGAATGCGCCGGGAGGCCGCCTGCCGCCATCGACTGGCGGTAGAAGAAAGTGACCGAGCTGTCGGCGCGCATATAGTTGCCGAACATATAGGCCTCGAGATCGCCGCCAAGCGAGACGCCGGCGTTCCAGACCGTCTTGACCGCTTCGTAGTACGGCTCGCCGTTGCCCGCGTTGTTGATCGGTACGTCGGCGACGCCCTGGTCGCGCAACGCCTCTGCGCCGTTGTTGAGGCCACCGAGCCAAGTCTTCGCCTGGTGAGTGTATTGCGCGCTGAGGTTGAGGTAGCCGGTCGCGCCAAGTCCGAGGGCATAATGACCCTGGATGTCGTAGGTGCGGCCGCCAACATCGTAATACTGGCCGACCTGGGTAAGCATCGAGCCCCCGCTGACGTCATCCTTGAGCGTCAGGTTGACGACACCGGCGATGGCGTCCGAACCATATTGCGCCGATGCGCCGTCGCGCAGCACCTGGATACTGGAAAATGCGATCGGGGGAATGACGTTGAAGTCCTGTCCCTGCGAACCCGAAGTGGTCGCGTGGCCGGTGCCGATTTGGACGATCGCCGAACGGTGGCGGCGTTTGCCGTTGAGCAGCAAAAGGACGTGATCGGGTGGCGAGCCGCGCAGAGTGACCGGGCGCACAAACGACGAGCCGTCGTTGCCCTGCAGGCGCTTGACGTTAATCGCGGGGACCAGCGAGCGCAGCGCGTCGTTGAGATCGGTATAGCCGGTGGTAACGATTGCCTCAGGCTGGATGACGTCGATCGCGACTGCACTATCGGTGATCGAACGATCCTTGCGACGCGAGCCGATCACGACGATCGACGATGCCTCGCGGGCTTGCTGGTCGGTCGCCTCCCCTTCGCCTGCGACGTCTTCCTTAGCAATAGTCTGCGCGTGAGCCTGGGGGGTTATCGCGACGGCGGCGATAACCGATGGCAGAACCAAGCGTGATAGAAACTTCGACATAATTCCCTCCCAAAAATCCCGTTAGGTCGATCTGCGCTCGCGACTTCCCGCCGTGAACGCCACCGTTGGTATATTTCCTATCATAAAATAATTATCCGTCTAGCAGAATCTTGCATACGTTCGGCAGGCGCACGCTCCTCCGGGAGCTTATCGTCCTTAAATAGCCTATTTTTATGCGCTATCCCCTATCGCGAAGACGTGAGATCCATCGCTTGGACGTTTAGGAAGTCGGCGGTTTACGGGACTATTTATATCGGGCGGCGAATGAGGAAGCGAAAAAAATATGCCGATCGGCTAATATTTCCTATATGAAAATTTCCTCAACGGTGTAGTGCTGGGGCACGCCGACGAGCGCTCTCGGCTTCCGATCGGGAGCAGCAGCGCCGGCCCATGGACGTTTGCAGATTTGGAGAAACATGATGATCCGCCGATTGATTCCTTCCGCCGCACTGGGCGCGGCCCTGCTGATCGCCGTTCCCGCCAGCGCGGCGTACGACGACCACGGAAGCTTCCAGGGCATGTCGCTGCTCAACGAGCGCATGGTGACCGCGCCTGACGGCAACAAGAACGTCGCCGACCCCGCGCTGCTGGCGCGCGCCGCGGCCGATGCCAAGGCGGCTTTCGAGCGCAACATGACGGTCGACACCGCAACCTGGTACGGGCGCGTCCTGTTCTACCAGGGCTATGCCAAGGAATCGGCCGAGGTATATACGACCGCGCTGCGCCGCTTCCCCAATTCGGGCAAGCTGCTGCGCCACCTCGCGCATCGCCAGTTCTCGCTGCGCCAGTTCGACAAGTCGATCGAGACCGGGCTCAAGGCCGAGGCGATCTACAAGAACCAGCCGCTCGAACGCGAGAAGCTGGGCCCCGACTATTTCACCAGCACACCCGACGTCGTGCAATATTATCTCTATTACCACCTCGGCCAGGCCTATTTCGCCAAGCACGATTTCGCCAATGCGGCGAAATATTTCGACCTGTCGTCGCAGGTCGCGGCGTTCGAATTCGACACCGAGGCCAAGACCGCCAACACCTATTGGCAGTTCCTGTCGCTGGCGCGCGGCGGCCGGATCGAGGACGCCCGCAAGCTGCTCGACGGCTATGACCTGACACTGTTCATGGTCCATCCCGAGGGCGGGTCGGACAATTATTTCGACGGCATCCAGCTCTACAAGGGCCATCGCGCCGCCAATTCGTTCTTCAGCAAGGAAGACAGCGGCCGGCCGTTCGCCGATGCCGACGGCGTCGCCGCATCGACCGCCTACAGCCTGGCCAATTATTACATCCTCAACGGCGAGCGCGACAAGGCCAAGGAGTGGCTGATCAAGTCGATCAACGTCAACAGCTGGAGCTACTTCGCTCGAATTCAGGCAGAGGCCGACTGGTTGCTGCTATTCCCTAACGAAAGCCCGCTCATCGCTGACAATTAAGGCACTTGCCGGGCTGTGGAATTCTTTCACCCAGCATTCAGCGTGCCGCTGCCGACCAGGCGCGGCGGCACGCCGATTGCGAAGCGGCACTTATATACCGCTCTTGTTGGCTCGACCCGCTCTTCACTGCCCGGCATTCGCAAACTATTACATGTGTCGTACCCTTGGTCGGCACTGAAGGGACATAAATTGTCATATCAAACTGCATTCGCTGCCGCTGGCCTGTCTGAAGCCGACTTGAAGGGCGGTGACCTCGTCGTAACCTCGCCTATCGACGGATCGACGGTCGCCGAGATTCCTACGGCAACATCTGCGGATACTCAGGCGATTATCGACCGTGCGCAAGAGGCGTTTATCGCTTGGCGCAACGTCCCGGCGCCGCGACGCGGCGAATGGGTGCGCCTGCTGGGCCAGGAACTGCGCCGCGAGAAAGAGGCGCTAGCGAACATCGTGACGATTGACTGCGGCAAGATCACGCAGGAGGGCCTCGGCGAGGTCCAGGAGATGATCGACATTTGCGACTTTGCCGTCGGCCTGTCGCGCCAGCTTTACGGTCTCGTCATCGCGTCGGAGCGTCCCGGACACAAGATGCTAGAAAGCTGGCACCCGGTCGGTCCTGTCGGCATCATCTCAGCATTCAATTTCCCCGTCGCGGTGTGGAGCTGGAACGCCGCGCTGGCGATCGTTTGCGGCAATCCGGTGATCTGGAAACCGTCGGAAAAGACGCCGCTGACCGCGCTCGCTGTGCAGAAGATCTGCGAGCGGGTGAACGCCCAGTTCGGCCCTGACGCCCCCGACGGACTGTGCCAGTTGTTGATCGGCGGCCGCGAGGCGGGTGAAGCGCTTGCCGCGAGCCCGATGGTGCCGGTTGTATCGGCAACTGGCTCGACGCGAATGGGCAAAGCGGTGGCGCAAGTCGTATCGGAGCGGCTCGGCCGTTCGATCCTCGAGCTCGGCGGCAATAACGCCATGATCGTGACGCCGTCGGCCGACCTTGAACTGGCACAACGTGCGATCGTATTTTCGGCGGTCGGAACTGCCGGTCAGCGCTGCACCAGCCTGCGCCGGCTGATCGTCCACGAGAGCATCTACAAGCCACTGATGGCGAGCATCAAATCGGCCTATGACAGCCTACCTGTAGCGAATCCGCTCGACGAAGGTGCGCTGGTCGGACCGCTGATTGACCATCCGGCACGCGCGGCAATGCAAAATGCGCTAAACGAAGCCCGCGACGACGGTGGGCGGGTGTTCGGGGGCGAGCCGGTGTTGACCAACGAATATCCCGACGCCGCCTATGTCCGCCCCGCAATCGTCGAAATGGACAGCCAAACTGCGATCGTCCAAAATGAAACATTCGCACCTGTATTATATGTCATGAAATATAGGGATCTCGATCAAGCCATCACGGCACAGAACGAAGTCCGGCAAGGCTTGTCTTCATGCATATTTACGACTGACATGCGCGAGGCTGAGATTTTTTTATCGTCCAGCGGATCAGACTGCGGCATTGCGAATGTGAATATTGGCCCATCAGGAGCAGAAATCGGTGGTGCCTTCGGGGGCGAAAAAGATACTGGAGGAGGTCGCGAAAGCGGCTCAGATGCTTGGAAAAGCTATATGCGGCGCCAAACAGCGACTATCAACTATTCAGGTGAACTACCGCTTGCACAAGGAATCAAGTTCTCGAACTCTTGAGACAATCCTCGCTGGGATTACGCTCAATTAACAACTCGTCACTCCAGTTGCGATCGTGGTTGTTATGTTCGTCCAGATCGCCAATTACATGCTAGAGCTCCATCACGATCCAATGTGGGGAAACCTAAGGTGTACTCTACGAGTAACAATTTGATTCCATGTATAAATTCATTGGCTTAGTTGATCGGTTCGAATCCCACCTGTTCCGCCAGTTACGTTTGATTTGATTGCATACTCTATTAAGAGACGGCTTAATTCCCCAATACCAATGCCCGCAATTGGGCCGTTAGGCGAACGGCAGCGAACGTGGCCCTAACTAAGAACACCGGAACGGCAGCTGTCGGCCCAGCACTCGCCCCACATCCATTCGTTTAATTCGTCGGCCAATCCCGGCCACGGAGAACGAAAATGGGTTACTCACAATTTGATCCCGCGATGGACGGCCGCGCTGCATGGAATGCTGGCAAGACGGTCGGCACCAAGCGGCCTCTCACCCAAAAGCAGATTTGGGCGATCCGCTTTTTCCTGGATCGAGAGGGGCGCATGCGAGACCGCGCGCTTTTCGACTTGGCAATCGACAGCAAGTTGCGAGGCTGCGATCTGGTGAAGATCAAGATCGGCGACGTTGTTGCTGGGGAGGACATCCGCACCCGAGCCATTGTAATCCAGCAGAAAACTCGCCGACCGGTTCAGTTCGAACTCACGAGCGACGTGCGTGCGAGCCTTTTATCCTGGCTAGAAAGGCGCGGTGGTTCGACTGTCGACCATCTTTTTCCAAGCCGGATCGACCATTCTAATCATATGAGCACGCGCCAGTATGCGCGCCTCGTTGACGAGTGGGTGACAGCAATTGGTTTGCGCAACGCCGAATACGGCACGCATTCACTGCGCCGCACGAAGGCTGCGATGATCTATCGGGCGACCGGGAATATCCGCGCGATCCAGATTCTGCTTGGCCACTCCAAGATCGAAAACACTGTCCGCTATTTGGGGGTCGACGTCGAAGACGCCTTATTGCTCGCTGAGAGGACTGAAATTTGAAACAGAGGCGGTCGTTCGAGAGCCACGGGTGACCGCCTTTGATTGGCGCAATCGAACCTGAGAAGATCAGCAATTGGGCCGAGAGTGGACTGGTCGCTCTTGGCTTCAATAGCTGGAAGAACTGCCATTAGGTGACGGACGAGTCGGATGCGCTACCGACAATTTCTGCAACTCCGGCGAGCGATCCGCGATTATCGCAATGAGCTGAATATCTGGCCAATCCGCCCCGGACCAGTCGTCCGAGAACGCGCGCCCGGGTCGACGAACCAGAAACTGAACATGGCCAGGGTCCCAAGCAAGGCCAGGACCACACCGCCGGACGTCAACGTCAATCGCCAGACCAGCCCGCCCACCTTACCCGCGTGAATGGGGTAATATTTCTCGGTCACCTTGGCCGCGGTGTCGCTTCTGGCAGGATCGATCGTTTCCAGGACGGCTCGGCTGGCGGGATCGAGATAGACATAGGACCGCCCGTTCGGCGTCCACTCGAAATCCTGCTTCAAACGGATCGCAATCGCGTCTCCGGGCTTGCTTGGCATCATCAGGCGGCGCGGGGCCGCACCCGGGAACGCCTGTTGGGACTGGGCCACCAGCGCAGGCCAGTCGGTATCCTTGTCGGGCGAAGGCGCGCTGTACGTCGCCTTCTCGACCTGGTTGCCGTCAGACAGGGGGGACAGGATCGCGGTCGACACGTTGGAAAAGACCATCATGGTGCCAGTGAACCCGGCCAGCAGCAGCAAGGGCGACGCGACGACGCCGATATCGCGATGCTGCCGGACGATGGCACTTTTCGTCATGCGCGCTGGCCATAGCCGGAGCCTGAACGTGCGGCGCGTACGCCACCACAGGATCAGGCCGGTGATAGTGAAAGCCAGCAGGAGTACGCCCAGCGCGCCCGTCACATATTCACCGATCTCGCCGAAGAAGAGATAGTGGTGCAGATCGAACAGCCACAATTCGGGGCGACCCCAGATCGACTGCCAGCGGTCCACCATCTCGCCCGCCTGGTTGAAATACGCGCCGCCGCCATCTCGATAGATCGCCTGGTGCAAACCGATTTCATCGCCGGCAAAGGTCATGCGGCTGAGCGTCGCGTCTTCCTTCAGCGCCGCCGCGACGGCTTGCCCGATCGCTACCGGGTCGCGGCTCGGCTTATCGTGTGCGCCGGGCAGGCCAATCCAGGATCCTTTCCACAGCAAGGCCGTACCGGACATCGCGATGACCGCCAGAAACAGGCCGACGCTCGCGCCTGTCCAGCGGTGGAGGAGCGAGAGCAGTCGCATCAGAACGTTCCGCGCCAGCCCAGCGTGAAGGAGCGGCCCCGGCCGGCAAAGAAGCGGCTGTTATCGGTCACCCGGACGGTATCGCTGTCATAGGTGACGTAAAAGGCATCGGTGATATTCTGTACGCCCATCGAAAATTCCCCCACCGCAGTGCGATAGGATACGAACGCATCGAGCAGCGTATAGCCCTCGAAATCGGTCGCAGTGAACACGTCGTTGAATTCGCGGGCCAAATACATTCGTGCCTGCACGCGTGCGCTGAGCGGGCCAGTCGCATAGTCGGCCGCCAGATTGATGCGATCAGGGGAGATATTCGCGCCGTCGAGATCCTCGTCGACCCGGCCATCGTTGTCTCCGTCGGTCCGTCCCTGCAGCGCGGCATAACCGCCGCTAAGCGAGAGGCCCGGCAGCGGCGTGCGCCAGGCGAGGCTAGCCTCGAACCCTTCGATCTCGATCGGCTGGCGTTCCACTTCGAAGACATCGTTGCGCAGCACCAGCAACGACCCGAAATCGCTCGTCGACCAGAAATAGCTGGCCGAAGCTGTCAGCCGACCTTGGTCATATTCCACGCCCAGCTCGCGGTTGTTCGACACGACCGGTTCGAGTGACAGGAACGTATCGATGTCGACGTCGGGCTGCGTTATGCCGCGCAGGATGCGGCCGACGTCGGCGATCGTGAAGCCCTCGGCATAGTTGGCATAAGCGCGCAATCCATCGATCGGTTCGACGACGATGCCGGCATTCAACAGCAGGTCTGTGAACGACGGGCTGCCACCTGAAACCTGCACCGGGCCGTAGCTGTAGAGCGTTTCGTAATCGCCGACCGACAGTTCGACATTCTCGTAGCGCATCCCGCCGGCCAGTCGCACGACGCCATCGAGGACGGTAAGGTTGCCCTGTACGAACGGCGCGAGGCTGCGAAAGTCGCTTTGCGGCACCCAGACGCGGCCGGTTTGCGCCAGCGTCTGTTTGGTGCGGTCGAATAGGGCGTCGAAACCGGCGGTAACCACAAGGTTCTCGAGGCCAGGCACTTCGCGTTCATAACTGACTTTGCCGCCCAGCTTGCGCGACTGATTGGCCGACTGGTCGAACAGGGTCCCGCTGGGGTCGATGCGCGGGTCCTGGAACGTGCCGAACACCCCGCCGCCGAACACGTCATCGGTCCGGCTGTAGAAACCCTGCAGAATCAACGTGCCGCCGCCCAGGTCGCTATCGATCAGCGACGCAGAGAGTAACTCGGCGGTGTTCGAGGGTGCCGCGCCGGGGGTCGTCCCCCGGACACTAGTCGATGGGGTTCCGGTCGCGCGGTCACCTGGTACGATCACGTAATGGGCGTTGCCTTTCAGTTCGAACCGGTTGGCGATCAATTCCAGGCGCGCGGTTGGCGTGACATCGTATCCAAGCCGCGCGAAGACCGACCAGCTGTCACTATCCTGCACCTCGCCCTGCGTGCCATCGACGCCGATGCGGTTTGCGTTGCCGTCGAAGAACGCACCACGCCGCTCCGTCGTAGCGCCGATGCTGACGTCGAAATCGCCGCGTCGATAGCTGACCAGCGAACCGGCCTTCGCACCGATCCCCTCACTTTCGAAATTGTCCGACGCGGTGATCTGGGCCAGCGCACGGACCTCGATCCCGTCACTGGCAGGCGCGCCGACAGTAACTTGGTTCACGACCCCGCCGGTGGCGCCGATTCCCTGGAGCGCGTTAGATCCATAGATGACCTCGACCCGGTCGATGAAAAACGGATCGATCGTATAGCCGTCGCGCGAACCGTCGCGCACCGGGGTCGATTGCGGGATTCCATTGATCGCATAAAGCGGCGCGCGGCCGCGCAAGCTTTCGCCGGCACCGCTCAACTTCTCGCGGGTCGGGGAGAAGGACGGCAGGAGCGCGGAGACCGCATCCACCGTCGAGCCCGAGATTTGCACCTGTCGCGCGAGCATCTCGCGGTCGATCACGTCGACCGTGAGTGGCAACGCGCTGGCGGGCAACTGCGTTCTGGTCGCAGTGACGACGATCTCGTTTGTCTCGACCGGGCTCGCGTCTTCGGCGGCTGTTGTCTGGGCGTCGACCGACGAAGAAATGGCCAAGGCGCTGGTGGCGACCAGCAAGGCGAATGCACGAATCATTGAAAGCTCCCGAATTTCTGATCTGCCGCCGCTACAGCTAATGATAATCGTTCGCAAGAGAAGCTTTCGCTATCCTTGAATTTCCCTCCCCGTTCGCAATGAGCTACGCGGCCGCGGGTGGCGGGAGATCCCCGATCGATCGGAAAAGTCTGGCAGGGGCGCGCGACCCACCTGACGAAGCTGTGGAGAGCCAGACAATAGCCGGGTTTGGGCGCGTTGCTATCTGGCGGCAAAATAGAGAGCCGACGAGCGGCTCATGAGGCGCGACTGGCAGTTGTTAGAACTCAATTTCAGTAACGAAGGTCTGATCTCGAAAGAAATATCGCTCTGTTCGGCATGCGAAGGCGATTGATGGGCCGATAACTGCTTCTGGGCCGTTAGTGGACTGGCAAGAAATGTTGTGCCAGCGGCGCAAAGCGGAAGCGCATATCCGCTGACATGGCGCACGCGCGCGCGGGGGCTAGCCTCGCCGATAACAATACATCCCGGGATTACTGATCTGGAGTTTTCGGAAGCCTTAAGGCGCGCACCCGTCTGCGCCCGCACGCGAGGGGCTAGGCCTCTCTCTGCACTCCGCCGCTCCGTACCATAAGAAAACGGCGCGACCAGCGATGGTCGCGCCGTTCTCGTTTGTCTTGGGCTAAAGCCTAGAAGCGAAAGCGCAGGCCAACACGTCCGCCGTACGATTCGATGTCCTTGCCCTTGGCACCGAAGCCTTCGAAAAAGCCTCTGATGCCATCGGCCGAACCGATGTTCAGGCCAACGACGCCCTCGCCATAATCGCGCGCCGCAGTGTTGGCGAGGATCAGCGTGGTGCCGTTGTTGGTGAACGCGACATTGTCGTTGCCGCGGAAGTCATGGACATAGTTGCCGCCGAGATAGGCCGACGCCACGCTACCGAAGACATTCATCTTCGATCCGATGCGCGCACCCAGTTTGCCACGGAAACCGTCATCTTCGTTGAACGCGAAGGTCGAATTGGCGATCGAAAGATCGTCGAAATTCGATTTGACGTACGATATGCTGCCGACCGGCTCGAAGAAGAAACGGTCCGAACCCAGACGGAAGCCCGCTTCGACCAACGCGCCATAGGCATCTGCCTTCAGGTTGTCACCGGCCAGGCCGTTGAGCGTCGAATCGATCGTGTAGTGATCGTATTTTCCCAATGCATTGACGAACAGTCCGCCAGCCTTGAAGCCCGCATAGACGCCCGCGTTAAACGCGTCGTACTTCATCGCATCGGCGCTGTTGTCGAACCCGACGCGCGAATTGATATAGCCGCCGGTCACGCCGAAGCCAAAGCTGCTCGCGCCGCCGGCCGATCCGCCGAAGTCGACACCCGCCTGGGCACCGAAATAGTCCTGGTCGTAGTTGGTGTTAACGGTGCGGGTGACGCCGAAATTGCTCACCGTCCGGCTGTTGTCGCGCTTGTCGGTCGACCCGAAGAACTGGCCCCAGACGCGGGCGCCCGGCTCTCCTGCACCGTAAGCCGCATTGGCATCGCGCTGCGAACGCATGTGCGCGGTCCAGGCATCGGCCGACTTGTACCAGATGTTGCGACCGGCTTCGACCAGGCCGACGGTGCGGTAGGCCGCATCGCCGGGCGTGCCGACCAGGTTGTAGGTCATCGCAGTCGGGTCGTAGACGACATTGAGCTGGACCAGCCCGGCGCGGTTGCCGGCGACGAACGCGTTGGCGCTCGATCCGGCACCGCTCTGGACAATGATCGTCCCGCTGTTGAGGCCGACGCCGCTATCGGCGATCACGACCGAGGTCGATCCCGTTGCTGCGCCGCCGATGACGAGGCGGTCCGACGCACCGGTCGTCAGATTGGTGTCGAGGCCAAGCGTCGCATTGCCCGATCCGACATAGTTGCCGGGCACCGTCAGGCGATCGCCGACCGCGCCGTTGCGCAGGTCGACCAGACCTGAATTGGCGAACCGCTCGAGGCCGGTGAACGTATAGCTGCCTGGGCTCACCAGCACCGTTCCGGTGTTGGTGAAAAGGTCCGTACCCGCGCCGAAGTCGATGTTGGTGGTGACGAGGAAACGACCATTGTTGGTCAGAGTGTCGTTGCCAGCAGTCAGCTGGAGGTCGCTAGTCAGCGTGCCATTATTGACGATCGTCGCGGCGCCGCCCGCTACCTTGATGGCAAAGCCGTTGGGGGCTGCGGCGATCGTGCCGTTGTTGGTAATCGTCGTGCCGTCGACTGAGGTGATGTTAACCCCGTTCGCCGTTGCCGAAACCGAGCCGCTCTGGCCGACGGTCAATGTGGCGCGCTTGCCCGCATTGATAACGACGCCGTCGAGATTGGCGCCCGAAGTCGTCACCGGACCGTTCAGCGTGACGGCTGCGTTGCCGCCCTGGCTGGTGGCGAGGATCGCATTCGACCCCGTGCCGCGCGTCGTGACTTGCCCGACGGTCACCGCCAGGTTGCCCGTGCTGACGGTCGCGTTGATGCCCGCCGCATTCGCGCCGGTCGTCGAAATCGTGCCGCCGTTGATGTTCGCCGAAGGCGTCGAGACGGTGCCGAAGAAGCCACCGCCGGTACCCACGGGGATCAACACGCCGGTCGACCCGTCGCCAGTCGTGACGATGCTGTTGAAGGTGACGTTGGCGGTATCGCCCGCGGCCGCATTGATGCCAACCGCATTAGCGCCCGTCGTGGCCACGCGGTCGCCCGTGATGTTAACGATATTGCTGGCGCGCGGGCCGAACAAGCCGCCGCCGGCGGGAACGAGGATGCCCGTCGAACCGACGCCCGCTGTCTGGACGGTGCCGAAGTTGACGTTCGCATTGGCGCCGCCGGTGACGACGATTCCACGCGCGTTGGCGCCGCGCGTAATGACGTTGTTCGACGTCGCGGTTGCGGTCGAGGTCCGCGATTCCAGACTGATACCGTCGGCGCCTGCGCCGTTGGTGATTACGTTGGTGACGTTGGCGCTGACGACGCCGGTCGAACCGTTCGCCGCTGCGCCGGTGGCGCGTACGCCGATCGCGTTGGCGCCCGACGTCGTGATGCTGCCGCCGGTGACGGTGGCACTGCCGTTGCCGCCCGTAGTCGCGACGACGCCGCTGCCGCCATTGGTGGTGATCGTATTGAAGCGCGCGGTGACGTTGGCGACGTCCGACGTCGCGTTGATGCCGATCGATCCGGTGCCGTTGGTCGAGATCGTGCCGACATCGACCAGGACCGCGCCGCTGTTGGTGTTGGCGCTGACGCCGTTGCGGCCGTTTCCGGTGGTGGTGATGCTGTTGGCCCGGACGGTGGTTGCGCCGGTGGCGGAGCTGGCGAGGACGCCGGTTGCGCCGTTGCCGGTCACCTTGTCGAGGTTGAGCGTCAACGCCCCGTCATTGGTCGCGGCGAGGACGGTGAAGCCGCTGTTCGGCCCCGATGTCAGCGACGTGTTGGTGCCGCCGTTGATCGTCAGCGCGTCGGCGCCGGTGGTCAGCGCCAGGATCGCTGGGTTGAAGTCGTCTCGCGGCGTAACGACGACGCCGGGCTGCAGGTTGATCGTAAGGTTTCCGCCGGGTGCGACATACTGGATGCCATTGTCATAGGGATTGTTGGTCGGGGTGCAGGTCACCGTGCCGTTGGCTGGCGCGCCGCATGCTTGCTGCGCGGCCGCGGGGGACGCGAAGCCGAGGCCGATAACGACCAGCGCGCCGATCGCGCAGCTGCGGCCGAGAAGGCGTTTGGACTGGCTTGAAAAGGCAGCAGGCAAGGTGGCGGAAACGGGCATAGATACACTCCATGAATTTGGAAAAACGTCATTCTGAATTTTGGCACCCAAAGCACACGCACTTGACGGATCGCACGGGCTAGCTTGCAGAGAGGCCAGCACGAGATACGAAGCTAGGTGCGATCGGATGCATCGATTTGGAAATAAAATAAATGCGTTAGCGTAACGATCTCGTCGCGAGATCACGCTGAGCCACCGACAAATCCCGTGCCGGGCAAATTAAAACGCAAGTGTAATGATAACCGCTCAGGTTATCGTGCAATTCCTCAGCGCCGCATCGGCCCCGGTCTGGGCACGCGCGTTCTCGGGGCACTGAACGACGCAACGACCGCGAGCTACGGCGCAAATGCACTCCTTCACGCCATGCTCGCCGCGCTGGGTTCTACCTCATCGCTGCGCTCCTCATGGCCCTAGGCGCTACAGCGCTGCGCAAAGACTGGGTTGAGGGTTATCTGCCGCCGCACGATTCTGCGCGCCGTGTCCACGCACACCCGCGCGAGGGGCTGGCGGGTTCGACGGCGATCTGCATGGGCCGATTAATGACGCTCCGAATGACAACGGTCAATGACTGCAACTTGGGCCGACAGCTGTCGTTCCGGTGTTTGGAGCTAGAGCCAGTTTGCTGCCGTTCGCCTAACGACCCAAACTTCCGATTTACGGTCAGCTATGGCAGATCGTGCTTGCACTGGCAGGTCAGTGTCCCGGCACTGATTGTTCAGATGGCTGATTGGATAGGCATACGTGACGGTGCACCTTGCCGACCTGACGCACGACCTGCTCGCCCCATCGATAGCACGCGCCAAGGAGGTCATTCTTCTGGCTCGCACGATGAGCGCGATGAAGCAGGCGATCCGCATCACCGCGACGCGCTCTGATCCGCGCGGGAGCGAACTACCGCCCGTGGTCTCGAGCTATCCACGCAACGTCCGCACCCCGCCGAAAAGCCGCGATTTCTACCGAAAGAGCGGATCGAAATTCCAGCGTCGTCAAACAACTCCGCTAACCTTGTGATTACAACACCCGCGTAAGCCGTCTGACGATTATATCCATCGAAATAAGTCATCAGCGCCAAGGACCCAAACCGCTCGAGGATGGTTGGCAGTTCGTATGCGTGGTGAACGTCCGCGCAGCCCACCGCCCGAAAGGATCGTCCCGATGGCCAAGAAATCAGCTCCCCATAAAACGTCCAACAAGCGCGCCTCGGGCGAGCCCGCCGCTGCTCACGCGCCCGAAGCACAGCCGGTCTATGGCAGCGCCGAATTCTCCACGCGGCGCGGCGAAGGGGGTGAATTGCACCAGGACGTCGATCAGAGCGGTAGCAATGATAGCGGCGCCAGCCACCTGACGACCAATCACGGCATGCGCATATCGGACAATCAGAACAGCCTGAAATCGGGCGATCGCGGGCCGACGCTGCTCGAGGATTTTGTCCTGCGCGAGAAGATCTTTCATTTCGATCACGAGCGGGTCCCCGAGCGGATCGTCCATGCGCGCGGGAGCGCGGCGCACGGCGTGTTTGAATGCACCAAGCCGATTCCCGGGCTGACGCGCGCCAGCCTGCTCTCCGAAAAGGGCAAGAAGACGCCGGTGTTTACGCGATTCTCGACCGTCGCGGGCGGCGCCGGCAGCGTCGACACGCCCCGTGACGTTCGCGGCTTTTCAGTGAAATTCTACACCGACGAAGGAAATTGGGACCTCGTTGGCAACAATATCCCGGTGTTCTTCATCCAGGACGCAATCAAGTTCCCCGACCTTATCCACAGCGTCAAGATGGAGGCCGACCGCGGCTATCCGCAGGCGGCAAGCGCGCACGATACCTTCTGGGATTTCATGTCGCTGATGCCCGAGGCGACGCACATGGTGCTGTGGGCAATGAGTGATCGCGCCATTCCGCGCAGCCTTCGCATGATGGAAGGCTTCGGTATCCACACTTTCCGCTTCGTCAACGCGCAGGGCAAGGGGACGTTCGTCAAATTCCACTGGAAGCCCGTGCTCGGAATGCAGTCGACGGTCTGGGACGAGGCGGTCAAGCTCGCCGGGGCCGATCCGGATTACCATCGCCGCGACCTATTCGAAGCAATCGACGGCGGCGATTTTCCCGCTTGGGATCTGGGCGTGCAGACGTTCGACGAGGATTTCGCCGCGAGCCTGCCTTACGATATCCTCGATTCGACCAAGCTGATCCCCGAGGAAGTGCTGCCGATCGAGATCGTCGGCCGGATGACACTGGACCGCAATCCCGACAATTTCTTTGCCGAGACTGAACAGGTGGCGTTCTGCCCGCAGAACGTCGTGCCGGGGGTCGACTTTTCGAACGACCCGCTGCTTCAGGGCCGGTTGTTCTCGTATCTCGATACGCAAAAGTCGCGGCTCGGCACTGCCAATTTCCACCAGATTCCCATCAATGCGCCCAAATGCCCCTATGCCAATTTCCAGCGCGACGGGCTGATGCAGACCAAGGTGCCCAAAGGGCGCGCGAACTACGAACCGAATTCACTGGGCGAAGCGGGCGAAATCAACGGTCCGCGCGCCAGCATGGATACGGGCTTCGTGACGTTCGAGGAAAATGGCGAGCGCAACGATCCGACCGCCAAGGTCCGCGCACGGCCCGAGCTGTTTGCCGACCATTATAGCCAGGCGCGCATGTTCTACCGTTCGCAGACTGAAATCGAGCAGGCGCATATTGCATCGGCGATTGTCTTCGAACTGTCGAAGGTGACGCTGGCGCATGTCCGCGCGGCCATGGTGGCCAACCTGTGCAACGTCGATGGCGACCTTGCCAGGCGGGTTGCGGCGGGTCTGGCGATCGATCTGCCGGCCAAGGCCAAAGCAGCTCGCAAGATCGTCGAGATGGAGGCATCGCCGGCTCTGTCGATCGTCAAGAACAAGAAGGACACGCTCGAAGGGCGCAAGGTCGGGATACTGTTCGCCGAAGGGTCTCGCGCGAGCGATATCAAGGCAGTCAAAGCCGCCGTTGAAAAGGCGGGCGGCAAAGCGATGACAATCGCGCCCAAGGTCGGCGGGATCAAGCTGGACAATGGCAGCATGGCCGCCGACGGCCAGCTCGCCGGAACGCCAAGTTGCACGGTTGATGCGATCGCGCTGGTCCTCACCGAAGCTGCGGCAAAGCAGCTGTGCATGGACGGTGCCGCAGTCCAGTTCGTCATGGACGCGTTCGGGCATTTGAAAGCGATCGGCCATGATGCGGGTGCCAAGCCGCTGCTCGACAAGGCCGGGGTGGCGCTCGACGAGGGCGTAACCGACCTGAGCGGAAAATTCGTCAAGGCGGCGGCGAAGCGCTTTTATGACCGCGAGCCCACGGTTCGGATGCTCGCCTGAATGATCGACCGGTGCCAGGCAGTCTAAGCTAAAGCAAATTTCGCAAACTATCTCGGGGTATGGGCGTGGGCATTTTCGACCTCACCTATATTCCGATCGATTTTTTTACGTGGTTAGATACAAAGTTCTAATCACACTCCGCCATTTACGTTTGATTTAATTGCATTCTCTATTAAACGACGTCTTAATTCCCCAATGCCAATGTCCGCGATTGGGCCGATTGCTGCCGTTCCGGTTTTCGCAGCTGAGACTACGTTCCTGCCGTTGGTCGCCCGGTCCAGATTGCGGAACCAGCACGTCTCATCCAAATTAAAACCTTTCATGTCCGGAAGCTGCTGGCTTTCAAGCCATGCTTTGCCAGCTTGTCGTAAAGCGTCTTGCGCGGGATCCCGAGCGAGCGTTCGGCGGCTGCAATCCTTCCACGACACTCTCGCATCGTATTTTCGATGAGCGCCCGTTCGAAACCAGCCACGCGATCCTTCAGAGACTGCGGCGAGCCCATGCCCGGCAGGCCCAGCGATTCGTCCGTCGATAAGTCTAAGACGAAAATGCGTGCATAGCCGCGCAGCTCATGCATGTTGCCTGGCCAATCGTGGCTGGCAAGGTGATGCCATTCGGCGCTGGTCAGCGGCCGTGCCGCGGTATCGAATTCCCGTTCAAACTCGGCAACGAAATGGCGAAAGATTTCCGCGATATCGCGTCGGCGCGATGCCAGCGGAGGGAGCGCTATGGTGACGCCGTTGAGGCGATGGAAAAGCGACAAAGACACCCGACGCGATGTCGCGTCGCCGTCCGACACGTTGCGCGCAGCAGAGATGATGCGCACATTCGTCGCTTGCGGACGCGACGCCCCGATCGGCAGGTAACTGCGTTGCTCGACTACGCTGAGCATGCGTGCCTGGATTTGCTCGGGCATCGTTTCGATATCGTCGAGGAATAGCGTCCCTCCCCGCGCCCGCTCGATCAGGCCCGCGCGCGACAGTCCGCTGCCCGGCTCGCGTCCGAAGATGATGAGTTCGGCATCCTGGTGCGCCCAGCTACCAGCCTCGATCGTAACGAAGGGGCGATCATGGCGGGGGCTGAGATCGTGGATCCGGCGGGCGACGAAGCTCTTGCCTGCACCACTCGGTCCGGTGATCATCAGATCGATGTCGGCGCGGCCAACCTCGGCGATCAAGCGGTTGAGCCGCTCGATTTCGATCGAGCTGCCGAGCAAGCCTGTCGTCGCGTGGCTGCGCAGCGCCTCGCGCAGCTTGCGGTTCTCGATGACGAGACTGCGCTTTTCAGCGGCGCGACGAATCGACTTGGCAAGCGCGCTCGCCGCATAAGGTTTCGACAGGAAGTCCGCAGCGCCCTGCTTCATCGCCGAGACCGCCATCGCGACATCGCCATGACCGGTGGTAAAGATCACCGGCAAGCTATCGTCAATTCCGCGGATCGCATCGAAGAATTCGAGCCCGTCCATCGCAGGCAGGCGAACGTCGCTCACAACGACGCCTTCGAAATCGCGCGACAAGCGGCGCAGCGCCGGCTCCGCCGCCGGAAATGCATCGACCGTGAACCCCTCCAGTTGGAGCGCTTGGACAATCGCCTCGCGCAGCGCCGGGTCATCCTCGACAAAAACCACCTCGATGGCAGCAGGATCGCTCATGCGCGCGGTATCTTCATCGTCATACGCGTGCCGCGGTTTGACTCCCCGACAACAAGATCACCGCCGAGATCGCGCATGATGTCGCGCGAAATCACCAGGCCGAGACCGAGACCATCACTCTTGGTGGTCGCGAAGGGATGAAACATGCGATCGCGCATGTCCTCTGCAATGCCGGGACCGTTGTCGATCACCGATACGAAACAAGATCGTGCCTCGGTTGTCACCGCGATTGCTATCACCCCGCCCTCCCCCGCCGCATCGAGCGCATTCTGGAGGAGGTTGATGATGACCTGTTCAAGCCGGACGGGTTCGGCGCGCACCCGCTCGGTCAGCGTCTCTTCGTCCGGCAAGGTCAGCGTCACGGCCATTCCGGCGATCCGGTCGTGAAGCAGCAGGAGCGCGCCTTCGATTGGCTTGGCCACCGGCATTTCCTGCGGATCGGGCGCATCGCGGCGGCTAAACAGCCGCAATTCGGCGGTGATCCGGCCTATTCGATCGGCGAGGTCAACGATTCGCGCGAAGTTGGTCTGGGCATCGTCGAGCCGCCCGGTCGCGATAAGTGCAGCCCCATTTTCGGCAAACAGGCGCGCGGCCGCGACGGGCTGATTAATCTCGTGTCCGACACCTGCCGCAATCTGCCCCAGCGTCGCAAGCCGGTTGGCCTGATTGAGCTGTTCGCGCAGCGTCCGCGTCCTTTGCGCGATCGCCACCTCCTCCTGCAGCGAGCGCCGTCGCCTGAAGACGAACGCTAGGGCCAGCAGACCCGCGGCGATAGTCGCGACGAGCAGCAGATAATATCGACCGCGGGCTACCGCGGCATCGATTTGAGACGAAGGATTGGCGAGCAGGTGCAGGACCCAACCATCGAGTGCGATTGGTTGCTCGGTATCGAGCAACGGAGATTTTACGAGACCGACCTTCAGCCCGATCGGGTCCGGCAGCAAAGGCGGCACGATATCAACTCCAAACTGCCGGCGATCGACCGATCGGTTGCGCGCCGCGCCGCGCTGGGGTCCGGTCGCATGAAATCGCCAGCCATCGTTGCTCGTCAGCAGGACGACGCCTTCGGCATCGGTGACGAACACGCCATCGCTGGCGGCTCGCCAGCCGGCCTCTAGATCGTCGAATTCGACCTTCACCGCAACGATGCCCGTCGGGCGTCCGCCGCTGACAACTCGCTGAGCGATATAAAGTCCGGGTTCGCGGCTGACCGTGCCAAGGGCAAACTGGGTGGCCGAACCGCGCGCCAAGGCGTTGCGGAAATAAGGCCGAAAGTTGTAGTTCGATCCGACGAAGCTCGTCGGGCGGTCCCAGTTGCTCGCAGCGATCGTAAGGCCGTCGGCGTTCATCAGGTAGATGGCGGCTGCGTTGGTCTGCCTTGCAAGCGTCGCAAGTCGGCGGTCGAGCAAGTCGGCTTCACTCGATGCACCCAACAGCAACGCGCCAACCTGCGGATCTTCGGCGAGGACGAGCGGCACGAGGCTGAATTTGTCGAGTTCGCTCTTGAGGCTCGCCGCCATGATCGCGGCCTCGTCCTGTGCCTCGCTCGCTGCCGCCGCCGCGCCGCCGGCTCGCGACCTCCGGTCGATGATCCAGGTCGCCAGCAAGGCCGTCGCAAGACACAGGAGGCCGAGGACGGCTGCACGCCGCGGGAAGCTCCTGAACAGTGTGGCGGCTGTCATGATTGGAATTGTCCGGTTTTTCGCACAATAGTCAAAACATATGTGCGGTTTTCCGCGTAATTTGTCAGGTCGCTAACTTGGGAATGGCTAAAAACCGTGGTTTTCGGCTTTTGCCCGACTTCGATGCGCTGGCTCTTGAACGGCGCTATAGTCATCAACAGACCGCCGATAATAGGCGGCTGGAGGATGCTTAATGGTCGAAATCGACGCTGGCCGCAGGCCGGCCGAAGGACGCGTGAAGCGGCCGTTCTATCGCCAACTTTATTTCCAGGTGCTTGGCGCGATCGCGCTCGGCGCTCTGATTGGCCATCTCTACCCCGACTTCGGTGTCTCGCTCAAACCGCTCGGCGACGGCTTTATCAAACTGGTCAAGATGATCATTGCGCCGGTAATCTTCCTGACCGTCGCAACGGGGATCGCCGGCATGCGTGACATGAGCGCGGTCGGCAGTGTCGCTGGCAAGGCGATGATCTATTTCCTGTTCTTTTCAACGCTGGCGCTCATTCTGGGGCTGATCGTAGCCAATGTCGTCCAGCCCGGTGCGGGCCTCAACATCGATCCCGCCACGCTCGACGCCTCCGCGGTGGAAACCTATGCGCAGACCGCGCACGACCAGACGATCTGGGGTTTCATCCTCGACATCATCCCGACGACGCTGTTCAGCGCGATGACCGAGGGCAGCATCCTCCAGGTGCTGCTCGTCGCGATCCTGTCGGGCATCGCGCTCGCCGCGACACGCCCGCACAGCGACCTTGTGCTCGACGTGCTGTCGTCGCTCAGCGCGGCGATCTTCAAGCTCGTCCACATGCTGATGAAGCTCGCCCCGATCGGCGCATTCGGCGCGATCGCCTTTACCATCGGCGAGTTCGGCATCGGTTCGCTCGCCAGCCTCGCCGCGTTGATCGGGACCTTTTACCTGACCTCGCTGCTTTTCGTCCTCGTCGTGCTCGGCGTCGTCGCGCGCCTAGCCGGGTTCTCGATCCTGCGGCTGATCCGCTATCTGCGCGAAGAGCTACTTCTCGTCCTCGGCACGTCATCGTCCGAGGCGGCACTGCCCAGCCTGATGGAAAAGATGGAGATTGCCGGCTGCCGCAAGGCGGTGGTCGGTCTGGTCATCCCGACCGGTTATTCTTTCAACCTTGACGGTACCAACATCTACATGACGCTCGCCGCATTGTTCATCGCGCAGGCGGTCGGGATCGAGCTGTCGATCGGGGAGCAGCTGGCGCTCGTGCTCGTCGCGATGATCAGCTCGAAGGGCGCGGCAGGCGTGACCGGCGCGGGCTTCGTTATCCTTGCCGCGACACTTTCGGTGGTTCCGTCGGTGCCTGTCGCGGGCATGGCGCTGATCCTCGGCATCGACCGCTTCATGAGCGAATGTCGCGCGCTGACCAACTTCATCGGCAATGCGGTCGCTACCGTCGTCGTCGCCAAATGGGAGGGCGCGCTCGACACCGAACGCCTCGCCGCCGCGATGGCCGGCCGCCCGATGGCACTGGTCGATGAGGACATCGAACGGCACGAGCGAAGCGGCCCGATTAGCGAGGCGGTCCACGCACAGTTGGAGACGGCAGCATGATCAACCGGCGTTCGATCCTCGGCGGCGGCGGCGCGCTGATTGCGACGGGCGCGCTTGCCTCGATTGCAACCCCGGCCCGTGCGCATACCGGCGAGGAAATCCTGCTCTGGCAGGGCAAGGCGCCCGGCAAAGGCGGTGTGACCGGACCTGAAAAAATCGGCGAAGCGGGCGCAGGCTATGGCGCGGTGTCGAACATCGCGACGCCGCGAATGCGCGTCTATCGCCCCAATCTGCCCAACGGCAAGGCGGTCATCGTGTGCGGCGGCGGCGGATATTTCCGCATCCAGCTGTGGAAAGAAAGCACGCCCGCCGCGCAATGGCTTCAGCTCAACGGCTATACCGTTTTCGAACTGATCTATCGCCTGCCCAATGATGGCTGGGAGGCGACCGCCCCCTTTGCCGATGCGCAGCGCGCGATGAAGATCGTCCGTAGCCGCGCGAGCGAGTTTGGCATCGAACGCGACAAGATCGGGATCATGGGCATGTCGGCGGGTGGCCATCTGGCCGGCTTCACCGCCCTCCAGGCCGCGCGCGCGCTGTACGCGGGTAAGGATCAATTTGAGGCGGTCAGCGCGCGGCCCGATTTTGCCGCGCTGCTGTTCCCCGTCGTCAGCCTGCGCAAACCGTTCGACACAACGCGCACGCGCAAGGAAATCATCGGGTCAACGCCCAACGCGGCGGCGGAAAATGTCTGGTCGCTCGACACCTATGCGGCACAGGACGCCCCGCCGATGATCCTGTTTTCCGCGGCCGACGATCTAACGACGCCGCCGGGGCATAATCTTACCCTGTTCACCGCCTTGTCCGCGGCCAAGGCGAGCGTCGAAATGCACATTTTCGCCGATGGCGGTCATGGCTGGGGCCTCGGCACGCCCGAACAGACGCTCAACCAGTGGCCCGAACTATTCAATGCCTGGAGCAACCGGGTGGCAATCAAGAATTAGCGACGTAAAGGGGAGCAAATCATGCGTAACATCAATATTGCACGGCTGGCATTACTGGGCGGGGCGAGTCTCGCCGTGCTCGGCGGAACGGTAGCCCATGCCCAAGATACAACGCCTGGCTCGGCCGACCCGAGTGCGGCCCAGACGACCGTTTCAGAAGATCCCGGCATCATCGTCATCGGTAGCCAGATCAAGGGCGCGAAGATCAACGATATTCTTCCGGTAACGGTGGTCGATGAACAGCAGATCGAAAACAGCGGCGCGAGTTCGGGCGACGAGATCTTTCGGTCCATCCCGCAGGCAGGAACGGTCGCCTTCAACGAACAGAACAACTCGAGCCAGAACAGCGCGCGCGGCGATGTCGGGTCGATCAACCTTCGCGATCTCGGCACCGGCAATACGCTGCTGTTGATCAACGGCCGACGCATGACGCTTCACCCGGGGTACCAGACCGAACTGCTCGTTCCCGTCGTCTCTTCGGACACCAACGAGATCGCACCGGGCAGCGTTCGGCGAATTGAAGTCCTGCGCGACGGTGCATCGGCGATCTACGGTGCCGACGCGGTCGCGGGCGTTGTCAACACGGTGCTCAAGGGCGGGATGACGGGCGGCTTCATCGAGGGCGACCTGCGACTGTCGGACGGAACCGGCCTGTTCAATTATACGATCAGCGGTGGGCTGGGCTTCGACTTCGGCGGCGGCCGCGGCAACCTGACCGTATATGGCGGCTATTTCCGCGAGAACGGCCTGCTTGCCTCAAAGCGCGATTATGCCGGTGAGGAGGATCGCCGACCGCTGGTCGCGGGCACCGATTTCGATGGCGATGCCTCGTTCAACAACCGCAACACCTTCGGGCCGTTCGGCCAGTTCGATATCCAGGCACCGACCAACCGGACGCCGATCGGCGACGACGACTTCTATCTCCAGCCGAGCACGTTTCCGGGGTGCAGAATGGACTTCGGCGGCGGCATCTGTGCGCGAAACGGCACGACGCCAACGAGCGACGTGCGCTACAACACCAACTTCGGCAACCATCTGATCAGCAGCAAGCACCGCTATAACGCGATGGCTCTGCTGAGCTACGAACTCACCGACAACGTCGAAGCGTATTTCGAAGGCAGCTACTACCGGTCGGAAAACCGTCGCAACATCGAGGCATCGGCAATCCTCAGCGCAGTGCCCGTAGGTATTTCGCGCACCGCCTACTGGAACCCGTTCGGCCCCGTCGGCAGTCCCAACCGCCTGCCCGGCACGACGATTCCTGCCAGTGGCGCAGACGTCATTATGGAGCGTTATCGCTTCGTCGATGTCGGCAATCGCGACGTTTCGGTAGACAAGGACACCTACCGCCTTGTCGGCGGCCTGCGTGGAAATTTCGGCGCCTGGGACTATGATACCGGGTTCCTCTACTCGGAAGCGAACTCGCTCGATCTTGCCCGCAACCGCGTCTCGCTCACGCTGATGCAGCAGCAGATCAACCTGACGACCTCCGACGCTTACAACCCGTTCAACGGCGGCTGCCTCGATGATCCGGGTCAGGGCGATTGCACGCCCAATCCGGCCTCCTCGATCGACCCCTTCCGGATCGACGTGTTCCGCAAGGGCGGCACCAGCCTGGCGCTGGCCGACTTCAAGATCAGCCGCAACGACCTGTTTGTCCTGCCCGGAGGTAATGTCGGCATTGCCTCTGGTGTCGAATGGCGGCGCGAGACGTTTTACGACGATCGCGACCCGCGCCTCGACGGCACGATCACCTTCACCGACAGCGTAACCGGCGAGTTCAACGGCAGCGACGTTGCGGGAACCAGTCCCTCACCCGATACCAGCGGCAGCCGCAACGTTTATTCGGCATTCGCTGAACTGTTCGTGCCCTTGGTTAGTCCCGACATGAATATTCCGCTGGTGCGACAGCTCAACCTTCAGTTGGCCGGCCGGGTCGAACGTTTCGACGACATCAAGGCAACTGCGGTGGTCCCGCGTATCGCCGCGTCGTGGATGGCCATTCCCGGCGTCACATTTCGTGGCGCATGGTCGCAAGGGTTTCGTGCGCCGAACCTGGTGCAGGTGAACGACGATGGCACGACCCGATCGAACACCCGCGACGATTTCGTAGTCTGCACGGCCCAGGTCGCAAAGGGCCAGATAGCCAGCCTCGGCGTCTGCCCGGGTGCCGGCGTCATCAGCTTCCGGTCGGGCGCTCGCAGCCTGCGACCGGAAGACAGCACCAGCATCAACCTCGGCGTCGTGCTCGAGCCAGCCTTCATTCCCGGCCTGACGCTCACCGCCGACTATTGGCGTGTAAAGCAGACCGGCCTGGTCGGCACCTTCGGCGACGATAACGCGATTGCGCTCGACCTGCTGCGTCGCCTCGCCGGCAGCACCAACCCGAACGTGGTGCGTCTTGCCCCCACAGTCGATGATATCGCGCTGTTTGCCGGAACCGGACTCGATCCGGCAGGCAAGATCGACTTCGTTCTCGACCCTTATCTCAACCTCGACAGCCGCACGTCGCGAGGTTTCGATTTCGGTCTGTTCTACCGCGTACCGGATTTCGGTGCGGGCAAGTTCCGCATCCGGCTGAACGCCGCGCGGCTGCTCGGCTTCGTCCAGGATGCCGGCTCCGACGGCCAGGAAATCCTCGATGGCGTCGCCGCCGGGACGCTTCCGCTCGACGTGACCGTCGGCGGGCTGGGCGAATTGCTCGAGGTCGATGGGCGGCCGAAATGGCGGGCAAGCGGATCGATCAATTGGTCGAAGGGACCGGTCGATGTCGGACTGTTCGGCCAGTATGTCGGCATGGTGTACGACACGAGCGTGGTCCGCGACAATCTGATCGTGTCCGACGATCCGAACGCCAATTTCTATCCCGTCGACGACCAGTTCACGATAAACCTGTCGATCGCATACGAAATCAACAACCAAACTCCGCTCAACGGAACCCGGTTGCGCTTCGCGATCAACAACCTGTTCGACAAGGATCCACCGCTGGCCGACGAATCCTATGGCTACTTCAGCGAGCTGCATTCGCCCCGTGGCCGCCAGTTCGCGATCGAGCTGAGAAAAAAGTTCTGATCGCGTGACCATCCAGTCCAAAAGCGCCGCGATCTTGATGATTTCGCTGATCGCGGCGCTTGCGGGCTGCGCATCCCAGGATGACACCCACCTGCCTGCTGGCGTTGCGCAAACGTCTCAGGCCCGATGCGCCACATCGGATGTCGTGCTCACATTTGATTTCCCGGGTGCGTCGCCGGCCCGCTGCGTGATCGAAGGCGAACGCAGTTTCTCGCTGGTGATCGCGCCCGAACACGCCCCGCCGATCAATCCCAGTCCCTGGTACGCGTTTCGATACTCGGCCCAGCCTGGGGGCGATGTCACCGTGCGTCTTTCATACCTAGAGGCGAAACATCGCTATGCGCCGAAGCTGACCCGCAACGGCGTTGTCAGCGAACTTCCGGTAAGCATCGCCAATGACGAACGCAGCGCGCTGGTCACGCTCCCCGAAGGGTCGGGAACCGTGAGTGCGCAACCAATGCTGTCCAGTGCCGACTACGCTGCCTTCGCGCGCGACCTGGTCCGCGATTACGGCGGCGAGCGCCTCGATCTGGGTCGCTCGCTCGATGGCAGGCCGATCGAGGCGATCCGCTTCGGCGATGTTTCGGCAGATGCAACGATCGTCATCCTCGGTCGCCAGCATCCGCCCGAAGTGACCGGATTCTATGCCTTGGAACCGTTCGTCCGTGCGCTCGCGCGCAGCATGCAGCAGGATAAGCTGCTCGGGACCCGCTATCAGATTTTGGCCGTCCCCCTGCTTAATCCCGACGGCGTCGACCGCGGCCACTGGCGCGCCAATCGCGGCGGCGTCGACCTCAACCGCGACTGGGGCGCGTTCACCCAGCCCGAAACGCGCGCCGTCCGCGACTGGCTCGCCAGCCATGCCAAACTCACTAGGCCGGTCGTCATGATCGATTTCCATTCGACCGCGCGCAACCTGTTCTACGTTCAGGGTGACGAGGCGGGAGCGACGAACGCGCGCTTTCTTGAGACTTGGTTAGCAGGCAAGGAAGCGCAATTCACCGGCTACCCCTTCACGATCGAAAAACGCAACGCCAACCCCGGCTCGGGCACCGCTAAGAACTGGTTCTTCGAATGCTTTGCGATACCCGCCTACACCTATGAGGTCGACGACGATGCCAATCCCGCGGAGACCGCGACGGCGGCCAGACTGCTGGCAGCCGACTTTGTCCTCGCGCTCCCTGCACTCGCTCGGAGTGATGTTAGCCCCCGAAGGGACACTGGAGGTCGGTGCCTTCCGGATGCTATCCCCTGACGGTCAATAAAAATGGCCGGAAGGAAACGGAGTTCCGGAGCACAAGTGCCCCTGTCCTAGCCCACCATCGATGCGAAGATAGCAGAGATCAAGCGCTGCTTTCAAAGTCCGCAGGAAGCACTTTGGGTCCTGATCTGGACGCAAGGTCGTCTGTGCCTTCCAATGTCAAGGAATGGCGGCTTTCGGCCTGCGAGATTATCGGCTGTTATGACCGACAATGGGCGCAAAGCAGTCATTCGACTGGACTTCACTTTCAAACAGAGCGTTGGTGTCCACACGGCAGTGATCGTTGCCGCTAAAGCCTCAGCGCGAAATCGCCCGAGGCTTTGCGTGGTGGGACGACAATCAAGTTGTCCGTGAGGATAACCATCATGCGAAATTCTTCAATTTCGGCGCAAAAAATAGCCCCGCCCCGCCCTCGCCAAACCAAGGCGCTCAAGGTTGAGCGACTTCTCAAACGAAATCAGGGAGCCACGCTCGGCGAGATCGCGACGTCAACGAACTGGCAGCCGCACAGCTGTCGCTCTTTTTTAACTGGCCTGCGAAAGAGGGGCCTGACGATCCTCAAAGAGAGCCGGAACGACGGCGCCACAAATTACCGTATCGAGAGCTGAGATGATCGATGAGCACCTGGCGAAGCTCTCGGCGGGCCAATTGCGAGCTGAATGGCGAAGGCTTCACAAGGGCACTGTCACGCCCAAGGGGCTCGGTCGAGACTTGATCGCTCGAGCTATCGTCTGGCGAAAACAGGCGAGAATGGAAGGAGGTCTAACGCCTGCGATCCAAAGAACGCTAGATCGGTTTGCGATCGAGTTAGTCGAAACCGGCGACATAAAACTAAGTGCGGGGTTGAGCCTGAAACCCGGCACTCGGCTGGTGCGTCAATGGCACGGTGACATCTATCAGGTGCAGGTTCTCGATCAGGGTTTTAAGTTCGAAGAGCGACATTTTCGCAGTCTGACCCAAATCGCCCGCAAGATCACCGGCACCGCCTGGTCGGGGCCCCGTTTCTTCGGACTCAAGGCAAGCCCCGATGCCAGGAACTGATCCAACGAGGCGTCGATGTGCTATTTATACGCGCAAATCGACCGAGGACGGGCTCGAGCAGGAGTTCAACAGCCTGGATGCGCAGCGCGCGGCGTGTGCCGCCTATATCGAAAGCCAGCGACACGAAGGATGGACCTTAGTTCCCGAACACTATGATGACGGAGGCTATTCGGGCGGTAACATGGAGCGGCCCGGGCTTTCACATATCATGGTGGATATCCGGGCCGGCAAAATCGATGTGATCGTGGTCTATAAGGTCGATCGCCTCACTCGCAGCCTTGCCGACTTCGCGCGGATAATCGAAATTCTGGACGATAACGATGCCTCGTTCGTCAGCGTCACTCAGGCATTTAACACTACGTCCAGCATGGGCAGACTTACGCTCAATGTGTTGCTCTCGTTCGCTCAGTTCGAACGCGAAATTACCAGCGAACGAATTCGAGACAAGATTGCAGCATCAAAGGCACGCGGGATGTGGATGGGCGGCGTGGTACCGCTTGGTTATGTAGTCGAGGACCGACACCTCGTCGTCGATCAACGTCAAGCCGTGACAGTTCGTAATATCTTCACGCGGTATCTCACACTCGGGTCCGTGTCCGCTCTGGCGATGCAACTTGAAGAGCGCGGCGTAAAATCTCCCCAACGGCGAAGCAGGGGCGGTCGCATTTCCGGCGACGTCCCGTTCAGTCGCGGCGCGCTGTATACGATCCTTAAAAACCGAACTTATCTTGGCGAGGTAGCCCACAAGGGAAAATCATACTGCGGCGAGCACGACGCGATCATGGATAGACAAGCATTTGAAGCCGCAGCTGAGCTCCTGTCACAAAATCGCGCAAACACGATTAATGGACTTAATGCAGACCATCCAAGCCCTTTGGCCGGTATGATCTATGACGCCAGCGGGTCCAGAATGTTGGCGGATCATGCATGCAAGCGGGGTAAGCGTTACCGATATTACGCCTCAGCCAACGGTAACAAAAGGCAGAAGCTAAGGGTGCCGGCGGGCGACCTTGAGGGCATAGTTCTGGCGCAATTGCGTAAGCGCTATCCTGATGCCAAAGGTGAGAACGCAAACTTGCCGCTCACCCGCCGAGCCGTTCTCGATCGCGTCGAGAAGGTTATCGTGTCCAAAGTCGGGCTCGAGATACAGTTCCTCGATGAAGATGCGTTTGGAAACAGATCCCAAAAGGTCGAGGTTCAACTGGCTCGTCGCGGCAAGGAAGTTAAACTTGTCGAGCCTCCACAGAACGCCTCCATCGTGCATCGCGACCGATCGCTTATAAAGCTCGTCGTTAAAGCGTACATGGCTCGTCATGCCCTGGAGAATAACGAGGGCGCATCGCTTGCTGAACTAGCTCAGGCCAAAGGACTGTCCAGCAACTATTTCAGGGTGCTTTTGCGGATCAGCTACCTAGCGCCCGACATAATGACGGCGATCGTAGAAGGGCGACAGCCAGTCCATCTAAACCGACAAAAGCTTGCTCGTGCCACGGGCTTGCCGACAGAGTGGCAGGACCAGCGCAAGGCGCTCGGTTTCTAACATTTTTGCTGGTAGCTGCGCATCGCATCGGCCGACCGCCGATTCGGATATCCGAGAACGGCGCCCGATTATCCGATTTTGGCCTTAGCCAATTCGTCTCTTCAAAATTCCAAAGCGAAATCAGATGGCCTGGAAGTAGCGCAACTGCGCCATTCTGTGGTCGGGATCGCGCGCACTCACCGTGCCACTAGAAATTCTTTGGAAAATGGTGCCCGGGGGCGGATTCGAACCACCGACACCACGATTTTCAGTCGTGTGCTCTACCAACTGAGCTACCCGGGCATGGGCATTGGAACGCGGCCTATAGAGGCGCGCGGGGCGCGCTGTCCAGTCCCTTAGAAGTCGTCTTTTTCTTCCGGCTCGTCGTCAAGCTCGGCGGGATGCGCGCCGGGCAGGGCATAGCCCTCTCCGAACCATTGCATCAGGTCGCGGTCGCGGCAGCCGCGCGAACAGAATGGGCGGAATTCAGCCTGGGCCGGTTGCTTGCAGATCGGGCATTTCCCCAGTGCCGCGCGCGTTTCATTCGACATAACCGCCATCCAATCCTTCGCCTTGACCACTTGCTATAACGACGCTGCGCCCGAGACGTTGCGCCAGCTGATCGACCAACATCGCGCGGCCTTCGAGCCAGGCAGCGACCGGCGGCGCGGCGACGAGGCGCGCCGGGCCACTGCCACGCGACCGTTCGGCGCGGCGCAGCAGCGCCAGCGCGGCGCTCTCTACCGGACGATATTGCATCAGCTCGGCAAGCGACGGTCGCACCCGTCGCCGCACCAGCTGGAGAAAGCCGAAGCCGTTGACCGCGGTCCGCTCGAACGGCTGCGGGACGATGGCGTCGAGCGCGTCGGCGAGCGCAAGGCGCTGCGTGCGGTCGGCCACAGTCGGCAGGTCGATGCCGATCGAACCCGTGATGTCCATGCGGACGATCGCGCGCGCCGCGGCCTCGATTCCCGCAGTTGCGAGGGCGTAGGCGTCCCCCGCCGCACCATCGATATCGATCAGCGTCATTGCGGGCGTGAGCGAGATACGCAGCGCGCCGCGGGTAAAAGCGATCTCGCCGGTCGCCGCCTCGTCGAGCAGCTCGCTCCAGCCGGCGTCCTCGAAACGGTCGGCGGCTTCGTGCGCGCTGCTCCGGATGACCGGCGCATCGCTCGCGACGATCCGCTCGTACAGGCTCGGCGCGGTGCGTGGTGCCTCGTCCGATGCCCGGGCGACCGCGCGCTTGATCTTGCCCGGTTCGGGCATCGCTTCGCGCGTCACCTCGACCGCCAGGCTCGCGCCGATCGAGATGCCGGCAGGAACGCGCGCGACGACCGCTTCATGATCGTCGGCGAAGCGCACGACTCCGCCACTGCGCGGATCGGCGTCGATCAGGCGCGCCTCTGCGATCGTACCGACGCGCAGGCCGCTGTCGCGCTCGACCTCGGCCGCAACGATGTCGCCGTCTTCGATCAGGATCGCGCGATTCTCGCCGATCCCGTCTTCATACAGCCATTCAGCCACAGGCGATCCCGGCACTGCGCAGCAGGGTGCGCGTCTCGTAGAGCGGCAGGCCGACGATCGCCGAATGGCTGCCCTCGATCCACGCGATCAGGCCCGCGGCGCGGCCCTGGATGGCATAGCCGCCCGCCTTGCCGACACCTTCGCCCGACGCTGCATAGGCCGCGATCTCGTCGCTCGCGAGGCGTTTGAAGCGGACCGTGCTTTCGCAGATGCGCGTGCGCACGCGCCCTGCCCCGTCGATCACCGCGATTGCGCTCAGCACGCTGTGGCGGCGACCCGACAGCAGGCCGAGAAATCTGGCGACATCGTCGGCGTCGTGCGCCTTGTCGAGGATGCGGCGACCCAGCGCGACGACGGTATCGCCCGCAAGCACGACCTCGTCATCGGATCGCGCAACCGCGCGCGCCTTTTCGGCGGCAAGGCGCAGCGCATAGTGGCGCGGCACCTCTGCCTTGCGGGGAGTTTCGTCGATATCGGGGCTGGCGACCGAATCGGGCACGATGCCGATACTGGCGAGCAGATCGAGCCGGCGCGGCGATGACGAGGCGAGAATGAGGCGCATGGATCCTTCGTGGCGATGACGCAGCCCGCGCGCCGTCGGATCAGGCGTTGGGCGAATCAGGCGTTGGGTGTCGGGCCGCCGCGGCCGGGCATGAAGCGATAGGTGATCCGGCCCTTGGTCAGGTCGTACGGCGTCAGCTCGCACAGGACTTCGTCGCCGACCAGCACGCGGATGCGGTTCTTGCGCATCTTGCCCGCGGTGTGGCCGAGGATTTCATGGTCGTTCTCGAGGCGAACACGGAACATCGCGTTGGGAAGCAATTCCACAACGGTTCCACGCATTTCGAGCAGTTCTTCCTTGGCCATCGATCCTCATGGGTTTGCAGTCGCGCGGGGATTGCCGCGATGGCGCGCATAGCGGCATCGGCCGGAAAAGGAAAGCGCCGTCGCGCGTGCCTAATCCGCGACGAGGCGCAATCGGCGGGCGGCGCGCCAGAGATTGGCCTTGATCGCCGAATGGTGCGGCCAGCGCGGCGGCGGTGCGGGGTTGAGGCCGATCCGCCGCAACATCGCATTGGTGCAGCGCGCGTCGGCCTCCTGATAGCTCCATTCCGAACGCCAGGTGATCGACAGCGAGACCGAGGCAGCATCGCCGTTGCGGACGAAATGCGGCGCCATGACGGGAACGTAGACCGCCTCGCCGGGCGCGAGATCGACGCGAGTGCCCCCGTTCGCCATCGCCTCGGCCCAGGCGAGATTGCGCGGGCCACCACGGTGGTAGGTTTCGTGTGCGGTCGGATCGGCAAAGCGTTCGTCGCCCGGCGGGAACACCGTCATCGTCTTGTGGCCCCGCAGCTGCAGCAGGATGTTGTGCTCGGGATCGAAATGGAACGGCGTCATCGACCCCGGCGACGACAGGAAGATGAACCCCTGCGGCGTCAGCATTTCGCCGGTCGTCGCGCTGACGCTCGGCTCGATCTCGCCGAGCAGGTCGAGCAGCAGCGCGCGATATTCGGGCAGCTTCTCGATGAACTTGATCACCATCCACGACCCGTTGGTATCGATCGTGCGGATCGTGTCGCCGATCGACAGGCCGTTGGCGGGGACATCCTCGGCGGCGATCCCGGTCGGCAGGTCGCCGCGATTATATTCGATGTCGCCCGGCGCCACGCGGGCCGCCATGTCGGCAAGCGCGTCGAGCGCCAGCAGGCGATGCTCGCGCAGGCCGTGGGTGAGCTTGATCGAGGTCTCGGGATAGGCGGCGGCGAACGCCGATCGCGCGGCGGAATCGAACACAGCTGTCGGCATTGGCGCGTTCATACAAATTCCTCCGTCGTCCTGTCGTGCAACGCAGGGAGGCCACGCAGGCGCCGCTTCAGCGCCTTGAGCGCGTGGACCGCGTCGAACGCCCAGCGACGCACCCCGCCCGATAGCGATACCGCATACCAGGCAAGCGCGCGGCGCTCGCTCCACAGCGCATCGATCATCGGATGGTCGGGCCGCGCGCAGCTGTCGATCCAGTCGAGGCCCGCGCGGCTGCGCAGATCGAGATTGTAATGCTGGAGCAGCACGCCGGGCGAATAGGCGGCGAGCGTCTCGTCATAGGCGGTCTTGAACGAAAAGCCCGCGCCGTCGGCCATCAACGTCACCAGCATCGCGATCGGCCGTCCGTCGAGCGTCAGGCGGCACATTGCGAGCGATTTTGCTACCTGCGCGCCGCTCAACACCTCGCGAAACAGACGCTCGGTAGCGGCATCCGATGCCATCGCCGAACCTTCGCGGCCCTTCCACCCGGCATTCTCAAGGCCCAGAAAGTCGTCGCACCAGTGCGCCAGGTCGGCATCGTCTTCGAGCCAGTCGAAGCCAAGCACGCCAAGCTCGCCCAGCCGGCGTTCCTGCCGACGCAATTCCTTGCGCTTCTTGCCCGGCAGCGCGGCCTGCCAATAGGCATCGCTCGGCAAGGCGCTGTGCAGCAGGGCGCGGTTTTCCTGCCGCACCAACCGGCAGCGATAGCCCGCTTCATCTGCCGCTGCGACCAGTCCGCGCGCCACCGGACCGTCGCGATCGAACGGACCGAACAGCGCATAATGCTCGCCGCGTCCGGCCAGCATATCGAGCAGCGCGGTCCATCCCGCGCGCTCTTCTCCGCGCGCGATCAGCGCGCCGCTGAGGAACATGTTGGGGTGCGTCCAGTCGGCGACATGCGCCACCGGGATCGGGCCGTAATGCGTTTCGCGCGCCAGCGGGACCAGGCCGATGGCCTCATCGCCGCGCATCAGCGCGACGAGCTCGCCCGCGTTCGACGCCGCGCAATGGGCCAGCGAGGGCGCGAGAAACCAGCGCCGGGCAAAGACATTGGGCTCTGCCGCATGCGCCGACAGGGCATCCCATGTCGCGCCCAATCCCTCGCCAAGCTCGCCGACAGCGACGACGCGAATGCCGCCATCGGTCCGACGCAGCGGCGCAGCCCTGCCCTCGACATAGGCGGGCAATACCGGAATCGCCGAAACAAGCTGGGGAACGAAGCCTTTCATCTCGTCTCGCCATAGCAGCAGGAGCTTAAAAAATCGTGGCAGTCCGCCGAACTGGCAGACACGTCATCCCGTACGAAAAAACCCCGCCCGGCACCGCCGGACGGGATAGATTAACCGGACAGGTGGATAGCTCACATCCACCATTCTCAACGCATGGCGTCATCAATCTTGGCACCAAGTTTATAGTCCGCGTCGGACGGAATGAAGGCAGGGTTGTGCTTATCGAGGAAAGCCTTGCTCGCTTTCAAGAACTCCGTCTGCTGTTCGTCGAGCGGGAAATGGTGCGTGTTGCGAGCCTGTTCGAGGTATTCGAAGTCGATCCCCTCACGCTTGCCCGATTTCTTGAGGTGATTGACCAATTCGCGCGCCTGCTCGACCGGGACTCGCTCGTCACGCTTGCCGTGGACAATCAGAATCGGTGCCCATTTACCATCGGTGTGCAGCGCCGGCGATATTGCGTCTAGCAGACCCGCTTCACCAATGTAGGTTGATCCGTATCTACCCAGATAATCCTTATCGTGCTTGACCATTTCGCGCAGGTCGTACGGCCCGGCGCCCGCTATTGCGCAACGATATTTGTCGGCGTCACGCTGTGCTGCGCGGGCCGACGCATAGCCGCCATAGGACCAACCCAGCATACATACCCGTTTGGGATCAACAATTCCCTGAGCGGCCAGATAGGTGATGGCATCATCAAGGTCATCCTGCATCCGAAGACCCCAATTGCCGTCTGCTGCCGCTTCCCAATCATGGCCATAGCCCGATGAACCGCGGTAATTCGGCTGAATAACGACATAGCCCATCTCTGCGAGCGGCTGCGCCCAGGCTGGATTGTATGCTAAATAATCTCGTGCCCAGGGCCCCCCATGCGGATTAATGATCAGCGGCAACGGCTTGGTTCCGCTACGATGGCGGGGCATGGTCAGGATAGCCTCAATCATCTTTCCGTCACTCGCCTGGTATCGGATTACGCGAGCGGGATTCATCGCCACATTGCCAATTAATGCATTGTTGTAGCCGATCAAATTCACTTTGCCTGTGTCGGTATCAAACAGGTAAAACGCCCCGGGGTTTGCGGCCGAGGAAACCGAATAGAGAATGCGCGTCCGGTCTGAATTGGTCGAAGAAATCGTAACCGATTTTCCGCCATGCAGCTCATTGAGTAGCTTCTGAATCTCGGCCAAATCGGGTTCGAAATATTTGACTTCGCCGCTGGCGTCCTTGGCATAATAAACGGCCGCCAATTCGTCGCCATTCTTGCCGCCCGATACGCCGGTCACATCATAGCCGTCGACGCCGAACACCTTGTCGCCCAGCTCCATCGTTTCGAGATCAAGTTTGTAGACGGCTTCATAGCCTTCATGATTGCTCAGTGCGATCGCCGTCTTGCCGTCCTTCAGAAAGATCTCGGGCGTCGGGATGGTCTTATATTTCTCGCTCTTTTGCTTGATGATCGTCTTATAATTGCTTTCGCCGGGGGCGCGATAAAGCACGCGCAGCTGACCCGAGTCCGAATTGCTGGATACACCCATGCGGACCTGGCCGTGACCATCTGCAGACCATCCCGAAATCACCGGATTGGGCCGTTCGACAGTCTCGAATTTACCGGTTCGCACATTCATGCGGATGACTTCCGGCTTGGTCAGGCGCTCCGTTCCGTAGCGATTTGACCAGCGCGACACGAGAATTTCTTCCGATCCTTTCGGGTCAGTCCACAGGATATTGCCACCGAATACGAAATTGGTATCCCACCCCAATGGCGTAATCTTACGGTCAGGAACGTAGAATCCGGCGAGCGCGCTCGCATCCACCGGTTGGCCAGCATAATCGACCCGCTCGGTAATGGTGAGTACGAGATTGTCGCTGTCGGCCCAGGTCCAGGACGCAATGCGCTTGTCACCGGTCTTGTCGAACGCTCCATCGTTCGCCACCGGAATTGGCTTGGCGCCCTTGCCGGACACGTCAAGGATCGTGAGCCATTCCTCGCCGTCGACATTCATCTTTGCGGCGATACGTTGGCCATCTGGAGAAATGCGCGGAGAATCGAAATCGGGATGAAATTTAAAAGCTTCAAGCGGAGCGATGCCATCAGCCATGACTTTGGGCGTATTGGCCGCTTGCACCGTAAGCGGCGCGAATAATCCAACTGCGAACAATACTCCAACTGCGCAGTCACGCAGTTGATACCGAAAGGTCATGCTTTTTCCCCCAACACTCGATTTAATGGCCAACCTATTGTCAAATGACCATTATATCAAACGAAAACCCCGCCCGATTTGCACCGGACGGGGTTTTTGTATCTGCTTATTGCGCGAGATGCGCGTCGGTTTAGCCGACCGCGTTCTGCGCCAGCGCGGCGAGCAGGAGCAAGGCCACCAGGTTGGTGATCTTGATCATCGGGTTGACCGCCGGGCCCGCCGTATCCTTGTACGGATCGCCGACGGTATCGCCGGTCACCGCGGCCTTGTGGGCTTCGCTGCCCTTGCCGCCGTGATGGCCGTCCTCGATGTACTTCTTGGCGTTATCCCATGCGCCGCCGCCCGAGGTCATCGAGATCGCGACGAACAGGCCCGAGACGATCACGCCGAGCAACAACGCACCGAGCGCCTGGAAGGCATTGGCTTGCCCGGCCACCGCTTCGACGACGAAATAGACGACGATCGGCGCAAGCACCGGCAGCAGCGACGGGATCACCATCTCCTTGATCGCCGCCTTGGTGACGAGATCGACGGTGCGGGCATAATCGGGTTTCGACGTGCCTGCCATGATCCCGGGATTGTCGCGGAACTGGCCACGCACTTCCTCGACCACCGCACCGGCCGCACGGCCGACCGCGGTCATCCCCATTGCACCGAACAGATACGGCATCAGCGCGCCGAGCAGCAGCCCGACGATGACATAGGGATTGCTGAGCGAGAAGGTCAGCGTTTCGGTGATGCCGAGGTCGGGCGAGAAGTATTTCAGATCCTCGGTATAGGCCCCGAACAGCACCAGCGCGGCAAGCCCCGCCGAACCGATCGCATAGCCCTTGGTCACCGCCTTGGTCGTGTTGCCGACCGCGTCGAGCGCATCGGTCTTGGTCCGCACGCTTTCGTCGAGGCCCGCCATTTCGGCGATGCCACCGGCGTTGTCGGTGACCGGACCATAAGCGTCGAGCGCGACGACCATGCCGGCAAGCGCAAGCATCGCGGTCGCGGCAAAGGCGATCCCGATCAACCCGGCGAGCTGGTAGGCGACGACGATGCCGACGCAGATCACCAGTGTCGGCAGCGCGGTCGCTTCAAGCGAGATTGCGAGGCCCTGGATGACGTTGGTGCCGTGGCCCGTCTCGGACGCCTTGGCGATCGAGCGAACCGGGCGGTAGTTGGTGCCGGTGTAATATTCGGTGATCCAGACGATCAGTCCGGTCACGCCGAGGCCGACCATCATCGACCAGAATAGGTCCATGCCGGTAAAGGCGCCTTCGCCGGTCAGGCCGCCGCCGATCGCGGTGTTCATGTCGCCGATGGCATAGCCCGTTGCCCACCAGATCGCCGGGATCGACAGGATCGCGGTGGTCAGGAAGCCCTTGTAGAGCGCGCCCATGATCGACTGCGAACTGCCCAGGCGGACCATGTAGGTGCCGATGATCGAGGTGATGATGCACACGCCGCCGATCAGCAATGGCAGCGCCATCAGCCTGTCGAGCGCGGCGGCATCGAGGCCGGTAACGAGCAGAGCGATCGAGACCATCGTCGCACCGACGGTAACGACATAGGTTTCGAACAGATCGGCCGCCATGCCGGCGCAATCGCCGACATTGTCGCCGACGTTATCGGCAATGACCGCGGGGTTGCGTGGATCATCCTCGGGAATACCCGCCTCGACCTTGCCGACGAGGTCGGCGCCGACGTCGGCGGCCTTGGTGAAGATACCGCCGCCGAGACGCGCGAAGATCGAGATCAGCGAGGCGCCGAAGGCGAGTGCGAGCAGGCCGTCGATGACTTCGCGGCTGTTGCTGGCATCACCCTTGATGCTGGTGAGATACCCGAAGAACAGCGCGATCGCGAGCAGCGCGAGACCCGCGACGAGCATGCCGGTGACGGCGCCCGCGCGAAACGCGACGGTGAGGCCCGATTGCAGCGAGTTGCGCGCCGCCTCGGCGGTGCGCACGTTGGCCTTGACCGAGATGTTCATGCCGAGGAAGCCCGCGGCGCCCGAAAGGACCGAGCCGAGGACGAAGCCTGCGGCCGAAAGCGGTCCGAGGAAGATGCCGACGAGGATCGCGACGACGATGCCGACCATCGCAATGGTGCGGTACTGCCGGCCGAGATAGGCGCGTGCGCCTTCCTGGATCGCGGCGGAAATTTCCTGCATCTTTTCGCTGCCGGCGGAGCTTGCGAGCACCTGTCGGCTGGTAATGAGGCCGTAGAGCACGGCGATGATGCCGCACACTATGGCGATGGTAACGATGGTCATTGGTGTCTTCCTTCCCCTGGGCACAAGGGACGGCACCGGTGATCAGCTCCCCGTCTTGGAACGCGGGTTTCGCTGTCGGCAGCCCCCTGGCCAATAGCTTGATCATCCCCGAACGGGGACGTGGGCTAACTTATGTCGGCAATTGGGAGGGAGGGCAAGCCACTCGGCACGGCACCCCGCGAGTCGCTGGCGATCAGTGCGCGAAGCCGAGCGAATCGGGCAGCGTCAGCGGCGCACCCTGCCAGCTCAGCGTGATCCCCTCGCCCTCGGCCAATGCGCCGATACGCGTGGCAGCGACAATGGGAGTCTGACCGGTGGGCAGCGCGAACAGCAGTTGGTAATCGTCGCCCGCAGTCGCGGCCGCCAGCCTGGCATCACAGTCATTCCCGGCGTGCGCAAGCAGCGCGTCCGACAGCGGCAGCGCGTCGATCGCGATGCGCACGGCCAGCCCCGAAGCGGCCGCCATGCGCGCCGCATCGATCAACACGCCGTCGGAAACATCCATCATCGCGGTAACCTGGGGGGCGAGCGCCTGCCCTTCGGCAAGCATCGGATGCGGACGAAGATAGGCTCTGACCAGTTCGGCGGGTTCGCTAGCGCCGGTGCGACACAGCGCGAGCCCTGCGCCTGCGTCGCCGACCGTCCCGGTAACCCAGAGCGCGTCGCCCGCTTTTGCGCCGCTGCGTGCAGGCGCTCCGCCAGCGGGCGCTGCGCCCACCAGCGTCAGGCCCAGCACGCGCGGAGATCCGGCCACCAGCCGCACCGTATCGCCGCCGATCAGCGGCAGGTCATGGCGCGCGAGGGCTTCGCCCAGGGCTGCGGCAAATGCCATGTCCCACGCGCTCTCGCCCAGCGTGTAGCCGAGCAGCGCGGCAAGCGGTCGCGCGCCCTTGGCGGCAAGATCGGACAGGTTGACCGCAACCAGCTTCGCCGCGACGTCGTCGGGCGCGGTGTCGGGGAGGTAATGGACAGCCTCGGCGAGGATATCGTGCGTCACGACGATCTCGCCCGCGGGCAGCGACAGCACCGCGGCATCGTCGGCCAGCCCGCGCGCGGCAGGATGCGTCGCGAATGTCCTGAGCCGGTCGATAAAGCTGAATTCGCCGGTCATTTCGCCTCCATAGAGCGGTACGGCAAGACAGCCTTAGCCACGCACATCCTTGGCAATCGCGTCGAGCAGGCCGTTGACGAAGCCGCTTTCGCGCTTGTCGTAGAATGCCTTGGCGACCTCGACATATTCGCTGATCACCGTCGCGCGCGGAACGTCGGGTCGCGCAATCAGCTCGTACGCGCCGGCGCGCAGGATCGCCTTCATCGGCTTGTCGAGGCGCGCCAGGCTCCAGCCCTTGGCGAGCTTGGCGGTGATCGCCGCGTCGATGTCATCGGCGCGCGCGACCGCGCCGGCGACGACATCGTCGAAGAAATCGGGATCGGCCTCGGCATATTGGTCGTCCTCGATCAACGCGCCGAGGCGATGGGCGTGGAACTCGTGGAGCAGCGGGGCAAGCTCGCCGCCCTCCATTTCACGCTGGTAGAGCGCCTGGGCGGCGGCGAGACGCGCGGCACTGCGCGGATTGGGTTTGGATGCGGACATGCGCCGCTCTCTAGATTGCGTTGCGTCCGAAAGCAAAGCTGCACTTTACGCCATGTGCCCGGCTTGGCATGAGCGCGGCCATGACCAGCCCCGACGATGTCCGCGCCGCCTTCGCCAACCAGGTCGCTTATTGCGAGGCGAACGGCGCCCCGATCACCGGTGCGATCGTCGCCGGCATCGCCGCCGCGATCGACGACGACAGCGTGTTCGGCCAGCGCGTTCTCGGCTGGCAGGGCGCTCCGCTCGCCGACGCGCTGCCGCTACGCTGTGCTGCGGGCTTTCATGCGCTCCACCTCGCCGGCAAGGCGCCCGAGCTCGATCAGGCCTATGCCGGCGTCGCGCGCGATCTTGCCGTCCGCAAGGCCATCGCGACGATCATCGCCGAACGCGGCTATGCGCTGCTGCCATGGCTCGACAGCCCGCCGCAGACCAACGAGGCGGGGCGATCGGCGGGGTTCATCGCCGCACTGCTTTGGCTCGCCGAACAAGGCCTGCCAGCGCGGTTCGCGCTGCACGAGATCGGGTCGAGCGCGGGCATCAACCTGATGCTCGATCGCTATCGCTACGATCTTGGCGGCGTGATCGTCGGGCCCGCCGACGCCGCCATGCAGTTTGCGCCCGACTGGCGCGGATCGCCGCCGCCCGATCAGCACATCGCAATTCTCGGCGCAAAGGGCTGCGATGCCGCTCCGGTCGATCTGACCGATCCGGCGCAGGCCGATCGGTTGCGCGCCTATATCTGGCCCGAGCACAAGGAGCGCTTTGCCCGGTTCGAGGCCGCGATCGTCGAGGCGCAGCGCGCCGCGCTCGATCTCGTGCGCGCCGACGCCGCCGATTTCGTCGAAGCCATGCTCGCCGCGCCGCAGCAGGCGGGTACGACGCGCGTCCTGATGCACTCGATCGTCTGGCAATATGTTCCCGAGGCGAGCCGCGAGCGGGTCAAGGTGGCGATGGCGGCGGCGGGCGCACGCGCGACACCCGACGCCCCGCTGGCGTGGATCATGCTCGAGGCCAATCGCACCAACTTTCGCCACGAGTTGCGCGTCCAACACTGGCCCGCCGTGCCCGACTGGACCCAGCTCGCCACCGCGCATGCGCACGGCGCGTGGATCGAATGGGATGCAGGCTAGGCGGTTTTCGCCAACCAGTCGGACATCGCCGCATTGACTGCCCCGGGCGCCTCCCACGGGACGAAATGCCCGCAATCGGGGACCTTCACCAGCGTCAGGTCCGCGACATAGTCGTCGAGGCCCTCGATCAGGCAGGGGCGCAGCGCAAGATCGCCGGTTGCCCAGATGACGAGCGTGGGCACCGCGATCGTGGGAAACGGCGCGTCGAGCAGCGCCGGTCGCTCAGCCTCTTCGCCCATTGCCGGAACGACAAGCTGCGTCGCGCGGTACCAGTTGAGCATGCCCATCGCCGCGCCGGGCTCCTGCCAGTTGCGCAACATCAGCGCGCTCTCTTCCCCGGTCAGCGCGGTGCTGCGCTCCCACCGCACCGCCTTCATCAGCATCCCGATAATGCCTTGCTCGGCGATCAGTGCGTCGTTGGCAGGATCGCGGAAATCGCGGATATATTGCGAGGCGGCGCGCTGGCCCTCGTCGTCGAACACCGCCTGCTGGAATTTATAGGGATGCGGCGCATTCAGGATGACGAGCCGCTCGACGCGGCCATTGCCGCCCGCCTCTTTCGGCCCGCCCATCAGCGCGACCAGCCAGGCGATCGCCCCGCCCCAGTCATGTCCGATGACGGTGAAGCGATCGACGCCGAGCGCATCGGCGATCGCGAAAACGTCGGCGGCGATCTTGTCGGGCGTGTAATTCTCGACGCCTTCGGGCTTGGACGACTGGCAATAGCCGCGCTGGTCGGGCGCGATGACGCGATAGTCTTTCGCGTACACGCCGATCTGCTCACGCCACGTCCGGTGCGATTCGGGAAAGCCGTGGAGGAAGATCAGCGCGGGCGCATCCTTGGGGCCCGTATCGACGATATCGAGCTCGACCCCGGTGGCGAGGGCAACGCGTTGAAGCGCGAATTCGGCAATGTCGGTCATGGATAGCTCACCGTCTTTGGGGCGCCCTCGGGGAGCGGAATATATTCTTCCGAATCGCCCGGAACGATCGCAAAGCGGCCCGCGCGCCAGTCGTCCTTCGCCTGTTCGATCCGCTCGCGCGACGACGAGACGAAATTCCACCAGACATGGCGCGGGGTTTTGAAATCCTCGCCGCCGAGCAGCATCACGCGCGCATCGCTCGACGCCTTGAGCGTCATCGCCTGACCCGGCGCGAGGACGTAGAGCGCGTGGCGTTCGAGCGCCGCGCCGTCGAGACTGGCATCGCCCAGCGCGACGACGATCGCACGTTCGTCTGCGTCCGGTTCGATCGCAACCGACGCTCCGGCATCGAGCAGGATGTCGGCATAGATCGTCGCGCCGTGCTGCGTCGTGGGTGCGGTCTTTCCCCACAGGCTGCCCATGATGACGCGGGCGCGGACACCCTCGCCTTCGACGATCGGCAGGTCTTCGGCCGAGACGTTCTGGAAGGCGGGCGCGATCTCCTCGCGGCCGTCGGGCAAGGCGAGCCAGGTCTGCATGCCCGAGATCCGGCCCATCGCGCTGCCGTCCTCGCGGCGGCGTTCGGCGGCTGGGGAGCGTTCGGAATGGACGATTCCGCTGCCCGCGGTCATCAGGTTCACCGCGCCGGGACGGATCGTCGCGACGGTGCCCAGGCTGTCGCGATGGTCGATCGCGCCTTCGAACAGATAGGTCACCGTCGACAGGTTGATATGCGGATGCGGACGGACGTCCATACCGCCGCCGAGGTCGAACTGCGCCGGGCCGAACTGGTCGACGAAGATAAACGGCCCGACCATCGTCCGCGGCCGGCTCGGCAAGGTCCGCCGGACCTTGAAATCGCCCAGGTCATGGGTCGTCGGTGTAATCGTCTGGATGATCGAATCGCTCATAGCCGCTGCAACTCCTTCCGCGTCCTGTCGGTAATCGTATCGCCCGTGTTGAGCGTCGCGGCGGGCTCGATCAGCATCACCGCGCATTCGCCGTCGAGCGCTTCGGGACAGTGCTGGGTGCCGTGGGGGATCGTGATGAACTCGCCCGGCCCGACATCGACCGCGCCGCTGCGCAGGTGCATCCGCATGGTCCCGGAAATGACGAGGAACAGCTCGTCTTCTTCGGCATGGCTGTGCCAGTCGAAGCGGCCAGCGAACTTGACCAATTTGACCTGCGTGCCGTTGACTTCGGCGGCGATGCGCGGGTTCCAGTGGTCGTCGATGCCGGCCAGCGCCGCGGCGATATTCACCTTGGCCGGTGCGGCGCTCACTCGCCCGGCGCCCGCGCCTTGATCGCCATCGCGTGGACGCGCTGTCCGGGCAGGTCGCCGAGTGCGGCATTGACCATCCGCTGCCGATCGAGCCGCGATGTGTTCACGAACGCGTCGCTGACGATTTCAATCGAGAAATGCGATTCGCCCGATCCGTCGTCGCCGCTATGGCCGTGGTGCCTGGCGCTGTCGTTGGTGACGACGAGGGTTTGGGGGGCGAAGGCGTCGGCCAGCAACGCCTCGATCTCTGCGGCGATCGAGCCGCGGGTGGTTTCGCTATCGGTCATAGCGCCTATATAGGATCGCCTACCCCGATAACGCCAGCGCCGAGCCTTACCCTGTCCCGTTCTTCCTCTTCCGATTCCGCCAGCCGCCGCCCCAATCGCTTCCATGGACGCGTCGGCGACGGGACGCGACCGTGCCAGGTCCCGGGCTGCGACGAGCCCGGCGAGTTCCGCGCGCCGGGCCGCGTCGGCGGCGGCAGCGAGAGCGGCGCCGATCGCTGGCGCTGGCTGTGCCTCGACCATGTTCGCGCGTTCAATGCGGGTTTCAACTATTTCGCGGGCATGACGATTGAAGAGATTTCGGCCGCGCAAACCCCTTATGGCGGCTGGGAGCGCGAGACGCATGCCTTTGCCGGCAAGGGCGCCGATCCCGTCCCGCGCTGGGCCAATTTTGCCGACCCGCTCGACGCCATAGGCGCGGGCATTCGCGGCGGGGTCAAGGACCGCGCGAGCGTTTACGACCGCGCCCGGCGCAGCGCCGTCGAAACGCCGCGCGACCGCGCGCTGAAGACGCTCGACCTTCCCGCCGATGCCGACCGTCCGACGATCCGCCGCCGCTATGCCGCGTTGCTGCGCAAGTTCCATCCCGACCAGAATGGCGGCGATCGCCGCCACGAAAAGGCTTTGCAGGCGGTCGTCGCCGCCTATACCGAGCTCAAGACCGCGCGTTGAGACGCAACGCACCCCTCGCACCCGCTTTCGAAAGACGCTGCCATGACCGACCTGCCCAACGTCCAGCCCGACAGCCGCGAAGGCACGGTGATGGATGCGCCCGACAAGATGGTGAAGGTCCGCGACCTGTTCGGCATCGACAGCGACATGGAAGTGCCCGCGTTCAGCGAGGCCGACGAGCGCGTCCCCGATTTCGACCCCGCCTATGTCTTCGACCCCGACACCACGCTCGCGATCGCGGCGGGCTTTGCCTATAATCGCCGCGTCATGGTCTCGGGCTATCACGGCACCGGCAAGTCGACGCACATCGAACAGGTCGCCGCGCGCCTCAACTGGCCGTGCATCCGCATCAACCTCGATTCGCACATCAGCCGCATCGACCTGGTCGGCCGCGATGCGATCGTCGTGCGCGATGGCCAGCAGATCACCGAGTTCCGCGAAGGCCTGCTCCCCTGGGCGCTGCAGCATCCCACCGCCTTGGTGTTCGACGAATATGACGCGGGTCGCCCCGACGTGATGTTCGTCATCCAGCGCGTGCTCGAAGTCGAGGGCAAGCTGACGCTGCTCGACCAGAACCGCGTGATCCGCCCCAACCCCTATTTCCGCCTGTTCGCCACCGCCAATACCGTCGGCCTCGGTGACACCAGCGGGCTGTATCACGGCACGCAGCAGATCAACCAGGGCCAGATGGACCGCTGGAACATCGTCGTGACGCTCAATTACCTGCCCGCCGAGACCGAGGCGAAGATCGTCCTCGCCAAGTCGGGCCAGTATGATTCCGAGGACGGGCGCAAGACCGTCGAGGACATGATCAAGGTCGCCGAGCTGACCCGCGCCGGTTTCATGGCGGGCGACATCTCGACCGTGATGAGCCCGCGCACGGTGATGAGCTGGGCGCAGAACGCGACGATCTTCGGCAGCGTCGGCTTCGCTTTCCGGTTGAGCTTCCTCAACAAGTGCGACGAGGCCGAACGCATGCTCGTCGCCGAATATTACCAGCGCGTGTTCGGCGAGGACCTGCCCGAAAGCGTCGTTGGCCGCACGAAGTGACCGCGCTCACGCCGTGACCGAACGCACGCCTCTCGACGATCTCAAATCTGCGCTGACCGGCGCCGCGCGCGCGATCGCCCATCAAGGCGAGATCGATCTGGCCTATAGTTCCGATGCGCCGTCGCAATCGGGGCTGCACCTCAAGGTGCCGATGCCCGCGCGCGACCTGCCCGCCGACCAGGTCGCCGAGGCGCGCGGCCAGGTCGATGCGATGGCGCTGCGCCTGCGTCACCACGATGCCGCCGTCCACAGCGCCCACCGCCCCACCGACCCCGTTTCGGCGGCGTGTTTCGACGCGATGGAACGCGCGCGGGTCGAGGCGCTCGGTGCACGTCGCTATACCGGGATGCGCGGCAACCTGGCCAGGGCGCTCGACGCGCGCATCCGCACCGATCCGATCGCCCGCGCCACGAGCCGAGAAAATGTCCCGTTGTCGACCGCGCTCGAGCTGATGCTGCGCACCCGGCTGACCGGCGAACCGATCCCGCCCGCCGCGCTCGAGGGCGTGCTGATGGTCGCCGACCGGATCGAAAAGGGCGCCGGTCCCGCGCTCGACACGCTCGGCCTCGCGCTCGACGATCAGGCGCATTTCGCCGAATTCGCCCGCGCCGCGCTGCGCCAGCTCGACCTGACGCTCGGCGACGAGGACGCCGACGAGGCGGGCGACGAGGACAATGACGATACCGACGACGAACAGCCCGACGCCGGCGACGAAGACGCCAGCGAGGACGAAGGCCAGGGCGCGTCCGAGCAGCGCCCCGAAATGGACGGCGACCAGTCCGACGAAGGCGAGGACCAGTCGAGCCAGGAGCTTGGCGACGACGATGACGGCGATATCGGCGAATCGGGCGACGATGCGATGCTGCCCGTGCGCCCCAACCGCCCGACCGGCGACGTGCCCGATTTCGACTATCGCATCTGGACCGACGCCTATGACGAGGTCGTCGAGGCGCGCGACCTGTGCGACGCCGACGAGCTCGAACGGCTGCGCACCTATCTCGACCAGCAGCTGACCAACCTGTCGGGCGCGGTAACGCGGCTCGCCAACCGGCTCCAGCGCCGCCTGATGGCGCAGCAATCGCGCGCCTGGGATTTCGACCAGGAGGAAGGCCTGCTCGACGCCGCGCGCCTTGCCCGCGTTATCGTGTCGCCCGGCCAGTCGCTCAGCTACAAGATCGAGCGCGACACCGAGTTTCGCGATACCGTCGTGACGCTGCTGATCGACAATTCGGGCTCGATGCGCGGGCGCCCCATAGCGATTGCCGCGATCAGCGCCGACATCATGGCGCGCACGCTCGAACGCTGCGGCGTCAAGACCGAGATATTGGGCTTCACGACGCGCACCTGGAAGGGCGGGCAGAGCCGCGAAAGCTGGCTCGCTGCCGATCGCCCGCCACATCCCGGCCGCCTCAACGACCTGCGCCATATCATCTACAAGCGCGCCGACGAGCCGTGGCGCCGCGCCAAGACCTCGCTCGGCCTGATGATGCGCGAAGGCCTGCTCAAGGAAAACATCGACGGCGAGGCGCTCGCCTGGGCGCACGACCGGTTGATCCACCGGCCCGAGGATCGCCGCATATTGATGGTCATTTCAGACGGCGCGCCGGTCGACGATTCGACGCTCAGCGTCAACAACGGCGCCTATCTCGACCAGCATTTGCGCAACGTCATCGAGTGGATCGAAAAGAAGTCGCCGGTCGAGCTGATCGCGATCGGCATCGGCCACGACGTCACGCGCTATTACCGCCGCGCGGTCACGATCATGGATGCCGAACAGCTCGGCGGCGCGATGGTCGAACAGCTCGCCGGGCTGTTCGAAACCGAGTGAGGCTGGCGCTAGCGCGCGCCCGTCCCTATTATCAGGCGCATGACCCGACGATGGACCCCCGATAGCTGGCAGGCATGCGAAGCGCGGCAATTGCCCGATTACGACGACAAGGCGGCGCTTGCCGCGGTCACGCAACAGCTGTCGACGCAGCCACCGCTCGTCTTCGCCGGCGAGGCGCGCGAGCTCAAACGCTCGCTCGGCGAGGCGGGCGCGGGCCGTGCCTTCCTGCTCCAGGCGGGCGATTGCGCCGAAACCTTCGTCAATTTCCACCCCGATGCGATCCGCGACACCTTTCGCGTCATCCTCCAGATGGCGGCAGTGCTGACCTATGCGTCGAAGCTGCCGATCGTGAAGATGGGGCGAATGGCGGGACAGTTCGCCAAGCCGCGGTCCGCCCCCAGCGAAACGCACGGCGACGTGACGCTTCCCGCCTGGCGCGGCGACAGCATCAATGACATCGCCTTTACCGCGGAGGCCCGGCACGCCGATCCGGCGCGGATGCTGCGCGCGCATTCGCAATCGGCCGCGACGCTCAACCATCTGCGCGCGATGAGCTCGGGCGGCTACGCCAATCTGCGCGAAGTGCAGAGCTGGACGCACGCCTTCATGAACCAGAGCCCGTGGGCCGACCGCTATCGCGCGCTCGCCGACCGGATCGGCGACGCGCTCGATTTCATGGAAGCGTGCGGCATCGATCCGCGGACCCAGCCGAGCTTGCAAACCGTGCGGTTCTTCACCGGCCACGAAGCCCTGCTGTTGCCCTATGAGCAGGCGATGGCGCGCGCTGATCCGGCGACGGGCGAATATTTCGGCACATCGGCGCACTTTCTCTGGGTCGGCGACCGGACGCGCTTCGAAGGCTCGGCGCATATCGAGTTCCTGCGCGGCATCGCCAATCCGATCGGGATCAAATGCGGTCCGTCGCTCGCTCCCGATACGCTTGTCGCGCTGCTCGACACGCTCAATCCGAAGCGCGAGGCGGGCCGGATCACGCTGATCACGCGGATGGGCAGCGACCTGATCGGCCGTCACCTGCCGCCGCTGATCGCCGCGGTCGCGCGCGAGGGGCATGAAGTCACCTGGTGCAGCGATCCGATGCACGCCAATGTCGTGCGCACCGCGAGCGGATTGAAGACGCGCCCGTTCGACCGCATCCTGACCGAAGTGAAGGACTATTTCGCGATTCACCGCGCAGAGGGCAGCTTCCCCGGCGGGGTCCATGTCGAAATGACCGGGCTCGACGTGACCGAATGCACCGGTGGCGCGGTAGCGATCACTGCCGACGGTCTATCCGACCGCTATCACACGCATTGCGATCCGCGACTCAACGCGGCGCAGAGCCTCGAGCTCGCCTTTCTCGTCGGCGAGATGCTCGGACAGGACATGCGCAGCCGGGCGAGCGAAGCCGCCTAGGCCGTCACGCTCAGTCCTTCTTGAACGGATCCTCGACGCCGACGGGAAGTGAAGGCGCACGGCGCGCCTCTTCCTCGTTCTGCTTGCGCAGCGCGTCCTGGAGAACGTCGAGCTCGGCCGGGACTTCGCCGTTGGCAGCGGCCTCTTCGGCAGCCAGCGCCCGTTCGGCGGCCAGCTTGTTGGCGGTGCGCTCGGCGCGCAACTCATCAAGCAAGGCAGCCTTGTCGCCGTCGAAACGCGTATCCGACTGGTTCTCGATGCCCGCCTTCTTCGCCGCCTTGGCGACGATCGCGTCGAGCTCGCGCTGCGTGCACAGGCCGAGCGTGACGGGGTCCTTGGGGACGATGTTGGCGATGTTCCAATGTTCGCGATCGCGGATCGCGTTGATCGTGTTGCGCGTCGTGCCGATCAGCTTGCCGATCGCGCCGTCCGAAATCTCGGGATGGTTCTTGATCAGCCAGGCAATGCCGTCGGGCTTGTCCTGGCGCTTCGACACCGGCGTATAGCGCGGACCCTTGGTCCGGCGGACCTGATCGGGACCCTTCGACATGACGAGGCTGTACTCGGGATCGGCCTGACCCTTTTCGATTTCCTCGTTGGTCAGCTCGTGCGCGTGAACCGGATCGCGTCCGGTATATTTGGTGCCGGCGGTCTCGTCGGCGATCGCCTGGACTTCGAGGATGTGGATGCCGCAGAATTCGGCGACCTGTTCGAAGGTCAGCGAAGTGTGGTCGACCAGCCAGCTGGCGGTCGCGTGCGGCATCAACGGGGTGGGTTTATCCTGTGCCATGACGGCATCTCCATAAATAAAGGGCCGCCCCAGACGGAGCGGCCGTAAACATGGCGCTCCTTTAGCCCGAGCCGCGCATTTCGGCAAGGGGTACGCATGCGACCGCAGCGACCGAACGGGGCGCGTCTAGATCACCAGAACGATCTTGCCGACATGGTCGCCCGCCTCCATCCGGCTGTGCGCCGCGTTCGCTTTGGAAAGCGGGAAGCTGCGATCGATCACCGGGCGCACCTTGCCCGCCGCGACGAGCGGCCAGACATGCTCACGGATGTCGCTCGCCAGCGCCGCCTTGAAGTCCGCACCGCGCGGGCGCAGCGTCGATCCGGTCAGCGTCAGGCGGCGGCGCATGATGTCGACGATGCCGATCTCGGCGGTCATCCCGCGCTGGAATGCGATCGACACATGCCGTCCGTCCTCGGCAAGACAGGCAAGGTTGCGTGGCACATAATCGCCGCCGATCATGTCGAGCACGACGGCAACACCCTGCCCCTCGGTCGCCTCGGTCACCGCCTCGACAAAATCCTCGGTCTTGTAGTTGATCGCGTGATCGGCCCCCGCCTCAAGCGCCGCCGCGCATTTTTCCGCGCTGCCGCACGTCACGATGATCGCGATGTCCATCGCGTTACACAGGGCGATTGCCATCGTGCCGATGCCACTGGTGCCGCCGTGGACAAGGACGGTGTCGCCCGCCTTGGCCCCGCCGCGCTGGAACAGGTTCGACCAGACGGTGAACAACGTTTCGGGCAGCGCCGCGGCCTCGATCATCGACAGGCCGTCGGGAACCACCAGGCACTGCGCCGCCGGGACGAGGCAATATTCGGCATAGCCGCCGCCCGCGACAAGGCCGCAGACGCGCGCACCCGCCATCGACGCATCGACCCCTTCGCCGAGCGCGACGACCTCTCCGGCGATTTCGAGCCCCGGGATCGGCGACGCTCCGGCTGGCGGCGGATACATGCCGCGGCGTTGCAGCACATCAGGGCGATTGACCCCCGAAGCGGCGACGCGAACCAGCACCTCGCCCGCGCCCGGCGTTGGCACCGGCAGCGTTTCGGGCACCAGGACATCGGGATCACCTGCCTCGCGGATCGCGATAACGGTCATCGTTTCGGCTGTGCTGGTCATGGCGATACCTCTTGGCGGGATGGGCGGCGATATTGACAGCAAGCCGCACGCGGTCAACACTCCCCAACGATGAATATCGACGAAGACCTGCCGCGCCGCCGCGCCGACGCCCTCGACGCGCTGCTCCGCGAGGATCTCGACCTGCTCTCGGTGGCCGAACTCGACGCGCGCATCGCCGCGCTCAAACAGGAAATCGTCAGGGCCGAAGCCAAGCTGTCGTTCGCGCGCGATCACATGGCAAGCGCCGACGCGCTGTTCCGAAAGTCCTGAGCGATGGACCGAGCGCCCTTGCATGTTTCGCGGCGCTTCCCCAAATTGTTAACAGCGGGCGGGACATGCCGTTGCACATCCCGAGCAGCGTTTGCGATCCCATCGCCCGACCGGAGTGATTGATGGCCATTTTCGCCGAAAGCCTTGAAAAAACCCTGCATCAGGCGCTGAAAAACGCGTCCGATCGCCATCACGAATATGCCACGCTCGAGCATCTGCTGCTCGCGCTGACCGGCGACGAGCATGCTTCCGAAGTGATGCGCGCGTGCGGCGTCGCGCTCGGCGAGCTCAAGGACACGGTCGAACATTATCTCGATACCGAGCTTGAATCGCTCAAGATCGAAGGCGAACCCGATCCCTCGCCGACGACGGGATTCCAGCGCGTCATCCAGCGCGCGATCCTCCACGTTCAGTCATCGGGCAAGGACGAAGTGACCGGCGGCAACGTCCTCGTCGCGCTGTTTTCCGAACGCGAGAGCTATGCCGTCTATTTCCTCCAGCAGCAGGACATGAGCCGGCTCGACGCGGTCAGTTTCATCAGCCACGGCGTCGGCAAGGGCGGATCGCCCTCGGCAGCCGAGACGAGCGAGAGCGACGAGGGCAAGGAAAGCAAAAGCGAAACCAAGTCGAAGAAGGAATCGGCGCTCGACCAGTTCACCGTCAACCTCAACGAAAAGGCCAAGGAGGGCCGCGTCGATCCGCTGATCGGGCGCTCGGCCGAGGTCGATCGAACGATCCAGATCCTCTGCCGCCGTTCGAAGAACAACCCGCTCTATGTCGGCGATCCCGGTGTCGGCAAGACCGCGATCGCGGAAGGCCTGGCACGCAAGATCATCGAGGGCGCAGTTCCCGAAGTCCTCACCGAAGCGGTGATCTATTCGCTCGACATGGGTGCGCTGCTGGCGGGCACGCGCTATCGCGGCGATTTCGAGGAGCGTCTCAAGGCGGTCGTGACCGAGCTTGAAAAAATGCCGCACGCGATCCTGTTCATCGATGAGATCCACACCGTGATCGGCGCAGGCGCGACCTCGGGCGGCGCGATGGATGCTTCGAACCTGCTCAAGCCCGCGCTTTCGGGTGGCGTCATCCGCTGCATCGGTTCGACCACCTACAAGGAATTCCGCAACCATTTCGAAAAGGACCGCGCGCTGCTGCGCCGCTTCCAGAAGATCGACATCAACGAACCGACGATCGACGACACGATCAAGATTCTGACCGGTCTGCGCAGCGCATTCGAGGGCCATCATTCGGTCAAGTACACGCCCGACGCGATCAAGGCGGCGGTCGAGCTTAGCGCACGCTACATCAACGACCGCAAATTGCCCGACAAGGCGATCGACGTGATCGACGAGGTCGGCGCGATGCAGATGCTCGTCGCCCCGTCGAAGCGGCGCAAGACGATCACGCCGAAGGAAATCGAGATGGTCATCTCGACGATGGCGCGCATCCCGCCCAAGACGGTGTCGTCCGACGACAAGTCGGTGCTCCAGCATCTCGAGACCGACTTGAAGCGCGTCGTATTCGGCCAGGATGCGGCGATCGACCGGCTTGCCTCGGCGATCAAGCTCAGCCGTGCAGGCCTGCGTGATCCCGACAAGCCGATCGGCAACTATCTGTTCACCGGCCCGACCGGCGTCGGCAAGACCGAGGTCGCACGCCAGCTGTCGGCGGTGCTCGGCATCCCGCTGCAGCGCTTCGACATGTCCGAATATATGGAACGCCATTCGGTCAGCCGGCTGATTGGCGCGCCTCCGGGCTATGTCGGTTACGATCAGGGCGGCCTGCTGACCGACGCGGTCGACCAGCAGCCACATTCGGTCCTGCTGCTCGACGAGATCGAAAAGGCGCATCCCGACCTGTTCAACATTCTGTTGCAGGTGATGGACAACGGCAAGCTGACCGATCACCACGGCAAGACCGTCGATTTCCGCAATGTCATCCTGATCATGACGACCAATGCCGGCGCCAGCGACATGGCGCGCGAAAGCATCGGTTTCGGCGACATGTCGCGCGACGACGTCCAGGAAGAGGCGGTGAAGAAGATGTTCACCCCCGAATTCCGCAACCGGCTCGATGCGATCGTACCGTTCGGCTATCTGCCGCCCGAAGTCGTCGCCCGCGTGGTCGACAAGTTCATCCTCCAGCTCGAGCTCCAGCTCGCCGATCGCGATGTCCACATCAAGCTCGACGACGATGCCCGCGAATGGCTGACCGCCAAGGGCTATGACAAGCTCTACGGCGCGCGCCCGATGGGCCGGCTGATCCAAGAAAAGATCAAGCAGCCGCTCGCCGAGGAATTGTTGTTCGGCAAGCTGGTCAATGGCGGCGAGGTCCATGTTCGCATGAAGGACGGCCAGCCGACCTTCGAAATCTCGCCCGCACCGCCCAAGCGCAAGAAGGCTGCGGCAAAAAAGCCCAAAAAGCCTTCGGCAAAACAGACCAGCACGACCGAATAGGCGCCACCTCCGCCTGGCCGTACCCTGAACGGCTAGGCGGAGCGCATAATCGTCTTCAAATTCATGAATTCGTGCAGGCCCCACGGGCCGAGCTCACGACCATGACCCGATCGCTTGATCCCGCCGAACGGGGCTTCGGGCGCCGAGGCGAGCATCTGATTAATCGCGACCATCCCCGCCTCGATCCGGTCGGCAAACAGCGCCTGCTCGTCGGCGTCGTTGGTGAACACTGCCGAGCCGAGCCCGAACGGCACGCTGTTGGCGATCCGCAGCGCGTCTTCGGCGTCGCTCGCTTCGAACAGCATGGCGACCGGGCCGAACAGCTCTTCGTGCGCGATGGGATCGTCGACCGGCACATCGACGAGCACGCCTGCATTCATGAACGCGCCACGCTCGCCGACCGCTTCGCCGCCGAACAATAATTTCGCCCCCTTGGCCTTGAGCTTCGCGAGCTGGTCGAGCACGGTATCGCGTTGCTCGACGCTCGACAGCGGGCCCATGTCGGTTTTCTCGTCAAACGGATCGCCCCATGTCACCGCCTTCATCGCGTCGCAGAAGCGCTCGCGGAAATCAGCGTAGATATCGCGGTGAACGATCATCCGCTTGCCGCAGATACAGCTTTGCCCGGTGTTCTGGATGCGCGCCTTGACTGCCATCTCGACCGCGACGTCGAGATCGGCCGACGGCATGACGATGAACGGGTCCGACCCGCCGAGTTCGAGCACGACCTTCTTGAGCGCCTTGCCCGCCGCCTGTGCGACCGCTTGCCCTGCGCCCTCGCTCCCGGTCAGCGTCACCGCGACGACGCGATCGTCGGCGATGATCGCCTCGACTGGCTTCGATCCGATCATCAGCGCCTGGAACAGCCCTTCAGGCGCGCCCGCCTCGCGGACGGCCTCTTCCATCAGTCGCGCGGTTCCCATGCTGATGCTGGCATGTTTGAGCAAGGCGACATTGCCCGCCATGATCGTCGGCGCGAGGAAGCGCACGACCTGCCATAGCGGGAAATTCCACGGCATCACCGCAAGCACCGGTCCATGCGGCATCCAGCGCGCGGTCGCCGACTTGCCGCCGCCGAGGTCGATCCTGGTATCGCCCAGGAATTCCGCCCCGCGCGTCGCGTAATAACGAAACGCGGCGACGCACTTATCGGCTTCGGCCAGCGCACTCGCATAGGTCTTGCCCATTTCGAGCGAAGTCTGCCGCGCGAGCTTCTCGCGGTTGCTCGCAAATGCATCGGCGATCTTGCCGAGCAGCGTCATGCGCGTCGCATATGAGGTCGATCGCCAGTCGCGATACGCTGCTGCGGCGTGGTCGAGCGCGCGGTCGATCCCCGCCTCATCGAGCGTCTCATAAGTTTCGAGCGTCTCTCCGGTGGCAGGGTTGCGCGTGGTGATGGTCACGGGAATTTCCTTCGTCGTCGCAAGGGATCAGGGCGTCACATCCTCAACGGCGCACGCCGTCACCCGTTCCACCGACAATTGAGGCTCGCACTTTGTGTCATGCCCCGCTAATACAGCCCGATGGCCGACGAAGACCCATTTGCGCTGCCCGACGGCTATGGCGGCACCCGCCCACCCGAGCCCGATACGCCTTATGCCATCGCTGCCGCCGGCGCAGGCGACGGCACGTTCGCGCCATGGCTCGACCCTGCCGATATCCCCGGCCCCGATACGCCGACCAAACCCACGACACCATGGTGGCGCCGCCCGCTCTGGCTCAAGCGCGCCGCGCTCGCGATCCTCGCCGCGTTGCTCGTGCTGCTGGCATGGCTGGCGATCTTCGCGCCGGTGTCGCGCACCGCACAGCCGATCGTCCCGCCGCAACTGACGCTCGCCAGCGCGGACGGCACGCCGTTCGTCCGCGCCGGCGCGATCACCGACCGCGCGGTCAGGATCGCCGACTTGCCGCCGCACGTCGCGCACGCGTTCCTCGCCATCGAGGATCGCCGCTTCTACGATCATTGGGGCATCGACCCGCTCGGCATCGGGCGCGCGCTGTGGAGCAACATCCGGGGCGATGCCGGGCTCCAAGGCGGCAGCACGATCACCCAGCAGCTCGCCAAGATCACCTATCTCGAAAACCAGCGGACGATCGGGCGCAAGCTTCAGGAACTGCCGATCGCTTTGTGGCTCGAGGCATGGCTGACCAAGGACCAGATCCTCGAACGCTATCTCTCGAACGCCTATTTCGGCGACAACACCTACGGCCTGCGCGCCGCCTCGATGCACTATTTCTATCGCCAGCCCGAGCGCCTCACGCTGACCCAGGCGGCGATGCTCGCGGGGCTGATGAAGGCGCCGTCGCGCTATGCGCCGACCAACAACATCGAGGGTGCTCAGGCCCGCGAGCGCGTCGTTCTCGCAGCGATGGTCGACGCCGGTTACCTGACGCCGGCGGCGGCCAAGGCGGTCCCGCTGGCGAGCGTCGATCATCGCCCGCCGCCCAGCCTCGCGCGTGGCAGCTATTTCGCCGACTGGGCGATGACCGAGGCGCGTACCGAGCGCGGCAGCGGCTATGCCGGCGAAAAGGTCGTCACGACGCTCGACCGGAAGCTCCAGCGGCTTGCCGAGCAGGTCGCGCGCAGCGGTGCCCCGCGCGGCGCCCAGGTCGCGCTGGTGGCGATGCGCAAGAACGGAGAGGTGGTCGCCATGGTCGGCGGGCGCGATTACGATGCCTCGCCGTTCAATCGCGCAACGCAGGCCGAACGCCAGCCGGGTTCGACCTTCAAGCTGGTCGTCTATCTCGCTGCCCTGCGCTCGGGCCTGACCCCCGACACGCTGGTCAGCGACACCCCGATCGACAGCGGCAGCTATCGACCGAGCAATGCGGGCGGGCGCTATCGCGGCGAGATCACGCTGCGCCAGGCGTTCGCGCATTCGAGCAACGTCGTCGCGGTGCGCCTCTACAATCGCCTCGGCCACGAAGCGATCCAGCGCGCCGCCGACGAGCTCGGTATCACGCACAAGCTACCAACCAACGCGAGCGTCGCACTGGGCAGCGCCGACCTGACGCTGATCGAACTGACCGCCGCCTATGCCGCGGTCGCGGCGGGCGAAGCCCCGGTCGAACCGCACGCACTCAAGCGCTCCGAGAAGGGCTTTCTCGGATCGCTGTTCGACGGCCGCACCGCACTCGGCAGCCGCACCGTCGAACAATTGCGCGACCTGCTGCGCGCGGCGGTCAACACCGGCACCGGCAGCGCCGCGCGCCTGTCGGTCCCTGCCTATGGCAAGACCGGCACCAGCCAGGACAGCCGCGACGCATTGTTCGTGGGTTATGCCGGCGATCTCGTCGTCGGCGTGTGGATCGGCCATGACGACAATCGCCCGCTCGGCAGCGCCAGCGGCGGCGGCGCACCCGCACGGATCTGGCGCAATTTCATGGCCGGCGCGCTGCCCGGCGCTGCGCCGCGGCCCAAGCCGAAGCCCGAACCTATGCCAACTCCCGACATCACGCTGCCCGAGGGGATACTCCCCCCCGAGATCACGATCGATCCCGACCAGGGCATCGGCGTCGAAGGCGATATCGGCGGCGTGGGCGTCCGCATCGATCGCAACGGCCTGCGCGTCCGCCCCGCTCCCGACGCCCGCCCGCCGGCTGCGTCGCCGCCGCCGGTCCCCGCTCCTGCTGATGGCAATTGAAAGAGACGGATTGGGCCGTCCGATCGTGGATAGTCGGCTCATGCCCCGAGCGGCAATCGAGTGGGATCGACCACCTGACTGGCATTGATTGAAGTTGGCTATCGGCCCGCAACAGGCTGAGCGACTCTGCTGAAGAATGATCGGCGGCCTTGCCTCACCTATGCGCGATCGCGAAATCCAGGGCTGCGTACACGGCGGCCACTTGGGCATGGTTGCATATCGCCGACGTGGCGCGCGGGCTGTCGGGATAGACTTCGGTGGTCGTTGTGAACCGCGCGCCGGTCACAGAGGCGCACATGGCATATCTGGCCTGGGGATATTCGATCACTCCGTGCGCCACGACGGGCGAGCCGATGATCATTCCGGCATCGTCCGGCGGTGCGATGTGCGTAACCTGTTCAACCGCTGAAATGATGGCCTGCTGGAAGGCAGGTTGCCGATTTTCACTATCGTCGACGAGATAGAAGCCATCGGGGATCGCGCCCGGGACAAAATCTTCGCCGTCACGCGCGGCCAGAGCGGGGCGAAACTCGCTTTCATCGCTGTCGGTCGTTTCGTGCAGATCGATATGCAGCAGGAACGATCCGCCTTGCGCGGCCACCAATTCGATCAATGCAGTGCACTCGCGTGCCTTGCTATCCGGGGTAAAGTTGCGGTTGGGATCGATGGCATCACGGTTCCAGCGGTTGATCCGCTCATATGCCCATGGGCTGACGCAGGGGGCGACCAGCAGGTTGACCTTGCCGACATAGTCGTCGGCGCGGGTCTCGAGGAACTGCAGCGCCCCCATCACGCCGCTCGTTTCGTATCCATGGACGCCGCCCGTCACCAGAGCCGTCGGCAGGCTCGGATCGGGTGCGCCATTGCGCAGGGCAAAGAGGCTGTAAGCCTCGCCAGCATAGTCGATTTGACCGTAAGAGAGGATTTCGAAACGGTCCGCCAGGGCCATGATGCGGGGCACCACATCGTCCTTGTAACGGCGCTGCCGGGACTGGCTTGCCTGCCATTGGCCAAGCTCGGCCTCGCCCCAGGCTTTGCCGGGCGTGCCGATCGGATAGAACGGTGAATTGGTCATTTCGATCTCGCTTCCAGGGATAATGCATGGTTCAGTTGCCGCGACGCCGGCTTCGGACGGCACGCGTAGTGCTGACAGAACCGAACAAACGCCAGTGGCCCATTGAAAGCAAGTCATGCCGTTGGGCGAATAGCTCCGGCGGGTAAAGCATAGCAGCTCCCCAGGTCGATTTCGGCCAGTCTGATAGGGCAGGCGAGCAAAGGAAGGCGGCCGTCAGCAAACGAGCCAATTGCGGCCGGTGGCTCGGGGAGACGAGAGCGCTAAGACCAGTCGGTCGGCTAACGACCCAATTGCGGACATTCGGTTTTTGGAGCACAATCACCCGCATGACCCTGATTGACCATAGGCGCTCGTTCGAACGGGTATCAACTTTGCCTGTTTGATGCTTGGTGTAGCTGTTGTCGCCCAACCTATCTTTCACGCGGATTTCGATGGCCTGCCGTTTCTAGCGTTCGGCGTCATTGTCGGCGTGCTCGGAGCAAGCTTGATTGTCAGGAAGCTCTGCGAGCGGGTCGAAGTTCATCGGGATTGATTGTCAGTTTTCCACCCAATACCAGACATTGTGGTTTGGTCACCGTCGCGAAAAGCTGACGATCCGCTTTCGGGGATTTGGAACAGCCTCTGTGATGACCGGGTTTGGGCACAAAGCAGACTTAAGATCGAATGCTCTTGGGCTTCCGTATCTGACCGATCGCCCTTTCCTACATGTTCTTTTTATGTTCCTGTGTGGACATGACCCAGCCAACACCCGATTCGCGTCGCCGCCGTCCCCGCCGCAACGGTTGGACGAATGAGCGGCGCAAGGTCTTCCTCAACGTGCTGCGCGCCTGGGGCAATGTCGCCCACGCGGCGCATGTCGCGGGGATGAGCCGGGAGGGCGCCTATCGCCTGCGCCGCCGCTGTCCTCAATTTGCCCGCGCGTGGGATGCCGCGATGGCGCACGATGCGCCCCCGTTGCCCGTGACGCGACGACCCGTGACGACGATCGAGAAAGCTTTGGTCGGCGACCCCGAGGAAGTGCGCTATCATGGCAAGCGAGTCGGCTATCGTTATCGTCCCGACGGCATGGTGGGGCTGGCGCTGCTGCGCCGGCTCGATCGCTTGCTCGATTAAGGTCACGCTTTCGCCGCAGCGGCGTGAAGCTCGCGGCTACGGTCACGCTTTTTTTGTCACCGCGTGAAAGTCACGCGCAAGGTCACGCCCCGCATCACAGCTCCCCGAAAGGAACGCCCCGATGTCCAATATCACTTTCTACACCAATCCGATGTCGCGCGGGCAGATCGCGCGCTGGGCGCTGCACGAGGCGGGGGCCGAATATTCGGCGATCATCCTCGATTACGGCTCGACGATGAAGGGCGCCGATTATCTCGCGATCAACCCGATGGGAAAGGTGCCCGCGATCGTCCATCAAGGTCGCACGGTGACCGAATGCGCCGCGATCTGCGCCTATCTCGCCGAGGCATTCCCCGATGCCGGGCTGGCGCCGAAGCCCGACGAGCGCGCCGATTATTATCGCTGGCTGTTCTTCACCGCCGGCCCGCTCGAACAGGCGATTACCGACAAGAATCTCGGCATCATCCCGACCGCCGATCAGGAGCGGATGGCGGGCTATGGCAATCTCGACCGCGTCATCGACACGCTCGAGGCACATCTGGCCGATCGCGACTACGTTTGCGGCGACCGTTTCACGATGGCCGACGTCTATGTCGGCAGCCAGGTCGACTGGGGGCTGCAGTTCGGCACGCTGCCCGAACGCGACGCCTTCACCGCCTATGCCGGACGGATGCGCGCGCGCGACGCCTATCGCGCGGCCAAGGCGATCGACACCGCCGAGATCGAGGAAATGCAGCGCAAGGGCTAAGAAAAAGGCCCGGCAGATCGCTCCGCCGGGCCGATGTTCGGTTCATTATGTTCGTTCGCTTAGCTGCGGTTGCCCATGAAGCGCAGCAGGAACATGAACATGTTGACGAAGTCGAGATAGAGGTTGAGCGCCCCCATGATGACCGTCTTGCCCATCATGTCGGTGCCCGCGACATAGGCGTACATGCTCTTGATCTTCTGCGTGTCGTAGGCGGTGAGGCCGGCGAAGATCAGCACACCGATCGCCGAGATAGCAAGCTCCATCGCGCCCGATTTGAACACGAATGCGTTGAGCAGCATCGCGACGATCAGGCCGACGACGCCCATGATCAGGAAGGTGCCCCAGCCCGACAGGTCCTTCTTGGTCGTATAGCCGAACAGGCTGAGACCGGCGAAGGCGGCAGCGGTGGCGAAGAACGTCTGGGCGATCGAAGCGCCGGTATAGACGAGGAAGATCGACGCCATCGACAGGCCCATGACCGTCGCGAAGCCCCAGAACAGCGCCTGTGCGGCACCGGTCGAAAGCTTGTTGATGCCAAAGCTCAGCACCAGGACGAACGCCAGCGGCGCCAGCATGATGACCCAGCGCAGCGCGCCGCCGTTGACCAGTATGTCGATGCCGACCTGCGAATTGGCGAACAGCATCGCGACGATGCCGGTCAGCAGCACGCCCGAAGCCATGTAGTTGTAGACCGACAGCATGTACGAACGCAGCCCGGCGTCGAACGCCACATCGCGGCGTCCTGCTTCGAGCCCACCCGCATAGCCGAAGCCGGTCGTGCGTGGATCGGTACGGTTGTCCATGATGAAATATTCTCCTTTGCGGCGGATCGATCCGCCAGTGTCTGTAATATCGGGATAAGACGCCGCGATTTCAAGCAAAACCGGAACACCAATCCGTCGCGCTTTTGCGCTGTTGCTGCATCGTAGCATGCCTATAGTGAGACTGCCATGCACCGCCTGTTCGTCGCCATCCGGCCCCCCGCCCCCGTTCGCCGCTTCCTGCTTGGCATCATGGAAGGCGTTTCGGGTGCCCGCTGGCAGGACGACGAGCAATTGCACTGCACGATGAAGTTCATCGGCGAGGTCGACCGCCATTGCGCCGAAGACGTTGCCGCCGCGCTCGGCCAGATCCACTTCGCGGCGTTCGAAGCGAGGATCAGCGGCACGGGCAGCTTCGACCGGAAAGGCATGGTCCATACGCTGTGGGCCGGACTCGAACCCGCGATGCAGTTGACGCAACTCCATCACAAGGTCGAACAGGCCTGCCAGCGGGTCGGCATCGCTCCCGAGCATCGTTCCTTCGTACCCCACATCACGCTGGCCCGGCTCAACCGCTCGTCGGGTCCGGTCGATCATTTCCGCGAGCACCATGGCGGCCTGTCGGGTCCCGCATTTACCGTCGATTCGCTGGTGCTGTACGAAAGCCGGATGGGCCACGGCGGATCACGCTACGACGCTATCGCCCGCTATCTGCTCGAATCGACGCGTTGATGTCGGTTCAATTCGACTTTGCGCTTTCCGCCCAGTAGGTCGGCTCGATGACCACCCAGCCCCTCCGCCGCGCACTGCGCGCCGCCGTCGCCGCGCTCGCTGCCGCCGCGCTCATCTTGCCGCAAACCGCCTCTGCCTGGGGCCTGACCGGTCACCGCGTGGTCGGTGAAATTGCGCAATCCCTGTTAACCACCGAGGCGCGCGCTGGCGTCGCCGGCATTCTTGAGAACGAGGATCTCGCCGAGGCGGCGAACTGGCCCGATTTCATGAAGGCCAGCCCCGAAAAGTTCTGGAAGGAAGAGGCCAGCGCGCTGCACTACGTCACCGTTCCCGAGGGCAAGACCTATGCCGAGGTCGGTCCTCCGCCGGAGGGCGATGCGGTCACTGCGCTCGCCCGCTTCCGCGCACAGGTTCTCGACACCCGATTGCCCAAGGCCCAGCGCGCGCTGGCGCTGCGCTTCATCATCCATGTCGTCGGCGATCTCCACCAGCCGATGCATGTCGGCGACGGCACCGATCGCGGCGGCAACGACGTCAAGCTCGACTTCTTCGGCCAGCCGAGCAATCTCCACAGCATCTGGGATTCGGGGCTGATCGACCGGCAACAGCTGAGCTATACTGAGATGGCGCGCTGGCTGATGCGCAGCACCGACATCAAGCAGGCCAAGGCCTGGATGGACCCCAACCCGCTGACCTGGGTCGCCGAAAGCGCGGCCATCCGCCTGACACTTTATCCCGACGGCACGAAGGTCAGCTACGATTACGCTTTCGCCCATGACGCCATCCTCAAGCAACGCCTGATCCAGGGCGGCGTGCGGTTGGCGACCTATCTCAACGCAATGTTCGGAGACGCACGATGAGCGACGAAGACTATGTCTATGACGAGACTTCGGGAGAATGGCTGCCGGCATCCGAGGCAGCGCAATTGACCGAGGCCGAAAACAATACGGTCGAAGTGCGCGACGCGGTTGGCAACGTGCTGACCGACGGTGATGCGGTAACGCTGATCAAGGACCTGACGGTCAAGGGCGCGGGGCAGACGCTCAAGCGCGGCACGCTGATCAAGTCGATCCGGCTGACCGGCGATGCGCAGGAAATCGATTGTCGTTACGAAGGGATCAAGGGGCTCGTGCTGCGCGCCGAATTCGTCAAGAAACGATAACAACACCCCAGACGATTCCATAGGGCTGGGCTCGTCGAGCGCGTGTAGGATGTTGGCGGGGCATGCCGCCCCGATGGGAACGAGCCATGGCCAAAAGCCAGAAGAAGTCGAGCAAGGAAATCCGCAAGCCGAAGGCGGAGAAGAAAAAGACCAACGCGTCGCAGCCGTCTTTGAAGGGCGGCGTGGTCAAGGGCCTCGACAATATGAAGAACGGCTGAGACAGCACCAGCGCCTCCCACGACCGCAACAAAAAGGGTGGCGCGAGGCCACCCTTGATTGCCGGTCTCCAACGCTGGGAGCCGCGTCGTCAATCATCGGTTACGCGGTGCGGACATAGAATGTCCGGATGCGCGTATCGAAATCGTCGTTCCACTCGGGCTCGCTGTTGCGGGCATAGGACGGTTGTTTGTCCCTATCGAGCATGTCCTTGGTGATGCCGACGACATAGCCATTACGGTCGGTATCGTAGGTCAGCGAATCCCACGGTAGCGGATAGTAATCTTCGCCCATGCCGAACAGGCCGCCGAAGCTCATCACCGCGTAGCTGACGCGTCCGCTGCGCTTGCCGACCATGAAGTGGTGGATCGACCCCAGCTTTTCGCCGTCGCGGCTGTAGACCGCGGTGCCATCGACCTTTTCCGAGGAAATGAGTTCGCGAGTTTCGTCGCGCTCAATCAGATCATTTTCCGGGTCGCTGGCGAATTTCGTGTCGCTGGCGGTGCCAGCCGTCGTGTTGCGTTCGAGAGTGTTGGTGTCATTATCAAATGCCATGGAGGCGTTTCTCCTTTCGAGAAAGTTCGTCTTGTTCCCCTGCCAGATTAACGGGCGAAGACAGGGTTTTGTTCCGGAAATGCGCCGGTTTCACAAGTTCGTGGCTTCACCGGCAAGGAACTTCGCGGCGGTCTGCGCGCTTGGTTGGACAGAGGCGTGGTAGCGTTCACCGCCGCCTTGCCAGACCTTCCAACCCTCAGACCAAGGACACCGCCCATGAACATCCTGATGATCCTCACCTCGCACGACCAGCTGGGCGACACCGGCAAGAAGACGGGCTTCTGGCTCGAGGAATTCGCCGCACCCTATTACGTGTTCAAGGACGCCGGCGCGACGATCACGCTGGCCAGCCCCAAGGGCGGACAGCCGCCGATCGACCCAACGAGCGACGAGGCCGACGCGCAGACCGAAGCGACCAAGCGGTTCAAGGCCGATGCCGAGAGCCAGAAGGCGCTGGCGAACACGCACAAGCTGAGCGAGATCGACGCGGCCGATTACGACGCGGTGTTCTATCCCGGCGGGCACGGACCGCTGTGGGACCTGGCCGAAGACAAGACCTCGATCGCGCTGATCGAGACGACGCTGGCGGCGGACAAGCCGCTCGCGGCGGTGTGCCACGCCCCGGCGATATTCCGCCACACCAAGGCGGCGAACGGCGAAGCGCTGGTCAAGGGCCGCACGGTGACGGGCTTTACCAACGGCGAGGAAGACGCGGCCGGGCTGACCGACGTTGTCCCGTTCCTGGTCGAGGACATGCTCAAGCAGCATGGCAGCGACTATCAGAAGGGCGCCGACTGGAGCGAGTTCGTCGTCGAGGACGGCAACCTGATCACCGGCCAGAACCCCGCCAGCTCGGAGAAGGCGGCGAAGCAGCTGATGGCCAAGATCAAGGCCACCGCCGACGCCTAATGCGACACGAGCAGCGCGGTCCGCGCGGCGTCAGAGGGATGCCGTGCGGGCCTGCGCGCGGCGCAGCAGCAAACCGAGCATGACCGCGACGAACAGCAATGCGGGCACGTCGCCGATCAGGTGACCGCTGTGCGCCGGGTTGGCGAGCGCCTGCGCGGCCATGATGACGGCGTGGACGACGCTCGACCAGACGGTGAACCAGATCAGCGAGGCGTTGCCGAGCGGATCCTTGGCGGCCATCACGAGGAACACGCCGAGCGTCGCGTAAACGCCGACGATCATCATGAAATATTGCGAGGCGGCGGGCGCGCCGTCGTGCCACGCCCAGCCCGACGGCCAGATGATCGCGAGCGGATAGACGAGGCAGAAGATTACCCCGAAAACGACAAGTGCGGCTTGCAGATAGCTGTGACGACCGATCATGATTGTGCTCCCCCGAAAGATTGGAAGCGAGACGTTACGCCTTTGTAACGAAATCTCCTAATCGCGGTCACGGCGCGTTGGGGTCGACAGCGTTGGGGGCGGCGGCGTTGGATCCGGTCACGGCGGCCTCGGCGGCGTTGGGATCGGTGACGGGATGTGCGTCGCCCCAGCCGCAGCCTCTGCGGACGTCTTCGGCGAGCTTGAGCGTGACGGTGAAGGGGTAGGTCCGGTCGGACATGCCGTCGCTGCAGGTGCCCGGGGTGACCATCAGCGCGAAATCGGCGCCGTTGTAGAGGCCCGTGAACGAGACGCCGCCGCGGCCGGCGAAGCGGTGGACGGGAATCGCCTCTCCCGCCTGGTTTTCGGGAGTTGTGTAGGTGACGGTGTCGCCGGTGACGGTGCCGCCCCAGAACGGCTCGGTACCGGTGACGTGGAGTGTCTCGGTCGATGCGATGCCGTTGAAGGGTTGCTTGTCATCGGCGCCCTGCACCTGGGTGACGTCGCCGCTGGCGCCTTCGTTGCCAGACGGCTGGCAGGCGGACAGCGCGATGAGCGCGGCGAGCGGGAGGGCGAAGCGGAGGGGGCTGGTCATGCGCGTCATTGTGCCGCCGATCGCGGCTGCCAGCAAGCGGGGTGTGTGCCGGAAGATCACAGGTTCACGTTCGCGGCGGTTTCCGTTCGCCGTGACCTTTGGCGTGCGGATAGGGTCGGCGGGTGCCGGGGCGAACATCGGGGCGCGCATCGGAGCGCGCCAGCGCGGCGCCGCCGACGCGGCGGCCGCGCATCGCGCGATCGTAGAGGCTGAGCAGCGCGGCGTTGTCGGGCGAATGCATCACCGCGACCTCTACCCCGTTGCGGGTGATCGGCGTGTAGCGACCGTGGAGCGCGGAGAGCCACAGCGTATCGAAGCTGCGGTCGGAGCGGTAGTTGCGGCGGCGCGCCTCTGCCATGATCGCGTCCCACGCGGCGACGAACGATTGCACGCCGCGGCGCCGGCGCAGGCGATAGGCGGTTTCGCGCGCCATGCCGACATGCCGCGCGGCGGCATCGACGCAGCCGCAGCGCGCCAGGGCAGCGATGAAGCCGCGCTGGCGGGCGGGCGTCCAGCCGTCGGCGCGGGCGCGCAGCGGCACGGGGGTGAAATCGGGAACGACGATCGCCGGAATGAAACGCGCGGCGGTTGCGTCGGACGCGGCGGACGAGGCGTCGCTGGCGCGGCTGCGGGCGGCCGGATCGAGGCGCTGGTGCTTCATCGGACAGGATAATGCATATCGGGTAAATTGTAGGAAAGGGTTTTCTGGCGGCGCTGCCCTGACCGCCCGATCAGTCGGCCGCGATGTGTGTCCGCAGCCAGTGCGCGAGCTCGTCTTCGGTCAGTTCTCCCGCGGCGAGGGCGACGAACGTCACAACGAGTTCGGCATCGCTCGCCTTCAGCCGGTGGCCATTGAGCGCGAGGAAGGTTTCGGCGACGACCGCCGCGGTCCGCTTGTTGCCGTCGACGAAGGGATGGTTGCGCGCGATGCCGAAGGCATAAGCCGCGGCGAGCGCGGCGGCATCGGGATCGCCATAGCCGGCAAGGTTGCGCGGGCGCGCCATCGCGCTGGCCAGGCCGTCTTCGTCCCTGACCCCGTCGGCCCCGCCATGTTCGGTCAGCTGTTCGGCATGCGCGGCGAGCGCGACGGCATCGAGCACCCAGGTCCAGCGATGCGCCATCGCCGACGCCTACTTCGCCAATTCCCTAAGCGCGCGATTGCGCCGGGTCATGACCGTGCGGGCGGCCTTCATCTGCTCTTCGAAATCGGGATCGCTCGACGACAGCTCGATCCCGCGCGGCGTGACGACGAGCGACAGCTCCTGCCCCGCCGAAGCGCCGAGATGCGCGAGCACCTCCTTGGGCAGGATGACCCCGGCGGAATTGCCGATTTTCGTGATTTTGAGCGAAGTGTTGGTTGCCTTAAGTTGCTTCCCTGCCTTGACGGAGGGGCTGACTGACGCTTGAAAGGAAACGATTTCGCCAGTTCGGGGATCTCGCGAATGCCGGGCTTTACGTGAAGACGTTGTGAAGGTGCCGAAACCAACCAACCGCACATTGCCGCCCCGTCCTAGCTCCGCAGAAATCGATCCCATCACTGCATCGACTGCATGGGATGCATCGGACTTAGACAGTCCTGCCGCCTCAGCGACCCTTTCGATCAACTCAGATTTGTTCATTTCATCCCCAGACGACCCCGACCCTCAGGTCGGTCGAATATCGATGGAATATAGTTCCTATATTCTACGATAAAGAAAAACCTAGTTCTTTGTTTAAGATGGTTATAACTTAATAAAAGTAGTCGGGCAATCCCAGCCACTCCCGCTATAACTCCGCCTTCACCTGCGCGTGGTTGAGCATCGAGACGAGCACGACGCCGCCGACGATATTCCCCGCCAGCACGGGCAGCAGGTATCCCGCGAGGTAATCGACGCGATGACGGCGTATATGACCTCTACCGATCCGGCGATGACGTGGGCGAAGGCGGCGGAGCCGCCGATGCCGACGATCCAGGCGAGCGTGACGATCACCAGGAAGCGTGCCGAGCCCGCGGCGGGGAGGAGCCAGACCATCAGCGCAATCAGCCAGCCGGCAAAGATCGCGCTAATCGAGCAGTGCCGCCTCGAACAGTGCGCCGACTTCGCGCCGTTCCCGGTCGGACAGATCGGGGCGCCAGATGTCGAAGATCAACACCACCCGGTCGCGGTCGCTGTCGTTCCATGCCTCGTGCTCGATCGAATCGTCGAACACCAGGAGCTCTCCCTCTCGCCATTCGCGCTGTTCGCTGCCGACGCGGAAGCCACAGCCGGGCGGGACGACGATCGGCAGGTGGCAGATCAGGCGCGCATTGTGGGTGCCGGTATGCGGCGCGATCCGCGCGCCGGGACGCAACAGCGAGAACATGACGGTGGGCGACTGCGCGATCCACGGCAGTGGGGCGGCCTGCAGCGCGGCCCAGGTGAGCGGTGCGCGGGCGACCGCTTCGTCGAACACGCGCCCGTTCTCGCACAGGAACAGCGCGCTCCAGTCGGCGCTATCGAGCAGCGAACTGTCGTCGACGCGCGGCCGGTTGGGATCGCCGTGGAGATACGGGCGAAAGTCGCCGCCGCCATCGGCGACGATTGCCGCGAGCTCTTCGCGGATCGCCCCGGTGGCCGCTTCGACGGCGGGTGCCCAGGCGAAATCCTGCCGATCAAAGAAGGGAATCGCGGGCAGATCGGGGAAGTAGTAACTGGTCGGATCCTGGACGAAGATCTGCTTGCGTCCGGCGAGCAGGTCGAGCGAGCGCTGGAAGCGTTCGCTGCGGTCGCCGGGGGGCAGCCCCTGAGCGATGAGCGAGCCCTCTCGCCGCGTCTCGCGCTGTGCCTTGAGGTGAGCAACGGCAGCCTCCACGCGGGCGAGTTCCCTTGCCAGGTCATCGGGCACCTGATGCCCCGAGGCGAGGGCCAGCGCGCTGGTATAGAGGCCGAGCGCGGTGCCTTCATCGCCCGCATGCACGCGGCAATCGGCCTTCATGATGCGCGCGCGGACGACCTTTGCATCGAGCGCGAGGACCGCGTCGAGCGCGGCCTCCTCCGCTGCACGATCGTCAAGCGCGCGGCACGCGGTGGCGAGGAGCAGCCAGACCTGGACATTGCCGCGGCCCGTCTGGGTCACCGCCTCCAGCGCGCGGCGCGCATCGGCCGGGCGGTTGCCGCGCAGCGCGTCGGCACCCTGCGTCACCAGCCGGACAAGGTCGGTTTCAGCAGGGGGCATATAACGCCCCTGCCGCGCCCGATCCGCCAGCCGACAGGATAGCCACCTGCAAAATCACCATGCTGCAGAGTTTCATCGGGGACATGATGCGGATGTGCGCGGCGGAAACATTTTTGGCAAGGGTTAGCCCCTGCCCCCTATAGTTCCGCCTTAACCTGCGCATGGTTGAGCATCGAGACGAGCACGACGCCGCCGACGATATTCCCCGCCAGCACGGGCAGCAGATAGCCCGCGAGGTAATCGACCCAGCTTAGCGGCCCGGCGATGACGGCGTAGATGACCTCTACCGATCCGGCGATGACGTGGGCGAAGCCGGCGATGCCGACGATCCAGGCGAGCGTGACGATGACGAGGAATCTCGCCGAACCCGCGGCGGGGAGCAGCCAGACCATCAGCGCGATCAGCCAGCCGGCAAAGATCGCGCGGGCGAACAGGACGAGGAAGCCGCCCTGCGCCGCCTCCAGCCCCAGCGCGAGGAACGACGCGCGGACTTCGGGCACGAACACCGCGCTCGAGGCGGCAACGGCGAAGATCAACGTGCCGACGAGGTTGGCGGCGAGGACGATCGCCCAGAAACGCGCAACGTCGCGCAGGCGGCAGGCGCTGTGGAGCAACGGCAGGATGACGTTGAGCGTCGTTTCGGTGAACAGTTGCTGCCGCCCGAGGACGACGATGAGGAAGCCCAGGGTGTAGCCGAAGCTGGAGACGAGCGGGCGCCACGGCGCATCGGGCAGGAAGGTGTGGAGGACGCCCTCTGCGACCATCGAGAAACCCATCGACAGGCCGGCGGCGAGGCCCGACCAGGCGATCGACGACGAGGGGCGGTTGAGCTCCTTCTCGCCCTCTATCCGGATCGCCTCGTGAACGATCAGCGCGCTGGGGTTCTCTCGGCTCTCGGCCTCGCGTTCCTGTTTCGGATCGAGCTTCTCGTTGACCTTTTCGGATCCGGTCACGCGGGGGCCTCCTCGATCGTGTGCGGGACATGAGCGGACGGGGGCGACAGGGGGGGATGTATCCCCCGCCCGCTCACCCCCTTAATCGTCGGCGGGCAGGTAAAGTTCCCGCCCCTTCTCCTCATACAGCGCGGCCATCTCTGCCATGCCCTTGAGCGCGGCGGCCTTGCTGGCGGCGGCGGTCTCTGCGCCGGTCGGGCCGGTGGCGATGAAGCCTTCGACGCCCTGGTTCTGTTTCGACGCGAAATCACGCACTTCCTGCGAAATCGCCATGCTGCAGAACTTGGGGCCGCACATCGAGCAGAAGTGCGCGGTCTTGGCGCCTTCGGCGGGCAGCGTCTGGTCGTGATACTGTTCCGCCGTGTCGGGATCGAGCGACAGGTTGAACTGGTCGCGCCAGCGGAAATCGAAGCGGGCGCGGGAGAGGGCGTCGTCGCGCAGCTGTGCGGCGGGGTGACCCTTGGCGAGATCGGCGGCGTGGGCGGCGAGCTTGTAGGTGACCACGCCGACCTTGACGTCGTCGCGGTCGGGCAGGCCGAGATGCTCCTTGGGCGTGACGTAGCAAAGCATCGCGGTGCCGTACCAGCCGATCTGGGCAGCGCCGATGCCGCTGGTGATGTGGTCATAGCCGGGCGCGATGTCGGTGGTGAGCGGTCCCAAGGTATAGAAGGGCGCTTCGCCGCAGACCTCGAGCTGCTTTTCCATGTTCTCCTTGATCTTGTGCATCGGCACATGGCCGGGGCCTTCGATCATCACCTGGACGTCTTCCTTCCACGCGCGGTGGGTGAGTTCGCCCAGCGTGTAGAGCTCGGCAAACTGCGCCTCGTCATTGGCATCGGCGATGCTGCCGGGGCGTAAACCATCACCAAGGCTATAGGCGATGTCGTACGCCTTCATGATCTCGGTAATCTCGTCGAAGCGCTCGTAGAGGAAGCTCTCCTTGTGGTGGGCGAGGCACCATTTGGCCATGATCGAGCCGCCGCGCGAGACGATGCCGGTGACGCGGTTGGCCGCCATCGGGACGTAGCCGAGGCGAACGCCGGCGTGGATGGTGAAATAGTCGACGCCCTGTTCGGCCTGCTCGATCAGCGTGTCGGCGAAAATCTCCCACGTCAGGTCTTCGGCGACGCCGCCGACCTTTTCGAGCGCCTGGTAGATCGGGACGGTGCCGATCGGCACGGGCGAATTGCGGATGATCCATTCGCGCGTGTCGTGGATGTTGCGCCCGGTCGAGAGGTCCATGACGGTGTCGGCGCCCCAGCGCGTCGACCAGACCATCTTGTCGACTTCGCTAGCGACGTCGGAGGCGACCGCGCTGTTGCCGATATTGGCGTTGATCTTGACGAGGAAGTTGCGGCCGATCGCCATCGGTTCGGATTCGGGGTGGTTGATGTTGTTGGGGATGATCGCGCGGCCGCGCGCGACCTCGGAGCGGACGAATTCGGGGGTGACGTGGTCGGGGATGCTCGCGCCGAAGCTCTCACCGTCGCGGACGAGGTTTTCGCGGGCAAACTCGCGGCCGATATTCTCACGCAGCGCGACATATTCCATCTCGGGCGTGATGATACCGCGGCGGGCATAGTGCATCTGGCTGACGTTCTGGCCGGGACGCGCGCGCAGGACGCGCCTGGCGACATTGGGGAACGGGGCGACGCCGCCGCTACGATCGGGACCGAGCTGTCCGTTGTCCTCGGGGCGGGTGGCGCGCGGGGCGACCTCCTCGACATCGCCGCGGGCCATGATCCAGTCGCGGCGCAATTGCGGCAGGCCGCGCTCGATATCGATGCGGACGGCAGGGTCGGTGTAGGGGCCGCTGGTGTCGTACACGCGCAGCGGCGGTTCGCCCGAGCTGGGCTCGAGATCGATCTCGCGCATCGCGACGCGATTGGGACCGACATGGACCTTGCGGCTGCCGCGGATCGGGCCGGTGGTGACGCCGATCGGGGCGTCCTTTTCAATGCGGGAATCGATGTCGGCCATGTGCGCGCTCCATTAGGTTACGGAGCGGGAACGGTCTGCCGGCGGGCAACGCGTCCACTTCCTCCGCCGGGATTAACCGGATCAGGTTCGACGGGTCGCGGGCTATTCCGCTCTCAACCGGCGTTTGCGCGCGCGGCTCCCCGGGGATGCGTGGACAATAGGAGCGCAGGGCCGCATAGTCCAGCGATGGACACGCTAGAATTTCCGGGCGACGACGACGAGCGCGCCGCGATGCGCGCGCGATTGCGGGCCGCCCCCTCGCCCGCCAAGCGCGGCGGGATGGCGCTGACGCTGCTCGCGCTGATGCTGTTCGCATCGCCGCAACTGACCGGACGCAGCGAGATTGGCGGACTGGACACCGCAACGCTCGGCTGGATCGCGCTCGCCGCCGGCTGGGTCCTGCTGATCGCCGGAATCATCATCCGCGCAAGGCGCTTTCGCGCGCTGGCGGGACCGAAGACCTAGCAGCGACGATCAGAAGGTATAGGCAAGGCCGGCGCCGACGATCCACTGGTCGGGCGACCCCGCGATGCTCGTGACCGGGCTGCGGCGGGCGTCGCCGGCGAGGCGCGAATAGCCTGCGAGCGCAAAGGCGCTGAGCCCGCCGTTGAGCAGGTTGCCGTCGAAGTCATAGGCACCGAGCAGCGTCGGGCCGTAGCTCTTGAGCCCGCCCTTGGCCTGAAACGCGGGCAGGCCGCTGGCGAGCGCGCCGGTCGGCGACACCGAGAAATTATAGTCGGCATATTTGTCATCGACGAATTCGCCCGAGACCGACAGGACGACCGCCGCGGCGCGGCTGAGCGGGGTGAAATAGCTGATCCCCGGCGCGATCACGCGGCCCTTGTGCGCGCCCGCGATATCGTAACGCAGGTCGCTCGAGACGGTCAGCGCGTCATAGTCGCTGAGCAGCTTGTAAAAGGTGACGCCGGCATTGGCGCCGACCTCGACCGCGGCGTCGAGCTTGCCGAGCGCGCGCACCTGTGGATCCTTGATCTTGCCGGTGCGGTTGGCGCGATAGCGGATCACCGGACCGAGCGAAAAGCCGACCTTGGCGTCCCTGGCATCGGGAATGAAGTCGAGCGCGAGGCCGCCGGGACGCGGCGAGATCGCGACGCCGCCCAGATTGCCCTGGATCAGCGGCGCGGGGAAAATCTCGTATTCGTCGCCGCCTTCATATTGCGCGCCGTAGCCGAGCCCCACGCCGAGCGTGAGATAGTCGCCGTCGAAGACGCTGGCTTCGGGCGCGACGTCCGACTGGGCGAAGGCAGGCGTGGCGGCGGCGAACGCGATACACGCGGCCGCAAGGCGAAATGTGGACTTTGGCATGAAAGGCTTCCCGATTGTTACGCGACCATAACGCTCGCCAAGCCAAGCGGTTGCAGCGGCGAGGCCGGTTCAGAAGATATATTTCATGTGGATCGTCTGGCGCGCCGGGCCGCCGGCAAGGTCGAAACTGGCGGCGGAGAAGGCCGGCGGGCCGAAACCGATCGGCGGATTGCGCGAAAAGCCGAAGCCTTCGCGCGGCACGATCAGCCGCTTGTCGAGCTTGCCATTGCGGTTTTCGTCATGGATCGCCGCGACCGCATAATCGCCCGGAGCGAGGCCGACGACGGGAATCGAACCCGCATTCGCCGCGTCGACAATGAGGCGGCGCGCCTTGGTGTCGCCGGTGCAATCAGGAAAGGCGCTCGCCTGGGACGTGACGCAGATCATCACCGTGCCGCGATCCGAGCGAAGATTGTCGATCGACAGAGTGAGATCGGCGGTCGGCATCGCCCCGCCCGCCACGAGCGCGATGGCGAGCGCCGCGGCGCCCTTTGTCAGGTGATTCATCGGTTGTTCCCCGTGAAGCCGCCAATGCCCCCGTCGGTGCCGCACAGGCGATCCCAGACGCGAAAATAGAGGCCGTAATTGCAAGCGTAGCGATCATGATGCCGCTGGTGATGGCTCGCGGTTATCAGCCATCGTCCTAACCGCCCATGAACCAGACCGCGCGGAAACATCTCCCAGCCCATGTGATTGGTCACGCCCATCACCGTCATGATCGTCAGGACGACGAACAATGCGCCGACATGGATCGGCACGATAAAGACCAGGGCCGGAATGACGAGCGCGCCGGTCAGCGCTTCGAGCGGGTGGAAGCTCATCGCCGCCCAGGCGGTCGGCGGGCGGCTGGCGTGGTGGACCGCGTGCATCGCGCGAAACCAGCGCGGGCGGTGCATCAGCCGGTGCGTCCAGTAGAACCACGTGTCGTGCGCGAACAGATAGGCGAGCACCGAGGCCGGCAGCCACCAGATCGGATAGGCGCCGACGTCGCTATAGACGCGCGTCCAGCCGTGCTCCGCCCAGCCCCAGGCAACGATCCCGGCGGGGATGCCGTAGATCGCCGCGCTGGCGAGGCTCCAGCCGATTTCGCGCGCGATCTGGCGATCGAGCCCGCGATACAGGCCGCGCGACCTCAGCCGCGTGGCGAGCGCAAAGCCGCCACTGACCGCGAGATAGCGCAGCCCGACAATGGCCGACATCGCGAGCGCGGAGAGCAGGATGGCAAGGCTGGTCGACATCGCGGTGGCCTACGCCATTCGCAACGGCGATTGAAGCGGCAAGTCGCGCCCGCTAGGTCAGCACGCATGACGAGCGAGGACAGTTACGACATCATCATTGTCGGCGGGGGGCTGGCGGGGGGGCTGGCGGCGCTGGCGCTCAAACGCGCGCGCCCCGATATCCGCCTGCTGCTGGTCGAAGCGAGCGGCACGCTGGGCGGCAACCATATCTGGTCTTTCTTCGCCAGCGACCTCGATGCTGCGGGACACAATCTCGTCGCGCCGCTGATCGCGCATCGCTGGGCGGGCAACGAGGTCGTCTTTCCCGCCTATCAGCGGCGGCTCGAAGGCCCCTATGCATCGATCCCGAGCTGGCATTTCGAGCGCGTCCTGCGCGCCCGGCTGGGCGACGACGCGATATTGATGCACACACCGGTGGGCACGATCACGCCGGGATCGGTCAGGCTGGCCGATGACACGCGCGTGTACGGGCCGGTGCTCGATTGCCGCGGCGCGGGCAACCTCGTCCATCTCGACCTGGGCTGGCAGAAATTCGTCGGGCGCGTCCTGAGCCTCGAGCACAAGCACGGCGTCGAACGACCGACGATCATGGATGCCAGCGTCGCGCAGATCGACGGCTATCGTTTCGTCTATGTCCTGCCGCTCGATTCCCGCGAGATTTTCGTCGAGGACACCTATTACAGCGACACGCCCGCGCTCGACAGCGACGCGCTGGGCACACGGATCGCCGCCTATGCCGAAAGCCGCGGCTGGCAGGGGGCGAGCGTCACGCACGAGGAAAGCGGCGTGCTGCCGGTGGTGATGTCGGGCGATTTCGCCGCCTATTGGCAAAGCGGCGGGACCGACATCGCCAAGGGCGGCGTGCGCGCCGGGCTGTTCCACCCGATGACGAGCTATTCGCTGCCCGAGGCGGCGCGCTTTGCCCTCGCGCTGGGCGAGGCGTGGGCGCCAAACGGAGGCATTCCCGACCTGCACCGCTGGACGCGCGACTATGCCAAGGCACGCTGGCGCGCCAACAGTTTTTACCGCCTGCTCGCGCGAATGCTGTTCCGCGCCGCCGAACCGGACGAACGCTATCGCCTGCTCGAGCGCTTCTACCGCCTGCCCGAAGCGCTGATCGGCCGCTTCTATGCCGGCCAGTCGACTCTTTTCGACAAGCTGCGCATCTTGTCGGGCAAGCCGCCCGTAGCCATAGGTAAGGCTCTCCAGGCAATGATCGGAAAACGTGCGTGAGCAAAACAGGCAAGACCGTGGCGGTCATCGGCGCGGGTTTCGGCGGGCTGGCGCTCGCGATCCGGCTGCAGGCGGCGGGGCACGATGTCACCGTGATCGAAGCGCGCGACCGGCCGGGCGGGCGCGCCTATTTCTGGGAACGTGACGGTTTCGTGTTCGATGCCGGACCGACGGTCATCACCGACCCGCCGTGCCTGGCCGAACTGTGGGCGCTGAGCGGGCACGACATCGCCGACGATATCGAGCTGATGCCGGTCATGCCGTTCTATCGGCTCAACTGGCCCGACGGGACCAACTTCGATTATTCGAACGACGAGCCGCAGCTGCTGGCCGAGATCGCCAAGCTCAACCCCGACGATGTCGCGGGATACGAGAAATTCCTGACCTATTCGGCCGGGGTCTATGAAGAGGGCTATGAGAAGCTCGGTCACGTCGCCTTTCTCGATTTCAAGTCGATGATTGCCGCTGCGCCCAAGTTGATGAAATACCAGGCGTGGCGATCGGTCTATTCGATCGTGTCGAGCTATGTGACCGACGAGCGATTGCGCCAGGCGCTGAGCTTTCACACGCTGCTCGTCGGCGGCAACCCGATGACGACGAGCGCGATCTATGCACTGATCCACAAGCTCGAAAAGGACGGCGGCGTGTGGTTTGCGCGCGGCGGGACCAACCGGCTGATCGCCGCAATGGTGACGCAGTTCGAGCGGATCGGCGGCCGCATGCGGGTCGGCGATCCGGTCTGGGAAATCGAGACCGACGGCGCGCGAGCAACCGGGGTATTGTGCAAGAGCCGCTGGCGGATCGACGTCGATGCGGTCGTGTCGAACGGCGATATCGTTCACAGCTATCGTGACCTGCTGGGCAAGTCGGCGCGCGGCAAGAAGGCGGCCAAGGCCTTGATGCGCAAATCCTATTCGCCGTCGCTGTTCGTCGTCCATTTCGGCGTGAAGGGGGAATTTCCCGAGATCCCGCACCACATGATCCTGTTCGGGCCGCGCTACGAAGGCCTGCTCAACGACATCTATCGCAAGGGCATATTGCCCGACGACTTCTCGCTCTACCTCCACCATCCGACGGTGACCGACCCGAGCATGGCGCCGCCGGGACATTCGACATTTTACGCGCTCGCGCCGGTCGCGCATCTCGGCCAGCTCGATATCGACTGGGAGGTCGAAGGACCGAAACTCGAGAAACGCATCCTCGACGAGATCGCGGCGCGGCTGATCCCCGACCTGCACGATCGGATCGTCACCAAGTTCAGCTACAGCCCGAAGGATTTCTCGGTCGATCTCAATGCACATCTCGGCAGCGCGTTCAGCCTCGAGCCGACGCTGACGCAGAGCGCCTATTTCCGGGTCCACAATCGCGACGATGTGCTTCGCAACCTTTACTTCGTCGGCGCGGGCACGCATCCGGGCGCCGGCATTCCCGGCGTCGTCGGCAGCGCCAAGGCAACCGCGCGATTGATGCTGGAGGATTTGAAGTGACGACGATGAAACGCCTCGCGGTCTATTGCGGGTCGGCCTCGCCCGAGGACACCGCCTATATCGAAAACGCGCGCGCGGTCGGGCGGGTGCTGGCCGAGCGTGGCATCGGCGTCGTCTATGGCGGCGGGCGGCTCGGCCTGATGGGTGCGGTCGCCGATGCGGCATTGGAAGCCGGCGGCGAGGTGATCGGCGTGATCCCCGAGGCTTTGGTCCATGCCGAGGTCGCGCATTGCGGTTGCACCGAGCTCCACACCGTCAAGGACATGCACGAGCGCAAGCGCATGTTCACCGATCTTTCCGACGGCTTCGTCACCCTGCCCGGCGGCGTCGGGACGATGGACGAACTGTGGGAGGCGATCAGCTGGGCGCAGCTGGGCTATCACGAAAAGCCCGTCGGCCTGCTCAACGTCGCAGGCTTCTACGACGGACTCGTCGCGTTTCGCGATACGATGATATCAACGGGCTTCATCCGGCCGCAGCACGCCGAGATCATGGTCGTCGCCGACGAGATCGACGCGCTGCTGGCGAAGATGGGCGACTATACGCCGCACCAGACGATCTTCCGGATGACGGCCGACCAGTTGTGAGCGCGACCTTTGCATTGAGCCGGGCTTGGCAAAGCCAAGCCCTATGCGCGGCACCAGCCCGCTCCCCCTCCCGGCCACCCATAGCGTACAATTCCGTTGGGTGGCCGGGAGGGGGAGCGGGCCGGTGCCGCCTCCGCCGTAAGGCGGAGAAGGACTCATGAGTCCCGACACCGACCCCGTATTGTTTTCCGAAGTGCGCGAGGTCATCGCCAAGGGGTCGAAATCGTTCGCGCTGGCGAGCCAGCTGTTCTCCGACCCGATGCGCAGCCACGCGCATTTGCTCTATGCCTGGGCGCGGGCGTGCGACGACCTGGTCGACGGGCAGGACATGGGCGGCGCGATGAGCCACGTGCCCGACCCCAAGGACCGCGTCGCCGAGATCCGCGGGCAGACGCACCGCGCCTTTGCCGGGCAGCGCGTCGATGCGCTGCCGTTCCGCGCGATCGCCGCGGTCGCCGCCAACTGCCGCATCCCGCGCGCCTATGCCGACGACGTCATCGAAGGGTTTGCACTCGATGCGCAGGACTGGCGCCCGCGCAGCGAGGCCGATTTGCTCAAATACTGCTACCACGTCGCCGGCGCGATCGGCTGCATGATGGCGATCATCATGGGCGTGCGCCCCGACGATACCGACACGCTCGACCGGGCGAGCGACCTCGGCATCGCCTTCCAGCTCGCCAACATCGCGCGCGATATCGAGGAAGATGCCGCCGCCGACCGCTGCTATCTGCCGCTCGAATGGCTCGTCGAAATGGACATTCCGCCGGGCGAGCACATGAAACCGCAATATCGCGACCGCCTGTCGGTGATGGCCGGGTGGCTCGCCGAATATGCCGAGGAGTACGCCGCCAGCGCGCGCATCGGCGCGGCACGCCTGCCCTTTCGGGCGCGCTGGGCGGTGCTCGCGGCGACGGGGATTTACGGCGACATCGCGCGTGCGGTGCGCAAGCGCGGCGACCATGCCTGGGACCATCGCGTGACGACGAGCAAGCTCGCCAAGATCGGCTGGGTCGCGCGCGCGGGGTACGAGGCGGCGACGCCGCGCGCGCTCGCCCGCGACGGGATGCGCGACCGATCGAAGCTGTGGACGCGGCCTAGGCACTAGTGCGTCCCCGCCACCCCTGCTAAGCGCGCACTGACCTCAACCCGCTCAGGCTGAGCCTGTCGAAGCCCAGGCGCGCGCCGCCCCTTCGACAGGCTCAGGGTGAGCGGCCAGAAAAGTACCCAGATCGTCCAATGACCGACCTTAGCCACATCCGCAATTTTTCCATCATCGCGCATATCGACCATGGGAAGAGCACGCTCGCAGACCGGCTGATCCAGCAGACCGGCGGGCTGACCGAGCGCGAGATGACGAGCCAGGTGCTCGACAACATGGAGATCGAGCAGGAGCGCGGGATCACGATCAAGGCGCAGACGGTGCGCCTCAATTATGTCGCGAACAACGGCGAGACGTACGAGCTCAACCTGATGGACACGCCGGGCCATGTCGATTTCGCCTATGAGGTCAGCCGCAGCCTGGCCGCGTGCGAGGGCGCGCTGCTGGTCGTCGACGCGGCGCAGGGGGTCGAGGCGCAGACGCTCGCCAATGTCTACCAGTCGATCGAGCACGACCACGAGATCGTCCCGGTGATCAACAAGATCGACCTGCCCGCCGCCGACCCCGAGCGCGTGCGGACCGAGATCGAGGACATCATCGGCATCGATGCGTCCGAGGCGGTGCTGACCAGCGCCAAGTCGGGAATCGGCATCGCCGAAACGCTGGAAGCGATCGTCGCCAAGATCCCGCCGCCCAAGGGCGACCGCGACGCGCCGCTGAAGGCGATGCTGGTCGACAGCTGGTACGACCCGTATCTCGGCGTCGTGATCCTCGTCCGCGTGATCGACGGGGTCCTGAAAAAAGGCCTGCGCGTCAAATTCATGCAGGCGGGGACCGAGCATTTGATCGACCGCGTCGGCTGCTTCCGGCCCAAGATCGAGCAGCTGCCCGAGCTCGGCCCCGGCGAGATCGGTTTCATCACCGCACAGATCAAGGAGGTCGCGCAGACCGCGGTCGGCGACACGATCACCACCGTCGTTCGCCCCGCCGCCAAGGCGCTGCCGGGCTTCAAGCAGGTCCAGCCGGTCGTGTTCTGCGGCATGTTCCCGGTCGATGCGGCGGACTTTGAAAAACTGCGCGAGAGCATTTCGCGGCTGCGGCTCAATGATGCGAGCTTCAGTTTCGAGATGGAGACGAGCGCGGCGCTGGGCTTCGGCTTTCGCTGCGGGTTCCTGGGCCTGCTCCACCTCGAGATCATCCAGGAGCGGCTGACGCGCGAATATGATCTCGACCTGATCACGACCGCGCCGTCGGTCGTCTATCGCATCCAGCTCAACAAATCGCGCACCGACGACGCGCGCGAGATCATGCTGCACAACCCCGCCGACTATCCCGACCCGAGCCGCATCGCGAGCATCGAGGAGCCGTGGATCAAGGCGGTGATCTATACCCCCGACGAATATCTCGGCAGTATCCTGAAGCTGTGCCAGGACCGGCGCGGGGTGCAGAAGGACCTGACCTATGTCGGCGGGCGCGCGCAGGTGACGTACGAGTTACCGCTCAACGAGGTGGTGTTCGATTTCTACGACCGGTTGAAGAGCATCAGCCGCGGCTATGCCAGCTTCGATTACGAGCAGATCGGGCTGCGCGAGGGCGACCTCGTCAAGATGAACATCCTGGTCAATGCAGAGCCGGTCGACGCGCTGAGCATGATCGTCCACCGCGGCGTCGCCGAGGCGCGCGGGCGGCACATGTGCGAGCGGCTGAAGGACCTCATCCCGCGCCACCTGTTCAAGGTCCCGATCCAGGCCGCGATCGGCGGCAAGGTGATCGCGCGCGAAACGATCGCCGCGATGCGCAAGGACGTCACCGCGAAATGCTATGGCGGCGATATCTCGCGCAAGAAGAAGCTGCTCGACAAGCAGAAAAAGGGGAAGGCGCGGATGCGCGAGTATGGGAGCGTGAGCATCCCGCAGGAGGCGTTTATCGCTGCGTTGCGGATGGGGGAGGAGTAGAGATTAAACGATGAGAATCTTTGACAAGTGTGATTCGCCTTCTGACGTAATGTGATACCGCGCATCTATGGACTGATGCACAAAACGCTCGCCCATCAATGCTTGGAGAGAGGTTGTAACAGAACTTGGACTGCACTTAGCAGCAACACCCAGTTCACGACGAGAAAGTCCGGCTGTAACGTTATGAGCGAGCAAAAGTAGGATTTCGGTTTTTGGCTTGACCTTACGGGACACGAAAACCTCTCCATTGATCGACTCAATAAGTGGAATTTTCGTTCTGCTGAGCGCAGCCATCCGACTCTCTACATCGCGCGCATCACTGATATGAAATTCACGGATTAGTTCCGCGACAGTCCAGCTTGCTGCAGCAACACACATGGCCAGATCGATTGGCCGAGCATCAATTTCTTTTACATGTACAGCATCTCGTTTGCTGCGAATGTTATACGCCATCCCGTAGAGAGCTTTCGGAATAAGAAGACGTAGGCTTTCCGGTAGAGCTGTTGCATTTTCGACTTCGCGTATTTTTGCTGCAACCGATTTTATCTCTTTGGGCAAATTTCCGGTTATCTTAAAGTCGATAGCTCGCAAAAGATGCTCAACGAATCTGCCCGCCTGCATCAACCCGTCATCCAGTTTTCCTTGTCGGAACTTTTGAAGAAGGTTTATATAGGTCTGAAGAATATCGTCGACAACATTCTCGGGAAAATGAGCAATCAAATCTGATCGGGTTTCGGCAATAATTGTTGCGTCATTCATGATCTGAATAAGCCCAGACTTTGCGTCCGTCTGATTCAATTTTTTCTCGCTTGAGCACGTTCTGTCTCACAGCTTTCAGTACGAGTCCAGATAGAGCACTTTGAGGGAAGATAAGCCCACGGTCTTCCAGCTTATTTTTTAGATTCGCAAGTGTCCTAGGGCTTTTGAAGAAACCATGACCAACGAGGTCCTCAAATGCATCGGACGCTGAACCCCCGCCTCTTTGCTTTTTCGATCTTACCTTAGTTTTATCTGAATTCGCATTCGAACGCGAAGTGTGCTTGGCGGGAGGTCTACGTTTAGATGGCTTTGACTCACCTTTCACATAAGCTTCAATATGTGTCAGATTCGCCGACTGAATTGAATAATGACCTGCATCGTTTGCTAGTAGATGCAAATCTTTCAATTTCTTGAGAACTGGCCGAAGTGAGCCACCGGGGATACCTAGGGCCGACCCAAGGTCAGCAGGTTTGGTTGGGTGTTCGGGAGGTGTATCGCTTACGAAAGGCCAGCCTGCGACTGCCGTAAGATAAACCAGAACCTTATTCTCATGAGACAAAGCGACGCCGCTGGGAGTGAATATAATTCGCTCTGCACTAGGATCGTATTTGACAAATGGAGCAATCACACTTTCAATAGCGCCTTCATCCAGTTTCGATGCGTCAGCTATGAGATCCTTCAGCGACATTATTTTTCTCCAAATTTTCCAAACTAACTTTTAAAGTTGGTCTCTACCGCCGTTGCGCCGCTGTTCGTTACATGAAACTTACTTTTTTCGCCGGCATCATCAAGCCAGCCTGCAGCCACAGCCTTGCTAATATCTCGGCTAAGATTTCCAGGCATTTGCTCTCGGGCACTTCGGTATCCTTCCTCAATGTCTGATTTGGTGAAGGCAGACACCCCTTTGTAATCATGCAAATAAGTACCAATCGTGGCTATTCTTTCGACATGAGTAGAAGGGCCTATCCCCGACATAAACTCTCGCAACGAAATAGGCCTGCGTGATTGTTGTTCGACTGATGTTTGGGGGTCTTGCCCGGCTGCGATCGATCCAGCTTGCTTCCCCATTATCGCGGCAAGCACCCGAAACGCGTCTTCTTCACTCAGGCTGCGCTCTACGCTGATGCCTGGGCCGCTTAAACTAACTTCAAATTCGCGGTCTTCTGACATGGTGAACTCCATTATGATTCGTCTTAAGTAGTTTAGGTACGCGAAATGTCAAGCGACTCTTCAAAACTAATGTGTCTTATATTATATGAACCCACGTAAAGGCGTAATTTAGTTGATATTTGATATCGAAAATAACCCACGCGGATCAGATGGTACAGACTTGATGGAAGCGGTAGAATGACGGGAGCCGAATTTGCTTGTTAGTTCAGTAAGTTAAGTGATCTGAGTATTTATGGGGTAGCCTGCGTTGTAGCCGGGCCGCGTTTTCCCATTCATATTAGCTGCGTGGGGGCAGCTTGCAGCGCAGGCAGCGCATGTCAGGCTGGTCGAGCATGGCGGGCCCGACAGTATCCGCGACGGGCTAGCGCTGTCAGGCACCGCGCACTGGATGTTCGATCGCGGGTTGATTGGGCTGTCGGATAATCTCGACATCATGATCTCGCGGCAGGTCAATGATCGGCCCAGCGTCGAAGCGATCAGCAATCGCACCGGCAAGGCGATGGCGCCCGCGCGCGAAGCTGAGCGGCCGCACCCGGCGTTTCTTGCGTGGCATCGCGAGAATTGTTTCAAGCGCTAGGGAGTCTTTTGTTTTGGCCTCAAGCGCCGGGCGGCGGGCATCCGCCCGCCTTAGCTGCCTCGCATAAGCTCGGGCGGCCGTTCGGCCTTGCGGTCGGCTAGTCGCCGACCGGACTTGCGTGCCAACGCTCGTGTTCCATCATTCCTCCCCCTCCCCCTGCACCCACGCGGCCCAGCTGTCCTCGGTTCCGGCGGCTTCCCACAGGCGCTGGTCGCGGGCCATGCGGGCTTCGGCCTCTGCGCGGGCGCGGTGGCGGTCCTGGACGTTGGGGCCGCCCCAGACCGCCGCGTGCGGCGCGACGCGGCGGCTGTGGTCGATCGGCGGGCGCGGCGGATCGGCGAGCTCTCTCCAGATCACGCGGCGCATATTGTCGAGATGCTCGCTGAGCGGGCTGATCCACGGCTCGACAGGGGGTTTGCCCCCCTCGCCTAGCCCTCGACCCAGTCCTTGCGCAGGGCTGTGGCGCCTAGCGCCATGAGGAGCGCGGCGATGAGGTAGAAGCCCAGCGCGGCGAGCATGGCGTAGCGGAGCGCCTCTGCGCCGTAGCTTGCGGTCATTGCGTCGCTCAACGCGCCGAGGACGAGCGTGCCGAGGCCGAGGCCGATCGCGTTGTTGATGAACAGGAAGCTCGCCGAGGCGGTCGCGCGCTGTTCCGCGGGGACGAGGTGCTGGATCGCGGTGATGACGGGGGCGAGCCAGATATAGGCGAGCGCCTGTGGCACGACGGCGAAGGCGAAGGCGGTGGCGGGGCTGCTCGACAGGAAGGCGGCGGCGAACAGCGGTACCGCGATAACAAAGGCGATCGCGGGGACGCGCGCGTACATCGCGCGGTCGCCGCCGCCGAGCCTGTCACCGAGCCAGCCGCCGGCCAGCACGCCCGCGACGCCGCCGATGAGCAGGATGCCGCCGATGAACTGTCCGGTCGCGACGAGATCGAGCCCGAAGCTGCGCTGCATCAGGCTGGGCAGCCAGAAGGCGAGGCCATAGCCGCACAGCGAGCTCGACCCCGCGCCGAGGCTGAGCAGCCAGAAGCTCTTCTTGCGCGCGAGGGTGGCGAATACCGAGATGATGTCCCCCTCCCGCCTGCGGGAGGGGTTAGGGGTGGGCTGACTAGGCGCTGCTTCCAGCTTCTGCCCACCCCCGGCCCCTCCCGCAAGCGGGAGGGGGGACTGGCGCGCGCGGTCCTTGACGAGGAACTTGAACGGGATCGCGACGATCAGGCCGGCGAGGCCGAGGCCGATGAACGCGGTGCGCCAGTCGAACGCGGCGGCGATGCGCGCGCCGAACAGGACGCCCGCAGCCGATCCCAGCGGAATGCCGAGCGAATAGACCGCGAGCGCGCGGGCGCGGCTCTGCGGCGGGAAATAGTCGGCGATCAGGGCATAGCTGGGGGCGACGCCGCCCGCTTCGCCGACGCCGACGCCGACGCGCGCGAGGAACATCTGCCAGAATCCGGTGACGAAGCCGCACAGGGCGGTAAAGCCGCTCCACACGCCGAGGCTGATGGCGATCGTCCAGCTGCGGCTGGTGCGGTCGGCGACGAGTGCGAAGGGTATTCCCAATATCGCGTAGAGCAAGGCGAAGGCCGAGCCGCCAAGCAAGCCCATCTGCGTATCGCTAAAGCCGAGATCGGCCTGGATCGGGCCGGCAAGGATCGAGAGGATCTGCCGGTCGAGGAAGTTGAAGGTGTAGACGACGAGCAGCATCGCCAGGACGAGGCGGCGGCCGTGTACGGCGGAGCCGATCGGCGAGCTGGATGCGGGAGTGGTCATGCGGTGCGCGCTAGCGCGGCGCCAGGCGCCGCGCTAGCCACGATCCGACGCGCTGGCGTCAGTAGCGCACTTCGACCGTTGCCGTGACGGTGCGCGGCGGGCCGTAATAGCCGATGATCGAGTTGCCGTAGAGCGCGCCGGGGAAGTTGTAGCCGCCGACACGATAGCGTTCGTCGGTCAGGTTGCGCCCGGTGACGCCGAGACGGTAGCGACCGTCGCCCGAGGTCCAGTTGAGCGATGCCTGGACGAGGTAATAGCCGTCCTGGTCAAGCGCCGGGGTCGGGATTTCGAACAGGTTGTAATCGCTGCGCAACGAGACCGCGGGGGTGAACGAAAGCGTGCCGCCAGCGACATCCTCCGACCAGGTCGCCGAAATGTTGCCGGTGAACTTGGGCGTGTTCTGGAAGACGCGCGCGTTCGAAACGTCGACCGGGGTCGTGCCGCCGCCGACATAGGTGAAGAACTCCTTGTAGTCGGCATGCGTGTAGCCGAGCACGAGGCTGGCCTGGAAATGGCGCGAAGGCACCATCCGCGTTTCGAGCTCGAAGCCGTAGATGTCGGCCTTGCCGGCATTGTCGACGAAGCTGGCAATGCCGCCGCCCTGCGCGGGCGACTGGATCGTCACCTGCTGATCCTTGTACTTCGAAAAGAAGCCGGCGGTGTTGATGAACAGCGTGCGATCGAGGAACGCACCCTTCATGCCGAGCTCCCACGAATCGATCGTTTCGGGCTCATAACCGTTGACCGTGGTCGGGGTCAGGATGGCATCGCCGCGCATGTCGAAGCCACCCGATTTGAAGCCCTGGCCATAGCTGGCGTAGAAATTGAGATCGGTGCGTGGCTCGTAGCTGAGGCTGACGCGCGGGGTCAGCTTATCGAAGCTGCGGCTGTTGGTGTAATCGGTCCGCAGCAGTCCGGGAACCGCAGTGGCGTTGCCGAAATACGGGCTGCGCAGGCCGGTGAAGTTCTGCCGATAGACGGTGCCTGTCTTGTCATCCTTGGTATAGCGCAGGCCGGCCGACAGCTTGAGCTGATCGGTGACGTCGAAGCTGAAATCGCCAAACGCGGCGTAGCTCTTGGTCTTGACCGTGCCCGACGTCAGGATCGTCAGGTTGAGCAGGCCGACGACGGTATCGAACGCACCGCTGGCGCGGGCATCGAGATAATAGAGGCCGAACACGCCCTGCATCCGGTCGCCCTGATAGAGCAGCTGGATTTCCTGGGTGAACTGACGGTCGTCATATTCGGCCGGAATATCGAGCGTCGGCGCCGGCGTGTTGTCGAAATCGATCAGCGTGTCGGTGTGGCCGTCGCGATAGGCGGTGATCGTCTTGAGCGTCAGCGGGCCGCCGAGATCGAACTCGCCGGTGCCCGAAATGCCCTGGGCAAGGACGCGGTTGGTGTCGCCGATGCCGGCGCGCGTGTCATAGACGCTGGCGGTCGGTTCGTAGGATGGGAGGCCACCGTTGCCCGCGAGGCGCGTGCCGTGACGCGGGTTCGACTTGTCGAGCGTGCGGTCGGCAGCGATGCGGACGAAGACCGCGTCCGACGGAGTGAATTCGGCCGAGACGCGCGCAGCGAGCACGTCCTTGTCATACTGTTCGGCACCGGTGTTGAGGTTCTTGCCGTAACCGTCGCGCTTGTAGCGCGCGACCGCGGCGCCGATCGACAGCGAGTCGCCGACCGGCACCGTCACCTGGCCGATCAGGTCGAGCTGGTTGTACGAACCGTAGGATACGCGCGCACTGGCGTGATAGTCCGAGCCGAGCCGACGCGTGACGTACTTGACCGCGCCGCCGATCGTGTTGCGGCCATAGAGCGTGCCCTGCGGGCCGCGCAGCACTTCGATCCGGTCGACGTCGAAAATGTCGAGCACGGCGCCCTGCGGACGCGCGACGTAAACGTCGTCGAGATAGAGTGCGACGCCCGGTTCGAAGCCCCACAGCGGATCCTGCTGGCCGACGCCGCGGCTGAAGCCGATCAGCGTCGAGTTCGACCCGCGCGCGATCTGCAGCGTCAGGTTCGGGGTCTTGTCCTGCAATGCGGTAATATCGACCGCGCCGGTGCGGATCAGGCTGTCGCCGGTGACGACCGACATCGAGATCGGCACGTCGATCAGGCTTTCCTCGCGACGGCGCGCGGTAACGACGATTTCGTCACCTTCGGCTGCGACCTGGTCGGCGATCGGCGCGTCGGCATCGGCGGTCGCGACCGCGTCGTCGGACATGTCCTGTGCCATGGCGGGGCTGGCGGCGAGCGCGGCAAAGGCGGTCGAGCCGATTAGGGCAGCGAAAAACTGTGTACGAAAGCGGGTCATGCGGATCCTCCCTGGAATGATTCGGCGAGTCTGACACTCGCTCTTGATCGACCGCATACTGAAAGTTGAACCAGCTTTCAACTTGTTCTATTGCGTTTGCAATTACACCGTGGCCATAGAGCAACACGGGGGTTGGCAAGGGGACGCTGAACATGGGCACCGATCGCAGCAATCCCGCGCAAAAGGGGAAGGCCGCCGCGCCGGCGAAGCGGCGCGCGACGCCTCCCGAATCGGGTCGCGCAACCGCTGCGGGTGCACCGTCCGACAAGGCGCCGCGGACCGAACGCGGGCGCAAGACGCTGCGCAAATTGCTCGATGCCGCAGCGATCGAATTCGGGACGCGCGGGTTCTACGAGAGCTCGATCGCCGAGATTACGCGGCGCGCCGGGACCGCGCTCGGCAGTTTCTATACCTATTTCGATTCGAAGGACGCGATCTTCCGCGCGCTGGTCCAGGACATGAGCGGCCAGGTCGGGCGCCATGCCGGTGCGGCATTGAAGGATGTCACCGGGGCGCTGGCGCGCGAAGAGGCGGCGCTCGCGTCGTTCCTCGACTTCGCGCGGATCCACAAGGAAGTCTATCGCATCGTCGACGAGTCCGAGTTCGTCGATCCCGAAAGCTATCGTGCGCATTACGAGAATACCGCGACACGCATCCTCGCGCGGCTGAAGGAAGGCGCCGAGGCGGGCGAGCTGCGCGACGATGTCGACGAGCTGCACGCCTGGGCGCTGATGGGGATGAACGTCTTCCTGGGTCTGCGCTACGCGGTCTGGACCGACGAGGCCGACCCCGGCGACATCGCGGCACGCGCCAACGACATGATCGCGCGCGGGCTCATCAAACCGAAAGGCTAATCCTGCGCCTTCGCCTTTAGCCGGTAGGCGTGGAGGAGCGGTTCGGTATAGCCATTGGGTTGCGCGGCGCCGTCGAAGATCAGCGCGCGTGCGGCGGCAAAAGCGGTACTGCCCATGCCGCGTCCGGCCATCGGGCGATACTTATCATCCCCCGCATTCTGCGCATCGACGCGCGCCGCCATGCGCAACATCGCGCCGTCGACATCGTCGGGGGTGATGATCCCGTGGTGCAGCCAGTTGGCGATGTGCTGCGACGAGATACGCAGCGTCGCGCGGTCCTCCATCAGCCCGACATCGGCGATGTCGGGGACGGTCGAACAGCCGATCCCCTGCTGGATCCAGCGCACGACATAGCCGAGCAGGCTTTGCGTGTTGTTGTTGAGCTCGGCGCGGATCTCGTCATCGGACCAGTTGACCCCGCGCGCGACGGGGATGGTGAGCAGGTCGTCGAGCGAGGCGACCGGCTCGGCGGCGCGCTCCGCCTGTCGCGCGAAGACGTCGAGCCGGTGGTAATGCGTCGCATGGAGCGTAGCGGCGGTCGGGCTCGGCACCCAGGCAGTATTGGCCCCGGCTTGCGGGTGGCCGATCTTGGTGGCGAGCATTTCGGCCATGCGATCGGGCGCCGCCCACATCCCCTTGCCGATCTGCGCGCGCCCCGAAAAGCCCGCCGCGAGTGCGATCTGGACGTTGCGATCCTCATAGGCCGAGATCCACGGCGCGAGCTTCATGTCGCCCTTGCGCAGCATCGGACCGGCTTCCATCGACGTATGGATCTCGTCGCCGGTGCGGTCGAGAAAACCCGTGTTGACGAAGAAGATGCGGTGGCGAACCGCGGCGATGCACGCGGCAAGGTTGGCCGAGGTGCGGCGCTCCTCATCCATAACGCCGATCTTGATGCTGTGCCGCGCGAGGCCAAGCAGGTCCTCGACCGCGTTGAACAGGTCGTTGCTGAAGGCGCACTCGTCGGGCCCGTGCATCTTCGGCTTGACGATGTAGATCGAGCCGGCGCGGCTGTTGGTAAACCGGCCGAGCCCATTGAGGTCGCGCAGGCCAATGAGGCCGGTGACGATCGCATCGAGAATACCCTCGGGCGCTTCGCCGCCATCGGCGAGGCGGACCGCAGGCGTCGTCATCAGATGGCCGACATTGCGCACGAGCAGCAGCGCGCGGCCGGGCAGCGAAAAGGCGTTGCCCGACGCGTCGACATAATCGCGGTCGGGTGCAAGGCGACGATCGACCGTCCTGCCGTTCTTGGCGAAGCTGGCGGTGAGGTCGCCATCGATCAGGCCGAGCCAGTTGGCATAGCCCGCGACCTTGTCTTCGGCATCGACCGCGGCGACCGAATCCTCGAGATCACAGATCGTCGTCAGCGCGGCTTCGAGGACGATGTCGGCGACGCCCGCGGCATCGGTCGCGCCGATCGGGTGATCGCGGTCGATGACGATCTCGATATGCAGGCCGTTGTGGCGCAACAGCAGGCTGTCGCCGCGCCGCCCGACGCGTTGCGCAGGATCGGCGAGCGCGGGCGTGCTGCCGTCCCAATCGGTCCATGATCCCCTGGCCAGCGGCACGGCTTCATCAAGAAAGGCGCGGCCCCAGGCGACGACCTGCGCCCCGCGCGCGGCGTCAAAGCCGGGCCCTTCGGCGGCGCCGGGAATCGCGTCGCTGCCGTAGAGCGCGTCGTAGAGGCTGCCCCAGCGCGCGTTGGCGGCGTTGAGCAGGAAGCGCGCGTTGAGCATCGGGACGACGAGCTGCGGCCCGGCGATGGTCGCGATTTCCGCATCGATATTCTCGGGGTCGATCGCGACGTCGGCGGGTTCGGCGACGAGATAGCCGATCTCACGCAGCAAGCCCTGATACTCGGCCTGGTCGATCGCCTGCCCGGCATGGTCGCGGTGCCAGGCATCGAGCTGGGCCTGCAACCGGTCGCGCGTCGCGAGCAGCGCGCGGTTGCGCGGCGCGAACGCATCGAAAATCGCGCCGACGCCGCGCCAGAAGGCCTCTGCGTCGATCCCGGTGCCGGGCAAGGCGCGGGTTTCGATGAAGTCGGCGAGCAGGGGCGCGACCTGCAGGTTGGCGCGTTGCAGCAAGGGCAATACCTTTCGCGGGGAGACGGGCGTGGCCGGATGGTCGGTCGGATTGTGCGGACTGCATCCAGCCCCGTCAACCGGGGGCATTGCGATCGGCATTGCGCCTTCGCCCGGCGATGTGCGCAATCAGGTCGATCTTGCGATCAAACGCCCGTCCCCCGCAGACCGCCGCACTTTTTTTCACGGCAAGCTATCGGGCCAACAGATCGCGCGCGCGTGTCCGCGATGACTGCGCGCGACGGGATGAGGCCGATGTCATCATGTTTCGAGAGCTATTAGCGAGGCAATTGAAAGCGTTAGCGACCCGGAATTCTCGTGGTCATTTGTGCTTGTGCGGAAAACCTCTTGCTATACCGTGCCGATTACTGTCGATGAGGATATGGTCGTAACGTCGTCCCGTTGGAAAGAACAAGAAAACCATGACAAAACATCTGTCAGCCAAATCCGCAAAAACCGGGACGAACAATCGCAAGGCCTGGTCTGCGCCGCAGCTCCGCTCGGTCCTTCCGGTTAGCCGTACGCGAGGCGGCTTTGCTAGCCGAGCTGAAAACGGTCCCTTCTACTCGGTTTCCTGATCAGCACGTCATCCGGACTCTAAGCGCCGACACGCCCTGAGCCCATCCGCCCGGACAGGATGGCTGGGCAAGCCCGTTATCAGTCATATCGTGGCAGAGCGAGCGCGCAGGAGCGCGCGTGCGGTAAATCGCCTTTCCAACCTGCAAGGCATTGCGCCCAGTAGATCGGGTCCGCTCACACGCGATTTGATGAAGGAATGTGACGGGTCCGACAGCGTCGAGAGGCACGGAAACCTCACGATCTTTGGGCTTGTATGGAATCCCGCTTGCCCTCCCGTGCCGCTTTCAGTCGAAGCGGCTCAAGTCGTAACGACGAACCGTCGAAGAGGACGAGAAAAACAATGACAAAAAAACTGTCAGCCATATCCACCAAAAACGGAACGAGCAATCGCAAGGCCTGGTCCGCGCCGCGGGTCCGCTCGACGATCCCGGTCCACCGCACGCGCGGGGGCGGCGGTACAGGTCCTGAATCACCTTTTTACGCGGCATCCTGACCAAGCACACAAGCATATCCGGATGTTGAGTGCATGCGCAGAATCGCGCATGCGCTCAACATTCGCTCGACCAGTAATCGGCCGCTTGCGCTAGCTGCTCGCCCGCGTTGCTATTCGCGCCGCTTCGTGTCGAGATGGCGGCGAGGCCAGTCCTGCAAGCCGAGCCTGCATCATCGCACTTCAATGGCAGGTTGGTGCGCCCGGCTGGATTCGAACCAGCGGCCTCAAGATTAGAAGTCTCGTGCTCTATCCAGCTGAGCTACGGGCGCGCACCGGGGGTCCGGCGGTCGGCGTTCTAGCGCGCGAAGCGCGTGATGCCTAGCGATGCAAGAATGCGGGGCGGGCGCACCCGCGTCAGGCCGCGACCGACAGGCCGGCGAAGACGCCTTCGAACAGGCGGCGGCCATCGCTGCCGCCGTGCGCTGCCTCGATCGCGCGTTCGGGATGCGGCATCAGGCCGAGGACGTTGCCGGCGTCGTTGAGCAGCCCGGCGATATCGCGCGCCGAGCCGTTGACGCGGCCGTTCGCGTCGCCACCGGCATAGCGCAAGGCAACGCGGCCCTCGCCCTCGAGCCGGTCGAGCGTTGCATCGTCGGCGAAATAATTGCCGTCGTGATGCGCGACGGGAAGAACGATCTGTTCGCCCGCGCGGTAATTTGACGTGAAGACCGACTGCGTATTCTCGACGCTCAGCGCGACGTCGCGGCAGACGAAGTTGAGCCCGGCATTGCGCATCAGCGCGCCGGGCAGCAGACCTGTCTCGGTCAGCACCTGGAAGCCGTTGCACACGCCGAGCACGGCGACGCCGCGCGCGGCGGCATCGACCACGGCACGCATCACCGGCGAGCGGGCCGCCATCGCACCCGAGCGGAGGTAATCGCCGTAGGAAAATCCGCCGGGGATCGCGATGAAATCGAGCCCGTCGGGCAATGCGCTCTCACCGTGCCAGACCATCGCCGGCGCGCTGCCCGAGATATCGCGGATGGCGACGGCCATGTCGCGGTCGCAGTTCGATCCGGGGAAGACGATGACGGCGGATTTCATGACAGCGTGTCCCGGTTCAGCCGCGTTCGATGCGGTAGTTTTCGATGACGGTGTTGGCGAGCAGCTTGCGGCACATCGCGTCGAGATCGTCGTCCGACGTGTCGTTGGCGACCTCGAGTTCGATGAAGCGCCCGGCGCGGACATCGTCGATGCCGGCAAAGCCGAGGCTGGCCAGCGCATGGTGGATCGCCTTGCCCTGCGGGTCGAGAACGCCCGGTTTGAGCGTAACATAGACGTTGATCTTCATCGCGCACCCTGCCCTTCGTGGCTGGCTTGGAAAACGCCGCCGCTATGCCGTGTGCGTCGCAGGGCCGCAAGACCCAAGTCGGGCGCAACGCGGCTAAGCAGTTATTTACCTTATTCGGCTAGTCCCGTGACGCTCTAAAGGACCGCCGGTCTTCGGTCGGCCTGCGAGAGGGGACGTACGATGGGAATGCTGGCGCTCGCGATGTTCATCGCCCTGTTCGGCTGGGGCCACCAGCTGTTCATGTGGTCCGACCCCGATGGCCAGATCCAGCTCGCGCTGTTCGCTGCCTTCCTGTTCGGCATCATCTGCGGCTATCGCGTCAACGCCTGACGGCCACCGCCGCCGCCACCAGCCCTTCGATTACTTCGCCGCCGCTGGCGCCTTGGCCTCCGGCACGATGCGGATCTTGAGCTCCTTGCCCGGCACCAGATATTTGCGCGCCGCCGCCTGCAGGTCGGCGGGCGTGATTGCCTTCACCCGCGCTTCGAGCGTGCGGTAGCGGTCGAGCCGCGCCGCCTCGCTCTGCGCGCGTGCCGTCACGCCAAGCCACCAGCCGTTTTCACGCCGGTTCTTGACGATCCGTTCGAGCAGCGGCGTGCGGGCGCGGGCGAGCATGTCGGCGCTGACCGGCGCATCGCGCAATTCCCCGGCGATCGTGTCGATCGCGGCAAACACCTCGTCGGTCTGCGACGGAGCGACGACGACCGAGGTGCCGAAGGTGCCGTAATCCTTGTAGATCCGCGACATGTCCGACGACGCATTGGGCGAATAGGTCGCGCCGAGCTTTTCGCGGACTTCGTCGATCAGCAATATCCCCATCACTTCGGCGAGCATGTCGACCCGGGCCGTTTCGACCGCGTCGCTGTCGTCGTCGGTCGGCCAGTAGGCGAGCGCCAGCCCCTGGTCGGGCGTGCCGCCGTGGGTCAGCGTGACCGGCGTCGTGCCGGCCGGGAAGCGAACGGTGCGCGCCGCGTCATAGGCGCCGAAATCGGCGTCGCGTGTCGGCAGCGCGCCGAAGCTCGACGCGACCGCGGCGATCACCGCCGCCCCGTCGATATCGCCGACGATGCCGATCTCGATCGGCGCGCTGGCCAGGATCGGTGTCAGCGCCGCCTTGAGTTCGCCGAGGTTGCGCGACAGCAGCGTCGCCTCGTCGGGAATGCCGAAGCGCTGATCGCCGCTCGCGAGGATGCGGCCGACGTCGCGCGCCGCGACCGATTGCGGCGTCGCGTCGAGCTGTGCCTCGTAGGTCGGGACGAGACTGGCCCAGCGCGACTGCGCCTCGGCGCGATAGCCGGGATCGGTCAGATAGGCGGCGGTCACCTTGAGCTGGAGCGGCAGGTCGGCCATCGTCGTCGTGCCGCTCGAGCCGAAGCTGTCATCGCCCGCGACGAGGCCCGGCGAAACGTCATGTCCGGCGAGGACCTGCTGAAGATCATCGAAGCTGTGCTGGCCGAGGCCGGCATTGGCGAACATCGAGCTCATCAGCAGCGCGAGGCCCGGCTGGTCGGCGGGCAGCTGCAACTCGCCCGAGCCGATGCGGATCGAATAGCGCAGCTTGCCCTGCTCGAAATCGGTCTTCTTGAGGTTGAGCCGGACGTTGTTGGCGAATGTTATCGTACGAACGCCAAGATCGGCAATCACCGTATCGGCGACGACGGCGCCTGGCGTGCCGAAATCGTCATAGGCAAAGGCGGTTTCGACCGCCGCGGCGGGCGCCTCGACCTTGATCGCCTTGGCCGCGTCAAACGCGGCTAGCACGCCCGCATCGCCGCCCGCGATCGGCGCCTTGGCCGAGACGTGGACGAGCGGGGGCGATCCCGCCCAGCGCGCGCGAAACGCGGCGTTGACCGCATCGACGCTGAACGTCGGCTTGAGCGTGTTGAACAGTTCGCGGTTGGCGGCGGGGGTGGTGAACAGCGACTGGTCGTCGACCGTCCCGACGATGCCGTTGGCGAGCGAGGCCGAACGGCGCGTATCGGCCTGGTTGGCGGCGGTGTCGAAGGCGAGCTGGAAATTGGCCAGCTGCTCGGCGAGTTCGGCCTGGGTAAAACCGTATTGCAGAGCGCGGTTGAGCTCGGTCTGGCCGACCGTCAGCCCCTGTTTCCATGCGCCTTCCCTGGCGGTCACCGAGATCGACGTGTCGCGTGCCGCCTTGAACAGGTCGCCGGTCGAGGCCGAGGCGCCGAGGATCGGGCTATCGGGCGCGTTGGCGATCTTTTCGAAGCGCCGGTTGACGATCGCGTTGCCGAGCTGTTCGAGCAGCGAGCGGCGGTTCTGCGCAATCGTTTCGGCGGGCGCGACATAGGGCTGAAAGCTGTCGATGCTGACGATATAGGGAACGTCGGGATCGACGAAGGTGTCGGCGGCGGCGGGGCGCGTGACATCGATGCGGCCCTCGTCGAGGTCGGCGCCGGCCGGACCGACCCCGCGCCAGTCGGCAAAGCGCGCCTGGATCTTCGCCTCGATCGCGGCGGGGTCGAAATCGCCGACGAGGACGAGCGTCGTCTTTTCGGGGCGATAATAGCGTTCGTAGAGCGAGCGGATGTCGGCCGCGCTGGCGTTTTCGAGGACCTGCTGCGTGCCGATCGGCAGGCGCGTCGCGAACGGTGCCTGTGGCGCGACAAAGCCGAGATAGTCCTTGATCCGGCGCAGCTGGAAGCTGTCGCGGGTGCGCATTTCGGACAGGATCACGCCGCGTTCGCGTCCCACTGCATCGGGCGCGATGGCGAGATTGCCCGCGGTTTCGCGCATCAGCATCAGCGCGGTGTCGATCATGTCGTCGTCGGTCTTGGGCAGATCGAGCTGATAGACCGTGGCATCGAAGCCGGTCGAGGCGTTGGTGTCGGCGCCGAACGCCAGTCCCTTGCGCTCGAGGATCTTGACCATGTCGCCTTCGGGGACGTTCTTCGACCCGTTGAACGCCATATGCTCGATGAAATGGGCGAGCCCCTGTTCGTCATCGCTTTCGGCGATCGAACCGAAATCGACGCGCATCCGCACCGACGCCGAATCCTTCGGCGTCGCGTTGCGCAGGATCGCGTATTTCATGCCGTTGGGCAGCGTGCCGTAGCGCACCGCGGGATCGGGCGCGATATCGTAGACGGGATATCCCCAGCCGGTCTGCCCGGTGACGGCGGCGACGGGCGGCGCGGTCTGGTCGACTGTTGCCGGCGCGACCGAGGTCGCTGGCATCGTCGCGCAGGCCGAGAGCGCCAGGCCCAATGACATCAACGAGGTCGTCAGGAGGGCCCGGGTCAGTCGGCTATGCAGCATCGATTATTTTCCTCGCTTTTTGCGGTGAGTCTCGAGATCGAGGACTTCGTTGTCGGCGCCTTCGGGCAGCAGGCCCAGTCGGCGAGCGACTTCCTGATAGGCCTCGGCTTCGCCGCCTAGATCCCGACGGAAGCGATCCTTGTCAAGTTTCTCGTTTGTTTTCATATCCCAAAGCCGGCAGCTGTCGGGGCTGATCTCATCGGCGAGAATGATCCGCGAGAAGTCGTTGTCCCAGATCCGCCCGAATTCGAGCTTGAAGTCGACCAGGCGGATGCCGATGCCGGCGAACAGGCCGCACATGAAGTCGTTCACGCGGATCGCCATGTCGGCGATGTCGTGCATCTCTTCCTGGCTCGCCCAGTTGAAGCACGCGATATGCTCTTCGGCGATCAGCGGGTCGCCGAGCGCGTCGTCCTTGTAGCAATATTCGATCAGTGTCCGGGGCAGCTGCGTGCCTTCCTCGATGCCGAGGCGTTTCGACAGCGTGCCCGCGGCGACGTTGCGCACGACGACCTCGATCGGGACGATCTCGACCTGGCGAATCAGCTGCTCGCGCATGTTGAGCCGGCGGATGAAGTGCGTCGGCACTCCGATCTGCCCGAGCAGCGTGAAGACGTGTTCGGAGATGCGGTTGTTGAGCACGCCCTTGCCCGAGATCGTCCCGCGTTTTTGCGCGTTGAACGCAGTCGCGTCGTCCTTGAAATACTGGATCAGCGTGCCCGGCTCGGGGCCTTCATAGAGAATCTTGGCCTTGCCTTCGTAAATCTGGCGGCGACGGGGCATGGGCGGAGACCTTTTTACCGATAAAAGACGAGGCCCCGGACAAGGTCCGCGAACTCGGTCGCGGCGTGTCCGGGGCGTGCCCCGCCTTAGCCGATGGTACCGCGCCACGCAATCGTGGCGCCACGCGCGCGATCAGCCGAACGGCCCGCGCTCGCAAAGCCCGATGACGAGGAGGACAAGCGGCACCGAGACGAGCGCCGCGCCGACCGCGGCGGTCGCGCTGGCGGCGCGACGCAGGCGCCGAGCGACCATGGCGAACGACCTGCCTACCGAGGTGAACAGGGGATCGAGACCGGCGGCAAAATCCTGCTGCCGATCGACCAACAGGCGACTGATGAATTCGTCTTGCATCACAAACCTCCTTATCACCGGACCTGATCGCCCGATGACCCGAATATGCCCATAACCAGCCGCCAGGCCCAATTTGAAACTCGACATCATATATAAGTGTGGCTTATGTGGACATGATGTCATCGCTCCCCTCGCTCGCCGCCATCCGCGTCTTCGAAGCCGCCGCACGGCTGGAGAATTTCTCGCGCGCAGCCGAAGAGCTGGGGATGAGCCAGGCGGCGGTCAGCTATCAGATCCGCACGCTCGAACAGGCGCTGGGCGTATCGCTGTTCCGGCGCGAAAAGGGCCGCGTCATGCTCAGCGCGGAAGCGGCCGACCTGTCGGTCCAGACCAGCGCCGCCTTTGCCACGCTGCGCGATGCGTTCGACCGGCTGCGCGACGAGGATGCCAGCCAGCTGACGGTCAACAGCTTTTCCAGTTTCGCCAATCTGTGGCTCGGTGGGCGGATCGGCGGGTTCCAGCTTTCGCATCCCGACCTCGCGGTGCGCCTGACGGTCGAGGACCGGATCAACGATTTCGCCCGCGACGATATCGACGTCGCGGTGCGCGGCGGGCTGGGCGACTGGCCCGGCCTGCACGCGCAGTTGCTGATGCGCAGCCTGTTCGCGCCGATGGCGAGCCCCGCCTATGTCGCCGACCATGGCCCGTTCGACACGCCCGAACAGATCGCCGCGGGACGCCTGCTCAGCCCTCAGGATCGCTGGTGGGCGACCTGGTTCGCGGCGGTCGGCCTGACCGCGCTGCCGCCACCCGCGCCGGGCATCCGGTTCGATTCGCAGAGCGTCGAGGGGAGCGCTGCGCTGGCCGGGCAAGGCATTGCGCTGCTCAACCCGGTCTACTGGGACGAAGCCGTGCGTGAAGGTCGGCTGGTCCAGCTATTCCCCGCGACCTATTCCGGCTCGAGCCTGTGGGTCGTCTGTCGCGAGCACCAGCGCAACCAGGCCAAGATCAAGGCATTTCGCGACTGGGCGGTCGCCGAGGCGGAGCGGGGTCCGTGGGGCGAGGCAGTGCGCGCGGCGCCTCAGCTTGACGATTTGCACGCCTCGATCTTGCCCGGATCGGGACGGTCGCCGCTGGCCTCGAAGCTGGCGTAATAGCTGCCGAGGCCAGGCTGTTCGGTGAATTCGGCGAGCTTGTAGCCGACCGCCTCGAATTCACAGAACAGCAGCTTGGGCGGCGTGCCGTGCTGCGTCGTCGGGCGATCGGCGTCGATCACGATGACCTGGCCGCCGGCGCGCAAAGCGGGCCGCAGCCGCCAGAGAAAGGCATAGGGTTCGGCGATCTCGTGATACATGTGGACCATGAAGATGCGATCGAAGCTGGCTGCAGGCAGCTTGGGATCGTCGGGCGCGCCCAGCTTGATCGAGACATTGTCGAGCCGTTCGCGCGCGACGCGGTCGGCAAGTCGGCGGATCGCGCCGCGGTCGATATCCTGCGCAAGGACGCGGCCCTTGCTGCCGACGCGCTGACCCAGGCGAACGGTGTAATAGCCCTCGCCCGCGCCGATATCGGCGACGGTCATCCCCGCGACGATGTTCGCCCGGTCCATCACCGCGACCGCCTCGCCGAGCCGGTCGCGATTGTTCTCGTCCGAATACTGGTTCGAGACGACGGGGGCGACGGGGCGGTCGGCGCGCGGAAATTCGCGCGCGGTTTCGGGCCGGTCGGCCTGCGGGTCGTGAATCCAGTCGCACCCCGGCAGCGCGAGCGCGAGCCCCGCCGCCGCGATCAGCAAGGCCCCCCGCCGGCGCATCAGTCGACGTCCTCGACTTCGACCTTTTCGCCGGTCACCTTCTGGCTCAATGCGGCGGCCATGAACGGATCGAGCGCGCCGTCGAGGACATCGTCGGGCGACGGCGAGGTAACGCCGGTGCGCAAATCCTTGACCATCTGGTAGGGCTGGAGGACGTAGCTGCGGATCTGGTGGCCCCAGCCGATTTCGGTCTTGGCCTGGTATTCGCCCGACGCCTCTGCCTCGCGCCGCGCCAGTTCGGCCTCGTACATCCGGGCTTTCAGCATGTTCATCGCGGTCGCGCGGTTCTTGTGCTGCGAGCGATCGTTCTGGCTGGCGACGATGATGCCGCTGGGGATGTGCGTGATGCGCACCGCGGAGTCGGTCGTGTTGACGTGCTGGCCGCCGGCACCCGAGGCGCGATAGGTATCGATCTTGAGGTCGCCCTCGTTGATCTCGATATCGATGTCGTCATCGATCACCGGATAGACCCAGACGCTCGAGAAGCTGGTGTGGCGTTTGGCCGCGCTGTCATAGGGCGAGATGCGCACGAGCCGGTGAACGCCGCTTTCGGTCTTGGCATAGCCATAAGCGTTCTCGCCCTTGACCTCGAGCGTGGCCGACTTGATCCCGGCCTGGTCGCCCGCCTGGTAATCTACCATGTCGACCTTGTAGCCGCGCTTGTCGGCCCAGCGCTGGTACATGCGCAGCAGCATCTCGGCCCAGTCCTGGCTCTCGGTCCCGCCGGCGCCGGCATGGATTTCGATATAGGTGTCGTAGCCGTCGGCCTCGCCCGCGAGCAGCGCCTTGATCTTGTCGGCATCGGCGCGTTCGGCGAGCTTGCCGAGCGCGGCGAGGCCTTCGTCGCCAAGGTCGGTGTCACCCTCGGCATCGGCCATCTCGATGAGTTCGGAAGTGTCGTCCATCTCTCGCTTGATCGCGGTGACCGCGTTGATCGCGTCGTCGAGCCGACCACGTTCGCGCATCACCTCCTGCGCGCCCTTGGGATTGTCCCACAAGGTCGGGTCCTCGACGCGCGCATTGAGCTCGTCGAGCCGCCGCTTTGCCTCGTCCCAGTTGAGGAAGCGACGGATGAGGTCGAGGGCGGCGGTAATACGGTCGATATGCGATTGCGCTTCGGCGCGCATGAACTATCTCCAACGGGGCGAGGGCAAGGAAAAGCGCCGACGCCAGCCTTGGCGTCAGCGCTTAGCGAATGCGAGGCGAAAACAAAAGCGGCGGTGCAAGAGTCATTTTCCGCCTTCCGGCGGGTACGGCACCGGCCCGCTCCCCCTCCCGACCACCCAACCAGTGTATCCTGTGGGAGGCCGCGAGGGGGAGCGGGCCGGTGCCGCGCGAGGGGCTGGATTTACTCCAGCCCCGATTCACGCATTCCTAAAGCCCGGGATCAATGCCCGGGGGCGCCGCCGATATCCTCGCTGAGTTCGGGCGGGGTTTCGCGCCCGTGATCGGTGCCCGCGGTGCGGTCGCCGCGCGACAGCGCGAAGATCACGCCCGACAGCGCAAGCAGCGCGATGACGTTGGGCACGAGCATCGTCGCATTGGCGATGTCGCCGAGCCGCCAGATCACCTCGAGCGGGACATCGGCGGCAACGAAGATGACGATGCACCACAGGACGCGCCACGACATGTGCAGCACCTTTTCGCCCTTCAGGCTCGACCCCGGGAACAGGTCGTAGAGCCAGGTGATCGCGCGTTCGCCGTAATAGCTCCACGTCAGCAGCGTCGTGAAGACGAACAGGATCAGCGCGACCGAGGCGATCAGCGTTCCGATCGGCACCCCGATGATCGGATAGGGGAAGGCCGCGCCGAACGCGCCCGAGGTCATGGCAAAGCCACTGAGATCGGACTGCCAGGCATGCTTCACCGCAACGCCGCCGGCCGAGAAGTCGCCCTCTACGGTGAGGATGACGAGCGCGGTCATCGTGCAGATGACGACGGTGTCGATAAAGGTGCCGAGCATCGCGAAGCGCCCTTGCGCGGCGGGATCGTTGGTCTGCGCAACGGCATGCGCGATCGGGGTCGAACCCTGGCCCGCCTCGTTCGAGAACAGGCCGCGCGCGACGCCGGCACGGATCGCGATGATGATCGCTGCACCGATAAAGCCGCCGCTGGCCGACTGGAAATTGAACGCGCCGTAGAAGATGCGTCCGAAGGTTTCGGGAATGTCGCGAATGTCGAGGATGATCGCGAGCAGCGCCATCGCGATATAGGCGATCGCCATGACGGGGACGATCTTTTCGGCGACGTTGCCGATCGACTTGATCCCGCCGATGATGACGATGAACACCGCAATCGCGGTGACGAGGCCGCCGACCCACGCTTCGACGCCGAAGATCTCGGTCATCGAATCGGCGATCGAATTGGCCTGGATGCCGTTGCCGGTGACGATCGCCGAGATCAGCGTGCCGATGCAGAACAGGATCGCGAGCCATTTCCATTTCGGCCCGAGGCCGATCATGATATAGCTCATCGGACCGCCGCGCCAGGTACCGTCCTCAGCGCGGTCGCGAAAGCGGATCGCAAGCGCGCCTTCACCGAATGCCAGCGCCATGCCGACCAAAGCGGTGATCCACATCCAGAAGATCGCGCCGGGTCCGCCAAGCGCGATCGCGGTCGCGACGCCGGCGAGGTTGCCGGTCCCGACCTGTCCCGAAAGCGCAGTCGACAGCGCAGCGAAGGGGGAGATTTCGCCCGCGCCCTGTTTGCCCGACTTGGTAAACAGCTTGCGAAAGGCGGGAATCAGGTTGGTCAGCGGGTAAAAGCGCAGGCCGACCATGATGTAGATGCCGGCACCAAGCAGCAGCACGACGAGCGGCGGGACGATCAGGACTTCCTGGCCGTTCCACGTCCCGCCCCAGAGCAGGTCGGAAAAGTTGGTGATCGGTTCGAGAAACCGTTCGAACGATTGCGAAAACGCGCTCTCGTGCGGTGCTGCAGACATGTTTTACCCCCAGAATTATCGACCAGCGGCATTTCGCCGTCTTGGTCTTGTACCGAGGGTTGTAACGCCGCGATGCGGCTTGGCAAGCCGACGGGGGGCTATCGCGCCTTCTTGAGCGCGCGGACTGCGGCGAGCGATTGCGTGACGTGATCCTTGTAATCCATGTCCGAATGGACGTGGACGATACGGCCATTGCGCGCGATGACGAAGCTGGTCCGCGTCGTCAGCCCGGTCGACACGCCGAGCTTCTTGAGGTCGACGCCATAGGCCTTGACGATCGCCGGCGTTGCGGTGGCGACCGCGAACTTGTCGCGGCACGCTTCGCGCGAGAATTTCTGGAGCGCCTCATAGCCGTCGGTCGACATGCCGATGACAGTCGCGCCGGCCTTTTTGAAATCGCCCGACGCCTCGGCAAAGGCGTGCGCTTCGAGCGTGCACCCCTCGGTGAACGCCTTGGGATAGAAATAGAGGACGACGGGGCCCTTTTTGAGTTGTTTGGCGAGGTCGAACGCGAACGGCTTGCCCGCCAGCGCGCCAGTCGTCCTGAACAGTGGCGCGCGCTTGCCCTCGGCGAGCTGGGCGCTGGTATCGATAGGCATGGCGAGCGCGGCGAGCGCGGCGATGACGGCGACGGCGATCACGGCGAAAACACTACGGCGACGGGTCATGGCAGGCTCCGATACGGCAAGGGGTTTACACTGTAGCACGGACCGCGCCGGGGGCAGCGCGGATTCAGTAGATGCCGCCCTGATCCTCGAGGAATTCCTGATCGTCGCGCTTCTGTTTCGGACGCGCGTCGGTCGTTACCGGCTTGACGGTTTCCTTCCTGGGCTCGGGAATCTCTTCCTTGCGGATCGTCCTTTTGGGTTCGGTCTCGGGCTTGAACGCCTCCCAGATCACCGCCGCCTTGGGATCGCCGTTCTCGCTGTCGGGAAAGACGCCATAGACGCGCTTGCCCGAATTGCGGTCGATGCGGACCATGCGGATGTCGGCCGGCGCGACGAACGGCACCTTGGGCGCGTCCTTGGGGATCACCTTCTGGAAGAAGTCGAGCGCGATCGGCGCCGAGATCCGGCCGCCCTGGGCCCAGCCACCGAGCGATTTGGGCGTGTCGTAGCCGACATAGACGCCGGTCACGAGATCGGGCGTGCCGCCGACGAACCAGACCTCTTTCGGACCGTTGGTCGTGCCGGTCTTGCCCATCATCGGCCGGTCGAGCACGCGCAGCCGCTGGGCGGTGCCGCGCGTCACGACGCCTTCGAGGATATGGACCATCTGATAGGCGGTCAGCGGGTCGAGCACCTGCCTGCCGGTCTGAACGAAGCGCGGCATCGGCTTGCCGTCCCAGTCGTCGGCGTTGCAGCCCTCGCACGCTTTCCACTTGGCCGGCCAGACGACCTTGCCGTGACGGTCCTGGACATAATCGATGACGCGCGGCTGCAGTTCGCGGCCCGCATTGGCGAGCATCGAAAAGGCGTTGGTCATCTTCATCACGGTGGTTTCGCCCGCGCCCAGCGCCATCGACAGATAGGGCTTGTAGTCGCCGATCCCCATCCGCTTGATCGTCGCCACGACCTTGTCCATGCCGGTCTGGTTCGCCGCCGCCACGGTCATCAGGTTGCGCGACTGTTCGATCGCCCAGCGCAGCGTCTTGGGTCCGGCATAGCCACCCGAATAGTTCTTGAAGCATTTTTCGCCGAGCCCGGCGCCCTGATAGACGCAGAACGGCTGATCGACGATGATCGTCGCGGGCGTCATGCCGTTGTCGAGCGCGGCCGAATAGACGAACGGCTTGATCGTCGAACCCGGCTGGCGTTCGGCCTGGGTGGCGCGGTTGAACGAGGAGATGCGGTTCGAAAAGCCGCCCTGCATCGCATAGATGCGGCCCGAATGCGGGTCTTCGACGACCATGCCGCCCGAAATCTTCGGGATGTTGCGCAACGCATATTCGTCGCCCGCCATCGGCTTGACCGCGATCAGGTCGCCGGGCTTGATCTGCCCCAGCACGCCGCGCGCATTGCCCGCGGTCATCCGCCCGGTCGTCCCGTTGGCGAAGCCGAGCCGCGCGACGCCGCCGTCATTGGCGAGCACCGCGGCGATCCGCCAGTCCTCGTAATCGATGCTGACATAGGAGGATTTGAGCCGGCTGAGCCACTGATCGTCGCGTTCGATCGTGCCGAGGTTGCCCGACCAGGCATGGCCTGAATCGAAGCGCAGCAGGCCGGCGCGCAAGGCGTTGGTCGTAGCCGCCTGCATCGCGGGATCGTAGGGCGTGCGCACCCACAGGCCGCCGGCGTAAACGCTCAAGGGGCCGTCCTCGGCATTCTCGCCGAACTTGTCGAGCAGCTCGCGGCGGACCTCTTCCATGTAATAGCCGCCGGCGTTCTTGAACGGCGAGCCGCGTTCGCTGACGAGGCCGAGCGGTTGCGATGCCGCCTGCGCGCGCTGGGCGGCGGTGATCCAGCCATTGTTTTCCATCTGGCCGAGGACGAAGTTGCGCCGGGCGAGCGCGGCGGCACGGTTTTGCGGGCGGCCGTATTTCTCGGGCGCCTTGGGCAGGATCGCAAGGAACGCGGCCTCGTTGAGGTCGAGATCGCCGACGTCCTTGTCGAAATAGGCGCGGCTTGCCGCCTGGACGCCGAACGACTGGCGCCCGAGCGGGATCTCGTTGAGATAGAGTTCGAGAATCTGCTGCTTGGTCAGCACGCCCTCGATGCGGCGCGCGAGGACCATTTCCTTCAGCTTGCGCGTGATCGAATAATCGTCGCCGATGAGGATGTTCTTGGCGACCTGCTGGGTGATCGTCGAGCCGCCCTTGGCGCGATCGCCCGAGCCGAGCTTCGAGACATAGTCGAACACCGCACCGGCAAAGCCGAGATAGTCGATCCCGCCATGGCTGAAGAAGGTCTTGTCCTCGGCCGCGAGATAGGCGTGGATCAGCTGCGGCGGAAATTCATTGTAGTCGAGCTGGACGCGCCGGTCGCGCGCGAAGCTGTGAACGGGTTCGCCGTTCGCGCCGCGCACCACGGTTGGCAGCGCGGGCTGATATTCGAGCAGCGTGCGCGCATCGGGCAGGCCGCGCGCGATCATCGTCCAGCCGATCATGAAGGCCAGCAGCCCGGTGACGACGGCATAGGTCAGCCAGCGGAAACGGCGGCGATGCCAGCGCGCGGCGAACCAGTCGCGCACGCCGCCCGCATCGCGGCGCAGCCGGTAGCGCGCATAGTCGCCGGTGCTCGTATTGGTGCCGGGGGAAGGGATGTCGTCGCTCATCGCCGCCATCCTCTAGGAAAAAGCCGCAGGCAAAGCCATACGCTTCCTGCAGTCATTCGTCGCGGAGTGCATCGGGCAGGCTCAGCGCCTGGCATTGAGGCGGGCGAAATGCACGACGACCGCCTTGCGCACGCCGCGGGCAAAGCGCCGCTGGCCCTCGCGCGAGGCGAGGAAACTGGCATCGCCCGCATTGCTGATATAGCCCGCCTCGATCAACGCCGAGGGCATGTCGGGCGCCTTCAGCACGATCAGCCCGGCGAGCCGGTGCGGGGTCGGGCGAAAGGCGAAATCGTCGTGCGCCTCGCGGACCAGCAGCCGCGCGAAATCGGCCGAGCTGCGCATCGCGTCGCGCTGGCTGAGATCGATCAGGATCGCGCCGACATCGCCGCCCTGCCGCCCGAGATCGACGCCGTTGATGATGTCGGAACGGTTTTCGCGCGCCGCCAGCCGCGCCGCCTCGCGGTCCGACGCGGTTTCGGACAAAGTGTAGATCGTCGCGCCCGACGCGGCCGGATTGCCCGCGGCATCGGCATGGATCGACAGGAACAGGTCGGCGCCGAGCCGCCGGGCGATGCCGAAGCGTTCCTCGAGAATCAGGAAGCGGTCGTCGCTGCGCGTCAGCGCGACGCGAACCCGCCCGCTGGCGAGCAGTTCGTCGCGCAGCGCCTTGGCGAGCGCGAGGGTGAGCGTCTTTTCCTCGACCTTGTCACCGAGCGCGCCGGGGTCATGGCCGCCATGGCCGGCGTCGATGACGACCAAAGGCAGCGTCTTGTCGTCGCCCTCGATCGGCGGCAGCGCAATTGCCGGGGCGGGTTTGCCGATATCGACCGAGACGCTGTAATGCTGTCGCGGCGGCTGCGCGAGCGCCAGCGCGGTGCCATGGGGAGAGCCTGTCGGCACACCCAGAAGGGCGACTGCGAGCGGCAGCAACGCGGGAACGAGGATCGCCATATACCCGCTATGCCGCCTCGATTCGGCGTCCGTCCAGTCCCAATCGGCCGCTGCGTGGTTGGCCAATCGGACTGTTGCCGTGGTGACACGGCGGTGCTAGCACGATCGACGGGTCCGTATCGCCCGAATGCCGCCACCCGACATGGGACGAACATTCTGTCAAAGCGGGCCTGCCCAACGGGGCTTGCCGCCTCGCCGTTCGATCGAACGGCGAATGTGACCGGCCTCCCCTTATCGAACCCAGGTTGACGCTGCATGAGGCAAGACTTCCCCCTCCGTAATCGTACCGCAGAGGCCCTCGCGGCCCCGCGCGCTGCGCATCGGAGCCGGACGTCGCTGAAGCCCCAGGCTACCGCGAGCGCGATTTGCGCCCGGCCTCGTGCCAGCAGACACAATATTTTTTCGTTTCACCGGATCACACCCGCCGCCGCGACATCGCGCCGAGGGCCTTCCACAATATACGGCGTCCCTTTGTTCATCCTGCCGGGGCTTGCCCCGCCCGGACCGCCGAGCGACGCCCGGAGTATAACACATGACCACGCGTATGCTGATCGACGCGCGGCACCGGGAAGAAACCCGGGTCGCCGTCCTCAATGGAAACCGCATCGAGGAATTTGACTTCGAGTCCGCCGAGCACAAGCAGCTTAAGGGCAATATCTATCTCGCCAAGGTTACCCGCGTTGAACCGTCGCTGCAGGCGGCGTTCATCGAATATGGCGGCAATCGCCACGGTTTCCTCGCGTTCAGCGAAATCCACCCCGATTACTACCAGATCCCGCAGGAAGACCGCGAGCAGCTGCTCCGCGAAGAAGCCGAGCACGCCGCCGAAGAAGCCGCGATGCGCGCCGAGGAAGACATCGACGAGCTCGAGGGCGAAGTCGAGGATGTCGTACCCCCTGCGCCGCTCGACGAAGACGGCAATGGCGATCACGACGACGACGACGATGCGCAGGACGACGACGCGCGCGACGAAGACGACGAGGACGACCAGCAGCGCGGCGGACGCCGTGCGCGCAACCGCGGTCGCGGCGGCAAGGGCAGCAAGCGCCGCCCGAGCGACGAGCTCAAGGACAAGCGGATGGCGTTGCGCCGCCGCTACAAGATCCAGGACGTCATCAAGCGTCGGCAGGTGATGCTGGTCCAGGTCGTCAAGGAAGAACGCGGCAACAAGGGCGCGGCGCTGACGACGTACCTGTCGCTCGCCGGGCGCTATTGCGTCCTGATGCCGAACACGTCGCATGGCGGCGGGATCAGCCGCAAGATTTCGAACAGCGGCGACCGCAAGCGGCTGAAGTCGATCATCGACGAGCTCAACCTGCCGCCGAGCGTCGGCTGCATCATCCGCACCGCCGGGCTGCAGCGGACCAAGCCCGAGATCAAGCGCGATTTCGACTATCTCGCCCGGCTGTGGGACGGGATTCGCGAGAACACGCTGGGGACCAGCGCGCCCGCGCTGATCCATTCGGACAGCGACCTGATCAAGCGTGCGATCCGCGACATCTATAACCGCGACATTTCCGAAGTGCTGGTCGAAGGCGAGGACGGCTATCGCGCCGCCAAGGACTTCATGAAGCTGCTGATGCCGAGCCACGCCAAGCGCGTGCAGCATTATGCCGACCCCGTGCCGTTGTTCCAGCGCTACGGCGCCGAGGACCAGCTGTCGGCGATGTACCAGCCCGTCGTGCAATTGAAATCGGGCGGTTACCTGGTGATCAACCCGACCGAGGCGCTCGTTTCGATCGACATCAACTCGGGCCGATCGACCAAGGAGCACGGCATCGAGGCGACCGCGGTCGGCACCAACATGGAAGCCGCGCGCGAGATCGCCCGCCAGCTGCGCCTGCGCGACATGGCCGGGCTCGTCGTGATCGATTTCATCGACATGGAATCGAACGGCAACGTCCGCAAGGTCGAGCGCGCAATGAAGGACGCGCTCAAGAACGACCGCGCACGCATCCAGGTCGGCCGCATTTCGGGCTTTGGCCTGATGGAAATGAGCCGCCAGCGCCTGCGCACCGGCGTGCTCGAAGCATCGACGCGCGAATGCCCGCATTGCGAAGGCACCGGCCTCGTCCGCACCGCCTCTTCGGCGGCATTGAGCGTGCTGCGCCTGCTCGAAGAGGAAGCCGCCAAGGGCAAGGGCACGCGCCTGTCGCTGCGCACCAGCCAGGAAGCGAGCTACTACGTCCTCAACACCAAGCGCGACGAGATCGCCGAGCTTGAGCATCGTTATGGCGTCAAGGTCGAGATCCTGCCCGACGGCGAAACCGAAGGCGCGCGGATGACGATCGACGTGTCGGGGCCGCGCCCCGAGCACATGCCGAGCTTTGAATCGCTGGTCGACGACGATGACGATGTGATCGAGGATGAGCCCGATTACGGCGACGACGAGGACGAGGACGGCGAGAGCGGTCGCAACGACTCCGATCGCGACTCGGGTGGACGCGATCGCGACCGTGACGAAGGTGGCCGCAACCGCAAGAGCCGCTCGCGGCGCGGTGGACGCAACCGCTCGCGCGGCGATCGCCCCGATGGCGACCGCGCCGAACGGCCCGAACGCATCGCCGAACCCTCGCCAGGCGAAGACGGCGAAGCGTCGGGTGACGACAATCGCGGTGAGCGCGCACCGCGCGCCGATCACGACGTCGACGGCGATGGCAACGCGCCCAAGAGGCGTCGTGGACGCCGCGGCGGACGTCGCCGGCGTGGCGGCGCACGTGACGAAGCGCGTGACGGTGGCAGCGAAAATGCGGGCGAAAATCGCGCTCCGCGCAGCGACGAAGCCGACGGCCATGCCTTCGGCAGCGACGCCAAGCCCGAGCGCAGCGATGCCAAGCCCGAGCGCAGCGAAGATAACCGCGCAGCCCCGGCCGCCAGCAATGACGACGCGGCAAGCAACGACGACGACAAGCCCAAGACGCGTCGTCGGCCCCGCGCCCGCAAGGCCGAGACGGCGGCGCCGGCAAAGGCCGCTGCCGCCACGGCTGATGCGCCCGCTGACGCCTCCGCCGAGGCACCCGCCGAGAAGCCGAAACGCGCACCGCGGACCCGCAAGCCCAAGGTCGCGGCCGAGACGGCGGGCGAAGGCGCAAGCGTCGCTGCCCAGCCGGTAGCCCCGGCCAAGGCGGAAACGCCTGCCAAGGCGACCAGGGCCAAGGCGCCCGCTGCCAAGGCCGCGGCCAAGTCAGCCGAACCGGCCAAGGCAGAGGCGACGACCGACGCCAAGGCAGACGCTCCGGCCAAGCCCGCGCGCAAGCCCGCGGCCAAGAGCAAGGCCAAGGCGCAGCCCGCAGCCAGCGCGAAGCCCGAGACCAAGACCGGTGACAGCGACGGCGGCGACGAGGACGGCAGCCGCCGCGGTTGGTGGCAGCGGACCTTCGGCACCTGATATGGCGTTCGCGTCGGACCTGTCGGTACTGCAGGCGTGTCGGACGCAGCCCTGGTTCAACGATCATGCGGGACGCTGCTTCGGCGGCGTCCCGTTTGCTTATGTGCGATCGGGCAATCGCGCCATTTCATCGCGGGTTCATGCACCGCGCGGCACATTCCCACGATGAGTTTTGCATCATCGATGAAGGTTCGCCGCGGCGGACCGTCGCTCGCCCGTCACCTCGCGCAATTGCTCGCGTTGCTCGCCTGCCTGTCGTTGATGGCGACTCCCGTCAGCGCCCAGTCGATCCTGCGCGACGCCGAGACCGAGGCGCTGCTCGCCGATATTTCCAAACCGCTGATCACCGCGGCGGGCCTCAGCCCGGCGAACGTCCAGATCATCCTGATCGACGATCCGTCGATCAACGCCTTCGTCGTGGCGGGGCAGAACGTCTATATCCATAGCGGACTGATCACCGCCGCCGACGACGTCAACGAGGTCCAGGGCGTCATCGCGCACGAGCTCGGCCATATCGCCGGCGGCCACGCGATCCGCTTCAACGAAGGCTATTCGCAGGCGACCAAGATCAGCCTGTTGTCGCTGCTCGCAGGAGTGGCACTTGCCGCCGCGGGCGCGGGCGAGGCCGCAGCGGGCGTCATGGCGATGGGCCAGCAGGCGGCGCTGGGTAATTTGCTCGCCTATTCGCGTGTCCAGGAATCATCCGCCGACCAGGCCGGGTCGAGCTATCTGCGCAATGCGGGAATCAGCGGCAAGGGGATGATCGATTTCTTCAAGACGCTGCAGAGCCAGGAGTTCCGCACCGGCGTCGACCGGACGATCGATTATGCCTACACCCACCCGCTGTCGGGCGACCGCATCTCGCGGTTGGAGACCGCGATCAAGGCCGACCCCGCCTATGACACGCCGATCGATTCCGCGCTCGAACAGCGTTTCGAACGGGTCAAGGCGAAGCTCGCGGGCTATGTCGAAGATCCGACGCGCACGCTCAAGAAATATCCCGAAAGCGATACCAGCGTTCCCGCGCGCTATGCCCGCGCGTTCGCCTGGCACAAGTCGAGCTATCCTGAAAAGGCGCTCGCCGAGACCAAGGCGCTGATCGCAGCGCAGCCCGACAATCCCTATTTCCTCGAGCTCGAGGGCCAGGTGCTGCTCGAATCGGGTCGCCCGGTCGAGGCGATCGCGCCGCTGCGCAAGGCGACCGCGCTGAGCGGATCGCAGCCGCTGATCGCATCGATGTTCGGCCATGCGCTGATCGAGACCGAAGATCCGCAATATTATGACGAGGCCGAACACGTCCTGCGCGCGGCGGTTTCGCGCGATCGCGAAAACCCGTTCGCCTGGTACCAGTTGGGCACGGTCTATGCGCGCGAAGGCGACGATTCGCGCGCCGCGCTCGCCAGCGCCGAACGCTTCGACCTGACGCAGCAGTGGCCGCTTGCGCTGCGCTATGCCGAAGTGGCAATGGCTGGTATCGATCCGAATGCGCCCGACTGGCTGCGCGCACAGGACATCGCCTATGTCGCGCGCGCCGCGATCGAGAAAACGGGCAAGAAACGCAGATAGGGCGGCAGCGTTGCCGCCGAGACGGGGGACCCGATGGCGGGCGGCAAAGACGATTATTACCGACCCTGGCTCGACGGGATCGACGACGAGCAGGGCGCAGGCCCCGCTCCCGGCAAGCCCGATGCGAGTCCCGCTGACGACAGCCCCGCGTCCGCGCGCGACGCAGACCGCAAAGCGTCTCCTTCATCGCGTTCGCACGGCGCAGCCGCGTCCGCCGCGCCACGCGCGCCCGTGGTCGCCCCGCTGGTTGCCAACGTCCTCGCCGGGCTGAAGCGCGGCTGGGCGGGCTTTGCCGCAACGACGATTCGCCTGGGCGAGCGCGCCGACATTCCCGCGCGCGTCGCGGCACTCGAGATCGGCGACAAGACGCGGACGCTGGCGGGCACGGTCTCGCGCGGAACACGCAAGGCCGGACAAAAGATCGCGCGGGCGAGCATCGCCACGGGCAAGGCGAGCGGCGCGGCGATCGGCAAGGCGGGATCGCAGGCTGGCGATGCCATCGGCAGCGCTGCGGCGCGAACGCGCGCGGCAACGCGCAAGGGCTTCGACAGCTCGGTCGCAGCGACGCGGACGCAGGGCGGCAAGATCGCCAGCGGGGCCAAGGACGCCGCGCGACCGATGATCGCGCGCGTCGCACCGCCCAAGCCCGCGGCGCCGGTCGTCGGCAGTGCGCTCGACCGGCTCGTCGCCGACGAAAATGCCAATAGCCCTGCCGGCGCGCCGAACCGCGCGGGCGACCTGCCGCTGTTCGGCGATTTCAGCGAGGCCGGCGCAGACGCGCCTGACGCACCGCGCGACGCCGAGCCCGCTGCGCCCTCACCCGTCGCAATGCCCGAGGCGAAGCCGCGCGGACGCAAACCGAAGAGCGCGGCAAGCGCAGCGGTGCCGCCGCCGAGCATCGACGAATCACCCGAGACGACGACAGCGGACGCGTCCGAGCTCGCCAGCGACGGCGCCGAACCGCCGACGCGGCGGATTGTGATCGGCCTGGCGATCATCGCGGTGCTGGTCGTCGCGATCCTCGCCGGTAGCGCTTTCTGGGGTCGCGACGGATCGAGCGGCAGCATCCTTGCGGGCACGCCCGGCGCCACGACCGCGCCCGACAGCGGCAGCCCGCTGGCGGCGATCGACGCGGGCCGCCGCGCCGAAATCGAGACCGTCGTCGAAGCGTATATCCTCGACCATCCAGAGATCATCCCGCAGGCGCTCGAACGCCTGCAGCAGCGCGAATCGGCGGCCGCGATCAGCAAGCTGCGCCCGGCGATCGAACAGCCGTTCGCCGGCGCCTGGGGCGGCAATCCCAAGGGCGACGTCGTCATCACCGAGTATAGCGATTTTGCCTGCACCTTCTGCCGCCGCAGCCTGCCCGATGTCGAACGGCTGCTCAAAGCCGATCCGGGGGTCAAGATCGTCTATCGCGAGCTGCCGATCCTGACCGCGCAGAGCGGGCCGGCGGCCAAGGTCGGCCTCGCCGCCGCGCGCAAGGGCCGCTATCGCGACTATCACCTCGCGCTGTTCGCGCTTGGCCAGCCGAGCGACGCCAATATCCTGACCGCCGCCGCCAAGGCGGGGATGACCCCCGAAGACGTAGCTGCGGCACGGTCCGATCCCGCGCTCGACCGCGAAATCGCATCGAACGTGTCGGTCGCGCAGCAATTGCGGTTCGAAGGCACGCCGAGCTTCGTCGTCGGCGACCAGATCCTGCACGGTGCGGTCGGTTACGATGCGCTCAAGGCCGCGGTCGCGACAGCGCGCAAATAGCCCCTAATGGGCGCGCGTCCCGCTGCCCGTATGGAGCACGGTCTCGCGGCCCTGCTCGACCAGCGACAGCGTCCCCTGCGGCAGCGATGGCGCGATCGGCACGCCATAGCCGTCAAGCGGGCCGAGACCCGTCAGCAGGCCCCTCAGCACCCGGCTCGACATGCCGTGCATGACGATCAGCCGGTCGCCGTCCTGCATCGCGGTATCGGCGAGCCAGTTCGCCAGCCGCGCCGCGACATCGGCATAATCCTCACCGCCGGGCGCGCCGCGCGCGAACAGGCCGGTGGCGGGATCGACGATCGCCCCGCCCTCGCGCGTGACATCGGCATAGGTGCGCCCGCCCCATTCACCGACATCGATCTCGTTGAGCCGCGCATCGACCTGCGCCTCATGCCAGTCGAGGCCGCACTGTTCGGCGATCACCGCGAGTGTCTGCAGCGCGCGGCTGGTATCCGACGACCATAAGGTGAGCGCAGGTGCCGCGCCGAGCCGGGCGGCGAGCGCGCTACCCATCGCGTCGGCCTGGGCAAAGCCAGTGCGCGTCAGCGGGGTGTGCGCCGCGTCGCCCTGCAGGCGCCGCGCGGCGTTGAACACGGTCTCGCCATGGCGACAGATATACCAGCGGCCACTGTGTCCCGCGTCGGCCAGGCTCAATCGCCGCGTCCCTTGAAGCCTTGTGCGACGACATACCATTCGGGCGAACCCTTGCGGCTGGCGGGGGGCTTGGCGTGTTTGACGGTGCGGAAGTTCGACTTGAGCAAAGCGAGCAGTTCGCGGTCGGTGCCGCCGGCGAACACCTTCGAGACAAAGGCGCCGCCCTCGACCAGCGTTTCGATCGCGAAATAGGCGCCCGCCTCGGCGAGGCCCATCGTGCGCAGATGGTCGGTCTGCTGGTGACCGACGGTGTTCGCCGCCATGTCCGATATGACGAGATCGGGTTCGCGGCCAAGCTCGGCGATCAGGCGTTCGGGCGCGTCATCGGCCATGAAGTCCATTTCGAGCAGCACCGCGCCCTCGATCGGGTCGGTCGGGAGGAGATCGATGCCGACGATGCTTGCGCGCGGCGCGAGCAAGCGTGCGACCTGCGTCCAGCCGCCCGGCGCAACGCCGAGATCGACGATTCCGCGCGCGCCCTTGAGCAGACCGAATTTCTCGTCGAGCTCGATCAGCTTGTACGCCGCACGGCTGCGATAGCCCTCGGCGCGGGCGCGCTTGACGTACGGGTCGTTGAGCTGGCGCTGGAGCCAGCGCGTCGAACTGGCGCGGCGGCCCTTGGCGGTCCGCAGGCGGGTTGAATCGGCTTTTTTCATGACGGGCGATGCCTTGAGTCGTTGGCCATCAGCGCGCGCAAGATGCCTTCACGGATGCCGCGATCGGCGACGCCGAGCCGTTCGGTCGGCCAGATGTCGAGGATCGATTCGAGGATCGCGCAGCCCGCAACGACAAGCTGGCCGCGCTCGCGCCCGATCGTCGGCAGTTCGGCGCGCTCGTCGGGCGACATATTGGCGAGCCGCGTGCTGATCGCCCGCATCGACGCCGACGGGACGATCAGCCCGTCGACCGCGCTGCGATCATAAGCGGGCAGTTCGAGGTGGAGGCTGGCGAGCGTGGTGACGGTGCCGCTGGTGCCGAGCAGGCGTGTTGTCGCCGGATCGACGCGCGGCAGGCGCTTGGCGAACGGCGCGAACGCCTCGCTGACGCGCGCGCGCATCTCGGCATAGCCTGCGGTCCGCGAGGCGGCATCGTCGGCGTCGATCGCGACCGTCTCGGTCAGCGAGACGACGCCCCAGGGGACGCTCATCCAGTCGAGGATCTCTGGCACCGGGCCGGTCGAATCGACGAGGACAAGCTCGGTCGAGCCGCCGCCGATATCGAACACCATCGCCGGGCCGTCGCCGGGTTCGAGCAGGATGTGACAGCCGAGCACGGCGAGCCGCGCCTCTTCCTCGGACGAGATGATCTCGAGCGCGATGCCGGTCTCGTTGTAGACGCGGTCGATGAACGCCTCGCCATTCTCGGCGCGGCGACAGGCCTCGGTCGCAACCGAGCGGGCGAGGGTGACGTGACGGCGGCGCAATTTGTCCGAACAGACCGACAGCGCGGCGATTGCGCGATCGATCGCGGCATCGGAAATGCGCCCGGTTGCGGCGAGGCCTTCGCCGAGCCGAACGATGCGCGAAAAGGCATCGATGACGATGAAGCCGTCGGCCGAGGGTCGCGCGATAAGGAGGCGGCAATTGTTGGTGCCGAGATCGATCGCGGCATAGCTCGACCGGCCGGGATAGCGTCCGCGCGCATGGGGAAGCGCACCACCGCGGGGGGGTCGCTTATCCGCCAACTTACCCGGACCCTGGCCCGGATGCCGCGGCGATGGTGCGGGATGATCCGCCATGCCAGCAACGCCTAACTTTTATATTCTCACCTCCGGGATGACCCCGGCGGCACTTGAGTGAGAACTTAGGGTTAGTGCGGCCTTATGGCAAGTTAAGGCGGCCAGAGCGCGCAAACGCAGACGGGCCGACGCGCCCGGGAAGCATTGGACGCGCCGACCCTATCAGCCCCCGACAGGGACCGAATCGGTGAGGTGTTTGCCATCGCGCGAACATTCGCAAAGGCGCGGCGCAGTCGTTGGCGTAAGACAGGGATTAGGCGGTGCGGGGTGATCCAATACTGAATGCGATTGTCGGCATTCGTTCAGTTATCCCCCGTTCATCAAGGCATTGCGATGCGCTGCACAGTCCCCGTCGTGGGAGCCGCGATGGCGCGCACGGTTGTCGCAGCGTGCGGCAATGCTATGCGCATACGACCAGCCCATGCGCATCCGATCGCTCCTTGCCGCCGCCGCGATCCTGATCGTCCTCGGCCCCCTGCCGCCGCGCGCGCTGCGCTTTCCCGTTGCCGATCACACGCTCGTGGCGACCGCGACGGCGATCCCGAACCATGCGGCGCAGCGGCGAATCGGTCGGCTCGAGGTGCTCGAGGCGTGGCGACTCACCAGCCCGCACAGCGGCTTCGGCGGCTGGTCGGCGCTCGCGCTGACCGCACCGCGCCGCTTCCTGCTGGTCAGCGACAGCGGCTGGACCGCGCGCTTCGCACTCGGCGCTACGGGGACGGTCGAGGCGCTGAGAATCGAACCGTTGCCGAGGACGCGCGGCATCACCAAGTCGCGGCGCGACGTCGAATCGGTCGCGATCGCACCCAATGGCGATGTCGTTGCGGGGTTCGAGAACACCAACAAGCTGCGCCGCTACGATGCCGCGCTGACCCGCGTCCTGGGCGCGGCCAAGCCAACCGCGATGGCGGACTGGCCGGGCAATGCCGGTCCCGAGGCGATGACGCGGCTGGCCGACGGGCGCTGGCTGGTAATCGCCGAGGGTCCGCGCTCGGGGAAAGGGCGCAGCCATGCGGTTGTGTTCGACCGCGTGCCGAGCGATCCCGCCGCGCACGAGACGCGCTTTGATTACGACAGCGAGGGCAAGGGCGCGGTGACCGACGTCGCGACGCTGCGCGACGGGCGCGTCGTCATCGTCCATCGCCGCTTTCGCCTGCCGTTCGGTTTTACCAGCACGATCGCGATCGCCGACCCGCGGCGCATTTCAACCCAACATGACTGGAGCTCGGAGACGATCGGGGTGATCGACCGGGCGCCGCTGTCGGACAATTTCGAAGGGATCGCGATCGACCCCGACCCGGCGTGCGGCTGCGTCTGGGTGATTTCGGACGATAACCAGTCGAGCTGGCAGAGCACGATCCTGCTCAAGCTGCGGCTGCCGCCGCTGAAGCCTGCCGGCGAATCGCAGGCACAAAAAAGGCGGCGCTGAACGCCGCCTCTTTTTTATCGCTGCGAAATCGAATCAGGCGGCTGCGGCGCCGTCCTTCTTCATGATTTCGCGCTTGAGCTTGCGGGCGCGATCGCTGAGCTTCGCGTCGCTGGTCTTGACGAGCCAGTTGTCGAGACCGCCATTATGTTCGACCGAGCGCAGGCCCGAGGTCGAAACGCGCAGTTTCACGCCGCGCTCGAGCTTGTCGCTGAGCAGCGTGACGTTCTGCAGATTGGGCAGGAACGTGCGCTTGGTCTTGTTGTTCGCGTGGCTGACATTGTTGCCGACCATGCGGCCCTTGCCGGTGAGTTCGCAGATGCGCGCCATCGTCTTGATAACCTTCTTGGGTGAATCGGGATTCCGGCACGCTGGACTCGCATGAGACCATGCCGGAAAGTCGGCGCACCTAACCAGCTCACACAGATTCGTCAAGCCAAGCTTGGCGCATAGGCCGCTGAGCGTTAGCAGGGGGGATGAACGACGATCGCTCCTCGCCCCTGCCATCAGCGCCCTTCCCCGCATCGCGCTTCATGGCGCGCGCGCTCGACCTGGCGCGGGCGGCGGGGCGTGCGGGCGAAGTGCCCGTCGGCGCGGTGGTCGTCAAGGAGGGCGCGATTATCGGCGAGGGCGCCAATGCACCGCGCGCGACGAACGATCCGACCGCGCACGCCGAGATCGTCGCACTACGCGCGGCGGCGCGGACGCTGGGCAATGACCGGCTCGAGGGCTGCGACCTGTGGGTCACGCTCGAACCGTGCGCGATGTGTGCCGGCGCCATTGCCCACGCGCGAATCGCACGCCTCTATTACGGGGCGAGCGATACCAAGGGCGGCGGCGTCGAGCATGGCGCCCGCGTCTTCGCCCACCCCACCTGCCACCACCGGCCCGAGGTTGCCGGCGGGATCGGCGCAGGCGAAGCGGGCGAGCTGTTGCGCGATTTCTTTGCCGCGCGGCGATAAACGCAGCGGGCTGGCGCAATCCCGTTCAGCAACCTTTAGCCGCGCGGTGAGTAATAGCGGGGTATGAGCTATCTCGACGCCAATCGTACGCCCGAGCGGATCAAGTCCGCGATCGGGGTCGCGCTGATCCTAGCAGTGGGCGGCTATGCCGCGCTGACGGTGCGCGGTTCGGAGGTGCTGTCGGCGGCTCAACAGACGCTCTCGACCTTCGACGTGCGGACCCCGCCGCCCCCGCCGCCGGCCCCCGAACCCAATCCGAGCAAGGCCAAGGAAGGCAAGGCAGCGCCCGAAAACGTCCGCGCCAAGCCGACGCAGGTCGTCGCGCGCAAACCGTTCACGCCGCCGATTCCCTTGCCGGTCAAGGCCGCCCCTGTCGCGGGCGAAGGCAATGCGTCGGCCGCGGGTGCGGGCGATCGGCCGGGACCCGGGACCGGCGCAGGCGGTGTCGGCGATGGCCTGGGCAGCGGGGGATCGGGCAACGGGACCGGTAGCGGCGGCATCGCGACCAACGCGCGCCGGATTCGCGGCGATATTTCGGATCGCGATTTTCGCAAGCTGCCCGCAAGCATCAAGATCGACGGGACGGTGACCGCGCTCGTCACCGTCGGGACCGACGGCAGGGCGAAGGCGTGCACGATCCAGCGATCATCGGGCAGCCCCGAGCTCGACGCGCGGACATGCGAGCTCATCAAGCAGCGCTTCGTCTACGAACCCGCGCGCGATGCCGCCGGCCGGGCGGTCGAATCGAAGATCTACCGGACGCAGCGTTACTGCCTCGTCGCCAGGGTGTGCACGATCTAGCGAACCGAATGCGGGTTCGTGCGTTGATGGGCGGGAAGCCGCGACCGAAAAGAGGATAGAGCAATGACAGGCACGACAGCTACGACACCGCGTGGATGGGCGCTGACAATCGCCGGCGCCGGGCTCGCGCTCGCCACCGCCGGGTGCATGACGACCGATCCCTATGGCAATGATCCGTACAATAACGACCCGTATAGCCAGGGGCCCTATGACCAGGGCGGCTACGACGCCAACCAGTATCCCGGTGCCGACGATTATTCGGGCGCCTACCAGGGCACCGCGTCGGTGGCCCCACGGCGGATCAGCGGGACGATCGAAACGCGCGATTTTCCCCGTAACGGCGCGCAGCAGCGCGACGGTCGCAGCGCGGTCTACCGGATCGATGTCGGTGCCAATGGCCGCGTCACCGGTTGCCGCGCGAGCGAGCCGAGCGGCATAGCCGAGCTCGACGCCTTCATGTGCCGGCTGATCAGCGACCGGTTCACCTACGAACCCGCGCGCGATGCCAGCGGACGGCCCGTCGCGAGCGTTGCCGGATGGCGCCAGAGCTGGAACCTGCCGGGTCGGTAAGGGACTAAGGCTGGATGATCACGTGGCCCCCGCCGCGAATGATCATCCAGCACATCGTCATTGTCCGGAATTGGGTGGGAAGCTGCCTGCCTGCTTTTGGAATGCCGATTGCCGGAATCACACCGTTTTAGACTTGGTCGATTACGGGAGGGACTCCGACGGATATCGGTGGATCGATGACTTCGACAGTTCACGCATTAAACGATAATTGCCTCACCGCGTAACTGCCCACTTGCGCGAGGCTGTGCTCCAGGCGTGGCACAGCGTGGATCGAATATATCTAGCGAAGGCCGTTGGCCAATTCGTCGCGGAACTTGGGGTGGGCCAAAGCTATCAGCGCATCGGCCCGCTCGTTCATCGACTTACCCCTCAGATCTGACCATCCAAATTCAGTGACCACGATTTGGGTGTCGTTGCGCGGGGTTGTGACGGGGCCGTCTAGGGTAGTAACAATTCGCGACACAGCGCCATCCCGCGCAGTGGACGGGCAGGCGATGATCGATTTACCGCCCTTCGATGCGGTCGCGCCCCTCACGAAGTCAAGCTGCCCTCCTGACCCGCTATATTGCCGGCCCATCAGGCTTTCGGAATTGCAGGCACCGCCGAGGTCGATCTGCAGAGTTCCGTTTACCGAAACGACATTGTCATTCTTGGAAATGTGCTGCGGATTGTTGACGATATGGACTGGCAGCGAATGAAATCCCGGATTGTCGTCAAGAAAATCGTAAAATGCCGCATCGCCCATCGCAAAGGTGAATACACTTCGCCACGGATAGGTCTCCTTCTCCTTGTTGGTGACCGCGCCGCACTGAATAAGCCGGACCAGAGCCGGCGTCAGTAACTCGGTATGTATGCCAAGATTCTTCCGATCCTCCAGAAGGGCACATACAGCGGCGGGAAGTGTGCCAATACCCATTTGCAGGCAGCTGCCATCATCGATCATAGTGGCGATTATGCGGGCGATTGCTTGCTCTTCCGCGCTTGGTGTACCGGACAAAACCTCCGGCAACGGGGCGCTGTGTTCTACAATCGCGTCCACTTCCGACACGTGAAGGAGAGAATCTCCGAATACACGGGGCATGGCCGGGTTAACTTCCACGATCAGCCTGCGGGCGCTTCGTGCCGCCGTTGATGTATAATCATTGCTGGTGCCAAAAGTGAAATAACCGTGGCGGTCCATCGGTGAGACGGTCGTCACACAAACATCAAGATCCACGCGCTCTGACAAAAGCTGCGGCGATCCGCTGAACGCCACTGGCACGAATGCAATGGGCCAATATGGATCAAGCGATGGGTCGCCTTTGATCAGGGCTCTCTCGTTACTGCTGAGGAACATGCAGTGCGGCCGAATCCGATGAAGCAGCTCCCGCCGCAGGACGGTTTTTTCAGCTGCCCCCAGGGAATGAAAATACCATAGCCGGAGATTGTTGAGCCCGGAAGTTTCAACCTTATTGGCCAGGGCTTCCAGCAAGGCGGGAGGCTCAGCGATAGCCATGCCCATCGCCACGTTCATGCCTGAGCCAACGCAAGCGATCGCTTCGTCGGCAGTGGTCAATTTTGCAAGAAAGTCGGCTTGTGGGGTCATGGACGGTTTCCTGGCTTTCGGATGCCGGGCATTCTCTGACGCATCCGAATGGCCGCAGCGCATTGCGCGCGATTGTTCATCGCTATCATGTTAGCGCCCGGTCGAGCTAGGCATGTTCGTCGATGAGTCGCGTCTACCGACGCAAGAAAACAGGCCGCGACCACGATATCCAGAATACAAGAAGGCAAGTTTCCCGGTCCATCGATCGAGGAACGCGTGTCGTGCATGCTTATTCGGTGATTAGCAGGCGCCTAGGCAGAATTTTTTCGTCAGCAATTGGGTCGTTATCGGCCACTCGACGATTTGGCGCAGCGCCGTTCCCGATCAGTGCACGAACCGCGCGACAACGTCGCGATACGAACGGCTGACCTTCACCTCGGCACCCGATTCGAGGACGAGGAAGCATTCGCCGTTGGTGTGCGGGCGGACCTGGCGGACGAGGCCGAGGTTGACGATCGTCGAGCGGTGGACGCGCTGGAAATTGCGCGGATCGAGGCGCTTTTCGAGGTCCTTCATCGTCTCGCGCAGGATCAGCGAATTGTCGGCGGTTTCGATCACCATGTAATCGCCCGCGGCGTCGATGCGTTCGATCGTGTCGACATCGACGCGGAAGATCTGCCCGCGATCCTTGATGTTGATGAGCTTTTCGAAGCGGTTGGCGGCGGGGACCTCTTCCTCGCTCTCGTAGCGTTCGGCGCTGTCGGGGGCGACCTCGGCGAGGACCTCCTTCAGGCGTTCGACCTCGGCCGCGCCGCGCTTTTCGGACAGGCGCAGGCGCACCCGGTCGAGCGCGTCGGCGAGCCGTTGCGGATCGACCGGTTTCATCAGGTAATCGGCGGCCTGCGCCTCGAACGCGCGGATCGCGTGGTCGCTATAGGCGGTGACGAAGACGAACAGAGGCGGTTCGATGTCCATCATTCCCTGAACGACCGAAAAGCCGTCAAAGCCCGGCATCTGGATATCGAGAAAGACGAGGTCGGGCTTGTGCGTCTTGATCTTGCGGATCGCCTCGCGGCCGTTCTGGCAGGTATCGATGATCTCGACGTCGTCGAACGGTTCGAGCCGCAGGCGCAGCCCCTCGATCGCCAGTTTCTCGTCGTCGACTAATATGGTGCGGATGGTCATGCGAAGGGTCGTACCTCTTGGTTCGGCGAATCTTCGGCGGAATACGGCAATTCGAGCGTGACCGAAAAGCCGCCGCCGGGAATCGACTTGGTCGTAAATCGCTGCTTGTCGCCATAGGCTTGCGCCAGACGGTCGCGAATGTTCGCCAAACCGACTCCGGTCGAAAGATTGGGTGCAGCAAATGTGGGCCGCGTGTCGCCGCTATTCAACCCGGGGCCGCTATCGGTCACCTCGATCCGCAGGACGCCATCGCGGCGTTGCGCGGCGACGAGGATGTCGGCGCCGTCCTCCTTGGGCGTCACCGCATACTTGATCGCGTTCTCGACCAGCGGCTGGAGGATCAGCGAGGGAACGCGCGCATCGGCGACCGACGGGTCGATGTCGAAATGGGGCCGCAGCCGCTCCTCGAAGCGCATCTTTTCGATGTCGAGATAGAGCTTCAATGTCTCGATTTCCTGCGCCAGCGTGACCTGCGCGGTCGGTTCGTTGGCGAGCGTGTAGCGCAGGAATGCCGACAGGCGCGACAGCATCGCGTTGGCCGGTTCGGTCTGGCGCAGCAGGACGAGCGTCGAGATGCTGTTGAGCGTGTTGAACAGGAAATGCGGGTTGAGCTGGTAGCGCAGCATCGCGAGTTGCGCCGAGGTCGCCTGCGCCTCGAGCACGATCAGCTGGTCGGCCTGTTCCTCGATGCGGAGGAAGTAATTGATCGCGAAATAGAGCGCCGACCACGCGCCGAGCAACGTCGCGTCGAGGAAGAAGGCGCCGATCGACAGGATCGAGAAATCGGTGTTGGTCGCGCGCAGGCTCTGGAATACCCAGCCGTCGATGAAGCTGTAGAGCGCACTGGCGGTGACGAGGACGGTGAGCGATGCGGTCCAGGTGATGAGCGGGCGGCGGTCGATCACGCTGTGGTAGAGCACCGACATGATCAGCGTCAGCGAGAAGCCGGTGATCGTCGAGATGATCGCGGGGACGAGGTAGGAGGCAGGCTGTCCGTTGGCGAGCGCGGTCGGCACGCGCAGGCCGAGTGCACCGATCCAGCCGGCGATCTGAAGATACCAGAAGGCGCGCACCTTGTTGGCGAAGAAACCGTCGACGCGCTTGGTTCCGTCGGCGGCGCGACCCAGCGGATCGGAGAAAAACGCGTTGCCGGTCGGCGCGGCGGCATGGGGGCTGTCGCTCGCGCTGCTCGTCGTGCCCGATGCCTGATCGGGGGGAAGGAAGCGGCGCAGCAGCGATTGCACGGTGACGAGGACGCGCGTGCTCAAGCCTCCTCCTCGCGGTGGCCGCCGAGTTCGGTCAGCTCGCCGGTCCGTTTCCAGCGCAGCTCCTCGAGCCGCAACGCGCGCCCGTCATGCGCGTGCAGCGCGACGGGGCGGATCGGCAGCTCGTCGCGATCGTCGACCAGCGTCGGCGAGGATTCGATCCTGCCCCAGGTTTCGCCCCATTGCCGCAGCGCGACCATCGCGGGGAGCAGGCTGGCGCCCTTTTCGGTCAGCGCATAAACGACCTTGCGGCGATCGGTGGGCAAAGCGGTGCGTTCGAGGATGCCGTGATCGACGAGCCGGGCGAGGCGACCGGCGAGGATATTGCGCGCGATCCCGAGCTCGGCCTGGAATTCCTCGAAATGGTGGAGCCCGTTGAACGCCGCGCGCAGGATCATGAACGACCAGCGCTCGCCCATCGCCTCGAGAGCCGAGGCAAGGCCGCAATTGTCGTAATCGCCCAGATTTTCACGCAGCTTGCCCATATAATTTCCAGTTCTAGCGCAACTTCACGCGATGATGGCAACAATTTTCGCGCGACGCAAAAAACAGTTGCACATCGCAACTAATAATATAAGTAGTGATTCGCAACCTACATCTATGACAGTAAGGAATTCCCCATGCGCACCCTCACCGCCTTCACCGCCGCGCTTTCACTCGCCGCCATGACGTTCGCCGTCCCCGCCACCGCAAGCGGCGGCGCATACTACCAGGCCAGCCTCGCCAGCCCGGCGGCCAAGGCGAAGCTCGTCGCCAAGGGCTTGCTCTGGAATTGCGACGACACCGCGTGCGCCGCGAGCCAGAAAAGCCCGTCGCGCGATGCCATCGTCTGTTCGGCGCTGGCCAAGCAGGTCGGCCCGCTGACGGGCTTTGCGGTCGCCGGCAAGGCGTTCGACGCCGCCGCGCTCGAAAGCTGCAACGCGGGCAAGTAACGCAGCCTCACCCCTCGTGCCGGTCCCCCTCTCCGCCGTGCACCTCCTGCGCCGTCCCCGTCGACCGGGGGCGGCGCCGTCTTTTGATCGCCAGCGCCCTTGCCGCGGGCGGCCCACGCGCTTAGCCACGCAGGCGATGACCCCCGAACTCACCGCAACGTTGAAAACCGTCTTCGGCCATGCCGCGCTGCGTGGTTCGCAGGAGCCCGTGCTCGACCGCGTCATGGCGGGCGAGAACACGCTCGCAGTGATGCCGACCGGCGCGGGCAAGTCGCTGTGCTACCAGTTGCCCGCAGTCGCGATCGCGGGGACGGTTATCGTCATCTCGCCGCTGATCGCGCTGATGCACGACCAGCTGCGCGGCGCCGAGGCAGTCGGCATTCGCGCCGCGACGCTGACCAGCGCCGACAATAACCGCGCCGAGACGGTCGAACGCTTTCGCGCCGGCGCGCTCGACCTGCTCTATGTCGCCCCCGAACGTGCGACGATGGCGGGCTTTACCGACCTGCTCAGCGCCACGCCGATTGCGCTGTTCGCGATCGACGAGGCACATTGCGTATCCGAATGGGGCCATGATTTCCGCCCCGATTACCGCGGCCTGCGCCCGCTGCTCGACCGCTTCGGCGACGTTCCCCGGCTCGCGCTGACCGCCACCGCCGACACGCGCACGCGCGCCGACATCGCGCACCAGCTCGGCATTCCCGACGACGGCATCATCGTCGCCGGCTTCGACCGGCCCAATATCCGCTATGCGATAGCCCCGCGCGACGGCCTCGCCCGCCAGCTCGGCGCGCTGGTTGCCGAACAGTCGGGCGCGGGGATCGTCTATGCGCCGACGCGCGCGGCAACCGAACGAATCGCCGCCCGCCTCGCCAAGCTGCCCGCGATGAAGGGGCGCGAGGCGCGCGCCTATCATGCCGGGCTACCGCCCGAGGTCCGCGCGAAGAACCAGGCCGATTTCGTCGCTAGCGAAGACATGGTGATGGTCGCGACGATCGCCTTCGGCATGGGCATCGACAAGCCCGACGTGCGCTTCGTCGCGCATGCCGGCCTGCCCAAGTCGATCGAAGCCTATTACCAGGAGACCGGCCGCGCGGGGCGCGACGGCGATCCGGCGCTGGCGCAGATGTTCTGGGGCGCCGAGGATTTCTCGCTCGCGCGCCAGCGGCTCGCCGAAGTGCCCGAGGAGCGCCGCGCGGGCGAGCGTGAGCGACTCAATGCGCTGGCCGGGGTGGTCGAGACGACCGCCTGTCGCCGCGCCGCCGTGCTGCGCCATTTCGACGAGGACCCGCCAGCAAAGTGCGGCAATTGCGACAATTGCATCGACCCGCCCAAGGGAATCGACGCGACGGTGATCGCGCGCAAGCTGCTCTCTGCGGTCTATCGCACCGGCCAGAGCTTCGGCATCGGCCATGTCGAGGCGGTGCTCGCGGGCAAGACCAACGACAAGGTCACCGCGCGCGGCCATGACAGCCTGTCGGTGTTCGGCATTGCCGAGCCCGACGAACTGAAACTCCTGCGCCCCGCAATGCGCGCGCTGACCGCGCGCGACGCGCTGCGCCAGACCGAACATGGCGGGATGATGCTCGGCCCCGCCGCGCGGCCGATATTGCGCGGCGAGGAAGACGTGACGGTGATCGAGCCGCCGGCCAAGCGATCGGGACGGCGCGATCGCGCGGGATCGCCCAACCCGGTCGGCGATCCGCTGTTCGAGGCGCTGCGCGACCTGCGCAAAGCCCTCGCGCAAGAACGCGGCGTGCCGCCCTATGTCGTCTTCCACGACAGCGTGCTGCGCGACATGACGGGCCTCAGGCCATCGAGCATTGCCGAACTCGGCGCGCTGCCCGGCATCGGCGCGGCCAAGCTCGACGCTTATGGCGAGGCATTCCTGCGCGTCATCGCCGACACTTGATCGCTCCGTCGCGCTGGACTTGAGCGGGGCGCAATTCCATAAAGGGCCAAAGGAACCGCAACATGATCCGCAAAATCGACGATAACTTTTACGCCAGTCCGCAGATCGGCCCCGAAGAGGTCGCCGAGGCGGCACGCCTTGGCATCGGGACGATCATCAACAACCGTCCCGACGGTGAGGATCCGGGCGCGCCGCAGGGCGCCGAGATCGAGGCCGCGGCCAAGGCGGCGGGGCTCGATTATGTCGCGATCCCGGTGACGCAGGCGGGATTTTCGCATCCCCAGATCGACCGCCTCGCCGAAGTCCTGGCGCAGGCCGACGCGCCCGTGCTCGGCTATTGCCGGTCGGGGACGCGATCGACCTTCCTGTGGACGCTGGCACAGGCCAAGGCGGGCCGGTCGCCCGACGATCTGGCGACATGTGCCGCAGAGGGTGGCTATGACATCACCCCGATCCGCGCGATGGCCGATGCGCTTGCCGCCGGCGGGGACTGACCGGACCGCGCGATGAACCTGCTGCAGATCATCGGATCGCTGGTCGCGGTTCTCGCGGTGATCGCCGCGGTCAAGCTGCTCGGCCTCGGCCGCGCGCAACTCGCTGGGCCAAGCGAAGCCTGCGAAAACGCCGAAGCGATGGTCCACGGCTTTACCGCGACCGACGCGATCGTCTGTGGTGAGGGCAATGGCGCGCTGGTCGCGGGCGACAAGGGCGATTTCGTCGTCCTGAAACGGCTCGGCAGTTATTATGCCGCGCGCAAGCTGCTGCCGCCGATCAGTACCGCCGAGCGCGACGACACTGTCCTCCATATCGAGAGCGGCGACCGCTATTTCGGGCGCGTCAACCTGACCTTTCCCGACGCGGCGAGCCGCACCGCGTGGCAGCAGCGGCTCGAGCACAGCGCATGAGCGAGCTACCCAATCCGGTCGATTTCGCGGTCCCCGCCTTCGTTGCGCTGATGCTCGTCGAGATCTGGCTGGTCCGGCGGCGCAAGCAGACCCGCGCCTATTCGCCCGGCGACACCGCGACATCGCTGTTCCTCGGCCTTGGCAGCACGGTTGCCGGGGTGCTGTCGGCGGGGCTGGTCTATGCGCTGGCGACCTGGGTCCACACTTTCGCGCTGTTCGACATCGGGCTGGATTTGCGCAGCTGGTGGTGGGCGTGGATCCTCTGCTTCGTGATCGACGATCTGGCCTACTACGTCTTCCACCGCTCGGCGCACCGCGTCCGCTGGTTCTGGGCGAGCCACGTCATCCACCATTCGAGCCAGCATTATAATCTGTCGACCGCACTCCGGCAGACGTGGACGGGCTTTCTCAGCATCGCCTTCATCTTTCGCCTGCCGCTGTTCCTGATCGGCTTTCCGCCCGCGATGGTGTTCTTCGTCGCCGGGCTCAACCTGATCTACCAGTTCTGGATCCATACCGAGGCGATCGACCGGCTGCCGCGCTGGTTCGAGGCGGTCATGAACACGCCGAGCCACCACCGCGTCCACCATGCGACCAACGCGCGCTATCTCGACCGCAATTATGCCGGGGTGTTCATCGTCTGGGACCGGATGTTCGGCACATTCGAACCCGAGACCGAAGCCGAGACGATCCGCTATGGCCTCGTCAACAATATCGGCAGCTTCAACGTCCTCTGGGCGGCGGTTCACGAGTGGGTCGGCATTGTTCGCGACGTGTGGCGCGCGCCGTGGCGGCACAAGCTCAATTACGTCATCCGCGAACCGGGCTGGAGCCACGACGGCTCGCGGGACACAAGCGACACCATCCGGGCCGCGTGGCTTGAAAAGGGGAAACAATGACCGACCAGTTCGACGTAATCGTGATCGGCGGGGGCAGCGCGGGGAGCGCGGTCGCGGCGCGGCTCAGCGAAGACCCCAAACTCCGCATATGCCTGCTCGAAGCAGGCGGCGACAATGACGACTGGCGGGTCAAGACGCCCGGCATGATGCCCTTCATCCCCGACGCATCGAACTATCGATACGAGACGGCGCCGCAGCCGGGCCTCAATGGCCGCACCGGATACCAGCCGCGTGGGCGCGGGCTCGGCGGGTCGAGCGCGATCAACGCAATGGTCTATATCCGCGGCAACGCGTGGGACTATGACAACTGGGCCGCATTGGGCTGCACCGGCTGGGCGTATGACGACGTCCTGCCGTGGTTCAAGGCGTCCGAAGGCAACGAGCGCGGCGGCGATCAATATCACGGCGGCGACGGCCCGCTCACCGTCAGCGACCAGCACTGGACCAATCCCGGCAGCCGCGCCTTCGTCGCGTCGGCGAGCGAGCTCCAATTGAAGACCACCGACGATTTCAACGGTGCCGATCAACGCGGATTCGGCATGTACCAGGTGACGCAGAAGGGCGGCGAACGCTGGTCGGCGGCGCGTGCCTATTTGGACCCCGCGCGCGGACGCGCCAATCTCGACAACCGCACCGGCGTGCTGGTCGAAAAAATCCTGGTCGAGGACGGCCGCGCAGTTGGTGTCGCGATCCGGCGCGGCAAGACGCGTGAGACGATCCGCGCAAGCGGTGCGGTCGTGTTGAGCGCAGGCGCGTTCAACAGCCCGCAGATCCTGATGTGTTCGGGGATCGGCCCGGGCGCGCAGCTGGCGCGCCACGGCATCGCGGTCGTCGCCGATCGCGGCGAAGTCGGCGCGAACCTGCACGATCATATCGATTACGTCGCGGGCTTTGCGACGCAGAGCCACGACTTCATGGGCCAGTCGCTCGCCGGGACGATCAAGGTCGTCAAGGCGATCTGGGAGCATCGCCGCCACCGCACGGGGACGATGACGACGCCCTATGCCGAGGCGGGCGGATTCTGGTCGGTGATGCCCGATGCCCCCGCGCCCGACGTGCAGTTTCACTTCGTCCCCGCGCTGCTCGAGGATCATGGCCGCGAGAAGGTCAAGGGCCACGGCTATTCGTGCCACGCCTGCGTCCTGCGCCCGGCGAGCCGCGGGACGGTCTCGCTCGCCAGCGGCGATGCCGCCGACGCCCCCGTGATCGATCCCGCCTTCCTGACCGACGACACCGACATCGCGGTTTTGCGCGAAGGCGTGCGCCTGATGTACAGGATCTTCGATGCCCCGCCGCTGTCGGGCTATGCCGGGGTCGATCGCCATCCGGTCAACATCGCCGACGACGCCGCGCTCGACGCGATGATCCGCAGCCGCGCCGACACCGTCTACCATCCCGTCGGGACGTGCCGCATGGGCAGCGATGCCGCCAGCGTCGTCGATCCGCGGCTCAAGCTGCGCGGGGTCGACGGGCTCTACGTCGCCGATGCCTCGATCATGCCGCAGATCGTGTCGGGCAACACCAACGCGCCGTCGATCATGATCGGCGAGCGCTGCGCTGCGTTCGTCAGAAGCGATCTCAGCGCCTAATAATTATACGCCCGCTCGCCATGTTCGCCGAGATCGAGGCCCTGGCGCTCGATATCGGGATCGACGCGCAGGCGCGTGAAGGGGCGGATCACGGTGAGCGCAATCCATGTGCCGATGCTCGCCCAGACGATCGTCGTGGCGACCGCCAGCAGCTGCTTGCCGAGCTGCGCCCAGAGGGCATAATCGGCCGCGCCGGGGCCGCCGAGCGCAGGCAGCATCGTGAACGCCGTGCCGAGCGCACCGACGATCCCGCCAAGCCCGTGAATACCGAAGGCATCGAGCGCATCGTCATAGCCGAGCCGGTTCTTGAACGCGGTGACCGCGAAGAAGCACGCGACCGAGGCGAGGCTACCGAGCAGGATCACTCCGAACGGCCCGGCATTGCCCGCCGCCGGGGTGACCGCGACGAGCCCCGCGATTATTCCCGAACAGAAGCCGAGCGCCGAGGGCTTGCGCCCGCCGACCCGCTCGACCAGCAGCCAGGCGATCGCCGCCGCGGCGCCCGCGACGAAGGTGTTGATCATCGCCAGCGCGGCCGAACCGTTGGCTTCGAGCGCGCTGCCCGCGTTGAAGCCGAACCAGCCGACCCACAACAGCCCGGTGCCGATGCCGGTCATGACGAGCGAGTGCGGCGCCATCACGTCCTTGCGAAAGCCGAGCCGCGGCCCGAGGACGAGGCAGGCGACGAGCGCCGACACGCCGGCGTTGATGTGGACGACGGTGCCGCCGGCGAAATCGAGCGCGCCCATTGCATAGAACAAGCCCCCCTCGGCCCACACCATGTGCGCGATCGGCAGGTAGACGATCGTCAGCCAGACGAGCCCGAAGAGCATCACTGCGGAAAACTTCATCCGCTCGACGGTCGAACCCAGGACGAGCGCGAGCGTGATCGCGGCAAAGGTCATCTGGAAGGCGATGAAGACATATTCGGGGATGACGACGCCGTCGCTGAAGGTCGCGACGGTCGATTTGGGGGTAACGCCGGCAAGGAACGCCTTGCCCAGTCCGGCGATGAACGGTGCCGCGCCTTCGAACGGCGCGCCGAGCGCGGGGCCGAAGGCGAGCGAATAGCCCCACATGACCCAGACGAGCATCGCGAGGCAGGCGGCCGAGCCGACCTGCGTCATCGTCGAGAGCATGTTCTTGGTCCGCGTCAGCCCGCCATAGAACAGCGCGAGACCGGGCAGGATCATCATCAGGACGAGGACCGTCGCGGTCATCATCCAGGCGGTATCGCCCTTGTCGGCGATCGGCAGCGCGGTCGTCGCCGCGGCAGCAAGGGTGGCGGTGAGCGTCATGCCACAGCGCTTTGCAATCGGCGTGCCATGTGATGCGGCGCAGCAAAGCGTCGACAGCCGCAAACCGGCCGACGTCGGTGCCTATATTTTAGGCAGGATCCTTGCGGCGAGCGGCGGGATTGGGCAGCCAGCCCTCGGCGGCAATGTCGGCCCAGATCGGCAGGTGGTCGGAGGCGCGCGTGGCGAGCGGGCTGTGGTGGACACCGCCATTGTTCATCGTCACGCCGCTGCTCAAGATGATCCGGTCGAGCTCGGCGACGGGCCGGCGGCTGTGAAAGCTGCGCCCGGTCGCGACGAGTTCGTAACCCGTGCCGATTTCGCGCAACGACCCGCCGCTGCGAGTCCATTCGTTCATGTCGCCCATCAGGACGGTCGGCAGCGTCTCTTCGCAGCCGTCGACCTGGTCGAGCAGCGCGCGGACTTGTCGCCGGCGCCACAGGCCGCTGAGGTCGAGGTGCATGCCGATAACGCGCAACCGCTTGCCCGCGCCGAAATCGATTTCGGCCATCACCGCGCCGCGCGGTTCGAGCGTCGGCAGGTCGAGCGGCCGGGCGTTTTCGATCCGGGCGTCCTCGCGGACGAGGATCGCGTTGCCGTGCCAGCCGATCGACGCGGCGCGGCCGCCGAGCTCGACCGAGCGATAGCCCATGCGCGCGATCTGTTCGGGCGGCAGCGCGCTGGGCCGCGCGCCGAAGCGGCGATCGGCCTCCTGCAGCGCGATGACGTCGGCATCGACTTCGGCGATCACGTCGAGCACGCGGCCCGGAACGCGGCGGCGGTCGGTGCCGATGCACTTGCGGATATTGTAGCTCGCGACGCGGATCATGCTGCGGCCTCGGGAGGGTCGAGCAGGCCGGTATCGACCAGGATTGCGCGCGCGTCGGCGAGGTCGTCGGGAATGACCATGACGCGCACCGGGATCAGCAGCCCTGCCCCGTCGGCGATGTTCATCCCGCCGTCGAAACAGAACGCCATGATGCCTTCTGACGCCAGCCGGGTGCGGACGATCTCCGCCTCCATGCCGTTGGGGAAGCGCGCGACTTCGACCAAACTCATGTGAGCGTCCTCATCGTCCGGGCGGCCCGAAATAGCGCTTGGTCGGCGTCGTCGGCAGGCCGTCGATGCTCCTGGTGAGCTTTTGAACCTTGGTGACCCATGCGTCGGGATCCTTTTGCGCGTGATATTTGGTCAGCGTCGCGCGGTCGCGCTTCAATTCCATCAGCGGCACGCCCCAGCCGCAGCTCGTCTGGACGCTGCCGACCTCGACATCGAAGATCTGGCGCGTGCCGGGCAGCATCTCGAAATGTGTCGCCAGCGCATCCCAGCCGTCGTCCTGCGGCAGCACGGGGGTGCCGGTGCCATAGATGCGCAGGATATTCGCAGGGTTGTGAAAATTGCAGAACATGATCGTGATACGTCCATCGGCAACGAGGTGGGCGTGGGTTTCGTTCCCCGAACCGCCAAGATCGAGCCAGGCGACGTGCGACGGGGAGAGGATACGGAAGGTGTCGAGCCCCTTGGGGCTGAGGTTGATCCGCGCGTCCTCGGCCGCGGTTGCGACGAAGAACACCGGCTGGTCGGCGATGAACGCGCTGTGCGCCTCGGTGAGCGTATCGGTGAAATCGGACATAATGCGCTCCCTTCAGAACGGGCCGGCGAAGAGCAGCTTCCACGCCGCCACGATCAGCCAGTGACCCAGTATAGCGGGCCACAGCGAACCGGTCACGATCCGCACATGCGTCAGGCCGATGGCAAGGACAAGGACGGCAGCGAGATAGGCGGGGGCGAGGAACAGCGCCGACCATGGCGGGCCGAAGGCGACCGCCTGGAGCGGGTGCCAGAGAACAAACAATGCGATCGACAGCCACATGCCGATCCGCATCGAGACGATGCCGGGCACGGGCATCAGCAGGCCGCGAAAGACGAACTCCTCGACCAATGCGGGCAGGATCAGCGCGATCGCGGCGATGCGCAGCCACTCGGCGCCAAAGGGCAGCGGCGCCCAGTGCGCAAAGCCGCCGATCATCGCGATGGCGAGGACGATCGCAGCGGTCGCGGCGAGCACGGGTGCAGCCTGCAGCCATTGGCGCGCATTTGGCCAGCGGCGCAGCGCGGCCCAGCTTCGTGCGAACGGATTGGCGAGTTCGAGACGCGGCTTGGCGGTGCTCACCAGTGCGCGCCCGCGGCGATCGCGGCGATTTCTTCGGGCGTGCTGTCGCGACCGAGGACCGCGTTGCGATGCGGGAAGCGGCCGAAGCGTTCGATCGTTTCGTAATGCTTGCGCGCGTAGTCGGTAATCTGGGGATCGCCGAGCCCCGAGAACAGCGCCAGGCTGCGCTGCTGGTCGCCGATATCTTCGCTATGCATCAACGGCATATAGAGGAACTGGCGTTCGTAAAGCGACAGCCCCTGCTCCCATCCCGCCTCGACCGCTGCCGTCGCGATGGCGCGCGCGAGCGGGTCGGTCGCAAAGGCGCGGGGATCGTCGCGGAACATGTTGCGCGGCACCTGGTCGAACAGCAGGACTGCGGCGCGCGCGGTTTCGGGATCGTTGAGGAAATCGACCACCGGATGGCTCCGCTGTGCCTCCCACAGGCCGCCGAAGCGTGCGCCAATCTCGGCATCGACGCCGTCATTGCCCGCGAACCAGTATTGGCGGTCGAGTTCATCGAACCAATAGGTCAGCAGCGTGGCAGGCCAGTCGCTCAAGCCGCCGTCCCGCCGACGGTCAACGCGCTGACCAGCAGCGTTGGTTGACCGACGCCTGCGGGGACCGATTGGCCGCCCTTGCCGCAAATGCCGACGCCCTCGTCCAAGGCGCTGTCGTTGCCGATGCCGGTGACCTTGGTCAGCACGGTCGGGCCATCGCCAATCAGCGTCGCGCCCTTGATCGGATCGCCCAGTTTGCCGTTCTCGATCTTGTACGCCTCGGTGCACGAGAAGACGAACTTGCCCGAGACGATGTCGACCTGGCCGCCGCCGAAGCTTTTCGCAAAAATGCCCTTCTTGACGCGGCGCAAAAGCTCGGCGGGATCGTCATTGCCCGATTTCATGAAGGTGTTGGTCATTCGCGGCATCGGCGCGTGCGCGTAATCCTGCCGCCGGCCATTGCCCGTCGGGGCGACGCCCATCAGCCGCGCATTGAGCCGGTCCTGCATGTATCCCTTGAGGATGCCGTCCTCGATCAGCGTCGTTTCCTGGGTCGGCGTGCCTTCGTCGTCGATGCTGAGCGAGCCGCGCCGGTCGGCCAGGCTGCCGTCGTCGACGATGGTGATGCCTGGCGCACCGACGCGTTCGCCGATACGGCCCGAAAAGGCGCTCGTGCCCTTGCGGTTGAAATCGCCCTCGAGACCGTGGCCGATCGCTTCGTGGAGCAGCACGCCGGGCCAGCCGGGGCCGAGCAACACGGTCATCTCGCCCGCCGGGGCAGCGACGCTGCGCAGATTGACCGTCGCCTGGGCAAGCGCCTCGTCGATCGCGCGGTTCCATGTCGCGGGTTCGAACAGGCGGTCGTAGAGATAGCGGCCGCCGATCCCGAAGGCGCCCATTTCGCGGCGGCCGTTCTCTTCGACGACGATGCCGACGTTGAGCCGGACGAGCGGGCGGACGTCGGTCGCGATGAAGCCGTCGGGGCGGACGATCTCGACGACGCTCCACGATCCCGACAGGCTGACGCTGACCTGCGCGACGCGCGGATCCCGCGCGCGCGCGGCGGCGTCGACTTCCTGGCACAGTGCCACCTTCCTCGCGAAGGGGACGAGGTCGAGCGGATTGCCGTCGGTATAGAGGTGGCGGTTGGTCCGCGCCGGTGCGGGCGCGGGGCCGACCTTTGACGGGTCGAGCAAAGCGAGCGTCTCTGCGGCGCGGCGGATACCCGCTTCGGAAATGTCGTTGGCGTGGGCGAAACCCGTCATCTCGCCCGAGACGCCGCGCAGGCCGAAGCCCGAATCGGTCGAATAGTCTGCGGTTTTCAGCCGGCCGTCGTCGAATCCGAAGCTCTCGCTCGCGCTATACTGGAGGTAGAGCTCGCCGTCGTCGCTCGCCTTCAAGGCCTCGCGGACGAGCCGCTGGGCGCCGTCGGGGTCGAGTTGGCCGGGGCGATAGAGAAAGCTGCGCGGGTCTGAAATATCGGTCATGCAACCGATATAGGGCCTTCAGAGGCTGGCGCCAGACGCGATGTCGGGCAGTTGCGACTGATCGGCACCATCGGCGGGTCCGCCGGCGAGGATGAAGCGGCGGTCGCAATAGCCGCAATCGACATAGCCTTTTTCGTCGATCTCGAGATAAACGCGCGGGTGGCCGAGCGCGGCGCCACCGGGCAACAGCCCAGCCTTGCCAAGCGGTACGCCATCGCAGGCGACGCGGCGGTGATCGACGGTGAGGGTTTCGGGAGGCGGGATCATGGCTGCGCCATTAGCAGCGCATATAAAGGCGTGCAATCGCGATGCGCGGGTGCAGTGCCCCTTTGCGCGGCGGCGAATTGATCGCTAATCGAACCTCATGACCGCCACCGCCCCCCTCGCCGCCAATCGTCCCGCCCAACCCGCGAGCGGCCAGCCGCCGGCGATCGCGATCCGCGAGCTGTCGAAGACGTATTCTGGCGGGAAACGCGCGCTCGATAATGTCACGCTCGACATCCCGCGCGGCAGCGTGTTCGGCCTGCTCGGCCCCAATGGCGCGGGCAAGTCGACGCTGATCAACATCCTCGCCGGGATGGTCAAGAAAACCAGCGGCAGCGCCGAAATCTGGGGCTTCGACATCGACCGCGACCCGCGCAACGCCAAAAGATCGATCGGCATCGTCCCGCAGGAGATCATGTTCGATCCGTTCTTCACCCCGCGCGAAACGCTCGAGAACCAGGCGGGATTTTACGGCGTGCCCAAGGACCAGCGGATCACCGAGGAACTGCTTCGCGCGGTGCGCCTCGAAGACAAGGCCGAAGCCTATGCGCGGACGCTGTCGGGGGGCATGAAGCGCCGTTTGATGGTGGCCAAGGCCATGGTCCATTCGCCGCCGATCATCGTCCTCGATGAGCCGACCGCGGGCGTCGATATCGAGCTACGGCAACAGCTTTGGGATTATGTCCGCAGTCTCAATGCCGAGGGCGTGACCGTCGTGCTGACGACGCACTATCTCGAGGAAGCCGAGGAACTGTGCGACCGCATCGCGATCATCAACCACGGCAAGCTGATCGCCGACAAGCCGACTCGCGAGCTCGTCGCGATGGGGCGCGAGAAGACCGTCGTCGTGACGCTTGGCCAGGATGTCGATGCGCTGCCGCAGGGGCGCAGCTTCGAAAAGGTCGAGGCGATCGGCGAACGCCAGATCGCGATCACCTTCGACATGGACAAGGCAACCGCGGGCGAGGTGATTACCGCGGTCCAGGCGGGGCATTACGACATCGTCGATGTGGTGACGCGCGAGGCCGACCTCGAGGACGTGTTCTTGAAGCTGACGCGCGAGAACAACGCGGACGCGGCGGCGTGAGCATGAGAATCTCGGCAGCCCTTACCCCTCCCCTTCAGGGGAGGGGTCGGGGGTGGGGGAGTGCCCAGGGCGCCGTACTTGGGGGACGCCCCCACCCCAACCCCTCCCCTGAAGGGGAGGGGCTTTAGATGCACGATGTCATCGTTATCGGATCGGGTGCCGCGGGGCTGACCGCGGCGATCACGCTCGCCGAGAGGTTCAAGGTACTGGTCATCGTCAAGGGCGCGATCGACGGGGGATCGACGACCTGGGCGCAGGGCGGGATCGCCGCGGTGCTCGACGCCGGCGACACATTCGAAAGCCATATCGCCGACACGATGGATGCGGGCGCGGGATTGAACGACATCGCCACGGTCAAGTTCGTTATCGAGAACGCGCCAAAGGCGATCGAGCGGCTCGCCGAGATGGGCGTGCCGTTCAACCGCGAAGAGGGAGACGACGCGGCCGACATGACGCTCGGCGAAAACTGGCACCTGACGCGCGAGGGCGGACACAGCCACCGCCGCATCGTCCATGTCGACGACGCCACGGGGCGATCGGTCCAGACCGCGCTCGAAAAGGCCGCCGCCGCCAACCCCAATATCACCGTGCGCGCCGACATGGTCGGGATCGACCTGATCACCGGGCGTCACGGCGTCGAATATTCAGGCGCGGGGCGCGTCTGGGGCGTCTATGCACTCGACAAATCGACCGGCAAGGTCGCCGCGCTGACCGCGCGCGCGACGGTGCTGGCAACCGGCGGCGCGGGGCGCGTCTACCAGTTTTCGACCGCACCGCGCGGTGCGACGGGCGACGGCATCGCGATGGCATGGCGCGCCGGCTGCCGCGTTTCAAACATGGAAATGATGCAGTTCCACCCGACCTGCCTGTATAACCTTGAGGTCAAGAATTTCCTGATCACCGAGGCGGTGCGCGGCGAAGGCGGGCTGCTCAAGCACCCCGTCACCGGCCACCGGTTCATGCCCGATTACGACGATCGCGCCGAGCTGGCCCCGCGCGATATCGTCGCACGCGCGATCGACGACCAGATCAAGCGTTTCGGCCTCGACTACGTCCATCTCGACATCAGCCACAAGCCCGCCGAGTTCGTCATCCACCACTTCCCGACGATCCACGAGAAACTGCTCGGGCTCGGCATCGACATGACCAAGGGGCCAATCCCGGTGGTACCCGCGCAGCATTACACCTGCGGCGGGGTGATCGTCGATCTCGACGGCAAGACCGACCTGCCCGGCCTGTACGCGGCGGGCGAGGTGACCGAGAGCGGCCTCCACGGCGCCAACCGGCTCGCGTCGAATTCGCTGCTCGAATGCTTCGTCTTCGGCGAGGCGGTCGCCAACCATATCCGTGCGCACTGGGATGATCTGTCCGCGCCGCCGCCGGTCAAGCCGTGGGACGAAAGCCGGGTTACCGACAGCGACGAAGAGGTCGTGATCAAGCAGAACTGGACCGAGATCCGCCGCTTCATGTGGAACTATGTCGGCATCGTGCGCACCACCAAGCGGCTCAATCGCGCGCTCAACCGGATCGAATTGCTACGCCACGAGATCGCCGATTTCTATGGCTCGTTTCGCGTCACGCAGGACCTCATCGAACTGCGCAACCTGCTCGCCACCGCCGAACTGATCGTGCGGTCTGCGCTCAAACGCCACGAGAGCCGCGGGCTGCATTATACGCTCGATTATCCCGAAACGCTGCCGATCGCCGAGGATACGGTGCTTGTTCCCTGACACGCTGCGCCTGCGCAACGCGCTGATTGCGGGCGGCATCGCCTGCCTGATCGCGAGCGCGCTGCTGATCCTTGCCTTCGATCCGGGCATCGAGCGCTGGCTCGAACCGCGCGTGCCGCTGCGCGCGGCGCTGGTCGACTGGCAGCACTATCTCGACTGGGCGACATTGAAGCCGGTCAGCGCGGTGGTCGGCCCCGTCGTGCTGCTCGGCGGCTGGCTGGCACTGCGGCGCGGCTGGGTCGCGACGCGTTTCGTCATGGCATGGGGCGCGCTGATGGCGACGACGCAGTACAGTATCGACCTGGTCAAATGGGTCGCGGGGCGCGAACGCCCGGTCCGCTGGTTGCCCGAAGGCGACGCCGCATCGCCGTGGCTGGTGCCCGGCCAGTACAGTTTCCCGAGCGGGCACACCGGCTATTACTGGGCGCTGGCGCTGGGTATCGCGCTGCGCTGGCCGCGTTTCGCGGTGCCCGCCTTGGCGGTCGCGGTCTACGTCACCGAGCAGCGCGTGCTCGTCCTCGCGCATCATGGCAGCGACGTGCTCGCCAGCATCGGCATCGCGCTGCTGTGGGCGGCGGCGCTGCTGCCGTGGCTGCGCGAACGCCCTAGTGCAGCGTCTTTTCCGCGTCCTCGCTGAGATCGCCCTTTTCGATCAGGCCCAGGCGCCGCATCAGCGGCTTCATCGTCAGCCCCTGGATGAATATCGAGAAGGCCACGACGGCAAAGGCGACGGTGATGATCTCGCCGCGCTCGGGGATGCTCGCGGGGAGCGCCAGCGCCAAGGCAAGCGCGAGCGCGCCCTTGAGCCCGCCCCAGGTCAGGACGTGCTTGTACTTCCACGGGATCGCGAAACGCGTGCCGAGGAAGATCGAGGCGACGGGATAGATCGCGATGGCGCGCGCGATCAGGCTGAGCGCGGTCGCCACCGCCGCAGCGCCGAGCACGGGCAGGAACGCCTGGCTCGCCTCGCGCCCGCCGATCAGGATGAAGATCAGCGAATTGACGAGGAACGCGGCATATTCCCAGAAATTGACCACCGCCGGACGGCCATCGTCCGAAATCGAACCCATGAAACCGTAATTGCCGACGATGATCCCCGCGGTCAGCGCGGCGAGCACGCCCGACATGTGGAAATGTTCGGCGAGACCGAAACTGCCATAAGCGATCAGCACCGTCAGCGTCGTTTCGACGAGCCGGTCCGAGGTCCGCCCGGCGATCAGGATCAGCGGCAGCGCGACGATCGCGCCCGCCGCGATGCCGCCGACGATTGTCACGAGCAGCTTGGTCGAGATCTCCGCGACGCCGAGATCCCCGCCGGCGGCGATGACGACGAGCACGGCAAAGCCGACCGCCGCGACGCCATCGTTGAGCAGGCTTTCCGATTCGACGAGCAGGTGGAGGCGCGGCGGCACGCGCACGCTCTTGAAAAGCGCGATGACGCTGACCGGATCGGTCGCCGCGATGAGTACACCGAACAGGGCCGCGCCGATCCAGCTCCAGCCGATGATAAAATGCATCCCCGCCGCGACCGTCGCCGCCGCAAGGACGACGCCGAGCGTCACCAATGCGAGCAGCAGCGGCAGTTCCCGGCGCAGCGGCTTCCACGGGATCTGGATCGCCGCCTCGAACACCAACGGCGGCAGGAATATCTGGAAGATGAGTTCGGGGGTCAGCGGCAGCGCGAGGCCGATCGGCAGCAGCGCGAGCGCAATGCCCGCCGACACCAGTCCGACCGAATAGGGCATGCCGATCCGCCGTGTCAGCATCGCGACGAGCGAAGCGACGAACATCAGCAGGCCGAGCGTGAAGAAATCGAACTGTTCCATCGAATCGGTCATGGCGCAGCCGGGCTTCGCGCTCAACCCGTCGTCGTTCGGTGTCGGTTAATCGTGCCTGTGGCACACAGGCGGTTGAATTCGACGGCAAAAAGGATTTCGAAGGGTTTTTGGGCGATAGTAAGGACGAGCGACCAGCCGAGCCGGAGTCGCGAGCGGGAACATGACATGAGTATTTTGCGCATCATTCGCGCCACGACTTTCCTGGCCCTGGCAGGCGGCGGACTTGCCGCGTGCGTCGCTCCCTCGCAGAGCGCACCGGCGCAGCGCCCGGTCGCGGTCACCTACCGACCGATAGCGGCACCGGCACCTTCGGTAGAACGCCAGTTCGCCGCGGTCGCCGATCCCGGTTTCAACCGCCCGCCCGCCGCGCTGACCGAGCGCATCGACCAGCTGTGGGCGAGCTTTCCCGGCAAGACCGGCATCGCGGTCCGCCGGATCGACGGCGACTGGAGCTACGCCAAGCGCGGCGACGAATATTTCCCGCAGCAAAGCGTGTCGAAACTGTGGGTGACGATGACCGTGCTCGACGCGATCGACAACGGCCGCCTGTCGCTTTCGACGCCGGTCGATATCGGCCCTGAAAACCTCACCGTGTTCCACCAGCCGATCGCCGCGCGTGTCGCGCGCGAAGGCGTCGTCCGCGAAACCGTCGGTAGCCTGATCGAACAGGCAATCACGCACAGCGACAATACCGCCAACGATTCGCTCCTGCGCACCGCGGGCGGACCAGATGTGGTGCGCGGCTTTATCGCCAAGAACGGTCTTGGCCCGATCCGCTTTGGCCCGGGCGAACGCCTGCTCCAGGCCGGGATTGCCGGGATGAACTGGAGCCAGGCGTACAGCAAGGATCGCACCTTCTATGTCGAGCGCGCCAAGGTGCCCGAATTCATTCGCAAGAAGGCGCTCGAATCCTATGTCGCCGACCCGGTCGACGGCGCCCAGCCCTCGGCGGTCGTCGCCGCGCTCGCCAAGCTGGCGCGCGGCGAACTGCTCAGCGCGCAATCGACCAAGCTGCTGACCGAGACTTTGTCGCGCACGCATTCTGGCCCGCAACGACTGAAAGGTGGCGTCCCCGCTGGCTGGCAGATCGGCCACAAGACGGGCACCGGGCAGGAATTCGGCGGCACATCGACGGGATATAACGATATCGGCATCCTCACCGCGCCCGACGGCACGCGCTATGCGATCGCGGTGATGCTCGCCGAAACGACCGCGAGCATCCCCGAACGGATGCGCCTGATGCAGAACGTCGTGCGCGCGGTGGTCGACACGCACGGACGCTGATCGAGGCTGGCGCGGCGCGATGATTTTCGTTTCGGCGCGTATGGACCCTGAAACGAGTTCAGGGTGACGACGGAGACGATAGAGGAGGTGTCTCGCCTAGCTGGTGAACCCCTGCTATCGCCGCCCGATGTCGCAGAATCACCTCTATCTCGTCGACGGATCGTCGTACATCTTTCGCGCCTATCATCGGCTGCCGCCGCTGACCAACAAGCATGGTGAGCCGGTCGGCGCGGTCTATGGCTATACGACGATGCTGTGGAAGCTCGTCGATGCGCTCGACAAGGCCGACGGGCCGAGCCACCTCGCAGTCATTCTCGACAAGGACTCGAAGAGCTTCCGCAACGAGATCTATGCCGAATACAAGGCGCACCGGCCCGAGCCGCCCGAAGACCTGCGCCCGCAATTCCCGATGATCCGCGATGCGACGCGCGCCTTCTCGCTGCCGTGCATCGAGGAAGCGGGCTACGAGGCCGACGACATTATCGCCTGCTATACCAAGGCGGCGGTCGCCGAGGGCTGGAAGGTGACGATCGTCAGTTCGGACAAGGACCTGATGCAGCTCATCGAGGAGCCTTCTCCCTCCGGGGGTGGGGGCGTCGACATGCTCGACACGATGAAGAACGTCCGCATGGGGCGTGAGCACGTGATCGAGAAATTCGGCGTCGGCCCCGAGCTGGTCGGCGATGCGCTGGCGCTGATGGGCGACAGCGCGGACAACATTCCCGGCGTTCCCGGGATCGGCCCCAAGACCGCGACCAAGCTGCTGGTCGAATATGGCGACCTTGAAAGCGTGCTGGCCGCCGCGCCCGAGATGAAGAAATCGGCGATGCGCGACCGCCTGATCGAACATGCCGACATGGCGCGCCTGTCGCGCGTGCTGGTCGAGCTTGACTGCGCCGTCGCGCTGCCGATGCCGCTCGACGACATGGCTCTCGACGGCATTCCCGAAGAACCGCTGCGCGCGTTCCTCGACCATCACGGGTTCAAGTCGCTGCTGCTCAAGATCGGCGGGCCGGCGGCATCGCCCAACGCGTCGAACCGCGATTTCGCCGCGGCGATCGCGGGCGACGGCAATGCGCCCAAGCCCGGCGAAGCATCGAAACCCGTCGCGGTCGTGCGCGAACACCAGCCGATCGACCGCTCGCAATACGAGACGGTAACGACCGAGGCGGCGCTCGACGCGTGGATCGCCGAGGCGCGGCACGCGGGCGCGGTCGCGATCGATACCGAGACCGACAGCCTCGATTGCATCACCGGGCGGCTCGTCGGGGTCAGCATGGCCACCGCGCCGGGCAAGGCGTGCTATATTCCGATCGGCCATGGCGGTAACGACCTCCTTTCCGAAAAACCCGAGCAGTTGTCGCTCGCGCTCGTCACTGCGAAGCTCGACAAGTTGCTGATCGACGAGGCGGTGCGCAAGATCGGCCACAACCTCAAATACGACATGTCGGTACTGGCGCAGCACGGCCTCGAGTTTCGCAATTTCGACGACACGATCGTGATGAGCTTCGCGCTCGACGGCGGCGCCGGCGGGCACGGCATGGACGAGCTCGCGCAGCGCCACCTCGACCATGCTTGCATCGCCTTCAAGCACGTTTGCGGCACTGGCGCGAAGCAGATCAGCTTTGCCGAGGTCGATCTCGGCACCGCGACCGAATATGCCGCCGAGGATGCCGATGTCACCTATCGGCTGTGGCAGGTTTTCACCGCGCGGATGGCGGCGGAGGGCGGCACGCGCGTCTACCAGATGGTCGATCGCCCGCTCGTCCCCGTGATCGCGGCGATGGAACAGCGCGGCATCATGGTCGATCGCGCCGAGCTGTCGCGGCTGAGCCAGGGGTTCGAGTCTGAAATCGCGCGGCTCGAGACAACGATCCACGAGGAAGCGGGCGCGCCCTTCACGATCGGCAGCCCCAAGCAGCTCGGCGAAGTGCTGTTCGACAAGATGGGCCTCAAGGGCGGGCGCAAGGGCAAGTCGGGCGTCTGGTCGACCGACATCAACGAGCTCGAAAGGCTCAAGAAGGACGGCGTGCCGATCGCGCAGAAGCTGGTCGACTGGCGCCAGCTGTCGAAACTGAAATCGACCTATACCGACGCGCTGCAGGAGCAGATCAACGCCAAGACCGGGCGCGTCCATACCAGCTACAGCCTGACCGGCGCGCAGACCGGGCGCCTTTCCTCGACCGATCCCAACCTGCAGAACATCCCGATTCGCACCGAGGTCGGGCGACAGATCCGTCACGCCTTCGTCGCCGCGCCGAGCCATGTCATCCTCGCCGCCGACTATAGCCAGATCGAGCTGCGCCTCGCCGCGCACATGGCCGACGTGCCCGAGCTCAAGGCCGCCTTCGCGCGCGGCGACGACGTCCATGCGACAACGGCGATGGAGCTGTTCGGCGAGGTCAACCGCGACACACGCGGACGCGCCAAGACAATCAACTTCGCGATTCTCTACGGCATATCGCGCTGGGGGCTTGCCGCACGGCTCGAGATCACGCCCGACGAGGCACAGGCGATGATCAGCAAATATTTCGAACGCTTCCCCGGCATCAGCAACTATATCTCCGAAACGCTCGAATTCGCGCGCGCGCACCGCTTCACCGAGACGTTGTTCGGACGCAAGACGCACTTCCCGCGAATCGATGCATCGAACCAGGCCGAGCGCCAGGGCAGCGAGCGCGCCGCGATCAACGCGCCGATCCAGGGAACCAGCGCCGACATCATCAAGCGCGCGATGGCGCGGATGGGCCCGGCACTGCGCGCGGCGGGGCTCGACGCGACCCGGATGCTGCTCCAGGTCCATGACGAGCTCGTCTTCGAACTGCCCGAGGCCGAGGTCGAGGCGGCGCGGCCGATCATCGAACATGTCATGGCAAACGCGGCCGAGCCCGCGGTCACCCTGTCGGTACCGCTCGGCATCGAAATCGGCACCGGTCCGAGCTGGGGCGCGGCGCACTGAATTTGGCGCCGTGTCCTCGGCGCGAGCATAATCTTGCGTCGCTCATCTTGCGGACGCCGCGCTCGGCGATTATGGGGTGCCACATTCCATTTCTGCGCTGAGCCCAGCGTGTTTCCTTCAGGGGTAGTTCCGACATGCACGATCGCACCAATACCATCGCCGGCTGGGTTTTGTTTGGCGGTATCGCGGCGCTGGGCCTGTCGATCGTCACCGGCAAGTATTTCCACGACGAAGAACCCGAAACGCCGGGCTTCGCGATCGAAGGCGGCGAAGAGGCCGGGGCTGCCGACAGCGGCCCGTCGTTCACCGCGCTGCTCGCTGCCGCCGACGTCGCCAAGGGCGAAGCGGTATTCAAGAAGTGCACCGCCTGTCACACGATCAACGCCGGCGGCGCCAATGGCATCGGCCCGAACCTCTATGCCACCGTTGGCGAGGCAATCGGCCAGGGCAAGGCCGGTTTCGGCTTTTCGAGCGCGCTGTCGGGCCATGGCGGAACGTGGACGTTCGACAATCTCGATGCCTGGCTGAAGAGCCCCAAGAAGTTCGCGCCGGGCACGCTGATGAGCTTTGCCGGCCTGTCGAGCGCCGAGGACCGCGCCAACCTCGTCGCCTATCTCAACAGCCAGGGCTCGAACCTGCCGCTGCCCGCTGCTCCGCCACCCGAAGCCGCGGCCCCCGCAGGCGGCGATGCCGCGACGGACAACGAGGCGGCTCCGGCCGCCGCTCCGGCGGCAGGCGATGCGACCAAGCCGATGCCCGAGGCGCCCGCCCCGGGCATGGTCACCACGCAGCCCGCGACCGCAAACTAATAACCGTGGCTGGCGCGCGAATGGCGCTCCATTCCATTAGGCCAACACGGGAATCGGGTTCGCCCCCCGCCCCCTATTCGCCCGCGTCTTCGTCGCGATCGGCGTAGAATTTGCGGATGACGTCCCAGGCTTCTTCGGCGGTCTCGACGAACTGGAACAGCGACAGATCGGCGGGGCTGATGACGCCCTCTTCGGCGAGCGCGTCGAAATCGATCACCCGCGTCCAGAATTCCTTGCCGAACAACAGCACCGGCATCGGCTTGATCTTGCCCGTCTGGATCAGCGTCAGCAGCTCGAACGTCTCGTCGAAGGTGCCGAAGCCGCCGGGGAAGGCAGCGACCGCGCGAGCCCGCAGCAGGAAGTGCATCTTGCGCAGCGCGAAATAGTGGAACTGGAAGCTCAAATCGGGGGTAACGTACTGGTTGGGCGCCTGTTCGTGCGGCAGGACGATGTTGAGCCCGACCGATTCGGCGCCCGCGTCGCACGCGCCGCGATTGGCCGCCTCCATGATCGACGGACCGCCGCCCGAACAGACGACGAAGTGGCGGTCGCCATTGGCCGCGACGGGCGTCTGCGAAGCCAGGCAGGCAAGCTTGCGCGCCTCGTCGTAATATTTCGCCTTGGCGACCAGCCGCTGCGCAACCCTGGTCTCGTATTCGCCGGTCGCCAGCTTGAGCCGTTCGGCCGCCATCGTCGGTTCGGGAATCCGCGCCGAGCCGTAGATGACGAGCATCGAGGCGATCTTCGCCTCGTTGAGCAGCAGCTCGGGCTTGAGCAGTTCGAGCTGGAAGCGGACCGGGCGGAGATCCTCGCGGAGGAGGAAATCGGTATCCTGGAAAGCGAGCGTATAGGCGCCGCTTTCGGTCTGCGGCGTATGGATGCCGCCCTTGGCGAATCCGGCGTCTTCGCGCGCTTTGTGAAAACGCGACTGTTCTAGTTTCTTGGGTTCGGTCATGAGCCGAGCGCTAGCGCCTCGGTCGCGCCGCGTCCATCGCTTTACCGCAGGGGCTCAATCAGCGGCAGTAGCCGTTACCCGACATGTCGAAATGGAAGTGATTATAGTGCGCGGCATTGTATTCGGGACCGAGCACGGTGCCGAAGCGGCGGCACGCCGAGGTGTGCAGCGCTTCGAGAAAGGCGCGCTCCTTGGCGCTGCCGTTCCAGTTCTTTTCGACGCTGATCCGGCGCCCGTCGGCCAGCACGAAGGCCGACACGTCGACGGCGTTGGCAAAGGCGTGCTGCGACAGCCGACCCGAGCGGCCGCCGTAGATGTTGCGACAGCTATAGCTGCCCATCGTCTCGATCTTGACGACCTTTTCGCCGAGATAGACTTGTGCCGCGGGGATCACTGCATAGCGCGCCCAGGCAGCGAAATTCTTTGCCAGCGGGCAGGTCATCGCGCCAAGATTGGTCGTCGGCGTCCCGAAATCGAGCAGCTTGATCGTATCGATCGTCCGGCAGCCGCCATCCTCGCTGCGATCGGCGAGCGGCGAGAAGCGCACATCGGCGGCCTTGAGCTCGGCAAAACACTGGTTGGGCGTCATTGGCGGCTGATAGGCCGGGCGCGCGGCAACGCGCGGTGCCGCCGAGCGCTGCTGCGGCGCTTCGACGCGCTGCTGCTCCCCGCCGGCGATACAGCTGGCCAGCGCCAGCGGGCCTAGCATGATCGCGAAACGAACGCGGTGGGTTACGGGGGAATTAGCCATATCCACACTATCGGTGATTCTAGTTAAAATCGTTGTGATAGCGATGGTTAGTGGATCGTTTACCTTGATTCGCGGGCGCATCGGGCGCTTTATCCGGCACCCGGCTATCTGCAGAAGGTGCCGTTCGACAAAGTCAGGGGAAAATTGATCCGGGCGGACTCCATCGGCCGAACCAGATAAAAACCGTTACAAATGAATTGATAACGTCGCCGCATTCGCGTTCGTCATTGACCGCCAGCGTCACGGCCCTATGTCCGTCGGTGGGCCACGCCGTCCCAACGCGGCGCGCGCTCTCTGTAAGGAGAGAATATTGTGACGAATGAACCTCTGCCGACGCCCGACGTGCGTCCGGCGCGCCCCTATTTCTCATCGGGCCCGTGTGCCAAGCCGCCCGGCTGGTCACCGCAAAACCTCGCTACCGAAAGCCTCGGCCGATCGCATCGGTCGAAGATCGGCAAGGCACGCCTTGCTTACTGTATCGACCTGATGCGCGAATTGCTCCGCCTGCCCGACACGCATCGCATCGGCATCGTCCCGGGCAGCGATACCGGCGCGTTCGAAATGGCGATGTGGACGATGCTCGGCGCGCGGGGCGTCACCACGCTCGCCTGGGAAAGCTTCGGCGAAGGCTGGGTGACCGACGCGGCCAAGCAGCTCAAGATCGATCCGACGGTGATCCGTGCCGATTACGGCGCGCTGCCCGATTTGGCGCAGGTCGACTGGTCGAACGATGTCCTGTTCACCTGGAACGGCACGACGAGCGGCGTGCGCGTCCCCGACGGCGACTGGATTGCCGACGATCGCGAGGGCCTGAGCTTCGCCGACGCGACCAGCGCGGTGTTCGCCTATGACCTGCCATGGGACAAGATCGACGTCGCGACCTTCAGCTGGCAAAAGGTGCTCGGCGGCGAGGGCGCGCACGGCGTGCTGATCCTCGGCCCGCGCGCGGTCGAGCGGCTCGAAAGCTACACGCCGCCCTGGCCGCTGCCCAAGCTGTTTCGCCTGATCGCCAAGGGCGCGCTCAACGAGGGCGTGTTCCGGGGCGAGACGATCAACACGCCGTCGATGCTCGCGGTCGAGGATGCGATCTGGGCGCTCGAATGGGCGCAGCGCATCGGCGGGGCCAATGGTTTGATCGCGCGCAGCGACGCCAATGCCGCCGCGCTCGACGCGATCGTTGCGACACGCGACTGGCTCGGCCACCTCGCGATCGACCCCGCGACGCGATCGCGGACCAGCGTCTGCCTGACCGTCGCCGGCGCCGACGAGGCGATGATCAAGGCGATGGCGGGCGCGCTCGACAAGGCCGGCGCGGCCCATGACATAGCGGGCTATCGCGATGCCCCGCCGGGCCTCAGGATCTGGTGCGGCGCGACGGTCGACACCGCCGATATCGTCGCGCTCGGCCCGTGGCTCGACTGGGCCTATGCGACCGCCAAATCCGCTGACTGACCAAGCCCGGCGCACGCCGGTGACCCAAGGAATTCCCTATGCCCAAAGTCCTGATTTCCGACAGCATGTCGCCCAAGGCGGCCGAGATTTTCCGCAGCCGCGGGGTCGAGGTTGACGAGATTACCGGCCAGACGCCCGATGAACTGAAAGCCATCATCGGCAATTATGACGGCCTCGCGATCCGGTCTTCGACCAAGGTCACCAAGGAGCTGCTCGCCGCCGCGACCAACCTCAAGGTCATCGGCCGCGCCGGGATCGGGGTCGACAATATCGACGTCCCCGCCGCCTCGGCCAAGGGCGTGATCGTCATGAACACGCCGTTCGGCAATTCGATCACCACCGCCGAACACGCGATCGCGATGATCTTTGCCCTCGCCCGGCAACTGCCCGAGGCCGACGCCTCGACGCAGGCGGGCAAATGGGAAAAGAACCGTTTCATGGGGGTCGAACTGACCGCCAAGACGCTTGGCCTGATCGGTGCGGGCAATATCGGCAGCATCGTCGCCGACCGCGCGCGCGGGCTCAGGATGAAGGTGGTCGCCTATGATCCCTTCCTGACGGCCGAACGCGCGATCGAAATGGGGGTCGAAAAGGTCGATCTCGATACGCTGCTCGCGCGCGCCGATTTCATCACGCTGCACACGCCGCTGACCGATGCGACGCGCGGGATACTGTCGCGCGATGCGCTGGCGAAGACCAAGAAAGGCGTGCGCATCGTCAACTGTGCGCGCGGCGGGCTGATCGACGAAGTCGCTCTGAAGGAGGCGCTCGACAGCGGCCAGGTCGCCGGCGCCGCGCTCGACGTGTTTGCGCAGGAGCCGGCCAAGGACAATCCATTGTTCGGCACGCCCAACCTTGTCTGCACGCCGCATCTCGGTGCCTCGACCGACGAGGCGCAGGTCAACGTCGCGATCCAGGTCGCCGAGCAGTTGAGCGATTTCCTCTGCGACGGCGGCATCACCAATGCATTGAACGTGCCGAGCATGTCGGCCGAGGAAGCGCCGCGGCTCAAACCCTATATGGCGCTCGCCGAAAAGCTCGGCAGCCTGGTCGGCCAGCTCGAAGGGTCGGACATCACCAGCCTGTCGGTCGAGGTCGAGGGTGCGGCAGCCGAACTCAACCAGAAACCGATTACCGCCGCCGTGCTCGCCGGGCTGATGCGCAGCTATTCGGACACGGTCAACATGGTCAACGCGCCGTATCTGGCGAAAGAGCGCGGCCTCGACGTGCGCGAAGTGCGCCACGAACGCGAGGGCGATTATCACACGCTGGTGCGCGTCACCGCGACCGGCCCCGAGCGGCGGCGTGAGGTCGCGGGCAGCCTGTTCGGCGACGCCGCGCCGCGGCTGGTCGAGATTGCCGGAACGCGAATAGAGACCGATCTGGATGGCGACATGATCTATATCGTCAACGAGGACACGCCGGGCTTCATCGGCCGGCTCGGCATGACATTGGGCGCAGCGGGGGTGAATATCGGCAACTTCCACCTCGGACGGCGGCTGGCCGACAAGAACAGGGGCGGCGATGCCGTGCTGATGCTGTCGGTCGATGCGCCGGTCGACGGCGCGGTGCTCGACCAGGTATGCGCGCTCGAAGGTGTCAAGAAGGTCAAGGCGCTTCGCTTTTGATCCGCTAGCGGCTAAGGCGCGCGCGGCTTTGGCATTCGTGACGAAATAGGACGACGGATATGGCAAACGTAGCAGTAATCGGCGCGCAATGGGGCGACGAGGGCAAGGGCAAGATCGTCGACTGGCTCGCCAGCCGCGCCGACGTCGTCGTCCGTTTCCAGGGCGGCCACAATGCCGGCCACACGCTCGTCGTCGGCGAGAAGGTCTATAAACTCTCGCTGCTGCCATCGGGCATCGTGCGCGGGACGCCGAGCGTCATCGGCAACGGCGTCGTGCTCGATCCGTGGGCATTGAAGGCCGAGGTCGAGAAATTGCGCGGCCAGGGCGTCGCGATTTCGCCCGAGACGCTGCACATTGCCGACAATTGCGCGCTGATCCTGCCCTTCCACCGCGATCTCGACGGACTGCGCGAAGCCGCCAGCGGCGCGGGCAAGATCGGCACGACGCTGCGCGGCATCGGTCCGGCGTACGAGGACAAGGTCGGGCGGCGCGCGATCCGCGTCTGTGACCTTGCCCATCTCGACCATCTCGAGCCGCAGCTCGACCGGCTGACCGCGCACCACGATGCGCTGCGCGCGGGCTTTGGCGAACCGCCGATCGATCGCCAGCGGCTGATCGACGACCTCACCGAAATCGCGGATTTCGTGCTGCAATTCGCCGGACCGGTGTGGAAGACGCTCGGCGAGGCGCGTGCGCGCGGCAAGCGCATATTGTTCGAAGGCGCGCAGGGCGTCCTGCTCGACATCGACCACGGCACCTATCCGTTCGTCACCAGTTCGAACACCGTTGCCGGCACCGCCGCGGCGGGATCGGGCCTGGGCCCCAATGCGGTCGGTTTCGTCCTCGGCATCGCCAAGGCCTATACGACGCGCGTCGGATCGGGCCCCTTCCCGACCGAGCTCGACGACGCCACCGGACAGAAGCTCGGCGAGCGCGGCCATGAATTCGGCACCGTCACCGGGCGCAAGCGCCGCTGCGGCTGGTTCGATGCGGTCCTCGTGCGGCAATCGGTCGCAGTATCGGGCGTCACCGGCATCGCACTGACCAAACTCGACGTGCTTGATGGTTTCGAGACGGTCAGCATCTGCACCGGCTATCGCCTCCACGGCGAGATCCTCGACCATTTCCCCGCGCACGCCGCCGACCAGGCCGCGGTCGAGCCGATCTACGAGGAGATGGCCGGCTGGGAAGGGTCGTGCGCCGGTGCGCGCAGCTGGAACGACCTGCCCGCGCGCGCGATCAAGTACGTGCGGCGCGTCGAGGAGCTGATCGGTTGCCCCGTCGCGCTGGTGTCGACCAGTCCCGAGCGCGAGGACACGATCCTGGTCCGCGATCCGTTCGCCGATTGAGGGCATGGCGTAGGAAATTCCCTCATTCTTCATTGCGAGCCTAGCGAAGCAATCTCTCGCGAGGATGGCAGCTCCCCCGATAACGACGGCGGCGGTTTGCGAAGGGCTCGCAGCTTCGCGGAGGTTGCCGCGTCGCCTGCGGCTCCTCGCAATGACGCAGTAAGTGCGTTTACCCACTCGCGCTTTGGTCCGCGGGCGTTATGGTCGCTCCCTAACCAGGGGGCTTGCCATGATCCGTTCCATCTTGACCGTTACCACCGCGATGCTGCTCGTCGGCTGTGCGAGTGCACCGATAAGCGTCGCAACAGCCGATGCGCCGCCACCTGTCGCCGCGGCAGCAGCCAGCACCGGTGCGGTCGAGACGCCGGGGATCGAGGTACTCAGCATCGCCGAGCTGTCGGCGGCAATGGCGCGCGGCGACACGACGAGCGAGGCGATCACCGCGGGCTATCTTGCGCGGATCGCCGCGATCGACGATGCCGGGCCGACATTGAACGCCGTGATCGCGACGATGCCCGACGCGCTCGACCAGGCGCGGGCGCGCGATGCCGAACGCGCCGCGGGCCAGGTTCGCGGGCCGCTCCACGGCATCCCGATCCTGATCAAGGACAATATCGAGGCGGCAGGCCCCCTGCCGACGACCGCCGGATCGATCGCGCTCGCCGACAATGTGACCAACCGCGACGCGCCGATGATTGCACGCCTCAAGGCCGCCGGTGCGATCATCCTCGGCAAGACCAACCTTAGCGAATGGGCCAATATCCGGTCGGGCAATTCGACCAGCGGCTGGAGCGCGGTCGGCGGGCTGACAAAGAACCCGCATGTCCTCGACCGCAACACCTGCGGATCGTCGGCGGGCAGCGGTGCGGCGATGGCGGCGGGACTGGCCGCGGGCACGATCGGCACCGAAACCGACGGATCGATCACCTGCCCCTCGGGGGTCAACGGCGTCGTCGGGTTCAAGCCGACCGTCGGCCTCGTCAGCCGGACCTATATCGTCCCGATCAGCCACAGCCAGGATACCGCCGGGCCGATGACGGGCAGCGTCCGCGACGCGGCGATGATGCTGACCGCGATGGCGGGCAGCGACCCCGCCGATCCGGCGACCGCCGAGGCCGACCTGCACAAGACCGATTTTGCCGCCGCGCTCGACCCCGACTGGCTCGCGGGCAAGCGCATCGGCGTGCTTATCGACCAGATCGGCGACGATCCGTCGATCCACTCGATCCTCGACGAGGCGCTGGCGACGCTGCGCGCCAAGGGCGCCGAGATCGTCGAGATTTCGGACAGCAATGCGGGGATGGACACGCTTGGCGATGACGAGCTCGAAATCCTGATGGTCGAACTCAAGGCCGATCTCGACGCCTATCTCGCCTCGACGCCCGCCGCAGTGAAGACGCGCACGCTCGCCGATCTCATCGCCTTTAACGAGGCGCATGCCGACACCGAAATGCGCTATTTCGGCCAAGAGCTGTTTACCCTCGCGCAAGGCAAGCCGGGGCTCGATGATGCGGGCTATATCAAGACGCGCGATGCGGCGCGCACGCTGGCCGGACCCGACGGGATCGACCGGCTGATGCGGACGTACAAGGTCGATGTCCTGATGGGCGTGACCAACGGTCCGGCCTGGCTCAGCACGCTCGGCAAGGGCGACGCCTATTCGGGGCCAAGCGTCAGCCAGCTGCCCGCGGTGGCAGGCTATCCGCACCTGACCGTGCCCGGCGGGACAATCGGCGACCTGCCAGTGGGGATCAGCTTCATTGGCGGCAAATGGCAGGACGCCAAGGTGCTGAGCGCTGGCTATGCCTTTGAACAGGCGCGCCCGCGGATCGTGACGCCAAGCTTCATTGCAACGACGGGGGAAAGCCCGGAGGCTACGGCGCAATAGCCGCGCGCCGTTCGGCACGGGCGTGGCGCCAGGCGAAGTTCGCCTGCCACGCCATCAGCAGCGGGACGACGCCGATCTCCATCGCGAGGCCGAACATTTGCCCGCCCGAGGGCACGCCCATCACGGTCATGCCGTAAGCGCGCGCGAGGCCGCCGACGATGACGACGATGCCGAGCGTCTGGAAGCGCCCGGTCGCGGTCTCGATCCGGGGAATGCAGCTGGCGAACATCACGCCGATGCCGAGCAGCAGCCCGCTGAGATAACGGAAATGGCTGTCGAGATCCTGCGAGACGATATTGGCGCCGTGGATGAAATCCGCGCCCCACACCACGCCCGATCCGCCGGCGTAGAACGGGACGATGCAGGCGAGCGCGACGATGATCTGGAGCACGCGACGCTCGCGCAGAGGACTACGCGCCGGGGCCGGGTCACCCGTCATTCGGGTTTCTTGAAGCGATAGGCGAATCGACTGGTCTTTCCGCGCACCGCCGGGTCGAAGACGCTTTTGGTCATATCGTCGCTCGTATTGATCAACACGTCGCTTTCCCCGTCGAAGACGAAGCCCGCCGCTTCCAGCGCGGACCGTGCCGTTTGCGGATCGATCCGGTGGAATTTTTCGACCACGTCGCGCGTATCGCCCGCCGGTCCGACATGATCGACAACGACAACCGTCCCGCCCGGGCGCACCGCGCGATAGAAATTGGCGAGCACCGCGGCAACGTCGAGCCGCGGGAATTTATACTGTTCGCTTTGCCAATAGAGATCGTGAAACACCATGTGCAGCATCATGCCGTCAACACTGTCGGGCGCGAGCGCAAGGCCGCGAAAATCGATGGGCATCAGCTGGACGTTCGGATAGTCCGCGACCAGCCGTTGCCATGCCGCCCTGGCCTTGTCGTTATCGTAAGAGGGCGCAGGTTCGACCGCCAGGATCGTGCCCTTGGGTCCGACGACGCGCGACAGGAGTTCCGAATAATATCCCGTGCCCGGCATCAGATCGACGATCGTGTCGCCCTTGGCAAAATCGGCGAAGGCAAGAATTTCCGAAGGTTTGCGGAGATCGTCAAGCTTAACGTGCTCGGCGGCGCGGCCCTTGGTCGCGGTGATGGCGGGCGAAACCTGACTGGGGCCTGCCAAGGCGGGTGATGCCGATAGCAGCAGGGCGAGCGCGGCGGCGAGACCGGCAAGTGACGTCTTCATGACCATCTCTCCTATAATGGGTGCGCCGCGCAGCATAGTCGATCGGCGGCTATTTCTCCAGCAGCTCCATCGGTACGTGGATTGTCCGGATCGCCAGCCTGACCTCGATCAGGAACAACAGCAAGGATCCGAGCAGCAGCGTCATCGCGATGATGAACAGCGCCGAGACGGGCATGCCGAGATCGATATGCCCCGCGCCAACGAAGAACAGCATCGCGACCATCAGGCAGACGGTGATGCCGCAGGCGACGGCAAGGCCGACCGACCAGTTAATGATCACCATCCTCCGGTCGAGCAGGCGCAGTTCAGCGACGACGCGGGCATGTTCTATACCGCGCGTATCGCCATGCTGTTCGATCAGCTTGCGCGCGCGGTCGACGACGCGCGCGAGCCGCCCGGTGACGACGTTGAGGATACCGCTCGTCGCCACCAGCAGGAAGGCGGGCGCGAGGCTGAGCTGGATCGTTTCGCCGATCACGTGACCGGCTCAGCGGGGATCGCGACGCCGCGTGCGGCGAGATAGCGTTTGAGCCCGCGTGCCGCCTGGCGGATGCGCTGTTCGTTCTCGACCAGCGCGAGGCGGACGAACCCCTCGCCCTCCTCGCCGAAGCCCGCACCGGGTGCGACCGCGACGCCGGCGTGCGTCAGCAGGTCCTTGGCAAAGGCGACCGAGCCCATCTCGGCGAGCGCGGGCGGGATCGGTGCCCAGGCGAACATCGACGCCTCGGGCACGGGGATGTCCCAGCCGGCGCGGCCGAAGCTGTCAACGAGCACGTCGCGGCGTTTCTTGTACAATGCGCGGTTGGCTGCGACGATGTCCTGCGGGCCATTCAAGGCGGCTGTGGCCGCGGCCTGGATCGGCGTGAAGGCGCCGTAATCGAGATAGGATTTCACGCGAGCGAGGGCATCGATCAGCCGCGCATTGCCGACCGCGAAGCCGATCCGCCAGCCCGCCATCGAATAGGTCTTCGACAGCGAGGTGAACTCGACCGCGACATCCTTGCCGCCCGGAACCTGGAGGATCGAGGGGGTCGGCGTGTCGCCGAAATAGATCTCGGCGTAGGCCAGATCGGAGATGACGATGAGGTCGTGCCGCTTGGCGAAGGCGACGACCTCACGATAGAAATCGAGGCTGGCGACATAGGCGGTCGGGTTCGACGGATAGCCGATCACGAGCACCTTGGGCGCGGGCACGGTATAGCGCATCGCGTAATCGAGCCGGCGGAAGAAATCCTCGCCCGGTGCGGCGGGGATCGAGCGGATCGACGCGCCGGCGATGATGAAGCCGAAGGCGTGGATCGGGTAGCTCGGGTTGGGCGCGAGAACGACATCGCCCGGCGCGGTGATCGCCTGCGCGAGGTTGGCGAGCCCTTCCTTCGAACCCAGCGTGACGATCACCTCGGTCTCGGGATCGAGATCGACGTTGAAGCGGCGCGCGTAATAATCGGCCTGCGCCTTTCTCAGGCCCTTGATTCCCTTCGATGCCGAATAGCCGTGCGCGTGCGGATTGCGCGCGACCTCGGCGAGCTTTTCGATGACATGGGCGGGCGGCGCACCGTCGGGATTGCCCATGCCGAGATCGACAATGTCCTCGCCGCGGGCGCGCGCCGCGGCCTTCATCGCGTTGACCTCGGCAAAGACATAAGGCGGCAGGCGGCGGATGCGGTAGAATTCGTCGGACATAATCGGTCATGCCATGGTTGTTGCTTTGACCGCCGTGCTAGCTGACACGGCCCGCGAGCGCTATAGCGCGAACGACGCCCGGCCCCCGCCTGATTATCGGCCGACCAACAGGACAGACGCATGACCGACAGCGAGACGATGAGCGACACGATGGGCGACCCGATGGGCGACCCGATGGCACCGGGCGCGCTGCCGAGCCTCGAGGACATGCAGCACTGGACCGGGGTGATCGGCCGCGCGCAGCAGATGCTGATGACGCACGCGCTCAAGAGCTGGGACCCGGCCAAGGCGCAGGCGATGATCGCCCGCATGCCCTCGCCGTTCGCCGAACTGCCCGTGGCACCAGCGGGCGGCGACGTGATCGCGCAGTCGATGGCCCAGGGCATGGCGGTCTGGCAGCAGGGGCTCGATTTCTGGGCGCAGATGAGCGGCCTCGACAGCACCGCGAGCGACAAGGATGCCGAAGAGACCAAGGCGCCGCCCGCCGATCGCCGCTTCACCGACCCCGCCTGGACCGAGCAGCCCGCCTTTGCCTTCATCCGCCAGAGCTACGAAGCGATCGCCAGCCAGCTCGAAACGATGGTCGACGCGATCGATGGCATCGATCCCGAGCAGAAGGCGCAGATGCGTTTTACCACGCGCGGCTTCCTCGACGCGATGAGCCCGACCAATTTCGCCGCGACCAATCCCGCGGTGCTGCGCCGGACGATCGAGACGCGCGGCGAGAATTTGATCACGGGCCTTGCCAACATGCTCGCCGACCTCGACCGCGGGCAGTTGCGGCACACCGACAGCGGCGCGTTCGAGATCGGCCGCAACATCGCCGCGACGCCGGGCAAGGTGATCCACGAGACGCGGCTCTACCAGCTGATCCAGTACGCTCCGACGACCGAGACGGTGCTCGAAGTGCCGCTGGTCATCTTCCCGCCGTGGATCAACCGCTTCTATATCCTCGACCTCAACCCGAAGAAGAGCTTCATCGCCTGGGCGGTGGCGCAGGGGCTGAGCGTGTTCGTCGTGTCGTGGAAATCGGCCGATGCCAGCCTCGCCGATATCGAATGGGACGATTATGTCGCGGCGCAGGTCGATGCGGTCGACACGATCCGCGACGTGCTCGACGTCGATGCGGTCCATGCCATCGGCTATTGCGTGTCGGGCACGACGCTGGCGGCAACGCTCGCGATGCTCACCGCGCGCGGCGAGGCCGAGCGGATCAAGTCGGCGACCTTCTTTACCGCGCAGGTCGATTTCGAGCGCGCCGGCGATCTCAAGCTGATGACCGGCGACGAGCACCTCAAACTGATCGAGAGCCTCGAGACCGACGGCTATTACGACGGGCGCTACATGGCCGCGACGTTCAACGCGCTGCGCGGGCGCGACCTCATCTGGAACTATGTCGTCAACAACTATTTGATGGGCGAGCCCTATCCGGCGTTCGACATGCTCCACTGGAACGGCGACACGACCAACCTGCCCGCCAAATGGCATCGCGGCTATCTCAAGGACCTGTATCGCGACAACAAGCTCGTCGTGCCGGGCGCGATGGTCGTCGACGGCACGCCGATCGATCTCACGAAAATCAAGACGCCGGCCTATATCCAGGCGGGGCGCGAGGACCATATCGCGCCGGCCGAAAGCGTCTGGCGGATGATGGACCATCTGGCGGGGCCGAAGCAGTTCACGCTCGCCGGATCGGGCCATATCGCGGGCGTGATCAACCATCCCGACGCGAAGAAATACGGCTATTGGACCAACGACAATCCCGACGTGGCGGGTTTCGAGGACTTTGTCGCGGGCGCGACGCAGCACGAGGGCAGCTGGTGGACCGACTGGATCGGCTGGATCCGCGAGCAGGATTATGGCGAGGTCGCCGCCAAGGGTGCGCGCATTCCCGGCAAGGGCAAGAGCAAGGCGATCGAGGATGCGCCGGGGCGCTACGTGAAGACGCGTTGATCGCTTGGCTCTCTCCCCACCGGGGAGAGAAAGACTTGGCTTGTCGCGTCAGCGCCGTAGCAAGTCTTGAGAGGGGCAGCGGCTAGACGCGGACCTGGCGCGTTACGCCCCCCTCTCCGCTGCGACCAGGCGGCACAGCCGCAAAGTCTCGCTGCCTCTCCCCGGTGGGGGAGAGGGCCGTCCTGCCCGGCTCCCGCTCTTTGTTGCACTGCACAAAAATACCTTGAAATCGGCCGCGCGATGGTCTATGTTGCACTGCAGCAAAGGATGACATCGATATGGCCGACGTGAAAAACACCGACACCGCCGAACAGGCGTTCGCCCAGGCATCGAGCGATGCCGGCACCAAGGCGCCCGCTGCCAAGGCCGCCGAGGCTGCACCCGCGCCGAAAAGCGCGGCCAAGCCCAAGGCCCAAAAGGCCGCTCCGGCCAAGGCCAAGCCCGCTCCGCGTCGCCGCGCCGCGGCCAAGAAGACAGCCACCAAGTCAACGACCAAAACCAGCCGGACGACCGCCACGCGCTCGCCCGCCCAGAAAGGACCCACCACCATGAACGATACCGTCAAGACCATGACCAAGACCGCCAAGAAGGTCACCGAAGACACCAAGGCACGCGTCGAGACGCTCGTCGCCGACGCCAGCGCCAAGACGCGCGAAACGATGGAAAAGACCGCCAAGGCCGCCGAGGAAGTCACCGCTTTCTCGAAGGGCAATGTCGAAGCGATCGTCGAGAGCACGAAGATCACCGCCAAGGGCCTGAAGTCGATCGGCGAAGACACGATGGAATTCTCGCGCAAGTCGCTCGAGGATGCATCGAGCGTCGCCAAGAAGTTCGCTGCGGTCAAGACGCCCGCCGAGCTGTTCAAGCTGCACGGCGACTATGTCCGTTCGAGCTTCGACACGCTCGTCGCCCAGGCGTCGAAGAACAGCGAAGCGATGGTCAAGCTGGCCGGCGAAAGCTTCCAGCCGATCTCGAACCGCTTCGCCGAAGCCGCTGCGAAGATCAAGACCGCCGCCTGATAGGCGCGGAACCGGTGCGGCATCGCTGCACCGACGCGAACGGGCCGCTCCGCCATCTGGCTGGGGCGGCCTTTTTGCGTCATGCGCGCGAGAGCGATGCAACACGCTCTTGTTTCATCGCCCCCGCGTGCCATATTCTGAGGCAATGACGACCCTTATGCGATTATCCTTCCCGATGCTCCGTCCTGCCACCGGCGCGCCCGTGCGCGCGGCGAGCAAACCGCCGCGCATCGACGATGGCGACGGCGACGATTCGACCGGCGTGGCAACGCGCACGCGGACGAAAACCAAGCAGCCGTCGATGTACAAGGTGCTGATGCTCAACGACGATTATACGCCGATGGAGTTCGTCGTCCTCGTCCTGCAGCGCTTTTTCAAGATGGACATGGAGGAAGCGACGCAGGTCATGCTCCACGTCCACCAGCGCGGCGTCGGCGTCTGCGGCACGTTCAGTTATGAAGTCGCCGAGATGAAGGCGACGCAGGTGATGGACTGCGCGCGCGAAAACCAGCACCCGCTGCAGTGCACCGTCGAAAAGGCGTAGTTTCCGGCTTCCGCCTGAGACGGCACCGGCCCGCGCATAGGGACAGGCGCGCTGTCCCGCCCCAATGCATAAACCTCAGCTCCGTGCGGCGGGCAGCCAGCTGAAATCGAGGTCGGCAAACCGGTCCTGGTAATGCGCCAGATCGCACAGGCCCGGCTCATCGATGACCGTGATCGTCGATCCGTCGCGCTTGATCAGGCCATCCTCGTCGAGTTCCCGCATCATGCGGTTGACGTGGACCGAGGTCAGCCCGGTGGCATCGCCCATTTCTTCCTGCGTCATGCGCGGGTCGAACTCGGTGATCTTCTGATTCTTCATCAGCCTGAGGCGGAACAATACGTCGAGCAGGATCGCGGCGATGCGCGCCTTTGCCGGGGTCCGCCCGATCGAGGCGAGCCGGTCGGTCAGCGTCACGCGCTCGGCCTGGTTGAGCGCGAACAACACCGCAGCGACGCGCGGATGCTCTTCGAGCAGCCCGCGCACGCCGTCCTTGTCGATCGGACAGACGACGGCATCGTCGATCGCGACGATCGTCTCGCACGCGTTGCGATAGATCGTGTTGCTCGCCGCCAGCGTATCGCCGGCGTAATAATGGCGCAGGATCTGGCGGCTGCCGCCGTCGAGGACGACATAGCCCATCAGGCGGCCGTGCTTGACGATATAGGTTTCCTCGACCTCGTCGCCTTCGCGCTGGAGGAACTCGCCGCGCTTCATCGCGCGTTCGCGCTCCTCGAGCCGCGCCAGCGAAGTCCGCTCCGATTCGCTCAGAGCGACAAAATGGCTGAGATGCTCAGCGAAACAACTTCCCGACACTGTTCACCCTCCGAGGCGTCATGATGCTCTTATTGCCCGATGAATCGGCGCGTTGGCGCAGCGATCCGGCCGCCGCGAGGATCGGCATAGTCGCACATGCGCTGCCTGTCCAACGTCGGACGGCTTGCGTCGAAAAGCCGAGCCAGTATGACGCTTGGATGGATCAAATTGTCATTCGCGGCGGAAACCCGCTCAAGGGGCGCATCCCGATTTCGGGCGCCAAGAACAGCGCGCTTACCCTGTTGCCGTGCGCACTCCTCACCGACGAACCGCTGACGCTGCGCAACCTGCCGCGGCTGGCCGACGTCGACAGCTTCGGCCACCTGCTCAACCAGCTTGGCGCGACAACGATGATCGAGGGATCGCATCCGCAAGATTTCGGCCGGGTCATGACGATCCGCGCGAGCCGCATCACCGCGACGATGGCGCCGTACGACATCGTCCGCAAGATGCGCGCCTCGATCCTCGTGCTCGGCCCGTTGCTCGCGCGCACCGGCGAGGCGACGGTGTCGTTGCCCGGCGGCTGCGCAATCGGCAACCGCCCGATCGACCTCCATTTGAAAGCGCTCGAGGCGTTCGGCGCCGAGATCGAGATCGCCGCGGGCTATGTCAAAGCGGTCGCCCCGGGCGGGCGGCTGGCGGGCGGCACCTATCGCTTCCCCGTCGTTTCGGTCGGTGCGACCGAGAACGCGCTGATGGCCGCCGCGCTCGCCAAGGGCACCTGCGTCATCGAGAATGCGGCGCGCGAGCCAGAGATCGTCGATTTGTGCAAATGCCTCGTCGCGATGGGCGCGAGCATCGACGGGATCGGCGGCGCGACGCTGACGATCGAGGGGCGCGACCGGCTTCACGGCGCGACCTACAACGTCATGCCCGACCGCATCGAGGCGGGCAGCTATGCCTGCGCCGCGCTGATCACCGGCGGCGAGATCGACCTGGTTGGCGCGCGGATCGACGAGATGCAGGCGACGGTCGATGCGCTGATCGATGCTGGCGCGACGGTCGAACAGCGCGGCGATGCGGTCCATGTCGGATCGAACGGCAAGCTGCGCGGCATCAACCTGACCACCGCGCCCTATCCCGGCTTTGCCACCGACATGCAGGCGCAGTTCATGGCGATGCTGACGCTCGCCGAGGGCGCGAGCGTGCTGACCGAGACGATCTTCGAGAACCGCTACATGCACGTTCCCGAGCTTGCCCGCATGGGTGCCGACATCCGGGTCGACGGCCACACCGCGATCGTTCGCGGCGTCGACGGCCTGAAGGGCGCGCCGGTCATGGCGACCGACCTGCGCGCATCGATGAGCCTGATAATCGCCGGCCTCGCCGCCGAAGGTGAAACGCAGGTCAGCCGCATCTATCACCTCGATCGCGGTTACGAGCGGCTCGAAGAAAAGCTCCAGGCGGTCGGCGCCGATATCGAGCGCATCGACGGGGGGTAAACGTCTAGCCCCTCCTCTGAAGAGGAGGGGAGAGATCGCATCAGGCTTTGGGCGGCTCGACCGCCACCGGCGTCATGTTGCCGCTGACGACGGGGCGCGCAGGGCGGGCCTTGAGCGCGATCGCGAGGCCGATGAAGGCGAGCACACCGCCGATGATCGCGTTGGGCGTCCAGTGATAGCCCTCCATCACCGTCGAGATCAGCATCGCGATGATCGGGACGAGCATGCTCGACCACGCCGCCTGGCCGGGGCCTACTTCGCGGATGATGCCGAAATAGAGCGGAAAGGCGACCGCGCTGGCAAAGATGCCGAGATAGACGATCCCGCCGAGATAGGCGGCATTGGTCGCGATCACCGGCGGGCCCGCGGTGATCCAGGCGTAAGCGGCATCGCCAAGTGCGCCATAGAGCATCGCCCAGGCGAGCATCACCGCCATGTCTTGCGCGCGGGCGAGGCGGCTGCCCTGCGTGACGTTGGCGATCGAGGCGGCGAATACGCCCGCCAGCGTCAGCCCGATGCCGAGCAACACCGCGTCGCCGCCGGCATCGCCCCCGGCGAGCGCCATCGCGCGATATTCGCGCACGATCATCAGCGCGACGCCACAGATCGCGATGCCCGCGCCAAGGAGAAAGCGCCGCGACAGGCCGCTGCCGAGGAATATCCGCGACAAGACGGTGTTGGGCACCATCAGCAGCGCGAACAGCACCGCGACGAGCCCCGAGGTGACATATTGTTCGGCGCGATAGACGAAGTTGAAATTGCCGACGAACTGGGTCAGGCCGATCAGCATCGCGAGCGCGTGGCCACCGCGCGTCAGGCCGAGCGGCTTGCGCTTCCACAGCGCGAAGGCGAACATTGCGGACGAGGCGACGAAGAAGCGATAGGCGACGCTCCACGTCACCGGCACTTCGCCCAATTGCCCGCGAATGACGATCCAGGTCGATCCCCAGATCAGCGTGCAGATGATGAACGGGATCAGGACGCGCGGGGTGAGCAGCGTGGGGGCGTCGTGGCCCGGTTCGCCGCGCACTTCGCTCACAGCGCGCGCAACGCGTCGGCGAGCGGGGCGACGGCTGCGGCGTCCTGATCCCAGCTGGTTACCAAGCGCGCGGCGCCGCTTCCCCAGTCGTAGAAATCGAAGCCTTGCGCGCGCAGGCTCGCCGCCTCGTCGGCCGACAGCCGGACGAACAGTTCGTTGGCCTCTACCGGGTGCATCAGGCGTTCACCCGCGGCCTGGGCGATCAACGCGGCGCCCGCATTGGCGGCGCGCGCATTGGCGAGCCACAGCTCGTCCTCGAGCATCGCGAGCAACTGCGCTGCGGCGAAGCGGCCTTTCGACATCAGATGCCCGCCGCGCTTGCGCAGTTCGCGCACGCCCGACAGGTCCTGATCGCCGAAGAAGACGAGCGCCTCGGCATTCATGCCGCCGTTCTTGACGAAGCCGAAGCTGAGCGCAGCGACGCCCGCGCGCCAGGTGACGTCGGCGGGCGACGCGTCGGTAAAGGCGACCGCATTGGCAAAGCGCGCGCCGTCCATGTGGAGTTTGAGCCGGTGCGCGCGGCACGCCTCGCCGGCCGCGGCGACCTCGGCCGGGCGCCAGGCGAGGCCGTATTCGGACGCGTTGGTGATCGACACCACGCTGGGCTGGACCTGGTGGACGTCGGCGCGGATCTGGCCGCATTTTTCAGTGATCGTCTCAGGCGAAAGCTTGGCCCCTTCGCCCCCCGCGAGGATCAGCTTGGCACCGCCCGAATACATCGCCGGGGCGCCGCATTCGTCGACCTCGATATGCGCTTCCTCGTGACAGATCACACCCTGCCAAGGGCGCGCATAATGCGCGAGCGCGATCGAATTGGCCGCCGTACCGGTGGTGATCCACAATGCGGTGCAGCGCGTTTCGAACAGGTCGGAAAACGCATCGTCGAGCTTTGCCGACAGCGCGTCGCCATCATAGGCGGTGTCGGGATGGTTGGCGGCGGCGATCGCCTCCATCACGCGGGGATGGACGCGCGCGGCGTTGTCGGAAAAGAAGCGCTGAATGGTCATCGCCGTCATGTGCCGCGTGGTCCGCTCGCTGTCTAGCCGCCCGACAGGACGTTGATCGAAAACGCCAGCACGCCGAGGTTGAAAACGAAGGCGGCAAGGCAGTGGAAGGTCACCACCTTGCGCCAGTGGACCAGCGTGATCTCTACGTCCGAGGTCTGGAAGGTCATGCCGAGCGTGTAGGCGAAATAGACGAAATCCCAGTATTGGGGCTCGCTGGTCAGCGGGAAATCGACCCCGCCGCAATCCCTGGCTTCCTTCGCCCCCGCCTTGTTGCCATGCTTGTCGGCGACATAGAACAGGTGCGCATAGTGCAATGCGAAGACGGTGTTCGAAAACAGCCAGGCGGCGGCCAGCGTGGTGACGATGAAGGCGATGTCGATCGGCGATTCGCCGCCCTTGCCCGCGAGGATCGTCGCAACCGAGACGAGCACCGCGAGCATCACGATCGTCGTGACGATCAGCGCGACGAGGCGGTTGGCCTCGTTCTCCTTGCTGTGCTTGCGCATCATCGCGCTGTCGGACCGGAACAGCGGTGGCAGCGTGATGAAAAAGCCGAAAGCGGCAACGTCGAAGCCCGCCATCAGCGCCTGCTGCCACGGCAGGATCAGCGCGAAGCCCGCCATGCTCGCCAGCAGCACCAGGAACAGGCCGAAGCGCCACGGGAGGAACGACGATTTGACGGGCGCTTCGTCCTTGGCGGCCTTGGCGGCGCTACCGGCCTTGGCCGCAGTCTTGCGCGGCGCCTTGCCGGCGACCATCAGGTCCGGCCCTGCGGCGTGCCCTTGCGGATCTTCTCGCGGTTGCGGCGACCGAGCAGCTGGAGGCGCAGCGCATTGAGCTTGATGAAGCCGTGCGCGTCCTTCTGGTCGTAGCTGCCGGCGTCGTCCTCGAAGGTGACGACGTCCTTCGAATAGAGGTTGAAATCGACATCGGCGCGGCGGCCGACGACCTGGACGCTGCCCTTGTAGAGCTTCAGGCGCACGTCGCCGGTGACATCGGCCTGGCTCCGGTCGATCAGCGCCTGGAGCATCTCGCGCTCGGGGCTGAACCACAGGCCGTTGTAGATGAGCTCGGCATAGCGCGGCATCAGCTCGTCCTTGAGATGCATTGCGCCGCGATCGAGCGTCAGCTGCTCGATTCCGCGATGCGCGGCGAGCATGATCGTGCCGCCGGGCGTTTCGTACATGCCGCGCGATTTCATCCCGACGAAGCGGTTTTCGACGAGGTCGAGCCGGCCGATGCCGTGGCGCTTGCCATGCGCGTTGAGCGCGGTGAGCAGGGTCGCCGGGCTCATCGCCTCGCCGTCGATCGAAACCGGATCGCCGCGCTCGAACCCGACGACGATATATTCGGGCGTGTCGGGCGCGTCCTCGGGATTGTCGGTGCGCGAATAGACGTGATCGGGGACCTCGTCCCACGGATCCTCGAGCACCTTGCCCTCCGACGAGGTGTGGAGCAGGTTCGCATCGGTCGAGAACGGCGCTTCGCCGCGCTTGTCCCTGGCGACGGGGATATCGTGCGCTTCGGCGAACTCGATCAGCCGGGTGCGGCTGGTGAGGTCCCATTCGCGCCACGGCGCGATCACCGCGATGTCGGGATCGAGCGCATAATAACCCAGTTCGAAGCGGACCTGGTCATTGCCCTTGCCAGTGGCGCCGTGGGCGACCGCATCGGCACCGACTTCGCGCGCGATCTCGATCTGGCGCTTCGAGATCAGCGGCCGCGCGATCGCGGTGCCGAGCAGATACTGGCCCTCGTAAACGGTGTTGGCGCGGAACATCGGGAAGACGTAATCGCGGACGAACTCCTCGCGCAGGTCCTCGATGAAGATATGCTCTTCGGCGACGCCGGCGGCGCGCGCCTTGCCGCGGACAGGCTCAAGCTCTTCGCCCTGGCCAAGGTCGGCGGTGAAGGTGACGACCTCGCAGCCATATTCTTCCTGCAGCCATTTCAGGATGACGCTGGTGTCGAGTCCGCCCGAATAGGCGAGGACGACCTTCTTGATTCCGGCATGTTTGAGAGGCGTTTTCATCGGGGCGAATCCTGCTGAAATTGACGATCGTGCGCGTATCAAGCTGGACAGGTGGGCGCAAACCAATAACTTGTCCGGCAAATCCGGCGATTCGACGAGCCAAGGTCTAAATCGGTCGCGCAGAGGCACTCGGCGATCCGGCAGTCTCGACCAAGCTCGACGGCAACATCCACGCGCTCGGCGGCAATTACGGTTATGACGGCAGCCTCAACCGCACCGTCGTCGTGTCGACCGCGGCGGTCCAGGAAGCGCTCGAGACGATCTATCCGGCGCCCGCGCTGGTCAAGGAGCCCGCCGCCAAATAAGCGCGTCCGCGACCCGTCATGCCGCCGCTTTCAATCGCGGCGTGACGGATCGGGGCGGCGCTAGCCGCGCAGGCTGGTCTCGCCCTCGGCCATATAGTCGCGCGTCAGCGGCAGCGTGTGGCGATCGCGGACGTACTGCAGCTGGAAATTGACCATGCCGCCATATTCGAACGCGGCGGTCGCGCCCGACAAATAGAAGGTCCACAGGCGGTAGAATTTCTCGTCGTACATCGCGACGATCGCGTCCTTGTTGGCGACGCAATTGGCGTACCATGCGCGCAGCGTCCTGGCATAATGAACGCGCAGTATCTCGACGTCGGACAGCATCAGCCGCGCCGGTTCGCTCGCCGCGACGGTCTCGCTCAGGGCGGGGATATAGCCGCCCGGGAAGATGTATTTCTGAGTAAAGGTATCGGTCGCGCCGGGTCCGCCGGTCCGCCCGATCGTGTGTAGCAGCATGACCCCGTCGGGCGCGAGCAGATTGTGGCAGGTGCGAAAGAATTCGCCGAAATTGGGGGCGCCGACATGTTCGAACATGCCGACCGAGACGATCCGGTCGAAGCTGCCTTCGACATCGCGGTAATCGCGCAGTTCGAAGCGCACCCTGTCGGCGACGCCGTCGGCCTCTGCGCGCGCCTTGGCATAGGCGATCTGTTCCTCGCTCAGCGTCACGCCGAGCACTTCGACACCCGCCTTGTCGTGGAGGTAACGCGCCATGCCGCCCCAGCCGCAGCCGATGTCGAGCACGCGCATGCCCGGTTCGAGCTTCAGCTTGGCGGCGATGTGGGCAAGCTTGGCCTCCTGCGCCTCGGCCAGGTCGGTCACGCCATCGTCCCAATAGGCGCAGCTGTACTGCCAGTGCTCGTCGAGGAACAGGCGGTAGAAATCGTTGCCGAGGTCGTAATGGTGCGCGACGTTGCGTTTCGACGCGGCGCGCTGGTTGAGCTGCTGCAGCCGGTTCGACGCCCGCTTGACGAGGCGCCCGGTGCGCGACGGCCGGTCGAGATCGCGGCCCTGTTCCCATGGATTGTTGCGCCGGACGAAGGCGATGAAGTCCATGATATCGCCGCCCTCGACGACGACGCGGCCGTCGATATAGGCTTCGGCCATGCCGAGCCGCGGGTGGCGCGCGATATATCCCGCCACCTTGTCGTCAGTCAGCCGCATGACGAGATCGGGCCAGCCGGGTTCGGCGCGGCCGTAGACGGTGCGCTCGCCCTTGGCGGTTACGAGGGTCAGCGTTCCCTGTTTGATGAGGCGCGAAAGCGCCTTGTCGAGCAACCACATCATGTCGGAATCTCTTCGTAGCGGGACAGTCAGATACCCGCATACCATTCGTAATTCGACACGTCTTCCCAATATCCGCCGAGCCCGGTGACGCCAATCCGCCAGTCGACGAAGCGGCTGGCCTGACGACGCGTCATGGGGGCGGGCGTGATCGTGCGGCGTCCTCGCGGTCGCGCGGCAGCCGATAGCGGCCGGTGATCATCGACCGGACCTCGTTGATCGGTCCCGCGGCGATGACCATGGCAATATGGACGATAAAGAAGCCGATCAGCAGCCCCATGCCGATGAAATGGATCGAGCGCGCCGACTGGCGCCCGCCGAACAGGTCGACATAGGGCGACAGCACCGCGTCGAAGCCCGGCGACAGCGCGAGGCCGGTGAAGATCATCAGCGGCAACAGGACGAAGATCACGCCGATATAGCTGAATTTCTGCAGGCTGTTGTAGCGCGTCGCGGCCGCACCGGTGGCAAAGCGGAGCCGCGCATGGTCCCTGATCTCATGCCACAGATGGCGCGGCGACCAGTCGCGCCGGTCGGTGGCGAGGTCGCGGTGGACATGACCGTTGAACAGGCTGCGGATCATGTACGCCAGCAGCGACAGCGCGAGGATCCAGGCGAAGAACAGGTGCCACAACCGCCCGTCGGCGAGGCTGTAGTGCGACGGGATCGTCGCCCAGCCGGGAAAGGCGCGTTTGCGCACGATGCCGTCGCCATCGCGCCAGCGACCGAGCACGCCGGTCGTCGTAACCGCGACACTGCCGACGCGCAGATAACCCGATTCGCCGCGCGCGCCGATTTCGAGCCAGGCGGGATCGGCATTGGCACCGTACTGGCCCCAATAGAGGCGCGGGTGCGCGTTGAAGATCATCATCCCGCTCATCACCATGACGAGCAGGGTCAGCGCGTTGACCCAATGCCAGATTCGCGTCGAGAGACGGTGGCGCGCGACGACACGCGGCGCGGCGCGGTTACCGCCGTCGATTGCCTGCTCTTCGCCTTCGCTCATCTGCCGCCTTTCGAATAGGACGGATTTACGCCCGGCCCTTGCGAACGGACGCAGCGGCGATGCTAGGCCTCCTGCGCATAGCGGTCGCGCAGCGCCTTCTTGTCGATCTTCTCGGTCCCGCCGCGCGGCAGCGGTTCGTCCCACAGCCAGATCCGGTCGGGCACCTTGAACGCGGCCAGCCGCTCGCCGAGAAACGCCTTGAGTTCCTCGTCGTCGATCGCCTTGCCGTCATGGCAGTGGACGACCGCGCCGGGGACTTCGCCGAAGCGATCGTGCGGCAGCGCGAAGACCGAGCATTCGGCGACCGCGGGATGTTCGTAGATCGCCGATTCGACCTCGATCCCGCTGATATTCTCGCCGCCGCGGATGATGATGTCCTTCTTGCGGTCGACGATGAAGAGATAGTCGTCCTCGTCGAGATAGCCGAGGTCGCCGGTGCGGAAATAGCCATCGGCGGTGAACGCCGCGTCGGTCGCATCGGGATTGTCCCAATAGCCTTCGAAATTGGCGATCGAGCGGATGCACACTTCGCCGACCTTGCCCTGCGCGAGATGCGTTCCGGCATCGTCGAGGATCGCCATGTCGACGAGCGGTTTCGACGGCGCGCCGGTGCTGTCGGGCTTGGCGAGATAGTTGGTCGACAGGTTGCCGCAGCCGACCGCGTTGGTTTCGGTGAGGCCATAGCCGAGCACCGGCTGGCCGCCGCCCATGCCTTCGGACAGGCGCTTGACGTGTTCGGGCGGACGCGGCGCGCCGCCCGCGGCGAACAGCGAACAGCTCGACATGTCGTACTGGGCGCGGCGCGGGTGGACGAGCATCTCGTAGCTCATCAGCGGCACGCCGACGAAATAGGTAACGCGCTCGGCCTCGATCAGCCGCATCGCCTCTTCGGCGTCCCATTTGCGCATCATGACGAGCTTGCGCCCCATGCCGAAGCTCTGGAGGAACACCGGCACCTCGGCGGTGACGTGGAACAGCGGCGTGTTGACGATCGTCGCCGGCTGGCCCGATGGCGGGGTCCCGTCCTCGCTCAGGATACGCAGGATCGAGCTCGTCTGGACGAGATAGTTGAAGGTCGCCTGGACGACCGAGCGATGGCGCGACCAGGCGCCTTTCGACTTGCCCGTCGAGCCCGAGGTGAACAGGATCGTCGCACCGTCGTCGCCGGTCAGCACTGGTAGCTCGGCAGATCCATCGTCGTCGCCGACGATATCCGCCAGCGCCTGTTCGATCGGCGCGTCGACGTCGATCGTCAGCACCGTCGCGGCGTGCAGTCCGCCCGCGAGCCGCTCGGCGCGCGGGATATCGGCCAGGACGAGGCGTGTTCCGGTATCGACAACGCCGTCGGTCAGCTCGCCCGCCTGCCACCAGCCGTTGAGCAAGGTGGCGACACCGCCCGCCATGTGGATCGCCATATAGGCAACGATCCACGACGCCGCGTTGCGCATCGCGAGGCCGACGCGGTCGCCGCGCTCGACGCCGTGACGCGCGACGAGCGCGCGCGCCAGCATCGTTGCAAGGCGGTGCGTTTCGATGAAGCTCAGCCGGTGATCGCCATCGACGAGGAAGGTCGCATCGCCGTGCGCGGCACAGAAATGCGCGTAATAATCGGGCAATGTCGCCGGGGCGGTCGCGATGATCGGGAGCGTGACGCCATCGCGGTCAAAACTGCCGACGCGAAACGGCCCGTCGTCCGAGGTTAGCGCTGCGTTGGCCTCACGCAGGCGAAGGTCCAAATCGGACGGCATGGCATCTCCTCTTTGACTTGTTTTGTTCAGCCCTTATGGAGACAAAAATCCTAAGGGGGAAGCCTTGCTCCAGACGATCGCCAGCGCGCCAGCCTATCTCAATTTCGACGATCTCGGGCTCAGCCGGGTCGCGCTATCAATCGGTCCGTTCGACCTGCGCTGGTACGCGCTTGCCTATATCGCGGGCGTCCTGCTCGGCTATTGGTACCTGCTCAAGCTGATCGACCAGCCGGGTGCGCCAATGGCGCGGCGCCACGCCGACGATACCGTGTTCTACGCGATGCTCGGCATCATCTTCGGCGGGCGGCTGGGCTATGTCCTGTTCTACCGACCCGAATATTATTTCGACAATCCGCTGACGATCTTCAAGCTGTGGGACGGCGGCATGTCGCTCCACGGCGGCGTCCTGGGCGTGCTGCTCGCGATCTACTTCATCACCCGGCGCAACCAGCTCAGCTTCCTGCGCTTCTGCGATTATATCGCCTGCTCCATCCCGTTCGGCCTCGGCCTCGGGCGGCTCGCCAATTTCGTCAATGGCGAGCTGTGGGGCCGGCCGACCGACGTCCCGTGGGCGATCATCTTTCCGCAGTCGGGGACGATGGACCCGCGCCATCCCAGCCAGCTCTACGAAGCGGGACTCGAGGGCATCGTCCTGTTCGCGGTCCTGTGGTTCATGTTCTGGAAGACTCAGGCGCGCTACAAGCCCGGCCTGCTCGTCGGCACCGCCGCGCTGATCTACGGCGCCAGCCGCTTTTCGCTCGAGCTGGTCCGCCAGCCCGATGCGGGGCTCGAGCATCTTTCCTGGGGCCTGACGATGGGCCAGACGCTGACGATCCCGATGCTGCTGATCGGCCTCTATCTCGTTATCACTGCCAAGAAGCGCAGGGTGCGCGTCGAACCGGTCGCCGGACCGTCGAGCGTTGCCTGACGAGGCTCCGCTGCACGAGGCGCTGAGCCGGACGATCGAGCGCGACGGGCCGATCCCGATCGCCGCCTTCATGGCGCAGGCCAACACGCATTATTACGCGACGCGCGATCCGCTCGGCGCGCCCAATGGGACGCGTGGCGGCGATTTCGTCACCGCACCCGAGGTCAGCCAGATGTTCGGCGAGATGATCGGCCTGTGGTGCGCCGACCTGGCGATGCGCGCCGAGGATGGCGGCGATTTCGCCTATGTCGAGCTGGGGCCGGGACGCGGCACGCTCGCCGCCGACGCGCTGCGCTCGATGGCACGCTTCGGCCTCGCCCCCGACGTCCACCTCGTCGAGACCAGTCCCGTGCTGAGGCGCGCGCAGGCCGAGCGGCTGCCCGCCGCGCAGTTCCACGATTCGATCGCGACGCTGCCCGACGACCGCCCGCTGATCATCATCGCCAACGAATTTTTCGATGCGCTGCCCGTCGCGCAGTTCATCTCGACCGCCAAGGGCTGGCGCGAACGCGTCGTCGGGCGACACGAGGACCGGCTGATTGCGATGCCCGGCGCCGACCCCGCCGACGATGCGGTGCCCGAGGCGCTGCGCCGCCAGCCGCCCGGCATGATCGTCGAACACTGTCCCGACGCGGTGGCGATCGCCGCCGATCTTTCCGCGCGCATCGCCGCGCAGGGCGGTGCGGTGCTGATCGTCGATTACGGCTATCAGGGGCCCAAGGTCGGCGACACGCTGCAATCGGTCCGCCGCCACAAGATCGCCGATCCGTTCAACGACCCCGGCGAGCAGGACCTTAGCGCGCATGTCGATTTCACTGCGATCGCGGCGCCCGCGAATGATCGGGGCCTGCGCATCACCGGGCCGATCGAACAGGGCAAGTTCCTCCACACGCTCGGCCTCGGCCACCGCGCCGAAGCGCTGCGCCGCAAGAACCCCGAGCGCGAGACCGAGATCATCTCGCAATATCATCGCCTGACCGACGCCTATGAAATGGGCTCGCTGTTCAAGGCGATGGCGATGACCGCGCCGCACTGGCCCGCGCCCGAAGGCTTTGCATGAATGCCGCCCCGCCCTTTGCCCGCGCAGGCGCGCTCGAGGATGTGCGCCACGGCTTTTTCGGGCGGCGCGGCGGGGTTTCGCCGCCGCCATACGACAGCCTCAACACCGGCAGCGGGTCGGGCGAGGACGAGGCGGTGCTGGCCGAGAATCGTGCGCGGATCGTCGCGGCGGTCGCGCCGGGCGCACAATTGCTCAACGTCTACCAGGTCCACGGCCGCGACTGCGTCATCGCCGAGCAAGGCTGGCCGCATAACGACCGCCCGCAGGCCGACGCCATGGCGACCGCGACGCCGGGGCTGCTGCTCGGCATATTGACCGCCGATTGCGCGCCGGTGCTGTTCGCCGACCGCGACGCAGGCGTCGTCGGCGCGGCGCATGCCGGATGGCACGGCGCGCTGGCAGGCGTCACCGATGCGACGATCGCCGCGATGGAGACGCTCGGCGCGGCGCGGGCGAATATCGTCGCCGCGATCGGCCCGACGATCGCGCGCGCCAGCTATGAAGTCGATGCGGCATTCCGCGCGCGCTTTGCCGATGCCGACCCGGCCAACGATCGCTTCTTTGCCGAAGGTGCGTCGGGCCATGCCCAGTTCGACCTGCCCGGCTATGTCGCGCACCGCCTCGCCGCCGCGGGCATCGGCCGGATCGAGATCATCGATCACGATACCTATGCGATGGACGGCGCCTATTACAGCTATCGCCGCGCGACGCACCGCGGCGAACCTGGCTATGGCCGCCAGCTGTCGGTGATCGGGCTATGAGCGATACGGCCACCGCAGCCGCGCCGCCGCGGCCACCGGTACGCGATATCGGCCTGGTTGCCGGGGTCGCGATTTTCACCATCATGGCGCTGATCCCGCCGCTCGGCGGCATGCCGCAGGCGGCGTGGATCGTCGCCGCGCTGACATTGTGGATGGCCGCCTGGTGGATGACCGAAGCGGTGCCGCTGAGCGTCACCGCGCTGCTCCCCTTCCTCGTCGTCCCGCTGACCGGGGCGATGGATGCAGATGCGGTCGCGGGCGAATATTACGATTCGATCATCCTGCTCATCCTCGGCGGCGCGTTCCTCGCGCTGGCGATCGAGCGGACCGGGCTGCACGGACGCCTCGCGCTCGCGATCCTGGCGCGCGCAAGCAGCGGCGCACGGGGCCTGTTGTTTGCCTTCATGGTGTCGACCGCTTTGCTGTCGATGTTCATATCGAACACCTCGACGACGCTGATCATGGTGCCGATTGCAGCTGCCGTATTGCGCGCGGGCGGGATCAGGGAAGGCGAAACCGACGGGATCTCCGGCGCGCTGATGATGGGCATCGCCTTTGCCGCGTCGATCGGCGGATTGGGCACGCTCGTCGGGTCGCCGACCAACGCGATCGCCGCCGGGCTGATCAACGAAATGGCCGGGACCAACATCACCTTTTTGAGCTGGGCGATGGTCGGCCTGCCCGTCGTCATCATCGGCATCCCGCTCGCCATGGCGATCCTGATGCGCGTCCAGAAGATCGGCGCCGACGGCTTCGACAGCGGCGCCGCGCGCCGCGCGATCGGCGATCCCGGCCCGTGGAGCGTTGCCGAGAAACGCCTCGTCCCGCTGCTCGCTCTCGTCGTTGCGGGCTGGATGCTGCTGCCGCTGCTCCAGCCTTATGTTCCCGAGGGCGCATTGAAGGACGGCAGTATCGCGATCGCCGGCGCGATGCTGCTATTCGTCATCCCCGACGGCAAGGGCGCCCGGCTGCTCGAATGGCGCGAGGCCAATCGCGCGCCCTGGGGCGTGATCCTGATGTTCGGCGGCGGCCTGGCGCTCGCCGGGGCGATCGGCGCGTCGGGCCTGGCCGCATGGCTCGGCGAGGCGCTCGTTCCCTTGCGCGTCGTGCCCGTGCTGCTGATCGCGCTGACGGTGACCGCGATGGTCGTTATCATCACCGAATTCGCCTCGAACGTCGCGACCGCGAGCGCGATCATCCCCGTCGTCGCCGCGCTGATCGCGGCGACCGGCGCCGACCCGATGCTGCTCGCAATGCCCGCCGCGATGGCCGCCAGCTGGGGCTTCATGCTGCCGTCGGGCACCGGGCCGAATGCGATCGCCTGGGCGAGCGGGCATATTGCACTGCCTCGCCAGCTGCTCGCCGGATTGCTGCTCGATCTGGCCGGCGTGCCGCTGATGATCGCCTCGGCCTTCGCGGTCGCATTGCTCTTCGCCTGAGCTTGCCCAAAGCGCCGCGTGGAGCTAGGCAGCCGCACAATCGAGCGCTGCCTCGCGCGGCCCGCCAGCCAAGGAATCTGATCATGGAAAACGAAGCCGACATCACCGGAACCACGCCGCGCCGCCGTCCCAAGCCGCACGTCCTCGAAATCGGCGGGCGCAAGCTCAAGCCGTCGACGCTGATGATGGGCCACGGCTTCGATCCCGCGCTGAGCGAAAACTCCTTGAAGGCGCCGATCTTCCTGACCTCGACCTTCGTGTTCGAGAACGCCGCGGCGGGCAAGCGCCACTTCGAAGGCGTCACCGGCAAGCGTCCGGGCGGTGCCGACGGCCTCGTCTATTCGCGCTTCAACGGACCCAACCAGGAAATCCTCGAAGACCGCCTTGCGGTTTGGGAAGACGCCGAAGAAGCGCTGACCTTTTCGAGCGGCATGTCGGCGATCGCGACATTGTTCCTCGCGATGGTCAAACCCGGCGACGTCATCGTCCATTCGGGGCCGCTTTATGCCGCGACCGAATCGCTGATCGCGCGCATCCTCGGCAAGTTCGGCGTGACCTATATCGACTTTCCCGCCGGCGCGACGCGTGAAGAGATCGACGCGGTGCTGGTCAAGGCCAAGGCGCAGGGCAACGTCTCGCTGATCTACCTCGAAAGCCCGGCCAACCCGACCAACGCGCTGGTCGATGTCGAGGCGGTGCGCGACGCGCGCGACGCCGCTTTCTCGGGCGACGATGTCCCGCCGATCGCGATCGACAACACCTTCCTCGGCCCCTTGTGGTCGAAACCGTGCGAGCATGGCGCCGATCTCAGCGTCTATAGCCTGACCAAATATGCCGGCGGGCACAGCGATCTCGTCGCCGGCGGCATCGTCGGCAAGAAGGCGCTGCTCGATCAGGTCCGCATGATGCGCAACACGATCGGCACGATCACCGACCCCAACACCGCGTGGATGCTGCTGCGCAGCCTCGAGACGCTCGAATTGCGCATGAGCCGCGCGGGCGAGAATGCGGAAAAGGTCTGCGCCTATCTCAACGGCCACCCCAAGGTCGAGACGGTCGGCTATCTCGGCTTTCTCGAGCCCGGTTCGCGCCAGCGCGACATCTATGACCGCCACTGCACCGGCGCGGGTTCGACCTTCTCGCTCTACCTCAAGGGCGGCGAGAAAGAGGCGTTCGCCTTCCTCGACGCGCTCAAGATCGCCAAGCTGGCGGTGTCGCTCGGCGGGACCGAGACGCTCGCCAGCGCGCCGGCGGCAATGACGCATCTGTCGGTGCCCGACGATCGCAAGCAGGCACTCGGCATCACCGACAACCTGGTGCGGATTTCGATCGGCGTCGAGGACGCCGACGACCTGATCGCCGATTTCACCCAGGCGCTCGACGCGATCTGATCGTGCGCCAACGCCAGCCTATTAGCGGCTGACGATCGATAACGGCTTGTCGCAAGGCGGGAATTGACGCACTGTCGCGGCAATGAACCGCGGGGCCGACTTCACTTACGAACCAGGCGACGGAAAGGCGATCATTCGCTTTTCCGGTCGCCTGACCCTGGCCCGGATGGGCGACCTGCCGCAACGTCTCGCCTCGCTCGGCGGATACGACCACGAAGGCGACGCGCACGACGACGAAAAGATCGCCAGCGTCAGCGTCATCGACCTCAACGAGGTCGAGCGCGTCGATACCGTCGGGGCGTGGATCATCCACCGGATCAAGCGCGATTACGGCGCGCGGATCGAGGGCGGCAAGCCCGACGTCGTCAAGCTGCTCAACGAGATCGAGAAGGCCGACCAGAAGGTCCAGATCCACCCCGACACGAACAACACCTTCACCGAAATGCTGGCAACCGCAGGCCACGCGACGCGCGCCGCGGGCGCGTCGGTGATCGGCATGGTCGGCTTTTTCGGCGCGATGATGGTCGGCATTGGCGGCATCATTCGCAATCCGCGCCGCTTTCGCCTCAACGCCGTTGTCCAGCGCTTCGAAGTCGTCGGCATCAATGCGCTGGCGATCATCGGGTTGATGAGCTTCCTGATCGGCATCGTCATCGCCCAACAGGGCGCGACCCAGCTCGAACAGTTCGGCATGGAGGTCTTCACGATCAACCTTGTCGGGCGATCGTCGATGCGCGAACTCGGCGTGCTGATGACCGCGATCATGGTCGCCGGCCGTTCGGGCAGTGCCTTTGCCGCGCAGCTCGGCACGATGAAGCTGACCGAGGAAATCGACGCGATGCGCACGATCGGCGTATCCCCGATCGAGGCGCTCGTCCTGCCGCGCGTCCTCGCCACGACGATCATGATGCCGCTGCTCGGCTTTTACGCGGGCGTCATGGCAGTGATCGGCGGCATGATCTTCGTCTGGGCCGGTCTCGACATCCCGCCGATCACCTATCTCCAGCGGATCCGCGAAGTGGTGCCGATGACCGACGTCATGATCGGCCTGATCAAGGCCCCGGTGTTCGGCTTCATCATCGGCCTGACCGGCTGCTACCAGGGCATGCAGGTCGAAGCGAACGCCGAGGAGGTCGGCCTTCGGACGACATCGGCGGTCGTCCAGGGCATTTTCATGGTGATCGTCCTCGACGCCATCTTCGCGGTGTTCTTCACCGGGCTGGGCTGGAAATGATCATTCCCGAGGAACACGACATCGCGATCAGGATTCGCGGGCTGGTCAACGCATTCGGCGACCAGGTGGTCCACGACGGCATCGATCTCGACGTCAAGCGCGGCGAGATCCTCGGCGTCGTCGGCGGATCGGGCACCGGCAAGTCGGTCCTGATGCGATCGATCATCGGGCTGCAGAAACCCGTTTCGGGCGATATCGAGGTGTTCGGCCAGGACATGACCGGGGGGTCGGAAAACGACGCCGAAGCGCTCGACATTCGTCGCCGCTGGGGCGTGCTGTTCCAGGCCGGGGCGCTGTTTTCGACATTGACCGTGGCCGAGAATATCCAGGTGCCGCTGCGCGAATTCTATCCCGGGCTCGACCCCGCGCTGCGCGACGAGATCGCTTCGTACAAGGTGACACTGGTCGGCCTGCCCGCCGAGGCAGGGCCCAAATATCCCGCCGAACTGTCGGGCGGCATGCGCAAGCGCGCCGGCCTCGCCCGCGCGCTGTCGCTCGATCCTGCATTGCTGTTCCTCGACGAACCGACCGCCGGGCTCGACCCGATCGGTGCCGCTGCGTTCGACGAGCTGATCCTCGACCTGCGCGACACGCTCGGCCTGACGGTGTTCCTGATCACCCACGATCTCGATACACTGCACGCGATCTGCGACCGGATCGCGGTGCTTGCCGACAAGAAGATCGTCGCGGTCGGCACGATCGACGAACTGACCCATCTCGACCAGCCCTGGATCCAGGAATATTTCAACGGGCCGCGCGGGCGCGCGGCTATCGACTCAGCCGCCCGCAGCGGGCAAGACTAGGCGCAACGACATGGAAACACGGTCAAACAACGTATTGGTCGGCGCGGTGACGCTGGCAATGATCGCGCTCGTCGCGTTCTTCATCCTGTGGCTTGCCCAGGCGGGCCAGGGCGACCGCAACGAATACGACATTTTCTTCAAGCAGTCGGTCGCGGGGCTCAACAAGGGGTCGGGCGTATCGTTCGCCGGTGTCCCCTCGGGCCAGGTCAAGGAAATCGCGCTGTGGAAGCCCGATCCCGAGTTCGTCCGCGTCCGCATCGAGGTCAATTCCGAAGTGCCCATCCTGCAAGGCACGACCGCGCAGATCAACGGCGTCGGCTTTACCGGCGTCAGCGAAATCCAGCTCGACGGCGCGATGAAGGGCGCCCCGCCGATCACCGAAAAAGGACCGGCGGGCAAGCCCATCATCCCGACCAAGCCCGGCGCGCTGGGCGAGCTGCTCAATTCGGCGCCGCAGCTGCTCGAGCGCATCTCGACGCTGACCGAGCGGCTGACCGAATTGCTCAGCGACCGCAACCAGGCGTCGATCGCGGGCATCCTTGCCAACATGGAGCAATTGAGCGGCGAACTGTCGAAACAGGGTCCCGAGATTTCGGCTACGCTGCAACAGACGCGCGTCGCGATCGCGCAGGCGGGCAATGCCGCCGAGCAGATCGGCAACCTTGCCGACACGACCAACGGCGTGCTGAGCGAGGACGCCAAGCCGCTGATCGCCGACCTGCGCGCGACGGTCCAGTCGGCCAAGACGAGCATGGACGCGCTGCAGGCGACGATCGAGGATGCCCAGCCGGGCGTTCAGGCGTTCTCCAAGACGACGATCCCGCAGGCCAACGCACTGATCCGCGACTTGAGGAAAACCTCGCAATCGCTCGCCGACGTGTCCGAACGGCTCAACAACGGCGGCGCGACCTCAATCCTCGGGGCGCCCAAGCTGCCCGACTACAAGCCCAAGAAATGAGGCCCACAGACATGACGCGCATGATGTTCCGATCGACCCTTCGCCCGCTGCTCGTGGCCGCACTGCCGCTGGCGCTTGCCGGGTGCATCAGCTTCGGTGCCAAGCCGCCGCCCTATCTGCTCAGCCTGACGCCCGATGCGCAGCTCGACGCGGGCGCCACCGCGAGCGGCCCGGCGGTGGGCGCGATCACCGTGCTGACGCCTGAAATCCCGCAAAAGCTGTCGACGCCGCGCGTTCCCGTTCGCGCCAACGCGACCGAGATCGCCTATGTCGAGGGCGCGCAGTGGGTCGATACGCCGCACCGCCTGTTCCGCCGCCTGCTCAGCGAGACGATCGCGGCAAAGACTGGGCGGCTGGTCCTCGACGAAGGCCAGGGCGTGGCCGATCCGGGCACGCGGCTCGCGGGTGACCTCGTTGATTTCGACGTCGACGCGACCGCGATGCAGGCGGTCGTCACCTATGACGCCACGCTCGTCATCGGCGACAATGTCAGCAAGCGCCGCTTCCAGTCGCGCGTGCCGATCGCCGCGGTCGAGCCGCAAGGCGTCGGCATCGCGTTGAACACCGCCGCCAACGCGGTTGCGGGCGAAGTCGCCGCATGGATCGGCGGGCGCTGAGCCCCTTAGCCCGACAGGCTCTTGCCTGCCTGTTCGGCGACATCCTTCGATAGCCCCGGCGTTTCCAGGATGCGGCGCAGTTCGGCCTGCATCAGGCGCTGGCGTGCATCATCGAAGCGGCGCCAGCGACCGAGCGGCGGGACGAGCCGCGCGGCGGTCTGCGGGTTCTTTGCATCGAGCGCGATGACAAGGTCGGCGATGAGGCGATAGCCCGCCCCGTCGGCGCGGTGGAAGCTCGCCTGGTTGCCGGCAAAGGCGCCGTAGAGCGCGCGCACGCGGTTGGGATTGGCGAGCGTGAAGTCGCGATGCCCGGCGAGCTCGGCGACGCGTTCGGGGGTATCGTCGCGCATCGCCCAGGCCTGGATCTGGAACCATTTGTCGAGCACCAGCGGATTGCCGTGGAAGCGGTCGTAGAACGCGTCGAGTGCGCGCTGGCGCAGCGGCGAATCGCCGTGCGCGAGCGCGAGCAGCGCCGACTGGCGGTCGGTCATCCCGCCTGCCGCCTCGAACTGGGCAAAGGCGATATCGGCAGCATCGGCCTCGCCGCTGGCCATCAGATAGGCGAGCGCGGCGCCGCGCAGGCGGCGCTGGCCCTTGGCGAGCGGCGATACGTCGGCATGGTCGGTCGCGGTGCCCGACTGGATCGCGCGCCAGCGCGGGGCGAGCTTCTGCCCGACCAGGCGCTGGACATCGCGGCGGACGTCGCGGATCGCCTGTGGATCGACGACGAGCATCTGGTCGCCGAGATAGGCCTCGCTCGGCAGCATGACCGCCTCTGCGACGAATGCGGGATCGGCGTCGGCGCCCTTGAGCGTCTCGGTGATTGCCGCGACGAGCGCGTCGATATCGCCCGCCTCGCCGCCGATCCGCGCGACCAAAGTCTCGACCATCAGCTGCTGCAGCGCCTCGTAGCGGGCAAAGCCATCATCGTCGTTCGCCGCGAGCCAGGCGAGCTCGCCCGGCGCGCGCTCGATCTCCATCGTCACCGGCGCCGAAAACCCGCGATTGATCGACAAAGCGGGCGGGCGGGAAAAGCGGCCGAGCGCGACGCTCTGGCTCCCGGTGTCGAGATCGACGAGCTGTTCCTCGGCGGCCCCCTCGGCGCTGTTGGCGGCGATATCGAACGCCTTTACTCTCAACGGGATCGCCATCGGCTTTTTGTCGGGCTGGCCGGGGGTCGGCGGCACGCTCTGGTCGAGGTGGAGCACCGCCTCGCCGCTCGTCGCGTCGTGCGCGAGCCGGGCCTTGACCCGCGGCGTCCCCGCCTGGCTGTACCACAGGCGGAAATGGTCGAGGTCGACCTTGCCGCCGTCTTCGATCGCGCGGACGAAATCCTCGCAGGTTGCGGCCTCGCCGTCGTGGCGGTCGAAATAGAGGTCGGTCGCGGCACGAAAGCGCTCGGGGCCGGTCAGCGTTGCCATCATGCGGATGAGTTCGGCGCCCTTGTTGTACACGGTCGCGGTGTAGAAGTTCGAGATTTCCTGGTAGCTATCGGGCCGGACGGGATGCGCCAGCGGCCCCGAATCCTCGGGGAATTGTGCGGCGCGCAGGATGCGGACATCCTCGATCCGCTTGACCGTTGCCGATCCCATGTCGGCCGAAAAGCTCTGGTCGCGATAGACGGTAAAGCCTTCCTTGAGGCTCAACTGGAACCAGTCGCGGCAGGTCACGCGGTTGCCCGACCAGTTGTGGAAATATTCGTGCGCGACGACGCCTTCGACGCCGTCGTAATCGAGGTCGGTCGCGGTGTCGCTGTCGGCCAATATGTACTTGGTGTTGAAGATGTTGAGGCCCTTGTTCTCCATCGCCCCCATGTTGAAATCGTCGACCGCGACGATGTTGAACACGGGCAGGTCGTATTCGCGGCCATAGGTCTCCTCGTCCCAGCGCATCGCGCGCTTCAGCGAATCCATCGCGTGGCCGGTCCGATCGAGATCGCCGTCGCGGACATAGATGGCGAGATCGACCGTTTTGCCCGACATCGTTTTGAAGCTGTCGCGATTGGCGACGAGATTGCCCGCGACGAGCGCGAACAGATAGCTCGGCTTGGGCCAGGGATCGTGCCAGATGGCGAAATGCCGCCCGTCTTCGGCATCGCCGGTCTCGACGCACTCGCCATTGGCGAGCAGCACGGGAAACGCGCTGCGGTCGCCGGTCATGCGGACGCTATAGACCGCGAGGTTGTCGGGCCGATCGACGAACGGGACGATCCGGCGGAAGCCCTCGGCCTCGCACTGGGTGCACAGCAGGCCGCCCGAGGCATAGAGCCCCATCAGCTGGCTGTTCTGGTCGGGCGTAAGGCGCGTTTCGATGACGAGTTCGGCGCTCGCGTTGGGCACCGCGACGATCAGCGCCTCGTCGCCTTCGCCGTCCTTGCGCCACGGCGTGGCGATGCCGTCGACGCGCAGCGCGGTCGGCCAGCTGCCGTCGGCATCGAGCCTCACCGGGCGATCATGCGTGCCGTTGCGCTGCAATGCCATCATCGCGACGACGCGCGTTTCGGTGATGCCAAGATCGAAATCGAGATGGACGGTATCGATCAGCCAGTCGGGCGGGCGATAGTCCTCGCGGCGGATCGTGCGCGGTTCGGGTGGCGGCGCGGCATCGGCGCGGTTGGTTTCGGTCATGCCGAGGCGATAAATCTTGTGCTCGCCCCGCGCAATCGGCATTCCTAAGCGCACAGGCGACGAGGGGGGAGCATGTCATGATACGCAAAACGACGAAACTGGCGGCGATCGGGGGAGCGGCGGCACTGTTCGCCCTGCTGCCCGCCATCGCGCACGCCGCCGCACCCGCGCACGGGTTCGACGTGGAGGCCGCGACGCGCGCCTATCTCGATACGCTGCAAGGACCCGCGCGCGCGCAGTCCGACGCCTATTTCGAGGGCGGCTACTGGTTGATCCTGTGGGGCGCGCTGGTCGCCGTCATCGTCGACGGGCTGTTGCTCAGGTTCCGCTTCGCCGCGAAGATCCGCGACGTCGTCATGGCCAAGACACAGCGATTATGGATCGTCACCTGGGCGGTCGCGCTCGCCTATACGATCGCGAGCTTCGTCCTGACCTTGCCGTGGAGCATCTACACCGGCTTTTTCCGCGAGCGGCAATATGATCTGCTCAACCAGGGGTTCGTCGCGTGGTTCGGCGAACAGCTGACCAGCCTCGCCATCTCGCTCGTCGTCGTGCCGCTGATTATCGTCGCGATCTATGCGGTGATCCGCCGCGCGCCGCGCAGCTGGTGGCTGTGGGGCACGGGGCTCGTCGCGCTGTTCGCGATTTTCGGGGCAGTCGTCGCGCCGGTCTATGTCTCGCCGCTGTTCAACACCTATAGCGAGATGCAGGCCGGACCGCTGCGCGACCGGATCGTTGCGATGGCCGCAGCCAACGATATCCCGAGCGAGCATATCTACGTGTTCGACGCGTCGAAGCAGACCAAGCGCATCTCGGCCAACGTCTCGGGCCTCGGGCCGACGATCCGGATCAGTCTCAACGACAACCTGTTGAATCGCACGACTCCGGCCGAGGTTGCCGCGGTGATGGGCCACGAAATGGGCCATTACGTCCTCAACCATGTGTGGATTTCGGTGTTCTTCATCTCGCTGATCTTCGGGCTCGGCCTGTTCCTGATCGCCCGCATCGCACCGCGGGTGATTGCGCGCCATGGCGATCGCTGGGGGATATCGTCGATCGGCGATCCCGCCTCGCTGCCGCTGCTCAGCCTGATGCTCGGCGTCTATTTCTTCCTCGCCACCCCGGCGCTCAACACGCTCATACGCGTCGACGAGGAACAGGCCGACGTCTTCGGCCTGAACGCGGCGCGTGAACCCGACGCGTTTGCGCGCGTGGCGATGCGATTGAGCGAATATCGCAAGATCGAACCCGGCAGGCTCGAGGAGTTCCTGTTCTTCGATCACCCCTCGGGCGCGACACGCGTTCGCGGCGCGATGGAGTGGAAGGCGAAAAACGTACCCAACCCGCAGATCGTCATCCCGCCGCCGCTCACCGAATGACCGCGCAGCCGCGCCTGCTGGTCTTCGGCCTTGGCTATACCGCCACGCGCCTCGCATCGCGGCTCGAAGCGCGCGGCTGGGATATCACGGCGACGACGCGCGAAGGGCGCGGCGACACGATCGTGTTCGACGACAAACCGGCGGTGCTCGGCGCGCTGCGCGAAGCGACGCACATCGTATCGAGTGTCCCGCCGAGCGGTGCGGGCGGTCGCGACCCGGTGCTCGATGCCTATGGCGAGGCGATCGCGCTGTCGGGCGCGCAATGGGTCGGCTATCTTTCCTCGACTGGCGTTTACGGCAATCGCGACGGGCGCTGGGTCGACGAGGACAGCGAGCTAGCCCCCTCGCCGCGCGCCGCTTCGCGCGCGACCGCCGATCTCGCGTGGCAGGCACTGCGCGGCGATGTCCGTGTCTTTCGCCTTGCGGGCATCTATGGTCCGGGGCGCAGCGTGTTCGACCGGATTCGCGCCGGGACCGCAACGCGCGTCGAGGTTCCGGGGCAGATCACCAACCGCATCCATGTCGACGACATCGTCTCCGCGATCATCGCGTCGTTCACCGCTCCGCCGGGCGTCTACAATCTCGCCGACGACGACCCGACCTGCCAGCGTGCGGTGGTCGAATATGGCTGCCGCCTGATCGGGGTCGAGCCGCCGCCACTGGTCGGGATCGACGATCCGTCGCTGTCGGCAATGGCGCGTTCGTTCCTCGCCGACAGCAAGCGCGTCGCGAATACGCGCGCGAAGGACGTGTTGGGCTGGGCGCCGGCCTATCCCGATTATCGCAGCGGACTGAAGGCGATCCTTGCTACGGAACGCGATTAGCCCCTTCGATACGGACCTGCAGTCCTATTCAGGGTGAACGGGCAGAGAGTTTCCACGTTTCACAGCAGCAGCACGTCGATCGTGTGCAGCGCGACGCCGACGAGCCCGCCGACCAGCGTGCCGTTGATGCGGATATACTGGAGATCGCGTCCGACCGCGCTTTCGAGCCGGTCGGTAATCGTCTGCGCATCCCAGCCGCGGACCGTTTCGGAGACGAGCTTGACCGCGCTGTCGCCATAGCTCGCCGCCGCCCCCGCGACCGCGCGCCGGGCAAAGCGGTTGACGGTGTGCTTGAGCGCGGCATCCTCGCCGAGTGTCGTGCCGAGTGCACGCATCGCTTCGCCGAGCCGGCCGGCAAGCGCGGTATCGGGATTGCGCGCAGCGCGCAGCAGTCCGGCACGCGTCTGTTCCCACAGGCCGTCGAGCCAGCGCACGATCGCCGGATTGTCGAGCAACTGGTCGCGCACGCCGGCGACCTTTGCCTGCATCTCGGGGTCGTATTGCAGGTCCCAGGCGAGGTTGGCGAGCGCCTCTTCGGCGCGGACACGCATGGGATGCTCGGGATTGGTCGACATTTCGGCGAGCATCTTGTTGAGGCCGTTGACGATCGAATTGGCGATCGTCTCGTCGAGCCCGGTAAAGCGCAGCAGCGCGTTGGCGCGCTCGTGGACCATGTCGCGGATCAGGTGCGCATTGTCGTCGAGCGCCTCGGCCGACCAGGCGACGAAGGCGTCGATCACCGGCTTGTGCCGCCCTTCGGCCATCGCGGCGTCGAGCGCCTGGCCGAGCAGCGGCGAAATCTGCAGCGCGCGCATCCTGTCGTAGAACGCATCGCGGACCATGCCGCCGAGGCGTTCGGGATCGAGCGCGCCGAGGACGTCGGCGATCAGGCGCGAGGCACCGCCGCGCATCCGCCCCGCCTCGCCCGAGGGGTTGGCAAGGAAGCGGCCGGCCGCCCCGGCAAGGTCGAAATGCCGCATGCGGTGCGCGATCACGCGCGGGATGAGGAAATTGTCGCGGATGAACTGGGCCAGCGTGTCGCCGATCCGGTCCTTGTTGCGCGGGATGATCGCGGTGTGCGGGATCGGCAGGCCCATCGGGTGGCGGAACAATGCGGTGACCGCGAACCAGTCGGCGAGGCCACCGACCATCGCCGCCTCGGCAAAGGCACCGACAAAGCCGACCACCGGGTGGACGTCGGCGAACCAGCGCGCGGCGGCATAGGTCGCCGCCATGACGAGCAACATGCCTGTTGCGACGATCCGTACGTCATGCCCGCCGGTGGGAATCCGCGCCCCGAGATCGGGGATCGTCAGGCCGGCTTTGCGGCCAAGGGCGGGATCGGTTGCGCTCACACCTATTGGAATGTCCGAGGTCGGCGGAGGTTGCAAGTCACTCCGCCGGCTGGACCGCGCCGGGATCACCCGAGCCGCGATAGCCCGGCTGGTCGGGATAGCGCACACCGTCGGCATCGCCCGGCTTGAAGGTCAGCAGCTTGCCGAACTTGGGGCCGAGCCATTTCTCGAACCCGTCGGCGAGGCTGAACGAGGCGGGGACGATGAGCAGCGTCAGCACCGTCGAGACGATGAGACCGCCGATCACGACTGTACCCATCGGCGCGCGCCACGAACCGTCGCCCGACAGCGACAGCGCGGTCGGCACCATGCCCGACGCCATCGCGACGGTCGTCATGACGATCGGCTGCGCGCGCTTGTGCCCCGCGTCGAGGATCGCGGTGAGCTTGTCGACGCCCTTGTCCATTTCCTCGAGCGCGAAATCGATCAGCAGGATCGAGTTCTTGCCGACGATGCCGAGCAGCATCAATATGCCGATATAGACGGGCAGCGAGATCGGCTGGCCGGCGATCCACAAGGCAACGAGGCCGCCGAGCGGGGCGAGCAGCAGCGAACCCATGTTCACCAGCGGCGACATCACGCGCTTGTAGAGCAGGATCAGCACCGCAAGCACGAGCAGCAGCGCAGCGAACACGGCGATGATGAAGTTGAGGATCAGCTCCTGCTGCCACTTGTCCGAACCGGCAGCTTCGTTGCTGATTCCCTGCGGCAGGTTCTGCATGATCGGCAGGTCCTTGATCGCGGTATCGGCGGTGCTCTTGATCACGTCGGGCGCAAGGTCGGCGCCGACGAAGATACGCCGCTGCTGGTCGGTCCGCTGGATCGAGGTCGGCCCCGAACCGAACGAGATTTCGGCGACGCGGCTCAGTGGCACGGTGCCGCCGCTCGCGGTCGGCACGGGCAGGTTCTCGATCGTCGAGAAATCGCGGCGCGATTCCTGCGGCAGCATCACGCGGATCGGGATCTGCCGGTCAGACAGCGAGAACTTGGCGCTGTTCTGGTCGATATCGCCCAAGGTGGCGATGCGGATCGCCTGGCTGAGCGAGGCGGTCGTGACCCCGAGCGAGGCAGCGAGGTCGAGGCGCGGGGTCACGATCAGCTCGGGACGCCGCATGTCCGACGCGACGCGCGGCGCAACGACGAGGTTGTTCAGTGTCTTCATCTGCTCGACGAGCGTCGCCGAGGTCTTTTCGAGCAGCGCCGGGTTCGACCCGGTCAGCATGATCGATATGTCGCGGCCCGACCCGCCGCCGCCGCCGCCATTGTTCTGCGAGGCGAAGCTGACGCGTGCATCGGCGATCTGGGCGAGACGCGGGGCGAGCGAACGCTCCCACTCGACGCTCGTCATCGCGCGATCCTTCTTGAGCGTGATGTAGATATTGGCGCTGCCCTCGCGGATCGATTCGAGCGCGATTTCGACCTCGGGCTGCGCCGACAGGATCGCGCCGACGCGGTCGGCCAGCGCCTCGGTCTGCTGGATCGTCGTGCCGGGGACCATCTCGATCTTGACCTGGCTGTCGTTGCTGTTGACCGTCGGCTGGAACTGCTGCGGGATGATCGCGAACATCGCGACCGTCAGCAGCAAGGCGGTCGTTCCCGCGACCACCGATGACCAGCGATGCTTCAGCGTCCATTTGAGGATGCCCATATAGCGGTCCATCAGCCAGCCTTCGCCATGCGACTGCTGGCCCTTGGCTTTAAGGAAATAGGCCGCGATCATCGGCGTGATCATCCGCGCGACGGCGAGACTCATCAGCACCGCAGCAACAACGGTAAAGCCGAAGCTCTTGAAGAACTGGCCCGATATGCCGGGCATCAGCGCGACCGGCAGGAACACCGCGACGATCGACATCGTCGTCGCAACAACTGCAAGGCCGATCTCGTCGGCGGCGTCGATCGATGCCTGATAGGCGGATTTGCCCATCCGCATGTGGCGCACGATATTCTCGATCTCGACGATCGCGTCATCGACCAGCACGCCCGCAACGAGGCCGAGCGCGAGCAGGCTGAGCCCGTTCAGCGAAAAGCCCATCAGGTCCATGAACCAGAAGGTCGGGATGGCCGACAGCGGAATCGCGATCGCCGAAATGATCGTCGAACGCCAGTCGCGCAGGAACAGGAAGACGACGATGACGGCAAGGACGGCGCCTTCGATCATCGCCTCGATCGAACTGTGATATTGCGAGCGCGTGTAATCGACGCTGGTCCCGAGCGAGCGGAAGGTGACGCCCGGATTCTCCGTCTCGATCTTCTTGAGCGTTTCGACCGCGGCGTCGTAAACCGTGACGTCGGACGATCCCTTGGCGCGCTCCATGCTGAAGATGACGACCTGCTTGCCGTCGACCTTGGCGATCGAACGTTGCTCGCCATAGCTGTCGGTAACATCGGCGACGTCCTGCAGCGCGATCGTCCGGTTGCCACCAATGCCGATGCGCGTCTGTGCCAGGGCCAGCGCGGTGCCGGCATTGCCGAGCACGCGGACCGACTGACGCGAGCCGGCGATTTCGGCCTGGCCGCCGGCGGCGTTGAAATTGACCGATCGCAGCGCGTTATTGATCTGCGATGCGGTCACGCCGAGCGCCTGCATCCGCGCGGGGTTCAGGATAACGCGAATCTCGCGGTCGACGCCGCCGCTGCGGCCCACATTGGCCATGCCCTCGACGCCTAGCAAGCGCTTCGACACGGTGTCGTCGACGAACCACGACAGCTGCTCGAGCGTCATGTCCGACGCCTCGACCGCATAATATCCGATCGGCTGGCCGGCGATATCGACCTTCGATACCTGCGGTTCGAGAATGCCGTCGGGCAGTTCGCTGCGCGTCTGGTCGACCGCGTTCTTGACCTCGCTGACCGCGTCGTTGACGTCGATGCCGGTCCCGATCTGGAACTGGACGAAGACACTCGCGCGGCCCTCGGACGAGGTCGAATTGATCGAATCGACACCGTTGATCGATCGGATCGCGGCCTCGACCCGCTGGGTGATCTGCGTCTCGATTTCGGTCGGGGCGGCGCCCGGCTGGACGATCGTCACCTGCACCGCGGGAAAATCGATGTCGGGGTTGTTGTTGACGTCGAGCCGGGCAAAGCTGACGAGACCCGCGAGCAATAGCCCGGCGAACAACACCAAAGGCACCACCGGATTGCGGATCGACCAGGCCGAGATATTGCGAAAATTCATGTGTCGGTCCCGCTGGGCATGGTTGCGTTATCTGGCCGGAGTCGCGGACGTAGCCGCCGACTGCGCCATCGGCTTGGGTTTGACGATCTCGCCGGGGTTGAGGAAGCCGCCGGCAAAGGCAACGACGCGTTCATCGCCGTTCAATCCGGATGCAATCGTCAGGCCGGCCGGGGTCACCGTCCCCGTCGTCACCGCGCGGCGGACGACCTTGTTATCCTTGTCGACGATATAGACGTAATTGCCCTTGGTGTCGTTCATCACCGCCGATTCCGGCAGCACCGGGGAGCTGGTCGCGCCCGCCTTAATCGTCGCGCTGGCAAAGCCGCCGGGGCGGATGCCACGATCATAGGGAACCGAAATCCGCGCGGTGCCCTGACGGTTCTGCGCATCGATCACGGGCGAAATCTGCCAGACATTGCCGGTAATCTCGCGGTTCGAGCCGACCGGCACGACGGTTGCCGGAACGCCGACCGAAACCTGCGCCAGATCGTCCTCGCTGAGTTGTGCGAGAAGTTCCATTTCGCCGCCCTTGGCGATGGTGAAGAGCGCGCCCGAACCGGCGCTGACGACCTGTCCCGGTTCGACATTGCGCGTGAGCACGAGGCCCGCGGCGGGCGCCCGGATGGCGAGGCGGCGATTGCTCGCCTGTGCCTGGCCGAGTTGCGCCTGGGCGACCGACACGCGCGCATTGGCGGCATCGCGCGTCGCCGTCTTCCTGTCGATGTCGGCCTGAGAGATGAAACCGCGTTCGACCAGCTTGCGAGCGCGATCGAGCTCTGCCTGGGCGAGGTTGGCATCGGCCTGGGCAACGCGGACCTGCGCGGCGAGCGCCCTGGCATTCTGCGTCTGGACCGAAGCGTCGATCGTCGCGAGCGTCTGGCCGGCGCCGACCCACTGGCCCGGTTCGACCAGCACGCGCGACACCTGGCCGCCCTCGCCGGGGATGCCGACGGGCATTTCGCGGCGCGCAGCAAGGCTGCCGGTCGCGGTAATTTCCCGCGTCACGATCTGGTTGCCGGGCACGATGATCGACACCACCGCGGCACCCTTGCCGTCGGCGCCGTCGGCTGCAGCCGCAGTTGCGGCCGGCGCCGACTCGTCGCCGCCACGCGTCATCGCAAAGGCGATTCCAGCGATCGCGATCAACGCGATGACGACTGCGATGATGATGTTGCGCCGCCGCCGCGAGGGCGCCTCGGACGTGACATCATGCCATTCGGTGTCGCCGGCAATCGGGCTTTCGAGGTTCATCGCTTTCACTTCCGCATATCCAAGGCTGGTTCAGACCGTCGGTGTATTATCTAAATAGGTCACCCGATGCAAGCCTGTATTTGGTCGCTTGCCACCGACACTTGTCGGAAATGTGTCGGGATCGGCAGCTTATAGAGCGATTTTTCCGATGAGCACAAAGAAAAGGCCCGGCAAAAGCCGGGCCAATCCTTAGTCGAGTTGTTTCGCGCGGGTTTAGCGAACGCTGCCGCGACGAACGAGATTGACGATCGCCAGCAGGACGACGGCGCCGATCAGCGACCACAGCAGGCCAATCGGGCTGAAGACCGAAAGCGACGCGCCCGAACCGAACATGCCACCGATCCAGGTGCCGATGAACGAACCGACGACGCCGACGATGACGTTGAGCAGGATGCCCTGCTGTGCGTCGGTGCGCATAATAATGCTGGCCAGCCAGCCAATGATGCCGCCGACGATGATTGCGATAATGATACCCATGTTATCCTCCTGTTGAACCTGTACTTACGGCAATGAACCCGTATTGGCCGTTGAGAGAGAAACCGCCGAGGCGAAAGATTGTTCCGTTACCGAAAGGTCATTCATCACAGCGTCGTTCGCAGTCGGACAGCGAAACAAAAAGGGCCGCCCAAAGGCGACCCTATTGTGATCTTGTTACGCTGTCAAAACGATCTCTTGATCGCTGGCGGACCCGACCGTCAGTATTTCTGCTGGCGTTCGTAAAGGTCGCGATAATGCTGGATTCGGGTGACGCGAAGACCGGGCATGCCCGAGCGATCGATCGCCCGCTGCCAGCCGGCGAATTCCTCGGTCGTCAGGCCATAACGGTCGCACACGTCGTCGACGCTGAGCAACCCGCCGTTGACCGCAGCGACGACCTCTGCCTTGCGCCGCACGACCCAGCGGGTCGTTTCGGGCGGCGGCAGCGAATCGACGGTCAGCGGTTCCCCGAGGGGACCGACGACCTGCGCGGGCCTGATTTTCTGATTCTCTATCATTTGTCTTCAAAAACTTCCGTAAGTTCGGGCCGGTCAGTTGCGTTTAGGACGAGGGACTGAACATAGGTTGAAATCCCAAGGTTAACGGCGCGTTCAGACCTCGGAAGCGGCCAGCCGTCGTTCGCCGCGAGATGCGACAGGTCATAGAACGACGCGGTTCCATCGCGGTTAAGCGATCTGGCCAGGCCGGCAAGAATCGTCAGCGCGCAGATCGTGTCGTCGGCACCCCCATGCGTCCCCGCCATCGCCAGCCGCGCAGTCGGCGAATTGACCTGACGCAATGAGGCGAGCGTCATCATCACCTCGAAATCGGGTCTGGCGAGTGGCCGTGCGCTATCGAAGGCGCCATGGGTGAAGAGGGATTCGTTCATCGCCTCCCCGCTCTACGCGCCAAGGGTGTAGAGGGAGTAAATGCGCTCTTCACATCTGGTTAGCGCAGGTTAACCGCAGGCTTCGCGACGCTGGAAATCGCCGCAATTCCCAGCTATGGGGCGACAATCATGGAAAATCCGTTCGACCTTCCCGCCCGCACCGGGCGCAACCGTATCGTCGTCGCGATGTCGGGCGGCGTCGATTCGAGCGTCGTTGCCGGCCTTGCCGCGCGCACCGACGCCGAAGTCATCGGCATCACGCTGCAGCTCTACGACCATGGCGAAGCGGTCGGCCGGACGGGCAGCTGTTGCGCCGGGCAGGACATCCGCGACGCGCGCGCGGTCGCCGAACGGCTCGGCATCGCGCATTACGTGATCGACAAGGAAAGCGATTTCCGCGCGTCGGTGATCGACGATTTCGCCGACGAATATCTCGCCGGACGCACGCCGATCCCGTGTGTGAAGTGCAACATGGGGGTCAAGTTCACCGACCTGCTCGCCTTTGCCCGCTCGATGGATGCCGATTGCCTCGCCACCGGACATTATGTCCAGCGGATCGTCGGCGAACAGGGCGCCGAACTCCACCGCGCGATCGACCCGGCGCGCGACCAGAGCTATTTCCTCTTCGCGACGACCGACGACCAGCTGGATTACCTGCGCTTTCCCTTGGGCGGCCTGCCCAAGTCGCGCGTGCGTGAGCTCGCCGCCGAAATGGGCCTCGCGGTCGCGGCCAAGCCCGACAGCCAGGACATCTGCTTCGTACCGAACGGCGACTATGCCAGCATCGTCAAGAAGGTCCGGCCCGAAGCGGCCGAGGGCGGCGACATCGTCGCGCTCGACGGGCGCGTGCTCGGACAGCATCGCGGCATCGTCCATTTCACCGTCGGCCAGCGCAAGGGACTCGACATCGGCGGCCAGGCCGAACCGCTCTATGTCGTGCGGATCGAGGCGGAAAGCCGCCGCGTCGTCGTCGGGCCGAAGCGCGCGCTTGCGGTCGTCGCCGCGCAGATCGCCGACATCAACTGGATCGGCGCCGCGCCGACCGGGCCGATTACCGCCAAGGTGCGCTCGCTCGCCAAGCCGGTGCCCGCGCAGCTGGTCGGCGACCGGCTGGTGTTCGAATCGTCCGAATACGGCGTTTCGCCCGGACAGGCGGCGGTGATCTACGATGGCACGCGCGTCTGCGGCGGCGGCTGGATCGTCGCGACCCAGGCCGCCGAGCTGGCCGTAGCGGCTTAGGCGAAGCCCTTCCGCTCAGTCCTCGCGGTCGAGGATGCAGCCCGACAGGCCGGCATAATGCGCGCTGGCGCTGCCGAGCAACGGCACCGAAGCGGTGACGGTGCGTGTCTCGGGATCGTCCGAGAGGCTGACCATCGCCATGCCCGGCTCGAAATCGCTCTCGCAATTGCCGAGTTCGCGATTCTCGACATAGCGGCACGAACAGCCGACGCGCGCGCCATAGGCACTGCCCGCCTCGGCCTGCGCCTTCAGGCCGGGATATTGCCACACGATCAGCGCGATCAGCAGCGCGAGAATCGCGAGCGTGACGATTTTCCAGCGGGGAATCGGTTTCGTACCTGTTGCGGCGGGCGGTTGCTTGCTATCCATCACCCCCATGAAGAACAAATCGATCGCGCTGGCAAGCCTCGGCCTTGCCGCAATCGCCGCCACGCTCGCCACCACGGCGCTCGCGGTGCCCCGCTCCGTCACCAGCGTCGAGGCGCCGACATCGACACAGACCGCGCCGCTGATGGCGATTCCCGCCGATCGCGACCGCGCGGCGGTAACGCGCACCGTCGATGCGCTGTTTGCCGGCGACGACATGGGCGAGACGCGCGCGCTGCTCGTCCTGCAGGACGGCAAGCCGATCATCGAACGCTATGCGCCCGGCTTCGGCCCCGACAGCAAGCTGATCAGCTGGTCGATGGCCAAGACGGTCACCGCGATCCTGGCGGGCATGATGGTCGCCGACGGCAAATTGTCGCTCGATGCCCCGGTGCCGATCCCCGCCTGGCAACGTCCGGGCGACCCGCGCGGTGCGATCACGCTGCGCAACCTGCTCCACATGTCGTCGGGCATCCAGCATGTCGAGGAGGGCGACCCGGTTTACGACAGCGATACCGTGCGGATGCTGTTCCTCGGCGGGTCGGCCGACATGGCGGCCTATGCCGAGGGGCAGCCGCTCGCCGCGCAGCCCGACGAAGTGTACAATTATTCGAGCGCGACGAGCGTCATCGTCGCCGACATATTGGCGCGTGCACTGACCCCGAGCCGCGACCCGACCGCACGGCGCGACGCGATGCTGCGCTATCTTAACGGGCGACTGATGCAGCCCGCCGGGATCGCCAGCCTGACCCCCGAATTCGACGCCGCCGGCACGATGATCGGCGGATCGATCATGCACGCCACCGCGCGCGATTTTGCCCGCATCGGCGAGCTGCTGCGCAACGACGGCTTTACCGGCGCCGATGGCAAGGGCACGCGCCTGCTGCCGCACAGCTGGGTCGATTTCATGCAGACGAGCGCGCCGACCGACGCCGGCTATGGCGGGCATCTGTGGCTCAACAAGCCGCGCCCGCCGGGATCGGGCAAGGCGCTGTGGCCCGGCGAAGGCCCGTCGGACATTTTCGCGATGCTCGGCCACCAGGGGCAATATGTCGTGGTTTCCCCCTCGCGGCGGCTGACGATCGTTCGGCTCGGCATCTCGACCAAGGATCAGATCCCGCACGTCCGCGACGCGATCCGCGACCTCACCAACACGCTGTGACCGACGGGTTCCTGCACGGAACCGTCCACACGGCGGGCGCCGACATGCAAGCGGCGGTTTCGGCAGATCGCGACACGCTTGCGCTGTGGCAAGGCCTGACCCCGCTCGGCCGCAACGAGTTCATCTGCTGGGTCGACGATGCCAAGCAGGACAAAACGCGCGCGCGGCGGATCGCGCGAACGTGCGACGAACTGCACGAGGGCAAGAAGCGCCCATGCTGCTGGGCGGGCTGCATCCACCGCACCGACAAACCGCCGAGCGCGTGGCAACAGGCGGTGCTGATCGACAAGAAAGCGACATAGGCCGTCCGATTTCCCTTAATAAAAACCGGACCCTAACCGTCCACAGAGGGGAAGCAGGAGGCCCGACACATTACCATCACCCCAGACATGACGTGGCCCGGATCGCCGCCGGACGCAGGGGGGGATGCCGGGCGCCCTATCCTGGACGGCACCGGCTTGCCCGGCATCGGCAACAAAGCGGGCCATGACCGGCGTGCGGCCGAACGCCACGACGCCGACATTGTCTCGCGGCTGCGGCTGCCGGCGTCGGAGCACGATTGTCAGATCCTCGATCTGTCGGCGACCGGCATGCGGGTGGTTTCGCCCGGCGCGCTCGTCAATACCGGCGAGCAGGTCGCGATCGAGACGCAGGGCTTCCCGCTATTCCTGGGCACAGTAAGCTGGCGGCGGAACGATGCGTTCGGTGTTCGGTTCGCCCGGCCGCTCTCGGAAGACATCCTCCAGGGCCTGATCAGCTTCAGCCGCCGCGTGCGCACCCAGCGCGCCCCGCGGATGGCGCTCAACCGAGCGGCGATCTCCTATTTCGACCACAACCGGATCGATGTGACCGTCGGCAACATCGCGGTCGGCGGGCTGATGATGGCGACGCACGAGCATCTGCGCAAAGGCCATCGCAACCTGATCCAGACCGGCCAGGCGCTGATGATCGAATTTCCCGACCTGCTGCCGATCGGTGGCCATGTCCGCTGGACCTGCGGGCTACAGTGCGGCGTCATGTTCTCCAAGCCGTTGAAGCTGTCGGTCGCCGAAGACATTGTCGGAGAGGCCAACCTGGCATCCGCCTTCATCGCAGACGTGCGCCGCGCGCAACGCGCCAGGGGCGAATTATGACGGCAGCGCCAGCGGGAGGGCAGGATCCGCGGGCAAGCCAATTGGCGATATCGACGCCCCGCGCTGCACGTCGCCCCCGCCCGGCTTGCCGCGTGCGGCGATGAAATAGAACGCCGAGCGGACCAGGCCGCTCGGCGCGGTCATTTGGGTACCGCAACTGCCCAGCCAGCAACCGACTGCGCCGCTCGGCGCTAACCGGGAGATTGAGGCCAATTTGCGACCGATTAGGAGAAAGTCGTCTGAACCCAATCAGGTGGCAGTTGGTGCCAGGGAGCCTCGGGAAACCGCCGGGCGTATTCCTCTCTAACCCGGCGCTCGCGCCAAACGGGCCCGCCAATCTGCCAGGCCGCTTCCTCTTTCCCGAAGTCGGCGGTCAGCCTTGCGGGGATGTCTTGCTCGGCGTCCCAGATCGCGGCGATTTCCATATTTTGGATGGCCGGGTCTTCGATCCGCGTATCGTATTGCGCGTCACTATCTGACACGCTCACGATCAGCGTTCCCACGGGCCATTGAACCATCGGCCAAGGTTCTTTGAGGGAACGGATCAGCTCAAACCGACCGAGTTTCGACCAGGATCCCGAGCGCATCGCTCGCGTGATCGACGAGTAACCGACACCTATGACGGCCATCGGTGGTGTCGACAGAATATCTGTCGTCGAGGCTACATCCCGATCGCGGCGTCGAAAGAAACCGACGCGCTTATCGGTGGTCACCTGCCCATAATAAATCCACTGTGCCTCACCAGCGACAGCGTAAAGCGTTCCGGATTTCAAATCGGCGCGGGAAGACGCTTTGCCTTCAAACATGCCCGTCGCGAGATGTGCTCAACACGTCAAAGCCGCATCACGCCTTCGATCACGGTAACGCAGCGGCCACCGAGGATCGCGCGGTCGCCGGCCAACCGACACGTCATGCGGCCGCCGCGCGCGCTCGCCTGGACCGCGGCGAAACTGTCGCGGCCGAGCCGTTCGGCCCAGAAGGGCGTCAGCGTGGCGTGCGCCGATCCGGTGACGGGGTCTTCATCGATGCCCCAGGCGGGGACGAAGACGCGGCTGGCGATGTCGCTCGCCTCGCCCGGCGCAGTGACGATCGCCATCAGCTCGATCGCGCCCAGCGCGCGCATGTCGGGGGTGAGCGCGCGCAGTGCCGCCTCGCTGTCGATGAGGACGATCGCGGTTTCTTCGGCGCCGCTGATTGATTCGTAGACTTCGCCGTCGCAGCCCAGCGCGGCGAGCAGCGCGGCATTATCGCGCCGTTCGACGCGCGTCACCGGCAGGTCGAGCGCATAGCCGTCACCATTGCGCGTAACATGGAGCACGCCCGCCTTGCGCGTGCGAAAGCTCACCGCGTCGGCGTCGCTCTGGCCCAGCACGACATGGCCGGTGGCGAGCGTCGCGTGGCCGCACATCGCGGCCTCGGCCGTCGGGGTGAACCAGCGCAGCTCGAAATCGGCCTCGCCGGTCGCGTCGGGCAGGTAGAAAGCGGTTTCGCTGAGGTTGTTCTCCGCCGCGATGGCCTGCAGCAGATCGTCGTCGAGCCACGCGTCGAGCGGCATGACCGCGGCGGGATTTCCGCCGAACGGCGCGTCGGCAAAGGCATCGACCTGGACGATCGGGATGATGGTCTGGCTCATGGTGCGTCCTCGAGTTTTTCGATTTCGTCGGCTTCGGCGAGCGGATTGTCGGGTTCATCGACATGGCCCGCCGGATCGATGTGGATCAGCACCTCGGTGCCGGGGAATTCGTGCGCGAGCTCGTCTTCGAGCCGTTCGATGATGTCGTGCGACTGCTGGACGGTGAGGTCGGGGTCCATCCAGACGTGGAACTGGACGAAATCGCGATGGCCGCTGGTGCGCGTGCGCAGGTCGTGGAGGTTCTCAAGCTCGGAAAAGCGGCTTGCAACCTCGACGAACTTGCGGCGGCGCTCCTCGGGCCACTCCTTGTCCATCAACTGATCGATCGCGCGGCTCGATGCGCGCCACGCGCCGAACGCCAGCCACAGCGCGATGACGATGCCGATCGCCGGGTCGGCGCCGCGCAGCCCGACGAGCTGTTCGAGCACCAAGGCGACGATAACCCCGGCGTTGAGCAGCAGGTCGCTCTGGTAATGGACATGGTCGGCCTCGATCGCGATCGAGCCGGTGCGGCGGATGACGACGCGCTGATAGGCGAGCAGGGCGACCGTCGCGACGATCGCGACGACCGATACGCCGATGCCGAGCTCGGCCTGCGCGGTCGCCTCGCCCGAAATCAGCCGGTCGATCGCGCGCCAGCCGATGCCGATTGCCGACAGCGAGATGAGGACGACCTGGAACAATGCGCCGAGCGCTTCGGCCTTGCCGTGGCCGAAGCGGTGATCCTCGTCGGCGGGCATGCCGGCAAGCCGGACGGCATAGAGCGTGACGAGCGAGGCGAACAGGTCGAGCCCGGTATCGGCGAGGCTGCCGAGCATGGCGACCGACCCGGTCTGCCACGAGGCCCACGACTTGAGCACGAGCAACATCAGCGCAACCGACACGCTGGCGAGCGCGGCGCGCTGGTTCAGGCCCGAATGACCCTTGGTATGCGCGTGCGCATGGGCGTGTGCGCCGCTCACGGATAGAGCATCCCGGCGGTCCAGCCATCGCCCGCGCGGCGATAGAGCCAGCGTTCGTGCAGCCGGTGCGGCCGGTCGGCCCAGAACTCGATGCGCTCGGGCGTCACGCGAAAGCCCGACCAGCCCGGCGGACGCGGCACGTCGCCGCCGGCAAAACGCGTCTCCATCTCGGCAAAGCGCGCTTCGAAGGTCGCGCGGTCGGCGAGCGGGCGCGACTGCTCCGACGCCCAGGCGCCAAGCTGCGAATCGCGGCTGCGCGATGCGAAATAGGCGTCGGCCTCGGCATCGGCGACGCGGCCGACCGGCCCTTCGATACGGATCTGGCGGCGCAGCGATTTCCAGTGGAACAGCAGCGCGGCCTGGGCATTTTGGGCGAGATCGCCCGCCTTGCGGCTGCCCAGGTTGGTATAAAAGACGAAACCGTCGCGGTCATGGCCCTTGAGCAGCACCATGCGAAGCGACGGTCGCCCGTCGGCATCGGCGGTCGCCAGCGCCATGGCATTGGCGTCGTTGGGTTCGTGTGCGCGCGCCTCTGCGTACCAGTCGGCGAACAGGGCGAAGGGGTCTGAAGCGGGGGCTGCGGTCATGATGTGCGCCTTCTAGGATGTCATTGCGCCAGCGTCGAGGCCGCGCTGCGCCACACTCGGCGATGATCAACGCGCTTGACCTTTGCCGCCGCTCCCCCACATGCTGGGCCACATACTGGCGCGCCAGGCGCCGCGACCGAAGCGACAGGCAAACAGGAATTTCATGGCCGATCCCTATTCGACGCTGGGCGTGGCCCGCACCGCGAGCGAGGCCGAGATCAAGAAGGCCTATCGCACGCTCGCCAAGGAGCTGCATCCCGACAAGAACAAGGGCAACGACAAGGCGTCGGAGCGGTTTTCCGACGTCACCAAGGCGTATGACCTGCTCACCGACAAGGACAAGCGTGCGCGCTTCGACCGCGGCGAGATCGACGGCGAAGGCAATCCGACCTCGCCCTTCGGTGGCGGCTTCGGCGGCGGCGGTGGCGGCGGGTTTCGCGGCCAGCCGGGCGGGCAAGGCGCGGGTCCCGGCGGCTTTTCACAGGAGAATATCGATCTCGGCGACCTGTTCGAGGGCCTGTTCGGCGGCGGCGGTGGCCGCTCGCGCGGCGGCTTCGGCCAGCAGCAGCAGCGCAACGTCCCGCCGCCCAAGGGCGCCAACGTTGCCTATCGCCTCGCGGTCGATTTCATCGATGCGGCGACACTCAGCGCGCAGCGCATCACGCTCGCCGACGGCAAGACGATCGATTTGAAGCTGCCCGCAGGGATCGAAACCGGCACGCAGATGCGCCTGTCGGGCAAGGGCCAGGCGGGCCCCGGCGGCAATGGCGACGCGATCGTCACGCTCGAGGTCAAGGGCCACCGTTTCTTCCGCCGCGACGGCGACGACATCCGCCTCGACGTGCCGATCACGCTCGGCGAGGCGGTGCGCGGCGACAAGATCAAGGTACCGACGGTCGATAATCCGGTGTTCGTCACCGTGCCGGCGGGCACCTCGAGCGGCAAGACGCTGCGCCTCAAGGGCAAGGGTTTCAGCAAGAAGGGCGGCGGTCGCGGCGACCAGCTCGTGACGCTCAACGTCGACCTCCCCGCCGACGACGCCGAACTCAAGGACTTCGCCAAGCACTGGAAAGATACCCGCAACGTCCGCCAAGAGCTGGGCGTATAGGCCTATGAACCCCGGCCCGGTCGATCAACAAGGCGACGCTCCGCCGCCACTCGGGCCCAAGGCGGATTCGGACGACGTCGAAACGATCGACCGCGTCGACCATGCGATCGCCCACGAAATCGCCGCGCAGGGCCATTCACCCGAAACCCCCGAAGCGCGAGCCGAACGCGACAAGCGGATGCGCCTCATCATGCGCCAGGGGTACCGGAAGGTCGCGCCGGGCAGCCGCTTTTTCACCGTCACCAAGCGCGTCCTCGTCGGGACCTATTTCGACGGCTTCATCCACGCCGGCAACCTTGCCTATATGGCGCTGATCGCGCTGTTCCCGTTCTTCATCCTCGCCACCGCATTGCTCAGCGCGTTCGGTCAGACGACGGGCGGGAGCGACGCGATCAACGCGGTGTTTTCGACGATGCCGCCATCGGTCGCCGAAACGCTCGCCGGGCCGGTCAAGGAAGTGCTCGCGGCGCGGACCGGCGCCTTGTTATGGCTCGGCGCGCTCGTCGCCTTGTGGACCGTCGGCAGCCTGATCGAGACGATCCGCGACATATTGCGGCGTGCTTATGGGACCAAATTCTCGAAAACCTTCTGGCATTACCGGCTCTATTCGATCGGCATCATGGTCGCCGCGGTATTCCTCCTGATGCTGTCGTTCGCGGCACAGGTGCTGCTGACCGGTATCGACCAGTTCTTTTCGCTGGTGCTGCCCGACCGGGTCGATGCCTATTTCCAGATCCTGCTGTCGCGCGGCGTGTCGGCGCTCGGCCTGTTCGTCGCGCTCTATCTGCTGTTCTATTCGCTGACGCCGAAGAAATATCGCATCCGCGGCTGTCCCAAATGGCCCGGCGCGCTGGCGACGACCATATGGTGGGTGGCGGTCACGCTGGCGCTGCCGCCGCTGCTGCGCGGGCTGTTGGCCTATGATCTGACCTATGGCAGCCTCGCCGGGGTGATGGTCGCGCTGTTTTTCTTCTACCTCGTCGGGCTCGGGGTGGTTATCGGGGCAGAACTCAACGCCGCGCTCGCGGAATCGCCCGAAGAGCGCGAAGACCGTGTCGGCCAAGACGACAACAGAACCAGAAAGACCGGGGAAACAGAATGAGCGGATTGATGCAGGGGAAACGCGGGCTGATCATGGGCCTCGCCAACGACAAGTCGCTTGCCTGGGGGATTGCCAAGAAACTCTCCGAAGCGGGCGCCGAGCTGGCCTTTTCCTATCAGGGCGAAGCGCTCGGCAAGCGCGTCAAGCCGCTCGCCGAGAGTCTGGGGAGCGATTTCTGCCTCGAATGCGATGTGTCAGACATGGCCGCGCTCGATACGACCTTCGCCGAACTCAAGAGCCGCTGGGAGACGATCGACTTCATCGTCCACGCGATCGGATTTTCCGACAAGAACGAGCTGCGCGGCAAATATCTCGACACCAGCCTCGACAATTTCCTGATGACGATGAACATCAGCGCCTACAGCCTCGTCGCGGTGGCGCAGCGCGCGGCGGCGATGATGCGGCCGGGCGGCAGCATCGTCACGCTGAGCTATTACGGCGCCGAAAAGGTCATCCCGCACTACAACGTCATGGGCGTGGCCAAGGCGGCGCTCGAGACCAGCGTCAAATATCTCGCCAACGACCTTGGTCCCGACGGCATCCGGGTCAACGCGATTTCGGCCGGCCCGATCAAGACGCTCGCCGCGTCGGGGATCGGCGATTTCCGCTACATCCTCAAATGGAACGAATATAACGCGCCGCTGCGCCGCAACGTGACGATCGAGGATGTCGGCGGCGCCGGCCTGTACCTGCTCAGCGACCTCGCCTCGGGCGTCACCGGCGAAGTCCATCATGTCGATGCGGGCTATCACACCGTCGGCATGAAACAGGAAGACGCGCCCGACATTTCGGGGTCGTGATGCGCGCCGCGCGATGAGCATAAACACCTTCGGGCGGATGTTTCGCGTGACGACGTGGGGCGAGAGTCACGGGCCGGAGATCGGCGCGGTCATCGACGGCTGCCCGCCGGGGATCGCACTGTTGGAAAGCGACATCCAGCCGTGGCTCGACAAGCGCAAGCCCGGCCAGTCGCGCCACACGACGCAACGGCGCGAAAGCGACGCGGTGCAGATCATGTCGGGCGTATTCGAAGGGAAGACCACGGGCACGCCGATCAGCCTCGTCATCGCCAACGAGGACCAGCGCTCGAAGGATTATGGCGAGGTCGCGCGCGCCTATCGCCCCGGCCATGCCGATTACGTCTATGACGCCAAATATGGCATCCGCGACTGGCGCGGCGGCGGCCGGTCGAGCGCGCGCGAAACCGCGATGCGCGTCGCCGCCGGCGCGATCGCGCGGAAGGTCATCGGCGCCGTCGGCATTCGCGCGCATCTCGTCGAGCTCGGCGGCGATCGCGCGACGCGCTTTGCCGCGCAGCATCTCGATACCAGCGCGCTCAATTGCGCCGATCCCGACGCCGAGGAGCGCTGGGCCGCCATGCTCGACAAGGCGCGCCGCGCGGGGTCGTCATTGGGCGCGGTGGTCGAAGTCATCGCCAGCGGCGCCCCCGCCGGCTGGGGCGCGCCGGTCTATGGCAAGATCGACGCCGATATCGCCGCCGCGATGATGGGGATCAACGCCGCCAAGGGGGTCGAGATCGGCGACGGCTTTGAAGCCGCGCGGCTGACCGGCGAGGAAAACGCCGATGCGATGCGCCCTGGTGCCGACGACGGCCCGCCCGACTTTACGAGCAACCATGCCGGCGGCACCGCGGGCGGCATCACCACCGGCCAGGACCTGATCGCGCGCGTCGCGTTCAAGCCGACGAGCTCGATCCGCACGCCGGTCGACACGGTCGCGCCCGACGGCAGCGCAACGACGATCGCGACAACCGGCCGCCACGACCCGTGCGTCGGCATCCGCGCTGTGCCCGTCGTCGAGGCGATGATGGCGCTCGTCCTCGCCGACCATATGCTGCTACATCGCGCACAATGCGGGTAATCGTCTCCCTTGCCCTGGGCCTCTATGCGCTAACTGCTTGCGACGGCGCGCCCGCGCCCGATCAGTCGGCGGCACAGCAGGATAACAGTGCGCACTCCGATGCGCAGGTCGCCGACAACAACGCCGTGGCCCCCGCTGTCGAGGCGATGGTTGGCCCCTATGTGCTAAGCTCTCAAGGCCCCCGCGATGTGCACACGTTGATGACTATCGACGAGGTCCGCTCACTTGGCCACCATTCCACCATTACGCAAAGGCCGTTCGATGAGGGCGCGACCTGCGCCTACGGAAAGATCGCCGGGTTCGAAGGCCTCGATGTCATGCTCGACGACAACCGCCTCGTGCGCTTCGATGTCGGCGACGATGGGGCTTCGCTCCGCTGGACGACCCCCGAAGGCGCGCGCACCGGAACCAGCGAAAAAGAGCTGCGAAATATCTATGGCGACCGACTGACGGTCCGCCCGCATCCCTATACAGGACCGGCCGGACATTATGCCGAGGTCCATATTCCTGGTGATGCTTATGGCACGATATTCGAAACTGACGGCAACAAGGTCATTAACTGGCGCACCGGCCACTGGGACGAAGTCGGTTATATCGAAGGCTGCGCGTAAATGATCGACATCATCCGCATCTTTATCGAAGAGCATCAGGCCGCGATCGGCCTGATCATCCTCGCCGCGATGCTCGTCGGCTTCGTCCTCGAACGCTTCCCCGCGACCGTCGTCGCGATCATCGGTGCGTGCACCTTCCTGTTTCTCGGGATCCTCGATTCAAAGGGCCTGTTCTCGGTCTTTTCGAACGAGGCGCCGATCACGATCGCGGCGATGTTCATCCTGTCGGGCGCATTGCTGCGCACCGGCACGGTCGACGCGATCGCCAACGCGATCATCAAGCGCGCGGGCAAACATCCCCGGCTTGCCGTCGTCGAGATGTTCGTCGGCATCTATGTCGCCTCGGCATTCATGAACAACACGCCGGTCGTTGTCGTGATGATCCCGATCATCATCCGGCTTGCCGGGGCGATCAATGTCAGCCCCAAGAAGCTGCTGATCCCGCTGTCGTACGTCTGCGTCCTCGGCGGCACGACGACATTGATCGGCACGTCGACCAACCTGCTCGTCGATTCGGTCGCGCGCGGCGCCGGGATGGACGGGTTCGGCATCTTCTCGATCACGCCTTACGGGCTCGTCGCGGGCGTATCGGGTATGCTCGCGCTGATCTTCATCAGTCGCTGGCTGCTGCCCGGAGACAAGGATTCGGGACCGGTCGTCGCCGACGAGAGCGCGGGCTTCCTCACCGAAGTGACGCTGACCAAGGACAGCGAACTGGCGGGCCGCAAGATCGCCGAGCTGCCGCTGTTCAAGCGATCGAAAATCCAGGTCATCGCGCTCAAACGCGGCGGGCGTTTCCAACGGACGGCGATCGGTTTCGAAACGCTTGGCATGGGCGACCGCCTGGTGCTGCGCCTCGACGCGGCAGAATTGCTGACGTTACGCCAGAACGAGGATTACGAGGTCGGGCTGACCGCTGGCGACTCGGACGTCGCGACCAACGCGGTCGGTCTTGTCGAAGCGACGATCGCGCCGTCGCATCCGAGCATTGGCCAGCGGTTGATCGACATTCCCTTTTTGAGCACGTTGCGCGTCCGCATCCTCGGCGTATCGCGCTTTCGCAAGGTGCCCGGGCCCGATCTGCCCAATGCGCGCATCCATGCGGTCGACCGGCTGCTGATCACCGGGGCCGAGCGCGACGTGCGCCAGCTCTACGGCAATCCCTACCTCTATTCGGTCGGCGAGACGCTGGTACGCGAATTCCGCCGCGACCGTGCGCCGATCGCCATCGGTGCGCTTGCCGCGGTCGTCATCTTGTCGGCGCTCGGCATGCTGTCGATCGGCATCGCCGCGATCATCGCGGTCGGCGTCATCCTGCTGACGCGCTGCATCGATGCCGAGGAGGCGTGGACTTCGATCGAGGGCAATGTCCTCGTCCTCATCTTTGCGATGCTCGCGGTCGGACTGGCGCTTGAGAAGGCGGGCAGCGTCTCGCTGATCGTCGAGGCGCTGACCCCGATACTAAGCGACATGCCCGCCTGGGCGCTGGTCGCATCGGTCTATATCCTGTCGGTCTTGCTGACCGAGATCGTCACCAACAACGCAGTCGCGATCGTCGTTACGCCGATCGTCATCAAGCTCGCCAACGATCTCGGCATCGATCCCAAGCCGCTCGTCATTGCGGTGATGTTCGCCGCTTCGGCGAGCTTTGCGACGCCGATCGGCTATCAGACCAACACGCTGGTCTATGCCGCCGGCGGCTATCGCTTCGTCGATTTCTTCAAGGCCGGCGTCCCGCTGACATTGTGCGTCGGCCTGGCGACGGTGATCGCAATTTCGCTGCTGGGATAGACGCGCTTGCACGCGGCTGGACGCTTGGCTAGCGTGCCGCGTCGGCCGCATGGCGCCGCGAATTTCTGGGGGACGTGACGATGCTAGGCTGGTGGTTCCGGATTCCCCTGTGGCAACGCGTCGTCGCCGCGCTGATCCTCGGCATTAGCGCAGGATTGTGGTGGGGACCGGGCGCCGAACAGATCAAATGGATCGGCGATTTCTTCATCCGCTCGATCAAGATGCTCGTCGTGCCGCTGATCTTCTTCAGCCTCGTCTCGGGTGTCGCGGCAATCGGCGACGTCAAGAAACTCGGCAAGATCGGTGGCCGCGCGCTGCTGCTGTTCGTCGTTACCGGCCAGATCGCGGTGTGGCTCGGGCTGCTGCTCGGCACGGTCTTCAAACCCGGCCTCGGCATCGATACGTCGAAGGTCGTGATGGGCGAAACGCCCGCGCCGACGGTAACCAGCTGGACCGACATGATCCTGTCGATCATTCCGCAAAGCCCCGTCCAGACAATGGCCGACGTCAATGTCCTGCCGCTGATCGTCTTTGCGCTGTTGATCGGCATCGGCATCCTGATGGCCAAGGAAGAGGGCGAGCCCGTCGCCAAGATCTTCGATTCGGGTTCGGTCATCATGCAGAAGGTGACGATGATCGTCATGGAGCTGACCCCGTTCGGCGTCTTCGCGCTGATGGCATGGGTTTCGGGCAGTTTCGGCACCGATGCACTGCTCAGCCTCGCGCAGGTCGTCGGGCTCAACTATCTCGGCTGTCTGCTGATCATTTTCGTGATGTATTCGGCGATGATCAAGTTCCTCGCCAAGCTGCCGGTGATCGACTTTTTCCGCGGCATCGTCGACGCGATGGCGGTCAGTTATTCGACCGCATCGTCGAACGCGACCCTGCCCGTGACGATGCGCTGCACCCAGCGCAACCTCGGCGTGTCGAAGAGCGTGTCGAGCTTTGTCGTCTCGCTTGGCGCGACGATCAACATGAACGGCACCGCGATGTATCTCGGCCTCGCCACACTGTTCGGCGCGCAGCTGTTCGGCGTCGACCTGTCGTGGGGCGATTATTTCATGATCTCGATCACCGCCACGCTGGGCGCGATCGGTGCGGCGGGGATTCCTGGCGCGGGCCTGATCATGATGGCGCTGGTCTTTGGCAGCGTCGGCGTTCCGCTTGAGACGATCGCCTTCATTGCCGGCATCGACCGGATCATGGACATGATGCGCACGACGACCAACGTCAGCGGCGATGCCGCGGTCGCGGTCACCGTCGCGGCGATGACCGGCGAAATCGATATCGAGGAAATGAAATCGGCCGACGACGTCTGAGCGTCGCCGGCCGAAATTCCGCTTAGCCCAAACGAATCCGCTTAGTCGGGACGGACCCGCTCGTTCTCCTGGCGATCGCGCCGTGATGACGCGCGCGCCGGCCGGGCCCGCTCGACTGGCGCGGCTACCGGCGCCTGCTCGACGCGCGCCGGACGTTCGGGTGCGCGGGATTGCGGAACGACGGCGGGTGCGCGCCGGTTGGCCCGATCAATACGGTCGACGATCTGGCGCGAAGGCCGACCCGTCTCGGGGGCGCTGCGGTCGATAGCCGCGGGCGCTGATGCACGCGGATCGCCGCGACCACGGTTCGGCCGGTCATTGGCGCGGTCGACGCGGTCGATGATCTGACCGCCGACGCCGCTGCGATCGCGGCGTTCGCTCCGGTCGCGGCCATCATGGGGTCCATCACGGTCCCGATCGCGGCGGTAATCGTCGCGATGGCCACCATGACGGTGCCAGTTGTAGCCGGCCCGCCGCCCGCCCCAATAGCGCGCATAATTGCCGTAAAGCTGGCGCCGGGCGCCATAGCGATCGAACATGTAATAGCCGTAGCCGGGATAATAGAAGTCGTTCCACCAGCCGCCGCCAAAGCCGATATTGACCGAAAACTGGTTGTTGTAATCGTTACGATCATAGCAGTCGTACTGGCTGTAATAATCGTCATAGCCGTCATAGGCATCGTAGCAGCGATCGTTATAGGCATAGTCGTTCGCGCCGTAGCCGTCGCTATAATAGCCGTCGCCGTAACCCGCGCCATAGCCACCCAACGACATGCAGCCCGATGCGCCGATCGCAAGGAGGCCGGCAAGCGTCGCTTTCAATCCCGTATTGGCCATTGTCTGTCTTCCTCTCGTCCGGACATGCGCCCGATTGCGCCCACCTCTTGCCGCCGTTGCGCGGCGAAATTCCAAGGCGATTCCGGCAGTTCGTCGCTACTCTTGCACGCTTCCACTTGAATTGGGGGTGAATAAACCTCTTACTTGCATTGGTGTCAGTAGAGGATTAGGCTCGACGCAGGGAGAATGCCATTATGAATGCCCATGCCGCGCTGATCCGGGAAAACCCGCACTGGAAGCCATGGCCCGCTGGCAGCACGCTCGATCACATTCCCGGTGAGGACGGCCTGCCCGTCGTCGGCGTGACGCTAGAGCAGCTCAAGGACCCCGCCGATTTCACCGAGCGGATGGTCGCGAAACACGGCAAGGTCTATCGCGTCAACAGCTTCGGCGGACGCCAGGTCGCGCTGATCGGCCCCGAGGCCAATGAGCTCGTCCTGATGGACCGCAACAAGATCTTCAGCTCCGAACAGGGCTGGGGTCCGGTCCTGTGGCGCGTCTTCCCGCGCGGGCTGATGCTGATGGATTTCGATCATCACCGGATGGACCGCAAGACGCTGTCGGTCGCGTTCAAGCCCGAGCCGATGCGCGCCTATGCCGACAGCCTGAACGACGGCATCGCCGAGCGGATCGAAAGCTGGAGCGGAACCACCTTCCAGTTCTACCCGGCGATCAAGCAGCTGACGCTCGACCTTGCCGCGACGAGCTTTCTCGGCATTCCGCTCGGTCCCGAGGCGAAGAAACTCAACCAGGCGTTTTTCGACATGGTCCGCGCCTCGATCGGCGTCGTGCGCAAGCCGTGGCCATTCACCGCGATGGGCCGCGGGGTCAAGGGCCGCAAATACGTCATCGACTATCTGGCGCGGATGGTTCCCGACCGCCGCGAGGGCGGCAAGCACTCCAACGGCGACGACATGTTCACCAAGATCTGCCAGGCGCGCGACGAGAACGACGAACTGCTCAGCGTCGAGGCGATCGTCGATCACATGAACTTCATGCTGCTCGCGGCGCACGACACGATAACCAGCAGCATCACCAGCCTCGTCTGGCAGCTCGGCAAGAATCCCGAGTGGCAGGACCGGCTGCGCGAAGAAATGCTGTCGGTCGCGGGCGCCGGTGAACGCATCAGCCACAATGCGCTCGGCGAGCTCAAGCTGACCGAATATGCCTTCAAGGAAGCGCTGCGGATGGTGCCGCCGGTGCCGGGCATCCCGCGCCGCGCGCTCGCCGATTTCGAATTCGGCGGCTATCATATCCCGGCGGGCACGCAGATCGGCATCAATCCGTCGTACACGCACCACATGGCCGAATACTGGCCCGAGCCAGAGAAGTTCGATCCGATGCGCTTCGAACCCGAACAGGTGCGTGAGCGGCACAAATACGCCTGGGTCCCGTTCAGCGGTGGCGCACACATGTGCCTCGGCCTGCATTTTGCCTATATGCAGGCGAAGATATTCTTCCATCACCTGCTGACGACGCACCGTATCGAGGTCGCCGAAGGATATGAGCCCGACTGGCAGCTATGGCCGATCCCGCGCCCCAAGGACGGGCTGACGATCACGCTCAAGCCGCTGTGAGCGACCGACGACCAAACTCGTTACATTTGTAAATGTTGACAGGCGGGCGGTGAAAGGCTCGATGGGGGCAATGACGCGGCACGCGCCTTCGGCCCAGGATGGCATCACGCTCCCGGCAACCGCCGTGCGTACCGCTGCGTCGAACGCCTCTTCATATTATTATTATTATCGCCGCCGGGCGGTTTTCGACTAGCGCGCGTCGCCCACGACACGCGGTCTTTCGAAACCCCGCCCGGACATCCCGGCGGGGTTTTTCTTTGTGCAAAAGGAATTCCCGACATGGATATGCAAACAACGATCATCAAAGAGCTGCACGGCCTCGCCGCGTCGCCGGTGCCGCCGCCCGAGGCCGCGCTCGACTGGACGGTGCCGCAGCATTGGGAGCGATTTACCGGGGCCGACCACGCGGTCTGGGACCTGCTGTTCGCACGCCAGGAAACGCTGCTTCAGGGGCGCGCGGTGTCGGCCTTTCACGATTGCCTCGACGTGCTCAGCCTGTCGCGTCCCGGCGTGCCCGATTTCGCCGAACTCAACGCGGCGCTGATCGCGCGGACCGGCTGGAAAGTGGTGGCGGTGCCGGGGCTGATCCCCGACGACATATTCTACGCGCACCTCGCGAAACGCCAGTTTCCGGCTGGCAATTTCATTCGCAGTGCCGACGAGCTCGATTATCTCGAGGAGCCCGACGTGTTCCACGACGTCTTCGGCCACGTCCCGCTGCTCGCCGATCCCGCTTTTGCCGATTTCATGGAGACGCTGGGGCATATCGGCCTCGCCGCGCTCGCCAGGGGCGATCTCGCCCGCGTCGCGCATCTCTACTGGCGCACCGTCGAGTTCGGCCTGGCGCGTGAGGACGGCGAATTGCGCATCTTTGGCGCAGGCATATTGTCGAGCTTTGGCGAGACGCGCTTCGCGCTCGAAAGCGACGAGCCGCAGCGGATCGATTTCGACCTCGAAGCGGCGATGACGAAGCCGTACCGGTCGGACCGCTTCCAGGATCGCTATTTCGTCCTCGATCGCTTCGCCGATGTTCTCACGCTGGCGGATCGAAAACGGTGGGGCGACTAGACGGTAAAACTTTCCCCACACCCACACGCGCCCGTGGCGTTGGGATTGGCGAAGGTGAAACCGGCGGCGAAATCGTCTTCGACCCAGTCCATCACCGATCCGATCAGGTAGAGCACCGAGCCGCCATCGACGTAGAATGTGCCGCCGGGGGTTTCGATCTTCTCGTCGAACTTGGTCTCTTCGCTGACGTAATCGACCGAGTAAGCGAGCCCCGAACAGCCGCGCCGCGGGGTCGAGAGCTTGACCCCGATCGCATCGTCGGGCGCGCGCGCCATCAGGTCGGCGATGCGTGCCTCGGCCGCGGGCGTCAGCGTGATCGCCGCGGGGCGCGCGGGGGCCGTCGCCTTGGCCTGGGGGTCTGCTTCACTCATAATTCAAAATCCGTTCGGGCTGAGCCTGTCGAAGCCCTGCCCTTCCTCTTAAAAAACCCGACCCTTCGACAAGCTCAGGGTGAGCGGAATTAAATGTCAGTCTTCAAACCATCATAACATACCCAGTTCGAGCTTGGCTTCGTCGCTCATCTTCTGCGGGTCCCATGGCGGGTCCCAGACGAGTTCGACATCGGCGATGCCGACGCCGGGCACCGCGCCGACGCGCAGTTCGACCTCGGCGGGCATCGATTCGGCGACGGGGCAATGCGGCGTCGTCAGCGTCATCTTGACCGTCGCATGGCCGCTGTCGGTCACCGAGACATCGTAGATCAGGCCGAGATCGTAGATGTTGACCGGGATTTCGGGATCATAGATTTCCTTGATCGCCTCGACGATCGCTGCCTGCAGGTCGCTGCCGGGTTCAGCCGCCGAAGGCTCGGGCGGCTTGGCCGAGAGAAAGCCTTCGAGATAGTCGCGCTTGCGCTCGAACGTCTCGCGGACATTGCCCTCGCCCAGTTCCTCGGCCTCATGCGGCGACGGCGCCATGATCGGCGTGCGCGCGGGTGCGACGCTCGCGTCCTCGACCTTCGCGCGCTGAGGCTTGGCGACCGCATCGACGGTCTCGGTTTCGATCTTGCGTTCGTGGTTCATCCGAAAATCTTCCTGACGCGTTCGACGCCGCGCACCAGCGCGGCGACATCGCTTTCGTCGTTATATACCCCGAAGCTGGCGCGGACGGTCGACGGGATATCGAGATAGTCCATCAATGGCTGGGCGCAATGGTGTCCGGCGCGCACCGCGACCCCCTCTTCGTCGATGATCGTCGCGACGTCGTGCGGATGGACGCCTTCCATCAAAAAGCTGACGATGCCCGCGCTGTCGGCGGGGCCAAGCAGGCGGACCGAGTTGATCTGCCCCAGCGCATCGCGTGCCTTGGTGGTGAGGTCGCATTCGTGCGCGTGGATCGCGTCGAGGCCGATGGCATCGACATAATCGATCGCGGCATGCAGCCCGAGCGCCTCGACAATGGCAGGCGTGCCCGCTTCGAAACGCCCCGGCGGCGGCATGTACGTTGCGCCTTCGAACGTCACGCGGTCGATCATCGACCCGCCGCCCTGCCATGGCGGCATCGCGTCGAGCGTGTCGTAGGCCGCCCACAGCGCGCCGATGCCCGTCGGGCCGTAGAGCTTGTGGCTCGACATGACGTAGAAATCGCAGCCGATATCCTGGACGTCGACCGCAACGCGCGGCACCGCCTGGCAGCCATCGAGGAGGAACCTGGCGCCGACCTTGTGAGCGATGCTCGCGGCGCGCTTGGCGTCGAGAACACCGCCGAGGACGTTCGAGACATGCGCGAAGGCGACGAGCTTGTGCCGTTCGGTCAGCATCTTTTCGGCGGCGTCGAGGTCGATCTTGCCGTCGTCGGTCAGCGGGCAGACGTCGATCGTCGCGCCGACATGGCTCGCGAGCATCTGCCACGGCACGATGTTGGCGTGGTGTTCGAGCGCCGAGATGAGGATGCGGTCGCCTTCGCGGATGTTCACCCCGCCCCACGTATTGGCGACGAGGTTGATCGCCTCGGTCGCGCCACGCACGAAGACGATCTCGCGGTCGTCGTCCGAGCCGAGGAAGCTCGCGACGCGCTTGCGTGCCGCTTCGAAGCGCCGCGTCATTTCGGCCGAGCGCTGATAGACGCCGCGATGGACGGTGGCGTATTCCTCGCCAAAGCCGCGCGTCATCGTGTCGATCACCGATTGCGGCTTCTGCGCGGTCGCCGCGGTGTCGAGATAGTGCCAGGCGCCGCCGTCTTCGGTCCTGAGGCCGGGGAAATCGCTGCGCACGCTGTCGAGAGCGCCATCTCCACCCCTCCCCTTCAGGGGAGGGGCCGGGGGTGGGGGCGTGCCTTCATCGCCGCGATTGGGAGACTGCCCCACCCCAACCCCTCCCCTGAAGGGGAGGGGCTTTTCGGATCGCTCAACGGTCATGCCAGTCCTTCCAATATGCCGAGCGCCTTCGCCTCGATCGCTTCGCGCGCCGCATCGTCGCCCATGCCGACAAAGGCATCGGCGATGAACGCCTGCAGCATCAGCCGCTGCGCGACCTCGGGCGGGAGGCCGCGCGAGGCCATGTAGAACAATGCCGCCTTGTCGAGTTCGCCAACGGTTGCGCCGTGCGCACATTTGACATCGTCGGCGTAGATTTCGAGCTCGGGCTTGGCGTTGGCGGTGGCCCCCGGCGCGAGCAGCATCGCCTTGACCGATTGCGCGGCGTCGGTTTTCTGCGCGTCGCGCGCGACCGCGACCTTGCCCATGTACGTCCCCGTCGCCTTGCCGGCGAGAACCTGGCGGACAACCTGGTTCGACGTGCCGTTCGGCGCGGCGTGGATCGTCTCGGTGACGATCTCGAGCGTCTGGTCGCCGTTGCCGAGGATCGCGCCGCCGAGTTCGAAATGCGCGCCGCGGCCGAGCGTGGCGCGGATCTCGACGCGGCCGTAATCGGCATTGGCAACGAGCGCGTGGAGCGCGAAGGTCGCACTGTCGCCGACGGTCACGTCGAACCGGACGATCCCGCTCGGTGGCAGCGTGTCGATGATCATCGCGCGGCTTTCGCCCGCTGGCACCGCGATCTCTTCGGGCGCGGCAAGGTCGTCCCACACACGCGTCAGCGCGGCGATGTCGGCATAGCGCCACGCCTCCGATTTGCGCGTCGGCAGGGGAGCGAGCGCGGTCATGCCGCCACCGCCTCGTAACCCTCTTCCTCGAGCTGGTGCGCCAGTTCGGGGCCGCCGGTCTTGACGATGCGGCCGTCGGCGAGGACGTGGACGAAATCGGGTTTCACATAATCGAGCAGGCGCTGGTAATGGGTGATCAGCAGCACGGCCTTGTCGGGGCTGCGCATGATCGCGTTGATCCCCGCGCCGACGGTGCGCAGCGCGTCGATGTCGAGGCCGCTGTCGGTCTCGTCGAGGATCGCGAGCTTTGGATCGAGAATGCCCATCTGGACCATCTCGTTGCGCTTTTTCTCGCCGCCCGAAAAGCCGACGTTCACCGGCCGCTTGAGCATGTCCATGTCCATCTTGAGCAGCGCCGCCTTCTCCTTGGCGAGCCGGAGGAAGTCGCCGCCCGACAGCGGCGCCTCTCCGCGCGATCCGCGCTGCGCGTTGAGGCTCTCGCGCAGGAACTGGACGTTCGACACGCCGGGAATCTCGACCGGATACTGGAAGCCCAGAAACAGCCCCGCGGCGGCGCGCGCATGCGGATCGAGATCGAGCAGATCCTGACCGTCGAAGATCGCGCTACCGTCGGTGACCTCGTATCCGGGACGGCCGCCCAGCACGTTGGCGAGCGTCGACTTGCCCGCGCCGTTGGGTCCCATGATCGCATGGATTTCGCCCGCATTGATGGCGAGGTCGAGCCCCTTGAGGATCGGCTTGTCAGCGACCGTGGCGTGAAGGTTGGTGATTTTAAGCATGTAATCTCACAAGTCTGCAGGTTGGCGAAGGCGACGGACGGCTAGGCCCACAAAAAGCGCGACTGGCACGCTCACGACAAATTCAATAATTCCGTCGAACATTCCTAGTCCGCCAATCTCAGTGATCGTCAGCAGGAATGCGGCGGTAACGAACAGGAAGGAGCTTCCAATCACAGCCAGCACCCAAGTTGCCAAAAAGGCTCGTCCGCGTGGCTCATTTCGGAAGAGCATAAGCGACACGATGATCGGCAGACCCAATACAAGTGAGAGGAAGATCAAATCGGAAAGCGTCACCCCACACTCCCCTCGAGACTGATCGCCAGTAGTTTCTGCGCTTCGACCGCGAATTCCATCGGTAGCTGGCGCATCACGTCCTTGGCGAACCCGTTGACGATCAGCGCGACCGCGCTTTCGGGGTCGAGGCCGCGTTGCTGCGCATAGAACATCTGGTCGTCGGAGATCTTGCTCGTCGTCGCTTCGTGCTCGACCTGCGCGGTCGGATTGCGAACCTCGATATAGGGCACGGTGTGTGCGCCGCATGTGTCGCCGAGCAGCAGCGAATCGCACTGGGTGAAATTGCGCACGCCGTCTGCGCCGGGCATGACGCGGACCATGCCGCGATAGGTGTTGTTCGACTTGCCCGCGCTGATCCCCTTCGAGATGATCGTCGATCGCGTGTTCTTGCCGATGTGGAGCATCTTGGTGCCGGTATCGGCCTGCTGGTGGTTGTTGGTCACCGCGACCGAATAGAATTCGCCGACGCTGCCCTCGCCCTGCAGGATGCACGACGGATATTTCCACGTGATCGCGCTGCCGGTTTCGACCTGCGTCCAGCTGATCTTGCTGCGCGCGCCGCGGCAGGCGCCGCGCTTGGTGACGAAATTGTAGATCCCGCCCTTGCCGTCGGCATCGCCGGGATACCAGTTCTGCACGGTCGAGTACTTGATCTCGGCATCGTCCATCGCGACGAGCTCGACAACCGCGGCGTGGAGCTGGTTCTCGTCGCGCATCGGCGCGGTGCAGCCTTCGAGATAGCTGACATAGCTGCCCGCCTCGGCGACGATCAGCGTGCGCTCGAACTGGCCCGTATTCTCGGCATTGATGCGGAAATAGGTGCTCAGCTCCATCGGGCAGCGGACGCCCTTTGGAATGTAGACGAAGGTGCCGTCGGAAAAGACCGCGCTGTTGAGGCAGGCGAAGTAATTGTCGCGCTGCGGCACGACCGAGCCGAGGTACTTTTTGACGAGGTCAGGATATTCGCGGATTGCCTCGCTGATCGAACGGAAGATGACGCCCGCGTCCTCGAGCTCCTTGCGGAACGTCGTCGCGACGCTGACGCTGTCGAACACCGCGTCGACCGCGATCTTGCGCGCGCCCTCGACGCCAGCGAGGACCTTCTGCTCCTCGATCGGAATGCCGAGCTTGGCATAGACGCGCAGGATTTCGGGATCGACCTCGTCGAGGCTGCCGAGCTTGGGCTTGGCCTTGGGCTCGGCGTAATAATAGGCGTCCTGGTAATCGATCTTGGGGATGTCGAGCTTGGCCCAGTCGACCTCTTCCATGTCGAGCCAGGCGCGATACGCCTTCAGCCGCCAGTCGAGCATCCATTGCGGCTCGTTCTTCTTGGCCGAGATGAATCGGACGGTGTCCTCGTTCAAACCCTTGGGCGCGAAATCCTGTTCGATGTCGCTCGACCAGCCATGCTCGTAATCGGCGACCTTGTCGGCGGCGGCGTGGGCTTCCTCGTTGCGGAACTTGGTCGTGTCGTCGGTCATGCCGGCGCTCCCGTCGTAATATGATCGTGGCTGAGGCTGGCGAGGCTGACCTGGCCGAGCGCGGACTTGATCGCGCCGTTGACCGCGCCCCAGTGCGGCTGGACCTTGCACGATCCTTCGAGCGCGCAATCGTGGCGACCCGCATCGACGCACGCGGCCATCGCGATCGGCCCCTCGATCGCCTCGACAATGTCGGCAAGGCTGATCGCGGCAGCTGGGCGGGCGAGCTGGATGCCGCCGCCGGTGCCGCGCGACGAGCGCAGCAGTCCGGCACGCGTCAGCAGGCTGACGATCTTTTGCGCGGTCGGTACCGGCACACCGGTTTCGGCCGCGAGCATTGCCGCCGAAACGCGCACACCGCCGCAATGGCGCGCGGCGGCGCCCATCAACACGACGGCATAATCGGCCAGGCTGGAAAGCTTCACTGCGACTCCAATCAGACCAGATCGGTCTGATTGCCCATGTGGCCGCTCGGCCGCGCTAAATCAACCCTTTTGCGCCGCAATCCATGCATCGACATTCTCTTCGAGGATATCGAGCGGGACCGGACCCGATTTCAGAACGACATCGTGGAAGGCACGGATGTCGAAGCGATCGCCGAGCGCGGCCTGTGCGCGGTCGCGCAGTTCCATGATCTTCAGCTTGCCGATCATGTACGCGGTCGCCTGCCCCGGATAGACGATATAGCGTTCGATCGCCTTTTCGATATCGCCGTCGGGATTGGGCGTGTTGGTCTTGAGCCAGTCGATCGCCTGCTGCCGGCTCCAGCGTTTCGAATGGATGCCGGTATCGACGACGAGCCGCCCGGCGCGCCACAATTCCATGCCGAGTCGACCGAAGTCCGAATAGGGGTCCTGGTAGAAGCCCATGTCCTTGCCGAGCGCCTCGGCATAAAGCCCCCAACCCTCGGAATAGGCGGTCACCCCGCCGAAGCGGCGGAAGGCGGGCAGGTCGCCAAGTCCGGTCTGGATCGACAGCTGGAGATGATGCCCGGGCAGGCCTTCGTGGTAGAACAATGCCTCGAGCTCGTTCTTCGACATGTCCTTGAGGTTATAGAGGTTGACGTAATAGGTCCCGGGGCGCGATCCGTCGGGCGCGGGGCGCGAATAGAACGCCTTGCCCGCAGATTTTTCGCGGAACGCCTCGACCGGTTTGACGACCAGCGGGTCCTTGGGCAGCGTCAAGAAAAAGCGCGGCAGCGCGGCGGCCATCGCGGTGTTTTTCGTCTGCACGTCGGCCAGATACGCCTCACGCGTCGTGTAATAGAATTTGGGGTCGGTCCGCGTGTAGGCAAAGAACGCCTGGAGATCGCCCTTGAAGCCGACCTTTTTCATGATCGTGCGCATCTCGTTGTGGATGCGGTCGACCTCGCGCAGGCCGATATTATGGATCTGGTCGGCGGTCAGGTTGGTCGTCGTGTAATTGGCGAGCAGCGCATTGTAATAGGCCTCGCCACCGGGAAAGCGCCAGACGCCGTCGTCGGTCCCGGCGATGCCCTGCTGGCGCTTCATCTCGGCGAGCAGGCGGCGATAGGCGGGTTGGGCCGAGCCGACCCAGGCGGATTTGGCAGCGACCGCGAGACGCTGTTTTTCGGCGTCGGCAATGTCGAGCTTGGCGACCTTGCCCGCGAAATCCTCGAGCACGGGGTTGGCATTGGCGCCGCTCGCGGCATCCGATTTCAGCATATTCTCGATATCGTCGATGACATAGGCATAGACCCATTTGGGCGGCATCACGCCCGCCTTCGCCCGGTCGGCCGATTCGTCGCGCAACGTGTCGAGCACCGCGCCGAGGCCCGCGATGCGCGAGACATAGGCATCGGCCTGGCCGACATCAGCGATCGAATGAATGTTGATCAGGAAAGCCGGCAGGTCGCTCTGCGCGCCATTCATCTGATCGAAGATGTAGCCGTATTTCTGATAGGGAAAGAGCGAGGCCGAACGCTTCGCCACGCGGTCGAACAGGCGATACGACAGCGCCTGTTGCGACGTCAGATTGGCGGGATCATAGGCCATCCGCATCGCATCGGCGCTCGCCTGGAGCAATTGCTGCTCGGCGGCATCGCCCGCGTCGCTGAGATCGCCCCATCGGCCGTAATCCTCGTCGCGGATGCCGCGATAGGCCTTGCCGAGCGGTGAAAGCGACAGCTGGGCGGCGTCGTATTTGTCGAAAAAGGCGTCGAACTGGGCACCCGCGACCTGTTGCGTCGGTTCGGCTGCAGTCGTCGGCTTAGCATCCTCGATCGTCGCACAGCCGCCGAGCGTCAGCGCCGCCAGTGCAACCCCCGTCGTCAACATGATCCGCTTCGTCATACGCTCTCTCCCTGTTCGCCATCCGGCTTTGGGTTGCATCTAAGCCCAAGCAGCGGCAGTTGACCAGCCATGCTCTTTTCTCCTTCGCTCTATCGACTGGCGCGCCCGCTGATCTTCCGCGCCGATGCCGAGCGCGCCCACCACGCGACGATCGGCCTGCTCGCGCGGATGCCCGACGCCCGTTCGGCGCTGACCGGCGCGCAGCTCGCAACGCGCGTCGCGGGCGTCAATTTTCCCAATCCGGTCGGGCTGGCGGCGGGTTTCGACAAGGATGCACGCGCAGCGCACGCGATGGCACGGCTCGGATTCGGCTTCGCCGAGGTCGGCACGCTGACGCCGCAGCCGCAGCCGGGCAATCCGCGCCCGCGGCTGTTCCGCCTGGCCGAGGATCGCGCGGTGATCAACCGGCTGGGGTTCAACAATAATGGGCAGGCGGCGGCGGCGATACGGCTACGATCGCTGCGCGCGGCGGGCTGCGTCATCCCGGTCGGGATCAACATCGGCGCCAACAAGGCGAATGCGTCGGGCGACGCGGCGATCGCCGATTACGTCGCCGGGGTCGAGGCGATGGCGGGCCTCGCCGACTATCTGACGGTCAACATTTCCTCGCCCAATACGCCCGGCTTGCGCGCACTGCAGGACAAGGGTGCGCTCGACGCGCTGCTCGGCGCGGTGATGGCGGCGCGCGGCGATGCAGGCCCGCCCGTCTTCCTGAAGGTCGCGCCCGACCTGGAGCCCGCCGATATCGACGACATTGTCGGCCTTGCCCATGGCCACCGGCTCGGCGCGTTGATCGTGTCGAACACGACGATATCGCGGCCGCCGCTCGATTCGCAGCTGGCAAGCGAAGCGGGCGGCCTGTCGGGGGCGCCGCTGCGCGACCTCGCCTTGCAGCGCCTCAGGGATTTCCGCAGCGCGGGATCGGGCGACATCGCGTTGATCGGCGTCGGCGGGATCGCCAGCGCCGCCGATGCCTATGCCCGGATCGGCGCGGGGGCGAACCTGGTCCAGCTTTACAGCGCGATGGTTTATGAAGGGCCGGGCCTCGCCGCTCGGATCGCCCGCGGTCTCGCCGCGCTGCTCGATCGCGACGGATTTGGCAGCATCGCCGACGCGGTCGGCAGCGACACGCGCTAGGCGCAGACCCCATTGCCGCACACGCCGCAAAGGTTTAGCCAATCGCCCATGCGATCGATTGTCCTTATTGCCGCCGCACTCCTGTCGCTGACCGGATGCGCCACCCCGACCAGCCAGCCAGCAACCGCCAGCGCCAACCATGCGGGCGTTCCCGGCATGGTCAGCGCCGCCGACCCGCGCGCTGCAGAGGCAGGCGCGGCGATGCTGCGCAAAGGCGGCAGCGCCGCCGACGCCGCGATCGCGACGCTGGTTGCGCTCAATGTCGTCGAACCGCAAAGTTCGGGCATCGGCGGCGGCGGCTTCCTCGTCTATCGCGACGGCAGCGGCACGATCGGCAGCTATGATGGGCGTGAGACCGCACCCGCCGCGGCAACCGGCACATGGTTCTATCGCGACGGCAAGCCGCTACCTTTTTCCGAAATGCAGCCCGGCGGGCGCAGCGTCGGCGTGCCCGGCAACGTCCGGATGATGGCGCTGGCGCATGCCGAACACGGTCGTTTGCCGTGGAAAGACCTGTTCGCGCCCGCGATCGCGCTCGCCCGTGATGGCTTTGTCATGACTGCACGGATGAACAACGCGCTCGATTACGGGCGTGCGACCGGCGCGCTCGATGCCGCCGGCCGGGCGCTCTATTACGGCGCGAACGGCGAGCCGCTGCCCGTCGGAACGCGGATCAAGAACCCCGCGATGGCGGCGTTCCTGACGCGCCTTGCCGAACAGGGGCCCGACAGTTTCTATGTCGGCCCCAATGGCCAGGCGATCGCCGCCAAGGTCAGCGGATCGCCGGTCAGTCCCGCGCCGATGACGCCGGGCGACCTGGCGAGCTATGATGCCAAGGCGCGCGATGCCGTCTGCGGCACGTATCGCGGCTACAAGATCTGCGGCATGGGGCCGCCCTCTTCGGGTGCGACGACGGTGTTCGCGATCCTGAAGCAGCTCGAACGCTTCGACATGAAAAAGCTCGGCCCCGATTCGCCCAAATCATGGCACCTGATCGCCGAATCGATGCGCCTCGCCTATGCCGATCGCGGACGCTACCTCGCCGACAGCGACTATTTGCCGGTCCCCGTTGCGGGGCTGACCGACCCCGCCTATCTCGCCAAGCGCTCGTTGCTGATCGATCCCGACCACGCCATGGCGACCGCACCCGTCGGCACGCCGCCGGGCGCGCAGCCGATGGCCGCGGGGCACGAAGCGGTCGAGCACGGCACTTCGCATTTCGTCGCGGTCGACCGCTGGGGCGAGGTCGCCTCGCTGACCTCGACGATCGAAAGCGCCTTCGGTTCGGGGCTGGTCGTCAATGGCTACTACCTCAACAACGAACTCACCGATTTCAGCAGCGTCCCGCAAGAAAACGGCCTTGCGGTCGCCAACCGCGTCGAGGGCGGGAAGCGGCCGCGCAGTTCGATGTCACCGTCGATCGTGCTCGCGCCCGATGGCAGCGTCCGCCTTGCGGTCGGCGCAGCGGGCGGCGCGACGATCATCGCGCAGGTCGCCAAGGCGATCATCGGCGTGATCGACTGGGATCTGAGCGCGCAGGACGCGATCGCGCTGCCGGTGCTCTATGCCCCGGGCGATACCGTCTATCTCGAACAGGGCAGCACGCAGGTGGCGATGGCCCCCGCGCTGCGCGCGATGGGCCATGTCGTCGACATCCGGTCGCCGGGCTTCAAGGCCAATGCAATCGAATGGCGCGGCGGCGCATGGGTCGGCGCCGCCGATCCACGCAGCGAGGGCGGCTGGGTCAAGGAATAAGCGAGCGTTCCAGGGCGGCACAGACCGTCCGGAACACGAGAGGAGCGACAATGGCGAAACAGCGCGTAATGGAATCATTCCCCAACCTCGTGACGATGTTCTTCACGCGGGCGCAGGAAAATGGCGACACGCCGTTCCTGTGGCACAAGGACGGGCGCGACTGGGCCTCGATCAGCTGGCGCCAGGCCGCGGCGCAGGTCGCCGCCCTTGCCGATGCGCTCACCGAGGCGGGCCTGCTGCCCGGCGAAACGGTCATGCTGGTCAGCGAGAACCGGCCCGAATGGTGTATCGCCGATCTTGCCATCATGGCGGCGGGCTGCGTTACCGTGCCGACCTATACGACCAACACCGAGCGCGATCACCAGCACATCCTCGACAATAGCGGGTCCAAGGCGGTGATCGTCTCGTCCGCCAAGCTGGCGCGCACGCTGATGCCAGCGGTCGTCCAGTCCGAAGCACACACCGTGATATCGATGGAGCCGCTCAAGTCGGGGCAGCGCAGCGCGGTCGCGTTGCTCGACTGGGATGACCTCGTCCATGGCGGCGAAACGCGCGTCGATCGCTATGCCGAACGCGCCGCGAGCGTGCAGCGCAGCGACCTTGCCTGCATCATCTATACCAGCGGCACCGGCGGCGCGCCGCGCGGCGTGATGCAATCGCACGGCGCGATCCTGCACAATGTCGAGGCGTGCGTCGAAGTCATCCAGAGTGATTTCGGCTGGGACGACGAGGTGTTCCTGTCGTTCCTGCCGCTGAGCCACGCCTATGAACATTCGGGCGGGCAGTTTTTCCCGATCGGGCTCGGCGGGCAGATCTATTATTCAGGCGGCCTCGACAAGCTGATGAGCGACATCGAGGAGGTCCGCCCGACGATCATGGTCGTGGTCCCGAGATTGTTCGAGGTGATCCGCCAGCGGATGCTCAAGGCGCTCGAGAAACAGGGCGGCCTCGCCAATTTCCTGCTGTCGCGCGCGCTGGCGATCGGCGGCAAACGCTATCGCGGGCACGTTCCCTTGTGGGACAAGCCGATGGACGCGATCCTCCACCGCACGCTGCTGCCCAAGATATCGGCAAAATTCGGCGGCCGGGTGAAGGCGATGGTGTCGGGCGGTGCGCCGCTCAACCCCGAGATCGGCATCTTCTTCCATTCGCTCGGCATCACGATGCTGCAGGGCTATGGCCAGACCGAAGCGGGACCGGTGATCAGTTGCAACCGGCCGAGCGCGGGCCTGAAAATGGACACCGTCGGTCCGCCGCTGATGAACACCCAAGTGCGCATCGCCGGCGACGGTGAAATCTTGGTGCGCGGTGAGAACGTGATGCTGGGCTATTGGCGCAACGAGGCCGAAACGCGCCGCGTGCTGCGCGACGGCTGGCTCCACACCGGCGACATCGGCCATATCGACGAGAGCGGCCGGATCGTCATTACCGACCGCAAGAAGGACCTGATCGTCAACGACAAGGGCGACAATGTCAGCCCGCAAAAGGTCGAGGGGATGCTGACGCTGCAGCCCGAGATCCTGCAAGCGATGGTCCATGGCGACAAACGCCCCAATATCGTCGGGCTGGTCGTCCCCGATCCCGACTGGGCACGCGAATGGGCCGAAGAGCACGGACTGCCCCACGAATGCGAACTGCTGAAAGAACATGACGCCTTTCGCAGCGCGATCCGCGCCGCGATCGACCGCGTCAATTGCGACCTGTCGGTGACCGAAAAGGTTCGCAAGTTCGCATTTGCCGACGAGGCCTTTACCATCGAGAACGAAGAGATGACGCCGTCGATGAAGATCCGCCGCCACGTCATCACGCAGCGTTACGCCGACCGGCTTGCGGGGCTTTACGTCAAATAACGATGGTGCCAGCGACCCGCGTGGTCAGCGGGCCGGCGTACGATAGGGGACAAACTGGCCGAGCGAGCAGGCGCCCTTGTTGAAGCCGCTATGGCGGTCGACGAGCTGGATGATGTCGCCGTCGCACAACTGCGAGCCATAGGTTTTGACGACGATAATGTCGTCGTCGCGTCCCAGGCCGAAGCAGCTGTTGGGGAGGTCGTTGCGATAGACGAGCCGTTTCGACACCCGATAGAGGATGATGTCGTCGCTTACCCGGATGGTGTTGTCCGCGCTTCGTAGCGGGATGCAGTTGACCGGTTCGCCCGCCACCTTTCCCGCCAATTGCTTTTCGAGCTTTTCGAGCTGGTTCGGCTTGAGCGGTGCGGCCTCGCGGTCGACCCCGGCCATGCTGCAGGCGGCAAGGCCCAGCGCGGCGAAAGTCGCACACGAGAGGCGCAATAGGTTCGATCGAAGGGTCATGGCGATCTCTCTGTCTAGCAAGGCCGTGGCTGGCCCCTGCTGCCATGATACCATGAAATCGCCGGCATCAGAAAGAATCCTTGGCCGCGCGCATTTCTGCGAGGTGCCCGGCGTCGGTTGCACGCATGAAAGGGTTGGTCGCGCGCTCTTCGCCGATCGTCGTCGGCACCGTTGCCTCGCCCGCCGCGCGCGCGGCCTCGACTGCGACCATGCGCGCCGCGATCGCCGCGTTGTCGGGTTCGGCATGACGGGCAAAGCGTCCGTTGGCGAGCGTGTATTCGTGCGCGCAATAGGCGCGTGTCTCAGGTGGCAGCGCGGCAAGGCGCTGCATCGCGGCGAACATTTGCGTCGCGGTGCCTTCGAACAGGCGGCCGCAGCCCATCGCGAACAGCGTGTCGCCGATGAAGATCGCGGGCTCGTCGGACAGGTGATAGGCGATGTGCCCGGCGGTGTGCGCCGGCACTTCCCAGACGGTCGCGACATGGTCGCCGAGCGTGACTGTATCGCCTTCGGCAACGAGCCGGTCGGCGGTCGGGATGCGCGCCGCCTCGGCAGCGGGTGCGGTAATCGTGCAGGCTCGCCCCGCTTGTTCCACCGCGGCCTTGATCGCGGCGTTGCCGCCGGTGTGGTCGGGGTGCCAGTGGGTGTTCCAGATCTGCCCGATCATCCAGCCGCGCGCCGCCGCCTCGGCCAGGACAGGATCGGCAACCGCCGGGTCGATCACCGTCGTGTCGCCCGATGCGGGATCGTGAACCAGCCAGATGTAGTTGTCGCTGAGCGCGGCGATGCGGACGATGTCGAGCGGCATGGTTTCTACCATTCCCCCGTATTTTCCATCGACGCCCAGGGCTCGGCCGGGTCGAGCGCCCCGTCCTGGAGAAGTTCGACCGAGATCCCGTCGGGCGAGCGGACGAACGCCATATGACCGTCGCGCGGCGGGCGGTTGATCGTCACTCCGGCCGCGGCAAGCCGCGCGCAGGTGTCGTAGATATTGTCGACGCGATAGGCGAGATGGCCGAAATTGCGCCCGCCGTCATAGGTCTCGTGCCCGCCGTCTTCACCCGGCCAATTGTAGGTCAGCTCGACCTCGGCGACGCCCTCCTCACCCGGACAGGCGAGGAAGATCAGCGTGAAGCGTCCCTTTTCGCTGTCGACGCGGCGAACCTCTTCGAGCCCGATCAGATTGAAGAAGGCGACCGTCGCCTCGGGGTCGGTGACACGGATCATGGTGTGGAGATAATTGGCCATTTGCTCGCTTCGTCTATGGAAATGCACGGTTCATCGCACGTTCAATCGGTCTAACCCAGATTAGCGCAGCGACGATAACCGCGCTGACGAGGAAAGGACAGACCGATGGACCACGACGAAACCGCTCTACCTCCGCACCGAGGACGTTTTCTCGCGAGCTGGCCGGGCATCGTGCTCGGCTCGGTCGCGATTTTCTCGCTCGGTATCGTCACCAGCGGCTACCTGCTCGGCGATGGCCTGCGCCGTGCCAAGGCGGCCGAACGCGCGGTCACCGTTCGCGGCGTTTCGGAGCGCGACGTCATCGCCAATACCGCGACCTGGTCGATCGGTTTCTCGCAACAGGGGCCGACGCTCGCCGCGACCCAGCCGCAGGTCGCGCGACAGGCGCAGGCGGTCCGCAAATTCTTCCTCGAGGCCGGATTCAAGCCGACCGAGATCAGCGATACGGGAATCAGCGTATCGCGCGAACGCGACTATAATTCGAGTGTCGAACATATCATCATCAACCGCCGGATAGGGGTGAAGAGCAACGATATCGGGCGGATGAAGGCAGCGTTTGCCAAGCAGGCCGAGCTGGTCGCGGCAGGGGTCCCGCTGACCGACAGCAATATCAGCTACACCTTTACCCAGCTCGACAAGGTCAAGCCCGCGATGGTCGCCGAGGCGACGCGCGACGCGCGCGAATCGGCCCAGCAATTCGCCAAGGATTCGGGCGCCAAAGTTGGCGGGATCAAGTCGGCGACGCAGGGCTATTTCTCGATCGAGGCGCGCGACGGCGAAGGCGATTACGGATCGGGCGACACGCCCAACAAGAAGGTCCGCGTCGTCACGACGGTCGAATTCTACCTCGACTGAGGTGTCGGCGGGCTCTCGGACGCGGGCGCTGGTGTCGATCCATCGGCGGCGGTGAGCTGCGACAGGTTGGCGCGCGCACTGTCGGCTTCGGGACTCTGCGGCGCGGCGGCGACGACCGATTGCCAGTTCGCCCGCGCAGCCGATTCCTGGCCCGACAGGACCGCGACATTGCCCGCTTCGAGCATGACCGCCGGATCGGTCGGGGCGAGGCGCGCAGCCTCTGCGATATACGTTGCCGCGGCAGACAGGTCCGCCTGGCGCCGCGCGAGCGTCGCCGACAGCAGCCAGGTCAGCGGGTCGGCGGCGGCATCGGTGCGTGCGCGCTCAAGATCGCTGGCCGCACCGGCAAGATCGCCCGTCGCAACGCGCGCGCGGGCGCGGTCGAGGTGGACCTCGCCGAGCGCGAGACCGATCAGCGTCGCGCGCGCGAGCGCGGCATCGAAATACTGGGTCGCAGTGCGTGCTTCATCGTTCGCCAGCGCAGCATTGCCGGCGAGCGCCCAGACGCTGGCCGCGCCTGGATCGCGGGCAACGTCGGCCTCGCTCGCGGCGCGGGCGAAGACGCCCGTAGCGGCGGCAAAATCGCCCCCTTGCGCATAAGCAAAACCGAGGCACTGGCGCGCGCTCCAGTCGCCGCCGCGACCGATCCAGTCGAGCGCAGTTTTGGTCGCCGCTGCGGGATCGTCATTGGCCTGTTTCAGGCAGGCGTCGAGCACGGCGCTTTTCGTGGGCCCCACCCCCGATGCCTTTTCGGGCACGTCGTCGCGGCCGGGGATCATGATCGGCGCGGGTTCGTAAATGCCCGGCGACGCGCTCTGCATCGCGGTCGCCAGCAACAGGCTTGCGAAGATCATAGTGTCGGTCCTTCGATTGGTGCGACGAGGCGCGCCAGCGTCGCGAGCAGCAGCGCGACATCGCGCTCGCGCGACAGGCGGTGATCGCCGTCCTTGACGAGGACGACCTGCACATCGTCTGAACGCAGCCGGTCGGCGAGCTGGAGCGAGACGTCCCACGGCACGTCGGCGTCGCGCTGGCCATGCAGCAGGCGGACGGGGCAGTCGATCGCAATGGTATCACCGAGGACACGGTTGGCCTCGCCCGAATCGAAGAAGCCGCGCGTCGTTACATAAGGATCGTCCGAATAGGGCGTCGATTCCTCGAGCCGACCGGCCGTGCGGATCGTCGCCTTATCGGCGTCGCTGAAGCCCCAGTCGGTGAAGTCGGGCGCAGCGGCGATGCCGACGAGACCGACGACGCGCGCGCCGAGCCGGAATGCAACGAGCAGCATCAGCCAGCCGCCCATCGACGATCCGACAAGGATCACCGGCCCGTCGACCAATTGCTCGATCAGGAAGGCGACATCGTCGCGCCAGTCGTCGAGCGTCTGGTCGGCGAACTGTCCGCCACTCGACCCGCAACCGGCATAATCGAGCAGCAGGCAGGCGCGGCCCTCGCGCTGCGCCCAGGCGAACACCGCGCCGGCCTTGCCGCCGTCCATGTCGGACATATAGCCGGGCAGGAAGACGAGCGTCGGCGCGGTGCCGTCGAGATGGCGAAAGGCGAGACGCGCGCCGCCGGGACGGTCGAGGAAACTCAGCTCGGTCACGGGCGCGCTCTCACGGTGCCGCACACGGGCGAGACCTTTGCATGCCGAGACACGAAAAGTGTGACCGTAACCCATCGCGCTTCACGCGGGTCACGACAAAAGTGTGACCGTAATTCGACCGCTGCGCATTGCGCGGGAGCGGCACGTCCGGGAAGCTGACAAAAGCGCATTCCCGCACCCTATCAGAGGGCGGTAATTGTAGGAAAGGCGCAAATCCTCCCGGCCGATTGGCGAGCCGCGGCGCACCGATCAATCGCGCAGGAAAATCTCTTCGATCGCCATGTCGAAAACATCGGCGATCCTGAACGCGAGCGGCAGCGAGGGATCGTATCTGCCCGTCTCGATCGCGTTGACGCTCTGGCGGGAAACCTCGAGCCGCTCGGCAAGATCGGCCTGGCTCCAGCTACGCTCGGCGCGCAGCACCTTGAGCCTGTTGTTCATGCGCCGTCTCGGGCGCGGTCGCGATAACTCATCCAGCCTTGCGATAGGCCCATGCCCACCGCCCAGATCGGCACCGCCCACCAGCCTTCGGCATGCGGGACGATGCCGAAGGTTTCAAGAAAGCCCCAGAACGAGGCGACGCCAAGGAGCAACCCGAGCCCGGCGAGCGACGCCATCGCGGCGCGATGACGCAGATACTCGTCCCTTTCCTCGACGAGATAGCGTCCCATCGACCAGATCATCCCGAAGATGGGCAGCACCGGGAGCATGGCGATGGCAAAGGCCAAAGCGGTCGAAAGACCCCTGTTGCGGTCGAGCGTGATCGCGATGCCAAGGCCGAGAACGTACAGCGCAGAGCTGATCCCGATCCGCTTGGTATAGCGGATCGCGGCGGCGCTGTTGCTGCTGCCGGTCGGCCCTGCGGCCTTCATCGACCGGATCATAGGGACGAGCAGCAGCATCGAGATCGCGAACCACAGGAAGGCGGTCGTCGGGTTGATCGCTTCCGTCAGCTTCAGCGCGGCGATCACGCCCGCCGATGCGAGGAAAAGGCCGATCCACAGGCCCGGGCGACTGTATTGAACGGTTGCCATAACTCAGCCCCCCGCCACGCCGCAGGACCCGCGATCGCCCCGGCTGATCGACAGCCATGCGAGGGGCGGCAGAACGATGAGCAACGTCGTGGCGAGATCGCGTTCGATCGCTCCGAACCGTGCCGCGATCGCCATGGCGAGAATTGCGGTTGCCCATAACAGGGCTTGCTGGATCCTGGTCATAGTAAACCTCCCTTTTCAAACTGCATGGCGTCCTTTACATCACGATTCGCCCTCATGTCAAGCGTCATAGACATAATGTCGCGCGCCCTTGCCCTGAAGTACGGTGCCGATTGACCCGAAGCGCGGATGCTCTAGGGAATTCGCGCATGACCAAGATGATAACGATCACCCTTCCCGACGGCTCGGCACGCGAGGTCGAGAGCGGAACGACGCCCGCCGACATCGCCGCGGCGATCGGCCCCGGCCTGGCCAAGGCGGCGCTCGCCGCGCGCGTCGATGGCGAGCTCGTCGATATCGGCCGGCCGATCGAGGCCGACGCCGCGTTCGCGCTGGTGACCAGCCGTGACGAGAAGGACGCGCTCGAGCTCGCCCGCCACGATTACGCACATGTTCTTGCCGAGGCGGTCCAGGCGCTGTGGCCCGATACGCAGATCACCTTCGGTCCCGCGACCGACGACGGATTCTATTACGATTTCGCGCCGAGCGCGCAGCGCGGCCCGTTCACCGAGGACGACCTGCCGGTGATCGAGGACAAGATGCGCGAGATCATCGCCGCCGACCAGCCGCTGGTCCGCGAAGTGTGGAGCCGCGCCGACCTGATCGCGCGCTGGCAGGCCAAGGGCGAGAGCTTCAAGGCCGAATGGGCCGCCGAACTGCCCGACAACGAGACGCTGACGGTCTATCGATCGGGAACCGGCGAAGACGCGTGGCTCGACATGTGCCGCGGGCCGCACCTTGCCTCGACCGGTCGGCTCGACCCCAAGGCATTCAAGCTGACCAAGGTCGCGGGCGCGTACTGGCGCGGCGACCAGAACAACCCGCAACTCAGCCGGATCTACGGCACCGGCTGGCTCGACAAGAAACAGCTCGCGGCGCACCTGATGCGGCTCGAGGAAGCGGCCAAGCGCGACCATCGCAAGATCGGCCAGGAGATGGACCTGTTCCACCTCCAGCACGAGGCGCAAGGCAGCGTCTTCTGGCATCCCAAGGGCTATCTGATCTGGCGCGAGCTCGAGGCCTATATGCGCCGCAAGCTCGACGCGGCGGGCTATGACGAGGTCAAGACGCCGCAACTGATGGATGCCAAGCAGTGGGAGCAATCGGGCCACTGGGGCAAATATCGCGAGAACATGTTCGTCGTCCCCGACGAGATCCCCCATGTTCCCGAAGAGGGCGCCGACGACGATACCCCGGTGATCACCGGCGATGCCGACATGATGGCGTTGAAGCCGATGAACTGCCCCGCGCATATCCTGATCTTCAAACAGGGGATCAAGTCGTATCGCGACCTGCCGGTCCGCATGGCCGAGTTCGGTTGCTGCCACCGCAACGAGCCGCACGGCGCGCTCCACGGCATCCTGCGCGTGCGCCAATTCACCCAGGACGATGCGCATATCTTCGTCACCGAAGACCAGCTGATCGAGGAGGTGCGCGATTTCTGCGACCTGCTCGACGAGGTCTATCACGAGCTTGGTTTCGACAGCTATGCGATCAAATTGGCGCTGCGCCCCGACGCGCGCTACGGTTCCGACGCCGAATGGGACCGGGCCGAACAGCAATTGCGCGACGCGGTCAAACTCGCCGGGCGCGATACCGACGAATATGGCTGGGAAGAGCTGCCCGGCGAAGGCGCCTTCTATGCGCCCAAGCTCGAGTTTCACCTGTCCGATGCGATCGGCCGGACGTGGCAGGTCGGCACGATCCAGGCCGATACCGTGCTGCCCGAGCGGCTCGACGCGAGCTATGTCGGCGAGGATGGCGAGCGCCATCGCCCGGTGATGCTCCACCGCGCGATCCTCGGCACCTTCGAACGTTTCATCGGCATCCTGATCGAGCACCATGCGGGCAGGTTCCCGCTGTGGCTGGCGCCGGTCCAGGCAGTCGTCGCGACGATCGTGTCCGACGCCGACGATTATGCCGACGAGGTCGTCGCGAAACTCAAGGCAGCGGGGATCCGCGCCGAGGCCGACACGCGCAACGAGAAGATCAACTACAAGGTGCGCGAGCACAGCCTTGCCAAGGTCCCCAATTTGCTCGTCGTCGGCAAGCGCGAGGCCGAGCAGGGCACGATCGCGTTGCGCCGCCTGGGCAGCGACGAGCACCAGAAGGTGATGACCCTCGACGAGATGATCGCGACCTTGCGCGACGAGGCAACGCCACCCGATCGCAAGGGCGGCTGAACGCTCTGCTCTTCCTATGCCCCGTCAAATCGGCTAAAGCCCGCCCGCTGCACCGTCGCAGCCGCTAAAGGAGACTCCGCTATACCCCCGCCAGTTCGCCGCCCGATGGGCCAGCAAATGCCCAAGCACGGCCCCCGATTCAATGAATTCATCCAGTCGCCCAAGGTTCGCGTCATCGACGAGAACGGCGAGAATCTGGGTGTCATGCTGACCGAAGAAGCGATGGAGCAGGCGGCTGCGGTCGGCCTCGACCTGGTCGAGGTCTCGCCCAACGCCGATCCGCCGGTCGCCAAATATCTCGACGTCGGCAAGTTCAAATACGAGGCGCAGAAAAAGGCGAACCTCCAGCGCAAGACGCAGAAGACGCAAGAGATCAAAGAGATCAAGATGCGTCCGAACATCGACGATCACGATTACGATACCAAGATGAAGAAGGTCGTCTCGTTCATCGAGGACGGCGACAAGGTGAAGGTCACGCTGCGCTTTCGCGGTCGCGAAATGTCGCACCAGGAACTCGGCATGGCGCTGCTCCAGCGCGTCGCCGAACAGACCAACCCGATCGCCAAGGTCGAAGCCTATCCGCGGCTCGAAGGCCGCCAGATGCTGATGGTGCTGTCGCCTAAATAACCGCTCGCGAGAGTGTCACGCTGCCAAGACCGCGCCCGGTGAAAATCAGGGCGCGGTTTTTGCCGTGTAGAGCGCGGGGAACATCGATTTGAGGTTGGCGAGCTTGGGCGCGTCCCAGCGCACGATATAGCCGTGGCGCGGATTGGCCGCCATGAAGTCCTGGTGATAGGCCTCGGCGCGATAGAAGCCCTTGTTGGATTCGATCCGCGTGACGATCGGGCGCGGATAATAGCCGCCCTTGCCGAGCTGGGCGATATAGCGTTGCGCGACCTTGGCCTGCGCCGCGTTGGTCGGGACGATCGCGCTGCGATATTGCGTTCCGCGATCGGGACCCTGGCGATTGAGCTGGGTGGGATCGGTGACGACCGAGAAATAGACGCGCAGCAAATCGCCATAGCTGACGACGCGCGGGTCGTAGACGATCCGCACCGCCTCAGCCGCGCCGGTGTCGCCGCCGCTGACCGCGTCGTAATTGGCGGTCGCCTTGCTGCCGCCGGCATAGCCCGAGACGACGCTCGTGACGCCCTTCACATGGCTGAACACGCCCTCGACACCCCAGAAGCAGCCGCCCGCCAGGATCGCGGTGGCCGAACTGCGCGTATCGGCGGGGTCGTAGGCGGCGGCGGGAATCCGCACCGCCTGCTCGGCTGCCTCGGCTTTATTCGTCGCTCCGATACCCAGTGCGGCGAGACCGCCGGCAGCGGTTACCAGCAGCGCGGTCGCCCAAATAGCCGACGTTGGTTTCATCTCTCATTCCTTTGCGGTTCAATCGAAACTGGTCGTCGCGGCCCTAGCGGGAGGGCGCTGAGCCGCGACTGAACGAAGCTTCGTGCGAACCGACCGAATGGATGCAGCCGGACCGAAATTGTTCGCACTTTAGCCGAGCTTGGCGCACGCCCGGGCAATGCGCTCGCACGCGGTTTCGAGAATTTCGCGCGACGTCGCGTACGACACGCGAAATGCTGGCGACAGGCCGAAGGCGGCGCCGGGGACGACCGCGACGCGCGCTTCGGCGAGAAGATATTCGGCGAGATCGGCGTCGTTCGACAGCATAACGCCTTCGGGGGTCGCCCGCCCGATCAGGCCGCTCGCATCGGGATAGACGTAGAACGCACCTTCGGGGCTGGGACAGGCGAGGCCGTCGATCGCGTCGAGTCGTTCGACGACGAGATCGCGGCGTGCGCGAAATGCCGCGTTGCGTTCGGCGAGGAAATCCTTGGGGCCGTCGAGCGCGGCGAGCGCGGCCGCCTGCGCGATCGAACAGGCGTTCGAGGTCGATTGCGACTGCAGCTTGGTCATCGCCGCGATCAACCAGCGCGGCCCCCCGGCAAAGCCGATCCGCCAGCCGGTCATCGCATAGGCCTTCGAGCAGCCATTGACCGTCAAAATCCGGTCCTTGAGGTCGGGACAGACCTCGGCAAGCGTGGCGAACGGCGTGTCGGCATACCAGATATGTTCGTACATATCGTCGGTGATCGCCATGACGTGCGGATGGTCGCGCAGCACCGCGCCGAGCGCCGCAAGCTCTTCGCCGCTATAGGCAGCGCCGGTCGGGTTCGACGGCGAATTGAAGATCACCCAGCGCGTCGCCGGGGTGATCGCCGCGGCGATCTGCTCCGGGGTCACCTTGTAGCCCTGCTCGCGTCCGGCGGGCACGGCAACGACGCTGCCGCCGGCAAAGCGGACGATGTCGGGATAGCTGACCCAATAGGGCGCGGGCACGATAACCTCGTCGCCCGGTCCGACGGTGGCGAGGATCGCGTTGAAAAGGACCTGCTTGCCGCCGACCCCGACGATCACCTCGGGCGGGGAATAATCGATCCGGTTTTCGCGCGCGAACTTGGCGACGACCGCCGCCTTGAGCGCCGGCGTACCGCCGACCGCGGTGTATTTGGTCTGCCCCGCCTCGATCGCCGCGATCGCCGCTTGCTTGACGAAATCGGGCGTATCGAAATCGGGTTCGCCGGCCGACAGCGAGATGACGTCGATGCCGTCGGCCTTCATCGCCGCGGCGCGCGCGGTGATCGCCAGCGTCGGCGATGGTTCGATCCGCCCGATGGCGGCCGACAGGCGATGATCATCCATCGAGCGTTCCTTGTTCAACGAGGCGCGCGGGGATGAGGCCGCGCAGCGAATTGCCGAGATAAAAGCCGTCGCCGAGGTCGGCGACGCGCAGCCGCGATTCGACCGCGCGATGCTGTTCGATCAGCTCTTCGCGCAGGACACCGGGCAGCAGGCCGAGTTCGGCCGGCGGGGTCAGCAGCGTGCCGTCGCGATCGACGAAGATGTTGGTGAAGCTGCCTTCGGTGACGAAGCCGGCATCGTCGACCAGAACTGCCTCCCAGCCCGAAGTCGCGGCGCGCGCATCATCGTAGAAACCGCGGTCGGTCGTCTTGTGGCGCAGGCGGACATCGTCGCGCGAGACGCTTCGCGCGACGAGGCCGACCGATACCGGCACGTCGGGCAGCCGCGGCATGTCGCGAATCTCGATCGCCAGCGCGCCGCCGGGCGACGCGAGCAAGCGGACCTTGCTGGCATGGCGCAGGCGGAAGGTCGCAGCCTGCAGCTCGTTGCGCGCGCGGTGACGATCGAACGCGAAGCCGAACGCCGCCGCGCTCGCCTTCATCCGCGCCAGATGCCGGTCGAGCCTGAGCAGTCCCTCAAGCGGATCGAACGCCATCGTCTCGACGAGATCGAAGCCTGCCCCAGTCTCTCCCACGAACGCTCCCTTGGCCAAACATTCGCGCCACTCCGCGTGCGGATCGGAATCCGCCACGATCCCAGCGCCGAGGCCAAGCGTGGCGGTTTTGCGAGTCGGGTGCAAGGGGTTCGCTTCACCGATTTCACCTTGGCCATGGCGAGCGACATGGAGCGTGCGAATCGCGACGTTGAACGCCGCTTCGCCATCGGGCGCGATGAAGCCGATCGAACCGGTATAGACGCCGCGCGGCGCGTCCTCGATCGCGGCGATGATCTCCATCGCGCGGATCTTCGGCGCACCGGTGATCGATCCGCACGGATAGGCGACACGCAGGAGGTCGAGCGCATCCTTGCCCTGCTCCAGCCGCGCGGTGATCGTCGAGACGAGCTGGTGGACGGTCGGATAGGTTTCGACCGCGAACAGGCTCGGCACCTTGACGCTGCCGGGCCGCGCAACGCGCGACAGGTCGTTGCGCATCAGATCGACGATCATCAGGTTCTCGGCGCGCTGCTTGGCATCGCTGGCGAGCGTCGTGCGCTGGTCAAGGTCGGTCGCGGGATCGGCGCCGCGCGTCGCGGTACCCTTCATCGGCCGCGCAGTTACCCGATCGCCGTCGAGCGCGAAGAACAGCTCGGGCGACAGGCTGAGCAGCCAGTCGTCGCCGGTGTGGACGATCCCGCCATAGCCGGCGCGCGCGCGCTGGCGCAGGCGGGCGTAAGCGGCGAGCGGATCGCCGTCGATCGCGACGTCGCAGGTGAAGGTCAGGTTGGCCTGGTAGATGTCGCCGGCGCGAATGTGATCGAGGATTGCCTCGACGCGCGCGACATAGGTGGCAGCGTCGATGCGCGGCTGTGGTGCCCCGATCCATGCGCCTGCCGGATCGCCGAGCAAGGCGGGAACGGCGTCGGGAGCGATCCGTTCGACCTGCTCGAACGCCCCGAACCAGGCGATCGGCGATTGCGGTCTAAGGCGTGCCAGCGGGGCGAGCCGCGCTTCGAGGCCGAGCCCCGCCTCGTAATCGAGATATCCCGCCAGGTAGAGGCCATTGGCGCGCGCGCGCTCCATCTGGGCAAAAAGCGTCTCGAGCTGGTCAATTCCATCGGCGGTGAAGATGGCGACCGGATCGCGATACAGGCGCGCATCGGCGGCACCGTGGGCTCGCGCATCGTCGAGCAGCACGAACGGCGCGTCCGATCCAATCGGGCTGGCCTGGGCCGGCGGCCGGGACATGACGCCAAGTTCCGCCGCAGCGTGCTGCGCGCTATCAGTCGGCGCGCTTCACCCGGATTGCCCGCATGCCGTTGATGTTGGCGAAATAGCTTCCCAATGCGGCGCGCCGGATCTTGATCTCCATCCCAGCCTTGGCGTCGAGCGGCAGGGTGCGGTCATCGGTCTGCACCCAGCGGGCACCGTCATCGAGCAGGATCGACATGTTGCGGCCGATGTAGCGTACCGCTGCAATCTTGGCGGTAATTTCCTCGATCTGTTCATCGTCGCCGTCGCCGCCGCCGCCGAATATCTTGATGCCTGAAAAACCGAACAGGCCTCTGCGAGTCTCTTTGACCTGCTCGCGATCGGCGAACATGATATCGCGACGTTGGTCCGCCGCGGCCATTTCGCCGACACGCGCGTCGAAGCAGGCGAGCCGCGCCTGGTTGTCGACGATATCACGACACTGATAGATTGCATCGACCACAGCGGGGCGGGGCGGAGGGACATCGGTCGCGATCGCCGCCGACGCGCCCAATGCAATGACGGCGGCGCCGCCGACCAGTTTCGCAATCGTCTTGCGTGCGGACATGATCTTAATCCCCTTACTCGATTGATTCGCCAACGGACGTCAGGTGCCTACCAATAAACTGCCGCAGCGCGCGCGGCAATGATTGCCGCCGCTGCGGCCTTCGGATAGGCAGAAGGAATGACGAGCGTAGCGCCCCCGCATCCCGCCTGGATTTCAGCATATCAGCATCCGGGCCAATGGGAACTCGACCTGCCGCCGTTGACGCTGCCCGACATGTTCGTCGCGATGGCCAAGGAGCGCGGCGACGCACCGATGCTCGATTTCCTTGGCCGCAAATACAGCTATTCGGAGACGCTGAGCGGTGTCCGGCGGGTCGCCAAAGGCTTGCAGGACATGGGGCTGAAACGCGGCGATCGCGTCGGCCTGTTCCTGCCCAACGTGCCGCATTACGTCGCCGCCTATTACGGCGCGATGCTCGCCGGGGCCACGGTGGTCAATTTCTCGCCGCTCTATACGGTCGACGAATTGCGCCACCAGGTCGAGGATTCGGGTACGCGCTTCCTGTTCACCTTGTCGGCCAGGGCGCTGCTTCCCAATGCGCTCGCGGTGCTCGAACGCTCGTCGCTCGAGGCGCTGATCGTCGGATCGGTGGCAGGCGCGCTGCCGCGCGCGAAATCGGTGCTCTATCGCCTGTTCAAGCGCGGCGAGGTCAGCGAGAGGCCCGACGATCCGCGCATTTCCGCATTTTCAAAACTGATCGCCAATGACGGGAGATTCGCGGCCGCCGACCCGAGTGCCGACGACGTTGCGCTGATCCAGTATACCGGTGGCACGACCGGCGTGCCCAAGGGCGCGATGCTGACGCACCAGAACCTCAGTGCCAATGCCCGCCAGGTCAACGCGATCGATCCGCGCATCGACGAGGTCGACCGGATCATGGGGGTGCTGCCCTTCTTCCACGTCTTCGCCAATACCTGCGTCTTGAACCGCACTGTCGCCAATGGCGGCGAGATCGTCATGCTGCCGCGTTTCGACGCAGCGCAGTGCCTCGCCGCGATCACGCGCACCCAGCCGCGATCAATGCCCGGCGTGCCGACGATGTACCAGGCGCTGCTCGACCATCCCGCGCTCGCCAAGACCGATTTCTCTTCGCTGCGCGTCTGCATATCGGGCGGCGCGCCGATGCCCGCCGAGCTGCAGCGCAAGTTCGAGGCGGCGACCGGCGCGCGGCTGGTCGAAGGCTATGGCCTGACCGAAAGTTCGGGGGTGGTTTCGACCAACCCCTATGAAGGGCTCAACAAGCCCGGCACGATCGGCCAGCCGCTCCCTGCGACCAACGTCCGCCTCGTCGACAAGGAACATCCCGGCCAGCCGGCACCCGAAGGCGAGCCCGGCGAGATGGTCGTTTCCGGGCCGCAGGTCATGAAGGGCTATTGGCAGCGCCCCGATGCTGACGGCGAAACCTTCATCACCATCGACGGGGAGCGCTATCTGCGCACCGGCGATGTCGGCGAAATCGACGTCGACGGCTATATCAGCGTCGTCGACCGGCTGAAGGACATGATCGCGGTCGGTGGATTCAAGGTCTTCCCGAGCCAGGTCGAGGATATCCTCTATACCAACACGGCCGTCCGCGAAGCGCTCGTGATCGGCGTGCCCGACGCCTATCTGGGCGAACGTCCGCGCGCTTATGTCACGCTCGAACCCGACGCCGATATCGCCGCAGGGCAGCTCATGGCGTGGCTCAACCCGCAGCTCGGCAAGCACGAACGCGTTGAAAGCGTCGTCATCCGCGACACGCTGCCCAAGACGATGATCGGCAAGCTCGACCGCAAGGCGCTGAGAGCGGAAATCGGCGATGCCGGCACCGCGGCCTGATCGGCCAGCGCCGGTTCAGCCGCGCGATGCGACACGATCAACAATGACACGGTCGCTCTCCCTCGCGCTCGCCGCATTCGCGCTGCTCTGCGCGCCCGCCGCACGCGCCGACGAGGCGCACGATCTCGCCGTCTATGGCGCGTTCCGCGCAATGGACGCGCGCGTTGCGACGATCGGCTATCGGCTTGCGACAACCAATGTCGGCCTGTGCGACCAGCGCCAGCCGGCGACCGGGCTCGTGCTGAGCGATGTCGCACTTTATCCTGCAAAACAGCGCGCGGCGGCAGCGCGTGCCTATTCGCTCGGTGACGCCGCGCCACCGGTGTTCGTCGCCGCGGTCGCCGAGGCGAGCCCGGCCTATGCCGCGGGCCTGCGCACCGGCCATGCGATCGCCGCGATCGATGGCGAACCGCTGGCGACGATCGCGCGCCACGGCGACGGCGACTATGCGCGCATGGCGGCGATCGATGGCGCGATGGGGCGCTGGCTCGCCGACGGCGAACTGGTCGTCTCGGTCGCATCGCCGACGAAGACGGTTGCGGTCACGCTCGATGGCACGCCCGCATGCGCGACGATCTTCCAGGTCAAGGCGTCGGCCAGTCTCGGCGCCGCGGCCGACGGGCGCTATGTCCAGGTTACCGCGCCGCTGGTCGATTTCGCGCGCGAGGACGAAGAGCTTGCCGCCGTCCTGGCGCACGAACTGGCGCACAATATCCTGCGCCATCGCGAACGGCTCGACGCCGCCGATATAGATCGGGGCCTGTTGCAGGAATTCGGTCGCAGCGCCCGGCTGACCCGCGCCACCGAAACCGAAGCCGACCGGCTTTCGGTCTGGCTCCTCGCCGGGGCCGGATACGACCCGATGGCGGCGGTGCGTTTCTGGACGCGCTGGGACAAGGAACGCGGCAAGCCGCTGATCGCCAGCGCGACCCATGGCCGCAGTTCGACGCGTATCGCCGCAATCGAGGACGAGATCGCGACGATGACCGCTGCCAAGGCCGCCGATCCCGCCGCCCGCCCTGCCCTCATCGCCGGGCTGCCGCGCAACTGACGCCCTTGTCGGCGTTGGCTGCGACCCTATCTGCTAGACACGTGATTTTGGAGAGTGCGATTATGACAAGTGAAACCGCAACGCTGGCCGGCGGATGTTTCTGGTGCACCGAGGCGGTGTTCCTCCAGATCGACGGCGTCGAATCGGTCGAGAGTGGCTATATCGGCGGCACGACCGAAAACCCCAGCTATCGCGACGTGTGCAGCGGCGACACCGGCCATGCCGAGGCGATCCGCATCACCTACGATCCCGATGCGATCAGCTATGCGACGATGCTCGACATCTTCTTCGCGACGCACGACCCGACGACGCTCAACCGCCAGGGCAACGATATCGGCACCCAGTATCGCAGCGCCATCTTCCCCCACGACGAAGCGCAGGAGCAGGCGGCACGCGCCGCCATCGCGCGCGCGCAGGCCGAACAGTCGGACGAGGTCGTCACCGCGATCGAGCCGCTCGGTCCGTGGTACAAGGCCGAGGTCGAGCACCAGGATTACTGGGCGCGCCAGGGCACGCGCAATCCGTATTGCGTGTCGGTCATCCCGCCCAAACTGCAGAAATTGCGCAAGGGCTTTGCTGACAGGCTGAAAGCTGCCAGCTAGGCTGGCATCGTTTCGCTGGGGGAGCTCGTAGACATGAAACCGATCCGCAAAGCGGTCTTTCCCGTTGCCGGGCTCGGCACGCGCTTCCTGCCCGCGACCAAGGCGATCCCCAAGGAGATGCTGCCCGTCGTCGACCGGCCGCTGATCCAGTATGCGGTCGACGAGGCGCGCGAGGCGGGGATCGAGCAGATGATCTTCGTCACCGGTCGCGGCAAGAGCGCGATCGAGGACCATTTCGACATCGCCTTCGAGCTCGAAAAGACGATGGCCGAGCGCGGCAAGGACATGAGCGTGCTGGAGGCGACGCGGCTCGGCCCGGGCAATTGCGCCTATGTCCGCCAGCAGGAGCCAATGGGCCTCGGCCACGCGATCTGGTGCGCGCGCGGGCTGGTCGGCGACGAGCCATTTGCGATCTTCCTGCCCGACGAGTTCATGGTCGGCTCGCCCGGCTGCATGAAGCAGATGGTCGACGCCTATGATCGCGTCGGCGGCAATCTGATCAGCGTCCTCGAAGTGCCGCACGAGCAGGTGTCGAGTTATGGCGTGATCGATCCGGGCAAGAGCGACGGCGCGATTACCGAGGTGCGCGGCCTGGTCGAGAAACCAAGCATCGATGCGGCACCGTCGAACCTGATCATCTCGGGCCGCTACATCCTCCAGCCCGAAGTCATGCGTGTGCTCGAGGACCAGGAAAAGGGCGCCGGCGGCGAGATCCAGCTGACCGACGCGATGGCGCGGATGATCGGCGATCAGCCGTTCCACGCGGTCACCTTCGACGGACGGCGGTTCGACTGCGGATCAAAGATCGGCTTTGCCCAGGCGAATTTTGCGCTCGCGATGGAACGCGCCGACATGGCCCAGGAGCTGCGCGCCTTTGCGCTCGACCTGCTCGGTTAACTGCCGGTCCAGAATTGCGCGCTATGAATGCGGCGATGTCGAACCGAGATTTCATTATCGTATCGCTGGCGGCGGTCACGCTGTCGCTTGGCGGTTGTGTCAGCACGATCGGATCGGTCGTTACCGCGCCGGTCAAGGCGGTCGGCAAGGTGGCCGACTGGACGACGACGAGCCAGGACGAAGCCGACCGCAATCGCGGGCGCAAACTGCGCGAACGCGAACAACGGCTCGGCAAGCTGGCGCGCCAACGCGACAAATACGAGACGCGGTGCGACCGCGGTGATGCCGATGCCTGCGCAAAGGTCGAGGCGATTGATGCCGAGATTTCCGAAGAGCAGGCGCGGCCGATCTAAACAGCCGCGCGGCGCAACCGGTCGTTGATCGCGCGCCCGACCCCCTTGTCGGGAATCGGCGCGACTGCAATGCGCAGCCTATCGCTCGCATCGGCGGCATGGAGCGCATCGAACAATCGCGCCGCCGCCTCAACAAGATCGCCGCTCGCGCTGAGATTGAAATCGCCCTCGGCAGCGCCGAATCCGATGACATAGGCGTCGGCAGGAGGATCGACTTCGTCGAACGTCAACGGCTTTCGCGGAGCGTAGTGGCTGGCGAGCTGGCCCGGTGCGCTGATCGCCGCAGCCGGACTCTCGTATGCCAGGGCGACATCAAGGCCCGTCGCCTGCGCCAACATTTCGCGCGTGACCGGACCCGGCCGCAGGATCGCGATACCTCGATCGCCCGAGCGCACGATGGTCGATTCGAGACCGGCCTTGCACGCGCCGCCATCGATCACGAGCGCGATGCGCCCGCCGAGGCTGGCGAAGACATGCGCCGCGGTGGTCGGGCTGATCGATCCGCTGGCATTGGCCGACGGCGCGGCGAGCGGACGATTGCAGGCCGCGAGCAGCGCGCGCATTACCGGATGGGCCGGCACCCGGATCGCGATCGTGTCGAGCCCCGCGGTCGCGATACCGGCAACCGGGGCATCGGCGCGCTTTGGCACAACGAGCGTCAGCGGGCCGGGCCAGAATCGCTCGGCGAGGAGCAGCGCGGTCTTGTCGAAATGCGCCAGCCGCTCGGCCGCCGCGAGATCGGCGACATGGACGATCAGCGGATTGAACGCGGGACGGTCCTTGGCCGCATAGATCCGCGCGACGGCTTCGGGGTTGGTGGCATCGGCCGCGAGGCCGTAAACCGTCTCGGTCGGCACCGCGACCGGCTGGCCCTGGGCAATCAGCTCAGCCGCCGCAATCAGCGCAGCGTCCCCTGCGGCGAGGACTTTGGTGGCGGTCGTGTTTGTCGCGTTCGGCATGGCGCGCTATAGGCGCGTTCGCGCGTCGTTTTCTAGCCCATCCCCACGCTTTGCCGAAAGACCCAGACCGATGACCTATGCCCCGCCCGTTGCCGAGCAGCTGTTCGTCCTCAAGCATGTCGCATTGATCGACGAACTGGCGGCGCACGAGCGCTTCACCGAGGCGACCCCCGACATGGTCGAGGCGATCGTCAGCGGCGTCGGCGACTTTGCCAGCGGCGAATATGCCCCGCTCAACCGCGTCGGCGACCAGGTCGGCGCGCGCTGGGACGCGGGCCAGGTGACGATGCCGCCGGGCTTTCGCGAAGCCTATGCCGCGTTCGTCGCGAGCGGCTGGGGAAGCCTCGACGGGCCCGTCGCCTATGGCGGCCAGGGCCTGCCCTTTTCGCTGTTCAGCGTGATGATGGAGGATCTCGGCACCGCGAACATGGGCTTCAGCCTCGTCAACATGCTGACCCCCGCCGCGATCGAGGCGCTCCATGCGCACGGCAGCGAGGCGCAGAAGACGACCTATCTGCCAAAGCTGATCAGCGGCGAATGGACCGGCACGATGAACCTGACCGAGCCGCAGGCGGGATCCGACGTCGGCGCCCTGAAAACGATGGCGACCCCGGTCGAGAGCGGCGACCATGCCGGCCAGTGGCGGGTCAAGGGCACCAAGATCTTCATCACCTTCGGCGAGCACGATCTGACCGACAACATCGTCCACCTGGTCCTCGCCCGGACACCCGATGCGCCGCCGGGAACGCGCGGCATTTCGCTGTTCCTCGTACCCAAATACCGGCTCGACGCCGACGGCGCGATCGACGAGGCCAACGACGTCGCGTGCGTTTCGATCGAGCACAAGCTGGGCATCCACGCCTCGCCGACCTGTGTGATGAGCTTTGGCGACCACGACGCCTGCTATGGCGAGCTGGTCGGCGACCTGCATGGCGGGATGCGCGCGATGTTCACGATGATGAACAATGCGCGGCTCAACGTCGGCAACCAGGGCATGCAGATCGCCGAACGCGCGACCCAAAGCGCGCTCGCTTATGCTGCCGAACGCATCCAGGGGTCGCGCACGCGGCTGGGGCCGATCGCCGACACGCCGAGGGCCGATGTCGGGCCGGTCGCGATCATCGAACATCCCGACGTCCGCCGCATGCTGATCCGGATGAAGGCGCTGACGCAGGCGGCGCGCGCGCTAACCTATTATGCCGCCGGACAGGCCGATCGCGCGTCGCTCGGCCTCGACGGGGCGCAGGCACGCGTCGATATCCTGACACCGCTGGTCAAGGCCTATGGCACCGATATCGGCTGCGAAGTCGCCAGCCTGGGGGTCCAGGTCCACGGCGGCATGGGCTATGTCGAGGAAACCGGCGCCGCACAGCATTATCGCGATGCGCGCATCGCGCCGATCTACGAAGGCACCAACGGCATCCAGGCCGCCGACCTTGTCGGGCGCAAGATGACGATCGACGGCGGCGCGGCGATCAAGCAGTTGATCGACGATATCCGCAGCGGCGCGAAAGGCGCGGCACCGCTCGCCCTGCTGGCCGACGATTGCGCCGAAGTCGCGGCGTGGATGCAGGCCAATGCGAGCAGCGACGACCGGCTCGCGGGCAGCACGCCGTTCCTCACGATGCTCTCGGTCGCGACGTGCGGCTGGTTGATGACGATCGAGGTCGCAGCGCTCGACGGCGACAGCACGGTATCGCCCGATTTCGTCGCCGCGAAACGTCAGGCGGCAAGCTTCTATATCGACCAGATCGTGCCGCAGGCAGCGGGATTGAAGGCCGCGGCGATGGCGGGAGCAGCGCCGCTTTACGCGGTCGATGCAGCGACGCTGATCGGACGCGATTGAGCCGCTGGGGGGGGGGGCTGGTAACCTCTGACATTTGGAGGAATCTGACCGCCGCCCGGAATTGCCAAAGCGGAATTGCCGCCTCGGACAGCAGCTTAGCCGATTAATGGGGCTGCGAGCCCGTGTATTAACACCTCTCTAACCATCGCACGCCTAGGGTGAAGCCTGATCGGACGATGTGGCGAGGCTCATGGCTGAACGTTTGCAACACCCCTATAGCTGGCGCGCATGGCTGATTGCCGTGCTGGCGGGGCTGTTGTGCGGCATCACAGCGCTCAGCCTGCCGATCGACTTTATTGTTCGCGGGGTCGAGTTCAAATTGCATTCGCGGCCCGTATCGGGCGATATCGTCGTGGTTGGCGTCGATGACGCGACGCTCGCGCAATCAGGCGCCGACGGCTTTACGCGGGCCGATGCCGCTCGAACGATCAACGCCATACGCAAAGCAGGTGCCAAGCGGCTTTTCGTCGATTTCGTCTATGATCAGCCTGCACCCGCAAGCATGACCGAAACGCTCGAGAAGGCGATCGCCGGCTGGGGCGATCGCATCACCATGGCGGTTATGTTTTCGAGCGATAATGCTGCGGATAATTCGGAAGTGCGCGCTTCGAAACTCACCGGCATCGAACGAGCCGGGCGGGCGAGCATTGGCATAAATTATCAGCTCTGGGGTGTGTGGCAGATACCCTATGCAGACAGTATCGCGGACGAAATTCTCCCTACGTTTTCGAGCCGTCTCGCCGATCTCGAGCCAACCAAGGCGCAAAAGTTCTGGCCTGATTACGCATTTGATTACAGCACCATACCCACTTATGGCGCGAGCGATTTGACGTCCGGAAAAATTCCCTCCAGCGCCTTGGCGGGAAAGGACGTTGTCTTTGCACCCTTGTCACCATCCTTGCTCGACATGCATTTCATGCCCGGTCACAATCCATTGAAAGTTCCCGGAGTCTTTTTCCATGTCATTGGGGGCGAAACGCTAAGAGCCGGGACGCCATTGGATTTCGGCTGGATTCCCGCCTGGGCCTTGATAACCGTCGCCCTGCTGGTCGGCAGGCAATGGCCGCGCAAAGCCGTCAGCAGCATCTTGATAATGGGAAGCCCGATAGCGGCTATCCTGACGGTGCTGGCGGTGCCAACATATATCGCCGTGATAGCGATCGGCCCAGCGCTCGTGACATCGGTCATCGTCGGCATCGCCGCGGCGCGTCGTCGCCGACAACGGCGGGTGCAGAGCCGTCACCATGCGTCGGGCTTGCCCAACTTCGAGGCGCTACGTGATTCGCGCTTGCCGGCGGACGCCGTGATCGTCGCTGCCAAGCTGGTCGGATTCGATGCCCTGTCGATCTACCTCACGCCTGACCAGGCCGACCAGTTGAGCCGAGAGGTGATCCGCCGCTTGCGCGTCGCCGCGGGCGACATGCCACTCTATCATGACGAGAACGGCTTTTTCGCATGGGTAACACAAGCCAAGCAATCGGTGACGATCGATAGCCAGCTCGCCGGACTGTCGGCGCTGTTCATCAACCCGATCGCAATCGGCAGCGAGCAGATCGATGTCGAACTCGCCTTTGGCGTCGAGCCGAATTCGCAGGGCACAGCGAGCCAACAGCTCGCCGCCGCGATGGTCGCCGCTGAAGATTCGCAGCGCAAGCGCAAGACCTGGAGCGCCTATGAAGCGCCGCAGGTTCAGGAGGCGCGCTGGCAGCACAGTTTCCAGTCGCAACTGAGCGACGCCTTGCTCAACGGCGAAATCTGGGTCGCCTACCAGCCGCAGCTCGATCTCAAGACCAACCGGATCGTCGGCGCCGAAGCTTTGGCGCGCTGGTCGCATCCCAAGCTCGGCAACATCTCTCCCACCGAGTTCATTAGCCAGGCCGAAAAGCATCAGCGCATTGAACGGCTGACCCTCTATGTCCTGAACGAAGCGATTGGCCGGGCAGCCGAGATGCTAAACCACATTCCCGGCTTTACGATGTCGGTCAACATGTCGGCGCTGTTGCTCCATCGGCACGATCTTGCCGGACAAATCCGCGCCCTGCTGACGGCCCACGGTGTCGCCGCGCAGCACCTGACGATCGAGATCACCGAAACCGCCGAAATCGAGGATAGCGACGCGGTCCGCTATACCCTGGCGATGCTGCGCGAGATGGGCTGCCGCCTGTCGATCGACGATTACGGCACGGGCCAGTCCAATCTCGATTACCTCACGCGATTCGAGGCCGACGAGATCAAGATCGACAAGCGCTTTGTCGACAATATCCTCGATTCGAAACGCAACCGCGAAGTGGTGACTTCGACGATCGAAATGGCCCATCGCCTTGGCGCGACGACCGTTGCCGAAGGCGTCGAGGACGAGCGTACTTTGACCATTTTGAGCGATCTGGGCTGCGACGTAATCCAGGGATATCTAATTGGAAAACCAATGCGATTCGACAATTTCATGATCGCCGTAACAAGCGCCCAACCATCGTCCGGCAGGGCCACTGGTTAGCAAATAAGGTTACCCCTTTATTAACCAGTTCGATTAAGCTATAACTGTCTCCAAGACCGCTGTTTTGTCAACGGCATAAAAGGGAGACCGAATATGGCTAAATCAACTAAGCTGGCTGAAACGTCGATCGATTTCTGGTCGTGGCTGCTCGGCGGCTCAGGCAAGGACAATGCTGGCGGCCAAGGCTAACCCAGCTTCCAAACAAACAAAAAAGGCCCCGGAATTCCGGGGCCTTTTTTGTTGTCCTGAGCATATGGTCCGACAATCGCGGCGGCGCGACGCGCCGATGCAAGGCAGCGCACCAATCGCCCCCGAGGGGTCGTGCTCCCATTCACCGGGTTACGGAAATCGTGTTGAAAGCCCGAATGGCAACTGGAGCGGGCGAGGCGATTCGAACGCCCGACCCCAACCTTGGCAAGGTTGTGCTCTACCCCTGAGCTACGCCCGCTCTGGCGCCGTCCCGGACACAAGCGAAAGCCGCGGTCCGGGTGGGTGGAGCGGGCAGCTAGCATCGATTCGTCAGGCCGACAAGCCCCTTCGCCATAGTTCTAGGGCTTGGCATAGTATGGTCTTCACCCCCATATGGCTTTCAAGCAGGCGCCGTCGCGGAAAACACCCGGCGGGCCTTGGATTTTTATCATGAATTGGAGACACGCGTGGCGACGCAGGGACTGAATCTGGAAGAACAAAAGGCCGTCGACGCATTTCGTCGTCAGGTCGTCGAGCCATCGATGACGGGGCTCGTCATCGTCGATTTCTGGGCCGAGTGGTGCGGGCCGTGCAAGGCGCTGACTCCGGTGCTCGAAAAGGTCGCGGCCGATTATGCCGACAAGGGCGTCGTCCTCGCCAAGATCAACGTTGATGAAGACAAGTTCATCGCGGCGCAGTTCCAGGTGCGGTCGATCCCGACGGTCTATGCGATCTTCCAGGGCCAGCCGGTTGCCGATCTCACCCAGGCGCGCAGCGAGAGCCAGCTCAAGGCCATGCTCGACGAAATCCTCGCCAAGCTGCCGATCGAGGCAGGCGATAGTGCGCCGACGCAGGATGTCGCACCCTTGCTCGCGATGGGCGAAGAGGTGCTCACCGGCGGCGACGCCGCGCGCGCGATCGGCATATTCAGCCAGATCATCGAACTCGCCCCCGACACGGTCGCGGCGCAGGCGGGACTGGCGCGGGCGCTGGCGGCCGACGGACAGGTAGATGCCGCCGACGAGGTTCTCGCCGCGTTGGACGAGGAAGCGGCCAAGGATCCCGCGGTCGAGCGCGCACGCGCCGCGATCGCCCTGGTCCGCGATCGGCCCGACGAGGGCGCGCTGGCAGCGCTCAACGCCGCATTCGAGGCCAATCGCGACGACATGCAGGCGCGATTCGACCTCGCCGCAGCGCAGATCGCGGCGGGCGAGCGCGACGCGCCGTCCGAGCATTTGCTCGCGATGATCGAGGCCGACCGCGACTGGAACGACGGTGCGGCCAAGGCCAGGCTGCTCGACCTGTTCCAGGCGATCGGGCTCGAGGATCCGTGGGTTGCGGCGACGCGGCGACGGCTGTCGGCGATCCTGTTCGGATGAGCACGCCCGTCGACAAGACCAAGCGAATCGCGATCTTCCCGCTCGGCGGGGCGATCCTGTTCCCCGGGCTGCAGCTGCCCTTGCACATCTTCGAGCCACGCTATCGCGCGATGGTGTCGAAGGCGCTGGCGAGCGACCGGCTGATCGGGCTGGTCCAGCCGCGCACCGGCGCGACCAACCGCGACCCCGACCGCCCGGCCCTGTTCGACATGGGCTGCATCGGCAAGATCACCGATGTCGAGGCGCTCGACGACGGCTGTTTCAATATCGTCCTTTCGGGCGAGGCGCGCTTTCGCGTCGAACGCGAGGTGACGCGCGACACGCCGTACCGCGTCGTCGAGGCGGCGATCGAGGCAGAGGCGCAAGGCGAAGCGGCGCTGGCATCGAGCGAGCGGGCTGCGCTCGAACACGCCGCGCGGACCTTTGCGATGGCGCAGGGCTATGTCGTCGACTGGGACTCGGTCGCCAATCTCGACGATCGCACTTTGGTCAACGGCATCTCGCAGGTCGCTCCGTTCGACGCGGCGGCGAAACAGGCGCTGCTCGAGGCCGAGACGCTGCGCGATCGCAGCGAGCTGGCGATCCAGCTGATGCAGTTCTTTGGCCGCCACGACGGCGACGATAAGCTGGTGACGCTGCAATAGGGGGAGAGGCCGATGGAGTTTGTGTTTTACGAGGTCCTGGAAGCCGCAATCACATGGGTCGACAGCCGCTTTGGCCGCTTCACAGCTTGGGTGGCAGCCGTGAGCATCATATTCCTCGGAACTGCGATCATGGTCGGCCTGATCTATTGGTTAATTCGATGATTGTCAGAATCGACCCGCCTAGACCGTCATCCCGGTCAGCAATTTGGGCAGGTCGCCCGATTCGCCCCGCGCTTCGGACATGAACAGCGATTTCAATGGCGGCGTCGCCTGGACCGCGCCGAGGCCGAAGCGGCGGACCGCCGAGGCGGCCTTGCCGCGAATCCCGAACAGGCGCGTCAGGACGTCGGTGGCGACCGAGACCGACAGCGAATCGAGCCCGCGCCAGCGTTCGTAGCGGTCCATCAGCTGCGCATCGCCGAGGTCGAGGCCGAGCCGCGCACCGTCGACGAGCACTTCGGTCAAAGCCGCGACATCGCGCAGCCCGAGATTGAGCCCCTGCCCGGCGATCGGGTGGATGCCGTGCGCGGCGTCGCCGACCAGCGCGAGGCGTTCGCCGGTAATCTTCGCGCTGTGATGGAAGCCGAGCGGATAGGCCATGCGCGGCGCGATCATCGTCACATTGCCGAGCAACCCACCCATGCGCTTTTCAAGTTCGCGGGTGAAACCGCGTGTCCCGAGCTTGAGCAGGCCGGCGGCATCGGCGCGCGCGACCGACCAGACGAACGCCGAACGATGGCGGCCATCCGCAAGATCAGGCAGCGGCAGCAGCGCAAACGGGCCGGCCGGATAGAAAATCTCGTAGGCGACCGAATCGTGCGGCAATTCGTGCGCGATGCCGCCGATGATCGCGCTGTGATCGTACGACCAGTTCGCCATGTGAAAGCCCGCCGCGTCGCGCGTCGGCGAACGGCGCCCCTCGGCGGCGATCAGCAGCGGCGCCGCGATCCGCGCGCCGTCGTCGAGCGTGACTTCGACGCCGTGCGGTCCGCGCGTCGTCGTGACGGCACGCGCAGGCATGTGGAGCGCTATTCGATCGCTTTCGGCAACCGCATCGCGCAGCGCGATCCTGAGATCGCGGTTTTCGTACATCGTGCCGAGCGGGCCGTCGTCGTCGGCCGCGGTGAAATCGAGCTCGCCGGGTTTCAGCCCATCGCTGACCCAGATCTTGCGGATGTCGCAGCCCTTGCCCGCCAGCCGCTCGGCCACGCCGATCGCGTCGAGCATCTTGTAACTGGCGCTGGCGATCGCCGAGGCGCGTCCGTCAAAATCGGGCGCAATGACCTTGGCCGGATCGGCCGGATCGATGATGCAGCTCGAAAGGCCGTGCGCGGCGAGCGCGAGCGCGAGCGTCTGCCCGACGAGCCCGCCGCCCGAGATGATCACGTCGCTGGTGTGGATGTCGGTCATGGCAAGGGGTTTAGCGGGTGGCGGCAGCCTATGCCAGTGGCGGCGTGACATGGAGCGCGCGATTGAGCCTGGTCCCATCCGACCCATGATCGCTGACGTCACAAGCAGCCTCGACCCTGCGCCGCCCGCGCGCATCGCTTGACCCCGCGCGCGTGCGGATTCATGGTGAATCGCGAGAGTGTAATCGCGGGCAAGACGCCTGCGCCGGGGAAACAGGACAGCATCATGGCGAGCCGCGTTGGCGCCCGTAAAGACAGCGAATGGCGAGCGATCTTTCGCGAGAGCGTCGCGCGGTCGGGGACGTTGCTCGGCGGGCTGGTGCTCGCCAGCATCACCATCTTCCTCGCCATCGCGCTGGCGACTCATCGCGGCAGCGACCGGTCGCTGTCGACCGCGGCGGGCGACCATGCCAGCAACTGGGCGGGCAGCTGGGGTGCCTATGCGTCGGACGCTGCCTATCTGTTGCTCGGTGCCGGGGCAGGATTGCTCGTGCCCTTGCTCGGCGTGTTCGCGTGGCGGCTGTGGCGCGGCGCGGCGCAACCGCACTGGAAACGCCAGACAATCGTCGCACTGGTCGGGATCGTGCTGGCCGGGACCGCGCTGGCGCTGAGCCAGGGCGCGGGGTCGGGCTGGGACCTGCCCGCCGGGCGCGGCGGCGTCGCGGGCTATGCGCTGGCGAGCGGCATCGAGCGGCTCGCCGCACTTTCAGGCGACGTCGGCAAGTGGGTCGTCGCTGGCGCGATCATCGTCCTGCTGACCGGGGGAATCGTTATCTGGTACCGCAGCCTGCGGCTCGAGCGATTGCCCTTCGCCGGACTGTCGCTGCGCAGCGGACGCGACGAAACCACTGGCAGCGAGCGGATCGTCGTCCCGGCCAGGGACGATGCCGACAACGAGGCACAGCGCACGATCCTGCCGCGCAAGGCGGCGCGACCCGACGGCCGGAAGCCGCCGGCGATTTCCGATCCCGCCGCATCGCCCGCGCGGTCGAAACAGCCCAGGGCGCTGCAATCGGAAATGTTTTCCAATTACACGCTGCCGTCGGTCGACCTGCTGACCCCGGCGGCGGACAGTTCGCACCAGGTGATCGACAAGGCCGCGCTCGAACGCAATGCGCGGCTGCTCGAGGCGGTGCTCGAGGATTTCTCGGTCAAGGGCGAGATCGTCTCGGTCCGGCCCGGCCCGGTCGTGACGATGTACGAGCTCGAACCCGCGCCGGGGACCAAGGCGAGCCGCGTCGCCAACCTCGCCGAGGACATTGCGCGCAACATGTCGGCACTGTCGGCCCGTATCGCGCCGATTCCGGGGCGGACGGTGATCGGCATCGAGCTGCCCAACGCCCACCGCGACCCTGTCGTGCTGCACGAGATGATCGCCTCGGACGCCTATTCGGGTCACGACGGGTCGCTACCGATCGTGCTCGGCAAGAATATCGCGGGCGACGCGGTGATCGCCGATCTCGCGCCGATGCCGCACCTGCTCGTCGCGGGTACGACCGGGTCGGGCAAGTCGGTCGGATTGAACGCGATGCTCGTCTCGCTACTCTATCGCCTGACCCCCGACGATTGCCGGATGATCCTGATCGATCCCAAGATGCTCGAGCTGTCGGCCTACGAGAACATCCCGCACCTCCTCGCCCCCGTCGTCACCGAGCCGCAAAAGGCGGTCCGCGCGCTCAAATGGGCGGTCGAGCAGATGGAAGACCGCTATCGCATGATGTCGGGGATTTCGGTCCGCAACCTCGCCAGTTTCAACGAAAAGGTGCGCGGCGCACTGGCCAAGGGCAAGCCGCTCGGGCGGCGCGTCCAGACGGGCTATGATGCCGATACCGGCCAGCCGGTGTACGAGGAAGAGCAGCTCGATTTCCGCCCGCTGCCCCAGATCGTCGTCATCGTCGACGAGCTCGCCGATTTGATGATGACTGCAGGGAAAGAGGTCGAGTTCCTGATCCAGCGGCTGGCGCAAAAGGCGCGCGCGGCGGGCATCCACCTGATCATGGCGACGCAGCGCCCGTCGGTCGACGTCATCACCGGCGTGATCAAGGCCAACCTGCCGACGCGGATCAGCTTTCACGTTACCTCGAAAATCGATTCGCGCACGATCCTGGGCGAAGGCGGCGCCGAACAGCTGCTCGGCAAGGGCGACATGCTCTACATGCCCGGCGGCAAGAGCGTCGTGCGCGTCCACGGCCCCTTCGTCAGCGACGACGAGGTCCGCGCGGTCGCCGACCACTGGCGCGGCCAGGGGCGGCCCGAATATGTCATGGAGGTCACCGAGGAGCCCGAGGATGGCGGCTTCGCGCTCGACGGGGCGCCCGCCGGCGACGACACGCCCGAGGGACGCCTGTACCGCAAGGCGTGCCAGACCGTGTTCGACAGCCAGAAGGCATCGACCAGCTGGCTGCAGCGCCAATTGCGCGTCGGCTATAACAGCGCGGCACGCCTGATCGAACGGATGGAGGAAGAAGGGTTGGTCAGCGCGCCCAACCATGTCGGTCGGCGCGAGGTGCTGGTCGACCAGAACGGCCAGCCGCTTTAGGCCCCGCTTCGTCGTGCTATACTGAACGGCAGGGAACTTGCGGGTTCACGGGGCATTCAAACCCGGACCGCCATAACGGCGCATAGATTTTACGCACAGGAAGACCAAATATGAACAAGACCCTGGCTCTCGCCCTCCTCACCGCGCCGCTGGTCGGCGCAGGCTTCCTCCCCGCCGCGCCCGCCGTGGCGCAAGGCAATACGTCGGCCGCGCAGCTGGCCATGGTCCAGGCGCATCTCAAGGCGGTCAGCTCGATGACCGCCGACTTCACCCAGACCGACCGCAAGGGCCAGACGGTAAGCGGCAACCTGCTGCTCAAGAAGCCCGGCAAGATCCGCTTTGCCTACGGCAAGGACGTGCCGATGCTGATCGTCGCCGACGGCAAGTCGCTGACGATGATCGATTACGACGTCAAGCAGGTCCAGCGCTGGCCGATCAAGAATTCGCCGTTGTCGGTCCTGCTCGACCCCAATCACGACATGTCGCGCTATGGCAAGATCGTCGAGACGGGTGATCCCAACGTCGTCAGCGTCGAGGTCAAGGATCCCAAGAAACCCGAATATGGCGTGATCAACATGGTCTTCGTCAAGCAGGCCTCGGCGCCCGGCGGGCTGATGCTGCGCGGCTGGGTCGCGCTCGACGCGCAGAACAACCGCACGAGCATCCGGCTGAGCAACCAGCGCTTCAACGTCGCGGTCGCCGATTCGAGCTTCCGCTGGACCGACCCGCGCGCAAAATCGCGTGGCCGCTAAGAAACCACGGTCTGACCGCTAATCGGGCTGTCTGTTCATCTTCGCGACAGGCACGTGGTCGTAAAAGCGAGTCCGAAGCCGCAGAACGGGTCGGTCGCCGGATTTTCCCCCCTGTTACTCCGCGTCGAACCCGCGGTTTCGAATAAAGCGTGACGAACGCTGATACGGACCCCCGCTCCATGCCCCCGGAGCGGGGGTTTTTCGTTGTCGCGCCGCCTGATCCGAACGCGCCGTCATCCGCATGCGCATTTGCGTTGCGCCGAGCGTCTGGTTAGGGCCGGGGCATATCATCCGGCAGAGAAAGTCAGTTCCATTTCCGATACTCCCAAAACGATCAAGGTCGCCTCGTGGAACATCAATTCGGTGCGTTTCCGGATCGAGATCGTCGAACGATTCCTCCGCGAACACCAGCCCGACGTGCTGTGCCTGCAGGAGACCAAGGTCACCGACGACCTGTTCCCGGCGGGCCCGTTTCGCCAGCTCGGCTATAACCACCAGCTGCTCCACGGCCAGCCGATGCACCACGGCGTCGCGATCATCAGCCGCATCCCGATTCGCGAGGACAACCGGCTCGACTGGCAAGCCAACAAGGAGGCGCGCCATATCGGCGTCGCGCTCGACAACGGCGTGCGGATCGAGAACGTCTACGTCCCCGCCGGCGGCGAGGTTGCCGACCGCGTCGCCAATCCCAAGTTCGGGCAGAAGCTCGACTTCCTCGAGCGCATGATCGACTGGTCGAGTGATCTGAAATGCCCGACGATCCTGACCGGCGATTTCAACGTCGCGCCGCTCGATAGCGACGTCTGGAGCCACAAGCAGCTGCGCACGACGGTGAGCCATACCGAGGTCGAGATCGAAACGCTCGACCGGCTGAAGGCGGCGGCCGACTGGGTCGATGTCGGGCGCGAGTTCGTCCCCGCCCCCGACCGCCTGTTCACCTGGTGGAGCTATCGCGCGCGCGACTGGTCCGATTCCGACCGCGGCCGCCGGCTCGACCATATGTGGGTGACCCCCGACCTTGCCGGCAAGGCGGTCAGCCATGTCGTCCACGAGCCGTGCCGCGGCTGGGGCAAGCCATCGGACCATGTCCCGATCGTCACCGAGTTCGCGTTCTGATGGCGGGCTGGCTGATGGACCCGCGGGGATGACCTCGCCGGGCAGGAGCGCGGCGCAGGCGATCGACGCGCTGCGGCGCGGCTGGCCGGTGCGCATCGCGGGCGCGACGAGCGCGATCGACGTGCTTGCGGTCGAGACCGCGAGCGACGCGAGCCTGACGCAGTTCGCGCGCGGCGGCGGCTGCGACCTGATGATCTCGTTCGAACGCGCGATCACGCTCAAGCTGGTCAGCCAGCTCGCCGCAGCCCAACCGGGCCCGGTGGTGATTGCGCTCGGCGAGGCGCCCGACTTATCGAAGGCAATCGCGGTGGCCGACCCGGCGCGCGACCTTGCCACCCCGTTCAAGGGCCCGTTCGACACGCTGGTCGTCAGGGTACCCGACGCCGCCACGGCCGCCGTCGCGCTGGCGCGCCATGCCGGATTGCTGCCGGCGCTGTTCGTGCGGGCGAGCCGCGACGACGACGAGCTGGTCCACACCGATCACGATGCGGTCGCGGCGTTTGCCGATCCGGCGGCGCTGGTCATCGCAGCGCGCGCGCGCCTGCCGGTGTCCGCCAGTGTCGACAGCGAGATCGTTGCGTTTCGCAGCATCGACGATCCGCACGAGCATGTCGCGCTGATCGTCGGCACGCCTGACACCTCGCCGCCGCTCGTCCGGTTGCACAGCGAGTGCCTGACCGGCGATGTATTGGGCAGCCTCAAATGCGATTGCGGACCGCAGCTTCACGGCGCGCTCGACCGGATCGCCGATGCCGGCTGGGGGGTGTTGCTCTATTTGCGCCAGGAAGGACGCGGGATCGGCCTCATAAACAAGCTGCGCGCATACGAGTTGCAGGACCAGGGGTTCGACACGGTCGACGCCAATATCCGCCTCGGCTTTCCCGTCGAGGCGCGCGATTTCGCGATTGCCGCGCGGATGCTCGACCTGCTCGAAATACCGTCGGTGCGGCTGCTGACCAACAATCCCGACAAGGTCGCGCGGCTCGAAGCCGCGGGGATCGCGGTGGTCGAACGGCTGCCGCTGGCGCTGGCGGGCAATGCGCACAACGAACGCTATCTCGCAACCAAGCGCGACCGCACGGGGCACCAGCTCTGACCGCGCGCGACCGCGCAACGATTGAGCGCGGTCCGGCGCTGCCGTTGCTGCTGCGCGAGGTCGGTGTCCTCGCCGACTGGATCCGCGGCGCGCTGCACCTCAAGCGCGGTCCGCGCCACAAGGTCGGCGGCGGCATGCACGTGATGATCGTCCCCGGCTTCATGGTTGCCGACAATCGCCTGCGCCTGCTGCGCATGGCGCTCAACGCCGCCGGGTTTCGCGCGCACCGCTGGAAGCACGGGCGCAACATGGGCGCGACCGCCGACGTCATCGAGCGGATCGATGCGCGGATCGACCATCTGATCGCCAAGTCGGGCGGGCCGATCGCGCTGGTCGGCTGGAGCCTCGGCGGCATCTACGCGCGCGAATATGCCAAGCGCTTTCCTGCCAAGGTCAGTCGCGTGGTAACGATGGGATCGCCCTTTTCGGGCAATCCCCGGGCGAACAACGTTTGGCGCATCTACGAACTGATCGCCCGCCACCCGGTCGATGCGCCGCCGATCGAAATGCATCCCGCGGCCAAGCCGCCGGTGCCGACGATTGCCCTGTGGTCGCCACGGGACGGGCTGATCTCGCCCGAAAGCGCCCGCGGTACCCCCGACGAACGCGACCGCGAAATCGAACTCTCGTGCCCGCACATGGGCTTCATCTGCGCCCCCGAAGCGATCGAGGCGATCAAGCGGGCGCTGGTCGAGAATGTTCCGTTACGCGACGAGTCGCCCTCGCCCTAAGCGCTGAATGCCGCGACGATTTCGGGCGGGACGCGCTGCGGGCGGCCGGTGGTCTTGTCGAGCATCGCCCATTGCGTCTTGGCGCGGACGCGGACTTTGCCGTCGTCGCCGGTCAGTTCCATGTGGCGGTCGAAGCGCGCGCCCTTGGGCGCATCGCCGACCCATGTCCGCGCGGTGACGCTCTCGCCGGGTCCTAGGCTGCGCAGGTAATCGATCTCGTGGCGGATCACGACCCAGACATAGCTATCGACGAGGTCGGGCGGCGCGGCGGCACGCCAGTGCGCGACCGCGACCTGCTGAATCCATTCGACCCAGACGGCGTTGTTGACGTGGCCGAGCTCGTCAATGTGTTCGGGGCCGGCGGTCAATCGGGCGCTGTATTCAGGAAGTCCCATCGGCCTTTCCCTCTTCGCCGAAGCCCTTGAGCTCGTCGCCGGTCAGCGTCGCGACGTGGAGGACGTTGGTCGAACCCGGCGTGCCGAACGGGACCCCCGCCATCATGATCAGTTTCGAGCCCGCGCTGGCGACGCCGTGGCGCAGCGCCATGCGCTTGCCCTTGGCGATCATCTCTTCGAAGCTGCCGATATCGCGCGTCGAGACGGCGTGCGCGCCCCACAACAGGCCCGAGCGGCGCGCGGTCTTGAGCTTTGGAGTCAGAACGAGCAGCGGTACGGATGGCCGTTCGCGTGAAATGCGCCGCGCGGTCGAACCCGACGAGGTGAAGCAGATGATCGCGTCGGCCGAGATCGTCCCGATGATCCCCCCGGCCGCGGCCGACAGGGCGTCGGCGGTGGTCGCATCGGGCAAGGTCTCGGTAAAATGGAGGCGCGCACTATAGCCGGTGTCGGCTTCGACCGCGGTCGCGATCTTGTCCATCATCGCGACCGCCTCGACCGGCCAGTCTCCGGCAGCCGTCTCGGCCGAGAGCATGATCGCGTCGGCACCGTCATAGACCGCGGTGGCAACGTCGCTGACTTCGGCGCGCGTCGGGCTGGGCGAAGTGATCATCGATTCGAGCATCTGCGTCGCGACGACGACGGGGCGACCAAGGCGGCGCGCGGTGGCGACGATCTGTTTCTGGATCGGCGGCACGTTCTGCGGCGGCAGTTCGACGCCGAGATCGCCGCGCGCGACCATGACTCCGTCGGACAGCTCGATGATTTCCTCGAGCCGGCGGATCGCGGCGGGTTTTTCGATCTTGGCGAGCAGCGAGGCGCGGCCGCCGATCAGGCGGCGGCCCTCGGCGACGTCCTCGGGCCGCTGGACGAACGACATCGCGATCCAGTCGACCCCCTGGTCGAGCGCGAAGGCGAGATCCTTGCGGTCCTTTTCGGTCAGCGCGGCGACCGGAATGACGACATCGGGGACGTTGAGGCCCTTGCGGTCGGACAGCTTGCCGCCGACCTCGACGCGCGTTTCGATGCGGTCGGCGGTCAGCGCGACGACGCTGAGGACGAGCTTGCCGTCATCGAGCAGCAGCCGCGAGCCGACTTCGAGCGCTTCGTAGATTTCGCGGTGCGGCAGCTCGACGCGCGTGACGTCGCCCGGCGCGGAATCGCGGTCGAGGACGAAGGTCGCACCCTCTTCGAGCATCACCGGGCCATCGGCGAACTTGCCGACGCGCAATTTGGGTCCCTGGAGATCGACAAGGATCGTCGTCGGGCGGCCGAACTGTTTTTCCAGGCTGCGGATCGCGGCGATGACCTCGGCATGGCGGGCGTGTTCGCCGTGGCTCATGTTGACGCGAAAGGCGTCGGCGCCGGCGCGGTAGAGCGCGGCGATCCTTTCGGGCGTGTCGCTGGCGGGGCCGAGCGTCGCGAGGATGCGGACCTTGCGATTGCGGGGGGAAAATTTCTCTGTCACCGGCGGTTTTCCTCAGTCTGAACGCGGCCAGCCATGACGCAGCCCCAGCGCGATGGCAAGGCCGTTGGCTTGTCGGCGCTGCCCCGCTAGAGCGGCCGCCGACCGATTCTTTCGCGCGCCGCCGGCGCGCGTCCCCACATCATGGAGATTACGATTATGTCCGAAGGCCCGGGTTCATCAGGCAATGTCGCCGCCGACCAGCTGCGCCTGTTCATCGAGCGCGTCGAGCGGCTCGAAGAGGAAAAGAAGGGCATCGCCGACGATATCCGCGATGTCTATGCCGAGGCCAAGGGACAGGGATACGATCCCAAGATCATGCGCCAGATCGTCCGCTTGCGTAAAATGCAGCCGCACGACCGGGCGGAAATGGAAGCGATCCTCGACACGTACAAGTCGGCGCTCGGGCTGGAATAGACCCGAGACGTTGCGCATCGACCCTTCGATACGGCCCTTGGGCCTACTCAGGGCAAACGGGGCTTGGACTAATCAGCGAAACCCTCCTCCGTTTGTCCTGAGTAGCGCCGAAGGCGCGTATCGAAGGGCGGGTGCGGGGCGATAGCGCAGCCCCTTCGATACGGCCCTGCGGGCCTACTCAGGGCGAACGGGTCTGGGGGAGCTTGGTTCGACAAGGGCCGCGCGAGCCGTTAGCCTGACGGGCAAAGGAGAAAGCGTATGATCGTTACCACCACGCCTTCAATCGATGGTCGGACCGTCGCCGATTACCTGGGCATCGTGACCGGCGAAGTGATCGTCGGGGCGAACCTGTTTCGCGACATCTTCGCGTCGATCACCGATCTCGTCGGCGGCCGCGCGGGCAGTTACGAGCGCGTCCTCGAGCGTGCGCGCAAGGAAGCGATCACCGAGATGGTCGACAAGTGCAAGCAGCTCGGCGGCGACGCGCTGGTCGGTTGCGACCTCGATTACGAGGTGCTCGGCAAGACGGGATCGATGCTGATGGTGTCGATCAGCGGGACCGCGGTAAAGCTGGCTTGAGCGAGACGGGGTCTCGCGCTAAGCCGCGCGCCTGTCCCATCCACTCAATGCAGGGGTTCCGCCCGTATGGCCGGCCATAGCAAGTTCAAGAATATCATGCACCGCAAGGGCGCGCAGGACAAAAAGCGCTCGGCGATGTTTTCCAAGCTCAGCCGCGAAATCACCGTCGCGGCGAAAATGGGCATGCCCGACGTCGACATGAACCCGCGGCTGCGGCTCGCGGTCAATGCGGCCAAGGGCCAGTCGATGCCCAAGGACAATATCCAGCGCGCGATCGACAAGGCAACCGCCAACGAAGGCGATGAATATGAAGAGCTGCGCTACGAGGGCTATGGCCCCGCCGGCGTCGCGCTGATCGTCGAGGCGCTGACCGACAACCGCAACCGCACCGCGACCAACGTCCGCACGGCATTCAGCAAGAACGGCGGCAATCTGGGCGCATCGGGATCGGTCGCGCACGGTTTCGACCGATTGGGCCTGATCGTCTATCCGGCCAGCGTCGGCGACGAGGAAAAGGTGCTCGACGCGGCGATGGAAGCCGGCGCCGACGACATCCAGTCGGACGACGACAACCACGAGATCTGGACCGCTCCCGACGATTTGCACGAAGTCGCAGGCGCGCTCGAAAAGGCGCTTGGCGAGGCCGAGACGGTCAAGCTGGCGTGGAAGCCGCAGGTCACCGTCGAAGTCGACGAGGCGCAGGCGGGGACATTGTTCAAGCTGCTCGACGCGCTCGACGACGACGACGATGTCCAGACCGTCTGGGGCAATTACGACGTGTCGGACGAAATTGCCGAGAAGCTTGGCCAGGACTGAATGATCGTCCTCGGCCTCGATCCCGGACTCGGGACGACCGGCTGGGGCGTGATCCGCGTCGAGGGCAGCCGGCTGACGCATGTCGCCAACGGCCAGATCAGGACCGATGCCAAGGCGCCGCTGGCGAGCCGGCTGGTGACGCTCGACAGTGCGCTGGCGGCAGTGATCGCCGAGCATCGCCCCGACGGCGCGGCGGTCGAGGAGGTGTTCGTCAACGCCAACGCGCAATCGACATTGAAGCTGGGCCAGGCACGCGGCGTCGTCCTGCTGTGCGCGGCGCGCAGCGGGGCGGTGGTCGGCGAATATGCCGCGCGGCTGGTCAAGAAGGCGATCGTCGGCACCGGCGCGGCCGACAAGAAACAGGTCCAGGCGATGCTCGGCATACTGTTGCCCGGCGTGAAGCTCGCCGGGCCCGACGCCGCCGATGCGCTCGCGGTCGCGATCTGCCATGCGCACCATGCGCGGAGGTAACCTATCCGTCATTGCGAGCGGCGCAGCCGCGCGGCAATCTACCGCAAGAGTGACTTGTCGTATGCAACGATGGGCTGAGGATCATTCGACCTGATCGCGCATGAGGCGAGCAACCAGCTGACGCCCAGATTGCCGCGTCGCTTCGCTCCTCGCAATGACGAAATTGGGACGGCCGTCGACCTCCGCCGCTCCCCGCGCTTGTCGAAGCGCGGAGCTTGCTTTAGGCAGGAACAAAAGGGGAAGAGCTGAGCCATGATCGCGAAACTGACCGGGACGATCGACGAGGCGGCGGCCGACACATTGGTGATCGACGTCGGCGGGGTCGGCTATCTGGTCTTCGCGTCGAGCCGGACGATCGGCGCCATCGGCGCGGTCGGGCAGGTCGCGACGATCTTCACGCAGATGCAGGTCAGCGAGAACGACCAGCGGCTGGTCGGTTTCGCCAGCGCCGAAGAGCGCGACTGGTACCGCGCGCTGACGCAGGTGCAGGGGGTGGGATCGAAGGTCGCGCTGGCGATCCTCTCGGCGCTCGAACCCGACGATTTGACCATCGCGGTGGCGCATGGCGACGCGGCGATGGTCGCGCGCGCCAACGGGGTCGGGCCCAAGCTCGCGACGCGGATCGTCAATGAGTTGAAGGACAAGGTCGGCGGAGTCGCGCTCGGCGCACTCGGCGGCGGCAGCGCCCCGCCCGCCGGATCACTCCAGGCCGACGCGGTCGCCGCACTGACCGGGTTGGGCTTCAAGCCCAATGAGGCGAGCGGCGCGGTCAAGGCCGCAAACGACGAACTCGGCGCGGGCGCAGGGCTCGATGCGCTCGTGCGGTTGGCGCTGAAGAAGGTGGCAAAATGAGTGGCGCACACCGACGAATAGCGGCCAGTGACTGGTTCGGCGACGAAGTTGGCCGACGTCGTGACGAGGCAAACACCCATCTTCGCTTCTCACACGAGTTTGCGCAATCGGGACTGAAAGGACTATTTCTGGCAAATGGCGGGGCTATGGTTTCGCTGCTGACTTTTATTGGCAACACTAATGTTTCGAACAACCCTCGCGCGCTCTTCTGGGCATTTGTATGGTTTAGCACCGGTCTGGCTTTGGCTTTAGCGTCATACGTCGCGGGATTTTTAGCCCAGTCATTTCATATGAATGCTGCTTTTAATCAGTCGAAACAGGCTGAGAGCGATCTCGCTGGAGTTAGCCAGTCTTTCGATTCGAGTAGCTACGAGCGCAAGGGTGAGAGGGCAGCTATCCTCGGTCTAGTTTTGGCAGTCGTGTCCCTCGTTCTGTTCGTTGTCGGGTCGTTTGTCGCACTGATCGGCATTACATGACCGACACCGACCGCCTCGCCGCGCCGATGCGCAAGGCCGATGATATCGATGCCGCGCTGCGGCCAAAGAGCCTCGACGAGTTCGTCGGGCAGAAGGCGGCGCGCGAGAATCTGCGCGTGTTCATCGAGGCGGCCAAGCGCCGCGAGGAGGCGATGGACCATGTCCTGTTCTTCGGCCCGCCGGGGCTGGGCAAGACGACGCTGGCGCAGATCGTTGCGCGCGAGCTCGGCGTCGGGTTTCGCGCGACATCTGGGCCGGTGATCGCCAAGTCGGGCGACCTTGCCGCACTGCTGACCAATCTCGAGGACGGCGACGTATTGTTCATCGACGAGATCCACCGGCTCGCGCCCGCGGTCGAGGAGATCCTCTATCCGGCGATGGAGGACCGCGCGCTCGACATCATGATCGGCGAGGGGCCGTCGGCGCGCAGCGTGCGGATCGACCTGCCGCAGTTCACCCTGGTCGGTGCGACGACGCGGCAGGGCCTGCTGACGACGCCGCTGCGCGACCGCTTCGGCATCCCGCTGCGATTGAATTTCTACACCGTCGAGGAGCTCGAACAGGTCGTCCGGCGCGCCGCCGGGCTGCTCGGCCTCGACCTAACCGACGATGGCGGGCACGAGGTCGCCAAGCGGTCACGCGGCACGCCCCGCATCGCCGGCCGGCTGCTGCGCCGGGTGCGCGATTTTGCCCATGTCGCGGGCGACGGAACGGTCGATGCGAAGATCGCCGATGCCGCACTGAACCGGCTCGAGGTCGACTCGATGGGTCTCGACGCGATGGACCGGCGCTATCTCGGCATGATCGCCAACCTCTATGGCGGCGGGCCGGTCGGGGTCGAGACGCTCGCCGCGGGGCTGAGCGAGCCGCGCGACACGATCGAAGAGGTGATCGAACCGTACCTGATCCAGCTCGGCCTCGTCGCCCGGACTGCACGCGGGCGGTGTTTGAATGCGCTGGCGTGGAAGCACCTCGGGCTGGTGCCCCCGAACGAAGGGCGCGCCGCGCAGGACGGACTATTCGACGCGAAATAGGCGCATGGTTGAGTGCTTCACATCGTTGTGGGCGTAGCGAAGCCATCTCTCCTGCCTTGCGATCGATTGCCGCGTCGCCTTCCGCTCCTCGCAAGGATAACCGATAAATCACGCTTCCCCTCGATTCGTCGCGCCGTTAAGGATCGCGATATGGCCGATCATGCTCCCCTTGCCCCGATTTCGGGCCGTTTCGTCGGTGCCGAGCACCACTTCGCGGTGCGCATCTACTACGAAGACACCGATTTGAGCGGGATCGTCTATCATGCCAATTATCTGCGCTACATGGAGCGCGCGCGATCGGACATGCTGCGGCTCGTCGGGATCGACCAGCGCGCAGGCGTCGAGCAGGGCCTCGGCGCCTATGCCGTGACCGACCTCCACATCCGATACCGCGCGCCCGCGCGGCTCGACGACGAGCTGATCATCACCAGCACGGTCGAAACGGTGCGCGGCGCGTCGTGCGTCATTCATCAGACGATCAGGCGCGGCGATACAGTGCTGACCGATGCGGTCGTCACCGCCGCATTGCTCGACCCCGCCGGCCGTCCGCGCCGCCAGCCGAAACCATGGATCGCCGCGTTCGAGGCGATCAGAACAGGAAACGCCGCCCACTCATGACCATGCCCGATATCTCGCTCGCCACCGATGCCGCCACGCTGTCGCCGATCGCGCTGTTCATCCAGGCCGACATCGTCGTCAGGATCGTCATGGTCGGGCTGATCGCCGCCAGCATCTGGACCTGGCTGATCATCGTCTCGTTCTTCCTCCGCCTGCGCGGCGTGAACCGCAAATCGGAGGCGTTCGAGCAGGATTTCTGGCGCACCCCCGACATCGATTCGTTTCACCGCGAACACGCCAAGTCGGCGCTGCCGACCGCGCGCGTGATGACCGCCGGGGTGAGCGAATGGCGCCGCTCGACCAAGGCCAAGGTGGTCGATCGCGCGGCAGTGCGCGAACGGCTGGCAAGCGCGATGCAAAGCGCGACGTCGGGTGAGATCGATACCTTGTCCGACCGACTCAACATCCTCGCGACGATCGGGTCGGTCGCGCCGTTCGTCGGCCTGTTCGGGACAGTCTGGGGCATCATGCGCAGCTTCACCGCGATCGCCGCCGAGCAGAACAGCTCGCTCGCGGTCGTCGCGCCGGGCATTGCCGAGGCGCTGTTCGCGACCGCACTGGGCCTGTTCGCCGCCATCCCCGCGGTGATCGCCTATAACCGGTTTTCGCACCGCATCGGGCGCTTCGAAGCGCGGCTCTATCGCTTTGCCGACGGCTTCCACGCGACGCTGAGCCGCGAGCTCGAGAGCGAAGCGTGAGGGTGGCGCCACCCGTCTCCTCCCCATTTCATGGGGAGGTGGCAGCCCGCAGGGCTGACGGAGGGGGCCGGCGCACCAGCGTCGGCTGCGCCGCCGCACCCTCCACCGGCTACGCCGGTCCCCCTCGCCGGTTCGGGGAGGAATTTTAGATGGCGATGGGTATCCATCGGCCGGGCGGGCGCGGACGCGGCGCGGGACGGCGCGCGCCGATGGCCGAGATCAACGTCACGCCGCTGGTCGACGTCATGCTCGTCCTGCTGATCATCTTCATGATCACCGCGCCGCTCTTGGTCGCGGGCGTGCCGGTCGACCTGCCCGACAGCCGGGCAAAACCGATTGGCCAGGAAGACCGTGAGCCGGTGCAGATTTCGGTCGTCGAAGACGGGTCGATCTATATCGGCGAAGACAGAATCGCGCGCGGCGAGATGACGACGAAGATCGAGGCGCTGGCCCGCGAGCTGGGCGATAGCCCGCCGCAGATCCTGCTGCGCGCCGACCGCAGCCTCGATTATGGGGCGGTGATGCGGGTGATGGGCGAGCTCAACCGCGTCGGCCTCAACCGCGTATCACTGGTCACGACAGGTTCAGCGGGGGCGCCATAGCCCATGGTCCGATGGCTTTAGACCGCACCGATACGATCAGCCTGACCGTCGTGGTCGCGGCGCATCTCGCGCTGTTCGCGGCGCTGTCGGTCAACCTGTTCGCCAAGCCGCCGATGCGGTTCGACAATCCGCCGATGGAGGTCGACCTGATCGCCGAGAGCGCGATTACCAGCGCGGCGCCCGAACTCAGTGCATCGCCGCCCGCGGCCCGCCTCGCCGCCGAGGACGGCCCGGTCGAGGACGCGATGATCGCCGAACCTGACCCGGTGCCGCTGCCGCGCGTCGATCCCGTTCCCGTGCCGCGCGTCGAACGCCCGACGCCCGCGCCGCGACCGACCCCCAAGGCGGCGCCCAAGCCTGCCCCGCCCGCACGATCGAAACCCTCGCCAACGCCCGCCCCGAGCGCGGCCAAGGCCAAGCGCCCGACGGGCAATTTGAAGGGCCTGCTCGACGGCATCGGCAAGGATCCGAGCCCGTCGAAATCGAACGCCGCTCCTGCGCAAAGCGTCGGCGAGATCAAGCGATCGATCTCGGTCAGTATCAACGCCGAGGTGCGCGGCCCTTGGAACCGCTGTTCGGTCAGTGGTATCGACGTCGACGAGCTCAAGACGACGATCGTCTTTCGCCTGAGCAAGTCGGGCGCGCTCGCCGGCTTCGATCGCGTTTCGACCAGCGGCGAAACGCCGAGCAACGCGACGCAGATCGCCCGCTTCGAGGAATGCGCCAAGCGCGCGATCCAGCTTGCCGCGCCGTTCGACCTGCCGGCCGAGAATTACGATTACTGGAAGACCTACACACTCGATTTCGAAAAAAGGTAGCTGCCATGTCCCTACGTTCCCTCCTGCTTCTCGCCGCCGCGCTCGGCGCGATGCCCGCCGCCGCCATGGCGCAGCAGCTGCCGCCCGCGCCGTCGACGCTGCCGCAGCAGACGACGCCGCGCGAAACCGTCACTGGCAGCATCGGCAACGAGCGATCGGTGATTGCGGTCCCCGCGCTCGCCACGCCGCAATCGCTGCCGACCGCGGCAGGCAATACCGCCACGCTGGGTCGCCAGATCGGCGAAGTCATCTCGAGCGATCTCGAGCGCAGCGGGCTTTATCGCCCGCTCGGGCCCGGGAGCGTCCGCGCGATCAGCTTTGGCGAGGTCACCGCACCGCAATTGCCCTATTGGCGCGGCAGCAGCGCCGAAATGCTCGTCCAGGGCTTTGTCCGCGCCGACAATGCCGGCAACCTGACCGTCGGCTGCTATCTCTATGACGTCGCCTTGGGCAGCGAGCTGGTCCGCCAGGGCTATGTCGTCCAGCCCGCCGACTGGCGCCGCGCCGCGCACAAATGCGCCGATGCGATCTATTCGCGCCTGTCGGGCGAAGCACCGTTCTTCGACAGCCGCGTCGCCTATATCGCCGAGACCGGACCCAAGGGAAATCGCCGCAAGCAGCTCGCGATCATGGATTCGGATGGCGCCAACCACCGATTCATCACCAACGGCCAGTCGCTCGCGCTGACGCCGCGCTATTCGCCCGATTACAAGTCGATCGTCTATGTCAGCTACGTCGGCAGCCGCGCGCGCGTCTATATTTACGACGTCGGCAGCGGCAAGCAGACGCTGGTGACCGAAAACAGCGCACCGACCTTTGCCCCGCGCTGGTCGCCCGACGGCCGTTTCATCCTGTTCTCGATGGCGATCGCGGGCAACACCGACATCTATCGGATCCCGCGCGAGGGCGGCAGCCCGCGCAAGCTGACGACGAGCCCCGGGATCGACGTTGGCGGAAGCTATTCGCCCGACGGCAGCAAGATCGTCTTCGAAAGCGACCGTTCGGGAACGCAGCAGCTCTATATCATGAACGCCGACGGATCGGACCAGCGGCGGATCAGCTTCGGCGGTGGACGATATGCCACGCCCGAATGGAGCCCGCGCGGCGATCTGATCGCCTTCACCAGGATCGCGGGCAATTTCCGCATCGGCGTGATGACCCCCGAAGGGCGCGGCGAGAAACTGCTTACCGACAGCTGGCAGGACGAGGCACCGAGCTGGTCGCCCAACGGCCGCGTGCTGCAGTTTTTCCGCACGACACAGGGCGCGAAGGGCACTTCGACGCTGTGGCAGGTCGACCTGACCGGGGTCAACGAACGGCGCCTGCCGACGCCGGGCGGCGTCGACGGGTCGGACCCCAGCTGGGGCCCGGTACTGCCGTGAGCAAGCCGGCGCGCAACCAGATGGCCCTGTTCAGCGTTGAGACAGCAGTCGAGAGCTTTAAGCATCCGTTGCGAGAGCGTAACGAGAGTCATCCAACAAGGAGCCGATCATGATCCGTAATAGCCTATTCCTCAGCGTCGCGACCGCCAGCCTGGCGCTCGCGGGCTGCGCCAAGAAGGCGCCCGAAGTCCTTCCCCCAACGCCGGTCGATACCAGCGCGGACAATAGCGGTTATGACAACATGTCAGGTGCAGTCGTTCCCGGCAGCCAGGCCGACTTCCTCGCCCGCGTGAGCAGCGACACCGTCTATTTCGACACCGATCGCTATGACATCGACGGCGAAGACCGCGCGGTGCTGATGAGCCAGGCCGAGTGGCTGCGCCAGTATCCCAACGTTCGCGTCACGCTCGAAGGCCATACCGACGAGCGCGGCACGCGCGATTACAATATCGCGCTCGGCGAACGGCGCGCCAATTCGGCCAAGAACTACCTCGCCTCGCTCGGCGTCGACCCGTCGCGTATCTCGACCGTGTCGTACGGCAAGGAACGCCCCGTCGCGCTGGGATCGAACGAGAGCGCCTGGGCGCAGAACCGCCGTGCGGTGACCGTCACGGTCAACTAACGGCCTCATCGCCAGACACGAAAAAGGGCCGCCCCGCGAGGGACGGCCCTTTTTGTTTGCCTGGGCCCTGTGTTCGAGCTTGCCTGGGGCTCAGCCCTGGCGCGTGCCCGTCATCGGCATCTGACCGAAGGCGCCGGCGTTGATCGTGCCGGTCAGCGTGTCGCCGTCGATCGTCGCGGTGCAATCGAGCGTCATCGGCATCGGCACGACCATGTTCATTTTCCAGGTCAGCGTGTTGCCGTCGACCTTGCCGTCGACAACGTCGAGCGAACCCATCGCGCCGACATTGCTGCCGGTGAACGAATCGCCGTCGGTCTTCACGGTGAAGACCGATTTCTGATCGCCCATCGGCGTCTTGGTCAGGCAGTCGTAGCTTCCATCGAGCGACATGATGATATTCTCCTTAACAGCGGTGTCAGTTATTTCGCGGTCGCTTCTTCCACCGTCAGGCCGAGGCCGTCAAGCTGTGGCCGCACGACCTTGGCATCGCCGACGACGACGAAGACGAGCTCGTTGTCGAGGAATTCCTTGCGCGCGACCGCGTCGAGGCCCGCCGCAGTCATCGTGCGATAGCGGGCGGCGAGCGTTTCGTAGAAATTGTCGGGCCGGCCGTATTTGACGATGTTGACCATCCCGCCGAGCACCGCGCCCGAGGTTTCGAACTGGCCCGGGAGCTCGCGGACATTGCCGTTGATCGTGCGTTCAAGCTCGTCGGCGGTGATCCCCTTGTCGCTCGTATAGCCGGTCAGCTCCTTGCGCAGCTCGCGGATCGAATCGCCGGTGCGATCGGCCTGGACCGGGGCCGAAATGGTGAAGGCGGTGCGGTCGACGACGCCCTGGACACCGCTGCGCACGCCGTATGACCAGCCCTTTGTCTCGCGCAGGTTCATGTTGATCCGCGACAGGAAGGATCCGCCGAACACCTCGTTCGCGGCCATCAGCGGGACGAGATCGTCAGCCCCCTTGAGATCGAGCACGCGACCCGCCGTAATGATCGACTGCGGCGAATTGGGCCGGTCGATGAGGACGATACGCGGTTGCGGCTCGGGCGTGGCGACCGCGAAGTTCTTGACCGGATGTGCCGCGCCGGTCGCCGTCCAGTTGCCGAAGCTGCGATTGAGCAAGGCGGTAACTTCGGCGAGCGTGGTGTCGCCGACGACGAAGATCCTGGCATCGTCGGGACGCAGCCAGGCATCGTGGAAGGCGGCAAGATCGGCGGGGGTGAGCGCGGCGACCGCGCTTGCATTGCCAAGACCCGAGGGCGGGATGCCATAGGGATGGTCGGGACCGTAGAGCAGTGGCGCGAGCGCGCGCGCGGCGATCCCCTGCGGATTCTTCAGTTCGGCATTGAGCCGGTTGAGCTGCTGCGCGCGAACGCGCTCCATCACCTTGGCGTCGAACGCCGGGTTGCGGACGTAATCGGCCAGCAAGGCGAGCGAGGGGGCAAGGTTGGGCGCGAGGGCCGACAGCTGGAACGAGGTCCAGTCGGCATCGGCGAACCCGTTGATGTTCGCGCCAAGCCGTTCCTGCGCCTCGGCGAGCGCGATCGAATCGAGGTTCCTGGTGCCCTCGTCCATCATCCCGAGCATCAGCGACTGGGTGCCGAGCGCCGACTTTGGATCGGCGGCATAGCCCGCATCGAAGGCGACGCGAACGGTAACCTTGGGCACCGTCGTGCGGCGCGCGAAATAGATCTCCATGCCGTTGGCGAGCCTGGCGCGCTCGATATCGGGGAAGTCGAGTTCCTGCAGCTGGCCGACCGAGGGAAGTTTCGAGCGATCACCATCATACGACAGCGTCAGCGCGGCAGCATCGCAGGTCTTGGGATCGCAATAATAATCGAGCGGTGCGGGCGCGACCTCGGCCTGGTCGAGATAGTTGCCGATTGCCGCCCCGCCGCGATTTTCGCCGCCCTCGGTCCGTTCGCCGGGTTTCATGACAAGCGTGAAGCGCGGCTTGGTCAGCCATTTGCGCATCGTTTCGGTCACCTGTTCGGGTGTCGCGGCGGCCATCTGGTCGAGCTGGACCTTGTAGTAATCGGGATTGTCCGAATAGAGTTCGCCTTCGGCCAGCGCGACCGCCTTGCCGCCGAAGCCGCCGACCGATTCGAGCCCGCCGATGATGCCCGACACCATCGAGGTCTTGGCACGCTGGAGTTCATCGGCCGAGGGGCCGGTGGCGAGATAGTCGGCGATCTGCGCATCGAGCTTCTGTGCGACGACCGCGGCATCCTCGCCCGGCTTGACGTCGGCCTGGACGATGAACGCGCCGCCTTCCATGAAATCCCAGGTCGAGGTCGAAACCGACACCGCGACCGGGTCCTTGCGCACGAGCGCGTTGTCGAGCCGCGAACTCGACAGGCCACCGAGAACCGACGCGGCGAGCTGCAGCGGAATCGATTCGGTCGAGGTGAAGCCGGGGATCGGCCACATGCGATAGAGCCGCGTCGTCGCGATCTGGTCGGTGACCGTCTTGTCGATCGGCGCGGCGAGCGGCGTTACCGGCGCGTCGGGATGGGTGACCGTGGGTCCGCGCGGAATGTCGCCGAACCACTTGGTGACGAGGGTGCGCGCGGTCGCGGTATCGATATCGCCGGCAAGGACGAGGACCGAATTGTTGGGACCGTAGTTCGCGCGGAACCAGTTCTTGACGTCGTCGAGGCTGGCGGCGTTGAGGTCGGCCATCGAGCCGATCGTCGAGTGATGATAGGGGTGGCCCGCAGGAAAGAGGTTTTCCTGCACTTCGTAGCGCAACAGCCCGTAGGGCTGGTTGTCGCCCTGGCGCTTTTCGTTCTGGACGACGCCGCGCTGGTTATCGAGCTTCTCCTGCGTCACCGCGCCGAGCAGATGGCCCATGCGATCGCTTTCGAGCATCAGCGCGCGTTCGAGCGCGCCGGTCGGGACGGTTTCGAAATAGTTCGTCCGGTCGACGTTGGTCGTGCCGTTGAAATCGGTCGCGCCGACCTGCTGCAGCGGTTCGAAGAAATCGCCCGGCGAATTCTCGCTGCCGTTGAACATCAGATGCTCGAACAGATGGGCAAAGCCCGTCTTGCCCTTGGGTTCGTCCTTCGAGCCGACATTGTACCACACCGACACCGCGACGACGGGCGCCTTGCGATCCTCGTGGACGAGGACGGTGAGACCGTTGGACAGGGTGAACTTCTCGTATGGAATATTGACCGCATCGACGAGCGTGCTGACCGGGGCGGGTTCGAACGCGGCCGGCGCAGCGGGCGCGGCGGGCGTTGCCGCCATGTCGGCGGCGGGCATCGTGGCGCAGCCGGCGATCAGCGCGGCGGGCGATGCGGCCAGCAGGATACGGGCAAGACGGGACGAACGGGTCAGCATGGCATTCATTCTCCTGAAGATAAACATCGTGCGGAACTCGGACGGTTCCGTGTCTTGCCAGCGACCATATCGTCACGCGGCTGTATTGCAATGCTATGACAGGTCTTGCGCGCGGTTTTTGCCGCATTATCTTCAAGTGGATCAAGATCTCCGGGGACAATCCATGAATCTCGAAAAATTTACCGACCGCGCCAAGGGTTTTCTGCAATCAGCCCAGACGGTTGCGATCCGCATGAACCACCAGCGGATTTCGCCCGAGCACCTGTTGAAGGCGCTGCTCGAGGACAATGAGGGCATGGCCGCCGGGCTGATCGCGCGTGCCGGCGGTGATCCGAAGGTCGCGGTGACCGCGGTCGACGCGGCGCTCGCCAAGGTGCCCGCAGTATCGGGATCGGGCGCGCAGCAGACGCCGGGGCTCGACAACGACACGGTGCGCGTCCTCGACCAGGCCGAACAGGTCGCCGACAAGGCGGGCGACAGCTATGTCACGGTCGAACGGCTGCTGCTCGCGCTGACACTCGCCAAGACGACGACCGCGGGCAAGGCGCTGGCCGACGCCAGGCTGACCCCCGAGGCACTCAACAGCGCAATCAACGAGCTGCGCGGCGGCCGCACCGCCGACACCGCGAGCGCCGAGGACCGGTACGATGCGCTCAAGAAATTCGCCCGCGACCTGACGCAGGCGGCGCGCGACGGTGAGCTCGACCCCGTCATCGGGCGCGACGAGGAAATCCGCCGGACGATCCAGATCCTGGCCCGGCGGACCAAGAACAACCCCGTGCTGATCGGCGAACCCGGTGTCGGCAAGACCGCGATCGCCGAAGGCCTCGCGCTGCGCATCGTCAACGGTGACGTGCCCGATACGCTCAAAGACCGCACGCTGATGGCGCTCGACATGGGCTCGCTGATTGCGGGGGCCAAATATCGCGGCGAGTTCGAGGAGCGGTTGAAAGGCGTGCTCGACGAGGTCAAGGGCGCCGACGGCCAGATCGTCCTGTTCATCGACGAGATGCACACGCTGATCGGGGCGGGCAAGTCCGAAGGGTCGATGGACGCGTCGAACCTCTTGAAGCCGGCGCTCGCGCGCGGCGACCTGCACTGCATCGGCGCGACCACGCTCGACGAATATCGCAAGCATGTCGAGAAGGACCCTGCCCTCCAGCGGCGTTTCCAGCCCGTCTTCATCGGCGAACCGACGGTCGAGGACACGATCAGCATCCTGCGCGGGCTCAAGGAAAAATACGAGCTGCACCACGGCATCCGCATCACCGACGGCGCGCTGGTCAGCGCGGCGACGCTGTCGCACCGGTACATTTCCGACCGCTTCCTGCCCGACAAGGCAATCGACCTGATGGACGAGGCGGCCAGCCGCATCCGCATGGAGGTCGAATCGAAGCCCGAAGAGATTGAGGCGCTCGACCGGCGGATCATCCAATTGAAGATCGAGCGCGAGGCACTGAAGAAGGAAACCGACAAGCCGTCGCAGGACCGGCTCGCCAGCCTCGAGGACGAGCTCGCCAATCTCGAGCAGCAGTCGAGCGAACTGACGGCGCGCTGGAAGGGCGAAAAGGACAAGATCCACGCCGAATCGCGACTGAAGGAACAGCTCGACGCTGCGCGCATCGAGCTCGATCAGGCGCAGCGCGGCGGCGACCTCGCCAAGGCCGGCGAGCTGTCCTACGGCACGATCCCCGAGCTCGAGCGCAAGCTCGCCGATGCGGGCGTTGCTTCCGAAGGCGCGATGCTGCGCGAAGAGGTCACCGCCGACGACATCGCCGGCGTCGTGTCGCGCTGGACCGGTATCCCGGTCGACCGGATGATGGAGGGCGAGCGCGAGAAGCTGCTCGGCATGGAAGCCGCGATCGGCAAGCGCGTGATCGGCCAGGCCGAGGCGGTCAAGGCAGTCGCGACCGCAGTGCGGCGGTCACGCGCCGGATTGCAGGATCCCAACCGGCCCTTGGGCAGCTTCCTGATGCTCGGCCCCACCGGCGTCGGCAAGACCGAGCTGACCAAGGCGCTCGCGGGATTCCTGTTCGACGACGACAGCGCGATGGTCCGCATCGACATGAGCGAGTTCATGGAAAAGCACGCGGTCGCGCGCCTGATCGGCGCGCCTCCGGGCTATGTCGGCTATGAAGAAGGCGGCGTGCTGACCGAGGCGGTACGGCGCCGCCCGTACCAGGTCGTATTGTTCGACGAGGTCGAAAAAGCGCACGGCGACGTCTTCAACATCCTGCTCCAGGTGCTCGATGACGGCCGGCTGACCGACGGCCAGGGCCGCACGGTCGATTTCTCGAACACGCTGATCATCCTCACCAGCAACCTCGGCAGCCAGTATCTCACCGGCCTCAAGGACGGCGAGGACGTCGAAAGCGTCGAACCGCAGGTGATGGAGGTCGTGCGCGCACATTTCCGGCCCGAATTCCTCAACCGGCTCGACGAGATCATCCTGTTCCACCGCCTCGCGCAGGAGCACATGGCGGGGATCGTCGATATCCAGGTCGGACGGGTGCAGAAACTGCTCGCCGATCGCAAGGTGACGCTCGACCTGACCGAGGCGGCACGCGCCTGGCTCGGTCGCGTCGGCTACGATCCCGTTTACGGTGCAAGGCCGCTCAAGCGCGCAGTGCAGAAATACGTCCAGGACCCGCTCGCCGACATGATCCTGCGCGGCGAAGTTCCCGACGGATCGACGATCAAGGTCGACGAGGGCGACGGGGCGCTTGAGCTTAAGGTCAGCTGAGCGGGTCCGTGCTTATGGTCCTGGCGGTCCGGCAAATTGACTTTTTGCGCTTCTGGTGACACTGTGTTCAGGCCAATTAGGCAAGGAAAACAGCCATGAAAGCTTTTTTGATAGCGGCCGTCGCGGTTACTCTGGCAAATCCGGCTTGGGCGGTGGAACAGGCCGCCCCTGTCCAAACGCAAGCCGACGCCGCTCAGGCACAGCAGGATAGCGGTGTACAGGGCGATGCCCAGGCAGGCGACGATGACCTCGCCAGCGCCAGCGCCAACCCCAATGCTGCAGGCGACACCAAGGATCCCAATCGCAAGATCTGCCGCAAGCAGGAAGTGCTTGGAACGCGACTGCACCAGAAGCGGGTTTGCGCGACAGCAGCCGAATGGGCCCGGATGCGCGCAGAACACCAACAATCGACCGAGCAGGTGCAGAACGGCAAGTTCACCTTCGACGGAGAGTAGGCATAGCACGCTGCGACCAATTGACCATTGGCGTGCGAAGTGCCAGTTCTGGCTTGGCCAATTAGACAAGGAATACAGTCATGAAAGCATTATTGATGGCCGCGGTGGCGATAACTCTCACACAACCAGCCTTGGCAAATGAACAAGTTTCCCCGGCTCAGGCGTCCACGCAACCGAACCCGGGCGACGCTCCACGTGACAACGACGACAGCAGCCGCGCCAGCCCCGATGCCACTCAACAGGGCGATAATCCCGATCGGGTGATCTGTCGCCGGCAGGAAGTGGTCGGCACCCGATTGGCCAAGAAGCGCGTGTGCGCGACCGCAGCCGAATGGGAGCGGATCCACGCCGATGAGCGACAGGCAACCGAGCGCATCCAAAACCAGAGGTCGAAGTCGAACTAGAGCCGCCAGGACTTTCGACTACCCCGGGGGGTTATTCACCGTTACCCCCCGGGCTGTTACTCGGTCTCATATCCCATACGCTCGGCCCAGGGGCGCAGGATCGGCATCACCGGCGCCAGATGGTCACTGTAGCGACGCCAGCGATCGCTCGCATGGGTGTAGAGCTTTTCACCGATCTGAGAGTAACTGGCGGTTCGTACGCGGCCGCGCGCGCTGGCGGTCTGCTGATGATCGAGCAGATCGTCATGCCATTCTTCGCCAAGCCATTCGACCAGCGGAGTGAGCTCGGCGGCCGAGTCGACGACGAGGCGTTCATAGCGAACCGCGTGCGATTGGAAGGGTAAAAGCGTCTGAGCGCGATGCCACGCAGAGAACACTGCATCGTACGTCTTTGCGGCCTCATCGAGCGAGGTGAAGCTGCGCATCGCCACGTTGAGCTGGAAGTTCGCCATGAAGCAGCTCAATACGACGTCATAGGGATGCCGCTCGGCAAGGATGAAGCGCGCCTTGGGAAACAGTCGCTGGATGAACGGGACGCGCGCCATGTTGAGCGGATGTTTGTCGACCAGCCAACGATCATCCGCCCAGCCATATTCGCGGGCATATTCGAAATAGGCCGCGCGCAATTCGCCGATCCGATCGGGCGTCAGCGTCGGCAATGCGTCGTCGCCAAGGAGCGCGAGTGTGCGCGCGACCATCGGCCGTTCTTCGAGCACCGACAGGGTCGGCAGGCCCATCAACATGGTATCGAGCAATGTCGTGCCCGAACGCGGGAAACCGACGAGGAAGATCGGATCACGAAACTCGTCGGCGGATTCGACATTGACCCAGCCGCCCGCCCATTCATTGGTCCAGACCGCCAAATCGGCCTCGACCTTGCTACGAAAACTGGGCCCCGCAAGCGGCGGCGATAGCGCCACGGCCTCTCGATTCATCTGCTCGAAGGCGGGGAAGGCGGTCGCCGCATCGCCGCGCCGGTCGGCGATGCCACCGATCAGGTGATAACGGCGCAACGGCAGGATCGTTTCGGGAATCGCCTCCGCGAGCGCCGCGGCATCGTCGAAGCGCCCCTCGCGGCGCGCCTGCCATGCGAGGAGGAACGACAGCTCGGGAGGGGCATCCTTTGTATTGCTCTGCTCAACCAGCGCGGCGAGGTCGTCGACACGATTGAGCGTTTCGAAGATGAGGCCCAGTTCGAGCTGAGCGGCACCAAAATCGGGCGACCGGTCAATCGCCTCGCGAAGCGTCGCGATAGCGTTCTCGAGATCGTCATTTGCCGCATAGGCGAGCCCGAGTTCGGTCAGGACCTGTGGGTTTTCGGGAGCAACGCTTTGAGCGTCCTTGAGCGTCCTGAGACGCGCCTCCTGCAGATCCGACCGCATCAACAAGTCGGCGAGATTCAGGTAAATCGGAATATCTGCGGGTGCCAAAGTGATCGCGCGCTCGAAGGCGCGAATTGCGTCATCGACTTCGCCGAGCTGGGCCAACACGTTGCCGAGGTTGTTCCAGCTCGCGAGGTCATTCGCATCGGCGGCAATCGCACGCCGATAGGCCGGAACAGCTTCATCGAGCCGATCCTGATGCTGATGGATATAGGCTTCGATACGCGCGAGCGACGCTTCGGGAGCGCCCGCGACAATTTCGAGCGCCCTGGCAAAATCCCCGACACCGAGCAGGGCATTCGCCAGGTTGGCTTTGGTCGCGCGATCGTCAGGATGCAAAGCGAGCAAGTCGACAAGATAACCGATGGCCCGGTCGGCCCGATTGAGGCGCAAGGCGGCCTGTCCGGCAAGTGCCAGGTACGGCGCGCGATCGGCCGCGTCGGGCAGAGCCGAATCGACGATGTCGAGGACAGATTCCATGTCACCCGCACGCATCGTATGCAGCGCTTTGAGTAGTGCCGGAGGCGGAACCTTCGGAGAAACGGGACGTGAAGCCATGAATTCAACCTTGCTGGGGACGGGCGATATCGAACGCGACGGTCAGCCGCTCGCCCGCAGGAAATGGGCGCGTACCATGCCACATGATCGATGGAAATAGCACCAACCGACCGGGTTTGGGCTCGACCAGGCGAACCGGGGCAAGTTCGGGCACGAGGTCCCGCGCTTCACCAAGACTGAGCCAACCCTCTTCACTGCCCTGGCATTGCGCCGAATCATGCCCGCCAGGCAGCGAGACATAAAAGGCCGAACTGATCCAGCCCTGGCTGTGGATGTGATCTGCGTGAAACCCGTCATCGACCAGCCGAACAGACCACGATCCGGCGATGCGCACCGGCGAACGCGTCGCGATCAGGAAGGGATGGCCGCTCTCGGGTGGCGGCAGTTGCGCGATATAATCCGCGACCGCTTCGAGGATCCTTGAACGCAGACCCGTGATCGGGGCCTCGTCGCGCAGGAGGAGATTTCCGTCGGTCTGCGTCCCACCACGGACCGACTGATCAAGTGGAGCGCCCTTGGCGTTATGCAGCCCGCGGAGGTGATCCGCCAACACAGCTAGATCGCCCACCTGATCGCCCAGGTCGTAAACGCCGATCAGTCGCTCATCGCCGGCAAGCCAGGTCCAGCGATGGTCGCCTGTCATCCGCCAGGCCAGCGCCAGATAGGGCCAAAGCAGCCGGTCGTCGTCGTTTTCAATCCATGGTTCGATCAATTCGATTGCGCGTTCGGGCCGATTGGCCCGGATCAGATGACGCGCGCGCTGCGCCACCAGACCAAGAGAACGGCCCGGGCCCAATGCCATAAAAAGCTTGTCGGCCTGGTCGAATGCGCCGCGTTCGGAAGCAATGTGCGCACACAATTCGGCGAGCCAAGGCTGGTCCCCAAACTGATCGAATGCGATGCTTGCTGCGTTGTCGGCCCCGTCGAGGTCGCGCGCCTCAAGCCGGATTGCGATGAGTTCGCGGTGCAAATCTATTTGGTCCGGATGCTGCGATAGCGCTTGGATGACGCTTTCAGCAGGATCGAGGCCTTGTTGACCCTTCAGCCGAGCCAGCGTGCGATGACCCTCGAACCACAGCGCATTCTTCCCGACGATCGGGGCCAGCACATCGATCGCTGCATCGACCGAATGGGCGGCCGCGATGGCGGCAATACGCCCCAGAACAACCGACGCGTCCTGCGGCGATAACCGTGCCGCACGATCGAACAAGGCCGTTGCCGGCTCCCCCGCTTCGAGCGCTGCGCGGGCATGGCTGTGGGCAATCAGCGGATCGGCCGGCGCAAGTCGTGCCGCGCGATCAAAGGCATCGAGCGCCAGCCTGCTGTTCCCGGTGGCACGCGCGGCGAGGCCAAGCAGTTGTTGAAGCCTGGGGTTGTCGCGGTGGCGCAATGCGGCCGCTCTCGCGGTCTCAAGCAGTTCCTCAGGACGATCGGCGTTGAGCAAACCGATACCGACCCGAAACAATGTCGCCGGATCGTCGAGCGATAAACCACTTAGGGCAGCCTGGGCTTCCTCGTGGGTCACGGTATGACAACGCTATCAGGGAATTCCGACGGCTGGTTGGTCGGCACAAATGAAAATGGCGGGCCGAAACGGCCCGCCATTCTCAAGTTCATCATGTCGACGCTTAGAATTCGAGCGTGACACCGGCGTAGATGTAACGGCCGAGCGCGTCATAGACCTGCGCGAAGACGTTGCCGTTACAGAAGCCGGCGGGGCAAGCCTGACCGCCAGTGACCGGCGGCGACTTGTCGAGCAGGTTGTTCGCGCCGAGACGGAACTTGTAGTGATCGCCAACCGCCATCGTCAAAGCCAGATCGAAGTAGCTGACCGCGTCGAAGTGCGAAGCGCCCGGACGGCCACCGTCGAGATCGACGGGGTCGAAATAACGCCAGCGCAGCGACGTACCGAAGCCGTTGGGCATGTCGAAGCTGACACGGGCCTGGTGGCGCCATTTCGGGTTCGGCGTGCCACAGACGTTGCCGGCCTTACCAACGCACTCGATGTCCGGACCAACACCCGGGTTGGTCACCAACTTGTCGAGGTAGGTCCCGACGAAGCTGAGGCCCAGACGACCCGCGCCACCAATCTGACGGCTGTAAGCCGCATTGATGTCGATACCGGCCGTTTCAAGGCGACCGATGTTCTGCGACAGATCGTTCACGTAGCCGTTCGAAGTCCGCCACAGCGAACCCGAACCGTCACGCGTAATCAGGCCGCAGAAGAACGGATCAGCCGTCGTACGGTTGCAATTCTGCAGGATCGTGTCGGCACCAATGCCCTGGATCGCGCCCTTAACCTTGATGTTGAAATAATCAACACTCGCCGAGAAGCCGGGCAGGAAGGTCGGGGTGAGCACCACGCCTGCCGTGTAAGTGTCGGCAACTTCGGGCACCAGGTTGGGGTTACCACCGATCAGCCCGTTATACTGAGCAGCCGGGTTAGGTGCGACCACCTGACCAACGGTCAGGCCCTGCGCCAAGCAGCCAACGTCCGAAGCCGCGATGGCAGCGCCCGAGCAGGGATCGGTCGAACCGTCAAGCGCGACGCGCTGCGGTGCGAACAGATCCTGGACGGTCGGTGCACGAACGGCCCGGTTGTAACCACCGCGGAAACGAATGTCGCGGATCGGAGCGAACTCGCCTTCGATCTTGTACGTATCGGTCTTCGCACCCGTGCTGTAATCCGAATAACGATAACCGCCGGTCAGCGAGAGATCGTAAACCCAGCTGTCATGTGCGATCGGAATGCTGATTTCGGTGAAGAATTCCTTCACGTTGAACGAACCGGCAACAGGAAGCGTCGGCGCGCCCTGACCGGCGAGATCGCCCGTCTGGAACGCGGTATCGGCATAGAACTCAAGACGTTCGTTGCGATATTCGCCGCCGAGAACGATGCTGACACCTTCGTCGGCCCAAGGCGACTGGATGCCATATTCGCCGAGCGAACCGGCAACATAAGCCGATGCGACCTGCTCACTCACGATACCGCGCTGAAGACCAGGGGTCTGCAGGTAGGCAATCGAGGCCTGCGAAGGCTGCACCGTGCCGGGCGAGAAGATATCCCAAGGCACGCAGTTCGGGTCAGTACCGTCGAGCGTCGAACGGCAAACGGGCGCACCGCCGGGTCCGGTGACAACGTCGAGCGCGCGGTTGAGACGCGTGACCGAGAAGTCATTGCTGTAGGTTTCAGCGAAGTTGGTACGACCATACTGATAATAGGCGTCGTACGACCATGCCGAGCCCAGCTCACCCTTGGTACCAAGCACCGCACGATAGCTCGTGTGCTGCAAATCGTCGCGACGCGAGCCGCCTTCGACGTTGCGGCGCAGGATCTGAGCGAAGCCACGGTTGTAGGTGGTGCCCGTCGACGGATCGATGAAGTTGAACGCCGTCGTTGGGAGAAGCGGCTCACCCTGGCCACGTGCGATGCGCGCAGCATTTTCGGCGGCCACATTGCCGACGACGGTGAAGGCATCACCCGGCGCAGGGCTGACGAGAAGGTTCTCGTTATCGCAGATCGTTGCAAGCTGGCTCGCGCCAAGCAGCGGGTTGTCGCAGTTCAGCGAAAGCGTGTTGCCGAAGTCCCCCGATGGAGCGATCTGGGCGACCGTGCGGTCGTCCATGAACATGAACTCCATATAGGGATGGAGCGCAGGCGAGATTTCGTAGTCGGCGAAGACGCCGGCCGTGTAACGCTCGTCAGGACGCTGGAAATAGTTCGTCGGCGCGTAGTTGAACGGAGTGAAGCCTGGCGCCAGCGTGCGGTTGGGGCCGAACTGATAGGTCAGCGAAGTGAAGGTCGCCGTGCGTGGATCGTTGCTGTCGTAAGCGAACAGCGTGCCCTGGGGCGACGTTGCCGAGCCACCGCAGGTGTAAAGCTGACCGTTCGCGGTAACCTGGGCCGCAGTGCGAGCCGAGAGCGCGCAAGACGAATAGTCACGAGTGGCCTGGTTGACCGGATTGATCTTACGATAGCCGACATAGGCGGTGGCATGGCCACGACCGTCATCGAAACCAGCGCCGAATGCGAGCGTGGCGTCGAAGGTGCCGCCATTGGTCGACAGACCACGCGGATAGCCAAAGCCGCGCTGGTCGAGCGGATCGGTGATCTGCTTGGTGTTGCGGTTGTTGTGGCTGTAGACCGAATACTGCGTGTCGAGCTTGAAGCCTTCAAAGGTCGTGTCCATCACGAAGTTGACGACGCCGGCAACGGCATCGGCACCGTAAACCGACGATGCGCCGCCAGTCAGAACGTCGACGCGCTTGATCAGCGCGGCGGGAATGACGTTGATGTCGGCAGCCGACGTGCTCGGGTCACCCGGGACGAGACGACGGCCGTTGACGAGCACCAGAGTGCGCTCCGAACCGAGGCCGCGAAGGTTGAGCGTCGCGGTACCGCTGGCGCCGTTCGAGATATTCGAACCCTGGCCGGCGAAAACCTGAGGCAGCGAGTTGACGAGATCCTCAACGCGCGTCGTGCCCGTCTGAGCGAACTCTTCGCTGCTGATCACCGTGATCGGGCTGGCCGATTCGAGATTGGGCTGGCGGATGCGCGAACCGGTAACAACGATACCCTGGCCCGTCGAAGCGGAACCCGATGCGTCCGTCGTGGAAGCGTCCTGGCTTTCGATCGGTCCGACGCTGGCGTCCTGCGTATCCTGCGCCATGGCGGGGGCGGCAAATGCGGTTGCGGCGAAGATGCCGGCACCGAGGAGCGAGAGCGCCTGGAGCGCCGAGCCCGCCTTAAAGGCCGCCTTGCGTTGCGTAATGGTATTCATGTTCATCCCCTTGCTAGAATTCAATTGGGTAAATGCGGATCACACCAAGCCATGTGAATTACCGCGCTATCTGCCAATTTATCCCAGTGGCGTAAATGGAGCCGGGGGCCGGAAACCTATTTCTTTCGGTACTGTCTCAAAATTGTCACGCTTCGCCTAGGGTGCAGGCATCTGCCGTTTCCATTGAATCCATTAGGCAAATTGGTTCGGCGAGGGTGGGGCAGCCCAAATCGCCTTGCCGCGTGAGCCGCGCGAACGGAGCCTTACGGTACGGCAAGCCGCCTATCGCGCGGGGCGGGCAAGCTTGCGCGGGTCGATTCGGGCGCCGGCGAGCTTCATGCTCCAGTGGAGGTGCGGACCGGTGGCGCGGCCGGTCGAGCCGATTTCACCTAGCGGCTGCCCCTGGCGGACCTGTTGCCCCTCGGTCACGTAGAGCTTCGAGCAATGGAGGAAGGCGCTGTTGAGGCCGTGGCCGTGGTCGATCATCAGCAGGCGGCCTTCGAGCGTGAAGGGTTCGTCGGCGGCGAGGATGACGACGCCGTCGGCGGGCGCGCGAAACACCGTGCCGGTGGCGCCCGCCATATCGACGCCGCTGTGATAGCTGGCCGGGGTGCCGCGATAGATCCGTTGTGAACCGAACACGCCGGTGATGCGGCCGTCGGTTGGCCAGATGAAGGCCTGCCGCCAGCCGTCGACGGCGTTGGCCTGCGCGCGCGCGGCATTGATCCGCGCAAGCTCGGGTGCGCGGCGGCGCTGGAACTCGGCGCTCGATACGCCGCCGGTCAGCGACGCGTCGATATTCTGGATATCCCAGCGGCCCGGCGCAATCGCGATCGTGCGGCTGTCGCTATGACCGTCGGCGAAGGTCGCAGTGAGCGTTTCGGAGGACGGAGCGTCACGATCGAACGCGATGATGAACGCGCCGTCGTCGGCGATCGGCACTGCGTTGCCTTCAAGGCTGAGCGCGACGGTGCCCGACGGCGCGACGCCGCGCAGCACCGCGCCCTGCTCACTCGCCGAGGCAATGGTCCACGGGCGGGCGGGCGGCTGGATGATGGGGATGGCGGGTGTCGGTCGGGAAACCGCCACCGGCGGCGGCGCTTCGGCTGCCGGCCTGGGCACGACGGTGCAGGTCGTCGTCAGCAGCAGCGTCGCGAACCCGGCAACGATGCGCGCCGTGACAGTGGCAGATCTTGGCAGGGCGTTCACGCGCGCTGCGCGGCGAGCTCGGCCTCGACCGATGCGCGCGCGGTGGCATAGGGTTCCTGCCGCGCGACCGACCAGTATTTGAGTTCGTCGAGCGGGATCGGCTCGCCCGTTGCGGCGCACAGGACGTGGTCGCCCGCGGTCAGGACGCGATAGTGGCTGCCCATATAATGAAGCCGCGCAACGCGGCCCCGGTTGCTCATCAACATCGGTGTCTGTCCAGTTTCAGGGTCGTTCTGCAGCGTTTATCGCAGATGCGCGCGCGCCATGCAAACGCTGCCGCGCCTCCTCGTCGCCCTAATCGAACAGGTCGACCTGCCCCTTGGGCGCAGGCTTGGCGGCGCGCGGCGCGCGGGCGGGTGCGGCGCGAGGCGGATCGCCCTCGCCGGTGTGCGCAGCGACCGATCCGTCGTCGAACTGGAGCGTCAGTGCGCCAGCGGCGCGGGCGCGCGCCGCGCTGGCGACAACCTTGCCCGCTGCATCGGTGACCATTGCATAGCCGCGCGAGAGGATCGCGCGCGGATTGAGCGAGGCGAGGACGCGCGCACCGCTCGCGAGACGGTCGCGGTCGCGGCGCAGCAGGCGGTCGAGCAGGACGGGCGCGAGACGATCACCCGAGCGCGCATAAACCTGGCGTGCGAGCAGCAGCCGCTGGCCGAGCGCGCGGGCGAGGCGTTCGCCCTGGTCGTCGAGCCGCTGGCGCTGCGGCGCGACGAGGCGATCGAGGCTGGGGATGACGCGGGCGAGCGCACGCAGTCGTTCGCCCGCGCGTTCAAGCTGGCGGACGAGGCCACGCTGCGCGCGCAGGCCGAGCTCGCGCACGGTGCCGAGCCATTCGGCGCGAACCGGCACCGCCATTTCGGCCGCAGCCGTCGGGGTCGGCGCGCGCGCGTCGGCGGCATAGTCGGCAAGGCTGGTGTCGGTTTCGTGCCCGACCGCAGAGATTGTCGGAATGCGGCAGTCGGCGATGGCGCGCACGACGACCTCTTCGTTGAATGCCCACAGGTCCTCGATCGAGCCGCCGCCCCGCGCGACGATGACGAGATCGGGCCGCGCGATCGCGCCGCCGGGTTCGATGGCATCGAAGCCACGCACCGCCGCGGCGATCTCGGCTGCCGCGCCGTCGCCCTGGACGCGGACCGGCCAGACGAGGACGTGCGTCGGGCAGCGATCGGCGAGCCGGTGGAGGATATCGCGGATGACCGCGCCGGTCGGCGAGGTGACGACGCCGATCGTGCGCGGGAGGAAGGGCAGTCGCTGCTTGCGGTCGGGCGCGAACAGGCCTTCGCCGGCGAGCCTGGCCTTGAGCTTCTCGAACAGCGCCATCAACGCGCCCTCGCCCGCCAGTTCGAGCGAATCGATCACGATCTGGTATTTCGATCGGCCCGGATAGGTCGTCAGCCGCCCCGTCGCGATCACCTCGACACCGTCCTGCGGCGCGAAGGCGAGGCGGCCGGCCGAGCCCTTCCACATGACCGCGTCGATCACAGCACTGTCGTCCTTGAGGCTCATATAGACATGGCCCGAGCCGGCGCGCTTGAAGCCCGATATCTCGCCACGGACGCGGACATGGCCAAAGCGTTCCTCGACCGCGCGCTTCAAGGCGCCAGAGATTTCGCTGACGCTGAGCGGCGGCGCATTGTCCCCCGCGCGGTCCTGCGCTACCAGCCGACCAGACGCCGAAAACGGCGCGTTGCCGTTATTGTCATCCTGATCGGGGGCCTGATCCATGAACGTCCTTCTGCTCGGTTCCGGTGGGCGCGAACATGCGCTGGCGTGGAAGCTGGTGCAATCTTCCGCTCTCGATACCCTCTATGCCGCGCCAGGCAACCCCGGGATTGCCGCCATCGCGACGATCGCGCCGCTCAAGCTCGAGGACCATCGCGGGATCGTCGATTTCTGTTTTCGCAACTCGATCGAGCTCGTCGTCGTCGGGCCCGAGGCGCCGCTGGTCGACGGCCTCGCCGACAACCTGCGCGCGGTCGGGATCGCGGTCTTCGGCCCCGACAAGAAGGCCGCGCGCCTCGAAGGCTCGAAGGCGTTTACGAAAAAACTGTGCGAGCGCGTCGGCATCCCGACCGCGAAATTCCGCCATGCCCGTGCGCTGGGCAGCGCATTGCGCGCATTGAAGGCGTTCGACCTGCCGGTGGTGATCAAGGCCGACGGACTCGCCGCGGGCAAGGGCGTGACAATCGCCGAGACCGAGGCAGAGGCGACAGCCGCGATCGAGGACATCTTCAGCGGCCGCTTCGGTAAAAAGGGCGCGGCGGTTGTCATCGAGGAATTCATGACCGGCGAGGAGGTCAGCCTGTTTGCGCTGACCGACGGCAAGCATTTCGTCGCGTTCGGCAGCGCGCAGGACCACAAGCGCGCGTTCGACGGCGACACCGGCCCCAACACCGGCGGGATGGGCGCGTACAGCCCGGCCAGCGTGCTGACCCCCGAACTCGAGGCGCAGGCGATCGACACGATCGTCCGCCCGACGGTCCAGGCGCTGGCGCAGGACGGCACGCCTTACATAGGCGTGCTCTATGCCGGGCTGATGCTGACCGACGAGGGTCCCAAGCTGGTCGAATACAATGTCCGCTTCGGCGACCCCGAATGCCAGGTGCTGATGGCGCGGTTCGACGACGACCTGCTCGCGCTGATGCTCGCGGTGGCCAACGGCGAACTCGGCACGATGGCGCCGCCGAGCTTTGCCAACCGTACCGCACTGGCGGTCGTGATCGCGGCCAAGGGCTATCCCGACGAGCCCAGGAAAGGTGGCGCGATCGGCGGCATCGACGCCGCCGAAGCAACCGGCGCGACGGTCTTCCACGCCGGCACCGCGCTCATCGACGAGCAGCTCGTGGCGAGCGGCGGGCGCGTTCTCAACGTCGTCGCAACGGGGCGCGGGGTCAAGTCGGCGCGCGAGGCGGCCTATAAAGGTGTCGATGCAATCGACTATCCCGAAGGCTTCAACCGCAGCGATATCGGCTGGCGCGAACTGGAGCGCAAACGCTGACCGACGGGGCTGGACGCGCGCACGATCGCGGCGTTAGTCTCCCGCCGGCGGACAGCCACTGACGCTAACTGCGAAGGAGCCACCAGATGGCCGATATTCTCAATCAATACTGGATCGTCCTCGTCATCGCGCTGCTGCTGGTGCTGGCAGCGGTGGTGTTTTTCGTGCCGCGCCGCGACCCGCGTGCCGGGCGGGTCGCCAGCGACGAACCGCGCGCGCCGCTCGAACCGCGCAAGCCCGATATCGTCGCGGCCAAGCGCAATGCCTTTGCCGATCCGCCTGCCCCTTCCCCCGCTGAGCGGATTCAGCCGACGACCGCGCCGCCGCCGACGATCGACCCGCTGCCTGCCGCGCCCGATCCGGTCCCTGCCGCCGCCCCGACCGCAGAAGTTGGCGGCGACGACCTGTCGGTGATGAAGGGGGTCGGGCCCAAGCTGGTGGCAAGGCTCGCCGCGCTCGGCGTGACCCGCTTCGACCAAATCGCCGCGTGGAGCGAGGCCGATATCGACCGGATCGACGGCGAGATCGGCAATTTCGCCGGCCGCATCCGGCGCGACGACTGGACCCAGCAGGCGCGCCTGCTCGCCGCGGGCGACCGTGCCGGCTTCGAAGCGAAGTTCGGCGCGCTCGGCTGAGCGGCAAGCTCCCCGTTTGCCCTGTGTAGGACCGCAGGTCCGTATCGAAGCGTTATGGGGTCCCGAGCCTGGTCAAAGGTCTCGGGCCAACGGGACAAGCGAACGTATCGCTGGCGCCTAGACCTCGCCGTCATCCTCGCGCGGCGGCGGCTTGCGCTCGATCGCGCTGACGAGCAGCTTGTCGATCCGGCGGCCGTCCATGTCGACAACCTCGAACCGCCAGCCCTGGTCGGTGAAATGCTCGCCGGTTTGAGGAAGTCGCTTGAGCACCCACAAGGCATGGCCCGCGACGGTCGCGTAATCGCGATCCTCGGGCAGCGTGATACCGAGCCGTTCGACCAGGATCTCGGCCGAGGTCCCGCCCGAGATCAGCACCGAACCGTCTTCGCGCTCGACCAGGGCGGGGTCGGTGCCGATGTCCTTGTCCGAGACGAATTCGCCCGCGATCGCCGCGAGGATGTCCGACGGCGTCACGATCCCTTCGAAATGGCCGTATTCGTCGTGGACCAGCGCCATCGGCACCTCGACCGTACGCAGCCGCCCGAGCGCATCCATCGCGTCGAGCTGGTCGGGCAGGATTTCGGCCGGGCGCATCAGCGCGGCAAGATCGGGCTCGCCGCCTTCGAGCAGGACGCGGACGATATCGCGCAAGCCGACGACACCGACGATGTCGTCGACCGAGCCGCGCGCGACGGGCAGTCGCGTGTGCGGCGAGGCGAGGATCTGCGCGCGCGTCGTGGCGGGATCGGCGTCGATGTCGAGCCAGTCGATTTCGGGCCGCGGGGTCATCACTTCGCGGACCGGGCGATCGCCGAGACGGACGACGCCCGAAATGATCGCGCGCTCGCTTTCCTCGATCACCCCGGCGCGCGCGGCCTCGATCATCACCAGGTGGATTTCCTCGGCGGTGACGTGTTCCTTCGATTCGCGGTTAAGGCGCAGCAGGCGGAAGATCAGCGCGCTGCTGCCGTCGAGCAGCCAGACGATCGGCGCAGAGATGACCGACAGCCACAGCATCGGCCGCGCCATCGCCGCGGCGATCGGTTCGGGATTGCGCAGCGCGAACTGCTTGGGGACAAGCTCGCCGACGATCAGCGAGGCGTAAGTGGTCAGCCCGATGACGAGCGCGAAGCCGAGCGTCGCGGCGGTGTCCGGCGCAAGTCCGAACCAGGCGACGAACCGTTCGCCGACCGGACCGCCGAGGCTGGCGCCCGAATAGGCGCCGGCAATGATTCCGATCAGCGTGATGCCGACCTGGACGATTGAGAGGAACTTGCCCGGATCGGCGGCCAGCGCGAGTGCGACGCGTGCACCGCGATGGCCCGCTTTTTCCATCGCCTGGAGCCGCGGACGGCGGGCCGAAACGATCGCCAGTTCGGACATCGCGAAGATGCCGTTGAGCGCGACGAGCGCCAGGATGACGAGCGCATCGGTCCACGGAAAGGGCGTCACCGCGTCACCGCTGCGGGCGTCCCGGCGGCGCTGTCAGATCGTACGAGGAGCGAGAAATTGGCCACGCTATGGCCTATAAGCGGCTAGCGGCTCGCCAGACAACTGCGCAATCGTCGCGATATGATGCGCAGGCGGAACAATCGCGCGCGTGCACCGTTGGATCAGCCAGTTGTGGGAAGCGAACAAGCACCCAGACGAAAGGGATATATCATGAAGAATACCACCAAATTCCTGACCGGCGTCGGCATGGCCATCGCCATGGTTACCACCGGCTGCGTCACCGATCCGGTGACCGGCAACAAGAAAATCTCGAAGGCTGCCATCGGCGGCGTCCTCGGCACCGGCGCAGGCTATCTGCTCGGCGACCTGATCGGCGGCCGCAACAGCCGCACCGCCGAAATCGTCGGCGCGGGCATCGGCGCAGTCGCCGGTGCGGGCGTTGGCTATTACATGGACCAGCAGGAAAAGAAGCTGCGCGAACAGACCGCGGGCACCGACGTCAACGTCGTGCGCGACGGCGACCAGCTCGTCCTCGACATGCCGGGCGACGTGACCTTCGCACTCAACAGCGCAACGGTCAGCCCGAGCGCGGCGTCGGTCCTGTCGCAGGTCGCGCAGACTCTGGTCCAGTATCCGAGCACCTATATCGACGTTTACGGCCACACCGATTCGTCGGGCAGCGCCCAGTACAACCAGACGCTGTCCGAACAGCGCGCGCGCTCGGTCGCAAACTACCTCGCCAGCCGCGGCGTCCAGCAGGCGCGTATGGCGACGCAGGGTTTCGGCGAAACGCAGCTGAAGTGCGACGAAAGCACCGAAGCCGGCAAGCGTTGCAACCGCCGCGTCGAGATCCGCATCTCGCCGGTCACGCAGAACGACGTCAACGCCGTTCGCTAAACGCGACGACAGCCAGAACGACGAAGGGGCCGAGCGATCGGCCCCTTTTTCGTGGGATAAATGCTGGCGCCTCAGGCGAAGCTGGCGCGCAGCCCGTCGATGACGAATTGTGCCGCCAGCGCAGCGAGCAGGACGCCGAGCACGCGGGTGATGACGATTTCCATCCGCTCGCCGAGCAGCTTCATCAGCGGCCCTGCCGCGAGCAGCGCCGCGAGCGTGATGAGCAGGACGAGGCCGAGCGCGCCGAGGATGACGCCGCGCGTCGCCCAGTCGGTCGAGGTTCCCATCAACAGCATCACCGAGGCGATCGAGCCCGGACCGGCGATCATCGGCATCGCCATCGGAAAGATCGAGACGTCTTCGATCTCGGGATCGTCAATGATTTCCTGTGCGCGCTCCTCGCGCCGCTGGGTGCGCTTTTCGAACACCATCTCGAGCGCAATGAGGAACAGCATGATGCCGCCGGCGATGCGGAAGCTTTCGAGATCGATCCCGAGCGCGCCGAGCAGCGCGTGGCCGAACAATGCGAAGACGAGCAATATGCCCGCCGACACGACGATCGCGCGGATCGCCATCGCGTTGCGCTGCGCCGGCGTCGCGCCGGTCGTCAGGCTGGCATAAATCGGCGTGCAGCCCGGCGGATCGACGATCACCAGGAAGGTTATGAAGGCAGAGATGAAAAGTTCGATCATGGAATGCCTCGTTGCGCGCTTCGCCGCGCCTTATTCGGCGGCGACCGTGTCTTCAAGCACCGTCTCGAACGCGGCTCCGTTCCACAGCTGCGCGGTGACCGTGCGCGCGCCGTCGGGCGCGACTGCCGAGGACCAGACGAGGCTACGGTCGCGCGACGCGCCCTGTTTCACATCACCCGTTGCCGTTGCGGCGGGGAGCGCGGCGGGCAGCGCCTTGCACGAGGCAACGCGCGAAGAGATCGCGTCGGACGAACCGCGCGGTGCGGCAAGCGTATCGCCATGGTCGAGCACCCATTTCCAGCGGCCGTCGCCCTGGCGCAGCCAGACGGTCGTGAAATAGCCCTGGCTGCCGTCGGGACGTTGCCAAGCGCCGGTCGATACCGCGGCATTGCCGTCGCACGACATGACGACGCCTTGCGGCTGCCAGCGCACCGCCTGCGCCGGATCGGCGCGACCCTTGAGCCAGCTTTGCGCGACGACGCGTTCAGGCACGAACATGTTGGCATCGTCGGTGGCAAAGCGCCGGAACGCGGTCCATTGCCCGTCGTCCTGCGCGGCGCGGGCAAAGGCGATCTCGGTTGCGATGACTGCGCTCGGATTGGCCAGCAGCGGACGGTTGCCGAGCGCATCGGGCACACGGTTGGTTGCGCAGCCGGCGAGCAGAGCGCTCGCGGCGAGGAGACTGGCGAGAGGGGCAGATCGGGTCATATCGCGTCCCTGGCAAGAGCGACGCCGGCGCGCCGATGCGCCGCGACGAGAGTGTTGCGGAGCAGGACCGCGATCGTCATCGGGCCGACGCCGCCGGGCACGGGCGTGATCGCGCCGGCATGCGCCATCGCACCCGCAAAATCGACATCGCCGACGAGCCGCGTCGTGCCGGGTTCGTCGCCCGCGATGCGGTTGATGCCGACGTCGATCACCGTCGCGCCGGGCTTGAGCCAGTCGCCCTTGATCATGCCGGGGCGGCCGACCGCGGCGACGACGATATCGGCGGCGCGGACCTTGGCGGGCAGATCGCGCGTCTTCGAATGCGCGATCGTCACGGTGCAGCTGGCGCCGAGCAGCAATGCCGCCATCGGCTTGCCGACGATGTTCGAGCGACCGATAACGATCGCGTCGAGCCCGGCGAGATCGCCGATCCGGTCCTTGAGCAGCATCAGGCAGCCCAATGGCGTGCACGGTACGAAGCCGTCGAGGCCCGAAGCGAGCCGACCGACATTTTCCGGCGTGAAGCCGTCGACGTCCTTACCCGCGTCGATCGCGGTGATGACCGCATGTTCGTCGATATGATCGGGCAGCGGCAGCTGGACGAGGATGCCGTCGACGGCAGCGTCGGCGTTGAGCTGTTCAACGAGCGCGCGGACCTCGTCCTCGCTCGCGCTGGCCGGCAGCCGGTGTTCGAAGCTGAGCATGCCCGCGGCGAGCGTCGCCTTGCCCTTGGCGCGGACATAGACCTGGCTCGCCGGATCGTCGCCGACAAGGACGACGGCAAGGCCCGGCTGGCGACCCGCCTTCGCGGCGAAATCGGCCGACAGCGCAGCGACTCGCTCGCGCAAGTCGAGCGCGAAGGCTTTTCCGTCGATGATTTCTGCGGTCATGCGCGGCTTATCCCGCCGCCCGCAGCATGGCGGGCAGGATGACGCTCTGGAGAATCAGGATCAGGATCAGGACAACCATCGGCGACAGGTCAAGCGCGCCGAAATCGGGCATGATCTTGCGGATCGGCCGGTAGATCGGCTGCGTCATCTTGTCGAGCGCGGTCCAGATATTGGCGACGAAGTCGTTGTAGGTGTTGATGACGTTGAACGCGATCAGCCAGCTCATCACCGCCTGGATGATGATGATCCACCAGGCGACGGTCAGCAGGATCGAAAGAATTTGGACGATAACGAGCATAAAGGCTTCCACATGAGGCATCGGAGGGCGAACGCCGCCTTAGCCGACTAGCACAGCCCTGAACAGCCCGCCACTTCGAGATCGTCAGGCGTCGGCGGGCCGATCGAGCCATTTGCCGAAGGCGACGCACGCCTGAATCAAAACCGGCACGAGGACGATCGACAGCGTCACCTTGGCGAGCAGCTGCCCGGCGAGCAGCCCGGTGATCGGGAAGATGCCGTAAAAGGCGACGGTGATGAAGAGCAGCGTATCGACGATCTGGCTGAGTACGCCGGCGACCGCGCCGCGGATCCACAGGAAGCTGCCGCCGGGACGGCGCAGCGCGCTGAAGATCGAGACGTTGAGCGTCTGCGACACGCCATAGGCGATGATTCCCGCGACCCAGATCCGCGGCGTCGCGCGCATCATCATGTCGAACGCGCCGAGCCGCTCGGGCTCCATCCCCGGCGATGCGGGCAGGAAGAGAACGAGCAGCGCGAGCAGGATCGACGTGATCAGCGGGATGAAGCCATAGCGGACCAGCCGGTTGGCGACGCTGCGGCCATGCAGTTCGGCAACCGCGCTCGATACGACGACGAGCAGGAGAAAGGCGAAAATGCCCGCCTCGACCGCGAGCGGGCCCAGCGCGACCTGCTTGTTGCCGAGAACGCCGGCAATGCAGACCATGCCGCCGTAGAACACCGACAGGACGAACAGCGATCGCGGAATCTGCGCGGCGACCGGCTGCGACAGCGATGCGTCGGCAGTATCGGATACGGGGATGGCGGTCGCGCCGGGCGCGTCGGGGGTCGATGTCATGCGCCTTCGCATAACGGGCTTTGCGCCGCTGTGAAAGCCGTTGCTGCCAAGTTGCGCAGCGGCCGATGGTTTTGATGCTTCCGCACCGTCGTCTCTGCCGCTATGCCAGCGCGAAATGCCCGGGGAGGGGCGGTAAAATATGTATAATTTCCTGATCGGACTGGGCGGCATCGTCGTCATCCTGGCAATCGCCTTTGCGCTGTCGACCAACCGCCGTGCGATCCGCCCGCGCGTCGTCGGCGCCGCGTTTGCGTTGCAGGCAGGCTTCGCCTTTCTCGTGCTCGGCACGTCGGGCGGGCGCGCGGTGATCCGGACGCTGTCGATGGGTGTCGCCAGCCTGCTCGGCTATGCCAGCAAGGGCACCGAATTCCTGTTCGGGCCGAGCGCGACCAACCCGCTCGCCAACACCTTTGCATTGGGCGCGCTGCCGGTGATCGTGTTCTTCGCCTCGCTGATCTCCATTCTCTATTATCTCGGCGTGATGCAGCTGATCATCAAATGGGTCGGCGGCGCGATCCAGTGGGTCACCGGCATCACCAAGGTCGAAAGCCTCGGCGCGGCGGCCAACATCTTCGTCGGCCAGTCGGAAAGTCCGCTGGTCATCAAGCCCTATCTCGCCGGCCTGACGCGCGCCCAGCTGTTCACGATCATGACCGTCGGTATGGCGGGCGTCGCGGGCACGATCCTCGCCGCTTATGCCAGCGTCATCGGCGAGCAGTTGCTCCCCTACCTCCTCGCCGCAAGCTTCATGTCGGCCCCGGGCGGCATCCTGATGGCCAAGATGATCGTCCCCGACAACCCCGAAGACATCGGCATCGAACCCGTCGAGCTGGCCGATGCGAGCCATGCCGACGAACGCCCCGCCAACGTCATCATGGCCGCCGCGCAGGGCGCTCAGACCGGCGTCAAGCTGGCGGTCGCGGTCGGCGCGATGGTGCTCGCCTTCGTCGCGCTCGTCGCGCTCGCCAACGGCCTGCTCGGCGCGGTCGGCGGTCTGTTCGGCGAGCCCGATCTCAGTTTCCAGCAGCTCGTCGGCTATGTCTTCCAGCCGGTCATGATGATGCTCAACGTGCCCGCCGCCGAAGCGGGGCAAGCGGGCGGCCTGTTCGGCACCAAGCTGGTGCTCAACGAGTTCGTCGCCTTCATCGAACTCGGCACGATCCAGGGGACGCTGTCGCCCTACACGATCGCGGTCGTCACCTTCTCGCTGTGCGGTTTCGCCAATTTCAGCTCGATCGCGATCCAGATGGCAGTGACCGGCGGGCTCGCCCCCAATCAGCGCCCGATGATCGCGCGGCTCGGCATCCGCGCGCTGATCGCGGGCAGCCTCGCCAACCTGATGTCGGCGGCACTCGCCGGAATCATCATCTCGACGACGGGGATCACACCGATCGGGTAACCGCCTGATCGCCGGTTAGGCCCTCGAGCAATCCGTGCCAGATCGCCGATGGCGATGGCGCGGGTGCTGGCGGCGCGAAATCGCGCGCCGCGCGCCACAGCGCGCCGAGTTCGAGATCGAGATCGTCGGGATCGAACGGGTCGAGCCCCGAGCCGGGATAAAAGGTCATTTCGCCGAACAACGGGCGCCCGCCGACTTCGTAGAAATCGGTGCGGACGAAATCGAACCCCTGGCCCAAAGTCTCGGCCGCCGCGATCATCGCGTCGAGCGATCGCGGACGCGGCGGGTCGGTATCGGCGCTGGGCGCCGACCGTCGCCGCCAGTCGGGCGTGAACAGCATCCAGCGATGATCGTGCTCGCGGTCGAGATGGACCTGGATGTGCGTGACGCGTCCACCGAAGACGTAAAGCTTGTAATCGACCGGCAGCGCCCCGCCATCGCCGATGAACGGCTCGACGAGGATGCCGCGCGGGATTTCGCGATAGAGCCATTCATCGAGCCAATAGCCGTAGCGCGTCGTTATCCAGCCGGCGGCGGCGCGGCGGATGTCATCCCAATCCTCGGCCCCGCCGCGCACGAAGCGCGTCTGGTTGCACCCGTGGCGCGACTTGACGACGAACGGTCCGGTCCATTCGGGTCGTTCGGGCAGGACATCGCCGTGCCACAGCGTCGGCGTGATCCATCCCTCGCCGAGCAGGCGGCGGGCATAGGCCTTGGCAGCGACCTTGTCGGCGAGGCGCGGCTGGCGCGGATCATGGTCAAACAGCTTGCGCCACTGGACAAGGTCGGTGAAGCGGACCGGATCGGCGAGTTGCGGCAGCCGGCGATGCCGCCAGCCATAGGTCAGGTAAATACGCGCGAGTGCGGTCAGCGGCGCAGCCGGCGGCGCGCCTTCAAAGGCGCCGAGGTCTGCGGCGAGTGCCGCGCTGTAGGCGTTCACGAAGCGATTTCGTAGTGGATCGGCTTGAAACTGCCGTTGTTCGATTGCAGCGCCGAGCAAGCGGTTAGGCCGATGACGAGATCGGCCTGCGCTTCGAACACGATCCGGTCGCCCGCCTTGCTGAGCGGCGGTTCGACCGTCAGCTCGCCGGTTTCGCCATTGACCGGCACGTTCATGAAACAGTTGAACGCGACGGGGATCATGTCTTCGGCGACCCCATAGGGCGCGAGCGCGGCGGCGAGGTTGCCGAAACATCCGCGGTGCGGATCGGTGTCGCCATAGATGATGCGAAACGTGTCCTTCGAGCACGGCGTCAAAAGGAAATCGTGGCGACCGACCGTGTCATCGACGATGTCGAGCATGACATTGCTGCGGTTCGAATAGAGTCTGTCGCCTGTCGTCAGGTAGATCCGGCTGGCATAATCGAGCGTCCGGCCCGAGCTGATCACCTCGGCGACATCGTCGCGCGCGAAGGCGAGCAGGTCGGCGACCTGTTCGCCTTTGGGATCGATCACGGTCAGCCGCTGCCCCTTGTCGAGCGTGAAGGCGACGCCCGAGCGGGGCGGGATTTCATGGGGCATCGTCATGTCCTTGGCTTGCTTAGGCGGCGCGGCCGCTGAACGGGCAGCGCCAGTCGGAACCGACCGCGCGACCGCTATACTGGCGCGCGGCCGAGACGGTGCCGTGCGGCGCGAGCATGGGGTTGGCCGAACCGGCGAGCGCGACGTCGCGATCGATAATCTTGGTGCTGAGGCGATCATAGACGCCCGAGGCGCGCAGGCGTTCGAACTGGTCGTGCAGGTTGAACACGATGACCGGGTGGGTGAAACGCCGCGCCGGGCGGCTCGCGCCGGGGTGAAGGCCAACGACGAAAAACGCCTCGCCGCCAAAGCTCATCGCGAAATGCGGGTCCTGCGGATCGTGGCTGACGCGCGGGTCGGGTTGCTGGCCGAGCCACTCGTCCTTGTCGCTGAGCGATTGCAGGCGCTGCCAGAGCAGTTTTTCGAACTCGGCCTCGTCGACACCTTCATCGGTATCGAAGACGACGGCGAGCGACTGGAACGGTTCGGGATCGGCGCGGTAGGCGGCGGCAAGCTCCATCAGCGAGGGCAGGATCCGTAAGTCGTCCCAGCCCGAGCGCATGCTGCGCGCGACGATGATCCGTAGATTATCGCGGCCCAGCGCCGATTTCGCGCCGACACAGGGGAAGGACGGTTCACGGATGAAGCTACGGAATGTGTCGGCGAGCGGATGCGCGCTATCGTCGGCAGGCTGGATCATAGGGACTCAAACGCCGACCGGCCGTTTCGGTTGCGAAGCAAGACCGAAATGCCGAAAATTCCTGATTCAATTCGATTATGTCGCGTTCGAGGCGATGTAACTGCTGCCCCAAGGCGATCAGGGCGCGGTGCGGTACTCGGTCGCATGCGCCAGGATCAGCGCGAAGCGGTCGTCTGGATCGGTCCATGTCTCGACCGGCGTCCATTCGCCGGTGCGGAGCAGCAAATTGGCGTCGCGCGGGCCGTATTTGTGGCTGTTCTCGGTATGGATCGTCTCGCCCTTGGCCATCGCGAACGCCTGTCCGGCAACCTCGAAGGACACGTCGCGCTGCGCCTCGAGGTGCATTTCGATCCGCGCGAAGCGATCGTTCCAGCGCGCGACATGGGCGAAGGCGTCCTCGGGAATCGTGCCGCCGAGTTCGCGGTTGATCCGGGCGAGCAGGTTCAGGTTGAACGCGGCGGTGACGCCGGCGGCATCGTCATAGGCCGCCTCGAGCACGTCGATGTCCTTGATCCGGTCGATGCCGATGAGCAGCATCGCGCCGCTGTCGGGCCCACCGAGCGTGTCGCGCATCGAGCGCAGCAGGTCGACCGCGGTGCGCGCGACCATGTTGCCGATCGTCGAGCCGGGAAAGAAGCCGAGCCGCGGCTGGTCGGCAACCTCTGCAGGAAGCTCGACCGGTTTCATGAAATTGGCCTCGACCGGGATCACCGGCAGATCGGGGAAGCGCGCCGATAGGTCGTCCGACGAGCTGCGCAAAAAGTCCCCGCTGATATCGATCGGGACGTACGAGGCGGGATCGATCGCAGCGAGCAGGTGCGGCGTCTTGACCGAGCTGCCCGAACCGAATTCGACGACGCAGCGCCCGGCCCCGACACGCTCTGCAACCTCGCCGCAGACGTGTTTGAGTAGCTCGGTCTCGACGCGGGTGGGGTAATATTCGGGCTGGGCGGTGATATCCTCGAACAGCTCGGACCCGCGCGTGTCGTAGAACCAGCGCGCGGGGATCGCCTTTTGCCGCTGGCCGAGGCCGGCGAGGACGTCATCGCGAAAATCGCTGTCGAACCCGGCGGGATCGGCATCGACAAGGCTCATGGTGCGGACGATGGCCATGCGGCTCCCTTTGCGGGTTAGAGGTCTTTGGCGAGCCGCAGGCCGGTGAACTGCCAGCGCTGGTGCGGGTAGAAGAAATTGCGATAGCTGGCGCGGACATGGCCGCGCGGAGTGGCGCAGCTGCCGCCGCGCAGGACGAACTGGCCGCTCATGAACTTGCCGTTATATTCGCCGACCGCGCCGTCGCAGGGCCTGAAGCCGGGATAGGGGCGATAGGCGCTGCCGGTCCATTCCCAGCAGTCGCCGAACATCTGTTTGAGGCGCGGGAGATCGCCGCCTGGGGCGGGTTGCGGGGCGACCGGGCCAGCGCTGTCGAGAAGGTTGCCGGACAGCGGTTCGGATGACGAGGCGACCGATTCCCATTCCGCCTCGGTCGGCAGGCGCGCGCCGGCCCAGCTGGCATAGGCATCTGATTCGTATAGAGAAATATGCGTGACAGGCGCGGCGGGATCGATCGGTTGCCAGCCCGACAGGGTGAACTGCTCCCAATCGCCGCCGTCGCCTTGCCGCCAGTAGAGCGGCGCAGCGATGCGCTCATTATTCACCCAGGCCCAACCGTCGGCGAGCCAGTGGGCGGGATCGGCATAGCCGCCATCGGCAATGAAATCGATCCATTCGCCGTTGGTGACGAGCCGGTCGGCGAGCGCATGCGGGGTCAGCAGCACGTCGTGGCGCGGGCCTTCGCAATCGAACGCGAAGCCGTCGCCAGCATCATGGCCGATCGTGACGCGGCCCGTTGCCCCCTCGACCCAGCCCAGCGGTGCGGGCGCGCTCGCGACGGACGCAGCAGGTGCTTCGAACATCGCGGGCCCGAGCGGGTTGCGCGAGAAGAGGTGGAGCATGTCGGTGAGGAGCAGCTCCTGGTGCTGCTGCTCGTGATGGAGGCCGAGCGTGACAAGATCGCCCGCGGTCTCGGCAAGGCGCGGCATCGCGTCCGCCATCGCGGCATCGACATGGTCGCGCCAGGCGAGGATGTCGGCGAGCGCGGGGCGCGTCAGCAGGCCGCGCGCGGTGCGCTCGTGCCGCTCGCCCTCGGCCTCGTAATAACTGTTGAACAGATAGGGATAGCGATCGTCGTACAGGCGATAGCCGGGGACGTGGTCGCGCAGGAGGAAGGTTTCGAAGAACCACGTCGCGTGCGCGAGATGCCATTTGGCGGGCGAAGCGTCGGCCATCGATTGCGCGGTCGCGTCGGCGTCCGACAGCGGCGCGGCGAGCGCGCGCGTCAGGTCGCGCACCGACCGATAGGCGGCGGCGAACTGCGCCGGGCCCGTCCTTGGACTGGGCCGGGCGTCGATACTGGCGGGCTTGGTGGCCATGGCCTCCCCCTGTCGTTACGCGCTTCCAACGAAAGCGTACGCGATTTGTTTCAGCGCGTCAGGGGGGTGCGGAATTTTTGTCGGATGCGATCTGCCGCCCGGTGCCTGAATGACGGCGATCCGGGAACCAGCGGTCCTATGCTCGGAGCATCTATTGCGACGGCCCCCGGACTGCGTGCTGACCCGACTCGAACGTTATTCCACCGTCGCCATCGACCGTTGCGGTCACATCAGGCCCGGCGTGTGCGAAGCCGTCGATCCACAGCCCCCCTTCGGCAGTCGCCCATGCGCGCACCCGCGTTGGTGGCATTTCGGTTTCCTGTCCGACAGGCTGCAGCCCGTTGATCCGGCCCTGCGGATCATAGACGATGCCGATGTCCATCGATCCGCGCTCAAAATCGATCCGAACCTCGGCAAAATCGTCGGTGGTGGAATAGACGTGATGGTGACGGTAGGCACCGAACTGTTCAAGGAATTGAGCCCAGGTTTCATCGAGCGCGCCAGCGGGCACATTGGCGAGCATATCCGGGCTGAAATGCGATGCGATCCCGGCCTGGCCGTGCGCCGCCCAACCGGCGACGGCCTGATCGGCATCGTTGGCCAGCGGACCCGTGGCGTGGACGAGTTTCGGGAGTTGCAAGACCGACCAGCCCCCGTCGGTTTCAAGCCAGAGCTGCCCTTTCGTGTCGACGTTCAACGCGAACGACCGGTCTTCCGGTAGGCGGTAGGCGCCTTCGAGCGCGCGACCGGCAAGCGGCGGCGCAAGGGAAGGAACGGTTGCAGGCGTCCGGCCCGCGACGATCGATGAAACGACGGTGCGCAAATAGCTTTCGCTTTCGTCGATATGCCCAAGGTCGAGCGTGCGATTGAGGTCGCCGAACACGGCTTTATGCTCTGCGGGAACCAAGACCAGGTTGCTGACAACGCCAGGGATGGTGCCGTCGTGCGCGACCTGCTGCACGCCGTCGATATCACGGACCAGCCAGCCAAGCGCGAATGATTCCCCGGGATTGCGCGTCGGAACCACCGGCGCCCACATCAGCGCGAGGGTTGCCGGCTTGACGATCCGGCCGGACATCAGCGCTTCGCTCCATTTCAGGAGGCCGTTTGGCGTGGCGCGAACACCAGCAGCACTGAACGTCTGCGATGGATCGAGGACGGGGGCGGCAACGAAGCTGTCGCCGTGCCTCTCGAATGCGGTGGCATTGGGGTGGCCGGGCAGGTTGCGGCACAAGCAGAATTCGCGCGAAACTCCCGCCGGGGCCAGCACCAGCGCGTCGAGCGCGGCATAATATGGCTTTGCGGTCACGACCTCGAGGATGCGTCCCAGCAGGATATAGCCCGAGTTCGAATAGCCGTAGCGAGTGCCGGGTTCGAACAGCAGGGGCGCGGCCGAAAACTGATCGATCAACGCGCTGGTCGAGATCGGTAATGCCAAAACATCGAAGTCCAGCGGACCGTCGCCCAGGCCCTGATCGTCCTTGAGAATGCTGGGCACGCCGCCGGTGTGGCTGAGCAGCTGGGCAATCGTGACCCTGGCAAAGGGCCGCCCGGCATATTCGGGCAGGTAGGATGCCACCGCGGCCTTCAGATCGACACGCCCCTGTTCGACTAGGCGCATGACCGCGGTGGCTGTCAGAACCTTTGTCACCGATGCTAGCGGATAGGCAATCCCTGCCCCATTGGCGATTTTGCCATCGGCGTCCGCGCGGCCTTGTGCGTCCACGACGCTGACGATTCCGCGTTCGCCGGTCGCTACAACGCCGGAGAATCGACCCACCCGCGCATCATCTGCCAAGGCTGTGCTGGGTTCCGCAAGGGCCGGGCCCGAGATCCCGGAAGCGATTAAAATAGCGGTGCCGAGGAGAAGGACAGTCCGGCGGAGAGGGCTCATGTTCGACTTCCCTGGAAAGTTGATGCGGATATTCAAAGCATCAGTTCAGCCCCGACCGCACGTCGTACAGTCGAATGCCAAGGTGTATTATATGACTAATACGGCCTTGTCCAGTTCTGTCGCTAGCCGGCCCTCGCCGATAGCGCGACGCCGTCGCTAGCCGTCGCTAGCCGTCGCTAGCCGTCGCGCCGGCGATCTCGCCCAAACAGCTGTCGAGTGCCTGTTTGAGCGATTGTTCGTTAAAGGGCTTGTCGAGAATGACCAGCCTTTGCGGAGCGCCATAATCGGCGATATCGAGGCCAGCGCTGCCACCCGAAGCCACGATCACGGCGATTTCGGGATACTGATCAAGAGCGTGTCGTATCAGGTCCTGACCCGAACCGTCGGGGAGCCCAAGATCGGCAATCAGGATATCGTGCGATTCGTTCGCGAGCCTGTCTTGCGCAGCGGCCACGGTTCCGGCTTCCACGACGATATAGCCAAGATCGCCGAGCATTTCGGCAGTCGTCATCCTGATGAGTGGCTCGTCTTCGACCAACAATATGCGGCGCTGTTCTGCTCCCGCTGCCGCGCTGTCGGTTCGCACGGCGTCGATGCCGGCGGAAGACCGCGCTGCGGCAGGAACCGGTCGCAAGTCTCGCGCATCGAGGACCTGACGGATTTTTCGCGCGAGCCGCTCGCGGGTGAAAGGCTTGCTGATCAGTTCGACGCCGTCATCGAGACGGCCGGCGTGCACGATGGCGTTCTGCGTATAGCCCGAGGTGAACAGGACCGCGAGATCCGGAAGCCGCGCCTTCGCTTGTCGGGCAAGGTCCGGGCTGGCGAGCGTTCCCGGCATCACGACATCGGTAAACAGCAGGTCGATCTTCATACCGCTATCGACAATCGCCATGCCGTTGTCGGCGTTGCTGGCCTCTAGCACCGAATATCCCAGGTTACCGAGCAATTCGACGGTCGTTTGCCGGACCGCCCCATCGTCCTCGACGACCAGGACCACCTCGTCTCCGCCCGGCGTATCTCCGCTTGCATCACGCGCGGCAACCACTTCTTCCTCACGCGTGCGTGGCAGGTAAACCCGGATCGTCGTCCCTTGCCCAAGCTCGCTATAGAATTTGATATGGCCGCCCGATTGCTTGACGAACCCGTAGACCATGCTCAATCCCAAGCCGGTCCCTTCACCGGGGGGCTTGGTCGTAAAGAACGGTTCGAACACTTTTTCAAGATCGTCGGGCGCGATGCCCTTTCCGGTGTCGGTCACCGCCAGCATCACATATTGACCGGCCGAAACATCGTGATGCTCACCGGCATAGTCGTCGTCGAGCGATGCGTTGCCCGCTTCGATGGTCAACTTGCCACGGCTTTCCATGGCGTCCCGCGAGTTGATCGCCAGGTTGAGAATGACGTTTTCCAACTGGGCCTGATCGGCCAGGCAGTTCCACAGGCCACCCGATATAACGGTTTCGATATCGATCGCCTCGCCCAGAGTGCGACGCAACATGTCGTCCATTTCGCGGATCATCCGGCCGGCGTCGATCGGCCTGGGTTCAAGCGGTTGCTTGCGACCAAAGGCGAGCAGCTGCGCGGCCAGCTTGGCACCCCGCGCAACGCCCGAAAGAGCATTGGTTACGCGCGCCTGCTGTTTGAGATCGTCCTCGGGAAGCTCTCGCTGCAGCAGCTGGAGGTTCCCGCCGATGACTTGCAGAAGATTGTTGAAATCGTGCGCCACGCCCCCGGTCAGCTGCCCCACGGCTTCCATCTTCTGCGATTGGACGAGTTGCCCCTGCAACAGTTCGCGTTTCTCGATTTCTTCTTCGACACGAAGTTTGAGCCGCTCGTTGAAGTCTTCCAGCGCAGCTCGAACCTTCAGTTCTTCCGAAATTTCGCGCGCTTCGATGACCGTCCCGACAGTCTGCCCCGTCCCGTCTTTCATCGGCGACGCAGTGAAAGCGACCGGATAGAAGGATCCGTCCTTGTGAACGAAAACCTCTTCGCCTTGCGTCTGGTTATTTTCCGGAAATGCCCGGTCGATCGCGCATTCTGCGATCGGAAATGGCCGCCCGTCCGGATAGGTGTGATGGAGGACATCGTGCAGGGGTCGTCCGCGTGTTTCGGCAAGCGAATAGCCGCTAAGCTGTTCAGCCGCCTTGTTCATGAACGCGCAATGCTGCTGATCGTCCAACATAAAGACGGCCATCGTCGTATTGCCCAGAATCGCGTCCAGGCGAACGGTGACCTCACGCAGAGACCTTTCAATCGCCTTGCGTTCGGAGGTGTCTTCGATCGCAGCAAAGAACACCGCCTCGCCATCGGACCGGATCAGCTGCAATCGCACCACGACATCGTAAAGCGAGCCATCCTTGCGCTCGTGCACGGTCTCGAAATCGAGCCGGTTTTTTGCGCCGGTGACGAGCGGCTGGATAAATTCCAGGAATTCGTCTTGGCTAAACTCGGGCTTGATGTCCCAAGGCGTTCGTTCGCGCAGTTCGTCCATCGAAAAACCAAGGTTTTCGCGGGCACCGCGATTGACCAGCGAGAAGGTGAAATCTTCCGCCGAAAACACGTAAATCTCGCTTGCCGAATCTTCGACAATTCGTCCCAGGCGCTCGCTCGTTATGGATTTTGCGTCGGGCATGTTGGGTTCCGTCGATGGCCGGACTCGCATGAAGGTCGCGTCCGATGGGGCAATATCTCTAATGGAACGGCTGGGCTTCGCCAACACCGATCATAATGCTGGCGGTCGAGGGGGATTCTCACGAGAATTAGAGGACACCGGCCCTGAAATCAGTGCTGCCCGTCGCGTGATCTCGGGCCAGCTTATCGCAGGGCCGATGGACCATATGAAATTCATGCGTAGATCGGCCGTCGGCGTGCTAGCGCATGCTTGCAAAGGCCTGATCAAGCCATGTTGGCTCGGCGAACCACGCAGGAGACCTGGCCATGAGCGCACTGCCCCTGGACGCCGATGACAAATTCATCGGTCCGTCGATCGAGGAGATATTGTCGTGCATCGGCGATGCGGTGATCAGCACCGACGTCGCGGGCAAGATCGTGCTGTTCAATCCGGCGGCGGAGACAATATTCGGCCATCGCGCGCGCGATATCCTGGGATCGAACATCGAACGGCTGATCCCGGCGCGCTTTGGCGGTGCCCATGCAGGCCATATCGCTTCGTTCGGATCGGCGCCGAGCGACGTCGCGCGCGCAATGGCCAGCGAGCGCGAGGTCGTCGGGCTTCGCCGCGACGGCAGCGAATTCGCCGCCGAGGCGATGCTGAGCTGTCGCCACCTCGACCACATGACGCTGCTGACCGTCGTCATTCGCGATGTCAGCCCGCGCAAGGCGCTCGAGGAAGAGCGCGACATCATCGTCGCCGAAATGGCGCACCGGTTCAGCAACATCTTCGCAATGGTCAATTCGGTGATCGGGATGACCGCGCGATCGGTGGCCAGCGTCGACGAATTTCGCGACGTTCTCGAAGGGCGGCTGCACGCGATCCTGCACAACCAGGCGGCGCTGGTCGAGCCGGGCCGCGCGGTCCGGTTCGGCGACCTGATCGCGTTCGAGCTCGCCCCGTTTCGCAGCGAGGCGGGCGATGCGATCGTCCTCGAGGGAGACGAGTTGACGGTGCCCGCAAAACAGGCGGTCAGGATATCGTTGCTGCTCCACGAACTGACGACCAACGCGGTAAAATACGGCGCGCTGAGTGCCGCCGGGGGATCGCTCCGGCTCGCCTGGACGACCGAGCGCGAGGGCGATGTCGACTATCTCGTCCTCGACTGGATCGAGCGTGGCGGGCCGCCGGTTTCGCCGCCGACCCGGCGCGGATCGGGCAGCGCGATGATCGAACGATCGTTCGGCGTGGCGAACAGCACCGTCACCTACGCGCCGGAAGGGCTGTCCGCCAGATTTCGCATCCGCCTCTGAGCGGTCCGCGCGAGTTGCTTGTGCGGTCCATGGCGGCGGTTTAAGGCCTGCGCCATGAAAGCCCTCCTCCTCGCTCCGCTCGTCCTGCTCGCCGCCTGTGCGACCGCCCCCCTCACCGACAGCGCGACGCCGGCGCCGGCCGCTGCGGCGATCTCGCCCGAGCGCCTGTCTGCCGACGTGAAAACGCTGGCGTCCGAAGATTTCGGCGGGCGCGCGCCGGGGACGCCGGGCGAGACACGCACGATCGACTGGCTGGTATCGCAGTTGAAGGCGATCGGCCTCGAGCCCGGCGGACCCGACGGGTCATGGACTCAGCCGGTGCCGCTCGTTCGCACGATGCTCGGCGACGGGACGATGTCGGCGAGCGTCAAGGGCAAGGCGATGCCGCTGGTCCAGGCGCGCGACATCTATGTCAGCACCGTGCGACCGGTCGACACCGTTGCGATCGCCGACGCGCCAATGGTCTTCGTCGGCTATGGCGTCGCTGCGCCCGAGCGCGGCTGGGACGATTTCAAGGGCGTCGACCTCACCGGCAAGATCGCGGTGATGCTGGTCAACGATCCCGATTTCGAGGCCGCCGCGGGCGAGCCGGCAGCGGGCAAGTTCGGCGGGCGCAAGATGACCTATTACGGCCGCTGGACCTACAAGTTCGATGAAGCCGCCAAGCGCGGCGCGGCGGGCGTGCTGATCGTCCACGACACGCCCGGCGCGGGCTATGGCTGGGCAACGGTGACCGCGCCCGCGGGCGAGAATTACGACATCGCCGATGCGCCGCGCCGGCTTGCGCTGCAGGGCTGGCTGCACGGCGTTGCCGCGGCGCGGCTGTTCGCGGCATCGGGGCTCGACCTGGCCAAGCAGCGCGTCGCGGCGCGGTCGCCCGATTTCCGTCCCGTGGCGCTCCCCGCAACCTTCTCGGCCAGCCTGCCGGTGACGCACGAGACGCTGATGAGCCGCAACGTGCTCGCGCGGCTGCCCGGTACGACGCACCCCGACGAGGTCGTCATGTACGGCGCGCACTGGGATGCCTATGGCCGCGGCGCGCCCGATGCCGAGGGCCGGACGATCCGCCCCGGCGCCAATGACGATGCGCTCGGCGTCGCCGGACTGCTCGAGATGGCGCGCGCCTTCAAAAAGGCACCCGCTCCGGCGCGCAGCATCGTGTTCGGATTCTGGTCGGCCGAGGAACGCGGCCTGCTGGGCTCCGAAACCTATGCCGTCCACCCGGTCTATCCGTTCGCCAAGACCGTCGCCAACATCACGCTCGACATCCTCCAGACCGGCGGGCCGTCGAACGACGTGATGCTCGTCGGCAAGGGGCAGAACAGCCTCGAGAACGACCTTGCCAGCGCGGTGGCGACGCAGGGCCGCGTCGTGACCAACGAGGCGCTGCCCGAACGCGGACTGTTCTATCGCGCCGACCATTTCTCGCTCGCCAAGCACGGCGTGCCGACCTTGCTGTTCATGGCGATCAGCGGCGCGCCCGACCTCAAGGTCGGCGGGCGTGCGGCGGGCGAAGCGTGGCTCGACGCGTACATGAAATGCTATCACCAGACCTGCGATGCGTGGAGCGCCGACATGGACTTTGCCGCCGCGGCGCAGGATGTCGGCCTCGCTTATGCGGTCGGCCGCGGGATCGCGACGTCGGACCGCTGGCCCGAATGGAGCGCACAATCGGAATTTCGCCAGCTGCGGCTCGACAGCCTCGGCAAATAGCGCCGCGCCCTGGCGCGCGCCTGGCTAGCGCGAGGCTCCCGGGACCCACAGGACGTCACCGTCGGCGCGCGCGTTGACGAGCCGGGTCATGACGAAGAGATGGTCCGACAGGCGGTTGAGATAGGCCAGAGCGGCGGGGTTGAGCGCGCGCGCCTCGCCCGCCGCGACGGCGCTGCGTTCGGCGCGCCGGGTGATCGCGCGGGCAAGATGGAGCGCGGCGGCGGCGGGGGTGCCGCCGGGCAGGATGAAGCTCCTGAGCGGTGCCAGGTCCTCGTTCATCGCGTCGATCTCTCGCTCGAGCCGGGCAACCTGGGCAGCGGTGACGCGCAGGACCATTTCGGACGGGGTGAAGTCGGTCCCGTCGGCGTCGCTCGCCGGCGTGGCGAGGTCGGCGCCGAGGTCGAACAGGTCGTTCTGGATGACGGTGAGTTGCGCACCGAGCGCGGCGTTGGGACCATCGCCAAGCGCGACTATTGCCACGCCGATCGCGCTGTTGGCTTCGTCGACATCGCCGACTGCAGCGATCAACGGATCGGATTTCGATGTGCGCGATCCGTCGACGAGGCCGGTGGTGCCAGCATCGCCGGTGCGGGTGTAGATCTTGTTGAGCTTGACCATCGCGTGCCCCCTTGCCGCGCCGCGCCGCTTCGCGCCGCGCGTTATTTGGCGGCGGCGAACATGCCGAGGATGACGAGCAGGATGACGGCGATCGCCTGATATTTGACGCGCGCGAACATCATCTTGTTCTGCATCAGGTGCATTTCGCTGGTCCCTTCGCCCTTGAGATCGGCTTCGATCGTACGCAGGAAGGCGACGATACCGCGGATCAGGGCGTAGAGAACCGCACCCATGGCGAGGACGATGGCGATGATGACGATGATGTTCATGGACCCAATCTAGGCGTTCGCGAGCGAATATCCAGTAGGAAAGCGGTGCGCGCGCAGATCGGTGGCGAGCCTGGCACCGTCGATCCCGCCTTGCCGTAACGTCGCGAGGCCGGCGGCATGGTCGCGCTTGGCGAGGCGTTTGCCGTCCGATCCGACGACAAGCGCGTGATGGCGATAATCGGGGGTCGGCAGTCCGAGCAGCGCCTGGAGCAGCCGCTGGACATGCGTCGCGTCGGCCAGGTCGCTGCCACGCACGACGCAGGTGACGCCGAGCGCGGCGTCGTCGACGACATTGGCAAGGTGATAGCTCGCCGGGGCATCCTTGCGCGCGAGGACGATGTCGCCGGCGGCGAGCGGATCGGCGGCGATCGTGCCGACGCCGTCTTCGTGCCAATCGAGCGGCCCGACCGAATCTGCAGCGCGCGCGGTGTCGAGACGCCAGCAATGCGGCTCGGCTGCGCAGCGTGCCATCGCCTCTGCCGCCGGGATCGCGCGGCAGGTGCCGGGATAGCGCGAGGCGGCGGGACCGTGCGGCGCGACATCGCTTGCGGCGATCTCGGCAGCGATGTCGGCGCGCGTGCAAAAACACGGATAGGCAAAGCCGCCGCTGCGCAACGTGTCGAGCGCGGCGGCATAGCTGTCGAGCCGGTCCGACTGGAACACCGGATCGCCGTCCCAGGCGAGCCCGAGCCAGGCAAGATCGGCGAGGATGGCATCGACATGTTCGGGGCGCGAACGGCCGGGATCGATGTCGTCAATCCGCAGGATGAAACGCCCCCCGGGCCGCGCGCGGGCGGTGTCGTGCGCGACGATCGCCGCATAGGCATGGCCGAGATGGAGTTCTCCCGAGGGGCTGGGAGCGAAACGCGTGACGATGCTGCCGGGCGGCGTCATGCCGTCAGATCTGGGCATATTTTGAGTGCCCGATGTGTCCGACCCGCAACATATTGAGACATTTCCTGCTTGACGCCATCGCCGGCGCGGCTTGTAATGGCCCTGTCATGCTTCGGCGCGACATGCGGCGTCAAGCACAAGCCCGCACCCTTGCGGGCGAGCCAAGGGGGGCGACGTCCGGTGTTCCATCCCGACCTCAACCGGCATCCCGACCAGTGCCCGTCGCTGGTGCTCAATGCCGACTACACGCCGCTGAGCTATTATCCGCTGAGCCTGTGGCCGTGGCAGACCGCGATCAAGTCGGTCTTCCTCGATCGCGTCCAGGTCGTCGAAAGCTATGAGCGCGAGGTCCACAGCCCCAATTGGGCGATGAATATCCCGTCGGTCATCGCGCTCAGGCAATATGTCAAACCGTCCGAATATCCCGCCTTCACGCGCTTCAACCTGTTCCTGCGCGACAAGTTCTGCTGCCAGTATTGCGGCAGCACGCGCGACCTGACCTTCGATCACGTCATCCCGCGCCGCCAGGGCGGCCGGACGACGTGGGAGAATGTCGCGACCGCGTGCAGCCCGTGCAATTTCAGGAAGGGCGGCCGCACCCCGCGCGAGGCGCGCATGCCGCTCCACGTCGAACCGACGCGCCCGACCAACTGGCAGTTGCAGGACCAGGGCCGCGCCTTCCCGCCCAACTACCTGCACCAGAGCTGGCAGGACTGGCTCTACTGGGACATCGAACTCGAGGCGTAATCGCCGCCATCGTTTATGACGGGCGTATTCCCCGCGAAGGCGAGGATCCAACTCAGACCGATCGTAACGATTGAGCGCTCGGGCTGGATTCCCGCCTACGCGCGAATGACACAGAAACGTATTATTTCGCTTCGCGGATCGTCAGGTCGCCGGTGCTCGTTTTTCCGGCATCGGCGATGGCGAGGGTAAAGCTGTCGCCGTCATCGGTGGTCCCCGAGAAATTGCCACCCTTGCGCGTATAGGTGACGTCCTTTTGCTTCATCGCGCCTTCGTAATAATCGGCGACGCTGGCGGCGGTCGCGGGAAATGTCATGCCGACGCGGACGATCGCCTTTTCGGTGCCAGAGCTCTTGCCGGCATCGATATTGAAGCTCTTGAGCTTGGTGCCGGGATACATGTCGACGCCACCGATATCGACGTCGCCCGCCTTGATGTCGATATTGGGCACCTTGACGTTGATGTCGATCCCCGGGAGCTTCAGATTGACGCGGTTCTTGTCGCTGCCGTCGGACTTGATCGCGATCTTGCCATCCTCGTCGCCGAGGTTGATCGCGATGTCGGTCGATTCTTCCGATTTCGCGCCCTTGGCCGCGGCATCGTCGGCGTCGTCGCTGGTCAGGCTGCAGCCCGAAGCGAGCGTGGCAAAGGCAAGCGCGGAAGCGAGGATATGGGCACGCATGGCAGGCTCCTTGATGGGTGAGCTATCAATATAACACACCCTTTGTGAACGTCAAGAGTTCGGCAGCCTAGGCGCCGATGCTCGTCCTGACATCGGCCCCGACGAGGCCGCCGTCGACGGTCAGCGTTTCGCCGATGACGTAATCGCCCGCGCGCGATGCGAGGTAGATCGCCGCGCCCGCCATGTCCTCGGCCTCGCCGATGCGCCTGGCCGGGATCGCCTGAGCCACGGCATCGCCGTGATCGCGCGCCGCCTTGTTCATGTCGCTGGCAAAGGCGCCCGGCGCGATCGCGGTGACGTTGATGTGGTCCTTGACCATGCGCGCGGCCATCCGTTTGGTCAGCCACAGGATCGCCGCCTTCGAAGCGTGATAGCTGTAGGTTTCCCAGGGGTTGAGCCGCTGGCCGTCGATCGAGCCGATGTTGATCACCTTGGCCGGTGCGCCCTCTTTCCCCGCCGCCTTGAGCTGGGGAAACAGCGCCTGCGTCAGGAAGAAGGGCGACTTGACGTTGAGGTCCATGACCTTGTCCCAGCCGCTTTCGGGAAATTCCCCGAATTCGGCGGCCCAGGCGGCGCCGGCATTGTTGACCAATATGTCGAGCCTGTCCTCGCGGGCGGCGAAGTCTGCGGCAAGCGCATCGCAACCGGCGACGGTCGAGATGTCGTGCGGCAGCGAGATGCAGTTGGGGCCGAGTTCTTCGGCGACGGCATCGCAGACCTCGGCCTTGCGGCTCGAAATATACACCTTGGCGCCGCTGTCGATATAGCCGCGCGCGATCATCAGGCCGATGCCGCGCGACCCGCCGGTGACGAGCGCGACCTTGCCGTCGAGGCGGAAGAGCGTTGAAATGTCCATCTGTGTTCTCCTTGATTTCTAAGCCCCTCCTCTTCGGGGGAGGGGTTGGGGTGGGGCAGTCGGGACGCAGGGCCTAGCCGCCCCCACCCCCTAACCCCCTCCCCTGAAGAGGAGGGGGAATAGGCTATCCGCCCGCCTTGATTGTCTCGCGCGCAATGATCAATCGCTGGATCTCGCTGGTACCTTCGTAGATGCGGAACAGGCGCACGTCGCGGTAGAGGCGTTCGACGCCATAGTCGGCGATATAGCCTGCGCCGCCCAGTATCTGCACGGCGCGATCGGCGACACGGCCGACCATCTCGCTGGCGATGAGTTTCGCGGCGGCGCAGTCGAGCGTGATGCGCGCGCCAGCGTCCTTCTTTCGCGCGGTCTCTCGCACCAGCGCCTTGGCCGCCATGCATTCGGCCTTCGAATCGGCGATCATCGCCTGGATCATCTGGAAGTCGGAGATCGGCTGGCCGAACTGCTTGCGCTGCGTCGCATAGGCGACCGCGTCGGCGATCAGCCGTTCGGCAACGCCGACGCAGACCGCCGAGATGTGAAGGCGGCCGCGATCGAGCACGCGCATTGCGACCTTGAAGCCTTCGCCCTCGGGACCGACGCGGTTCTCTGCGGGCACGAAGACGTCGTCGAAATTGACGTCGCAGACGTGCGCGCCCTGCTGGCCCATTTTCGCTTCGGGCGCGCCGACGCTGAGCCCCGCACTGTCGCGCGGCACGAGGAACGCCGAGACGCCGCTCGCGCCCTCGCCGCCGGTCCGCGCCATGACGGTGAACAGGTCGGCCTTGTCGGCATTGGTAATGTAACGTTTCGATCCCGACAGGCGGTAGCCGTCGGCGCCGTCATCGCTCTTGGCCTTGGTCGCGCGTGTCTTCACCGCGCCCGAATCGGATCCGACATCGGGTTCGGTCAGCGCGAAGCTGGTGATGATCTCGCCCGAAGCAATGCGCGGGAGCCATGCGGCCTTCTGCGCATCGTTGCCGTCCTGGACGATCGCCTGGCTGCCGATGCCGACATTGGTGCCGAACGCCGATCGCATCGCCGGCGTCGTCCCGCCGAGGACGAAGGCGACCTCGATCTCCTCGACCATCGACAGGCCGAGCCCGCCGAATTCCTCTGGGATCGACAGGCCGAACAGGCCCATCTCGCGCATTTCGGCGATCAGGCTGTCGGGGATCGCGTCGGTATCGGCAACCTGCGCCTCGAGCGGGCGCAGCCGCTCGGCGACAAAGCGGCGCAGCGTGTCGAGCAGGAGATCGAAACTTTCAGTGTCCATTATTGCCCTTTCCAGCCGGTCGAAGCTACGGCACGCGCTGACCCTTCGACAAGCTCGGGGTGAGCGGGATGAGTTGGCTGTTGCATCAATAGCCCAGCAGTTCGGCAACGCGATTGGCATGGTAGCGCCCATCGCCGAAATATTCGGCCAGCGCGCGGTCGCGTTTCATGTAGAGGCCGATGTCGTATTCGTCGGTCATGCCGACGCCGCCGTGCATCTGGACGCCTTCGCGGACCGCGAGGTTGGCAGCGTCGCCGGCCTTGGCCTTGGCGACCGAGACCATCAGCTCGGCATTGTCGGCATTCTCGTCAATCAGCTGGCAGGCCTTCAACACCGCGGCGCGGGCGATCTCGATTTCGGAATAGAGATGCGCGGCGCGGTGCTGGAGCGCCTGGAAGCTGCCGATATGACGCCCGAACTGCTTGCGGCCCTTCAAATATTCGAAGGTGATGTCCATCGCGCCGCCGCCGACGCCGACCGCTTCGGACGCCGCGCCCGCGCGGCCAGCGGCGAGCATTTTCGACACCACCGCCCAGCCATTGTCGACATCGCCAATGACGCTGCCGCCATCGACCTCGACGCCGTCGAAATCGCAATGCGCCGCCATCGAACTGTCGACCAGCCGGACGGCATCGCGCGATAACCCAGCCGCATCGGTCGGCACCGCGAAGACGGTGAGACCCTGCGTGTCGCCCGCCGCGCCCGAAGTGCGTGCGACGACGATCAGCGCGTCGGCCGAAGCGCCCTGCAGGACGGCGCGCTTGCGCCCGTCGAGCTTGAAGCCGTTGCCCGATTTGGTCGCGGTCATCGCGATGTTGGATGGATCGTGCCTGGCGCCTTCGTCGATCGCGATGCCGAGGATGGTGCGTCCCTCGACGATGCCCGGAAGCCAACGGGCACGCGCATCGTCATCGGCGGCGGCGAGCGCGGTGACGCCGACAATGGCGGTCGACAGGAAAGGCGACGGAGTCAGGTTGCGGCCGATTTCCTCCATCACCACGCCCGCCTCGACCGCGCCCATGCCGAGGCCGCCATCGGCCTCGCTGGCGAGCATCCCGGCAAAGCCCATTTCGCCGAACTGGCGCCACAGATCGTGGCCGAAGCCGTCCTTGCATTGCATGTCGCGCCAGTGGCGCAATTGCTTGGCGATCGAGCCTTCGCCCATCATGAATTCGTGCGCGGTATCGCGCAGCATCGTCTGGTCGTCGTCGAGAATGAGGGGCATGATTGGTCCTTAATCTACTAAGTCATCCCCCGCGAAGGCGGGGATCCAGTGCAAGTGCCGGACTGGATTCCCGCCTGCGCGGGAATGACATTGAACGTTATGCGTCGGGCAGTTCGAGGATGCGCTTGGCGATGACGTTGAGCATCACCTCGCTGGTCCCGCCCTCGATGCTGTTGGCCTTGGTCCTGAGCCAGCCGCGCGGGCGCTTGCCCTCGTCGCTCGCCGCACTGTCCCATTCGAGCGCGTCGCTGCCGCCGGCGGTCATGACGAGTTCGTGGCGGCGCTTGTTGAGCTCGGTTCCGGCATATTTCATCATGTTGGGCTGGGCGGGATGGCCCTGGCCCGACTTCATCTGGTCGACGAAGCGTTCGGCCATCGCGCGGAACGCCAGCGTGTCGACGTCGAAGCGCGCAAAATCGGTGCGCAGGATCGGGTCGGCTTTCGCCTCCGCCTTGAACGCCGCGCCGATCGAGACCATCGCACCGCCGAGGCCGCCGCCCGAGATCATCTCGCGTTCGTGGCCAAGGAGGTATTTGGCGACGTCCCAGCCGCGGTTGAGCTCGCCGACGATCTGGTCCTTGGGGACCTTCACATCGTCGAAGAACGTCTCGCAGAAGGGCGAATTGCCGCTGATCAGCTTGATCGGCTTGGTCGAAACGCCTTCGCTCGCCATGTCGAACAAGAGGAAGCTGATCCCGCGATACTTGTCGTCCTTGTCGGTGCGCACGAGGCAGAATATCCAGTCGGCCTTGTCGGCATAGCTGGTCCACACCTTCTGTCCGTTGACGACCCAGTGGTCGCCCTCGTCGCGGCCAAAGGTCTGCAGGCTGACGAGGTCGGATCCCGCGCCGGGTTCGCTATAGCCCTGGCACCAGCGGATCTCGCCGCGCGCGATCTCGCCGAGGTAATGGACCTTCTGCTCCTCGGTGCCGAAATGGAGCAAAGCGGGGCCGAGCATCCAGATGCCGAAGCTCGACAGCGGCGGGCGCGCATGGATCCGCGCCATTTCCTGCTTGAGGATCTTGGTCCGGGCTGCATCGAGGCCCGCGCCGCCGTACGCCTTGGGCCAGTCGGGGACGGTATAGCCCTTGGCGACGCAGGCATCGAACCAGGACTTTTGCGCCGGCGACTTGAAGCTCCAGTCGCGCCCGCCCCAGCAGACGTCGTCCTCGTCCTGGACGGGCAGGCGCATTTCGGGCGGGCAGTTCGCGTCGAGCCATTCGCGCGTTTCGGCGCGAAAGGCATCGAGATCGCCAGCGGGATTGGGGGCAGCTTCGGCCATGGTCATCCTCTCTTGTCGTTTTGCCCATGCTATGCCCCGGATTCGCGGGCGGCAAGCGCGTTGAGCGCGTGCACCGATGCCGTAGCGGCAAGCGCGCGGGGCTGGAAATGCCCGTATTAAGCTGGCACTCAGGGTGGTGAAGGGGCCGATGTTCGAGTCCCGCCGATGGAGAGTAAAGCGCCATGGATTTCGAACCGACCGAACGACAGGTCCATTGGCGCGACCGGGTGCGCGACTTCATCGAAGCGAATGTCCGGCCGCGGATCAAGGATTACAAATCGCAGCAGGCCGAGGGCGAGCGCTGGAAGGTGCTGCCCGTTGTCGAGGAAGAAAAGGCGCGCGCCAAGGCAGCCGGAATCTGGAACCTGTTCATGCCGCCGTCGAGCGGCCGCACGCCAGTTGACGATAGTTTCGAATTCGAAGGCCCCGGCCTGACCAACCTCGAATATGCGTTGTGCGCCGAGGAGATGGGCCGGATCGAGTGGGCGAGCGAGGTGTTCAACTGCTCGGCGCCCGATACCGGCAACATGGAGGTGATCCACCGCTATGGCACGCGCGGCCAGAAGGACCGCTGGCTCAAACCGCTGATGGAAGGCGACGTCCGTTCGGCGTTCCTGATGACCGAACCGCAGGTGGCGAGTTCGGACGCGACCAACATCGAATGCAGCATCACGCGCGACGGCGACGATTACGTCATCAACGGGCGCAAATGGTGGTCGAGCGGCGCGGGCGATCCGCGCTGCAAGGTCGCGATCGTCATGGGCAAGACCGATTTCGAGGCCAACCGCCACGAACAACAGTCGATGGTGCTGATGCCGATGGATGCAGAAGGGATCACGATCGAGCGGCATCTGCCGGTGTTCGGCTATGACGACGCGCCGCACGGCCATATGGAAATCAAGCTCGACAACGTCCGGGTCAATGCCGAGGACGCGATGCTGCTCGGCGAAGGGCGCGGCTTCGAGATCGCGCAGGGGCGGCTCGGGCCGGGCCGCATCCACCATTGCATGCGCACCGTCGGGACGGCGGAAGAGGCGCTCGCCAAGATGGCGCACCGGCTCCAGCACCGCGTCGCCTTCGGCAAGCGCATTTCCGAGCAGAGCGTGTGGGAACAGCGCATCGCCGAAGCGCGCATCCAGATCGAGATGACGCGGCTGCTGTGCCTCAAGGCCGCCGACATGATGGACCGCGTCGGCAACAAGGCCGCCCAGGCCGAGATCGCGATGATCAAGGTCGCGGCCCCGCGCATGGCGCTGCAGATCATCGACGACGCGATCCAGGCGCATGGTGGCGGCGGCGTGAGCGACGACTTCGGTCTCGCCAAGGCCTATGCCGGCATCCGCACGCTGCGGCTCGCCGACGGTCCCGACGAAGTGCACAATCGCAGCATCGCGCGAATCGAATTCGGCAAGCACGCGTGAGAATTATGCCTTTACTTGCGCTCAGGCTGAGCCTGTCGAAGCCTTTGGCACGCAGCCCCCTTCGACAGGCGCAGGGTGAGCGCCGTGGGTGAGCGCCAGCCGATCAAGGCCGCCGTGCTGCGAGAGCCCGGCACGCCGCTCGCGATCGAGACGATCGATATCGACGCGCCGGGACCGCACGAGGTGTTGATCAGGACCGCGGCGTGCGGCGTCTGCCGGTCGGACCTGCACTTCGTCGATGGCGCCTTCCCCCACCCGCTGCCGACGGTGCCGGGGCACGAGGCGTCGGGCGTCGTCGAGGCGGTCGGCAGCGAGGTGCGCGCGCTGGCGCCGGGCGACCATGTCGTCACCTTCTTCACGGTGTTCTGCGGCACGTGCGAACTGTGCCTCAGGGGCAAATACACTTTGTGCGTCGATCCCTCGACGCGCCGCGCCAAGGATCAGCCACCGCGGCTGAGCCAGGACGGCGCGCCGATCGCGACCTTCCTCAACCTGTCGGGCTATGCGGAAAAGATGCTGGTGCATGAAAATGCCTGCGTGAAGATCAGGAAAGACATGCCGCTCGACAAGGCAGCCTTGCTCGGCTGCGCGGTGGTGACCGGCGCGGGCGCGGTGTTCAACGACTGCAAGCTGACCCCGGGTGAGAGCGTCGCGGTGATCGGCTGCGGCGGCATCGGCCTTGCCGCGATCAACGCCGCAAAGATCGCCGGCGCGGGCACGATCTATGCGATCGATCCGGTCGCGTCGAAGCGCGCGCTCGCGCTCGAAATGGGCGCGACCGATGCGTTCGATCCGTCAGCCGAGGATGCGGCGAAGACGCTGCTCAAGGCAACCGGCGGCTTCGATTACGCAATCGAGTGCGTCGGCCAGCCGGCAACCGCCGAACTCGCCTGGACGATCCTGAAACGCGGCGGCACCGCGACGATCCTCGGCATGATCGCGCCGGGCAAATCGGTCTCGATTGCCGGGCCGAGCTTTCTCACCGGCAAGAAGCTGCAAGGCTCGCTGCTGGGATCAACCGTCGCGCCGATCGACCTGCCGCGACTGGTCGATCTCTATCTGGCCGGCGACCTCCAGCTCGACAAGATGGTCGCCGAGGAGATCGCGCTCGACGAGATCAACGAAGCGCTCGACAAATTGCGTGCAGGCGACAGCGTCCGATCGGTGATCGTGTTTTGAGCATCGACGCAGAGACCGCGATGACCGGGACGATGCCGGTCGCGGGCAAGGACCGGCTCGACGAGGCCGCGCTCGAGGCGTGGCTGCGCGAGAATATCACCGGCTTCGCAGGACCGCTGAGCCTGAGCCGCTTCAAGGGCGGCCAGTCGAACCCGACCTATCGGCTCGACACGCCGGGCAAGTCTTATGTCCTCAGGCGCAAGCCGTTCGGCGACCTGCTCCCCAGCGCGCACGCGGTCGACCGCGAATACCGGCTGATTTCCGGGCTGCACCCGACCGGCTTTCCCGTCGCCGCGCCCTATGGCCTGTGCGAGGATACCAGCGTCATCGGCGCGGCCTTCTATGTCATGGAGCTGGTCGAGGGGCGGACGATCTGGGACGGCAAGATGCCGCACGCGACCCCGCAAGAACGTCGCGCGGTCTATCTCGAGCTCGCCGACGTGCTCGCCCAGCTCCATGCGATCGATCCCGCCTCGGTCGGGCTTGGCGACTACGGCAGACCGGGCAATTATTTCGAACGCCAGGTCGCGCGCTGGACGCGGCAATATCGCGCGTCGGAAACCGACAACATTCCGGCGATGGAAAGCCTGATCGCCTTCCTGCCGACGAGCCTTCCCGAACAGAAGCGCAGCGGCTTCGTCCACGGCGACTATAGAATCGACAACCTGATCTTCGAGGCCGACGGCACCAGGGTACTCGCAGTGCTCGACTGGGAGCTGTCGACATTGGGCGATCCGATGGCCGATCTTGCCTATCTGCTGATGAACTGGGCGCTGCCCTATGAAGGGCGCGCGGCGCTCGGCGGGCTCGATCTCGGCGAACTCGGCATTCCGAGCATCGACGAGATGGCGGCGCGCTATTGCGAGCGATCGGAGATGACCGACGTGCCGCCGCTCGACTGGTATTTCGCCTTCAACCTGTTCCGCCTCGCGGGCATCGTCCAGGGCATCCGCAAACGCGTCATCACGGGTAACGCGGCCAGCGCGCAGGCCGCCGAAATGGCCAAACAGGTCGAACCGCTGGCTGAGGCGGCGTGGAATTTTGCAAGGAAGGCCGGAGCATGAACGAGCGAGCTGGCAAGGAACTGGCAGGCAAGGTTGCGATTGTGACCGGCGCGGGCAGCGGGATCGGGCGCGCGACGGCGCTGCTGTTCGCCGCAAACGGCGCAAGGGTGATCGCGGTCGACGTCGGCAACAGCGCCAACGAGACCGCCACGCTGGGCGAGAATATCAGCGCGGTGCAGGCCGATGCCGGCGACGAGGTGGCGATGGCTGCGTTGATCGATGGCGTCGTCAAGGCGCACGGGCGGCTCGACATCGTATATGCCAATGCCGGCATCTCGGGCGGCTTTGCCGGGATATTCGACCAGACCGCCGACGACTGGCACGAGATCTTGCGCGTCAATCTGATCGGGCCGTTCCTCGCCATCAAATATGCCGGCAAGGCGATGGCCGGACTGATCGAAAGCGGCGTGCAGGACGCCGGGTCGATCATCGCCACCGCAAGCGTCGCCGGGCTGCGATCGGGTGCGGGCGGGCCGGCCTATTCGGCATCGAAGGCCGGCGTCATCAACCTCGTGCGGATCGGCGCGCAACAGCTGGCGGGAAGCAACATCCGCGTCAACGCGATCTGCCCCGGCTTGATCGAGACGGGCATGACACAGCCGATCTACGACCATGTCCGCGCCGCGGGCAAGGAGCAGCGGATCGGGCAGCTCAATCCGCTCAGGCGCGGCGGCGTGCCCAGTGAAATCGCCGAGGCGGCACTTTTCCTTGCCTCGAAACGTTCAAGCTATGTCAACGGCCACGCACTGGTCGTCGATGGCGGGCTATCGAGCTCGCATCCCTTTTCACGCCAGGAGTTCGGCAAGACCGCAAGCTAGCGGCACGCCGACGATAAGGAGCGACCATGCAATTCAGAGAACTCGGCGACAGCGGCATCACCGTCAGCGACATCTGCCTCGGCAGCTGGCTGACCTATGGCGTCGGCGTCGATACGGCGAATGCCAAGGCGTGCATCGACCGCGCCTTCGACGAAGGCATCAACTTCATCGACACCGCCAACATCTATGGCAAGGGCGCCGCCGAGAGCTTTCTTGGCGAGGCATTGAAGGACCGCAAGCGCGATTCATACGTCCTTGCGACCAAGCTGTTCTTCCCGATGACCGATACCGACAAGGGCCTGTCGGCGAAGCAGATCGCCAAGCAGATCGACGCGTCGCTCGAGCGATTGCAGACCGATTACGTCGATCTCTACCAGTGCCACCGCTATGACGACGACACGCCGATCGCCGAAACGATGGAGGCGCTGAGCGAGGTCGTGCGATCGGGCAAGGCGCGCGCGATCGGCTTTTCCGAATGGAGCCCGCAGAATATCCGCGACGCGCTCGCCGTGCCGGGCACCGTCAAGTTCGTGTCGAGCCAGCCACAATATTCACTGCTCTGGCGCGAGCCCGAGGAAGAAGTGATTCCGCTGAGCGAAGCCAACGGCATCGGCCAGATCGTCTGGTCTCCTTTGGCTCAGGGCGTGCTCAGCGGCAAATACCTCCCCGGCGAGCAGCCCCCCGCCGACAGCCGCGCCGCGTCGGACGAAATGGGCGGATTCATCTCGTGGCTGATGCAGGACACGACGCTCGAGGCGGTGCAGAAATTGAAGCCGCTCGCCGACGAAGCGGGCTGCAGCCTCGCCCAGTTCGCCATCGCCTGGGTCCTGCGCCTGCCCAATATCACCGCCGCGATCGTCGGCGCGAGCCGCCCTGAACAGGTCAGCGAAAACGCCGCCGCGTCCGATCTTACAATCGATCCGGCCTTGTTCGCAAAGGCCGAAGCCATCATCTCGAGCGTCAAAGCCGATTACCGCTAAATCCAAGGAAGCTAACATGACCGACACCAGCCCCATTTCGACCCAACGCGACGGCGATATCCTGATCGTCACCAGCGACAATCCGCCGGTCAACGCATTGAGCGCCGCAGTCCGCACCGGCATCTGGCAAGCGCTCGACGAGGCCGAGGGCGACGATGGCATCAAGGCCGTGCTGCTGATCTGCGCGGGGAAAACCTGGTTTGCCGGGGCCGACATCACCGAGTTCACCAAGCCGCCGGTCGAGCCGCTGCTGCCCGCCATGGTCGAGCGGATGGAAGGCTTCGCCAAGCCGATTATCGCCGCGGTCCACGGCACTGCATTGGGCGGCGGCTGCGAGACCGCGCTCGGTTCGCATTACCGCATCGCGGTGCCGTCGGCGAAGTTCGGCACGCCCGAAGTCAAACTCGGCCTGCTCCCCGGTGCAGGCGGGACGCAGCGCCTGCCACGTTTGGTAGGCGTGCCGCTGGCGCTCGAAATGACCGCCAAGGGCGACCCGATTTCGGCCAAACAGGCACACGAAGCCGGGCTGGTTGATCGGCTCGCGGGCGAGGACAGCCTCAAGGCCGACGCGCTCGCCTTCGCCAATGAGGTCGCCGCCGCACGCCCGATCCCGCGCGTCGGTGAAAAGGACGCGACCGCCGATGCCAAGGCAATCGAGGATTTCAAGGCGAAGAACGCCAAGCGTTTCCGCGGCCAGCTGGCGCCTGCCGCCAATATCGACTGCGTCGAGGCGGCGACGCGCCTGCCGCTCGCCGAGGGCCTGCAGTTCGAGCGTGACGCGTTCATGAAGCTGATGTTCTCGCCGCAATCGGCGGCGCTGCGCCACATCTTCTTTGCCGAGCGCAAGGCGTCAAAGATCGACGGCATCGCCCCCGATATCAAGCTGCGCAAGATCAAGCGCGTCGGCGTCATCGGCGCGGGCACGATGGGCGGCGGCATTTCGATGAACTTCCTCAGTGCAGGAATTCCCGTGACGATCGTCGAGATGAAGCAGGAAGCGCTCGACCACGGCACCGGCCTCATTCGCAAGAATTACGAGGCGACCGCGAAAAAGGGCCGGATGACCGAAGCGCAGGTCGAGGCGGCGATGGGCGCGCTGACCCCCACGCTCAAAATGGAAGACCTTTCCGACTGCGACCTCATCATCGAGGCGGTGTTCGAGAACATGGACGTCAAGAAAGAGGTGTTCGGCAAGCTCGATAAAATCGCCAAGCCCGGCGCGATCCTGGCGAGCAACACCAGCTATCTCGACATCAACGAGATCGCCGCGAGCACCAGCCGCCCGCAGGACGTATTGGGGCTGCACTTCTTCTCGCCCGCCAACATCATGAAGCTGCTCGAGGTCGTGCGCGGTGACAAAACCGCCAACGACGTGCTGGCCACCGCGATGGCGCTGGCCAAGACAATCCGCAAGGTCGCGGTCGTCGCGGGCGTTTGCTATGGCTTTATCGGCAACCGCATGCTGATCCCGCGCCAGATGGAGGCGATGAAGCTCCTCATGGAAGGCGCGACGCCGGCGCGGGTCGACAAGGTCCATGTCGATTTCGGCATGCCGATGGGGCCGTTCCAGATGAGCGATCTCGCCGGCGTCGATATCGGCTGGCACCGCGATCCCAACCGCATCGAAAGCATCCGCGACGCGCTCGCCGCCGAGGGACGCTGGGGCCAGAAAAAGGGCGCCGGCTTCTACGATTACGACGCCAACCGCCAGCCGAGCGAGAGCCCGCGCGTTGCCGAGATTATCGAGGACTTCCGCAAGAAGAGCGGCGCCGAACAGCATGAGATCACCGACCAGGAGATCATCGAGCGCACGCTCTATACGATGGTCAACGAGGGCGCGAAGATCCTCGCCGAGGGCAAGGCGCAGCGCGCGAGCGATATCGATGTCGTCTGGGTCTACGGCTATGGCTGGCCGCCGTACAAGGGCGGACCGATGTTCTGGGCGGGCCAGGAAGGCCTCAAGAAGATCGTCGAGGGATTGGAGAAAAACGGCTTCGACGTCGCGCCGTTGCTGAGGGAGAAGGCCGACAAGGGCGAGACGTTCTGATGCATCCATTCCTCCCCGTCCCGGGGAGGGGGACCGCCGAAGGCGGTGGAGGGGCAGCTATCGTATGAACGCCACGCGATGATCAACGGCCCCGGCGAAACCGTTCGCAAGGCGCGCACTTTACGCAAGGCGCTGACCCTGCCCGAAGGCCTGCTCTGGCGAGAGTTACGCCAGCGCCCCGGCGAATTGAAGTTTCGCCGCCAGCATCCGGCAGGCGTCTATATACTCGATTTCTTCTGCGCGCAGGCGCGGCTGGCAATAGAGGTCGACGGGATAGCGCATGACGGCCTCAACGCGACGGAACGTGATGAAGCGCGGGCGCGTTATCTAAGTTCGCAAGGCGTGACCGTGTTGCGCATTCCGGCGAGCGATGTGCTGGACGATATCGAAAGCGTGGTGCGGCATATCGTCGACCACGCCGGACGCGCCCTGCCCCTCCACCAGCCAGAGGCTGGTCCCCCTCCCCGGTCCGGGGAGGAATGATAAAGGAATAGCCATGCCCAATATCCTGATCACCGGCGCCAATCGCGGCATCGGGCTCGAATTCGCCAGGCACTACACGCACGAGGGCTGGGACGTCATCGCCACGGCGCGCGAGCCCGGTGAGGCGGGCGACCTCGCCGCGACCGGCGCGCGCGTGCTGGCGCTCGACCTTGCCGATCCGGCGAGCGTCGATGCGTTCGTCGCCGAGCTGGGCGACACGCCGATCGACGTGCTGCTGTCGAATGCGGGCGTGATGGGGCCGATGGTACCCGATCGCGACGGCTGGATGGACACCTTCGCGGTCAACACCGTCGCGCCGACGCTGCTCGCGCTCAGGCTCAAGCCCAACCTCAAGGCGGGACGCCTCAAAAAGGCGATCGCGACGACGAGCCGGATGGGCAGCATCGCCGACAACGATAGCGGCGGCTTCTATGCCTATCGCTCATCCAAGGCGGCGCTCAACGCGGCGTGGAAGAGCCTGGCAATCGAGTTCAAGGCTGACGACATCGCCGTCGCCGTCGTCCACCCCGGCTGGGTCCAGACCGACATGGGCGGCCCCAATGCGATGATCGACACCAAGACGAGCATCGCCGGCCTGGCCAAGATCGTCAACGAGCTCGATCTGGCGACGACGGGACGCTTCTGGGATTATTCGGGCGATGAGATTGCTTGGTGAGCTAACAAATTCCTCCCCGAACCGGGGAGGTGGCGGTCCGCAGGACTGACGGAGGGGCAGGTCGCGGATTTAAGCTTCGCCTCGGTCGGGGTTCCAAGGCCTTTTGACCGACGCCGCGCGGCACATCGTCCGCTACTCGGAACGTACCGCGCCCCTCCACCAGCCTGCGGCTGGTCCCCCTCCCCGTGGCGGGGAGGAATGATCCTTTTCCCTTGGGTTTTGCCCCCCTTTGGCCTATAGAATCGGCATGACAGACCCGATTGAAAACACGCCCGAAAGCGGCGCTGAAAACGCCCCCGCAACGCCCGCCGTCAAGGAATCGAACCAGAACCTCTATGAGGCGGATTCGATCAAGGTTCTCAAGGGCCTGGACGCTGTCCGGAAACGCCCGGGCATGTATATCGGCGATACCGATGACGGCTCTGGCCTGCACCACATGGTGTTCGAAGTTTCGGACAATGCGATCGACGAGGCGCTGGCGGGGCATTGCGACCGCGTGCTGATCACGCTGAACGCGGACGGGTCGGTTTCGGTCGAGGATAACGGCCGCGGCATCCCCGTTGACATGCACAAGGGCGAAGGCGTCTCGGCGGCCGAGGTCATCATGACCCAGCTCCACGCCGGCGGGAAGTTCGACAACACCAACGACGAGAACGCCTACAAGGTCTCGGGCGGTCTCCACGGCGTCGGCGTGTCTGTCGTGAACGCATTGAGCGAATGGCTCGAGCTGACGATCTGGCGCGACGGCAAGGAATACTGGATGCGCTTTGCCCATGGCGATGCGGTCGGCCCGCTGGTCGAGCGCGGCGATGCGCCGCCGTCGAGCGACGGCCGCCCGCGCAAGGGGACCAAGGTCACGTTCCTGCCGAGCCCCGACACCTTCAAGATCACCGAGTACGATTTCGACCGGCTCGAGCATCGCTATCGCGAGCTCGCCTTCCTGAACTCGGGCGTGCGCGTCATCCTGCGCGACGAACGCCACGAGGAGGCCAAGGAGCACGATCTCTATTACGAGGGCGGGATTGCCGCGTTCGTCCAGTATCTCGATCGCAACAAGATTGCGCTGATGCCAGATCCGGTCGCGATCACGGGCACGCGCGACGACATCACGATCGACGTCGCGCTCGAATGGAACGACAGCTATTACGAGAATGTCCTCGCCTTCACCAACAACATCCCTCAGCGCGACGGCGGCACGCATATCGCCGCGTTCCGCTCTGCACTGACGCGCACGCTCAACAACTATGCCGAGAAATCGGGCATGATGAAGCGCGAGAAGGTTACGCTCAACGGCGAGGACATGCGCGAAGGCCTGACCGCGATCGTTTCGGTGAAATTGCCCGATCCCAAGTTCAGTTCGCAGACCAAGGACAAGCTGGTCAGTTCCGAAGTGCGCCAGCCGCTCGAAAGCCTGATGGCCGACAAGATGGCCGAATGGCTCGAGGAAAACCCCGCGCACGCCAAATCGATCATCCAGAAGGTGATCGATGCCGCCGCCGCGCGCGAGGCCGCCAAGAAGGCGCGCGAACTGACGCGGCGCAAGGGCGCGATGGATATCGCCAGCCTGCCCGGCAAGCTCGCCGACTGTCAGGAGCGCGACCCTGCCAAATCCGAACTGTTCCTCGTCGAGGGCGATTCGGCCGGCGGCTCGGCCAAACAGGGCCGCGATCGCCATTACCAGGCGATCTTGCCGCTGAAGGGCAAGATCCTCAACGTCGAGCGCGCACGCTTCGACCGGATCATCTCGTCGAAGGAGGTCGGCACGCTGATCCAGGCGATGGGCACCGGCATCCGCGACGATTTCAACATCGAGAAGCTGCGCTATCACAAGGTCGTGATCATGACCGACGCCGATGTCGACGGCGCGCATATCCGCACGCTGCTGCTGACCTTCTTCTATCGCCAGATGCCGCAGATCGTCGAAGGCGGCTATCTCTACATCGCCCAGCCGCCGCTCTACAAAGTCGCCAAGGGCCGCTCGGAGGTGTACCTCAAGGACGACAATGCGCTCGACCAGTATCTCGTCGATGCCGGGATCGGTGGGCTGCAGCTCGAAACCAGCGGCGGCGCCCGCGCCGGCGAGGATCTGCGCGCGCTGATCGCGCATGCGCGGCGGATGCGCAGCCTGATGGCCTATGTGCCGCGGCGCTATGATTACGGCCTGATTGAGGCGCTCGCGATCCGCGGCGCGCTGAAGCCCGACGCGACACGCGCCGAACAGGAGGCCGCGGTCACCGAGACCGCCCGCTGGCTCGACGGCCAGGATGCCGAGGCACGCTGGACCGGCAGCGTCGGCGAGGACGGCGGCTATCTCCTCCAGCGCGCGTGGCGCGGCGTGACCGATCACCATGCGATCGACGCAAAGTTCGTCGGATCGGCCGAAGCGCGCAAGCTGCACAAGCTCGCCGCCGAAGATGCCGAGAGCTATCTGACGGTCAGCCAGCTGGTCAAGATCGGCAGCGGCGACGAGGCCGAGGCCGAAGGCGACGAAACGCCCGCGACCGCGAGCGCCACCACCGGCACGCAGATCACGCGGCCGAGCGAGCTGATGGAGGCGATCCTCGCCTTCGGCCGCAAGGGCCTGTCGGTCCAGCGCTACAAGGGTCTCGGCGAGATGAATGCCGAGCAATTGTGGGAAACCACGCTCGACCCCGAAAACCGCTCGCTGCTGCGCGTCGCGGTCGAACAGGCCGACATCGCCGGCGACATCTTCGAACGACTGATGGGCGACGAGGTCGAACCGCGCCGCGAGTTCATCCAGGAAAACGCGCTCAACGTCGCCAATCTCGACGTCTGATCGCGGTTCCAGCGACTAGTCGGTGTTGTTCGCGGGATCCCATAGCAAGGCGAGCGCCAGCGCGCCGACATAGACCGCGCGCCGCACCGCCGGATCGTCGGTCGGGAAGATGCGGACTTCGGGCGTGCCGTTGATTTCGACCGAGCCGACCGCCATCCCGTCACGCTCGAACAGATAGCCGATCGGCGCGGCTACCGGCAGTGGCGAGCGCTCTATGCGATGGATCGATCGGATTTGCAGGATAACGCGGTCGAGCGCAATTTCGCCGCGGCGGTCGCGCTTGAGTGTCGCGCTCGGCCCCTCCTGCAATTCGAAACGCGCCGGAATTGGACGCCCGTCCGACAGGAACGAGCAGCGATAGGCAAACCGTTCGGGCGTCGAGGTGAAAATGCCGATCTCGAGCACGCGTTCGGCAAAATCGCACCGCGCCGAGAGCGGTGCCGAAAGATGGGGGCCCGCAAGCGTGAAATCGGTCGTACCGCGATGGTCCTTGATCGTGTCGAAATAACTCAGCCTGTCAGCCGACCGGACGAAGCGGCCGGCAAACGCATCGTGGCCATCGGTGAACGAAAACTGCCCACTGCGTCCGCCGCCGATCTGTTCGATGCGGATCGGCGCAGCCTCTGCAAGCGAAGCGGGCTGGACCATCTGGGCCGCGGCACAGCCGCCAAGGACAAGAGCAAATAAGGCAGGCACATAGGGCTTCATCGCGATCGACTCCTGCAAATAGTCGCCGCGACCCAACGACGGCGGCGATCTGTGCGCGCTGCGCCAGTCGGGCTGAACCGATGATTTACGAACGATACGTTATCGAAACGAAGTCCGCCTATTAATCTGGAGCAGGAACCCATTGGTTGGCGCGGCGTTTAAGCCGCAACCAAAGGAATTGATTATGCGACATGTTTTGATGCTTTCAGGTGCGATCGCTATGGCCATTGCAGCCCCCGCGCTGGCGCAGGGCAAGGGCCATGGCGGTGACAAGGATCACGGCGAAAAAGGTCACGGCGCGAGCATGCGCGCCCAGGCCCACGGTCCCGCCGGCAAAGGAGCGCGCAAGTCGGTCGAGAAGGCCGTCAAGGTCGACGCCAAGGCCTATCGCAAGGACGCCAAGGATTACCGCAAGGCGGTTGAAAAGCGCGCCAAGGACTATCGCAAGCGCGAGGACGTCCGCTCGTCACGCGATGACGATGCGGGCCGCTATGCCGCGCGGCGGATGGACGCGCCGCACCGTGACGACGCCCGCCGCTTCATGGCCAGCCACATGATCATCGAGGGCTGCCCTCCGGGCCTAGCCAAGAAGCACAATGGCTGCATGGCGCCGGGCCAGGCGAAGAAGATGTACCAGCGCCAGGATCGCTATGCGCCGTTGTTCGCATCGATCCCGACCCGCTATCGCGACTATCGCGACGGCTATAGCTATAATGACGGCTATCTCTATCGCACTCAGGGCAACTCGATCGTCTCGTGGTTGCCGGTTCTCGGCGGGGCGCTCGGCGTCGGGCAGGTCTTCCCGAGCAATTACGCGGCGCAGTCGATGCCGACCTATTACAACGCCTATTACGGCCAGAACGAGAACTACGACTATCGCTACGCCGACCGTGCGATTTTCGCAGTCGATCCCAAGACGCAGGCGATCCAGTCGATCGCGGCTCTGCTGACGGGTGACGACTGGACCGTTGGCCAGCAGGCGCCGTCGGGTTATGGCGTCTACAATGTCCCGCTCGCCTATCGCGATCGCTATTACGATACGCCCGATGCCAGCTATCGCTATGCCGATGGCCAGGTCTATCGAATCGATCCGACGACGCAGCTCATCAAGGCCGCGATTTCGCTGCTGATCTGACGCTGCGCAGTCGCCGCATCGGCCGCCGAACATTAGCATAACAGGGATAATGACCATGACGAAGACACGTCGCGCCTTGGCGCTTCCGATCCTGGGACTGGCCGCCGTCGCGCTGTCGCTCGGCGGCTGCAAGAAGGTCCCGAACGAGCCGGGCAGCACGACCGCTGCCGCGGGCAGCGAGGCGAGTGCCGATACGCTGACCACGGTGCTGGCTGATGACAGCAGCCTGTCGGGTACCAAGGCGTTGTTCGCGTCGGCCGATCTTGCAGCGACGCTCGACGGGCGTGGGCCATACACCGTGTTCGCGCCGTCGAACGCCGCGCTCGATGGCGTCCCCGACGACGTCCTGGCAACGCTCAAGTCGGCCGAGGCCAAGCCACAGCTGACCAGCCTGCTGACCGGCCATATCGTTCCCGGCACGGTGACCACCGCCGACATCGCCAAGGCGATCGAGGCGGGCGGCGGCAGTGCCGAACTCAAGACGATGGCGGGCGACGTGCTGACCTTTGCCAAACAGGGCGACGCGATCACGGTCACCGCGCCCGGCGGCGCGAGCGCGACGATCGGCAGCGCATCGCACCAGGCATCGAACGGCGTCGTGCATGTCATCGACGGTGTTCTGATCCGTAGCTAATCCCGGTCGCGCCGGTCGTTCGGCGCGGCTTAGCCGTTTCTTCCGAGCGATCGCGCGCCGACTGGCGTGCGGTCGCTCGTTGGCGTAACCAGCGCCAAATTCGACAGGCCCTTCGCATGACCAAATCCTCGCACTCATCATCGACCGCCGCCACCAGGGCGCCTGATTTCCCGATGGGATTTCGCGAATTCCTCGCGCTGATGGCGTCGTTGATGGCGTTGAACGCGCTCGCCATCGACGCGATGCTGCCCGCCTTTCCCGCGATCGGCAACGCGCTCGGCGTCGCCGCGGCAAACGATCGCCAGTACATCCTGTCGGCCTATCTGTTCGGTTCGGCGATCGGCGCATTGTTCTACGGATCGCTCGCCGATCGCTTCGGTCGCAAGCCGGTGCTGCTGTCGGCGATTTGCGCTTATGCAATTTTCGCCGCGCTGGGCGGATTTTCGACGAGCTTTACCGCGCTGCTCGGCTTTCGCTTTGCGCAGGGCCTCGCCGCCGCAGCGATGGGCGTGGTTGCGCTCGCGGTGATCCGCGATCGTTTTTCGGGCGACCGCATGGCGCGGCTCGTCAGCCTCGTCTTCATCGTCTTCATGGCAGTGCCGATCATCGCCCCGACGGTCGGGCAGATGATCCTCTATGTCGCCAGCTGGCGGTATATTTTCATCCTGTTCGTCGTCCTGTCGGGCGTCGTCGGCCTGTGGGCCTGGCTGCGATTGCCCGAGACGCTCGACCCCGCCAACGTCATTCCGATCCGCGTCGATGACGTCGCGGCGACGTGGCGCGAGGTCGTGACCAACCGCGGCGCATTGGGCTATGTCCTCGCCAGCGGCGTCGTCATGGGCGGACTGTTCGGCTATCTCAATTCGGCGCAGCAGATCTTTGCCGACATCTTCGACGCCGCCGATATCTTTCCCTACGCCTTTGCTGCGGTCGCCGCGTCGATCGCGATTTCGAACTGGTTCAATTCGCGCATCGTCGAACGCTTCGGCGCGCGCCGCGTCAGCCACACCGCGCTGATCGCCTTCATCCTGTTGTCGGGCGCGCAGATCGCCGCCGCCTCGTTGGCGCACGAGACGCTGCCGATCTTCCTCGTCCTGATTGCCGCCAACATGTCGATGATCGGCTTTACCGGATCCAATTTCGGCTCGATCGCGATGCAGCCGTTCGGTCGCATGGCGGGTGCGGCGTCGAGCTTCCAGCAGTTCGCCCGCACGCTGCTCGCGGCGGGCATCGGCGCGGTCATTGGCCAGCTGTTCGACGGCAGCGTGGTGCCGATGGCAACCGGGTTCCTGATCACCGGCCTGGTCGCGCTGGTCCTCGTCGCCTGGTCCGAGCGCTGGGAGCTGTTCAAGCGCCGGATGCCGCCGGGCACCCCGGCGATGCCCGAATAGCGAGGACACAAAAAAGGGGACCCGCGCGGGTCCCCTTTTCCGTCTATGAAGGCGTTCGATCAGGCGTCGTGCGTGCCCGGGATCGGCGGTTCCAGATCGGCATAATCGTCCTCGTGCACCTCGACGATACCGCGGCCGAGAAGGCTGTTGCGGCGGCTGTAGAGGAAATAGACGAACAGCCCGAGGACGCCCCAGATCGGCAGGAACAGCATCGCGTTGGTCGGCAGGTTGACGAACAGGAAGATGCAGCCTGCGATCGTCAGCGGTCCGATCAGCCAGAGCGCTGGGACGCGGAAAGAGCGTTTGCGCGCGGGATCGGTCCGGCGCAGCATCATCACCGCCACCGCGACCATCAGGAAGGCATAGAGCGTCCCCGCGTTCGAGATGTCGGCAAGCTGCCCGACGGGGAAGAACGCCGCCCCTATAGCCACCAGCGAACCGGTAATCGCGGTCACCACGTGCGGCGTCTTGAAGCGCGGGTGGACCCGGCTGAGCAGCGGCGGCAGCAGGCCGTCGCGGCTCATGACGAAGAAGATGCGCGTCTGGCCGAACAGCAGGACAAGGATCACCGACGGCAGCGCCAGGAAGGCGGCGACGCCGAGCATGTTGCCGACGCCCGAGAAGCCGATCTCCCTGAGGACGTGGGCCAGTGCCTCGTCCGAGCAGACCAGCGCCTGGGAATATTGCGGCAGCGCGCACTGGCGGGCGAGTTCGACCGAGCCAGCCTCGACCGGCAGGCCGCCCGACATGATCGGCTGTCCGCCGATCGTGCCGATCGCGCCGGCGGCAACGAGGATGTAGAACACGGTGCAGAACAAAAGCGAACCGATCAGGCCGATCGGGACGTTGCGCTGCGGATCCTTGGTCTCTTCGGCCGCAGTCGAGACCGCGTCGAAGCCGACATAGGCGAAGAACATCGTCGCCGCCGCGCCGACCGCGCCGGTGCCGGTGCCCCAGACGCCGAACAGTCCGGCGGGGAGGAAGGGATTGAAGCGATCGGCGCTGAATTCGGGGCTGGTCAGCGTCAGCGCGATGAACGCGGTAAGCGCGGTGACCTTGATCGCGACGAGCACCGCGTTGACCTTGGCGCTCTCGCTGGTGCCGAGGATGAGCAGGCCGGTGACGAGCAGCGCGATCAGCGCGGCGGGCAGGTTGATCACCCCGCCCTCTTCGCCGCCGAGAATGAGCGGCCCGTGCGCCAGCGCCTGCGGCAGGTGTACGCCGAGGAACTCGTTGAGAATGGTGCCGGCAAAATAACCCGACCAGCCGACCGAAACCGCAGCGGCAGCGATCGCGTACTCCATGATCAACGCCCAGCCGACGGTCCAGGCGAGGAATTCGCCGACGGTCGCGTAGCTGTAGGTATAGGCGCTGCCCGCGACGGGGATCATCGCGGCGATCTCGGCATAGCAAAGCGCGGCGACGATGCAGACCGCGCCGGCAATCGCGAAGGCGAGCATCAGGCCAGGGCCGGCCTTCTGCGCGCCGACCGAGGTCAGCACGAAAATGCCCGTGCCGATGATACAGCCGATGCCGAACAGCATCAGCTGGATCGGTCCGAGCGTGCGCTTGAGCGATTTCTTTTCGGCGACGGCCAGGATGGCGTCGAGCGGTTTGACGCGGTCGAATATCATGTCTGGAAATCCCACAATAGGCGGACGGCTGGATCGCGTCCCATGCTGAAAACGAGTGGCAAGGCTTATGCGGTTTTACGCGCCGCGCAAGGGGGTTTTCTTCGCGCCTTGCCGAAAGCTCAGGCGAGCAGGGCGGGAAACAGCCCGAACACGAGAATCAGCCCGACTGCAATCGGGCACAGCCACGCGACGAGGAAGCGCCACAGCGTGAACATCCCGCCCGAAAGACCGGTTTCGGCCATGACGAGCTGGCGATCGGCGCGCCAGCCGACAAAGATCGATGTCAGCAACGCGGTCACCGGCAACAGGACCTGGCCGGTAAAGCCGTCGATCGTGTCCATCAGGTTGTTGTCGGCAAAGTTCGGGATGAAGGGCAGCAGGCGGAACTCGCTCCAGACATTGAGCGACAGCGCACAGCCGATGCCGATAACGAACATCAGCCCGCCGACACCCCATGCCGCGGTCGCGCGCGCCATGCCGAACTTGTTGATGCACCACGACACGACGCCTTCGAGCAGCGAGATCGAACTGGTCAACGCGGCAAAGAAGATCAGGATGAAGAACAGGAAGCCGACCAGCGCACCGCCCGGCATCGTATGAAAAGCGATCGGCAGCGACTGGAACACCAGCGTCGGCCCCGCAGCGGCATCGAGCCCGGCGGCGAACACGATCGGGAAGATCATCAGGCCGGCGATGATCGCGACGCCGGTATCGGCGGCGGCGATCATCACCGCGGTCGGCGCAAGCTTGGTCTCGCGTGAGACATAGGCGCCGTAGGTGATCAGCGCCGCCGAGGCGAGGCTCATCGAAAACAGCGCCTGGCCGAGCGCCTGGTTCATCGCCGACGCGGTCAGCTTGCTGAAGTCGGGGTTGAACATGAAGGCGACCGCCTCGGCGAAATTGCCGGTAAAGGCGCCGTAGATCGTGATCAGGATGAGCAGCACGAAAAACGCGGGCATGAGATAGGTCGCCGCCTTTTCGATGCCCGACTGCACACCGCGCGCAACGATCCAGATCGTCGCCACCATGAACATCGCGTGGAGCACCAGCAGCAGCGGCCAGTTGGCGAACAGGTCGGTCATGCGCGACGATATCTGGTCGGGATTTTCGGCAGCGAGCGCACCGGCGAAGGGCGCGCCGGAGAAAAATGCGGCGACGAAATCCCAGCCCATCACGCCGATATAATAGATCACCCAGCCAGCGACGACGCTGTAGAAGGTCATGATCAGGAATGCGGCGAGGATGCCGGTGCCGCCGAACAGGCCCCAGCCCCGGCTGACGCCGGAATCGGACGCGACCTTTTCCACGCTGTGCATCGCATCGCTGCGACCGTGACGGCCGATCAGGATTTCGGACAGGACCAGCGGCAGGCCGATCAGGATAACGCACCCGATATAGAAGACAACAAACGCGCCGCCGCCGTTTTCTCCGGCGAGCGTCGGAAAGCGCCAGACATTGCCGAGACCGACCGCCGCGCCGATCGCCGCGAGGATGAATGCGGTGCGCGACGTCCAGCCGTCAGCGCCTGCCTGCGTTGCTGTTGCCATATCGGGATCCCCTCTGCCGCGCGTGCCGTTACGGCTTCTGCGCTGTTCCAGTGGCCATCCCTAGCGGCTTGCCAGCATCGGGCCAAGGGACTTGCCCGCGAACAGGTGGACGTGGAGGTGCGGCACCTCTTGTCCGGCGTCGATCCCGCTGTTGGCGAGCAGGCGATAGCCCGGCGCGACAAGCCCGGCGTTGCGCGCGACGGTGCCGACGGCGCGGACGAAGCCGGCGATCTCCGCCTCGCTCGCGCGCGCCGAGAAATCGTCCCAGCCGACATAGGCGCCGCGCGGGATAACGAGGATATGCGTCGGCGCCTGTTTGGCGATGTCGTGAAAGGCGAGCGCGTAATCGTCCTCGTAAACCCGGTCGCACGGAATCTCGCCGCGCAGGATCTTGGCGAAGATATTGTCGGGATCGTATGGCTGGGTCGCGTCAACGGGCATTGTATTCCTTCCTCTGGCCTCTCGCTGGTGGGCGCAAGGCTAGGCCGCCACGGCGCGTCGCGCAACGCACCGGTGGCGCGTCCCCCCTTGACCCGTAGGACGCCCGCGTTCACCTAGCGGGCATGAGCGACGAGCAACCAGACAGCCTGATTCCCTATGACGAGATCGTCCAGGAAGCCCTGCGTGCCGTGGTCGGCCGCGTCCTCGGCCAGGTCGTCGCACACGGCCTGCCGGGCGAGCACCATTTCTACATCACCTTCAAGACGCATGCGCCGGGTGTCGACATTCCCGCCGCGCTGACCGCGCGCTTCCCCGACGAGATGACGATCGTCCTGCAGAACAAATACTGGGACCTCGTCGTCGAGGATGACGGCTTTTCGGTCGGCCTCAGCTTCAACCACGTCCCCTCGCACCTGCACATCCCCTATGCTGCGATCACCGCCTTCGTCGATCCCGCGGTCGATTTCGGGCTGCAGTTCCAGGTCGGCGACGGCGGCGCCGGGCCCGAACCGCACGAAGACGCCGAGAACGATCACCCGGCGGCGAGCGACCGCATCATCGAGAGCGACGACGGATCGAACGTCGTCACGGTAGATTTCGGGAAGAAATAATGAGCGATACACGGACTGAAAGCGATTCGATCGGCAAGATCGAAGTGCCTGCGAGCGCCTATTGGGGCGCGCAGACGCAGCGCAGCATAGAAAATTTCCCGTTCGGCGCGCGCGAGACGATGCCGATCGACATCGTCCATGGCCTCGCCCACGTCAAACGCGCCGCGGCGCTGACCTACAAGGCATCGGGCGCGCTCGACGCGAAGATCGCCGATGGCATCGTCGCCGCCGCCGACGCGATCCTGGCGGGCAAGCACGACGACCAGTTCCCGCTGGTCATCTGGCAGACCGGCTCGGGCACCCAGTCGAACATGAACGTCAACGAGGTGATCGCCGGCCTCGCCAACGAGGCGCTCAGCGGCACGCGCGGCGGCAAGGATCCCGTCCACCCCAATGATCACGTCAACAAGGGCCAGTCGTCGAACGACAGCTTCCCGACCGCGCTCCACGTCGCGACCGCGGTGGCGACAAAAGAGCGCCTGCTGCCCGCACTGATCGAGCTGACCGACGCACTCGCCGCCAAGGCAAAAGCGTGGGACGACATTGTCAAAATCGGCCGGACGCACCTGCAGGACGCGACGCCGCTGACACTGGGCCAGGAATTTTCGGGCTATGTCGCGCAGCTGATCGCGTGCCGCGCGCGGATCGAAGGCGCGGTGAGCGGCAACATCCACAAGCTCGCACAGGGCGGCACCGCGGTCGGCACCGGGCTCAACGCGCCCAAGGGCTTTGCCGAAGATATCGCGCGCGAAATTTCGGCCGCGACGGGAATCGCCTTCGAACCCGCGCGCAACATGTTCGAGGCGCTGGCATCGAACGACGGACTGGTGTTCTTTTCGGGCGCGCTCGAAACGCTCGCTGTCGCGCTCAACAAGATCGCCAACGACATCCGCCTGCTCGGATCGGGACCGCGTTCGGGGCTCGGCGAACTCAGCCTGCCGGCCAACGAGCCGGGCAGCTCGATCATGCCGGGCAAGGTCAACCCGACGCAGTGCGAAATGCTGACGATGGTCGCCGCGCAGGTCATCGGCAACGCCGCAGCGGTGACGATCGGCGGGATGCAGGGCCATCTGGAACTCAACGTGTTCAAACCGATGATCGGCGCCAACGTGCTGCGCTCGATCGACCTGCTTGCCGTCGGCATGGAAAGCTTCTCGCGCCGCTGCGTCGAAGGCCTCGAGGCCGATACCAAGCGGATCAAGGAACTGGTCGACCGCTCGCTGATGCTGGTCACCGCGCTGGCGCCCGAAATCGGCTATGACAATGCCGCCAAGATCGCCAAGACCGCGCACGAGACCGGCCAGACGCTGCGCGAGGCGGCGCTCGCTTCAGGCCTCGTCGACGGCGACACCTATGACCGTGTCGTCCGCCCCGAAACGATGATCGGCCGCTAGCGCCAATCGACCGCCGCAGCGGAACCGCGCGCGGCGCATCGCGTTGTTGTTTCGAAAGGATAACAACCATGATCGGCAAGCTCTTCGCCGCAGCCACTGGCGCGGCCATCAACAAGGAACAACACGGCAGTCCCGTCGCCGGGGCCGCGGTCGGCTTCGCCACGATGGCGGTCGCCCGGCGGCTCCTGCCGGCACGCTTTGCCGTGATCGGCGCGACGCTTGCCGCAGGCTATCTCAGCAAGAAGCTCGCCGAGCGGGCCGAACGGCGCGACCAGACGCAAAAGGCGATCAAGCGCGCGGGGCCCGCAGGCATCGCCGACAGCTTCGCGCTGCTCGAAGAGGGCACGCAAGGCAAGGCGACCAAACCGCGCAAGACCGCCTCAACGGCCAAGCGCAAACCCGCCGCCAAGACCGCTAAGGCCAAGCCCGCGCCGCGCAAGCGTGCGACAAAGCAGACGGCACAGGCGATCAAGGTCCCCGAGCCGACCGCCTAAGACGAACCCGGCGCGTCCGCCTGCCAATCGCGGATGGCGTCGACCGGCGCGACGAGCATGAGGACATTGAGCGTCAGATTGTCGCGGATCCGCCACAGGGTGAATGTTTCAAAAGCCAGCGCCAGCGCGACCACCCACGGCCAGCGCAGGCGGCTGGCGAGCCAGAAGCCGGCGATCATCATCGCGATGTCGCTGACCGAATTGAGCACGCTGTCGCCACTATAGCCGAACGCCATCGTCGCCTCGCGATAGCGGTCGATGACCATCGGCGTATTCTCGAGAATCTCCCAGCCCGCCTCGATCAACGTCGCGACGAGCAGGCGCTGGCCGAAGCGCCGCGTCCGCAGCAACCACCAGCCCAGCCCGTAGAAGATGAAGCCGTGGGTGACATGGCTGAAGCTGTACCAGTCGCTGAGATGCTGGCTGTTGCCCGCCGACTGGACGCTGCCGTGCCACAGTTCGATCGTCCCGCAGGTACAGATCGGGTTGCGCCCCATCGCCAGCAGGATCACCGCCGCCGCGATGATCGTCGCAACGATTCCAGCAGCATAGGCCCAGGCCGGGCCACCACTGCCGCGCCGATCGCTCATCTCCATCTCGCCTCCCCCTTGACGCTCGCCCCGGCTTTCGCCCACTAGCGCGCATGGCCGACACCGATAGCGCCCCGGCGGGCGAACCCAAATCGCAAAAATTGCCCGTCGAACGACGCGGCGTGCTTTACGTCCTGTCGTCGCCCTCGGGCGCTGGCAAATCGACGATCGCGCGCACGCTGCTCGAGCATGACGACCAGCTGTCGCTGTCGGTTTCGGTGACGACGCGGCCGATCCGGCCCGGCGAGGTCGACGGGCGCGACTATCATTTCGTCGATGTCGATCGCTTCAAGGAAATGGCCGATGCGGGCGAGTTCCTCGAATGGGCGCGCGTCTTCGGTCACCGCTACGGCACGCCCAAGCAACCGGTCGAGGACATGCTCTGCGCCGGCCAGGACGTCCTGTTCGACATCGACTGGCAGGGCGCGCAGCAGCTTCACCAGAAAGAGGGCGGCGACGTCGTGCGCGTCTTCATCCTGCCGCCGAGCATGGCCGAACTCGAACGCCGCCTGCACACCCGCGCGACCGACAGCGAAGAGGTCATCGCCGGGCGCATGGAACGCGCCGCGAGCGAGATCGCCCACTGGGACGGCTATGACTTCGTCCTGGTCAACGACGACGTCGCGACCTGCTATGACCAGGTCCACACGATCCTCAAGGCCGAACGCCTGCGCCGCAGCCGCCAGACCGGCCTGATCGGCTTCGTCTACAATCTGACGCGCTGAAGCGGCGGCGACGGCGGGAGGGAGACCGCCGCCACACGCTTCAGGCGGCCCACTTCAGATCGGGCGGCTCAGCCTTTCGCCTTGCCGTCGCGATAGGTTTTGAGCGCGCTGCCCCAGCCGATCAGCTCGTCGAACATCGTGTCGAGCGCGGGGGTATGGACATCGCGCGGCTTGAAATCGGAGAAATTCTCGAAATCGTCGAACAGCGACAGCGCGACCTGACCGCGCACGTCGGCGATCTTGATCTCGGCCGCGATGGTACGCAGATGCTCGACCGCCCGCGTTCCGCCCGCGCTGCCGAAGCTGACGAACGACGCCGCCTTGTCATTCCATTCGGCATAGATGAAATCGATCGCGTTCTTCAGCGCGCCGGTGGTCGAATGATTGTATTCGGGGGTGACGAAGACGAACGCGTCGAGCGATGCGATCTTCGCCGCCCAGCGCTTGGTGTGGTCCTTGCTGTAGCGGCCCTGCGACGGTGGGACGGGCTCGTCGAGCAATGGCAGGTCGAAATCGACGAGGTCGACCAGCTCGTAATTGGCGTCGCCGCGCTGGGCAGCGTGATCGCGCACCCACTCGGCGACCTTGATCGTGTTGCGTCCCGGCCGCGTGCTGCCGACGATGATTCCGATATTGAGCATGGATATGTCCCTTGATGGCTAACTGGTTTTTGTTGGTTTCTGTTGGTTACCAGGCCTATGTTGGAAACCGGAACATCCATGCAAGAGGGCACGATGACGAAACCGGGTAACCTGCACGAAACCGGCGGCTGCCAGCGCGTCAACACCGTCCTGTCGCGGATCGGCGACAAATGGTCGGTCCAGGTGATCATGCGCCTGTCGGCCGGATCGCTGCGCTTCAACGAACTGAAGCGCGAGATCGGCAACGTGTCGCAGAAGATGCTGAGTGCGACGTTGCGCGGGCTCGAACGCGACGGGCTGGTGACGCGCAGCGTGACGCCGTCGGTACCGCCGCGCGTCGATTATGCGCTGACCGACCTGGGGCACCAGCTGCTGGTACCCGTCGGCGCTCTGGGCGACTGGGCGTTCGCCAATATCGACGCGGTCGAAAGCGCGCGCGCGGCATTCGACGCCGCGCACTCCGATGCCGCGCGCGCCTAGCCGCGGAAGGCGTATTCGCCGATTCGCTTGCGCTGATCCTCGCCGATCGCGACCGCGCCGTCGGCATCGGTCAGGACGATCGTGCAGTCGGCGGTGGCGATGCAGGTGTCGCCCTGGAAAACGCCCGCGAGGATATCCCAGCTCGAGCGTCCGACGCGGCCAAAGCCGTGGCCGATCGTGACGGGTTCGGGATAGTGCCCCTCGGCGACATAGTTGATCTCGAGCCGCGCGATCAGCCAGCGCTGCCCCGGCTTGCGGTCGCGGCCATCGACGCCGACCTGATGGTTGAACGCGATCCGGCCTGTTTCAATAATCGCCGCCATCGCGCCGTTGTTGATGTGGCCGAGCGGATCGAGATCCTGAAAGCGCGTCTGCACCTCGATTGCGACGGGATAGTTCGCCGGGTCGAGGCGCGCGGGGGAAGGCTTGGGCATGAAATGCTTTCGTTCGGGCGGCAGCGCACGGCCCCGCCCCGACCCCTCCCCGTTACGGGGAGGGGCCAAGAGGTTAGCGGGGACCCATGCGCAGCGCGCCGTCGAGGCGGACGTCTTCACCGTTCCAGTAATCGTTCTCGATCATCGCCAGCGCGAGCTGCGCATATTCGTCGGGGCGGCCGAGGCGCTTGGGGAACGGCACGGCGGCGGCGAGCGCGTCCTGGGCGGGTTGCGGCAGGCCGCGCAGCAGCGGGGTTTCGAAAATGCCCGGCAGGATCGTGTTGACGCGAACGCCTTCGTTCATCAGGTCGCGCGCGATCGGCAGCGTCATGCCGACGACGCCCGCCTTCGATGCCGAATAGGCGGCCTGGCCGATCTGGCCATCCTCGGCCGCGACGCTGGCGGTGTTGATGATCACGCCGCGCTGTTCGCAGCCCTTGGCGCTGCCGGGGAGCGGATCGGCGGAGAGCAGGCCCTCGGCGAAATAGGAGATGCAGCGGAAGCTGCCGACGAGGTTGATCTGGACGACCCAGTCGAACGCCTGGCTGGGGAAGCGGCGGATCGTGCCGTCTTCCTTCGAGCGGCTGACGGTCTTCATCGCGTTGCCGACGCCGGCGCAGTTGACGAGGATGCGTTCCTGGCCGTGCGCTTCGCGCGCCTTGGCAAAGCCCGCCTCGACGCTCTCGTCGCTGGTCACGTTGACCTCGCAGAAGATGCCGCCGATTTCCTCGGCGACCTTGAGGCCCTTTTCTTCCTGCAGGTCGAAGATCGCGACCTTGGCGCCCTTGGCGGCCAATGCGCGCGCGGTCGCTTCGCCGAGGCCCGATGCGCCGCCGGTGACGACGGCGGGGGTGTTTGCGGTGATTTCCATGATATTTTCTCCAATTTTGCGCTCAGGCTGAGCCTGTCGAAGTCTTATCTCGCGCCCTCGCCCTTCGACAAGCTCAGGGTGAGCGCGGGTGGGTTGGTTAGAGCCGTTCGGCGCCTAGAGCCGTTCAACAATGGTGACGTTGGCGATGCCGCCGCCTTCGCACATCGTCTGCAGTCCGTATTTCTTGCCGTGGCGGCCGAGCGCGTGGACCAAAGTCGCCATCAGCTTGGTGCCAGATGCGCCGAGCGGGTGGCCGAGCGCGATCGCGCCGCCATGGACGTTGAGCCGCTCGGGATCGCCGCCGGTATGCTGGAGCCAGGCGAGCGGCACGGGGGCGAACGCCTCGTTGACCTCGAACAGGTCGATGTCGGAAATTGTCATCCCCGCGCGCTGCAGCGCCCGGTCGGTCGCGAACAGCGGCTCTTCGAGCATGACGACGGGGTCGCCCGCGGTGACGGTCAGGTTGTGGATGCGCGCGATCGGCGTCAGCCCGTGTTCCTTCAACGCCCGTTCGCTGACGATCAGGACCGCCGAACTGCCATCGCAGATCTGGCTGGCGTTGGCGGCGGTGACGGTGCCGCCTTCCTGCAGCAGCTTGACCGCGCCGATGCTCTCGAGCGTCGCGTCAAAGCGGATGCCCTCGTCGATCGTGTGCATTTTCGTGCCGTCGGGAGTTTCGATCTCGAGCGGGATGATTTCGGCATCGAACGCGCCCGCTTCGGTCGCGGCGGCGGCACGCTGGTGGCTTTGCAGCGCATAGGCGTCGAGCATCGCGCGGTCGAAGCCGTATTTCTTGCTGATCATCTCGGCGCCGACGAACTGCGACCACAGGATGCCGGGATATTTGCGTTCGAGACCGGGCGATTTGTAGATCCCCATGCCTTCCTTGGCATGGAGCGCGCCGGTCGATCCCATCGGCACGCGGCTCATCGATTCGACGCCGTTGGCGACGACGATATCCTGCGTGCCCGACATGATCGCCTGCGCGGCGAACTGGATCGCCTGTTGCGAACTGCCGCACTGGCGATCGATCGTCACCGCCGGCACGCTCTCGGGCAGGATCGAGGCGAGGACGATATTGCGCCCGACCTGGAAACTCTGTTCGCCGCCCTGGCTGACGCAGCCGGTGATGACGTCCTCGATCGCGGCGGGATCGATGCCGGTGCGCGCGACGAGGCCATCAAGCACGGCCGCGCCGAGATCGACGGGGTGCCAGCCGGCGAGCGCGCCGCCGCGCTTGCCCCCGGCCGAACGGACGGCATCGACGATATAGGCGGTGGTCATGGGTGGTTCCTTACAAATTGCGCTCAGGCTGAGCTTGTCGAAGCCTTTTCACATCCCACCCTTCGACAGGCTCAGGGTGAGCGCGATCCGGGTTAAAGCGAACGACCGATCAGTTCTTTCATGATCTCGTTGGTGCCGCCGAAGATACGCGTAACGCGCGCGGCGCGCCATGCGCGGGCAATCGGATACTCGTTCATATAGCCTGCACCGCCGTGGAGTTGCAGGCATTTGTCCATCATGTCCCACTGGAACTCGGTATGCCACAGCTTTGCCGCGGCGCCTTCCTCGGGGGTCAGTTCGCCGCGCAGATGGCGCGCAAGCGCCCAGTCGAGATGCGCCCAGCCGACCTGGAGGCGGGTCTTCAGATCGGCGAGCGTGAAGCGCGTGTTCTGGAAATCGAACACCGGCTTGCCGAACGCCTTCCTGTCCTTGACGAACTCGACGGTGCGATCGAACGCGCCCTGGGCCGAGGCCTGTGCGCTGACCGCGATCGAGAGGCGTTCCTGCGGCAGCTCGCTCATCAAATAGATGAAACCCTTGCCCTCTTCGCCAAGGCAGTTGGTCATCGGCACGCGGACATCATCGAAGAACAGCTCGGACGTGTCGGCGCTGTCCATGCCGATCTTGTCGAGGTTGCGCCCCTTGCGATAGCCGTCGCGCGACGATTCGACGAGGATGATCGAAACGCCCTTCCAGCCGGGCGAGACATCGGGGTCGGTCTTGGCGCAGACGAGCGTCAGGTCGGCATTCTGGCCGTTGGTGATATAGGTCTTCTGCCCGTTGACGACATAATGGTTGCCGTCCTTCTTGGCGCTGGTGCGGATCGATTGCAGGTCGGAGCCGACGCCCGGTTCGGTCATCGCGATCGCGGTGATGACTTCGCCCGAAACCATCTTGGGCAGCCATTCGCGCTTCTGCTCTTCGGAGCCGTAGGCGATCAGGTAATTGACGACGATGTCCGAATGAAGCGAGAAGCCGAGCGTCGCGCCCGCGCCGTAAGCGAGCTCTTCATCGACGATCGCATTATAGCCGAAATCGAGGCCGAGGCCGCCATATTCTTCCGGCACCGTCGGGCACAACATGCCCAGCTCGCCCGCCTTGAGCCACAGTTCGCGCGGGACGATTTTGTCCTTTTCCCACTGGTCGGCGTGCGGCTGGACCTCTTTTGCCAGGAACTGGCGGACGGTCGCGCGGAACGCCTCGTGGTCGTCGCCATAGGCGGTGCGGTGCAGGCTATCGAGCGTCATGTCGGCGGCTCCCCGGAGCGGTTCAGGCGGCATCGTGCCGGCCCATGAAAGGTTGCGCCATGAAACCTAACGTTTACGTTCGCGTCAAGGGGCAAAGCCGAAATGTATGTCCGATCGAACAGCTTCGAGGCTGGACCCGGACCGTGTTATCCGGTTAAGCCAGACCTCAAGAAGCACGGCCAGACCGGGCCGTCAAAAATATTCCAAGAAGCAGATCAGGACAGGAACGCCGATGAAATATGCATTTACCCTCCTAGCGGGAAGCTCGATGCTTGCCGGATGCGCCACCACCATGAATGACCGTGACGATCCGGCCGCCATGGCCCAGACGGCGCTGGAAGCCGCCACCCAAGCGATCGATACGCAAAACGCTGCCAATGCGATGTCGGCCAATCCCGTGCTTGCCGAATGGACCGGCCCCTATGACGGCGTGCCGCAGTGGGACGCCTATACGCCCGACCAGCTGCCGCAGGCGTTCGACGCCGGCATGGCCGAGGTGAAGGCCGAGTATGAGACGATCCTGTCGAACCCGGCGACGCCGACCTTCGACAATTTCGTCGTCCCGCTCGAGAAGGCGGGCGAGATCCTCGGCCGCGTCTATCCCGTTTATGGCGTCTATACGAGCAACCTGTCGAACCCCGACGTGCGCGCGATCCAGGCCGAGTGGAGCCCGAAGCTGTCGGCCTTTTTCAGCGAGCTCAACCTCGATCCCCGGCTCGTCGAGAAATACAAATATCTCTACGACAATCGCGCGACGATGGGTCTCGACGCCAAGCAGCAGCGATTGATCGAACGCGCCTATGACGGGCTGAAGCGCGACGGCGCGTTGCTCGATGCCGCCAAGAAGCCGCAACTGATCGCGCTCAGCACCGAGCTGGCCGGACTTTACAGCGATTTCTCGAACAAGGTCCTCGCCGACGAGGAGACCTATATCTTCCTCGACAGCGCCGACGATCTCGCCGGCCTGCCCGCCAGCTTCGTCGCCTCGCTCAAGAAGGCGGCCGAGGAACAGGGCAAGAGCGGCTGGGCGCTCAAGAACACGCGTTCGGTGATGCAGCCGTTCATGGAAAACTCGACCCGCCGCGACCTGCGCGAAAAGGTCTACAAGGCGTACAGCAATCGCGGCGACAATGGTGACGCCAACGACACCAATGCGACGATCGCGCAGATCCTGAAGCTGCGCCAGCAGCGCGCCGAGCTGCTCGGGTTCAGGACGCACGCCGATTATCGCATGGCCGACACGATGGCCAAGACGCCCGATCGCGCGATGGACCTGATGATGAAGGTGTGGCCCGCCGCGGTCGCGCGCGTGAAGGAGGAAGTCGCCGACATGCAGGCGCTCGCCGATGCCGACGCAAAGGCCGGCAAGGGCGCCAAGATCACGATCGCGCCGTGGGATTACCGCTTCTACGCCGAAAAGGTCCGCAAGCAGAAATACGATCTCGATGCCGCGGCGATCAAACCGTATTTCCAGCTCGACAAGATGATCGCGGCGATGTTCGATTCGGCCAACCGCCTCTATGGCCTGAGCTTCACCGAGAACACCGGGACGGTCCCCGTCTTCCATCCCGACGTGCGGACCTTCGAAGTGCGCCGCGACGGCAAGGTGATCGGCCTGCACTATCTCGACAACTATGCCCGCTCGGGCAAACGGTCGGGCGCCTGGGCGACGACCTATCGCTCACGCGACAGGCTGAGCGGCGACGACATCGTGCTGGGGTCGAACAACAACAACTTCGTGCAAGGCGGCGAAGGCGAACCGACGCTGATCAGCATCGACGACGCGTCGACGCTGTTCCACGAATTCGGCCATGCGATCGATTATTACCTGACCGACGCGGCCTATCCCAGCCTCGCCGGGACGCCGCGCGACTTCGTCGAGTATCCCAGCCAGGTCAACGAGAACTGGCTGATGACGCCCTATGTGCTGCAGAATTACGCGCTGCATTATCAGACCGGCGAACCGATCCCGCAGGCGCTGATCGACAAGATCGAGAAATCATCGACCTTCAACCAGGGCTTCGAAACGGTCGAATATCTGTCGAGCGCGCTGATCGACATGAAGCTGCACAACCGCACGACGCCCGTGACCGATGTCGATGCGTTCGAACGCGACACGCTGACCGAACTCGGCATGCCGAAGGAGATCATGATGCGGCACCGCCTGCCGCAGTTCAATCACCTGTTCTCGTCCGACGCCTATTCGGCGGGCTATTACAGCTATCTGTGGTCGGAAACGATGGATGCCGACACCTGGGCGGCGTTCGAGGAAGCGGGCGGGCCGTGGGACACGACGATATCGCGCCGCTTCCGCGACCTGTTGCTCGTCACCGGCAACGAGACCGATCGCGCCGAGGCCTATCGCGCCTTTCGCGGGCGCGATCCCGACGTGAAGGCGCTGCTCGAACGGCGCGGTTTCCCGACCGGCAAATAAGCAAAGGCGACGCTGCGCCGCGCACGAAAAAGGGCGGCTCTCTGCGGGGGAGCCGCCCTTTTGCTATGCGATGGGCAGGATCAGGCGACGGCGAATTCGACCACGTCGGCGCTGCCGTCATGGCCGCGGCTCGAAAACAGGCCGACGCCTTCGCAACCCTGCTGCTGCTGGATCGGCAGCGCCGTCAGGCAATAGGCGCATTCGGCGGTGACGCGACCGACGTGCCAGCTCGATCCGCCGCAACCGGGGCAGACGTTCTGTGTGCCGCTGCGAAACATCACGTGATATCCGCGCGTTTCGGGATGCGCGAAGCCCATGCCGATCGAACGGCTGGTCTGCGCTGAATAGTCTCGTGCCTGAACGTGCATTGCCGTTCTCCTGTCAAATGTCTCGCATGGTAAACGCGCAATGCCGTCGGGGTTTCCCTCGTCGCGTTCGGGGAACTGTATCGAAACGGGATGGGCAGCGGATAAAGCCAAACAATTCCGCGGCTTGGGCAGCAATGTCACACCCCCGTCTTTTCCGTTGACTTTATCGGCAACCAATATAATTATGATATCATCTTTTAAGGAGGCTATCATGACCCAAACCGGTTCCAGGGCGATTCTCAACCCGACGCGCGAACACCCCGCGGCGAGCGCCAGCGGCTATCCGATGCTGCTGCTCGCGCTGCTCACCGTCCCTGCAGGCTTTGTCGCGATTACGCAGGTCCCCGCGATCGGCGGCTGGGCGGTAGCCGGCCTGATCCTCGCGATCGTCGTGCTGCTGTTCGTCATCGCCGGATTCTACCTGATCGCGCCCAACCAGGCCTATGCGATCCAGCTGTTCGGATCGTACAAGGGCACCGACCGCAAGACCGGCCTGCGCTGGGTCCTGCCGTGGCTGATGCGCAAGAAAATCTCGGTCCGCGTCCACAACATCACGTCGGACCGATTGAAGGTCAACGACCTGCGCGGCAACCCGGTCGAGATCGCCGCCAACGTCGTCTGGCGCGTCACCGACAGCGCGCAGGCCCTGTTCGACGTCGACGACTACAAGGAATTCATCCACATCCAGATCGAAAGCGCGGTGCGCGCGATCGGCAGCCGCTATCCCTATGACGATATCGAGCACAAGGAGGTCACGCTGCGCGGCGACGCCGACGTGATCAGCGAGGAACTGCGCATCGAACTGCAGGAACGCGTCGAACAGGCGGGCATCACGATCGACGAATGCCGCCTGACGCATCTCGCCTACGCCCAGGAGATCGCCCAGGCGATGCTCCGGCGGCAACAGGCCGACGCGATCATCGCGGCGCGTGCGCGGATCGTCGCGGGCGCGGTCGGGATGGTCGAGATGGCGCTCGCCGAACTGTCGAGCAAGGACATCGTCAACCTCGACGACGAGCGCAAGGCGGCGATGGTGTCGAACCTGATGGTCGTATTGTGTTCCGAACGCGACACCCAGCCGGTCGTCAATACCGGCACGCTCTACCAGTAAGCGGCAAGGCTGGTCGGACAGATCGTGGCCCAGCGCCCCAAGAAAGCCTTTCCGCTACGCCTCGACCAGGCGCTGTTCGACGCGGTCGAACGGCTCGCCGCGGCCGAGCTGCGCAGCGTCAACGCCGAGATCGAGTTCCTCCTGCGCCGCGGGCTCGAGCGGCGCGGGATCAAGCTCGACCCGCCGGTCAAGCGCAAGCGCGGGCGACCGCCTGCCGCAACGTTCGATCACGGCGACGCGAATGATGAATAATCTCCTCCGCGCCAACCTCGCCAGTTGAAGGATCGCACGATGCTCCATCACTTTCTCGACGATCGCTCCTGGTTCAAGCCCAAGCGCTTTGGCCTGGGGGCCTATCCTGTCGCCTGGCAGGGATGGGTGCTGACGATCGCCTATCTCGGGGTCATCCTGGGCATGACGCGCCTCGGGCCGCATGGTGGCCCGTCCGATCCGCTGTGGTGGACGATGATCGCCGCCGCGACGCTGGCGTTCGTCGGAATCGCCTGGCGAAAAACCGAGGGCGGCTGGCATTGGCACTGGGGCAAGGATGACGATGTCAAAGGTTCCGGCACAGGCCCCGGCGATGGTCGCCGCCAGCCGCGCGACAAGCATCGCAAAAGGCGCGGATAACGCTGCCACGCACCTTGCCCGGCCGCGTCGCAATCGGTAAGGGCAGCGCATGCCAAGCCCCGACGCATCGCCCGCCGCCGCCCCGCCCCATGTCCGCATCGCGCCATCGATCCTGAGCGCCGATTTCGCGCGGCTCGGCGAAGAAGTCCGCGCGATCGACGAAGCCGGCTGCGACTGGATCCACATCGATGTGATGGACGGCCATTTCGTGCCGAACCTGACGATCGGCCCGGCGGTGGTCAAGGCGCTGCGCCCGCACACCAGCCTGCCGTTCGACGTCCATCTGATGATCAGCCCGGTCGACGGCTTCCTCGACGCCTTTGCCGAGGCCGGCGCCGACATCATCACCGTCCATCCCGAGGCGGGGCCGCACATCCATCGCAGCATCCAGCACATCAAGTCGCTCGGGAAACAGGCGGGGGTCTCGCTCAATCCGGCAACCCCGGCCAAGCTGCTCGATTACCTGATCGACGATATCGACCTCGTCCTCGTGATGAGCGTCAATCCCGGCTTCGGCGGTCAGAGCTTCATCGACAGCCAGCTGCGCAAGATCGAGGCGGTCCGCAAGATGATCGACCGGACCGGTCGCGACATCCGGCTCGAGGTAGACGGCGGCGTCGATGCGACCACCGCGCGCCAAGCGATCGCCGCGGGGGCCGACGTCCTCGTCGCCGGGACCGCGACCTTCAAGGGCGGGCGCGATTGCTACGCTGCCAATATCGCGGCGCTGAGGGGATTATGAGCGACGCTTCGGGCGGAGATCGTCGCGGCGATCCGCCGTCCGACGCGACCGAAGCCGATGCGATAGACGCCAACACTTCGAACGATGCCAATTCGATCGACGCCAATTCGATTGATGCCAACTCGATTGATGAGGGCCGCCGCCTGATCCGCCTGTCGGGCGATCGCGGACAGAGCCTCGCGACGCGCCTGGCGCACCAGTTCTACCGCCTGACCTGGCGCACGCCCTTGCATAAAATGCGCCTCAAGGGCCGCTATCCGCTCAAGCTGCTCGCGGTGCCGCACGATCCGCTGCCCGGCGATCCTTCGGCGGGCAAGGCGATCCGCGCGGGCCATTTCCTGTTTCGCGGGCTCAAGGCGCCATTGAAGGGCATCGATTTCGCCTCGCCCGGCGTCACGCCGCCCTTTGCCCACTATATTCACGGCTTCGCCTGGCTGCGCGATCTGGCCGCGGTTGCGCCGCGCGAAGAGGCCGCCCCGATCGCCGAGCGGCTGACGCGCAAATGGCTCGCGGCGCACGGCACCCACGTCACCGAACCCACCTGGACGAGCGACGTCGCCGCCTGGCGGATCCTGTTCTGGACCGCCTATGCGCCGCTGATCCTGTCATCGCGCGACATCGTTTATCGCTCGGCGGTGCTCAACCATATCGCGCGTGCTGCGCGCCATCTCGACCAGACCGCGCATCGCGGACGGCCCGGCGTGCCGCAGCTCGTCGCCTGGTGCGGCGTCGTTGCCGCCGCGCTGCTGATCCCCGGCGGCGAACCGCGCCGCATCTTCGGTGAAGACGGCCTCAAGAAATCGCTCGAAGCGGCATTCTATGGCGATGGCGGCGCGGTGTCGCGATCGCCGCATGCGCAGATCGAGGCGATCAGCGCGCTCACCATGCTCAGCCGGACCTACGACGCGCGGCGGATCGATCCGCCCGCCTTTATCGGCGAGATGCTCGCGCTCGCGGTTCCCGCGCTGACCGGCCTGGCCCATAATGATGGCGGGCTGGGCAGCTGGCAGGGCGGCGGCGCGACGCGCGCCGAGACGGTCCGCGCAGTGGTCGAGGCAAGCGGGGTGCGTGCGCGCCCGCTCAAACAGGCGCGCGACTGGGGCTATCAGCGACTGACCGCGAAAAAGACCGTGCTGCTGGTCGATGCCGCGCCGCCGCCGGTCGCGCGGCTGACCGACGCCGGCTGCGCCTCGACGCTGGCGTTCGAACTCAGCGACGGCGATCAGCGGATCGTCGTCAATTGCGGGGGTGCTGCGCTCGCCGGCGCGCTGATCCCGCAATCGCTCGCGCAGGGGCTGCGCACCACCGCGGCGCATTCGACGCTGGTCCTCGCCGACCGCAATTCGACCGCGATCCTCGGCGACGGAACGCTCGGCAAGGGTGTCGCCGAGGTCGAGATCGAGCGCCAGGAAATCGACAATGGCACGCGGCTCGAGATCGGCCATGACGGCTATGCCAAGCGGCTCGGCTTCCACCATCGCCGCCTGCTGATCCTGTCGGACACCGGGCGCGAGCTGCGCGGCGAAGACCTGCTGCTGCCGGTCGGCCGGCGCAAGCGCCCGGGCGAGACGCCGTTCGTCATCCGCTTCCATCTCGGCCGCGGGATATCGCCGACGATCACCGCCGACGGTCTCGGCGCGCTGCTGCGCCTGCCCGACGGGCCGCTGTGGCAGTTCCGCGCCTCGGCGGGCAAGCTGGCGATCGAGGACAGCCTGTGGGTCGACGGCAACGGTCGCCCGCATCCGACGCAACAGCTGTCGCTGAGCGACGCCACCGGCCCCGGCGGCACCAGCATCGGCTGGCTCTTCAAACATATGGGATAAATGGCACGACCATGGACACGATCACGATCAAACGCGCGCTGCTCTCGGTCAGCGACAAGACCGGCCTCGTCGAACTCGGACGGGCGCTTGCCCGCCACGGCGTCGAGCTCGTCTCGACCGGCGGCACCGCCAGGACGCTGCGCGAGGCGGGCCTTGTGGTCCGCGACGTTGCGGAGCTGACCGGCTTTCCCGAAATGATGGACGGGCGCGTCAAGACGCTCCACCCCATGGTCCATGGCGGGCTGCTCGCGGTGCGCGACAATCCCGAGCATCAGGCCGCAATGACCGAGCACGCGATCGGCGCGATCGACCTCGTGATCGTCAACCTCTATCCCTTTGCGCAGACCGTCGCCAAAGGTGCGGGACGCGACGAGATCATCGAGAATATCGACATCGGCGGCCCATCGATGGTGCGCTCGGCGGCAAAGAACCACGGCTTTGTCGGCATCGTCACCGATCCGGGCGACTATGCTGACGTCATGACGGAACTCGACACCAACGCCGGTGCGCTGACGCTGGCGACGCGCAAGACGCTCGCCGCCAAGGCGTTCGCCGCGACCGCCGCCTATGACAGCGCGATTGCCAGCTGGTTCGCCTTTGCCGACCAGGGCGAGCAGTTCCCCAAGCGGCTGACGGTCGCGATGACGCTTGGCGACGAGCTGCGCTATGGCGAGAACCCGCACCAGCAGGCGGCGCTCTATCTCCCCGAAGGCCCGGCCGCCCGCGGCATTGCGCAGGCGACGCAGATCCAGGGCAAGGCATTGAGCTATAACAACCTCAACGACGCCGACGCCGCGCTCGAGCTCGTCGCCGAGTTCCGCGACGCGGGGCCGAGCGTCGTCATCGTCAAGCACGCCAACCCGTGCGGTGTCGCCAGTGCCGACACGCTGATCGACGCCTATCGCGCCGCATTGGAATGCGACAGCGTCTCGGCCTTTGGCGGGATCGTCGCCCTCAATCGCCCGCTCGACGGCCCGACCGCAGAGGCGATCGCCGATATCTTCACCGAGGTCGTCGTCGCACCCGATGCCGACGATGACGCCAAGGCAGTCTTCGCCAAGAAGAAGAACCTTCGCCTGCTACTGACCGGCGAACTCGGCGATCCGCGCCGCGCGGGGCTGGCGATGAAATCGATCGCCGGCGGGATGCTGCTGCAAAGCCGCGACAACGGCTTCGTCGCCGACGCCGATTTCAGGATCGTCACCAGGCGCGCGCCGACACCGCAGGAGCTGGCCGATTGCCGCTTCGCCTGGACCGTCGCACGCCACGTCAAATCGAACGCGATCGTCTATGCCAAGGACGGAGCAACCGCCGGGATCGGCGCAGGCCAGATGAATCGCCGCGATTCGGCGCGCATTGCCGGACAAAAGGCGCGCGAAGCGGCTGAAACCTATGGCTGGGATGCAGCCAAGACCGTCGGTTCGGCGGTCGCCTCCGATGCCTTCTTCCCCTTCGCCGACGGCTTGCTCGCCGCGGTCGAGGCAGGCGCGACCGCGGTGATCCAGCCGGGCGGATCGATCCGCGACGACGAAGTCATCGCTGCCGCCGACGAAGCGGGCCTCGCGATGGTCTTCACCGGCATGCGGCATTTCCGGCACTGATACGAAACCGGCCCGCTCTCCAGTAGGAAAGCGGGCCGGCCGTCGTGACGAAATTCTAAGGGCTCAGCGCGCGCGCTGGACCGAGCCGGCATATTTGCCGACGCCCGATTTCTTCGGGCCACCGAAGCGGCGCGGCTGGCCGTCGCTGCGGCCTTCGCCCCCGCCCGAACGGTTGCGGTTGCCTTGCGGCTTGCCGCCGGGACGACCGCCGCGTGCGTGGCGATGGCCCTCGTCGCTCTGGCCGTGGCTCTTGGGTGCAGCCTTGGGCAGCTTGGCGACCATCTCGCGGAAGTTCTCGGGCAGCGGCAGCGGCGTCGTCTTGACGCGCGTCAGCCGCTCGATGTCCTTGAGATATGAGCGCTCGTCCGAAGCGACGAAGCTGATCGCGACGCCTTCGCGGCCGGCGCGCGCGGTGCGGCCGATGCGATGGACGTACTGTTCGGCCACGTTGGGCAGTTCGAAGTTATAGACGTGGCTGACGCCGGGGACGTCGATCCCGCGTGCGGCGATGTCGGTCGCGACGAGGACCTTGACCGATCCGTTGCGGAAGGCGTCGAGCGCGGCGGTGCGCTGACCCTGCGACTTGTTGCCGTGGATCGCGCGCGCTTCGATGCCGGCACCGGTGAGGAAGCGGACGATGCGGTCCGAACCGTGCTTGGTGCGGCTGAAGACGAGCGCGCGGTCGATGTCGTCGGTCTGCAGACGGTGCGTCAGCAGCGCCTGCTTTTCGCTCTGCTCGACGAACGTCGCATATTGCTCGACGCGCTCTGCGGTCGTCGCCTGCGGGGTCACCGAAACCTGGACCGGGTTGGTCAGGAAGCGGGCGCCGAGATCACGGATCGCCTTGGGCATCGTCGCCGAGAAGAACAACGTCTGGCGCTTCTTGGGGAGCAGCGTGTCGATGCGCTTCAACGCATGGATGAAGCCCAGATCCATCATCTGGTCGGCTTCGTCGAGAACGAAGAATTCGACATTGTCGAGCGTGACGGCGCGCTGGTCGATCAGGTCGAGCAGGCGGCCCGGCGTGGCGACGAGGATATCGACGCCGCCGGCGAGCTTCTTCTTCTGCGTGAAGATCGGCATGCCGCCGACGACGGTGAGCACGCTGAGATCGCAATATTTGCCGTAGGTGCGAAACGATTCGGCGATCTGCGCGGCGAGTTCGCGGGTCGGCGCGAGGACGAGCATGCGGCACGACTTCTGCTTACGGTATTTGGCGTCGGTCACCATGTGGTGGAGCGACGGCAGCGCGAACGCCGCGGTCTTGCCGGTGCCGGTCTGCGCGATGCCGCACAGGTCGCGGCCTTCGAGCAGGGGAGGAATCGCCTGCGCCTGGATCGGCGTCGGGGTGTCGTAACCGGTCGCTTCAAGCGCGCGGACGAGAGGCTGGGCAAGGCCCAGGTCAGAAAAATAGGTCATAATGTCTTTCGAATCTTCATCAAAGGCCTGTGCCGCGATCCCGCGGAAATGCGGGCGCGTGCGTTGGCGGGTTTCTTTACGAAACCGCCCCGCGTGAAGTGGGAAGCCTCTGGGTGCACTCTTGTTCGTCCCGGGCGGGTAAGGTCCTTGTGGACCGCCCTCACGCTGCCGGGACTGCGGCGGATTGTCTCCGCTCGCCGTGGCGCGAGAAGGCATATGGGGCAGCGGGGGTTAATTTGCAACTAAATTACGTAGGTGAGTGATTATCTTGCCGTGCAAGCTAGGCTTTGTCGTGCGCATTTTACCATGTATTAGCCGGCAGCGTTGACGGTGCTATCGGCACGAACGCGCGTGATCAGGGAAACATATGCAAGCCGACTACACCAGCGACGTGGCGATCATCGGGGCGGGTCCGGCGGGGCTTACCGCCGCCTATCTGCTGACCAAAAAGGGGTATTCGGTGACCGTCATCGAAAAGGACCCGGTCTATGTCGGCGGGATCAGCCGGACGGTCGAGCATGACGGCTTCCGCTTCGACATCGGCGGCCACCGATTTTTTTCGAAATCGAAACAGGTCGTCGACCTGTGGAACGAGATCCTGCCCGACGATTTCATCCAGCGCCCGCGGATGAGCCGGATCTATTACGAGGGCAAGTTCTACAGTTACCCGCTGCGCGCCTTCGAGGCGCTGTGGAACCTCGGCATCTGGCGGTCGACGCTGTGCATGGCAAGCTATGCCAAGGCGAAAGTCCTGCCCAACAGGAATGTCCGCAGTTTCGAGGACTGGACGATCAACCAGTTCGGCCGCAAACTCTATTCGATCTTCTTCAAGACCTATACCGAAAAGGTCTGGGGCATGCCCTGCGACGAGATGTCGGCCGACTGGGCGGCGCAGCGGATCAAGGGGCTGAGCCTGTGGAGCGCGGTAACCGACGGGCTCAAGCGCAGCCTCGGGCTCAACAAGAAACCCAATGACGGCATGGCCACCAAGACGCTGCTCGAAAGCTTCCGCTATCCGCGGCTCGGCCCCGGGATGATGTGGGACGCGGCGCGCGATCATGTCGTTGCGGGCGGCAACCGCGTGCTGATGGGCCATGCGCTCAAGCAGCTGGGCGAAGACGGCGATGGCAACTGGCAGGTGATCGCGACCAAGGCCGACGGCAGCGACGTTGCGATCGCGGCCAAGCACGTCATCAGCTCGGCGCCGATGCGCGAACTGTCGGCTCGGCTCGATCCGAAGCCCGCCACCGACGTCAACGCGCGCGAGCTCAGATATCGCGACTTTCTGACCGTCGCGCTGATGATCCGCTCGGACGACCTGTTCCCCGACAACTGGATCTATATCCACGATTCGAAGGTCAAGGTGGGCCGGGTGCAGAATTTCCGCAGCTGGTCGCCCGAAATGGTCCCCGATCCCAGCCTCGCCTGCGTCGGCCTCGAATATTTCTGTTTCGAGGGCGACGGCCTGTGGTCGAGGGCCGATGCCGACCTGATCGACCTCGCCAAGAGCGAGATGGCGATCCTTGGCCTGTGCGATCCCGCCGATGTCGTTGGCGGCGCGGTCGTCCGGCAGGAAAAGGCCTATCCGGTCTATGACGACGATTATGCCGCCAATGTCGATGCTCTGCGCCGCGAGCTCGAGGCGAGCCATCCGAACCTCCACCTCGTCGGGCGCAACGGCATGCACCGGTACAACAACCAGGACCACGCGATGATGACCGCGATGCTGACGGTCGAGAATATCGTCGCCGGCAGCCGCATCTATGACATCTGGCAGGTCAACGAGGACGCCGAATATCACGAGGCGGGCGAAGAGGGCGCCGACGACGACGCGGCGGGGATCAAGGCAGCGCTCGAATCGGTTCGCGACGTGCCCGGGCGGATCGCGCCCGACGATAGCGACCGCGCTGCGTGATCGGGGTCGGGCAATGAAACACGGACTGCTCGATTTCCATCGCTGGACCTATATGCGCTACCTCGGCGCGAGCGTCGTCGCGCTGGGCGCCGATACCGGGCTGTTCCTGTTGCTGCTGCGCTGGCTGACTGCGACCTCGGCTGCGGCACTCGGGTACATTTTCGGCATCCTGATCCACTGGCTGATCTCGAGCCGCGTCGTCTTCGCCGGCCAGACCGCAACCGTCGGCCGGTTGCGCCACAAACAGAAAATGCTGTTCCTCGCCTCGGCGCTCGCCGGTCTCGCGCTGACCGTCGGCATCGTCGGGGTCGGCGAGCTCGCCGGGTTCGACCCGCGGCTGGCCAAGGGAATCGCGATCCTGGTCAGCTTCCAGGCAACCTATCTGTTGCGCAAGCGGATCGTCTTTCGGCCATGAGCGGCGCGGCACGCGAGCCTTACAACCCGCTGGTGCGTATTCATCCGCGCTGGACCGCGCTGGCGTGCTGGATCATCGTTGCCGGACTGATGCTGTACGAATACCGGCTGGCGATCGCCGCGCTCAAGGTGTTCGACGGCGACGACGCGCTGCGCCTCGTCCAGGTCCGCGACCTGATGGCCGGGCAGAGCTGGTTCGACACGACGCAATACCGGATCAATCCTCCTGCCGGCGGGATGATGCACTGGTCGCGGCTGATCGATCTGCCGATCGCGCTCAGCATCCGCACCCTGATGCTGTTCGTCGAACAGCCGGTCGCCGAACGCTTCGTCATGGCGCTCTATCCGATGGCGCTGCTCGGCCTGCTCTTTTTCGCGGTGAAAATGTGGTTGTCGACATATGGCTCGCGCCCGCTGACGCATGTCGGGCTGATTGTCCTCGCGACATCATCGACGATGCTGTTCCAGTTCGCCCCGATGCGGATCGACCATCACAGCTGGCAGATCATTCTCGCGGTCGTCGTGATGGGCTTTGCGGTGCGCAAGCCGAGCGCGACGAGCGGCGCGATGGCCGGCCTGTTCATGGCCAACTACCTCAGCATCTCGATCGAGGGCGCGGCATTCATGCTCGTGTTCGGGGCGATCTTTGCCGTCGACTGGATCCTCGACCGGCGCAGCGGGCCGCGCTTCCTGGCCTATTGCGCGGCGCTTGCCGTCGCATCGGTCCTGCTTGTCTCGATCACCAAGGGTCCCTGGACGCTCGGCGCGAGCTATTGCGACGCGCTGTCGCTGCCCTACACCTCGGCACTGTGCGCGCTGGCCGCGGCAACCGCGATCGCGTGGCGCGTGTTCGGCGATGCGCGCCCGATCCATCGCATGGCGATCCTCGCGATCGGCGGCATCGCGGGGCTGATTGCCTTTGGCCTGTCCGACGCGTCGTGCTTCGCCGGCCCGTTCGAAGCGCTCGACCCGAAAGTCCGGCTGCTCTGGTATCAGAACGTCAAGGAAGGCCTGCCGATCTGGGACCAGTCGCAGCTGCGCCAGTTGCACCTGTTCGGTCCGGTGATTGTCGCGCTGGGCGGGACGATATGGGCGTGGGTTCGGGCCGAGGACGAAGCCTCAAGGCACCGCTGGCGGACGACGCTGTTCGCACTGATCGGCGGCACCGCGATCGCGGTCATGGTGTTCCGGACGATGTCGGTCGCGCATATCTATGCGATTCCCGGCATTGCCTGGCTGATCGTCATGCTGGGCCACAAGGCGCGCCAGCTGGGATCGCCGATCATTCGCGTCGCCGCGACGCTGGCGGTGCTCGCCATGGCCCCCTTGATCGTCAACTGGGTCGCGATGGTTTTCCTTTCGGCGGGCAAACCGGATACCGCCGTCACGGTCGCGGCAAAGCCCGACCCAACGCTGAAACGCGTTGTGTCGTGCCTCGATGGCGGCTCGCTTGACCAGCTGCGCGCGTTGCCGCCGGCGCTGCTGTTCGCGCCGCTCGATGTCAGCCCGTTCCTCCTCGCCTATTCGCCGCACAGCGTCGTCGCGACCGGCCATCATCGCAACCAGCGGGCGATGCGTGAGGTGATCGACGGCTATCTGTTACCGCAGAGCGAAGCGCGCAAGGTGATCGAAGCATCGGGCGCGCGGTATCTCGCGGCCTGCCAGAACGCGCCCGAATTCTACAATTTCCGGTACATGAGCCACGACGGCCTCGCCGCCGATCTCTATCGCGGCAAGGTGCCCGACTGGCTCGAGGCGATCCAGCCGCCGGGCGACAGCCGGATCAGCATCTATCGTGTGCGCCATCCCGGACGCCGCAACGCCGATTGAGCGCGATCAGGCGGACCGGAAGTCCATCGCCGCGCCGTTCATGCAATAGCGCTTGCCGGTCGGCCTGGGTCCGTCGTCAAAGACATGGCCGAGATGCCCGCCGCAGCGCGCGCAATGCACCTCGGTGCGCGAAAAGCCGAGCTTGCGATCGGTTGCGGTGCCGATGGCGCCCTTGAGCGGCGCATAGAAACTCGGCCAGCCGGTGCCGCTTTCGAACTTGGTCTTCGACGAATAGAGCGGATTGGCGCAGCCAGCGCAGGCGAAGGTCCCGGCGCGATGCTCGTCGTTGAGCGGACTTGAATAGGGGCGTTCGGTCGCCGCCTGGCGCAACACGCGATACGCCTCGGGGCTCAGCTTCTTGCGCCACGCCGCATCGCTCAGCGCATAGGGATAGGTCTTCGCCGCTGCCGGCTTGGCGCAGGCGGCAAACAGCATCGAGGCTGCGGCGCCGGTAATGACTGTCCTGCGGTCGAGTTTCATGGCGAATCCTTTGGTGGTGCGTTCATCAGCCCGAGCTACGAACGCATTTCGAAAACGGATGCAGGCCGGTCAGCGCGTCCGCTTGCGGAACAGCCGCCAGCCGGGGCCCGACTTGAGCACGCCAAAGCGGAACAGCTTGACCGCCAGCCACAGCACGAGTGCGACCCACAGGCCCTGCCAGACGATCGCGATCAGGTGCGGCCAGATGGCCGGATCGGTGGCGCCGCGCGCGGCCATTGCGAAGGGCGAGCTGAACGGGATGATCTGCGCCACCGTCGCGAGTGTCGTGCCCGGGTTGTTCGCCGCCGCCGAGCCGAGACCGAACATCGCGACCTGGAAGATCGTGATCGGCAGTGACAGCATCTGGATTTCGCGCATCGAAGAGGCGAGCGCACCGATGCCGAGAAACACCGAGCCGAGCAGCAGGAAGGCGAGCAGGAAATAGATCACGCCGAGGCCGAGGAACGCGGGAAAGCCGATCGCGGGGGCGAAATCGGCGAGGTTGAACGCGCCCGCACTGCCCGCTGCCGAGGTCGCAGCGAGGCTCGCCTGGTCGGCGAATATGGCTACAGCGGCGAGCGATCCGGCGATGCCGACGACCAGCCAGAAGCTGATGAACAGCACCGCGACGCCGAGCATCGCGACGACCTTGCCGGCAAAGATCGATTCGAGCGGCGCGGCGGCGGCGAGGATCTCGATCACCTTGTTGGCCTTTTCCTCGGCCAGCGTGCTGACCGTCTGGCCCGCGGTGAGCAGCGTCAGCATGAAGATGATGAAGGTCGCGCCGAACCCGAGCGCCTTGCGCGTCACGCCGACATTCGCCCCGCTGCCGAGGTCCTGGTACTCGGGCTGGACGAGCGGCCGCATAGAGCCATCAGCTTTCGCACGAACCGCCATCTCTGCCAGGCTCGCAAGATAGCGACCCGACAGCCCGCCCTCATTCTGTTCGATAATGACGGGCCTTTCGAGGGTCCCGAAAAGCGCCGAATAAACGTTCTTGTCGTCCTTCTTCGCCAATATCCGCGCCTGTTTTTCCGGGTTGGCGCCGGCCACAACGGTTTCGAGGCGGTAGATGCCCGATTTGCCGGGATAGTCGCGATGCATCTGAGCATCGGCGGCGTGGAGCAGCGCGGCATCGGCAGGCGAGACGACCGCGATGACGATATTGTCGCTGCCGTCGCCGTCGAGCGCGCTCGCGCCGAGGCCGCCGACCAACCCGAAGCCGAGCATGAACAGCGGCGCGAGGAGGAACAGGAGGAAGGTCGGCGTGGCGACGATCGACAGAAAGTCGCGCCGCGCGATGACGAAGGTCTGCCGCAGGCCCGAGCTCATTTGGCGTCTCCCATTGCGGCGTCATCGCGCACCGCGTCGCTGCCGACGATGTGGACGAAGGCATCGTGAAGTCCCGGCCGTTCGATCGACAGCGAGGCGACACCGTGGCCGCTGTCGACGAGCCGTGTCAGCCAGGCGGCAACCGCATGGTCCTCGATCGGGAAGCGGAAGCTATCCCCGCGCCGCGTCGCCTCGGCGGGCAGCAAGCCGTCGAGCCGGGCCGCGCCATCGCCCGGAGTATAGCGCACTTCGAGCGGCAACTGGCCGCGCGCTTCGTCGACCGTGCCTTCGAAGCGGCGCTTGGCCCCGGCGATGATCGCGAGGCGATCGCACAATCGCTCGGCGTGCGCCATGACATGGGTCGAAAAGACAATCGTCGCGCCGCGCGCGCGCTCTTCTCCGATCAACGCCTCGAGCCGCCCCTGGTTGACCGGGTCGAGACCCGAAAACGGCTCGTCGAGGACGATCAGCTCGGGTCGGTGGACGATCGATCCGATCAGTTGCACCATCTGCGCCATGCCCTTCGACATCTTGCGGATCTTTTCATCGACGACGCGGGACAGGCCGACCTGCTCCATCATCTCGGCACCGCGCTTGCGCCCCGCCGACCAGTCGAGCCCACGCAGCGCGCCCATGAAGGCGATGACCTCGCACGCCTTCATGCCGGGATAGAGGCCGCGCTCCTCGGGCAGATAGCCGACGCGATCCGAGACGCTGCGCGGGTTGGCCGAGCCGAGCAGCGAGCGCGTCCCCTCGTCGGGATCGATGATGCCGAGCAGCATGCGGATCGTCGTCGTCTTGCCGGCGCCATTGGGGCCGAGAATGCCGTAGACCGATCCTTGCGGTACCGAGATGTCGATGCCGTCAACGGCGCGAAAATCGCCGAAATATTTGACGAGGCCACTCGCCTCGATAACCGTTGACGCCAAAACCGTTCCCCGTTCGCGAGTTCGCCGTGGAGATAGCCAGCCCGCCGCGTCCGTGGCAAGGCGCGATTCGATTATGGCAGACAGACCGCCTCCCGGCCGCGATTCGCCGACCAGCCTCGAAGCCAGGATCGCTGCCGAGGCACGCGCGCTGGGCTTTGCCGCATGCGGCATTGCGCGGGCCGATGCCGCGCCGCGCAGTGCCGCGCGGCTCAACGAATGGCTCGCCCAGGGCATGCACGGCGACATGATCTGGATGGAAAGTCGCGCCGCGCAACGTGGCAGCCCAACGGGGCTGTGGCCAGAAGCGCGATCGGTCATCGCGCTCGGCATGAGCTATGCGCCCGACGGCGACCCGCTGGCGCTTGAGGCCCATCCCGTCCGCGGCCGGATTTCGGTCTATGCGCGCGGCAAGGATTATCATGACGTCGTCAAGAAGTCGTTGAAATCATTGGCGCGATGGATCGTCGCGGAGACCGGCGTAGATACTGACGTCAAGGTGTTCGTCGATACCGCGCCGGTGATGGAAAAGCCGCTCGCCGAAGCCGCCGGGCTCGGCTGGCAGGGCAAGCACAGCAATCTCGTCAGCCGCTCCGACGGCAGCTGGCTGTTCCTCGGCGCGATCTACACGACGCTCGAACTGGCGCCGGCGACCCCGGGGAGAGATCTCTGTGGCAGTTGCGACGCGTGCCAGCGCGCCTGCCCGACCGACGCCTTTCCTGCCCCCTATCGAGTCGATGCGCGGCGCTGCATCTCGTATCTGACGATCGAACACAAAGGCCCGATCCCGATCGAGTTCCGCAAGCCGATCGGCAACCGCATCTATGGCTGCGACGATTGCCTCGCGGTCTGTCCGTGGAACAAGTTCGCCGACAGTGCCGCGGCGAACATCGCCTTTGCTGCGCGCGCCGAGCTTGCCGCGCCGCGCCTCGCCGATCTGCTCGCACTCGACGATGCGGGGTTTCGCGAGGTCTTTGCCGGGTCACCGATCAAGCGGATCGGACGCCATCGCATGGTGCGCAACTGCGCGATCGCGGCGGGTAATTCGGGCGACGCCGCGCTGATCCCGGTGCTGACGTCATTGTGCCAGGATGACGATGCAGCCGTGGCAGAGGCGGCGCGCTGGGCGTTGCAGGAACTGGTCGCGTAGCCGAAGGCGGGTCGTCCCCAGGCGGCGTCTAGCGAACCTCGAGCGCGGCGGCACAGCGCGCACGATCGGTGTCCTCGCCAGTCGGCAGGCGCGCATCGACATAGGTGACGACGGGCTCGGCGCCGCGACGGGGCGGGTAGAGATAGGCATCGAAAACGCATGCCTCTCCGGTAAACTGCAGCTTGCGCGCGGCCCCCTCAACAATGTCGAGGCGCGGCTGACCGAGCGCCGCGATCAAGGCACTGCGTGTCGCGCCGATGATGTTTTCGAGCCCCGCCACATTGAGCCGCGGTGTCGGGCTTGCCGGGCGGACCGCGGGAGCCGCGACAGCCGCGCCGCGCGAGACGCACCCCGACAAGGCGAGCGTAGCGAGGGCGAGCACAGCGGTTGCGCGTTTCATGCCGCCGGTTCCGTAAGTCCTGGAGATTTGCGCCCGTGGATCATGTGGACCGCCATAGCCGCACCGAGCACGGGGGCCAACAGATTGGCGACGGGCACCATGAACAGCGCGGCGACCGGCAGGCCGAGGATCGCGCGGCGACCGCGCGACGGCAGGACAAGTGTCGGATGGCGCGCGGTGACCATCTCGGAAAGGTCGCGGCCGAGCAGCAGTGCGTTGACCCCGAGGGCTGCGATCAACCAGCCAACGCCCGTTGCGACGAGGACGGCATAGAGCGGCAGCGCGAGCATGTTGTAGCCGATGGTCCGGCCAGCCGAATGGAGCCCGATGCCGAGCCCCTTGGCGAACGGAACGGGCAGCGCCACTGCCGCCTGTTCGGGATAATGGCGACGCTCGACCGCCTCGACGACGTCGTCTGCAAGCGCGCCGAGGACCGCCATCGCCACCGCGCGGAACAGGAACCAGCCGAGCAGGATCGCGATCAGCACCGACAGCGCGGCAAGCAATCCACTGTCGAGCGCATAGCCTGTCGCGGCGAGTGTCCAGCCGAGCGCCAACCACAGTAGTCCGCCGATCGCGACGAAGATTGCGAGCGTCAGCACCGCGGCCTTGGCGAGCGTCTTGAGCAGGGCAGGATCACCCAATTGGGCAAACGAAAGAGCAAATGCGCGCAACGGGGACATGGCGCATGAGTGGCGTGCGCACCGCGCGCGGTCAACACGCTTGGTACGCGGCGACTTGCCAAGCGACCGTCGCCTTACTAGGCAGCGCGCCAATCCTGTCCCATCCCTCAACTTTGCAAGTGGTCCCCTTATGAGCCAGTCCGCCCCCCGTTACGACGTCGTCGCAATCGGCAACGCTATCGTCGACGTGATTGCGCGCGCCGACGAGGAGTTCATCATCGCACAAGGCATGACCAAGGGTTCGATGCAGCTGATCGACGCCGACCAGGCGACGAGCCTCTACGACGCGATGGGCCCCGGCATTGAAATAAGCGGCGGATCGGCCGCCAACACGCTTGCGGGCCTCGCAATGCTCGGCGCGAAATGCGGCTTTATCGGCCAGGTTGCCGACGACCAGCTCGGCCAGGTGTTCGCGCATGACGTCAAGGCGGGCGGGATCGATTTCACGACCGAAGCGCGCCAGGGCCATCCGCCGACTGCGCGATGCCTGATCCTCGTCACCCCCGATGCCCAGCGGACGATGAACACCTTCCTCGGCGCGTCGCAATACCTTCCCGCCGCCGCGCTCGACGAAGCGATGATCGCCGATGCCGCGATCCTCTATCTCGAAGGCTATCTGTGGGATCCCGCCGAACCGCGCGCAGCGATGCGCCGGGCAATCGATCTCGCCAAGCAGGCGGGCCGCAAAGTCGCCTTCACCTTGTCCGACGCATTCGTCATCGACCGCCACCGCGACGACTTCCTCGCGCTGATCGACGAAGGCGCGATCGACATCCTGTTCGCCAACGAGGTCGAGATCGGCTCGCTCCAGCAGACGCAGGATTTCGAGACGGCGGTTGCGACAACTGCGGCGAAGGTCCCGTATCTGGTCGTCACGCGCAGCGAAAAGGGCGCAATCGCGCTGGTCGACGGCGAGCGTCATGAAACCCGGGCCGAACCGATTGCCGAGATCGTCGACACGACCGGCGCTGGCGACCTGTTCGCCGCTGGCTTCCTCGCCGGCCTGGCAGCGGGCGACGGTATCGATCGCTGCCTCAAGATGGGCGCGCTATGCGCGCGCGAGATCATCAGCCATGTCGGTGCACGCCCGCAGGTCGACCTGAAGGCGCTCGTCGCGCAGGCTTGATCTCCCGGCGGCGGTCACGCCGCAACGGCTATTCGGATTTTTCGAGCCGTTCGAAGGTCATGCCCTCGTCGGCAGCACCCTTCGAGCGGAAGAGCGCGCGGTCTTCGGCGCCGAAGCCCTTGGTCCAGACGATATAGCCGTAGATTGCCAGGATGATCGGCACGCCGAAAGCAAGCTCGGCCCATTCGGGCAATTGGATTGCGCCATAGCCGAGCAGCATCGCTCCCGCGGTCGCCCAGGCGAGCGCCCAGCGCCAGCCGCTGACCGGTGCTTCGAGAATTTTCGCGAGCAGCCGTGCCTTCAGGATCGACGAAAGACCGAGCGAGACCATCAACGCACATGCCACCGCGCCCGCTTCGTAGGTCGGCGGCAGATGCAGCGTCCGCACGACGAGGACGAAGCCCACGCTGAGCACCGCCTGGAGACAGATCATCGCGACCGAGATCATCAGGTTGCGATGGCGCGCGACATAGACGAGCGCGCCCTCGGCAACCGCGGCAGTCGAGGCGACGACTTCGGCGGCGAGCAGGAAGGCAAGTGCGCCGGTGCCGCCGACGAAGGTCGCGCCGACCAGGCCCATGACCGCCTCGCCGGGAATGCCGAGCGCCAGCGCGATCCCTGCCTGCGCCGCGATGACCCAGAAGCTGACCTGGCTGATCTGGACCGCGATCGCCTTCATATTGCCAGCCTCAAGATTGCGCGTGATGACCGGGCCGAGGATCGGTTCGAAACTGGTCTTGAGCTTTTGCGGCAGGCTGGCGACCTGTTGTGCGACGTAATAGATGCCGACGATTGCGGGCGACGCGAACAGGCCGAGAATGGCGAGATCGATCCGCCGCGAGCCCCATTCGATCGCATCGGCGGCGGCGAGCGGTGCATTGCGCCGGGCGAGCTTGCGCAACTGGTCGGTGCGCGGTCGCCAGCCATGCGGCAGGCCATAGCTCCTGATCAGTGGGATCATCGCCGCAATCATCGCGGCGACCATCGAAACGACGTACGCCATGATCAGTCCGTCACGCGTCGAATAAAAGGCGAACCCGATCGCGGCAAAGCTGATCGTCCAGGGTTCGACGATCGATCGTGCGCGCACCGTCGCGGCGACGTCATACCGATAGGCGAGCGCGGCGAGCGCGATGTCGGTGCCCGCGACAGCGAAGATAACGAGCGGCAGCAAGCGATCGAGGCCGTTGATGTCGCTGTTGGGGAACATCGCTTCGGGAAATGCGATCAGGATGACCGCCGCGATCGACGAGACGATCAGGCTGACAAGCAACCCGTCCCACACGACATGGGTGTGATGGCGATCGGTCGAGCTCAATTGCTCGGCGAGGCCGCGCTTGAGCCCGAGGGTAGCGAGTTGCGCCGCGAATTCGACAATTAGGATCGCATAGGCGAAGCGTCCGAGCGCCGCGGCACCGTACCAGCGACCGGCGATGTAGAGGAATGGCAGGCGTGCGGCGAGGCGCAGGACGAAGCCGAAGAAATTGGTCCGGCCGCCCTTGGCCAGCGCGGCGACATCAGCGCCGTTCGCCTCTTCGGCGGTAAGTGCGGGCACGATGGGTGGAAGGGGCGGAACAGCCAAGCTCAGCGCTCGCTCTTGAGCGGACGCGCGAGCAGGTCGCGGACGACTTCACGGACATCGCGCGTGCCGGCGAGCAATTCACCGACCGCCGCAACGATCGGCATGTCGACGCGCATCTCTCGGGCCGCAGCGAGGACGACGGGGGCGCTGTGCGCGCCCTCGGCGACGGTGTTGCGGTCGGCGAGCAGTTCCTTCGCGCTGCGCCCCTCGCCGAGCCCCTTGCCGAGCGAGAAATTGCGCGACGACGTCGACGAGCAGGTCAGGACGAGATCGCCAAGCCCGGCGAGTCCGGCGAGCGTTTCGGCATGCGCTCCCTTGGCGAGGCCGAAGCGCGTCATTTCGGCAAAACCGCGGCTGATCAGCGCGGCGCGCGCATTCTGGCCAAGCCCGGCGCCGTCGACGACACCACAGGCGATCGCGAGGACGTTCTTGACTGCGCCGCCGATCTCGGCGCCGATGACGTCGCTCGACAGATAGGGGCGAAATGCGGGACGCGCGATGTCTTTGGCAAGGCGCCGGCCGAGCGGCTCGTCGGCCGAAGCGAGCGTTACCGCCGCTGGCAGTCCGGCAGCAACTTCGTGCGCGAAAGTCGGTCCCGACAGCACCGCGATCGGCGAATCGCGATGGACCTCGGCGGCAACGTCGCTCATCAGCAGGCGCGTCTTTGCTTCCATGCCCTTGCTGCACAGGATCAGTGGACGCCCGCGCGCATCGAGTCCGGCGAGGACGCTGCGCATGTGCTGCGCGGGGGTGACGACGAGGAGCGCATCGCAAGCGTCGAGATCGCCAAGGTCGCTCGTCGCCCGCAGTGTCGGAGACAGAGCAAGCCCCCTGAGAAACAGCGTGTTCTCGTGGTGCGTATTGACGCTTTCGACGACTTCGGTTTCGCGCGCCCAGAGCAGCACCGGCGCGCCTTCGGAGGCGAGCATCTGTGCCAGCGCCGTGCCCCAGGCGCCGCCGCCGATGACGCCGAACGACGTCATGCCTTCACCCCCGCACCGCGCACGCTGTCGGCGGCGGTATCGAGCGGCCAGCGCGGGCGCGCGGCGATGTCGAGCGGGTCGGTGAGGCCGGCGGCAAAGCGTTCGCCCCCCGCCCAGGCGATCATCGCGCCATTGTCGGTGCACAGCCACAAGGGCGGCGCGACGAAGGCGAGGCCGTGATCTGCGGAGAGCCGCTGGAGAGCGGTACGGATGATCGCGTTGGCTGCAACGCCCCCCGCCATGACGAGGGCACTCGGAGCAAAATCGAGGCCTTTCAATGCTTTGTCAGTGCGATCAACGAGGCAATCGACGACCGCCTGCTGGAAGCTCGCGGCGATATCGTTGGTTTGGTAGTCGCCCGATTGCGCGGCGCGCATCACCGCGCTCTTGAGTCCGGCAAAGCTGAAATGCGGCTCGGGCGAGCCGAGCAGCGGACGCGGTAACGGTACCGCAGTAGGATCGCCTTCGCGCGCCGCCGCCTCGACCGCGGGGCCGCCGGGAAAGCCGAGGCCGAGCAGCTTGGCGGTCTTGTCGAACGCCTCGCCCGCGGCATCGTCGATCGTCGTCGCAAGGCGCCGGTAGCGGCCGACGCCCTCGACCGCGAGCAATTGGCAATGGCCGCCCGAGACGAGCAGCAACAGATAGGGAAATTGCAGGTCAGGGTCGGTCAGGCGCGCGCTCAGCGCATGGCCTTCGAGATGGTTGACCGCGACCAGCGGCTTGCCCGCGCCATGCGCCAGCGCCTTGCCGGTGACGAGCCCGACCATGACGCCGCCGATCAGTCCCGGTCCGGCGGTCGCGGCGATCGCATCGACCTCAGCCAGCGCCAGCCCCGCATCGGCGAGCGCGGCCTCGACCAGCGGCGCGATCTTTTCGGCGTGCGCGCGCGCAGCGATTTCGGGCACGACGCCGCCATAGGGGCGGTGCGCGTCTTCTTGTGTGGCGAGTTTGTGCGAAAGGATCTCGCGTTCCGACGTGACCAGCGCAACTGCGGTTTCGTCGCAGCTCGATTCGATACCGAGGATGATCGTCATGGCGGTCGCGTTGTTCTCCCGTCCGCCGCCATAGGCAGTTTTGCGCCAAGGCAAAAGGGCGATGGTGACGCACCCCCCTTCCCCTTGGCGCGCGGCTTGGATAGGGGGCAGAGCGTGGCAGACCCGATCCCATCGCCTTCGTCCGAGCAACCGTTCCGCATCGGCACACGCGCCTCGCCGCTCGCGCTGGCACAGGCGACGCTGACGCGCGATGCGCTGATTGCCGTGCATGGCTGGGCGCAGGACGCGGTCGTGCTCGTCCCGATGATCGCAAGCGGCGATCGCATCCAGGACCGCGCGCTCGCCGAGATCGGCGGCAAGGAACTGTGGACGCGCGAACTCGACCGCGCGCTGGCCAACGGCGAGATCGACTGCGCGGTGCATTCGCTCAAGGATGTCGAGACGATCCGCCCGGCGGCATTCGTCATTGCCGCGATCCTCGAACGTGCCGATCCGCGCGACCGGCTGATCGGCGCCGCGAGCATCGCCGACCTGCCCCGCGGCGCGCGGATCGGCACCGCCAGCCCGCGCCGCGCGGCACAATTGCTCCATGCGCGCCCCGATCTCGATATCACCTTGCTGCGCGGCAATGTCGCAACCCGGCTCGCCAAACTCGACGCTGGCGAGGTCGACGCGACCTTGCTTGCGGCGGCGGGCCTCGACCGGCTCGGCATGAACGATATCGGCGTCGCGCTCGATATCGACACGATGCTGCCGGCGCCATCGCAGGGCGCGATCGGGATCGAAGTGCTCGCCGACAATGACGGCGCGCGCGCCGCCGTTACGGCGATCGACCATGACGTCACCCATCGCTGCGTCGCCGCCGAGCGCGCGCTGCTCGCCGAACTGGGCGGAGACTGCCGATCGCCCGTCGCCGCGCATGCACGGATGCGCGCGCGCGGCATTATCCTGACCGCACATCTGTACGCGACCGACGGATCGGCAATGGTCTCGGGCGAGTACATGCTCGACGACGACAATACGCCTGCCGGGCTGGCGCGCGACCTCCTCGCCGAGGCACCGGCGGCGATCCGCGCGCTGTTTGCCGGATGAGCGCGCCTCCTATTATCGTCGTGCGGCCCGAGCCGGGTGGCAGCGCGACCGTGGCGGCAGCGCGCGCGATGGGTCTCGAGGCGCACGCCTGTCCGCTGTTTGCCGTTGCGCCGATCGCCTGGTCGCCGCCGCGCGCCGAGCCATTCGATGCGCTCGTCCTGACCAGCGCCAACGCGGTGCGCCACGGCGGCGATGCGCTGACGCGCTATACGGCTCTCCCGGTCCATGTTGTCGGCGAAGCGACCGCCGAAGCGGCGCGCGGCGCAGGTTTCAGCGTCGCGGGAATACACGACGGCGCGCAATCCCTGTTCGATTCGCTTGGCCCCACGGGCACGCGCAATGTCCTGTGGCTGTGCGGCGAGGATCGCACCGCGATCGAACCGGGCGCGCTCGATATCACGGCGCTGCCCGTCTATGCGGCGCGGCCGATCGATCCGCCCGCCAGTTTCGCCGCGCTGGTTTCGTCGCCCGCGACCGTGCTGGTCCATAGCGTGCGCGCAGGCGAACGCCTCGCCGCCCTGGTCGAGCATCGCGCATCCGTCGCGATCGCTGCGATCAGCGACAAGGTGGCGCAGGCATGCGGCGACGGATGGGCGCGCATTGTCGTCGCCGCCGAGCCGAACCGAGAGGCGATGCTGGAACTGGCCGAGCGGATGTGCCAGACGACAGGCTGCAAGCATACCGCAGGACAATGACCCGATGACGCGCGATTACGAACCGATCCGAGGCAGCGATACACCGAGCCCGAACCGCGCCCGCACGCTGGCGATCATCATCGCGATCGCACTGATCTGCGGCATCGTCGCGGGCGGCTGGCTCGTCACGCGCTTCACCCGAGGCGAGGCCGATGGTGCCAAGATCACGGCGCAGAGCGGCGCGGCCAGCGAGCAGGCCGCCGCAGCACTCGGCCAGCGGATCGGTCCAGACGGCAAGGTCGCGGCGCAAACTCCGCCGAGCGGCGATCAGCCGGCGGCAATGGCGAGCGCACCCCTGACCCCCGAAGCGAACCGCGCGCTGGCAACGCGCGTCGCCGATCTCGAAGACCGGCTGTCGCGGATCAATGTCGCGGCACAGGCGGCATCGGGCAATGCCGCGCGCGCCGAAGGGCTGCTCGTCGCGTTCGCCGCGCGCCGGATCATCGATAAGGGCGTGCCGCTTGGCTATATCGAGGGGCAGCTCAGGCTGCGCTTCGGCGACCAGCAGCCGCGCGCGGTCGATACGATTATCGAAACGGGCAACAAGCCGGTGACGCTCGAGGACTTGCGTACGGGTCTGGCTGATATCTCGGGCGAGCTTGTCAGCGGCAGCGATGTCGGCGGCCTGTGGAGCAACTTTCGCCGCGAGCTCGGCGAGCTGTTCGTCGTCCGCAAGGAGGGCACCCCCTCGCCGGTCCCGACGCAGCGGCTCGAGCGCGCCAAGCGATCGCTCGACGCGGGCAATGTCGATGCGGCGATCACCGAGGTCGAGGCGATGCCCGGCCACGGAGCCGCCGACGAATGGCTGGTCGAAGCGCGCCGCTATGCCCGCGTGCGCGAAGCGCTCGACCTGATCGAGACCGCCGCGATCCTCGAGCCGCTGCGCAGCGGCGACACCAGCCCCGGCGCGGTCGCCCCCGTCACACCCTCCACCACCCGCTAGACATCAGGATATCATCATGGCGCGCGACGACGCATCTTCCATCCACCCGCTCGACTGGGCCGACCCGTTCCGCCTCGACGCGCAGCTGACCGACGAAGAGCGGATGGTTCGCGACACCGCGCGCGATTATGCGCAGGACAAGCTGCTGCCACGCGTCACCCGCGCCTATCTCGACGAGACTTTCGACCGCGAGATCATGACCGAGATGGGGGCCCTCGGCCTGCTCGGATCGACCATCCCCGAAGAGTTCGGCGGCGCCGGCCTGGGCTATGTCAGCTACGGCCTCGTCGCGCGCGAGGTCGAGCGCGTCGATTCGGGCTATCGCAGCGCGATGAGCGTGCAGAGCTCGCTCGTGATGCACCCGATCAATGCCTATGGGTCGGACGAGCAGCGGCGCAAATACCTGCCCAAACTCGCCACCGGCGAGTGGGTCGGCTGTTTCGGACTGACCGAACCCGATGCGGGTAGCGATCCCGCCGGCATGCGCACGCGCGCCAAGAAGGTCGATGGCGGTTATGTCATTTCGGGCAGCAAGATGTGGATCACCAATTCGCCGATCGCCGACGTCTTCGTCGTCTGGGCGAAATCGGACGCGCACGACGGCAAGATTCGCGGCTTCGTGCTCGAAAAGGGCATGAAGGGCCTGTCGGCTCCCAAGATCGAGGGCAAATTGAGCCTGCGCGCATCGATCACCGGCGAGATCGTGATGGACGAGGTCGAGGTCGGCGAAGACGCTTTGCTGCCCAATGTCGAGGGATTGAAGGGTCCGTTCGGCTGTCTCAACCGCGCACGCTATGGCATCGCCTGGGGCACGATGGGTGCCGCCGAAGCATGTTTCGAGGCCGCACGCGGCTACACGCTCGAACGCAAGCAGTTCGGCCGCCCGCTCGCCGCCAACCAGATCGTCCAGCTGAAGCTGGCCAACATGCTGACCGAGATTTCGCTCGGCCTGCAAGCCGCCTTGCGCGTCGGCCGGCTGATCGACGAGGGCCATCTGTCGCCCGACATGGTTTCGATCATCAAGCGCAACAATTGCGGCAAGGCGCTCGATATCGCCCGCGTCGCGCGCGACATGCACGGCGGCAACGGCATCGCCGCCGAATTCCACGTCATCCGCCATGCGATCAACCTCGAAACGGTCAACACCTATGAGGGCACGCACGACGTCCACGCGCTGATATTGGGGCGGGCGATCACGGGCATTTCGGCTTTTTAAGACGATGGCCGCGATTCCTGATCTGCAGCCGACGCTGATCGGCCAGACGATCGACCTCCGCCCGACCGTCGCGAGCGACTGGGACGGGTTGTTCGCCGTCGCGTCCGATCCCGCAATCTGGGCAGTGCATCCGGCGCACGACCGTTGGCAGGAGCCGGTGTTCCGCAAGTTCTTTGACGATGCGTTGGCGTCGCGCGGCGCGTTGACGGTGCGCGACAAGGCGAGCGGCACGATCATCGGGTCGAGCCGCTATAGCACCGAGCGCGCACCGACGGGCGAGATCGAGATCGGCTGGAGCTTCCTTGCCCGCGACTATTGGGGTGGCGCGACCAATAAAGAAATGAAACGCCTGATGCTCGATTATGCCTTTCGCTGGTTCGACCCGGTCATCTTCGTCGTCGGCGACACCAATATCCGGTCGCGCAAGGCGATGGAAAAGATCGGCGGCGTGCTGACCGACCGCGTTGACGAGCGCGTCATGGCCGGAGAGACGACGCGCCACGTGATTTATGAAATGCGCCGTCCGCTGGATTGGCCGACATGAAACCGCTCGCGGGGATCAAGGTCGTCGAACTGGCGCGGATCCTTGCCGGGCCATGGTGCGGGCAGTTGCTCGCCGATCTCGGCGCCGAGGTGATCAAGATCGAGCGCCCGGGCGCAGGCGACGACACGCGCCACTGGGGCCCGCCCTTCGTCGGGGAAGGCAGCGATCGCAGCGCCGCCTATTTCCACGCGACCAACCGCGGCAAGACGAGCCGGTCGATCGACATCGCCACGCCCGAGGGCCAGGCCGCGGTCCGCGCGCTCGTCGCCGGCGCCGATGTCGTGATCGAAAACTACAAGGTCGGCGGACTTGCCAAATACGGGCTCGACCACGCCGCGCTGAGCGCGATCAACCCGCGCCTCGTCACCTGCTCGATCACCGGCTTCGGCCAGACCGGGCCGTACAAGGATCGCGCCGGATACGATTTCATCATCCAGGCGATGGGCGGCATCATGTCGCTGACCGGCGAGCCCGACGGGCCACCGCAAAAGAGCGGCGTCGCCTATGCCGATATCTTCACCGGCGTCTATTCGGCGGTCGCGATCCTCGCCGCGCTGCACCAGCGCGACACCGCGGGGCACGAGCGATACGGGCACGGCGCGCATATCGACATGGCATTGCTCGACACGCAGGTCGGCGTGCTCGCCAACCAGGCGGCCAATTATTTCGCCAGCGGGCGCGCGCCATCGCGCATGGGCAATGGTCACGCCAATCTGGTCCCCTATCAGGCGTTCGCCTGCGCCGACGGCGACCTCGTCATCGCGGTCGGCAACGACGCGCAGTTCGCGCGGTTGTGCGGTGTCATCGGGCGCGGCGAGCTGGCCGACGATGTTCGATTTGCAACCAATGCCGGCCGGGTCGAGCATCGCGCCGACCTGATCCCCGAACTCGCGCACGCGATTGCGCGCCAGTCGAAAGCGGCGCTTTACGAAGCGCTCGAGGCGGCGGGCATTCCGGCAGGGCCGATCAACACCGTCGCCGAGGTCTTTGCCGACGCGCAGGTCATTGCGCGCGGGATGCGGATCGAGCCCGATGGTGCAGCGATCGCGGGGCTCGCCACGCCGATCGTGATCGACGGCGAACGGATGGTCAGCAAGGGAGGCGCGCCGGGAAAAGGCGACTAGCGCCAAACCGCCCTAGGCCGCGCGACGATCTTCCTTGTCGCCCGTGTCCTTCGGCCCGCGCGCGGCATCGAGCAGATGGCGTTCGAGCGTTTCGAGCCGCGTCTTCGAGACGATCTTCTGGCCGGTCAGGTCGGTCAGGTAAAAGGTGTCGACCGCGCGCTCGCCATAGGTCGAGATGTGCGCCGAATGGAGCGTGACCTTGGCCTCGAACAGCGCTTCGCCAAGACTGCCGAGCAGTGCGGGCCGGTCGCGGGCATTGACCTCGACCACGGTATAGCGGTTCGAGGCGCGGTTGTCGGCGGTCACCGAGGGGACGATGCGGAAGGCCTCGGCGCGAGTCAGCGCCAGCGGCTTGTCGGCGAGCTGACTGGCGAGCGGCGCTTCGCCGGCGAGCGATTGCCGGATCGCGCGTTTCATCCGGGCCAGCTTCTGCTTGCCGGTAAACGCCTTGCCGCGCTGGTCCTGGACAAGGAAATTGTCGATCGCGATGCCGCTGTCGAGCGTGTGGATGCGCGCGTCGATGATGTTGCCGCCGACGAGGTGGATGCCCATCGCGATGCGATAGAACAGGCCGGGATGATCGCCCGCCGCGACCATCACCAGCGTCGCGCCGCGATCCTTGTCGGTGACGGTATCGATCGACAGCGGCGCGTCGCCCATGGCAGCGAGGTGGCGTGCATTGTGCGCGAGGATCTCGATCGGTTCGGCGATCAGATATGGGGCAGGCGCGCCCGCGACGAAGGCGTCGAACTGCTCGGCGGGCCAGTCGAGCGCGGCGCGCAGGTCGGCGATCTTGTGCGCCAGCCGCGCCTCGCGCCCGTGCTGGATATGGCCGAGCCGGAGTACCTCTTCGGCGGCGTCGAACAGGCTGCGCAGCAACTGGCGTTTCCAGTCGTTCCACACGCCGGGACCGACCGCGCGGATGTCGACGACGGTCAGCATCAGCAGCAGGCGCAGGCGCTCGATCGATTTGACCTCGCCGACGAAGTCCTGGATCGTCTTGGGATCGGCGAGGTCGCGCTTGAAGGCGAAGCGCGACATCAACAGGTGATGGCGGACGAGCCATGCGACGAGTTCGGTCTCGCTGTCAGTGAGGCCGAAGCGCGGACACAGCTCGAGCGCGATCTCGCCGCCGAGTTCGCTGTGGTCGCCGCCGCGGCCCTTGGCGATGTCGTGCAGCAGTACCGCGACGTAGAGGACGCGGCGATGCGCGATGCGGCCGAACAATGCGTGGCTGAGTGGATGGTCGTCGCCGAGATCGCCCGCCTCGATCCGCGCGAGCAGCCCGATCGCGCGGATGGTGTGCTCGTCGACGGTGAAGTGATGGTACATGTCGAACTGCATCTGCGCGACGACCCGGCCGAAATCGGGCACGAAACGGCCGAACACGGTCGCCTCGTTCATCCAGCGCAGCACGCTGGCGGGATCGCGCGGACTGGTCAGCACGTCGAGGAACAGCGCGTTGGCGCGGGCGTCGTCGCGGACCGTGCGGTCGATCAGTTTCGCGTCGCGGCGCGCGGCGCGCATCGCCAGCGGATGGATTTCGAGGCCGTATGTGTCGGCCAGCGCGAAGATCTCGATGAGCCGCACCGGATCGGCGCGAAAGAACCCCTCGTCGGGCAGGGCGAGCCGCCCGCGATCGAGCGCGAAGCCGTTGAGCTTGCCCGGGCGCCGCCGGATCGTCGGGAGGAAACGCCGGCCCTTTTCGCCCTTCGCCTCGTCGAGATGCGCGAGGAAGACGCCGGTCAGGTCGCCGACCGTCTTGGCGTTGAGGAAATAGAATTGCATGAAGCGTTCGACCGGCGACTGGCCGGTGCGATCGGCATAATGCATCCGGGTGGCAACCTCGCGCTGGAGATCGAAGGTCAGCCGGTCCTCGGCCCGCCCGGTGATCGCGTGGAGGTGGCAGCGGACGGCCCAGAGCCAGTTCTCGGCGCGCTGGAACTGGGCGAGCTCGCGCCTGGTCAGCAGGCCCGCCTCGACAAGATCACCGACAGTGCGCACGCGATAGACATATTTGCCGATCCAGAAGAGCGTGTGAAGGTCGCGCAGGCCACCCTTGCCCTCTTTCACATTGGGTTCGACGACATAGCGCGAATCGCCCATCCGCTTGTGTCGCGCATCGCGCTCGGCGAGCTTGTCGGCGACGAACTGGCGCGGTGCGAGCGACAGCACGTCGGCAACAAAGCGTTCGGCCGCGGCATCGTAAACCTCGCGGTCGCCCCAGACGAAGCGCGCTTCGAGCAGCGCGGTGCGGATCGTGAGGTCGTCGCGCGCCAGCCGCACGGTCTCATCAATGCTGCGCGACGACTGGCCGACCTTGAGGCCGAGATCCCACAAGGCATAGAGGATCGTTTCGATCACCTGTTCGGCCCAGGGCGTGCGCTTGCCCGGGGTGACGAAGGCGATGTCGACGTCGCTATAGGGCGCCATTTCGCCGCGGCCATAGCCACCGACCGCGATGATCGCGAGCCGCTCGCCCGCCGACCGGTTGCCGCCGGGATAGAGGTGCGCGAGCGTGAAATCGTGGATCAGGCGGATCAGCTGGTCGGTGACGAAGGCGTGGCCCGCGGCGATTTCGAGCCCGCGCGAGGGATGTTCGGCGAGGCGGCGGGCAAGTTCGGCATTGGCGTCGGCGAGCGCTTTCTTGAGCAACGCGACGGCGGCGTTGCGCCGGTCGGATGCCGATTCGCTTCCCCCGCCGATTTCAGCGAGCGCGTCGCCCAGCACGCGCCGGTCGATCAGGGCGCGCTGGTCGGGCAGATGGGCGAAACGCGGCATGGCCGCAATCTAGGACGCGTCGGCCTCGCTGGCCAGTTGCTTCAAGCGGTAGACGAGTTCGAGCGCGTCGCGCGGGGTCAGCGCATCGGCATCGAGCGCGGCAAGTTCGCTGCGCAGCGCGTCGGGCTTTTCATCCTCGACCTCGGCGAGCGCGGCGGCAAACAGCGGCAGGTCGTCGAGCCCCGCGGCCAGCCCGCCGGTTTTTTCGCGCCCCGCCTCGAGCTTGGCGAGGACCGACTTGGCGCGGGCTACGACGTGCGGCGGGACGCCCGCGAGCTTGGCCACGGCGAGACCGTAGCTGCGATCGGCGGGGCCGTCGGCAAGCTCGTGGAGGAGGACGAGATCGCCTTTCCATTCGCGCGCGCGGACATGGTGCAGGCTGAGCGCGTCGCAGCGCTCGGCAAGCCGGGTCAGCTCGTGATAATGCGTCGCGAACAGGCAGCGGCAGGCGAGATCGTCGTGCACCGCCTCGACCACCGCCCAGGCGAGCGCGAGGCCATCATAGGTCGAGGTGCCTCGGCCGACCTCGTCGAGCACGACAAAGCTGTTGGGGGTCGCCTGCGTCAGGATCGCGGCGGTTTCGACCATTTCGACCATGAAGGTCGAGCGGCCGCGCGCGAGATTGTCCGATGCACCGACCCGGCTGAACAGGCGATCGACCAGGCCAAGCCGCGCGCGGGTCGCGGGGACGTAGCTGCCCGCCTGCGCGAGCAGGACGATCAGTGCGTTCTGGCGCAGGAAGGTCGATTTGCCGCCCATGTTCGGCCCAGAGACGAGCCAAAGCCTGTTTTCCCGAGACAGGCCACAATCATTCGCCACGAAACGCTCATTGCGTGTCGCCAGTGCGGCTTCGACGACGGGGTGGCGGCCGCCCTCGATTTCGAGACACGGGGTGTCGGCAAAACCGGGCCGCGTCCAGCCGCCCTCGACCGCGCGGACCGCATGGCCCGCGGCGACGTCGAGCCGGGCGAGCGCATCGGCGGCGGCGGTGATGCGGTCCTTGGCGGCGGCGACCTCGCCGAGCAGCTCCTCGAGATGCGCCTGTTCGGCAGCGAGCGCATGGCCGCCCGCCTGCGCGACCTTCATCGCCTCTTCGTGCAATGCGGGCGCGTTGAAGCGGACGACGCCGGCGAGCGTCTGGCGATGGGTGAAGCCCGAATCGGCGACCATCAAACGGTCGCCGTGCTTGGCGGGCACCTCCACATGGTATCCCAATACCGCATTGTGCTTGATCTTGAGGCTCGCGATGCCGGTGGTCTCGCGATAGCCGGCCTCGAGCGCGGCGATCGCGCGGCGCGCATCGCCCGAAGTCGCGCGCAACGCGTCGAGCGCGGCGTCGTACCCCTCGGCAATGAAGCCGCCGTTCTGGCTCTCGGTCGGCGGGCTGGGCACCAGCGCGCGCGTCAGCGTATCGACCAGCGCGCCATGGCCGTCGAACGCGGGCAGCAGCGCATCGAGCAGCGCGGGGCGGTCGGCAGCCAGCGCGAGCCGTTCACGCAGCAGCCGCGCGCCGCCGAGGCCATCGCGGATCGCGCCGAGATCGCGGGGCGACCCGCGCGATGCGGCGATGCGGCCGAGCGCGCGCGCGATGTCGGGGAGCGACCGCAGCGTATCGCGCAAGGCGATGCGCCGGCCTTCGTCGTCGTGAAGCCATTGCACCAGCGCCAGCCGATCGTCGATCGCGGCGCGGTCCATCAATGGTGCCGACAGATCGGCGGCGAGCAGCCGCGCGCCCGCACCGGTGACGCTGCGGTCGACACAGGCAAGCAGGCTGCCGGCGCGACTACCCGACTGGCTGCGCGCGATCTCGAGGCTTTCGCGCGTCGCCGCGTCGATCAGCATGTGCGCCGCGCGCCGCCGCTGGACCGGCGGGCGCAGGAGCGGCAAGGCGCCGCGCCCGGCATGGTCAAGATAGGCGATAAGACCGCCCATTGCGGCGCGTTCGGCGCGGCTGAAATCACCGAATCCATCGAGCGTCGCGACGCCGAACAGCGTCTTGAGCGCCGCCTCGCTCTTGCCGCTGTCAAAGCTCGCCGTCGGGCGCGCGCAGAGCAAAGCAGGATCGATCATGGCTTCGAACGGCGATCCTTCGGCGACGATCACTTCGGAGGGGCCAAGGCGGGCGAGTTCGGCGTCGATCTCGCTCGCAACGACCTCTCCCACCTCGAACGTCCCGGTCGAGATATCGGCGGCGGCGAGCGCGCAGCCGCCCGAAGCCTCTGCAATCGCGACGAGCCAGTTCGACGATCGCGCGTCGAGCAATGCGTCCTCGGTCAGCGTGCCCGCAGTAACCAGCCGGACGATGTCGCGCGCGACAAGCGTTTTCGATCCGCCGCGCGCCTTGGCTTCGGCGGGCGTTTCGACCTGTTCGGCGATCGCGACGCGGTGACCGCCTTTAATGAGGCGTGCGAGATAGCCCTCGGCGGCATGGACGGGGACACCGCACATCGGCACCGGCGCGCCGTCGTGCTCGCCGCGGCTGGTCAGGGCGATATCGAGCGTCTCGGCCGCCGCCACCGCGTCGTCGAAGAACAGTTCGAAAAAATCGCCCATGCGGTAGAAAAGCAGGCAGTCGGGCGCTTGGCGCTTGAGCGCGAAATACTGCACCATCATCGGCGTCGGTGCGCTGCTCGCGTCGCTGCGTTTCGCCGATGTTCGCGCTTTTGCCATAGCGGCCTGCGATAGCGACGCGACGCGCCCGCGCCAAGCCGCGATCCCTGCGCGTCGATCGGACGGGCGCACGCTTGTCTCGCCCCTGCCGCTACGGCTAAGGCGAACGCCAACCAAAAGGACTGACCATGGCCGACGATATCGAGTTTTCCGACCGCGAGGCGCTGTTGTTCCATTCGCAGGGGCGGCCGGGCAAGATCGAGATCATCGCGTCGAAGCCGATGGCGACGCAGCGCGACCTCAGCCTGGCCTATTCCCCCGGCGTCGCGGTCCCGGTCCAGGCGATCGCCGACGATCCATCGGCGGCATATGATTACACCGCCAAGGGCAATCTCGTCGCGGTGATATCGAACGGCACCGCGATCCTCGGCATGGGAAATCTCGGTGCGCTTGCCTCGAAGCCCGTGATGGAGGGCAAGGCGGTCCTGTTCAAGCGCTTCGCCGACGTCGATGCGATCGACATCGAGGTCGATACCGAGGACGTCGACAAGTTCATCGAATGCGTCGCCCTGCTCGGTCCCAGCTTCGGCGGGATCAACCTCGAGGATATTGCCGCACCGTCGTGCTTCATCATCGAGCAGGCGCTGCGCGAACGGATGAACATCCCGGTCTTCCATGACGACCAGCACGGCACCGCGATCATCACCGCGGCGGGACTGATCAATGCCTGCCACCTGACCGGTCGCGACCTCAAGGACGTCAAGCTCGTCGTCAACGGCGCGGGCGCGGCGGCGATCGCGTGCACCGAGCTGATCAAGGCGCTCGGCGTGTCGGGCGACAACGTCATCATGTGCGACCGCGAAGGCGTCATCTACAAGGGCCGCGAAGGCGGCATGGACCAGTGGAAATCGGCGCACGCCGCCGACACCGATGCGCGCACGCTCGAAGACGCGCTCGACGGCGCCGATGTCTTTTTGGGGCTTTCGGCCGCAGGGGCGCTCAAGCCCGAATGGGTCATAAAAATGGCCAAGGCACCAATCATTTTCGCGATGGCCAATCCCGATCCCGAGATTACGCCGCCCGACGCGCGCGCGGCGCGACCCGATGCGATCATCGCCACCGGTCGGTCGGATTTTCCCAACCAGGTCAATAACGTACTCGGCTTTCCCTTTATCTTTCGCGGCGCGCTCGATGTCCGTGCGACGACGATCAACGAGGAAATGAAGATCGCCGCGGCGCACGCCATCGCCCAGCTCGCACGCCAGCAGGTGCCCGAAGAGGTCGCTCGGGCGTACGGCGGGCGCGCGCACAGCTTCGGCCCCGAATACATCATCCCCGCGCCGTTCGATCCGCGGCTGATGGAGGTCGTCCCCGCCGCGGTTGCGCAGGCGGCGATGGATTCGGGCGTGGCGCAGCGCGATATCCTCGACATCCCGGGCTATCGCCAGGTCCTCAAGGGACGGCTCAACCCGACCACCTCGGTGCTCACGCTCGCCTATGACGCGGCGCGGGCCAATCCCAAGCGCGTCGTCTTTGCCGAAGCCGAGGAAGAGGTCGTGCTGCGCGCGGCGATCCAGTTCAAGCAGGGCGGCTATGGCATTCCCGTTCTGGTCGGCCGCGAAGGCGTGCGCGACCAGTTGAAGGCGATGGGCGTCACCGACCCCGAATCGTTCGAGCTGCACAACAGCGTCAATTCGCCGCTGGTGCCGCAGATGGTCGAGACGCTGTACGAGCGCCTGCAACGGCGCGGCTATCTGCGCCGCGATGTCGAGCGGATGGTCAATCGCGATCGCAACATCTTTGGCGCTATGCTGCTCAAGCTCGGCGCCGCCGATGCGATGCTGACCGGCGTCACGCGGACCTATGCGCAGACGATGCGCGAGCTACGCCGCGTGTTCGATAACGATCCCGACCGTACCGCGTTCGGCATCCATGTCCTCGTCGGGCGGTCGCATACCGTGTTCATGGCCGACACCACGGTCAACGAACGCCCCAGCCCCGCCCAGCTCGCCGATATCGCGGTCGAGACCGCCAAGGTCGCGCGCCGCATGGGCCATGAGCCGCGCGTCGCGTTCCTGAGCTATTCGACCTTCGGTAACCCGGCGGGCAACTGGCTCGAGAACATCCGTGCGGCGGTCGCGCTGCTCGATGCGCGCGGCGCGGCGGGCGACGGTGTCGATTTCGAATATGAAGGCGAAATGGCGCCCGACGTCGCGCTCAACCCGACGGTGATGAAAAGCTATCCGTTCAGCCGCCTGTCGGGCCCGGCGAACATCCTCGTCATGCCCGGGCTGCAGTCGGCCAATCTCAGTGCCAAGCTGCTGCGCGAACTCGGCGGCGACGCGGTCATCGGACCGATGCTGGTGGGTATGGAAAAGCCCGTCCAGGTTGCGACGATGGCATCGAGCGCGTCCGAACTGGTGACGCTGGCGGTGCTCGCCGCAGGCGGTATCGCGCGCTGACGCGCAGCTAGCGTCTAGTCGGCGTCGATTCGTGCGAGCATCGTCTCGACCTGCATCAGCAGCCGGTCGGCGGTGAACGGTTTGGCGATCATCGCGTCGTGCGCGGCGTAATCGGGGGTTTCCTTGCCGGCATAGCCGGTCATCAGCAGGATCGGCATGTCGGGGAAGCGCTTGCGCACCTCGGCACTGAGCTGGAACCCGTCGAGATTGGGCATCTTGACGTCGGACAGGACAAGGTCGGGCGGCGTGCCGCTCCCAAGCAGCTCGACCGCCTGCACGCCGTCGACCGCCTCGACAATGGCATAGCCCGCCTCGCCGAGAAGTTCGACGACATGGCTGCGCAAGCGCTCATTGTCCTCGACCAGCAGGATGTTGCCCTGCGCCCGGCCGGGTGACAGCAGCACGTCGCCGGCGCCGTTCGCCGGTGCGCGCTTGCCGGGCTGTTCCTCGCCGTCGACCGCAACGGGCAGCCAGAGCGAAATCTCGGTGCCCTTGCCGACGCTGGTGTCGACCGCGACGCGGCCGCCCGATTGCGCGACGAAGCCCATCACCTGGCTGAGTCCGAGACCGGTGCCCTTGCCATGGTCCTTGGTCGTGAAGAACGGTTCGAAGACGCGTTCGCGCGTTGCCGCGTCCATGCCGATGCCTTCGTCGCGGACCGCGATGCGGACATAGTCGCCGGGCTGGCAGTCCTGCGCGCTGTCGTCGTCGGCGAGGCTGTCGAGATCGACGTTCTCGACGGTGATCTCGATGGTCCCGCCGTCGGGCATCGCGTCGCGCGCATTGACGACGAGGTTGATCAGCGAATTTTCGAGCTGGGCGGGATCGATCGAGATTTTGCATACGTCGTCGCCCTGGCGATAGGCAACGCGGTGCGCCCCGCCGAGCGATCGGTCGAACAGGTCCTTGAGCTGGGTTACCAGCGCGACGGGATCGATCACGACCGGGTCGAGCGATTGGCGCCGGGCGAAGGCGAGCAGCCGCTGTGTGAGGTTGGCGGCACGCTCCGACGCTTCGCGGGCATGGTCGAGGACGCGCGCAAGATCGCCGGTCCGCCCAGCCTTCGCCCGGCGCATCGCGGTTTCGATATTGCCGAGGATGATCGTCAGCAGATTGTTGAAATCGTGCGCGATGCCGCCGGTCAGCTGGCCGAGCGATTCCATCTTCTGGATATGCGCGAGCTGTTCCTCGGCGCGGATCGCGCGCGTCTGGTCGCGGCCGATGCGAAAGACGAGATCGTTCTTGCGAACCAGCGTCCAGTCGATCGACACCTCGTCGCCATTCGCGGTCATCATGCGCCGCTGGACCTGGATGCCGTCCTCACCCTCGCCGGGCACCCTGAGCGGACTGGTCTCGCTCGCCGCGTATAATAACGTGATGGGGTGCGCCGCGTCGGCCGGTCCGAACATCCTCTGCCAGGCGGGATTGGACTCGACGACGACGCCTTCGACGTCGGTGACGACCATGACATCGATCGCCCGCGACCACAGCAGGTCGCGATAATTCTCGGCGACCGAGACGCTGTCGGTGTCGCGCGCGATCCGCCGGCGTAGCTCAAGCTGGACGGCGACCTGGCGAGCCAGTGCAGCGAGGACGTCGGTGCCATCGAAATCGGTCCGCGGCTGTGTGTCGATGACGCACACCGTGCCGAGTGCATGGCCGTCGCTGTCGATGATCGGTGCGCCGGCATAAAAACGGACGAACGGGTCGCCGGTGACGAGAGGATTGTCGGCGAACCGCGGATCGCGCGCGGTGTCGGGCACGATCATCACCGCGTCACCCCGAATCGCATGGTCGCAAAAGGCGATGTTGCGCGGCGTTTCGGACGGATCGACGCCGACCCTGGCCTTGAACCACTGGCGATCGCGATCGACCAGCGAGACGAACGCCGAAGGCGTGCCGCACAGCCGGGCCGCAAGCCGCGCGATATCGTCGAACGCCTGTTCGGGCGCGGTGTCGAGCACGGCGTAACTGTCGAGCGCGGCAAGCCGGGCGCGCTCTTCGCTGCCGCCGACGTCGCTAGCCCCGCTCATCTCCCGTGCCCCTCCTCGTCGATCAATTGGGCGGCGGTGCGCCCGTGCCGGGTACGCCCACTGTGCCGATGTTGCCGAACAGCTCTTCGAAGAAGCTGCGATCGCGGCCCTTTGTCGGGGTCTTGTCGCCATTGGGGTTGATATGCTGGGCCAGCTCGACGCCGGTGCGATCGACGCTGGCGACATTGCCCGCCTCGTCGAAGGTCACGCGCATGACGGTCTGTTCAATCGGCTTCGGCGTCGCGAACGCGAGCTGCTTGGTCGTGCGCGAGACATAATACCATTCGTTGGGCGTGAACTGCCCGACAAAGGTCGGACGCCCGAGCGTGCCGACGACCGAATCGCGATTGTCGACGCCCGGCGAGATCGACGAGGACAACAACGGATCGAGGATCTGGCCGCGATGCATGCGCGTCTGGGTGCAGCCCGAGAGCGCCGCGGCGGTTACCAGCGAAGCCAGGATGAGGACGGTAGGTCGGGCGAAATTGCCCATGCGTTATTCTCCGGTTCGGGCGAACGTCCGGGGGAACGGGCGCGCGCGTGTCATGTCGCAGCGCTAGACGCGCCAAGCTTGCCCTTCCATTAAGCCAAAGCCGCGCCGTCGCCAAGGGCAGGCGCGCGATTGGTCGAAATCGCGCGCGCGGTTCGCCGAGCGGTGGGGCTGGCGGCGCACCGCGCGCGTGGCTATAGGCCCGGGTCATGTTCGCACGCCTGTCCTCGCTGTTCGCCCCGCGGCCCGATCCGCGCGTCGCGATGCTTCCGCTCTACGACGCGATCGTCACCGCGGCGCGCGCACCGCACTGGTATCGTGCGGGCGGCGTTCCCGACACGATCGACGGACGCTTCGAAATGGTCGCCGCGCTGCTCTCGCTGACGATCGAGCGGCTCGACAGTTTTCCCGAGCGGAAAAGCGAGATGGCGCTGCTCACCGAGACCTTCGTCGAGGACATGGACGGGCAGCTGCGCCAGAGCGGCATCGGCGACGTCGTCGTCGGCAAGCATATCGGCCGGATGATGGGCGCGCTCGGCGGGCGATTTTCGGCCTATCGCGCAGCGTTCGACGCCGACGGTGACCTCGGCGCGACGATGATCCGCAACCTCTATCGCGGCGAGGCCCCGAACCCCGACGCGCTGGCGCACAGCAGCGCGGCACTGACCGCATTTCGCGATATGCTGGCGCAGCGCGACGCCGACGCCCTGCTCGCGGGCGACATCGAAGGACCCGAGGCCGCATGATGACCGCCGACGCGCCCGAATTTTCGCGCCCCCTGACGCTCGACAAGGTCGACCGCCAGCGCGAACCGCTGACGATCACCGCCGAGCCCGACGAGCGCGCCGCGCTCGCCGCTCGCTTCGCAATCGACGCGATCGACGCACTTTCCGCGACGGTTTCGTTCGCAAGCGAGGGCGACGACGTCATCGCGCGCGGCCGGTTGTCGGCGAAGGTGATGCAGACCTGTGTCGCAACGGGCGATGCGCTGCCGGTCAAGATCGACGAGCCCTTTGCCGTGCGCTTCATTCCCGAGCCCGGCAACGCCGCACCCGAGGAAGACGAGATCGAACTGTCGGCCGACGAGTGCGACACGATGCACTATCACGGCCGCGCGATCGACCTCGGCGAAGCCGTCGCGCAGACGCTGTTGCTCAGTCTCGATCCCTATCCGCGCGGCCCCGGCGCCGAGGACTTCCTCAAGGCCAAGGGCGTCAAGAGCGAGGGCGAGGCCAAGCGCGAGGCGAGCCCGTTCGGTGCGCTGGCTGCGCTCAAGGATACGTCCGGGAAAAACTGAGCGGCGTGCGTCTCCGCGCCCAGGCTCCGATCCTTCGATATTGGCCTTCGATACTGGCCTTCGATACTGGCCTTCGGCCCTACTCAGGACAAACGGGTCAGGGTGCCTCGGGCGCGGTGTAAACCAGAAAGACAGGGCTTCGACAGGCTTTGCCCGAACGGCTTGCGATGCCTAGCGATCGGCGAGATAATACCGGTCGGTCGCACCCAGCGTGTCGTCGAGTTCGTAGACGATCGGCTGGCCGGTCGGGATTTCGAGCCCGGTAATCTCGTCGTCGGGAATGTTCGACAGGTGCTTGACCAGCGCGCGCAGCGAATTGCCGTGTGCCGAGATCAGCACGCGCTCGCCCGCCTTTAGGCACGGCGCGATCCGGCTTTCCCAATAGGGCAGGACGCGCGCGATCGTGTCCTTGAGGCTTTCCGATTGCGGTACGTCGATCCCGGCATAGCGCGGGTCGGAAGACAGGTCGTACGGCCCGCCCGGCTCCATCGGCGGCGGCGGCACGTCGAAGCTGCGGCGCCAGATATGGACCTGCTCGTCACCGTAGCGATCGCGCGTGTCCTGCTTGTCGAGCCCGGTCAGCCCACCATAATGGCGCTCGTTGAGGTGCCAGTCCTTTTCCTCGGGCAGCCACAGGCGGTCCATTTCCTCGAGCGCGAGATGCAGCGTCTTGATCGCGCGCGTCTGCAGCGAGGTGAAGCAGCGGTCGAACTCGAGACCACGCTCGCGCATCAGTCGCCCGGCGGCGCGCGCTTCCTCGGCGCCCTTTTCGGTCACGTCGACGTCCCACCAGCCGGTGAAACGGTTTTCGAGGTTCCACTGCGACTGGCCGTGGCGAATCAGGACGAGCGTGGGCATTGTCTCACATCACCTCGTCGACCAGCTCGGCGAGGACGGCGAGGCAGTCGTGCGCCAGGCTCTTGCAGCGTTCGGGCGACCAGCCATGTTCGGCGTCGGGCAGGTCGACATTGTCCTTATAGGGCATTTCCAATGTCATCGCGGCGCAGCCGAAGCGTTCGGCGACCTGGTTGGTCGACATGCTGAGATTGGCGCTGCCCTTGGCAGCGGTCTCGTAGCCGAGCCTGGTCTGGAAATCTGGCGTGCGCTTGGCGAGCAGGTCGCGATAGGCGTAGAACTTGTCGCCCTGCGCGTCGGTCCACGACGCGATACCTTCGAAACCGGCGAGGAACACCGCGGGGATCGCTTCGTCACCGTGGATATCCATCGCGAAATCGACGCCGGTCGCGTCCATCGCATTGCGCACGCACAGGACTTCGGGGCTCTTTTCGGCGGTCGGCGTGTCCCATTCGCGGTTGAGGTTGGTGCCCGCGTAGTTGGTCCTGAGATGGCCGCGGATGCTGCCGTCGGGATTCATGTTGGGGACGATGTGGAAACGGCATTTCTGCCGCAGCAGCCGCGCGTGGGGATCCTGCGCGTCGCACAGCATTTCGAGCGCGCCTTCGACCCACCATTCGGCCATCGTCTCGCCGGGATGCTGGCGCGCATAAATCCACACCTGCTTGTCGCCCTCGCCCATTTCGAGGCAGTCGATCGGGCGGCCTTCGAGCGTTTCGCCGAGCTGGCGCAGCGAAACGCCGGCGGTCGAGGCGGCTTCGGACACCAGATTGTGGTGCCGGTCGAGACTGTAGGGTGCGAAATAGGCGAACCAGGCGATATTGCCGGTCGGCGCATAGCGGATCGTCAGCGTGCCGCCGTCGGCATCCTTGTCGTACGACGTCTCGGCGCGCGTCCAGTAATCGCGGTCTTCGCTGACGCACGCGTTGTACTCGCTCCAGCCGCCCGGATAGGCAGATTGCTCGAGCCCGGTGATCGCCAGTTCGAGCTCGGCCCCCGCTTCGCAGGCGACGCGGAAATGGAACCACTGGAAAAAGTCCGACTCGCGATCCTTCGCGATATGGAGGCGAGCCGAACTGCCGTCGATCGAATCGACGACGATGTTTCCGCCGTCAAACGCGGCGCTGATCTGAATAGTCATCGCACGGTGATAGTGCGCCCCGACTCCCCGGGAAACCCCTTGAACAGTGCTGCGGCAAGTTTATTTGCCATCGCCTCGACGCTCGCCGCATCGCTGCCCTCGCGCGCCGCGGTGTCGGCGCGGCCCTCCCACACAACGCTGGCGTCGGCGCGGCGTTCGATCGCAACGCTGAGCTGGGTTAGGACCTCGCCGCGCTTCTTGCCGCCGAGCGAGATGCCGAGGCCTATGCCGACGCCGCTGCCATAGCTGCCGGTCGATCCGCCGACCCCGACGCTGACCGGACTGCGGCTCGGTCCCGCTTCACGAGTCGCGCGGCGATAGTTGACGCGCGCCAGATAGGCGGCGCCGCTTGCTTCGGCGACGGGCGTATAGCCAATCTGCCTCAGCTGTTCGGCAACCGCGGCTGCGTAGCTGCGAAATTCGAGGCTTTGCGAATCGAGCGGCGAATCGGTCACCGTGCCGATCGCGATCGTACCGCGGGCGATCTGGCCGTCGCTGCCGGCAAGGTGAAAGCGCGTGACATCGACCGGACCGGCGCCCGATCCCATCGACGCGCATCCGCCCAGCGCGAGCAGCGGCGGGACTATCGCAAGACTGAGAAAACGCCGCATGGAATGGCTCCTTTTCGGACAAAACACGGTCGGTGACGACATGGTAACGCCAGCCACCGTTCGACGCATCAACGCGTCGGCTTCGATTCGGCTCCGTAATCATCGATTATGCGGTGCGATGCCAGCGTTTCGACGAAAGGCCGGTTGACTTTTAACGGGGGCAACCATAGATGCCCGCCTTCGCGATCGGTGACGAAAGATCCCGAACGCCCGCAGATTCATCCGGAAGAGATATCATGAAAGTTCGCAACAGCCTCAAGTCGCTGAAGGACCGCCATCGCGATTGCCGCGTCATCCGCCGTCGTGGCCGGACCTATGTGATCAACAAGACCAACCGCCGCTTCAAGGCGCGTCAGGGCTGATCCAGCGTGTCGGCCGTGCGCAGCGCGCGCGGCGGTAAAATCGACAACCGCCGCGGGAGCGATCCGGCGGCGGTTTTTCTGTGTCCGGGAGCCGAACATTGAGCCAGCCGACCGCGGTCATCTTCGACGTCGGGCGCGTCCTGTTCGAATGGGACCTGCGCCATCTGTTCGCCAAGCTGATCACCGATGACGACGCACTCGAACAGTTCGTCACCACCGTCGTCACGCCCGAATGGCATCTCCAGGCCGACCAGGGCCGCGCACTCGACGAGATGATCGCCGAGCGCATTGCCCAATTTCCGCAGCATGCGCAGCTGATCCATGCGTATGCGGAGCGTTTCACCGAGACGATCCCCGGCCCCGTCGCGGGCATGCCAGAGCTCGTCGCGCGGCTCGATGCGGCCGAGGTGCCGCTCTATGCGATCACCAATTTCGGGCATGAGTTCTGGCAGATGTTCCGCCCGGCCCAGCCGGTCTTCGACCGCTTCGCCGATATCGTCGTGTCGGGCACCGAACAGCTCGCCAAGCCCGACCGCCGCATCTTTCGCCTCGCGCTCGATCGCTTCGCGCTCGCGCCGCACCAGGCGTTTTTCATCGACGACAACGAAGACAATGTCGCCGCCGCGCGCGCGATGGGCATCACCAGCCACCACTTCACCGACGCCGCCAGCCTCGAAACCGACCTCGGGCGATTTGGGCTGCTCTGATCGGGTTACTCGGGGTCGGGCTGCATCTGCGTCAGGATGAAGGCGAATTCCTCGGCGGTTTCGCGCAAGCTTTCGAACCGCCCAGACTTGCCGGCATGGCCCGCACCCATGTTGGTTTTCAAGAGCAACAGATTGTCGTCGGTCTTGGTCGCACGCAGCCGGGCGACCCATTTGGCGGGCTCCCAATAGGTCACGCGCGGGTCGTTGAGCCCGGCGGTCACCAGCATCGGCGGATAGGCGTGGGCGGTCACGTTGTCATAGGGGCTGTACGATCGCATGTATGCGAACGCCGCCTTGTCGGTGATCGGATTGCCCCATTCCTGCCATTCGCCCGGCGTCAGCGGCAGCGATTCGTCCATCATCGTGTTGACGACATCGACAAAGGGCACGTGCGCGACGATCGCGCCGAAGGTTTCGGGCGCCATGTTGGCGATCGCCCCCATCAACTCGCCGCCGGCCGATCCGCCCGAGGCAGAGATGCGCCCCTCGCTGGTATAGCCCAATGCGGCGAGACCCTGAGCAACGTCGATGAAGTCGGTGAAGGTGTTGATCCGCTCCATCCGCTTGCCCTGCAGGTACCAGCGGCGGCCGAGATCGTCGCCGCCGCGGATATGCGCGATGGCATAGACGAAGCCCTGGTCGACGAGGCTGAGGCGCGTCGTCGAAAAGCCCGGCGGCACCGCGTAACCGTATGCGCCATAGGCATAGAGGTGGACGCGCGCCTTGCCGTCCTTCACCAGCCCCTTGCGATAGACGAGGCTGACCGGGACCATCGTCCCGTCGCGCGCCTTGATCGTGACGCGCTCGGTTTCATAACGCGACGCATCGTATCCCGACGGGATTTCCTGCACCTTGAGCGTTTCGAGGCTGCGTGCCGCGACGTCGTAATCATAGATCGTGTCGGGCGTCGTCATCGCCTCGTACGACAGGCGCAGCCTGGTCTGGTCGAATTCGGGATTGTCGTCGAGCCCGGCGGTGTAGCTGGCGGCGGGAAAGGCGATCCGTTCGATCCGCGCGGGGTCGTCGTAATAGCGCACCTCGACCTGGTCGAGCCCGTCCTCGCGGCCCTCGACGACATAGAAATCGCGGAAGGTCTGGACGTCGGTCAGGTAGAAGCGGTCGGACCCTTCGATCAGTGTCGTCCACTTCGCAGGCGCCGACAGCGGCGCGGTTGCGAGGCGGAAATTCTCATGGGTGTCGTTGGTCAGGATGAACAGCGTGCCGTCATGTTCGTCGATATCGTATTCGCGCCCGGTCTTGCGCGGCGCGACGAGCACGGCCTTGGCGAAGGGGTCGTTCGCGGGAAGCAGGCGGACCTCGCTCGTTTCATTGTCGCCGGTGGCGATGACGATATGGCCTTGCGAGCTGGTCAGGCCGACGCCGACCGAAAAGCTCTCGTCGGGCTCGTGATAGATTTCGCGATCGGCCGAGAAATCGGTGCCGATCGTGTGGACGCGGACATTGTCGGTGCGCCAGTTTTCGTTGGCGAGGCCATAGAGCAAATGCTTCGAATCGCTCGTCCAGACGAGGTTCGACAGCGTCCCGGGGATATGGTCGGACAGCAGCGCGCCGGTCGTCAGGTCCTTAACGACGACGTCGAAGCGTTCGGAGCCGTTGGTGTCGGTGGCATAAGCGAGCAGGCGACCGTCGGGACTGACCTCGGCCTGACCGAGACGGAAATAATCATGCGGTTTGGCAAGCGCGGTCTCGTCGAGGATCAGCTGCGCGTCGCCGCCAGCGACAGGTTTGCGGTACCATTTCTTGTACTGCGCGCCCTTTTCATATTCGACCCAGTAGAGCCAGTCGCCGTCCTTCTGCGGGACGCTGGCATCGTCTTCCTTGATCCGCGCCTTCATCTCTTCGAACAACGATTCGACGAGCGGCGCATTGGGCTTCATCGCCGCTTCGAAATAGGCGTTTTCGGCATTGAGATAGGCCCGCACATCGGCATCGTCGACCTTGGGGTAGCCCTGGTCCTTGAGCCAGAAATAGGGGTCCTCGACGGTTTGCCCATGCGCGGTGTAGCTGTGCGCGCGCCGATCGGCGACGGGCGCTGGCGGAAGGTCGGCGGGGGTCACGGAGATCAGGCGCGGCGGGGTCGGGGGTGTGGTCACGGGTCGGGGTGGTTCCTCTATGCACAGATTGCCCGCATCGGGGTCGGGGAGCGAGACGCATCCGGCGAGTGGGGTGGAAAAGACGAGGGCGAAGGTCCAGATAGGATGCAAAGCAATCTCCCCCGGCGCGTCAGGCGCGCCTCTCGTTACGAACAGGAAGCCCGCCATGTCCAGCGATACCAGCACCGCCACCCGTCCCGCCAACCTGACCGACAGCGGCCCCGATGCCGCCGCGCGCCTCGATTTGCTGCGCAATGAGCTCAAGCGGCGCGGGCTCGACGGCTTCGTCGTCCCGATCACCGACGAATACATGTCCGAATATGTCGGCAGCTATGCCCAGCGCATGGCATGGCTGACCGGCTTCCAGGGGTCGGCGGGCAGCGCCGCGCTGCTCGGCGACAAGGCGGCGGTGTTCACCGACGGGCGCTACACGATCCAGGTCCGCGAACAGGTTCCGGGCGACCTTTACGACTATGTCGACGTCCCCGCGTCGAGCCCGGCAAAATGGCTGGTCAAGAATGCCAAGCCAGGCATGAAAGTGGGCTATGACGCGTGGCTGCATTCGGTCGACTGGGTCAAGGCAACCGCCAAGGTGCTCGCCGCCAAGGGCGCCGAGCTCGTCGCCACCGACGGCAATCCGATCGACGCGGTATGGGAAAGCCAGCCCGCGCAGAGCCCCGCCGAAGCCAAGGTCCATGACGACACGCACGCGGGCAAGTCGGTCGCGGCCAAGCGGCAGGAGATCGCCGACTGGCTCAAGGAGAATGACTGCGACGCGACGATTGTTACCGCGCTCGATTCGGTTGCCTGGCTGTTCAACCTGCGCGGGTCGGACGTGACGCACACGCCGGTCGCGCTCGCTTACGCCATCGTCCATGCCGATGCGACCGCCGAGCTGTTCATCGCGCCGGGCAAGGTGACCGACGCGGTCAAACAGCATCTCGGCAATTCGGTCCGGCTCCATGCGCGCGACGATTTCGAGGCGGGGCTCGCCGACCTGGCCGGCAAGACCGTCGCGGCCGACCCCGAACGCGCAGTCGCCGGCATTTTCGAGGCGCTCGAAGCGGCAGGCGCGAAGATCGAACGGCTGCGCGACCCCGTCGTCCTCGCCAAGGCGGTCAAGAACGTCGCCGAGATCAGGGGCCACAAGGCCGCACAGGCACGCGACGGCGCAGCGCTGACCAAATTCCTGCGCTGGATGGAAAACGAAGCCCCCAAGGGCGAGCAGACCGAACTGTCGGCGGTCGATCGGCTGCTGGCATTCCGCGAAGACACCGGAAAGCTGCTCGATACCAGCTTCGACACGATTTCGGGCGCCGGTCCGAACGGCGCGCTGTGTCACTATCGCGTCGACGAGGCGAGCAACCGCAGAATCGCGCCCGGCATGCTTTATCTTGTCGATTCGGGCGGGCAATATGCGGATGGCACCACCGACGTCACGCGCACGATTCCCGTTGGCGAACCGACCGCCGAGAACCGGCGCCGTTTTACGCAGGTGCTCAAGGGACATATCGCCGTCGATCGCGCACGTTTCCCCGCCGGTACGACGGGCGGCCAGCTTGATACGCTGGCGCGGCAGTTTCTCTGGGCCGACGGCGTCGATTATGCGCACGGCACCGGCCACGGCGTGGGCAGTTTTCTCGCGGTCCACGAGGGCCCGCAGAGCATCGCCCCACCGCACAGCAAGCCGGGAACCGACGAGCCGCTCCGCCCCGGCATGATCCTGTCGAATGAGCCGGGTTACTACAAGGAAGGCGGTTTCGGCATTCGCATCGAGAATCTGGTGCTGGTCGTGCCCGTCGAGGTGGCGGGCGCCGAAAAGCAGGTGCTCGGATTCGAGACGCTGACCTTCGCGCCGATCGAACGCGACCTGATCGACGTGGCGTTGCTCACCGACGAAGAACTCGCCTGGCTCAACGACTATCACGCCAGGACGCTGGCATTGCTCGCCCCGCAGCTCGAGGGCGAGGACAAGGCGTGGCTCGAGGAGAAGTGCGCGCCTATTTCCAGGTAGGTTCGCGCGCGGCGCGATATCAGCAAAAAAAAGGGCCGCCCCGAGGGACGACCCATAAAAGTTTTAGGAGAGGATGCCTAAAAGGCACGCTCTTTGTGCAGCGCAGCATAAAATTGTGCAAGTGCGAAGAAAACAAACGCAGTTGCAAGGAATGCAATCGTGAAGACTGGCCCTCTCCCCTTCCGGGGAGAGGCAACGGAGCCTTGCAGCTTGCTGCTCAGGCGAGTGGAGAGGGGCTGTCCTTGGCGGATGCCTGCACTGAACGCACCCGCCTCGCCCCCGCTCTGCTGCGACTAGGCCGCTGCGCGGCCAAGTCTCGCTATCTCTCCCCGGAGGGGAGAGAGTTTAACGCCTCAATGTCCTGCGGCTTGGCCGCGCTCCATCCCCGATAGCGCGAGCTGCGCGTCGATCTGCGCGAGCAGGCGGTCGAGCCCGGCTTCATCGTTCGCTTCGGCGCGCGCGACGAGGACATCCTGCGTGTTCGATGCGCGCAGCAGCCACCAGCCGTCGGGCGTATTGACGCGCGCGCCATCGGTGCGGTCGATGTCCGCGCCATCGGCGGCAAGCCGTTCGAGCACTTCGTCGACCACCGCGAACTTGCGCGCATCATCGACCTGGAACCGCAGTTCGGGGGTGTTGACCATCGCGGGCATCGCGCCGCGCAATTCGGTCACGCTGTGACCCAGCACGTCGGCAGCGCGGATCAGTTGGATCGCGGCATAGAGCGCGTCGTCGAAGCCGTAATAATCGTGCTTGAAGAAGACATGTCCGCTCATCTCGCCCGCCAGCGGCGCGCCGGTTTCGAGCATCTTCTGCTTGATCAGACTGTGTCCCGTTTTCCACATCACCGGCTTGCCGCCGAGCTCGGCAACGCGATCGAACAGCGCCTGGCTCGCCTTGACGTCGGCGATGATCGTCGCGCCGGGCACGTCTTTCAGGACCATTTCGGCGAAAATCGCGAGCAGCTGGTCACCCCAGATCACCCGGCCGGTGCCGTCGATCGCGCCGATCCGGTCGCCGTCGCCGTCGAATGCCAGTCCGAAATCGAGGGTGTTCTCGGCGACCAACGCCTTGAGGTCGGCCAGATTCGCCTCATCGGTCGGATCGGGATGATGATTGGGAAACGCACCATCGACGTCGGTGTAGAGCGTGAAATGTTCGCCGGGCAGCCGCTTGACGAGCCGGTCGACGATCGGTCCGGCGGCGCCGTTGCCCGCGTCCCAGCCGATCCGCCACGCCTTGCCCTTGGCGCCGAGGCCTTCGAGCAGGCGGTCGACATAGGCGTCCATGATCGCCCGCTGCTTGTTCGCCGCGACATAGCCGGCGGGCGCATCGCACCACGCGCCGCTCGCCGCCATCCGGCCGAGATCCTGGATGTCCTCGCCGAAAAACGGACGGTGACCCAGGACCATCTTGAAGCCGTTATAGTTGGCGGGGTTGTGGCTGCCGGTTATCTGTATGCCGCCATCGGCATCCTCGACCATCTCGGCATAATATAGCATCGGCGTCGGGCCGAGGCCGACCTCGATCGCATCGACTCCGCCCGCGTTGAGGCCCTCGACGAGCGCGCGGGCGAGTCCCGGCGAGCTCAATCGGCCGTCATAGCCGACCGCGACGCGGCTGCCGCCGGTCGCGCGGACGCGCGTCGCAAAGCCGCGACCGATGGCATATGCGTCGGCATCGTGGAGCGTCTGGCCGACGATGCCGCGGATATCGTATTCGCGCAGGCTGCTGGGGTCGAACTGGTGCGTCATTGCTGGGGCTTTCATAATCCAAAAAAGAGCGTCAACCGCGGGTGCGTGCGGCAAGATCGGCCAACAGCAGGTCGCGCGCAGCGGCCAGCCGCGTTGCCGAGGCGGTGTCGCCGCCGGTGTCGGGGTGCGCCGCGACGATGCGGTTGCGATAGGCTGTGCGGATCGCGCGTTCGTCGGCCCAGGGCAGGAGGCCGAGCAGGTCGCGCGCGGCGTCGAGATCGGCCGCGTTGGCGGGGCGCCGCGCGAACACCGCGCCGCGCAACCTGCCCCAGTGCCGACCGATCCACAGCGCACCGCCGCCCGCGAGCAGCAGGCCGATCGCGACGCCGCCGCCGGTCAGCAGTTTCGCGCCGATGACGACCGCCGCGAGCGCGAGCGCGTCCTGACCGGTCCAGCCGGCAAGACGACCCGTCATCCAGGCCCAGGCGATCAGGCCGAGCGCGACGAGCGCGAGCAGCACCATCGCCGGCTAGACCGCCTCGGCGAGGGCTTGATCGCGGCCCGCCGAGGCGCTTTCCGCCCGCGGGCGCGGCAGTTGCAAGCCGGCGACCATTTCGCGCAATTCCTGGCGCGCGGCGATATGGCTGACGCCGAGTTCGCCGAGCATGCCCTTGTCGAGCAGGGTCAGGCCCGAGGGAAAGAGTTCGCGATAGACGACGCGCTCGCCAAGGCCCGGCAGGACGCGAAAGCCGACGCGCTTGGCCAGCTCGGTCAGCGCGGCGCCGACCCGGCGCATGTTGCGCGCCTCGATATGCTGCAAGCGGTTGCGCATCAGCACCCAGTCGATCGTCACCCCGTCCGATTTCGCGCGAGCCTTGCGCGCCTCCCAGATGAGTTCGGCGTAGAAGCTCAATTTCTTGACCTTGAAGGTATCGGGATCGACCTGGCCGACGAGGTCGAAATCGACGAAGCTGTCGTTCATCGGCGTCACCAGCGTGTTGGCCAGCGTCGCCATGTGGCGGGCGAAGCGGTCGTCGCGTCCCGGCGTGTCGGCGATCAGATAATCGGCGCCGTCGCTCATCCGCTCGACCATCTGCTCGAGCTCGCCGAGCGTATCGCCGGTGAACACCTCGTAAGCAGGGGTCGGCAGGTCGATGCCACGCCGCTGTGCGGTCGCGTCGCGGTTTTCGAGATAACGGTAGAAGGTCCGCTGGCGCGGATCGAGATCGATCCCCGCGACGCGATAGCCCTGGCTCGCGAGCGCCACCGCGACGTGCACCGCGCTGGTCGATTTGCCTGTTCCGCCCTTTTCATTGGCGAAGACGATGACATGCGGTCCCGCGGCGCGGCGCATCGGCGTATCATCGGTTTCGGCACGATCGGTTTGCACGCTCATCCTGGCTGTTCTAACCCCCCATAACAACTGTCCCCACCGTCTACCCAAGGGCTTGCCGCCATGCAAACCATCCGTGATCTCGCCGCGCTGCGCGCCGCCTGCAGCGCCGCACGCGCCGATGGCGGGCTCGCGCTCGTCCCGACGATGGGCGCGCTCCACGACGGCCACCTCGCGCTGGTCCGCGAGGCAAAGCGCCATGCGCGCCACGTTGCGGTGTCGATCTTCGTCAACCCGACGCAGTTCGGTCCGGGTGAAGACCTCGACGCCTATCCGCGCCGCGAGGCCGAGGACCTCGCGCTGATCGCGGCCGAGGGCGCGAGCATCGCGTGGTTGCCCGATGCGGCGACGATGTATCCCGACGGCTTTGCGACGAGCATCCGCGTCGGCGGCGCGAGCGAGGGGCTGTGCGGCGCGGCGCGACCGGGACATTTCGACGGTGTCGCCACCGTCGTCGCCAAACTGTTCAACCAGGTCGGCCCCGGTGTCGCGGTGTTCGGCGAAAAGGATTACCAGCAACTCGCGGTGATCCGCCGCCTCGTCGCCGACCTCGATTTCGCGATTGATATTATCGGCCTGACGACGGTGCGCGAGGCCGACGGGCTCGCCCGATCGAGCCGCAACGCCTATCTGTCGGCCCAGGACCGCGCGCGTGCCGCCGCTCTCCCCGCGACATTGCATGCCTGCGCAGCGCGGATCGTCGCGGGCGATGCCGTCGCCGAGGTGCTGCATGACGGGATCGCCGCATTGCACGAAGCAGGCTTCGCATCGGTCGATTATCTCGAGCTGCGCGACGCCGCATCGCTCGTCCCCGTGACGACGCTCGCCGCACCCGCACGGCTGCTCGTCGCGGCGCGGATCGGCACCACGCGGTTGATCGACAATATCGCGGTCGCCTAGTTTGCGCGCAAATTTATTGCGGGCGACCTCGCGATTCGCGACGTAAAATATCCTTTTACACCGACAAAGTACGATTTCCCGATCGCTGTTAACCATTTGGTTACCATGATCGCCGATCACTGGTCGTCACTGCCACAGGGGGCAGGGACCAAAGGGGAAAACCAGTGGCCAGCAGTAGCAAATCCGCCATGTTCCTGATCGAAAGCCGGCTCGCCGATGCGGCGCGCGGCAATCCGGAAGCCTATTACGATCTCGGCGTCGCCTATTCGACCGGATCGGGCGGGGTCGAATACGATCTCATCCAGGCGCACAAGTTCTTCAATCTCGCCGCACTCGGCGGCAGCAGCCGGGGTCAGATGTGCCGCGCGGAGATATCCGACGAGATGAGCCGCGATGACATCGCCGAGGCCCAGCGCCAGGCCCGCGGCTGGCTCAACGACACGGCGCGCGCCACCAGCTACGGCCGCTTCGCCGCATAACGAAACGAAAAAGGGCGGCCATCGAGCCGCCCTTTCGTTATCATCTATCAGTCGCCGGGCATCAGCCCTTGCGGCTGGCCTCGAACAGGAACCAGGCGCGCTGTTCGGCCTGGTCGGTCCAGTCGTCGAGAATGCCGCTGGTCGCATTGTCCTTGGCTTCGTCGACGATGTCCTTCGCCTCGCGCAGCGACGCCACGAGCGCGAGATTGTCCTCGCGCAGTTCGGCAAGCATCTTGTCGGCGCTGACGAAATCGGCGTCATTATCCTTAATCGTCTGATGCCGCGCGATGTCGCCGATCGAGCGCAGCGTGGTGTTGCCCGTCTTGCGCACGCGCTCGGCGATCGCGTCGGTGGTGCCGATAATCTGCGTCGCCTGTTCGTCGAGCATCAGGTGATAGTCGCGGAAATGCGGGCCCGAGACGTGCCAGTGAAAATTCTTGGTCTTGAAATAGAGCGCATAGCTGTCGGCGAGGATCGCGTTGAGCGCTTGCGCCACGGTCTTGGCGGCGTTGGTCTTGATGTCGGTCGGCGTATCGAGCTTGGCGGGGGCGTTTGTCATGAGGCTCTCTCTGTTGAATAAGCGTGTCTGATACCCGTCCAACTCACCACCACGGCGAGAGTTTCAGTTTAGCGGAACGATTTAATTGGGCAGTTTGATCGATGGGCTCGATCGAGCCGCTAAAGCGCGCCTACGCCGATCACGACTGCGGCGGCGGCAAAGCCGATTCCGCCCGCGAAGCGCAGCCATTTGAGCGGCGCCCATCCTTCGATCCGGCGGGCGAAGGCAACCGCGGGGAGCGTAGCGGCGGCAATGCCGATCGCGCCGCCGAGCCCGGCGATCCATGGCAGGTCGGCGCGCGCTGCACCCGCAATGACAAGAAACTGGCTCTTGTCGCCGAATTCGAGAACGAGGCAGCCGAGCAGGGCGAGCCAGAATGGCGCCATCCGCCAGCCGTCAAGCCGGTCGAGCGCGAGCCGCGGCCACAGCATCGCGATCGCCGCAAAGGCCAAAGCGAGCGCTTGAAACATCATCAATGCATGGCCCGAGATGACGCTCGCGAAAAAGCTGCCGACGAGGACAGACAGCGTGCAATTGACAACCGTTGCAGCTGCGAACCCCGCGAAGATCGGGCCCGGCCGCGCAGTGCGCACGACGAGCAGTGCGACGAGCAACTGCGTACGGTCGCCGATTTCGGCGACGAAGGTCGCGATCATGGTGAGGAGGAGGGTGTCCATGGCGGCGGGGTATCAGCCCGCGAGGCGGATTTCGACCGATGCCAGCAACGCTTCGCGCGCGCCCAATACCGGCGCCGCCTGCTGGTCGATGGCGATCGCGTCGTGCAACGCATCGAGAAAGGCGAGAATCCCCTGATGGCGTCCACCGCGCGAGATCGCCGCCTCGAGCGCCTCGGCGACGCATTGCACCGTCGGATAGTTCTGCTGCCGGGCATAGGCGCGCAGGCCCGCGACCTCGGTCAGGATCGGGCCGGGCCGTTCGCGCGAGCGGTGATTGGCGATAACCATTACGCGGCGCAGCATCTGCTGGCGGACAAAGCCGCCGTCGCCGCCAATATCCCGTGCTGTATAACCCATCGCCTGCCCCCCGTCCGCGACCCGCTTTGATCGCATTTCAAGGATGCACATGCTATGGTTAGCATCGGGTTAAACCCCGCGCTTTGACAGGTCTTTCATCGTCCCACGGCTTGACAGCGGGGGCGCGATTGGCCAAAGGGCGCGCTTCGAAGCGTAAGGGCGGCGAAGTGCGCCGCTTTTCTTTTGTCACCGACGATTCGCATCGCGGTACGAAAGCCCAGCGCACCGACCATACGCACACGCGAATTTGCAAGGGATTGGGCCATGGCCAAGCCAGCCACCATCAAGATCAAGCTCGTCAGCACTGCCGACACCGGATTCTATTACACGACCAAGAAGAATCCGCGCAACATCACCGAGAAGATGTCGCAGCGCAAATACGACCCCGTCGTGCGCAAGCATGTCGAGTTCAAGGAAGCCAAGATCAAGTAAGCCCGCGCCGGCGTTCGCGCCGGTTGCCGCTGCATGATCGCCAGAGCTTCAAGGCCGGCGTTTCAAAGGGCGTGCCGTTGGCGCGCCCTTTGCTTTGCGCGCCGTTCGCGCACGCTTGCGTCCGGCGGACGCGTCAGGCCGGTTGCAACATCCCGGCGACGGTTTCGATGAACTTGATCACCGATATCGGTTTCGACACATAGGTCTCGGCGCCCGCTTCGCGGATCCGGTCCTCGTCGCCCTTGCCGGCATAAGCGGTCACCGCCATCACCGGCACGACGCGAAGCTCCTCGTCGCGCTTGAGCGCGGTAATGAGGTCGAGCCCGCTGATGTGCGGCAGCTGGATATCCATGATGATGAGATGCGGGCTGAGCGCGCGCGCGCGTTCGATCGCATCGCGTCCGTCGCGAACCGCCTCGGCGATATAGCCATGTGCGCGCAACAGGTCGCAGAACAGTTTGAGGTTGAGTTCATTGTCCTCGACGACGAGCACGGTCCTGGTCATAATTGTCGCGCCGATCCTTGGCCTGGTTGAGCGCGGCAACCATAGCCAAAGCGTGCGCCTAGACAAAGGAGAAAGCCGATTCGCCCCGAACAGCCCGCCATCGATCCGACCGTCCGCGATGAAGATATCGCCACCGCGCTTTCCGCGCTGGTCTGGACGCTGAGCGACGAGTCGCGCGCGACGCGGCTGTTGTCGCTGACCGGACTCGACGCCGACGAGCTGCGCGGGCGGGCGGGCGACCCCGTCCTCCTCGGCGCGGTGATCGCGTTCCTGGGCGGACACGAACCCGACCTGACCGGCTGCGCCGAGGCGCTCGACCTGCCGCCGGGCGCGCTGGTCGCCATTGGCGAACGGCTGTCGGGTGGCTAAGGAGGCGGCATGACCACCGCTTCCCCCAGTTCGTCCCCTCGCCCGCTGCTCGTCACCGATTGCGACGAGGTGCTGATGCACATGGTCGTCCCGTTTCGCGACTGGCTCGACGAGCATCACGATATCGATTTTCGCCTGAAAGGCGCGAGCTTTGCCGGCGCGCTGCACCGCCGCAAATGCGGCAGCCAACTCGGGCGCGAAGAGGTCTGGCCGCTGCTCGACCAGTTCTTCACCGGCGAAATGCACCGCCAATATCCCGCACCGGGCGCGTTCGACGCGCTCGCGCGGCTGGCCGAGCAGGCCGACATCGTCGTCCTGTCGAATGTCGGCGACACGATCCACGCGCTGCGCGTCGAACAACTACGCGCGCACGGGCTCGACTGCCGGCTGGTTACCAACCGCGGCGAAAAGGGCCCGGCGCTCAAGCGGATCGTCGACGAATTCGCGCCGTCGGTGACGGTCTATACCGAGGATCTCGAAATCCATCATGCCTCGGCCGCCGAATACGTCCCCGACACGTGGCGGCTGCAGATGGTGATCGAACCCGAGATTGCCGACGCGATCGCGCATGCGCCGCACGCGCATGCGCGGATCGACCAATGGGCCGAGGCCGAGCGCTGGATCGCCGAGCGCTTCGCCGAAGCGCGACCCGCCCCCGCAACGAGCGACGAGAGGATCGAGGCATGAGCGGAACCATCGATGCGCGGATTGCCGAACTCGGCCTGGTCCTGCCGACCGCGGCAGCGCCGATCGCCGCCTATCGCCCCGTCGTGGTCGCCGGCGGCATCGCGCACGTTTCGGGCCAGTTGCCCTTTCGTGACGGCGACCTCGTCACCGGCCGCGCGGGCGAGAGCGACGACGTCGCCAACGCCGCCGAGGCCGCGCGTCTGTGCGGCCTGATGATCGTCGCGCAGCTGCGCGCCGCGCTCGGCGATCTCGACCGCGTCGAACAGGTCATCAAACTCAATGTCTTCGTCAATTCGGCGCACGATTTCCACGACCAGCCCAAGGTCGCCAACGGTGCGTCCGAGCTGATGCAGGCGGTCTTCGGCGATGCCGGCATCCATGCCCGCGCCGCCGTCGGGGTCGCCGCGCTGCCGCTCGGTGCACTGGTCGAGGTCGATGCGCAGGTCGCCGTCCGCGCTGCTTGATTCGCGCTATGCGCCGCCGCCCGAACCGGGCCGGGTCGCCTGGCTGAGCGCGCAACCGTTCGCGCACAGAGGGTTGCATGGCGATGGCCGGGTGGAGAACAGCCGCGCGGCGTTTGCCGCGGCGATCGCGGCGGGGCACGGCATCGAATGCGACGTCCAGCTGTCGCGCGACGGGATCGCCTTCGTCTTCCATGACGATGCGCTCGACCGGCTCGCCGGGCGGCCCGACCGTGTCGCGTCGCTGTCGTCGGACGCGCTCGCCGGGATCGCGCTGACGGGCAGTGGCGAGACCATACCGCGCCTCTCCGAGATGCTGCGGCTGGTCGATGGGCAGGTGCCGCTGCTGATCGAGATCAAATCGACCAACCGCCGCGTCGCGCCGATCTGCCAGGCGGTGGTCCGCGCGCTCGAAGGCTATCGCGGCCCGCTCGGCGTGATGTCGTTCAACCCGCTCGTCGGCGGCTGGTTCGCGCGCCACGCGCCGCGCATCATTCGCGGCCTCGTCGTCACCGAAGAGGGCAAGCACACGCTGCGTGGGCGGATCGAGCGGTATCTGTGGCTGTGGCGCGCGCAGGCGCAGTTCCTGGCCTATGACATTCGCGATCTGCCGTCGCGCTTTGCCGCAGCGCAGCGCGCGCGCGGCCTGCCCGTCACGACGTGGACGGTGCGCACGCCCGGGCAATTGCAGACCGCGCGCGCCGAGGCTGATGCACCGATCCACGAAATGCCGCTGGAAGCGTTTGGCAAACAACCCATATAGGCGCGATGGCCGACCAAGATCCCCCCGAAGTCATCGCCCGGATCGCAAGCGGTGTCAGCCCGATCAATGCGACGCAATGGGACGCACTGACCGGCGGCAATCCCTTTGTCGGCCATGATTTCCTCGGCCTACTCGAGGATTCGGGCAGCGTCGGGCCCGAGACCGGCTGGACGCCTGCGCCGATCGTCATCGAGCGCGACGGGCAGCTGATGGGCGCGCTGCCCGCCTATCTCAAGACGCACAGCCAGGGCGAATATATCTTCGACCACCATTGGGCCGATGCCTATGAGCGCGCGGGCGGGGCCTATTATCCCAAGCTGCAGATCGCCGCGCCGTTTTCGCCGGTGCCGGGCCCTCGCGTGCTGGCGAGCGACGAGACGACCGCGCGCCAGCTGCTCCGCGCCGCCGAAGCGCTGGTGACACAGAGCGGCCTGTCGTCGGCGCACGCGACCTTCATCGACCCCGAGCAGATCGCTTTGTTCGAGCGCGCAGGCTGGCTGGCCCGCGAGGACGTCCAGTTCCACTGGATCAACCGCGACTATTCCGATTTCGAGGATTTCCTCGCCGCGCTATCGTCGCGCAAGCGCAAGGCGATCCGCAAGGAGCGCGCCGCCGCGCAGGCCGAGGTGCGGATCGAGCATGTCACCGGCGATGCGCTGACCGAAGCGCACTGGGACATCTTCTGGGAGTTCTACCAGGACACCGGCGCGCGCAAATGGGGCCAGCCCTATCTGACGCGCGAGGCGTTCAGCCTGATGGGACAAACGATGGCCGACCGCGTGCTGCTCGTCCTTGCCTGGCGCGGCAACGTTGCGGTCGCGGGCGCGCTCAACGTGATCGGTCCCGACCGGCTCTACGGGCGCTATTGGGGCTGCCGCGAGGACATCCCGTTCCTCCATTTCGAGCTGTGCTATTACCAGGCGATCGAGGCGGGCATTGCGCGCCGCCTCGAGGTCGTCGAGGCAGGCGCGCAGGGCGCGCACAAGCTCGCGCGCGGCTATGAACCCGTCGTCACGCACAGCGCGCATTTCATCGCCGATCCGGGCTTTCGCGCAGCGATCGCCGACTTCCTGAGGCGCGAGCGCGCGGGCAATGCCGAGGAGGTCCGCTACCTTTCCACCCACGCGCCGTTCCGCAAACCATGAGCGGGGCGATTCCCCCCGTTGCCGCGGCTGCGCGCGGCGGCATGGCGGCGTTTGCCGCGCTGATCGACCAGCTGATCTACACGCGGTCGCGCAACGCCAAGCTGCATCTCATCGCCGAGTACCTGAAAGCCACGCCCGATCCCGATCGCGGCTGGGCGATGGCAGCGCTGACCGGCGAGCTCGACCTGGCCGGGGTCAAGCCCGCGCAGGTCCGCGCGATGATCGAGGCGCGCGTCGATCCGGTGCTGTTTCGTCTCAGCCGCGATTATGTCGGCGACACCGCCGAGACGGTGTCACTGTTGTGGGAGCGCGGCCCGGCGGTGGCGGATTTGTCTAACGACGAGGGAATGAGCCTCGACGAGATCGTTGCGACGCTGTCGGTGCTCAAGCGTGCCGAGGCACCCGCGGTGCTCGCGGCGATGCTCGACCAGCTCGGCCCGAGCGGACGCTATGCGCTGCTCAAGATCGCCACGGGCGGCATGCGGATCGGCGTTTCGGCGCGGCTTGCAAAGACCGCGCTGGCGCAGGCGTTTGACCTCGATGTCGACGATGTCGAGGAGGTCTGGCACGGTATCGACGCGCCTTATGAGCCGCTGTTCGCGTGGGGCGAGGGCCGCGCGCCACGGCCGAGCGTCGACGACCTGCCCGTCTTTCGCCCGTTCATGCTGGCGCACCCGCTCGAGGACAAGCGCGTCGATCTGGCCGACTATGTCGCCGAGTGGAAATGGGACGGGATTCGTATCCAGCTGGTCCATGCCGGTGGCGAGACGCGCGTCTACAGCCGCGGCGGCGAGGAGATTTCGGCGAGCTTTCCTGATGTCGTCACGGCGTTCGATGTGCCCGGCGTGGTCGATGGCGAGCTGCTCGTGCGCGGCGATGTCCAAGGCGGGAGCAGCGGCGGCGCGGCGAGTTTCAACGCGCTGCAGCAGCGGCTCGGGCGCAAGCTGGTGTCGAAGAAAATGCTGGCCGAGGCGCCCGCCTTCGTGCGCCTATACGACATCCTGCTCGACGGGCGCGAGGATCTGCGCAGCCTGCCGTGGAGCGCGCGGCGCGCGCGGCTCGAGGCGTTCATGCCACGCCTGCCGGCCGACCGCTTCGACCTGTCCGAAGTCGTTGAAGCCGAGCATTTCGACGCCCTCGCCGAGGTGCGCGACGGCGCGCGCGATGCCGCGATCGAGGGGCTGATGCTCAAGCGGCGCGATTCGCCCTATGTCGCGGGGCGCAAGACCGGCCTGTGGTACAAATGGAAGCGCGACCCGCTGACCGCCGATTGCGTCATGCTCTATGCCCAGCGCGGATCGGGCAAACGGTCGAGCTTCTATTCGGACTATACCTTCGGCTGCTGGACCGCGCCGCCCGAGGATGGCGGCGAGCTGCTGCCGGTCGGCAAGGCCTATTCGGGATTTACCGACGACGAGCTCAAGATGCTCGACAAGTTCGTCCGGCAGAACACCCTGCAGCGTTTCGGGCCGGTCCGCGAGGTCGAAAAGTCGCTCGTCCTCGAGGTCGCGTTCGATTCAGTGCACAGTTCCAAACGGCACAAATCGGGGCTCGCGATGCGTTTCCCGCGGATCAGCCGGATCCGCACCGACAAGCCCGCCGAGGAAGCCGACCTGATCGCGACGCTGACCGCGATGATCGTCTGATCGTCAGTCGAGGGTGAGCGCGAAGATCGTCGGCCACAGCTTGCCGGTGACAAGCAGCTGCTTCGCAACGGGGTCCCAGGCGATGCCGTTGGGCGTCTTGACCGACATGTCGCCGCCTGCTTCGGCGGTGAGCGGCGCGATGTCGATGGTTCCGGTAACGCGGCCGGTGGCGGGATCGATCCTGACGATCAGGTCGCTCTGCCAGACATTGGCGTAGATCACGCCATCGACCCATTCGAGTTCATTGAGCCTGGTCAGAGGCGCGCCGTCGAGCGTCACGGTGAGGATCCGCCTGGTCGTCAGCCTTTCGGGATCGAGGAAGCGCAGCGTTTCGCTGCCGTCGCTCATGACGAGGTCGGTCGGCGTCGCGGCGAGACCCCAGCCCTCACCCGCGTAGGAAAACGCGCCGAGCGGGGCGAAGTCGTCGAGCGACCAGATGAAACCCTGTCCCCCCATCCACGTCAGGCTGACCAGCCGATTGCCGGCAGGCGCGATGCCTTCGCCGAATATCCGCGGGTCGAGCTCGCGCTGGCGAACCAGCCTGCCCGTCCTGGCCTCGCGCGCAACGATTCGTGAGTGCCCTTCAAGGCCCGTGCTTTCGAACAGCAATCCGTCGCGCCAGAATAGGCCTTCGGTAAAGGCGGTGACATCGTGCGGATAACGCGCGGCGATGCGGTAGCCGATCTGTGCGACGGGTTTCGCGGCGGGCTGGGCCGAGGGTTGGGCGACCGATTCGGCCGGTGACGGTACCGCGCACCCGGCCAGCGCAGCGGCGAACGCCAGATACGACAATGCCCGGCATCCGGTTGTCCGGAGCCGGGCATCGTTAAAAGCCATGCTGATCAGCAATCAGTCGGCCGGCTTGAGGTTCACCGCCGCGAACTTGCCGCGATTGTCGACCTCGACGTCGAATCCGACGCGATCGCCTTCGTTGAGGCTGTTCATCCCGGCGCGTTCGACCGCACTGATATGAACGAACGCATCGGGCTGTCCATCGTCGCGCTGAATGAAGCCGAAGCCCTTCATCGCGTTGAAGAACTTGACGACGCCAGTCGATTTTTCACCGGTCAGCTGACGCTGCGGACGGCCACCGCCGCCGGCACCTGCGCCGCCGCGATCGTTGCCGAAGCCGCCACGCTCTTCGCGCGGCGCGCTGGCGGGAACGGGGAGCGGCTCGCCCTCGATCTCGATATCGCTGGCCGAAACCTTGCCGCCGCGATCGACGAGCGTGAACGAGATCGGCTGGCCCTCGGCGAGACCGGTAAGGCCTGCCTGTTCAACCGCGCTGATGTGCACGAACACGTCTTCGCCGCCGTCATCGCGGACAACGAAGCCGAAGCCTTTTTGCGCGTTGAAGAATTTGACGATGCCCTTGCCTTCGCCGACGACCTGCGCGGGCATGCGCCCGGCGCCGCCACGATCACCGCCGCCGCCGCCGCCGAAGCCGCCGCCACCGCGCGGTGCGCCGCCAAAGCCGCCGCCGCCGCTGTTGTAGCCGCCGCCGCTGGGTGCGTTGTAGCCACCGCCACGATCGCCGCCGCCGAAGCCGCCGCCACCAAAGCCGCCGCCACCGCTGCTGCGTCCACCACGATCATCAAACGGCTCGAAGTCGCCGCCAGGATTGTCACGCTTGTCGCGTCCACGTCCACCACGTCCGCCGCGGCGATCTCTATCGAAACTCATGCCCTGTTAGTCACTTTCGCTTCGCCCCAGAACCAAGATCGGGCCGCTGTCACGGACGAATACGACAGCCGACCACCATCATGAACGAAGAGATTCGCCCATGTGGGCGCGACTCATAGCGTAATTTATCGGATTCGCGAAAGAAAAAGCGGTGCGGCGGGCCGCGCGCTCAATGGCTACGAGCAAAAAGATGGTGCACTGCGACAATCGCGCCACCCCAGACGAGACCGAGCAGCCCCGCGCCGAGCGCGCCGACGATCCATTCGACTGCGTCCGCCAGTTGGCCCAGGCCGTGACCGACCGATTCGGCCAGGCCGTGAATCGCGTGCGCCGGAGCCGAAAGGCCGAATTCTTCAAGTCCGTGCAGGATGATCCCGCCGCCGACCCAGATCATCGCGGCAATGCCGATGATCGACAGCGCCGCCATCACCTTTGGCATGGCGCGCACCAGGCCCCGGCCGAACGCACGCGTCCCGGCTTGCTCGCGCCGGGCGAGATGGAGTCCGATATCGTCCATCTTCACGATCAGCCCGACCGCGCCATAGACGCCGAGCGTGATCGCCACTGCAATGATCGCGAGGACGATCGCGCGGGTGACGATGGGGTCGCCCGCAACCTCGGCAAGCGCGATGACCATGATTTCGGTCGACAGGATGAAGTCGGTACGAATCGCGCCCGAGACCATCTTGGCCTCGTGCGCGGGATCGGCGAGAACCTCGGGACCGACATCGTCGGCGGTGCTCGTGCCCGACAGCCATTCCCAGACCTTTTCGGCGCCTTCGTAGCAAAGGTAGGTGCCGCCGAGCATCAGGATCGGCGTGATCGCCCATGGCAGGAACGCACTGAGCAGCAGCGCGACCGGCAGGATGATCGCCAGCTTGTTGATCAGCGAGCCCTTGGCGATCTTGGCGATGATCGGCAGCTCGCGATCGGGGGTAAAGCCGGTCACGTAGCGCGGCGTCACCGCGGTATCGTCAACGACGACGCCCGCCGTCTTGACCCCCGCGCGGCCCGCGCCTGCGGCGACATCGTCGACCGAGGCGGCGGCGATCTTGGCAATCGCGGCGACGTCGTCGAGTAATGCGGCCAGTCCACCCGGCATAGGAATTCCCCTGATTGCAGTGGCGTCCCTGTTAGCGCCGACGCGCGACCGATCAAGCGACATGCGTATCGCCGAGGGTGGATTGAGCCGCGCGACATTTGCGCCTATGGCGCACGGCGATGACCGTATATTTTCATGAAGAAGACCTGCCCGAGGGCGTCCTTGCCGCCAATGGGACCGGAGGTGGTCCGATCGCCGTCGACACCGAAACGATGGGGCTGATCACGCCGCGCGACCGGCTGTGTCTCGTCCAGCTGTCCGATGGCAGCGGCGACGAGCACCTCGTCCGCTTCAATCGCGGCAGCGATTACGCCGCGCCAAATCTCAAGGCGGTGATCGGCGATCCCGACCGGCTCAAGATCTTTCATTTCGCGCGCTTCGACATTGCCGCGCTCGAATATTATCTCGGCGTCAAATGCGAGCCGGTCTATTGCACCAAGATCGCCTCGCGGCTGATCCGCACCTATACCGATCGCCATGGCCTCAAGGAGCTCGTCCGCGAACTGCTCGGCCAGGACATTTCCAAGCAGCAGCAGTCGAGCGACTGGGGCGGCCCCGAGCTGAGCGAGGCGCAGCGCGATTATGCCGCGTCCGACGTCCGCTTCCTCCACGCGATGCGCGACGAACTCGACCGCCGCCTCGCGCGTGAAGGCCGCACCGAACTGGCCCAGGCGTGTTTCGATTTCCTCCCGACACGCGCGCGGCTGGATATTGCGGGCTGGCCCGAAATCGACATTTTCGCGCACGCTTGAGCCATGTCCGTCCGCGCCGAAACCGATCGCCAAGCGCGCAAACTCTGGGCGCGGCGCGGCGGCAGCCATGATCGCGTCATCGCGGTGCTGCGCCTCGTCCTGCCCGCCGCGGTCGGCGCGCTCGCGGCCGCCATGGTGTTCACCCCGCTGGTCAACCGCAACGAATTCAGCTTCGTCCTCGACAAGAACAAGGTGGCGATCGCGCGCGATCGCTTCGCGGTATCGAGCGCGCTGTATCGCGGCGAGGACGATCGCGGTCGCGCCTTCGTCCTGTCGGCAGGTTCGGCGGTCCAGAAAAGCGTCAGCGATCCGGTCGTCAAGATCCTCGACATGACCGCGCGCATCGCGCTCGACGACGGCCCGGCGCAACTGATCGCGGCGAGCGCGCTCTACAATATGGATGCCGACACGGTCGCGGTCGACGGGCCGATATCGGTGGCCGGCGCCAATGGTTTCGACCTGCGCACGCGCGACGTGCTGGTCGACCTGAAAGCGCGTACGATGACGGGCAGCAACGGCGTCAGCGGCACCCTGCCGATCGGCCGGTTCAGCGCCAACAGCCTGTTCGCCGATCTCGATGCACGCAATGTGCGCCTGTCGGGTGCGGCGCGCCTCCATATCAACCAGGGAGCAATCCGATGACCGGTTCGAACTATCGCGTGACGCTGCGCGACGCCGCGCTCGGCCTCGGCGGTTTTGCGGTGACCGCGATGCTGCTGGCATCGATCGGCGCGGGGCCCGTCGCCAGCGCGCAGGCGCTCGCCAATCACAACAGCAACGCGCCGGTCGATTTCGCCGCCGACCGGATCGAGGTGCAGGACCGCAGCGACCGCGTGGTTATCGCCGGCAGCGTCCGCGTGACGCAGGCCGGACTGACGCTGACCGCGGCGCGGATGACGGTCGCCTATGCCCGTAGCGGCAGCGTCCAGGTCAACCGGATCGATGCCTCGGGCGGCGTGACCGTGACCAAGGGCGACGAAAGCGCGCGCGGCAATGTCGCGATCTACGATCTCAACCGCCGGCTGATCACGCTGGTCGGCGACGTCCGCCTCAACCAGGGCGCGAACCGGCTCAACGGCGGGCGACTTGTCATCGACCTCGCCAGCGGGCGATCGACGATCGACGGCCAGGGCGCAACGCGCGCCGCCGACGGAACCACGGCCCCCGGCCAGAACGGACGCGTCACCGGCACCTTTACCGTTCCCCAACGCGGCGACTGATCGGTCGATTCGCACGCTGCAGCGGGTTGCGGCGGCGCGTTAAGCCCTTTATCCGTGGCAACTGCGATAAACGATATGCAATAATCCTGCCAAGCGCAGGTTATGCAGTTCGAAGGGATGGCCATGGACACCGAAGCGACCGCCGATATTGCCGAACGTCCGGGCTCGCCAGCCGATGCGATCACCGACGAGGGGCTGAACGAAGGCCTCGCGGTCGTTTCGATCGCCAAGAGCTATGACAAGAAGGTCGTGCTGAGCGACGTATCGCTGTCGGTGGCCAAGGGCGAGGTCGTCGGCCTGCTCGGCCCCAATGGCGCGGGCAAGACAACGTGCTTCTATTCGATCATGGGGCTGGTCAAACCCGATTCGGGCCGCATCATGCTCGAGGGAGAGAATATCACCGGCCTGCCGATGTATCGCCGCGCGATGCTCGGCCTCGGCTATCTGCCGCAAGAAACGTCGATCTTTCGCGGCCTGTCGGTTGAAGCCAATATCAATGCGGTGCTCGAACTGAGCGAACCCGACCGGGCCGCGCGGCGCGACCGGCTCGAGGAACTGCTCGAAGAATTCGGCCTGACGCGCTTGCGCGCATCGCCCGCAATGGCGCTGTCGGGCGGTGAGCGGCGGCGCTGCGAGATTGCCCGCGCGCTGGCCGCCAGCCCGTCGATCATGCTGCTCGACGAACCGTTCGCGGGCATCGACCCGATCTCGATCAGCGATATTCGCGAGCTCGTCTGCGACCTCAAGCGCCGCGGTATCGGCGTCCTCATCACCGACCATAACGTCCGCGAGACGCTCGACATCGTCGATCGCGCCTGCATCATTTATGACGGCAAGGTGCTGTTCGCCGGATCGCCCGCCGAGCTCGTCGCCGATGCCGAAGTGCGCCGCCTCTATCTCGGCGAGGGTTTCGAATTGTGAGCGGTGTCTTTTCCAAATTGTGCGGAAGAGCACAATTTGGGAGCGGGCTGGCACCGTCTCTGCCGCACGGCAGCAACTAATGAGCCTCGCGCCGAGCCTCCAGCTGCGCCAGAGCCAGTCGCTGGTGATGACGCCGCAGCTGCAGCAGGCGATCCGTTTGCTGGCCTGCTCGAACCTCGAAATCGAAGGCTTCATCGCCGAGGAGATCGAGAAGAACCCCCTGCTCGAGGCGGGGCGCACCGACGACATGGCGACGCCCGAACGGTCGGAGAAGAGCGACGCGGCCCCCGACGGCGCCGACGCGATGATCGACGGCGGCGGCGATGCCAGGGAAAGCCTCGACGTCGACTGGAACGAGGCCGCCTTCCATCATGACAGCGCCAGCGACATGGCCGGGGGATCGTTTGACGGCGCGCTCGGCCAGAGCGGCGGCGGCAGCCTTGGCGGCGACCTTGGCGGCGGTTCGGCTGGATCGGGCGAAGCGATCGATTTCGACGGCTTTGCCGGGGCCGAGCCGACGCTGCACGACCATCTCCAACGCCAGGCGGGCGAAGTGCTCGACGGGCCGCAGCTCGCGATCGCGCTGGCGCTGATCGACCGGATCGGCCCGGCCGGCTATCTCGACGCGCGCCTCGCCGACATCGCCAACGACATCGGCGCGCCGCTGGCGGCGTGCGAGGATGCGCTGACGGTCATTCATGGTTTCGATCCGTGCGGCGTCGGCGCGCGCGACCTGGCCGAATGCCTCGCGCTGCAGGCCAAGGAGGCCGATCGCTATGACCCGGCGATGGCGTGCATGATCGCGCATCTCGACTTGCTCGCCAAGGGCGGGCTGGCGCAGCTCAAACGCGTCTGCGGTGTCGATGACGAGGACATCGCCGACATGATCGCCGAGATCCGCAGCTACGACCCCAAGCCGGGCCTGCGCTTCGAGACGGGCGAAACGCAGAGTATCGTGCCCGACATCTTCATCGAACGGCGCGGCAGCGGCAAGCAGGTCGGATGGTCGGTCGAGATCAATTCGGCGACGCTGCCGCGCGTCCTGGTCAATCGCCATTATTATGCCGAAATGGCGCGCGGCGCGGCGAGCAAGTCGAAGGCCTGGCTCAACGAATGTCTCGCCAGCGCCAACTGGTTGGTCAAAGCGCTCGACCAGCGCCAGCGGACAATCGTCAAGGTCGCGTCCGAAATCGTCAAGCAGCAGGAAGGGTTCTTCCTCCACGGCGTCGCGCAGATGAAGCCGCTGACGCTCAAGACCGTCGCCGACGCGATCGGCATGCACGAATCGACGGTCAGCCGCGTGACCAGCAACAAATATCTCAGCTGCGCGCGCGGCGTGTTCGAGCTCAAATACTTCTTCTCGAGCGGCATCCAGTCGAGCGAAGGCGGCGAGGCTTCGTCGGCCGAGGCGGTCAAATCGGCGATCAAGTCGCTGATCGATACCGAAACGCCCAAGAAGATCCTGTCTGACGACACGCTCGTCGACCTGCTCAATGCCAAGGGCTTCGGCATCGCCCGGCGGACGGTCGCCAAATATCGCGAGGCGATGGGGATCGGATCATCGGTCCAGCGCCGCCGCCAGTCGAAGCTGTCAGCGGGCGAACGCCGCGCGGGCTAGTTGCGCGGCGCGACATGCTCTGTCATTCCCTCGGGGTATCTCGGTAACACTTGGGATCATTGCATGCTCTATTTGTTCATCAAGGCCGCGATATCCGGGCTGATCATCGCGATCGCGTCCGAAGTCGCGCGGCGCAGCCCGGCGCTCGGCGCGCTCGTCATCGCATTGCCGACCGCGACGATCCTCGCGATGATCTGGCTGTGGCGCGATACCGGCGATACGCTGCAGGTCGCGGCGCTGACGCAAGGGACGTTGTTCTACGTCTTTGCGACGCTGCCCTTTTTCCTCATCGTGCCGTGGCTGCTGCGATCGGGCTGGGGCTTCTGGGCCGCGCTCGGCGTCGGCAGCGTCGTCACGGTGATCGCCTATCTCGCAATGACCGCGCTGCTGGCGCGGCTGGGCTACCGGATCTAGATCCGCGTATCGAGACAGCGGCGCAGCTCGTCATAGCCGCCGATCTTCTCGTCACCGATGACGATCAGCGGGGTCGTCTCAAGCCCATGCTCGGCCATGAAGGCGTCGGTTTCCTCGCGCGACGCCAGGATCCGGTCGTCGACCTCGTACCCCTTTTCCTTGAGCAGCGCGAGCGCCTGCACGCCGAACGGGCAGCTGTGGTCGGGCAGGATCATGCGATAAAGCGTGGCGGACTGGGTCTGGCTATCGGTCATTCCGGTCCAACCATCGCCGCGTCGCGCGGTTCCGCCCGGCTGTCCTCGTCAGTCGTCTTCGTCCTCGTAGTGCGCGAGGTGGAGCGGCACCGCCTTGATCTGGCGCGTCATGCACCAATGGACCAGCGCATCCTCGCGCCCGTGCGTCACCCACACCTCCTGCGGACGGATTTCGAGCAGCGTCGAGGTCAGCTCGTCCCAGTCGGCATGGTCCGAAAGGATCAGCGGCAGTTCGACATTGCGTTGCCGCGCGCGCTGGCGAACGCGCATCCAGCCCGACGCCATCGCGGTGATCGGATCGGGCAGGCGGCGCGACCAGCGGTCGTTGAGCGCGCCCGGCGGGCACAGCACGATCGCGCCCTTCATCTCGTCTTTAGGCGTGTCAGCGACGAGCCGCAGCTCGCCGAGTTCGACGCCGAAATCGCGATAGAGATCGCACAATCGCTGCAGCGCGCCGTGAATATAGAGCGGCGCATCGTAACCCGCGGCGCGCAATGCCATGATCACGCGCTGTGCCTTGCCGAGCGCATAGGCACCGACGAGGACGCAGCGATCGGGCTCGGCAGCGATCGCATCGGTCAGCTTGGCGATCTCGCTGGGCGTATCGGGATGGCGAAAAACCGGCAGGCCGAAGGTCGCCTCGGTAATGAAGACATCGCACGGCACCGGCTCGAACAAGGCGCAGGTCGGATCGGGGCGGCGCTTGTAATCGCCCGACGCAACGACGCGGACATTGTCCTTTTCGAGCAGGATCTGCGCCGAGCCCAGGACATGGCCGGCAGGATAATAGGTCACCGCGATATCGCCGATGGTGATCGTCTCGCGATACGCCATCGCGTGCCCGCGATGCGCGTCGCCATAGCGCACGCCCATGATCGCGAGCGTTTCGGGTGTCGCCCAGACCTCTTTATGGCCGCCGCGCGCATGATCGGCATGGCCGTGCGTGACCAGCGCGCGCTCCACCGGGTGCGACGGATCGATCCACGCGTCGATCGAGGGGAGGTAAATGCCTTCGGGTCGCGCCTCGACCCATTGCGCCAGTTTCGCCATCGCCCCCATATAGGAGGTGTGAGCGAAAAATCCCCCCTGCCGCAACGATTTGCCGACTGGTTCGCGGCGCGCGGCTGGCGACTGCGCGATCACCAGGCGGGCATGCTCGCGGCGGCGCAGGCGGGCGAGCACGCGCTGCTCGTCGCGGCAACCGGCGCGGGCAAGACGCTAGCGGGGTTCCTGCCGAGCCTGATCGAACTGTCGCAGGCCGAACCGACCGCCGGATTGCACACGCTGTACATCTCGCCGCTGAAAGCGCTCGCGGTCGACGTGCAGCGCAACCTGCTGACGCCGATCGAAGAGATGCGGCTGCCGATCCGCGTCGAGGCGCGCAGCGGCGATACACCCGCCGACCGCAAGGCACGACAGAAGTCCAACCCGCCGCAAATCCTCAACACGACGCCGGAAAGCCTCAGCCTGCTGTTGTCGCACCCCGACAGCCTGACGATGTTCACGGGCCTCAAGACCGTCATCGTCGACGAGATCCACGCCTTTGCCAGCGGCAAGCGCGGCGACCTGCTCAGCCTGTCGCTCGCGCGGCTGCAGCGGATCGCGCCCGATCTTCGCCGCGTTGGTTTGAGCGCGACGATTGCCGATCCCGACGCCTATCGCGCGTGGCTCGCGCCCTATGGCGATATCGACAGCGTTCGGCTGGTCCCAGGCGAAGCGGGTGCCGCGCCCGACATCGCGATCCTGTTGCCGAGCGAGGAGAACGGCGTCGTCCATGTCCCGTGGTCGGGCCATTCGGGCAGCTATGCCGCCGCGCCGGTGATGCGCCTGATCGAGGCGAACCGCACGACGCTGGTGTTCTGCAACACGCGCAGCCTTGCCGAGCTGATCTTCCAGCAATTGTGGAAGGAGAATGAAGGCAATCTGCCGATCGGCATCCATCACGGCAGCCTGAGCCGCGAAGCGCGGCGCAAGGTCGAGGCGGCGATGGCGCGCGGCGCCCTGCGCGGGCTCGTCGCGACCGCGAGCCTCGACCTCGGCGTCGACTGGGGCGATGTCGACCTCGTCGTCCAGATGGGTGCGCCCAAGGGATCGAGCCGGCTGCTGCAGCGGATCGGCCGCGCCAACCATCGGCTCGATGAAGCCTCCAAAGCGCTCGTCGTGCCGGGCAACCGTTTCGAATATCTCGAGGCGCGCGCCGCGCTCGACGCGGTCGAGGCGGGCGAACGCGATCCCGATGATTTTCATCCCGGCGCGCTCGACGTGCTCGCCCAGCATGTCATGGCGTGCGCCTGTGCTGCGCCATTTTCGGAAGGCGCGATGCTCGACGAGATCCGCTCGGCGACGCCCTATTCGGCGATCGATACCGAGCTGTTCGGCCGCGTCCTCGGCTTCATTCGCGACGGCGGCTATGCGCTCAAGGCCTATGACCGCTTCCGCCGCCTTGCCCCCGACGGGACCGACGCCGACGGCAGCCCGGTCTGGCGTGTCAGCCATCCGCGCTTCGTTACCCAGCACCGGATGAACGCGGGGATCATCGTCGATGCGCCCTTGCTCGATGTGCGTTTCAAGAACGGGCGCAAGCTCGGCACGGTCGAGGAATTCTTCGCCAGCACGCTGTCGGCGGGCGACACCTTCTTCTTTTCGGGGCTGAGCCTCGAGGTGATCAGCATCAAGGACACCGACCTGCTGGTCCGCGCGACGAGCCGCAATGCGCGCATCCCCACCTATGTCGGCGCGCGCATGGCGATGAGCACCAACCTCGCAACGCGCGTACGCAATTTCCTGTGCGACAAGGCCGAATGGCCGCGCTTTCCCGACGAGGTGCGCGAGTGGCTCGAGGCGCAGGACCGCAGATCGGTCCTGCCGCAACCGGGCCAGCTGCTCGTCGAGACCTTTCCGCGCGACGGTCGCCATTACATGGTCGCCTATCCGTTCGAGGGGTGGAATGCGCACCAGTCGCTCGGCATGTTGCTGACCAAGCGGATGGAGGCGCGCGGCCTGCAACCGCTCGGCTTCCAGGCGTCGGATTATGCGCTGGTCTGTTACGGCCTCGAACCCGTCGAGGACCCCGCCAGCCTGTTTTCGGCCGATATCCTGGCCGACGAATTCGTCGAATGGGTCGAAGGATCGTCGCTGCTCAAGCGCGCGTTTCGCGAGGTCGCGGTGATCGGCGGGCTCGTCGAACGCCACCATCCGGGCCGCCGCAAATCGGGCAAGCAGGTGACCTTTTCGACCGACCTGATCTACGACGTGCTGCGCAAGTACGAGCCCGACCATTTGCTGATGAAGGCGGCATGGGCCGATGCGCGCCGCCGCCTGACCGATGTCGGGCGGCTCGGCGACCTGCTCGATCGCGCCGCCGACACGATGCTCCACGTGACACTCGACCGCCTCAGCCCGCTCGCGGTGCCCGCGCTGATCATGATCGGCAGGGAAAGCGTCGCGCGCGGCGCCAGCGACGACGCGCTGCTCGAAGAGGCCGAAACGATCATCCGCGAAGCAATGCAAGCCGGATAACCCCTCGCAGGACCGATTATTTCACTCAATGCGTGTATTGCTTGTCTAAAACGCTCAGGAGGCGTAGGATCGAAGCCATGTGAAAGGAAGCTGCCATGCTGCATCCGCGCGTATTCGAAACCTTCGGCCTGGTCGGGCGCATCGCGATCCCGCTGGCCGCAAGCCTCGCGACGCTGGCATCACCCGCCAGTGCGCAGGTGCCGCTGGCCCAGCTGCCGGTAGATGCTACGGCGGTCGCCGAACCTGCCGCTGAACCGTTGAGCGAATGGGAACGCTTCGTCTACGACCGTACTGCCCGGATGACGGTTCCGGTGAGCATCAACGGCACCGCGGCGGTCCCCTTCATCATCGACACCGGATCCGAACTCACGGTGATCAGCCGCGAACTGGCCGCCTCGCTCACACTGCCACCGGCCGATTCCATGCTACTCGCGACTATCTCCGGCCCGGTGGTGACTGACAGCTATCGCATCCACGACCTTGCCAATGGCGGCTTTGCCGTCAACGATATCATCGCGCCGGCGCTTGCTCGCCGCCACTTGGGAATTGACGGGCTGATCGGAATCGAAAGCATCAAGGACAAGGTCATCGTGTTCGATTTTGCCCAGCAGCAAATGCTGGTCCTGCCGTCGGGGACGACGCCCATGCGCCAAACGGATAGCGACGACGTCATTATCGTCACCGCCAAGCGCAAGAATGGCCGGTTGATCCTGTCCGACGCGCGTATCGGCGATCGCCGTGTCGATCTGGTCATCGATACCGGGTCGCAAAGCAGTGTCGGCAATTTCGCTCTGCAACGTATGGTCGCTTCGCAATCGGGTGAATCGGAGGGCGTGGCGTCCAGCCTGATCGATGTCGGTGGCACCCTCGTTGCTACCGAGGCCGATGCGGTGCCCGAGATCACGATCGGCAAGGTGACGCTGGCGCGCCTGCCGATTGCCTATGCCGACAGCTACGCCCTCGACGTGCTCGGACTAGGCAAGCGCCCCGCGATATTGCTGGGGATGGACGCGCTCTCGCTGTTTGACCGTGTCGAAATCGATTTTGGCCGCCGCAAGGTCAAGTTCGTTATGCCCGAGGCCACCTATCGCAAGCCGATCCGACGTCGGGCCACCCGGATCGGCACGGAAAGAATCTGAACCCGGCGACCCTCGACCTGACTTGCCAACGGTCGCAATCGCCGTCATTGCCACGCCATGGTTCCCCTTTCGTTCGACGGCAGGCAATGGATGGCGACGCGCGAAGGTGCGCTGTTCGATCCCGTATCGCGGACGCTGGTCGTCGCCGACCTGCACCTTGAAAAGGCCAGCTGGTACGCGGCGCTCGGCCAGATGCTGCCGCCTTATGACAGTTTTGCCACGCTCAGCGCGCTCACGTATCTGGTCGATCGCCTCGATCCGCGCGCCCTGTGGTGCCTCGGCGACAATTTTCATGACGGTGGCGGCCCGGCGCGGCTGCCGCGCCATGCCCGCGACCTCATCGAGACGCTTGCCGCGCGGCTGACGTTCAACTGGATTGTCGGCAATCACGATCCCGCGCTGAGCGATGCGTTCGGCGGCACGGTCCATGCCGAGGGGCGGCTCGAAGGCGCCGCCTTGCGCCACATCGCACGGCGCGACGTGGCGGGACCCGAACTGTCGGGCCATTTCCATCCCAAGCTGCGCCTGACGCTGCGCGGCCGTCGAGTCTCGCGTCCCTGCTTCGTACGCGCCGGCGAAAAGTTGATCCTTCCCGCCTTCGGTTCGCTGACCGGCGGGATGGATGCCTTCGATCCGGCAATCGCGGTGGCAGCGGGACGCGTCAGCGAGGCCCTGATCGTTACCGATCGGCGCTTGGTCTGTTTCCCCAATGCCGTAACGGAAATGATCTGAAAAACTCGATTTTCTAATCCAAATTCGGCTGTTTTCCAACAGTTCTGTTGCAAATCGTGCATTTGGGTTCATAATCTGCAACGCGTCCGGCAAAGTCGGTCGCCCGCTAATTAAAAGCGCAAAAACGCGCTGCAAGAAATCGCGCGCCAGTGCGCGAATGGGAGAGGGTTTGATGAACACGATTCACACCACAGCTGCGTCCGCGCGTCGCGCCGCACTGCTATTGACGGTCGCCGGATTGGCGTTGAGCAGCCCGGCGTTCGCCCAGGATACCGCCGCCGATCAGCAGGCCCAGCAGGCCGCCGACGAAGCCTCGGGCGAAGGCTCGATCATCGTCACCGCGACGCGGCGCGCCAGCCCGCTGAGCGACGTGCCGATTGCGGTCACCGCGATTACCGCCGACTCGCTCCAGAACACCGGCGCCAACGACATCCGCCAGCTCAACCAGGTGGCACCGTCGCTGCTCGTCTCCTCGACCGGCTCTGAAGCCAACGGTTCGGCGCGTATCCGCGGCATCGGAACGGTCGGTGACAATCCCGGCCTCGAAAGCTCGGTCGCGGTGTTTATCGACGGCGTCTACCGCTCGCGGTCGGGCATCGGCCTCAACGAACTCGGCGAGATCGAACGGATCGAGGTCCTGCGCGGGCCGCAAGGCACGCTGTTCGGCCGCAACGCGTCGGCCGGCCTGATCAACATCGTATCCAAGTCGCCGTCGTTCACGTTTGGCGGCAATGCCGAGCTGACCTATGGCAATTACGATTTCATGCGCGCTGCGGGCAGCATCACCGGCCCGCTGAGCCAGTCGATCGCGGCTCGCATCGATGGCGTCTATGTCAAGCGCGACGGCTTCTACCACGACGTCATCAACGATACCGACGTCAACAACCGCGACCGCTATTTCGTTCGCGGCCAGTTGCTGTTCGAACCGACTGACGCGTTCAGCGTCCGCCTGATCGGTGATTACAGCAAGCGCGACGAAAAATGCTGTGGCGCGGTCAACCTGACGAGGAATCAGAATCCACTGATCGGCGGGCTCAACGACCCGGCGCAGAACAACATCGTGCGCGTCCTGCTCGACCTCGGTCAGCCCGCCGCAGCTTTTAACGATCCCTATAGCCGCAACATCTATGTCACGCCGGGCCGCGGCTATGGTGGCAAGACGACCGACGGCGGCGTCAGCCTCGAAGCCAATTACGATTTCGGCGGCGCCACGCTGACCTCGATCACCGCCTATCGCGATTACAAGAGCTCGCAGGGCGGCGACATCGACTATAGCGCGGTCGACATTCTCTACCGCGCCGACGACGACAAGAGCTATCGCCAGTTCAAGACCTTCAGCCAGGAACTGCGCCTCCAGGGCGCAGCCTTCGACGATCGTCTCGACTGGCTGGTCGGCGCCTATTTCGCCGACGAGAAGCTGACCGTCGGCGACAATCTGCGCTTCGGCAGGGACTATGGCCGCTTTGCCACCTGCCGTCTGGTCACCGGCAGCAGCCTTGCGCCGTTCTATAATCCAGCAGGAGCGGGCTGCCTGGCCGCACGACCGGCCGCGTTCGGCGCATTATCGCCGGTTTTCTATGGCGCGATCGACCGGCTCGATTCATTGCGTGACCTCGGCAGCACGCAGGACATCTACAAGCAGGACAGCCGCAACTGGGCGCTGTTCACGCACAATATCTTCCACGTGACGCCGACGCTCGATGTGACGCTGGGCCTGCGCTACACCAACGAACGCAAGAAGTTCGATGCGACGTTCGGCAACGACAATACGGTCTGTACCGCCAACCAGGCGGCGCTGTTGCCATACCGGGCCATTCCGACGCTGACCGCTACGGTTGATGCCATCGTCGGCCTGAGCTGCCAGGGCAACTCGACCGCCGAACTCAACGGCGTGTCGATCAACGACCAGCGCAACGAGGACGAATTCACCGGCACCGCGGTGGTATCGTGGAAGCCCGATCCGAAGTGGCTGGTCTACGGCAGCTATTCGCGCGGCTACAAGGCGGGCGGTTTCAACCTCGACCGTTCGGCGCTCAAGCCCCCGGTTGCGCCGTTTGGCGGTCAGGCCGGTGCCCAGGCGCTGGTCAGCGGGCTCCAGTTCGACCCCGAAATCGTCAACGCCTATGAGGTCGGGATCAAGTATTTCACCCGGCCATTCTCGTTCAACATCGCCGCGTTCCGCCAGGAGTTCCAGAACTTCCAGCTCAACACGTTCAACGGAACGGTCTTCCTGGTCCAGAACATCAACGGCTGCACCGATAGCCTTAACGGCGGCGACCGCGACCAGAGCAAGTTTACCAATGCGGCGAACTACAACATCAATGCTTCGACGACGGGATCCTGTGCGGCAGGCAATGTCAGCTATGGCGTGCTCTCACAGGGCGTCGAACTCGAAGCAACGATCGCTCCGACCCGCGATTTCCGTATCGGCATGGGCGTGACCTATGCTGATACCAAATATCGCGATCAGCTGGTCGGCAACGACAGCGGCGCACCGCTCGACCAGGCGCTGCGCAAACTGCCGGGCGACAACCTCTCGAACGCGCCCAAATGGACCGTGACGAGTTCGGCGACCTGGACGCCGGCGATCGGCAACACCGGCCTGTCGGGCCTGGTCTATGTCGATAGCCGCCTGACCGGCGACTATAACACCGGTTCGGACCTGTTCCCGCAAAAGGCACAGGACGGCTATCTCATCGTCAACGCGCGCCTCGGCCTGCGGGGGCGTGACGAGCGTTGGGGCATCGAGGTCTGGGCACAGAACGTGTTCAACACCAATTACACCCAGGTCGCGTTCAACTCGCCGTTCCAGGAAGGCGGCACGACCGCAGCCTATTCCGATCCCCAGTTCCCGGGCGGTCGGCAGATATTCTCTGCCTACCTCGCCGAACCGCGGACCTATGGCCTGACGCTTCGCGGCAAGTTCTAAATCCGCCAATCACGCGATCGGGGGCCTCGGCACAATCGGTGCCGGGGCCCCTGTCGTATTGGGCACCGGCGCAAGGTCGTTGTAGCGACGCGACGCTCGGCAATTGTCGATTGGGCCTTAGCCATGCATAAGCGGGCACGATGATTTCCCAATACCTCCCCCTGTTCGACTCGTTGATGGTCAAGATCGCGCTGATCGGCGTGCTTGGCATCGGCGCGCAATGGATCGCCTGGCGCACGGGTCGGCCGGCCATCGCGCTGATGCTGATCGTCGGCGTCATCGCCGGACCAATCCTCGGCCTGATCCGGCCGGAAGAGGATTTCGGCCCGCTGATGGAGCCGATCGTCAAGCTGGCGGTCGCGGTGATCCTGTTCGAGGGCGGCCTGAGCCTCAATTTCCGCGACCTGCGCCATGCCGGCGCGGGCGTGCTCAGGCTCGTCGTCATCGGCGTGCCGGTCGGCTGGGGCCTCGGCACCGCTGCGGCATACTATGGCGCGGGCCTGCCGCTACCGGTCGCGGCGTTGTTTGGTGGAATCCTTGTGGTCACCGGTCCGACGGTGATCGGGCCGATGCTGCGCACGCTGCGCGTCGGTGACCGCGTCCGCAACATATTGAAATGGGAAGGGATTATTAACGATCCGATCGGCGCGCTGCTCGCCGTCGCGATCTATGCCTATATTTCCTACACCGGCCCGCAAGTGAACTTCGTCGACATCGGCGTCGAGGTGATCGGCGCGACGTTGATCGCCGCATTGCTTGGCGCCGCGCTCGGCTTTTTCCTCACCTGGGCGTTTCCGCGCGGCTATGCGCCCGAATATCTCAAGGCGCCGATCCTCCTCATCACCGTCATCTTCGGCTTCGTCGCCGCCGATCTCATCATGCACGAAACCGGCCTCGTCACCGTCACCGTGATGGGTGTCGTGATGGCCAACCGGGCAATCTATTCGAGCCACGCGCTGCATCGCTTCAAGGAGGATCTCGCGGTCCTCCTGATCAGCGGCGTGTTCATCCTGCTGTCGGCAACGCTCGACTGGGAGACGGTCAGCCAGTTCCAGGCGCGCTTCGTCGCCTTCCTGTTGCTGCTGCTGTTCATCGTCCGGCCGCTGACCGTCTTTGCCAGCCTGATGTTCTCGAACGTGCCATGGCGCGAACGGATCTTCATCGGCTGGATCGCGCCGCGCGGCATCGTCGCGGTCGCGATCACCGGGCTGTTCGCGATACGGCTCGTCGATTACGGGGTCGAGGACGCCGAAGCGCTGGTTCCTTTGTCATTCGGGGTCGTCATCGTGACGATCTTCGCGCACGGTTTTTCGGCCGGCTGGCTCGCCCGGCGGCTGGGCATCGACCAGGGCAAGGGTGAGGGCCTGCTGATCGTCGGGGCCAATCGCTGGACGATCGCGCTCGCCGAGTTCTTCAAGGCGCGCGACATCCCGGTCATGATTGCCGATACAAGCGCGATCGCCTTGCGCGGCGCACGGCGTGCCGAGCTCGAAACCTATCGCGGCGATATCCTCGACGAAGTCCATGAGGACGACCTCTCGCTCGGCCGGTTCCAGCACCTGATCGCGGCGACCGACAACGACAGCTACAACGCGCTCGTCGCCAACGACCTCGGCCCCGAAATGGGCCATGAGGCGATCACGCGGATCGGGCGCGACGCCAGCGTCGGCGCGTTGCAGAAACGCGGGCGCATCCTGCTTGAAAGCGGACGAACGATCGACGGGCTGCTCGATCGCCTGCTCGCCGGCTGGGCGTTCAGCCAGACGCGCATCACCGAGAAATTCCCGGTCGAGGACTATCGCGAGAACATGAAGGCCGGCGGCGGCGAAAGCGTTGCGGTGATCAAGCCCGACAACCGCGTGTTGTTCTTTTCGATGCAGGCCCGGCCGGTGATCGATATCGGCGACCAGCTGGTCAGCTTCGTCCCGCCCGAGGATCCGCAGGAGATCAAGGAAAAGCGCGACGAGGAACGGGTGGTCAAGGACGAGGCGAAGAAGAAGGCGGGCTAACCCCGCGCGCCGAATAGCGCGCTGCCGACCCGCACGCACGTTGCCCCGAGCATCGCCGCGGTTTCGTAATCGCCCGACATGCCCATGCTGAGACCGGCGAGGCCGTGGTCGGCGGCGAGCTTTGCGAGCAGTGCGAAATAGGGCGCCGGTTCGACATCGAGCGGCGGCACCGCCATCAGCCCGGCAATCGTCAGCCCCTTCTCTTTTGCATAGGCCAGCAACGCGGGCAGGTCGGCGATCGCGACGCCGCCCTTTTGTGGTTCTTCGCCGATATCGACCTGGACATAGAGCGTCGGCGGGCTGGCGCTATCCGCCATCGCCTTGGCCAGCGCATCGACCAGCGAAGTGCGATCGACCGAGTGGATCGCGTCACACAAAGCCACCGCCTCGGCGGCCTTGTTCGACTGCAGGCGGCCGATGCAGTGCAGCCGGACATCGGGGTGGCGGGCGCGCAGGTCGGGCCATTTGGCCTGCATTTCCTGGACGCGGTTTTCACCGAAGTCGCGCACGCCCGCGGCGATCAACGCCTCGATCGCCTCGACCGGCTGCGTTTTAGATACCGCGATCAGCGTCACCGCATCGGCATCGCGCCCCGCGAGGCTCGCGGCATGCGCCAGCCGATCGGTCACTTCGGTCAGGCGCGCCGCGGCGCCACTTTGGTCTTCGTGGGTCATAGCGCGCTGCTATACGGATCGCCGTGACCGACCGCCACCCTTCGCGATTCGCCGCCGCCGACCGAACCGGCTGGCCGCAGATCTGGCTGTTCAGCGATGAACGGATGGCCGATTGCCTCGCCGCCGTGCGCGCCTTGCCGCCGCGATCGGGAATCGTCTTTCGCCATTACTCCACGCCTGCCCGCGCGCGTCACCGCCTGTTTCGCGCCGTGCTGCGCATTGCCCGCGCGCGGCGCCATGTCGTGTTGATCGCAGGAAAGCCGATTGCCGGAGCCGATGGCGCGCACGCTTCGGCGCGTCGCGGGCTTGGGCGCGGTCAGCCGCCGGTGTCGTTAGCCGTCCACAATCGCCGCGAGCTCGACCTTGCGAAACGGCTGGGCACGCCGATCATATTCATTTCGCCGGCTTTCGCCACGCGCAGTCACGCGGGCACCAAACCGATCGGGAGGGCGGGCTTTGCGCGATTGGCTGGCGGTTTCGGCGGCGAGTGCATCGCGCTCGGCGGGATGAACGCCGAGCGGTTTCGCGCCTTGCGCATTCACGGCGCACACGGCTGGGCGGCGATCGATGCGCTGAGTAAAAAACTGGAAGTGCGGGGGCGCTAGCTCGCGACCCTGGCGCGATCAGAACTTGAAGCGCGTTCCGACATAGACCGCCTGGCTGTCGCGACGATCGTCGGCCAGCGGGGTCAGGTGATCGTTCGCCTGCTTGTAGCGAACGCCCGCCGTCACCTTGAGGCGGCGGCTGAGGCTGTAGCCCGCGCCAACATCGACCGAGGCCGCATCGTCGGGGTTGAGCGTCCGTGCGCTGCTGACCGCCGCGCCGTCCTGCCCGAGCTTGAGCTCGGTGCTGAAACGCGATTTGCTCGTCGTCGTTTCAGGCGCACGCGCCTTGGGCAGCGTGGCAAGATCGAGGCCGGGTCCGGCATCGGGAATGGTGAACTTGGTATAGCCGACCGACTTGCCGAGATTGTACGCGACCGGTGCAATCGCCAGCGGCTTGTCGCGTTCGGTCGGCAAGATATTCTGCGCGGTCGTCGAGCCGAGCGAACGCGCGGGCGCGCGCACCACGACGGTAATCGCACGGCTGCCGTCGGCCGAGCGGGCAACGACCGGCGTGAAGCGGAAATTGCGCTTGGTCGCGTCCGAAACCCTGGCGTAGCGTTCGATCAGGCGCGGATCGCCCGTCGCCGGGGTGAACTGTCCGGCCATCTCCGCGACGTCCATCGTGCGGTCCGACAGCGACACGGCAGCGCTCAGCGCAGGCGACGCAAAAAGCGTCACAACCGCGCCGGTTGCCATCAATGCTGCAATGATCGCCTTGGATTTCACCGCTTTGCGACTCCACACCCACATGTTCGTTTTCAATAGCTAGCACATAGCTGGGGACGATGGCGAATCGAACAAGGCCTATTTGGCGAAAGATGCGATGGTGTTGCACAAGCCCCACAGTCCCTCCCCGGCGGCGACGCGATGCCGACGTGCTTGCTCCGCTTCGGCTTGGCGGTTAGACGTGCTGCCAACGCTTCCCTGCCCACCATGCCGCAGAGTTAACCCGCGCCGTATCGAAAGCCTTTCAGCCATGACCAGTTTCGCCCCCTCTTCTGTCAAAACCCTGATCGCCGCCGGCGCGATCGCGCTTGCCCTGGCGGGTTGCGCCTCGAAGGATCGCCCGCGGGCCGATCTCGCTGCAGCGCAGACGACGACGATCGGGGTCAACAGCTATCTGTGGCGCGCCAGCCTTGAAACGCTGTCGTTCATGCCGCTGACGCAGGCCGACAGCAACGGCGGCGTGATCGTCACCGACTGGTACGCCAATCCGGCCAACCCCGGCGAGCGCGTCAAGGTGACGGTCTCGATCCTCGACAGCGACCTGCGGGCCGACGCGCTACGCGTCGCGGCATCGCGCCAGGTTTCGCGCGGGACCGGCTGGGTCGACGCGCCGGTGGCCGCTGCGACGGTGCAGAAGCTTGAGGAAATCATCCTCACCAAGGCGCGTTCGCTGCGCCAAAGCGCCATCGCGGGCTGATCCGGCCCCCCCATGATCGCTAGACGGGGCGCACTATGACAGATCAGCGGTTCAACCCGCTCGCCGCCGATGCGCGCTGGCAAGCGCGCTGGGAGCAGGACGCGACCTTCGTCGCCGACGACGCGAGCGCCAAGCCCAAGTCCTATATCCTCGAGATGTTCCCCTATCCGTCGGGGCGCATCCATATCGGCCATGTCCGCAATTACACGATGGGCGACGTGCTGGCGCGCTACAAGCGGATGACCGGGCACGAAGTGCTCCACCCGATGGGCTGGGACGCGTTCGGCATGCCCGCCGAGAATGCGGCGATGGAAAAGGGCGTCCACCCCGGTGGCTGGACGCGCGACAATATCGCGACGATGCGCGCGCAATTGAAGAAACTGGGCTTTGCGATCGACTGGACGCGCGAACTGGCGACCTGCGAGTCCGACTATTACGGGCACGAGCAGGCGCTGTTCCTCGACCTGCTCGAAGCCGGCCTCGTCTATCGCAAGGAATCGGCGGTCAACTGGGATCCGGTCGACATGACCGTGCTCGCCAACGAACAGGTGATCGACGGCAAGGGCTGGCGATCGGGTGCGCCGGTCGAAAAACGCAAATTGAGCCAGTGGTTCCTCAAGATCACCGATTTCGCCGACGAGCTGCTCGACGGCCTTGGCGATCTCGACAAATGGCCCGACAAGGTCCGGCTGATGCAGGAGAACTGGATCGGCAAGAGCGAGGGGCTGACGTTCCGCTTCGCCGTCGCGGGGTCGTCCGGCACCGTCGAGGTCTTCTCGACACGGCCCGACACGATCTTCGGCGCCAGCTTCGTCGCGGTCGCCGCCGATCATCCGCTGGCGCAGCGGATCGCCGCCGACAATGCCGATGCCGCAGCGTTCGTCGCGCGGTGCAAACAGGGCGGAACGACCGCGGCCGAGGTCGAGACGCAGGAAAAGCTGGGCTTCGATACCGGGCTGAAGGCGATCCACCCGCTCGATGCCAATATCGCGCTGCCCATCTACATCGCCAATTTCGTGCTGATGGATTATGGATCGGGCGCGGTGATGGGCGTGCCGGCGCACGACCAGCGCGATCTCGATTTCGCGCGCAAATACGGTCTCGATGTGCGGCAGGTTGTCACGCCGGACGATAGTGCCGATGCGGTATTCGAAGGCGACACCGCGTTCACCGGCGAGGGCAGAATCGTCAATTCGGGCTTTCTCGACGGGATGGACGTCACGGCGGCCGGTGCCGCGGTGACCGCGCGGGCCACGTCAGAAAATTGGGGCGAAGCGACGACGACGTGGCGCCTGCGCGACTGGGGCGTGAGCCGTCAGCGGTATTGGGGTACCCCGATTCCGATCATCCACTGTGCCACATGCGGCCCCGTCGGCGTGCCCAAGGACCAGCTGCCCGTCGTCCTGCCCGAGGACGTCGATTTCAAGACGCCGGGCAATCCGCTCGACCGCCATCCGAGCTGGAGCCAGGTCGATTGCCCCAAATGCGGCGGCGCGGCGCGGCGCGAGACCGATACGCTCGACACGTTTGTCGACAGCAGCTGGTATTTCCTCCGCTTCGCCAGCCAGCCGAAGGACCGCCCGTTCGATCCCGAGATCGTCAGGCAATGGCTGCCGGTCGACCAGTATATCGGCGGCGTCGAACACGCGATCCTGCACCTGCTCTACGCCCGTTTCTGGACGCGCGCGCTGGCGCGGATCGGCATGATCGACGTCAAGGAACCGTTCGCCGGGCTGTTCACGCAGGGCATGGTGACGCACGAGACCTACAAGGCGGGCGACGGCAGCTGGCTGAGCCCGAATGAGGTCAAGCGCGACGGCGCCGACTGGACGCGTATTATCGACGGCACGCCGGTCACGCCGGGCCGCGTCGAGAAGATGTCGAAGTCGAAGAAGAACACGATCGATCCGCTGCCGATCGTCGACCAGTACGGCGCCGATGCGGTCCGCTGGTTCATGCTCAGCGATTCGCCGCCCGAGCGCGACCTGCCGTGGAGCGAGGCCGGGATCGAGGGCGCGTGGCGCTTCGTCCAGCGATTGTGGCGCCTGATCGGCAGTGTCGGCAAGGGCGGCGGCGAGACCGACAAGCCGCTCGCGCAAAAGCTCCACCGGACGATCGCAGGCGTCGGCGACGATATCTCCGCGCTGGCGTTCAACAAGGCGGTGGCCAAGCTCTACGAACTGGCCAATGCGATCGAGAAAGCCAAGCCGTCGGCGACACGCGACGACGCGATCGACGGTCTGGTGCGCCTGGTTGCGCCGATGGTGCCACATCTTGCCGAGGAAGCCTGGGCGCAAATGGGCCGCGCCAATAATGAAGATCGGGGCCTGATCGCCGACGCGGCGTGGCCGGTCGCCGATCCGGCGTTGCTGGTCGACGACGAAGCGACGATCGCAATCCAGGTGATGGGCAAATTGCGTGACACGATGACGCTGCCCAAGGGCATGGCCAAGGACGAGATCGAAGCCGCGGCGATGGCGCGCGAGAAGATCGTCGCCTATGTTGGCGACTCTGTCCCCAAGAAGGTGATCGTCGTGCCCGACCGCCTGGTCAATATCGTCCTGTGACGCGCCGCGGCGCGCCCTTGCTGCTGCCGCTGGTCCTGCTGAGCCTGGCGCTGGGCGGCTGCAGCCTGACGCCGCTCTATGCCGGCGGGACGCATGGCGCGGTCGCCCACGGGCTGGCCGACGTCAAGATTGCGCCGATCGAAGGGCGCGCGGGCTGGCTGGTGCACAATGCGCTGGCGCAGCGGCTCGACGCACTTAATGGCGGAACGTCGCAGCGCTATCGCCTGATCGTCACGCTCGACGACGACATCACCGGCTATGGCGTGCGGCGCGACAATGCGGTGACGCGCGAACGGCGGACCTTGCGCGCGCGCTACCAGCTGACCGACAGCACCAACGGCGAGGTCGTGCTCGACGCGACCGCCAGTTCGGATGCCGGGATCGACGTCGTGTCCTCGGAATATGCCACGATCGCCGCCGAAGACAGCGCGCTCGAACGGCTCGCCGAAATGATTGCCGACCAGATCGTCGCGCGGCTCGCCATCTATGCGCGCAACATGGACGCCGCGGCCAAGACACCGTGAAGGTCAAGCCGCCCGAAATGGCGCGCGCGCTCGCCCGCCCCGACGGCGCGATACGTTTCTACCTGCTGACCGGACCCGACGCCGCCGCCTCGATCGCGGGCGCACGCGCGCTCGGTGAGGCGATCAAGGCGCAGTCGAGCGAGCCGCCCGAGCGCATCGATATCCATTCGCCGAGCCTGAAATCCGATCCTGCGAGACTCGCCGACGAGGCTGCATCGATCGCGCTGTTCGGCGGGCCGCGCTATGTCGAACTGAACATCGCCGGAGCGGGCGACGATTGCGTCGCGGCGGTCACCGCACTGCTCGAAGCGCCGCAGGCGGGCAACCCCGTCGTCGCGATCGGCCCCGGGGTGTCGGCGCGATCGAAGCTGATGAAGCTTGCCGAAGGGTCGCGGCTGGCGATGGCGACGATCCATTATGCCCCCGAAGGCCGCGAGCTCGAAAAGGTTGCGCGCGATATCGCCGGCCCGCTCGGCCTGCGCTTCGAGGGCGATGTCGGACGGATGCTCGTCGACATGGTCGCGGGCGACCGGCTGGTGCTGGCGCAGGAGCTCGAAAAGCTCGCGCTCTATCTCGATGCCTCGCCCGCCGAACCCAGGACGTTGACGCCCGATGCGCTGATCGCTCTCGGCGCCGAAACGCACGAGGAGGACATTGCGCGCAGCATCGACGTCGCGCTCGGCGGCCGCGTCGCCGACCTCAGCGCGATGATCGAGAGCATCGATGCGACCGGGCTCAACGAGATCCGCCTGATTCGCGCGATGGGCAATCGCGCCCGGCTGCTCGCGCGGTTGCGCGCCGCGGTCGATGGCGGCCGTTCGCCGGGCGAGGTCGCGCGCGATCGCAGCGTCTTCTTCAAGGAGCAGGCGAGCGTCGCGCATCAGCTGGCGATCTGGGATACCGAGGCGACCGCGCGGATCGTCGAACGGCTGCAGGCAACCGAACGCGCAATCAAGGCGCGCGCGAGCCCGGGCGGCGTACTGATGCGCCAGCTGCTCGTCGCAATGGCGCACGAGGCGAACCGCCGTTCAGCGCGTGTCGGCATGTCGCGCCGGTGATCGCGGAACAGCCATCGCGCGGTCGCGTTGATAGAATTCGGGTGAACAACATCCGATTCCGCGCTTTGAGCGTATAGTGGCGGGACTCCCCAAAGCCGATCGACGGCGATTCGCCGGAAGGCCGCTATGACCCAATCCATTACCACCGCCGTCCATGGCATCGGCACGGCGGTTCCGAGCCACGAGGTGCACGGCGCGTTCATCGACTGGGCGAGCGCGCACGTCGCCGACGAGCGCGCCGACAAGATGTTCCTCCGGATGGCGGCGCGGTCGGGCATCGATCAGCGCTGGTCGGTTCTGCCGCACGGCGATGATGGCGGCTCGCCGGTGGCGCCCGGCGGGTTTTACGATCGCGATCCTCTCCCCGGCACCGCCGAGCGGATGGCGGCCTATGCCCGCTACGCGCCGCAGCTCGCGCTCGCCGCGATCGGCGACCTGGCGAGCCGCGTCGAGCTTGGCGGCATCACCCATCTCGTCGTCGCCAGTTGCACCGGCTTCGTCGCGCCGGGCATCGACCAGATCATCGCGCGCGAACTCGGCCTCGATGCCGACGTCGAGCGGACCTTCATCGGCTTCATGGGCTGCTATGCCGGGATTACCGCGCTGCGGACCGGGCGCCATATCGTTCGCTCCGAACCCGATGCTCGCGTCCTCGTCGTCGCGGTCGAGCTGTCGTCGCTTCACCTGACGCCGACCGACGAAATCGAACGGCTGCTCGCGATGCTCCAGTTCAGCGATGGCGCCGCGGCAGCGCTGCTCACCGCCGCCGACGCTGCGCCGGCCGACGCAATGCGGCTCGGCGATCCCGCCAGCCTTGCACTCGCCGGCGGCGAAGAGCTGATCCAGTGGCATATCGGCGATGCCGGATTTTCGATGGAGCTGTCGGGCGCAGTGCCGCGACGACTGCACGACGCGCTCGAGGATCCAGCGGTCCGCGTGCAGCTGATCGGCGACACGCCACCCGATCTTTACGCGATCCATCCCGGCGGGCGCTCGATCCTCGACGCGGTCGGGCGCGGCCTCGACCTGCCCGAGCACGCGCTCGACGACAGCCGCGCGGTGCTTGCCGCCTTTGGCAATATGAGCTCGGCCAGCGTCCTGTTCGTCCTTGCCCGGATGATCGCCGAGCGGCGCACCGGCTCCGGCATCGCGCTCGCTTTCGGCCCCGGCGTCGCGGTCGAGGGGCTGGCGTTCGACCTGCCCCGATGACGCGATGAACCCGTTCGCATCCCTGTCGCAACGTCACACGACCGAAGAGCAGATGGACGCCGCCGACCTGCCCGCGACGCGGTATGACAGGGTGCTGCGCGACCTCGCGCGGGTCAACGCGGTGACGATGGCGCCGCGCGCGACGCTGCGCTTTCTAGAAGCTGTACATGCACGCGATGCGCGCGCGACACCGTGGCGCATCCTCGACGTCGGCTATGGCCAGGGCGACATGCTGCGGCGGATCGCGCGCTGGGCGGGGCAACGCGGCCAGCGCGTCGAGCTGGTCGGGATCGACCTCAACACCAGGAGCGCGGCAAGCGCGCGCGCAGCAACGTCGCCGGAAATGGCGATCGACTGGCGCACCGGCGACTATCGCGACCTTGCCGGAGAGCGCTGGGATATCGTCCTGTCGAGCCTCGTCGCGCATCACATGTCCGATGCCGAGCGCGCCGATTTCCTGACGTTCATGGAAGGCGAGGCGGCGCTTGGCTGGATGGTCAACGACCTCCACCGCCACCGCCTGGCCTATCTCGGCTATCCGTGGCTGGCGCGGGCGATGGGCGTCGATCCGATTGTCCGTGCCGACGGTCAGCTGTCGATCGCGCGGAGTTTTCGGCGCGGCGAGTGGACGGCGATGCTGGCGCGCGCCGAGTTGGAAAACGCGGCCAAAATCGTCCGGCGATTTCCCTTTCGCCTCTGCGTAGAGCGGATCAGATGAGCGCCGATCCAGTCACTATCATCGGCGGCGGTCCGGCAGGTTCGGCCGCGGCGATTGGCCTCGCGCGCGCCGGGTCCGAGGTCCATCTGGTCGAACGCCAGCGCGCAATCGGCGATGCAATTTGCGGCGGGTTCCTCAGCTGGCGGACGCTGCAACAGCTCGAAGCCTTGGGGATCGATAGCGACGCGCTCGGCGGGCAGCGCGTTACGCGCCTCGCGCTGTTCGCGGGCGATCGCGTGGCGCATTCGCGCCTGCCGCATGCCGCGATGGGGGTGTCGCGCCACCGGCTCGATACGCTGATGCTCGACCGTGCCGCCGCATGCGGTGCGCGCATCCAGCTTGGCGTGAAGGTGCGCGGAATCGGCGATGATGGGCAGGTCGATTGCGGCGAGGCGGGAATGTTGCGCGCGAACGCGCTGATTCTTGCGAGCGGCAAGCACGAGCTGCCCGGCGCGCGGCGGACGATGCCCGAAGCGATCGCCGACGATCCCGTGCTCGGCCTGCGCGTCCGCGCCGACCCCTCGGCTGGCTTTGCCGCGCTGGTCGGCGACGGCATCGAGCTCCACCTGTTCGACCGCGGCTATGCCGGGATCGTGCGGCAGGAGGACGGTGGCGGCAATATCTGCATGGCGGTGCGCAAGTCGCTGCTGACCCAGGCCGGTGGCAGCCCCGCTGCGCTGCTCGCAATGCTCGGCGCCGCCAACCCGCAGCTTGGCGAACGGCTTGCGCACGTCGCCGATCTCAGCGCGACCGATGCGATCGCCGCGGTGCCCTATGGCTTTATCGCGCAGAGCACCGAGCCGGGCCGGCTTCGTGTCGGTGACCAGGCGGCGGTGATCCCGAGCCTGGCGGGCGAAGGGATCGGTATCGCACTCGCCTCGGCACGCGATGCGGTGGCCGCATTGCTGCGCGGCGGGGCCGGTGCGGCCAGCGACTATCAAGGCGACTTCGCGCGCCGTGCGGCATTGCCGATGCGTGTCGCGGGGGCGGCGTGGCGCGCCGCCGAGAGCCCCGGGCTGGCAAGGCTGGGCATCGGTGCGGCGCGATGGTTCCCCGCGCTGCCGCGACTGATTGCCCGTACAACGCGGATCGTTTGAGCACCTTGCATGACCGGCCCAAGCATCCCACATTCGCGTGATGGAAAAGATTCAAAAGACCGACGCCGAATGGCGTGCCGAACTCACCCCCGAGGAATATCACGTGTTGCGCGAGGCGGGCACCGAGCGCGCCTTTGCCGGCGCCTATACCGACGAGAAGACGCCCGGCGTCTATCGCTGCAAGGGCTGCGGCGCGGAGCTGTTCTCGAGCGAGACCAAATATGACAGCGGCTCGGGCTGGCCGAGCTTTACCAGCCCTGCCGCCGACGGCGTCGTCGTCGAGAATGTCGACGACAGCCACGGCATGCGCCGCGTCGAGGTGCGCTGCGCCGCATGCGACGGCCATCTCGGCCATGTCTTTCCCGACGGTCCGGGCGAAACCGGCATGCGCTATTGCATCAATTCGACCTCGCTCGACCTCGACGCCAAAGCCTGACAACGGGGCCTGACGCCTAGCCTCTTTCTTCGCGTGTTCAGCTATCGTAAACGCGTCGCGAGCCAACGCGCCGGTCGGGACCGGGCGCAATGATGCCGCCCAGGGGAACTGAATGGCCAAGCGCAAGGCGACCGGCGGTCGCCCAAAATCGAACCCCGCCAAGGGTGGACCGCTGACCTGGCGCGACTGGCTGCGGCGGATCGTCAAGGGTGGCCTCGCGCTCGCGCTGATCGGTACCGTGGCGCTCGCCACATGGGTCGCGATCGCGGCCAACCAGCTGCCCGACTACCAGGCGCTCAAGCAGTCGAAGAACGAACAGACGATCCGCATCCGCGCCAATGACGGCACGGTGATCGTTTCGATGGGGCCCAATTACGGCCAGTGGCTGTCGCTCGACGAGATCCCGCCGGTCATGTCCGACGCGATGGTCGCGGTCGAGGATCGCCGTTTCTACAGCCATTTCGGGATCGATCCCGTCGGCATGGCGCGCGCGGTCTATACCGCGTGGGAACGCCGCGGGACGGGCCGCCGTTGGCAGGGCGCATCGACCATCACGCAGCAGGTCGCGCGCAACCTGTTCCTGACCAACAGCTACTCGATCGGTCGCAAGATCAACGAGGCGGTGCTGTCGTTTGCGCTCGAATGGAAATTCTCCAAATCGCAGATCGTCGAACTGTATCTCAACAAGGTCTATTTCGGCGGCGGCAGCTATGGCGTCGATGCCGCATCGCGGCGCTTTTTCGGCCACTCGGCGCGCGAGCTGAGCCTTGAAGAGGCAGCGATCATCGCGGGCCTCGTCAAGGCGCCGTCGCGCTATTCGCCGACCGCCGATGCGCAGGCCGCGATCGACCGCGCCTCGGTCGTCCTCCAGGTGATGCAGGATGCCGGCGCGATCACCCCCGCACAGGCTGCCGCGGCGCAACCGACCAAGGTCAAACTGGCGCGCCAGTCGAACCAGAACAGCGCGCGCTATTTCACCGATTGGGCGCTGCCGCAGCTCGACATGCTGATCGACGAGACCAACGACCCGATCGACGTCTGGACCACGCTCGACCTGCCGATGCAGCAGGCGGCGACCAACGCGATTTCGAAGGATACGCCGAACGGACTGCAAGGCGCGCTGGTCAGCCTCGACCGCGACGGCGCGGTGCGTGCGATGGTCGGCGGACGCGATTACGTCACGTCGAACTACAACCGCGCGACGCAGGCGGTCCGCCAGCCGGGCTCGGCGTGGAAGATCTTCGTCTACATGACCGCGCTCGAATCGGGCTATCGTCCCGAGGACATGGTGGTCGACGAACCGGTCTCGATCAACGGCTGGTCGCCGAAGAATTCGAGCGGGCGGTTCAGCGGCAAGGTCTCGGTCCGTACCGCTTTCGCCTATTCGATCAACACCGTCGCCGCGCAGATCGGCAACGAGGTCGGCTATTCGTCGATCGCCAACATGGCGCGCCGGTTCGGCATATCGACGCCGATCAACACCCACCCGTCGATGGTGCTGGGATCGTCCGAAGTGCGCGTCATCGACATGGCGCGCGCGATCGCCGCGATCCAGCGCAAGGGTGTGTCGGTGACCCCCTATGCGATCACCAAGGTCACGACCGCCGACGGCGACGTCCTTTACCAGCACCGCGAGGCGGCGCCGACGCAGCTGGTCGACGACTGGGTCGCCGCCGGGATCACCGACCTGATGCAAACCGCGGTCAACACCGGCACCGGTCGCGCGGCGCAGATCGGCCGCCCGGTGGCAGGCAAGACCGGCACGACCAACAGCAACAAGGACGGCTGGTTCGTCGGCTTTTCGAGCGGCCTGAGCACCGCGGTATGGATGGGGCGCGACGACGCCAAGGCGGTCGGCGGGCTGCAGGGCGGACGCGCACCGGCGACCGCCTGGGCCGACTATATGCGGATCGCGGTCGCCAAGCGACCGGTCGAGAATTTCGACACCCAGGTCACGCTGCCCGACTGGGTCCTGTCGAACGAACAGGACCAGTATCTCGATGCGCCCGACAACGGCATGCTGGTCGATGAAAACGGCATGCCGATCGAAATACCGGCCCCCGCACAGCCGGGCGAACAGCCGTCTGCGGCCGACCAGCCGATCGACCAGCAATGGATCGATGAAATGACCGGACGCAAACGCCCCGGGGCACCGGCACCGCAACCCGCGCGCCCGGAAGCCCCGCGTGAGCAGCCCGGGCGGGCGCAACCGCCGAACCAGCCTCCGCTGCCCGCGCCCAACCAGGAACCGGTCGGCCAGCGCGGGATTTACTGAGCCTAGGCGAAGCGCAGGCGGCGCAGCTGCTGGCCATGCGCGCGTAGCCAGGCGCGCGCGGCAACGGGATCGCCTTCGAACAGCGCCGCGTGCAGTGCATGGAAGCGCGCGCTGTGGTCGAGATGACCGAGATGCGCAACCTCATGCGCGACGGTCGCGCGGCGCACCGTCTCGGGCGCCATGATCAACCGCCAATTGTAGCGGATCGTGCCGCGCGCCGAGCAGCTGCCCCAGCGCGAGCGCGGGTCGCCGATGCTGACGCTTTCACAGACCAGCCCGCCGCGGGTCGCATATTCGTGCGTTTCGCGCGTCATGATCGTGCGCGCCTGATCCTTGAGCCAGCGTTCGACCCGGCGCGCAATCGCCTCGCGCGGGCCGCCGAGCTGAAGCTCGTCGCCGACGCGGCGTGCGGCGCGCGGATAGGCCGGATCCCAGGCGATGACGATCTCGCCGCCGCAAAACGGTATTGCGCTACCATTATCGACGCTCTCGGGCGCACCGCCCTTGCCCGCCTGTTCGCGCGCCCAGCCGCGATGGCCGTCGGCCCAGGCGATCGCCTTGCGCTGGGCCATGCGTGGCGGAACGGTCAGGCGGAATTCGCCGCGCACCGGGTCGCAGGCTAGGCGCAGGCGGCGCGCGCGCGGGTGGACCACGAGCCGCAGCGGCCAGTCCGTGCCGCACGGGCCGGTGACATAGCAAGCGAGCGCCGCGTCGGTGGTGGCGGCGGCGTCAGATCGGCCCGAGTTAGATCGGAAAATCGACAAGGTGATTCTCATACGGGCCGGCATCGGCCTCTGCCACGGTCCAGCCGCGCACCGACTGGCCCGCGCGATGGACCGCCTCGCGGTCTCCGCTGATCAGGTAATGCCAGTCGAACAGCGGCTTGCCTCCGGCGCGCAGGCGATAGGCGCAGGTCAGCGGCAACCAGTCGATGTCCTCGACCTTGGCGAGGGTCAGCTGGAGACAGTCGGGAACGTGGCGCTTGCGGTGTGCATAATCGCTGCAGCGCGCGGTTTCGCGGTCGAGCAGGCGGCAGGCGATGTTGGTCGGATAGATCCGGCCACTATCCTCGTCCTCGGCCTTGTGCAGGCAACATTTGCCGCAGCCGTCGCACAGCGCTTCCCACTCGCCGGCGTCGAGGCTGGCGAGCGGGCGTTCCCAGAACGGCGCGGGCCGCGGTGCGTCGTCGGTCATCTCGCCGGGCGGACCCATTGCGCCAGCGTCGCGGCGATCGCTGCGGGGCTCGCCTCATCCTGGCTGGTCGAGGGATCGTCGAGCGGAAGCAGCGCGATCGGTTCGCCATTTGGCCCCATCAGATAGGCGATCTGGGTATGCGCCATCAGATAGGCGTCGGGCTGCGAGCCGGCGACCTTGTGATAGCTCGCAGCATAGGCCTTGGCGGCCGCCGCGACCTGTTCGTCGGTCCCGGTCAGGCCGATCAGGCGCGGCCCAAAGCTCCTCACGAAGGTCTTGAGCACGGGAGGCGTGTCGCGCGCCGGATCGACCGAGATGAAGACGGGCTGGACCAGCGCGGCGGCGGCCGGATCGGACTTTTCAAATGCGGCAAGGCCGCGCATCAGTTTCTGCAGATCAACCGGGCAGACATCGGGGCAATAGGTGTAGCCGAAATAGACGATGGCGTATTTGCCGTTGAGGTCGCGGTCGGTGAAGACGGCGCCGTCCTGGTCTACCAGGCTGAAGGGTCCGCCGATCGACGCGCCGGCGAGCGGCGGTTCGGCGGTGTTCGAGGGCGATGGCGAGCAGGCCGAAAGACTGGCCAAGGCCAAAGCGAGCGTGATAGAAGAGGCAATGTTCATGATGCTGTCAGCCATGCGCTGCCATGCGCGTGAAATCAACAATCGGTGCCAGATATGATGCGTTCCTTTCGGTCTTTTCACTATGCGGTCGCCCTGAGCCTTGGTCTTGCCGTGATCGGCCAGCCGCAAACGGTGATGGCGCAGGAAGCCCTGCCTTCGGTCCGCTTTCTCAAGGCGGTGACCGACCGTGACGGCACCGCAGTTATGACGCTGTTGGGCACTGCTTCAAACGGGCTGATCAACACGGCTGATCGCGACAGCGGCGAAACCGCGCTGCATATCGTCACGCAACGCGGCGATTCCGAATGGATCCGGTTCATGATTGGCAAGGGTGCAAACCCCGATGTTCTCGACAAAGCTGGACGTTCGCCGTTGATGATCGCGGTTTTCAACAGCGACAGCGAGACCGCGCAGCTGTTGCTCGATCTTGGCGCGAGCGCCAACTTCGCCAATTCGCGCGGCGAGACGGCGCTGATCCGTGCAGTCCAGTTGCGCAAGCCCGTTCTCGTCCGGATGCTTGTCGCACACGGCGCCGATCCCGATCGCGCCGATTATGTCGCCGGGCTGAGCGCGCGCGATTATGCGACGCGCGACGCACGTTCGGACGCGCTGCTCGATGCGCTGACGCCGCGCTCCGCGGAACCCGACGACGCGCTGCCCAACGGGCCGATCTTCAAGCCCGGCGGCTGATCCGCCCGGCGACCGGCGTCAACCGTCGGCGTACAGGTTGAGCATCTCGGGGTCGGCAGCGACCATCATCCGCCGCATCGCCAGCCGCACGATCCTCAGCAACTCGGCTTTGCGCCGCGCCGGGGCGAGCGCGTGGACCGCCGCCTCGCGGACGATCTCTGCACCGTAGCGATCGGCGATGATGAGGCCGCAGCGTTCGGGCTGGTGCGTATCGCGCGACAGCAACTCCGCATCGAGCGCGGGATCGAGCGCCCAGAAGAAGCGATCGCAATAGGCAAGATAGTCGGGCCATTTTGTGTCGCCGTGAAGATCGCCGCGCGCGACCTTGATCTCGACGATCGTCACCGCTCCCTTGGCGTCGATCGCCAGCATGTCGGCGCGCCGGCCGTTGGGCAGCGGGACTTCGCACAACACGGTCAGGCCGGCGGCATGAAACATCCGGGCGACGCCGCGCGCGACGTCGCTCGCGCACGGGTTGGCGAGCGACTCACGATCGGAGTTGGGAGGCGAAAGGCTGGCCATGCGGTTAACCTAGAACAAATCGGCAACACATGGCAACGCCCCGCCCTTTGAGGGCGAGGCGTTGCGGAAGCTCGATGCGAACGTGTCGGCGCGGGCGCCGCGGTTATGTTCAGCGATAGAAGATGTGGTTGTCGATCTGCGCGATGCGCGTCAGGCGCCAGTGCGGCGATACGCGCGCAGCATGGAAGAACAATGCGCCCTTGGCGTCGTTTTTCCACAGCTCGTTGCGGGCGATCTGCGCGATTGCGACGGCGTTGCGCCAGGAGTTGCTCGCGGTGTTGATGCGCGGCATCTTGCCGCCGCGAACGAACGAGAACTGGCTGCGCTGATAGACGACGCCGCAGATGCTGTTGGGGAAGCGCGGCGACGCGGCGCGATTGAGGACGACGCGGCCAACGGCGAGCTGGCCAGAAAGCGTTTCGCCCTTCGATTCGAAATAGATCGTGCCGGCAAGGCACTGGGTTTCGGCATCGAGCGTATCGGGGATCGGCATTTTCAGCACGAGTTCGCCAAGCGTGGCGGCTTCGATCCTGGCGCTGTCTGCATCGGCGATCGCGTCTTCGATGGCACTGGGCGCATCGGCGGTCTCGTCGGAAATTTGGATTGGCAGGGAACTATCGGGCGCGCGAAGCGATTTATCGATAGCATCACCGGAATGATCGACCATCGCGCGGTCAATCTGGAGCGTCGGGATGGTGGCCTGTGTGGCAGATTCCGAAGCAAAGCCGGGATCGGTCGCAATGAACGTACCGGCTGCAGTCATAAGCACCGCAGCGAGGCTGGCGGCGCGCAAAATATTGGTCATGTAATCGTCGGTCTGTGCGGTCGAAGGTTGGGCCGGATGGAGGCCGCGTGCCGGCATCCGGGAACCTGTCGTCCGACTGCGTGTTTACCCCCCCAATGCCATCCGACCTGGATGACGAGGGCAACCTGCGCGTTGCGTTGGATGGCTCAATAGCCTCCAGATGGCCGGGGTCAACCGAACGCGTTCAATTCAGCGACGAAGCGTTCCGTGTCTGCGACGTCTAGCTCAAGGACCCACAAATCGCGGTCTTGGGCGTAGCGCCTTTCGATATAATCGTTTAATTCCAACGGGTTTTTGTTTTGTGCTTCGGGAATTGCGCGCCATTCATACGCTCCGTCGAGCGTCATCTGGCGCTCCAGCAGCCGCTCGAACTGGCCCATTTTGGTGCATTGCAGCATAATCGAACCGGAATCATCGTTACCGCTTTTTAAGACTGTCGCGAAGCCGCCCTGGACCTGCACCGAGCGAATCAGCGCGGTGACGACGAGGCGCGCGGGAAGCTGCGCGGTCACTCGCGGCTGCGATTCGCGTAGCCGGGCAGGCCCGACAGCGCGAACGACGAGCGCATGAAGGTGCCGGTCCCGCGCGCGACCTCCTCGCCATGCGCATCAACCAGCGTCGATTCAGCAACGAACACGCGCCGTCGCCCGCTGAGCCAGCGGCCGTGCGCGACGACCGGTCCCGACTTGAGCGGCCGGGTGAACAGCAGGTTGAACGCGGTGGTCAACAGGAAGCGATCGGTGACGAGGCTGTTGCAGGCATAAAAACCGGCATCATCGAGCAGTTTGAAATAGCTCGTCCCGTGCGCGGCGCCCGCGGCGTGATAGACGCTTTCGTCGACATCGAAGGTGATCCGCGCCACGCCGGGGGCATCGATATGCAGGACCGAAGGGAACTTGGCGTTGATCGGCGCCGAATCGTAAAGCGATTCGAGCGCGCGGAAATGGGCGGTTTCGCCGGGCCCCGACACGTCGCGCGCAGCGTTCTCAGGCGGCGTCACGCGCCTGGCCCGATACCAGAGCATAGAGCGCTTCGCTCGACTTGGCGCCGCGCAGCCGCGCCACCGCCTGCTCGTCGCGCAGGTAGCGAGACACGCGCGCCAGCGCCTTCAGATGATCGGCCCCGCAATCGACCGGCGACAGCAGGACAAAGAAAACGTCGACCGGCAGGCCGTCGACCGCGTTGAAATCGATCCCGCGGTCGAGCTCGAGCAACAGTCCCTTGACCCCCGAGAGCCCTTCGAGCCGCGCATGCGGCAGCGCGACGCCCTTGCCGAACGCGGTCGTGCCGAGCCGCTCGCGCTCGAGCAATCGTTCGGCAACCTCGCCGCCGTCGAGCCCGAGTGCGGTCGCCGCGAGGGCACCGGCGTAGGGAAAGAACGCCTTTTTCGCCTCGATCGCCGCCTTGGCCTGCACCGTTGCCGGATAAAGGAGATCGTTGAGATCGCTCATATGCCATTGCCACTCGCCGGGCCGCAAACGCGCGTGCCACAACGATAAAATACAAAAAGGATGGCCGACCGGGGCGAGGCCTCGGCCGACGAGCGATCCCTAGAGGGCGGACGCCATAAAATCTAGCCCCGCGCAGGCTCTACCCAGCCGATCGTCCCGTCACGACGGCGATAGACCATATTATGCGCGCCGGTTTGAGCATTGCGGAACAGCAGCGCGTTGGTGTCGCGCAGGTCGAGCATCATCACCGCGTCGGCGACCGCTGCCTCGGGGATATCGACGCGCGTTTCGGCGACAACGACGGGTGCATCGCCGACATCGTCGCTCTCTTCGGTGCCGTCGAACACGGTGTAGCCCGCGTCGCCGGGGATATCGTCGATGTTGAGCGCGCGGGTGGCGGCGCCGTTGCTGCCGACATGACGGTCCTTCAACCGGCCCATGTAACGGCGCAGCTGCTTTTCGACGCGCTCGGCCGCCGCTTCGAAGGCGGCATGCGCTTCGCGGGCACGGCCATGGCCCTTCATCACGACGCCCTGCATGACGTGCGCGACGATGTCGCAGTCGATTGCGTCGTGCGGTGCCCTGCCGAAGGTCACGTGCGCCGAGATGGCGCGGGCGAAATATTTGTCGGCGATGGCGTTCATTCGATCCCCGACATGCGTCCGAAGGGCGTCGCCGGTATCCATCTGATGGCCCGATACGCGAATGTCCATATTATGCTCCTTATCCCCACGCGAGATGCAGGGGTTCAACGGTCTAGGCGGCGTCGGCGTTCCACAAGGCGCCGTCGATCCGCGCGATAAAAGCGGCGTGACGAGCAAGTTCGGCGGCGCTCGCGGCAAAAGCGCGCGGCTCGCGATAGGGTCGGGCGGGCGCGCGCGAAGCAGGCTGGTCGGACTGGCCGGGCGCCTTGGCGAGGCCGATATCGAATCCGATCTGCCGCCCGCCGGTCAGCTCGATATACAATTGGGTCAGCAATTCGGCGTCGAGCAGCGCGCCGTGCTTGACGCGATGGCTGCGATCGATGCCGTAACGCGTGCACAGCGCGTCGAGGCTGTGCTTGGCGCCGGGATGCAGCGTGCGGGCGATGGCGATCGTGTCGATCATCCGCGTCATGCACACGCCGCGCTGTCCGCACAGGCCCAGTTCGGCGTTGAGAAAGCCGAAATCGAACGGCGCGTTGTGCGCGACGAGCTTGGCATCTCCCAGGAAGTCGAGCAGCTCGGCGACCTTATCGGAAAATTTGGGCTTGTTCGCGAGGAAGGCGTCGCCGAGTCCGTGAATCGCCTCGGCACCTGGCGGCATCGTCCGGCAGGGATTGAAATAGGCGTGATAGGTGCGGCCGGTCTCGATCCGGTCGATCAGTTCGATACAGCCGATCTCAACCATGCGATCGCCCGATTTTGGGTCGAAGCCGGTGGTTTCGGTATCAAAGACAATTTCACGCATGTGATAATCATATTGTCCTCTCGCGCGCCGATGACAAGTCGCGAAGCGTATCGACGAGCGCAGCAATCGCGCGGCGCGTCTCGGCGAGCGGTACGCCGGTGTCGATAACATGGTCGGCGCGCTGCCTTTTTTCGCGATCGGGAGTCTGCAGCGCGAGGATATCGGAGAATTTTTCCTGGTTCATTCCGGGGCGCGCAAGGACCCGCTCGCGCTGGACGGTTTCGGGGGCCGAAACGACGACGACTCGGTCGACCAGGGCTGCGCCGCCCTTTTCGAACAACAACGGGATATCGAGCACGACGAAGGGCGCATCGGTGTGCGTATCGAGGAAATCGCGCTGCGCGCGCGCCACCGCGGGGTGAACGATCCCCTCGAGATCGGCGAGCGCGGCGGGATCCTCGAACACGCGCGCACCGAGCACCGCGCGATCGACGCCGGCGGGACCCGTACTCCCGGGAAAGCGTGCCTCGATCTCAGCAAGCAACGCGCCACCCGGCCCCTGCAGCGCGTGGACCGCGGCATCGGCATCGAACACCGGCACGCCTTCCTCCCGCAGCATCGCCGCGACGGTCGATTTGCCCATGCCGATCGATCCGGTTAGGCCGACGACCAGCGGGCCTGCGGGCGGCTTTGTGTTCATGACGTCAACAGTTCGCGCAGCTCGCCGTCGTGCTCGCGCGGCGCGGCGACGCCGAAGAACAGCTCGAACGCGACCGCTGCCTGGCCGACGAGCATTTCGAGCCCGTCGATCGTTTCGAGCCCGCGCGCCTCGGCTGCCGCGATGAGCGGCGTGACGAGCGGATCATAAACGAGATCGTAGACGATCGCTTCGGGCGGCAAGCGGTCGAGGTCACCGGCATAGGCGTCGTGCCCCGCCATGCCGAGTGGGCTGGCATTGACCAGCAGGCGCGCGGGCGGCAGCGGTGCGTCGAGTCCCTGCGTCGCGCCGGTGAGCTTCAGCGCTGAAAGCAGCATCGCCGCCTTGAGCGGGTTGCGCGCGATCAGCGTCAGCGGACCGATATCGCAACGCGCCAGCGCAAACAGCACGGCGCGGGCCGCGCCCCCCGCACCGATCACTGCAACCGGCGCACCGGCGAGATCGAAATCGGCGATCGGGCCATAGAATCCCGCTGCGTCGGTATTGGTCGCGATCAGCCGATCGCCGTCGCGCAGGACGGTATTGGTCGCGCCGATCGATTGCGCGAGATCGCCCGCATTGGCGACAAGATCGAGCGCCGCGATCTTGTGCGGCATCGTGATGTTGCAGCCGAGCCAGGCGGGGTCGGCCTTGCGGTCGGCGAAATAGGCGGCGAGGCCATCGGCCTCGACGCGCGTCGCGCGATAATCGGCGGCGATGCCGAGCCGGTCGAGCCAGAAGCGATGGATGATCGGCGATTTGCTGTGTGCGACGGGATCGCCGATCACCTCGGCATAGGCGCCGTCGGGCTGCAACGGGCCGGCGGAATTCGTCATGACGTCATTACATCCAAAGTCCTGAGTTCGCTCAGCAATCCTAGGAGAGGCATGCCGAGAATGGTAAAATGGTTCCCCTTGAGCGAGGAGAATAGCTGGACCCCCATGCCCTCGATCCGGAAGCAGCCGGCGCACGCGGCGATCGCGGGCCATTCAGCGTCGAGATAGGCTTCGATAAAGCCGGGCGACAGCGGGCGGACGACGAGCTGCGCAACATCGGCGGTCGTCGCGAGCGTCTGCCCGTCACGAACCAGCGCCGCGGCGCTGTGCAATGCGATCGTGTGGTCGGAAAATGCCGCAAGGTGTTCCGCGGCCTCCGCGCGGCTGGCGGGCTTGTCGTAAATCCGCCCATCAAGCGCGACGAGTGAATCGCCGCCGAGGACAATGCGCCCCGGCGCCGCATCCGACCCGGCGCGGGCCTTGGCGAGCGCGAGTGCGGCGGCGAGATCTGCCGGCGCGCTCGTCGCCAGGTCGCGTTTGATCGCCGCTTCGTCGACCTGCGTCGGCATGACGTCATGCGGCACACCTGCATGCGTCAGCATCGCGCGGCGCGACGCGCTGCCCGATGCGAGAACGATGCGCTCGCTCATGCCAACTCCATGTCGCGCGACTGGGCGAGCTTGATGATCGCCGCCGCGGTTTCCTCGATCGACCGGCGCGTCACGTCGATCACCGGCCAGCCATTGTCGGCAAACATCCGGCGCGCAAAGGCGAGCTCGCGCTTGACCGCGTCCTCGTCGACATAATTGGTCTCGGGCGCCTGGCCGACCGACAGCAGGCGGTTGCGCCGCACCTCGACCAGCCGGCTGACGCTCGTCGTCAGGCCGATCACCATCGGGTGGGTCAGTTTGTAGAGCTTGTCGGGCGGCGGCGATTCGACGACGACGGGGATGTTGGCGGTCTTGAACCCGCGATTGGCGAGATAGATGCTCGTCGGCGTCTTCGACGTGCGCGATACGCCGGCGAGCACGATATCGGCCTCTTCCCAGTTTTCCCAGTTGATCCCGTCGTCGTGCGCGATGGTGAACTGGATCGCGTCGACGCGCGCGAAATAGGCGGCGTCGAGGACGTGCTGGCGCCCGGGACGCGCTTGCGCTTCCTGGTGGAGCAGGCTCGACAATGCGTCGGTCACCGGATCGAGCGCGGCAACCGCAGGAAGATCATGCCGGCGGCAGGCGCGTTCGAGCGTGCGGCGGTTGTCGCGGTTGACCATGGTATGAAGGACCAGCCCCGGATTGGCCGCCATGTCGCCAATCGTCCGCTCGAGATCGGCTTCAGACCGGATCAGGGGATGGAAATGGCGCACGACATCGATATCGTCGAACTGCGCCAGCGCCGCCTTGGCGATGGTGTCGAGCGTTTCACCGGTGGAATCGGAAACGAGATGGATATGGAGCCGCTGCGTCATAATCTCGTCGCGTCCCCTTCAATAGACGATAGGCCTGTGGATAAGGCCGGTATAAACCGCGCAGAACAGGCACCCCAGTACCTTTTGCCCCGCATTGCGATTTTTATACACAGATGATCCACAGCGCGAAATCTTATCAACAGCCTGTGGATAGCGGGGATGGTTGTTCCGACTCGGCGGCGAACCGAGACGGGGGTTGCGCCGGACTGTTGGCAAAACGCGGATAAGGTCTTTATGCACGCTCTCCACGGCCCAACCTACAACATCATCCTATAGACTCTATTATATTAGTAAGAGGCTAAGCAGGGTCGACGAGCCAATCCAGGGACACGCATGACGCACGCTCACTTCAAACCCCTGCTCGCCGTATTGCGCGGGGAGCGCCAGCCACGGCCACCGCTCTGGCTGATGCGCCAGGCGGGGCGCTATCTTCCTGAATATCGCGCCTTGCGTGCCGAAAAAGGCGGTTTTCTCGACCTCGTTTATGACAGCGAGGCTGCGGCCGAGGTGACGTTGCAACCGCTGCGTCGCTTTGCCTTCGACGGATCGATCCTGTTTTCGGACATATTGATCGTGCCGCATGCGCTCGGCCAGCATCTCGAATTTCGCGTCGGTGAAGGCCCGCATCTGTCGCCGCGGCTTGCCGATGCCGCGCTTGAGGACCTGGCACCTGTGCTCGAGCGCTTCGATCCGGTTTACGACACCGTGCGCAGGGTGAAGGCGCAGCTGACGCCTGGCACCACCTTTCTGGGCTTTGCCGGCAGTCCGTGGACAGTGGCGACCTATATGGTCAACGGTGAGGGCAGCCGCGACCAGGCGGCGGCGCGGCGCATGGCCTATGGCGATCCCGTCCGCTTCGGCGCCCTGATCGATGCGATCGTAACGACGAGCATCGATTATCTCTCTGGCCAGATCGCCGCCGGGGTCGATGCGGTGCAATTGTTCGACAGCTGGGCGGGATCGTTGTCGCCCGCGCAGTTCGATGACTGGGTGATTGCGCCCAACCGGGCGATCATTGATGGCCTGCGCGCGCGCCATCCCGATGTGCCGATCATCGGCTTTCCCAAGGGCGCAGGCGGAAAGCTTGCCGCTTATGCTGCCGGAACAGGGGTCGATGCGATCGGCCTCGACGAGACGGTCGATCCCGACTGGGCGGCGCGCGAACTGCCTGCCGATCTGCCGGTGCAGGGCAATCTCGATCCGCTTGCATTGATCGTCGGCGGCAGCCAGCTTGAAAGCGCGGCGAGATCGATCATATCGGCGTTCGAAGGCCGGCCGCATATCTTCAATCTCGGCCATGGTATCTTGCCCGATACGCCAATTGCGCATGTCGAGCAGCTCGTAGCAATTGTGAGAGGCGCATGATGGATGGACTGGTTGGCTTCCTGGGAACTGCCGTGCTCTGGATAAAGGCCGCGCACGTGATCTTCGTGATCTTCCTCATCGCAGGATTGTTCATGCTGCCGCGCTTTTTCGTCTATCATCACGCCAGCGCCGTCGGTTCGGCCGAGGACGCGCTGTGGATCGAGCGCGAAAAGCGGCTGATCAAGATCATCCTCAACCCGTCGCTGATCCTCGTCTGGGTGTTTGGCCTCGCGCTCGCCTTTAGCCTCGGTATCTGGGATCAGGCCTGGTTCCACGCCAAGCTGCTGCTCGTACTCGCTCTGTCGGGCTATCATGGCTGGTGCGTCGGTTATTGGAAAAAGCTCGCGCGCGGCGAGCGGCCGCTCAGCGAAAAACGGTTGCGGCTGCTCAACGAAGTGCCCGGCATCGCGACTGCGCTGATCGTCATCCTGGTCATCGCCAAGCCGTTCTGAACACGCCGCAAGGCGCACTGACCTGCCAGCAAGCGCGATTGACTTGACCCTGTAACGCGCCTAAATGCTGGCGTTCCAAAACGGCGGCGATCGCAGCTTTATCAAGCGATCTTTACGATTTTCCAGCGTCTTTCCCCAAGACCGGATCGCCAGCCAGTCCTCCCCCTTTCCGCCACGGAAACCGATATGCATCTTAAAGATCTCAAGAAAAAAGCGCCTGCAGAGCTCGTCGCCATGGCCGAGGAGCTCGGCGTCGAGGGCAGCTCGACGCTGCGCAAACAGGACCTCATGTTCGCCATCCTCAAGGAATTGAGCGACGACGGCGAGGAAATCATGGGGCTCGGCACGATCGAGGTCCTGTCCGACGGTTTCGGTTTCCTGCGTAGCCCCGAGGCGAACTATCTCGCCGGGCCCGACGACATCTACGTCTCGCCCAACCAGGTCCGCAAATTCGGCCTCAGGACCGGCGATACGGTCGAAGGCGAAATCCGCGGACCGCGCGACGGCGAACGCTATTTTGCGCTGACCAAGCTGACCGCAGTCAATTTCGACGATCCCGAAGCGGTCCGCCACCGCGTCAATTTCGATAACCTGACGCCGCTCTATCCCGACGAACGCCTCAAGCTCGAGATCGAGGATCCGACGATCAAGGACAAGACGGGCCGCGTGCTCGACGTCGTGACGCCGCTCGGCAAGGGACAGCGCTGCCTGATCGTCGCCCCGCCGCGCGTCGGCAAGACGATCATGATGCAGAACATCGCCAAGGCGATCTCGGTCAACCACCCCGAATGCTATCTCATCGTCCTCCTCATCGATGAGCGGCCCGAGGAAGTCACCGACATGCAGCGCACCGTCGTCGGCGAGGTCGTGTCATCGACCTTCGACGAACCCGCGACGCGCCATGTCCAGGTCGCCGAAATGGTGATCGAAAAGGCCAAGCGCCTCGTCGAGCACAAGAAGGATGTCATCATCCTGCTCGACAACATCACGCGACTGGGGCGCGCCTACAACACCGTCGTCCCGAGTTCGGGCAAGGTGCTGACCGGCGGCGTCGACGCCAATGCGCTGCAGCGTCCCAAGCGCTTCTTCGGCGCGGCGCGCAACATCGAGGAAGGCGGCTCGCTGACGATCATCTCGACCTCGCTGATCGATACCGGCAGCCGCATGGACGAAGTCATCTTCGAAGAATTCAAGGGCACGGGTAACGCCGAGATCGTCCTCGACCGCAAGATCGCCGACAAGCGCATCTTCCCGTCGATCGACGTCGGCAAATCGGGCACGCGCAAGGAAGAATTGCTCGTCGAGCCCGACCAGCTCAAGAAAATGTGGGTGCTGCGCCGCATCCTGATGCAGATGGGCACCGTCGATGCGATGGAGTTCCTGCTCGACAAGATGAAGGATTCCAAGACCAACGAGGAATTCTTCGAATCGATGAACCAGTAGGCCGATCGGGCCGTCATTGCGGTTGGAATCGCGCGTTTATCCGCTCGCCATGACGGGGATCAGCCTCTAGGGTCGATCGCATGATCATCGATTTTCTCTCCGCTGCGGCCTCTGCTGCCACCGCTGCCTCCGGTCTCGGCTCGCCTGCCGATATCTGGGGTCATATCGTCAACGACTTCTCGAATCTGGGTGATCCGGTCGCGCTTGCCGCGTTCGGCCAGGTGCTGATGATCGACCTCGTGCTGGCCGGCGACAATGCCATCGTTGTCGGCGCGCTCGCCGCGGGCCTGCCCGCCGACCAGCGTCGCAAGGTCATCCTGATCGGGATCGGCGCGGCGCTGCTTCTGCGGATATTCTTCGCGCTGATTGTTACCTGGCTGATGGGTGTCGTCGGGCTGATCTTCGCCGGCGGCCTGCTGTTATTGTGGGTATCGTGGAAATTCTGGCGCGAAATTCATCACGGCGGCGAAAGCCCGGGATCCGAAGAGGTACTGGGCGACGAACATTCTGGTCTCAAGTCCGCAAGGAGCTTTGCCGGAGCCGCCTGGGCGGTCGCGCTCGCCGATGTCTCGATGAGCCTCGATAACGTGCTCGCGGTTGCCGGTGCGGCGAAGGATCATCCCGGCATCATGATCGTCGGCCTGATCGTCGCGGTCGCGCTGATGGGTCTTGCTGCCAACTACATCGCCAGGATTATCGAACGGCATCGCTGGATCGCCTATGTTGGCCTAGCGGTCATCGTCTTTGTCGCGGGCAAGATGATCTACGAAGGCTGGGTCGATCCGGTCCTGGGTGTCGGCACGCTGTTCGGCTGATCAAGCAACCCGCCTGAAGCTTTCTGCCTGCGCGGCGGCCCAGAAGCGCGCGTAACTCGTCGCCTCGGGGTCGGCGAGAAGCGCGCCTTCTTCGAAGAAATGGTAGATTCGGTCGGTCGGGTTCGAACGTGCCGAATTGAGCCGTTGGTGGACGTGATGCGGCGCGATCTGCCACGGATTGTCGAGCCCCATCGCGACGACGATCTCGCGCAACGAGCCGAGCGTCGCGGCATGGAAACGCGCAACGCGTGGTGCCTTGTCGGGGATGACGAGGCCGCGCTGGCGCGTCGGGTCCTGCGTCGTCACGCCGGTCGGGCACATGTCGGTATGGCATTTCATCGACTGGACGCAGCCCAGGGCGAACATGAAACCGCGCGCGGCATTGCTCCAGTCGGCGCCGAGGCCATGGTTCATCGCCAGCCCGGCGCCCGAATGGACCTTGCCCGAGGCGGCGAGGCGGACGTGGCGCTTGAGCCCCGTTCCGACGAGCGCGTTGCGGACGAAGATCAGGCCTTCGCGCAAGGGCATGCCGACGCTGTTCGACAGTTCGAGCGGCGCTGCGCCAGTGCCACCCTCGGCGCCGTCGACAACGATATAGTCGAGCGTGATGCCCGTCGCGAGCATTGCCTTCATGACGGCAAGCACCTCGTGCGGCTGGCCGACGCACAGCTTGATCCCGACCGGCTTGCCGCCTGACAGGTCGCGCAGTTTCGCGGCCCATTCGAGCATTTCGATCGGCGTTGAAAAGGCGCTGTGCGCCGCGGGCGAGACGCAATCGATGCCAACCGGTACATCACGCGTTGCGGCGATCTCTGCGCTGACCTTGGCACCGGGCAGGACCCCGCCATGGCCGGGCTTGGCGCCCTGGCTCAGTTTGATCTCGACCATCTTGACCTGGTCGGCGCTGGCGCGCTCGGCAAAGCGCCCGGGATCGAACGCGCCGTTCGCATCGCGGCAACCGAAATAACCGCTGCCGATCTCCCAGACGAGGTCGCCGTCATGCTTGCGGTGATAGGCGCTCAATCCGCCTTCGCCGGTATCGTGGTAGAACCCGCCCTGTTTGGCGCCGAGGTTGAGCGCCTCGATCGCGTTGGCGCCCAGCGAGCCGAAGCTCATCGCCGAGATGTTGAGGAGCGAGGCCGAATAGGGCCGGCTACACTGCGAGTTGCCGACATCGACACGCCAGCTCGCAGGCGCATCGGCATTGGGCGCCATCGAATGGCTCATCCATTGATATTCGTCCGAATAGACGTCGAGTTCGGTGCCGAACGGGTGGACGTCGAGATCGCCCTTGGCGCGCGCGTAGACGAGGCCGCGCTCGTCGTGCGCGAACGGCCGGCCTTCAAGGTCGCCCTCGACGATATAGGCGCGCGCAAAGGGACGCAGGTCCTCCATGATCCAGCGGATCCGCGCGACCAGCGGGTAATTGCGCCGCAGCGTGTGTTGATCCTGGAAGAAATCCCACACCGCGATGGCAACCAAGGGCACGAGGACGATCAGCGCCCAGCGCGCGGGCGGCCACAAGGCGCAGGCGATTGCCGCGGCCAGCAGCGCCAGCGGCACGCCGAAGCGCGCGAACAGTCCCGGGGTCGGTCTCAGTCGTTCGGGGATCATGCCAGCTGTTCGGCAAAGAACTCCGCCGTGCGCCGATCGGCGAGCGTGGCGCCCGCGTCGTCGCGCCGCTTGCCGAACTCGGTCGCGAATCCGTGGTCGAGGCCGTCATAATCGTAGAGCGTGACCTTGGGATGGTCGTCCAGCCCGGCGTGCATTGCCGCTTGCGCGTCCTTGCCGACGAAATGGTCGGCGGTCGGGACGTGGAGCAGGACCGGGCGCGAGATCGCCTTGGCATCGGCGATCAGGCCATCGATGCCGACACCGTAATAGCCGACCGAAGCGTCGATATCGGTCCGGCAGGCGGTCATGAAGGCGAGCCGGCCGCCGAGACAATAGCCGACGCAGCCGACCTTGGCGGTTTTTGGCAGGCCCGACTTGCCGCCGCGCGCCGCGCGGATCACCGCCTCGATGTCGGCGATCGCCGTGTCCTGGTCGAGCTGGTTCATCAGTTCGAGCGCGCGGGCAAATTCGTTCGGGATGTCGGGATCGAGCTGGACCTGGGGCTCGAGCCGCCAGAACAGGTCGGGGGCGAGCGCGAGATAGCCCGCCTCGGCCCATCTGTCGCATTTGCGCCTTATCCCCGCATTGACCCCGAAAATCTCCTGTATGACGATGATCGCTGCTTTGGGCGTTGCTTCGGGTTCGGCGACGTAACAGTCGAATACGCCGTCTCCATCAAGCGTTGCGAGGCTGGTCATCGTGCTCATAGCGGTCTCTCCGGTTGCTCAGTTGCGGGGCTTTGCCCTATCAATGCACCAACCCGGCAAAAGGAGCCAGCCATGCGCGTCAAGGTCAACATCGATTGCTCGCCAGAGGAAGCGCGGCGGTTCATGGGGCTTCCCGACGTGACCCCGGTCAACGAACGCTATGTCGCGATGATGACCGACGCGGTCTCGGGCGCGTCGAGCATCGAACAGGTCGAAAAGATGATGAAGGACTTCGCCCCGTTCGGCGACATGGGGATGAAGATGTTCAAACAATTCTCCGCGCTCGCCGGCGACGCCGCGAAAGCAGGCGCGAAAAATACGGGTCCGGCCAAGGACTGACGTCCGCCGGGCGCCGCAATCATGGGGCATGACGATACCATATTCGCGCTGTCGAGCGGCGCGCCTCCCGCCGCTATTGCCGTCGTGCGGATCAGCGGGCCTGCGGCGACCGAGGCACTTAACGACCTGATCGGCATGGATATTCCGGCTCGCTCGCCACGCGTCGTTACCGTGAAAGGCACGCAAGGCAACATTATCGACCGCCCGCTCGCACTGCGGTTCGCCGGACCCGCGTCAGCCACCGGCGAGGATGTCGTCGAGCTCCACCTCCACGGCGGCCGTGCGGTTGTCGATGCGGTGCTCGCGCGGCTCGGCGAGCTCGACGGACTGCGCCAGGCAGAGCCGGGCGAATTCACCCGGCGTGCGTTCGAGAATGGCCGGCTCGACCTGCTCGAGGCCGAGGGCCTTGCCGACCTGCTCGCCGCCGAAACCGAGACGCAGCGGCGCCAGGCGATGGGCTTTGCCAGCGGCGGCGTGTCGCAGGCGGTTGCCGCATGGCAGGACGAATGCCTGACGATCGCGGCGCGGATCGAGGCGGCGATCGATTTCTCCGACGAAGACGATGTCGGCGACGCCGATGTCGCCGCGATCCATATGGCCTGCGCCGCGCTGGCCGCAAAGCTGGCGGCGTGGCTCGACCGGCCGCCGGCCGAACGGCTGCGCGACGGCATTACGGTCGCGATTGCGGGACCGCCCAATGCGGGCAAGTCGACGCTGCTCAACGCGATCGCGCAGCGCGAAGCGGCGATCACCGCACCGACCGCGGGAACGACGCGCGACATCGTCGAAGTGCCCGTTGCGATTGGCGGCATTGCCTATCGCTTTGCCGACACCGCCGGGTTGCGCGACGACAGCGACGACGCGGTCGAAGCGATCGGGATCGCGCGCGCGCTTGCCGCCGCCGCCGAGGCCGACATCCTCGTCTGGCTCGGCTCCGACGATCCGCCGACGCATTCCGCCACGATCCGCATCGCGGCACAGGCCGACCGGCGCAGCGGGGTTGAATGGGACATGGCGGTCGATGCTGCCGATGTCGTTGTGTCGGCGCTGACCGGCGAGGGCATGGCCGCGCTGCTCGATGCGATCGCCGGCCGCGCGCGCGACCTGTTGCCGCGCGAGGGCGATGTCGCGCTCAACCGGCGCCAGCGCGATACACTCGCCGATGTCGCGGCCGCGCTCGACGATGCACAGTGCGCGCGCGACCTGCTCATCGTCGCCGAACATCTGCGCAGCGCAATGAGTGCGTTCGATCGTCTGACCGGGCGCGCACGAACCGAGGACATGCTCGACGCGCTGTTCGGGCGATTCTGCATCGGGAAATGAGCGCCGGAATGAGCGTCGCGCCGCGCAACTTTTGACGGCTTCGCCGTGCTGCTGTAACGGGCGGCGATGGACAATTTCGATGTCATTGTTGTGGGCGGCGGACATGCCGGGTGCGAGGCCGCAGCCGTCGCCGCGCGGATCGGCGCGCGCGTTGCTTTGGTCACTTTTTCACGTGAAACAATCGGTGCGATGTCGTGCAATCCCGCGATCGGCGGGCTCGGCAAGGGCCATCTGGTACGCGAAGTCGACGCCTATGACGGGCTGATCGCGCGCGCAGCCGATGCCGCCGCGATCCACTATCGCATGCTCAACATGTCGAAGGGTGCCGCGGTGCGCGGCCCGCGCGTCCAGGCCGACCGCGTGCTGTTCGCCGCTGCGATCCAGGCGATGATCGCGCGCGAAGCGAATATCACCGTTATCGAGGGCGAGGCCGAAGCGCTGACGCTCGACGACGATGCGGTCTCCGGACTGGTTATGGCCGATGGGCGCTTGCTTTCGGCACCCGCGGTCGTTCTCGCCGCGGGGACCTTCCTGGGCGGGCGGCTCTATCGTGGCGAGTGGAGCGGTGCCGGCGGCCGCACCGGTGAGCGCGCCGCGACCGCATTGGGCAAGCAACTGCGCGATCTCGGCCTGCCCGTCGCGCGGCTCAAGACGGGGACGCCGCCGCGGCTCGACGGCCGGACGATCGACTGGGCGGCGCTGGTGCGTCAGGAATCGGATGCTGATCCCTGGACAATGGCGCCCGAGACTCGGGCGCGGCGCAATCCGCAACTGTTCTGCGCCATCACGCGGACCAACGAGGCGACGCACGAGATCGTCCGTGGCGGACTCGATCGGTCGCCTTTGTTCTCGGGCGCGATCGATGCCAAGGGTCCGCGCTATTGCCCGTCGATCGAGGACAAGATCCACCGCTTCGCCGATCGCGACGGCCACCAGATTTTCCTCGAACCCGAAGGGCTGGCGACGCATCTCGTCTATCCCAACGGGATCAGCACATCGCTCCCCGACGACGTCCAGCGCGCGATGATCAACAGCATTGCCGGGCTCGAGGGGGCAGAAATCGCGGTGCCCGGCTATGCCGTCGAATACGACCATGTTGATCCTCGCTGTCTTGATCGGCGGCTGGGCGTGCGCGCAATCCCCGGGCTGTTCTGCGCCGGACAGATCATCGGCACGACGGGTTATGAAGAGGCCGCTGCACTCGGTCTCGCGGCCGGCGCGAATGCGGCCGCCACCGCGCTGGGGCGTGATGCGGTCCATTTCGACCGGACGACGAGCTATCTCGGCGTGATGATCGACGACCTTATTTTGCAGGGGGTCAGCGAACCCTATCGCATGCTGACCGCGCGCGCCGAGTATCGACTGCGCCTGCGCGCCGACAACGCGTGGACGCGGCTCGGCGAGCATGCCGAAGCGGTTGGCTGCCTGTCCGAACGGCGGCTGGACGCGCTTGCGGCGCATCGCACTGCCCTGACCGAAGTTGCAACGCTGATCGACGGCGTTGCCGCGACGTCGTCGCGCAATGGTGAACGGCGCTCGCTCGGCGATGCCTTGATCCAGCAGGACATCGCCTTTCGCGATGCGGGCGATGATCATCCTGCGCTTGCAGCGTGCGACCCCGTTGCGCTCGACGAGATTGAAAGCGACCTTCGCTATGGCCCGTATCTGGCCCGCCAGGAAGCCGAGATCCGCGCTCTCGCCGCCAATGAGCGGATCGCGATTCCCGACGATTTCGACTTTGCCGGCGTTGGCGGGCTGTCGAACGAGATGATCGAGCGGCTCGACGCGGCGCGTCCCGAAACGCTCGGCATGATGGGGCGTATTGCGGGGATCACGCCCGCCGCGCTGACCGCGGTGCTGGTGCGCTTGCGGCGGGTGGCGGCATGAGCAGCGAACAGCAAGCGCGCGCCTGGCTGTTCGACACGCTCGAGGTTCGGCCAGCGAAGATGGCGAAGCTCGCCCAGCTCGCCGAGCTCGTCATCGCGGGCAATCGCGAACAGAACCTGATTTCCAAGACGACCGAAGACGACATCTGGTGGCGTCACATCGTTGACAGCGCGCAATTGCTCACCGGCCTGCCGCTTGCATCGAGCAAGCGTGAGCGTCGCTGGATCGATCTCGGATCGGGCGCGGGCTTTCCCGGCCTCGTCATCGCGATCATCACCGGCGATCCAATCGTCCTGTCGGAAATGCGACCGGCGCGCGCGGCATTCCTTGAAGATTGCGCGACAGAACTGGCACTCGCCAACGTCACGATCTTCGGCGGCAAGGCCGAGACTATGGAAGATTGCGCCGATATCATCACCGCGCGCGCTTTTGCGCCGCTTGAGAAACTGGTTAAGAAATCGCGGCATCTGGCGGGCCGCAAGACGATCTGGCTGCTGCCCAAGGGTAAAAACGCGGTTAACGAACTGGCCAACCTGCCGCAGCCGTGGCAGGATGCGTTTCACGTGAAACAGAGCGTAACCAGCCCCGACTCTGCCATATTGATCGGCAAAGGGCGTTTTAGCGGCGGATAGACCCATGATCACCATTGCGATTGCCAATCAGAAGGGCGGGGTCGGCAAGACGACGACCGCGATCAACCTGGCGACCGGGATGGCGGCGATCGGCTGGCGCGTCCTGCTGATCGACATCGATCCGCAGGGCAACGCTTCGACCGGCCTCGGCATCGCGCAATCGGCGCGCGAGCATTCGAGCTACCAGGTCCTGACCGGCGACGCGTCGATCCTGTCGTCAGCACAGCCTTCGGCAGTCCCGCGTCTCGATATTGTTGCCGCGACGGTCGATCTGTCGGGAGCCGAGATCGAACTGGTCGATTTCGACAAGCGCACGCATCGTCTCGAAATGGCGATCGAGCGAGTGCCGCCAGGCCGCTGGGACATCTGCCTGATCGACTGCCCGCCGTCGCTCGGCCTGTTGACCATGAACGCTCTCGTCGCCGCCGATTCGCTGATCGTCCCTCTCCAGTGCGAGTTCTTTGCGCTCGAAGGGCTCAGCCAGTTGCTCCGCACGGTCGAGCGGATCCGCGACAAGTTCAATCCCGGCCTGTCGATCCTCGGTGTCGCGCTGACGATGTACGATCGCCGGAACAACCTGACCAACCAGGTCTCCGACGATGTCCGCGCGTGTCTCGGCAAGGTGGTTTTCGACACCGTCATCCCGCGCAACGTGCGCCTGTCCGAAGCGCCGAGCCACGGACTGCCGGCGCTGATCTACGACCACCGCTGCTCGGGCTCGGCAGCCTATATGCAGCTCGCCCGCGAGGTTATCGGGCGGCTCCCCACCAGACGTCAGGCGGCCTAACATGGCGAACAATGAAACGGTAGAAAACACTGATAAGTCAAAGCCATCGGGCGATGCCAAGCCGGCGGCGAAGAAGCGTCCGAGCGGCCTCGGTCGAGGCCTCGACGCGCTGTTCAGCGAAGCCGGACGCGAAGCGCCGACGATGGCGGGCGGGACCGAACCGAGCGGAGAGATCGTGCGCATCGATGTCGGCTCGATCCACCCGCACCCCGAACAGCCGCGACGCCATTTCGATGACGCCGCGCTCGCCGAACTCGCGGCCTCGATCGCCGAGCGCGGCGTCATCCAGCCGGTTATCGTCCGCCCCGCGCCGACCGGTCACGGCTATCAACTCGTCGCCGGTGAGCGCCGCTGGCGCGCCGCGCAGCGGGCAGGGCTGCACGACATGCCCGCGATCGTTCGCGCCTTCGACGATGCCGAGACGCTTGAGATCGCGCTCGTCGAGAATATCCAGCGCGAAGACCTCAACGCGATCGAAGAGGCGCGCGCCTATCAGAAACTCGGCGAGGATTTCGGCCATGCGCAGGAATCGCTCGCGCGGCTCGTCGGCAAATCGCGCAGCCATGTCGCCAACCTGCTGCGCCTGCTCGAACTGCCCGAACCCGTCCAGCAGGCGGTCGTCGATCAGCGGCTGTCGATGGGCCACGCCCGCGCGCTGATCAACGCGCCCGATCCGATCACGCTCGCGCGGCAGGTCGAGGACAAGGGACTGTCGGTGCGCCAGGTCGAGACGATCGTTCGCGACCTGCGTGAGGCGAAGACGTCGGGCAAGCGCAAGGCGAAAGGGCCGGCGGCCGCCGATCCCGATATCGCCGCGGTCGAGGATCATCTTGCCGACCTGCTCGGGCTCGGCGTCAAGATCGTCAACAGCGGCGCACGCGGCGGGATCGTATCGCTCAAATACAGTTCGCTCGACCAGCTCGACATGATTTGCCAACGGTTGAGCGGCGAACGGATCTAGCGCATCTGCCGTCTTTTCACTGAAAAAGCCATGATAGCAGGTGGTTAGCGGCACCCACGCGGCTGGCGGTTCGGCTATCCGGAGTGCCTCGCCGCCGTCGGAGAGGCATGGACGAACGCCGCGCCAATGCGTATTGCGCCCGCATGACCGACATCAAAGACCCCGCCCAGATCGACCTCGCCACGCGCGACGGTTTCTACGCCCGCATGCGCTCGACGCTCGCCGAAATCGACGAACAGGGCCTCACCAAGACCGAGCGGCTGATGACCAGCCCGCAGGGCGCCGAGGTCCGTATCCGCCGCGCCGATGGCAGCGAGACGCACGCGATCAATTTCTGCGCCAACAACTATCTCGGCCTCGCTGATCATCCCGACCTGATCGCCGCGATGGCCGATACCGCGCGCGATCACGGCTTCGGCATGGCCTCGGTCCGCTTCATCTGCGGCACGCAGGAACTGCACCGCACGCTCGAGGCACGCATCGCCAGGTTCTTCGGCTATGACGATTCGATCACCTTCGCCGCGTGTTTCGACGCCAATGGCGCGGTATTCGAACCGCTGCTCGAGGCCGACGACGCGATCATTTCGGATTCGCTCAACCACGCCTCGATCATCGACGGCGTGCGGCTGTGCAAGGCCAGGCGCTTCCGCTTCGCCAACAGCGACATGGCCGATCTCGAAGAGCAGCTGAAGGCGGCCGATGCGGCAGGCGCGCGGACCAAGCTGATCGTGACCGACGGCGTCTTTTCGATGGACGGCTATATCGCCAAGCTCGGCGCAATCTGCGACCTCGCCGACGCCTATGGCGCATTGGTCATGGTCGATGATTGCCACGCATCTGGCTTCATGGGCGAAAACGGCCGCGGCAGCCCCGAATATTGCGGCGTCGAAGGCCGCATCGACATTCTCACCGGCACGCTCGGCAAGGCGCTTGGCGGCGGCATGGGCGGCTATATCTGCGCCCGGCAGGAGGTCATCGACCTGCTGCGCCAGCGCGCGCGCCCCTATTTGTTCTCGAACGCGCTCGCTCCCGGCCTCGTCGGGGCCAGCCTCAAGGTGTTCGACATGCTCGAAGGGTCGAGCGAATTGCGCACGCGGCTCGTCGCCAATGCGCAGCGCTTCCGCAAGGGCATGGCGGCAGCAGGTTTCGACCTCAAGCCGGGCGAGCACCCGATCATACCGGTGATGCTCGGCGACGCACGCCTTGCCCAGGACATGGCGGCCAGATTGCTCGACGAAGGGATCTATGTGACGGGCTTCTCGTTTCCCGTCGTACCGCGCGGCGAAGCGCGCATCCGCACGCAGATGTCGGCGGCGCACACCGACGCGCAGATCGATGCCGCGATCGCCGCCTTCACCAGGGTGGGCCGCGAACTGGGAGTAGTCAGCTAATGGCCGATACGATGGAAGCTTTGGTCAAGGCCAAGCCGCAGGAGGGCATCTGGCTCGAAACCGCGCCGGTGCCCGATATCAAGCCCGACGAGGTGCTGATTCGCGTCGAAAAGACCGCGATCTGCGGCACCGACGTCCATATCTACAACTGGGATGAATGGGCGCAGAAGACGATTCCCGTGCCGATGATCGTCGGGCACGAGTTCGGCGGCCACATTGTCGAGCTTGGCAGCAACGTCCGCCGCCCGCTCAAGATCGGCCAGCGAGTTTCGGGCGAGGGCCATCTGATCGGGCAGAAAAGCCGCGCGGTGCGCGCCGGCCATTTCCATCTCGACCCCGATACGCAGGGCGTCGGGGTCAACCGGCCCGGCGCGTTCGCCGAATATCTCGCGATCCCTGCGTTCAACGTCATCGAATTGCCCGACGACCTCGACATGGACGTCGCCGCGATGCTCGACCCGCTCGGCAATGCGGTCCACACCGCGCTTGCGTTCGACCTCGTTGGCGAGGACGTGCTGATCACCGGCGCTGGGCCGATCGGCATCTTTGCCGCCGCGATCGCGCGCCATGTCGGGGCGCGCAACGTCGTCATCACCGACATCAACCCCAACCGCCTTGCGCTCGCCGAAAAGGTCGCCGACTGCCGTCCGGTCGACGTCTCGAAGGAAAAGCTCGAGGACGTGATGGCGAGCCTCAGGATGAAGGAAGGCTTCGACGTCGCAATGGAAATGTCGGGCGCCCCGTCGGCGTTCAACGCCATTGTCGACAATATGGTGATGGGCGGCAACGTCGCGATGCTCGGCATTCCGGCGGGCGAAATGCCGGTCGACTGGTCGAAAATCGTGTTCAAGGCGCTGACGATCAAGACGATCTATGGCCGCGAGATGTTCGAAACCTGGTACAAGATGCTGGCGATGCTGTCGTCGGGCCTCGATGTGTCGGGGGTCATCACCCACCGCATGGATCACACCGATTTCCAGGCCGGATTCGACGCCGCGCGCTCGGGCGCATCGGGCAAGGTCATCCTCGACTGGGCCTGATTTCGCCCTCTCTATGCATTAGCACTTGCTAATTTAGAACAGCCTTATATATTGGTCGGCATGAACACTGTGCTCGACGATATGACCCGGCATGCCGATGTTGCAGCCGATATGCTCAAGGCGCTGGCGCATCCCGCGCGGCTGCTCGTCCTGTGCCATCTTGTCGATGCCGGCGAGCTGGCGGCGGGAGAGCTTGGCGTGCGCGCCGGCCTCAGCCAGTCCGCGATGTCGCAGCATCTTGCCAAGCTGCGCGAACAGGGCCTTGTTGAAACGCATCGCCAGGGTACCGTCGTGCGGTACCGGATCGCCGATGCCAACGCCGCCCGACTGCTCGCGCTCATCCACGAACTGTATTGCCATAACGAGGTGAAGCCATGACCGACACTGTCCTTCAATCCGCCATCGACCAGGCGCAGACCGCGATCGCGAACGTCGCGACCCGCCCGGTCGTACAGAGCTTCTTCGACGAGGCGACCTTTACCGCGAGTCACGTCGTCCACGACCCGGCGACGCGGCAGGCGGCGATCATCGATTCGGTCCTCGATTTCGACCAGGCGTCGGGGACGACCACGACGCTCAGCGCGCAGGCGATCGTCGATTACGTCGCTGCCGAGCGGCTCACCGTGGCGTGGATCCTCGAAACCCACGCCCACGCCGACCATCTGTCGGCGGCGCCGTGGCTGCAGGAAAAGCTCGGCGCGAAACTCGCGATCGGCCGCGATATCGTTACCGTCCAGGACGTCTTCGGCAAGCTGTTCAACGAAGGCACCGCGTTCCAGCGCGACGGGTCGCAATTCGACCGGTTGCTCGCCGATGGCGACACGCTGGCGATCGGCGACCTTGTCCTGACCGCGCTGCACGTGCCGGGCCATACGCCCGCTGACATGGCCTATCTGATCGGCGATGCCCTGTTCGTCGGCGATACGATGTTCATGCCCGATTACGGCACCGCACGCGTCGATTTCCCCGGCGGGTCGGGACGCGATCTCTATCGGTCGATCCGTCGCCTGCTCGGCTTGCCAGACGCGGTGCGCGTCTTCCTGTGCCACGATTACAAGGCGCCCAATCGCGACATGTTCGCGTGGGAAACGACGATCGGCGCAGAGCGGACGGGCAACGTCCACATCCACGAAGGCGTCGATGAAGACGCCTTTGTCGCGATGCGCACCGCGCGCGACGCGACGCTGGGCATGCCCAAGCTGATCCTGCCCTCGCTCCAGGTCAACATGCGCGCCGGGCATCTGCCCGAGCCGGAAGACAACGGAAAACGCTACTTGAAACTACCCCTCAATGCATTCGGGAGTGTCGAAAATGGCTGAATTCAATGCGCTGACCGCGCTTGCCGGCGGGCTGATGATCGGCATTGCCGCGGGCGCCATGCTCCTCCTCCTCGGGCGTATCGCCGGGGTCAGCGGGATGTCCGCGCAGGCGCTCGGCCTGTCGCGCGGTGCAACTTCGCGCGGGATCGCGGCGGCCTTCATCATTGGCTTGCCGCTTGGCGCGACGCTGCCCACGATGGTGATCAAAGCGCCGGCCATTACCGTCACCACCAGCGTGCCGCTGCTGATCGCGGGCGGCCTGCTCGTCGGTTTCGGCACGCGGCTCGGCAATGGCTGCACCAGCGGTCACGGCGTTTGCGGCATGGCCCGCCTGTCGCGCCGCTCGATCGCCGCCACCGCCAGCTTCATGGCGGCGGGCTTTGTTACCGTCTTTGTCCTCCGTCACCTGTTGGAGATGCCATTATGACCGTCAGGATGTTTGTCGCGCTCGCCATCGGCGCGCTGTTCGGTGCCGGGCTCGCGCTCAGCGCGATGATCGATCCCGCGCGCGTGCTCGGCTTCCTCGATCTAGCCGGCCGCTGGGACCCGACGCTCGCCTTCGTCATGGGCGGCGCGCTGGTCCCGTCGTTCATTGCCTATCGCTGGCTGCGCGCGATCGACAAGCCTGCCTTGGCCGACGATTTTGCGGTGCCCGAAACGGCACCGATCGACCGGCGGCTGATCGTCGGTGCGGTGATGTTCGGTGTCGGTTGGGGCCTGGTCGGCTTCTGCCCCGGTCCGGCGCTCGCTGCTTTGCTGATCGGCGGCTGGCCGGTCCTCGTCTTCGTCGCCGCGCTGGTCGTCGGCATGATTGTCCATGACCGTATGTGGGTGCGTGCAGCATGACCTATGATCTCGCTTTTTACGCCAGCGGCGCGTTTTCGGGCGCGCTGGTCGGTTTCATCCTCGCGCTCGTCGGTGGCGGCGGGTCGATCCTTGCAACGCCGCTGATCGTCTATCTCGTCGGCGTGCGCGATCCGCACGTCGCGATCGGCACGAGTGCGCTCGCGGTCGGTCTCAACGCGCTGCTCGGTGTCTGGGGCCATGCCCGGCGCGGCAATGTCGCCTGGCGCCCAGCCGCGTGGTTCGCGGGTGCGGGCGTGCTCGGCGCATTGGTCGGTTCAACGCTGGGCAAGGCGTTCGACGGCCAGCGCCTGTTGTTCCTGTTCGCGATTCTGATGATCGTCGTCGGGGCGCTGATGCTGCGTCGCCGGACCGCGTCGGACGAAGTCGGTGACGGGCGGGCCGCGCCCGTGCGCACGCCGCTGTTCGGCCTCGGCACCGGCATCTTCTCGGGCTTTTTCGGGATCGGCGGCGGTTTCCTCATCGTTCCCGGGCTGATTGCCGCAACGGGCATGGCGATGATCCGTGCGATCGGCACCTCGCTCGTCGCGGTCGCCGCCTTCGGCCTCGCGACTGCGGCAAGCTATGCCTGGTCGGGACTGATCGACTGGACGCTGGCGGCGGTTTTCGTGGCTGGCGGACTGACCGGCAGCCTCGCGGGCACCGCGCTGTCGCATCGCCTGGCGCAAACCGATGGCGCGCTGCGCCGCATCTTCGCCGGACTTATCTTCGCGGTGGCGGCCTATATGCTCTACAAGAGCGGGACTGCGGTGTTCGGCTGATCGAACTCGGGTTGGCGCCCGATGTTGGGAATGAAATGGTGCCCGATGGAAGGCAGGGATGGGCGCTCAGGTCATTGGAGAATCCTCGTCAATCTGCCTTAGCTGCGTCGGCAAACGAGGCGACTACTTTAGATTGGCCCTCGGCAGAAGCGGACGTCGATTCCGATCTGTTTGCAACAAGGCATTATTTTTCAGCAGCGACACTCAGCCTGTTGCGGGCCTCCTCGCCGATGATCGCAGCGATTTCCGCGTAGAGTCCAGCGAAAGCAGCCGAGGATCGCCAGGCTGCGCCTATGCTGCGATATTCATTCCAGCCCGACGGTTCGGCAATCCCGACCATATCGAGCCCGCCGGCGCCTGAGCGGATATAAAGTTCGGGAAGGACCGCCAGGCTGACGCCCGAACCGACCATCTGTTGCAGGGCGTCGAGACTCGTGCCCTCGTAATCGGCCAGTATGGCGCCGCCTAGTTCCTTGCAGATGCCTTCGAGTTGTCGGTGGTAATGATGCCGGTGATCGAGGGTAAGGAATGTCCTGCCGACGAAGTCCCTGCACTTCAGGCGCGGTCGGGAATGCAGCGGATCGTCGGTCGGGGCGACGATATGGAGTGGCTCGCGAAACAGCGGCTCGACATGCAGCCCGTGCCCAGCGACCGGCAGCGGCGAGAGAATCATGTCCAGCTGTCCCGCCGCGATTTCCGCTTGCTGGAGGTCGGGGATCCCCTCGCGGATGAACAGGCGCATATCGGGATAGCGAGCGTGGAGTGTCTTGATGACCGACGGCATAAGGTATGGGCCGAGTGTCGGGGTCACGCCGAACCGGATCGAGCCGACGAACCGTTGGGCCGCGCGGTTGGATGCGTCGCTGAATTCACGAACGGCGTTCAACACCTCGCGAGCGTGACCGATCAACGCCCGGCCCGCAGGGGAGAGCTGCATACCTTTTGGAACGCGTTCGAACAGCTTTAACGCCAATTCGCTTTCGAGCGCGCGCAGCTGCTGGCTCAACGCGGGTTGGCTATGCCCCAGAGCGATGGCGGCTTCGCTCATATTGCCGATCTCGGCGAGCTTGGCGAAGATCGAAAATTGTTTCAGGGTCGGCATTTCGACCTATTAGCAATTCTTATGGATTGAGGCCAATGTTTCGAATTGGATAATCGCAAAGCGCTGTCGCATAGTCACCCCATCAACCGATGGAGAGCAACATGACCAATAAGTCCCCCGACGAGAAAATCATGAAACCCTATCTGCGCAAGCTGCTGCGCGAGCATCGTGCCTTGAACCGCCTGATCGATACGACGAAGGCGATCGGTGCCAGCGAGGACGTCAAGGCGATGAAGCGCCTCCGCTTGCGCCTGAAGGACAAGATCACCGCGCTTCAGCGTCATTATTACCGGCGCGGCCTTCCCGGCTGACCCGCGGCGGCGACCGGCAGGCGTTCCCCAATCCTCCGCTAACCGTTCGCCGCTTCTTTCGTCATGACCACGCCTAGCCCCACCGAGCGCCTGCGCGCTTTCATCGCCAGCGAGAGCGCGGGCGGCATCGTGCTGATCGTCGCAGCAGCGGTCGCACTTGCCATCGCCAATTCGCCAATGCTGCCGACCTATCAGGCGTTGTTGGCCACGCCGGTCGAATTTAACGCCGGAGAACTTGTTAAGATCGACAAACCGCTGCTGCTGTGGATCAACGACGGTTTGATCGCGCTGTTCTTCTTCCTCATCGGTCTGGAGGTGAAGCGCGAGATCGTCACTGGCCAGTTGCGCAGCTGGAAGCAGGCTTCGCTTCCGGTCTACGCCGCGCTGGGCGGGATGATCTTGCCCGCGCTGGTCTTCGTCGCCATCAATGCCGGTTCGCCCGAGAACATTCGCGGCTGGGCGATCCCTGCCGCAACCGACATCGCTTTTGCGCTCGGTCTGCTCGCGCTGCTGGGCAGCCGCGTGCCGGTGGCACTCAAAGCGTTGCTGCTGGCCATCGCGATCATCGACGATATCGGTGCGATCGCGATCATAGCACTGTTCTACACCGAGAACATGAATGTCGGCGCGCTGGGACTGGCGTTGGTGCCGGCGGCAGCGATGCTGGGGCTCAACCGCGCCGGCGTTGCCCGGACCATTCCGTATTTCCTGTTCGGTGCGTTCCTGTGGATCTGTGTGCTCCAGTCCGGGGTCCACGCGACGCTGGCAGGAGTGGTCACGGCGATGTTCGTACCCATTGCGACGGGCGAGGAGCGCCCGCTGGAGCGGCTCGAGCACGCGCTCCATCCCTGGGTCGCCTTCCTGATCCTGCCGATCTTTGCCTTCGCCAACGCGGGCGTATCCTTCGCCGGAACCGGGCTCGATGTCCTGCTCGCGCCGCTATCCCTCGGCATCGCTGCCGGTCTGGTGATCGGCAAGCAGATCGGCATTTTCGGTGCCTGCTGGATCGCGGTGAAGAGCGGCCTTGCAACATTGCCCGCCGGGGTCAGCCTGCGCCACGTTTACGGCCTGTCCTGCCTCGCCGGGATCGGTTTTACCATGAGCCTGTTTATCGGCAATCTCGCCTTCGTAGCTGGGGACAGCATCGCGGCGGTCAAGCTGGGCGTGCTGAGCGGATCGCTGGTCGCCGCAATTGCGGGTGTGGTGGTTCTGCGCAGGGCGTCGCGCCCCGGCGCCGAAGTTTCCAAGGCATGATCCTGACGATTGGCCTTATCATTGCCGGGCTCGTCTTGCTTGTCCTCGGCGGCGAGCTGCTTGTGCGCGGTGCTGTCGGGCTGGCGGAGAAAGCCGGTGTCAGTGCGCTCGTTGTCGGCCTCGTTATTGTCGGCTTCGGCACCTCGATGCCCGAACTGGTGACCAGCGTGGAAGCGGCGATGTCCGGATCACCTGCCATCGCCTGGGGCAACATCGTCGGTTCCAACATAGCCAACAGCCTGCTCATCCTGGGTGCAGCGGCACTGGTCGCACCGATAACGATCGCGGCAGCGAACCGGTGGCGCGATCCGGGTGTCGCCCTTGGCGCAAGCCTTGCCCTGTTGCTGCTCGCTGCCACCGGATTTGGCAGCGCTCTGACAGGGGTGGTCCTGCTGGCCTGCCTCATCGGCTATATCGCGTGGTGCTATCGCGAGGAGCGCCTGGCCGAACCGGACGTGGTTCACAATGCCCCCTACGACCGCGGACAGGCACTCGAACTCGCCGACACCACGCTCCACGCGCAGGCCAATGGCTGGATCAAGCCCGCTGCGCTCACGCTTGCCGGGCTGGCGGTGCTGATCGGCGGCGGACGGCTGCTTGTCACCGGCGCGATCGATCTTGCCCGTCTTGCCGGACTGACCGAAACGCTGATCGGTCTTACCATTGTCGCCGTCGGAACTTCACTGCCCGAGTTCGTCACCTCGGTCATCGCGGCACGCAAGGGCGAAATGGAAGTCGCGTTCGGTAATGTGGTCGGCTCAAACATCTACAACATTCTCGGAATTGGCGGGGCCACCATGCTGCTGGCCCCCGGCGCAATTCCCACCGACCTTCTCCCGCTCGACATCGGCCTGATGCTGGCAAGCGCGCTTGCGATCCTGCTTCTCGCCTTCCTGCGCGGAGTGACACGCCTGTCGGCGCTCACCTTGCTGGCCAGCTACGCCGCCTATCTCGGTTTTCTGATCCTCAACGCATAAACCGACGGAGCTTATCATTCCGACGTATCGTTCCCACAGGCGCCGCTCGCGATCTATGACCCACTTGGTATAGCCGTGTCCCGCCAGAGACCCTGTTCGACCCGGGTGTGGGCGAACGGTTCATCATCCGCAAGGCCGACATCGACCGGATGTTCGAATCCAATATCACCGCCATGTCAGATCTGAGGGGCCTCGATGGCGACATGCTGAAGGTGGTAGGCGCTCACTACGACCTTGACACAGGCGCGCTCGAATTCATCGGCAGGCAGTAATTCTCGGCGGAGAACGTCCGGATTGGCTGCGGAACAGGCTAGTACCGGGCGTTACGCTGACGGCCCACAAACAGCCATTCTGTGCCCGGCTCTGTCCAGTTTGCTTCCCGAGAAATCGCGGTTTTCGACAGAAAACTGAAATATGGTGCGCGACGCAGTCCGGAGCGAACCCGTCTCTCTGCCACTTTCCCTGAAAGGCAGGGATTCTACAGGGAATTTACCTCCCGTTGCGGTCATTCAACCTATAATCGGCGTTCGAACGCCAAGGATTTGCGGTAGTTCTAGCTTCGAATTCCCTGCGCGATCGAACAGGGAATTAACAGGCGAACAAAGAGGGAACTTCCTTAGGTAAGGAATTAAAGCTATAGCGGCGGCTGAAAAGAGTACCGATATGCCACGTCCAGCGACCAACGACCCCTCCAACCTCCCGCGGGTTCCAAACCCAACTTCCGATCCCGTGCGAGAAGCAGAGATTGTCGCGGAATTCATTGCTCGCCTCGATTATCTGAAAAAGAGCTACCAGTTCTCTAGGAAGATCCCTTCTGACAATGTCGCGTTCAACAACTCGTTAGTGCGTCTGCGCCGCGGCATGCGGCGGAAGCGCAAGGCATCCTCTCCCGGAGAGCGGTTGCATTACGAGATAGAGATGGTGATTTCTCATCATGCCCGGCTTTTTGCGAAACAGGACGGCTGTGAGCTTGACGGGCGGCATATTCGCAAAGGTTCTGAACGAGCGCTCGAATTGTTAAACCCGCGCCGCGGGCGTCCTGATGACCAGTATCTTGAACTACATGTGCAAGGTCTCGTCGCACTGATACAGGAGTTCGCCGGCGTTCGCGTTCTTGCCCGCCGCGATCGGAATAGCGTCTATGAACCGCACTTTGCGCAGGGGGTCAGTTCGATCATCGCTCTAGTTTTCGAAGACCCAAGCGAGGGTGTCACGAATACCAAGCTTGTCGGCATCGTGCGCAAGACTCGGCTAAACTATGCGAACCGTCCGCTGCGTTTCCTCGACCTCTTTCCCGGCTACGGGGCCACAACGACCAAGGACGGTGAATTAGACCTCCGGCCCGGACTTAGGCTCGAGCATTTCGAGCCGAATATCCCGATTTATTGTCCTTAGCACGTTCCTGACAGGTCGATAACTGGAGCGCTCCAACATCACAGGAGCGCTTCATGGACGATACCCCACATCTCCAGATCGAGACCGTCGCCACGGATTCTCTCAAGCCCAATCCGCGCAACGCACGTACACATACCGACAAACAGATCGCGCAGATCGCCACCAGTATCGAGCGCTTTGGCTGGCTGGTGCCGATCATCGTCGATGATGATGGCTTGATCGCAGCGGGTCATGGCCGCTGGCTAGCTGCAAAACAGATGCAGCTAGCCGAGGTGCCGGTGATCCGCGCCCAGTTCCTTACCGACGCCGATCGCCGCGCTTTTGCCTTGGCCGAAAACCGTATTGCTGACCTCAGCGGTTGGAACGAAGACCTTCTCGGCGAAGAGCTGACGTTCCTGTTTGAAGATGGATATGAGCTCGAAATCACGGGGTTCAGCACTGCGGATCTCGACTTCACGATTCCCGAGGATGTCGGTGAGGAGTTGGAGGAGGTCGAGCTTCCTGCCCCGGACCTCGACCCAGTCTCGCGCGAAGGAGACCTGTGGTTGATTGGTCCGCACCGGCTTTACTGCGGCGACTCCCGCGAGGTCGCCAGCTGGGAAGCGCTACTAGGCGATGAGCAAGCCGCACTTGTGTTTTGCGATTCGCCTTATAACGTCAAAATCGACGGTTTCGTCAGCGGTAATGGTAAGGTTCGCCATCGCGAATTCGTTGTCGGCGCAGGGGAATTATCGCCGCCCGAGTTTACCGCATTCCTAAGAGCGATCTTCCGCAACTGCGTGCGCTTTTCCTCCAGTGGCTCGATCCATTATCAATGTATGGACTGGAGACACGCACGCGAGCTCCTCGATGCGGCCGACGGCGTCTACACCGAGCATAAGCAGCTGGTTGTCTGGAAAAAAGACAACGGGGGCCAAGGTGCTTTCTACCGCAGCCAGCACGAACTCGTGTTCGTGTTCAAGTCGGGCAAGGCAAAACACATCAACAATTTCGGCCTGGGCGAGACCGGCCGTTACCGAACCAACGTCGTTGAATATGCCGGCGCCAACACGTTCCGCAAAGGCCGTGATGCAGACCTTGCTGCCCATAGCACGGTCAAGCCGACCGCGCTCGTCGCCGACTTCCTGCTTGATTGCTCGAACCGCGGCGACCTGGTCGTTGATCCTTGCCTGGGATCGGGCACCACGCTCATCGCAGCTCACCGCACTGCTCGCCGCGGTGCCGGGATCGAACTCGATCCCGGCTATGTCGACACTGCTCTCAAGCGCCTCGCCTCGGTTGCCGGCATCGAACCTATCTTAGCTGGCGACGAACGGACCTTCGACGAAGTCGCGGCCGCGCGTGCCGGATCAGGCGAGGAGGGCTGAACCATGGCCGACAGCCCAGACGACGAAGTTGGCTACGGCCGACCTCCCAAGCACACTCGCTGGCAGAAAGGCCAATCGGGAAATCCGCGCGGCCGACCAAAATCTTCTCGCGGATTGAAAGCCGATCTTCATGCTGAGCTGATCTCGCGCATGGAGATCCAGATGAACGGCAAGCGGATCAGTGGGACCAAGCAGCAGCTTATGCTCAAGACCCTTACCGCGCGCGCGGCTTCTGGCGATGTCCGCGCGATCAAGGCGCTGATCGATCTCGTTATGCAGGTGTTCGGACCCGAAGACAGGGGCGCGGAGGCCAAGCGCCTTTCGACACAGGATCAGCAGATCCTCGACCAGCTGCTCGGCCGCGGAGCCCTAACCGCATCGAACGCCGTTCCCGCCATCGAAACCGACACGCCAACCAGCGCTAAACAGGAGAAAGACGATGAATGATTATTCCATGGAAGACCCCAAGGGCCTGCTTATCGAACTGTGCCGTCATGACTTCACCGCCTTCCTGCGCAAGGCGTGGCCGTGGATCAGCGGAGGCGATCTGCTTGTCTGGAACTGGCATCTCGATGCCATCTCTTATCGATTAGAGCGTATCAAACACGGTGAAGTACGCCGGTCGCTGATCAACCTGCCGCCGCGTAATGGTAAGTCGAAAACCATCTCTGTCATCTGGGCAGCCTGGATGCTGGGTTGCGACCCGACGCTCAACTTCGTGTGTGTGAGTTATTCGAACGAGCTGTCGGGCAAGATGGCGCGCGACTGTCGCGCGATCATGGATTCGACATGGTACCGCGAGATATTCCCAGGCACCTCGATCTCGAAAGTGCGCTCGGCTTCGAACGATTTTGAAACCACGCGCGGTGGTGGCCGGCTCGCGACCTCGGTCACCGGTACGCTGACCGGCCGCGGCGGCGACATCATCATTCTGGATGATGTCATCAAGCCCGAAGAAGCCAATTCGGAAACCACGCGCAATTTCGTCAACGACTGGTTCCAGTCAACTCTCGCCTCGCGTCTTAACGACAAGGCAACGGGCGCGATCCTGTGCGTCATGCAGCGCCTTCATGAGAATGATCTATCGGGGATGCTTCTCGAGCAGGGTGGATGGGATCATCTCTCGCTCCCCGCCATCGCAACCCAAGACGAGTCGATCATTCTTGCGCGCGGCGGGGTCCAACGCCGCCACGAGGGCGAAGTTCTGCACCCGGAGCGCGAGCCCATTGCGACTCTAGAGGAGCAAAGATCGATGATGGGGAGCGCGGCCTTCGAGGCGCAGTATCAGCAGTCGCCGATGCCGGCCGAAGGCAACATGTACAAAACCGCCTGGTTGCTCTCGTATGGACCCACAACTGGCGAGGAAGAATACGGTGAGATAATTCAGTCGTGGGATACGGCGATCAAAACAGGGAGTGGCAACGATTTTTCGGTCTGCATCACGGTGCGCAAGGTCCGCAAGGAGATCCGCGTAATCGATGTCTGGCGCGGCAAGCTGGAGTTTCCAGACCTGCTTCGCAAGGTGATTGACCTTGCTCAAACGCACAACGCGCGCACGCTACTCATCGAGGACAAGGCGTCAGGCCAGCAGCTGATCCAAGCACTGCGCGGCAGCGATATTCAGGGCGTGCCTGAGCCCATTGGCCGCACACCAGAGCTCGACAAATACTCGCGCGCAGCAGGTGTCAGCAGCATGGTCGAGGCCGGTCAGCTGCTGTTGCCCGAAGATGCTCATTGGCTCGCCGAGTTCCGCAAGGAATTGCTCGCGTTTCCCAATAGCAGGCATGACGACCAAGTGGACGCACTATCTCAGCTCCTCGACTATGTTCGCCGTCAGTGGCGACGCGATACGGGTGGGCTCACCGGACCCATATTAGTATGGGAGGATGGCGATGGCTACGTGCACTGCAGCGACGACGATGATTGGGATGAGGTCTGGCCGTACGGCGGATATTCGGACGGAGGAGATCCTGATGTTTGGAGCTAGTAATTAGGCGCCATGCGAGCGCTGCCGACCCCACATGCCGAATGGATTCCAATCTACTGATACTAGCGCCGGCAGGTATATCAGCTATTGATGCGGAATGAGGATCGCACTCACTCAGTCAACGTCGCTTTCTGATCCTTCGGGATCGACCGCGCTGGTCTCAGCAGCGCGCTGGATCGGCGATGTGATGCTCGGCCCGCTTGCCACGGTGGTTGCGGTCATCGCCATTGCTCTGGTGGGGTTTGCGATGCTCTCGGGACGGATAGACTGGCGGCGGGGGTTGATGGCGGTCGCGGGGTGCTTCCTGCTGTTCGGCGCTCCGGCGATCGTCGCGGGGTTGTTGGGGTCGCGGGAATGGAGTGGCGGTGGTGCAGTCGTCGCGACCGCCCCGGCGACAGAACCAATCGCCAAGCCGCTGCCAGAGAATTATGATCCCTATGCGGGGGCTTCGCTGATCCGCTGAATCGCGTGGCTAGGGCATGGCCGTTGCGTGAAAGCCGCGACCAGATGCGCTTCGTCCATCGCCACCGAGCTAAAACGTCCCTGCCACAAATGCCCGGTCGTGCGCATGCGCGAATTGATATATCCCGTGTAGCGGCGATGCAGATCGCCAAAGGCGCGGCGCAGGCCCTTTTCGTCGCGCGGCACCAGGATCACATGGGCGTGATTGGGCATCAGGCAATAGGACCAGATCTCGGTCCACGCCCGCTCCGCCGCATCCGCGAGCAGATCAAGATACAGATCATATTCGTCGTTTTCGAAGAATGTCCGTTTGCGCCGATTGCCCTGCGTCACATGATGCGGAATGCAGGGAAGCAGGATGCGGGGGAGGCAGGCTATGAAGAACAGTTAGCCCAAATAGGACAATTAAGAGCTGAAGTAAACTGCCGTCTTAATTCTATATCTCATGTAATGCATCCTCATAGCCCATGGCAGCAGATTTTTCCATTTAGTATCTACTCCACCTTTTGCTTCCAAAATTTCTATAGTGTATAGCAAGGCTGTAGGCGGCGACAGCGTCGCCTAACTTTACCGCCTTTTTATATAAAGCAACAGCCATATTCGGATTAGGAGGACTTAATTTATCATCATATAAGTTTCCAAGATTTATCACGGCTGGCGTAAAACCAGGGCGACTTAATATTTGATAAATCTCTATTGCCTTGTAAATGTTTCCATTTTCTTCCGCTTCGCATGCCTTGGCAAATAATCCTAGAGCATTTTCTTCGTTCAAATGAGCCATATCACACCTATTGAGCCCCAGCAGCGGTAAGGCTGCCAGGAGTGAGCACCGTCCCAAAAATTGCTCCACAGGGTTCTGCCAATGCACATGCAACCGCGCCTATGGCTAGAATGCCAGTCACAATAAGACCGCTTCGGTTTCCACCCTGCGGATTTAAAGGCGTGCCATCTGGAAACCTGCTTCCAGGATGCACGCCAGAACCATTGCCTCCTTTTCGAGGATCTTGAGGCCAAGGCTTAACTACAGGCTTGCCCGTAGTTGGGTCATTGAAAATTCGCGTCCCTGGTTTGGGTCCCGGTTAGCAGATCTTCGACGTTCCGCAGCGACAACGGAAACCGGACATACATCACCAGACGGATAATCTCAGGCGACGAATTGAAATAGCGGAAAGGGCTGGCAGGCTTGCGTGGTCGAGGCATGAAACAAACCATAACCCAACCGCTGCTCCTTGCCGCCAGGTGCATTTACTTTGACAGTGCCACACTGACCAACATCGACCATCATTGAGCGAGTTCTGCTTTTAGATGCATAGTAAAAACGTCCGACGAGAATGAATCTAAGCTATAACCCTCGCTGGATAAATATCCGCATGCACCATCTTCTTTTAAATTTGAAGGATGATTAATGGCAAACCTCATCCAAGCGGAGCCAGCCACCAATTCTACTGGTTCACGACTCACGAGTGGGAAGGAATAGCCCCCATTTTGTCCGCTATCGCATTCGAAGACATTTAGGTACAGGGCTTCCCCGCTCTCATTAAGTTTAACTAGAGAATCTATATTAATCTTTACATCGATAAATATGTCGCCATCGGCATTAATAAATGCTCTATTGTCACTCACTTCTAAGACAATGTTCTTGCAACCGCTTAGCGCTAGCAGTAATAAAAAATATGCTATTATAATACTGATTCTCATGACCCTATTTGCAACTCTTATCTTGAGGGTCGACAGAGCAAATCATCTGAGGAACCCTAAGGTCGTTCATCATAATACCAAAATCCTCGTGATGCCCTTGTGAAAACTCGTTAACATCAGCACGACTCGTCTGAGTCTGACCCCCCAAAGTTTCGCCAAAGTCGGCAATCTTGTCACCCCTCGTTTTCTCATCTTGGTTCTTCCAGGAGGAAGATATATTTGCCCATAAGCCGCCGATATCTTTCAGTCCATCGAGAGTCTGCGGCGACAGCTTACCTATCGGATCGATGGTGGCAAGGAGATCAACTTTGATGCCTTCGCGAGCGGCAGCTGCGGCGACCGTAGCGGCAGACCAACCTCCCCAACTATGGCCGACGATAATAATCTTCTCCCCGTTCGCTGCCGCCGCGCGTATTTCACGCAACGCGGCGCCGCGATCGAAATGTAGGTAGAATGACCCGAGATTTTTCGCGTAGCGCTGCACGATGTTGGCGCCATACCCATCCCCCCCCCCCCCCAAAGTATATCGTGCGGTCGCCGCCGGGATCATGTGCATTGACCGGATCATTCCCGACGTATGCGTACAAATTCACCTGGTCCTCGTAACCGATCGGGTCGGTCTGGAGGAACCGGCCGAGCGTTGGCGAGTAGATGCGGGCCTTGTAGTAGTACATGCCGACGTCGGGCAGCCATATCTGGCCGGTATACTGGAACCGGCCGCTGTTGCTGGCGCCGGGGATGCCGTATTCGTCATAGGTGTTGATCGTGTTGACGTTACCTGCCTCGTCGCTCCACGCGACGATGCTGCCTTGTCGGTCGGCGTGTAAGAAGTAGCGGGGGAGCGATCCTCCCGGGCCGTAGACGACCAACGGCTCATCAACCCCGGGACCATGGACGTAACGCCGTTTCATCGCGCCGGCGACATCGTATTCGGCAACAAGGGCATCGCCGTCGTAGAGCAAGCGCCTCGTTTCCGAGGAGCCGCCGAACGCATAGAGCCGTCCCATCGGATCGTAGCGCAGCGTTGCCGTGGTGCCGCCCGACGCGCTCACCAGCCGGTTCTCGATGTCGTAGAGATAGGTAGTGGTGCCGTCGCTCGTGAGGTTGCCGTTGGCGTCGTAACTAAAGCTCGCAGCGCCAGCGCTGGCATACTGGTTGAGCCCGTTGGCAGCATAATTTCGGTCAACGTTGTAGTGCCCGGTCCAGGCATAAGCGTCGTTGTCGCGGCTTGCACTCGCCAGCTGCGAGCCGGGCGTATAGCCGAATGTCCATGCCACGTCGCTCGTGTTGCCCGCCAGGTCATGCCCCAGGCTCGCCAGCCGCCCCGCGGCATCATAAGCGTAGCTCGTCGTCACTCCGCTGCTTAGCGTCGCGCGCCCGCCGCGGTTGTTATAGGCGAGGCTCGCAACCGATCCCGCAACCGGGTCGGTGATCGATATGGCGCGGTCGAGCCCGTCATAGGTAGCGCTAAAGTACTGCCCGTCGGGATGGGTGATCCGCGTGCGGTTGCCGCCCTTGTCGTACTGATAGGCGAGCGTGCGGCTCAACGCGTCCATCGTCAGCGTGTTCGAGGTGATCCGCCCGAATCCGTCATAGGCGGTGGTCAGCCCCTCGCCGCCCGCGCCGTCGAACCGCGCAGAGGTCTGCAGCCCGCGAAGGTCGTAGCCGTAATAGACGTCGCGCGTGTGCGTAGCCGCCAGACCGCTCCGCTCGGGCACGACCTTCACCGTAATCCGGTTAAGGGCGTCATAGGCGTAAGTCAGGGTTGATCCGTCGCGCTTGCGCAAAGATGTGCGGTTGCCGTTGGCGTCGTACGTGTACGCTTCGTAGTTGCTCTCGTTCACCGCGCCGGCGCTCGCCAGCGCGCTCGCCGGGGTCGCATCGTTATAGCCGCCCGGCAAAGTCGTTGACGGGAACACCCATCGCATCTGCCGGTCGTGTCCGTCATAGCGCAGCTCGGCCCGGTTGCCGTTGGCATCGACGATGTATTTCTTGAGCCCGTTGAGCGTGTAGCTGTAGGTCGCCTCGGCGCTCTCGACCGATGTGCCGACCGCCTCGCGAAGCTGCAGGACCTGGCCCGCCGCATCATAGACGGTCTTGGTGATTCGGTCAGGGCCGAATGCGTAGGTTCCGCTACCTTCGGTACCGAGCGTGCATGCGCTCGCCGGCAGGCTCCCCCATGCCGCGGGGTTCATCCGCTGCGCGGTGCATTGTAAGCGCCCCGCCGCATCGTAGCTGTATTGCACCACCGATACCGGCACGCCATCCGATCCCTTGACGGTCTCGAGTATCTTGCGGCTCATCACATCATACGCCGTGTCCGCGCTCGACAGGACGGTAAACCCGGACCAGTTCGCGGGCGCGACCGCCTCCGATTGCCAAGCGGCAAGCTCGCCGGTTTCTGTTTTGATCGGCCGTCCCGCCGCATCATAGGTCGTGCGGCTCGCAGCGTATTTAAGCGGGCCCGCTCCATCGGGATCGGGCGCGATCGTGCCAATTATCCGGCCCATCGCATCGTAACGCGTCGCCGACGTATAGTCCGACGGCGCGCTTTGTGCCAGTGCGGGCGAGGCTGTTAGCATTACCGTCAAGGCGCTGGCCCCCATCAGAGCGGCGCGCATCGCCCCCGACCCGCTCACGGACACACCGTCAGGTTAGCATTGGCACCGGTCTCGCTGATTTTTCTACCCCAGTCATCATAGCCATAGCACGTTCGCAGTGTCTGGCCGTCGGCGGTCATTGCCACGCCTTTAACGAGCAGGCTTTGCGCGGTTCCAGCCGCGCCGTATTCGAGCACCTTCACGAGTTGGGGCGCGCTGGGGTCACACACGGGGCTGCTGCTGCCCGCGCTCGTCTGGCAGGACGTTTCTGTCTCCAAAACCCACATCGGCGAAGGCGTCTGGACAAGAGCACCTGACGTGTTGCGGATCCAGGCATAACGCTGCGCATAGGTGCGCAGCATGAGCGGCCTAGCGCCGCCGGGCGCGGGAGGAGGCAGCATTTCGGAAGTCAGTCCGCCATGCCCAGCGGCATAGGCTCGATTGACGGTGTTTCCGAGCGCGTCGGTGCTGGTGACTGGTTTGGTACAGCTGGCGGGGTTGGCACAGTTGAATGTCACGGACATCACAATGTCGGTCAAACCCGATCCAGGCTTTGGGCGCCTGCGGGCTTCGGTTATGTTGCCATTACCACCATCTTTGTAAAATGTTGTTATTCCCTCAGGATCAGTTGCGCTTACGGGCAACGAACGAACCGCACATCGATCCTGAACATAAATCGGCGCGCCTGCTGCAAACACCGGGTCGCAATAATCAATATTCGTCTCCCGACCGAGCGGATCGCGGATGAGGACTGGACCTGGTGTGGCTTGGTAAATCCAATACAGAAATTCGTCAGGCTGCTCGTCATAGCAAGGAAAGCTTGTGCAGGGCTGGCCTGGATACGTACGGCTGTTAGGCACTATCGGGAAATCATATACAAACGCGCTAGATACACCAGTATTATCTATGTAGCCCCCGCCCATTATTGTTGAGTTGGGTCGATTGGTAGCCTGTGGCGTGTAATCATAGTTGTAGCTATATGACCTGCCGTCGGCAAATGCCTGGCTGTTAACGGTCTCCTGGGAGGTATACTCTTCATCCACCGCAAGTGTAACTGAGTTTTCCATCACGGGAGAGCCTTGCCCTGGTTCGGTAAATCCCATCGAATAAGTGGTGCCAGCTCCACTATAGGAGAAGCCAAACACACCGCCATCTGGTGACGTCATAGATGACAGCCGCGGCTGCTGAAGAGCTCCCGGAGACGTATAAGTGTAGTTGGCTGTGGCGAGGGCGTTCGCCGGACAAATGTTTGAAGCAGGCGGTGTCACGGTTGAAAAATTAAGCACGCATGCTCGAGTCACGACGCTGCCTGAGCCTTCGAGAATTACAGCAGGGCCTCGCGAGGACGCTACCCGAACAAGGCGCTGTGAATTTCCGTTGCCTGAACCCGTCGAAGCATAGGTAAAGTCGAAGCGGGTACCGTCGGGCCGAACCAACGAAGAAATATAAGCGCATCGAAGAGGCTTTACGTTCGGAGTGCGACTGCATTCGGATGCCGCCGCCATTGGTCGAAAGGTCATAATCGTACCGTCGGCGTCTCGGAAAGTGTATATGGCAGGACCGGTCGCGCGATCTCCCGTGAATGTTAGTAACTTGGCGGGCCCATCACCTTTGTAAGTGAAATCTGGCTGGTTCTTGATCCCATCCATTGTAACAGTCCGTCCACCGAAGTGGATGCCGACGCGCCAAATCGTTATCGTTGAACCGAATTCGTTTGGTTCTGTCGTATCGGCCTGAACCAGCCAAATATCCCAATTATGCGCAAAGCTTCCAAAAGGATTGGCATGGTTGCCGGTATAATCGGGCATGATCCGATCTAACGATATCGCGTTGTCGTCACTGCCGGCCAACAGGTCTGTATGGCTGTACACTAGGCGCCCCGTCCGCATGTCCACGCCGCCTGGTGAGGTGATGAAGCTTTCAGCAGGTATGACGCGCAGATCTTGACCGTAGGCTGTGACCGGAAGCAACAGGGCGCCGACAAGCGAGACTGTCCCCAATCGCAGCAAGTGGCTTGTTATATTACAGGGCATTCTCGGCACGGTTGGCAACTCAAGTGCCAAGTCCACCAGGCCTGCCCGCATACCCCATTCCCCCTTGAATATAGACTACGTCTACGGATTTATTCGATCGGCAAAGCTTGTTTTTTCCCGACTAATTGAAACGGTATCAATTCGGGAAAAGTCAAACAATATATCTTTCGATATATGGGGAAAACATATCGAAGAAATTACCGATCTTTTTTTTGCAACATTGATCGTCTAATAGGCGCTGTTCGGCCATTGGTGACAAGCGCCGAATAGCTTTTTAGGGGTGTTAAGGATCGAATTTTTGCTGAGGTTACAGAAGTTGTCTCAACCACTGTCTTGCCACTAAGCAAAAAAAGATCCGATCTGGATCATTCGACATTCCATACTTAACGGTCGGGGTCTACGATCCGTCAATCATTTAATTCCTGCAGGGCGCTGCCAGCACCGCCTTAGCATCGTGCATCTATGCGCTGGGCATCCGCCAAAAGTACTCAGCTTTTAGCGCGACGGTTACACGGGATGACAGGCCAAGAAATATCGCGGAAAATTAAGATCCCGAACCCGTCGTCTTCACCTTTTTACGGTTGTCGGCTTTGTCATGTTCGTATTCGGTTTGTACGCCGTTGTTCACTGTTCCAGCTCGCTCAACCTTCACAAGCCGGCCCTTCGCGTCATAGGTGTATTTGACGGTTTCAGCGGCTGTTGCGGGCGTTGCGGTGGCGAGCAGGGCCAAAATAACCGCTGCGGAGGTCCATGCCGTATACTTCATTTCCGAACTCCTATCGAGGCGAGGCGCCGGCTCGAACAATTAAGTGCGTACCAATAACTTAGCAAGTATTTACTAAATCGGTTCGCCGTGAAAAACTGTTCCGATATGGATCTAACTTCGGAAGGGGCTGGCCGGCAGGTTTTTTGGTAAGTAAGTGTCTGATCCAAAACCGCTCACCTAACTCTTGTTAAAGCAATTAATTTCCTTGCTCGGCTCGATAAGCGCGTACGGCTAAGAGCACTCCCGCAGCTTCCGCGGGCGCCAGCCTGTCCTCCCAATCGAGGCCGCTCTGGCCTTTGAATCGGAACCGCCAAAGCCTCGACTGGCCCGGCGCATAGCTCGCGGCGATGGCCTCAAGCTGTTTGGCAGGAATGTCGAACCCCACCGCCTCGCGATAAACGCACAGGCCATAATCGCAGGTGATCACGTCCTTGGCGATTGAGACGACCGGCGCGCTGACCGGTCCATTCGGTGTTGCATAGTTGACGGTCGTGATCCGCCGCCATTCGCCGGAATAGGTGATCTCTTGATAGAGCTGGTAGCGCACCGCGCCGCTCGACTTATCGATGAAGGCACGCAGGAAATTGTCCGAGCGCACCTTGTCGGTGAACTTGCCCCGGCTCTTCCATACTTTCTCGGATGTGATGTTTACGACGGTCTCAAGCTCATCGTCCGAGATCGTCAATGCATGGCGCGCTCCCTCCGGTGTGAGCGCCTGGAGTTGCTGCATTTGTTTAGCGGAAGGCTCGATGACCTCTTCGCCGGCGATTAGCTGAGCGATTACGGCGCTGGGTGAGAACGCGAGCATTATAACGGAAGCTGATAAAAACCTCATATCTAGTCCTGTCGTCGATGAGTAACATCGCCAACGTGCTTGCCGCGGGAAGCAAGTCAAGTGGAATGTCACTCATCGTCTGTAGAACTATCGGCGACATCGGCGTGAGGTGCGTGGGTGGATATTCGCCAACGCCTTTCCCTCAACCTTCGCCGATATCGTCACGATGCCGGATGGAGCCAAGAGGAGTTTGCCGAGCGCGCTGGGATACACCGGACCTATGTCAGCGACCTCGAACGCGGTGCACGAAATCCGACGATCACGATCATAGAGCGACTGGCAAAGGCTCTCAGCGTGAATGCGGGCGCGCTGCTAGATTGACGAGAGCGTTGCCTTCTCGCGCGTCAGCAATGACTGAATCGTATCAGTTGCACCCGATCGCTGAGTCCAGCGAACCAAACTGAGTAATGTCACGATCAGGGTAGAGGAAGAGACGCGAGCGAAGTTCGACCTCGTCGATGGTGACGCGTAGACTGCAAATGTCGGCGGATCGCGGAGTATCTTGCGGCATGATGAAGGCGGTTGCACGGCCATCTGCCGTTACGAGCACCTTCCAATAAGCACTAGGCACTCGGTGGCGTTCATCGGCGCCCGGCAACGGCGGTTCCATGATCTCGAATAACGGTCCGCTCAGAACATAGAGCGTGGTTTGCTCAGCTAGGACGATTTCTCGCTCTTTGTTTTCGAGCTTAACCCAGGCGCCCTGGTTGAGATCGGACTTTTGCGGGGTGATATTGGAGAGGGTGTTCGTATCGCTCCAAAACGGTGTGCCCGTGAAGCTCGCGAGGGGCGCTTGGTGCCCGCGATCGGTATTTAACGCGCCGTTGGCACCATCGTAATCGTTCGGCTCAAGCGTTTCGGGATCGCCCAGCCACGGATCGGCCTTCCAGACGCGATCCTGCGTGCCAGCGATCGTCGCCGGCGTGATCCGATAGGCTACCCAATCTGCAAACTTGGTAAGATCGTTCGATGCCAGAGTGTAAATTTCGCGAACGATGATGTCGTCGTAATCGGGGGCGCCAGACGGACAGCTTGCGAAACAGTGAAACGTGTGGAGCTCTGATTCCTGAGCCTGAGCGGGGAGGCACCACAGTGCACAACAGCTGCTCGCCAGGCCGGCCAGGAACCACCGCCTTTGGGCCCTCAGCGAGAATACCATGATAAACCTCCTACCAATATCGGATCGTGCGCCATCCTTCCGGAACCATTATACCAGTTAAGTCAGCACGGCCACAATAATGCCATCATTTGATAGCCAATAGTTGTTCGTATGTAGGTTAGATTACAATTAAGATCGATGGCATAGTCTAAATCTTAGAGATTTGGTTCAAATTGGAGGCATTCTGCTACGAGACAACTCGGCCCACTATTGAAAAAATGTTGCGGTATGATAGGCATTTCTAACAGGAGGGCATCCTATGGGGGGCTTAAAATTTGCGTTGGCGGCTCTGGCGATGGCGCCATTGGTCGGAGCCAGTCCTGCTTGCGGCACACCCGTGAGCTCCTTTGCTTGCTGCAAGATCTGCAAAAAAGGCAAGGCTTGCGGCGATAGCTGCATTGCCGCGGGAAAGACCTGCCACAAAGGCATGGGCTGTGCGTGCAACGGGTGAGATGCTCTTGTGGGATTGCCGCTCATAAGCGGATGACGCGATCGCCAGAGCCGCTGGAAGAGCGATGCCACTGACGCGACCCGCAAAGGCTAAGGCGCCACAATCGGAGGGCCGAAACCTTGTCGTCATGCTTGATGGCACAGGCAATGAATTGGGCCGCAATCTATCCAACGTTCTAAAACTCTTCCGAATGGCTGAGAAAAGCGAGCGCCAACTCGTTTATTACGATCCCGGCGTAGGGACGATAGGGCGTCCCAGCCCGTGGCGCAGGCTCAGACAAAACACCGAAAAGGTCTTGGGACTGGCCTTTGGCTACGGTCTCGATGAAAACGTGCTCGAGGCATATAGCTGGCTATGTGAGAGATGGCAGACGGGCGATAAGATCTGGCTTTTCGGGTTTAGCCGCGGCGCGTGGACGGCGCGCGTCCTTGGTGGGATGATCCATATGATCGGGCTCTTGCGACCCGATCAACTCAACATGTGCGACTACGCGTTAGGCGCGTACAAGCGAGCAAGTGATAGCGACGACCTATCTATTGCCTGGCACTTTTCACGGGTCAGCGCTGCTCGCAAAGCCGAGATCGAGTTTATAGGCGTATGGGACACGGTCGCCTCGGTCTTGGTGCCGCGGCCTGATCGGGCGTGGATCCCAAGCCTAGAAACCCTTCCCTACACGAGTACTAATCCGTCCGTGAAATCCCTGCGGCATGCGCTGGCTATCGACGAACGACGGCGCATGTTTCGTCCCGCTCATTGGAAGATGGGTCAGAAGTACATCAAAAACCCTTTCAGCAAGTCTCCACCTCCCGATCAGGATGCTGTCGAAATGTGGTTCGCCGGCGTTCACTCCGATGTGGGAGGAGGCTATCCTGAAGAGGAAAGCGGTCTTTCGAAATTCCCGCTGGTATGGATGGCTGAAGAATCCAAGGCCAAGGGCCTGCACATCAATACGGCCATGCTCAATCACTTGGCTCGGGGTCGCCAGCGGAAGGGCGGCACCCACCAATATGTGAAGCCCGACCCAAGCGCCAAAGCCCATCGATCGCTACGCGGCGCTTGGTGGGTCTTGGAGATTCTGCCGAAGCTAACAAAATACCGAGAATGGCCACGGCCCGGATTGTTGGGACTTTATTTCCCGTTCGCAGAACCTCGTCGGATTGATGAAGCGGATAACGTCCACCCATCGGTGAAACAGCGGCAAAAAGCCTTGGCCAATTATCAGCCGAAGAACCTCCCACTGGAAAATCCGAGATGATGTGGGGGTGCAGTCGATGGCAACTGCTGACTGTTCGAAGCGTCAGAAATGGCGCGAGTCTATCTGATTGGAAACAGGCCGTTGACGTAAGGAAAGGGTAGCTCGGACAAGCATCAACAGGGAGAAGAAGCTATGATGAAAATCACCGTTTTTGGCGTAGTTGCGCTCTGCATGTTCGCCCAGCCTGTCCTCGCTCAGGATAAAGGAAGCGTCAAAGGCTGGACTGCGAAGGGCACGTTCGATCTTGGCATTCGGCTCGGGAAAAACCTGCCACTCGATGCCGACCCTGATCTTGTCGACGAAAGCGAACTGGGAGCTAAGATTGCCTTCAAGCGCAAATCGAGTAACGGCCTGGTTCCGCTGCAGTTCTCCTTTGGGATAACTGACAGCCCCGGTTTGGTGAAAGGCGCCGATCCAGCGAGCACATATTTCGGGCGCATAACGATAGGCGATGCATATTTGCCGCTACGTGAGCTTACACTCGCGTCTGACCCGACAAAAAGCGCGACTGCAGTTAGCGATGCGATCCGGCCATATGCTTATTATCAGTATTCTAGCCTGCACGATGGCTTGCTTAAAAAGCGGCAACGCGAGGACAACGAGGTAGGCGTGGGGCTGCGCTACCGAGATGTCGTAACTATCATGGCGGATCGAGCGATGAATGGGTCGGCCGAAGAGGTTGGGGCGGCAACCAATACGCCTGGTTGGTACTGGGAGGCTTCCGGGCAGATCGCGCGTATCTGGTCGTCCAATCCAGATAAGGAAAAGCTCGTCCCGCAGGTTAAATTGAGTGTTTATTCCCCTATCATTCGTCGAGTTCGCTTCTTCGCCAAGGGGCAAGGCGATTTTTCATTCTATCAGTCTGCGCTGACCCCCATGGGCGACGATCGACAAGACCAACGCCTTCGCGTAACCGCGGGGGTGGATTTGAGCAGTTTGGTCGAAGACTGGGGCGACGTGTCGCTAGAAATAGCGGGTCAATTTCAGCGTCAGTGGTCGAACGATCCGACTGCCGAAAGCACCCGAGGATATTTCCTTCCCTCGGCAAGCATATCGTTCGAATTTTAGATCTTCAGGACGGATAGATGCATTATCACACGACAAGGTTTCCCGGAGAAAATATGGTGCAACGGGAGACGCTAAGCGAAGGTGTTATCGCCGTTAGGTAGACGACATCAATCGCTAGGACTGGCATCAATTATAGAACATCGTTCCGATCAACATCGGAACTGATGCATGGCTTGGCGGCCTTGACTTTCTTGGGTATTTCGACCCTCTTACGGGCTGGGGGAGATGATGTGGCTATAGGTAGATCAATCAGCGTCGCCACTAGCGATCTATCATGTGATGCGATCCAATCCGCACACCCTGCCGGAATTCGCTTTCGCGAGGTTGGCGACCATACGCTGGTAACGAATGAGGCGGGCCGCTTTGCGATGCTGGAGAGCTCAGGCAGTCAAAGCCAATCGGACCCTTCGTTCAAACTCCCGGATGCTATCAAGACTGCTTTAATTCCCGAAAACCGGCTAAGCAAACTCGCCCAAACCTTTGAGGCCGCCAAACGGCGTACCAGAGCAGGGCCTCTCGACTATCTGATATTAGTGCCAACTTTGCGCTGCAATTTAGCCTGTAGCTACTGCCAGGTATCGCGTGCTGCGATCGGTGCATCGGGTCACGACTGGGACGATGGCACTCTTGCGGCGGTGTTATCACTCGTCTCAAGCTTAAGTTCGGCGTCGATCAAGATTGAGTTTCAGGGCGGGGAGCCATCGCTCAGACCGGACCTCATCGAGGCGGTCATAAATGCCGTTCCTCCGGCGACGACCGCTTCATTCGTCATTTGCACCAACCTCCAGATCATCAATGACGGTATTTTAGCTATTTTCGACCGGCCCGATGTCTTGATCAGCACGTCGCTTGATGGGCCAGAAGAATTGCATTCCAAGCAGCGGCAGGGTGACGCGGTCCGCGCCCGAGAGTTTCACAAGAATCTAAATTGGCTCATCGACCGCTACGGCCCGGGCAAGATATCAGCGCTGCCCACTATTAATCCCCAGGCGCTTCCCGACCCCGACGCTCTTATTGACGCCTATTCCTCGCTTGGTCTTCACTCGCTGTATCTAAGGCCCATCAATTTTCAGGGATTTGCTCGCAAGAGACACGCCTCGGCTCGCCAGACCGATGGCAGCTGGTCTGCCTATCACGAACGCTTCATCGACCGCCTGATCGAACGTAACTTTCTGGACCGGACGAAAGTGCTGGAGGAGACGTATTTCTCACTCATTCTAAGGCGGATATTCCAACCAGGGGCGGACCGTCATGTTGACCTACGCAATCCCAATCCAGTTGGCCGAGATTATATCGTTATTGATTATGACGGGATGGCTTATCCTACAGATGAAGCGCGTATGCTGACTCGATCGGGCGTGATCGATCTCTCAATTGGGAATGTCGCAGAAGGATGGGACAGCGACGCGAGAGCGGCTCTGGAAGCTGCATCGACTAACGATGGCGATCCAACCTGCGAGAAGTGCGCGTACAAGCCATATTGCGGGCGGGACATTATCGACGACATTTCGCGCTACGGCACGATCGACACGCCGAAGGAAGAAACCGAATTTTGCCGGCGGCACCTGTCGTTATTCGATCTCGCCTTCAAAATGATACATTCTAAGGACCCTGCCGTTCGATACTCGCTTGGGCGTTGGCTAGGTTTGGGTAGCGACCTGCCTGCGATGGAGTCGGCGGCATGATCCCGCTCAATTTCGAGATCCAAAGTGATGAGCCCGAGCCCTTCGTCGCCAGGTTGACGCGTGAAGTAGGGAGTGGGCCAGCAGATTTCGTTTGCCGGTCGCAAAGCGAAAGCCGCAGCTTATGGTGCGGCGACCACGGCCTTTTAGAGATCGTCCATAATGGCGAGAACATCGAAGGCGACATTATGCTCGTCGACCCGGAAAACGGGCGAGCTGACCGGGTGATCAGGGCGACCTCGAAGCACAACACATTGTTGGTGACGGAACAGTGCGATCAGCTGTGCGTGATGTGTTCGCAGCCACCGAAAAAGACACATCTCGACCGGTTCAAATTGTTCGAAGAGGCATGCCTTCTTGCTCCGGCCGGTATGGTGATCGGTATTTCCGGCGGAGAGCCCACTCTCCATATGGACGCGTTGCTAGGGATGATTGAATCAGTCCTGCGTGAGCGCAGCGATCTCTCCTTTCACATTCTTTCCAACGCGCAACATTTCGAGCAGCATCACATTTTGCGGCTTTGTGATCCTGTTTATCGAAATGTCGTGTGGGGCATCCCACTATATTCGAGCGACCCGGTCGTTCACGATACCGTGGTAGCCAAGCCAGGAGCGTACGAGCGGCTGATCAGTTCATTCGAGCATCTCCTTCTGGCCGCCGCCAGAATCGAACTCAGGACCGTGTTGACGGCTACTACGGTGCCCGGCCTTTCGCCATTATCCCGCTTCATTGCGCGCAATCTGCCACACATCGAACAATGGTCCTTGATGGGCCTGGAAAACATCGGATTTGCGAAGAACCGATGGGATGACCTTTATGCAGATCTGAACACGGATTTCTCCGACTTGGCTGCAGCGATCGACTGGGCACAATTGCACGGCATCGCTACCAAGATTTTCAATTTGCCCTTATGCCACATACCGCAGCACTACCGGTCGTTCGCCGTTGCTTCGATTTCAGACTGGAAACAGCGCTTTGGTAAATCCTGTGTGTCGTGCCGGGCCAAAAGAGACTGCTCGGGTTTTTTTGAATGGCATCCTGATAAGCTAGTCGACGAGGTGACGCCGTTATGAAAAAATCGCGTTTTCTGATCTCGACTTTGGTCGCCGCTGGCATCATGCCAGTCCAATCTACCCAAGCCTCTTATCAATTAGGTTTTGGCACTGCCGGGCCGGATGGCGATGATGAAGACGCTCAAGTCCGTAAATTTGCCCAAGACCATCGCTTCATCCTTGCTCAGCACAGGTCTCATGCAAGCCATGCGTCTCATAGCAGCCATCGGTCGGGAACGAGTGGGAGGTCGCGTGCGCCTGCGCCGGCACCTTCTCCGCCCCGCCCTCGCGTAACGCCAGCACCCACGCCTGAGCCAGCACCCACGCCTCCATCTCGAAACGAGCGCAGCAATCCGCCGTCTTCTGTATTGCCCTCATCGCCAGCGACTGCGCCCCAGTCATTCTTTGCCACACCAACAGGGTCAGCAGTGTATACACCATCTCGCTCTGACATCATCGAAGTTGTACGCAAAGTTCAAATAGGATTGATGGCCTATGGTTATTATGATGGCGCACTAGATGGATTGGTTGGTCCGAAGACGCGGTCCGCCCTCACGCGCTTTCAAACCGATTTCAGCTTCAAGGTAACGGGTACCATCACGCCGGAAGTTCTCGATGCGCTTAGAGTTGTCGCGGAATAAGATAGCCACTCACGCGATCGCGCTCCTGATCGGTGTCGCGACGGCTTGGTGTGCCTTACCGCTTTGGCGAGAGGCTGTGATGGCTTACCACCAAGAGAGGTACGGCAAACTTGTTGAAGACTGCGATGGCGCGATGCGCGTGCACTACCAAGCTAAAAGAGGGATATCGCTGAATCCAGGAGCGGAGGCAAGCAAAGCAGTATCTTCGGCCGAAGTGGGGCTGATCGTGTGCCAGGATTATGATTTGTATCAGAAATGGTTGATGCAGTGGGGACTCAGGGAAAATGAGCTTGCTTTAATGCGGCTAAATGCGGTCGAAGAACGAGCCTCTGATCTCAGTGAGGTGGTGAAGACTCATGAAATACGGTTCTGAGGTCACTTTTGCGTTCTCTTTAGCGCTTCTCTTTGTATCAGTTCTAGCGTCGTGCCAGCGAACGTCGGAAGACGGGATTGCGCGCTCTAAAATAACTGAACCCGCTACCGACGAAATGCGGATGCGGGTGCTGCGTAAGATCGCCACCGCCAACGGCATAGTTCGTGCTTCAGCCCTCCGAATAGCTGTTGATCCTGATCGCCGCGAGGCCGGCCGGCTCATTTTTTCGTCTAATTTGATGAGCGTAAACGGGTCTATCAGCTGTAGTTCCTGTCACCTGGAAAAATTTGGATCGGCGGACGGCCTGCCAAACGCGATTGGAGTAGGAGGCAAGGGTGAGGGTGTCGCTCGAATGAATTCTGGCGGGAGCATCCTGCCTCGCAACACACTCCCCTTTTGGGGGAGGGGAGGAAAGGGGTTCAACACATTTTTCTGGGACGGCAAAGTTGCCAGCCAAAATGGGCAAGTTATAAGCCAGTTTGGCAAATATGCACCGTCAAGCGATCCCCTCCTCGTTGCTATTCATTTACCGTCAGTAGAATTGCGAGAGATGGTAGCCGACACTTCGCAAATCAGGTCAACATTTGTATCGGAAGACGTTTCTGCTGCTGATAGTATCCAGTCAGCATTGGCGACCCGCTTTGCAGAAGATTCAAAAATTGGACCGAAATTAGCTAATGCGTATAAAACTACCCGCGGCGAAATTACCTTTGCGGAAGTCGCGGATGCACTTGCCTCATTTATACGGGACGAGTTTCGTATCCAACCGACCCGTCTGGAAAACTTCGTCTTCAAAGATGGTGCAATCAGCAAAGCTGAGTTGGCAGGGGGCATTGTCTTTTATGGCCGAGGCAAATGCTCGAGCTGTCACAATGGCCCTTATTTTTCCGACCTCAAATTTCATGCGGTTGCCATGCCCCAGGCCGGCTTCGGTAAAAATGGCTTCGGAATCGATGAAGGTCGCTACAACGTAACTCAGGACCCAGCAGATCGGTTTCTTTTTCGTACGCCCCCGCTCCACAATGTGACTAAAACCTCACCGTATTCTCATTCGGGCTCGCTGCCCCGATTGGAGGATGCCATCATTGCGCATTTCGATCCATTGAGGCTTGCCGAAACCAGGAAAATGTCAATCGGTGAGCGTGCTAATCTTTATGCGCGGCTTGGCCCAGCTTCCCGAGAAATACTACCGTCGGCTTTATCGGATACCGATGTGCGCGACTTGGTCGCATTTCTGTCTATGCTCGAATTCGATACAAGATCATCCGTCCAGTGAGACTGCATCCTCACCGCCAGTGTCGATCAGGCTTTCGTCTGATGGGAGACCTTCAGCACTCCTAGAAGCATCATTCTCGTCAACATCCGTTGAAGGAGCAGACTGTTCTTGGAGCCTACGGATAGCCGGAGGGAGCTCCGGCGATACTCGGATTCTCGAAGTGGCAGCTTCAATTGCTATCCGACGGGTCTCGAGGTCGTCAGAATCTAGATCTGATAGAATGCCCGCGCTATCCCATCGCGAGCGTACGGCCCACTTAGACATTTTTGGGCCAACTGATTTTCCGGCATTCTCGATAAGTCTATTTGCGAATAAGTCGAAAGCATAACAACGATCGAGTTCTGCCGGAGCGAATGAGCGATTTAGTGATTCATAACAGAGCTCACTATAATAGCTGGCACCGTCATCCCCCAAGGCACCATAGGCCCTCTCAGCGTGCCTGGCCGCCTTGATGATTTGGCTTTGTACGGGCGTGCTAAGGCCGGTTTCATCAGGTAAGCCAATATAGTCAGGTTCAGCATTCAAATCCGTAGAGTCTGAGTTCGTATTGCTATCCTCATCGGAAAGGCTGTTAATTACGATTAAGCCAAACAAGAGGAAGGCACCAAGTTTCCACCAGTTAAAAGGTCGATTAGGTGGCTGGTCGGTGGCGGACACAATTTCATCCTTGGCTGCGAAATTTCGGTGGGTATGGAGAGACTGATCAAACCGGATTAATTTGACCGGTTTGTCAATAGAGTGGGCCTTCAATCGCCATGCATGTCAACCTCGCCGGGCCCCGCCTTGGTGAATCGCGATTTCGCCCGGGTCGTCTTGATATGTGACGAACTACTTCGTGGTATTCTGCTCAAGCAGAATGAAAGTCTGTTTCTAGGCCGGTTGCGGACTGTACGCTTCTGAGCGGCCCATCGCGATAGCGATATCGCTACGCTTCGGGCTTTGGCTCGCCCGACTAACTGCTTCATCTCGCATGGAACAGCTATTGGCCTAAATTTACAAATGGGGCATGTTCCAAACCTACGCGTCAGAATGTGATCTGGGATGGAAGGGACTCGAAGGGGTGCGAGGATTTGAGAATATCCTATTGCCGTCTTTATTTTCAACTCGGTCGCTAATGGAGGTCAGAATGTCCAAGAAAGGTCAGCATGTAGTCCCGAACAAGGGAGGATGGAGCGTGAAGAAAGCGGGCGCATCCAAGGCCAGCAGTACGCACGCTACGCAGGCGGAGGCCATCAAAGCTGCAACCAAGGTAGCCCAGAATCAAAAGACCGAACTCTATATCCACGGTCGTGACGGACGGATTCGTGAGCGCAATTCGTACGGCAACGATCCGCATCCGCCGAAAGGCTAGGCGTGCCGATCCCTTTTGAACGATCAGTTTTCATCAACTGTCCATTTGACGAAGATTACGCGCCGATCCTCCAAGCTATAGCATTTTGCGTGATCCTCCTTGGGTATCACCCTCGGCTTGCCCCGGAAAATACCGACAATGCCGCCAATCGGCTGGACCGGATTATCGAACTTATCGAGGTATCAAAATACGGCATCCATGACCTGAGCCGATGCAAATCTTCCTCAGAGGGCGAATATGCTCGAATGAACATGCCGTTCGAGTTGGGGATCGATCACGGCTTTCGTCGCGCAGGCCATGGGCCGCCGGCGGATAAGGTCATCCTGATTCTTGAGACCACCCGGTACGATTACCAGAAGGCGCTGTCCGACATCGCCGGCTGGGATATTCAGGTGCACGGTGGAGATTTTCAGAAAGCGGTTCGGCGGGTGCGGGACTGGCTGGTGGATAAGGCAGGGGCCGATCCGATTGGAGCAGCTAGGATCCAAGGCAAGTACATCGCCTTTCAGGAATGGCATTATGAACGCGAGCTTTCAAACGGGGCTTCCGACGACGACATCAAGGAATATCCGACCAATTTGATTTTGGCGGCGATGCGCGAATGGATGGATGCGGGCCAACCGGTTTGAGAAGTTGAGGGCAATTCTCTGGGCGTCGGCCTAGGGGTTGAACGACGAGATGTCGGGCGGTTGGCGGAAATGCGGGAGTTTGGGCCTGAAGCAGACTTCCCGCTTTCGTCAGAAAATGCGGCGAAGTGGATTTTCGGTTCTCAAGCCGGCAGCGTAATGTGATCAGAGTAAACCGGTGACCGTCCCATCAGCTTATGAGATCCTGTCCTAGCTGCGGGGCTACAATGCGGCAATTAGAGGCGAAAGCTGTGTCGGAGCGCGCGTGGCATGTCAGCAATCCCCGCATTTAACTCGGGGATTGCTCAATTGTCTAATTTCTTTACGCAATTGCTTCGAGTTGAATATCGGCTACTGTTGAAACCAAGGACATCCTTTCGGCCGAATGAGAACATGAAACCCAACTATGCAAGAAAGATCTACACGCTCGATGACGACGATCTCGAACGGCTGATCGATGATTGGGTCGGGCACAAACAATCGAAGTATCATAGTAGCGAGATATTCGCCGGTGCGGGAGACATGGGCAGGGATGTTGTCGGCTACCAAACGGCCTCAAGGCTGGAAGGAGATTGGGACAACTTCCAGTGCAAGCAGCTGAAGCGCTCTCTCACAAGGCCGGGCATGCTTCGCGAACTTGCCAAGATCTTTTACCACAGTGGTCAAGGTCACTTTAGTCTTCCTGCAAATTACACGTTCGTTGCTCCTCGAGGTATTACGCGTCCAGCGAATGATCTGCTTACCCACCCCACGGAGCTTGCCGCAGCCCTTAAGGAAGATTGGGATACAGTGTGTAGCAACCACATCTCTGACGGCGTAGTTGTCAAGTTGGACCCTGCCTTGGAGTTCACGATTGACAGCTTTGATTTCACGCATGTTGATAGCCTGGACGCCAATAGATTGGCGAGTGACGCATCCATGAAGCCCGTATTGGTGGATTGGTTTGGAGCGGATCCAGGTGCTCCACCACCGGGTTCGACCCCTGAGAAAATTCAACCCGAGGAGGCGCAATACCTGGAGCAATTGGTTGCAGCGTATGGTCAAAGGCGTGGAATGCCTTACGCGGATGCAACAGCTGCACTGGAATGCAGCGCATATGGTCGGCGCTTGAAGGATCAGCGCACACGGTTTTTTGAGGCCGCTCGCTTCCAGCGATACTATCGAGATAACACTCCTGAGGACGTTCTTCGGTCCTTCGAAGATGACGTTTATCACTCAGTGATCGAAACCTTCAACGCAGCGCATGCGGATGCTTTGGCAAAGGTGGATGCGGTGATGGAGCGAGCCGCTTTGGTCTCAGTTACCGGTGTCTTGAACAAATATGCTCGCGTTCCGGTTCGGCAGGGGACTTGCCACCATTTCGCAAATGACGGGGTGTTGTCATGGAAGTGACAAAGGCAGGCCTGAACAGCCCCTTTAACTCTACCGTTGAAACCGGCTTGCGCGCCCTGATTGTGCTGGAGGCATTACATCCTCGAAAGTGCAGTTTGGATGAGCTAACCTGGTTCGACTACCTGGTGGTTCATACCAGCGATATGGAGGGTCCAGAGAGCCTCCATCCGGATTTCGAAGCTAGTGTTGGAGAAATGCTAGTTCGTCGGCGCCTGGTTGAACAGAGCATTGCGCTGCTGAGAAAACTACACCTTGTTGTCGCGGACTATCATGATGGATTGAACTATCTGCCTGGTGATGAAGCACCTGCAATAATCGACCTACTGACTTCACCATACAATCAAAATTTGAAGGCGAGGGCGGATTGGGTGTCGAAAACCTTTCGAAATTTCAACCACGCTGAGGTAGAAGAAATCTTCGCCGATCGCATCGGGAGATGGACGGCCGAATTCCGTACAAATGAACATGCCACGAGTGCTTCCCTGTGACTGATAAGCGAATAATCATACGGTTTATCGGACTTACAGGACCATCGCTTGAGTCGGTGCGCGTGGACTTTGACGACGGTGTAAACGTCATTTTTGGTGCATCAAACACTGGCAAGTCTTTCACCGCAAAGTTGTTGAACTTCATGTTCGGAGGGCAAAGTCCGTTGCCCGAAATTGAGGAACGGCGAGGATATGACGCAGTCTTGATGGGCCTGACGCTGCCGCAGCGGGGCGATTGCACTCTATATCGAGCCGCCTCCGGTGGTGCGTTTCAGCTTTTCGATGGCCTTCACTCCGCAAAGCCGTCCGACGATCTGGGAGTGAGAATTCAGCCAACTTATGATGTTCGAAATTCGTCGAACATCTCGACTCTTCTGCTGGAGGAGATTGGTCTGGACGGCAAGAAAGTCGTGAGGAACGAAGATGGGGCGCATCTGAGTTTCACCATCCGAGTTCTCGCGCCTTACCTCTTCGCTGACGAAGAGGCGATCATTGCTGAGTTAAGTCCATTCCTCACAGGCGACAGAAACCTAGCAACCGCAGAGAAGAACGGGTTGCGTTTGATGCTGACTGGGCAGGACGATAGAGCCGTTGTCCCAGTGCAGCCGCAGAAGGTTCGGAAGGCGCAGCAAGAAGGAAAGTATGATCTCGTCGAGGAGATGATCGCCGAGATCGATGAAAGTCTGGGCGAGATTCCTTCAAATAGAGAAAATTTGGATGATCAGCTTGGCAAGCTTGAGACTCGGTTAAGCGAGTTTCAAACCCAAATCCGTCAACGGCAAGAAAATCTGGACAAGATGACGAGCGCGAGGCGAGAAACCAGCGGCGCAATCCTCCAGTCGCGTGATCAAGGTAAAGAAGTCGGCCTGACCATTGAGAGATTTCTTCAGCTGGACCGCGTCTATCTGTCCGACCTTGACCGATTGGAGGCGGTTGATGAGGGGGGAAGCATTCTCCTCGCGCGAGTTGGGCGTCCGTGTCCGCTCTGTGGGTCTGAGATCGACGCCGACTCGCATTCCCATGGTCAAGATGAAATTGAGCTAGCCAGAACAGCGGCCCTTGCTGAACAGAAAAAGATTCGGAACGAACGGGGACAGCTCTTGGAGACTATGGCCGAGTTGAAGGAAGAGCAGTCGTTCCTCGACCGAGAGATCGAACATCTGAGACAGAAATTTTTGGCAATTGAGCACGAGATCGTTGCTCAATTGCCGAAAGAAGCGAGGATTCGCGAAGAGTATGAAGAACTCACATGCGTAAGGGACGACGTTGTCGAGAAGCTGAGATTGTATAAGCAAAGGGATAGGCTGGCCGTGAGGCTATCCGAATTCTCTGAGAAAGTTCCGCGCGGTCGTGGCGATGACAAGTTGAGGACCGGCATAGATGGGCCGACTGGGCACGCGTTTGCCCAGAAGGTCCAAGAGGTCCTAGAGGCATGGAATTTCCCGAATTCTCCGATCGTTTCCTTCGATTCCGAGCGGCAGGATATCCAAATCAATGGGAAGGCTCGGTCGGCGAACGGAAAAGGTGTTAGAGCTATTCTGCACACAGCATCAAAACTTGCCTTGCTCCTCTTCTGCCAAGAAAAGGGGCTCCCTCATCCAGGACTGCTTGTTCTCGACACACCTTTGCTCACTTATCGCGAGCCAATGCATAATCCCAAATATGGCGAACTTGATGACGATGAGAAGCTGCTGAAAGCAACGACGCTACAAGAGAGCTTCTATAGACATCTGATATCCCTAAATGGGAAAGCACAGATCATCATTTTGGAGAACGCAGATCCGCCAGAAGCCGAAGCTGCAAATATGAATCGTGTCGTGTTTACAGGGGAAGAAGGTAGAGGGCGTTTTGGCTTCTTTCCTATGCAATCTAACCTTTTGAATTGAAGCTCACTTTGTCAGTTAATTAAATCTCGACCACCGTTCGCCTGACAAACTGGGATAACCCGCCAGTAGCCGGGCCAGTGGCCCTGTCTTAGGATTGTAAGCTCACCAAAGGGCAGCTTTCGGGAGAAAGTCGCACACGCACGAACAACCGAAATCGGGGCGCGTAGCTGACCACCACCGAACGGGGTGTAAGGGGGAATTTGATGACAGGGACGCGATATGAATGGTGGAAGGACCTAGCTGGACGCAGCAGCACCATAGCCGGGCTGCCGGTGCCGGCCGACGAGGACTATTGGGACCACGCGACAAACCAAGCAGTCAATGCCGTCGCTTACAACCTGAGTGGGTGCGAGGACCACAACACCTCGATCGCGCGATGGGCCGACATGATGGCCAACAGAGGGGTTCCTTTGCGGCAGATAGAGAAGCTGCTGGTCGACCTTACAAGCCGCAACACATACGGCGCCTTCTCGGAAATCGCCGCCTACGGTCTGCTCCTTGATTCCGATATCTCATACAGGATGCAGGTCCCTATGCGTGGAACGGCAATCCTAAATCCAAACGGCTCCGACCTCGACGGCGTGTTGGAGATCAGCACCCCAGTCTACTTCGACGTGAAGTCGTTCGGCCTGCACGAGTATCTAGCCGAGGAGCTCCGCAGGAAGCTGACTCCCATCTTCACATCCAACTTCGTGTCGATCGGCGGCAGCGTCGACGTCGGCGTTAACGTCCTGTCGGATCTACTAGGCAAAGATTTTAAGGCGCTCGTAGCTGAGCTGACGAGTAAGCAGAAGGCGACCCGCAATGCCCTCGAAATCAGACTAGATCATAAGCGCCGCGTTCAGTTCGTCACCAATACTGCCAACCCGTACGAGTTTGCGAAGAACCATGCTCACTACGCGTTCAAATTTGCCAAGCAATTTGTCCGCCGCAAGCCGTTCATCCTAGTATTTGTGATCCATCCGTGGCTGGGCGGGTTCCGGCTCTCAAACAACTTTTGCAACGACACTGAGCACTTCATGCGAAGCTTCGCGCGCCGCACTTTCATGCAGTTTCGGTCGGACCGCTCCAAGCTACTTGGAGTCACGCGGGCGGCTGCATCGAAGCTGCTGTCCGGAGTTATGTTCGTCGATGCCTGGCAGAAGCCCTCAGATAAGTCGCGGAACCACGCGCTCTATCTCAACCCATACGCCAAGCACCCTATGCCCAAGCTCTGCCGCGATCGCCTCGTCTGCAGCATCAGAGACATGAGATACGACGACTTCGAGCATGACGCATATTAATGGCCCCTTGCGGCGCAAGGTGCCGGGCAATGCCGAGATGCCAAGAGCCATGTTGATAAGGCGGCGATTTCGGCGCGCGCGACTCAACCGGCGAACCGCTGATGTAGCGGGGGCACACCTTCCGCAGGCGTCAGCATGGACGAGCAGCAGCTCTCAGGACAAGTTCGCGCGTACTTGAACGACCGATATTGGGCGCTTTGCGGTCATTCGATCAGCGCTTGAGCCGCGCTGATCAACCTGGAAATCCTTTCAACCGCGCAGGCCAGATCATCAAGCTGCTTGCGAGTTTCCTCTGAAGATCTGCGACCCATCGTAAGTGCGACCGGACTAGCATCTTCCAAGAGGATTCCGGCACGGGTGCATAATTGAGCGATCAAGTCGGAAGTGTCCGGGTCCATGGCGTCACGAAGCCGCCGGCTGGCACAGAAGTCCACAGGCAGCTTTTCGCTCCCACATTCCATTCGACTTCGCCGCGAAGCTGAGCATTGGTGTCGTCACTGAGCTGCGGCCCTTGATCATATCGCCGCCCCGACGCCATAAGTGGATCGGGGCCTTGGGTGGTGGGAGCGACGCGGTGTCACTCCGATCAAGGAGAGCACCCATGACCACGAACACCGATGCTTCGAAAGCACCGGCCAAAAAGCCAACTCGCGATACCAAGATCGGTAAGGTCGTCGCTCTGCTCAAGCGGAAAGATGGCGCTACGCTGGCTCAACTCATCAAGGCGACCGGCTGGCAGAAGCATACGGTGCGGGCATCGCTGACTGGCCTGAAGAAGAAGGGCCATGCGATCGAGCGATCAGCAATTGGCGGTACCAGCCGCTATGCGATTTGTGATGCGGCTAGCCAATGAGCAGGCTCGACGACGATTTGGCCGCGGTGCCCGGCATGTCTGCAGCTCAGCTGCGCGGACGATGGGAGCAGCTGGGGGAGGGGATGGCATCAAGAGTGCCGCCCTCGCTCCTTCGTTCCTTGCTCGCGCAGCGATTGCAGGAGCGCAGACACGGTGCCTTGCCTGCGCTCGTCGCACGCGAGCTTCAGCGTATAGCGAGTGGGAGCACAGATGCCGTGCCCCATCGACCCAGCAAGAACCTAACACCGGGCACACGGCTAGTGCGCGAGTGGAACGGCAAGACGGTTAGCGTCGATGTGCTGGACGATGGTTTTGCCCATGACAATCGCACCTGGCGATCGCTGAGCGAGATAGCTCGTCATGTCACCGGTGCGCACTGGTCGGGGCCTCGCTTTTTCGGGGTGACAGCCAATGGCCGATAAGGTCTTGCGCTGCGCGATCTACACCCGCAAATCGACCGAGGATGGGCTCGAGCAGGAGTTTAATTCTCTCGATGCCCAGTATGAGGCCTGTGCCGCCTATGCGTTGAGCCAGCAACACGAAGGCTGGGTGGTGCTCGGTGCCCGCTATGATGACGGTGGGTTCTCGGGCGGCAACATGGAGCGACCCGGCCTCAAGCAGCTGCTTGTCGATATCAAGGCAGGCCAGATCGATATCGTGCTACTCTACAAGATCGATCGGCTCACACGCAGCCTCGCCGACTTTTCTAAGATCGTCGAGGTGATGGACAATGCGGGCGCCAGCTTCGTCAGCATCACCCAGAGCTTTAACACGACCACCAGCATGGGCCGGCTAACGCTCAATATGTTGCTGAGCTTTGCGCAGTTCGAACGCGAAGTCACCGGCGAACGGATCAGAGACAAGATCGCGGCCTCAAAGAAGAAAGGCATGTGGATGGGCGGGCCCTTGCCTCTAGGATACGAGGTTCAGGATCGTAAGCTGGTCGTGAATGAACCCGGAGCCGAGCAAGTTCGCCATATCATGCGCCGATACATTGCGCTTGGCACCGTACCGCTCCTTGTCAAGGAATTGAACAAGCAGGGGTATCGCACCAAGGTTCAGCGCCGCGCGAGCGGACCGCACAAAGGTGGATGCGTCTTCCGTCGCGGCACGCTTTATCACCTTCTCTCAAACCGAATCTATCGCGGTATGATCGTCCACAAGGACAATGTTTATGATGGTGAACATGAGGCAATCATAGACGAGAAGCTTTGGAATGCGGTGCAGGAGCGCCTTGCCAGCAACGCCTGCGGGTCCTCACGGCGCCGCATGCGTCAGCATCCAAGTCTGTTGATCGGCAAGGTCTTCGACGGAGCAGGGAGGGCAATGACCCCGAGTCATGCGCAGCGAGGAAGCAAACGCTATCGCTACTATGTGACAAGGCCGGAAGAGGTCGATGGATCCGCGGCATGGCGTGTTAGCGCGCATGATCTCGAGCAACTGGTCTGCGACCAGTGTGCGAGGCGGATGAGCGACAAACGGTTCGTCCTCGAACTGTTAAAGGGCGGTGACTTTGAAGTTGCTGATTTCGAGCGAGTCCGGGGAAATGCCAACCTGCTGGTGGAGCAGCTGTTAAACGGCAAGTTCAACGACCGAGCCTCGCTTCTGGAGCAAATTGTACAACGTGTAGATCTCCACGAGGATCGCGTGGAGGTTGCGATGTGCGGAACGGCGATTGGTCGCCAACTTGAGTTAGCGTTGGTCGCCGAGACGCAATTGTCGATCACAGTCCCCGCCATCCGCGTCAGACGTGGTCATCAGCTTAGGCTGATCATTCCCGGGAAAGAATCTTCGAGAATCGCGCCGGCACAAAGGGATGACAAGCTCATCGCTCTGGTCGCCGAGGCTCTTGAAGCCAGGAGGCTAGTGGAAACGAACCCCGATAAGTCGCTCGCGAGCCTTGCCAGCGATAACGGCAGGTGCCGCACGAGGCTAGGCAATCTGGCCAAGCTATCCTGCCTCGCGCCCGACATCGTTAAGGCAATTGTTGAAGGCCGACAGCCAACAGGTCTGACTGCCAAATCTTTATCGAAGGTGACCTTGCCGCTGGCGTGGGAAGGGCAGCGAATGCAGCTCGGCTTCAAATAGCGCCATTAACGGATTGCAGTCAAAATTTCGGCGCCTGAGACAGGCGCCTTTTTTCATGCCAGTTTTTTCTCAGCGGCTCGCGTCTCTGACTGCAAATTAATGATCGTGCCGCAAGCCTCCCGCAGAACTGCGCCGTTTCCGGCTGAAGCTCTGCGCTCATTCGTAATGAGCATGGAGACAAGGACTGTTTGGTGCAGTTGAGAAGACTCCACATTTGTTGGTGCATCGGCAACAACGCATAATTTGGGCGTAAATTGTCGCGGTTTTTCCGTGGCTTACGGATCCCATAATTCGCCGCCGAGCAAAATTGGATTAGTTCGCACGCGACTGCGTGCAGGAGTTGAGGAGACAACGACAATTGAAGGTCCCGTCAGCAGGAACGAAGATCGGCAGGTAATTTTGAATCAATAATCCGAATATTATCGAATTGATCGTGTCGCCAAGAGGGCGGTTTCGAGCTAACCTCTCCATATGAATGAAATCGATTCAGCAGCCGAACTTTTCACTGTTGCCGCCGACGGCAAAAACATTCTGATATTTTCGGATGGCACTGGCCAATATGGTGGTGTTCGTCCCGATCAACGTCTTTCGAACATCTATAAGATGTATCGAGCAATGCGCCCGGGGTTCTCCAGCCAAATCGATCCTGCTCAGCAGGTCGCGTTCTATGATCCAGGATTGGGGTCAGGCGATGGCGGGGGTCGGATGAAGAACATCCTGTCGGCCGCGTTCGGAACTGGGATCTCTGAGAACATCATCGACTGCTATGAAGCTATCCTGCGCCACTACGAGCCTGGTGACCGAGTGTATCTCTTCGGCTTCAGTCGGGGCGCCTACACAGCTCGTTGCGTTGCCAATGTCCTCAACCTCTGCGGTGTCCCGTCGCATGACGGCAGCGGCGATCCTCTGCCTCCCTCGGGCCTGAAGTTGCGCAAGGTCGCAGAGGAGGCAGTGTATAAAGTTTACGAGCATGGCTCTGGGCGCGAGCGCGATAAATTTGAGCTTGAGCGTGAAGAGCTGGCCCGCAGGTTTCGCGCAAAATATGATTGTTCGGGCCGCGGTCTAGACGGCGAGGAGCAAGGCAATGTCGCTCCCACGTTCATTGGTGTTTTCGATACGGTCGCAGCTCTTGGTGGTGTCGTCGTTAGACGCATCCTTACGGCGCTGGCATTGTGCGCTGTTGGACTCGCCGTTTGGAGTTGGGTTGGAGACTGGAGCGCCGTTGGGAAGGTTATTGCGAACGTCCCGGCAGCCCTCTTGGTCGTGATGGCGCTATGGGCGACCAAGAAGCAGTTTAAGTTCATTCGGAATGCGCCTGGCACTGGAAAGTTCAGTTGGCACTTCGCTGCCTGGAATCTGAAAAATTACGATCGGTTTCTCGATAGCAACGTTGGGTATGCCCGACATGCACTCTCGATCGACGAGAACCGGGAGAAGTTTCCTTATGTGGGATGGGGAAGCGGTAAGGACGTCGAACGTGTCGACCGAGGAGATCTTGCCTGGCTTAAGCCGATTTGGTTCGCCGGAAACCACTCCGATATCGGCGGCAGCTATCCTGAGAACGAGTCCCGACTATCTGACATAGCTCTCGACTGGATGATGGGTGAGCTGGGGTCGATTCCAGAGGCCCCTAAGGTGAATAAATCACTGATCAGGACATATCCTGATCCAGCTGGCCTCCATCACGACGAAGTGAAGAGCAGCCGCGACGCGTGGTTACCGCGTTGGGTTCCGTTCAGGTTTGGCTGGAAAGCTGCCTGCAGGAAAATCCATCCTGAGGCGCCGCTGCATCCAAGCGTGCTCGCGCGCTTCGAGCAGAAGACCGTGCCTCAGTATGATAGGCGCGCGGCCTATCGACCTGAAGGGCTTCGCCATCACGATGATGTGAAGCAGCACTTCTGATCCTGAAATCACGACCAGCCTGCAAATCGTGATTGCAGTCAGAATTCTTAGCCTTGAGACTGATCAGGCAAAGATCGAAAATCTCGGCCCATCAGAGACTGCGCCAGACTGCAAACCAAAAATTGGCGTCGGCGAATGGCCCGGAACCCCGCCGGTTTCAGGCGAAGATTCCAGATAAAACCAATTAAAACAGTATGTTAGGACTGTTTGGTGCGGTCGAGAAGACTCGAACTTCCACGGCCTTTCGGCCACAACGACCTCAACGTTGCGCGTCTACCAGTTCCGCCACGACCGCACATTTCGAACAAAAACCGCGGCAGCGCGCCGCGGCATCCGGTAGGCGAGCGCGCTTAGCAAAGCGTTTTGGCAGGCGCAAGCGCGTCGCGTATGCCGGATGTCGATTGTCGCCAGAGTGGCGGTTTTACGTGGTCCGCGGGCGCGGTGATCAGCCGCCGTCGAGCGCCCAGCTGACCGTCAGCTTGGTCGCCGCGCGCGGAATGTCGAGCTTGGCTTCGTTGAAATTGACTCGTTCGCCAGGCGGCACCACCGCGATCGGCGGGCGGATCGTCCAGCTATAGACAATCCGGCCCTGCGCATCGCGAAGTTCGGCGAGCATCGGCGGCACCTTCTGCTCGCGGTCGGTCGGATTGACGATCGTCCCGCTCGCCGCGAAATAGATCGTGTTGTCGGCCAGCGTGCGATGATCCTGGTTTTCGGCGAGCTCGATCAGCAGGTCGGGCTCGGCGGTCGCGGGCGTGACGCCAAGCGCCTCGACCCAGCCGGGCAGGCCCCAGACATAGACCGCACCAGCAACCCCTGACAGCGTCAGTGCGAACGCGATCGCGGCGAGCGTCCACAGCCTGGCGGGATTGCGCCGCGCGCGAAACGGCGGCCCGGCGGGCGGCGGTTCGGCAAAGCGATCGCGCGGGATCGAGACCGACGCGCTAGGTGGCGGTGGCGGAGGCGGCTCGGGGATCGTCGCCGACGCGGCGGCGACGCTCTCGGGCATCGGCTGGGACGCTGGCGCGGGAGCCGATGCGCTATCGGCGGGTGCCTGGAACCAGCTGTGCTTGCACGACGCGCAGCGGACCGAGCGGCCTTGTGGACCGATCGCGCTGTCGGGAACGACATAGCGGGTATGGCAGGAGGGACAGGAAAGGATCATCGCGAACGCCGGTTTAGTCGCCTGTCACGCGGTGGCAAGCGTCGCCTTGCCTTTTCGTGCGCCAAGCGGCTGGGCGATGCGGCTTTATTTCCTACGCGGGCTGGGGCAAAGCCTGCGGAGCGGGGGCGAATTGCGACCCCCACGGATACGGGGACGACGTGGCCAGACCGCATGACAGCGACGCTTCGCAGGCTGGCATGGTCCGGTTCGAGAATGTCGGACTGCGCTATGGCACCGGCAGCGAGACGCTGTCCGACCTGTCGTTCACGCTCCAGCCCGGCGGTTTCTACATGCTGACCGGCGCTTCGGGTGCGGGCAAGACGTCATTGCTCAAGCTGCTCTACCTTGCGATGCGGCCGTCGCGCGGGCTGATCCGCCTGTTCGGCGAGGACGTCGTGACGATGAAGCGCGACCGGCTGCCCGGGTTTCGCCGCCGCATCGGCGTCGTCTTCCAGGATTTTCGCCTCGTCCCGCATCTTTCGGTGTTCGACAATATCGCGCTGCCGCTGCGCGTCGCGGGTGTTGCCGAAGAGGATTTCGAGACCGCGGTGACCGAAATGCTCGCCTGGGTCGGGCTTGCCGATCGCGCCAGCGCACGCCCCGCGACGCTGTCGGGCGGCGAGCAACAGCGTGTCGCGATCGCGCGCGCGGTGATCGGCCGGCCAGAAATGCTCGTCGCCGACGAACCGACCGGCAACGTCGACCCTGAAATGGCGGCGCGGCTGATGCATCTGTTCAAGGCGCTCAACAAGCTCGGCACGACGATCGTCATCGCGACGCATGACGCCCATTTGCTCAGCAGCCTGCCGGGCATCCAGCTGATGCGGCTCGATCGCGGGCGCATCGCCGATCCGGTCGGGATGCTCAAATACCCGCCCGGCAAAACGACCTCCAAGCCCGCCGAGCGGAGGCCCTAGGCGATGGCGCGGCAGATATTGCGCCAGCTGGTCCCCGCGCGCGCCCCGGCGCACGAACGCGCGCTGCTGCCCGAGGGGCGGCTGTCGGGTCCGATGCCGTGGGTCATCGCGATCATGCTGTTCCTGACCTTGCTGTCGGCGGCGACGGGGCTCGCGCTGTTCCGCGCGGCGGGTGACGTCGGGCATGATCTTGCCGGGCGCGTGACGATCCAGATCGCCGACCCCAATCCGGCGACGCGCGCGCAAAAGGTTCGCGACATTCGCGCTGCGCTCGACGGCCAGCTTTATGTCGAACGCGTCACGACGGTCGACGAGGCCGAGCTCAAGACGATGCTGCGCGACTGGCTGGGCGATGCCGGCATGGCCGCCGACCTGCCGATCCCCGCGCTGATCGATGTCGATCTCGTCGCCGACGATCCCGGCGGCCTCGACCGGCTGCGTGCGGCGGTGACGCGAATCGCGCCCGATGCCGGGGTCGAACCGCACGCCGCCTGGCTCGGCGCGGTGTCGCGCCTGATCCGCTCGCTCGCCTGGCTCGCCGCGGCATTGATCGCGATGATGATTGTCGCGACCGTGGCGACGGTGACGCTGGCGACGCGCGGCGCGCTCAACACGCATTATGCGACGATCGAGATCCTCCACCTGATCGGTTCGACCGACCGGCAGATCGCGCGCCTGTTCCAGCGCCGCATCGCGATGGATGCGACCTTTGGTTGCACCGTCGGCTTCCTCGCCGCGTTCATCGTCATCATGACCGTCGGCTGGCAGTTCCGCGACGTCGCCGCAGGATTGCTGTCGGGCGGCAGCGCGTCGCGCGGCTTCGTCTGGGACTATGTCGCGCTGCTCGCGCTGCCTATTGCCGGCGTTGCCATCGCGACCTGGACCGCGCGGCTGACGATCACCCGCGCGCTCCATCGCATTCTGTGACGTTAGGCGATAAGGCTGCCCCATGATTCGTAGAGCCATCTCCCTCGTCGTCATCGTCTGGCTGCTCGGCTTCGCCGCGTTCGCGGTCACGCTGCCGCGCCCGCTCGGCCCGATGAAGACCGACGCGATCATCGTCCCGACCGGCGGACCAGGGCGCATTGAGACGGGTCTTGAACGGCTTGAGGCGGGCGATGCGCGCCGCATGTTGATCACCGGGGTCAATCGTGACGTCAAGCCGTCGGAGCTGGCGGCCGAGTATAACCGGCCCGTCGCGGTGTTCGACTGCTGCGTCTCGCTCGGCTTCGATGCCAGCGACACGCGCTCGAACGCGCTCGAAGTGTCGCGCTGGCTGGTCCGGCGCAAATACAAGTCGATCCGCCTCGTCACCGCCGACTGGCACATGCGCCGCGCGCGCTACGAGCTCGAGCGCGTCCTGCCCGCCGACGTCAGGATCTACGACGACGGGGTGCGCAGCACGCCGAGCCTCGCGACCTTGTGGAAAGAATACAACAAATACGTCCTGCGCCGCCTCGGCGCGGTGCTCGGCCTGTGAGCACGGTGATCGCCGTGCTGCGATCGACACTGTTCGCGATCGCCTTTTACGGTGGCTCGGTGTTCATCGTCCTCGCCGCGTTCTTCGCCTTTCCGATCGTCGCGTCGACCATCGGGCCGATCACGCGCGTTTGGGCGCGCTGGCACCATTGGTGCTGCCGCTGGCTGCTCGGGCAGCGTCTGGTGATCGAGGGCGCGCTGCCCAATGCGCCGGTGCTCTATGTCTTCAAGCATGAATCGATGTTCGAAACGATCGAACTGCCGCGCCTCTTCACCCGCCCCGCGGTGATGACCAAGCGCGAGCTGCTCGACCTGCCCTTCTGGGGCCGGGTGGCGCGCGACTACGGGCTGATCCCGGTCGAGCGCGATGCCGGCGCCAAGGCGCTGCGCGCGATGCTCGTCGCGGCCAAGGCGGCGATCGCGCAGGGCCGCCCGATCTGCCTGTTCGCCGAAGGAACGCGCGTGCCGCACGGCCAATCGCCGCCGCTGCGCGCGGGCTTTGCCGGATTGTACAAGATGCTCGGCGTGCCCGTCGTGCCCGTCGCGCTCGACAGCGGGCGATTGAGCCCGCGCGGATCGTTCATCAAGCGCCCCGGCATCATCACCTTCCGCGTCGCCGAAGCGATCCCGCCCGGCCTCCCGCGCGACGCCGTCGAAGCACAGGTCCATAAAGCGATGAACGCGCTCAACACCTGAATCCCTCTCCCCTTAAGGGGAGAGGCAGCGAGACTTGTGAGCGAAGCGAACTAGTCGCAGCGGAGAGGGGCTGCCCCGGACGCGCCCCTCTCCACTACGCTAACGCCGCAAGCGGCTAAGCTTCGCTGCCTCCCCCCTCGAAGGGGAGAGGGCGATCACCGTTCCTTGGTCGCGCTGAACGTCACGTCGGGATTGCGCTCGGCCTGATAGCCCACATCCCACGCCGATTTCGCGAGGAATACCGGGTCGCCGTCGCGGTCCTTGGCGAGGCTGCCCTTGTTGATCGCCATGAACGCCTCGACCTTGGCCGCATCGCCCGCCAGCCAGCGCGCGGTGTCGTACGGCGCCTGCTCCAAATAGGCATCGACCTTGTACTCGGCCTCGAGCCGGCTGATCAGCACTTCGAGTTGCAGCTGGCCGACAACACCGATCACCCATTGCGCGCCGATCTCGGGATAGAAGACCTGGATCACGCCTTCCTCCGACAGGTCGTCGAGCGCTTTGCGCAACTGCTTGGTCTTGGTCGGATCGCGCAGCACGACGCGGCGCAGGATTTCGGGCGCGAAATTGGGCAGGCCGGTAAAGCGGACGACGTTCTTTTCCGACAGCGTATCGCCGACGCGCAGCGTCCCGTGATTGGGGATGCCGATGATGTCGCCGGGGCGTGCCTCGTCGGCGATCTCGCGGTCCTGCGCGAAGAACAGGATCGGCGAATGGATCGCGATCGGCTTGCCCAGCCCCGACGGGGTCAGCTTCATGCCGCGCTTGAACGTCCCCGACACCATTCGCATGAAGGCGACGCGGTCGCGGTGCTGCGGGTCCATGTTCGCCTGGATCTTGAACACGAAGCCGGTCACCTCGTCGCCCTCGGCGGAGATCTCGCCATCGTCGCTCGGCTGCGGGCGCGGCGGCGGCGCGTAATGCGCGATCCCGCCGAGCACCTCCTCGACGCCGAACTGCTTCAGTGCCGAGCCAAAGAAGATCGGCGTTAGATGGCCCGCGCGATATGCCTCGATGTCGAACGCCGGATAGGCCGCCTGCGCCAGCCCCGCCTCTTCGCGCAGCCGCTCGAGCGCGCGCGGGGACAGGCGGTCGGCGAGCGTTGGGTCGTCGAGGCCGCTGTGCTGAGACGTATCGCCTTCGAATTCCTTGCTCGGTCCGGTCGGCTTGTGCAGCTGGTTGGTGACGAGGTCGTAAACCCCCTCGAACTCGCCGCCCATGCCTGCGGGCCAGCTCATCGGGCAGACGTCGAGCGCGAGCATGTCGGCGACTTCGTCCATCAGCTCGAACGCATCGCGCCCTTCGCGATCGACCTTGTTGACGAAGGTGATGATCGGCACGTCGCGCAGGCGGCAGACTTCGAACAATTTGCGCGTCTGCGCCTCGATCCCCTTGGCCGCGTCGATCACCATGATCGCCGAATCGACCGCGGTCAGCGTGCGATAGGTGTCTTCACTGAAATCCTCATGCCCCGGCGTGTCGAGCAGGTTGAAGGTCAGGTCGCCTTCGCCTTCGTAGCTGCGATGGAATGTCATCACGCTCGACGTTACCGAAATGCCACGCTGCTGCTCGATCTTCATCCAGTCCGAACGCGCGCGGCGCGCCTGTCCGCGTGCCTTGACCTCACCGGCAAGATGGATCGCGCCGCCCTTCAAGAGCAGCTTCTCGGTCAGCGTCGTCTTGCCCGCATCGGGATGCGAAATGATGGCAAAGGTGCGGCGGTCGGTGGTGGTCTGGTTCATTTGTCATTCCCGCGAAGGCGGGAATCCAGATCCGAGCCTTCGCCATATGTCCACGATTGAACTGGATCCCCGCCTTCGCGGGGATGACAGTGTTGGTCTATCCGCGCAATTCCGCGCCCTGTTTCCCCGCAGCCGCAACCACCTTGTCCGAAATCGCCTTGATCTCGTCGTCGGTGAAGCTCTTGTCGCCGGGTTGCAGCGTGACCTCGACCGCCAGGCTGACCTTGTCGTCGGGGACGCCGTCGCCGGCAAAGCGGTCGAACAGGCGGGCATCGACGATATGGACCTTGTCGGCGCCGCGCACCGCGCGGACGAGGTCCGATGCCGCCACATTGTCATCGACCAGGAAGGCGAAGTCGCGCCGCACGACTTGCAGCGCGGGCGGGGCGTAGGCTGCGCGCATCGGCGTGCTCGCGCGGCCCTGCGGGATCGCGTCGAGGAATATCTGCGCGGCGACAACACCGCCCGTCAGGCCGAACGCCTTGACCAATCGTGGATGCAGGCTGCCGAACTCGGCGAGCACGGTCTTGGGTCCCAAACGCAGCGTCGCCGACTGGCCGGGATGCCAGATCGCGCTGCCGCCTTCGCCGTCGACCGGCATCACCTGCAAATTGGCGACGGGCGCGCCGACCGCCGCGAGGATCGCCTCGACCGCGGCCTTGGCGTCATAGGGCGATGGTGCGCCCGCCTTGCCCGCCTGCCAGTCGCGCGGGCCCCGCTCGCCCGCGAGAAGCAGGCCGAGCGTCAGCCGCTCGTCGCTCGCATTGTCCTTGCCGACGAAATAGCGCCGTCCGACTTCGAACGATCGCACGCTGTCGGCACCGCGCGCGCCGTTGCGCTGCGCGGCGGCGAGCAGCCCGGGCAGCAACGAGGGCCGCATCACCTTCATCTCTTCGGAGATCGGGTTCGCCAATATCCAGTCACCGCCACCGAAGGGCGCGGCCTCGGCCTCGGAAATAAAGCTCCAGTTGACTGCCTCGTCGAGGCCAAAGGCTGCCGCCGCGCGGCGCGCCTTGCGCTCGAGCAACTGCATCTTGGTCGCGGTCGGCTTTGCCACGCCGGGCATCCGTGGCAGCGGCGTCGACGGCACTGCATCGAGCCCGACGATCCGTACGACCTCTTCGACGAGGTCGGCCGACCCGCTGACGTCACGCCGCCATGACGGCACCGATACGGTCAGGATATCCGTGCCTTCGGCCGCAAATCCCAGCGAGCGCAAGATATCCGCCTGGCGCGCCGCAGGGACGTCGATGCCTGCCAGCGACAGCGTGTGCGCGGGATCGAAGGCGATCGTGCGGGTCGCGTTCGGCGGCGATCCGGCACGCGTCGCCTCGCTCGCGCTGCCGCCGCAGATCGCCATGACGAGCTGCGTCGCGATCGTCAGGCCATCGTCGAGGAACGCCGGATCGACGCCGCGCTCGAAGCGCTGGCGCGCGTCGCTCGTCAAGCCGAGCGCCTGGCCGGTCACCGCGATGCTCTCGGGCGTGAAATAGGCGCATTCGATGACGACGTCGGTGGTGCTCTCCGACACGCCCGAATCCTCGCCGCCCATGATCCCGCCAATGTCGTGGACATGGGATGCGTCCGCGATCACCGTCATGCGCGCGTCGAGCGTGTAGCTCTTGCCGTTGAGCGCGAGCACCTCTTCGCCCGGCTTCGCCTTGCGCGCGACGAGCCCGCCCGACAATTTGGCCGCGTCATAGACGTGCAGGGGTCGGCCGAGGTCGATCATGATGAAATTGGTGATGTCGACGAGCGCACTGATCGGTTTCTGGCCGATCGCGACGAGGCGGCGGCGCATCCATTCGGGGGCTTCTTTATTGGTCACGCCTGAAACGCTGCGCGCATAGAATGCGGGGCAGCCTTCGGGATCGTCGGTGCGGACATCGGGACCGGGGCCGCTACCGTCGATCGGCGCGATCTCGCCCGCCGCCCCATCGGCCGGCGCGCGCAGCCCGGCGGGGGCGTAGGCTTCGGCGAGCGATTTCAGCTTGCCCGCACCTGCTGCAGCGAGGTCGCGCGCGATGCCGCGTACGCCCATGCAGTCCTGTCGGTTGGGCGTGATCGACACGTCGAACACCGGATCGTTGAGACCCGCATAATCGGGAAACGCCGTGCCGACCGGCGCGTCGGCGGGCAGTTCGATGATGCCGTCATGCTCTTCGCCGAGTTCGAGCTCGCGCGTCGAACACATCATGCCGAAGCTTTCGACATCGCGGATCTTGGCGGGCTTGAGCGTGAAGCCGGCGCCCGGGACATAGGTCCCCGGCGGCGCGAACACGCCCTTCATCCCGGCGCGCGCATTGGGCGCGCCGCACACGACTTGCCAGCGTTTGCCCCCGTTTATGTCGGGACCCGCATCGACGCTAAGCAATTGTAATTTATCGGCATTCGGATGCGGCCCCGCCTCGACGACTTCGGCAACGCGAAAATCGGCCAGCTTTTCGCCAGCATTTTCAACGCCTTCGACCTCGAGCCCGATCGCGGTCAAACGTGCCGCAATGCCCGCTGCATCCAGATCGGTATCCAGATGCTCTCCCAACCAGCCATAAGTGAACTTCATGCCGAAATGCCTCCGCTCAGCGTCGGAACATCGAGCGCGGAAAAACCGTAATGTTTGAGCCAGCGCAAATCGCCGTCGAAAAAGGCGCGCAAATCATCGATCCCGTATTTGAGCATGGCGAGGCGATCGATCCCGCAACCGAAGGCGAAGCCCTGCCATTCCTGCGGGTCGAGCCCGGCCGCCGCGATAACCTTGGGGTGGACCATGCCGCTGCCGAGCAGCTCCATCCAGCCGCCGTCTTTCCCGTCATCGGGCGACCCGCCAAGCACGCGCCGCCCCTTTTCGAGCCGGTACCAGACATCGACCTCGGCCGACGGTTCGGTGAAGGGGAAATAGCTCGGGCGCAGCCGCAGGTGGATGTCGTCGGTTTCAAAGAACGCTTTCAGGAACGTCTCGAGCGTCCATTTGAGGTGCCCCATATGGATGCCGCGATCGATCACCAGCCCCTCGACCTGGTGGAACATTGGCGTGTGCGTCGCGTCGCTGTCGCTGCGATAGGTCCGTCCCGGCGCGATGATCCGCACCGGCGCGCCGTCCGCCACCATAGTGCGGATCTGCACCGGCGATGTGTGCGTGCGCAGCAGCATCTTGTGCCCGCCCGCATCCGCGCGGTCGAAATAGAAGGTGTCGTGCATCGCGCGCGCGGGGTGCGTCTCGGGAATGTTGAGCGCGGTGAAATTGTGCCAGTCGTCCTCGATCTCGGGACCCGTCGCGACCGCGAAGCCGAGGTCGGCGAAGATCTCAGCGAGCTCGTCCATGACCTGGCTGACCGGATGGATCGACCCTTCAAGACGCGGCGGCGCGGGCAGCGACATGTCGAGCCGTTCGCCGGCCAGCTGCGCATCGAGCGCGGCGTTTTCGAGCTCTGCCTTGCGCGACGCGAGTGCGGCCGAGACCGCCTCGCGCAGCTCGTGGATCGCGCGGCCTTCGCTCTGCCGCTGTTCGGGCGTCATTGCGCCGAGCGTCTTGAGCAGGGCCGAGATGCTGCCTTGCTTGCCGAGATAGTCGATCCGCGCCGCTTCGAGCGCGGCGAGATCGTCGCTCGCGGCGATCCGCGCGAGCGCCAATTCTTGCACCTGTTCGATATCCACGAAATCGTCCTCGCTCGACGCCGGTCATTCGGCCATTTATTGGCGGCTGCCTAATCGAATCAGGCACGCTTGCCAAAGGCAAAGATCGCGACGCACCGCCGATGCACCAATCCTCAGGCGGACCGACTAGGCGCTACGGGGGCGTGCAACCCCTGCATCGCGGCGCCCGCATGCGCCATTCTCGCGCGCGCCGCGGCTTCGAGTATCGGGTGAGGCAAGGCGGCATATTCGCGTGCGCCCATCCCCATGAAGCGCGCAAAATCGCGCACGAATTGGGGCTGGTCGCAATAACGGTGATCTATCGTGTGCGTCCATTGCATCTGCGGATTGAGCATGAAGCGAGCCAGCGATCGCAGGAAACGCTGGCGGCGCAGCAGCAGCTTTGGGGCAAAACCGAAAGCACGGGTGCTGATCCGTTCGAGCGTGCGCGGCGACACGCCGATGCGCGCCCCCCATTCGGCGACGCTGGCGACACTGTCGTCGACGAGCGCCGCATGGGCCCGCCATACGAGGGGGTCCTCGCGAGGTGCATCAGCAAGCAAGGCGAGCAGCTGCCCTTCGATTCGCGTAAGGGTGACCTCCTCGGAGTCGGTGTCATCGCCGATCGCTTCGGCTATCCGTGCCAGCGGGCGCAGCGCTGTCACCTCGACAAGGTTGATCAGTCGATCGGCGTAGGCATCGGCGGGGGTGGCGACGAAACGCTGCCAGCCGGTCGGCAATAGACCCACGCCCCATGCGCGCATTGTCCCGCAGGCGAAATAGGTCGCGCGGCTGCTCGGTCCGGCCATGATTGCGCGCGGCATCGTGCGACGCGGCTCGCCCCCGATCGCCGCAATCGCCGGATCGCCCGTAACGAACCGGACGTTCGCCCATTCGGGGTGGAGCAGGTCGGCGACCGGATCGGCAATCGGTGCGATAGTGGTCAGGCGATAGATGGTCGTCAGATAAGGACGCAGCACTTCGCATGGCGTAAAAAAACGCAGACTCACCGCCGCCGGGTTGTCGTTGGGCTTCACCATCACGGAATGGATCCCCTTCCGATTCTGCCCGCTGTCGGCAGGCCATGTCGCAAATCGCCAATTCGCTTTCGTTTTGGTGCGCCAACAACGCCTTCGGGTCAAATCAAGGGGAGTAGATCATGACGTCACGCAGCATCACAATCACCGCAAGCATCGTCTTGCTGGCGAGCGCGGTCTCGTCGCCGGCTTTCGCCAAGGACGTACCGGTCGAACTGGCGCGCTGCAGCGAATCGCTCGGCACGATCGCGGTGGTCGAGGGCGATACGCAAGGCTGGTCGAAATATGGTCTCGGCAGTCCGCGTGAGCTGATTGCGGCGCTAGCCGCCGAATCGCGCTGTTTCACGATGCACCGCGCCGATGATACGACGCCGGCGACGTTCCTGGTGAACGTCATCGCGGGCGACGCCGAAGAAGTCGATCAGGGTCTGTCGGTGGCCAAGGGTCTTGCGACCGAAGGTTTGGTAAGGTCGGGCGCGGCGGGACAGTTGTTGAGTAAGGTACCGATGGGGGGCGCGCTGCTCGGTGCCTTTGGCGGGCTTGGCGGCAAGAAGAAGACGGTCGCTGCGGGCATCCGCGTGATCGCGCCAGGAACCGGCATCACGGTCGCGTCGGGATCGGGCACGGTCAAGAAATCGACGCTCAACTTCGGCGGCACTGCGGGCGCATGGCAACAGGGTGCGGCAGCAGCAGGCTATGCGGGTAGCAAGGACGGGAAGATGCTGACCGAGGCGTTCATTATAGCGTTCAACGGCATCGCCGCGCAGCAGGCGAATATCCGCGCCGCCGCGGTACCGGTTGCCGCGGCAGCAGCGGCTCCGGCCGCCAGCGCGACGATCACGGTCGCGACCGACACCGCCTTGCTCGCCGAACCGCGCGCTGATGCGCCAGCGGTGCGTAGCCTTCGCGCGGGAACAGAACTTAAGATGACCGGCCAGCGTCAGGGACTGTTCGCCGAGGCAGTCGACAATTACGGCACGCGTGGATGGGTCTCGGTAGAAAGCCTGCAATAGGCATGATTCGAACGAACACGTTCCGATGGCTCCAGCCGAGCGCGGAGAAAGCGATCGTGCCGGCCAGCCGGAAAGGCAAAAGGCACCGACCCAAGTTGGGCGGTGCCTTTTGTTCGTCCACTCGGCCGCGCAATCGCGCGAGGCGTAGGATCAATCCCTAAACATCAATCCTTGGGAAGTGCGTCCTGGGCCTGCTTGATGATGCCCTTGAACACGCCTGCTTCGTGCATCGCCATGTCGGCCAGGACCTTGCGGTCGAGTTCGACACCCGCGAGCTTCAGCCCGTGCATGAACTGGCCATAGGTCAGGCCTTCCATGCGGACGGCGGCGTTGATGCGCTGGATCCACAAGGCGCGGAAGCTGCGCTTCTTAACCTTGCGATCGCGATAGGCGTACTGGCCGGCCTTTTCGACCGCCTGACGCGCGATGCGAATCGTGTTCTTGCGACGGCCATAATAGCCCTTCGCCTGAACCAATAAGCGCTTGTGCTTGGCGCGCGTGGTGACGCCGCGTTTAACTCTTGCCATTTATCCGCTCCTTACTTCAGGCCGTACGGCGCCCACAGGCGCACGTGCGGAACATCATTTTCGCTCACCAGTGAGGTGCCGCGATTCTGGCGGATATACTTGGCATTGTGGCTCATGAGACGGTGACGCTTGCCAGCGACGCCGTGCTTCACCTTGCCGGTGGCGGTGAACTTGAAGCGTTTCTTCACACCGCTCTTGGTCTTCAGCTTGGGCATTTTCGGGTCTCCTTTGAAAGGTCCGGTTTCAGACGAACATGGCAGCCCTTTCGGCCAGCCCGCCTTTTCGGAAGGGGCGCGCATAGCTGCGGGCGTATAAAAACGCAAGCGCAGCATCGCGCGGGAGCGTTCCGCTCGTGCTATAAACGACGACCACGCAAAGGACATTACGCTCAAGGCCGTCTTTCCCGGTGACGGCCAGGACCAGCTCGCCGATCCATTCGGCTTTATCGCGTCGATCGGGGCGCCACACTAGCGTGATCAACCAGCATATATCATCTTCTTGGTCATGCCGCCGTCGATCGCGATCGCCTGTCCGGTCACGAAACCCGTCGCGTCGTCGGCGAGCCACAGGATGGCACTGGCAATATCGCGCGGTTCGCCGATTCGGCCGACCGGATGCTGCTCGCGATCGACCGCGCGGTGCTTCGGGTTCTTGCGATCGGCGGCTTTTTGCCACGGCCCTGTTTCGATCCAGCCGGGCAGGATCGCGTTGACCCGGACGTCGGGCCCCAGGCTGATCGCGAGCGCATGCGTCAGCGCAACGAGCCCGCCCTTGGCGGCGGCATAGGCCTCGCAATCGGGCTCGGACTGCAGCGCGCGGGTCGAGGCTATGTTGACGATATTGCCATGACGCGCGCGCAGCCCTGCCACGGCGGCGCGGGTGCAGAGGAAGGCGGCGGTCAGGCTGGCGTCGATCCACCCCTGCCAATCCTTGAGCGCCAGCGTCTCGATCGGCCCCGAGACGGGATCGGCGATGCCGGCATTGTTGACCAGCAGGTCGACCCCCTCATCCTCGCCCGCTGCCTCCTGCCAGGCCGCCACTTTGCCGAATGCGTCGCGGACTGCGGCTTCCTTGCCGACATCGCACGTCACGGTCAGCAAGGCCTCCCCGGGAGCCAGCGCGGCGAGCTCGGCCAGCGCTTGCGCATCCTTGTCGAGCGCTGCAACGCGCCAGCCGCGTTCGAGGAGATGGTGTACGGTGCCGCGCCCAATGCCCTGGGCGCCGCCGGTGATGATCGCGGTCTTGGTCATGGAGCTATAACGAAGACGGCGGGGGTGAGTTGCCTAACCGTGCCCGCAGGCGAGCGCTTCGAGCACATCGTCGAGTCGTGCCGGGTCGCCGAGCGCGATGACGTCGCCCGTGCTGTCGGCGCTCAGCGGATGGCCCGCCCAGTCGCACATCTGTCCGCCGGCACCCTCGACGACGGGCACGAGCGCGGCGAAATCGTGGAGTTTCAGCCCGCTTTCGACGACGAGATCGACATGGCCGCTCGCCAGCAGGCCGTAATTATAGCAATCGCCGCCCCAGATCATCCGGCGGTGCGCGGTCTTGGCGGCGAGTGCCATGAAATGTTCGGCATCATGGTCGTCGAACAGGCTCGGGCTGGTCGTCGCAAGCGTCGCGCCGGACAGTTCGCGGCAGGGGCGCGTCGATACGGGCGTGCCGTTGAAGGTCGTCGGCTGTCCGATCACGCCGACCCAGCGTTCGCGCGCGATCGGCTGGTCGATTACGCCCAGGACCGGCCAGCCGTCTTGGAGCAGCGCGATCAGCGTGCCGAATATCGGGCGTCCCGCGGCAAAACTCGTCGTCCCGTCGATCGGGTCGAGCACCCAGACGCGCGATGCGTCGGCGCGCTCGCTGCCGAGCTCCTCGCCGATGATCCCGTCGCGCGGTGCCTCGGCCGCCAATACCCGCCGCATCGCCTCTTCGGCGGCACGGTCGGCGAGCGTGACGGGAGAGGCGTCTTGCTTGGCCTCGATCCCGATCTCGCCGCGCCAGAAATCGCGAATCGCCGCCCCCGCCGCATCGGCAAGACGGTTGGCAAGGACGATGTCGGACGGGGTCATGGCTGTGTCGAGCTCAGTCGAACAGGCTCGACACGCTCGATTCGTCGGCGATGCGGCGCATTGCTTCGCCCAATAGCGGGGCGATGGTGAGGACACGGACCTTGTCCGACGTCTCGACCGCGTCGGTCGGGAGAATCGAATCGGTGATGACGAGTTCGGTCATCACCGACTGGTTGATCCGCGCCACCGCGCCGCCCGACAGGACGCCGTGCGTGCAATAAGCGGCGACGCCCTTGGCACCCTTGTCCATCAATGCCTGCGCGGCGTTGCACAATGTCCCGCCCGAATCGACGATGTCATCGATCAGGATGCAGAAGCGGCCGGTGACATCGCCGATGATGTTCATGACCTCCGATTCGCCGGCGCGTTCGCGGCGCTTGTCGACGATCGCCAGCGGCGCGTTGTCGAGCCGCTTGGCGAGCGCGCGGGCGCGCACGACGCCGCCGACATCGGGGCTGACGATCATCAACTCCTCGGTGCCGAAGCGTGCCTGGATATCGGCGCTCATTACCGGCGCGCCGTAAAGGTTGTCGGTCGGGATATCGAAAAAGCCCTGGATCTGCCCGGCGTGGAGATCGACCGACAGGACGCGGTCGGCACCCGCGGTGGTGATGATGTTGGCAACGAGCTTGGCCGATATCGGCGTGCGCGGGCCGGGCTTGCGGTCCTGCCGGGCATAGCCGAAATAGGGGATGACCGCAGTGATCCGCCGCGCCGATGCACGCTTGAGCGCATCGATGCAGATCAGCAGCTCCATCAGGTTGTCGTTCGCCGGATAGGCGGTCGACTGGACGACGAAAACGTCCTCGCCGCGGACGTTCTCGTGGATCTCGACGAACACTTCCTCGTCGGCGAAACGCCGCACGCTCGCCTCGGTCAGCGGCATGTCGAGATAGTCGGAGATCGCCTGGGCCAGCGCCAGGTTGCTGTTGCCCGCAAGGATTTTCATGATGCCGCCCTTTGCTGCCGATAGGCCAAATTGATCGAAGGTCTGTTAGCGGGCCGCGCACGATTGGCCAAGCGCAGCGTTGCCGTAATCGTGCGCGCGGATTAGAGCATCGCCGATGACGCACTCGCTCACCCTCACGCTGGTCCAGTGCGCTCAGCGCGTCGGCGACCTTGCTGCCAATGCCGACGCGATGCTCGCCGCCCGCGCCGCCGCGACGCACGCCGACATCGTCGCCTTCCCCGAGCTGCAGCTGATCGGCTATCCGCCCGAGGACCTCGTCCTGAAGCCCGCGTTGATCGCGCGCGCCGCGGCCGAGCTCGATCGCCTCGTGGCAGCAACCGGCGACGGCGGCCCGGCAATGCTGGTCGGGACGATCGAGGAGGAGGCGGGCCGCGTCTACAACATCATCGCCGCACTCGATGGCGGCCGGATCGTCGGACGGACGCGCAAGCACGAACTGCCCAATTACGGCACCTTCGATGAAAAGCGCATCTTCGCCGCCGGCCCGCTGCCCGATCCGATTGAGTTGCGAGGCGTGCGCCTCGGCATCCCGATCTGCGAGGACATCTGGTTCCCGACCGTTTGCGCGCACCTGCTCGAACAGGGCGCCGAAATCCTCTTCGCGCCGCACGGCAGCCCGTTCGAGATCGACAAGGACGACCGCCGCATCGGACAGGTCGCGGGCGCGCGCGTCGCCGAAACCGGCCTGCCGCTGATCTTTCTGAACCGCGTCGGCGGGCAGGACGAGATCGTCTTCGACGGCTGTTCGTTCGTCCTCAATGGCGACGGCGCGCTCGCGCACCAGTTGCCCGACTGGGAGACGGTCGCGCGCGATACCGTCTGGACGAAAGGCGAAAGCGGCTGGACCTGCGCGGGCGGCGAGATCAGCCCATTCGACGAACATCCCGCCGATATCTACAATGCGATGATCACCGGCCTGCGCGATTATGTGAACGCCAACAGCTTTCCCGGCGTGCTGATCGGCCTGTCGGGCGGGATCGATTCGGCATTGAGCGCGGCGGTCGCGGTCGATGCGCTTGGTGCGGAGCGCGTCTGGTGCGTCATGCTGCCGAGCCGCTTTACCGGGCAGGAGAGCCTCGAGGATGCCAAGGGCTGCGCCGACCTGCTCGGCTGCCGGCTCGACACGATAGCGATCAACCCCGCGGTCGAGGCGTTCGATACGATGCTGTCGGGCAGCTTCGCCGATGCCGAGGTCGACAGTACCGAGGAAAACATCCAGTCGCGGATTCGCGGCGTCACGCTGATGGCATTGAGCAACAAGTTCGGCCCGATGGTCCTGACGACGGGTAACAAGAGCGAGATGAGCGTCGGCTATGCGACGATCTATGGCGACATGGCGGGCGGCTACAACGTCCTCAAGGATGCGTATAAAACGACCGTCTTCCTGCTGTCGAAATGGCGCAATGAGAACCGGCCCTCGCTCGGGCTCGGCCCCTCTGGCGCGGTGATGCCAGAGCGCGTGATCATCAAGCCGCCGAGCGCCGAACTGCGCCCCGACCAGCGCGACGACGACAGCCTGCCGCCTTATGAAATCCTCGACCGCATCCTCTATGCGCTGGTCGAGGAGGAGCGCTCGGTCGACGATATCGTTGCGGGCCTGGGCTATGATCGCGATCTCGTCGCGCGGATCGAGCGCCTGCTCTACATCGCCGAATACAAGCGCCGCCAGGCGCCTCCGGGGGTCAAGCTCGGCATCCGCAACTTCGGCCGCGACCGCCGCTATCCGATCACGCATGGGTTCCGCACGGCATGAGGGCACGCGCGTTCCTCGTGCTGTCGGCGCTGGTGTTGGTCGGTTGTGGATCGCGCGACGACCGCGCCGCGCCGCAAGGCGTTGATCGCTCGGCGAACGAATCGGCGCCTCAGGCACAAGCCAAAACCTTGCCCCCTCCCGATAGCCTGGTCGGCGAATGGCGGGTTGCAGGGATCGACGGCAATTCGCTGACGGGCAACATCGGCATTGCCGTTTCGATCGACGAAAATACGATCGGCTATGAACCACGCTGCAGGGGCTTCGTCTGGAACTATCGCTATGCACGCGGTGAGGTCGGCGTGACGCGCGCGCCGCCGCTCAATTCGCCCGTCGATGGCGTGCCGGCGCCCGTCTGCTTGGTCGCGGTTCCGCCCGAGCTGATCGCGCTGGGCAAGGCGTTCGACGCCGTGGAGCAGGCGGGACGCACCCCCGAAAATGGCGTGCTCCTGTCGGGCGGCGGACACAGCGTCACATTGTTTTCCCAATGAGAGCGTGGGTTCTCCCGATGACAGCGTGGCGCTAAACCGCTAACCGCGCTGCCATGACCCCAAACTCCGACACCGTCACCCGCTTCGCGCCGTCGCCTACGGGCAATCTCCACGTCGGCAATATCCGCACCGCGCTGCACAACTGGATGTACGCGCGCAAACATGGCGGGCGTTTCCTCCTCCGGCTCGACGATACCGACCAGGCGCGCTCGGAGGAGGCGTTCGTCACCGCGATCCGCCACGATCTCGGCTGGCTCGGCCTGACGCCCGATGGCGAAGCGCGCCAGTCGGAGCGCTCGCACCTCTACGAGGCGCATTTCGAGGCGCTCAAGCAGGTCGGCCGCGTCTATCGCTGCTACGAAACCCCCGAGGAGCTCGACTTGCGCCGCAAGGTGCTGCTCGGGCGCGGCCTGCCGCCGGTCTATGAGCGCGGCGCGCTGGCGCTCGGCGAGGACGACCATGCCGCACATGCCGCCGCCGGCCGCGCGCCGCACTGGCGCTTCAAACTCGACCACGACGCACCGATCGCATGGGACGACCTGATTCGCGGGAGCCAGCATTTCGACCCGCAACTGCTCAGCGATCCCGTCATCCGCCGCGCCGACGGCAGCTGGCTCTACATGCTGCCGAGCGCGATCGACGACATCGACATGCGCGTGACGCACGTCGTGCGCGGCGAGGATCACGTCTCGAACACCGCCGCACAGATCCAGATGTTCGAAGCGCTCGGTGCGGCGCCGCCGGCTTTCGCGCACGAAGCATTGCTCGTCGGCAGCGAAGGCAAATTGTCGAAGCGTCTCGGCTCGCTTGGCGCCGACCATTTCCGCGAACTCGGGATCGAACCGATCGCGCTCGTTGCCTTGCTCGCGCGGATCGGGACGAGCGAGCCGGTGCTCCCGGTGAGCGACGTCGCACCGCTGATCGAATCGTTCGACTTCGCGAATTTCGGCCGTGCGCCTGCGCGCTTCGACGATGACGAGCTCAAGCTGCTCAACCAGAAGATCGTCCATGGTCTCGACTACGATGCCGTCGCGGCGCGGCTGCCCGTTGATATCGGTGCGGCGGGCTGGGAAGCGATCCGGCCCAATCTTCACACGGTGCACGAAGCGGCCGATATCTGGTCGTGCGTCACCGGGCCGATCGCTGCGCCGCCGTTCGACGACGATACGCGCGCCTATCTCGCCACCGCCGCCGAGCAGGCCGCATCGATCGACTGGGCGGGTGACCCGTGGCACGCGCTGACCGGCGCGCTCAAAGAATCGACCGATCGCAAAGGCAAGATGCTGTTCCTGCCGCTGCGCCAGGCGTTGACCGGGCGCGATTCGGGCCCCGACATGGCCGCGCTGCTGCCGCTGATCGGGAGCGCGCGCGCACTCGAACGGCTGCGTGCCGCAGCCCAGGGCTGAACGCACGATCCCGCCAGTCAGCTAAGCCCCTGAACGGGGAAGATTTCGCCGCTTGACAGTTTCTCGTTATATTATATCATCACTCTTCTAATCGGTGAAGGCCGATGGAGCCCCCGTCGGCCCGCCGCTTGAGAGGAGGGACGACGATGAACGCGCAACTTTCCCCGACTGGCCCACGGGCCGAACCGATTCGCCGCCATGCCTATAGCGACCGGCGCTCGGGCCTGCGCCCGATCCCGCTCGGCCTGTCGATCGGCGTCACCGGCGCGCTGTTCGCCGCCTATCTGCTGGCGCCGCAGGCGATGATCGAACGGTTCACGCCCTTCTCTCCGATCAAGGTGAAACAGATTCCGCTGCCGACGCCGCCCAAGCCAGCGCCGCAGCCGCGCGAGGCGTCGCCCCAGTCCAAGACGACGATCGTCGTGCCGCGTCCGCCGCTCGCGCCGCCGCTGCCCGGCAATCCGCCGATCGGGACGACCGATCGCGGCGCCGACAACCCCTTCACGACCGGACCCGTTGGCCACACGAGCACCCTCGACCCGCCCGTGCTTACCAAGCTGCCGGTCGCGCCGGTGCTGACGCAGGTGTCGATCGATCCGCGCTTTGCCGACCGCTTCCAGCCCGATTATCCACCCGCAATGCTGCGCCTTGAACGCGAAGGTATCGCCAGGGTGCGCGTGCTTGTCGGCCCCGACGGCCGCGTTCGCGATGTCGTCGATGCGGGTTCGAGCACCACCGCCTTTTTCGACGCAACGCGCAAACATGCGCTGCGCGCGTGGCGATTCAAGCCGGCAACGCGCGACGGCGCGCCGTTCGAAAGCTGGCACGTCATGACCGTGACCTTCAAGCTGACAGGCTAGCGGCATGAAAGCGGGTCGCATAATTGCGCCAGCGATAGTATCGGGTGGTTCATGAAAATGCCCGACGTCACCGGCGGCTTTGCCGACCTGTGGAATTATCTGAAGATTGACCGCCCGCATCGCATCCCCGCGATGGGGGTGGCGATCGTCCTGCCGATCGTGATCATCTACCTGTTTGCCTACGCGATGCAGCCTGAGCCCGACACGACCGCCAAGATCGTCTATATCGAAAACTGGACGACCGATCGCAGCGAGCAGGAGATCCGCCGCGAATGGCTCGAACGCGCCAAGGCGACCAACGCGCGCCACGCCCGCAACCGCGAGGCGTACAAGCGGCTCGCCGACAGCCTCGGCGTCGAATATGACTCGACCGAGGCCGATCACGACAGCGCTGCGACCGAGGCGATGGATCCCGAGACGATGGCCAAGGCACAGCTCGACGCGGCGGAGAAATTCTCGCGCCAGCGTGATGCTGCCGCCGCCAAGGCCAAGTGATCGACGATCCCATCCCGGCCGCGCCCGACGACGCGCGCGCCATGGACGCCGCGGTCGCGCTTGCCGATAGTGCGCGCGGCCTGTCGTCGCCCAATCCCAATGTTGGCTGTCTGATCGTTCGCGACGGCGCGGTGATCGGGCGCGGCGCGACGGCCAAGGGCGGCCGCCCGCATGCCGAAGCGATCGCGCTCGCGTCGGCAGGCAGTGCCGCCGCCGGATCGACGGTCTACGTCACGCTCGAACCCTGTGCGCACGCCAGTGATCGCGGCCCGGCGTGCGCCGCCCTGCTGCGCGATGCCGCCCCCGCGCGCGTCGTCATCGCGCTCGCCGATCCCGATCCGCGCACTGCGGGCAAGGGCATCGCGCTGCTGCGTGCGGCGGGCATCGCGGTCGATGTCGGCATCGGTGCCGACGAAGCGCGCCGCGCGATGGCCCCCTGGCTCATGCGGATCGAACATGGCCGCCCGTTCGTCACGCTCAAGCTGGCGATGTCGCTCGACGGCTGCATCGCGCTGGCCGACGGGACGAGTCGCTGGATCACCGGCGAGCGTGCCCGAATGCACGGCCATCTCGAGCGTGCGCGCCACGACGCGATCCTCGTCGGGCGCGGTACGCTCGAGGCTGATGCCCCGCGGCTCGATGTGCGGATCGAAGGACTCGAAGATCGTTCACCAGAGCGGCTCGTGCTGACATCGGGCGACGCTCCCGACGGCTGGCAGGCGATCGCCTCGCCTGACGCGATCGCCGAGCTCGACGGCATCGAGTCGGTTCTTGTCGAAGGCGGTGCAGGCGCCGCATCGGCGTTTCTCGCCGCCGATCTCGTCGATCGCTTGCTGATCTATCGCGCGCCGATATTGATCGGCAACGGGCTGCGCGCGATTGGCGATATCGGTCTCACCAACCTCGCCTCGGCACACCGCCGCTGGAACCGCGTCGATCACCGCGACCTTGGCAGTGACACGCTCGACGTCTACGAGCGGGCGCGAAACGAGGATTGCACAGCCTCATCAGGAAAAGTGGGCACCGGTTTTCCGCCCGAATGAGGCGATCCAAGCCTCATCAGGAAAAGTGGGCACCGGTTTTCCGCCCGGATGAGGCGATAGAAAGGACTCTATGTTCACCGGCATCATCACCGACATCGGCACGATTCGCAGCGTCGAGGCGCGCGGCGACCAGCGCATCGTCATCGGCTGCGGCTATGACATGGCCGGAGTCGCGATCGGCGCGTCGATCGCGTGCTCGGGCGTCTGCCTGACCGTCGTCGACAAGGGGCAGTTGGACGCACCCGAACCAGGCCAGCGAAGCTGGTTTGCGGTCGATGTGTCGGGCGAAACGATCTCGCGCAGCGCCAAGGGCATGTGGACCGAGGGCCGCCGCCTCAACCTCGAACGCTCGTTGCGCGTCGGCGACGAGCTCGGCGGCCATATCGTCACCGGCCATGTCGATGCGACCGGGACGATCAAGCGGATTTGCGAGGACGGCGACAGCTGGCGTGTCGATATCAATGCGCCCGCCGTGCTCGCCGCCAACATCGCGGGCAAGGGCTCGATCGCGATCGACGGCGTCTCGCTGACGGTCAACGATGTCACCGATCACGCCGACGGCAGCGCCGATTTCGCGGTCAACATCATCCCGCACACGCGCGCCGTGACGACGCTCGGCGCGCTCGAAGCGGGCAGCGAAGTCAATCTCGAGATCGACATCCTGACGCGCTACCTTGCCAGGATGCAGCAGCGGATGTGATTGGCCCAATTGACATCACATTGCGATGTGATTATTTGGTCGGCATGTCCAGCATCCTCATCTCCCGCATCACCGCGCTCGTCAATTCGGGCGAGGTCACCCGCGCCGGTCTCGCCAAGGCCGCCGGCCTCCATCCCAACAGCCTGCGCGATGTCGGCGAATCGAGCTGGAACCCGACCGCCGATACGCTGCGCAAGCTCGAGCACTGGCTCGCGCACGGCAGCGAATCGTCGCCGATGGTTGGCGCCGAAGAGATCATCGCGCTCGCGCGCAACGGCAAGATGTTCATCCTCGTCGACGACGAGGACCGCGAGAACGAGGGCGACCTCGTCATTCCCGCGCAGATGGCGACGCCCGACGCAATCAACTTCATGGCAACATACGGGCGCGGGCTGATCTGCCTGACGCTCGAGAAAAAGCGCGTCGATATGCTCGGCCTCGACCTCATGGCGCGGCACAACGGGACGCGGCATGAAACCGCCTTCACCGTCTCGATCGAAGCACACGAAGGCGTCACGACGGGCATCTCGGCGGCCGATCGCGCGCGGACCGTGTCGGTCGCGATCGACGCGTCGAAGGGCGCCGAATCGATCGTCACGCCGGGCCATGTCTTCCCCCTCGTCGCGCGCGACGGCGGCGTCCTCGTCCGCGCCGGCCATACCGAAGCCGCGGTCGATGTCTCGCGCCTCGCCGGGCTCAATCCGTCGGGCGTGATCTGCGAGATCATGAAGGACGACGGCACGATGGCGAGGATGGCCGACCTCATCCCCTTCGCCCGGCTCCACGATCTCAAGATCGGCACGATCCGCGATCTCATCGCCTATCGCCGCCGCCACGACCGGCTCGTCGAGAAACGCAGCGAGGCGGCCTTCACCTCCGAATGGGGTGGCGACTGGACCGCGATGACCTTCTTCAACAAGGCGACGCGGACCGAGCAGGTCGCGCTGGTCAAGGGCCGCATCACGCCCGACACGCCGACGCTGGTGCGGATGCATGCGCTGTCGCCCTTTGCCGACCTGTTCGGCGAGACCGGGACGCGCGGCCGCCTCCTCGCCGATTCGATGCGGATCATCGGCGAAGCGGGCGCGGGCGTCGTTGTCGTCATCAACAAGCCGGTGAAGGACATCTTCACCCGCGCGATCGAGGCCAAGACGGGGAGCACTCCTCGCGACATGGAGGAACTGCGCGATTACGGCGTCGGTGCGCAGATCCTCACCGAACTGGGCGTCGCCGACATGATCCTGCTGACCAATACGCACCACACGCTGGTCGGTCTCGACGCCTACGGCCTGTCGATCGTCGGCGAGAAGGCGATCACGCCTGCGGATGCGCGAACGCGCGAAACAGAGGACGCCTGATGGCCCATATCCTGATCGTCGAAGCACGCTTTTACGAGAGCTATAACGACATGCTGCTCGCCGGCGCGCGCGCCGCGATCGATGCCGCCGGCCATAGTCACGAGACGGTAACCGTGCCCGGCGCGCTCGAAATCCCCGGCGCAATCGCGCTCGCCCAGGACAGCGCGCGCTTCGATGCCTTCGTCGCGATCGGCGTCGTCATCCGCGGCGAGACCTATCATTTCGAAATCGTCGCGGGCGAAAGCGCGCGCGCGATCATGGCGCTGACGCTCGACGGCACCGCCATCGGCAACGGCATTCTTACCGTCGAAAACGACGCCCAAGCGCTCGTCCGCGCCGACCCTCAGCAAAAGGACAAGGGCGGCGAAGCGGCCAAGGCCGCGCTCGCCATGCTCGAACTCCAGCGCCGCTTCGCCTGAATCAGGCGGGCGCAGCCTCCATCGCTGGATAGTCGGTATAGCCTTCGGGGCCCTGGCTGTAGAAGGTCCTGGGATTGGGTTCGTTGAGCGCGGCACCTGCCTTGAACCGTTCGACCAGGTCGGGGTTGGCGATATACGGGCGGCCATAAGCAATGCCGTCGGCTAACCCCTTGTCGAGCTGTCCCTGACCGTCGGCGAGGCCGTAATCGCTGTTGAGGAACAGCGGCGGCGAGAAGGCCTTGCGGATATGCGGGCTGACCGGGGCGACGTCGGTCTTGGCAAAGGTCGACGCCTCGCGCGGCTCGCGCATTTCCAAAAACGCGATGCCAAGCGCGTCGAGCGCCTTGGCCGCGGTGGTGAAAGTCGTTACCGGATCGCTGTCGTTGGTGCTCTGGACCACGCCGTTGGGCGACAGGCGCACGGCGGTACGATCCGCGCCGACTTCGCCCGCCACTGCGGCGGTGACTTCGCGGAGCAGGCGAACGCGATTGTCGGCGCTGCCGCCATAATCGTCGTCACGATCATTGGGCGTATCGCGCAGGAACTGGTCGATCAGATAGCCGTTGGCGGCGTGGATCTGGACGCCGTCGAACCCGGCGCGCATCGCGTTGCGTGCCGCGGTCACATAATCGCCGATCACGCGCGGGATCTCGCTGGCGGGCAAGGCGCGCGGCGTCGCGTAATCCTGCTTGCCCGAATAGGTGTGCGCCTGGCCGTCGGCGGCGACCGCGACCGACGATACCGGTGCGCCGCCGCCCATGTCGGGATGGACCAGCCGGCCCATATGCCACAGTTGCGCGAAGATCCGCCCGCCCGCGGCATGGACGCGCTCGACGACGGGCTTCCAGCCTTCGACCTGGTCTTCGGTCCACAGGCCCGGCGCGAAAGGCCAGCCGAGGCCCTCCTTGCTGATCCCGGTGGCTTCGGAAAGGATCAGTCCGGCGCCCGCGCGCTGCGCATAATATTCGCCCATCAACTCGGTTGGCACATGCTCCATCGTTCCGCGTCCGCGCGTCAGCGGCGCCATCAAAACGCGGTTGGGCAAGACGAGGCCGCCAATCGTGATCGGGTCGAACAGGCTGGGCGCGGCATCGGTTTTGACGGGGGTCATGGAGCGTTGATCCTTTTGGTGGCGATAGGTCGGCGGGCTCGCTAGAGCAGCGAACGCACCAATTGGGGACCCGCCTTGGCCGATTCAACCGCACATACGGCCGACCCGCGCGACGTTCCCGCAGCCGACTCGCCCGCGACGCTACGGCATCCGGGCTTCGCCTTTGCCGCACTCGTGCTTGCCAACATGTGCCTCGCCTTCGGCGCGCTGCTCGTCCGCTTTGCCGATACCGGCCCCGTCGCGGCGGGTTTCTGGCGGCTCGCGATCGCGGCGCCGTTCCTCGCGGTGATCGCGTGGCGGACACGCCAGCCGCTTGTCGGATTCCCGCGCAAGGTCGGCTGGATGATCGTCATCGGCGGGGTGTTCTTCGCCGCCGATCTTGCCGCCTGGCATCTCGGCATCGTCCGCACAAAGCTCGCCAACGCGACATTGTTCGGCAATTCGGCGAGCCTGCTGCTCGTCCTGTGGGGGATGGTCGTCCTTCACCAGATGCCGCGACGGATCCAGCTCGTCGCGATCGCGCTCGCCTTTGCCGGCGGGGCGCTGCTGATGGGCCGCTCGTTCGAGCTCAGTCCGCGCAATCTCGCGGGCGACCTGCTCAGCCTCCTCGCGGGCATCCTCTACACCGGCTATCTCCTCGCGCTGCAGAATGCGCGCGCCAAGCTCGGCAGCTGGTCGGTGCTCGCGGTGTCGACCTTTGCCAGCGTCCCGATCGCGCTGCTGTTCGCGCTCGCGCTCGGCGAGAACATCTGGCCGCACGACTGGACGCCGCTGATCGCGCTCGCCTTTTCGAGCCAGCTCGCGGGGCAAGGGCTGCTCGTCTATGCGCTGCCGCACTTCCGCCCGCTCGTCATCGGCCTCGTCCTGCTCGTCCAGCCGGCGATCGCGGCGTTCGCCGGTCTGGTCGTCTTTGGTGAGGCGATCGGACCGTTCGAAGGCGCCGGCATGATCGCGATCGCGCTCGCGCTGGTGCTCGTGCGCTGGCCAGAACGCAATCCTGCCTTGCCGCGCGCAAGGCCGTGACCTAGTTTCGCGTCATGGCCCAGACTGACCTTCCAGACGATCCGACGCTCGACGAAGTCCGCGCCGCGCTCGCCCCGCGCCTCGCGGCCGATGCAGCGTTCGACGGCTGGGGCACAAGCGCGGTCGCCAGCGCGGCCGACGCGCTCGGCATTGATCCAGACATCGCCGCGCTCGCCTTTCCCGGCGGCGCGACCGACATGATCGATGCCTGGTTCGGCTGGATCGACGTTGAAATGGCGCGCCGCCTGCCGCCCGAAACGCTTGGCGCGATGAAGATTCGCGCGCGCATCGCCGCGCTGGTCGAAACGCGACTCGCCATCGTCGCGAACGACAAGGAAGCGCTGCGCCGCGCGCTCGCGATCCTTGCCATGCCGCAGAATATTGCCAAGGGCACCCGGCTCGGCTGGCGTGCCGCCGACACGATGTGGCGCCTCGCGGGCGACACCGCGACCGATTACAATCACTACACAAAGCGCGGCCTGCTCGGCACCATCTACGCCGCGACGCTGACCGTTTTCCTCGACGACGAGAGCGAAGGCTTCGCCGACACGCGCGCCTTCCTCTCGCGCCGGATCGACAATGTCATGCAGTTCGAAAAGGCCAAGGCGGGCTTCCTGAAGCGCCGGACACGCATCCCCAGCCTGTCGCGCTTCATCGGCCGCCTGCGCTACCCGGGGGTTTGAATGCGGGCGTTCCAACTCCTCGTTTCGATCCTTCTCGTCGCAATCGTCGGCTATACCGCGATCACGATCGATCGACATGGCTGGGACCTGCTGCCGATATTTTTCGGCGACATCGCGAAGATGAATTGGCCCGGCCAGTTCAACTTCGATTTTCTCGGCATGCTGATTTTGTCGGGGTTTTGGGTCAGCTGGCGCCATCGTTTTTCACCGATCGGAATTGGGCTCGGACTGCTCGCATTATTCGGCGGCGTCCTTTTCTTGTCCGCCTATCTATTGGTCGCGAGTTGGCAAAGCCGCGGCAACGTGTCGACGCTGTTGCTAGGACCCGACCGCACGCGATGATCACCATTTGCGCGAAATCGGAACGCTCGCTATAGCGCCGGCTTCCCGTTAATGATAATCAGTCGCAAATGTATTCTCTCCTCGCCAATCTCCGTCCCGGTGCGCGTGGCCATGTCGCCGCGGTCGACTGGGATCGTATGTCGCTCCCCGAAGGTCGGCGGCTGCGCGAACTCGGCCTGATCGAGGGCGCCAATGTCGAGCTGCTGCATCGCGGTAGCCTGTTCCTCAAGGACCCGCTGGCCGTCCGCGTCGGGCGCACGACGATTATCATCCGACTCGCCCATGCCGCCGCGATCAGCATCGCCGAAGGGGCTGCGGCATGACCGTCGCCACTCCGATGGTCGCGCTCGTCGGCAATCCCAATTCGGGCAAGTCGTCGCTGTTCAACGCGCTGACCGGCGCACGGCAGAAGATCGGCAACTATCCCGGCGTCACGGTCGAGCGCAAATCGGGCCGCGCGGTCCTCAGCGACGGCCGCCCGCTCGAAATGGTCGACCTGCCGGGCAGCTATAGCCTGACCCCGGCGAGTCCCGACGAAGAGGTCACGCGCGCGGTCGTCACCGGACATCAGCAGGGTGAGCGGCGGCTGGACGCGATGATCGTCGTGCTCGACGCATCGAACCTCGACCAGCATCTGCCCTTCGCGCTCGAACTGATCGCGGTCGGCACGCCGGTCGTGGTCGCGCTCAACATGATCGACATGGCAACGCGCGACGGGCTCGAACTCGATGCGGCGCGGCTGTCGGCCGATCTCGGCGTGCCGGTCATCCCGACCGTCGCGGTTCGCGGGCGCGGCCTGATCGAACTGATCGCCGCGCTCGAAGCCGTGCTCGACGGCGCCAGGCATCGTATCGTCGAACCGCCCGAGCACGGGCCCGAGGCTGATCGCAAATTGCGCAAGCAGGCGGCGATCATCGCGCGCGCCGCGACCGTCGGCGAGCCGCCCGAGCGGCGCTGGACGCAGCGGATCGATGCGGTCCTGATGCACCCCATACTCGGCTTTGCCATCCTGCTCGCGATCCTGTTCGTCATGTTCCAGGCGGTGTTCGCCTGGTCGGCGACACCCGCCGACGCGATCGACGTCGGCATCGGCACGCTCGGTCAGTATCTGGGCAATGCTATGCCCGATAACTGGCTGCGCTCGATGATCGTCGACGGGGTCATCGCGGGCGTCGGCGCAGTCGTCGTCTTCCTGCCGCAGATCCTCGTATTGTTCCTCTTCATTCTCGTGCTCGAAGCGACCGGCTATCTCACCCGCGCCGCCTTCCTGATGGACGGCATCATGGCCAAGGTCGGCCTGTCGGGCCGCGGCTTCATCCCGCTGTTGTCGAGCTTCGCCTGCGCCATCCCCGGCATCATGGCGACTCGCGCGATATCCGATCCCAAGGACCGGCTGACGACGATCCTGATCGCGCCGCTGATGACCTGCTCGGCGCGTTTGCCCGTCTATGCGATCATCATCGCCGCGTTCATCCCCGCGCGCAGCGTCGGGCCGGGCATCGGGCTGCAGGGGCTGGTGCTCTTCATCCTCTACCTCACCGGCATCGTCGGCGCGCTCGCCGCCGCCTATGTCCTGCGCCGCACCGTGACCAAGGGGGCGAGCGCCGGGCTGATCATGGAAATGCCGCGTTATCAGTGGCCGCGGCTGCAGGACGTCGCGCTCGGCCTGTGGCAGCGCGCATGGATATTCCTGAAGCGCGCGGGGACGATCATCTTCTTCTCGACGATGCTGCTGTGGGCATTGCTATCCTTCCCCAAGCCGCCTGCAGGCAGCGACGTCTCGCCGGTGCGCTATTCGCTCGCCGGGCGGATCGCCGACAATCTCGTCGCGCCGATCGTCGAACCGATCGGCTTCAACAAGGATATCGCGCTCGCGCTGATCCCCGCGATGGCGGCGCGCGAGGTCGCGGTTTCGGCGCTCGGTACGGTCTATGCAATCAACGCCGGCGACGACGACGAACAGGCCGCGCGCGCGCTCGGGCCAAAGCTCGCCGCCGACTGGAGCCTCGCGACCGCGCTCGCCTTCCTCGCCTGGTTCGTCTTCGCGCCGCAGTGCATCTCGACGATCGCGGTGACGCGGCGCGAAACGAACAGCTGGCGCTGGCCCGCGCTGATGGTCGGTTACCTGTTCACCCTTGCCTACGTCTTCGCAGGCGCTACCTACTGGATAGCAACGGCCCTCGGCCTTTCGTAAAATTCAAGCAGGAAGCAAGCACATGGCAGGCAGCGTCAACAAGGTCATCCTGATCGGCAATCTGGGGCAGGATCCCGAGGTCAAATCGTTCCAGAACGGCGGCAAGGTATGCAATCTGCGCATCGCCACGTCGGAAAACTGGAAGGACAAGATGACCGGCGAGCGCAAGGAGCGCACCGAATGGCATAGCGTCGCGATCTTCGGCGAAGGCCTGGCCGGCGTCGCCGAACGCTTCCTGCGCAAGGGATCGAAAGTCTATATCGAGGGTCAGCTGCGCACGCGCAAATGGCAGGATCAGTCGGGCAACGACCGCTATTCGACCGAGGTTGTGCTGCAGGGTCCCGGCGCGGTGATGACGATGCTCGACGGCGCGCCCGGCGGCGGTTCGGGCGCCAGTTCGGGTGGCGGCGGCGGATCGCGTCCAAGCGGCGACGACGGCTGGGGCGGCGGCTCTTCGGGCAATGGCGGCTTCGGCGGCGGATCGTCGTCGGGCGGCGGTTCGGGCGGGCCCAATTTCGACAACGATCTCGACGACGAAGTCCCGTTCTGATCGAGGGACTGCCGTCGATCAGCCTAGCTCAGTCGTTAACCGTTTGTCCTGAGGTGCGACTGAGCCTGTCGAAATCGCGTATCGAAGGGCGCGACCCACCCAGCCCGGTCGATCCGGGCCGGGCGGGGACGCCTCTATTCAGATATTCCCGCTGATGCTGAACGCCCAGATCCTGCCGTAACCGCGCAGCCGGTCCTCGGTGAAGGCGATCGGGCCGGTGCGGCGGCCGACATAGGCGGTGCGTTCGTAGCCGTCGCGGCTGTCGAGCAGGTTGATGACTGTCGCCCGCACCGTCAGCCCGAAGACGTTTTTATTCTCGACGAACAGCGTCGTCTGCGGCTTGGTCGCAAATGATCGCTGGACCTGGTCGAGGCGGACATTGGCGGCATGGTCATAGGCTTCGATGCTGCCGCCCCAGGCCCAGTTCGAGGCGGGGATGTCGTGGCGCAGATTGGCACTGAATGTGTAGATCGCCTCGCCGCTCACCCGGCGGCGCGCGCCGGTCAGCGGGTCCTTGACCCGCGCATCGATGTACTTGCCGTCGAAATCGATTTTCGCGCCCGACCAACCCAGCGGATCGAGCAACAGCGTGCCCTCCATTCCGGCCAGCCAGACAACGGCAGGGTCGGCAAGGTTGCCGAGCGCCTCTTCGGTCGGCGAGACGGGAATCGAATCGACCACGTCCTGGATCAGGGCGGCGCGCGCGAAGGGCTTGATCGAGCCCCATTGGCCGAGCTTCTTGGTCGCGTCGATCTCGAACCGCCAGCGTTGCGGCGGGACCAGTTCGGGATTGTTCGACCGGTCGGTGTTGTTGGCGACGTCGACCGAGGCCAGGAAGTCGTAAAAGCTCAATTGGTCGACGCGGCGTTCGACCTTGGCGTTGACCGTCAGCGTCGGATCGACCGTCCAGGCGAGCGCGACCGATCCCTTGGGACGCAGGAAGCTGCGCGACTTGCCGCCCGATCCGGTGACCGTGATCGTGCTGTATTCGGCACCGAGATTGGCTTGCAGCGTCAGGCTCGACGACAATGGCCGGCCATAGGTCAGGATCGATTCGGCGCGCTTTTCGGTCACGCGCGCATTGGCCCCGGGAAGCGGCACTTCGACGGGGATGCCCGCGGCATCGCGCACGAACAGCGCGGCCGCGCTGTCGAGGGTGTTGTAGGCGCCCTCGAGGCTGACCTGCCAGTCGGCGAGCCCTGCCTTCCAGCGATATTCGCCGCGCCCGATCGTTTCTCCCTCATCGACGGTCTGATCGAAGCGATTGCCCGTGACGACTGATCCCGGCGCACGGTCCTGCGCGGTGAATTGGTTGACGAACGGGCTGTGTTCGAACCGCTTGAGGCCGACGAGCTTCAGCCGACCGCCACCGAGAGCGAATTCGTAATCGCCGCCGAGCTCGGCATTCCATTCCTTTTCGGTGGAAAGGAACAGCTCGTCCGATCGCGCGCCGGCGGGCGAGACGACATCGCCATCGACGCGCTGGGTGCGATAGCTGAGTTCGCCGGCGGCGTTGACGTTGAGAATGTTGCCATTGGCGGCAGTCCGCGCGAGCGACAGCGCGAGCCGCGGACGATCGCGATAGTAGCTGCCATGCTCGTTGCGCGTCAGCAGCAACACGCCGTTGGCATCGCGGAGATATTCGGGACCCCAATGGCCCTGGCGTTCAGCATTATTCGACAGGCTCGCGCTCCAGTCGGTCGATCCGGCCTTGCCGCTCAGCGAGACGCTGCCTGCGAACCAGTTGTCGTCGAGCCCGGGGCGGATTTCCGGAGTCCATTCGAACGTCCCGCCAAACGACTTGCTGGCATAGACGACATTGGCGACCTGGCCCGACAGGCCGGGAATGTCGAGCGACGCGCCGTCGACGATCTCGATCCGGGTAACGCTGGCGGCATCGATCCGCGACAGCGCGGTCGCGGCATCGTTCGACTTGCCCGACACGCGCTGGCTGTTGAGCAGGACGTTCTGCGTTGCCTGGCCGAGGCCGCGATTGCCGTTGTCACCGCCCTGGATCGAAAATCCGGGAATCTGGCGGACCATGTCGAGCGCGGTCTTGGGTGCGTAGCGCGCGAAATCGGCGGGCGTATAGGTTCGTCCTGCCTGACCCGAAGCGGTCTGGACCACCGGGGTCGGCGAATTGTCGGTGCTGTCCTCTGCGGCTGCCGGGGCAGCGATCGCCAACGCCAGCGCGAGCGACGAAACGCTCGCGAACACCATCTTGCCGCCGCAAATGGTAGCGCTGTGTGACTGCCGGATTCCGGTGATTGCCGGTCGAATTTTGCTGCTCAAGATATCTCTCCCATTCCCGCACAGGGGGAAATTTGATCCGCTGACCGAATCGTTGCGCCGCAGTAACGACTACAAACGTGAACGTCCGATGAATCTGCCTTAGTGTATTATGTCAACAATACGGCTAGGTCAACGTTCTTTGCGCGGCCTTTGGGCTCAGGTGCGAAGGAGGTCGTTGATCGCGGTTTTCGCGCGGGTGCTTGCGTCGACCGTCTTGACGATCACTGCACAGGCGAGGCCGGGGCCGGGCGATCCGTCGGCCAGGGGCTTGCCGGGCAGTGTCCCGGGAACGACCACCGAATAGGGCGGGATGCGCCCGTAATGGACTTCGCCGCTGGCGCGATCGACGATCTTCGACGATGCGGTGATGAACACCCCCATGGCGACGACCGATCCCTCGCCGACGATCGTGCCCTCGACGATCTCGGAGCGCGCGCCGATGAAGCAGTTGTCACCGATGATCGTCGGATTGGCCTGCAGCGGCTCGAGTACGCCGCCGATGCCCGCGCCCGCCGAGATATGGCAATTCCTGCCGACCTGCGCGCAGCTGCCGACCGAGGCCCAGGTGTCGATCATCGTGCCGTCGCCGACATGGGCGCCGATATTGACGAAGCTCGGCATCAGGACGACGTCGCGCCCGATATGCGCGCCGCGCCTGACGATCGAACCGGGCACCGCGCGAAACCCCGCTGCGGTGAATTGCGCTTCGTCCCAGCCGGCGAATTTCGATGGCACCTTGTCCCACCAGGTCGCTCCGCCCGGGCCGCCCTCGATGATCGCCATCGGGTTGAAGCGGAACGACAGCAGCACCGCTTTCTTGAGCCACTGGTTGACCTGCCAGTCGCCGTCGCCGCTCGGTTCGGCAACGCGCGCGCGGCCACTGTCGAGCAGGGCCAGCGCCCGTTCGACCGCGTCACGAATCGTCGCGTCGGACGTGTCGAGCGTGTCGCGCGCCTCCCACGCCTGGTCGATAATTGCTGCGATGTCGCTCATGTCGCGGGACTTTCCTGTTTGGCTATCGCGCCCGTTGCCAGCCGCTCGCCGACCCCCTGAAGCCAGGGCACAAGGTCGTCAACATGGATGTCGATGAAATCGGGGTCGTGATCGCGATTTCCCGCTTCCGATCCGTTGTCGATCCACACCGTCGTCATGCCGAGCGCGTGCGCCGGGGCGAGGTTGCGCGCCATGTCCTCGACCATCGCCGCGCGGGCGGGATCGATTGCATAGGTCTCGCACAGCTGGCGATAGGGCTCGCTCGCCGGCTTGGGGATATGGTTGCACGCGACGATGTCGTGGATCGCCTCGAAACGGTCGGCGATGCCTAGCCGGTTGAGGACGCGCTGCGCGTGCGGGGCGTCGGCATTGGTAAAGACGATCCGCCGTCCGGGCAGCGCATCGAGCGCGGCGGTCAACGCGGCATCGGGGACCAGCTCGTCGAGGACGATGTCGTGGACGAAGGCGAGGAAGTCTTCGGCGACGACGTCGTGATGGCGCATCAGTCCGGCCAGCGTCGTTCCGTGTTCGTGGAAATACGCCTTCTGGATCGCTCGCGCCTGGTCGGGCGCACAGCCCGTCACGCGCGCGACGAATTCCTCCATCCGCCGGTCGATCTGGTCGAACAGCCGATGGCAGGGATGGTAGAGCGTATTGTCGAGATCGAAGATCCAGCAATCGACATGATCGAGCGAGCGGGGCATGCCGCTGCCTAGCCAAGCCATGATTGCGCGACAAGGCGAGTGCGCCTAATCTGTCAAAAAAGGGGCAGATGTTAAGGTCTTGGACATTTTTTTGGTTCTATTTTAGTGTTTTAATGGAATAGTTGGCGAGAAACAGGTGCTCCTTAAGGGCTTTTTGCCAGCATATTTGGGTAAGCTGCCGATATGATCCGTTACATTGAAATTTCATCTGTCAGGGCGCGCCTCGTGTGCGCCGTGAGCGTCGTGGCCCTGCTCCCGCTGGCAGCATGCGGCGGTGGCGGCACTTCGTCGACCCCGCCCCCACCGATCAGCACGCCGACCCCGACTCCGCCACCGGCCCCCGCGCCGACACCGCCTCCGACGCCCGCGCCGACCGCCAATTTCGATACCGCCGAATATCGCCGGTCGGTCGGCCCCTCGTTCCACAATGCCATCTCGGCCTACACGGCCGGCGCGACGGGCAAGGGGATCCTCGTCGGTGTCGTCGATACCGGGGTCGACACGACGAGCCTGGAATTCGCCGGCCGGATCAGTTCGGCCTCGCGCGATTTCGGCGGCAACGGCACGTATGTTGACGAGGATGGTCATGGCACGGCGGTCAGCTCGGTCATTCTCGGCGCGAAAAACGATCTCGAAACGCACGGCATCGCATTCGATGCTACGCTGTTGACCTTGCGGGCCGATACCGCAGGCAGTTGCGCAACCGAAGACCCCGATGTGAAGGATTCCGGCTGCAAGTTCTCAACCAGTGCAATCGCCGCGGCGGTCAACCACGCGGTCGATTCGGGTGCGCGCGTCATCAACCTTTCGCTTGGCGGCGGCGGCATCGGGACCTCGCTGCGCACTGCCATAACGCGCGCCGCGGCCGCTGGCATCGTCATCGTCGTTTCGGCGGGCAATGACGGCGAATCGACAGACGCGGGTGTCGACCCCAACAATCCCGATCCGTTTGCGCAGGGACTCGCGGCGGCGGGCAATGGCCGCGTCATCATCGCCGGATCGGTCGGCACCGCGGCCAGCCAGAGCGAGATCTCGGCCTTCAGCAATCGCGCGGGCGCTTCGGCGAACGTCTATCTCACCGCTCTGGGGTATCGCGTGCGTGCGCCTGACGAAAACGGCGCGATCTATCTGTGGAGCGGAACGTCGTTCTCGGCGCCGCAGATCGCCGGTGCCGCAGCCCTGCTCGCGCAGGCCTTCCCCAACCTCACCGGCGCGCAGATCGTCTCGATCCTGCTCAATTCGGGCCGTGACGTCGGCGCCCCGGGCGTCGATGCCATTTATGGCCATGGCATCCTCGACATCGCCAGGGCCTTCCAGCCATCGGGCACGACCAGCCTCGCCGGCTCGAAGGAGCTGGTCGACACCTCCGCCGATTCGGCCACGCTGTCGAGCCCGATGGGCGATGCGTTCGCTTCTGGATCGACGCAGGCGATCATCCTCGACGAATACGACCGCGCTTTCGGCCTCGACCTCGCCCGCACCGTCCGCGCGCCGGGCCTCGACCTCAAGCTCGCGCCCGCCCTGTCGGTCGCGCAGCGCCAGCTGTCGGCCTCCTCGCCGGCGTTCAGCGTCTCGCTGACCGTCGCGGCAGGCAGCAACGAAGTGATTTACGGCGCGCAGACGCTGACCGTGACCGATGCCGAACAGGCGCGTGTCCTCGCCGGATCGGTGATGCTGCGCCTCGATCCCGATACCCGCCTCGCCTTCGGCATCCGCCGCGGCAGCGAGGGCATGTCGGCCGCGCTCGAAGGGCGCAGCCAGCCCGCCTTCCTCGTCGGCGAATCGGCGCGTGGCCAGATCGGCTTCAGCCTGCGCCCGGCCAGCGGCGTTGCCGTGCGCCACGCTATCGGCGCGGGCATCGGCCTCACCGCGCGCGCCGAAACCGGCATCGCGCAGGTCCGCGAGACGCGCCCCTTCGAACAGCTTCGCACCCCGCTTTCCGACTATCGCTACAGCATCGTCGGCGTGGGCCTCGACAAGAGCGTCGGCGCGGCGCGCTTCGCGCTCAATGGCGAGATGCTCAACGAGAGCGAGACCGTGCTCGGTGCGAAGTTCGGTTCGCTCTATGGCGGCAAGGGCGCGCGCAGCGCCTTCGTCGATACCGAGGCGCGCGTCGACATCGGGGCCGGCTGGGCCCTCGGCGGCGCCTGGCGCCAGGGTTGGACCTGGGCCAATGCCGGCGGCAACGTCGTTTCGGGATCGCTGCTCAAATCGAGCGCGTGGTCGCTCGACGCGACCAAGGCGGGTGTCTTCGGCTCGAGCGACAGCTTCGCGTTGCGCATCGCGCAGCCGCTGCGCGTTTCGGCGGGCGGACTGCGGCTCAACCTGCCGGTCGGTTACGATTACGCGACGTTGGCGACCGAATATGGCGTGCGCACGCTCAACCTCGCGCCGACCGGGCGAGAGGTCGATATAGAGGGCGTCTATGGCGTCCCCGTTGGTGCAACCGCACGCCTCACCGCCAACGCCTATTATCGAAAAGATCCCGGCAACATCGCCGCGCTCGGCAACGATATCGGCGGCGCGATCCGCTTTACGCTCGGCTTCTGACGCCCGGCGGCGCGATCGGCGTCGATCGGGCAATTTTGACAAGCGCCCGGGAAAGCGCAATCACACCTCCCATCACTCGGGGGAGCCGTTCGATGCGCATCATCTCATGTCTGTTCGTCCTTTTAGCCGGAGGTTTCGCGATGACCGCACCCGTTCAGGGCCAGGAGGCGCCGCCGACATGGTCGCTCGCAATCCACGGCGGGGCCGGGACGATCGAGCGCGATCGCATCACCCCCGAACAGGATCGCGACATCCGCGCCGCGCTGGGCCGCGCGCTCGCGGCGGGATCGAAGGTTCTCAGCCGTGGCGGCGCGGCGCTCGACGCGGTCCAGGCCGCGATCATGGTGCTCGAGGACGACCCCAATTTCAACGCCGGCAAGGGCGCGGTGTTCACCTGGGACGGCGAGAACCGGATGGATTCGTCGATCATGCGCGGCGATACGCGCGAAGCGGGCGCGGTTGCCGGCGTGTCGGCGACCAGGAACCCGATCCTCGCTGCGCGCGCGGTGATGGAACGCAGCCCGCACGTCATGCTGGCGGGCAAGGGCGCCGACCAGTTCAGTCGCGAGCAGGGACTCGAGCAGGCCCCGCCCGAATATTTCGCGACCGAATTCCGCCGCGACGCGCTCGAGCGGATGAAGGCGAGCAAGACCAGCTCGTATGATATCGACATGAAATACGACACCGTCGGCGCGGTCGCGCGCGACGCGAACGGCCATGTCGCGGCGGGCACCTCGACCGGCGGCATGACCGGCAAGAAATGGGACCGGATCGGCGATTCGCCGATTATCGGCGCGGGCACCTATGCCGACGATCGCGCCTGCGCGGTCAGCGCGACCGGATCGGGCGAATATTTCATTCGGCTAGGGGTCGCGCACGAGATCTGCGCGCGGATGCGTTTCACCGGCGAAGGCCCCGACGCCGCCGCGAACCACGTCATCGCCGAACTCGGTGAGATGGGCGGCGATGGCGGCGTCATCGTCGCCGCCCCCGACGGCGCCACTGCCTTCGTCTTCAACACCCCCGGAATGTACCGCGCCCGCGCCGACGCCAAGGGCCTCAACGAGGTCGCGATCTACGGCGACGAACCGCGTTGAACGCTTTCGCTTGGCTCAGTCGGCCGGGTTGTATTTGGCAAGGAAGGCTTCGACCCGGTCGTAATAGTCGGCTCGATTCTTGGGATCTGAGAGTCCGTGTCCTTCGCCTTTGTATAATTTTGCCTCGACCGGCTTTCCCGCCTTTTTCGCCGCTTCGATAAACCGGTCGTATTGGCTTTGCGGTACGGTGCCGTCGGCATCGCCATGCGCGATTAAAACCGGTCGCGTGAGTTGGTCGATGTGACCGACCGGTGAGACCTCGTCGAGATCGAACCGCTCTTCGCCCTCGATCTTGCTACGCCAGCCGCGCGCACCCTTGCGTGAGAAAAACTTGGAATCGTAACGCAACTGCCTTTTCAAGTCGGTGACTCCCGCCAGGCTTACCGCGCAGCGGTATCGTTCGGGATTGCGGATAACACCCCATAAGGCAGCGTAACCGCCATAGCTCGCTCCCAGAATGCACACGCGGTGCGAATCGATCGTCCCCTCGCTCGCCAGCCAGTCGACCCCGTCGTCGAGATCGTCCTGCATCGCGCGACCAACCGAGCCGACGCCCTGTTTATAGAAATCCTCGCCATAGCTCGACGAGCCACGGAAATTCGGCTGCAACACGGCATAACCGCGGTTGGTTAGAAACTGCACATCGGCATCGAATTCCATTGTGTCACGCACGCCGAACGGGCCGCCGTGCGGCATCACGATCAGCGGCAGCCCGGTTGGCGCCCGTCCGACGGGCAACGTCAAATAGGCCGGAATCATCAGTCCGTCGCGCGCCTTGTAGCGGACCGGCTTCGTCACCGCGAGTTGCGCGGGATCGAGCGAATCGGCGGGCCCCGCAATCCTGTCGAGCTTCCGCGCCTTGGGTTCGTAGAGATAGAAGCTGCCCGGATCGTTTGGGGACGCGACGAAGACGATCATCCGGCTGTCATCGGCGCTGCGCGATGATATCCAAACGTCCATGCCGGGTAAGGCGCGCTCGAGTTTGGCCTGTTCGGCGTTCATCTTCGGGTCGAGCCAAAGCGCCCGGAAGCGATCGTCGGTCAGATATGCGGCGGTGACCGCGCCGGTTTTGCGATCGAGCGCGAAATCGGTGATGTCGTAGGTCGGATCGCCGACGACCAGCTCACCGATCGCCCGCGTGGCATAATTGTATCTGTAAAGCGCGTCTCGTCCGGTCTTCTTGTTGGTAAGGATGAAGCCGTCGTCCGATCCCGTGATGATCCGCAACAGTCCGTCGAGCACCTCGCGATCCTCGTCGTCGTCCTTGATCCGGCCGATCATCTTGAACGATTGCTCTGCATCCGGGCGGTAATAGACCAAAGTAGCGCTACCCCTCGAGCCCACGCCCAGTCGGACAACGCCGCTGTCGTCGGCAACCCAGTCCCACACATTGTCCTTCTCACCGACGACCTTGGTCGTCGTGTTGTCGGCAAGCATGATGCGAAAGACCGACGGATAATCGTAGATCGTCTTTTGCCTGTTGAGCAGGACATACTCGCCCGCGGGATCGACGTAGATCACGTTGTCGCCCCGCAGCCCCTGTTTCTCGTCAGCGAGCGTAAGGATTTGGCGAGTTTTGACATCGATCACGGACAGGACCGTTCGCTGGGCCTCCTCGCCGAGAAATTTGACCTCGCCCGACATCGAGAACAGCAACCGCCCTGAACCCGCCCAGCGGAACCATTCCAGGTCGGACCCTTCAGGGTATTGAAAAATTGCGCGTTCGCCGGTGTCGATAAATTTGACGACGAGCCTGTCCCGGCCGTCGGTGTTCGCGATATAGGCAATCCTCGTCCCGTCGGGCGAGATGCTCGGCCGCGAAAACTGCGACGGGGCGGAAAACAAGGTCGAATCGATCCGTGGCGGTCGCGGTGGCGTTGCGGCTGCCCCGGTTGCCTGCGCCGCGGCCGGTGTCGCCCCAAGCGTGGTCGCCACGATCAGCGCCAGACTGGTAAATATTGCCCCTATTTTCATGTCATCCCCCTGTATTGCCACGAAACTGCCGCGACAAAAGAGGAATCGCAAGCCCTCATTGCGGCCCTGTCCCACCGCTTGACCGAATCGGCAATCGCAGGTAGAGGGCGCGCATCCGGCGGAAGGGTCGCTCCCCCGTCCGGTCAAATAGAGCTGAACATTGCCGGTTCGCACACAGGGCCTTGGGGGGCAGATATGCCGCTCTCAGGGTCTTTTTCTATTGGACGGTCCTTCGTCGGGCCACCCTGTGTGCGGGACGTAAAGTAACCGTGGCGCAAGACCCTTTCGGGGGCCGGTCGCCACTCATCAGGTGAAGCATTCATGCCTACGATTAACCAGCTGGTCCGCAAGGGCCGCGTCCCGCAGAAGGCCAAGTCCAAGGTCCCTGCGATGGAACAGAACCCGCAGAAGCGCGGTGTCTGCACCCGCGTCTACACGACGACCCCGAAAAAGCCGAACTCGGCTCTGCGCAAGGTGGCCAAGGTTCGCCTGACCAACCAGCGCGAGGTCATTTCCTACATCCCGGGCGAAGGCCACAACCTCCAGGAACACAGCGTCGTGCTGATCCGTGGCGGTCGTGTCCGCGATCTTCCCGGCGTTCGCTACCACGTCCTGCGCGGCGTGCTCGATACGCAGGGGGTCAAGGACCGCAAGCAGTCTCGCTCGAAATACGGCGCCAAGCGTCCGAAGTAAGCCGGCCAGTTATCTGGTCAATCGGCTGAAGTTTTAAGGAAATTTATCCATGTCACGTCGTCGTCGTCCCGAAAAGCGGGTCATCCTGCCCGATCCCAAATTTGGCGATCTGGTCCTTTCGAAATTCATGAACTCGGTCATGCTCGACGGTAAGAAGTCGATCGCCGAGAAGATCGTCTATGGCGCTCTCGACAGCGTCGAGGCCAAGGCCAAGAAAGACCCGATCCTGGTCTTCCATGACGCGCTCAACAACATCAAGCCGGGCATCGAGGTCCGCAGCCGCCGTGTCGGTGGTGCGACCTACCAGGTCCCGGTCGAGGTTCGCCCCGACCGTGCCCAGGCGCTCGCCATTCGCTGGCTCATCACCGCGTCGCGCAACCGCAGCGAAACGACGATGGCCGCGCGCCTGTCGGGTGAATTGCTCGACGCTTCGAACAATCGCGGCAACGCGGTCAAGAAGCGCGAAGACACGCACCGCATGGCCGAAGCCAACCGCGCGTTCAGCCACTACCGCTGGTAACGCACGATACTTATATAACCGTAGGGCTGGACCGGTCGAAGCCCGCTTGTCGATGACGCGCGATCGCGTCCGGCCGGCCCAGACCTACGGACTTTCTTAGATTCACAAGCGGGGTGCTGACGCCCTCGCGCCCACGGAGCAAAGCACATGGCCCGCGAATATCCGCTCGAACGTTATCGTAACATCGGCATCATGGCGCACATCGACGCCGGCAAGACGACGACGACCGAGCGCATCCTCTATTACACCGGCAAATCGTACAAGATCGGCGAAGTCCATGACGGCGCCGCGACGATGGACTGGATGGAACAGGAGCAGGAGCGCGGGATCACGATTACGTCGGCTGCCACGACGACCTTCTGGTCGGCCGATGACGGCGAAGGCCCCAAGCACCGCATCAACATCATCGACACCCCCGGACACGTCGACTTCACGATCGAAGTCGAGCGTTCGCTCCGCGTGCTCGATGGCGCGGTCGCGGTGTTCGACGGCGTTGCCGGCGTAGAGCCGCAGTCGGAAACGGTGTGGCGCCAGGCGGACAAGTACAAGGTTCCGCGGATGTGCTTCATCAACAAGCTCGACCGCACCGGCGCCGATTTCTATTACTGCGTTCAGTCGATCGTCGATCGTCTCGGCGCGACGCCGCTCGTCCTTTATCTCCCGATCGGCATCGAAGGCGGCCTCCGGGGCGTCGTCGATCTCGTCAACATGCGCGGCATCGTGTGGCAGAACGAGGATCTCGGCGCGAAGTTCGATTACATCGACATTCCCGAGGACATGGTCGAAAAGGCCGCCAAATATCGCCACGACCTGCTCGAAACCATCGTCGAACATGACGATGAAGTGATGATGGCCTATCTCGACGGCACCGAACCCGATGCCAAGACGATCAAGCGCCTGATCCGCAAGGGCACGCTCGAACAGGCGTTCGTCCCCGTATTGTGCGGCTCGGCGTTCAAGAACAAGGGCGTCCAGCCGCTGCTCGACGCCGTCGTCGACTACATGCCGAGCCCGCTCGACGTGCCGGCAATCAACGGCATTAAGCCCGACACCGATATCGAAGAAACGCGTGACGCCGACGACAATGCGCCGTTCAGCGCGCTCGCGTTCAAGATCATGAACGATCCCTTCGTCGGTACGCTGACCTTCGCCCGCATCTATTCGGGCAAGCTCGAAAAGGGCATCGTCCTCAACTCGGTGAAGGACAAGAAGGAAAAGATCGGCCGCATGCTGCTGATGCATGCCAACAGCCGTGAAGACATCGACGAAGCGTTCGCCGGCGACATCGTCGCGATCGCGGGGATGAAGGACACGACGACGGGCGACACCCTGTGTGCCTCGAACGCGCCGATCATCCTCGAACGGATGGAATTCCCCGATCCGGTTATCGAATTGAGCGTCGAGCCCAAGACCAAGGCCGACCAGGAACGGATGGGCGTCGCGCTCAACCGTCTGGCCGCCGAGGATCCCTCGTTCCGCGTCTCGACCGATCACGAATCGGGCCAGACGATCATCAAGGGCATGGGCGAGCTTCACCTCGACATCCTGGTCGATCGCATGAAGCGCGAATTCAAGGTCGAGGCCAATGTCGGCGCGCCGCAGGTGGCGTACCGCGAGAGCCTCGCGAAGGAAGTCGCGATCGATTACACGCATAAGAAGCAGTCGGGTGGCTCGGGCCAGTTCGGCCGCGTCAAGCTGACCGTGACGCCTGGCGAACGCGGCCAGGGCATCAACTTCATCGATGAGGTCAAGGGCGGCAATATTCCCAAGGAATATATCCCCTCGGTCGAAAAGGGCATGCGCGAAACCGCCGAAGGCGGCTCGATGATCGGCTTCCCGATTATCGATTTCGACATCCGCCTGACCGACGGCGCCTACCATGACGTCGATTCGTCGGCGCTGGCGTTCGAGATCGCGGGTCGCGGTGCGATGCGCGAAGCGGCTCAGAAGGCAGGCATCAAGCTGCTCGAGCCGGTGATGAAGGTTGAAGTCGTCAGCCCCGAGGAGTATCTCGGCGACGTCATCGGCGACATGAATTCGCGCCGTGGACAGATCCAGGGTACCGACAGCCGCGGCAATGCCCAGGTCGTCGATGCGATGGTGCCGCTTGCGAATATGTTCGGTTACGTCAATCAGCTGCGTTCGTTCACGCAGGGACGGGCGCAGTACACTATGCAGTTCTCGCATTACGAGGAAGTGCCACAGAACGTCGCCGACGAAGTGAAGGCGAAGCTGGCATAATTTGATTTTGGTGCTATGAGCGCCCGCGGTGCGGACCGCGGGTCACGCGAAATAGCGATATTGATGTGAAGGGTTTGAGTTATGGCTAAGGCAAAATTTGAGCGGAACAAGCCGCATTGCAACGTTGGCACCATCGGTCACGTCGACCATGGCAAGACCACGCTGACCGCAGCAATCACCAAGGTGATGGCTGAGGCATTCGGCGGTGCAGCGGTTGATTTCGCGAACATCGACAAGGCTCCCGAAGAGCGCGAGCGCGGCATCACGATTTCGACGGCACACGTCGAATACGAAACCGCCGGGCGCCACTATGCGCACGTCGATTGCCCGGGACACGCCGATTACGTGAAGAACATGATCACCGGTGCCGCCCAGATGGACGGCGCGATCCTGGTTGTGAACGCTGCTGACGGCCCGATGCCGCAGACCCGCGAGCACATCCTGCTCGCCAAGCAGGTCGGCGTTCCGGCGCTCGTCGTCTACATGAACAAGGTCGACCAGGTCGACGACGAAGAGCTGCTCGAGCTCGTCGAACTCGAAGTTCGCGAACTCCTCAGCTCGTACGAGTTCCCCGGCGACGACATTCCGATCATCAAGGGTTCGGCTCTCGCCGCTCTCGAAGGCCGCGACGACGAAATCGGCAAGAACTCGATTCTCGAGCTGATGAAGGCTGTCGACGATTACATCCCGCAGCCCGAGCGTCCGCTCGATCGTCCCTTCCTGATGCCGATCGAGGACGTGTTCTCGATCTCGGGTCGCGGTACCGTCGTCACCGGCCGTATCGAAACCGGTATCGTCAATGTTGGCGACGAAGTCGAGATCGTCGGCATCAAGGACACCGCCAAGACCACGGTCACCGGCGTCGAAATGTTCCGCAAGCTGCTCGATCGCGGCGAAGCTGGCGACAATGTCGGTGCGCTGATCCGCGGCATCGGTCGTGACGACGTCGAACGCGGCCAGGTTCTCTGCAAGCCCGGCTCGATCACGCCGCACACCGATTTCGATGCCGAAGTTTACGTTCTGTCGAAGGACGAAGGCGGCCGTCACACGCCGTTCTTTGCCAACTACCGTCCGCAGTTCTACTTCCGCACGACCGACGTGACCGGTGAAGTCGTTCTCCCCGAGGGCACCGAAATGGTCATGCCTGGCGACAACGTTACGATCGGCGTCAAGCTGATCGCACCGATCGCCATGGACCAGGGTCTGCGCTTCGCAATCCGCGAAGGCGGCCGCACCGTCGGTGCAGGGGTTGTCAGCACGATCACCAAGTAATATAGGACTGCCAGCCGCTCGGATCGTGATTCGGGCGGCTGGTAGTTTTCGCTACATAAATTCAACGGTCGCCTCGGCCATCCGCAAGGATACGGGGCGATTTGTTTTTCCTCCTACGCCGAGGCTTCGGCGGACGAGGGTGTCACAACTAGAATTTTGCCAGAGCGTTGGCTTGGTGCGGGTTTACCCGCCGAAGCTGGCGCGAAGGCGGGCTCTTTCGCATCGGTAGACGGTTATGGAAACGCAGAACATTCGCATTCGCCTGAAGGCATTCGATCATCGGGTGCTCGACCAGGCAACGGGCGACATCGCCGAAACGGCGCGTCGTACGGGAGCTTTGATCCGCGGGCCCATTCCCCTGCCTACGCGTATCGAGAAATTCACGGTCAACCGCGGCCCGCACATCGACAAGAAGTCGCGTGAGCAGTTCGAGGTTCGTACCTACAAGCGGCTGCTCGACATCGTGCAGCCCACGCCGCAGACGGTTGACGCGCTGATGAAGCTCGATCTGGCCGCTGGCGTCAACGTAGAGATCAAGCTGGCGTAAGCCGGTTTCGGAGCACGATCGCCCCTCTGGGCGGCTCCGGGTTCCCGCCCTCGGCGGGGAGTTAATCGAATAGGTGGATACCGCCGGTCTTCCGGGCAGCGTCCCCCGTCTAGTTTCGCTTCACCAGCGAGACGTTCAGCCCGGACGGGGCGATGCAATACATATGGGCTGACAAGCACGCGGAATGGTCCGCGTGCCTCTGTTGGAAGGAATTGCATCATGCGCACTGGCGTGATCGCGAAGAAAGTCGGGATGACCCGCCTGTTTCAGGACGACGGCCGGCACGTGCCCGTCACCGTCCTCAGCCTCGAAGGCTGTCAGGTGGTCTCGGTTCGTGAACAGGAACGTGACGGCTATGTCGCCGTCCAGCTCGGCGCCGGCAAGGCGCGGGCAAAGAATGTCAACAAGCCACAGCGCGTTGCCTTCGGCCTTGCCGAGGTAGAGCCCAAGATGCGCGTCGCGGAATTCCGCGTCGCCGACGATGCGGTGCTCGACGTGGGCGCGGAAATTTCCGCCGACCATTTCGTCCCCGGCCAGATCGTCGACGTCACCGGCCACACGCAGGGCAAGGGCTTTGCCGGCGCCATGAAGCGCTGGAACTTCGGCGGCATGCGCGCGACGCACGGCGTCTCGGTCAGCCACCGTGCGCACGGTTCGACGGGTAACCGCCAGGATCCGGGCCGCGTGTTCAAGAACAAGAAGATGGCCGGCCACATGGGCGACCGTCAGCGCACCCAGCAGAACCTCGAGATCGTCCGTACCGACGTCGAACGCGGCCTGCTCTTCGTCAAGGGCTCGGTGCCCGGCTCGAAGGGTGGCTGGCTCGTCGTTCGCGATGCGGTCAAGCTCGCGCGTCATGCCGATGCGCCATATCCCGCCGGCATCAAGCAGGCTGCCAACCAGAATACATCCGCTCCCGCCGATACGCCCGCCGACCAGGCGCCGGCGACCGACGCGGCCCCAGCGCAGGAGTCTTGAACATGAAGGCGAAGGTTCAAACCCTCGACGGCAAGGCTGCAAAGTCGGACGTCGATCTCAATGATGCCGTGTTCGGTATCGAACCGCGGGCGGATATCCTCCACCGCGTCGTCACCTGGCAGCTCGAAAGCCGTCGCGGCACCGCTCGCGGCGCTCGTGAGCGTTCGGACGTTGCCCGCACCGGCAAGAAGTTCGGCAAGCAGAAGGGCGGCGGTACCGCTCGTCACGGCGATCGTCGTGCCCCGATCTTCATCGGCGGTGGTAAGGCGCACGGTCCTCGGGTCCGCGACTTCAACCCGTCGCTGAACAAGAAGATCCGCACGCTCGGCCTCAAGATGGCGCTGTCGTCGAAAGCCAAGGACGGCAAGCTCGTCGTGCTCGACAACCTCGACATCAAGGACGCCAAGACCAAGTCGCTCAAGGGACAGCTCGAACAGTTCGGTTTCGCCGGACGTGCGCTGTTCATCGATGGCAGCGATGCGGCCAACGAAGCGTTCAAAAAGGCTTCGGCCAACCTCATCGGTATCGATACGCTGCCCGCGATCGGCGCCAATGTTTACGACATCCTTCGTGCCGACACGCTGGTCCTGACCCGCGCCGGCATCGAACAGCTGGAGGCGCGCTTCAATGGCTAAAAAGCAGAAAAAGGAAGTCGCCGCGCGGCATTACACGACGGTGGTCTCTCCCGTGATCACCGAAAAGTCGACCATGCTCTCGGAGCATAACGCGGTCGTCTTTCGTGTTGCCAACGACGCGACCAAGCCCGCGATCAAGGAAGCGATCGAGGCGTTGTTCGACGTCACCGTGACCAAGGTCAACACGCTTGTCGTCAAGGGCAAGACCAAGCGCTGGAAGGGCAGGCCCTACCGCCGCTCCGACATTAAAAAAGCCGTTGTGACGTTGGCCGAAGGCCAATCGATCGACGTCACAACCGGTATTTGAGGGGCTAGGAACCGATGGCACTCAAGAGTTACAAACCGACTAGCCCCGCACGTCGCGGCCTGATCCTCGTTGATCGGTCGAGCCTGTGGAAGGGCAAGCCCGTCAAGGCGCTGACCGAAGGCAAGCGCAAGACCGGTGGTCGCAACAACAAGGGTCACGTGACCTCGCGCGGCATCGCCGGCGGTCACAAGCAGCGTTATCGTTACATCGATTTCAAACGCCGCAAGTTCGACGCCCCCGCGACCGTGGAGCGGCTCGAATACGATCCCAACCGGACCGCGTTCATCGCCCTCATCACCTATGAGGACGGCGAGCAGGCCTATATCCTGGCACCGCAGCGTCTCGCCGTTGGTGACACCGTGATCGCCGCTGAAAAGTGCGATGTGAAACCCGGCAACGCGATGAAGCTGTCGCAGATGCCGATCGGCACGATCATCCACAACATCGAGCTGAAGCCCGGCAAGGGCGGTCAGATCGCCCGTTCGGCTGGCACCTATGCCCAGCTCGTCGGTCGCGATCGCGGCATGGTCATCGTCCGGCTCAATTCGGGTGAACAGCGCTATGTGCTGGGTACCTGCATGGGCACGGTCGGCGCGGTGTCGAACCCCGACAACGCCAACCAGAATTTCGCCAAGGCCGGCCGCACCCGCTGGAAGGGCCGTCGTCCTTTGACTCGCGGCGTGGCCAAGAACCCGGTCGATCACCCTCATGGTGGCGGCGAAGGCCGGACCTCGGGCGGCCGTCATCCGGTCACCCCATGGGGCAAGCCGACCAAGGGTGCCCGCACCCGCAAGAACAAGCAGACCGATCGCATGATCATCCGGTCGCGTCACGCGAAGAAGAAGAGGTAAGTCATGGCCCGCTCCGTCTGGAAAGGCCCGTTCGTCGAACTGAGCCTGTTGAAAAAAGCCGAAGACGCCCAGGAAGCTGGTGCGCGTTCGCCGATCAAGACCTGGTCGCGTCGTTCGACCATTCTGCCGCAGTTCGTCGGCCTGACCTTCAATGTCTACAACGGTCGCAAGCATGTGCCCGTTTCGGTCAATGAGGACATGGTTGGCCACAAACTCGGTGAATTCGCGCCGACCCGCTATTTCCCGGGTCATGCAGCCGACAAGAAGGGCAAGCGCTAATGGGCAAGCCATCATCTCCGCGTCGCGTCGCCGATAATCAGGCGCTGGCGACCAACACCAACGTTCGTGGTTCGGCCCAGAAGCTGAACCTCGTGGCGGCGTTGATCCGTGGCAAGAAGGCCGAGGACGCGCTCAACATCCTGAAGTTCTCGACCAAGGCGATGGCCGTCGACGTCCGCAAGGTGCTCGCCTCGGCGATCGCCAATGCAGAGAACAACCACAACCTCGACGTCGACGCGCTCGTCGTTGCCGAGGCCAGCGTCGGCAAGTCGCTGACCATGAAGCGCTTCCATACGCGCGGTCGCGGCAAGTCCACCCAGATCCTCAAGCCCTTCAGCCGGGTCCGGATCATCGTCGAAGAACGCGAAGAGGCTTAATTATGGGTCATAAATCCAATCCGATCGGCCTGCGTCTGCAGATCAACCGTACCTGGGACAGCCGCTGGTACGCCGAAGGCGCCGACTATGGCCGTCTCCTGATGGAAGATCTCAAGATCCGCCAGTACATCGTCAAGGAACTGCCGCAGGCAGCGATCAGCAAGGTCGTCATCGATCGTCCGGCCAAATTGTGCCGCGTGTCGATCTATGCCGCGCGCCCCGGTGTCATCATCGGCAAGAAGGGCGCCGACATCGAGAAGCTGCGCAAGGCGCTCGGCGCGATGACGTCGAGCGACGTGTCGCTCAACATCGTCGAGATCCGCAAGCCCGAAGTCGACGCCAAGCTCGTCGCCCAGGGGATCGCCGATCAGCTCGAACGCCGTGTTGCCTTCCGTCGCGCCATGAAGCGCGCGATGCAGTCGGCGATGCGTCTCGGTGCCGAAGGCATCAAGATCATGTGTGGCGGCCGTCTCGGCGGCGCTGAAATCGCCCGCGTTGAACAGTATCGCGAAGGCCGCGTGCCGCTTCATACGCTGCGCGCCAACGTCGATTACGCCGAAGCCGAAGCGCACACCGCCTATGGCGTGTGCGGCATCAAGGTCTGGATCTTCAAGGGCGAGATCCTGGGTCACGACCCGATGGCGACCGATCGCCTGATGGTTGAATCGCAGACCTCGGGCGTTCGCCCGCCGCATCGCTAAGGATTAGGACAGAGACATGCTGCAACCTAAGAAAACCAAGTTCCGCAAAGCCTTCAAGGGCCGGATCAAGGGCGATGCGCCCGGTGGCACGACGCTCAACTTCGGCTCGTACGGGCTGAAGGCGATGGAGCCGGAACGCCTCACCGCTCGCCAGATCGAAGCGGCTCGCCGCGCGATCACGCGTCACATCAAGCGCCAGGGCCGGTTGTGGATCCGTATTTTCCCCGACGTCCCGGTGTCGAAGAAGCCTGCAGAAGTCCGCCAGGGCAAGGGCAAGGGTTCGGTCGAATATTGGGCAGCACGGGTTAAGCCGGGCCGCATCCTGTTCGAACTCGACGGCGTTCCCGGCCCGCTCGCCGCAGTCGCTTTCGAGCGTGCCGCGATGAAGCTGCCGATCAAAACAAAGGTCGTTGCCCGTCTCGGCGACACCTCGCATTTGGGAGCCTGATCATGGGTTTCGACAAGATTTCAGACCTTCGCGCCAAGAGCGACGATCAGCTGGGCGAACAGCTCGGCGAACTCGGTCGCGAGGCTTTCAACCTGCGTTTTCAGTCGGCCACCGGCCAGCTCGAGCGTCCTTCGCGCATTCGCGAAGTGCGCCGCGGCATCGCCCGGATCCAGACGCTGCAGGCCGAACGCGCCAATGGCGACGCGCCTGTGAAGGCCGCTGCCAAGAAGCCGACGGCGAAAAAGGCCGCGCCGAAAAAAGCCGCTCCCAAGCCTTCGCGCAGCAAGCGCGCGCCGAAGAAGAAGTAAGGACGAACCGATATGCCTAAACGTATCCTGACCGGCACCATCGTGTCCGACAAGCCCGACAAGACCGTTGTGGTCAAGGTCGAGCGCAAGGTGAAGCACCCGCTCTACGGGAAGATCATCCGGCGCTCGAAGAAGTACCATGCGCACGACGAGGCCAATGAATACAAGGCCGGCGAGACCGTCCGTATCGAAGAGACGCGGCCGATGTCGAAGCTCAAGACCTGGAAGGTCACCGAGCGCGTCGACACCCACGTTTCGCCCGCGAAGGCGAGCTGAACGCTCGCAACGCCACATAATTTTGGAACTGCCGAGCGCGTCTCGGCAAGCCAGTTGAGAAGGAACCGGATCGATGATCCAGATGCAATCAAACCTTGAGGTCGCCGATAACTCGGGCGCGAAGCGCGTGCAGTGCATCAAGGTGCTCGGCGGGTCGAAGCGCCGCGTCGCCGGCGTCGGCGACATTATCGTCGTCTCGGTCAAGGAAGCTGCACCGCGCGGCAAGGTGAAGAAGGGCGACGTCCACAAGGCCGTCATCGTCCGCACCCGCAAGGACGTTCGTCGTCCCGACGGTTCGGTCATCCGCTTCGACAGCAACGCCGCGGTGCTCGTCAACAACAACGCAGAGCCCATCGGCACGCGTATCTTCGGCCCCGTGGTGCGCGAACTGCGCGCCCGCAAGCACATGAAGATCATCAGCCTGGCTCCGGAGGTCCTGTAACATGGCTACCGCAAAAATCCGCAAGGGCGACAATGTGATCGTCCTGTCCGGCAAGGACAAGGGTCGCACCGGCGAGGTTACTCGCGTGTTGCCCAAGGACGGCAAGCTGGTCGTCGATGGCCTCAACGTCATCACGCGCCACCGCAAGCCGACCCAGGAAAACCCGCAGGGCGGCATTGAGCGCGTTCCTGCACCGATGGCGATTTCGAAGGTCGCGATTGCCGATCCCAAGACCGGCAAGCCGACCCGCGTTCGCATCGAAACCAAGGATGGCAAGCGTATCCGCGTCGCCGTCAAGTCCGGGGAGACGATCAGTGGCTAAGGCCGACACCAGCAAATACACGCCCCGCGCGAAGAAGCTTTACGACGAGACCGTCGTGAAGGGGATGATCGAGAAATTCGGTTACAAGAACGCGATGGAAGTGCCCCGGATCGAAAAGATCACGCTCAACATGGGCGTCGGCGAAGCGACCCAGGACAAGAAGAAGGTCCAGGTTGCCGCTGAAGAGCTCGGCCTGATCGCGGGTCAGAAGCCCGTCATCACGATCGCCAAGAAGTCGATCGCCCAGTTCAAGCTGCGCGAAGGCATGCCGATCGGTGCAAAGGTCACGCTGCGGCGCGAACGGATGTACGAATTCCTCGATCGTCTGGTGACGATCGCGATGCCGCGCATCCGGGATTTCCGTGGCCTCAACCCCAAGAGCTTCGACGGCCGTGGCAACTATGCCATGGGCATGAAAGAGCAGATCGTATTCCCCGAGATCAACTATGACCGCATCGACACGGTGCGCGGCATGGACGTGATCGTAACGACGAGCGCGAAGACCGACGACGAAGCACGCGAATTGCTCCGCCTGTTCGGTTTCCCGTTCCCGGTGGAAGAAGCAGCAACCGAAGAGAAGGCGGCGGCCTAACAGCCCCCCTTCTCTTCCATTCGAGCAACGAAGGAAGAGAACTTAAGTCATGGCGAAACTGAGTTCCGTAAACAAAAACGAACGTCGCAAGCGGCTGGTGAAGAAGTACGCCGGTCAGTATGCGAAGCTCAAGGCAAAGGCGGCTGACAAGTCGCTCGACGAAGGCGAGCGTTTGATCGCGCGCCTGAAGATGGCCGAAATTCCGCGCAACGGTAATCCGACCCGCATCCGTAACCGGTGCGAACTGACCGGCCGTCCGCGCGCTTACTACCGCAAATTCCGGCTCTGCCGCATCCAGCTGCGCGATCTGGCCAATAAAGGCCTTATCCCCGGCGTCACCAAGTCGAGCTGGTAAGGGACAAGAAACATGGCAATGACCGATCCCCTGGGTGATATGCTCACCCGCATCCGCAATGGCCAGCGCGCCAAGAAGGACAGCGTGATCTCGCCGGCTTCCAAGCTGCGCGTGCGCGTCCTCGACGTGCTCCAGCGCGAAGGCTATATCCGCGGCTATTCCGAAGAGGCGCTCGCCAACACGAGCGGCAAGGGTACGCAGCACAAGGGCCTGCGCATCGAGCTGAAATATTTCGAGGGCCAGCCCGCGATCCAGCACGTTGCACGCGTTTCGAAGCCTGGCCGCCGCGTCTATTCGGGCTCGCAAGAGCTGCCGATCGTGCGCAACGGCCTTGGCATCACCATCGTGTCGACCCCGCGCGGCGTCCTGTCGGACGGCGAGGCTCGCGAGCATAATGTCGGCGGCGAAGTGCTGGCGGAGGTATTCTAATGTCACGCATCGGTAAAAAACCGGTCGCGGTCCCCAACGGGGTCACCGCGACGATCGACAAGGGCGAACTCAGTGTCAAGGGTCCCAAGGGCACCCTGACGATGCCGCTCGCCGACGATGTCGAGTATAAGGTCGAAGGCGATACCATCGCCGTCACGCCCGCCAACAAGTCGCGCCGTGCGCGTGATTTCTGGGGCATGCAGCGGACGCTCGTCCAGAACCTCGTCACCGGGGTCACCGACGGCTTCACCAAGGTGCTCGAGATCAACGGCGTCGGCTATCGTGCCAATTCGCAGGGCAAGAACCTGAAGCTGCAGCTCGGCTACAGCCACGACGTCGACTTCGCGATCCCGGAAGGGATCGAGATCAAGACGCCCGACAACACGACGATCGAGATCAGCGGCAACGACAAGCAGCAGGTCGGTCAGGTCGCGGCGGAAATCCGCCGTTGGCGCAAGCCCGAACCCTATAAGGGCAAAGGCATCAAATATCGCGGCGAGTACATCTTCCGCAAAGAAGGAAAGAAGAAGTAAGCCATGGCGAAACTCAGTCTTTTCGCGCGCCGCCGTCAGCGCGTGCGCACCGCACTCCGGGCGCGCAACGCGACCACGCCGCGTCTTTCGGTGCATCGCACCGGACGTCACATCTATGCTCAGGTCATCGACGACCGTGCCGGCAAGACGCTGGCTTCGGCCTCGTCGATCGACAAGGGTATCGAAGGCATTGGCGCTACCATCAAGGCGGCTGAAGAGGTCGGCAAGCGCGTCGCTGCGGCGGCCAAGAAGGCCGGCGTCAGCAAGGTCGTGTTCGATCGCGGCGGCTTCCTGTTTCACGGACGAGTCAAGGCGCTGGCCGATGCCGCGCGCGACGGCGGATTGGAGTTTTAATCATGGCTGACGACAACAAGACGCCCGACGGCGCAGCGCAGCCCGGCACGACTGGCGAGGGCAACCAGCCCGTCGCCACGCTCGCGCCCGAAACGACCAATGCCGATGTCACCAACAGCGGTTCGCCCTCGGGTGATGCTCCGCGTGGACGCGGTGGCCCCGGTGGCGGTCGCGGTCCTGGTGGCCCCGGCGGCGGTCGTGGACGCGGCGGCCCTGGCGGCGGCGGCGGCGGCGGCGGTCGTGACAATCGCGGCGGTCCCGGTGGCGGTCGCGGCGGTCGTGACAACAACCGCGGCGGACGCGGCGGTCGTGACAATGACGGCGGCGAAGAGCTGATCGAAAAGCTCGTCCACATCAACCGCGTGTCGAAAACCGTCAAGGGCGGCAAGCGCTTCGGTTTCGCAGCATTGGTCATCGTCGGCGACGGCAAGGGCCGCGCCGGTTTCGGCCACGGCAAGGCACGCGAAGTGCCCGAGGCGATCAACAAGGCAACCGCCGCTGCCAAGAAGGCAATGGTTCGCGTTCCTCTCAAGGAAGGCCGCACGCTGCATCATGACGGCAAGGGTCGCTTTGGCGCCGGCAACGTCACGGTTCGCACCGCGCCCGCAGGTACCGGCATCATCGCCGGTGGCCCGATGCGCGCCGTGTTCGAATCGCTCGGTGTCGCTGACGTCGTGACCAAGTCGGTCGGTTCGTCGAACCCCTACAACATGGTCCGTGCGACGTTCGAAGCGCTGACCGATCAGACCAGCCCCAAGTCGGTGGCGCAACGCCGCGGCAAGAAGGTCGCCGATCTGCTCAAGCGTGGCGGAGCGACCGATTCGGTTGCCGAAGCCGACGCCGCAGCGGTGACGGAGTAAGACGATGGTAAAAGCTGACAAGAAGAAGACGATCCGTCTCCGCCAGATCGGTTCGCCGATCCGCCGGCCCGAATCGCAGCGCAAGATCCTGATCGGCCTCGGCCTCGGGAAAATGCGTCGCGAAGTCGAGCTGCAGGACACCGCCGAAATCCGCGGCATGATCAAGAAACTGCCGCACATGGTCGAAGTCATCGACAGCTAAACCCCTCTCCCCTTCAGGGGAGAGGCAGCGAGACTTGGCCCAGCGGGCCTAGTCGCAGCGGAGAGGGGCGCGTATAGACGCGAGCCCTCACCAAGTTCGGTTGGGGCTATGCGGCCCAAACCTTCCTATCCTCTCCTCCAAGCGGGCGAGGCTCTATCCAGCGCGAACAAAGCGAAAGCGAGTGCACACTATGAAACTGAACGAAATCAAGGACAACGATGGCGCCCGCAAGGGCCGGATGCGCGTCGGACGCGGCATCGGCTCGGGCAAGGGCAAGACCGCCGGTCGCGGCCAAAAGGGCGCCAAGGCGCGCTCGGGCGTCGCCATCAACGGCTTCGAGGGTGGCCAGATGCCGCTCCACATGCGTCTGCCTAAGCGCGGCTTCAACAACATCTTCGCCAAGGACTTCGCAATCGTGAACCTCGGCATGATCCAGAAGCTGGTCGATGCCAAGACGCTCGACGCCAAGGCCGTGATCGATCACGCCGCACTCAAGGCTGCGGGCGTAGCGCGCGGCGGCAAGAACGGCGTCCGCCTGCTTGCCAAGGGCGATTTCTCGGCAAAGCTCAATTTCAAGGTCAACGGCGCGTCGAAGGGCGCGCTCGAGGCGGTCGAAAAGGCCGGCGGCAAGGTCGAACTGATCGCGCCGAAGATCCTCAAGGCCGACGTCGACAAGGCTGAAAAGACTGCGGCGAAACGCGCTGCCAAGGCTGAGGCCAAGGCCAAGAAGTCGGGCAAGTAAGGCTGACCTGGCGACAGGCATGAATTGGACGAACCCCGCCCGGCCCCTTGAAGGCGGTGGCGGGGTTTTCCATTTGGCGTTAGTCGCTATGACGGGGACGCAATAACGGGGACGGGCGAGCGGGGCGAAACATCCGACTGACCGTCCCACGCGTGCGAACGACGCCGAGATGATTTTTTCGCGGCCCTTGGGCCGCAGCGAACTGGGATACGCAATTATGGCTTCGAAAGCCGATCCGTCGATGAACCTCAACCTGTCGAAATTCGGCAAGGCGACCGAACTGCGCAAGCGGCTTTGGTTCACGATCGGCGCGCTGATCGTCTTTCGCTTCCTCTCGTTCGTGCCGCTGCCGGGGATCGACCCGGTCGCGCTCGCCAGGCTGTATGACCAGGCGGCGGGCGGCGGTATCGCCGACATCTTCAACACCTTTTCGGGCGGCAGCCTGCAGCGCATGAGCCTCATCGCGCTCGGCGTGATGCCCTACATTACCGCCTCGATCGTCGTCCAACTGGCTTCGGCGCTGTCACCGCAGCTCGGCGCGCTCAAGAAAGAGGGCGAGAGCGGGCGGATGAAGCTCAACCAGTATACCCGGTACGGCACCGTCGCGCTGACCGCGGTGCAGGGCTATGCGATCGCCGCCGGGCTCGAAACGCTTGGCGCAAGCCAGGGCATTGCCGCGGTCGTCGATCCCGGCATGGCGTTCCGCATCGGCGCGGTGATCAGCCTCGTCGGCGGCACGATGTTCCTCATGTGGCTCGGTGAACAGATCACCAGCCGCGGCGTCGGCAACGGCGTATCGCTGATCATCATGGCGGGCATTGTCGCGCAACTGCCGCGCGGTCTTGCCCAGATGTTCGAACAGGGCCGCTCGGGCTCGCTGTCGGGCCTGACGATTGCCGCCGTATTGCTCGGTGCCTTCGGCCTGATCGCCTTCATCTGCTTCATGGAGCGCGCCCAGCGCCGCGTCCTCGTCCAGTATCCAAAGCGCGCGACGCAGCGCGGCGTGATGCAGGCCGATCGCAGCCATCTGCCGCTCAAGGTCAACACCGCCGGCGTCATCCCGCCGATCTTCGCCTCGTCGTTGCTGCTGCTGCCGCTGACGATCTCGCAGTTTGCCGGCAACACCGTCGCGGGCGACAGCACCTGGGGCGATTTCGTCCTGCGCCTCAACCAGCTGCTCCAGCACGGTTCGCCGCTGTATATGTCGCTCTACGGCCTCGGCATCATCTTCTTCTGCTTCTTCTACGTCGCGGTCGTCTTCAATCCGGAGGAAACCGCCGACAATCTGAAGCGCCAGGGTGGCTTCATCCCCGGCATCCGTCCGGGCAAGAACACCGCGACCTATCTCGATTACGTCCTGACGCGGATTACCGTCGTCGGTGCCGGTTATCTCGCGCTGATCTGCCTCGTTCCCGAATATTTCATCGCTCAGGCGGGCATCCCGCTCTATCTCGGCGGCACCAGCCTGTTGATCGTCGTCAACGTGACGATCGACACCGTCGCGCAGATCCAGAGCCACCTGCTCGCGCATCAATATGCCGACCTCATCAAGAAATCGAAGTTGAAGGGCGGCGTCGTCCGGCGCTAAGGACGTCAGGCGCCGTGCACGACGGCTGGCCAACGGCCGAAGGGGAAACGACCGCATGCCTATCAATCTGATTCTGCTTGGTCCTCCGGGGGCGGGCAAGGGCACGCAGTCGGCGCGGCTCGAACGCGAACGCGGCATGGCGCAGCTGTCGACCGGCGACATGCTGCGCGCCGCGGTCAAGGCGGGAACGCCAATCGGCCTCAAGGCGAAAGCGGTCATGGCGGCGGGCGAGCTCGTCTCCGATGACATCGTCTCTGGCCTGATCGGCGAACGCCTCGATGAACTTGGCAACGATACCGGCGTCATCTTCGATGGTTACCCCCGCACCGAGGCACAGGCGCATGCGCTCGACGGCCTGCTGAAGGAACGCGGACGCACGCTCGACCACGTCATCGAACTGATGGTCGACGAAGACGCGTTGGTTGATCGTATTACCGGCCGCTTTACCTGTGCCAATTGCGGCGCGGGCTATCATGACCGCTACAAGCTCCCGGCCAAGGAGGGTGTCTGCGATGTCTGCGGCAGCACCGAATTCAAGCGCCGCCCCGACGACAACGAGGAAACGGTGCGCACGCGGATGGCCGAATACCGCGCCAAGACCGCACCGATCCTGCCGCTCTACGACGCGCGTGGCATCGTCAGCCGGGTCGACGGCATGGCCAGCATCGAAAGCGTCGCGGCCGCGATCGACGCCGTTCTGTCCGACGCCTGATCCCGCCCACGCAATTGCCTGACTGCGCTCGCGCGTATAGACATATGGTTATGACCAAGGCCGTCTCTTTCCCGGGCCGCGAGCTGGCCTTGCCGATCGATGGCGAGACTCCCGCGCTGTGACCGAATCGAAACCGGCCAAGCGTCCCGCCAAGCCCCGGATCGAACTTGGCTGGGCCGAACTCGTTGATCTGCCCGATCTCGGCCTGCTCGACCTGCCCGCCAAGATCGATAGCGGCGCGCGGACATCGTCGCTCCACGCGACGCATATCCGGATCATCGGTGCGGGCGACGATCGCCGCGTATCGTTTCGCGTACGCAAGGGGCGGACGTCTAAATCGCGCGTGTTCGACATGCCGCTGTTCGAAAACCGCATCGTGCGCAGTTCGAACGGCGCGCTCGAGGATCGACCGGTAATCAGGACACCGCTCGTTCTTGGTGATATAACCCAGCTCGTCGAAATCACCCTGACGCATCGCGGCACGATGGCCTTTCCGATGCTCGTCGGGCGTTCAACGCTTAAACGCCACTATCTCATCAACTGTCGCCGCAAATATGCGACTCGCCCGATCGCGCACCCTTACAGCATGGCGGACAAGGGTCTCTGACATGTCCGCTCCAGGAGAATTTCCATGAAAATCGCGATGCTTGCGCGCAACCCCAGGCTCTATTCGCATCAGCGGCTGGTCGAAGCCGCCGAGGCGCGCGGACACACGCTGGATATCATCAACACGTTGCGTTGCACGATGAACATCACCTCACATCGCCCCAGCATTCTCTACAATGGCGAGACGCTGACCGGCTACGACGCGGTGATCCCGCGCATCGGCGCGTCGATCACGCATTACGGCCTCGCCGTGCTGCGCCAGTTCGAGATGATGGGGGTCTGGCCGCTCAACGAAAGCGTCGCGATCGGCCGCAGCCGTGACAAATTGCGCTCGATGCAGATCTTCGCCAAGCACGGCCTCGGCCTGCCCGTCACCGCCTTTGCCCATGATCCCAAGCAGACCGACGAGGTCCTGAAGATCGTCGGCGGTGCGCCCGCGGTGATCAAGCTGCTCGAAGGCACGCAAGGGATCGGCGTCGTCCTCGGCGAGACCGAGAAGTCGGCCAAATCGGTCGTCGAGGCGTTTCGCGGCGCCAACGTCAACATCCTCGTCCAGGAATTCATCAAGGAAGCCGGCTCGACCGACATCCGCATCTTCGTCATCGGCGGCAAGGTCCAGGCGGCGATGATGCGCACCGGCGCGGCGGGCGATTTCCGCTCGAACCTCCATCGCGGCGGGTCGGCCAAACAGGTCAAGATCACGCCCGAAGAGCGCTCGACCGCGGTTCGCGCGGCCAAGGTCATGGGCCTCAACGTCGCCGGCGTCGACATCCTGCGCTCGAACCACGGGCCGGTGATCATGGAGGTCAATTCGTCGCCGGGGCTCGAAGGCATCGAGAACACGACCGGCAAGGACATTGCCGGGCTGATCATCGAATTCATCGAGACGCACGCCAAGGCGGGCAAGACCAAGACGCGCGGCCAGGGCTAATCGATCCGACGCGCGTGCCGTCCGGCACCGCCAGGGCGGGTTAGAGAATCTCGTCCTCGTCGAGCATCACGTCGCCCAGGATCGTGTCCGAAATCGCGTTGACGCGGTGTTCGACGGTGTCGTGCCGCTCGACCATCGCGATATGCAGCAACGCGTCGCCGCGGTTGACGATCGGCAGCGTCGCATGGCCGATGATCACCCCGTCGAACGGGGCGCGGACGATTTCCTCTTCGGTACTCAATGGATCGGTGACGATCGCCAGCGCCTGTCCCTCGGTGACGACATCGCCCGATCTTTTTTCCATCAGGCAGATGCCACCGCGCGGCGCGCGGACCCAGGCGGTACTGCTCGAGCGCGCCGATACGGGCAGCGCGGCGGGCAGGCGCTTGGGCTTGATCATGCCCATCGCGGCCATCACGCGCAGGATCCCGTTGAGCCCGGTGCGGATCGACAGGTCGTCGAAGCGCAGACCCTCGCCCGCCTCGTAGAGCAGCATCTCGACTCCGCTATCGGCCGCCACCTTGCGCAGCGAATTGTCGCGCAGCTGGGCGGTGATGACTGCCGGCGCGCCGAACACCAGCGCCAGCTCCTGCGCGCGCGGACTGTCGTGGCTGACGCGAACCTGCGGCAGGTTCATGCGGTGGATCGCCGCCGAATGGAGGTCGATGCCGAAATCGGCGCGCTCGATCACCTGGGTGCGAAAGATATAGGCCAGTTGCGACGCGAGCGATCCGCGCGGCGATCCGGGAAAGCTGCGGTTGAGATCGCGGCGATCGGGCAGATAGCGGCTGTTGCTGACAAAACCGTAGATGTTGACGATCGGCACGCACAATAACGTGCCGGATAGCGCCTTGGGCGACACGCGCTTGAGCAGGCGGCGGATGATCTCGACGCCGGCGATCTCGTCGCCGTGGATCGCGGCGCTGACGAACAGGGTCGGGCCGGGCCTTGTGCCATGGACGATGCGCACCGGCATGGTCGCCGACTGGCCCGACGACAGGCGGCTGATCGGCAGGTCGAACGATCGTTGCGTGCCCGGCGCGATACGCTGTTCGCCGAACAGGAATCCGCGATCGGGCTGGGGCGAACCGGGATCGTCGGGCATCGTCATGTCATGCCTTTTCTCGGGCCGCGGCGAAGGCTGGGCTTGGGCCTAGCGGCAATCCTCGATGACGCGCGCCACTTCGGGCCAGGCCGGCAGGACGAGCGGTGCAGGCGCGCCATTGACCTCGACGATAAAGCGGCCACGGCTGAACACCATGCGGTCGAGCTCGGGGTCGTTGGTCGCCAGCGTCGCGGCGACATAGCCCGGCTCGCTTGCGCTGTTGGCGACCGGATAGCTCGCCGCACCGGCCGATGCGCGCACCGTCATCGTCGCGCTGTTGCCGGCTTCGAGCATGCCCGGACGGGCGAGTTCGATCCGTCGCGCCGTACGATCGCAGCGGATCGAAAACTGGGTCGCGTCGTGCGATCCGAATCGCGCGATCGAACCACGCTGCGCGCTCGCATAGCGCCAGTCGCCCGGCGTCAGCGGCCAGTCGACCCAGTCGCCCTGATAGGGGGTCGCAACCGGCGCGACGGTCACCGGCGCGGGCGTGGCGGGTCGAACCGCCGGCGCTGGTGCTGGCGGCGGGGTTCCTGCGCATGCCGACAGAAGCGCGGCGAACGCCGCTGCCGAGAGGGTCGATCCGGCACGCGGCGCCCGACCCGAACGGGTTGCAACCTGCGGCATCAGATGCACTTTTCGACCAGCTGCTTGAACAATCCGTCGGCAGGCACCAGCAGCATCGCGCCGTCGCCGACCTGGATCGACATCGGCTCGCTGCTCGCGGCGATCGCCTGGACCACTGGATCGGTCGAGGGCAGTCGGCCACTCACTTGCGGGATGGGACCGCTGATCGTATCGGCCTGGAAAACCTTGATCTGTGCGCCGGTGCCGACCTTCATGTCGATCTGACCCGCCCCGACCTGGACCGCGCGATTGAAAACGATCTCGCGCTTGGTGGCGTCGCATTGCGCGGTGAACAGGGCATCGCCCTCGGGCGGGCCAAAGGCGATCGTCCGTTCGCTCTCGTCACCCTTGACCGACCATGCGGCTTGCTCGGTGGCGACGTTGTCGGCCTCCATCTTGGCGGTCGCGCGCGCCGCGCTGGCTTCGTTGGCGATCAGCGTCGCTTCGCGATCACCCTGTGCGGCGGCGACGTCGCTTGGATCCTCGCGCTGTGCGCACGCCCCGAGTGTCAGCACGGCCATGGCCAAGATCAACGACGATTTCATGATGCTCTCCTGTCGCGCGAAGTCGCGCCTGCAATGCTTGGCTCCTGTGTGTCAGGCCGCCGATGCCAAGGCAAGCGGGCGCTGGCCGACCTGGCTATATGTCTTGGGTCCGAGATCGAGCCGCAATGGCCCCATCTTGCCCTGTGCGCCGCCGCTATCGACCCCGACCATATAGGCGAGCGGGACCAGGCAGGCGCGCGTGTCGCGGGTGAAGCGAAAGGCAAATGCGGCGACCGGAACGAACAATAGGCGCTGGCCATAGCGGACCGCGCGCGCTTCGTTGAGCGGCAGCGCCATCTCGCCTTCGATCTCGATAGCCTCGCCGGGGGCGAGCGATTCGATGCGATGCACCACCTCGGCGCTGTCATCTGCGACGAAGGCGGCGACTTCGGCATCCTGTCCGGCGCTCGCGGGGATCATCGCGGCATGCAGGGTAAGGCCCGCCACGGGCTCGGCCCCGGTGTTGCGAACGGTCACCGCATACCGCATTGCCACGCGGGTAAAGGTCGCGGCGGCATAATCGGGCAGGAAGGTCACTTCGATGCCTTCGCCGCTCTGCGCAATCGGCGCGGCGACGACGGCGGGGGCTGGCGGCGGCGCAGCGGCTGGCGGGGTCGGCGCCGGCGTGGCCTTTTCGGGGCTTGTATCGCGTCGCGCGGTGTCCCCGGCGGCGTCGGGCTTCACCTCGTTCAGCGGCACGCCGACCGCCGGTTGCCAGCGACTCTTGCGACTGCGCAGATAATAAACCAGCCCGCCAAGCAGCGCGAGCGCGGCGAGCAGCCATGCCCAGGGAAAGCTGTCCGAGCCGTTGTCGCTGTGCACGATCGGCGTATTGGCCAGCGGATCGGGAAGTTTGGGAATCGCCGTGGATGCGGCGGATGCTGTCGCTGTGGCCGCAGCTGACGCTGGCGGCGTGGGCGTCTGCGCGCCCGAAGGCACGATGCCGGGCGCAGCGCGGCTGGCGGTCGTCGGCATCGGCTGGCGCTGTGCAGTGCCATTTTGCGCAGGCGGACGCGTAGCCGTGGGCTGGGGCAATGTGATCGCCGGGGTCGCCGTGCTGCGCTGTGGCTGCGCGGTCTGGCTCGGGCTCGGCGTAGGGCTGGACGTGCGGGGCGCGCTGGGGCGCGTGGCGATCGGTGCGTCGGGGTTGATCGGCCCTTCGACGCGCGGTGCCGCCGGCTCCTGCTTCGGCTTGCCGATATTCTCGAGGCTGAAACCCCCGCTCGCGGGCGGGCTGGCGGTGTCGGCCTGCTGCGCCGCCGCGGGTAACGCAGCGGTCGCGGCGAGCATCAGCGCGCCGGCTGCGCAGCGAAGGCAAAGGGTGGAAACGGGTCTGGCCATGGTCGTGTGTTCGCGAACCTGATTTGTGTCGGCGCAATCGCGGCAATCGCTGCCGCGCGCTGAATTGGGCCTTAACCCCTCGCCCGCGCGATTACCAGTTCGGCCAGCGTGCGTTACGCCTTGCTTTGCGCGCGCCCAGGCGGCAATCCTGCCACGCAATGACGACCGGTAATCGCCATCATGGAAGGCTCGCCACGCGCTGGCTGGGGCAGAGCGGATCGCCGACGCGGCCGCCCGCGGGGGTGCGTCCGCGCGGCTGACAACGGCGCGGGCGATTGTCCGCGTACCGCCTGTCCCTCCGCATCCCTATCGAAAGCCCCCTTATGGACCGCAAAGCCATCGAAGCCCGCCTGACCTGCCCCGAACAGCTCGACTACGGCATTTACCTCAATTGCGACCGCCTGCTCGCCTGCCAGAAACCGTTCGAAGACCTCGTCAACGGCGACGAGCTGCAATTCATGATCGTCCACCAGGTCGAGGAATTGTGGATGAAGCTGATGGCGGCGAGCTTGCTCGACGCCGACGAGGCAATGGCGGCGGGCGATGCGCTGCTCGCGCTGACGTTGCTGCGGCGCGTCCATGTCATCCAGCGCCTGATGACGGCGCAGCTCGACCTGATCGAGACGATGTCGCCCAAGGCCTATCAGCAGATCCGGCTCAATCTCGGCAATGGCAGCGGTCAGGAATCGCCCGGTTTTCGCGTCCTGCTCGAAATGCCGCCGCATCTCTGGGCGACGTACAAGAAACGCTATCTCGATGGCGCCGGGCGCAGCGTCCGCGACGTCTACGATACCGGTTACAACCATGACGAAGCCTATGTCCTTGCCGAGGCGCTGATCGAATTCGACGAACAGTTCCAGAAATTCCGCTCGTCGCACATCCTTCTCGTCAACCGCTCGATCGGCCTGGGTTCGGTGTCGATCAAGGGGCGCTCGGTCGACCTGCTTACCGCCGGTGCGCGGCACCGCTTCTTCCCCGATCTGTGGCAGGTGCGCGGCGAGATGACCGACGAATGGGGGAGCGAATACGGCCGCAAGCGCGACAGCCTGTCCGATCTCGAAGCGGGTCGCCGCGCGCCCGGCCACGGCCACGGCTGATGTGTCGGGCGCTATACGCGGCTAAAGTTCGGATTTCGCCGCCGGGCGCTCGCGCGCCTTGGCGGGCGCGTCGCCCAGATCGAGGAAATCGGTGAACGGCTCGCCATAATAATCGTCGAGCACTTCGCCGGGCAGGCGGAACGGCACCGAACTGTCGCTGTTCCACAGCATCGCGATGCCGACCTTGGCTTTCGGATCGAAGATCAGCGTCGATCGATAGCCTGCCACTGCGCCGCTGTGGCCGACGAGATGGTGGCCGCGGAAATCGAAGCTGCGCCACGCAAGGCCATAAGCGGGATGGTCGAGCGCGCGGCCGAAGGTCGATCCGCCATAGGGTCGCGCGGTCGCGACGCGCGGACGGTGGATGACGTCGAGCACCGCGGGCGACAGGACGCGCGGCGTCTCGCCCATCTGCGCGGTCATCCAGCGCGCCATGTCGACGATATTCGAATTGACCCCGGCGGCGGCGGGGACGCGGTAATAGGCTTCGGCAAGCTCGAGCTCGCGCTCGTTATGGCTGGGGCGCGCCCAATGCTCCGAAGCCTTGATCCCGGCACTGCCGATGCTCGCCGATGTCATGCCGAGCGGGCGGAACAGCGTGTCGCGGACCATTGCGGCATAGCGGCGCCCGCTCGCCCGCTCGACGATCTCGGACACGCTGTCGAACGCGACGTTCTGGTAGCTGTGACACGTGCCCGGCGGGCAGACCGGCGAAACGTCGGCGAGCGAGCGACGGATCTCGCGCGGTGACTTGCCGCCCTCGAGCCGCCCGTCATAGGCATTCTTGGGCAGGCCGAGCCGGTGCGACAGGATATCGAGCAGCGTGACGCGCTCCTCGGCGTGATCGGGCAGCCGCAGGCTCGATCGGTAAAAGGCGGGTGAGTGGACGAAATCGAGCTGGCCCTTGGCGACCATCTTGGCGACGAGCGTGCTCGCCACGCCCTTCGACAGCGAGGCCCAGCGGAACACCGTTGCCGGGCTGACCGGTTCGCCGCCGCCCGCAATCGTCGTGCCATAGCCCTTGGCAAAGGTCAGCCGCCCCTGTTCGACGACCGCGACCGACAGGCCGGTCATGTCCTTGCGCCGCATCAGCGCGCCGATCCGGTCGTCGAGTGCGCGGTAATCGATCTTGAGGTTGTGCAGTTTTTCGGGGTTGTCGAGCGGTGCGGTCAGCCGCGCCTGCTCGGCGGGCGCGCTGGTATCGCGCCAGCTGCTGCCCCACCACGCGACCAGCGCGAACAGGATGATTGCGGCAATCGCCAGCGCCTTGCCGCGCAGCCTGATCTCGCCAACCGCCATCGGTCAGCGGGCTCCTTTGCGGTCGGTCATGCGCTCAGTCGGTGATGTAATGCGCGGTGGTCTTGGCCGCGATGTCGGCCGCGCTGACGCCGGGCGCGCATTCGATCAGGCGGAATGGCGATGCGTGATCGTCGCGGCGAAACACCGCGAGGTCGGTGATGATCATGTCGACGACGTTCTTGCCCGTCAGTGGCAGGGTGCACGCCGGAATGAACTTGGGGTCGCCGTGCTTCGAGGTGTGTTCCATGACGACGATGATCTGCTTGACTCCGGCGACGAGGTCCATCGCGCCGCCCATGCCTTTGACCATCTTGCCCGGGATCATCCAGTTGGCGATGTCGCCGCCCTCGCTGACCTCCATCGCGCCCAGCACGGTCAGGTCAATATGGCCGCCGCGGATCATCGCGAAACTGTCCGATGAACTGAAATAAACGCTCGATGGCAGCTCGCTGATCGTCTGCTTGCCGGCGTTGATCAGGTCGGGATCGACATCCTCGTCATAGGGGAAGGGGCCGATGCCGAGCATGCCGTTTTCCGACTGCAGCGTGACCTCGATGCCGTCGGGAATATGGTTGGCGACCAAAGTCGGGATGCCGATGCCCAGGTTGACGTAATATCCGTCCTTCAGTTCGCGCGCGGCGCGTGCCGCCATCTCGTCGCGGCTCCAGCCGATCTTGGTCTCGCTATCGCTCATCGGGTCACTTGCCTTCGGTTTGGGGTGCGCGCGGCATCCAGCGCGCGGATGGGGGAAAAACATCTTCGACATCGCCGGCGATCGATGCGCCGTAAACCGGGTTGGGCAGGATAAACCAGCCATTGCCCCAGAGTGCGGCGAGCGGGCCGCGTGCGGCCAGCTCGCGGCGCTGCGCCGTTGTCAGGTCACGCGCATTGAGGCGATCGGAAAAATCGCCGAGATTGTCGCCTGCGAGCGCGATAACGCAATATTTCGCGGCGATCATTGCGCGGCGGCCGTCCTTGGCCGATCCCGTGCCATCGTCGCCCTTGAGGAACAGCGTCTCGCCATGCACCGCATCGCCAAGGCCCGCCGTCTTCAGCGCGGAAATCGTTTCCGCGTCGTTCGCGGCATTGCGGTTGGTGTTGAACACGACGGTTACCCCCGCCGCGCGGATGCGCTTCAATGCGGTGATGGCGCCGGGCGCAGGCGCGACATGATCGGCGCCGGTTTGCTCCCACTCGTCCCACACGCTGCTCGAATAGCCGCTGTGCGTCGCCGCCTGCCAGTATTCATAGCCGAGGTTGAGCAACAGCGTCTCGTCGACGTCGAATACCACCGCCTCGGGCCGCGATCCACAGCCGACCGATTGCTCGCCGTCGCCGCCGATTCCCATCGGCACCGACATGCGCGCCGACAGCGGCGGGCTTTTGCCCGTCGCTCGCGCGGTGCCATGTTCGACATAATCGGCCAGTGCGCGGAACGCCTGGATCGACGCCGCCGCGCCTTCGCCCGAACCGTAGAGCCAGCGCATCGAGTCGGGCGCGGCGTTGCTCGCCGTGGCGGCTGGCGGGATGGCGGGGGCCGCGACCGGCGGCGTCGCGACGGGTTGTAGCGCGCAGCCGGCCAGCGCCGCCGCGGCTATTGTCATCAGGGCTTTCGATCGCAGCATCATTGACCCTTGTCCCCTGCGCTGTCGGGATAGAGGAACCAGCCGTCGCCGCGCAGCGCATCGAGCGCAGGCGATCCGCTGGCGGTTGCGGGGTCGTCGTAAATCTGGCTGAAATCACCGGGACGATGGCCGACCAGCGCGATGACGCACTGGTTGCTGGCGATCTTCCAGCGCAGCGAATCCTTGCCGGTGCTTGCCCGGTCGCCCGCCATCCACAAATCGCGTCCGTGGCTGACCGGGCCAAGCCCTGCGGTGTCGAGCGCGCTCGCCAATGCTGCGGCATCGACAGCCGGCCGGTCGGAGGTGAAATTCACCGCCACCCCGGCCATCCGCGCAGTCGTCACCGCTTCGACGAGATCGGGCTGGCTGCGTGCAATCGCTTGCGCATCGGCATTGCCGAGATCGACGACCATCGCCAGCGGCATGTCGGCGCAGACGGTGAAATCGGGATGTTCGACCTGCGTATTGGGAAACAGGACGACCGACTGGACCGCCGCGCCGCGCTCGCGCGCCTGCGATTTGGCGAACAGATATCGCGTCAGCCCGTCATAGCTGTCGCCATAGCTGCCCTTGGCGGCGAGCGAGCGGCGCGCGATCGGGATGACGGCGGGTGTCGCGGTTGGTGCGACGCTCGGCGCGACGTCCTCGACGCGCACGTTGGGCAGGCTCGTCGCGCGCGCCTTGGGGATCGCGTCGATCCGCTGTTCGGGGGGCGCTACCGATGCGTCGGGCCGCTTGTCGCCCTTGCTGATCTGTTCGCGCCCCATCAGGCCCGCCGCGCCGAGCGGGATCGCGGCGGCGGCGATACAGCCGCTCAACGCGGTCGCCGACAGCATTGCGAGCATCGCATTGGCGGCGGCTTTCATCAGGCGGTCTCGCGCTCGCGCACGGTGCGAAACTCGATGCGCTTGTCGTACGGCGCGCCGACGATCATGCGTTTGACGTAGATGCTCGGCAAATGGATGCAGTCGGGATCGAGGCTGCCCACCTCGACGATCTCCTCGACCTCGGCGACGCAGACCTTGGCCGCGGTCGCCATCGGCTGGTTGAAATTGCGCGCGGTCTTGCGGAACACGAGGTTGCCCGCCGCGTCGGCCTTGTAGCCCTTGACGATGGAAAGGTCGGCGAAGATTCCGCGCTCGAGGATATACTCCTCTCGTCCATTTGGCCCGTCGAATTGCTTGGTCTCCTTGCCCTCGGCGACGAGCGTGCCGACGCCGGTCTTGGTGTAGAAACCGGGGATCCCCGCGCCGCCCGCGCGGCAGCGTTCGGCCAGCGTGCCCTGCGGACAGAATTCGACCTCGAGCTCGCCGGCGAGATACTGGCGCTCGAATTCCTTGTTCTCGCCGACATAGGACGAGACCATCTTCCTGACCTGCTTGGATCGCAGCAGCTTGCCGAGCCCTTCATTGTCGATTCCGGCATTGTTCGAAACCAGCGTGAGGTCCTTGACCTCCGATGTGCGGATCGCGTCGATCAGCCGTTCGGGAATGCCGCACAGGCCGAAGCCGCCGGCGCAGATCGTCATCCCGTCGAAGAGCAATCCGTCGAGGGCCGCGGCAGCGTCGGGGAAGCGTTTCTTCATCGGCGATCAAGTCCTTCGATAGGGGCATAGGTTCGGTCGAAAAGCTCTAAGGCCTCGGTTGGCGGCTCGCAAGGGTGGCAAAGCGTGTCGGCGAGACTTATGTGCGCTGGCACGCAGCGACGTTTTTGCCCGCTGTCACCTGCCGCAGCCAAAGGAATACCCGATGACCGATACCGCCTATCCCGATCTAGCCCTGGTGATTGACGGCGAGGTGATCGGCGCCGGCGCGCGCGACGGTATCGACGTCATCGATCCCGCCACCGGCGACACGCTCGGCGTCCTGCCCAAGGCGACCCGCGCCGATCTCGACCGCGCGCTCGATGCCGCACAGCGCAGCCACCGCGACTGGCGCGCGACGCCGCTCGACACGCGCGTCGGCATCCTCAAGAAAACCGCCGCGCTGATCCGTGAGCGCGCGCAGGACATCGGCCGCATCGCGACGCGCGAACAGGGCAAGCCTCTCAAAGAGGCGATCGGCGAGACGCTCTACGCCGCCAACCTGTTCGAATGGATGGCCGAGGAATCGCGCCGCACTTATGGCCGCGTGCTCGTCCGCCCGCCGGGCCAGCTCGCCCGCGTGACCTATGAGCCCGTCGGTCCCGTCGCCGCCTTCGCGCCGTGGAATTTCCCTGCCTTGAACGTCGCGCGCAAGCTCGCCCCGGCGCTCGCGGCAGGCAATGCGATCATCGTCAAACCCGCCGAGGAAACGCCCGCCACCGCGCTCGCGATCCTGCAGGCGCTGATCGATGCCGGCCTCCCCGCCGGTGCCGCGCAGATGGTGTTCGGCGATCCTGCCGAGGTATCGGGCCACCTGCTCGGCAGCCCGATCATCCGCAAGCTGTCGTTCACCGGCTCGGTCCCGGTCGGCAAGCACCTGATGAAGCTCGCCGCCGACCATGCCATCCGCACGACGATGGAACTCGGCGGCCACGCCCCCGTGCTCGTGTTCGACGATGCCGATATCGACCGCACGCTCGACCTCATCGCGCCCAATGCGTTCCGCAATTCGGGCCAGGTCTGCGTCTCGCCGACGCGCTTCTATGTCCAGTCGGGCGTCTATGACCGTTTCGTAAAGGCGTTCGGTGAACGCGTCGCCGCGATGAAGGTCGGCAACGGGCTCGACGATGCGACGACGATGGGCCCGCTCGCCAATCCGCGCCGCCCCGAAGCCGTTGGCAGGATGGTCGACGATGCCAAAGCGAAAGGCGCGCGTGTCGTCTCGGGCGGTGAGCGGATCGACGGGCCGGGCATGTTCTTCCAGCCGACCGTGCTCGCCGACGTGCCGATCGAGGCCGACATCATGAACGACGAACCGTTCGGCCCGGTCGCCCTGTTCTGCCCGTTCGACACGCCCGACCAGGCAATCGAACAGGCCAACCGCCTGCCCTTCGGACTGGCGAGCTACGTCTTTACCGAGAACGGCCGCCAGGCGAACCGCGTCGCCGATCTGATCGAGGCGGGCATGGTCGCGGTCAACCACGGCAGCGTCTCGGCGATCGACGCGCCGTTCGGCGGCATCAAGGATTCGGGCCACGGCCTCGAAGACGGCGCCGAGGGGCTGAAGGCGTTCATGGTCAGCAAGACGGTGCACCAGGCGTAATATTCGTCATTGCGAGCGGCGCAGTCGCGCGGCAAGCTATCGCCAGACCAAGAGAGATTGCGTCGCTGCGCCCGCAATGACGACCGAGGGAAGAATAGCATGACCCAATCGCGCACCGGCGGCCGTATTCTCGTCGATCAGCTTGTCGAACAGGGCTGCGACCGCATCTTTACCGTGCCGGGCGAAAGCTTCCTCGCGGTGCTCGATGCGCTCCACGACACGCCTGCCATCGAGACCGTCGTCTGTCGGCAGGAGGGCGGCGTCGCCTATTCCGCCTGCGCCGATGGCGCGCTGACCGGTCGGCCGGGGATTGCCTTCGTCACGCGCGGACCCGGCGCGACCAACGCCAGCATCGGCGTCCATGTCGCGATGCAGGATTCGCAGCCGATGATCCTGTTCATCGGCGACGTCGATCGCGGCATGCGCGACCGCGAGGGATTCCAGGAGGTCGATTTCGCCGCGATGTTCACCCCGCTCGCCAAATGGGCGGCGCGGATCGACGACCCTAAACGCATCCCCGAATATGTCGCGCGCGCCTATAGCGTCGCGATGTCGGGGCGGCCCGGCCCGGTCGTGCTTGCGCTACCCGAGGACATGCTCGTTGAAACCGCCGAGGCGATCGATCGTCCGCGCGTCGCGCCGCCTGCGCAATCGCCCGCACCAGAGGCGATGGACGCGCTGATGAAGCTGCTCGAGGATGCGACCGACCCGGTGGCGATCATCGGCGGGGCGGGCTGGGACGCGGGTGCGACGCATTATTTGCGCGAATTTGCGACACGGATCGGGATTCCGGTGGCAGCGGCTTTCCGGCGCCAGGACGCCATGCCCAATGATTGCGCGGTCTATGCCGGCAACCTTGGCTACGGGCCCAATCCGAAGCTCGTCGAGCGCGTCAGGACCGCCGACCTCGTCCTCGTCGTCGGCGCGCGGCTCGGCGAGGCGACGACCGACGGTTACAGCGTCATCACCCCCGACCATCCCGACCAGCTGCTGGTCCACGTCCATCCCGATCCCAACGAGCTTGGCCGCGTCTATCGCACCGACCTCGCGATCTGCGCCGACATGCGCGAATTCGCCGAGACCGCCGCCTTGTGGCCAGACGAGCTGATCGATTTCGACTGCGGTAAAAAGGCGCACGACGATTTCCTCGCCTGGTCGACGCCCGAACCGACCGACACGCCGCTCGATCTCGGCATGGTCGTCAAAGCCATGCGCGACACGCTGCCTGCCGACAGCATCATCTGCAACGGCGCGGGCAATTATTCGGGCTGGTGGCACCGCTATTGGCATTACGCCGGCTACGGCACACAGCTCGCCCCGACCGCGGGTTCGATGGGATATGGCCTGCCTGCCGCGATCGCCGCTTCGCTACGCCACAAAGACCGCCAGGTCGTCGCACTCGCCGGCGACGGCTGTTTCCTGATGAATGCGCAGGAGCTGGCGACCGCGGTCGCGCACGATTGCGACATGCTCGTCATCGTCGTCGACAACGGCATCTACGGCACGATCCGGATGCACCAGGAGCGCGAATATCCCGGCCGCGTTTCGGCGACCAGTCTCGCCAATCCCGATTTCGCCGCTTTTGCGAAGAGCTTCGGCTGCTGGGCCGAAACCGTCGATGCGACCGCCGACTTCGCCCCCGCGCTCAAGCGCGCGCAGGCAGAAAAAGGCGTCCGCCTGCTCCACCTCAAGACCGACCCCGACCGGATCAGCTTCGGCACGACGATCACCGCGTTGCGGGGAAAGACATAGCGTCCACGCGCAATTCCGTCATTGCGAGCGGCGCAGCCGCGCGGCAATCTATCGCGAGGATGAGATGGCCGAGCAGGCGGCGCTGGCCATTACGGATAGTGTGGCAGCTTCGCGGAGCTTGCTTCCCCCGGATCAAGTCCGGGGTCGCAATGACGAATATGGAGTGCGCGAAAACGGGGGGACTAAACCTCGGAATCCCTCAGCGTCACCAGCCCCGCCTCGCGCTGGCGCTTGAGGTCGGCTTTGAGCGCCTCGGGACGCCTTGCAACCACGAAGCCGAAACTCACCCCGCCTTCCTTGCTCAGCGTTGCGTGGTGCAGCTTGTGCGCCTGGACGATGCGCTTGGCATAGCCGCGCTTGGGCACGTAGCGGAACCAGCGCTGATGGATCAGCCCGTCGTGAATCGCGGTGTAGATGATGCCGTAGATGAGGACACCGACCCCCATCCACGTCGCCGGCTCCCAGCCCGCGCCGCTGTTTCCCCAGCGGCCATAGGCGAACAGCGATATCGAAATCGCCGCACCGACGATGCCATAGAGATCGTTCTTTTCGAACATATTGTCGTGCGGTTCGTGATGGTCGCGGTGCCAGCCCCAGCCAAAGCCGTGCATGATGTATTTGTGGCTCGCCCAGGCGACGCCCTCCATGGCGAGCACGGTGACAAGAATGATCGACAGGGCGGCGAGTGGGGACATGCTATCAAGATAGGCGCGCGCCGGTGCGATTGGAAGCTTGCCAGCCGCCGCGCCGATGTTAGCGTGCGCCCGAACCTGCCCCGACTGGAGACCGTGACCATGACCCGATTGCCACTTACCCTAACGTTTCTGGCCATTCTCGCCGCCTGCTCGCAGAGCGCCCCGACCGACGCCCGCGCCAACGAAGCCGGTAAGACCGCCGATGCAGCAGAGAGCGTTACGCTTGCTCGGCTCGATTGCGGCACGATCGAGGTCTCCGACCTGTCGGTCTTCTCGGTCGCGGGCAGTTACAAGGGCGTCCACAAGACGCTGACCGACAGCTGCTACCTGATCCGCCACGGCGACCAGCTGATGCTGTGGGATACCGGTCTGCCGGGCGATCTCGCGGGCAAGGGGCCACAGCATGACGCGGGCTGGACGATGGAGCTCGCGCGGAGCTTGGTCGATCAGCTCGCCGATCTCGGCATCAAACCTGCCGATATCGACATCGTCGGGATCAGCCATTTCCACAATGACCACACCGGCCAGCTCGCGATGTTCCCCAATGCCAAGCTCCTCACCGGCAAGGGCGACTGGGACGCGATCACCGCAGCCCAGCCCGACGCGGGGCTCAACGTCGCGCCCTATGCGCACTGGGCCAAGGACGGCGGCAGCGTCGAGCCGGTCTCGGGCGATCATGACGTGTTCGGCGACGGCAGCGTCGTGATGCTCGATTTGCCCGGCCACACGCCGGGCCACACGGGACTGAAGGTCGTCACGCCCGGCAAGACCTATCTCCTCACCGGCGACGTCGCGCATTTTCACGCCAATTACGACGCCGACGACGTGCCGACGTGGAACACCGACAAGGCGGCGAGCGTCGAATCGCTCAAGCGCTTCAAGGGCATTGCCGAAGAAGCTGGCGCGACCGTCGTTATCCAGCACGACCCCGCCGATATCGGCCTCGTCCCCGCCGCCAGGGCGTCGGCCAAGTGAGGGCACTGCTCAGCGAAGCGCCCGGCGGGCCCGAGACGCTTGTCTTCAGGGACATCGATCCGCCCGTTGCCGGACTCGGCCAGCTGCTGATCGACGTGAAGGCGTGCGCGATCAACTTTCCCGACGTGCTGATCATCGAGGATAAATACCAGTTGAAGCCGCCGCGCCCCTTCGCGCCGGGGAGCGAAATCGCGGGTGTCGTCAGCGCGTTGGGCGAAGGCGTCAGCGGCTTTGCCGTCGGTGACCGCGTCATCGCCGCGACCGGCTTTGGCGGCCTTGTCGAAACCGTCGCGGTCGCATCAGCCTCGGCCTATGCGCTGCCCGCCCGGTTCTCGTTCGAACAGGGCGCAGCGCTGCTGATGACCTACGGCACCGCGATCCATGCGCTGCTCGACCGCGGCCGGATGAGCGATGGTGAGACCGTGCTGATCCTCGGTGCCGCCGGCGGCGTCGGCATCGCCGCGATCGAACTGGCCAAGGCGTTCGGCGGCCGCGTCGTCGCGGGCGTGTCGAGCGAGGCCAAGGGCGAAATCGCGCGCGAAGCCGGAGCCGACGACGTCGTCGTTTATCCGCGCGCGCCGTTCGACAAGGATGCGTCGAAGGCACTGGCGGGCGCATTCAAGGACGCGCTCGGCCCCCATGGTGCCGATATCGTCTTCGACATCGTCGGCGGCGATTATTGCGAGCCCGCGCTGCGATCGATGGCGTGGCAGGGGCGCTATCTCGTCGTCGGCTTCCCCGCCGGCATCCCCGCGCCGCCGCTCAATCTCGCCCTGCTCAAGGGCTGCGACATCTGCGGAGTCTTCTGGGGTGCCTTCGCCGCGCGCGATCCAAAGGCAAACGCCGCGCACATCGCACGCCTGTTCGACCTGTGGGCCAAGGGAAAGATTTCGCCGCGCGTCACTGAAACCTATGCGCTCGAACAGGGCGGCGATGCGATCGCCAAGCTCGCCTCGCGTCAGGCGGTCGGCAAGCTGGTCGTGACGATGTGATGCGTTGAGTCGGGACAGCAGAAAGCTGTCCCTTCGCGCTGGGTCTGGCGGAAGCCAGGAAAGACTCAATAAATCTCGGCCTCGCCGATCGTCCGGCGATGGTCGAGCACGGGGATCTGCGCGCGCGCATCGGCGACGAGCTGCATATCGATGTCGGCGAAGCCGAGCCCCGCCTCCTCGCCCATGTCGAGCGCGACGCGGCCCCACGGGTCGACGACGAGCGAATGGCCATAGGTGCGCCGCCCGTCTTCATGTTCGCCCGTCTGCGCGGGCGCGATCATGAAGCACGCGCTCTCGATCGCGCGCGCACGGATGAGGACGTGCCAGTGCTCGCGCCCGGTCGGCACGGTAAATGCGCTCGGCAGCGCGATCATGTCGCACCTGGCATTGCCCAGCGCATCGAACAATGCGGGGAAGCGCAGGTCGTAACAGATCGCGAGGCCCAGCCCCCCCCACGGCGTATCGACCGCCACCGCGCGCGTGCCGCCGTCATAGACGTTCGATTCGCGCCAGCTCTCGCCGCTCGCCAGCGTCACGTCGAAACGGTGGATCTTGTCATAGTGCGCGCGGATTTTACCCGTATTATCAATGACAAAGCTGCGATTGACCCGCCGCCCTTCGTCCCCTTCGGACAGCAGGGGCAGCGACCCCGGATGGACCCAGATGCCCTCGTCGCGCGCGGCATCGCAAATCGCCTTCAGAGCATCCGAATCGCTCTCCACAACGATTCCCGATGCCGATCGCACCCGGTCGCTATCGAGCAGCACCGCCATCTCGGGCGCGAACAGCATGTCGGCGCCGCCGCGTTTCGCCGCGCCGATCGCATCGACGATCGCCGCGGTATTCGCGACCGGATCGATGCCGCTCGTCATTTGCAAAAGGGCGATACGCATGCCGCCAGCCTAACCGCTGGTGGGGCGAAGTCCATGGTCGATCGCGGGCGATGGGCGTTGGCGTCGGGCCGGCGAGGCGCTACGACGATGCGACCGCAATGGGGGCAGGTCGACACTATGGGGGATGCGATCAGCGTGGCATTATCCTGCGATCCGACGGTCGAGGCGCTTGCCGACCTGTTGCGGCCGGCGCTCGGGCTCGATCCGCGCGGTGAGCCGCCGCAGGTCGATGCGGCGATGGTCGAATTCGCGCGCAGCCGCCATCGCGTCGGGCCGCTGCTCCACCTCGCCGCCAGGCGCGCCGATCCCGAGCGGGTCGACGAGGCCGCAGCGCGCGCGCTGACTGGTCTCTATCGCAACAATGCGAAACGCACGCTGACGCAGCGCGCGGCGCTCACCGACGCGACCGCGTTGCTCGAGGCGCATGGCATCGCCTCGGTGGCGATCAAGGGAGCGCAGCTCGGCGAGCAGCTCTACGGCGATAGTGCGGCGCGCCATGCGAAGGACATCGATATCCTGATCGCCCCGGCAGATGCGCGCGCGGCGTGCGACGTGATGCGCGCGGCGGGGTATCTCCACTGTTTCGATATCGGCGCCATGAGATCGCGCTGGCCGGCCTGGCGGATGCGCGTCCTCAAGGATACCGGGTTTGACGAGCCGGGGACGGGGCGGACAATCGAACTGCACCAAAGGCTGTTCCCGATCGAGCCGCGCACGCTGACGCCGGACTTCATCTCGGCAACGCGCGACGAAACCGTCGCGAGCATCGCGAACAACCATTATGTCCTCTACCTGATCCTCCATGGCGCGATGGGCTATTGGCCGCGACTCAAATGGCTCGCCGACCTGAGCGCGCTGCTCCGAACGGTCGACGATGATCGGGTCGCCGCGCTGCGCAGCCTTGCCGAGAGCTATGAGTGCACCCCCGCGATCCTTGCCAGCCTGCGGCTGGTCGAAGAGGTTTTTGCCGGCAGCCTGCACGACGCCTGGAAAGACTGGGTCGAAGACCAGGGTTCGCATGCCGCAGCGCAAAGGCTGGTCGTCGCCTATCGCGCCTCGCTGTGCGGCAGCGATCCCGCCGCACCGTCGCAGCCATTGCGCAAGGACAGCTTTCCGACCGCGTCGTGGCATGTCTTCGCGGGCGCCATTCCTCGCCCGTCGATCCTCGCGCGGCGCGTGGCGATGGCGAGCCTGACGCAATTCGAACGACTGCTGCAATGAGCCGGGCGCGATTTCGCCAGCGCGGGCGCGAGGGCGCGTATCTTGCCAATCGCACCGTCTCGTCCATAGTGATCGCCATGGGAGTGGGCGCAATCAGCAAGGTCGTACGACGCAGCGGAGCATGGGTCGAGGCGGTATCGGCGCTCGCGGTCGCGCGGCTGCTCGTCAGGTTCGTGCCGTTCCGCTTCTGGCGGCGGACGATCGGTCCGATCGCCCCACCGGAAGGCGACGAGGCGCCACTGGCAACCGATAACGCGACGTTGGCACGGGCCAGGTCGGTCGGCCGGCACGTCCGTCGGACGGCCTCGCGAATGCCGTTCGAAGCGGTCTGCCTGCCGCAGGCGATGGCCGCGCGCTGGATGCTCCGGCGCCGCAACATCGCGACCCAGATCCATTTCGGCGCGCGCCCGGGCCAGGATGCTCAGCCGTTCGACCTCCATGCCTGGCTGATGCTCGGCGGCGTCTGCCTGACCGGCCAGGAAGAGCTTGCAAGCTATCGCGCGTTCACCAATCGCCGGTCGGATAGCTAGGGCCTCGTGCAAGAGCCGATCGAATCTGCGGGAGACTGGCGAGAGCTGATCGCGTCGATCCATCGCTATGCCGGGCGGCGGTTGCCCGTTGCGATCCTGGTCGTCACGATTGCGAGCGTGCTCGAGGGGATCGGCCTCGTCATGCTGCTGCCGATTTCACAGCTCGTTTTTGCCAGCGAAACCAGGCCGGGGTCGCTTTCAGCCAAGATGGACGTGCAGCTGAACGCATGGGGATTCGATCAGGTGATCGAGAAGATGGCGCTGTTGTGCGCCATCTTCCTGGTGGTGATGCTCGTCCGATCGGTCGTCCTGATCCACCGCGACCGGCGCATGGCGCTGCTGACGCAAGGCTATGTCGATTACCTGCGCAGCCGCCTGTTCGCGACGATCGCCTATGCCGACTGGCCCGTCATCCGGCGCATGCAACGCGCCGATCTGCTCAACAACATGACGACGAACATCGCCCGGATATCGGTCGCGATCCAGTTCCTGACACGGTTGCTCGTCACCGTGACGCTGGTTGCCGCCTATGTCGTCTCGGGGTTCGTGGTCAGCCCCGCGATCGGCCTGATCCTGCTCGGCGTTATCGCGCTGGCGACCGCGACGGCGCTGGTCTGGAGCCGTCGCAGCGGACGGCTGGGTGAAACGTTGAGCCTGCGCAACCGCAAGGTCATGAACTGGACCACGCGCTTCCTCGAAGGACTGAAGGCGGCCAAGGTCTATGGCGCAGAGACGGTTTTTATTGGCGGGTTCGATGCCGCGATTGCCGATACGCGCGCGATCTCTATCGACTTTGCGACACAGCAGGGGCGCATGCGCCGCGCGATCGAATTGCTCGGCGCGGCGGCCGCGGTCGCGCTGCTGATGATCGGCTACGGATTGGTCGGACTCAAGGGCGCCGAGCTGCTCGTCATGGGAGCGGTGATCATCCGGCTGGTGCCGACGCTTTCGACCGCGCTGTCGGGTCTCCAGTCGGTTGCCTTCGCCTTGCCCGCTTATGCGGTTGCCGAACGGTTGCGCCGCGACATGGAGCGCCAGCGCCCCAATGGCCGTGAGATCGACCAGCCGCCCGCGCGGTTCGATGCGACGCCTTACCCGATTTCACTGCGCGACGTGACGGTGACGACGCGAGAGGAAGGCGCCGAAAAGACGCTGCTGTCGGCCGCGCATATCGACATCCCGGCAACCGGCCTGGTCCATGTCGGCGGTCCGTCGGGGGCGGGCAAGTCGACACTGGCAGAGCTCCTCGCCGGACTTTACCTGCCGAGCGCGGGAACGGTCGTGGCGGGGCCGCTGGCGCTCACCGCATCGCAGTGCCCGGCGTGGCAGGCGCGGATCGCCTTTGCACCGCAGGAGCCGTTCCTGTTCGATGGCAGCGTTCGCGAAAATCTCTGCTGGCCCAATCTCGCGCCGAGCGATGCGGCGTTGTGGGATGCGCTGGCGACGGCGGGAGCAAAGGATCTCGTCGCCGACCTGCCCGAAGGGCTCGACCATTCGATCCGCGACGGCGGCAGCCGGTTGTCGGGTGGCGAGCGGCAGCGGCTGTGCCTTGCCCGCACGTTGCTGCGTCCCTCGGCGATATTGATCATCGACGAGGCGACGTCGGCGGTCGATGCCGCGCTCGAGGCCGAGATATTCGAACGTTTGCGCACCCTGGCGGAAACAAAGTGCATCATCTGCATCAGCCACTCGACCGCGCTCAACGCGATGGCCGACTATCGCATCGTGATAGCGGAGGACGGAGTGGCAGGCGGAAGCGTTTGATTAAAGAGTTAATCCACTTTAGGCATTAGCGGCGATACGCGCGGGGGGGATGGCGATGGATACTGTGACAAGCTCGCCGGCCGGGCGGGCCGTTCTGCGCGACCGTCGCTTCATCCTGATTGCTGCGTTGACGTTGGTCATCGCTCTCTATTTCTGGACGCAATCGCGTTACCCTTCGCTCAATCTCAAGGCCTCGATGGGCGGCGATTCTCCACTGACAGGCATCTCGTTCGATACGTTGGTCGAGGTCCTGCCCAACAGCAGCCTGTGGTGGGACATCACCGCCAACGCGATCAACTGGGGCTATACAAACTGGCGCGGAATGACCTTCGGCGTGTTGTTCGCGGCCTGCGCGCTGACGCTGCTGGGCCTGATCGAACGGCGTCAGTTCCAGCATCCGTTCGCCAATGCTGCGCTCGGCGCGGTCATCGGCGCACCGCTCGGTGTCTGCGTCAATTGCGCTGCCCCGATCGCGCGCGGACTGCACGGCGCGGGCATGCGGCTCGAAACGACGCTCGCGGCGCTGATCGCCTCGCCGACGCTCAATGTCATCGTGGTCAGCATGTCGTTCGCGCTGCTGCCGACCTATATGGCGGCTATCAAGCTCATAGCGATGCTCGGCTTTATCCTGGTCGGCATCCCGCTGCTGACGCGTTATGTCTTCGTTCGCGAAGCCGCGGCGACGAGCCCGGGCGCCGTTGCAAAGCTCGAACACGACCAGCCACGCAGCTGGATCATACGGACGCTCGAACGGCTGCGTCCCGAACAGGAACTGTGGGCGCCCGGTCTGGGATGGATCGCTGCGCTCGGCTGGTTGGCGCGGACCTATCTGCGCAACCTCGCTTTCATCGCCGCGGTGACCGTACCGCTGATGCTCATCGCCGGCATATTGGGGTCGATCCTGGTCTCGATCTTCCCGTTCAGCGAACTGCTTTATCATATCGAGTTGTCGGGTCCGCTGGCCAAGACGTTGTTCCTGGTTGGCGTCGTTGCTGCGGTCGCGATCTTCCTGCCGGTACCGATCGCGTTCGACGTTATCATGGCCGTCGTCCTGCTCAATTCGGGCTGGCCGGCAAAGTTCGTCGTGCCGATGCTGCTCGGCCTGGGGTCGTTCAGCATCTACTCCTTCTTCATCATTGCGCGCGCGATATCGGTCCGCGTGGCAGCGACGATGATGGCGATCCTCGCGATCATCGCGGCGCTTGGCGGCGTCGCTGCGCAGCTGATCGACGGCAGCATCCGCACCGCAGCGCATGCCAATACGATCGCGACGCTGCACGACGCCAAGGATTTTGCCAATGCGCCGGCCGATCGCGCCGAGATAAACAGCCGCGCGAGCATGACCCAGAAACTTTCCGCCGGGGCGATTGGCTATTCGCCATTTGACCGACCGGTCGCGCATGACGGCGCTGGCCAAATCGGACTGGCGATCGCGCCCGCTGTGGCATCGATGGCGGGGACGGCCGGGACGGCCGGAAGTGCGGCGTTCACGCGCCTGTCCGGTCCGGGAATCGGCATCGACGTGCCGCCGTTTTTGTCGGGCACCGAGATGGTCGAGCCCTATACAATGTACGCGGGCATAGCGGCGGGCGATATCCAGGGTGATGGCTGGACCGATGTCGCGATCGCGCGCGATGCATCGCATGGCGGCATCTCGCTGTTCGCCAATAACGGGGGCCGCTTTGTCCGGCAGGCGGTCGACCTGGGTCCGCTCGAAGGACATTTCATCAACGCGCTCGCGTTCGTCGATCTTAACGGCGACGATCGCCCCGACCTGTTTGCATCAAGCTATCTTCACGGCGCCTATGTTTTCTGGAACCATGACGGCGGCTTTGACGTCGCCGACTTTGTCCGCCTGCCCAACGGCGATGCCGCGATGATCGGCGCGCCGGGTTTTGCCGACCTCGACGGCGACGGCGATGTCGATATCCTTGCCGCCAACTGGACGATCGGAACGACGGGGAACAATCACGCGCCCTTCCTGCTGTCGTCGCGCGACCGCATCCTGTGGAACGATGGGGGTCGGTTCACGCCGCAATTGCTCGACGGCCTGCCCGGCGAATCGCTCACCTCGCTGATTACCGATATCAATGCCGACGGCCGCCCCGACATCCTGATCGGCGACGATGTTTCGACATCGGACAAGGTCTATCTCAACCGCGGCGATCGCCGCTTCGTTCTGACGAAAAAGGAAGATGGGCTGATTCCCTGGCTGACCTCGACGACCATGAGCCTCGATGCCGGCGATCTCGACAATGATCTTTCGCCGGATCTCTATGCCGCGCAGATCGCCTTCAGGCGCAAGAAGGAGCAATGGAAGATCGGCGAAACCTATTGCAGCGACGTAGGCACCGCGCCCGACGACCGCAGTCGCTGTTTCATCGATTTGCGTAACCGGGTTGCTGCCTATCGCGCTGCGAACGGGCTCTATGCTCGTTGTGACGAGATTGGCGAAACGCAATATCGCACGGCCTGTGCGCTGCGCAGTGCGATCATGGCGTCAGGATATCGCGCCGACGCGTCGGCATGCGAGGCAATGCCCGCGCGATGGAGCGACTGGCGCCAGATGTGCGAATTGGCCAACGGGCCGCGTGTCAAAGACGGTGCCGACCAGTTGATCGCGCGCGGCTATGTCGGCGGCGTGAGGGGGCGCAACGTCTTTCTCGAGCACCGCGCCGACGGCAGCTATGAAGACCGTGCCAAGGCGCTCCATGTCGATCAGCCCGGCTGGGCGTGGAATGCCAAGTTCGTCGATCTCGACCAGGACGGCTGGCAGGACCTGTTCGTCGCGACGGGTTTCCTCGTTCATCGCAGCTATATGCCCAACACCTTCTACCGCAATCATCGTGGCCTCGGGTTCGGGAACGCGACCGATCGCGCAGGGCTGGCCGATACGGTGCCGACATCGACCTACCTGCTGCTCGATTACGATCGCGACGGCGATGTCGACATCATCCGTGCGTCGGCGACGACGCAGCCGATCGTTCATCGCAATGATCATCCTGCAGGCAGCGCGTTATGGATCAGGCTGGTTGACGCGATCGGCAATTCGGCCGGGATCGGCGCGAAGATCGTCGTCACCAACACCGACGGCACGCGCCAGATGCGCGACATCCGCCAGAGCGGCGGCTTTGCTTCCGCCGATGCACCTCAGGCGCACTTTGGCCTCGGCAAGGCGAATTCGGTGCGCCGGATCGAGGTCGTCTGGCGCGATGGCGCACGGACGAGGATCGACGGCCCGATCCCGGCCAATGCCGAACTCGTCGTACGGCGCAGCAAGGGCTGACTAGTCGGTGCGCGGCCAGTGATTGGCCTGGACCCAGCGATAGAGATCGAGATCGAGCGCCGAGTCGGCATAGATCCGCGCGCGGGTCGCCTCATCGAGGGTGAAATGGCGCTGCAGGCTCTCGGTCTGGGTCGGATGCGACGACGGCAAGGGGATAGCCTTGTCGGCGCGGCGATAATGACGCCAATCGTGCGCGATGCCCATGGCATCGCTGACCAGCGCCAGGCCGGCGTCCCAAGCATCGGTCGTCGTCACGAACCAGCAGCGTTCGAGCAGCATCTTGGCCAGCGCGAGCCTTCGCTCGGGAGGGTCGGGGAGGTCGGCTCCGGCAAGGCATCTGGCAAAATGCTCGACGATGAAATTGCGATGCTCGACGTCGTAATAGCTTTCGTACCATTCGTCGAAACTGCCCGCCGCCTTGCCGCGGCTGCGCCGGAAATTGTACAATGAGACGCAGCGTTCGGCCGGGTCGCGCACGACGGTGAAATACCGCACGTCGCGTGGTTCGGGGACCAATGCGTCGATCCCGTAATACGTCTGATGTCCGCTCAGGACCTTGGCCTTGATCCGCTCGTCAGCAGGTCGATCAGCAAATTCCGGGCGACCCAGGCGCTTGCGATATTGGCGACCCCAGTTTGAAAACGTGATGAAGCTCTCGTCCATGGAGAAATGGTTTTCGAGATGCGCCTGGAGCGTCGTTCCCCCGCATTTGGAGACGTGCAGGAATATCCACAAGGGTGGCAGGGGGATGTCCGGCGAACTCATGCTTCGATCAGCCGATAGCCAAAGCTTTCAAGCAGCTCGTGATCACTCGCAAAGACGCTGTTGATCGCGGTAATATCGTCGCGCGACAGGCGGGCGATCTGATCGGCGTTCATGTTGCGCAGCGGTTCGTCGTAGAGCGACTTCACCTTGATCCTCTGATCGAGCGTGACGTCGCCAAGCGCGGGAATGAGCGCCGCGATCGCGTGTTCGATTGCGCCGGGCGTATCGCACATCGCCTCATAGGTGAAACAGGTCGAGCGATCGCCCAGCGCGGCGACGTTGTCGCGCTGGTACCGCATCGCGGTGATGACATGGCGTGCCGCGACCACGCGACGGTCTTCACCCGGCGGGATCGGTCCAGGATCCGCGCGCCGGCAGATGCCTTCAACGACAGCATAAGGATTGCGCACCATGATGAGGAACTTCGCGTCGGGGAAATGCGCGCGCAGCTGGTCGGCATAAAGCACGAAGGGCGGGCTCGCGACGACGAGGATCGACGCGTCGGGGCTCGCAGCCTCGGCGTGGAAGAGCCAGGCGCGCTGCGTGCGGATCCAATCGAACGCAGTCGGGTCGCGGAACAGGGCAATCGCGCCGGGGTCCGCCGCCCAGAGCAGCCGCGTACCCGTGCCGCGCGTGCTCGGCCCGTGAAAGCCCGGGACATGCTGCCCTTCGCGCGGCAACGACAATGCACCGCTCGACTGCGCGAGCGCACGCGCCAGAAAGGTCGATCCACTGTTGTTGGGTGCCAGGATGAACAGGTTCGCCGTGCTGCCGCCCGAAGGGGCTCCGTCGTCGCGTACGACCCGGTCGTTCACGCGGTCCGCCCCTGGTTGAAATGGTGCGCGGTGAGCATCGCCAGATAGGCGTCGTACCAATAGCGCAGCGCCTCGATAAGCGCTGCGTCGCGACTTGCGCCTGCCAGCTGCCGGTCCATCCGCCATGGCTTGGCCTGGCCGTTGAAATGCAGCACCTTGGCCTCACTGAGCCGGACCGGCTCGCTGGCATGCGAATCGATCCGGTGGCCGATCATCAAATTGTAGGCGGTGCTGACCAGCGTGACGCATTCGTGGAATTCGAGGTTGAGCACGGCCTGGTCGGTATGCTGCGACAGAACTGCTTGCCATGCCGTGGGCGCGAGCCGCGCGCGCAGCGCCTCGGCGATCGCCGGACCGCGTAGCGCGGCGTCGATCAGCATCAGGCCGGCGTTGAAGCTGGTCGCCAACGGGTCACCATCGTCCGCGGCGATTTCCTCGAGCGTCATGCGGTCGCGCCGGTTGCCGCGCAGCATCGCGCCATCGGGACAGGCGACGAGCCGGGTTTCGCCATCGAGCAGTCCGGCGACATCGCCCTGGAACAGCAGGTCGCTGTCGCAGAACAGGACCTTGTCATAACCGGTCAGCGCGAAGCTTTCGAGCGACAGGAAACGATCGCGTCGGGTGGCAAGGTCTGGACGCGCGGCAACGAGGTGATCGATTGCTGCGTCAAGTTCGGCCGAGGCCCGGCGGCACGACACGCGCGGGAATTGCGCCTCGAGCGTGGGCGCGACGCGATCGTCGGGATCGGCGCAGAAGACGATGATATCGCCATCGAACCAGCGATTGTGCGCGAGGAACGAGTGAATCATGACCTGCGTCCCGACGAGGAACGAGGGCGAGGTGACGGTGGCAAGAGCGATCGATGGCTTGGCGCAGCGTTGTGGCATCGGCTCAGCGGTCCTCGACCGGATAATCAAACAGCGCGAAATCGCGCGCATAGCGTTCGTTTATCATCTGGCGCAATTCGCTGTCGAGTTCGACGCCCGCGATGCGCGGCACGGCGTTGACCCGGCGCAGCGAACCGGGGTCCGCGCCGAGCCGGGGGGCTATCGCGGCAAAATCGACGTCGAGCGTCTCATGGCGCAACAGGCGCGTGACGCGCAGCGCGCCGGCCTCGTCGCAGACGAAGCGATGCTGCGGGCGGAGCAGGATATGGCGGCTGCGAACCGGATCGCCGAGCACCGCCTTCATCGTGCCGAGCGGATCGTCGCGCATTGCCGTCGTCTCGCGAAAATGGAAATGCGCATAGGATACGAAGCGGTCGTAGGGATCGCGCACGACGGCAAAGCTGAACATCGCGTCCCACTGGCCGGGCAACAGGAACGGGGCAGCGTCGTCCCATCCGAGATGGCCGTGGCCGATTGCGGCGAGCGCCGAGACAGGGAACAGCCGCGTTTCGTAGAGCGTGCACTGTTCCCAGTCGTTGGGCGCGAGCAGCGGCCGGATCGCATTGCGGATCGCATGGCCTGCCGTCTTGGGAATTGCGACGAACGCGAAATTGCGGCTGAACGAGAGGATCATGCGAAGTCGAGGAACTGGAGCGCCAGACGCAACGCCTGGGGGCGCCCGGTCATCGTGCCCGCGCGGATTGCGGCGAGGCGTGCGCGCAGCCGCGGCATGTCGAGATACCGCGCCCTACTCGGCTCTGTCGCACGCGTATCGAGGCGATCGGCAACGATAACCATCGCGTCGGTCAGGGCCTGTTCGAGCCAGGCGCACCGGATCGGTTCCAACTTGCTGTCGTTGAGGCGAATCGAGTCCGGGAGCAGGCCCTTTGAGACCTCTCGCATCAGCCAACGCCGCGTTCCATTCTGGCGGAACAGGTGCGGCGGCAGGCCATAGATGAATTCGAGTATGCGGCGATCGAGCAGAGGGTAGCGATATTCGATGCCATGCCGGCGACCGCTTAACGCCCAGTCTTCAATCCGTTGGGTCGTTGCATTGACTTCGAGCTGGTCATGGAGAACCTGCCGGACGCTCGTTTCGCGGATTCGAAGAGTGGGAAACGGGTTCGTTCGGGTCAGCAAAGCGGGATCAACAAAGCTTTGGCCAGTTCGGCCTCGCGGGCTTGAAAGTCCTTTCGGGAGGACGCCCGAGATCAGCTGGCGCAAAGCGTGGTAGAAAACGCGCAAGCGTTGTTTTGGACCGGGACCGTCAGCCTCGTTAAACAAACGCGACCACCGGCCTTGCCAGAGTAATTCGGCTATACGACCCCGCCCATTGAACGAAATGCCTTCGTCGCCGCCCCAACCCGACAGGATAACGTCAACGCCATCGGCGCTGGCATCGCGCTGGATCGCGGCTTCATGGAGCAGGTTTCGGATGTCGGGTTCGCACGTCCAGTCGCGTCCGAACAGGTCTGCCATTTCCGCAGCGCTAAGTTCGGGCGACTCGACGCGCAGCCCGAGCCGCGCGCGAATGGCCTCGGTCAAGCCCGCCTCCTCCTGGGGTAGAGCATCGGGGCGAAGCTGGTGCCAGCAATAGCCAACCGGATCGGACCAGGCATTCCGCCGCAGCTTGGGCACGGCAAGCGCGGCGACGAGCGACGAATCGAGGCCGCCGCTCAAATGGACGGCAGGCGTTTCAATACCGGCCACGGCATCGTCCATCACCCGGTCGAGCATATCGCGCGCGGCGGCGACATACGCGTCATCGTCGGGCAGGTTGATCGGCGCGACATTTTCGGGTCGCCAATAGCGGCGCAGCTGGCAGAATTCGGTTGAAACCGTCAGGCAGTGTCCGGCTTCCAGCCGGCGGATGGCACGATAAAAACTACGGTCGCGCGGCGCAAAACGGCGCTGGAGCAGCGCGCTCGCGACAAAGTCGTCATCGAGTTCATCGGAGACCGCTGGCGATGAAAGCAGCGCTTTGCTGTCGCTGGCGAACAGAAACTGCTGATCGTCGAGCGCATAAAAAAACGGACGTGCGCCGATATGATCGCGCGCGCAGAACGTCCGGTTCCGGGCGGCGTCGTAAATCGCGAATGCATAATCACCCAACAGGTGATGTGGGCATTCTTCGCCCCATCGGCGATAGGCGGCGGCGATGAGCGCGAGATCGTCTGCTGCTGTCAGCCCGAGCGTATCGAGCAACCGATCCCGATCATCGATACGGGAGTCGGCCACGATCATGAGATCGCCATCGCAGCGAAGCCCATCGCTGCCGCAGCTGTTGGACTTTGTAGGAAACGCGGCAAAGGTCGCCGGGCCGGTCGCTTCGCGAGAAAATGGGCCCGGTGAGTTCGTCGCTTGAGCAAGAATAACGGCTTCGATGCCGTCTGTCGTCTGAAGCAAGCGACGCCCGAATGCACCGCAAATATCGTGCATTGGCTCTGCTTTTTACTAGGATATGATCCCGAAAACCGACGTTGGCCCTCGGACGCTAGGCGAACGAATCGGTCAGTCTCAAAATATCAGGAGACGGAATAGAAGGGTTGCTCGGGAGCCGAAGTGATCGGCCCACCACGCGTGCGGCGCACGGGAATGACCGTTCGTATCTGCGGAGGCGACCAAGTCTTGCGCGGCGCCGACCCGGCGGAATTTTTCTTGTCGCTCATAATCGTTCCCCTAGTCCGGTTATTGAAACAGGTTGATCAGAATTTAACCTTTGTTTTGTTCTTTGGTCAAGCGAGGAATCGATTCGTCAGGCCAAATCAACCAGCTTTTGGGCACGCAAAACGCCAATAAAGTCGGACGTTTGTTGACGACATGTCTCGAGATCAACATCGTATTCGGCGGTTAGGGTGCGACATATCTGGTCGATCGTCTTGGGTGTCTCAAGCATGGCCCACACGCTCGCACCCACTGAATCGATGTCGAAATAATTGCCGCTGTCGATGTCCATCATCATTAGGCCATCGTCGAAATCGTTGAACAGGACGGAGGCCGCGCGCGAAATGACGGTGTGTTGGATATCCAGATCTGCCAAAACTATTTCCTCTTCCGATTGAACGCGAATTATCAGATGATTTGCGGCGCATTGGCAAGTATTTAGCGACTTATGGTTGTGCCAAAATCGGTGCGATAGTCACATCGTTCCATCGTCGCGCGATGGTCCGAGACAATCCGTTCGACCTGGTTCGGTGTCAGGACATCACGCCAGCCGCCGCTTTTGCCGGCGCGAAAGAAACGGGGTGCATTGGCCGGTTTCTCGACGAAGCCGGTCGCCCGTTCGATCGATTGCAGGCGTTCGAAGCTTGTGGCCTCGACCGCGGCGGCGCATTGCGCCGGGGTGACGTCGAGCCCGGCAATCGCGGTGACCCGACCGAGCGATGCGACCGGGTCGGCGAGCATGTCTTCATAGCGGAGCAACAGCAGCGGAATATCGTTCTGCCCGGTCCAGCTTTCGACATGATCGCTCCAGCTGCCCAGCCGGACGGGCAGGAAGGGACTGATCCGGTCGGGCCACTGGTTGAGCATCGCCGAAGAGTCGGCCATGCGCTCGATGGTCGTCTCGATATTCGCGACGGCGTGGTGGGCGAATGACACGGCGACATCGCGAGGATCGCGGACGAGGTAAATCACCGCTGCGCTGGCCGCGGCAGGAAACATTGGCGCCGCCCTGTCGTCGGCGACGAGCATGTCGTGCGTCTTCACAAAGCACGGATGCGGGTTTTCCAACGCCAGATGATGATGAAATATCGATCGATAAGGCAACAGTTCGGCATAGCTGAATTCGGCCGAATCGATGCCGCATATGTCGTCGAACGCATGGCGATTCTCGGCAACGGCACCGCCGACAAGGTCCGACAGGTCGAGCGGTCGATCCGCCGGATCGAGCAGGTGAGTCAGCATCGCGCGCAACCAGGTATTGCCCGATTTGGGATAGGAGGCGAGCCAGACGATGGACTGCGGTGGGGGCGACTCTGCGCTCACCTCGCCACTACGGCCGCATCTTTCGATACCCCTACATCCGCAGCGGCGAGGTGATCGAGGACATGGCGTGCCATTTTTCCGGGGCGCGGGTTGAGCGACGGGCGGCTGATCGATACCATCTCGATCCTCTGTGCGAGCCGCGTCACCGTGTTGAAGCCGTATTGCTGGAGACCGAGGCCGCGCAGGAAATTCTTGCGATGGACATAGCGTGCAAGACACTCGACGCGCTGCGCGAGCGGGACTGGGCGGACTACGGTTTCGGTATCGTTGTTGCTGGTGAGCAGGATGACCATGTGGACCGGCAAGGGATCGGCCCGGAACCGCTCGACCGGCAGGTAGAATTTCTCGATGTCGTCACGCACGCGCGCCAGCGGAGCGCTGTCGTGCCCGATCATGCCAAGCGAATCGCCCCACAGGCGCATTGCGGGAAAGGCGGGCAGGGCGATCGGCGTACCGCTTTCGTCGAAGACGATCCCGGTCACGTCGTCGGCCATCATCGTGCAGCCCGCCTGCAGCAACCCGGCCAGCAGCGTCGACTTGCCCGCGCCGGAGCGCCCGATCGTCAGCACCGCACCGCGATCGGTGACGATTGCGCTCGAATGCAGCGGCAGGATCCGGCGTTGCTGTAACAGCGCCGCCATGCACGTGCCGAGCACGATCGATACGACATCGGCATCGGTCGCGATGGCCGTGCGATCGACCAGGATGCGGTTGCCGTCACTGATTTCGAACAGGCCGATGGCGTGCGCGTGGAACAGCAGCCTCCCCTCGCGGGCCTGCCAGTTGCGAAAGCTCAACCCGTCTCCGAATTCATCGAACGAAAGGTCGGCAAAGTCGATCGTGACATCGGCGGGCTTCCCGACGAGCGTCGCGGGCAACAGATGCGGCAGCCGCAGCACCGAGGCGATCGTCAGGCCGTAAACGCAATAGTCATGCGTTTGATCGCGAACGCTGGCGGTCATCGATCGGGCGCGCCAGCTGTCTTCGCGCTATCGTACACTTCAAAGATGAAATGGATGCGGTCGTCCGCGCCGCGGTTGATCCCGCCATGCGGCTTGATGTTGTCGACCTCATAGGCATGGCCGGTGGCGAGATGGAAACGGCGCTGTTCGGAAACGAAGAACGCCTGCGGGTTGGTGATCAGCGGGACGTGGATCTTGTGCGTCAGGAGGTTCGATCCGGCGCCGTCGCGATGCAGATCGATGACCTGGCCGGCGGCAAGCCGCGCGAGCATTGCCTTGGGAAATTGCGGCGCGCGGAAACCGTATGGCGCGATTGCCTGTTCCATCACGGGCAAAAGGAGGCTCTGCCAGGCCATCCACGCGGGGTTGGAATAGAAGGTCTCGGGATCGCGATTGCCTTCGATAAAGCGAAAGACGATGTGCTGCGTGTGATGGAAAACTGCAAAATCGTTTTCCTTGAGCGCGTCTTCGCCCCTCCAGACTCTCTCCGAAATTGCGCTGACCCGCGCCAGCAACGGACCGATGTCCACCGGACACAATTCCAGCACGCCGTCAGGTTTTGCGACTGTCGCCGCGCTCGCCCCCATAGAATCGCGATCCTTCGTCAAGCTGGCACGCAATGGGCCTGAACATGGGCTCTATGGCGAAGGCCGCACATCGTCAAACCGGTTCGATAAGGGTTGCGCCGCGCGAGAGCTGGCAAAGTTGTTAAAACCTGGGCGGGGAGGAAAGCCGACGATGGAACAGAGGCGCGATTCGAAGCGCCGACGACGCGTCCTGACCCTCCCGCTTCGATGCGTTGATCGCATTGCTCGCCTTGGTCACCTCGGCCGAACAGACTCTCCGGCATCGAATCGGGCGCACACGAGCACCATTAATATTCGATGTGAATCCTTATATTGGAAACCGAGACGCCCGCCACCTTTGCGATCCGCTCTTTGCTGCTCTCCACAGATTTCCGGAGTTCGCTTTCCTCGAGCCATTCCTGCGACGCTGTTGTTTCTTCCAGTCTGAAATCCTTGCGCTCGGAGAAATCGTTTTCCGAGATGCCAAGCGCGATCGCCAAGGCAAGCAGGCTCTTTTTGCGAGGAACTGTCCGGCCATTTTCCCAAGCCCAAATCGAAGGCGTACTCAATCCCGAGAAACCAGCAAGCTGGGCGCGGCTCAGACCGCGATCTTCTCTCAGCCTTTGCAAATTGCCCGCCAAAGTCTCGAGCGCCTGATCGGCTTGCGCTTCGGATTCGGAATCCCCTTTTTCAGGCGGCGGAAAATGCAACTGTACCGCTTCTAATTCAGCGGCTGTCAGGGGCCGATCAAAGCTGCATCCGGCGTACGCCTCACTCTGCCAAACAACCGTCGCTGCAACATTGCCCGCCTCGGGCAAGGTAACCTGGAATGTTTGTCCGAGGACCAAGGCAAATTCGGTTTCCAACAACAGACCGGAAACAGAAAGATTGTGGACGATAGCCCTTATACCGTCCTCTGGCGCACCCGACCCCGGCACTTCAAACAAGACCTGGATTCGCTCGTCACGCCGCTGTCCGGTTTCCGCATCCTCTCGCACAATCGCAGCATTTATCGGCATGGCTTGATCACGCTTCCTTAAACCATTCTAAAACAGTGAATTTTCGGTAGGATTTATGCTGCCGGATCTGATCGTCATAAATGCATCTATTGGCCACACGTCGAACAGTCAAATATGGGCATCAAGACGGCAGGAATCGTCGAAGTGAAATGCGCGCTGTCGGGCTGTCAGCTGCCGTTCCGAGTTTGGCGAGAAAGTGAGCTGCACTTGGCCGAAATCGGGGGCATATTGTTAAGCTAGGCTAGCGGATCTGCATGATTCGATCGACCATCGAGCCAAGGATAACCGTCGATTAACTAACCACATCCACCATATCTTCAAACCATATGCCGTATCACCCGATCTCCTATCTGGAGACCGAGCATGAACAAATCATTTTATCTGGGATTGGCGGCATTGACCATGCTGTCAGCGCCGGCAACCGGCAATGTCCCCAATGTCGAAATTGCATCGAGCACCTTCACTCTGGGCATCAGCGGATTTGTTCCGGTTATTTGCCGAGCGTCGGTTGGCGCGTCGATGGTCGCTCCCGAGCAGGGTCAGGTCAGCCTCGGCTCGCTCAAGGAGTTCTGCAATAGCCCGAACGGCTATGCGATCCATGCCGATTATTCGCCATCTCTCGCGTCGGCGAAAATCATTGTCGATGGTCGCGAAATTGGCCTTGATGCTGCCGGTTCGACTCAGATCGTCGAGTCAACCCATGCTGCCATCGCGACACGTGACATCGTTCTCGATCTTCCCGAAGGCGTCGAAAGCGGCACGATTTCGTTCCGGATTGACCCGCTATAGGGCAGGACAGTTTTGTTGCGATGGGGCACCCGACAATAGCGGGGCAATCGTCACCGTGAGCGTGTCGGCATAGTTGGCCGAAACCAATTTGCCGAAGCCGCCTTCCAGCAGCGTTGCGACGACAGGTAACAGATCGGCCTCGCTCGCCGGCACGCCGGCGCGCAAGCAGGTGACTGGGCTGAAACTGGGGCTGGCATTGCTCCTTGTCTGTCCCAGGAACATCAGCTTGTAGTTGAGGACCTGGTTGGGCATCGCGAGATTGCCGCCCGGATAGGTGAGCCGATAGGAATTTTGCGACGACAGGGTGACCGAATAGGGCCCCGAACTGCGGACGCTGACACGGTTGATACTGGGCGTCGTATAGCTTGCCGGCGTCGCCAGCACTTGCGTCGTCGTCTTGTCGCCGACTTCCCCGAAATCGAGCGCCGTGCCGGCATAGCTCGCTTGCAAGGCGCTTAGGACGGTGACCGGGAACTGAACCGCATTGCTGATCTGGCCGGTCTGCTGCGTGGGCGATCCGCCACCCGTGGTGCTGCATGCGAATATCGCATCGAATGGCAGGTTTGTCGTAGCAGTAAGATCGAGATTGGCCGGCAGGGTAATCTTGAAATTGACCACCGCAGTGTCCGACGCCGCATTGTTGCCGGTGAACTCGATCTTGAGGAAGCGGTTGGCTCCCGTTGGATTGAGCGAGGTCGGCGCAACCGTCGGTGGAGTCGCCGCGTAGTTATAGAAAATCTCAAGCCCGGTGCCGGCAGTGTTGACGTCGCCGGTGACCGAGACCGGAATGATCGACGTACCATCGGCCGCCGAATTGTTCGATTTGAGGTAAAAACTGACGATGTCGGTTTTCTGACCGCCAGCACCATTGATACGCGTAAGGTTCAGCTGGACATTCGTTTGCGGCAGACCAGCCGGATTGAACGGATCGTAGAGCACGGGTGAGGCCGTGGCGTTTCCGGAAATGCCGCATGTTGCGGCCTGCGCGGCGCTCGTCGCTGCGACAGTGGCGAGCAACGCTGCGGCCGAACGTAATACGAGAGAAATCGTCTTCATCGTCAATTCCTTACTGGCGAAATTTGGTCGAAACGGACGATGTTTTCGCCATTGTCGGGGATATCAATCTCGAACACCGATTGCTTGGAGTCGAGCATTTCGATCCGCCATTTGCCCGGTGCCAGGCCCGTCGCACCGAAACGTCCCTGGCGGTTGGTGAAGATCGTCACCGGTGGTAGTTCGGGATGTGCCAGCTCGGTCGCGGTGCCGGTGACCAGCGAGACGACCTCGCCATCGACATCGACCATCGTGCCGACTGCCGTGACCCCGTATTCAGACCCCACGACAAGGCGATAGCCGCTGCGATAAGGCGGGAAGAGGTGGAAAGACCCTTGGCCTAGGTCGGTGCCTGCCTTGGCATCGGGGGCATCAACTGTAATTGTTCGGTCGGCATAGGAGCTCAGGCTGGGGTGCGTAGCTGCGCCCAACATTCCGCTGTTGGCGGTATAGCCATAGGGGGTTGGATCAAGCAGCACGTCGGTCCCATCCAGCTTGCGATGCGGTGAGACGATCGCAAAGCTGTCGTAAATCGGCCGGCCGACCGAAAACGCGCCGTCGGCGAAGGCCAGCGATGTGCCTACGCGCAAGCTCGTCCGTTCGCTGGTGCGCTGGCCGAAATCGTCGGTGAAGGAGCCAAAATGGCTGAGCCCCAGTTCGGCCCGGTTGGCGATGTAATTGCCGTTGAAATTGAACCCGGAACTGTTGTCCGACCGATCGATATCGGCGGTGATGTTGTACGAACCGACCCCCTGTCCATGAAGCGTCTGGAACGAGACGCGGGCGCGATTGTCGCGGGTGTCGTAATCGGCGCGCGCGGTCGTATAGCGGCCGAAACGGATCGTCAGCGACGCGAATGCGCCGATGCGTGATCCGCGGGTGTCCTTTTCATAGCGAACATCGCCGGTCAGGTTGGCGGTCGGCGAAATGCGAAACCCGCCGCTCAATCGATAGCTGTGAAGGTCGATTTCGGCGCCGCGCCCATGCGAATAGCGCGCGTCGAAACCGGCATAGAACTGGTCGGTGAATGCGTGGGAATAGCCGCCGCCGACTTCGAAATCATACGGATTGGAGACATAGAAGCTGCTGACCGGCCCGAATTTGGCGCTGCGCGTCTCGGCGAACAGGTTGAGCGTATCAGCCTGTCCGTTGGCGCGCTGGATCAGGCGCTGGAATGTCAATGTGCCGGCATAGCCGCTGCCATAGGCATCGATATCCGACAGCGCGAGGTTGGTGGCAAAGGTACCGACCGATGTCGCGACGACCGCCTCTGTGCCGAGTAGGCGCGAGTCCTTGTCGATCTGCGCATTGACGCCGACCGTCAGGAAATCGCTAATCCCGCGACGGTAGAATCCGCTGGCGATATAATCGTTGGTATAATGCGGCCCGCGCAGCCCGAGCGGCGCTTTGACGCCGGCATAGAGGCCGAATTCGCTTAGCCCCTTGGCCAGCTGCGTCTGGTCGAGAAACAGGCTGAAATTGAGCACTTCGCTCCGCCCGCTGTCGTCGAGCACCGACAGGCGAATGTTGTTCGCTCCCTGGGCGAACGGAAAATCGCGCAGGTTGTAGTTGCCGGGCGCGAGCTCGAGCCGGCGGATGATCTGGCCGTTAATCTCGACCTCGATCGTCGACGGCCGGTCGAGCCGGAAGCTGCGATCGCCGCGCGGCCGGATGATCTGTTGCGGCTGCAGGACGCTGTACGAACGGAAGATCGACAGGCCCGCAATATCGGGTGAATTCTGAAATCCGCGGGCCAGCGGCTGGAGGTCGCCGGCGGTCCAGCGCACCAGGTTCTTGAGGTCGTCGTAAACAAAACGCGATCCGAGCCGCTGGAAATCGACGCCGGTGACGCCCGGCTGCCAGATTGCCTCGGATTCGGCGACGACGCCGCCCAATCGTGCGGCACCGTCCAATATCATCAGCGGTTCATTGAATCCGGTCGGCCCGCCGGCATGGATATAGTCGGCGGTCGCGCGGATATTGAGATAGGCGCTGAAACCGGCGGGCTCGATCACGCTGCCGATGCGATCGCGATCGAGCGGGCTGACGATCACCGAGCGCGATATGCGCAGTTCGGCAGGAATGATGAAGTTAAGCTCGAGCGTCCTCGGATTGTAGCTGACCTTGATCCCCGACGACACGAAATCGTTGGGCGACAGGGATGGCTGCAGGCCAAGACTTTTTTCCAGAGTCAGGAAATAATCGGGGCTGAGGACCTGGCTCAGCAGTTGTAACGCGCGCTGCGTCGGGAATTCGAGCGTGTCGTCAACCTGGATCGTCAGGGCAATATCGCCGAGATAATTGGCGCCGTCCTTGGCCGGGACCGTAAGTATGATCGGGCGTCCCGTCGTATTGAGCCGAGAACCGATTTGAGCCGAATCCGCATTGCTCTGGGTCGGCGCAGCCGTTTCGGGGATTTCGAGCGGTTCGTCTGCGCCCCAGGCGACTGTCGGCAAAAGGGCCGAGCCGACCCCCAGCAACAACGCCGATCGAAAATGGGTCCGGATCATCGGATCACCTCTCTGGCGAATAGCTGGCTTCAACCGTTCCGCCGTCGAGCGGCAGGACGATCGGCACCGAGATGCGGCGCGTCTGATTGGCTCCGACGAGACCGAAACCGATTGTCTGCTGGACTTCGGGACCAGAGAGCGACTGGCGGAATACCTCGGTCCCCGACGCATCACGCTGGATGATGCGAAGCCGACCGTCGGACAGATAGCCATGGGCTGCCGACGCGTTACTCAGCACGATGATCGGAATGGGCTTGCCGTCGGCGTTGTGGCCTACCTCGGCACTCTTGACCGACAAGTCGGGTTTCGCGCCGGTCGGCGCAACGCTGACCAGAACCTGGAAATTGTACAGGATTTGGATCGCCGACTGGCCTTCGGGTAGCTTGACCGGCAACTGCGCGACGGTGATGTAGTAATGCTTGCTCGCCGCCAGATCAGGATCGCCGACATATTGGACGCGAAAAGACTGGGTTTGTCCGGGCTCGATGAGCGCTTGGGGCGGGAAAACCAGCAAGTCGCCGGGGTCGTTGCCGGTCAGGGTCACGCCGTCTTCGTTGACGATCAGTTCCTGGATCCGCAGCTCGACGGGCAGCGTGGTCGCGAACGTGTTTTCGACCGTGATCACCTGCGTCATGCCGCGCCCGCTGGTGGTCAGGTTGATCACCACCGGTTGCACCGTCATCGCGACCGCAGGGGTCGGATTCATGGTTAACGCCAGTGCTGCCATAAAGGCCAGTTTTATCGTTCTGAACATTCAAACCCCCAGATAACTATGACTTCCGCTCAATTGGCGGCTTTGAATTCGACAATGATCGCATCGAAATAGCGTCCCGCGACAAGAGGACCGCCACCGCCCGGTACGTTCACGACCAATATTGCCTGACCAGCCGCGCCCCGCGCGGTATCGATCGCCAGGTTCTGCGCCGTCTCGCTCGAAGCGTCGCGCTCGCGTCCAGCCCAGTCGAGCGATAATTGATAGGGTAGGAACTCGCCAAACCCTCCGCCGCCCTGACGACTGGCAACATTGCCTCCATCGCGGAGCAATCCGCCATTCTGGCTTCGCACCACGATGCGATGCGATGCGTTACAGATCACGGGAATCGAAAGGTTGATCGAGGCCGGAAGCGGTTCGGCGTCGGAGGCTCCGACCAACTGGATAATGCGCACCTCGCCGCTGCCCGATCCGCTTGGATTGAAATCGGTATTGGTCCCGTTCGTCGCAACGGGCGCGTTCAGAACGCAGGCCGCAGGTGCGATTCCGGCGATTTCGAGGCGCTGGTTGTCCTCGCTAAATTGCTGTGCAGAAGCACTTGCGGGAAAACAGGCGATCGCCGCTGCGCCAAGGCCTAACAGGAGTGTCTTATGCATCAGCGCGGCTCCAGGAATATGCGTAACGTATCGCCGTAATAGCCTGCCAGGACAGGCGCGTTGGCGCGGGTGTTAGACGCGCCCGGTTCAATCGTTATGCTCAGTTCGATCGCGCCGGCGGTTGCCTGGTCGATGTTGAAACGCCGTTCGGAGATGCGACGGACGTTGGCATCGGCGGACAGGACGCCGTTGACTTCGCCCCATGTCAGCGCCGCTTGATAAGGCAGCGCGTAAGCAAAGCCTTCGGCCGGCTGGTTCATGCTGCCGTCGGTCTGCCACAATCCGTTGTTCTCCGATTCAAGCCGGATCCGATGCGGAAAGTTACACACCGCGGCGAATTCGATCTGCGCGGTCGCGGCGTTCGCCGCGAGTGTCCGGGGATCGACCAGCGTATCGATCTGCAACAGGTTTCCTGCCAGAGTACGAAAATTATCCTGGCTCCCGGCGGCGAGTGTCGCCTGCTCGATCGCGCATATTTGCGGCGCGCTTCCGGTGACGGGCATTGTTCGGCTTACCGTGGTCGATTGCGCGAGTGCAGGGCTTGCGGCGACAAGGCCGGCGATGAATACAATGAGCGAGGGTGCCGAATTGCGCACTGGATCAATCCACTGCCGTCAGGGTGACCGTGACGGTGCCCAAATAGGTCGGGTCGGCGACCAGGCGCAGGGTGGCGCCGCCGCCCGTTGCAAACTGGCTGAGCGCGACACTGATATCGCCGGTGAACGCGGTCGATCGGGTCTGCGTGGCGTCGGGATGCGTCGCTGAACCTGTTGCATAGCGCGCGGGCGTCGTCGTCCAGCCCGATGCGGTCGCGGTAAAGTCCACCGTCCGCGCGAATCCTGCAGGCGGCGCGGCAGTGAAGGTCTGCGCGGCAATCGGGGTGGCATCGACGCGGATGGTGCTGCGGATCGAACAAAACGACCCGGAGATCGTCTTGGCGGGAGCCGACAGGTCGGTCCGCAGGAACCCGGTGCTGGTATCGACCAGGACGCCGAGGTCAAAGGTAGCATTTGCACCGTCTATCGTGCCGCCGGCGCAAAGAGCCGGGACGTTGCCGATCACTGCAAATTGCTTGGCGTCGCTTGTCGATTGCGCGAACGCGGGCGTCGACACGGCCAATCCGCTGGTCAAAACCAGCGCGAGGGGAATGGCTTTATTCATCATAGGTCTCCTCCGCTCGCCGCAGGGCCAAGCGTTATGATGACCAGACCCTGATAGCCTCCGGCTACCAGCAAAAGGTCGGACGGAACGGTGAAGTTCGAAAGGGTCGCGGCGACATCGGCGATCCGGGGCAGCGGTTGGGTGCTGCTCGTCCCCGTGGCGGTGGGTGAACTGCCGTTAGTGGTCGCAGCGCTCGTTGCCGACGCCGCTGACGAAGCCCAGTTGCCGACACTGGCAGTGTAGTTGACCGCCCGTGCGAAGCCTGGCTGCAAAGTCGATACGTCGCTGGCGACCAGTGCGGTGACAGAGACGTTAATCGCCGATCCGGCAAAGTTGCAGAACGAACCAGGCAGGCTGACGACGCGGTTCGGAAGGACCGCGATCTTTCCGATGCGCGTGCCCGAAGTCGCCACCATCTGCCCCAAATCGACCGCTGCGGGACTGGGCGAACCAAGTATGCAGAGCGGCGCAACGTTGCCATTGACCGAGACATCGGCGGAATCGGTATCGGTCTGAGCAAACGCCGGACTAGCGCCCGCCATCAAGCCCAAACACAATATCAGTCTAGCGTAGGTCATCGTCAAATTCTCCGAAATGGCTTTGCTGGCGGGACTTATTCTGGACTGCCGAAGCTGATATTCGGGGTCAGGGTTACAATGACTTGCCCAACGTAGCCGCCAGCGACCAGAAGGCCGTTTGTCGGCGACGACGATGCCGAAAGCGTGACATCGATATTGCCCGAGAACAGGCCGACCGCGACCGCCGAACCCTTGCCTGCAGAAAGAGACGTGTCGTCGCCCGACAGCGAGTTGGCGTCGGCGGTGGCCGTATAATCGACTCTTGTATCGAAGCCCGCTGGAACAACACCGACGAAATCGGTGTTGAGCAGGGGCAGTGCCTCGACTTCCATCGTTGCAGCGGTTCCGTTGCACCAGCCGACGAGCGTGCGGGTTTCACCGTCGAGCTTGCTCGCATCGAGTTTGCCCGCCGTCGTTCCCGATCCTGACAGCGTCAACTCGCCTACCGAGATGACCGCGTTGTCGGTCGTGAACAGGCACCTGTCGGCAACCGAACCATCGATGTCGACTGTGCCGGTCACCTGGCCAAAGGCGGGCGAGGCAAGCGCCAGAATCGGCAGCCCCGCGAGGTAGATAAGTTTACGCATGATCATTCTCCAATTGCGTCGGTCGGTTGCCCGGGGTCAGACCCCGGGGCCGATGACCACGACGATCTTGCCTGTGTAATCGGTCGCCGCGACGAGCAGGTCGGTGACGTTGGGCGTGGCGAAATTGGATGCTGAAACGGTAATGTTGGCGCCGCCATTATTGGCCAGACGACCGCCGATCAGAGTCGCTGCCAAAGGAGCGACCGTGCTGCTGTTCGAAAAATCGATGTCGTTGGTGGTCGTGGTGTCGACTGCGACGTGCGCGGTGAAATCGATCCGGTTGGCATAGCCAGCGACGGCGGCTGTGGCCGACGTGATCTCGGTCGCATCGATCGCGATCGTCGGAGCGGCGGTCGTGCAGACGACCCGGGCGTCGAGCCCGGCGCCACCGATGCTCGAAAAGCGGGTTGCAAGGTCGGTCGCAAGCGAACCGTTGCTTTGCGCCAGCTCGCCCAGAGCGACCGTCGTCCCGAAGGTCGAGCCCGAACCGGGAAGGACGAGGCATTTGCCGGCAACGGTGCCGGTGATGTTGACCGTGCCGGTAACATCCTGCGCCGCAGCGGGCGAAGCGAAAGCGATCAGCGAGGCCGAAGCGAGGGCCAGATATGCAAGCTTTTTCATAACATGTTTCCTTCTTGAGATTTATGTTCGGCGTGCGATGGTCCCGTGGCGGGACCGATCACTTTGCCCCCGCCGATTGAAAAAGACCTGAGCCGCCCGGAGGGCGTAGCGGCTCTGGTCCGGCCCCGGACATCAGGGCGAAGCACTAATCGTTACAGTCAGAGTGTCGGCGTAACTGCCCGCCACAAGTTGCGGCGATGCAGCGGTGTAGGGCGGTGCCGTGACCCGGAGGTACGAACCCGTTTGGTTGAGCGAACTTGCCGCCAGACGAAGCCCGACCGTGGTCGATGCCGTGCCCAGAAAACTGCAGGTCGACCCTGTCACCAGCGTCGCAGCCAGGCAATTTGCGGTCGCCGTCGTCGATGATCCGACCAGGTTGAGCGCGACCGTATAGGGCGCCAGGGTCGTATATCCCGCTGGCACGGTTCCGCCGGTCTTCAGGCCGCCATTGGTCGAAACGACCGCTACCCGTGAAGGTCCCGTGCAGTCGAGCTCGAAAACGAAATCGTGGTTGAGCCCGGTCACGTCGAAATTGGGCTGGTTATAGGTTCCCGATGGCGCCGTGCCCGCTTTGAAGCCGCAGCGGCCGCCGACCGATGCCTTGACCGGAATCGACAACGCGATCTCGTTGGGCGATCCCTGTCCCACCGCATAAGCCGTTGTTTGCGCTGCCGCGGGACCCGCGATTGCTATCGCTGATACAGCCGACACGATTGCCAGGATGTGTTTGGAACGTAAGCGCAAGCCACAACCCTCCCATACCGATTTAAATCCCGAAGGCGCAGAGCCTCATGTGGAAAACCACACTCCTTCGGCTTTGAAGAAGAAGAAATAATCTTCCGCCTCAACGCAATTTAGTTTCTTTTAGAGAAATCCCTGGGCTCATCGTGGCGGGTAATTCCGCCTTGTCCAGAGACAGGAAACTCGCCCATATTTTCGCTTAACTCTTAATCTGAATCAATAATATTACTTAATCCGTAATTTTACGAATATAAATACAGGCTGTGGATGCGGGGCCGCATTCTCCATTCCGAATAAAAATGATATTTTCCAAGCACTTCGTTTCATCGCTACTTTTGCACGGGTGATCGTGGCAAAATTAAGCTTGTGGGTTAACACAGACAGTTAACGGGCTGACGAGGTTGGCTTTCAATCTCGATTTTGGTCGCGACTCGCATTCGAGTCGGCATGGAAGGTCCCGAGTCGTTTTCGCGTTTGGCAAGGTAGCGTCAAATCCATATCAGAGCCGTCGAGGCTATATTCGCGGCAGGTGGACAGATGACTATTGGGTCTCGGAGCGAATATGGCGAATCCCCGGCGCAGCACGATGTTGCAATTGTCGGCGGCGGCCTGCTGGGGAGCCTTCTGGCGCTCGCCTTTGCACGCCACCGGCCTGACATCCGCCTTATCGTCTTCGAACGATGCGAACGTTTCGGTGGCGACATGCTGGAGCCTGTTGTTCTGGAAGAAGTGCCGGACTCCTGCCGGTCGCTGATCGACGGAGCGATCGTCAAAATATGGCCAGCTTGTTACGTCATCCTTCCCGACTCCTGCCAATCTTTTGGCGATTCAGTCGCGCTGGTCGATCCGCGTCAACTCCACCTCGAGATGATCGAGAATGTCGCGGGCGACTGCCTGGCAAGTTGCGTGGTCGAGGCAATCGACGGTGCGCGGATCGTGACCGATCGTGGCGCGTACCGCGCGCAGCATATCATCGATACCCGGGGTAGAGCGCGGTTCGACCGCTTCCAGTTTGAGCGCAGGACTCAATATCGCGACTTCAGGCTCGATCACGGGCTGGAAGCACCGGTTCTCGCCGACTTCAGCCAGTCGCGCGGCGACCGTACATTGTTGCAGATGTTTCCGGTCGACGGTCAACGGATCATAGTCGAACACTGGCGTCGCGATGAGCGAACGCCGCTGCCGCCCGTATCGATTCCCACAATCGGAAACGGTGCGGGCGTCGCCGAAAGTCTATCGCATCATCCGGCCAACCCCGGTTATTTTCCCTGCCTGTTGCTGTTTGCGCTGCGAACGGCCGATGCGATCGCGTCACTGCCGGTGCCGGATCCTGCTGCCGTCGCGGCGATATTTCTGCGCGAACGCGCGATGTTGGCGGACCGTTTCGGAGCCTTGTTCGCCGTGGCCGAAACGGGCACCGCCAGCCCGCCGCCGACCTCAAGGAACCAACACTAATATTCTGACCGTCGGCGATCTGGGTACCCTTGGGCAAAGCGGTCATTGTGCCATGGACATGAAGAATGGGATGTCATGCGCAGCGTGCGCCCGACGATCGAAAACACCATGCCTTGTGTCTTAAAACTATGACGCCTGTACAAACCCAGCCCGTCTTGCCGGAAAAGATTCATGCGGGTGTGGCTAGGTGGATTGATCAAACGCTTCGGCTAGGAAATCGCGGCCAAGGCGCAGGCCGACAGGATCGACGCTGTGGGTCACGCCGTGGGATACGTGCGTGGTGACCTCTACGCCCAAGCGGTTTAGCTCGCTCTCCGCCATGTGCACTGCTGCGACGGGTACAATCCCGTCAGCCGATCCGTGCACCAGCAACACAGGCGCCTTGGCGACGCCGATCTTCGGAACCCCCAGTGTCCCTGTGAGCATCCCCGAATAACCAACCACGCCAGCAACCGCGCGAGGACGCCGCAGCCCGACGTGCAGCGCCATCATGGTGCCTTGGCTAAATCCGACGAGCGCCAGATCGGCTTCAGTGAGTCCATATTGCGCAAGTTTCTTGTCGATGAACGCGTCGATCGCGGGTGCCGCCGAGGCAGCGCCCGCGGCAAGCGCGGCCGGCGCAAAGCCCGACAGGCCCCACCATTGATAGCCCGCGCCCATTGTTCCGCATCGTTGCGGCGCATGGGGTGCCAGAAAAAGCGCGTCGGGCATCGCGTCCTGCCAATGCGGTGCCAGCGCGATCATGTCGGTCCCGCTCGAACCAAATCCATGGAGCAAGAGTACGATCTGTTTGGGTTCAGCGCCGGAGCGGGGCTTGAGGCTGGCGCCGTTGACGATCTTGGACACTTGGGTTCTCTCTCGCAACTGAACGCAACTTGCTCGTGACGGCCACCTATCCCTGGCGCTATGGCAGCGGGATGTCATTCGCAAAGATCGATCACTGGATCGGCAAGACGCTGTTTATCCCACCGATAGTGAAACTGTGTCAGCTTACGCGTCAGACACAGTTCGCGGTTTCACGCCTGTTTTGGTTCCTCGCGGCTTTGGACGGCCTCTATCGCGCGCAAACACTGTTCGGCTCGATCCTCTGGGGCGGCATCAGCATCGTCATGATGATTTCCGCAGGTTGGCGCGCAGACATGCCGACCCGTAGTTCCATGGTCTTCCGGTTGTTGGCAGCGGCCCTGTTCATCGCTGATCTGCTAAAGGCGGCCGCCACTGGCGAATTGGCCGGAGCAGAGTTTTGGGTGTTTGTTCTCGTGGCTGAGTATGCAGCGATTATCCGCACGATCCCGCCACGGGAAACGGCCGCGCCGGCCGCAAGCGATCAGGCCGCTAGCAGACCATAAGCCGTCACAATCAGCCACTGTTAGTGCGGGGTCCTAGACTAGTTGATTTAACGACCACGAGCGACGGCTATGGGTTACAGTACCCAACGTGCCCCAAACGGGATCCCAGCCGAACGGGCCTTGGCCAGCGAACCTCGGTATTGTCTAATGGAAGCTATGGTGCCGCTTAGGTGACTCGAACACCTGACCCCCGCATTACGAATGCGATGCTCTACCAACTGAGCTAAAGCGGCTTAGGTCGTCTGACCGGCGCGCGGGTTAGCAAGGCTATCGGCGCTTTACAAGCGCGCTTGGCCACGGCCGCAGATGGCCGAGCGTTAACCGTGAATTTACCAATCTCCCCCACAACACCAACTGGCACATTCGCCGGATTGACGGGGCAACGATGGATACGATGCGCAATTTCGGGTCCGACTTCAACGGGTCCGACGATTATCGCGATGATGGGGTCGATGACGCTCAGGGGGTCGAAGCGCCGCCACAGATCGGCACCGACGAGCGACGCATGCACGTGCGCGCCTATAATTTCTGGGCTCAGATGCTCGGCGATCGGTTCTATCCTCCGATTGAAAAGCTCGATGTCGGCAATCTGTCCGATTTCGGCCCGAACGCCGTATTGCTCGATTTTACTGCAGGAATCCCGGATCCGACGGTCGCGTTCGTCGGCGAGGCACTGCGCGAGGAATGCGAGCTGCCCGCCGAACTGGGTCATATCAGCGACGTCCCCGGGCGTTCGCTCCTGTCACGCCTGACCGACCATTATCTGCAGATCATCGCCAACCGCGCGCCGATCGGTTTCGAAGCCGAGTTCGTCAACGAGCGCGGCGTCAACATCATGTATCGCGGCATCTTGCTGCCCTTTTCGTCGGACAACGAGACGATCGACTTCATCCTTGGCGTGATGAACTGGAAAGAGGTCGCCGACCCGGCATTGTCGGCCAGCCTGCGCAAGGAAGTCGAAACCTCGATCCGCCACGCCCAGACACCCGTTGCGGTCGCGCCCGTCTGGGCCGACGGTCCCGCGTCGGAGGGTCTCGAGGACGCGGCCATGGGCGCAGAGCCCGCCGCTGACGCCGGCCTCGCCGATTGGTTGAGCCTGGCGCGTGAAACCGCCGAAACGGCAAAGGATGCGCGCGTTCGCAGCCGTTCGGCGCTGTATAGCGCGATCTCGCGGGCGTATGATTTTTCGATCGCGGCCGAAGAACGGCCTGACGATTATGCCGAACTGCTCGACGATGCCGGGCTGTCGGTTCAGGCGCGCGCGCCGATGACGCCGATCGTCAAGCTCGTCTTTGGCGCCGATTATGACAAGACACGGGTGACCGAATATGCCGCGGCGCTTGCCCATGCGCGCGAGGCAGGTCTCGCGCGCGGCGACCTCGGCGATTACCTGTCGCGCTATGATGGTGGCCTCAAGGGGCTGGTGCGCGATATCCGTGGTAGCCGAAAGAATAGCGACAGCGCGGACGATCGCTACGCCGCAGCATGCGACGCGTTGCGCGCGGCGGACAGCTTCGGTTCGGCCGACCATGCCGCCGGCGACGCCGAATTCGTCGTCCTGATCGGGCGACGGTGCGGCGACGGAACGCTCGCGATTGTCGCTGCGGTCGATGACGACGTTGCGCTGACCAGGCGTGCGATGATCAAGGCTGCCGCTGCGCGTTGAGCCGTAACGGCGATGACCGGACTGAACATATCGTCGAACCGATCGTTAGCGGGGCTTGAGCCGCGTTGGTGAAAAGCGCATAGCGCCGACGTGACCAGCAGGCCGGGCGCATGTCGTTCGGCTGTCAGCCCGAGCCAAGCGACGCAGGACCTTCTGACCATATGCCGAACGCCACCAAAGACGCCGCATCAGGCGCCAAAACACCCTCTACCGCCAATTCCCCCGCCGCCGGAAAGGCGGGCAATCCGTCGCCCGGCAAGGATGGCGCGTCCGACGCGTTCGTCACCCGCGTGCAGACCGCGCTGAGGGATGCAGCGCTTCCCGGCGAGGAGCACGGTTTCGACGACGAGGCGCGGCTCGAGGCAGCCCGCGTCGTCGCACGCGCGGCGCAGTGCCGCAAACCGGGCACGGCCTCGATCCTCCTCGAACCGATGGCGGCGGCAGGGCGTCGCCGGCGCATGCGGCTGGTGGTGATCAACGACGACATGCCGTTCCTGGTCGATTCGACCGCAGGCATCGTCGGCGCACACAATATCATCGTCGACCGGGTGATCCATCCGGTCGTTTCGGTCAGGCGCGATGCCAAGGGCGTGCTGCAGGACATCGATTGCGAACCGTGCGAGGACCACAAGCCCGCCAAGGGCATGATCCGCGAATCGATCATCTACATGGAAATGGACCGCGCCGACGCGCGCGTTCGCAAGACGCTGGCCGCAGCGCTCGGTGCCGGATTGCGCGATGTCCGTGCTGCAGTCGCCGACTGGCCGGCAATGCAAGAGGCGCTCGCCGCCGACATCAAGCGCACGTCGGGCGAAGGGGCCGCGCTGCTCGCCTGGTTTCTCGACCGCAACCTGACGCAGATCGGCCACGAATGCCGCTCGCGCAAGAACGAGCAGAGCGATCCACTGGGCATCGCCAGGACGACCGCCAGTCCGTTGCTCGCCGGCGAAACGATCGCCGCGGCGTTCAAATGGTTCGACGATGGTGGCGAAGCGCCATTGATCATCAAGTCGAACCTCGTGTCGAACGTCCATCGCCGTGTCCTCGTCGACCTCATCATCGTGCCACTGAAAACCGGCAAGGGACAGAAAGTCGACGCGCTGTCGATTCACGCCGGCTTGTGGACGAGCGCCGCGATGTCGGCGCCGCCGGCCGACGTGCCGGTCCTCAGGGCCCGACTTGCCAACGTCATGCGGCGGTTCAATTTCGATCCTGCCGGTCATGCCGGCAAGGCGCTGGCGCACGCGCTGACCGCGTTGCCACACGACATGATGGTCGCGCTCGAAGCCGACAAGACCGAACATCTCGCGATGACCGCGATGTCGCTGTCGGATCGCCCGCGGCCCAAGCTGTTCCTCGTCGAGGGCGCGCTCGGCCGGCATCTGTTCGCGTTCGTCTGGCTGCCGCGCGATGAAGTGTCGACGGGTCGACGGCTCGCGATCCAGTCGATGCTGACGACCGCGGCGAAGGCCAGCGTGATCAGCTGGAATATCGTTCTCGAGGACGGCGCGGCGGCGATGCTGCGCTATACGCTCGACCTGCGCGATGGCGGGGTCGTGCCCGATGCGCCGGCGCTCGACGATCAGTTGAAGGCGATGGTCCGCGGCTGGCTGCCCGGTGTCGAGGAAGAACTCGGCGAACTCGGCGAGACGTCGCGCGCCGCCGCCCTGACACGCAAATATGCCGAGATATTCCCGGCCAACTATCGCACCAGCTACGGATCGGACGAGGCCGCGCGCGACATCCTGCGCCTGCGCGAAGTGACGCGCCTGTCGCCGCGGACGGTGCGCCTCTATCGCTGCAAGGGTGACCGGGCCAAACAGGTCAGGCTAAAGGTCTATAATTTGTCGGGCTCGATGCCATTGTCCGACGCGGTGCCTGCGCTCGAGAATTTCGGCTTCAAGGTCATCGAGGAAGTGCCGACCGCGCTGTCCGACCGCCAGCACGGCTATATCCACGACTTCCTGCTCGAGCGCGATGCCGATCAGGACGCGCAATCGCTGCTGGCGAGGGCCGACGTTATCGAGCCGATGATTGCCGCAGTGCTGATCGGCGCGGCTGAAGACGATTTGTTCAACCGGCTGACGATCGACGCCGGGCTTGCCCCGCGCGAGATCGTCTGGTTGCGCGCCTGGTTCCGCTATCTGCGCCAGACCGGCATGGCCTATGGCATGGGCACGGTGGTCGATGCCATGCGCAGCGCGCCCGCGGTTACGCGCGGTCTGGTCGGCCTGTTCTCTGCGATGCACCATCCCGATGATGCCTCGGCCGACGATGTTGCCGACTTCTCCAGGGCGATCGAGACCGCCTTGGCCGACGTCACCGCGATCGACGACGACCGCATCCTGCGTACGCTCAAGGCGTTGATCGAGGCGACGCTGAGGACCAACGCCTTTGCCCCCGCGGCCAAGGAAGCGTTGGCGTTCAAGATCGACAGTGCGGGCGTGCCGGGCTTGCCCAAGCCTCTGCCGTGGCGCGAAATCTGGGTCTATTCGCCGCGCGTCGAGGGCATCCATCTGCGGGCTGGCCCCGTCGCGCGCGGCGGCCTGCGCTGGTCCGACCGGCGCGACGACTTCCGTACCGAAGTGCTCGGCCTGATGAAGGCGCAACGCGTCAAGAACGCGGTGATCGTCCCGACCGGAGCGAAAGGCGGATTCTATCCCAAGCAACTGCCCAATCCGCAGGACGATCGCGACGGCTGGATCGCCGAGGGAACCGAGGCCTATCGGATTTTCATCCGCACGCTGCTCTCGGTGACCGACAATATCGAGGCGAGCGAGGTGGTGCAACCGCGCTGCGTCGTCACGCGCGACGGTGAAGATCCCTATTTCGTCGTTGCTGCCGACAAGGGCACGTCGACCTTTTCCGATGTCGCCAACGCGATCGCGCTCGAACAGAATTTCTGGCTCGGCGACGCGTTCGCGAGCGGCGGCAGCTACGGCTATGACCATAAGGCGATGGGCATCACCGCCAAGGGCGCATGGCTGTCGGTCCAGCGTCATTTTGCCGAGATGGGCGTCGACGTACAAAGCGACCCCGTGCGCGTCGCCGGTTGCGGCGACATGTCGGGCGACGTCTTCGGCAACGGCATGCTGCTGTCGAAATCGATCAAGCTCGTCGCCGCGTTCGACCATCGTCACATCTTCTTCGATCCCGATCCCGATCCCGCCAAGAGCTGGGCCGAACGCGCGCGCATCTTCGCGTTGCCGCGATCGAGCTGGGAAGATTACAATGCCAAGCTGATATCCAGGGGCGGCGGGATCCATTCGCGCCATTCGAAGGCGATCGCATTGACCCCTGAGGTCAAGCAAATGCTCGGCCTCGAGGTTGACGAGATCGATCCGACCGCATTGATCTCGGCGATTTTGCAGGCCGAGATCGACCTGTTGTGGTTCGGCGGAATCGGGACGTACATCAAGGCCGCGACGCAGAACCATGTTGAGGTCGGCGATCCGGCCAACGACCGGCTGCGCGTCGACGGCAACGAAGTGCGTGCCAAGGTCATCGGCGAAGGCGCCAATCTGGGCGTGACGCAGGACGGGCGGATCGAATTCGCCGCAACCGGCGGCCGGATCAATACCGATTTCATCGATAATTCGGCGGGCGTCGATTGTTCGGACAACGAGGTCAACATCAAGATCGCGCTCAACCGCGAGATGCTCGAAGGCCGGCTCAGCTTCGACGGGCGCAATGAATTGCTTGCCGCGATGACCGACGACGTGTCGTCGCTCGTCCTAGAGGATAACCGCCTGCAGGCGCTGGCGCTGTCGATCGCAGAACGTGGCGGCGCCGAGGCGCTGCCGTCCTACGTCCGCCTGATCGAAATCTTCGAAAATTCGGGGCGTCTCGATCGCAAGGTGGAAGGCCTGGCACCGTCCGATGTCCTGCTGCGCCGCGGCCAGGACGAGCACGGACTGACACGGCCCGAACTCGCGGTGCTGCTGTCGACCGCCAAGCTCGCCCTGCAGGACGCGATCGAGGCGAGCCGCCTGCCCGACGACCCGACGCTCCAGTCCGAGCTGCGCGAAGCCTTCCCACTTGAAATGCGCGACCGCTTTGCCGACGCGATCGACGACCACCGGCTGCGGCGCGAGATCATCGCGACCAAGATCGCCAACCGGATCGTCAACCGGATGGGGATCATCCATCCCTTCGAACTGGCCGAGGAAGAAGGCTGCGCGCTCGCCGATGTCGCGGCGATGTTCGTCGCGGCCGAGCGCTTGTACGACATGCGCACGATCTGGGACGGTCTCGACACCGCGGTGATCGACGAGGGTACGCGCCTCGCGCTGTTCACCCAGGCATCGAACGCCTGCGCGTCGCAGGTCGCCGACCTGCTGCGCACTGCGCCGGGCATCCAGAAGCCGGGCAAGCTGGTGGCGCGGCTCAAGCCGGGCGTCGACCGGCTGCTCGCCGGCGTCGACATGCTGTTGAGCGATGTCGTCCGGCAGCAATGGGAAGCCCTGTCGACGCGGCTGGCGGCAGCGGGAACGAGCGACGATGTCATCGAGCCCGTCGTGCGCCTGTTCAAGGCCGACGGCGCGGTCGGTCTGGCGGCACTGAGCGAGCAGCTGGGGGTCGAGGAGATTGCGGCGACGCAGGCCTTTACCCACCTCGGCGAGGCGCTCGGCCTCGACTGGGCGCAGACGATGGCGGCCAAGATGGCGCCGTCGGATCCATGGGATCGCCTGCTGATGAAGGGGCTCGCGCGCGACTTCCAGCAGATGCGGCTCGAGTTCCTGATGCGCGCCGAGGATGGCGAGCTCGAACGCCATGTCGCTGCCTGGATCGAGGAGCACAACGCGCGCGTTGCCCAGTTCCGCCACGTCATCGATCGCGCCAAACGCTCGCCGACGCCGACCAGCGCGATGCTGGCGCAGATCGCGGCGCAGGCGCGCTCGCTCCTCGCGCGCTGATCTCAGGCCCGGACGAGCCCCGCGATTATTCAGCGGTCGCTGAAGCCTGGACGAGCAGCCAGACGCGGATCGCGCTCGCCAGGTTGGGCGGCGTCTCGGCGATCAGCCGTTCGGCATCGATTCGCGCGATGAGCGCATTGAGCGGCAGCGAGGCAGATTTCGCCGCCGCCTCGAGCGCTGACCAGAACGGCGGCTCGAGGCTGATCGACGTGCCGTGTCCCGCGATCGTCACGCTGCGCTTGACCGGCGGGTGGTAGAAGGCAGCAGGACGCGCAGGCTTGTCCATCAGTACATGTGCTGACCACCGTTGATCGACAGCGTCGACCCGGTGATGAAGGCGCCTTCGTCCGAACACAGGAACGCGACGCCGCGCGCAATCTCGCTGGCCTGGCCGAGGCGTCCGACGGGAATCTTGGCGACGATCTTTTCGAGGACCGGAGGCGGCACCGCGGCGACCATCTCGGTATCGATATAGCCCGGCGCGATCGCGTTGACGGTGACGCCCGAACGGGCGCCCTCTTGCGCCAGTGCCTTGGTGAAGCCGTGGATGCCCGACTTGGCGGCGGCATAGTTGACCTGGCCGTACTGGCCCGCCTGGCCGTTGATCGAACCGATATTGACGATCCGGCCCCAGCCGCGGTCCTTCATCCCGGGATAGGTCGCCTTGGCCATGTTGAAACAGCCGCCGAGATTGACCCGGATCACCTCGTTCCAGTCATCGCAGCTCATCCGCTGCATCGTCCCGTCGCGCGTGATGCCGGCGTTGTTGACGACGATGTCGATTGGGCCGTGCTCCTTGACGACCGCTTCGCAACCGGCGAGGCAGGCCTCGTGATCGCCGACGTCCCACTGATAGGCGGGGATGCCCGTCCGATCGGTGAATTCCTTGGCCTTGGCGGCGTTGCCGCCATAATTGGCCACGACGGTGATGCCCATATCCTTGAGCGCGAGGCTGATCGCTTCACCGATGCCTCGCGTCCCGCCCGTGACGATTGCCACCTTTGCCATGTCGTGCGTCCTCTCGTTTCGTTTCTTATCAACGAGACTTACGACTGCGGCGTGCCAGCTTCAAGCGATCCAGCCTGCCAGTTCGCGTCGGATGATCGTTTCGAGCATGTCGAGGCCGCGCTCGGCGTCGTTGAGGCAGGGCAGATAGGCGAAGTTGCGCCCACCGGCTTCGAGGAATTGCTCGCGGCCCCGGATGGCCAGCTCTTCGAGCGTTTCGAGGCAGTCGGCCGAGAAACCCGGCGCAACGACCGCAATGTCGTTGATGCCCTCCTTGGCCAGTTTGGCGAGCATCGTATCGGTCGCGGGTTCGAGCCACTTGGCGCGTCCGAAGCGCGACTGAAAGCTGATCGTCAACGGGATCGACAGCCGCTCGCCGAGCAACCGCGCGGTTTTCTGGCAATGGCAATGATAGGGATCGCCTTTTTCGAGCGTCCGTTGCGGCATGCCATGGAAACTCGCCAGGATAGCGCGCGGCTTGAAATCGAGCGCGCCCACCGCCTGCTCGATCTCGCCTGCCAGTGCGTCGATATAGGCGGGGTCGTCGTGATACGGCGGCAACGTGCGCAAGGCTGGCTGCCAGCGCATGGCGGCCAGCGCGGCAAAGGCGGCGTCATTGGCGGTCGCGGTCGTTGCCGCGCAATATTGCGGATAGAGCGGCGCAACCAGGATCCGGTCGCAGCCCTTGGCCTGCATCGCCGACAGCACTTCGTCGATTGCCGGTCGGCCATAACGCATTGCGAAGGCGACGGTGATCCCGTCGCCCAGCCGCGCGTCGAGCGCGAACGCCTGGCGCCGGGTGAAGGCGAGCAGCGGCGAACCCTCGGGCGTCCAGACCTGGGCATAGGCACGCGCAGATTTGCGCGGGCGCGTGCGCAGGACGGCGCCGCGCAGGATCGGCTGCCACAGGATCGACGGCAGTTCGACGACGCGCTTGTCCGACAGGAATTGCTTGAGATAGCGGCGCACCGCGCCGGCTTCGGCGGCTTCGGGCGTGCCCAGATTGACCAGCAGGACGCCGACGCGCGGTGCGGGCATCGGTGGGTGGCTGGCTGGGAGAGACGTCATGCTGTTCGACCGATACGAAAGGGAAGGTTGCGGTGTCGCACGCCGGTGGCTGAAAACAACGCGTTTGCCAAGGCCGGCGCGACGACAGGGACGCCCAGTTCGCCGATCCCGCCGGGGTCGCGTTCGCTGTCGATGAATTCGATCACGATCTCGGGCGTCTGGGCAAGCCGGGGCAGTTTGAGATCGCGCATCCTCAGGCGGGTGGCGAGGCCGTCACGATATTCGGTTGTGGCGCCGATCGCGCCGGCGAGACCGAAGATCAGGCCGCCCTCGATCTGTTGCCGTGCGACATCGGGATTGACCAGCCGTCCGGCATCGACCACCGCGGTCAGGCGGCGGACCTGGAGCCCCTTGGCGCTCATCCGCGCATCGGCGAGTAGCGCGATATGGCTGCCGCGCATCGAATGGATCGCGAGACCCTGCGACGCGCCGTTCGCGCCGCCCTGCCAGCTACCGCTGACGCCGACCATCGCCAGGCAGCGCGCCAGCGCCGCGTCACCTGCCAGCATCGACATGCGATAGCTCAGCGGATCGAGCCCCGCTTCGTGCGCGAGTTCGTCGACGAAGCTCTCGGTGAAAAAACAGCAATAGCTGTCGGCGTTGCCGCGCCAGCGGCCGGCGGGCAGCGCGCTGTCGACCGCGACGTGATCGACTGCAAAATGCGGTATATTATATGGTGGACGCGCGGGCGCGACGGCGGCGGCCTCGCTCTGGCCATCGCTCGCCCGGGCGGCGTCGTGGGCCGATTGCCCGTCGAGCCGCGCGGCGAGCTGGTGCGCGGCGGCGGGCACCGCGATACGCGCGATCCAGGCGTCGATCGTGCCCGCGGTGTTGAGCGTTGCAACCATCCGTCCTGCGGCTGGTGCGCGCGGCAGGTCGCGCATCGTGTCTTCGGCGCGCGAATAGGTCAGCTGGACCGGGCGTTGCGCGGCGCGTGCAATGATCGCGGCTTCGACCGCGACGTCGTGGTCGAGCCGCGAGCCAAAGCTGCCGCCGGCGAAGCTCTGGAAAATCGTCACGTCGTCGATGCCCAGCCCGAGCGTATCGGCGACTGTCTGGCGACAATGGCCCGGCGCCTGCGTCGCGACCCACAGCTGAACCTTGCCGTCCTGTACGCGCGCGGTGGCGGTGCGGGTTTCGATCGCAACGTGGAGCGCGGGATCGACGGTATATTCGGCGAGCTTCATGCGCTGTCGCGCAATCGCCGCTTCGACACTGCCCGCCTGCTGCATGCGCACGCCGGTGCCCCGCTGTGCGGCGGATCTCAGATCGCTTGCGATCGCCTTGCTCCTGACGCGCGGACCGCGCGTTTCGAACACCGGCTTGATCGCGTCGAGCGCGCGATTCGCGGACCACCAGCTATCGGCGAGCACCGCGACCCAGCGCGGGTGCTCGACGATCTGGATGACGTCGACGATCTGCTCGGCGGCGGCCTTGGTCATCGATTTGAGTCGGGTGTCGCCGTGGGGTCCGTGGCGAATCGCGGCGAAGGCCATGTCGGGCAGACGGATATCGCCGGCAAAATTGGCCGACCCGTCGAGCTTGGCGGGGATATCGAGGCGCGGCGCTTCGCGTCCATAGAGCGCGTCGCTCTCGGGCAGACGGTAGATCAACGTGGCCGGCGGCGACAGATTCGCGGCGTCGGCGGCAAGCGTGCCAAAGCGCAGCCTCTGATTACCGTGGACGACGAAGCCCGCATCGGTTCTGCACTCTTCGGCGGCGACGTTCCAGCGTTCGGCGGCGACGTCGCAAAGCAACATTCGCGCAGCCGCGGCGGCATCGAGGCACGATTGCTCGAACGCGCGCACCGAACTCGACGCCATCGTCAACATGGCGGCATCGCGGACCGCGACTTCGCCCAGGATCCCGCGGCGCGCATCGTTGACTTCGGCCGGGACCGACCCGCGCGGCGTGATCTGCGCCGCCTGTTCGTCGATGACGAGGCGATTGGCATAAAGCGGGCTGACCGGCGCTGGTTCGACCGCGATACTGCGCCAGTCGGCGCCGAGTTCGTCGGCGATGATCTGCGGCAGCAGCGTCGTCACGCCCTGGCCCATTTCGCATTGCGGAACGATGACGGTGATCCGCCCGCTCGTCGCTATCTTGAGCCACGCGTTGAACAGTCTCTCGTCGGGTGCGACGTTGACGTTGGGCCCATAAGAGCGCGGCCACACTGCCCAGCCGACCGCGAGCCCGACCGCCGCGCCGCCGCCGATCAGTATTTGTCGGCGGCTGACCGCAGGGCTGGCCGGCTTGGTTTTCAGGTTGGGAAAGCGGGCCATGACCTGACCTGATAATGCCCCCCCGCGCGCTGGCAAGCCGCTTGGCGCAAAGCTCCCGCTCGGGCATCGGCCAACCTCATTCGACCGGCGGTATGTTCAGCCTGGCGAGCTCGATCTTGGGGCAATGGTCCATGACGACGGTAAGGCCTGCCTCTTCGGCACGCTTGGCGGCAGCTTCATTGATGACGCCGAGCTGCATCCACACCGCTTTGGCGCCGTGCGCGATCGCCTCGTCGACGACCCCGCCGGCGTCATCGCTGTTGCGGAAAATGTCGACCATGTCGGCGGGCGGCGAAACATCGTTGAGCGATGCGACGACGGGAGCGCCGTGGATCGTCGTGCCGACATGGCCGGGATTGACCGCGACGACATCATAACCGTGTTCGACCAGCGTGCGCGTCACGCCGTTGCTCGGTCGCGACGCGTTGGGCGATGCGCCGACCACGGCGATGCGGCGGGTCGAGGTCAGCAGGTCGCGAAGCGCATCATCGGTATCGATTGGCATAAGAAACTCCTTGGACTGTCGGCGCGCTAGGCTGTGCGCCGTTCGTCCACCCAACGCGCGACCCGCCCTGCAATATCCCTGAACGGTTGGGCGAGGTCGTTTTCGCTGCCCGCCGGCGGCTCTCCCCCGTCGCTCGCTTCGCGAACCCCGAGCGATAGCGGGATGCGGCCGAGAAAGGCGACGCCGATCTCCTGCGCCGCGCGTTCGACGCCGCCCGAGCCGAACGGATCGCTGATCTCGCCGCAGTGCGGACAGGCATAGCCCGCCATGTTCTCAACGAGGCCGATGATCGGCACGCCGGCCTGTTCGAACAATGCGATCGCCCGCCGCGCGTCGATCAGCGCGAGGTCCTGCGGCGTCGACACGATGACCGCGCCGACCGGCTTGTGGCGCTGGATCATCGACAGCTGCACATCGCCGGTCCCCGGCGGCATGTCGGCGATCAGCAGCTCGGTCGCGCCCCAGTGCGCATCGACCAGCTGGGTCAGCGCGTTGCCCGCCATCGGTCCGCGCCAGGCGATCGCCTGACCCGGTTTGACCAGCTGGCCCATCGACAACAGGCCGATGCCGTGACGACATTCGACGGGGACGAGTTTCTTGTCGCGCGCCTCGGGCCGCGTCTCGTCGCAGCCGAGCAGCGTGGGCTGCGACGGGCCGTAAATATCGGCATCGACGATGCCGACCTTGCGCCCGGCGAGCGCCAGCGCGACCGCGATATTGGTCGCGAGCGTCGACTTGCCGACGCCGCCCTTGCCGCTGGCGACCGCGACGATCGGTAGCTCCCGACGCTCGCTGGTCTCGGCAATGCGCACTTCGTCGACGCCGTCCATCGCTCCGAGCTCGGCCTTGAGGCGGCCGATCATGTCGGCGCGGGCCGTTTCGTCGAGCCCCGAAACATCGCATACCAGCGAGACGGTCGAATCCGTGAGCCGCACGGCGGCGGCACGGCCTTGTGACAGGCGGGCTGCGGTCGCGGCGATCATTTCTGATTGGGTCATGGCGAGGCGAATAGTCGGGAATTCCGCGAATGGCACTGTTTTTCGCGGGCCATGCAACCTATAACAGAGGAATGAAGAATTTTTGGCAACGGGCGGTTCGCCGACTGACAGCGAGCGGCCCAGTGCCGCGGGGCAATATTTTCGCGGTGGAAAAAGGACCATGGGGCGGGGGTGACGACGAGTCTCCCAAGCCCAAGGGGCCGCGCAATCCATGGTCGCAACCGTCGAACGGTCCGCAACCCGTTGGCGATAACGCGCGCGGGCCATCGGCGCTCGACGAACTGCTCCGGCGCGGTCGTGCCGGATTCGGCGGCGGCGGCGGCGGTGGCGGCAGGCCCCGACTGTCCGGCGATCGGCCCTTCTGGCTCTATGGCATCCTCGGCTTCATCGCGATCTGGATCGTCTTCAGCAGTTTCCACATGCTTCAGCCTGCCGAACGCGGCGTCGTGACCCGGCTCGGCTCCTACGCGCGGACGGTCGGCCCCGGCGGCATCCAGCTGACAATGCCAGCACCTTTCGAACAAATGACCAAAATCGACACCCTCAACATCCGCGAGCTAAAGATCGGATCCGAACAGCCCAACGAGGAAAACCTCGTCCTGACCGGCGACCAGAATATCGTCGACCTCGCCTATCAGGTGCGTTGGTCGATCAAGGACCCCGAACTGTTCATCTTCCAGTTAAAAGATCCAGAACAAACGATCGGCGAGGTCGCCGAGAGCGCGATGCGCGCGACGGTTGCCAATTTCTCGCTCAACAGTGCGATCACATCGGGGCGCTCGGACATCGAGGCGCAGGTCCAGCAGCGCATGCAGACGATCCTTGACCAGTATCGATCGGGCGTACGTATCGACGGCATCCAGCTACGCCAGGCCGATCCGCCGGCCGAGGTCGACGAAGCGTTCAAGAAGGTCAATGCGGCAAAACAGCAGCGCGAATCGTATCAGAACGATGCGCGCGCCTATGCGCAGCAGATCCTCGAACAGGCGCGCGGTGAATCGGCAGCGTTCAACAAGGTCTACGAGCAGTACCGGCTCGCGCCCGACGTCACCAAGAAGCGCATGTACTACGACACGATGGAGCGCGTCCTCGGGAAAGTGGACAAGACGATTGTCGAGACGCGCGGCGTGACGAGCTATCTGCCGCTTCCCGAACTGCGTCGCCGCGCCAAGGCGGCCCCCGAAGTCACAGTGACCGAAGGAGCTGCACAATGAGCATCGTCACACAGATCACCGAACACCCCGTCCGCACCAGCATGATCGCACTGGCGCTCGCGGTGCTGGCAAGCATGACGTTTTCGATCGTGCCCGAGGACAAGCAGGCATTGCTGCTACGTTATGGCACGATCACCGGGGTAGTGAATTCGTACAAGCCCGACCAACCATTCGGATCGACAAATGCCGGTCTGATTGCGCGCATTCCCTTCGTCGAGCAGATCAAGTTTATCGACAAGCGCGTGCTCGGCGTGAATATGGAGCGCCAGCAAGTGTTGTCGACCGATCAGTTGCGACTTCAGGTCGATGCATTCGCCCGCTTTCGCATCGTCGATCCGGCCAAGATGTACACGACGATCCAGACCGAGGACAAATTGCGCGACCAGCTCGGCGCAATTCTCGGATCGTCGCTGCGCAACGAGCTTGGCAAGCGAGCCTTCGCGACGCTGCTCAGCCCCGAGCGCGGCCAGATCATGGACAATATTCAGGCCGGGCTCAATCGCGAGGCAGCCAAATATGGTGCCGAAATCATCGATGTCAGAATCAAGCGCGCCGATCTTCCGCAGGGCACGCCGCTGACATCGGCGTATCAGCGAATGCAAACCGCGCGCAATCAGGAGGCCATCTCGATCCAGGCCGAGGGACGCAAGGAGGCGCAGCTGATCCGTGCCGACGCCGATGCCGAGGCGGCTAATATCTACGCTTCGGCGTTCGGCAAGGATCCCGGCTTCTACGACTTCTACCGGGCTATGCAGGCCTATCAGAAGACCTTCGTCGAATCGGATGGCGCGACCTCGGTCGTCCTGTCGCCAGACAATGAGTTCCTACGCGAATTCCAGGGGCGTTGATCGCTGGGATCGCCGTCCCATATTCAAGCTTCGTTAAACTTCGAAGTTTCATGAGAACCGTGGCCAGCTCTCGTTTTTTCCACAAAAAGGATTATCCGCCCGTGCGATATGTTTATGCAATCACTTCGGCTTTCCTGCTTGGCGGCACCGCTCTAGCACTCGCCTCGCCAAGCACCGTTGGCGCGCAGGTCGCGCAGAACGAAGATGCCCAGCTGCAGCGCGTCGTGCCACGCGCCGGTGCCCCGACAAGCTTTGCAGACCTGACCGAGCAATTGCAGCCTGCGGTAGTCAATATTTCGACGCGCCAGCGTGTCCAGGTCCAGTCAAACCCGTTCGCGGGCACGCCGTTCGAGCAGTTTTTCGGAGGCCAGAGTAATGGCGGCGCGCAGCCGCAGACGCGTGAAGGTCAGTCGCTTGGCTCGGGCTTCATCATCTCTCCCGACGGCTATATCGTCACCAACAACCATGTCGTTGCGCCTGCCGCGGATGGTGCGGTGGTCGAAGAGATCACCGTCACCATGCCCAATCGCAAGGAATACAAGGCGCGCGTTATCGGGCGCGACGCCCAGTCGGATCTCGCGGTACTCAAGATTGACGGCACCAACCTTCCGTTCGTCAAGTTCGGCGATTCGACCAAGTCGCGCGTCGGCGACTGGGTCATCACGATCGGCAATCCGCTCGGATTTGGCGGCACCGTGACGACGGGGATTGTTTCGGCGCTGTATCGCAACGTTGGCGAAAACGGCCCCGGCACCGGCGGCGCCTATTCGCGCTATATCCAGACCGACGCGGCAATCAATCGCGGCAATTCGGGTGGGCCGATGTTCGATTTGAATGGCAACGTCATCGGGATCAATTCGGCGATCATTTCGCCAACGGGTGCCAATATCGGCCTGGGCTTTGCGATCCCTGCGGATGTCGCTGCACCGATTGTCGCCAAATTGCGCAGCGGCGAGGCGATCGAGCGCGGCTATTTCGGCGTAGCGCTCGCGCCGCTCGATGATGATACTGCGGCGGCATTGGGCCTGGCCCATAATCGCGGCGAGTTCATCCAGCGCGTTGTCGACGGAGAGGCCGCGGCCAAGGCAGGCATCAAGGCGGGCGACGTCGTAGTTGCGGTCAACGGCCAGGAGGTCACGCCCGACAACAATGTCTCGTATCTTGTCGCCAATGTAACGCCAGGCACGAAAATCCCGGTCGACATCATCCGCGATGGCAAGAAGCAGCGCCTCAATGTCACGGTTGGCAAACGACCGCCCGAGGATAAGTTGCAGCAGCCCAAATTCGATCCCGACGATGACCAGGCCTATCCGAGCAAGTCGAGCGAAAACGCGACCGGACCCGACCAGGCGATCCGCCAGTCGCTCGGCCTGATCGTCGAGCCGCTGACCACCGATATTGCCCGTTCAATCGGGGTCGATACCGCGACCAAGGGCCTTGTCATCGGGCGCGTCTCAGGTGCGGCCGATGCTGCTCAAAAGGGACTGCAGCGCGGCGACGTGATCATCAGTGCCAATCGTGAACCGGTACAAACCCTGAAGGCGCTGGCGGATGCTGTTTCGCAAGCCAAGTCCGATGGGCGTTCGGCCATTCTGTTGCAGGTCACACGGCGCGGCGTTGAACCGACCTTCATTGCGGTCAGGCTCAACAACTGACGGCGCGCTGAATCGCCCGACACTTAAACGCCCGGCCAATTTGGTCGGGCGTTTTGCTGTCTGCCATGTTTGCTTTCGATTTGTGCTGGTCTACGCTTCGCCGACACGCGTGAAAGGGAACCGCAATGGACGATCGATCGGTCTTTATCGGCAGCGCTGACGGCACGCCGGTCGGTATCGCGCTCAGCCGGGCCAATCGCCACGGACTGATCGCGGGCGCCACCGGCACCGGCAAGACAGTGACCGTGCAAGTCCTCGCTGAGGGGTTCTCAAAGGCGGGCGTCCCTGTTTTCGTATCCGACGTGAAGGGCGATCTCAGCGGTATCGCGATGCCCGGCAGCGATGCCTTTGCCCATGCCGACAAGCTGAAGGACCGCGCCCGCGAGGTCGGGCTCATCGATTACGCCTATGCCGACAGCCCGACAATATTCTGGGACCTGTATGGCAAGCAGGGCCATCCGATCCGCACGACGGTCAGCGAGATGGGGCCGTTGCTGCTGGGCCAGTTGCTCAAACTCAACGACACCCAGGCCGGCGTCCTCGAAATCGCTTTCCGCTATGCCGACGATCAGGGCCTTTTGCTGATCGACTTGCCTGACCTGCGCGCGATGCTCGCCCATACCGCCGAAAATGCGGTCGAACTGAGCACGAAATACGGTAACGTCACCAAGGCGAGCGTCGGCACGATCCAGCGCGCCTTGCTCCAGCTCGAGGGCCAGGGCGGCGAGCAGTTCTTCGGCGAACCCGCGTTCGACGTCGCCGAATTCTTTCGTACCGATCCCACTGGCAAGGGGTTCGTCAACGTGTTGATGGCCGACCGGATGATGGTCGACCCCAAGCTTTATGCGACCTTCCTGCTATGGCTGATGAGCGAGTTGTTCGAGGCACTACCCGAGGTTGGTGACCCTGAAAAACCCAAGCTCGTCTTCTTCTTCGACGAGGCGCATCTGTTGTTCGACGATGCCTCGCCGGCACTGCAGGACAAGATCGAGCAGGTCGTCCGGTTGATCCGATCGAAGGGTATCGGCGTGTTCTTCATCACACAAAATCCGATCGACATTCCAGAGACCGTTGCCGGCCAATTGGGCAATCGTATTCTTCATGCGCTGCGCGCCTACACGCCGCGCGACCAGCGCGCGATCAAGGGTGCGGCCGAGACCTTCCGGATCAATCCCGACCTCGACGTCGAAACCGCGATCACCGAACTGAAGGTTGGCGAAGCCTTGGTATCGACGCTGATGGACGACGGCGCCCCGTCGCCGGTCGAACGCGTGCTGGTGCGCCCGCCCTCGTCGCGGATCGGACCGATCTCGACGGGCGAGCGCGCGATGATCGTCGGCGCGTCGCCGGTGGGCACTAACTATGACCAGCGGATCGACCGCGAGAGCGCCGCCGAGGTCATCGCTCAAAAGGCCAGTGACGCCGCCGCGACCGCCGAAGAAGTCGAAGCAAATGGCCGCGAAGAGGTCGGCAAACGCGAACGGCGGACGCCCAATATCTGGGGCAAGGCGCTCAAGCGCGCGACGGGCGCGATGACGGGGTCGGCGGCGACGATCGCGGCAGCGGCGGTAACCGGACGCAAGTCGCGGTCGAACCCGGTGCGCAATGCCGCGACCTCGGCCGCCGGTTCGATCGCCACCGATCTCGCCGGACCCTTCGCCGGCCGGTTTGTCCGCAACCTTATTGGCGGACTGATGCGCTAGGCTAGGCGTCCCTGCCCGTCACCGCTTCGCGCGGCGACGGGCCGAGAGATGGCCAGGCCTATTGTCCTGCGACCCAGGCGCGGACTTCCTGCTTGATCCGCGGACGGTCGGCGAGGCGGGTACGAATGCCGTTGATCGCCGAGTCGATGGGCTTGCGAGCCGAAGGATCGAGATTGGCCTTTGCATAGGCGTCGAGCTTGGCGATCGTCGTCTCTTCGTCGCTGCCGCTGCCAAGCTGCGCGACGAACCGCGAAGCCGCCGAGCTGTCGACCAACGCATTGACGCGGTCGAGATGCGCCAGGACGAAATCGAGCGCCAGTTCCGGGTTGCGCCGGGCAACCGCGTTGATCATACCCGCCGAAACCGTTGAACCCGGTTCGTCGGTCAATGCGAGGTCGAGTGCCCGCTGGGCGAGTGTCTTGTCCTTGGCGACGCCGAGCAACGAATAGAGCGTCGCACGCTCGACGGAGCCGGTCGCGTTCTTCGCCATTGCATGCAGCTGGCCCCATTCCGCCGACGTCGCATTATAGGCAACGAGTCCGAGCCAGGTCGACTTGAGCGATCCTGCAATTGCCGACGGATTGGTCTGGAGCGCCGCAAACAGGCGATCGCCCTCGGCCTGGATATTGCTGTCACCGACCGCGCCTAGCGCACTGATCAGACTCGGCCGCAACGTCGTATCGAGGACGGGTTCGCCCGCGCGCGGGAGGAGGCCGATCTGCCCCAACACGGGTGCGTAACGCGACTCGATCATGCTCGCGAGCTTGGCCTGGACGGCTGCGTCGCCGTCGAACATTTCGTACAACGAATAGAGCGTCCCGAGGCCTTCCGTCATCACCTTGCGATTGGCGTTTGCGGGAATTGCGGCAATGAGGTCCAGCGAGCGCCCGATCGGCTGATAACCCGCATAGGACAGCGCCAGTGAATCGTTGAGCAAGCCATATTGATCGACCGCGCCGAGCGATCCGAATGTGGCCTTCAGTCGGGCAAGCTGATCTGCAGTGTATAGCGTCCGATAATAACCGGTCTGACCCGCATTGACGAGCAGCGGGCCGCAACCCGCGACGATGACGTCGGTCGTTCGCCCGGCGGTCACCGTCATGGCTTTTGCTCCGCCGGCCGAGACGCTGACCGGGACGTGCCAGGTGAGCGGGTTGGCTGCCGCCGCCTCGCGCTTGTCACGCGAGAACTGGCCCTGGGTCAGCGGTACCTTGGTGCTACCATCGACGCATTGCGCCTTGCCGACGGTGATCAGCGGAATGCCGGGCTGCAACGTGAAGTCATGCGCGATCGTGGTTAGTCCGTTCGCACCCGCCGCCTCGACCGCGCGCCACAGGTCGTCGGTCTTGGTATTCTGATACTGATGCGTCTTCACATAGTCCTGAATGCCGCGACGCCAGACGTCGGGTCCAGCATAGCCTTCGAGCATCGAGATCACCGATTCGCCTTTCGAATAGGTAATCGAATCGAACGCCTGGTTGGTCTGTTCGACCGTCAGAATCTTCTGCACAATCGGATGGGTCGTGGCGTAGGCGTCCTGTCCCATCGCAGCCTCGCGGCTGCCAACCGCATCGATGTCTGCACCCCAATCGGGATGGAAGTGCTGCGTCGTCTTGTTCTCCATCCAGCTGGCGAAACCTTCGTTGAGCCAAAGGTCGTCCCACCAGGCCATCGTGACAAGGTCGCCAAACCACTGATGCGCCATTTCGTGAGCCTGAACCGAGAAGATCGCGTGCCGCGCGCTTTCGCTGGTGATGGCCGGGTCGTCGAGCAGGATACGTTCGAAGGTGAAGATCGCCCCCCAGTTTTCCATCGCGCCGAAGAATTGCGACTGGCCGGGGCCGCCAACGTTGTCGAGCTTTGGCAGCGGATAGGGCGTGCCGAAATAGTCGTTATAATAAGGCAGGATTTGTGCTTCGTCGTCGAGCGCCGTGCGCGCCATTTCCTCGTTGCCCTTGCTGACGACGATGCCGACCTCTGTGTTGCCTGCCATCTTGGAAATGCGTCCGAAATCACCCTTGCCGAAAAACAGCAGGTAGCTCGACATCACCGGGGTGGTTTCGAAGGTGACGCGCTTCAGGCCGTCCGCGAGCGCGGTGGTCGATTTGGCCGGCATGTTGCTGATTGCCATTTCGTCGGCGGGGACGATCGCGCTGAGGTCGAAGCTCGCCTTGTAATCGGGCTCATCCCAGCTGGGAACAAAGCGGCGCGCATCGGGTGCTTCGAACTGGGTAAACAGCGAGCGTTTATCGACCCCCTTGGTGCTCTTGTAATCGAGCGCGAACAGGCCGTTGGCCTGCGTGTTGATCTTGCCCGAATAGACCATGTCGAGAGCGTAAAGGCCCGGCGACAACGGCTGGGCAAACTGTGCATTCGCGGTTTGCGCATCGGTGTTCAAGTTGACGCGGCCCTGCTGGCTGGTGCCATCGGCGGCGGTGATCGTCGCGCTCGCGATCGCCAGATCGGCGGCGTTGAAGGTCAGCGTGTCGGTCGGCTCGGTCACGTTGAGCGTGATGCGGACCTTGCCGTCGAAGGTCAGCGCATCGGCGTGCGGCGTCACTTCGATCTTATAATTGCGCGGCACCGCATTGCGGGGCAGCTGCGTCGTCTGGCTTTTGTCGATGCTATCCGGGCTGGCGGCAAAGACGCTGGGCGCCATCGGCGCGCGCGTATTGAGGTCGCCTGCGGTGGCGGCACACCCGCCAAGCACCAGCGTGCTTGCAGCAAGGAGAAGGGCGGGACGGAAAGCACGTGTCATGAGTTTGGCTCCGGTTAGACGAACGATGATTATGCGATGAAGCTGGTCAGCCGCGGCCGCGATAGGGGGCGACCCCCTGGCCGGGTAGCCACAGACCTTCGGGCGGCTTGCCCGATTGCCAGAAGACGTCGATCGGAATGCCGCCGCGCGGATACCAATAGCCGCCGATGCGCAGCCATTGCGGGCGCATCTCGTCAAACAGGCGCTGGCCGATGCCGACGGTGCAATCCTCGTGGAAGGCGGCGTGGTTGCGGAAGCTGCCGAGGAACAGCTTGAGCGATTTCGATTCGACGATCGTTTCGCCGGGCGCATAATCGATGACGAGATGCGCGAAATCGGGTTGCCCCGTCACCGGGCATAAAGAGGTGAATTCGGGCGCTGCAAAACGGACGAGATACAGCGCATCAGGCCGCGGATTGGGGACGTAATCGAGTTCGGCGGCGTCGGGCGATGCGGGCAGTCCGCTTGCCTGGCCAAGATGTTTGGGGGTCATGACGTGCTTTTAACCCGAGCAGGGGCGCCTGTCATCGGCGGAACCGCAAGGGCCTGCCGGGGGTTGGTCGAGAAACACACAGGAGAATCCCATGACCGATGACACCAGCCGCAAGGACGGATTGAACAACGACCCGCAAAACGACCGCCGCGATTCGGAAGCGCCTGAGGGCGTGAACACCAGCCAGCGCCACGAGGATGCGCAGGCGCAAAGCGTCGCCGATGACGCGCTCGCGGCGCACAAGGCCGAAAAGGCCGCCGAAGAAAGTCGCCAAAAGCGTAAATAACGGTGTGATCCCGGATCAATTCGGCTCCTGTCAGAACGGGTTGAGCGTATAGCCGCGCTGTTGCAGCAGGGCATGTGCGGTCATCGCCGATAGCGCCATCTTTACGCCGGGCAACAGGTCGCCATTGTGAACGTCCTGCGCGGCAGCGCTTTGCCCGCAGACGTAGATCTCGACGCCGACCGCCTGAAGCGCGGCGACCAGGTCGGCATTGGGATTTTTCGCACCATCATATTTCGCGCCGTAGCGTTCGGCATTGGTGACATCGAACACCGCCGGACCGTGGACGACGACCGCAGCGTGGACGTTGGCAAGCGGCATGCCGGCAGCGACGTGCATGTTGACGAAGCGCGCCACCGATTCGAGCGTGCGGTTGAGCGTCCCGGCCTTCCCTTCGGTGGCATCGAAGCTGTGGAGCAAGACAGTGCCTTCGGGGATCGCCATCTCGATATCGACATCGGCGATCTTGCCATAGCCGGGAATTGCGGTGCCGGGGTGGAAGGCGGCCATCGGGTCGGGGTCGTCTGCAGCGGCGACCGGACCGAGCGGCAGTGCGACGGCGGCGGCGAGGGACAGAAGGAAACGGCTGGTCATGATGGGGCCTTTCGCTGGCATGGCAGAAAACGACTTGCGGTCTCCCACCATGACACGACGCGCAGTCGGGCGAAAGCGCGGAGCGAGCGGTAGCGTCGGCAGCCTGGCCCGGCCGCGCTAGCCAGTGTGGCAGGCGGGACAGCAATAGGCGCAGCCGTTCGATTGCGGGTAGAGGCGCTTCGCCTCGACCAGCGCACCGTGGCAGCCGGGGTGGACGCCAAGATCCTTTCGGTTGCGCGTATCGGGCATGTGGCCGCAGCCGTCGGTCGTGTTGTGGACTTCGTGGTCGCCGTTTGCCTGCGCGTTCTTGTTGACGATGAAACGGGGCATCGCAGTCTCCTTCGCGCGCCAGCGTAATGCGACGACTCGGCAGGCTGCACGCGTGATCGCGTCCATATTGGCGCCGATCGCGGCGGCACCGGCGCCCTTGCGCGGCGGGACGTGCACGGGCAGGTTGGCGCCCGGCGGGAACATCCGCAACGGGACAGGATGGCGAGATGGGCGAACGCAATTTCATGAAGCGGCTGTTGCGCGGCGCGGTGGTGCTGTGGGCGGTGTATTTCCTTGTGCTAGGCGTGCGCGGCCTGATCGACCCGGGGGTCTATGCCGATAACCTGGGGGTCAGCCTGGACGGCGTGTTCGGCGCGAGCACGATCCGCGGCGACCTTTCCGCATTCTTCATCGTCGCGAGCGTGTTCGCGCTGCTCGGCGCGCTGCCGTTCCGCGACGGGCGGCGGCGGCGGCACGACTGGCTGCTGGTGCCCGCCAGCCTGTTCGCGGTCGCGCTGGCGGGGCGCGGCATCGCGTTGCCGGGCGGCGGGGCGAGCGACCCGGGCATTTCGATGGCGATGATCGCCGAGGCGGTCTCGGTCGTCCTGCTGCTGGTGACGTGGCGGGTGCTGGGGCGCACGCGGCGGTAAGTCGCCAGCCCGCCAAAGTCGCGACAAGTTCATGGGGTTCACACCGTCCAGGGACGGGTTCACACTGTGACCCTGAAGGCGCAAGCGGCCGCGCTGCCCCGACCAGCCGGACGGTCGCAAAGTTCGCGATAGGGTGCGCGCGCAATCGCCTCCGCACGCGAGGCGCCGATACGCGCGATGCGCCGTGCGTCGGCAAGATGATCGGGGTCGCCATGATCGCGGCAGGCTAAGCGGGTCGTAATGGGTAGGACAGCGCGGCGTGGCGGCGGCGATCCTATTGGCAAGGCGTGCGTCCTATCGGCCACGGGGTTTCGCCCAAAGTGGTGTTTTGGGCGAGTTTGGCGGGTGGGGTGAGGATGGCGTACCCCGGCGCAGGCCGGGGTCCAGCTTGTGACGGTCACCGCCGGGCAAATCGGGTCGATCGATCGGGACGCTAAGCGTCGAGCCGTTGGCTTGCGGGTCGAGGCGGTGCCCTGGGGTGGAGGTCTGGAGATGGGCCCCTGCCTGCGCAGGGGCACGGCGGGTATTGGCGGAAAGCTAGCACGAGAAGCTGCGCGACGTGACGCGCGGGGGTGTCTCGCTGGGCGACGTGCTGATCGCCGAGGGGTTGGCGCGGCCCTATGCGGGCGGGCGGCGGCCATGGTGCTAGGGGTTTCGCCCAAAGTGGTACTTTGGGCGATAAAGACGTGGAAGGAGCAGAAAATGGAAGGCCGCTTTTGGGTTTACGAAAATTGGGTTCGGAACAAGGCGATTGTACACCACGCCCACTGCGGAAGTTGCAACGACGGCCGGGGGTTACATGGGTCACGGACTACGAAGAGTAGCACTTGGCACGGCCCATTCGATGACTCGCGATCGGCTCTACAAAAGGCAAAATCGTGCGGCAAGGAACGGACAGAAGGCTGTAAACATTGCTCGCCGCTGTAGGCGCTAAGTCGTCACTTTTGTGTCATGGTACTCGACGACCCGACGGCACAGGTCGATAAAGTCATTATGCGATAAGTCGTTCTTGGCGTCGTTGGTGCGCCAAGCGCAGATGACGAAATCGTATTGCCCGTCGTTGCCGGGAACATGATCGGCGGTAGGCAGAAGGCCGAGCGTCGACTTGTATTCGCTCCGGCCAGCTTTCGACGCTTCGTTGCAATATGTACCAATCAGCCCCCAGTCGAGTTGCTCGCCGGTGTAGTGGTCGCGGCCTTTCGAGTGGGTGACTGCGGAATGGATTAGCTCACGATATTTCGCGCCAGAAACGAGATAATCGCAACGTCTCCTGTCCCGTTTCACATGAGCGGCTGCCTTCCGATGCAACCATCGACCGTAAACGTCTTGCGAAACGACGCCGTTAAGAAACGGCGGAACTGTAAACTTTTGGCTCATTATCACCGATAATCTCGTGTGGTTGAAAACGGTTTTATGGCCTTAACCTCAATCGCTATTGCGCAGACGCCATTCCACCTATGCGGGGCAAGATTTGCAGTGCAGGCACACCATCAGGATGCGCAGCATCCCCTTTGGTATAACCTGTCTCCTGAGGAGAAAATATGCAGGCCGCTGCATGGCTAAGTACTATATCTGAACTCGCAGCATCCGAGGTTGCCTCGGCCAAAGCTGTAAACGTAGCTAGGGCATTTTGCCGATGGCGGTTTATGATTTCATTATGCTTGTGAGACAAAAAGTTACGTGCGCATAATAGAACACTATATGCGATCACACCAAATATCAAAACTTTGCTTATACCGAGTTGTATAGCGCCATAGGGGCCGGCCATAGTTCCAGGTATATTATGAATGAAAATCGAGGCAAAAGCATAAACAACCAAGACGACAGATGATAAAATAGTTCGCTTAAGCCATATTTGGGACTCGTCGTGGTGCTTATCCGCCTCGTTCTTAAAGTGAATGGCCTGTTTACTAACCCCTTGCTCCGCCGCTGCCGAACGCACCTCGGCTAATATAGCATCGGCCGTATCTTTTTGTCCTTTAAGTGCGCTGACCAAAGAATTGGCTTGATCTTTTGCTGCTTGAGTAGCTGCGCGTGCATCGCGCTCTAATGCGGAAAAGTCTTGGGCTCTCGCGGTAGAAAAAGCTATCAGTGGCGATAACTGATTGAAAACATGCTGGTATTGAGTAGTTAACTTTGAGATTAGTGCCGTTTGCGCATCGGAGACAGAAGGCTGAGCACTTTCAACGTCAAAGTTTTCAAATTCTCCAAAAATATTATAGACAGTATTGGCTGTGTCCCTGACCAAATTTAATTGCTGGGTTGGGAAGTATTCGAGATGACTTGCCGAAAGAACCTCAAACAGCGAAATTAATCTTTTTGCCGGACCTACGGCAGCCGAAAAAGCATATTTACCCAGTTCATCTCGACGGACTAGTTTCTGAGGGTCGTAATTCTGGACGCGCTCTAAAGCATTCTCTGCTTCCGAAAGGGAATCGTCCTGATTATCGACCATTTATCTCACTCCACCCCAGCAAACATGTCCTTGCCTTCATCGGCCTGCGTCGCGGTGTCGCCGCTCGCGTCGTCGATCGCGACCTTGCCCTTCTTGCGTTGGTCGAAGCTGGTCCAGACCTGGCCCCAGTCGCCGCGCGTTGCCGCTTTCGAATATTCGGTCGCGCGGGTTTCGAAGAAGTTGGCGTGCTCGACGCCGTTGAGCAGCGGGGCGAGCCACGGCAGCGGGTGTTCGTCGATCATGTAGATCGGCTGGAAGCCCAGCTGCCCCAGCCGCCAGTCGGCGATGTAGCGGATGTACTTCTTGATTTCCTTGGCGGTCATGCCGGGGACGGGGCCGTCCTGGAAGGCGAGGTCGATGAACGCGTCCTCCAATCGCACGGTCTTCTGGCAGCAGTCGATGATGTCGTTCTTGACCGACTTGGTCAGGCAGCCGCGCTCGGCGCAGAAGGCGTGGAACAGCTTGATGATGCCTTCGCAGTGCAGGCTCTCGTCGCGGACCGACCAGCTGACGATCTGTCCCATGCCCTTCATCTTGTTGAAGCGCGGGAAGTTCATCAGCATCGCGAAGCTGGCGAACAGTTGCAGCCCCTCGGTGAAGCCGCCGAACATCGCGAGCGTCTTGGCGATATCCTCGTCGGTGTCGACGCCGAATTCGTTGAGGTAATCGTGCTTGGCCGACATTTCCTCGTACTCGAGGAACATGCCGTATTCGCTCTCAGGCATGCCGATCGTGTCGAGCAGGTGCGAATAGGCGGCGATGTGGACCGTCTCCATGTTGGAGAACGAGGTCAGCATCATCTTGATCTCGGTCGGTTTGAACACGCGGCCGTATTTGTCGTGATAGCAGTTCTGCACCTCGACATCGGCCTGGGTGAAGAAGCGGAAGATCTGCGTCAGCAGGTTGCGCTCGTGGTCGCTGAGCTTCTGCGCCCAGTCGCGGCAATCCTCGCCCAGAGGCACTTCCTCTGGCATCCAGTGGATCTGCTGCTGGCGCTTCCAGAAGTCATAGGCCCAGGGATATTCGAAGGGCTTGTACTGGGTGCGGGCTTCTAACAGGGACATGGCGAACCTTCCGGACTTTTACGAGGTATGGAGCGAATGGGGGGCGTGGTACGTTGAACCAGTGAACCCCCCAGAAGGAGAATGATGATGAGCGATCACGACCACAGCAACATCAAGGAAGACATGAACATTGTCGGCGCCGACGGCGTCCATCTCGGTACCGTCGACCATCTCGACGGCGAGCGGATCAAGATGACCAAGACCGACAGTCCGTCGACGCAGGGCGGCAAGGGCGCCAAGCATCACTATATCCCCGCCGGCCTCGTCGCGAGCGTCGATGGCGACACGGTGCGGCTGAGCGCGACCGCGGCGAACGCCTACGACCTGTTCGAGACCGCCGACAAAACCAGGGGCTAACGACCGAACGGCGTTCGCTTTGGCGGCGTCGAAGTTAGAGGCGAGCGCGGTGGTCATTGATCGATGATCACCGTCTCGCGCTCTGGCTGTGCGTTCGTGCGGATCGTGCGCGTGCGATAGACGGTGCGCGTCTTCCTCGCGCCGACGCCGAACACGACGATGCCGAGGAAATAGCCGAAATCGTACCAGCCGCCGTCATTGGGTACGGCGTACACCGCGACATTGTCGATAAACAGGCTGAGCACCCAGGCGACCGGGAAGATGAAGCCGTGCCACAGGCCGAGCAGGAAGCCCGGACCGCTCGCGACGACCGCGTCGGCGCGCTGCGTGGCGCAGGCGGAGAGGAGGAGCGGTAAAAAGACGGCAAGGCGTTTGTAGCTCATTGGCCTTCTCCCCCTGTGGGAGAAGGATAGGCAGACTTGCGAGCTTGCTCGCTAGTCGCACTTGGATGAGGGGTCAGTGCGCGACCGAGCGCCTCAAGTACGCCGTCGAGATTGTCGATCACGTCGTGGTTAGAAAAGCGCAGGACGCGATAGCCTTCGTGCTCAAGATAGAGCGTGCGGGCGGCGTCGTAACCAGCAGCTTCGCCATGCTGGCCACCATCGACTTCGATCACCAGTTTCGCGCCATGCGAAGCGAAATCGGCGAAATAGCGGCCAAGCGGCACCTGGCGCCGGAATTTGGCGCGCGGCAGCTTTTCCCGCAGCACACGCCACAGGATGGTCTCCGCTTCAGTAGCAGTGCGGCGCAGCTTGCGTGCGCGGGGAATGGCGTTCGATGGCAATCGGTCGCGCTTCATCGCCTTACCCCTCACCCAGCTGCGACTAGGCAGGCGAGCTGCCAAGTCTGCGCATCCCTCTCCCACAAGGGGAGAGGGAAGAATGGCGCATCGGCTTACTGGCACGCTAAGCATTCGTCGTAATCCGTGGTCTCGCCGATCGCGAAGACGGGGGGATTGGCGGTGTTGTCCGCCTCTACGCCGCCGCGGCTTTCCTCGGTGCTGACCGCGTCGGTGTGGTTGGCGAAGCCGGCGCGCTGGACGCTCTTCGAGCGCAGGTAATAGAGCGACTTGATGCCCAGCTCCCACGCGCGGAAGTGGAGCATGAGCAGGTCCCATTTCTCGACATCGGCGGGGATGAAGAGGTTCAGCGACTGCGCCTGATCGATATACGGCGTGCGGTCGGCGGCGAGTTCGAGCAGCCAGCGCTGGTCGATCTCGAAGCTGGTCTTGAAGGTGTCCTTTTCCTCTTGCGTGAGGAAGTCGAGATGCTGGACGCTGCCGCCGCGTTCGAGGATCGAGTTCCACACGTTGGCCGAATCCTTCGACTTTTCGCGCAGCAGTTTCTCGAGATGCGGGTTCTTGATCGAGACCGAACCCGACAGCGTCTTGTGCGTGTAGATGTTCGCCGGGATCGGCTCGATGCACGCACTGGCGCCGCCGCAGATGATGCTGATCGACGCGGTCGGCGCGATCGCCATCTTGCACGAAAAACGCTCCATCACACCGACATCGGCGGCATCGGGGCACGGCCCGCGTTCGTGCGCGAGCATCATGCTGGCTTCGGACGCCTTCGAGTGGATGTGCTTGAAGATCTTGAGGTTCCACGACTTGGCCATCGCGCTCTCGAAGCCGAGGCCGCGCGCCTGGAGGAAGCTGTGATAGCCCATCACGCCGAGGCCGACCGAGCGCTCACGCTCGGCTGAGTACTTGGCGCGCGCCATCTCGTCGGGGGCGCGGTCGATATAGTCCTGCAGGACATTGTCGAGGAAGCGCATGATGTCCTCGATGAACTGCGGCTCGCCGTTCCACTGATCCCAGGTTTCGAGATTGAGCGACGACAGGCAGCAGACCGCGGTGCGATCGTTGCCGAGATGGTCGACGCCGGTCGGCAGCGTGATCTCGCTGCACAGGTTCGAGGTCGATACCTTGAGGCCGAGGTCGCGGTGATGCTTGGGCATCATCCGGTTCACCTGGTCGGAGAACACGATGTACGGCTCACCGGTGGCAAGCCGCGTCTCGACGAGCTTCTGGAACAGCGAGCGCGCATCGACGGTGGCGCGGACGCTGCCGTCCTTGGGCGATTTCAGGTCGAACTCGGCGCCCGCACGGACGGCTTCCATGAACTCGTCGGTGACGAGGACGCCGTGGTGGAGGTTGAGCGCTTTCCTGTTGAAGTCGCCCGAGGGCTTGCGGATCTCGAGGAACTCCTCGATCTCGGGATGCGAGATGTCGAGATAGACCGCCGCCGAGCCGCGCCGCAGCGAGCCCTGCGAGATTGCCAGCGTGAGGCTGTCCATGACGCGGACGAAGGGAATGATGCCGCTGGTCTTGCCGTTGAGGCCGACCGGCTCGCCGATGCCGCGGACATTGCCCCAATAGGTGCCGATGCCGCCGCCGCGCGATGCGAGCCAGACATTCTCGTTCCACGTGTTGACGATGCCGTCGAGGCTGTCCGAGACCGAGTTCAAATAGCACGAGATCGGCAGGCCGCGACCGGTGCCGCCGTTCGACAGGACGGGCGTGGCGGGCATGAACCACAGCTTCGAGATATAGTCGTAGAGCCGCTGGGCATGCGGTTCATCGTCGGCATAGGCCGCCGCGACGCGGGCGAACAGGTCCTGGTACGATTCGCCCGGGAGCAGATAGCGATCCTTGAGCGTGTCCTTGCCGAAATCGGTGAGCAGGTCGTCGCGGTTCGAATCGGTCGTCACGGCAAAGCGGCGATCGTCGACCTGCTTCGAATCCTTCGATTCGCCCGCGGCCTTCTTCGCTGCCGGCTTTTTCGCAGGCGCCTTGGCGGGCGCAGCGGCGGATGCTGGGGCGGGCGCGCGGGCGCTCGCAGCGCTCTCGATCGCGTCGTTCTCCAGCGTATCGCTCGTGCTATCCATATCGCTCCGCTCCGTGTCCCTGAAATCCATGTCGCCCGCTCCGTATGTTCACTATTCGTTCGATTCGGAAGGGCGAAATCCCTCCCTAACATTTTTGGGGTCGCTGCGGGGGAAAAACTCGTCTTTCATCCACAGATTACTATCGCCGATATGCCCATTCTCAAGGCGCAGGTCGGGAGCCCGCGGAAAATCCACGTTCCGGCTCCACCACTACGTCTAGGGGTGCCCCCCGGCGACGACCCACCATGGATAGTGCCACATCGAATCTGAGATGCAAGGCGGTAAATTTCGCCTTAACCCGTTTCGGCACAGCGGACCGTGAGAACAAAGCGAGTCTGCACGCAACGCAAAGCCGCCTCTGCGGCGGGCTTGCCGGGGGGCGTTGCAGGCCTGCATCGGGGGGTGAAATTTTTTTGTCATAAAGACGCAATTGCCATCGCCCCGACAGCGGCTAGAATCGCCACTCGATAAATTGGCGAAGGAACAGGTTTCATGATCAACATCATCTCGACAATCATTGTCGGATTCGTCGTCGGCCTGCTCGCGCGCTTTTTCTATCCCGGCGCGGTCGACATGGGATTCTGGCTGACGACGCTGCTCGGCATCGGCGGATCGCTGCTTGCCGGCCTGGTGACCGCGTCGCGGCGTTCGGGCGGGATCGGCGGCGGGTTCAACCGCGCGGGCTTCTTCGCCTCGCTATTGGGCGCGATCGTGCTGATCCTGTTGGGGCGGATCCTTCTTTAGACGGCATAGCCAGGTCCGGCATGCTTCACCCAAGCGGGCGGTCCGCCCTGCCGGGCCGGTCATGGCCGAAGCGGGCTAATTCCGTTCGAAAGCAATAAATCCTTCGATGCGTTGCGCGACCTCTTCGTCATGACCGAGCCAAATGTGTCCGCCATCGGGAAATATGGTGAGGTCCGCATGAGGCACCATGGTGGCGATTGTGCGTGCCGTGGTGGCGGTATTGAATCGGTCGTCTTCCGCCGAGATCAGGAGCAGTGGCATCCTAAGCTGGGCGAAATCCAATTTCGCGGGTTGCCCAGCCTGCCGGGCATCGTTCAACATTCCGTCGGTTCGCGCGTGGATCGGCATCATGTCCGACGCAATGGCGAACGCCCTCCGGCGCTCGCTTGGGCTGACGTTCGGCAGCAGCTTCGGGTCGGTGGCCAAGAGCGTACCGATGATGCGTTCGGGCGCCGCTTCAAGCGCCGACCAGTAAAGCAGATCGGAGGTGAGCAGCGCCCGGACCGCGCTCTCTTGCAACCTGCCCATTTCGACGGGATCGCTGCCGGTGACATTCGCGACCGGCACAAGCAGGACCAGCGCCGAGCAACGATCGGGATGCCGTAGCGCGAAGGCCGATGCCGACAAGGCTCCGGCGGAGCCACCCACCACGGGAAGTCGATCGATCCCGAGATGATCCAGCAACACGGCAAACGCATCGGCCTGATGAGCGAGCGAGGGGTCGGCCGGAAAGTCGCTCCGCAAATAGCCGAAGCGCGACGGTGCGACGATGCGATGTCCGCGCTGCCGCAGAGCATACGCAAACCGCAGCCCCTGATCGAAGCCGCCGCCTGTGCCGTGGATCATCATCAGCGGATCGCCCGAACCGGCCACGGCATATTCGAGCGCGCCAAACGCAGTCATGATGATCCGGCTTCTATCCGAAATGCGACGTTCTGCCGTGGCGAGGTCGCGCCTGAAGCTGGACCATATAAAGCCGCTGCCCAGCAAAATGGTGCTGCCGGCCCCCAGCAACACTCGCCGGCGGGTTAGCCTGGGCATGTCCGCCCCTGCCTGCAGACAAATAACGGGAGGAGCGCGGCGATCAGCTGAGCGGACATGCCGAGCAATCCTGCCGGCGTCGTCAACGCAGCCCATTGTTCGGTTGCGGTCCGCGCGAAGAGCGCCGAGCCGAGCAGCATTTCGCCTGTCATCAACAGTGTCAGAAACCACCCGACCATTGCCCAGCGGATCGCAATCGCGCGCCGAACCTGCCAATATTGGACCGACCACCGGCAGGTGTAATAGGCCGCGATGAGCATCAAGGGCAGTTCGGCGAATGTCGCCCCGAGAGGCCCTAAGCGCGGCGCTACGAAAACCACCCGGATCGTTCCCAAGACGAAGCCCAAGGCAAACAGCGCCAAGAAAAAAATGTCGCAGCTTTCAGCGCGGGCTTCAAACCAACTCCTGACCGGCACGGTTGAGGCTATCGATTACCAGAAAAGCGAGGCGGACGACAGTTGCGAACGCGATCGGCGCACGGCGAAGGATTTGGCGCAGGGCGTGTCATTGCATCAATGAACGGGGTCGGCGACACGCCCAACGCGAAGAAAACGCGGCGATGGCGAGGGGCCGACATGCGCGGCAAGTTGCTGGCGATTAGGCCCAAGGTGCCTATATCGGGGGCATGACGCTGTCGCTGATCTTCATCTTCTTCGCCGGAATCGCCAATTTCGCGATGCACCGCGCGCTGATCGAGAGCCGCGACCCGATCATCCAGGCGTCGGTCATGCCCGTGCAGCGCGCGATGGGGCGCTATACCAGCTATGCCTTCGAATTCGTCCTGCTGCTGATGGCGATGCTGTTCAGCCAGAGCTGGCCGATCGCGATGCTGCTGCTCTACGGGCTCTACACGATGGTCAATGGCATCGTCTTTGCCCTGCTGACCAATCGGCGGCGCTGACATTCATCAATGGAACCGGGGCGATAGCGGCGGGTTGATGATCGTGTCATCTGCACAGGAACCGCCCGATGTCGTTCACCCAACTCGATCCCCCGATCCCCCTGCACGTCCTTGAGCGCGGCGACGGCCTCGCCTTTGGCGTGATCGATTACGGGCCCGAGCATAACCTGATCTGGGTCACCGCGATCGACGCGACGGGCGAGATCTGGTGCGCGCCCAATCCCAAGGTGCGGATGCAGACCAACTGGTCGATGGGGCGCAAGGTGCCGCGTCAGCCGGGCGCGGGCGACGCCCCCGGCGAAGGCAATGTGACGCCGATCGCTTCGGGGAGTTGATCGCGCACGGACGATTGGCGGCATTGCCCGCGCGGCGCGCCATGCTATCGCGGGCACCCAACCAGCGGCGGGATAGTTTCGAATGCGGATGATCAGCGCGGTGGCGCGATGGACTGGCACGATCGTGCTGTGGATAGTTGTTGCGCTGCTGCTGACGGTGACGATCGTCCCGCGCTTCCTCGACCGCGTCTATTACGAGGGTCCGCCAGACGGCAATTTCGACGGCGCGCATTTCTTCAATCCCGACGAGGGCGAAGGCGAATGGTCGGGCGACCCGACGCGTGCGGCGGTCAAGGGCGGCAGCCGCGGGCCGGGCGGGTTCCTGCTGCGCTGGATCACTGGCGCCGACCAGCGTCCGGCCTGGCCCGATCATGTCGCGGTGGCGCAGGCCAGACCGAAGGCGCTGCCGCCGGTCAAGCCCGGCGAGATGCGCGCGACCTGGATCGGCCATGCCAGCGTGCTGATCGAGACGCCGGGGCTCAACATCCTGACCGACCCGATCTGGAGCGACGTGGCGGGGCCGCTCGGTATCGGCCCGCACCGCGTCGCCGCGCCGGGGATCGCGTTCGACGACCTGCCGCGGATCGACCTGATCGTCGTTAGCCACAACCATTACGACCATATGGACATGGCGACGCTAAAGCGGCTGTGGGAGCGCGATCGGCCGGTGATCGTCACCAGCCCGGGAAACGAAGAGATTCTTGCCGCCGGGGGAGTCTCGACTGAAACCTGCAACCATTGCTTGAGGTATGACGCCCTCGTTATGGTGCTGGACTGGGGCCGTTCGGAATTTATCGCTGATCGCCTATCACGAGATACCGGTCTTTTTCCGAGGGAATTAGACGTCAAGGTCACCGTCACGCGCAACCATCACTGGTCGAGCCGCTGGGGCGCCGATCGCAATCGCGCCCTGTGGTCGAGCTTCGTCATCGACACACCGTCGGGCAGCGTCTTCTTCGCCGGCGATACCGGGCCGGGCGACATGCGCTGGCCCGACGAGGCGAGGCGGCGGGCAGCGGGGCCGATCCGGCTCGCGATCATTCCGATCGGCGCATTCCGCTTTGCCCCGGGGCAGATGTGGTCGGGATCGCATGTCGGGCCCAAGCACGCGGTCGAGGCGTTCGAGCGGCTCGGCGCGACGACCGGGCTGCCGATCCACTGGGGAACCTTCCGCCTGTCGTGGGAGGGGTATGATACGCCGCCGAAGATGCTCGCGCTCGAGGCGCAGTGCGCCGGGCTGCCCGCCGACCGGTTCGCCGCGCATCGCATCGGGGCGTCGTTCATGGTGCCGGCTGCCGCGCGATCCCAAAGCGATGTGCGCGGGCCAAAGCCGCGCTGCGACCAGGCGGCAATCGACGCCTTGCCCTAGGACCTGGCGGTCTCGTCCTTGCCCATGAAGGTCTTGGCGAGACCGTTGTAGAGCTTCTCGCGGCAGACCAGCGCGCTGGCGCGGTCGGCGATCAGCGCGGTCGCCATCAGCGGCAGCATCAGCCCGCGTGCGGCGGTCGTCTCGGTCAGGATGAACACCGCGGTCAGCGGCGCGCGGACGACGCCGGTGAAATAGGCGACCATGCCGAGGACGACGATCGCGCTGACCGGCTGGCCGGGGAACAGCCAGGTGAGGATATTGCCGAAGCCTGCACCGGTCGCGAGGCTGGGAGCGAAGATGCCGCCGGGAAGTCCTGCGATCGCGGTCGCCAGCGTGGTGGCGAACTTGGCCGGGCCGAACCACCAGGGCGACGCGCCGCCTTCGATCATCATCCGCGCGGCATCATAACCGGTGCCCCAGGTCAGATTGGTCGCGATGCCGAGTGCGGCGACGATCAGGCCGCAGATCCCGGCGGTCAGGACCGGGGTGCTCTTTGCCGCACACATCAGCCGCGTCGTACCCTGCGCCGAGGCGAGGACGAGCCGCGCGAACCAGCCGCCGGTGAGTCCGCCGAGCACGCCCGCAACCGGCGCGATGACGATCACCGAAACAAAGTCGACCCGGCTCGAGACGACGCCGAAATAGACATAGTCGCCGCCGATGCCGAGCGCGACCGCGCCCGAGATCAGGATCGCGGTCATGACGAGCAGCGCCATCCGCTGCTCATAGGCGGCGGCGAGCTCCTCGATGGCAAAGGCGATGCCGGCGAGCGGGGTGTTGAACGCGGCGGCGACACCCGCCGCGCCGCCCGCGATGATCACCGAGGCGCGCAGCGGCAGGCGCAACAACCGGTGCCACGCGGCCATCACCGCGGCGGCGATCTGGACTGTCGGCCCCTCGCGCCCGGTCGATGCGCCGACGAGCAAGCCGGCGAGCGTCAGCACGCCCTTGGTGAGCGCGGTCGGTAGCGACAGCGCTCTGCGGACCGCCGCATCGGGATCGTTGCGCGCGGCGATGACTTGCGGAATGCCCGACCCGCGCGAGTCGGGGCTGAAGCGCAAGGTCGCCCAGACGATTCCGGCATAGCCGAGCGGGGTGACCAGCAGCGGCAGCAGCGGCCAGAGGAGAATCGTGCGATGGAACAGACGCGTCGCATGGTCGGACAGGCTGGCAAAGCCGAGCGCGACGAGCCCGACCGAAATCGCGCCGCCGACGATCGCGAGCCGCCGACGGAAGATCGCCGAGGTCGGCCCGTGCAGCCGCATCGCGGCGCGCATGCGATAGCGCGTCCAGCGTTTCATGCGGCGGTGGGGCGAGTCGGGCGGGGCACAGCCGTCTCTTAGTCCCAAGTGCGCGCGATGCCACCCCTGTGGCGATAGGGGGGCGAGAAGATGCAATTACGACCGCAGCGAAACTGGCCAAGCATGCCACACTACGAGAGGGCGATAAGCGAACATCCGACATGTTCTTGATTTGTTCTTCAGGTTCTGTTAGGCGGGCGCGACAGGATCGATGGAGCATGCGTGTATCAGGCCGATCATCGACGCGCGTTCGACGTGTATTTGCGCACGGGCTTTTGCCCGCAACCGATAGAGCGCAAATTCAATCCGTGGCACGACCCGAGAAACGGGCGGTTTACATTTCGCAACGCGGGCAATTTTTTCGCGGGACGTTCGGTGGCGGCGTCCGGCGGCGGTGGCGCGACGGGCAGTTGGGGAAGCGGGTCCTCTGACCCGCGCGACCCGGCGAACCGCACGATCCATGTCGTCAGGAAGGGCGACACGCTCAACGCGATCGCGAAGTTGCGCAAAGGTCTGACCGCAGCGGACCTCGCCTGGATCAATCGCCTGCCGATCGATCGCCAGATCCAGATCGGTCAGCGACTTATGCTACCGACGCAAGCCTATCTCGAACGCGCGCGCGAAGCTCGGGCGACCGCGCTTGCGCTTATTTATTACTCCGCGACGCATGATGGGAAGCTGCCACCCGATCCGCGCCATCCGCCGTCGATCCCCGAGCAGGTCGCTGCGGATCGCCGTTCGATCACTGCCAATGGCTACCGATTCGACATCGATCTGATCGGGCGAACGCAACAGGCCCGCGGCGTACTCATCGCCAATCCCGATCAGAACCGATCGCGTGCCGCACAGCGCACTGCCGGCGGCCGTGATCGCTTGCCGACCGACCATGGGGGGCATTACATTGCCCGACGGTTCAACGGACCGACCGAAGCATTCAACCATTTCGCGCAGGACGCCAACTTCAACCGCAGCGGATATGCCAGGCTCGAAAACCAATGGGCGGCGGCCATTCGCGCAGGCAAGACGGTCAGGGTCGATATCCAGGCACGTTACGATGGATTGTCGCAGCGACCGACCGAGATTATCGTCTTCTTTTGGATCGATGGTCAGCGGATGCGCCAGATTTTCGAAAATCGAGCAGGGGAATGATGATGGACCGGGCGACTGAACAGTCCCTGCTGACTCAGATAGGCGGCGCGATGATGGCCGCTTTCGAGGACAGTTCATCGACCGGCTGGCTGTATGTCGAAGCGATCCCCGGGGTTATGGCGCCGACGCTTTACGAAGTAACAAAAAGCGGACTTATGGATCGGTTCATTAATGATGAACTATCCGATCTTGTGCGAAAGTTATGGTATCTCCCCGAGCCGGAAAAACGGTGGACAGAGCTGGAAATCAAGATCGTCGACCACGCGTTCGACGCCCAGTTTCGGTACGAGCCAGACGCGGAGCGCGCGTTCGCACAGTTCGGAGAACGCCGTGAGGCGCTGCTCGCCCAGCGCTTTGGCGATATGCCGGTGACCTATTTGCCGCCGCCCGACGACGCGTTTTGACCGCGATGGGTAAGCGGCAAATGTCTCTGCGGCTCACCCTTGGGGCTCGGATCGCCGTCTGCCTGGCGGCGGCTCTGTGCGGTAGCGGAGCATTGGCGCAGGATGGCGCTCCAGACGGCCTCGTCGCGCCCGACATGGCCACGCTCGAGCAAACGGGGCCAGCCTATGGGGCGATCGCGGGGTTGGCGCTCGAGGAGGCGGCGCTCGACGGCAAGCAGGACCAGGCCATCGTCTATGCCGAAGCCGATGCCGACGACGTGTCGGTTTACCTGGTGAAAGCGGTCGGCGGCGGGTTCGAACAGGTCGCGCCGAGCGACGAGCTGATCGCCGCAGTGCGCGAGGCGCGTCTGATCGAGCGCCCGTCCAGACGATGGGTGACGAGCGTGTGTCTGATCGTCGGCATGGCCTTCGACGTCACATTCGATTACGAGCCGCTCGACGCGACGATCACCCGTGACGACCGCATGCGGCTGGCCGTCGTCGCCTATCTGGGTGAGAGTCGCGAAGAATAGGCGTGGACGGGGAAGCGTCCTGAAGCGTTGCCGAATTCGGACCGGGATCCCATATCCCCGCGATGGCCATTGAAATCCGTACCAGTCTTGCCGAACCCGAAACGTCCGGCAGCTTCGTCCCGCATCGTCCCGCGCGCCCGCCCAAGGCCGAGGGCGGCAAGCGCTTCAAGCTCGTCAGCGACTACGAACCCGCGGGCGACCAGCCGACCGCGATTCGGGAGCTCGTCGAACAGGCGGCGGCGGGCGAGCGCGACCAGGTGCTGCTCGGCGTTACCGGATCGGGCAAGACTTTCACGATGGCCAAGGTCATCGATGCGCTGCAGCGCCCCGCGCTGATCCTCGCGCCCAACAAGATCCTCGCCGCCCAGCTCTATGGCGAGTTCAAGCAATTCTTTCCCGACAACGCGGTCGAGTATTTCGTCAGTTACTATGATTATTACCAGCCCGAGGCCTATGTCGCGCGGTCGGATACGTATATCGAGAAGGAAAGCTCGGTGAACGAGGCGATCGACCGGATGCGGCATTCGGCGACGCGGTCGCTGCTCGAACGCGACGACGTCATCATCGTCGCCTCGGTCAGCTGCCTTTATGGCATCGGTTCGGTCGAAACCTATTCGGCGATGATCTTCGACCTCAAAAAGGGCGAGAGCGCGGACAATCGCGAGATCATTCGCAAGCTTGTGGCGTTGCAGTACAAGCGCAACGATGCCGCCTTCCAGCGCGGCAATTTCCGCGTGCGCGGCGACAGCCTCGAGATATTCCCGTCGCATTACGAGGACACCGCGTGGCGTGTCAGCTTCTTCGGCGACGAGATCGAGGCGATCACCGAGTTCGATCCGCTGACGGGCAAGACCGTCGCCAACCTCAATTCGATCCGCATATACGCCAACAGCCATTACGTGACGCCGGGCCCGACGCTCAAACAGGCGACCGAGGCGATCCGTCACGAGCTGACCGAGCGGTTGAAGGAGCTCGAGGCCGAGGGCAAATTGCTCGAGCACCAGCGGCTCGAACAGCGGACCAATTTCGATCTCGAGATGATCCACGCGACGGGCAGCTGCGCGGGGATCGAGAACTATTCGCGCTTCCTGACGGGGCGCCTGCCGGGCGAGCCACCGCCGACACTGTTCGAGTACCTGCCCGAGAACGCGCTGCTGTTCGTCGATGAGAGCCACCAGACGGTGCCGCAGATCGGCGCGATGGCGAAGGGCGATCACCGCCGCAAGATCACGCTCGCCGAATATGGTTTCCGCCTGCCGAGCTGCATCGATAACCGGCCGCTGCGCTTCAACGAATGGGACGCGATGCGGCCGGAAACCGTCTTCGTCAGTGCGACTCCGGGCAGCTGGGAAATGGAGGCGACCGGCGGGGTGTTTTCCGAACAGGTCATCCGCCCGACCGGCCTCATTGATCCGCCGGTCGAGATCCGCCCGGTCGAGGAACAGGTCGACGACCTGATCGCCGAATGCCGCAAGGTCACCGCGGCGGGATATCGCACGCTCGTCACCACGCTGACCAAGCGGATGGCCGAGGATTTGACCGAGTTCATGCACGAGGCGGGGATCAAGGTCCGCTACATGCACTCCGACGTCGAGACACTCGAGCGTATCGAGCTGATCCGCGACCTCAGGATGGGCGTTTACGACGTCCTGATCGGCATCAACCTGCTGCGCGAAGGATTGGACATTCCCGAATGCGGACTGGTCGCGATCCTCGATGCCGACAAGGAAGGGTTCTTGCGTTCCGAGACGTCATTGATCCAGACGATCGGGCGCGCCGCGCGCAACGTCGACGGGCGCGTGATCCTCTATGCCGACCGCGTGACGGGCAGCATGGAGCGCGCGCTCAACGAGACCGACCGGCGGCGCGAGAAGCAGGTTGTCTACAACAAGGAACACGGCATAACGCCGACGACGATCAAGAAGAATATCGGCGACATCATCGCGCACGCCACCGCCAAGGACATGGTCCCCGATGGCGGCAGCGGGCACGCGGTGCCGCTCGCCGGGCACAATCTGCGCGCCTATATCCAGGACCTCGAAAAGAAGATGCGCGCCGCCGCCGCCGATCTCGAGTTCGAGACCGCGGGGCGCATCCGCGACGAGATCCGCAAGCTCGAGGCCGACGAGCTCGGCCTCGGCGAGCATTCGCAGATCGCGCAGATCCGCGGACGCTCGACCGAGGGCAAGCCGGGCACGCGCAAGGGGCGCTACGGCAAGGTGCAGAGGAAGATGCGCTAGCCGCCCCAGATCGTCGCAAATCGGGCGGTTGCGGGCAGGGCATCGACGGCCCCGTGGAGCATGACGACGAGCACCAGGCTGCGCGTCCGGTGCCATAGCGTTCCGAACATGATGGCGATCGGCGATAGCGTAGCAATCGTGTAGGCCGCGACCTCGACGGGGTTCTGCGACCAGCCCTCGACCCCCGGCCCGCCGCGCAGGTAGAGACCCGGCGCATGCGCCAAGGCAAACACGATTGCGGTCGTCGCTATCGCCAGCGGTGCCGAACCGAACCAGGCGCCGAGGCGCGACTGGAGCAGGACCCGGTAAAAGAATTCCTCGCACAGGCCGGCCTCGATCGAAATCCACGCCCATGCGCCGAGAATCCACGCGCCGACCGCGAACGGCGAGAGGTCGAGCGCAGCGATCTGACGCAGTGACGGGCTGACGAGCGTCTGCAGGCCCACAAGGATCGCGCCGAACACGACCAGCGTTGCGACGACGCCCTTGCGCGAGAGTCCGGGATCGGTGGTGCCTTCAAGCGATGCCTTGGCGGCGCGGAGCAGCAGGATCGGGATGACGAGATGGATCGCCAGCTTGAACGCGATGACCGCCAGCTCCTGACCCGGGCCCGGCGGTATCGCCGAGCGCAGCCAGCTCATGACGGGTCCCAAGAAAAGTACCGCGTAAACCGCGAGATAGGCCAATAGTACGAGGCTTTCGCGTATCGGTCGTCGGACCGGCACCGTCGGCGCAGCGGTGCGCCGGGTCAGCCAGACCGCGAGTGCCGTCAGCAACCCGCCAAACAGCCCAAGCGACACGATGGGGAAAATCCAGTCAGTACCCGCGCCTGCCAGATAGAGCGTCGAGCCCCCCCAGATTGCAACATAGCCAAGCACCGCCCAAACAAGCGTCGGCGACGCGCGAAAGATCGTTTGCGACAAGGTTCTCTCCCCAACCGTATTGCTTGACTAATACAGCTGTGGGAAAATCCTGCAACGGGTTTTTGTAGCTATCGCAGTAGCGCAGTTTCGCGCAGCGTGCTCGCCCCGCCGATGTGGTGATCGGGCGACGCGCCAAGTCAGGTTCGCCGCCCGGACCAGAGCGAGCTTCGCCCCCTAGCGCAGGACGCCGCTGGCGCGCTGGCGCAGTGCGTACCACAATAGCAGCACGCCGATCACGACGATCGCTGCCACGATGAGTGCGTTGTTCGCTTCTCCCGGCGGCGGGGTGACGAACAGCTGGTAGGAAAAGCTCAGCGCCATGCCGACCAGCGAGGCGATGAAGGCGTGGACGGCAAAGCGGCTGCGCAGGAGCAGCAGGATCGCGCCGGCGAGTCCGGCCCAGATGCCGAGCCCCCAGCCGATGCTCGCATAGCCGGGCATCGCGTCCATATAGGCGAACATCACCGCCGGGTCGGCGTCGGGCATCATCGATTTGATATAGTCGCCATTATGCATGCGGCTCATCAGATAGTCATAGCTGCCAAAGGCGTTCCAGATGAGCGCGAGGCCGCCGACGATCCACAGGTGAACCGGCGTTCGGCCGCCCTGCATGACCACTGTTTCGTGCTGTTCCATGCTATTTCTCCTCTCCCCTGCGCGTCGTGCGCGCGGGCTTTACATAGATCAATCGGGCGAATTTGTCAGCGGCCTTGGCGCTCGCCAGCGGGCATGGCATAGCCAGTGAAAATCCAGTGGGGAGTCTACCTGATATGATCGTTTGCCACCGTTTCGCCGTCGCCGGCGCCGCCATGTTGCTCGCTTCGTGCAGCGCGATGGCGCAGGGACCCGCCAGCGCGGGCACCAGCCCCGCCGAGACGAAGGCCGAGCCGGCCAAGCCCTATGTCCCGCTGTCGTCGACGACGCGCCAGTCGGGGACGTTCGGCGGACAGGCGGTCGACTACAGCGTGACCGTCGCCGAGACCGTGCTCAAGGACGACAAGGACGAGACGCCCAAGGCGGCGATCGTCACGACCGCCTATGTCGCCGAGCCGCGCGACCCGAACCGACCGGTCACATTCCTGTTCAACGGCGGCCCGGGATCGGGTTCGGTCTGGCTGCAGATGGGCGCGTTCGGGCCCAAGCGCGTGGCGATTCCGTCCAACGCCAAGGACGACGGCGCGGCGCCCTATCCGCTGCTCGACAATCCCGACAGCCTGCTCGACGTCACCGACCTCGTCTTCATCGATCCGGTTGGCACCGGCCTGTCGCACGTCATCGGCACGACCGAGGGCAAGGACTATTGGGGCGTGACCAAGGACGCGAAATCGGTCGCCGACGTCATCCGCCGCTGGCTCAATGACAATGGCCGCTGGAACAGCCCCAAGTTCCTCGGCGGCGAAAGCTATGGCACGACCCGCTCGGCCGCGGTCGTCAACGAGCTCGAGGGCGGCTATAACGACGTCTCGCTGAAGGGCGTCATCCTGGTATCGACGATCCTCGACTTCGCCGCCGGGGCCGACACCGAAGGCAACGAGCTGAGCTACATCACCAACCTGCCGTCGATGGCGACCACCGCCTGGTTCCACAAGAAGGCGAGCGGGGCATCGGCCGAGGCGGTCGCTGCCGAGGCGCGCGCCTGGGCGATCGGCCCTTACGCATCGGCCTTGCTCAAGGGCCAGAAGTTGCAGGGCACCGAGCGCGCCGCGATCCGCACGCAGCTGTCGCGTTTCACCGGCCTTGGCGAGGACTATCTCGAGCGCGCCGACCTGCGCGTGACGCCCGACCGGTTCTACAAAGAGCTGCTGCGCGACCGCGGCCTGACCGTCGGTCGGCTCGACAGCCGCTATACCGGCAAGGATTACGACAATGCCGGTGAATCGCCCGACAACGACCCCAGCTTCTATGGCATCGACGGCGGCTATACCGCGGCGATCAACAGCTATCTGCGCGACACGCTGCATTACAAGACCGACCGCCAGTACGTCACGATCGGCGATGTCGGCCCGTGGGACTGGAAGATCGACGGCGGGCGCGACACCAATGCCTATCTCAACGTCACGCCCTATCTCGGCCGCGCGCTGCGCGAGAACAAGGATCTGCGCATCTTCGTCGGCCAGGGCTATTATGATTTCGCGACGCCGTTCTTCGCCGCCGAATATGCGTTGAGCCGGACGGGCATCCCGCAGGATCGCGTCCAGTTCCATTATTACGATGCGGGCCACATGATGTACATTCGCGACGAGGACCGCGCCAAGCTGGCCAGCGACATCCGGCAGTTCATCCGCGCCCGCTGATGCGCGCCGCGCCGTCTCGACGCGGCCGTGCGACGACGATAGGGTGGCCGGCCAAGGCGTTGAAGGGACGACGATCGCAATGGATGCGCTGGTAACGACCGACTGGCTCGAAGGGCAATTGAAGGCATCGGACCTGCGCGTCGTCGATGCGACCAAGTTCCTGCCCGACATGGGCCGCGATGCGCGCGCCGAGCACGAGGCCGAGCATATCCCCGGCGCATTGTTCATGGACCTTGCCGAGCTGACCGATCCCGATGCCTGCGTCGAGAACATGGCGCCGTCGGCGGAGAAATTCGCCGCGCGGATGCAGAGCCTCGGGCTCGGCGACGGCAGCCGGATCGTCCTGTATGACGACAGCCCGCTGCACAGCGCGGCACGCGCCTGGTGGCTGCTGACACTGTTCGGCGCGCACAATGTCGCGATCCTCGATGGCGGGCTGGCCAAATGGAAGGCCGAGGGCCGGCCGACCGACAGCGGCAAGCGCGATTATCGCGAGCGCCATTATACCGCGTGGCGCGATGCCGCCCTGGTCCGCGATGCCGCCGCGATGCACGCCAATCTCGCGCGCGGCGACGAAGAGGTGATCGACGCGCGATCGGCAGCGCGCTTTGCCGGCGACGAGCCCGAGGCGCGGGCTGGGCTGGCGGCGGGTCACATCCCGGGATCGAAAAACCTGCCGTATGGCGAGCTGTTCAATAGCGACGGCACATGGAAGACCGGCGATGCGCTGCGTGCGGCGTTCGCTGCGGCGGGGGTCGATCTCGACCGGCCGCTGGTGACGACGTGCGGATCGGGCATGACCGCCGCGGTGCTGGCGTTCGGGGCGTACCTGCTCGGCAAGCGCGACATCGCGCTCTACGACGGCAGCTGGGCCGAATGGGGCGCCGATCCGGCGCTGCCCAAGGCGACCGGGTGCCCATGAGCGGCGCGCAGTGAGCGACGACAAACCGGGCAGCGACACGCGGCTGGTCGAGGCCGGGCGGCGGCGCGAATGGACGGGCAGCGAGACGCTCGGCGGCGGGGTCGTCAACGTCCCCGTCTGGCGCGCATCGACGATATTGTTCGACAGCGTCGCGGCGATGCGCGCCGCGCACCCGCACGGCAAACCCGAACAATTGTTCTACGGCCGCCACGGCACGCCGACGCAATGGGCGCTGGCCGACGCACTGACCGAAATGGAACCCGGCGCCGAGGGGACCGCGCTCTATCCGTCAGGGGTCGCGGCGATTGCGGGCGCGCTGCTCGCGCTGCTCTCGCCGGGCGACGAGCTGCTGATGGTCGACAGCGTCTATGGCCCGACGCGGACATTGTGCGACGGATTGCTCAAGCGGATGGGGATATCGACGCGCTATTACGACCCGGCGATCGGTGCAGGGATCGCCGACCTGATCGGCGAGGCCACGCGCGCGGTGTTCTGCGAAAGCCCGGGCAGCCTGACCTTCGAGGTGCAGGACGTGCCCGCGATCGCCGCGGCAGCAAAGGCAGCGGGCGCGCTGACGATCATCGACAACACCTGGGCGACGCCGTTGCTGTTCCCCGCGCTGGCGCATGGCTGCGACGTCGCGATCCTTGCCTGCACCAAATATGTCGTCGGCCATTCGGACGTCATGCTGGGTTCGGTCAGCGCGCACGGCGACGCGTGGCGGAGACTATCGCGGCACGCCCGCGAGACCGGCCAGCATGTCGGGCCCGACGATGCCTATCTCGCGCTGCGCGGGATGCGAACGCTCGGCGTGCGGCTGCGCCAGCACGAGGCGAACGCGATCGAGGTGGCGACCTGGCTCGATGCGCGCGACGAGGTCGGCACGCTGCTCCACCCGGCGTTCGCGTCGTGTCCCGGGCATGAATTATGGGCGCGCGATTTTACCGGCGCATCGGGGCTGTTCGCCTTTACCATGCGCGGTGCGAGCGCGGCGCAGCGTGACGGTTTCGTCGATGCGCTGACGCGCTTCGGGCTCGGCTATAGCTGGGGCGGTTTTGAAAGCCTCGCGCTGCCGGTCGATCCGGTTCGCACCGCCCGCCGCGCCGATTTCGACGGGCCGCTCGTCCGGCTGCATATCGGCCTCGAAAATCCCGCCGACCTGATCGCCGACCTTGCGCGCGCGTTCGAGTCGCTTAGGGTCGCGTGATGGACCTCGATTATTTCATGGCGACCTATTCGATCCCGCCGCTTGGCCAGCACCAGCTGGTCGAGCTCGGCATCGCGGGCGCGATCATCTTTGCGATCCTGTCGATTGCCGTCGTCGTCGCACGCTATTTCGGACCCGGGCTGGCGCAGCGGCTCGAGGACAATGCGGTCGATGCGCGCTTCCCGCTGGCCACGCGCGCCGTGGCGATCCTGCGTCACCTCGTCGCAGCATTGCTGCTCGCCGCGACGCTCGGCTTCCACGACTGGACCTTTTACGCGCAGCTTGCGGTCGGTTTCACCTTCGCCGCCGCGTCGGCATTGTTCCTGAAAAACCTGTTGATCGGCCTTCGGATCAGCTTCCCGATCGTGCTCGCGGTGTCGCTCGTCGTCTTCGTTTTCATCTTGTCGAACGCGGTCGGGCAGCTTTCGAGCATCACCAGCGCGCTCGACAAGGCGGGCTTCGATATCGGCAATTCGCGTTTCTCGCTGTTGACGATCATCAAGATCGTCCTCGCGCTCGTCATCCTGTTCGCGCTGATCCGGCTCGCCAATCGCGGCATCAAGCAGATGGTCCGGCGCAACAAGGCGCTCGACGAAGCGCAAAAATTGCTGACCGAAAAGCTCGCCGCGGTCGCGATCCTGATCGCCGCCTTCTTCGTCGGCATCGACATGCTGGGGATCGACATCACCGCCTTTGCCGTCTTCTCGGGTGCGTTCGGCCTCGCCATCGGTTTCGGCCTGCAGAAGACGTTCGGCAACCTGATCGCGGGGATCATCCTGCTGATGGACCGGTCGATCAAGCCGGGCGACGTGATTGTCGTCGGCGAGAGCTTTGGCTGGGTCAACAAGATCGGCGTACGCGCGGTTTCGGTGATCACGCGCGACGGCAAGGAGCACCTGATCCCGAACGAGAACCTGATGACTCAGGAGGTCGAGAACTGGAGCTATTCGAGCAAGAACGTCCGCGTCCATATTCCCGTCGGGGTCAGCTATCGGTGCGATATCCACAAGGCGCAGGAGTTGATGCTGCAGGCGGCGACCGATGCCAAGCGCGTGCTCAATGCGCCCAAGCCCAATGTGTGGATGAGCGGGTTCGGCGACAGCAGCGTCAATTTCGAGATCCTCGCCTGGATCAAGGATCCGCAGGAGGGCGTCGGCAACGTCAAATCCGAAGTGCTCAACCGCTTGTGGGACCTGTTCAAGGAAAACGACATCGAGATCCCCTTCCCGCAACGCGACATCAACGTGCGGACGATCGACGACGAATTCGTCGACAAGATCGCCGCGCGGATGCTGGCGCGAGGGGATGAGGCGGCGCAGCCCAAGGCTGCGGTCACGAAAGCTGCCGCAAAGAAATCCTGAGCGGCAAGATCGTCATTGCGAGAAGCGCAGCGACGACGCAATCTCTGCGAAGCTGCAACGCTGCGCGATAGTGCGCCGTCGTCATGTGCGCGAAGTTGTTCTCACGATAGATTGCCGCGCGGGTTCGCCGTTCGCAATGACGGGCGGGTCAATCAGCCCTTGGCTTTCTTGCCTGCTTCGATCGCTTCCATCAGCACTGCGCGCGCGTCGTCGGCGCCGCCCCAGCGGCCCATGCGAACCCATTTCTCGGGCTCGAGGTCCTTGTAGTGTGTGAAGAAGTGCTCGATCTGCTGCATGACGATCTCGGGCAGGTCGCCGCGTTCGCCGATCTTGCGATAGTAGGGGAAGGTGCCGTCGACGGGGACGCAGAGCAGTTTCTCGTCGCCGCCGGCCTCATCCTCGAGATAGAGCACCGCGATCGGCCGGACGCGCACGACGCAGCCGGGGATGAACGGCGAGCGCGACACGACGAGCGCGTCGAGCGGGTCGCCGTCGGGCGACAGCGTGTGGGGAATGAAGCCGTAATTCGCCGGATAGCGCATCGGCGTGTGGAGGATGCGGTCGACGAACAGCGCGCCCGACGCCTTGTCGAACTCGTATTTGACGGGCTCGCCACCGGTCGGGACTTCGATGATGACGTTGATGGAGTCGGGGACGTTGTCGCCGATCGGGATAAGGTCGATGTTCATGGGCCGCGCCCTTAAGCCCATCGCTGCGATGCAGCAATGGGGATGCGCAGTTATTTGGCTTGCGGGCGAACGATTGTTCTCGAGCTAGGAACGCCGACCGCCATCCCGACCGTCAGCGATGTGCGACGGTCGGGATAGGCCCCAGCCTACGCTAGGGCGACGGGGAAGCTAAGAGTCGAAGACTCCTTATTTGGGGGCGAGCAGGCGGTCGAGGCCGGTCGTGCCCGTGCCGGTCTTCTTGAGCGTCGGGTAGCGCAGCCCGCCGTGATAGTCGATTTTGACCGTCCGATAGACGTCGCCCGATTTGAGCAACAGCTCGACCGCGGGGCCCTTGCCCTTGGCGGCGGTGATCGCGTCGCGGATGCCATCGGCCGAGAACGCCTTGCCATTGACCGCGACGATCTTGGTTCCCGAATCGATGTCCTGCTTGAACGCCGGGCCGTTCCAGATCACGCCGCCGACCTCGCCATCATTGTCGGTCGTCATGCCGAGCGAGTAGCTGAGATCGACATATTTGCGGACCGATTCGCGGTTCTTGAGATAGGCCGAGCGCTGGTCGGTATAGACGAGTTCGTAGCCATTGTCGGTAAAGCCAGCGAGCGGCGCGCGCTTGCTGGTGTCGTAGAGGTGCGTCTTGAGGAAGCCCGTCCAGTCATAGGGCACGACGCCATTCAGCGTCCGCGCGACGTCGTCGAAGGTATAGGTGACTTCACCGAAATCGCCGTCGCGCAGGCCGAAAAAGGTCCGGGCGAAATCGTCCATCGACTTGGTGCCGTTCGACTGTTTGCGGATGATCGAGTCGGCCTCGAGCCACATCAGCAGCCCCTCGTTGTAATAGTCCTCCGAGCGCTGGTAGCTCGACCACGGCTTGGGCCGGCGCGCCGAGATGATCGGATCGTTGGTCGTATCGATCAGCGGACGCCATTCGCGGCCCGGCAGATTGTCGTAATAGGCGGCGATGAAGGCGAGGCCGTCGAGCGTATCCTGTTTCGACACCAGCCCCGAGCGCGCCTGGAGCATGTAACCCCAGAACTGCGTCTGGCCTTCATAGACCCAGAGTAGCGAATCGCGCATCGGCGTGCGGAAATCGGGCGTCCACAGGTCGGCACCGCGGCGGAACTTGCCGTTCCAGCTGTGGGTGTATTCGTGCGGCAGCAGGTTGCGACCGCCGGGACCGTCGGACCATTTGGTGAAATAGCCCGGATCGACACCGTCCTCGCTCGAGCGGTGATGTTCGAGGCCGATGCCGCCGAGCTTGTCCGAGATCGTCAGGAGGAAATGGTAGTTGTCGTAATGCTGCGCGCCGAACAGCTTGACCGCCTGGGTGACGAGGTTCTTGTGCGCCTGGATCTGTTCGGGGGTGGCGGCGAGTTCCTTGGCATCGTCGGCGACAACGTCGAGCGTGACGCGGTCGCTCAACGGGATCTCGCGATAATATTGGCCCGCGATGACGGGCGAATCGACCAGCGTCTCGTAATTGGTCCGGGTGTAGCGATAGGCCGCGCCGCTTTTGGTCGAGGGCAGGCCCGAGGCGGCGGTCCAGCCAGTCGGGTAGGTGACGCTCGCGTCGACCGGGATCTGGCGCGTGTAATAGCCCGCCGGATAGAGCGAGACGTCCTCCCATTGCAGCGAGAGCATTTCGGGCGTCATCTGGATGCGGCCCTGGTTGCCCGCAGTCGGCGAAAGATACTGGAAGCTCGCGACGATCGCCTTGGCGCCTGCGGGCACGTCGATATGAAAGGCGTAAACGTCGACCGGATCGCGAGTCCATTTGACCGGCTTGCCGTCGGCGGTGAAGGCGAGACCGGCGAGGTTGGGGATCGCGCCCGCGGGACGGTGGTTGCCGGGCAGCCACTCGGGATAGAGCAGCGTCATCGGTCCCGCCTGCGCTACGGGAATCGTCTGTTTGACCGAGAAAATGCCGCGCGCGATGTCGGTCGCGTCGACGTCGAGCGTCATCGCGCCGGGATAGGCGATGTCGCGCGCCGCCGGGATCGTATCGACGATCGGGACGGGTTGCGGCGCGGAGTTGCCGGGGATCGCCTGAGCCAGCACGGCGGCGGGCAGGGCGATCGAGGCGAGCAAGGACAGGCGAAGGGCAGCGCGAAGGATCAAAGGAGTTCTCCAGGGAAAATGATCGAGGTGCGCGTATGTCCCGACGGGCCGCGCGGGACCTTCATGGCGCGATGCGGGGCGCTCTGTCCAGCCCCCTCCAGCGGTCGGCCGATGCGCGGGTCCGCGCGGCGAAAGCGATTGCGGGTTTCGGCGGCGATGCGCTAGGGCGCGGGCCATGGCCAAGCTTGCAACCCCCCATGCCGTGCGCGGCACCCAGGACATGTTCGGCGAAAGCCAGGAGCGCTTCGCGCATGTCATCGACACGTTCAATCGCGTCCGGCGATACTACGGTTTCAAGGGCGTCGAGGTCCCGGTGATCGAGCCGACCGCGGTGTTCGCGCGGTCATTGGGCGAGACGACCGACGTCGTGTCGAAGGAAATGTACTCGTTCGAAGATAAGGGCGGGGAATCGATCACGCTGCGTCCCGAGTTTACCGCCGGGATCGCGCGCGCCTATCTGACCAACGGCTGGCAGCAGCACGCGCCGATGAAGATCGCGACGTCGGGCCCGCTGTTCCGTTACGAGCGCCCGCAAAAGGGCCGCTATCGCCAGTTCCACCAGCTCGACGCCGAGATTATCGGCGCGGCCGAACCGCTCGCCGACGTCGAATTGCTGTGCTTTGCCGACCAGTTGCTCAACGAGCTCGGCATCGACAGCGGGGTCGTGCTGACACTGAACACGCTCGGCGACGGCGACAGCCGCGATGCGTGGCGCGCCGCGCTGATCGACCATTTCGCGGCGCATCGCGCGCAGCTCAGCGATGACAGCGTCGACCGGCTGGAGCGCAACCCGCTGCGCATCCTCGACAGCAAGGACGCGAGGGACGCCGCGGTGGTCGAAACCGCGCCGGGGATCGACGATTACCTGACCGCAGAGGCGAGCGACTTCTTCGCCGCCGTCACCAGCGGGCTCGATGCTGCGGGGGTCGCGTGGACGCGCAATTCGCGGCTCGTGCGCGGGCTCGATTATTATCGCCACACCGCGTTCGAATTCGTCACCAACCGCCTCGGCGCGCAGGGCACGGTGATCGGCGGCGGCCGCTATGACGGGCTGATCGAGGCGCTCGGCGGTCCGGCAACGCCCGCGGTCGGCTGGGCAGCGGGGATCGAGCGGCTGGCGATGCTGATCGATGCGCCCGCCAGCGATGCGCCCGATGTCGTCCTCGTCCCGCTCGGCGAAGCGGCGATGTTGCGCGCGGCCGGGCTGATCGCCGAATTGCGCCGCGCAGGGATTGCCGCCGACATGGGCTACAAGGGCAACATGAAGAAGCGCATGCAGCGCGCCGATGCGAGCGGTGCGCGCTTTGCCGTGATCATCGGCGACGACGAGCTGGCGCGCGGCGAGGTCGCGCTCAAGAACCTGCGCGACGGTAGCCAGCGCAATGTCGCGCTGGCGCAGCTCGCCGACCATCTCGCGCGGACATGACGGGCATCTCGGACGAGCGGATCGCGCAGATCGAGGCGCGGCGCGACGAGTTGCAGGCCAAGATGGCGACGGGGCAGCTCGACGGCGAAGCGTTCGTCGCGGCGTCGAAGGACTATGCCGAGATCGAGCCGGTTGCCGAGGCGGCAGCCGAGGTGCGACGGCTGCGCGCCGAGCTCGCCGACATGAGCGCGATGATCGCGCGCGACGATACCGACGCCGAGCTGAAGGCGATGGGGGTCGAGGAGATCGCGCTGATCGAGACGCGGCTGCCCGAGGCCGAACGCGCACTGGCGCTCCGCATGCTGCCGCGCGATAGCGCCGACGATCGCCCCGCGATGCTCGAAATCCGCGCCGGGACGGGCGGCGACGAAGCGGCGCTGTTCGCCGGCGACCTGATGCGGATGTACACGCGCTATGCCGAGGAACGCGGCTGGAAGGTCGAGACGATCAGCGCGAGCAGTTCGGACGTCGGCGGCTTCAAGGAGGTCGTCGCGAGCGTGCGCGGGACGGGCGTGTTCGCGCGGCTGAAATTCGAAAGCGGCGTCCACCGCGTCCAGCGCGTGCCGGTGACCGAGAGCGGCGGGCGCATCCACACTTCGGCGGCGACCGTCGCGGTGCTGCCCGAAGCCGAGGAGGTCGATATCGACATTGCCGACGGTGACTTGCGGATCGACGTCTATCGCGCATCGGGCGCGGGCGGCCAGCACGTCAACACGACCGACAGCGCGGTGCGGATCACGCATATCCCGACCGGGCTGGTCGTAACGCAGCAGGACGAAAAGTCGCAGCACAAGAACAAGGCGGCGGCATTGAAGGTTCTGCGCACGCGGCTCTACGAACAGGAGCGCAACCGGATTGCCTCCGAACAGGCGGGCGCGCGCAAGTCGATGGTCGGATCGGGCGACCGCTCCGAACGCATCCGCACATACAATTTCCCGCAAGGCCGCGTGACCGATCACCGGATCAACCTGACGCTCCACCGGCTGCCCGAGATCCTCGAGGGCGCCGCATTGGACGAAGTGATCGACGCGCTGATCGCCGAGGACGAGGCCGAACGGCTGGCGAGCCTCAATGGCTGATGCCGCCAGCGCGCTGCGCGAGGCGGCGGCGCGGTTGGAAGGCGTCAGCGCGACGGCGCGGCTCGATGCCGAATTGCTGATGGCGCACGCGGCGGGGATCGAGCGCGGCGAATTGCTGTTGCGCCTGCGCGACATGGCCGCGCCCGCGGGGTTTGCCGCGCTGGTCGAACGCCGCGCGGCGCATGAGCCGGTTGCCTATATCCTGGGCTATCGCGATTTCTGGAGCGTGCGGATCAAGGTCGCGCCGGGGGTGCTGATCCCGCGCGCCGACAGCGAGACGCTGATCGAAGCTGGGATCGAGGCGGCGGTCGCGGCGTTCGGCGAGCCTGGGCCGGCGACGATCCTCGATCTTGGCTGCGGACCGGGCACGCTGCTCTTCGCCGCGCTCGACGAGTGGCGCGATGCGCACGGGCTCGGGATCGAGCGGTCGGCGGTCGCGCGGGCACTGGCGATGGACAATGCCGAAGCGCTCGGCCTGGCGGATCGCGCCGAGATTCGCGCAGGCGACTGGACCGCGGCAGGCTGGACCGAAGCGATCGGCGCGCGGTTCGACCTCATCCTGTGCAACCCGCCTTATGTTGCGCCCGAGGCGGAGCTGATGCGCGAAGTCGCCGACTACGAGCCCGCCGAGGCGCTCTATGCGGCCGACGAGGGGCTTGCCGATTACCGGATCATTATTGCCGCGCTGCCCGCGCTGCTGAGCGAAAACGGGAGCGCGGTGATCGAGCTCGGCGCGGGGCAGGCGGGCGATGTCGGCGCGCTGGCGGACGCCGCGGAGCTGGCCTGGGCGACACGCGACGACCTTGGCGGCCATGCCCGCGCGATGGTGGTTAAGCGCGGTTAACCGGCGATACGCGATTATGCTTGGCAAGGTTCGCCGCGCCCGTTAAGAGTGTGATTAGAGGAAGCGTTTCGTGGCTTTGCCCCCAGGGGTGACAGGAAACCGCCTTGGCCCCCTATACAATCGCTGCAAATCGTTTGATCGGATTGCGGCAGGCAAACGGTCTTGCGACCGTCGGCTACAGGGCAGGGCCAAGGTCACCTCATTGGGGTTCGCCACCGGCGCATAAGACGGCGGAGCGAGCGAGCGGGAACCGACGCGCAGCGATGCCGTCTTGACCACAAGGATGTCAGAGTTTTGATCAACAATCGCCAGAGCGGTCGCCGTCGCGGCCGTAACAATCCGCGCGTTAACACCGGCGGCAATCGCGGCGGTGGTGACAGCGCCAATCGCATCGACAACCGGTCGCGCGGCAATGCCCCGCAGATGCTCGAGAAATACAAGAACATGGCGCGCGACGCGCAGATGCAGGACGATCGCGTCCAGGCCGAATATTACCTCCAGTTCGCCGATCACTATTTTCGCGTGATGAACGACCAGAAATTGCGCCAGGAAGAGGCCCAGGCCCAGAACCAGGGCAGCAACCAGTCGCAGGGCAATCGCCAGAACCAGTCGGACCAGGGCCAGCAGCGCCGCGGTCGCGACGATGACGACGACCAGGGTCCGCGCGGCCAGAACCGCAATCGCGACGATAATCGTAACGATCGCAATGACGGCCGTAGCGACGCGCGCGACGATGACGGCGACGACAATCGCGGCAACCGCAGCGCCCGCGACGAACAGCCGCGCGTCCGGCGCGAGCGTTCGAGCGGCAGCGATGCCCAGCCGCGTTCGCAGAACAGCTATCGCGATCTCGACGATGACGAAGGCGCGCAGGAAGCTCCGCGCGCTGCCGCCAAGCCCCGTGCCGAGGCCAAGCCCCGCGCCGAGGTCAAGCCGCGTGCTGCCGCCAAGCCGCGCGCCAAGAAGGTCGATCACGACGACGACGGCGCGCTCGACGCATCGGTGCTGCCGCCGGCCTTGTCGCTGAGCAGCGTCGGCGATCGCGAAGCCGCCAAGGACGCCAAGCCGCGCCGTACGCGCAGCCGTGCCGCCGGCGACGACAGCTCGCCCGACAGCAGCGCCGCCGCCTGATCGCACATTGCGTAAATAATTGCAGGCGCGTAATTTTATCTCGCCTTTGCAGTTCGATTCGATAGACTGACCCTCGTCAGCGCCGGCACAGGCGCGCAGCGGGAGGGGCGGTCATGCGGCGTTATCTTGGGATCCTGGCGATTGTCGCGGCGGTGCCGCTGACGGCTCACGCGCAGGAGGACCCGACGCGGCCGAGCGCGCAGGGCGACGTATCGGTCACCGTCTATAATAACGGCCCTTCGCTGATCCAGGACATCCGGCGGCTCGATTTGCCGCGCGGCGTGTCGCGCCAGGAATTTCCCGACGTGTCGGCGCAGATCATGCCGCAAACGGTCTCGTTCGAGGCCGCCGATACCGGCATCGTCGAACAGAATTTCGATTACGACCTGCTGTCGCCCGACGCGCTGATGGACAAGGCGGTCGGCAGCACGATCACGCTCATCCGCACCAACCCCGCAACCGGCGCCGAAACGCGCGAGCGCGCCAAGGTGCTCGCGGTCAATGGCGGCGTCGTCGTCCAGATCGGCGAGCGGATCGAGATATTGCGCGACGATGGCCAGCCGGTCCGCGTCGTGTTCGACAAGATTCCGCCCAATCTGCGCGCCAAGCCGACATTGTCGGTGACGCTCGACAGCGCGCGGAGCGGCGCGCGACCCGCGACGCTCGCCTATCTGACGCAGGGGCTCGGCTGGTCGGCCGATTACGTCTCGCTCTATGACGAGGCGAAGGGGACCGTCGACGTCCAGGGCTGGGTGACGCTGCGCAACAGCACCGGCACGACCTTCACCAACGCCAACACGCTGCTTGTCGCGGGGACGCCGCGGCTCGCCCAGTCGGGCGGCTATCGCCCCGGCTATGCGCCGCAGCCTCCGCGCCCGCCGGTGCGCAGCGCCGGGACCGAGAGCGCGGATCGCGAACAGCTCGGCGATTTCTATATCTATCCGCTCAAGGATCGCACGACGATCGCCAATGCGCAGACCAAGCAGGTCAGCTTTCTCGACGTGCGATCGGTGCCCGCGCGCAAGGCATATGAGTATCGCGTCGGCTGGCTTGGCAGCACCGCCGACCCGCAGAGCTTTTCGAGCGTGATCAAGTTCTCGTCGAGTCGCGATGGCGGGCTCGGCGATGCGCTGCCCGCGGGCACGGTACGTTTCTATATGCGCGACGCGCGCGGCGATCCGCAGTTCATCGGCGAAAGCGCGATCCCGCACACGCCGGTGGGCAGCAGCCTGGCGCTCGCCACCGGCGACGCGTTCGACGTCAAGGTCCAGTACACCGTCGAAAAGCGCGAGCGGCTGTCGTCGAGCAAGTGGCGCACGACGATGCGCTATGTCCTGACCAACGCGAAGAGCCAGCCGGTTACCGCCGACCTCCAGCAGACCGGCCTCTATGGCGAGACGCGAATCGTCGAGGAAAGCCTCGCCAGTACGCGCGTCAGCGCCGACATCGTCGAATGGCGGGTGCCCGTCCCGGCCAATGGCGAGGCGGTCGTCACCGCGACCTTCGAGACGAAATACTAGGGCGCGGAGCGATGCGCCTGCCGCTGATCATGATTGTCGGTGCCGCGTTGGCGGCGGGCCAGCCTGCGTCCGCGCAGGACGCGCGGGCCATGGTCCGGTCCGAACGGCCCGAGGCGGTGAGCGTGACGGTTTATCGCGAGCCGGGGCGGACGTCGGGCGAGGTCGATCTCGACTGGCTGCAAGGTTTTGCGCTGATCACCGAGACGCGCACGGTGATACTGCCGGCGGGAAAATCGACCGTGCGCTTCGAAGGCGTTGCCGAGGGAATGGTCGCGGTCAGCGCGGTGGTAACGGGCCTGCCCGGCGGGGTGGTGCAGAAGAATCGCGATGCCAACCTGCTCGGCCCCGCCAGCCTGCTCGACGGCACGCTTGGCAACCATGTCAGGATCAAGCGGACCAACCCGGTGACGGGCGCGGTGCGCGAGGAAGATGCGATCGTCCGCTCGGGATCGGGCGGCGCGGTCGTGCTGCAGACGTCAAGCGGGTTCGAGGCACTGCGCTGTTCGGGCCTGCCTGAGGGGCTGGTCTATGACCGCGTGCCCGACGGGCTGGTGCCGGTACCGGTGCTGTCGGTCGATACCGTCAGCCACGCGGCGCAGCGCGTGACGGTGACGCTGACCTATCTTGCCACCGGCTTCGACTGGGGCGCGAACTATGTCGCCGAGGTCGATGCGGCGGGCAATACGATGAACCTTTTCGCCTGGCTGACCGTCGCCAATTCGAACGGCGAGAGTTTTCCCGATGCGGCGATGCAGGCGGTCGCGGGCAATCTCAACCAGGAGGAAGATTATCGGGATCTGGTCGACGATCCGCCTGAACCGGAGTTGTCGCTGCAATGCTGGGCGATCGGCAGCGGTCGCGACGATTGGGACAGCGACACCAACCGATATCCGCCCCCCCAAGCCATGGCGCCGCCACCCCCGCCCGCTCCAATGGCAATGCGTGATAGCGCGGAAGAGATTGTCGTCGTGACCGGGTCGCGCATCGCCCAGCAGGAGGAGCTCGGCGACCTCAAGCTCTATCGCGTGCCGATGCCGGTGACGATCGCGGCCAATGCGCAGAAGCAGGTCGCGCTGCTCACCAAGGACGCGGTCGCGTTCGAGCGGATCGCCAAGGCGGAGCTGTGGATCGACGACGAAGACAACGACGTCGCGACCAACGTCATCCGCCTGCAGAACCGGACCAAGGATGGCCTGGGCGTGCCGCTGCCGTCGGGCGGGGTGGCGTTCTACCAGCGTGTCGGCGACGCGCGGCTGCTCGCCGGCATGGGCGAGATGCGCGACCGCGCGATCGGCGAAGAGGTCGATATCGAGATCGGCGAAGCGCCGGGGATATCGGTCGCGGCCAAGGAAGAGGAAGACGGGCGTTTCCGCGTGACGGTGAGCAACGCCAATCCCGATCCGCGCCGGGTCGAGGTCGCGCTCAATTACGGCGGGGCCGACTCGGACGTTTACAGACTGTCGGACAAGCTCGTTCGCAAGGACGGTGTGCGGACGTGGATCGTGACGGTGCCCGCCAATGCCACGCGCGCGCTGACCTACCGCTATCGCGCGCCGAAGAATTAATCGTCGACGCCGGTCTCGGGCGGCAATTCGCGCGGGCGATGGTTTTCATCGAGCGCGACGAAGGTGAACAGGCCGTTGGTGACCTTGACCTCCTGGCTGCCGCGTTCGCGCGTGGCGACGACTTCGATCCGGATCCCCATCGAGCTGCGGCCGCGGCGTTCGACATGCGCATAGACCGAGATGATGTCGCGCAATTCGATCGGTGCGATGAACTGCATCGCCTCGATCGCGACGGTTGCGGTCGCGCCCTGGGCGACGCGCGCGGCAACGATGCCGCCGGCGATGTCCATCTGGGAAAGGACCCAGCCGCCGAAGATATGGCCGTTCGAATTGATATCGGACGGGCCGGGGACGACGCGCAGGATCGGATCGGAGCGCTTGGGCAAGTTGCGGACATTCTCGGTCATGGTAGGTCGTGATGCTCCCTGATTTCCTGTTCGAGGCGATCGTCGATCGCCTCGTCGTGACCGGTGCCGCTCGACAGGAAGACGAGTCCCATCAGCGCCGCCATCAGCATCACCGAAACGCCGATGCCGCCCGCGACCATCAGCACGACGCCGAGGCCGATATCGCCGGTCTCGAAATAGAGCGCGGTCAGCACGAGCGCGACGCAGGCGACCGCGACGAGGCCCATCCAGCGCATGAGGCGGCGATAGCGCGCCCAGGCAAAGGCGGCATATTCGGGATCGTCGAGGTTCGATGGGCGGGTCACGTCGCCCAATTGGCCCCGCGCGGCGCATTGCGCAAGTGGTGCGTGCGAGGTCGTGCCTTGCCTGCGCTTTCGTGATAGCATGTTCGCAACACCGACCAACAGGCGAGGGCAAGCATGACGATTGCGCGAATCATGGAAGGCCGTAGCGGCGAAATCATCTCTGCCGAAAGTGGCGAAAAGCTCCGCGCGGTCGTCGCCCGCTTGGCCGAGCACCGCATCGGTGCGGTGCCGGTGATGGACGGCGAGAGGGTGATCGGCATCTTTTCCGAGCGCGACCTCGTCTATTGCATCGCCGCCAAGGGTGATTCGGCGTTCGACCTGCCCGTCGACGAGGCGATGACCGCCCCTGCGGTGACCGCGACGAGCGATACCGGCGTACTCGCCGCGCTGTCGCTGATGACCAAGCGCCGCATCCGCCATTTGCCGATCGTCGAGGATGGCGTGTTGCGCGGCTTCGTCTCGATCGGCGACCTCGTCAAATATCGCATCGACAAGATCGAGGCCGAAGCCGAGGGCATGCGCCAGTATATCCAGGCGGTGTAAGCGCCGCGGCGGCGGTTCAGGCGGTGCGCCCGCGCAATGTCGCGATCGCGTCGACCAGGGCGGGGCGATCATAGGCGAACAGCAGGCCGGCATAGCTGGCCATCCCGACGACAACGAGCAGCGCCAGCCTTAGCGGCGCGACCAGATCGACGAGCAGCAGATCGACGCCCGCGACGATCAGCGCCATCGCGATCGCCGGAACAAGGCCGCTACGCGCCGAGCGCCAGATATCGCCAATCGTGAACCCGATCAGCGGGCGCGACAGATAATAGGTGCACGCGAGCAGCGCGGGCGAGGCAAGCAGCCAGGCGATCGACAGGCCGGTCGCCCCGAATCGCACGCCGACCAAAAAGGCCAGGGTGAAGGCAACCGCACCGAACGCCGCGGTCTGCGTCGCAATTCGCGGACGGCCGAGCGCGGTGGTCGCGGGCGAGAAGAGAATCTGCAGCGTCATCACCGGCATCGACAGCGCGATGATTCGCACCAGCGGCGTCATCGCGATCCATTTGGGGCCGAGCAACGTCGCGATCAGCGGTCCGGCGGTGGCAACGATGCCGAGATAGGCGGGGAAGGTGACGAGCCCGACCAGCCGCATCGCCTTGAGAAAGCCCGCGCGCAAGGCGGCGATGTCGTGCTGGATCCGCGAATAGGCGGGGAAGGCGACCTCGTTGAGCGGGGGGACGAACTTGCTCATCAGCACCTGGGTGAGGAACAGCGCCTCGGCATAAAGGCCGAGCTCGCGCGGGGCGAAGCTGCGCCCGGCGATGAAGATGTCCGACTGCGACTGGATCAGCCAGAGCAACTGGGTGACGAGGATCGCGCCGCCGAAGCCGAGCATCTTGCCCGTCCCGCGCAGGTCGAAGCTCGGCCAGACGAGCAGACGCGCGGCGATCGTCAGCCCGATCGCGCGCGTCCAGAACAGGACGATCGGCGCATAGACGAGCGTCCATACGCCATAGCCATTGAGCGCGAGCGTCAGCGCGGTGACCGCGCCGGCGATCGCCGCGATCAGATTGACCAGCGCCTGTTTGCGAAATTCGAGCGCGCGCGCCATCACGACCTCGGGAATCACGAAGAACGGCGTCGCGAGGTAAATGAGCGCGGTGGTGCGCAAGAGGTCGGTGACGATCGGCTGGCCGTAATAGTCGGCGAGCAGCGGCGCGCCGAAATACTGGACCACCGCGAGCGACCCGTTGAGCAGCAGGAGGATGCCGAACGCCTGGCGCAGCGCCTTGGGCGTGACCTCTTCGGACTGGATCAGCGAGCTGGCAAAGCCATAGCCGTTGAGGAAGCTCAAAAAGACGAACACCGCCTGCGCCATCGCATAGAGGCCGTAGTCGGCGGGATCGAGCAGGCGGATGACGATCAGCGTCGAG
>NZ_VOPY01000001.1:0-17500 GCF_007995095.1 Flavisphingopyxis soli | reverse complement strand
GACCGGCCGGTGGTACCTGAGGTGTAAATGATCGCGGCGAGATCGTTCCCGCCGACATGGCTGAGCGGGACGTGGGGATTTTGGCCGGCAACTGTATCTGCGAGGCTGCCGCCACCTGCGCCGTCTAGCGTAGCGATCGTGACGTTCATATCCGCGTAGCTTGAGGCATTGTCGGGACTGCAGACAAAAACTGCAGGTTCGGCATCGCTCAGGAAATACTCAACTTCACTCGGGCGATATCCGTCGTTTAGAGGCAGATAAACGGCTCCCATGCGCAAAGTCGCCAGATATAGCTGGACAATTTCAAGCGATTTTTCGGCTTGAACGGCCACCCTGTCACCGGCTTTAACTCCGAGCGAGGCTAGGCCGCTGGCCCAGCGCTCTGCGCCCTCGAGCAATTGCACACCGCTCATAGAGCGTTTTTCATCGCTTATCACCGAGCGCTCACCACGTTCGCGTAACACTTTGGAGAGCGCGACGAAAAATGAACCGTTTTCTAATGACATCCTATTTTCTCCGTGAAGTTGTGGCAGATCGGTGCGTGGCTCGATAAGGCGATTGTCGACTATCCGCACAAAAAGAGAACCAAGCATGAGCCGTAATCAGAAACCTTCCAAGGGTGCCGAGCAAAATGGAGCCGGCTTGAGTGCGCTTCCCTTCGGTCCTCTCAAACAGGATGCGGGTGGCACCACGAAGACGCCGCTGGTGAGGCTCGTCTACCAAGCCATTATGGCGTCGCTCGATGCCGGTAAACTTCAACCAGGCAGCCGGATAGTTGCTTCGGAGATTGCAAGTCGCCTTGGATTTAGTCGCGCGCCGGTTCGCGAAGCGCTGGCCGTGTTGGCTGGACAAGGGCTGGTCGAACTGCTGCCTGATCGCGGTGCAATACTTCGCCCGATGAGCGCCCGCGACCTGGCCGCCGTCTACGAAGTCAGCGCGCCAGTTGCCGCGATTGGCTTGCGCGAAGCTGCCCTTCGCATCGACCGCGATGATAACGTTGAGCGAATTTTGGCTGCAATGTCGGCTATCCGGGTGGCTGGCGATGAGACTCCGCCCAGCTTTCGCTTCTTCCTGGTTCTCAATGAATTCCACTATCTGATGAATGCCATTGCGGAGAAACCCTATGTCGATTTCGTGCTGCGCGCGCTGAATATCGAATATTGGAACAGGCTGCTGACGGCGGAGATCAACCTCGAATGGCACGTCACCAAATATGTAGCCAATTACCAGAGGATCACCGACGCTGTCCTCGCCGGTGACGCGAAATCTGCTGAGACGATCATGCTTTATCATGCCGAATGGTGTGCATTCCTGCTCGATGGTGACGCAAATGAGGATCCTGATCGTCGACGATAAAGCTTGCTAAGGCACATTTCGCGCCCCTTCTACGCCTTCCTTGAATTAATTGTCGACAATCTCTTGCATATCCTATGCATTTCATGTTCTCTTCCTGATCGGCGACGCCACCAAATGGTGCGCTCCATATTAGGGAGAAATGGGATGCGTAAAATTGGAACCAGGCTGGGATTTGGAGCAGCGTTGCTACTCACGGGAGTTTCGGCCCAAGCCCAAACGACTGCCGATCAAAGTGCGGTCGACGATGAAGACGCCATTATCGTGACCGGCACCAAGACGGGCGCTACGTTGCTGCAGGATACTCCTTTGGCGGTGACTGCCTTCAGCGCTGACATGCTGGAAAAGACCGGAATCAAGGATATTCGCGATCTCGCGGCGGTCACTCCTAACCTGCTGGTGACCCAGAACGCGTCGTTCTCTCAAGTTTATATTCGCGGTATCGGATCGAACAACGTGTTCGGCGGTTCTGACCCATCGTCGACAATCCATCTCGATGGCGTCTATCTCGCTCGTCCGGCGAGCTACCTTTCAAACTTCCTCGATGTGGAGCGAATTGAAGTACTGCGAGGCCCTCAGGGCACCCTGTATGGCCGCAACTCGGTCGGCGGCACGATTAACGTCATCAGTCGTAAACCGGGCAATATGTTCGAAGGCAAGATGCAGGCGACGTACGGCAGCTACAACTTCGCTCGCGTCGAGGGTTATGTCAGTGGGCCGGTCGTCGAGGACAAGCTGGCTGCATCCTTCTCTATCATCGGATCGCGGCGTGACGGTTATCTCGAAAACGTCGTTCCGGGCGTTGGGGATGCCGATAACGAGCGGACGATTGGTGCTCGCGGCCAGCTTCGCTTTACGCCTAGCACTCCATTAGAGATCATCATTCGGACAGACTATCTGCATTCTGACGACGCGCTTGCCGGCTATATCAAGATGCTCCAGCCGACGACCGATCCGTTAGCGAACAGCGTCATCAGCGATCTCCACAAGATCGCAGTAAATATCCGGCCGACATCCAATCGCCGCCAGTGGGGCAGCGCAGCAGAGATTAATTATGACCTGATGCCAGGGATGCAGCTAAAGTCATTGACAGCATATCGCGCCAATCGCCTGACGCAGGTCGGAGACACCGATGGCACCGCCCTAAACGTTCGTCGTACAGATCAGTTCGAGAATCAGCATCAGATTTCGCAAGAGTTCAATCTGGTCGGATCGACCGGCGGACTAACGTATATTCTCGGCGCTTATTATTTTAACGAGCACATCGACGTTGCTGCGGCCGTCACGACCTTCCCGACGGTGCGCGCAGGCTTCTCGCCGACGATCAATACCGATGCGCTCGCGGGCTTCGCTCAGGGCAGCTACGCTTTTACGGATTGGCTGACCGTAACGGCCGGCGTTCGCTACACCAGCGAGACGAAGCGCCTTGACCAGTACGCACTGAATACGTCCTTGATTACCGGGCTTCCGTTGGCGGGCAATCCACTGTCCTACAGCGTAGAAGATACCTACAACGCATGGACGCCGAAATTCGGCATCGAGCTGCGCCCCGCCGATGGTGTTCTGCTCTACGCATCGGCGACCAAAGGCTTCAAATCGGGCGGCTTCAACTTCGCAAGCCGCAATCCCAACCAGGGGTTCGACCCGGAAATGCTGTGGAGCTACGAAGCAGGCGCTAAGCTCGATCTTTTGAATAACCTGATGCGCCTCAATGCGACCGCGTTCCATTACGACTATTCGGATCTGCAGGTTCAGTCGTTCCTTTCGCCAGGTGTCGTCGACATCACCAACGCGTCCGATGCGAAGGTGGACGGGATGGAACTGGAAGGGCAGCTGCGGCCGGCCAGATGGCTGCGAATCGGCGGCAACGTTGCTTATCTCGACGCACGCTACAAAAATTACACATCCGCGCTGCTGGCAGGCAATATTCCTTACGATGCTTCGGGTAATCGACTGAACTTAGCGCCAAAATGGTCATATTCGGTATTCGCCGAGTTGAATACAGATGTTGGCGACGGCTCTATCTTCGCTCGTGGTGAGTACAATTACCGTTCGCGTCAATTTTTTACGGCCGAAAATGCCGGGTTGGATACGCAGGCGGCCTACGCCTTGCTTAACGCCAGCGTGGGCTACACATTCCCAGGGGATAAGTTCGAACTGATGGCTTTCGGCCGCAATCTTACTGACCGCGAATATGTTACCAGCACCGCGAGCTTCGCATCTGGACGGGTCGGCCGCGTCGGTGAACCACGTACGTACGGGATCCGGGCAGTAGTAAAATTCTGACCATGAGAGAGACGCTCTCATCCATGATCGACGGGCAGTGCGACCCAGACTTTGCGAAAGTTGGCACTGCCTTCACGGCCAACTTTCGCGAACGGGGTGAGCTTGGTGCCGCGGTCGCTGTCTATCAGCATGGCCGCAAGGTGGTAGATCTCTGGGGCGGCTGGGCCGATTTAGAACAGACTCGGCCTTGGCAGCGGAATACGATCGTCTGCATGATGTCGGTCGGCAAGGGCATGGCCGCACTGTGCGTATGGATCCTGATCGACCGGGGGATGATCGATCCCGAACGGCCCGTGGCCCATTATTGGCCGGGCTTTGGTCAAGCGGGCAAGGAGGCGATCACGGTCGCCACCTTGCTGGCTGGCAAGGCGGGGCTGCTCTATGCCGATCATGCGCCCGATGGCGCAGGCTATGATTGGGCGGTGATGATCGACGCGCTGGAGCGTCAGGAACCCGAGTGGGTACCCGGCGAAAAGCATGGCTATCATTCGGCGACCGCGGGCTATCTTTTCGGCGAGCTCGTTCGGCGTGTTGATGGTCGTCCGATCGACCAATTCTTGCGCGAGGAAATTACCGGTCCGCTGCAGGTGGACTATGGCTATGGGGCGAGCTGGGCCGACCCGGATTGCATCGCGGATATCATTCCTAATCCCAACAGCCACACCTTCGTCCAGACGCGCGACCCCAATACGAAACTCGGCCGGGCGTGGCGCATGCGGCCGCCATCCGACGATCATTACAACGACGAACGGATGCGATCGGGGCTGCTGCCGTCGACCAACGGTCACGGAAATGCGCGTTCGGTCGCGCGCATCTATGCTGCTTTGGCCGAGGGCGGAACGCTCGACGACGTTCGCCTGATCGGCCGCCAAACAGTAGACCGTATGCGCACCGAAAGCTGGTTCGGGACATGCGAGATGACTGATCGGATTTTCCGTTATGGCTACGGTTTCTTCCTAAACGAACCAAACATGTCGCCGATGGGACCCAATCCCCGTGCCTTCGGACATCCCGGCGCGGGTGGTTCTCTTGGTTTCGCCGACCCCGAAAATGGGATCGCCTTTTCTTATAGCCCTTCACTGATGTGCGAGGGCGGCGGGTTAGGCGATCGCTGCCGCGCGCTTTCCGAGGCGGTATACGCATGAACATTGATTTCACAGGCAAGGTCGCAATCGTCACGGGCGGAAGTTCGGGGATCGGGCAGGCGGTTGCGGAGGGGCTGGCCGCCGCCGGAGCGCATGTTGCGGTCGTCGCCAGCACCAGCGCTGACAAGGCCGAAGCTGTCGCGACGGCCATTGTCGCTGCTGGCGGCAGCGCGATCGGACTCGCGGCCGATGTGCGGGATCCCGATGCTCTCGCCACCCTTGTGAGTAAGGTTGAGCAAACATTCGGCGGCGTCGATTTGTTGGTCAATGCGGCGGGCGTCTTTTATCCGACCCCAATTGCCGATGACGATGATGATGGGGCGGCTGCCCGCATGATCGATATCAACGTGTCGGGGCTGTGGAATGCAATTGCCGCAACCGTGCCGGCGATGCGTCGCCGCGGGGGTGGACGGATCGTCAATTTGGCATCCGTGACTGCCGTCGTGGGCATCAAGGGCTTTGCTCTGTACTGTGCCAGCAAGGCTGCAGTCGCGATGATGACGCGCGCGCTTGCCGCTGAACTTGCGCCCGAGAACATTGCCGTCAACGCGGTCGCCCCGGGCAACACCGCGACGCCAATGAATGCGGCCGTGCGTGCCGATCCGGAAATGACCGAAGGCATGCGGCAGATTACTCCCAGCGGTACAACTTTCAGTGACGCAAGTGATATTGCCGGCATCATTCTGTTCCTGCTGTCGGAGCATGCGCGGCCGGTGCACGGCGCTACGTGGCTGGCCGATGAAGGCATATCGGCGGCGATCGGTTGATGGCTAGCGCCGCCCCGCCCCAAGCAGCCGTACGTTCGGCTCCGATCTACGCTTGGTACGTGGCACTGCTGCTCGCGACGGCGCATCTTGTCTCGTTCATCGATCGCTATCTGATGAGCCTGATGATGGAACCGCTGAAAGCCGATCTCGCGATCAACGATACCCAATTGGGGCTGTTGCAGGGAACTGGTTTCGTCATTCTCTACACGTTGGTGGCGGTCCCCTTGGGACGCGCGGCGGATCGAGTGAACCGACGTAACCTTATCGTCGCGGGTATTTTGATATGGAGCATCGCAACAGCTTTGTGCGGGCTGGCCACGTCCTACGGCGGGCTATTCGCAGCGCGGATTGGTGTCGGTTTCGGAGAGGCGGCACTTGTGCCCGCGGCGATGTCGCTACTCGCTGTATATTTTCCCCGTCACCAGCTTGGCCGTGCAGTGTCGCTGTTCACCACCGGTGCTTCTCTAGGTAAGAGCGCAGCACTGATCGGCGGCGGCGCGGTCCTTGCGATGCTCACCGTGGCCGGAGGTCTGTCGATCGGCGGCACAACCAAACTTGCTCCCTGGCAGGGAACGTTCGTCCTGATGGCGATACCGGGTATCGTAATTGCAACTTTGATGCTCACCGTGCGCGAACCGGCGCGCGAAGCGGCCTCCCCAATTTCAGCGAAGCCGGGCATCGCTGATGCATGGCGATATGTAGTGCGTCATCGCGCAGCGTTTTTCCTCCACACCGCTGCATCGGCGCTGGTTGTGCTGACGATCCAGTCGATCGCAGCTTGGGCACCTTCCTTCTACGTCCGCTTCTTCGACCTGACGCCATCGCAGGCCGGTGTCGCCGTGGGCTCGGTAACGCTGCTTGCAGCGCCACTTGGGCATCTAAGCGGCGGCGCGCTCACCGACTGGTTTCAGAAACGCCGCTCGCGCTCGCCAGCAGCTCCCGTGATTGTGATCGGCATGGTAGGCGCGATCCCTAGCGTCGCACTGTTCGCGATGAGCGACAAGCTACCGTTGTCGCTCGCTGCCTATGGCCTGCTCAGCTTCTTTGTCACGCTGGCCGCACCGGCTTCCCTCGCCGGCCTTCAGATGCTCGCGCCCGACCGCCTGCGAGGTATCTTGACCTCGATGTTCCTGGCCGTCGTCACATTAGTCGGCATCGGCATCGGCCCGGCGCTCGTTGGCCTATCCACCGATCTCGCCGGTGGCCCGCTCCAGCTGGGCAAGGCGCTTATGATCCTTATCGTCTGTGTTGCCGCCATTGCCATCGCCCTCGCGCTAGCCAGCCGACGCCCCTTTGAACGCACCGCGGCGCTCACCGCCGCCGCCAATTGACCCAATCAGGAGTTTCCCATGCGTAAGACCGGCAAGGCCATCATTACCTGCGCGGTGACTGGATCGATCCATACCCCGTCGATGTCGCCCTATCTTCCAGTCACGCCGAGCGAGATCGCGGAGCAAGCGATCGCCGCCGCCGAAGCTGGCGCTGCGATCCTGCACCTGCATGCACGCGACCCCGAAGACGGTCGGCCTTCGCCCGACCCCGAACTGTACATGCAGTTTCTTCCGCGGATCAAGCAATCCACCGACGCGATCGTAAACATCACCACCGGCGGCGCGCCGGGTTTCAGCGAGGAAGACCGGATGGCCGGCCCTCTGCGCGCCAGCCCCGAAATGACCTCGCTCAACATGGGGTCGATGAACTTCGGCTTCTTCGGGCTGGCCGACAAATTCGACTGGAAGCATGACTGGGAGCGCGAGCTGATGCTCGGTTCGAAGCGTTTCCCTGCCAACCATAATTTCGCGCTGATCGAACGGATCATGGTCGAACTGGGCCAGGGTCATGGCACACGGTTCGAATATGAATGCTATGACATCGGTCATCTCTACACCGTCAAGCATTTCGCCGACGCGGGGCTGATCAAGCCGCCGTTCCTGATCCAGGGCATCTTCGGGATCCTCGGCGGGATCGGCGCTGATCTCGAAAATTTCATGATGTTCAAACAGACCGCCGATCGCCTGTTCGGTGACGATTATATGCTGTCATGTTTCGCTGTGGGCCGCCCTCAGATGAAGTTCCTCGCGCAGTGCGCGCTCGTCGGCGGCAGTGTCCGCGTCGGGCTGGAAGATAGCCTATACATCAGCAAGGGCGAGCTGGCGACGAGCAACGCGCAACAGGTGCTCAAGCTGCGCACCATCCTCGACGCGCTCGACATCGAAGTCGCGACGCCGAACGAGGCGCGCGAGATGCTGGGCCTCAAGGGTGCCGACGCGGTGGGTTTCTAAGATGCGCTTCGCGACAGATACTGGAGGCACCTTTACCGACCTTGTTGTGGAGGACGATGATGGTTCGATCACCCTGCACAAGGCCTCAACCGTCCCGTCTGATCCCGTAGCAGGTGTGCTTGAGGCGCTTGCTATTGCAGCCGAGGCGCGCGGCCTAACGCTACGTACACTGCTAGGCCGCGCGGAGAGCTTCATTCACGGCACCACCCACGCGATCAACGCAATCATTACCGGCCGCGCTGCGCGCACTGGACTGATCGTTTCAGCCGGTCACCGCGATATTCTGATGTTTCGCGAGGGCGGCCGAACCGAACCGTTCAACCACACGATTCCTTATCCCAAGCCTTACATCTCGCGAGAGCTGACCTTCGAGGTGCCAGAACGCGTCCTGGCCGACGGGACCATACTGACAGCGCTTGACGAAGCCGCGGTAATCGAAACGCTCGAACAGATGCGTGTTCAAGGCATGAAGGCCGTGGCCGTCGTGTTGCTGTGGTCGACAGTGCATCCCGCGCATGAGCTGCGGATCGGTGAATTGATCGAAGCTCATCTGCCGGGCGTGCCGTACAGCCTGTCGCACGCGGTCAACGCAACGCTCCGCGAATTCCGCCGCGCATCGTCGGCGGCGATCGATGCGTCGCTGAAGCCGTTGATGACGCGCTATTTGGGCAGCCTGTCGGAACGGCTGAAGAGCGAAGGCTTTGACGGTAAGGTCATGGTGCTGACCAGCGCTGGCGGCATGGTCGAAGCGGCCGAAGTCGCGGGATCGCCGATCAAGATCATCAATTCCGGACCGTCGATGGCCCCGGTTGCGGGCCAGCATTATGCCGAACGCGAAGGCGGCTGGCGCACCGCGATCGTCGCCGATACGGGGGGCACCACCTATGACATCAGTCTGGTCAGCGACGGCCGGATTCCGATGACGCGCGATCTGTGGATCGGCGAACCCTATCGCGGCCACCTTGCGGGCTACCCTTCGGTCGACGTGAAAAGCGTCGGCGCGGGCGGCGGCAGCATCGCGTCGCTCGACGCGGCTGGGTTGCTCCATGTTGGGCCGGACAGCGCTGGCTCGACGCCGGGACCGGCCTGTTATGGCCGCGGCGGCACCCGACCGACCGTAACCGATGCGTGCATGGTGCTGGGCTATCTCGATCCCGATTACTTCCTCGGCGGCACGATGCAGCTCGATGCCCCCGCCTCTTTTGCCGCGATCCAACGCGACATTGCCGGACGGCTGGGAACCAGCGTCGAAGAAGCGGCATGGAGTATCCTCGACCTTGCGACCGAAAATATGGTTCAGGCGATCCAGGAACTGACGGTCAATCAGGGCATTGACGCCGCAGAGGCAGTGCTGATCGGCGGCGGCGGCGCGGCGGGTCTGAATTCAGTCTTCATTGCCCGTCGGCTGGGCTGTCGGCGATTGCTGATCCCCGAAACCGGCGCGGCGATGAGCGCGGCCGGTGCGATGATTTCGGATATAGCCAGTGAATTTGCCGCGACTGCGCACACCTCTACCGCCGCGTTCGATCGGGTGCGCGTCAATGCGGCGATCGGCCAATTGCGCGATCAGGCCGATGGCTTTGCTGCGCGGACCGGGCTGGCGGGAACTACCGAGTTCATCGCCGAGGCGCGCTATGAAGGGCAGGCCTGGGATATCGACGTGCCCTTGCTATCGGCACGCTTCGACACCGATGCCGATGTCGCCGACTTCCGCGCCGCATTCGATACTATGCACGAACAAATCTTCACAATCCGCGACGAGGCATCCGAGGTTGAGCTGATCGGGCTTCGCGCCCGCGTCCGCTGCCCCGCGCGGCCTGATGCACCCTTCCTGCTCAAATCGGTGGCGCTCGAAGACGGCCCGGCGCGGACGCGCCGCGTCTATTTCGCCGCCGAGGGCTGGGTCGAAACCCCGGTACTGCGTTGGGATGCGGTCCCGGCGGATACCGATTTCGCGGGGCCGGCGCTGATCGAATCCCCCTTCACCACCGTCGTGGTCGACCCGCCGGCGCGCTTTCGCCGGTCAACCGCTGGCGCACTTTTGATCGAGGCATGACGATGAACCAAGCTGTTGCCCAAGCTCCCACAATGAATGGGGCGCAAATGGCGGTGTTGCGCAGTCAGCTCGACGGCATCGTTCGCAAGATGTCGAACACGCTGCTGCGGACCGGTCGGTCGGGCGTGCTCAACCGCGCACGCGATTTTTCCTGCTGCCTGCTGACGCGTGATGGCGAACTCTTGACGGCCGCAGATAGCCTGCCGATCCATGTTCTGTCGGGTCCCGATTTGATGGCGCGGTCGATCGCGCAGTTCCATCCCAATCAAAAGGCTGGCGATGCATTCCTGCACAATTCTCCCTATCATGGTTGCTCGCATCCGGCCGATTTGACAGTCATCGCACCCGTGATGGACGAACAGGGCAACCATCGTTTCACCGTACTCGCAAAGGCGCATCAGGCCGATATCGGCAATTCGCAGCCGACGACCTATATGGCCGAGGCGCGTGACGTCTATCACGAGGGCGCGCTGATCTTCCCGGGCGTGCAGGTCCAGCGCAACTGGGAGGACATCGATGATATCATTCGCATGTGCCAGATGCGCATCCGCGTTCCGCGCCAGTGGCATGGCGATTATCTGTCGACGATCGGCGCGGCGCGGATCGGCGAAAAGGCGCTGACGCAACTGGCCGGTGAAATCGGCTGGGACCGGATCGAATCCTTTGCCAGCCAGTGGTTCGACTATTCCGAAACGCTGATGGCGGACGCGATTGGCAAGCTGCCTGCGGGTTCGGTCATCGGATCGAGCGTGCATGATCCCTTTCCTGGCCTGCCCGCCGAGGGACTGAAGATTACGGCGCGGATCGACGTCGATCCGGTCGCGGGCAAGGTCGCGGTCGACCTGACCGACAATCCAGATTGCCTGCCGTGCGGCATGAATCTTTCGGAGGCCTGCGCGCGGACCGCCGCGATGATCGGAGTGTTCAACAGCATCGATCATCGTGTGCCCAAAAATGCCGGATCGTTCCGTCGTATCGAGGTGGCGCTGCGTGAGGGCTGCATTGCAGGGATACCCGTGCATCCGTTCTCATGTTCGGCCGCAACCACCAACATCGCCGACCGGGTCGCGAACAGCGTGCAGACCGGTATGGCATTGCTGGGCGAGGGCTTCGGAATGGCCGAAGTCGGATCGGTCATCGCACCATCAGCAGGCGTGGTCTCGGGCATCGACCCGCGCACAGGTGAGCCATTCGTCAACCAGATGTTTTTGGCGATGAGCGGCGGCGCGGCCGGGCCTGCCAGCGATGCGTGGTGGACCATTGGCCATGTCGGCAATGCCGGCCTATGCTGCATCGACGGGGTAGAGCTTGCCGAGCTGTCACAGCCGATCGTGGTCTATAGTCGAGCATTTCTGCCCGATACCGAAGGTGCCGGCACGACAACGGGGGCACCGTCGACAGTGGTCGAGTTCGGTCCTCTGGGTGCCGATATCGATATCGGCTATCTATCGGATGGTCATTGCAACCCTCCGGTCGGCGTACGGGGCGGCGGTCAGGGCGGCGGCGCGGATCAATATCTCGTGGACCGTGACGGTGCTCGCCAGCCTCTCGAGGCCTGCGCGCAGGTCAGCATTGGGCAGGGCGAACGTATTATCGCAATTTCGTGTGGCGGCGGCGGTTATGGCCCGCCTTCCGGCCGAGACGCTGATCAGGTCGCGGAGGACGTCAGCGGCGGATTGATCAGCATTGATCGCGCACGTGCAATCTATGGCGTGGTGATCGGTCCCGACGGCAGCGTACTTGGCGCTGATACCGCGCAAGCCCGGGAAGCGATGGCATGACTGGGCGGACCACTCTAATTACGGCCGGCGCTGCGGGCATCGGGTTGGCAATCGCCGAAATGTTCATGGCGCGCGGCGACCAGGTGATCGTGTGCGACGTCGACCAGGTCGCGCTGGACAGGGCGGCCACAAAACTTCCCGGGTTGGTGGCGATCAAGGCTGATGTCTCGGATGTCGCGGCGGTAGACGCAATGATCGCGCAGGCGGGGCCGATATCCGTGCTGGTGAACAACGCGGGCGTGGCGGGGCCGGTCGGTGGCATCGAGACAAATGATCCCGATGATTGGGCGCGTTGCTTTGCGGTCAATGTGCATGGTGCCTTTCACACGATCCGGGCTGTCGTTCCCGCGATGCGCGAAGCCGGCACTGGCACGATCATCAACATTTCGACTGCGTCAACAGTCACCGGTCTGCCGGGGCGTGCGGCCTACATCGCGTCCAAATATGCGCTGGAAGGGATGACGCGAACTCTGGCGCGCGAATTGGGGCCGGTAGGAATTCGTGTAAATGCGATCCGTCCGGGTTTCATGGATACCGAAAGAATGCGCGGCATTATGCATCGCATTGCCGATCAAAGCGGCCGCAGTGTGTCCGAAGTCGAGACCGCAGCCCTCGGCTATATTTCGTTGCGGACCAAAATCCAGCCGGCGGAGATCGGTGAAATGGCGTGGTTCTTCGCCTCGGATGCCGCACATCACATCACGGGCCAGATCATCGGAGTCGATGGTAATGCCGAATGGGAGGGCTAGTATGTCTCGGATCACGCCATTGACCATCGACGAACTGCGCGATCGCGGCGTCGACGTATCGCCGTTCCTGGCGGATTTTGCTGAGCTGCCCGGCAGCGTCGCCACGCTCGGATACCGACCCGACATTCTGAGCGCCACGCTGGGGATGTGGCAGGCGGTGATGGGTGCCGGCTCGCTTCCCACTGAACTCAAATATCTGGCTGGCTATCTCGCCAGCATGTCAGCCGGATGCCAATATTGCTCGGCGCATACGGCTAGCAATGCGGCAGGCGGCGGCGATTCCGCTAAGGTCGCGGCAGTATGGGAATATGAGCGAAGTCCCTTGTTCAGCGAGGCCGAGCGCGCGGCGTTGCGGTTCGCACAGCTGGCCGGCCAGTCTCCCTCAGGGGTCAGCGACGAAGATGTTCACACACTAAAGTCGTATTACAGCGTCGAGGAGATCGTCGAATTGCTGGCTGTTATATCGATGTATGGTTTCTTCAATCGCTGGAATGACAGCCTCGCGATACCCCTCGAACCGACGGCGCTCAATTTCGCTCAATCGACAATTGCGACGCATGGCTGGCAGGTCGGCAAACATGGCTGACACGTATGTCACTTGCGGTTTTGGCGTCGTCCATCCCTGGCTGTGCGACGCTATGGGGCATCTGACGACGCGGAACTATCTCGGCTTCTTCGATGACGCTTCGTATCAGATGATGGCGGAGCTCGGATATGATTCCGAGGCGGGGCAAGCCGCACAGCAGGGCTGGGCCGATGTTCGTCACGAGATCGAGTACCGTTCTGAATTGGCCGTCGCCGCCCTCATTCGCCTCGATGGGCGCGTCGTTGCACTGGGTCGCAGCTCAATCACTACCGAGCTGCGATTGTTCGCTCGGTCAGACGAACGACTGTGCGCAACTTTGACTGCGCGCACCGTTTGCTTCGATCTAGCCGCACGCCGGTCGCGGCCGTTACCCGCGTGGCTTCTCGTCAACGCGGAGAGGCTGTTTGGGATCGGGCCCGAAGAACGTAAAGCCAATACTTGACGCGATCTTTGTAGGCCATGAGCGTCGGCTTAGGTGAATGACGCGCCCGCTGGGGCGAGACCGGTATTCTGACAAAGCAATGCCCCCACAATACCGGTCATCGGACCGGACGTTTCAGTTGTCCCTTCAGAACCGTCGATCGCGTCCGCCTGTTTCAGCGAGAAGCTGCACCCTACCGATCACCGGGTCGATATCTCAGCTTCACATGCGCGTTTAGATCATCGAGGTAGAAGTACACCGGCCTCAGATTGCCGGTTGCGTAGCGATCGATCTGGTCGGCGAAATGAGGTGATGTGGGCTCGCCGCTTTCGCCGCCTGCCGTCACCGCCCATGCCTTTACCTTACGGCCAAATTCGACCACCGCGACGAAGCTGTTGCCGCTCGTTCCATAATAGCGCGTGGTGTTGGGATATGTGCGCGCTCCGAACGAGGCGAGGCTGCCCCATTGTGCCGAGGTGAAGGGGACAGGGGTGCTGGGCTTCGCATCATCGAAATGCGGCGTGATGGCATCGTCAAGCCGCTGGAACCGGTTGATGGTGCCCCATGGAATGCGCCAGCTGCCAAAGTCGCGCGTGAGCCGAGTGACCGCTTTTTGCAACGCCGCGAGTTTCCGCTCTGCTGTCACTCGCGTCGCAATATAGTCCGGCACGTTAACCCGTTCGGCGCGTGCAAATTCGCCAACCTCGCGCCACAGTGTATCGCCCCAGAACACCGCCAGCGAGGTCGGCTCGGACGCCGTGCCCCAGCGATAATCCCACCCGCGCAGAAGATCGATTGGCCCCGCCAGTTCCTCCCGCCGGACATCGCCTGTCGGTAACGCATCATAGGCGGCGACCAGCCCAGGGATCAGCGTAGCGAAGGCGGGAAGATAGCTGTCGAACGCTGCCGTCATCAGCTCTTGCGCGGTGAAATCGGCGCGGTTTTCTAGTAGCAGCGCGGCATGAACCCCCCGGGCATTCTGCCCCGCCGTGTCCATATAAGCCGGAAAATCCGCGGCCTTCGGGCTTTCCGCGCCCGCCGCGGTCCATGGCGCATTGTTGGTGTTCACGACATAACCAACGCCCGGATCGATAGCGCGGGGTAGATCGTCCAGCGGGGTCAGGCCTTGCCAGTCGGTCGCCGGGTCCGATCCGTCAACGGGACGGGTGTAATCGAACCGATCGCTGCGTAGCGGGACGAATTGCGGATGGAGGTAAGCGATCTCGCCCTTGGCGTCGGCAAAGATGGTGTCGTTGGAGGAATTGGCCTGCCGCCCCGCAACGGCCAGATAGCTCGCGAGATCGGTCGCCTTAGTGCGCAGCCAGCTTTGTTCGAGCGCCGGGATTGGTCGCCACATCAGCGCGGTTGCGATCCATTTGCCGTCGCGCTCGGCAACGATCGGGCCATGATGCGTGCGCGCGACCTCGAACGAGCGTTCACCCGTCGATCCGTCGTCAAGCCGATAGGCAATCGAGACGGGAGCGCGGGTCACGGGCCGCGTTTCTTTGCCATAGCGATAGAACGCCTTGCCATTCGTCTCCAATATCGTCTCGGCGAATTCATCGACCACATCCACGCCTGAAGATGTGTGCATCCAGCCCGCGTTTTGATTGAACCCCTGGTAGATGAAAAACTGGCCCCAGGTTGATGCACCGTATGCGTTGAGCCCGGCATCGCTTGTCATCTGCAGTTCGCTGCGGAAATAGAAGCTGGTGTGCGGGTTGATGAGTAGGAGCGCCTTGCCATCGACAGTGTTCGCGGGTGCGATCGCGATGCCGTTCGATCCGCGCGGCTCACGCGGACGCCGGCCGAGCTCCTCGTCGGTCATCGCCACTTTTTGCTCGCCATAGAAGCTGGCGAGTTCGGAAAGCGAAATCCGTTCGATATCGCCGCCGATGCTTCCTTCGGTGAACGAAAGTGCCATCCAGGGTTCGAACCGGGTGAGCACCTTTGGTTTGGTTTCGGGGTGTGTTGCGAGATAATAATTCAGGCCATCCGCCCAGGCATCCATCAACGCATGCAGCCATGCGGGGCTGCTATGATAGGCGGCCTGTAGCTCGACGGGATCGACATAGAGGCGTTGACGCAGGTCGGCCCAGATCGCCTCTTTCCCTTCGGCCTCTGCGGTGCGCCCGAGCGCGGTGAGATAATTCGCCTCGATGCGTGCAAAATCATCCTCCGCCTGTGCGTAGATCGCGCCGAACACCGCATCAGCATCGCTTGCCCCGTGGACATGCGCGATGCCCCATTCGTCCCTCGTGATCGTGACCTGAGCCGCCTCCGCCTGCCATCGGTCTATCTCGCTCGCCGTGACCTGAGCGTGCGCAGTGTAAGGCACCGCCAGTAGAGCAAGAACAAGGAATGGGTTGCGGAGCGTGGGAGGGGGGCTAACCATGTGCGGACGCTATCGAGGCCGCGACGGGAAAACAATATGCGATCAGTCTTTGCGACATTACTGGGTTTGGTTGCGGTTTGCGGTATTGCCAGCGAGCCTACCGCAGCGCAGACCCCCGAACCTACATCGGTGTTGCTACGCCCCGCACAGGTGTTCGATGGACTCGACCCCCACCCGCATCCGGGCTGGCAGGTACTCGTTACCGGCAATACGATCGTCGCTGTCGGTCCCGCGCTAGACGTGCCGCTTGGTGCACAGACAATCGACTTGCCGGGACAAACGCTGATCCCGGGGATGATCGAGGGACATGGCCACTTGTTCCTACATCCGTATAACGAAGCGGCGTGGGACGATCAGGTACTGAAAGAACTGCTTGCGTTGCGCACCGCGCGCGCCGTTGTCGCCGCGAACGCGACGTTGCAGGCGGGTTTCACCACGGTGCGCGATCTGGGCACCGAAGGCGCGGGTTATGCCGACGTCGGCCTGCGTCAGGCGATCGATCGGGGGATCGTCCCCGGTCCCCGCATCCTCGCTGCCACGCGCGCCATCGTGGCCAAGGGAGCTTACGGCCCGAAGGGTTTTGAGCCGGGCGTCGTCGTACCGTTGGGCGCGGAGGAGGCTAGCGGGGTCGAAAGCATTGTCGCGGCGGTGCGCAGCCAGATCGCGGCGGGGGCGGATGTGGTGAAGCTTTATGGCGATTATCGCTGGGGCGCGGGCGAGCCAAGCCGTCCGACCTTCAGCCAAGCCGAGATGACCGCTGCGGTCCAGACCGCGCACGATGCGGGCCGAACCGTAGCGGTCCACGCCTCCACCGCTGAAGGCATGCGGCGCGCGATCATAGCCGGCGCGGACACGATCGAGCATGGTTATGGCGGCACGCCAGAAATCTTTCGCATGATGCACGACCAGGGGACCGTGCTGTGTCCGACGCTCGCCGCTGGCGACGCAATCGCTCGCTATGGCGGATGGACAGGAGACGATCCCGCGCCCGCCAGTGTGCAGATCAGCCGGAAGGCCTTTGCCGACGCGCTCGCCGCGAAAGTCTTAATGTGCGTGGGCGGCGATGTTGGCGTGTTCCCGCACGGCGAAAACGCCCGCGAAATAGAACTTATGGTCGCGGCAGGGATGCCCGCATCCGACGCGATGGTCGCTGTGACCTCGGGTAATGCTCGGGCATTCCATCTTACCGACCGCGGCATGGTGAAACCGGGGTTACTTGCGGATCTTGTGGGACTGGAAGGCGACCCTTTTCGCGACGTGACCGCTACGCGCCGGGTCCACTTCGTAATGAAGGACGGGGTGGTGATAGTCGCGCCGAATTAGGTTTTGCGATCTGCGGAATTTTAGGAAATTTGCTATCAACAAGACCTGCGGTCACTGGATGGCAATTGGGTTCCGGGGATAGGAAACATCTCCGCCAAGCGCGTTCAGATTCGAGGCATTAAGCAAACGTCGGCGCGGGTTTGACTCCCAGTGCTATCGCGCCTTCATTGGCGCAATCACCTGCTCGGCGAAGCGATCCATTTCCTCGGCCTGGGGGCTCATCTGAAGCAGCAACAGGTCAAGACCTGCATCCTCGTAAGCGGCGATGCGCTCAATCAGCTGTTCGGGCGTGCCGACGAGATTGGGCCGAAGCCCACGGTTCGACACCGAGTATTCCTCGATTTTCAATTCGCGTT